>OZ244627.1:2652543-5305086 GCA_965218645.1 Waterburya sp. | reverse complement strand
AAATTAGGATTTGTCCGAAAAATAACGTCACCCCGACGAAATAAGGAGTCTACAACTTCCCAAGGTGAACGATAAACAAAGATATATTTAGCATCAGGAATTAGCTGTGACCAAAAGTCTAAAAATAAAGTGGTACGAGGATCTTTCCAGCCCCAAATTGAATGCTCTTTTCGACTCAAAATCAAATTTTGAGCCGTAACCATATATTGTTGCTGAACCTGTAGAGAATTATGCTTTGTCCAGCCTGCAACGCTAATACCCTGAGAATGCAGGACACTTTGGTGAAAATCGACAAAATCTAAGTCTTCAAAATGCCCTTTAGCGTTGCCTGTATTAATTCCCATAAGGCGATCGCCTATGTAAATTCCTGCACTCTGTAATAGGGATGCGGTCAAAGAAGTACCAGAACGGTGCATTCCCGTCATGATTACTACAGATTGATTCTGGGCATTATCTTTCATTGTTTTAGCCTTTAAATCTAAATATCGTTAATTGATTATGCAGATCGTGTTAATAATAAACCTTGACTATTGTTTAGCGTAAGGTTGGTAAGATCGTCTGTCTTTAAGCTGGGAGTTGCGATCGCAATTTGCCAATCTGATAAATCAGTTTCTAATGTTTCTGACACATCTAGCTTAATTTCATCTCCTTCAAAATTAGCGACTATTGCCACGGCTGGTTCTTGGTCATTATGCCGAATGCCATAAATAACGGTTCTTTCACTATCTTTAAGTTTGTCAAAAGTATCGTTTTTGAGAATATTTTGCGCTAGCCAAGGATTTTGATGACGAAACTCTCTCGTAGCAAGGTTAAATTCGGCTCTTGAGCTATCAACCTTAGATTCATAATTATTGACGTTACAAACCTGATAACAGTCTTCCATAAACATTAACGCAAATTTTTTTAAACGGTCTTCGTCTAGTTTTTTTAACAAACGTACCATTCCCACCCGCATTAACTCTGTACAGGGCGGTAAATCATCAATACAGTGAGTATCAGGGCTAGTGCAAGCACGCAGAACTTCGACTACTTCGGCTAAATTATAGTTTTGCTGGATCATGGCATGGTGTAAAGCTGCACCAAACTGGTTTAGCTGTTTTAGCTGTTTAAATCCCAGAGTCTTCATCTGGAGAAAACAATGAGACTGTTGATAGAGGCTGGGGTTGATTTGCCAGTCTAAAAAGCCCACTTCCTCAGAAAGTACCTTGACTCCATACTGTTCATCAGTATTACGAAAAAATAGCCAAGGAGCGTGCATGGTGGCATTAATAAAGTCCATTGGCAAACCAGGACTAAAGCAGTTGACCCACAAAGTTACCGCAGGGTTATCGTAAGCATTATGCAAAACATCTGGCAGGGTTTTACCTAGATTCCAGTTGATTGCTTCTTTAGCATTTATTTGATTACCCCGTCGTACAGTATCATGATTACCACAGCCTGTAATCCAATGATTGCCCATGGTCATGATTTCCATGACTCTAGACCACTTTTTGTTCCAAAACCCTTTAATACTGGGAGTATTGTGAGCAAAAATTAGTGGCCCCCACTGATAGGACTCTGGCTTGAGATCGATTAACTCACGATAGGTAGACTTTTCCTCCCAACCTTCATCAGGCCAAGGACGACCATCTTCAAAAATAGTAAATAGCAGTCGCTTGTGGCTTTTTACCTCTTGAACAATATTACTCATTTCTAATAAATAAGCATCATCTTGTTCAACCCTGCCTGAAAGAGGATTAAAAAAGCGAAAATCTTGACCGCCATCAATACGAATGCCGTCAGCCCCCGTATTGATTTTGCGTCGCTGCATTTCCAAGAGAATTGATCTGACCATTGGCAATTGATGGTTGAGATCCTGACCATACATATTTGGTCCTTTGAGAAATTGGCGAGCAATTAATAGTTCACTTTGGTTATCAGCGTGTCCATAAACAAGATCGTAAATTACTTGAATAGGATGAGTAGGAAAATTGTGCAAAGTAGCAATAAAATCTACTACCTCATCAGGACGCAAACTATCAAGTAAAGCAGGATTAGTAGTGCTAGAACCAAGGATTGGTACATCATAGCCCCAATCTTGGGTATTAGGCTTAAATAGCTCGATTTCTATTACATCGTCTTCTTCGCCTATAAAAGCAAAAAATTCGCTTTCGGGGCTGTATTCATCGCGATATTCGATTGTTGGTTCGGTAGGTAACAATTCGATCGCATCATAGCCAATATAATTTTGTTCACTAGGGGTTAAAGCTTCTTTTTCCTCGATTTTATGAGCTATTTTTTGATAAATATGAGTTAAGCCAGCAATCGTTCCTTCTGGTGAGGCTGTCCCTACATGAATCTGTAAAATATTTTTCGGATCTTTAACGCGGGGAATTTTTATTTTGGGATCATCAGATTTAGCTGTCCGCTCTAGATAATCTAAATCCTGTCTATTTCCCTGAAGGCTATCTATGTCATATAGTTCAGCAGGGGCAAAAATACCGTAAGGTAAGGAAAGAGGAACCACATCGCGAATAGTCCGCAGTTGTTGAGCGCGGTCAATGTAGCGCAACCAGTAGAAAGAACCTGCTTGCTCGCGGTTTCCTGGCTGCATTCCTGCTACTACACCCCAGATAAACTCCCCTTGTTGTTCTAAGTTTAGGCGATCGCGTTTAAATTTAATTGTTTGTTCTGTTTGTTGCCAGTCGATAGGTTTTATAGGCGTAAAAACTTCTAGATAAATTTCTCGCTCGTGTAGAACATCCCTAATTAGCCCAGGCACCCAAAAACCAATTTCCGTCAAGCCATCGGGTCGATAATACGCACCTAATCTGCGGGCTAAGGCTTTGGTTTGTTCTAGATAAGTATTGGTTGAACTTTCTAAACCTGATGCCCAAGCTAATAATTTCCCAGTAGCGTCGGGGACTAATCTAATCGATGTATTTACTTCTACTTTCACGCAATTTTCTCTGGACTATAGATAATTTACTTTCCTTAACTCATTTTGAGGTATAGAAGAAAACACGGCAACCGTTTGCTCTAAGTTTTTAGACTTCTTTAAATTTGGATAGCAGAGATTACCGAAAAATTTTCTAAATTTGCTGTAGGTTGGTAGATTTGGGTTAAAGACAGAAATTAGTGTAGGATTTAATTGTACAAGTCTCATTTTTATTAGTTAGGAGAAACTTGATTTATAGGGTAAATAGAACGACCACAAGATTTTGCTGGCTAAAGAAAAAACAGCTATTTTTTAGGTATTAAATCTACAAATAGAAAAATAGTCAACAGTTAGAAATCAAATAGCATAGATAATTTGGCTTTCATTTTATCTTGTCAATCCATTGTCCTTTTACACCGTAAATTAACCACCAAAATCATGAAATCATCTTTAGTTATTCTCTATCATCGCGAACCTCATGACGAAGTAATAGAAGATGGCAAAATTCATTATGTTCCCAAGAAAAGCCCCAACGGCATTGTTCCCACTCTCAAAAGTTTCTTTGCTGATGTCAACCAAGGAACATGGATTGCTTGGAAAGAAATAAACGAAGGGCAAAAAGATAGCTTTGAAGAGCGAGTCAATATTGAAGGGGAAGCTAATTATAATGTGCGACGCATCCCTTTAGATGAAGAGCAGGTTAAACAGTTTTATCACATCACTTCTAAAGAGGCTTTTTGGCCTATTCTGCATTCTTTTCCCTATCATTTTACTTCCGAGACGGCCGAATGGGAAAACTTTAAATATATCAATCGTCTTTTTGCCGAAGCTGCTTGTGAAGAAGCTGCCGACGATGCTTTGATCTGGATTCATGACTACAATCTCTGGATGGCACCCCAGTATATTCGAGAACTAAAGCCCGATGCTCGGATTGCCTTTTTCCATCATACCCCTTTTCCTTCGGTGGATGTCTTTAATATTTTACCGTGGCGTGATGCGATCGCTGAAAGTTTACTTTGCTGTGATATTGTTGGCTTTCATGTTCCCCGTTATTCAGAAAACTTTGTCAACGTAGTTCGTAGTCTCAAGCCTGTTAAGATCCTCAAGCAAGAAGCTGTAAATGGACATATGACTCCTGTAGGTACGGCTTTGGCTGAACCTGAAATGACTACACAATTGAGCTACAAAGGGCAAATCGTTAATATTGATGCTTTCCCTGTGGGTACAAATCCCCAGCATATTAAAGACGTTTTAGATAAAACAGAAACTAAAAATCGACTCTACCAAATCAAAGAAGAATTAGGAGGTAAGAAACTAATTATTGCTGCTGGACGAGTTGATTATGTCAAAGGGAATGAAGAAAAATTAGCGGCGTATGGTCGTTTACTAGAGCGTCGCCCCGATTTACACAAAAAAGTAAGCTTTGTGATGACCTGTGTAGAATCTGCCCCAGGAATGCGCGTTTACAAAACGGCTCAAAGTACCATAGAGCAGCTAGTAGGTCAAATTAACGGTCGCTACGGTCAACTAGACTGGATGCCAGTCCGCTTGTTTACTCAGCCTATACCTATACCTCATTTAATTGCCTACTATAAGGCTGCCGATATTTGTTGGACAACTCCTCTACGGGACGGTCTAAACCTAGTAGCTAAAGAATATATTGTGGCTCATTGTGGCGAAGATGGTGTTTTAGTTCTCTCTGAATTTGTCGGTGCAGCAGTGGAGCTACCAGAAGCCATTTTAACTAATCCTTATTCTCTTGCTGGCATGGATCGAGCGATTGAAAAAGCTTTAAGTATGTCCCCAGAAGAGCAGAAAGCGCAGATGACCAAGATGTACAAAACCGTAACCACCTATGACGTTAAATACTGGGCAGATCGTCTGCTAGGTAAATTTAAAGAGCTTAAGCACGAAAAGGTAGCAGCATAGTTACAGATTACTCAAAAATGACTCTTTGATAAGTTCAATTTAACTAACTACTAATTCAATAAAAGGGTATAGCAATATCAACGCTATGCCCTTTTATGTAGAATTTGATTTCTAATTTAGTTAAGTTATAAGGGCAACAGTAAAGTCAGTGAGGACAGTGAAAATAGTAACTATCCTTAATTAGTTTTTCCAAAATTTTGAAGATTGCTCATAAAATGGTTGACTGAATACTGATTTAACTGCCGAAGTGGGTGTGGAATAAGCTTTTTAGACACAAAGGCTTTAGCCGCATGTAGCATTTCCACCCTCTCTAACTGCTTTAACTGCCCTAACTGTTGAAGTGATTAATTAACAATATTGAACTATATAGAACCTGCTTTATGCGAGATTTTGCTCAAATTCAACAAACAGACTACGACGTAATTATTATCGGCGGCGGAATCAATGGTGCAGGTGTGGCTAGAGATGCAGCTTTGCGGGGTTTAAAAACAATCTTGGTTGAGAAGAATGATTTTGCTAGCGGTAGTTCTAGCTGGTCTACTCGCTTGATTCACGGTGGCTTACGCTATCTAGAGTATTTTGAATTTCCCTTGGTTAGAGAATCTTTAAAAGAAAGAGAGGTTCTGCTTCGTACCGCTCCCCATTTAGTAACTCCTCTTCAATTAACTATACCTATTTATCGCGATCGCTCTCGTCCCTATTGGAAAATTTGGGCAGGAATGATTCTTTACGATATTTTTAGCTTTGATAAGACTTTACCCGTTCATCGAATGTTACCTAAAGCAAAGTTTAAACAGCTATTTCGCTCCCTTGATGATGATGATTTAGCAGGTGGTTCACAATATTATGATGGACAAGTTACTTTAGCAGAGCGTCTTTGCTTGGAAAATATTATCTCGGCGCAAAATGCAGGGGCGACGATGCTCAACTATGTTGAAGTTACCGAGCTTCCGCTTAAAAACTCCCGTATCACCGATGCTGTTTGTAAAGATAAGCTGACGGGAGAAAGTTTTACCGTCTCAGGTAGTGCAAACGCAATGGTAATTAATACCGCAGGTCCTTGGATCGATCGCGTATGTCAATTGGGTAGCAAAGAGGGAAATAAAAAGCCAATTGGTAATACTAAGAAGAACGGTGGTACAAAAGGAAGTCATATTGTTGTAGATCCCTTTCCTGGTGCGCCAGGTTCTACCCTTTATGTTGAAGCAAAATCAGATGGTCGCCCTTTCTTTATTGTTCCTTGGTTGGGTATGTATTTAATTGGCACTACGGATATACCCTATAAAGACGACATCGAAAATATTAAAGCCAATAATGAAGAGATTGATTACTTATTGAAAGAAACTAATAACATTGTTCCTACCGCTAATTTAGGACGAGATGATATCAAGTTCACTTATTCTGGAGTCCGTCCTTTACCCAACTCTGAGGGGAAAAAACCAGGTAGCATTACCCGTAAACATATTATTTTCGATCATAAAAAAGAGGGTGTTAACAACTTGCTTACCCTAATTGGCGGGAAGCTAACAACCTATCGCAACGTCGGTGAAGAAATGGTAGATGACATTCTTAAACGTACAAAGCGATCGCCAAAGCAATGTCAAACTGATTCTCTGCCTCTACCTGGCTGTATTCTGCCTAGCGATCCCAGAGTTGAACAGGCAATTATAGAATATGACTCAACTTTGACAGCTAATACTATTTATCATTTATTTTCAATTTATGGTGCTAGAGCTTTAGAAGTTTTGGCTTTGACTAAAGACAATCCTGACTTGCGTGAGTCTTTAAGTCCTAATGTTTTAGATATTAAGGCTCAGATACTCTACGCTGTAGAAAGAGAATTTGCTCATACTTTGGTGGATATCATGCGTCGTCGTACCACCTTGGCAATAAATGGTCATTACGGTATCAATTTATTACCTACAGTTACAGCTACATTACAAAAACACTGTGGCTGGACTTCAGAACAATGCGATCGCGCCTGTGATGAATATCGCTTTTATATGGAGCAGAACTGTATTCCAGACTATCAGCTTGCCAAAGTTGATAATTTTTCGGCTTTGCCCATTAAATAAAAACTATTAAAATGATAGGGATGAAAACATTTTTTCCTCATCCCTACATGATGCGGCTAAAGCCTTTGTCCTTTATCCCTTATTCTTTTACAGTATGTCCTACTGCGGTAATAACTTGCCTGATAGACTCCTCTGAGGCTTCCGTGTCTACTTTTACTAGTTTTGAGTCTAAATCTATCTCAACTTTAGCCTCAGGTTCATGAGTAATAATTGCATCTTTTATCGTATCTATGCAGCCATCACAAACCATGCTGGGTACTTTAAAGTTCATTGTCATGGAAAATCTAATCCTAAATTCTCAATTTGTTTATATGTCTATATTTTATAACTAAAAGGATCTCACTACCTCTAAACCAAGCTGCTGCATCAGCCTCTCAATATCAAAATGCTGCTCCATCAACTTTTGAATTTGTTCTACTTTAATCGGCTCATGGATCGAAACCTTGCCAAAAGCAGCGTCTACAACTTCTACGGTGGTCAAAGTATCAGTGTCTACTGAGAGGATGGGAATGTCGAGACTTTCTGCACGCTCAATAATTAATTCTTTGGGGGGAATGCGTCCAGTTAAAATCAGACAGTGAGTAGAAGTCTCTAAAGCTGCCATTTGTAATTCAGCGCGATCGCCACCCGTAACTACAGCCATATTTTCTCTCTGGCGGAAGTAACCTAAAGCTGAGTTGACGTTCATTGCCCCAATGCTCAAGCTTTCTACCATCCAGTCTAAATGTTCGGGACAACACAAAACCTTCGCATCTAGTCTGGTGGCTATTTCTCTAACGCTAATACTGTTTAAAATGCGATCCTCAGGAATCATGCCCAAAACAGGAATATTTTGAGCTTCCAAGTAAGGCTTGACAATATCCTTGGCGTTGGCTAATTCTGCTGGGGAAATATCATTTAAAACAACTCCTAAAAGGCGATCGCCCAAAAACTTTTTCGCTGCTAATAGGCTACCAACTGAAAGTAAAGGATGATAAGGAGCGACCAAAAGGATTGCAGCATCTATTGATTCGGCAATTTCTGGCACTGACAGATTAAAAATACTGCCTTCCCAGAGATTGCTAGAACCTTCTAGTAGAATCAAATCACCTTCAATTTGTTTGATATATTCTTGCAGAGCTTGAGTATAGTCTCGATCATCTTTACCTTGAAGACGCTGACTAATTGTCTGATGATCCAACCTTAACAAAGGTGGCTTGATTTGATTAGCTGATAATCCTAAAGTAGCTGCTAGAAAATTAACATCTCTATCATCTTCATTCTGAGAATTTTTTTGCAGATCGGTTGCTAAAGGTTGTCCATAACCAATAGATATTTCTCTTTCTAAAGATAATCGGCTTAAACCCAATATGGTTGCCGATTTACCGCTGTGAGCCTCTGTCGAGGCTATTAGAAGATGTTTAGCAGATGTAGCCACGCCCTCTCACTCCTTGTAGATATTATTTATTGTAGTGGTCTTAAATGCTGCTTTGCAAGCAGTATTTGAACCCAGTGATTTATCGTCTATTCAAAGCGCAACAGTTTTCGATAAAAATCCCTCGGAAAATCTGTTGTGTTAGAACGCTTAAAGTTCATGATGACATCAATTAGGTAATCAATGAACTCTGAGTTAGACAACGTTACTTCATAACTCAATTCTGCCTGTCCATCAAACTGTAGACGACAACGAGTTAACTCTGACGGTAATTTAGATACATACCAAGTAGCTACAAAAGGAATACTTTCTCCACCTTCTACCTGTCTTTCCCCTTCTAGAGATGCTTCACGATATAAAGCGATCGCATGAGGCAGCCAACTGTGTTTATTTTTAGGATAATAAGGTACATAAATAATTACATCAGCTTGACCAGCAGGTTTAATTTGTTCAATAGTAGACATAGATAAGAATAATAATTGTTAATGTTAACCGTTATGCTCTGAAGTCTAGATGACTTCCTACTTTATAACATCAGTTTTTTGAGACTACTGTCTATTTCTGTTGAATTTTGCGATTGAGTAGGTAAGATGGCAATGGGCATGGAAGAAAATAGTTCAATTCCTTCTTGTTCCATCACTTTTAAGATACCTAAGTTAATCTCTGACCAAATAGCACGATAGGATTTGAGATTATCTACTTGAGCAAAAGCCTGAACTTTAATAATCCGTGCATTTTGTTCCATACCGCTAAACCAAACAGTAAAGCGATCGCTCAAATGCTCAATTTCTAGAGGGAAACGGCGTAAAGTATTACAGATACGAGTGGTTTGTTCGGCTGGAATATCGTCGATCTTGAGGGTAATGTCAATACCCAACAAGTTTTCCGATTCAGGATTTTGCGACCAGTTTTCCACAATTCCCGTAATCATTTTGGAATTGGGAATTTTAGTTAAAGCATTTTGGCTTAAGACACACAGGGTAGTGCTTCTTACCCCAATATTTTTGACCTGTACCAGTTTATCAATGTCCTTAATCCTTAAGATGTCACCGAGGCGATAGAGGCGATCGGCAAAAATAATTACGGTGCAAAACCAATCGTAAACAATATCTTTGAGCAACAACCCCAATGTAATACCTGTACCACCAATTAAACCGACTAACGCTCCTGCTGATGCACCTAGCAAAACTTCTGCTGCCTTGAGTAAGACAATGATGATCGCCAAGGTTTGAAACAGCTTGGGTAAGTAAGGAACAACCAGATCATCTAGTTCGGTTTCTGTTTCGAGTGCTAAATTGCCTAATAGTTCTCCTAACAGAGGAGAATCACGAAAAATAATCCAGGCAACCGTGGCGATCGCCAGTAAACCAATTATATTATCGGCAGTTTTGTTAATAGCTGAGTTTAATTCAGTGACGATAATTAACTTTGCCACTCCAACCCCAGCAATAACAATAAGCCAGTTTAGAGGCTGCTTGAGAATAGCAATAAACTCATCGTCTAATTCTGTTTCTGTCTGACTAGTTAAATCTTCTATGTATTTAATAATACTTGTGGAAAACAGCTTTCTGAATACTTGTGCCAGAGTTATGACCACAATTACCAGGACAATTTTTAGCAGAGGAAAATCCCCCTCCACAATTTCCGAGTTCAGCCAATTTATATTTACAAAGTCCCAAAAACTTTCCACCTTATACCCTTTTTCCTTTAACCTTTACCCCTTTCTATCCTAATCGCCCAATGTTTAAATGTCGCCATCAAAAAAGCCTGTAGAAATACCGAAGTTAATCCACAGGCTAATTCAAATTAATTATTGGAATTATAAGTCATTCTTCATTTAGCTTAAAGCCTAGAGCCTAAAGCCCGAAGCTAATCGCTTCGCGATTTCAAGCATCATCCAAAGCAACAATACCAGGTAAAGTTTTACCTTCCAATAGCTCTAAACTTGCACCACCACCAGTAGAAATATGGCTCATTTTTTGGGCTACACCAACTTTTTCTACTGCTGCAACGGAATCACCTCCACCAATGATGGTGACAGCATCAGATTTACCAGCCAGAGTATGGGCGATCGCTTCTGTACCAGCAGCAAATTTATCAAATTCAAATACACCCATTGGGCCATTCCAAATTACTGCCTTACAGTCTGCCAAAGCATCTTGAAAGACTTTAATTGAATCAGGGCCTATATCTAGTCCCATCCAGCCATCAGGAATATCATTAATACTTACAGTTTTGGCATTGGCATCAGGAGCAAAATTATCAGCTACCACAACATCAGTAGGCAATAACAATTCAACACCTTGCTCTTTAGCTTTAGCTTCTAGAGACTTAGCTAGCTCTAGCTTATCTTCTTCTACCAAGGAATTACCAACGCTTAGACCACGAGCTTTATAGAAAGTAAAGATCATCCCGCCACCAATAAGTAGCTTGTCGCACTTGTCGAGTAAGGTATCGATTACGCCAATCTTACTAGAGACTTTTGAACCGCCAATAATTGCAGCCAAGGGACGCTTAGGATTATCGACTGCATCTTGCAGATAATCTAATTCTTTTTCAATTAAATAACCAGCAACGCTAGGACTTAGATAATGAGTTACCCCTTCAGTCGAAGCATGGGCGCGGTGAGCAGTTCCAAATGCTTCATTAACGTATAGATCGGCGTTAGAAGCTAGCTGTTTGGCAAATTCAGGGTCATTTGCTTCTTCTTGACCATGAAAACGGAGGTTTTCCAAAAGAACAACTTGACCATTGCTCATACCATTAATAGTAGAAGCTACAGCATCGCCAACGCAATCATCACACTTAGTAACGTCTTGTTCCAACAATTCACCCAGTCTCTTAGCAACAGAAGTTAGTCGTAATTCTTCTTTTACCTCTCCTTTGGGACGACCCATGTGGCTACATAAAATTACTTTCCCGCCTTTACCAACCAGATCTTTAATTGTTGGCAACGCAGCTTTGATGCGAGTCTCGTCTGTAATCTTGCCACTATCATCTAAAGGAACATTAAAATCGGCTCTTACTAAAACTCTCTTTCCAGAGACATCTGCTTCGCTTAAACTCGCTACGGTCTTTTTAGCCACTGCGACTTTTCTCCTAATTACTTGTTAAATAAATTAATAAATATTACCCAAGTCTAAAGATAAATTAGATAAATTTTAGAATTTGGGACTAGGATTAATCTACCAGAGGAGTTGCACGAAAGAAAGCATTTGAAGGAGTAATTTTGTTGGTAGAATTTAATATCTCGCTCTACTAGCTATGACTTTAAAAATTCGCGATCGCCATTTTAACTGGGGAGAAAGAACCTATTTGATGGGTATTCTGAACGTTACTCCTGATAGCTTTAGCGATGGTGGTAGGTTTAATAGCTTAGAATCTGCCCTGATGCAGGCTCGAAATATGATTGCCCAAGGAGTAGATATTATTGATATTGGTGGAGAATCTACTCGTCCTCAGGCGAAGGCTATTTCAGTTGAATTGGAATTAGAGCGGGTTATTCCTGTAATTGAGCAGCTACGCCAAGAATCAACTATACCTATTTCTGTTGATACTACTAAAGCAACTGTTGCCATTGGAGCGATCGCAGCAGGGGCAGATATGGTCAATGATATATCAGGGGCAACTCTCGATCGGCAGATGTTGACCACCGTAGCTCAATTAGACGTACCGATTGTTTTGATGCACATTCGCGGAAATCCCCAAACAATGCAGTCTTTGACTCAATATCAAGATGTGGTGGCAGAAGTGGCAGAATTTTTAGCAATGCAGATATCTAAAGCGATCGCCTGTGGTATTAAGCGGACTAATATTATTATCGATCCTGGCATTGGCTTTGCTAAAACTGCATCACAAAGTTTGGCATTACTTCAGCGTTTGACTGAATTAAAAGCACTGAATCTACCACTCTTGGTCGGGGTATCTCGTAAAAGCTTTATGCGTCCTATACTCAAGCAAAACGAGCCTCAAGAGAGGGTATGGGGTACGGCTGCTGCTTGCTATGGTGCGATCGCCAGAGGTGCAGATATCTTAAGAGTTCATGATGTAGCCGAAATGTTTGATGTTTGTAGAGTAGCTGATGCGATCGAGCGTAATTTTATCAAGAACAATGAAAAATAAATAGCTATGTTGAGTTATTAGAAAAAAAGTAACTTATTAAAATATTTTCTGACGAAAACAATATTTAGTCTCAGGCTAAGGTGATATTTTGAAAAGAGGATTTAATTATATTCTTGTCAATGACTTCCCTTTAAATTCAATTAATTTAGGTTTGATAATGAGTCAATTTACTCTCAATTTGCTTCAAGGTGCAGTAATTTTTAACTTTAGCCAAGAATCTGCCCAGGAACTTCAGGCAGAAATATCTACTTTAATGCAAAGTTTAAAAGCAGCTTCTAGCAGCGTTTCTAGTAGCGGAGGTCGTCCATCTCCCCAAAAATCCATGGAATACCAATACACAGGAGATGTTTTTCTCGAAATTTTTTGTAACCCCAACATTTACCCTAGCCCTTTTGCTGCCAAAATTTTAATTACCTTAAGAGACGATCGCATTCGTTTGACCAGCGAAGCTGAACTTACTCAGCTAATCGAAGATCTAAACCTATATTTAGAGAGTTAAGTAGAAGAACGACTATTTATTAGTTCGTAGTTCGTGGTTCGTAGTTTGTCCTAACCACCGCTTATTTTGGCTTTGTAACCTGATTGAGTCAATAACTCTAGGAGTTTTTGTTTGTGTTCTCCTTGAATTTCTAGACTATCATCTTTGACAGTGCCACCAGTTCCACATTTGGCTTTTAGCTGTTTTAATAGCTTGCTGAGAGTTTCGGGTTTATGCTGAAATCCAGTGATTATTGTTACCGTTTTGCCTTTTCTGCCAGAACGAGTCGCTTGTATTCTAAGATCTTGCTGTTGGGGTGATAAATCAGGCACTCCTCTTTCTAATGCCTGAGAATTATCAGTATTGCCAAATTCTTGATAAGCAATGGGTTGACGTTGGGAATTGCGTTTAGCAGCCATATTAAATTTCTCTCCAATCTTTTTTGTTGCCAATCTCGTTGGTTAATTCATAAAATAACATCCGATGACAGTTAAGACAGTTAGGACAGTTAGAGAAGAGACAAGGCATGCCTTGTCTGTACTGGGCAGTTAGGACAGTTGAAAATCGTGATTTTCACAGACTAATTTTATTAAGAAACGAGAATAAACATTTTTTTAATTCATTTTTAATTCACATTAGGCGTGTTTTATTTATAAAATTGCAGGATGAATCAGTATTTCTACGAAACCAATAAGCAACTGCTACAGGATTTGATGCAGCAGGTAAATATATCAGATCTTGAAGAACTATCTCAAGAGGCAAACGTGGCTCGATTACAGTTAATTAGAATCCAAAGAGGACTGATTCGTAATATATCTGTAGGTGCGATCGCGCGTATTGCTAAGGTATTAAATATTTCTATAGACTGTTTAGTAGAAACTTTTGTCGAGCAATCTACCCAAAATGTTCATCCGCAAAAAACTGAAAGTCGCGATGCCTTGAACGCTTGTCAACAAGAGTATCAAAAACTTCAGCAGGAAATGCTTCAGCAACAAGAATTTTTAGAAGCAGAATTTCAAAAAGCTAGCCTAGAAACCATAGAATCTTGGTTACTACAGTGGCCGACGGCTGTAGCTGCTGTGCATAAAAATCCCCAGCTACCAGCAGAAAGATTACTTACCCTGATCAAACCTATAGAACAATTGTTAAATCAATGGGATGTAAAAACTATTGCTAGTGTAGGAGATGAGTTGTCTTATGATCCTCAATATCATCAATTATTGAAAGGAACAGCAGAACCAGGAGAGTTGGTAAAAGTTCGTTACGTGGGCTATAAACAAAAGGATAAATTGTTATATAAAGCAAAAGTGAGTCCAGTGGAAATAAGGGATTAAGGATGAGGGATTAGGAATGAGAGATAAAATTTATACAAAAAAATATTTATATAGCTTATGAACTGGTGGCAAAAGCTTCAGAAAAACACGCTGGCACGTTTAGGAGCGATTATTTTAATTATCTTTTATCTTTCTGCTATACTTGCTGATTTTATTGCACCTTATTCGCCTTATGATTCTCAGGTTGAAGGTTCACTTTTGCCGCCTACGGCAATACATTGGCGCAACTCAGCAGGAAAACTGACTGCTCCTTTTGTTTATCCGACAACTCAGGGAATAACTGATATTAACACAGGCGATCGCCTTTTAATCATCAATAAAGAAAAACCTTCCCCTATAGGTTTTTTGGTCAAAGGTAATTCCTATAATTTCTTAGAAATTTCTTTACCACTACCCCCCAAATTTGAGCCAGTCACTATATTTCCTGGCATTCCTCTAAATCGACATCTTTTTGGTACATTTAATAAAGCCCGAATTAATCTACTCGGCACTGACGAACAGGGGAGAGATTTATTTAGTCGTCTTTTGTTTGGGGGCAGAATTAGCTTATTTATTGGACTTGCAGGGATTGCTATTTCTTATCCTCTAGGAATGCTAATAGGTGGAATATCAGGCTATTTCGGAGGCTGGATTGATGCAGTTGCTATGCGAGTGGTAGAAGTTTTAATGACCATTCCTGGAATTTACCTGTTGATTGCCTTAGCATCTGTCTTGCCTCCTGGTTTGAGCAGCGCGCAAACTTTTTTACTTATTGTTCTAATTACTTCTTTTATTAGTTGGTCTGGTTTGGCGCGAGTAATTAGAGGGCAAGTTTTATCTATCAAAGAACAAGAGTTTGTTCAAGCAGCAAATGCCATGGGTGCTAATCCTATTTACATTATTGTGCGTCATATTTTACCCCAGACAGCCACCTATATCATTATCTCGGCAACTTTAGCTGTACCTGGTTTTATCATTGCCGAAGCAACTCTCAGCTTGATTGGTTTAGGTATTCAATCAAAAGATCCTAGCTGGGGTAATTTGTTGTCTTCTGCTACCAATGCTTCTATTTTGGTATTACAACCTTGGTTGATTATTCCTCCTGCACTATTAATTATTTTGACCGTTTTAGCGTTTAATTTATTAGGAGACGGTTTACGGGATGCTTTGGATCCTCGCAGCCTATATCAAAACAAATAACTATAGAATCTAGCTTAGAGTGAGTATTTCTTAGCGTCTTTGCGCCTTTGCACGAGACAATTGTTCATAGTTTCAACCTTTACCTTTACCTCGACTGCTATATATGAATAATCCTATCGAGAGAGTTCGCATTTCTACTAGTGCAGAAGATCAGCTAGTTAAACTTAAGCGCAATACGAAAATAAAACAGTGGAATATCCTCTGTCGTTGGGCTTTTTGCCGTTCTTTGGCTGAACCTAGCGTTCCTTCTCCTGTGCCAATTAAAACTGATAGTAAAGTAGAAATAGCCTGGAATGTTTTTGGCGGAGAAATAGCAGATATTTTATTAATTGCCTTAAAACAAAGATGTCATCAAGATGGCTTGAAAACAGATGCCGATACGTTGAAACAACAGTTTACTTTGCATCTTCATCGTGGTATTGGTTATCTTGCTGGCAATAGTCAGATTAAACAGATAGAAGATTTGGTCGAGATGAAGCAGTAGGGGCGATTCGCGAATCGCCCCTACTAACAATTACGTGATTACAGTAGGTTCGTCACGTTGCGTATATTCCTTAATCTGAGCAATTTCCTGAGCTAGATCGATTAAAGGTTTTAGAGCTTCTTTAGTATCAAGATTATGTTTACTGGCATCAGGCTCATAACTTTCGACATATAGCCTTAAAGTAGCTCCTTTTGTTCCTGTGCCAGAAAGACGGAAGACAATACGCGAACCATCGCTAAAGCCAATGCGAATACCTTGATTTTTGCTGACGCTATGATCGACAGGATCGCTATAGCTAAAGTCATCGGCATATTTAACTTCGTAGCTGCCAAACTTTTTGCCAGCCATAGTGTCTACCATACCTCGTAAACGTTCCATGAGTTCGGTAGCGGGTTCTTTAGCTACTTCCTCGTAGTCATGACGAGAATAAAAATTACGTCCGTAAGTTTTCCAGTGATCTTTAACGATCGCTTCTACAGATTCTCCTTTAACGGCTAAAATATTTAACCAGAATAATACTGCCCATAATCCGTCTTTTTCCCGCACATGATTAGAACCAGTACCAAAGCTTTCTTCTCCGCAAAGAGTAGCCTTATTTGCGTCTAGTAAGTTGCCAAAAAACTTCCAGCCAGTAGGAGTCTCATAGCAACTGATATTGAGCTTGTCTGCTACCCTGTCTACTGCTTCACTGGTAGGCATACTGCGAGCAACCCCAGATAAACCATCTTTGTATCCTGGAACTAGGGTGGCGTTGGCTGTTAACACCGCCAGACTGTCGCTAGGAGTTACAAAAAAATTATTGCCTAAGATCATATTGCGATCGCCATCTCCGTCGGAGGCAGCACCAAAATCAGGGGCATCTGGACTAAACATGATCTCTACTAAGTCATGGGCATAAACTAAGTTGGGGTCAGGATGTCCACCACCAAAGTTCTCTAAGGGAACGCCATTTTGTACTGTTCCTGACTCTGCACCAAGACGTTTTTCAAAGATATCTTTGGCATAAGTTCCTGTAACGGCGTGCATTGAATCAATACACATTTTGAAGTCATTTTTAATTAGCTGACGAATGCGATCAAAATCAAATAATGACTCCATCAAACGTGCATAAGGCTCAACTGGATCGATAACTTCGACGCTCATTTCTCCTAAACGAGTCACCGTTAGTTTATCTATATTGATATCATCCGCTTCTAAGATTTTATAGCTGTCAATCTTTTTGGAATGTTCAAAAATTGCCTCTGTTACCTTTTCTGGTGCAGGACCTCCACTAGTGATATTGTACTTAATGCCAAAATCTCCCTTGGGACCACCTGGGTTATGGCTAGCAGAAAGAATAATACCGCCATAAGCTTTATATTGACGGATAATTGCCGAAGCAGCAGGGGTAGACATAATGCCGCCTTTGCCGACTAAAATGCGCCCAATACCGTTAGCAGCAGCCATTTTTAAGATGATTTGGATCGCTTCGCGGTTATAGTAACGTCCATCGCCACCCAAAACTATAGTTTGACCCTCACAATCATCTAGAGAATTAAAAATTGATTGCACAAAATTTTCTAGATAATGAGGCTGTTGAAATGCTTGGACAGACTTACGTAATCCTGATGTGCCTGGCTTTTGATCTGCAAAAGGAGTTGTGGAGACAGTATTAATGTTCATAAAGATATCTGAGAAGTAGGGCTTTGATAAGGATTGATTTAAATTGCATCTTCCTAACTGTATTACCGCAATTAAGTAAGGCATAGTCTGCTGCTTTACCAAAATGCAGCAAATACAAACATTAGAGAAATCTTATCTTAATTTTACAGGGCGACAGGAACTCAGAGGTTATCAACAGCTACCAAAGTTCTTAACCTTTTTGCAATTGGCTTGAAAATTGCTAATTTTTTTAGTGTCAGCAGGTTATCAATGATTAGTTCAACAGCCAGGAACGTAGTGCTGTTAGGGAATAAGTTTCAGTAAATCCGTAACTCCTAAATTATATGATATACAACGTATATAATAAAGATATATATTGCTTTTCGCATAGTATATACTTTCCGTAACAAGTTTGTAGTTTAAGATTTACAAACATAGGATATTGCTTCTTCAATCATCGAGCCAGGCTGTACTGTTCCATTTAAAGGAACACCATTCATATAGGCGATTGGCGTGCCACCCGAACAATCTATATTTGTAAGAGTGAAACTATTATTGCCACTTCGTTCTACTTTAATCATCGAGCCTTTAATCAATTTAACAACCCTACCATCACCAATTCTTACAGGTTTAGGATTGGCTTTTTCTTGATAATTAGCAGATGTTTTTGTCGAAATCAAATTAGGAGCAATAACTAATCCAATTAATGCTATTGCAACAAATTTAACAATTTTTTTCTCTGCGGCAGTAAGTTCCCTTTTCATTAGTAATTCTCATATTTATTATTTTCAACAATAGTATGAGAAGAAATAACTCATAAGTGTGATCGTCGACCACGCTGTTGAGTATTGATATGATGCAGTAGGATATTTTTTGGATTTATCAAGGTTATTAAATGTACCAATATTAGAGTCAAAGTCTACTCGACAAGTGCTAGTAGAGCCATTGCGATTTTTGCCGACAATTATCTCCATCAATCCTATATCTTTAGTATCTTGGCTGTAATAATCATCCCGATACAGCATTAACTCTAAGCGAATTGATACACTTAGCTTTTTCTCTTAACTTGGTTTATTGTACAGTTTTGGCTAAACATCTCTTAGATACTATGCTCTAAAGAGTGCATAAACGCATGAATTTCATTAATAAAGTGAAGTGTGTCTAACTACAATTTGTACAAGAGACTGTATATAAAAAGAAAAGAAAATTCTCCTGCTGTTGGGTAGTGAGGTATTTGGGGTAGTGAAGTTTTTACTCTATCCTCCCTACCTCTCCATCTTCACCACTTCTCCATCCTTAATTTTTACCAACGGTCAGAGCAGGCTTCGTCCGTTTAGGGCGGAGTAATCTCTGACTTTACAAACATTTTCTAAGAAGTTTATTGACTAATTCGCTCTGTTTGATGAAAACATTGAAAATCTATATAACCTTGTCCTTCAATTTCATGGAAAATATTTACAAAACGATGATTCCATAAAATCTCATTCGTACTATAGGTGTGAGTTGCATAAAGCGATTGATAGACGGTTTCATCAATTCCGTTTAAAGAAATAATCAGCATCGATCTGGTTTTGGCTAAAGATTCTGGGGTGGCTTGCCATAAAGGACTAGTTTCATCAATTGGGTGCATAATAGTCCAGCTTAGGGTAAACCTTGGGGTTTGATTTCTAAGCAACTTTAATAAATAAAACCGACGCATAAATTCCCCTTCAGATGTTATTTCATCTCGCATTAAATAGACACGAACTTGAGCCTCTAATATTTGATTGTGTCGTTGGTTAGCAGTCCTCATCATTAGAGTAGGAATACCATTATGAATATTGACAGTGGCTACTTTGCTAAATATCACCCTAGCGGTAGGTTGAGAAAACTTAGCAAAAACTAATCCTGTCATTACGGCAGTACTAATAATTCCCACCCAAGCTTCTATGGTCACTAATATATCTGCATAAAAGGTATTAGGATACATTGCTCCATAACCAAGAGAAGCGAACGTTTGAACACTAAAGAAAAAAGCATCACCAAATGAGCCAGAATTAGCATGGGCAATACAATCACCTCCCAATAGATAACTCAGAGCAAAAAGAGCATTAACTCCACAGTAGGCGATCGCAGTTAATAAAAAGAATATCCACCAAGGTACAGTCAGCATTAAATAATAAGGCTCTCGCCAATAACTATGCCAGCTATCTACACCAGGAATGTCAAAACGTCCATCACGAAAGTAGATTGCAAATTTAGGAGCACGACGACTAGATATCGGTTTGTTTTTAGTAATATTTTTCCTGCGTCTGGGGTTTTGTGGGGGCAGCATAAATTAAAAAAATGGCATAATCTTGATAAACTCTTTTTAGCTTAGTTTGGCTAAAAGATAAAATAAGTAGCCAGAAACTTTTAAAATGAAGAAGTTATTTATCTATGAAACTGCTTGCACAAATAAACTAACAACAATTTTTACCTTTTACCTTCTGATAAGGTAATCAACCATAATTTGTGTAAGAAATCTATCAATTACAAAACTGTAGCAGCGTTTATTCGAGAACTAAATCAATGAAATTCAATTTTTCCTATACCAGACTGTATGTAAACGATTATGATACTTGCCTACAGTTTTATCGAGATGTATTAGAACTAGAGGTTGTTTTTATTTCCAAGGTTGATCGCTATGTTGAATTAACCAATGGGGCAACCAAACTTGCTATCATCTGTCGCGGTAAACTCAAAGAATACTTTGGCAGCCGAACCCTTGTTTCTTTTGAACAAAAAGGTGATGCGATCGTCTTAAGTTTTGGAGTCAAAGACGTAGATGAAGCCTTAGAGTATTTAAAGAGTAAAAATGTGGAAGTTGTCTCTGCACCTTGGAACTTTGCCGATTGGGGAGTGAAGCTAGCTTTGGTAAGAGATCCTGAAGGAAATTTAATCGAGTTGGTTCAAGCTGGAGAAATGGTTGCTTCTGAATAAAATTAAAGTTGTTATATAAAGCGATCGCTAGTCATAGACATCGCTTTTGGCATCCGATCTTGTATACCAATATGCCCAAGCAATGAGTACAAATTGAAACGGGAGTCTAATTGCCTGAAACCAATTACCATCAGGAACATTATCAAGATGGATATTATTAACCGCCATATTTATATTAGCTGGATAGACAGCAATCAACAGTAGCACTAAACCCCAAGCAGCAGCTTGACTAACCAAGGGAACCAATAGACCAATACCGCCCAAAATTTCAAAAAAGCCGCTGATATAGACAATAGCTTCGGGATAGGGTAGCTGCGGTGGCACAATCTTGACGTAAGTATCGGGGGCAATAAAGTGAGTAATTCCTGCCACAATTATACAAACGGCCAATACTCCTTTCAATGTTTGTTTATTTTCTAAGATTAGATTTTTAATCATTTAGACACACATTATTAATTGATGTTGCGCACTCAAAGATCGATTGGGGCAGGGAAAAGGTTAAGGGTTAAAGGGACGGAGCAAGAAGGATCGATTAATCTGTTTATATATTTCATTAAAACTACTGATTTTTGGTTTTATTGCGTAACATCAGTTATTGAGGCGGACAATTGCCCGCCTGTAAGATAAAGGTTTTAAGCGTTAACTACCGCGCCACCATTAGGATGTAAAACTTGTCCTGCAAAGTAAGAAGAATCTTCCGAAGCCAAGAAAACAAAGCTAGTTGCAACTTCAACAGGTTGACCTGGGCGTTTCATTGGTACTTGTTTGCCAAATCCTTCTACTTGTTCGGCAGGGAAAGCATCGGGAATAAAAGGAGTCCAAATTGGACCAGGTGCAACACCATTGACGCGAATGCCTTTTTTAAGCAGTGATTGGGACAAAGAGCGAGTAAAGGCTAAGATTGCCCCTTTGGTAGTGGAATAGCTAAGTAAAGGTGCATTGCCTTTATAAGCATTAATTGAGGTGGTGTTAATAATTGCACTACCTTCTTTTAAGTGAGGTATGGCTGCTTTGCAAAAATAGAACATAGCAAAGATATTAGTACTGAAGATACTGCCCAGACGTGCAGAGTCGATATCTTCTAATGTCTCAGGATTTTCCATGTACTGTTCGGCAGCATTGTTAATCAAGATATCTAGCTTACCTAGTTCGTCAACAGTTTTTTGCACTGCTTCAGCGCAGAATTGTTCGCCACTAATATCACCAGGAATTAGTAAACATTTTTGACCTTCGGCTTCTACTAGTTCTTTGGTTTTTTTGGCATCTTCATGCTCGTCGAGGTAAACAATAGCAACATCAGCACCTTCTTTAGCATAGAGTACGGCTACTGAACGACCGATACCACTATCGCCACCAGTAATTAGGGCAACTTTTCCCTTTAGTTTATCGCTGCCTTTGTAGCTATCGCGATCGTATATTGGTTTGGGAGTCATCTCCGACTCGTGGGCTGGTTTATTATCTTGAGATTGAGCGGGAATTTGATCGGCAGAAATAGTCATAAGTTTTGTTGGTTGTTGGTTGTTAGTTGACGAGTGACTCCGCATCCTTAAGCCAATAAAGGTGAGGGAATGCGCGAGTTTGTCAATCGTTTGTGCGGGTAACTGCCCGTCTGTTATGTCATAAAGTGCGCCAGTAACAAAGTTGCTGTTAGAAGAAGCACGGAAAACGAAAGCGAGGGCTAATTTTGATGTCGTTAATTAAGTAGATTACTAATACGAGCGTCAACTTATATTTTCGACATTCTTTAAAAACGTTAATGAAAAACAATCTTAAATATATGAATCTAAAGTAATATTTTTAAAAATTAGCCATCTACAAAAACTATGGCTTTTGATGGAGTGTTTTCTGGCGGATTTTTGGCTTAATAAAAACTAGTACCGTAATTTACAGAAATAAAAATTAATTTATGTCTGAACAAAAAGCAGAAGCAGAAGTAATTTCCAATGCTAAGGAAAAGCTAAGCGAAGTAATTCCTACGCCTCCTGAAGCTACGCCAAAAGCTAGCGCCCAGGCTCTCAAAGAACGCCTTCAATGGGGTGAACCAGGTCTAACTATCATTGACGCGCGCGATCGCGAATCTTACCTCGATGAACGCATAACAGGTTCGATGCTGGTTGAAGAAGTGGATAGTCTTTCTAAAAACCGCGAAATTTATATTTACAGCAATACAGATCAAGAAGCAGCAGAAGCAGCAGACAATTTGCGTCAAGCTGGTTTTGAAAGCGTGTCTCAATTGCAGGGTGGTTTGGCAGGCTGGAAGGCAATTCTAGGCGCGACAGAAGGCAGATCGGCCACAGCCCAATAATTTATTCTTGCTCGGATTATTTTCTGGTAGATAGTAATTTTAGCGTAGGCTAAGAGCATTACTTTTATTTACTATCTACTTAGAGTAGATCTTAAAAAAATACAGTTTAGCAGCTTGACGATCACTCAAAGTTGCGAATATTTTAGAGACTATCCATCAAAACTCTTTACATCTTGATTGATTTATTGAGTTTATTAAAACTAACGTAGACAAATTAAGGACATTCTTAACAATGAACAAACTAACTATTGGTAGCTTATTATTATTATTTTCTACTGCATTTGCTATTCCCAAAGCGATCGCTCAAACGCAAACTGAGCCTGACAATACTAGAATTGAGAAATACGATGACCTAACCCAACCTGAATCTCCAGCTGAGACTTCTCAATCTGACATGGATTCAATGGAAATGAAACAAGGTCAGATGAAACAAGGTCAAATGAATCAAGGTGAAGGTATGGGGATGGAGAAACCCCAGGGTGCTGAACCACCAACTAACCGTTCAGAAGAAACGTTAGACGAAGCCGAATCTAACGATATGCAGCCTAGCAATATGAAATCTGGCAGCAATATGCAATCTGGCGGTATGATGATGGGTTCTGATGTACGTCGCACCGAGGCATTTAACTTAGTAAGTTCCGCCTACAGAGGTGACTTTGAGAAACAGGGCATTGATGGCTATCAAGTATTGATTAGCGACTACGAGACAGGCAATATAACTGCTGAAGACATAATTAAGGCAGGTATTGATTCTGGAGAACTATCTCCCAAAGCAGCGGAAGATGATTCTTATGTTAGCGCAGTAGATTCCCAATTAATGTCATTAACCAACCGATAAACTTTTTATAGTCAATTATTTTTATTAATTGCTATATATTTAGCGTTGGCAAAACTTGCTCATCTGCCCCTTTAAGATGGGGCAGGGAGGCGAAATCAATATCATTGCTTAAGTCTTAGTTGGTATATAAAAATTACATTCTCACAAAAAGGAAAATATGAATACTGGTGCAGAAAAGTTTGCTCAGACAGATCCTATTACAGAAGTCAGTGAAGTCGATGAGATTAATGAGGTGAATGACGTTGACAAGCTAGGCAAGCAAGCTGGCTTAGAAATGGATGATCGCGAAACTCTAGGTTTAAAAAAAAAGTTAGAAGAGCGCGACGACAGCCGTTTAGACATAGATAATGCAAATCAAAATCTAGCTGATTAAAAATTTATCGACCACTCGATAGTGTTATTGCTGTCAAAAAATAATATCATCATATTTTGAATCTGGTTACTATCAGGCTTATTAAAGCAACCTACCTAAGAAGAAAATTCTCTTAGGTAGGTTGCTTTGTGCTTTTTTATTTTTGACTATTGTTAAGTTGTTCTAGGGGGAACACTTGGCGTTTCTACAGAAGTTAACCTATAACTGTAACAATTAGCTGGGATGGAAAAAACAAACCGCTACTATACTATATTTTGTTCAAAAACAAAGATGATAATCATAAATCTATTGACTATTATTATGTACAAAAATTAAATAATATTTTCAGAATTAAAAGAAATTTAAAGTAAGTTTGAAAAGCCGACTTGAAGACATAAGTTAGATAAAGCTATATTCTATCCACTATGCGATCGCGTGAGGAAGCAAAAAGATGAAGATTTTAGTGCTAGCTTGGGAGTTCCCTCCTCGTATAGTGGGGGGAATCGCTCGTCATGTAGCAGAACTATATCCAGAATTAACCAAACTAGGACACGAAATTCACCTGATCACCGTTGAATTTGGTTCTACTCCCAGATATGAAATAGTTGAAGGTATTCATCTGTATCGCTGTCATGTTGCTCACGGTAATGATTTTTTTCATTGGGTTGCCAACATGAACGACAGCATGGGTTGTATTGGGGGAGAGTTATTAATTAAGCATGGGGATTTTGACCTAATTCATGCTCATGATTGGTTAGTAGGGGATGCAGCGATCGCTCTTAAAAATAACTTTAAAATTCCGATTGTGGCAACGATCCATGCCACAGAATACGGACGCTACAACGGTATTCATACAGTAAAGCAACATTATATCAACGGCAAAGAAAAACTACTAACCCACGAAGCTTGGCGAATCATTGTCTGTAGTCAGTATATGCGTCAGGAAATTCAGCGTGTATTCCAATCTCCTGAAGATAAACTTGATGTTGTTTACAATGGCATTCGTCCTGAAAAAAAGCATCATAATTACGAATTTGATCGAGTAAAGTTTCGTCGTCACTTTGCCAACGATCAAGAAAAAATTGTCTATTATGTAGGGCGCATGACCTATGAAAAAGGCATTTCAGTCTTGCTTAACGCTGCACCCAAAATACTTTCAGAACTAGGCAACAAGGTAAAATTTGTAATTATTGGTGGAGGCAATACAAGTCATCTTAAGTATCAAGCTAGCTATTTAAATATTTGGGAACAATGTTACTTTACAGGGTTTATGTCTGATACTGATTTAGATAAGTTTCAGACAATTGCTGATTGTGCAGTATTCCCTAGTTTGTACGAACCTTTTGGCATTGTGGCATTAGAAAGCTTTGCTGCTCGTGTGCCTGTGGTGGTTTCTAATACTGGTGGTTTACCAGAAGTAGTGCAGCACAACCATACGGGTATTGTTACTCAAGCCAACGATGTTAATTCTCTAACCTGGGGTATTTTAGAAGTGCTAAACAATCCCGCTCATTCTCAGTATTTAGTCGAAAACGCCTACAAATCTATAGCCAAAAGTTTTAGCTGGGATGATTTAGCCAAGCAGACGATTGAAGTCTATCATCAAGTTGCCAAAGAGCGATCGCAAGTTACATGGTAATGCTTCTAATTTATTATTATTTTTATACGTATAAATGGGAAAGGCGATCGCTTGACTCTATCAAATGACTCTCCAGTCATCAAATCAAAAATCATGATACTAGTAAGTTGATATTAAAACTATGCAGTTTCAATTAACCAAAGTTTTTCAAAAAGTACCTGAAGGATATATTGGTTTTGTCGAAGAACTACCAGGAGCTAATACTCAGGGAGATAGTTTAGAAGAAGCTAGAACTAATCTAGAAGAAGCTATTGAATTAGTTTTAGAAGCTAACCGTTTGCTATCACAAGAGCAACTTCAGGGACAAGAAGTAATTCGAGAATCAGTAACTTTCTCTGCTGAATGAAACGCCAAGATTTAATTCGCTACCTGGAAAAAAATGGCTGTGAGCTTTTAAGAGAGGGTGGAAGACATACAATCTATGTGAATCGTGCTGTGCAAAAATCTTCAGCAATTCCTCGACACCGTGAGATTAACAATTTTCTGGCACGTAAAATCTGTCGCGATTTACAGATATCAGAACTCTAGACTGAAAATAGTAAGTAAAGTTATCTCTACAAGTCAAAAAATTCAAAAGTTTTCTATCATCATCATAGGGAGTAATTTGAACCTAATGACTGTATCGACTGAAAATAGACCATTACTTAAACAACCCGATCGCCTTGAAGCGCGTCTTAAGGAAATACCCTCCGAACCTGGGGTATATTTTATGCGTAGCGAAAATGGAGATATTTTGTATATTGGCAAATCCAAGAAATTGCGATCGCGAGTTCGTTCTTATTTTCGTGACTCTCAAAAGCTGAGTGACAGAATTGCCATGATGGTACGTCAGGTAACAGAAATTGAGTTTATTGTTACCGACACCGAAGCAGAAGCTTTGGCATTGGAAGCTAACTTAGTTAAAAAACATCAGCCTTACTATAATGTATTGCTCAAGGATGATAAGAAATATCCTTATGTGTGCATTACTTGGTCAGAAGATTATCCGCGCATTTTTATTACCCGTAAACGCAGAGCAACGAAGCAGCGCGATCGCTATTATGGTCCTTATGTAGATACTCGTCTGCTGCGCTATACTCTGCATATAATTAAGCGTGTATTTCCGCTACGTCAGCGTCGCCAGCCTTTGTTTAAAGATCGTCCCTGTCTCAATTACGACATGGGTAGATGTCCTGGGGTGTGCCAGTCTTTAATTACTCCTGAAGAATATAAAAAGATTGTTCAAAAAGTAGCGATGGTCTTCCAGGGAAGGAGTGAGGAACTAGTTGATACTATATCGTCTCAAATGGAAAAGGCGGTAGAGAGACTAGACTTTGAAAGGGCTGCTCAACTACGGGATCAGATTAAAGCTTTACAGAATCTTACTGCCGATCAGAAAGTGTCTTTGCCTGATGATACAGTTTCTCGTGATGCGATCGCTTTAGCTGCTGACGATAAACACTGCTGTATTCAATTATTTCAGATTCGTGCAGGTAAATTAGTCGGACGCTTAGGCTTTTTTGCCGATGCGAGATCGGGTACGCCTGGGGCAATTTTACAGCGGGTATTAGAAGAACATTACACTACTGTAGAAGCAGTGGAAATTCCTACCGAAATTTTAGTACAGCATGAATTACCCGAAGGAGAAATGCTCATAGAATGGTTGACTAAGCAAAAAGCCAAAAAAGTTAGTTTGGTTAACCCCCAAAGACAGGTTAAAGCTGAACTAATTGAAATGGTGGAACGCAACGCTAACTATGAATTAGAGCGTACTCAAAGAGTAAGCGATCGCAACAATCAGGCTTTACAAGATTTAGCAACTGTTCTTGACTTACCCAAACTGCCTAAACGCATTGAGGGTTATGATATTTCCCATATTCAGGGATCGAATGCCGTTGCCTCCCAGGTTGTTTTTGTCGATGGTGTACCCGCCAAACAACATTACCGTCATTATAAAATCAAAAACCCTGATGTCAGAATTGGACGTTCTGATGATTTTGCCAGCATGGCAGAAATAATTAGCCGTCGCTTTCGCAAGTATGCACAACCTCTTCCTCGTCCCCTCTCCTACGAAGAAAGAGGAGACGATTTTCCTGATGTGGTGATGATTGACGGAGGCAAGGGACAATTATCTTCTGTGGTTAAGGTATTGCAAGATATGAATCTTTTAGAAGCCGTCAAAGTGGTTAGTTTAGCCAAAAAAAGAGAAGAAATCTTTTTACCAGGAGAAACGAAACCATTAGATACGGATGCAGAACAATCTGGAGTACAGTTACTCAGAAGGGTGCGGGATGAGTCCCATCGTTTCGCTGTCAGCTTCCATCGTCAGCAACGTTTAAAAAGCAGCAGGCGATCGCGCTTAGAAGAAATTCCAGGTTTAGGGTTTAATCGTCAAAAGCAGCTTCTGGCTCATTTTCACTCAATTGACTATATTCGTGAAGCGAATGTGAAAAAGTTAACTGAGGTTTCAGGCATTGGTCAAAGTTTGGCACAGGAAATTTATAATTATTTTCATCCCAATCCGTAAAAGACTAGTTCTTAAATCGATATAGTATTGAACAATTTGCCGTCAGGGATGATTATATTTGCTATTTGCAAAATACCTTTAGTTTGACAATTTAAAACACTATAACTCTTCAATTTATAGCGAATCATTCCAGATTTTATTGGCATATTTTTTAAATATATCATTAGTTAAATCCATAAAGCGATCATTTTATACATAATTTGTGTTTTTATTAGCAAACCATAAGCAAAAAGTTGTCAATTTATCTAAAACTATGTCTTTAGGTGCATGAATGAATTAGTAATAAAATATACATTAAATTAAAAGTTTAATTTATCTAGTTGATTGCTGTAAACTTGTTAGCAAAAATCAAAAAGTATTTAAGATTATTAATTACTAAGAACAATTTTTTTAGAGATAAATATGTATCTAATTATAGTTGGCGCGGGTGCTGTGACCAAACAGTTAATTGCAACTGCCCAAGAGCAAGGACACAAAATTGCTGTAATCGAAAAACAAACCGATCGCGCTAGGGAAATTATGCGAGAGTTTGACGTGCAGGTATTTCATGCTGATATTGCTGAAGGTGGCGTTCTTGAAGAAGCAGATGTAGATAATGCTGATGCAGTTATTGCCACCACAAGAGACGATTCGGTTAACTTGATGGCAATGATTTTAGGCAAAAACCATAACGTCAAAAACTTAATTACTTTACTGCAAGAAAAAGAGCATTGCGGTGTGTTTAAAAATTTAGGTTTTCAGGTTCTTAGCGATCCTGAAAGGTTGATAGCCCAAAAATTATACAGCTTTGTAGACTCAAAATAAGGCGATCGCCCTAATAAATGATATATCTGGATTTAGCATGAGAACCATTTTACGAGATATTGGTTTGTTCTTGCACGTACCTGGAATTATGGCATTAATTTCTCTACCTGTGTGTTTGCTAGCCAATGAAACCTATGCTCTTGTTCCTTTACTCACCTGTGCGTTTGTATCAATTGCGATCGGTCAACTACTATTTCGTCAAACTAAGTCTAAAACTAGCAATCGTATTCCCTATGTCATGGCAACCGCTGCTTTAGGCTGGTTGCTCGTACCTTTGTTTGGCTCAATTCCGATCTGGATGACGGCTAACGCTGCCGATCTTGCCCCTGATTTGTCTACGACTATTTTGCAGTTTCAAAATCCTTGGAACTGCATTTTTGAATCTTTTTCTGGCTTTACCAGTACAGGACTATCAATGGCATTCAATTACAGTGAATTACCTCATACTCTCCAGTGGTGGCGATCGTTTATAGAGTGGGTTGGTGGTGTGGGGGTAATTGTTTTGGTAATATCTTTGCTCGAACCAACTACCGAACCCTATCAGCTTTACAATGCCGAGGGTAGAAGTCAAAGAATTGGTTTAACTGTTGGTAAGACAGTTAGACGTATCTGGTGGATTTATCTGGCTTACACCATCGGTAGTATCTTTTTATTTCGTATTGTTGGCATGACTTGGTGGGAAGCCCTAAATCATAGTATGACGGCTATTTCTACGGGCGGTTTTAGCGTGCGCAACAATAGCATCGGTGACTATGGAATTGCAGTTAAACTAGCCGTTATTGTCGTTATGACTTTGGGTGCAATTAGTTTTTCAGTTCACTATCAGTTTTTGCGTCACCGTAAACTGTCTGCTTTTTGGTCGGATAATCAGCATCAGGCATTGTGGATTTTACTGTCAATTGGAACTTTGCTACTTTCGCTTATGCACCACTTAGCAAATAGAGATGTTGACTTTATCGATACCCTATTCCAATGGTCTTCGGCTTTGGCTACTTGTGGCTTTGATACAGTTTCAGTCAAATCTTGGGATGAGGGGGCAAAATTGCTGATGGCTTTAGCGATGGCGATTGGCGGCGCAGCAGGTTCAACAGCAGGAGGAATCAAACTAAGTCGTTTGGTAATTCTGTTTAAAGCTATTGTTTGGCGTTTTCGACGTATTGCCTTGCTACCCCACGAAATGATGCGTTATGAGCTTGATGGAAAGCTTTTAAAAGAACAAGAGGCCGATCGCCGTGTAGACGCAGCTGCGGTTTTGGCTATTTTGTGGTTGAGTATATCAATTATCGGCGTTTTTATACTGCAATATTTAAAGTTACCTACCTACAATTTAATTGACGTGATTTTTGAAGTTGCTTCGGCAACAAGTGGTGTAGGTCTGTCTACTGGTATCAGCCATCCCGATTTACCCTGGTTGGGTAAGCTGACGCTAATTTTTCTAATGTGGATGGGACGCTTAGAAATTATCTCTGTATTGCTATTGTTCTCTTTGCCGATCAAATCTCTTATTAATCGAAAATAACGATGATCGTTGTTACATGAAATATAAAAAAGAATGAGACAGATTAGGTGACGGGGTGACGGGGTGTTTGGAGTAGTGAGGTTTTTACTCTACCTCCACCATCTTCTCTATCCCCACCATCTCCACTACTTTTCTACCTCTCCAAGCCCCCAAGTCCTTAAGTCTTTCAACCGTAGCAAATATTTAAGTATTTCATATTAGTTGCTCACCGTTAATCGTCTCGATCGCCTGTAAATTCTGCTTTTAAACTAAAACTAATATCACCATTCCTTTCTAAACAAGCACCTTCTACCTGCTCTAATCTATCTATCTGACATTTAAGACGTAAATTAGATTCTAAGTCTTGTTTAGTAATATGAGAGGTTTGCATTGCATTATGGCAAAGCCGACCATTTTTAATTAAAATTCGTGACTTTCCTTTTATTTTTCTCTCTAACTGTGTCGAATGAAAAGAGATAGTCGAGAATAACCAATGCATCCCCACTAAAACAAATCCAGCAAAAATGGTTTCAAAAAAATTAGAAGCACCATTAATAGCCCGACTCAAGGTAGAACCAAAAATAATGCTAAGAATTACATCAAAAGCAGCGTATTTGCCAATGAAACGGCGATCGCCTGATATACTAACCACGATCAATGCAGCTATATAGATTACTGCTGCCCTCAATCCCATCTGCCAGATATTTAATTGTTGAGCATCCAGCCCTAAAGCCCAATTAATAAAATCGTTTGATGACATAATCATCTTGTTCGCAAATATCCATCTTCTGAAAAGTTGGTTAACATTAAAAAAACTTTAAGCTGAATAAAATTTTGTTTAAAAATACGCGCTTACAGCCGAATTTAGTTGAGCAAAACCCATTTCCTATTCTCTATATAGATTATTGTCTGGTCTACATAATAGAAAACTGCTGCAATTAACAATATAGATTCTACTTTGCTTGATTGTTTAAAGATTTAAGCCACACTAAAATTATTTAACGATCTATCTATACAAATAATTATTAATTTAATGTAGTCACATATTTTCTTTATATCCCTAATGTAATCAGGTATTTGATGTGAGCAAAAATTTTCTAGCTTTAGCTTTAAGTATCATTATAGGCGGATGTTCGAGCATTAATAAATCTAAAGTAGTCTCCCCAAAACCTGCTGTAGCCATAACTGAAAACAATTTAACCGCTCAAGTAACAAATATCAAAGCTACGGGCGAAGCTAATAACTATACTTTTGCCGTTACAGTTAAAAGTCCCGATACTGGTTGCGATCGCTATGCCGACTGGTGGGAAATAATTACTCCAGAAGGAAAATTGCTATATCGCCGAGTCTTGTTACACAGTCATGTAGATGAACAACCTTTTGAACGCAGAGGAATAGTAGCAATCGATCCCGAACAAAAAGTAATTGTCAGAGTGCATATGTCCACTGATGGTTATAGTCCCATAGCACAACAGGGATCGATAAAGTCAGGTTTTTCTAAAGTCACTTTACCCCAAGATTTTGCTGCAAAGTTAAAGTCTGTTGAACCTCTACCTAGCGACTGTGCATTTTAATCTGGATCTTCTTTTTATCTTTTAGCTAATTATCGAAAGTAATATGAATTCAAAAAAAGAATGATACGAATCAGGTGACGGTATGACGAGGAGACGGGGTGATGAGGTAATTGGGGTAGTGAGGTTTCTACTCTACTTCTCGATCCTCTCTACCTCTCTATCTTCACTACGTCCCATAGTCCATAAATTATCATTCGTAGCAAATATTTAAGTATTTCATATAAATTTGATGTTGCACAAACAAATACTTACATACTTGGTGCAGATAACCTCATAAGCCTCTGAAACAATTGCGGGAAGATGCGTTGACACCAGGTTGCAAGATAACTTTGCCATCCTACCAAAATCTCACCTGAATTATTATATAGTCCTGAAACTAAAGCTTGGGCTACCTTCTCAGGTGTCATGGGCATGACCCAGCGAAACAGCTTAAGCCCCCGCGCCATATCAGTATCGGTTAGGGTTGGTAACAGGGTAACAACCTGGATATTATGACTAGCTAATTCACTTCGCAAAGCCTGAGTAAAACCAACAATTGCAAACTTGGTTGCCGAATAAGTTGACATGGTAGGGGCTGCTACTTTCCCCATGAGGCTTGAAACATTAACGATCGTGCCTTCTTTTTGTCTTGACATACGTTTTGCCAACAGACGAGTGATGGTCATCATACCTAGCAAGTTAGTAGTGATCTCTTCTTCAACCTTGGGCAGTTTTGTTTCTAAAAAGGGTGCTTGATGAGCTACTCCTGCACAGTTAACTAGTAAATGAATTGGTCTATGAGTGCGCCATGCTTGAGCGATCGCAATATTAATTGCAGATGACTGAGATAGATCTACAGATAAGGTAGTAACTTTTACGCCCTTTGCTTCTATTTCTTGAGCAACATCTGCTAGTTTTTGGCGATCCCTGGCTACTAATAGTAAATGCTTAATTCCTTGGTGAGCAAATTCTAAGGCGATCGCCTTTCCAATACCACGAGAAGCACCTGTAATCAAAGCTGTTTTTCCTTTGACATTCATCGTTTAAATCCTCTCTTTATACTTCGTACAATATTAACTAACTTGTCAAAGTTAGCTATACATAGATCGGTAAGTCAGTTCATTATTAGGTAGGTAAAAAGCAAAGTTTTTTCTGAATTTGGCTTTGTTTTTTAATTCTTTTCAGAATCAATTTGTACCTAGTTATACGGCTTTAAGTTAAGTATTTTGTGCATTTTGTCATTTTTGAGTGTTTGTATATACAAAAATGTTTGTTGAACCAAGTACTAAATTTTTTGATTCCAGGTTCAATTTAGAATCAGCTTAGTGGCTTAAAACAAGTAGACGGTAGCATATGAGTTTTTTCTCCAATTGCTTTATTATTCTGAGGCTTTGAAAAGTAATTTTTAGATAATCTAACCACTTCACACACCTTAACAAATAAAAATATAAATTGACGATTTTTTCGTATCAAAGAATGCAGTTGATTGATTTTCTTTTTGGGGATCATTCCCAAGTTAAGCAATTCTTGACTTTTAGCTTTTACTACAAATAAATTTATACGTAATATAAGCTTTTTTTATACTCGATCTGAAAATTGCGGTGGGATCATTAGGGAGTATCAATAATTAATACTTGAATCAATTTAAAGTTTTAAAATAAGAAAAAAGTTTTACTTATTTTTCTGTAGATACAAAAAATACATAAATGACTCATTCTCAAGATGTAACCACTCTTGCCCGCTGGATGGCATCAGACTTTAGTAATCAAGCTCAAGCCTATGCCAATCCACCATTTTTTGCCCATATTCGCGTCTGTATGCGTCCTTTACCCGACGATTTACTTGATGGCACTAGCTTGTTTTTAGAGCAGGCTTACGATTTTATGCTTAATCAACCCTATCGTTTACGAGTAATTAAATTAAAGGTAGTAGGCGATCGCCTTGAACTAGAAAACTATAAAGTAAAAGAACAAGAGAAATTTTTTGGTGCATCGCGGGATCTGGATTTATTAAATATCTTGACTGGGGATCTGATTGAGAAAATGGAGGGATGCGATATGGACGTGACCTGGACTGGCAGCAGTTTCCAAGGTGAAATAAAGCCAGGCAAAGCCTGTATTGTCGAGCGTCAAGGCAAAATAACTTATTTAGATAACAGCTTTGAGATAACTAACAACAAGTTGATTAGCTATGATCGAGGACGAGATCCCGATACGAATGAACTGATCTGGGGATCGGTAGCGGGTCCATTTGAATTTACTCCTCTCCAAAGTTTTGCTGAAGAAGTAACCTCTGTCAAAGATAAAAGCGCGATTTAGAATTAATTTCCACCAGACTGATAAACTATTCTTGACTGCATTTTTATCAAAGAATAGCTTGCGCTTTGCCAGAACTTCCAGAAGTAGAAACCGTCCGCCGAGGCTTAAATAAATTAACTGTCAAACAGCCAATTCAAGAGGTCGAAGTTTTATTAGCCAGAACTTTAGCCTATCCTGCTGAGAGCGAAAAATTTTGCCAGGGAATTACAGGAATGGCGATCGCAAGTTGGCAAAGACGAGGTAAATACCTTCTGGCACAGCTAGAAAACAACTCTGTCCAACCTGCTGGATGGCTTGGAGTGCATCTGCGTATGACAGGACAGCTACTATGGGTACAGCAAGATTCAGTTTTACAAAAACATACTCGTATTCGCCTGTTGTTTGCACAAAATAAAGAGTTACGTTTTGTTGACACCCGCACTTTTGGTAAGGTTTGGTATGTACCGCCTCATCTAGAAATTGAATCAATTATTACAGGATTACAGAAATTAGGTCCTGAACCTTTTTCTGCCGACTTTTCTCTGGAGTACTTTACTCAGAAATTAAACAATCGTCGCCGTCTGATTAAAACTTTTCTTTTGGATCAAAGTATTGTTGCGGGTATCGGTAATATCTATGCAGATGAAGCTTTATTCAAAAGCGGAATTAGACCTGATACAGTGGCAGCCAACTTAACCACCAAGCAAATAAAACGTCTGCACTGCTCAATTATTGAGGTTTTACAAACTTCCATCGATCGAGGCGGTACTACCTTTAGCGATTTCCTTAACTTATTGGGAGTTAGCGGCAACTATGGTGATGCAGCTTTAGTTTATGGCAGAAAAGCTAAACCCTGCCGTGTTTGTGGTACTTCTATTGAAAAGATCAGGCTAGGAGGGCGATCTGCTCATTTTTGTCCCAGTTGTCAGAATTGATCGACTTCTTTTGCCCAAATAAGATCGTTGTTGACTGATTCATTCAATAATTTCATTCAATAATAAAAACTTGTGAGCAAGATCACATATCTTTAGGTATTCGTCTCACTCGTATTTGATATTAAGCAGAGATAAAGTTGTTTTGTAAGCAAATAAAGAATAAATAAAGCTCTTTATCAATTTCAGATTAATATCTCCAATACTTTCATCGGATATTAATTATCAAAATTATCAAATTAGGTTTTAACACTGAAAAATTTTATAAAATTCCTATGAACACAAAATTAGTAAATCAAAACACTTTTAATCTTAAATCTACAGTTACAGAGGATTGGGGCGATGGCCATAAAGTAGTTCTAGATCTTGAAGCATTAGTTTTGGCTAAAGATTGGAACTTGGGTATTGCTCTTCCTCAAGGTTATAAAATCGATCAAATTTATGGTGCAGAATTAAAGCAAGAAGGAAATAACATATACATTTCGGGTGCAAGTTGGAATAAGTCTTTAAACAAAGGTAATAAAACCGAAGTTATTTTAATTATTGATGAAGGCACCAAAAGCAATCTTAAACCCATCAAAACCAAATTTCTTTTTGACAATGCTGCGAGCAATCCAGCTACTCCTAGTAAATCTACTGCTGCTTTAAATGTTGATAGTCAAATAACAGAAGATTGGAACGGCGGCTACAAATTAGAGCTTGGTTTAAAAGCTCAATCTAATACTAATGACTGGAAGCTAGATTTTAAACTTCCTTACACCATATCGGCTGCTTATGGTGTAGACATGATTAATAACGGCAACGGTAGTTACACTATTAGCGGTCAAAACGACCAGGTAAATTTAACCAAAGGACAGTCCATTGCTCCGATCTTCATTGTTGACGATGGAGGAAAAAAAGCTTTGACACCTCAATTCAACAGTAATCTGGTTGACCCAATATCTACTCCCGACCCAATATCTACTCCAAAACCAACAGCCCCCAGTACTCCCGTTAATATTGCCAATGAAACAGGTAAATCAGTCCAACAAAAGGGTCAATTCGCTTATGGTGAAGTTCTACAAAAAAACTTTCTCTTCTTAGAAGCAAATCGCTCTGGAGACTTAGGTCCAGACAACCGCATCGAATGGCGTGGTGATGCTACAGTTCATGACGGTAGCACCGTTGGTCGCGACTTAGAAGGTGGTTATTTCGATGCAGGAGACCACGTCAAATTTGGTCAACCCATGGCAGCCTCAATCAATATGCTGGCTTGGGGTGGTGTTGAGTATACCGAGGCTTACAAACGCTCAGGACAGCTTGACGAACTCCGAGAGGCTGTTAAATGGGGAACAGATTATTTTCTCAAAGCACATGAAACTAAAGGTGGTAAAACCTCCAAACTCTGGGTTCAGGTCGGAGAAGGCGGTGTCGCCAACGATCATGGTTATTGGGGTTCGCCAGAGACTGTAGAACAACATACCACCCGCAGAGCTTTTGCCATTGACCCAGCTCATCCTGGTACTGACGTAGCTGCTTTGACTTCTAGTGCTTTAGCATCAGCCTCGATGCTGTTTCGTGGTGTAGACAACGCCTATGCCGATAAATTACTCAAAAATGCCAAGCAGCTATATAAGTTTGCCGAAACTTATCAGGGCAAATATTCCGATTCAGTAGCTGCTGCTAATCCTTTTTATACTAGCTGGGGTGGTTTTGGAGATGAGTTAGCTTCTGGTGCTGCCTGGTTATACAAAGCTACAAAAGAAAAGTCTTACCTGAATAAAGCGGAAAATTACTTCAAAACTAAAGTTGGTGGTTTAGGAGACTGGTCCTCAGCAGCAGATGAGCATTCTTATGATGCTGCGGTTATCTTGGCTCAAGAAAGTAAGGATCCTTTCTTTAAGGGTCAGGTAGAAGGCTGGTTGGATAAATGGATGAATGGCAACAGCAACATTCAATATACTGCTGGTGGTTTTGCTCATCGTGCTGAATGGGGTTCAATTCCTGTAACTAGTGCTACTGCTTATTTAGCACAGCTTTATAATGACACGGTAAAACAGGATTCTCGCTACAGCAATTTTGCTAATAATCAAATAGATTACATCTTGGGTGATAATCCCCGCAACTTTAGCTATGTGGTTGGATTTGGTCAGAATTATCCTCAGCATATTCACCATCGAGGCTCTTCTCCTAACGTGGGCGCTCAGCCCACCGCACCAGCCGAACATATTCTTTACGGTGCGGTCGTAGGTGGTCCTCGTTATGCGGATGATTATTCTTACAATGACCGCCGTGATGATGCGATTACCAATGAAGTGGGGACAAGCTATAATGCGCCTCTGGCTTCTGCTTTGATTCAGCAGTATGATAATCTTGGTGGCAATGCTCTATCAGAAAGTCAATTGGATCAGTTGATTGGTGTTGATGCTAACGGCGTTGGTTTTTAAGTATTTAACCTGAAACTAGACTAGACTAAATATAAGGCGATCGCTATTAACTCAAGCTGGGTTAAAGCGATCGCTTCTTGAACGGCGCATACGCGCCAGCGTCCCGAAGCGCTGCATCACTTTTTGCTGAGTGAAACTAGCAAGCGATCGCTACGTCATTTGTTGTTATGAATTGCTTGAGCTTCAGCGAGGTTACTTGCTCCTGTTTGCAGCGCCTGAATATCTTCTATCGACCAATAAAAAGTACTTTGACAGTGATGAGCAACCAGCAAGCCCCAAAGTCCCGAAGGAATCAAAATTGGTACTACCAAATTAGCCTTTACCTGAATTTCTTTTAAGAAATCTCGATGACATTCGGCAATATTGGCAGTTTCGATATTAGCGATCGCACTTACTCTACCGTCTTTATACAAATCGGCATATTCTTGATTAAAACAGTCATCTGGTCCAGTTGAGCCTAAAATTGAATAAATACCAGAACTCAATGATTCAAACGTCACTCTTCCTGACCACTGACGATAAAAGTAATAGAGAGCTACGCGATCTACCTTAAGTTTCTTTCTGAGATCGCTAGTTATTGTTTGAATCAGTTTATCTTCGGCAAGATTATTATGTAAACGATGCAATAACTTTTCTAAATCGGGATCGGACATATTTAAACCTTGTGTGTCAATGCAAAAAATTTAATAAGTCTTATTACTTAGCAAAGCTTATTCTCAAATCTCTCTGAAAGGCATTCGTAATTGATTTGCTCTCTAATTTCTAGTGTATCATTAGATTCTGCACCAGAAAATTATTCTATGCGTAGTTTTTTTAAAATTCTGAATGTTTAGCTTTTAATAAAAATTAGATAATTGTTTCTAGGTTAGAAGATTAGGTCGAAATTAGTTAACCGAAAAGTTTGGTGACAGAAAGATTTGACCATTTTTAGATTAACTTTTTTTCAATTGCTAAGTATTTAATCGGTTTATTGCAGTTGCCCAAAGACAAAATTCATGGGCTAAGATATTAGTTGCAATAATAAAAGATTTTTTTTTATTTATTACTTCTAGCATATTTTAATTTTTACTCGATAATACTTAACTTCAATGGACAGTAAAAATACTGATAAATTTTCATATGATTCTTTTTCTGATATTTACAATACCGATAAGGGTTCAGAAATAATTCAAATTATATCTCAATCAGACTTTCTTGAATCATTAAATTTGCCTATTTTAGATAGTATTCAATCTAGGCTTACTTTTTTAGAAGAACTCTTCCAAGGTAAATTACCAGTTCTAGAACTACCTGTAACCAAGACTAGAGCGCAAGTTAAAGAATTTGTTGCCAGTAATCAAACTTTAGTTTTATCTCAAGAACTAAGTAAATCTTTAGACAGTATTGCTGCTCAAGAAAAAGTATCTTTATTTTCTGTTTTATTAACGACTTTTCAAATTTTGCTCAATCGCTACACTGGCCAGACTGAGATAATTGTGGGAACTCCAGCAAATAAGCAAAATAAATTCACTACAGATAGCCTATTTGACGTATTTGAAAATATTATTTTATTGCCTCTTCAATTAAATTCTGCCAGCAATTTTAATGAGCTAATTAAAACTTTGCAAATAACTTTGGATGCTCAGATAAGGCAAAATCTGTTAATAAGCAAAGAACTAGTCGAAATATTGTCACCAAATACCAAAAACAAGGCTTGGTTTCAAGTTCTTTTTGAATTAGAAAACATTTCTGAAGAAACTTTAGAAGATTCTAATTGGAAAGTTTTCAACCTCGATTTAAGTTTGAAAATTATTGAGCAGCCAGAAAGATTATCCTGCGTATTTACTTACAATAATAATTTATTTGAAGCTGCAACGATCGCCAGAATGATGGGTCACTTTCAAGTTTTGCTAGAAAATGTTGTAGTTCATCCTCAACGGCAAGTTGTTACTTTACCGCTTTTAACTTCAGCAGAAAGGGAGCAAATAGTTACTTGGAACAATACTCAGATTGACTATCCTAACGATCAATGTATTCATCAATTATTTGAATGCCAGGCAGCTAAAACCCCAAATGCGATCGCGTTAATATTTGAAGAGCAACAGTTAACCTATCAAGAATTAAATCAAAGAGCTAATTGTTTAGCCCATTACCTTAGAGAAATTGGCGTTAAATCTGAAGTTCTGGTGGGAATTTGCGTTGAGCGTTCAATAGAAATGGTGGTGTGTATTTTAGCCATCTTAAAAGCTGGCGGTGCTTATGTGCCTTTAGACCCTAGCTATCCTGTCAACCGTATTGGCTATATGCTGGAGGATGCTCAAGTTGCAGTGTTGCTGACTCAAAAACATTTAAATCTAGATTTTTCTCAACAACAGACTCAAGTTGTTAATTTAGAAGAAGTTAATATGGCGATTGCGAAGCTAGCCGTAGGCATCGCGCCAGAAAACAGTCATAATTTAACTAATGCAGTAGCTCCTCATAATTTGGCTTATGTTATCTATACCTCTGGCTCGACAGGCAAACCCAAAGGTGTGCAGATTGAACATCGCACTGCGGTTAATCTTTTAACCTCCATCGTCCGCGAACCTGGAATAGATGCTAGTGATACCCTCTTATCAGTTACTACCATTTCTTTTGACATTGCCGTTGCCGAAATCTTTCTCCCTTTAATTGTTGGGGCAAAATTAGCTGTAGTCTCTCGTCAAACTGCCAGTGATGGACATCAACTATTACAAGCCCTAGAGCGGTTTCAGGTTACCTTCATGCAGCCTACTCCAGTTAGCTGGAAAATACTTTTAGCAGCAGGTTGGCAGGGCAGTAAAAACCTAAAAATGATTTCCACTGGAGAAGCCCTATCTAAAGAACTAGCTAAGCAACTGCAATATAAAGGTGCTTCGCTATGGAATTTGTACGGTCCAACTGAAACTACTATTTGGTCGTCAGTTCATCAAGTAAAAGCCGATCGAGAGTCAATTTCTATTGGTCGTCCTTTGGCTAACGTCAAATACTATATCTTAGATTCTCATCTGATGCCCTTGCCCATAGGTATTCCAGGGGAATTATATATCGGCGGGGATTGTTTAGCCAGAGGTTATTTTAATCGACCCGAATTGACTGCGGAAAGATTTGTTGTCGATCCTTTTAGCGATCGCCCTGAAGCTCGAATGTATAAAACTGGAGATCTGGCTTATTATTCCGAAGACGGGACGGTAGTTTGTGTTGGTCGTTTGGATCGTCAAGTCAAAATTCGTGGTTTTCGTATCGAGATCGAAGAAATTGAATCAGCCATATTACAATATCCTGGGGTTCAAGCAGCAGCAGTAATAGTTCAAGCGAATACAGCTGGTTATCAGCGGTTGGTGGGTTATATAGTCAATCAGCCTAACGCCACAGTCAATCATGAAGCATTGCGTCGCTCTCTTGGGCAACAACTTCCTGCACACATGATCCCTTTTGGGTTTATGACTATTGATGCCTTGCCTCTAACTCTTAATGGCAAAATCGATCCAAAAGCTTTGCCTCCAATTAATTTTGTTAATCAGACTGTTGCTGAAAGCTATCTAGCTCCTCGTAGCCAATTAGAAGCTCAACTCACATCAGTCTGGGAAAAAGTTTTAGAAGTCAAAATAGGAATTAAGGATGATTTTCAAGAATTAGGAGGGAGTTCTCTTTTAGCTATCACTTTGATTAGCGAGATTGAGCAAACCCTACAGCAAAAAATTCCCCTCAAAGCCCTGTCAAATTTAACCACAGTCGAACAAATGGCTCTCTGTTTTGTCGAGGGGCAGCCAACTATTGAAGATTTGGCTACTACTCCTGATGGCATAAACCCTGAAGACTATCAAGCATTGTTAACTATTATGGCTGGGAGACAAGGCGATCGCCCTCGACCCAACTCTCTGATGGTTGCATTGCAAAATCAAGGCAGTAAGCCTCCTTTGTTTTTCTGTGCTAATGCCTACGAAGAAGCAGCACCTTTAGCAGATTATCTGGGCAATGAACAGCCATTTTATCTAATGGAATCAGGTTATTTCACTTTAGAATGTACGGAGCGTCAAATTAAAGCTTTGGCTGCTCATCATTTAAAAGATATTTTGACAGTTCAACCCCAACCTCCCTATTTGCTTGCTGGTTATTCTACAGGCGGTTTAGTTGCTCTAGAAATTGCCCAACAGCTTCAAGCTATGGGCAAAGAGATAGCTTTATTAGCTATTTTGGATACTGCTGGTTCTCATCCGCTCTACCAAAATTACCAACAGCTTAACTATATTTTACGCACTAACTGGGATCGGCTTGCTAGTCTCAGGATGGCAGATAAGTTCGGTTATTTGAAAGAAAAAACAAAATTAGGAATTCAAGCCAAATTTTCGGCTGAGAAATCTACTTCATACCCTTACATTATTCAACCTTACCAGGGTAAAGTGTCTTTATTTTTAGCTGCCGAAAGCGATCGCCGTTTCTTTTTCAATCATAAAATTAAGCTCTGGCTTTGCCCCCGCAATGGTTGGCATCAAGGAATAGTAAGCCAATTGAAAATTGAGCAAGTATCAGGGAATCACTTCAATATGCTAGAAGAAGCCCATGTGCAGGTATTAGGAGAAAAGTTAAAACAGGCTCTAATACTAAATTCTGTTTAATAGCTTAACCTGAGTTCGGGATAAGGAACAGGTAGTAAGCTGAAAATAACAACTTTCTTCAGTAAACCTGCCCTATGTTTAGCATCTAAACTCAAGGAATGAACCCGAATGCATTCGGGTTCATTCCTTGAGTTTAGATGCTATATTTTGTGATCTAGATGATTTTTGTCTTGTTTTTGAACCTGAATGGCAAAAAAAGTTATTAAATTATGGAGGAATAAAAAGACGCAGAGCTAAAAACCTCTGTTTAAGTGAAATCATGACGATTTTAATTGTGTTTCATCAGAATCACTATCGCACCCTCGTCAGTCGCTTCAACGGGTCACAGACCCGCAACGCGCTGACTCGCAATTTTATCTCGACTATGTAAAACAGCATTGGCATTTGGCTTTTCCAGGACTTCCTAGCTATCAAAGATTTATTGAATGGATTCGTTCTACCTTAATTCCCTTGTGTGTCTACCTTAAACGTTGTTTTGGAAGCTGCACGGGCATCGGATTTGTTGATGCTACTAGTCTCCAACTTGGTCATAATCGCCGAATTAAACGCCACAAAGTTTTTGACGCTTTAGCTTTAAGAGGGAAGACTTCGGTTGATTGGTTTTTTGGTTTTAAGCTTCATTTAGTAGTCAATAAAGTCGGTCAATTATTAAATGCTCAACTTACTCCTGGTAATGTTGACGAGCGTCGTCCTATTCCTGACTTACTTGAGGGTCTTTTTGGTAAATTTTTTGCAGATAGAGGCTATGTCTCCCAAAAACTAGCTAATCAATTACTCGAAGAGTTTGGAGTTCAATTGTTTGCCAAACCTAGACGTAACATGAAGAACAAGCTAATGCGACTTCATGACAAACTTCTATCCCGCCAACGCTCAATTATTGAGACCATCAATGACCAACTAAAAATATTTCCCAAATCGAACATTCTCGCCATTGATCGCCAGTGAATTTTTGCGTTAATATTCTGTGCGGATTGATTGCTTATTGTCATCAGCCTAAAAAGCCTAGTCTCCGCCTTGATTAGCTTTTGCCCCAATCTGCTTAACCCAAACTCAGGTTAAAGTAGGAGGTAGCAATCAGAGACTTAGACAAGCCGAAAACTATCTCTGGCTAGGTTTAGTTGATGATGCGATCGCGCTATTCGATGATTTTCAGAAAAAACAAGCGAGAAACTTTCAGAATTACCTTGGCAAACACAGATTGAGAATTCCTGATTATCAGCTTGATCAACAGCTTGGTATTTGTATTGGTTCAGGCTCAGTCGAGTTTTGGATTAAACAAATCGGTTCAAGAATCAAAATTGTTGGCGCACAATGGAATCCACCAAATAATGTGTCTCAAATACTAAGGCTTCGTTGCGCCTATTTAAACAAGTGTATCAGTTTGAGTATTTGTGCCTAGTCAAAAAATGGGATGTTCCCCCAAGCATTTTGTTATGGTGGGTTTTTCCTTGGTTAGAGATTTTTCCTAATTCTGATTTACTTCTGGGATTCCATCATTTAATTAATATTATGAATCAATTTCAATCATTGACTCTTTCAGGATAATTTTGATTATTTGTTACTTCTTTAATTCGGAAAGTGACAGCAGAGGGATAAATAGTAGATTCAAGATCTAAGGCAACTACTTTACCTATTTTATGAAACTCCGACATTGCTTCTGCACCGTGTACTCTAGTCCTTAAGACAGGAGGTGGAACGGGTATGGAAACAATACTTTTTGTTAGCCGCTCGACAATTACACTTGTCTGGCTTAATCTAGGTCTTTCTTCATTGATTCCAAACCTCAAATAGTGTTCCCAGCCAGATGTAAAATCGCCTCGCTCAACTGCATTTGATATATCTGGATTCAATCGAAGATACTCAGCTTCATTAAAGTCTGCTAAAGGTATTTCTGGTTTGTGGTTCATTCTATGCCAATTTAAACTATATTAACGTGAGCTGCCGACGAATATAAAATCAAAACGTGCAGAGCATATATTTGAAGATAGACTTTTAGCTTATCTCGAACTCAGGTTAATTAATTAAAAAAACCACAGTTAATTGTTTAACTGTGGTTAACAAAATGATTGATAAATAAATAAAATACTCAAAAGCTACTTCTTAGAAAGTAAAGGTTGTTCTAAGAACACCAATTATGGCATCGTCATCTGTATCGTTGCCGTTGGGGTTGATTATATAAACCACACCAGGAGTAACAGAGATATTGTCATTAAATTGGTATTTGTACAAACCTTCAAGGTGAATAGGATTGCTTTCATCTCCTGCATAAGGTTCTACACCAGCAAATAGAGCAGCTAAGTTACCTTCTTTGCCGAAATCGGGGAGTGATAATCCAGCACCATAAGACCAAATATCTGCTGAAGCATTAGCATTAGTAACTTGAGTATTGCTATACATACCAAAAGCATTAAGAGCTAATTTGTCTCCCAGTTGATAGGCAGCTTCCACACCATAGGAGTTGGAAGATACCGTTTGACCATCACCAAAAGGCTGTCTTGCTAAAGCAGTACCAACACCCAAGTCATAGATAGTGTTGTCACTAGCACCAAATTTACCCAAGACATAAGTTCCAGCTAGCTGTAGTTTCTCATCTAAAAGGCTAAGAGTAACCTGACCTAAAGCAGAATATTCTTCGTTGAATAAGCCACCATCTTCAGCTTCGATTGGATTAGCAGAGTCTCCACCAAAGTAGCCAGCACTGACAGTTACGAAATCTACAGGTTTGAAATTAAAACCAACACCACCACCAGAAGGTAAACCAATTTTGTAAATTGGGCTGGACTCAGCAAAGCTAGAAAGAGAGCCAGTAGCACCTGTAAATGAATCTAAATAAGGGCTGAGAGAAGGAACAAAGTCAACCCATAGAGGAAATGCAGCAGGTAAGTAAACATCGATTTTTTCACCGAGGGGGAAATAATAAGCCAACCAACCAATAGCAATATCGTTGCCGCTGTCAGCAGTCTGATAGGTTAAAGCACCAGTTTGAAGATCGACAGGATCGCCGTTGTCATCTTGAGTCTGAAACCCAAATCCAGCATTTGAAGCATCAAGACGAGTGTATAGAGCATCTTCTCCAAAGAAACTAGAGACAAAAGCCAAACGTATCCTGTCTTGAAATACTGTTTTGTTAGAATCAGTGTCGTTAAATTGATTACTAATACCAAAGACAGCTTCACCTTCTAATTTAGTAGTAGTAGAAAATTGATTGTCTTCTAAAGTAGCAGTGCGACTTTCAAGTTCGTCAACCCGACCACCTAAAGTAGCCAATTCTGCTTCAAACTCTTGTTGAAGACGATTGATAGTATCAAGATCTTCTTGACTTACCGATCCTTGAGAAGCAATTAAGCGTTCAATTTGGTTTAAACAAGAGTTTAAACCAGCAGCAAACTCATAACGAGTAAGAGGCTGATCGCCACGGTAGGTTTGATTGGGGTAACCAGCAATACAGCCATAACGATCAACTAAGCTACGTAAAGCTTCATAAGCCCAATCTGTGGGAGAAACATCTCTTAACTGATTGACGTTAGTTACCTGATTACGAGGATTAGTCTTCCCTTCTTGACTATAATTATTGATTTGATCTAGCAGTTGGGTATTGTCTTCTACTTCTGAGACTGACTGAGCAGAGGCTGATAACTCACAGCCTAATACCAAAGCTACTATTGCTGGAGATGCCAACAACAAATTACGTAATATTTTCAACATTTTCCTCACACCTTAAAAAAATAATCGCTTTTTTGCGATCGCCTCAATACTAAACCAATATTTTCAGTTTTGGTATTAAAATTCACTAACAAAATTAACAACTATATTTCAGTCATTATGTATTCTGGGATACGCTTTGGTTAAATTTTTATCAATATTTGTAATTGTCAGGACATACCTTCTGGCTATGGTCAAAGCAGATAAAAGATCGAGCAAATAAATCTAACTATTTACCCAGTTAACCAAAGTCCTTACGGGAAAACCCGTTGCCCCTTTATTATTGACCCCATTAGGAGAATCTGCCCAAACTGGTCCTGCTACATCTAAATGCATCCAAGGTGTATCTTTAATAAATTGCTTGAGGAACAAAGCCGCAGTAATTGAACCACCAGGACGTGGTCCAGTATTTTTCATGTCAGCAATCTCTGACTTTAAGCCCTCAAAATATTTTTCTTCCATTGGTAGCTGCCAAAACTTTTCTCCTGCTAACTCTGCAGCGTTTTTCATTTCTGTAGCTAAAGCATCGTCAGTACTCCACAATCCAGCAATATTATTACCCAAAGCCACAATACAAGCCCCTGTCAGAGTCGCCAGATCGACGATCGCATCCACCTCTAATTTTTCTGCATACACTAAAGCATCTGCCAAAGTAAGTCTGCCTTCTGCGTCGGTATTGTTAACTTCAATAGTTTTACCGTTTGAGGCTTTTAAGATGTCGCCTGGGTGCATTGCCTTGCCGCTAATCATATTCTCTGTAGCAGCACAGATAAAGTGAACTTCCACATCAGGCTTAAGCCCAGCGATCGCTTTTGCTGCACCAAGAGTAGCTGCACCACCGCCCATATCCATTTTCATGGTTTCAATGCCGCCACCGCTAGGCTTAAGGTTCAGACCACCAGAATCAAAGGTTACACTTTTACCGACAATGGCTACTTTACGTTTAGCTGTACCTTGGGGCTTGTAAATCAGATGAATAAACTTGGGTGGTATATCTGATGCTTGTCCAACTCCTAAGTATGCACCCATACCCTGCTCAAATTTTTCACAATCAGCCTGTTCTAAGATTTTTATTTCCAAGCCGTATTCTTTAGCTAGCTGTTGTGCCTTTTGAGCCATAGTAACAGGAGTAACCTCGTTAGCAGGGGCGTTTACTAATTCTCTGGCAAAAATTACACCATCAGCAATGATTTGAGCATTAGCGATCGCTCGATCTTGTCCTGTCAAGCCAATTAGCTCGATTGTTTCTAATTTAGGTTTTTTGTCTTCAGGTTCAGATTTGAAGCGATTATCTTGATGAAGAGCGAGAATAATTGCCTCAGTAATACTTTGAGCGATATCTTGGGCTAATTCTGAGCTATTAGGCAAACTAATTCCTAGAGTCTTTTCTTTAGTTGCCAGACGGGCGATCTCTGCTGCTGCGCTACGCCAGCTATCCAATTTTAAATCTTCAGCTTTACCTAAGCCAATTAAAGCAATTTTACGCACGGGATTTTTGCCCCCAACACGACTTATGGCAGTAGTACCAGCTTTTCCCTCAAACTCTTCATCAGCAATTAATTCAGAAATTGTAGCTGCCAATTTCTCATCTAACTTAGCTAAGTCTCCTGACTTCGTTTCACCTTCTAAAACACCAACTGCTAGCAAGTCGCCAGTCCAGTCTAGTAATGCTGTATTGGTTGCTTTGATCTGCATCCTGTTTAAATCAATCCTTTATCTAAACTAACTATATTTCAGTTTATCTATATTGCGATTAGCTTTGCTAGTGTAAGTTATGACAATTAAACCGAATTCAAGCAACTTTGCCGATTGCCAAGGTCATTAAGCCTATAGAGAAAAACAGATTAACAAGAGTGTTTTTACTGTTGCCGATTCTTTTTTTAGAAGACTAAAATTAACAATATAAAAAACATAAATATAATTGTGCATTCAAAAAAATATTCAATAATTGGACTATTTCTTTAGACAATTATGAATCAATCTTTATCCTCTGGTTATTCAGTCTCGAATCAAAATTATAGGCAACCTCTAGGTCAGCTTTTAAATGAAGCTGGTTTAATTTCGGCTCAACAAATTGAAATTGCTTTACAGGATCAATTCAAAAGTCCCAATCTTAAAATTGGCGAAATTATGGCTTTAAGAGGTTGGATTAAACAAGAAACTACCGACTTTTTTGTTGAGGAATGGTATGAACTAGTAGTCCAAGAACAAAAATATCCTCTCGTTTATTATTTTAGGAAAGCTGGACTCTTAAGCGAAGAACAAATTAACTATATTTTAGAAGAGCAAACTAATAATCAAGAAAAAGTTCGTTTTCATCACTTAGCAGTTAGAATGGGTTTTGTTAAGCAACAAACAGTCGATTTCTTGATTATAAATCTACTGATTCCTGAGCGAAACAATAGGTCACCCCGTAAATCTTTTGCTACTCCTTACGAGCTACTAAAAAATTACGTTAGAGGAGAAACTAATTTTCAAAGATCACAATTAAAAAAAATAAAGCTAAATAATGTAACTCTTAAAGGAGTCAATCTTAATCATTCCAATTTGACAGGTGCAGAATTAAAACAGGCTAATTTGAGTAATTCGTCTTTAAAACTAGTCAATTTAACCAACGCTAATTTAGAAAAAGCAATTCTGAAGGAAGTGGATTTTGAAGGAGCTTGTTTGAATCATGCTAATTTTACCGATGCTCATTTAGAAGGGTCTAATTTTCAGCAAGCAAATTTGAGAGAAGCAGATCTAAGACACGGTTATTTTGTTAACGTCTACTTTCAAGGGGCAGATCTACGCAATGCCAAACTTCAAGGTGCTAATTTTAAAGGTGCATCCTACAATTCTGAAACTTTTTTTGACCCTGGATTTATACCTTCTAATATGGGAATGAGACTAATTTAATCTACCTTAGATAAATTAATTATCAGCTATACATTTGAAGATCTAAGTCTGGACGTAAATTTTGTGCCTGTCGCAAATAACGATGAACCATTGCCGATTGAGCATGAAGAGTATTAACTTGAATTAAAATCCTGATGCAATATTCTAAGCTGCCTTTTACTTTCATTTGATGGAGATCTATTAGCGGAACATTATCCCAACCAGGACGTTTCCTGGCAGCAGCAGCAGGAAACATAGTGTCTAGATCGGCAGTGGTAGTAAAAAAGACGCAAACTATATCTTCTGCTTGAAATTGATTGTGCGCCTCAATTTCATCTAATAGTTCATTGACTGCCTCGGCGATCGCTCTTGGCGTATTCTCAGCTACTGTCGTTGCCCCCCTAATGCCTCGTACTTTCCACCCCACTGTTTTTCTCCTCTAAATTTTAGTTTTTAAATGCTGCAAATATTTAACACCACATTATTATTGCAGAGATGACTTAATCGGTCGAAACTGAGCAAAGTATATTAGGATTTAGGCGATGAAATAAGAAATTAAGTTCAAAGCAGGGGCAAAGAAAAAAGGACAAAGCGCGACGGCACTGCAAACGGGTTTACCGTCGCAGGTGAGCGTCGTAAGAAGGAAAAATAAATTTTTAATCCCTTACCCTACTAAATAATGGTTGCAAAAAATTTGTAACTAAATGGCGGTTCAAACTGTCATGAAATGGCTGATTAGAGTAGGTTTGCATCTTAACTCCAGAAAATTTTAGGTATTTATAGAAAATATCCATCAATCTATCAGCACTGCTTAAGGTCTATATAGCCACAGGGGTAAACCACTAGTAGCAAGATCGAACTGTAGTGAATCTATCGCCATGCCAATGCCAGATTTAACTTGGTTTCTACCAGGAATAAAGCGATTAATAAACGGTTTTGGTTCTTCGATATTAAAGCATTCGGTTTTTTCAGGATCTAGTCCGACTAATTCTGCTGCCCAACGTCGGGCATCTTCTTCTGTACCCAAGCGATCTACCAGACCTAGTTCTAAAGCCTGTTCACCAGTAAATACTCGACCGTCAGCAAAGGTTTTAACTGTCTCTTCGTCTAAGCCACGACCTTTAGCTACGGTGGCGACAAACTGACCATAGCTAACATCAATTAACTGTTGAAGAATAACTTCTTCTTCTTCGGTTAATTGGCGGTCGAACGCCAGAATATCTTTGTATGGTCCAGATTTAATCACCTTGAAAGAAACTCCTACTTTGTCTAATAATCGTTCTAAATTATTACCTCGCAGAATTACCCCAATGCTGCCTGTGATAGTACCTGGGTTAGAAACAATGTGCTTTGCGCCTACACCAATATAAACTCCTCCTGAAGCGGAAATATTGCCAAAGCTAGCGACAACCTTAACATCTTTTTCAGACTGCAATCGCTGAAGGGCGGCAAAGATTTCTTGAGAATCTGCCACTGTCCCCCCAGGAGAATCGATGCGTAACAGCAGGGCAGGAAATTTCTTTTCTTCAATGGTTTTAAAAGCTTTAAGAACGTGTTTACGAGTCTCAGAAGCGATCGCACCAGTAATTTCAATGCGCGCAATTTGTTTTTTAGTTTTGTTAAACGGCCAGATCATTAAAAGATATTTACTTTTTGAAGTTAAATGAGTTAATTAATTGTCAATTAACTACCCCAGGTTGAATTTTAACCGATCTTGATATTCTTTATTTGACCAAGGTGCAAAACACTAGGGAAAATATGCTTAAAGATTTAGCATTGCCAAACCCTCACAATATGTTTAGGCGATTAGACTTTGCTTAGTCCAAGAATTGCATTCACCTTTTCAGGTGCTGAGTGTAACTGCTTTTCCTGTGCTTGAAATTCTGCTAGCTGCGCTTCTATTTCATCCTTGACAATTTGGCGATATTCGAGGAAATGCTCGTTATGAGCGCACATGGTTAGGTAATGTTCCCAAACCCCAGGATTATGACGGAAAATACCCAATAAATGATGCCAAAACTGCCAACGGGTATCTCTTTTAACGCCCTGTCGCCAAATAACAATTCCTAAGGCACGAATGTCTACCCAATTTGGCATAGCAAACGGTACTTCGTGTTTTGCTACTCCTAGCTTAAGAAAACAGCGATAAACTCTATCTAGATAGGTTTTTGGCTCGTATAGCGTCCAAAATGCCTCAATGTATTCGTGGGCAATTTCTTCAATAGGTCGAGTAGGCACAAAGTTCATTAAGGTAGTTTGATTGATGTCTTTTCTGCTGCTATCTCGTAAACGATTTTCTTTCTCTAAACGTGACCATAAAGCAGTTAAGGGTAAAGCCTGCAACATCCCTAACATAGCCGTAGGTATAGCTGCTTCTTCTACAAAGTCAATAATTCTTTGACCTGCACCAGTTTTCTCGCCATCGAAACCGATAATAAATCCCGCCATTGGACGCAATCCCGCCCTAATCATGGTATCAACCGTATCGGCTAAAGAACTACGGGTATTTTGGAATTTCTTAGTTAACTGTAAACTAGACTCATCGGGGGTTTCAATTCCTAAAAAGACAGCGTTAAAGTTGCACTGCACCATTAATTCCATCAGTTCAGAATCAGCAGCAAGATCTACCGAAGCCTCTGTATTAAAATCAAAAGGATATTGATGTTTCTCCTGCCAAATTTTTAATTCTTTGAGAAATAGCTTGACGTTGCGTTTATTGCCAATAAAGTTATCGTCTACCATAAAGACCGAACGTCGCCAGCCTAATTCATAGAGATAATCTAACTCTCTTAATAGCTGCGCTGGGTCTTTGGTACGGGGTTTACGACCATAAAGAACAATAATATCGCAGAACTCACACTGGAACGGACAACCACGGGAAAACTGCACCGACATTGAATCATAAGCATCAAGCTCTAGCAAATCGTAACGAGGTACAGGAGTGGTAGTCACATCGGGCTTTTCTGTAGCACGGAAAACACCGCTAGTTTCTCCTCTGCCTATAGCTTCGACAAACATTGGCAAGGTTATTTCTCCTTCATCCAGAATCAGAAAATCTGCTCCTGCTGCCTTTGGTTCATCGGGTAAAGATGTAGAATAGGGACCACCTGCCACCACTAATTTTCCCCGTCTTTTTGCCTCTTGAATTTGCTCTAGCAAGTCTTGCTTTTGGACAATCATGGCAGAACAAATTACTATTTCTGCCCAGTCCCATTCTGCTTCGCTGACTTCTCTGATATTGCGATCGACTAACTTAAATTCCCACTCTTGAGGCAAGATAGCAGCTACGGTAAGCATACCCAAGGGTGGTAACAATACCTTGCGGTCAACTAATTCTAAAATTTTGTTGTATGACCAAAAGGTTTGAGGAAAGACGGGATAGATCAATAAAGCTCGCATTTTCAATGACTCCCTACATTTTGGACAGTTAAATTCTTGATTTATCTTGAGATTCGGACAATCTCAGTTTGTTTTTAAAATCAAGACTCTATTGTCGCGCAATATACAGAAAATTACTGTTTTTTAAATAATAGTTGCTGCTCACTGATAAGTTCTTCCTTTCCAAGCTCCTCCCTTGCCCTGATAGTATTTAATTGCCGAATCGATAGTCATCAAAGTGTATAACAAGGCGATCGCACTAATGCCAAATGCCCAAAGAACTGATAAGTTATATAGTCTCAGGGTCGGTATATAGGCACAAGCCATTAGTAACCAGGTAAGTAATGCGATTCCTGTTAATAGCCAGTTAGTAGTTATTATTCCTATAGCCAAACATATAGGTGCAGCTAAATAAATAATACTCATGCCAATAACTGTGGCAATAAGTAACAAGAAAGAATAGTTCAACTGATCGAAAGCAGTACGGGCAATAGTATCCCAAATTACTTTTAAATTATCGTACTGGCGCAGGCTGATAGTTGTTTTGCTTAACCCTAGCCAAATCTTTTTGCTTTGAGATTTAACGGCGGTTGCCAAAGCACAATCATCGATCAGGGCATCTTTGATAGCTGCAATACCACCAATGTCTAATAAAGCTTGGTTACTGATTAAGATACAGCCTCCCGCAGCAGCAGCCATGAATTTATGAGGATTATTAACCCAGGCAAAAGGAAAAAGTTTCTGAAAGAAGAAGACAAAAGCAGGAATTAATAACTTTTCCCAAAAACTTTCGCAGCGCAACAAGACCATTAGAGAAACCAAGTCTAAATCCTCGGTTTGTGCTTTATAAATCAACTGACTCAAATTATTGAGATCGTGTTTAATGTCTGCATCAGTAAATAATAAGTAATCAGGTTCTTGTTGTTGAGCATAAACAATTCCCTGTTCCATTGCCCAAAGCTTTCCTTTCCAACCTTTTGCTAAAGGTTTACCAGCAATAACTTCTAATTTTTCAGTTCTATTAAGTTTTTCAGCAGTTTCCTGGGCTATATTAGAAGTGCGATCGCAACTATTATCATCAACCAAAACAATAGAAAATTCACCCTCATAGTTTTGATTTAATAACGAAGGCAAGCTTACAGGTAATACTTCCGCCTCATCTCTAGCAGGAACAATTGCCCAAACGGTAGGATATTTTTTTAATTTGTAATCACTATCCTTTAGACGTTGATTAGATAGCCAAAACCCACCCCAAAACAGCAACAAAAATAGCCAAATAATTAAAGACAAACCAATCAAAAAAATTAAAGCCATTTATACCAACTACTGATTGCTGTACGGACGAACGGTACGGTAGCGCGGTCTTCGGTCACTCGGATGCAAGCTCCGAGTGCTGCGAAGACTTCGTCTTGTTGGTTTCCAGCAAAGAGCGACTACCGCACCCTTTAGGGCTGTTCGCCCCTAACTGATTACTTATTACTTGAGCATAGCGACATTAGTGCCAATTCCAAAAAAAAAGGGAATAATTGAACCGAGGATTAATCCTATCACTCTTACTCGACTTGAATACACATGAATTCTAATTACTTGTGGTTGCTATTTTGCACGTTTCTGGTTTTACTAATGCAGCCAGGCTATATGTGCTTAGAGTCTGGGCTTACCAGAACCAAAAATAGTATCAATGTAGCCATCAAAAATCTTATAGATTTAGGCATCTCGATTATGCTTTTCTGGGCATTTGGTTATGCCTTGGCATTTGGCACTTCAGCTATGGGGTTGATTGGTACAAATAACTTCTTTTTTAATCCAGAATCTTTCTCTGCTAGAGAGATTGTCTATTTTATTTTCCAGATGATGTTTTGTAGCACTTGCGCTACTATTGTTTCTGGTGCTACCGCAGAACGTTTGCGGTTTAGAGGCTATATAATTATTACCGTTCTGGTTTCAGGGTTAATTTATCCTGTTTTTTGCCATTGGGCGTGGAATGGTCTGTATACAGATCATGTAACTGGTTTTTTAGCACGCATAGGGTTTGTTGACTTTGCAGGTTCAACGGTAGTTCATAGCGCAGGTGGTTGGGTTTCTCTGGCAGTGGTTTTAATTATCGGTGCGAGAACAGGACGTTTTACAGCATCAGGCAAAGCAGTTCAAATTCATGGTTCAAACCTACCCTTTTCTGTTTTAGGGGCGATGTTGATTTGGCTGGGATGGCTGGGTTTTAACGGTGGCAGCGTTTTAGCTTTAACTAGCAAAGTTGCTTTAATCATCCTCAATACTATGTTAGCTAGTGCATCAGGAATGTTTGGTGCGGGATTTGTTAGTTGGCAAAGATTAAAAACCATTAGAGTCGAATTTTTAATTAATGGATCTCTGGCGGGTTTAGTGTCAATTTCTGCTGCTTGTAATCTAGTTAACCCCCAAATTGCGATTATTATTGGCTTTATTGGCGGAATTATCTGTGTTTGGTGCAGTTACCTCCTACAGTACTGGCAAATAGATGATGCCATTGACAGGATTCCTGTTCATTTGGGTGGGGGTATTTGGGGAACTCTAGCCGTTGCTTTATTTGGCAACTTAGAATTTTTACCTGCGGGCGATCGCTTAAATCAGCTTTTGATTCAACTGCTGGGTATAGCAATATGTGGTATTTGGGCATTTAGCATAACTTGGATTGTACTCAAGATCGTTAATCGCTTTACACCCTTAAGAGTCTCAGCCATAGACGAGGAGAGAGGACTAAATATTTCAGAACACTATGCTAAAAGCAATGTTTACCAGATGTTGCAGGTAATGAATCTGCAAGCAGCTAACCAAGATTTGAGTTTACGAGTTCCTGTAGAACCCTTTACCGAAATTGGTCACGTGGCAAATCATTACAATCAGGTAATCGATAGTTTAGAAGCCTCAACCTTAAAGTTAAAACAATTTAATGCTGATTTAGAACAAAAGGTAGAACAACGCACCGCCGAGTTGTCTACCGCCAAAGAAAAAGCGGAGGTAGCTAATCAAGCAAAAAGTACCTTTATAGCCAACATGAGTCATGAACTCAGAACACCTTTAAATGCTATTTTAGGCTTTGCCCAACTGATAACTCGCAACCAGGCTTTACCTAAAAAAGAACAAAAACATTTAGAAATTATTAGCCGTAGTGGAGAGCATTTGTTAGGACTGATTAACAATGTTTTAGATTTATCTAAAATAGAGGCAGAACGTTTCACCCTCGAACAAACTAACTTCAATCTCTACGAGTTTTTAAAAGATTTAAAGCAAATGTTTGCTCTCAAAGCTAGCAATAAAAAGTTGCAGTTTAATTTTGAAGTTGCAGAACAGATACCGCAATATATCAAGACAGATCAAGGCAAATTACGCCAGATTCTGATTAATTTACTGAATAATGCGCTCAAGTTTACTAGCCAAGGCAGCGTGATACTGAGAGTTATGCCTATTATGGATAATGCTGATGAGATTGAACCCCATACAGATATCAAGCTTGCCTTTACCGTAGAAGATACAGGTAAGGGTATTGCAGCAGCAGAAATAGATTCATTATTTGAACCGTTTGCCCAAACTCAGTCTGGAAGAGAAGCTAAAGAAGGAACGGGATTAGGTTTAGCTATTAGCCGTAAATTTGTTCAGCTTTTAGGAGGAGATATTCAGGTTCGCTCAATAGAAAATGTATGCAGCGTCTTCAAATTTGAGGTGCTAGTGCAGATAATCACCCCAGAACAAATACCCGCTAAACAACCGCAAAGGCAAGTTATTGGTCTAGAGGCAAATCAACCTCAATACCGCATCTTAGTTGTGGATGATAAATCTAATAATCGTGAGTTACTAATAGAGTTGATTAAACCTTTGGGTTTTGCTGTTCAAGAAGCAGCCGATGGGGTACAGGCGATCGCTTGGGCGCAAGAATGGCAGCCAAACTTAATCTTTATGGATATTAGGATGCCTAACATGAATGGCTATGAAGCTGTACGCAAAATCAAGACAGACAAGTTATCTAAAACCAAAATTATTGTCCTCACTGCTAGTGCCATGGAGTCAGAAAAAGCAGTGATTATAGATACGGGCTGTGATGACTTTATGCGCAAGCCATTTCAAGCTGAGGAGCTGTTGGCGATGATGACGAAGCATTTAGGTGTGTGTTATACCTATGCGCAGACAGATAATATGACAACCAAAGAATTGCGTAGCGAAGCCATGCCGCCAAGCTTATCGCAACTCAATTCAAATTCTTTTGATACTTTATCGGCTGAACTAATTTTAGAGCTTCAGCAATCAATCATGGCAATAGATTTAGAAAAAATCAATCAAACTATCAAGAAAATTGCCGATGAAAATCAGCTGCTTGCTCAGGCAATAAATCAACACATTGACAATTTTGAATACGAATATATTTTAAATTTACTACTACAAAAATAATATTTATAAGAGGAAATAAAATCATGAGAAGTTTGATGATTGCTCAGGAGTTAAACAATATTTTGGTTGTGGACGATACTCCTCAAAATCTACATTTGCTAGTAGATATTTTAACTAAATATGAATATAAAGTTAGACCTGTTCCTAATGGTAAGCTGGCACTCTCTGCCGCTGAAATTAATCCTCCAGACTTAATTTTATTAGATATTATGATGCCAGATTTAGATGGTTATCAGGTATGTAAACAGTTAAAAAGTAATCCTAAAACTAAACATATTCCCGTAATCTTTATTAGTGCTATTAGCGAATCGGTAGATAAAGTCAAGGCTTTTGCCATCGGTGCTGCTGACTATATTCAAAAACCATTTCAAATGCACGAAGTTTTAATTAGAGTCAAAAACCAGCTTGCTTTAGTCAATCTGAAACATCAGTTACAAGCTAGAAATGAAAAACTAAATGAAACAGTAAATCAGCTTAAAAAAAATCAAAAACAAATAATTAAAGCAAATAAATATTTGGCTCTAGAAAAAATAACCGCAGGTATTAGTCAGCAAGTTAATAACCCCCTTTCAGAAATCAAAAGTTCTTTAGCAGAGTTGAATCAATTTAAAGAGTCTAGCTTAAAAGATTTACCTGTTTTCTTACAGCAGCTCTCACCTGAACAACAAAAATATTTCATAGCCTTATTAAAACAAGCTAGAAGTAGAAACGTTAACTTGCTGTTGTCAACGGGCGAAAAGCAAGAGCTAAAAGCCAAAATCATTGTCAAACTGGAAAAATTTAAAATCGCCGAAACCGAGAAAACCGCCGATATTTTATTAAACTTGGGTTCTGATGAAGAAATAGAAGAGTTTCTACCCCTGTTGACAGGTAAAGACTATTTGGCAATTTTAGAAAATGCTTACCTAATTAATAATTTGCACAAAAGCGTAGAACACATTGCTGATTCGACTGATAAATTCACCAAGATTATCGAAGCTCTTGATAACTATGCCGATAGTCAAAAAACTAATATTCAAAAACGCCAGTCTCATCTTAAAAACACTATCGAAATTGCTTTAAGCTCGCTTGCCAAACAGATGCCTAAAGGTATTCAAATCATGAGAAATTACGGCAATGTTCCTGCTATTTATTGCTACCCAGAAGAATTACAAAAGCTTTGGTTTCATCTACTTCAAAATGCACTAGATGCTATAGGTTCACAGGGAATATTAACTATAAATCTTTACCAGCAGCAAAACAATCTTACAGTAGACATTATTGATACAGGAGAAGGAATAGAGCCAGAAGTAGTGCAAAAAATGTGTGATCCTTTTTTCACTACCAAATCCTCTGGTGACAACACGGGGTTAGGATTGACAATTGCCAAACAAATAATTGAACATCATGAAGGTAGTATTACAGTAAATGTTTTATCAGACAAAGCTACACTTCCAGGTAAAACCAAGTTCACCGTTTCTCTGCCAATTGGAAATGATGTCGAGAGCCAAGAATGACACCAAATCTCGAAATAGAATACTTTACAGGTGAAACTGCGATTCCCTCTTCCCCATTGGCTGAAAAAAAGCTATTATGGTAAATCGTGAGTTTTTATACTAGCCATGAATGCCGAAGCAATTATACGTTCAATAGAAGCCGAACATCTTAAATCAGATTTACCTGATATTTATGTTGGTGACACTGTAGAAGTGGGTGTCAGAATTACAGAAGGAAACAAGGAGCGAGTACAGCCTTATAAAGGCACAGTAATCTCTATGCAGAATGGTGGTATTAATAAAACAATCACTGTGCGTAAAGTGTTTCAAGGGGTAGGAGTAGAAAGAGTATTTTTGCTGCACTCTCCCATGATTTCTAAGATTAAAATAGAGCGTCGTGGTAAAGTTCGTCGTGCCAAGCTATATTATTTGCGCGATCGCGTAGGTAAGGCTACTAGAATCAAACAGCGTTTTGATCGCCCTATCTAAGTTTTCTCGCAAATATGTTAAAGCCTACTTTTTTAATTGAAAAATGCACAAATGGGATATAATTGGGAACGACTGACGGGAGAAAAAGTCAGTTAAATAGATGCGTCTTTAGTTCAGTTGGTAGAACGTCGGTCTCCAAAACCGGATGTCGGGGGTTCAAGTCCTCCAAGGCGCGTATTGCCCAAGTTGGTTGCTAAGAACAAGCCAAAAGAACTAAGCATCAAAGTCCGACCAACTGGTTAATCCCCATCAGCTATTTCCTCAATAATTGGTTAAGCTTAATAATAGCTATCAGCAGATTTCTGGTGAGTAAAAAATGAAGTTATTAAGCAGTGAATTAGATAGTCGCAATTTGATTATTTTGCTTTGCAGCTAATATTTTAAAGATAGTAGCATATAAATTATTTTCAGCGAATACCCTCGCGAGGTAACAGTTTTGACTAAAAAAGATATAGTAAAAAAAGATACGCCAGCAGCTAAGGAATCAGCAGGTGGCAACGGTGCTACCGAATTTGCCATTCAGACCAGAGAAGAATTAGGAAAAGTTGTTTGGCCCTCTCGTCAACAGTTGATTAGTGAGTCAGCAGCAGTAATTCTGATGGTTATTTTAGTGTCCATAATAATTTATCTAATCGATAAATTCTTTACTTGGGGAGCAGGAAAAGTATTTTAATTATGACTAATGCCGCAGATATACCCGAAGATGACGATCAGCAGACAGAAGAGGAGGCTAATGTAAAAACCAAAGGTAGTCCTCGCTGGTACGCTATACAGGTAGCTTCAGGATGTGAAAAGCGTGTTAAAACCGATATGGAAATGCGGATTCAAACCCTAGACATAAGCGATCGCGTTATGCAAGTCCAGATTCCCCAAACTCCTAGCGTCAAAATTCGTAAAGACGGTTCACGCTATACCAGCGACGAAAAAGTTTTCCCTGGATATGTTCTAGTGAAAATGCTGATGGATGATGATGCCTGGCAGGTAGTCAAAAATACCCCTAATGTGATTAACTTTGTAGGTGCCGAACAAAAGCGTCGTTATGGTAGAGGTAGGGGTCATGTTAAGCCGTTGCCACTGTCTCGCGCTGAAGTAGAGCGCATCTTTAAGCAAGCCGAAGAAAAAGAGCCTGTCATGAAAATTGATATGCAAATTGGCGATAAAATTGCCGTCCTTTCTGGTCCGTTTAAAGAGTTTGAAGGGGAAGTAATTGAAGTTAGCCCAGAAAGAAGTAAGCTAAAAGCTTTACTATCTATTTTTGGGCGAGATACTCCAGTAGAATTGGAGTTTAATCAAGTCGAGAAACAAAACTAAAAAATGCCTAGAAAAATTGTAGCGATAATAAAATTAGCCTTGCCTGCGGGTAAAGCTAACCCAGCACCTCCTGTTGGTCCAGCCTTGGGTCAACATGGTGTTAATATTATGGCATTCTGTAAAGAATACAATGCCAAAACAGCAGAGAAAGTAGGACTGGTAATTCCTGTAGAAATCTCTGTATTTGAAGATCGCAGCTTTACTTTTATTCTCAAAACTCCTCCTGCATCTGTCTTAATTAAAAAGGCAGCAGGCGTAGAAAAGGGAGCTAGTGAGCCAAATAAGCAAAAAGTGGCAACGATCACCAAAGATCAGCTCAAAGAAATTGCTCAAACCAAAATGCCCGATCTCAATGCCAATGACATCGAAGCAGCAATGAAAATTGTGGCGGGGACAGCAAAAAATATGGGTGTGGCGATCGCCGATTAACCATATTCCCAGCCATTAGAAACTTATTACTTACAAATTTAATGGGGAGAAGTAAACCACTTCGCTAGTTACCCAGGGAGAAGTTTAACCATGACCAATAAAATGTCTCGCCGAATGCGAGAGTTAATCGAAAAAGTTGACGAAGACAAAGCCTACGAGCCGATTGAAGCTTTAAACCTGCTCAAAGAGACTGCTACAGCAAAATTCGATGAGACAGCAGAAGCGCACATCAAGCTAGGTATCGATCCCAAGTACACTGACCAACAGCTTAGAACTACCGTAAGTCTGCCCAAAGGTACAGGACAAACCGTTAGAGTTGCTGTAGTTGCTCGTGGCGAAAAAGTCAAAGAGGCTCAAGAAGCTGGAGCAGAAATCTATGGCTCAGAAGAGCTAATTGAAGAGATCTCCAAAGGCATGATGGATTTTGATATTTTGATTGCTACTCCTGATATGATGCCCAAGGTAGCTAAGCTAGGTCGTGTTTTAGGACCAAAAGGTTTAATGCCATCTCCTAAAGGAGGAACTGTTACCGCCGATCTAGAACCAGCCGTTCAGGCATTCAAAGCTGGTAAATTAGAGTTTCGGGCTGACAAAAGTGGCATCGTTCATGTTATGTTTGGTAAGGCATCTTTTTCGGCGGAAGATTTGCTAGCTAATTTAAAAGCTTTACAGGAAACCGTTGACCGTAATCGTCCTTCGGGAGCAAAGGGTCGTTACTGGCGTACTGTATATATCTCCGCTTCTATGGGTCCATCAATTCAGGTTGATGCTAGTGCTTTAAGAGATTTAAGTTTGACTGAGGCAGCCTAAACGAAATTTTTGACGAAACACTACAAATAAATATTCATTTCTTAGACGACTAATACCAAAGACAGCAGGCGCGTCTGCTTAATTTCCTGCCGAGGTCAATGTCCACAAGTCTTATTGAGCAATTTCTTTGATTAGAAATTGTGGGATAAATGACTAGGCAACCTCTGGCAAGATGCTGGAGGTTTTTTCGTTTTATGACGGAGTAATCTTTGACCCAAAAAAATTCCAATCGTAAAAGAGGTGATAAAGGATGGGAAGAACCCTCGCCAACAAGAAAGAAATAGTAACCGATCTCAAAGAAGCCTTGAGTGAGGCACAGCTAGGTTTTGTAATCAATTATGAAGGGTTATCGGTAGCGGAAATTACCGACTTGCGTAATCGTCTACGCCCTAGCGGTGCTAGCTGCAAGATTACCAAAAATACCCTGATGAACATTGCCATAGATGGTAATGAAAATTGGCAGCCGATGGAAAGCCTTCTTAAGGATGCCACTGCCTTTCTTTTCACTGGAGAAGAGATAGGCGCAGCAGTTAAAGCTTATAAAGGATTCCAGAAGGATACCAAAAAGACCGAATTGCGCGGTGGCGTAATGGAAGGTCGAGCTTTAAGCAAAGAACAGGTTGAAGCATTAGGCGATTTGCCTACCAAAGACGAGCTATATGCTCAAATTGCTGGCTCAATTAACGCTTTGGCAACCAAACTTGCTGTGGGTGTTAAAGAAGTTCCTAGTGGACTGGCAAGAGCTATCAAAGCTGTTTCCGAAAAAGAAGAATAAACGTTTTTCGCCAATTATTTACGCAACTAATCACGATCTAGAACACGGAGTAAAATTATGTCTACTGCAACTGATGAAATTCTCGAAAAGTTGAAAACCTTAAGTCTTTTAGAGGCTTCTGAACTGGTTTCCCAAATTGAAGAAACTTTTGGCGTAAGTGCTGCTGCTTCTGCTGGTGTAGCTATGGCTGCTCCTGCTGCTGCTGCTGAGGCTGAAGAAGAGAAAACTGAATTTGACGTAATCTTAGAAGAAGTACCTAAAGACAAGAAAATTGCTATTCTTAAAGTGGTTCGTACCATCACTGGATTGGGTCTAAAAGAAGCCAAAGAAATGGTTGAATCTACACCTAAAGCAATAAAAGAAGCTGTTCCTAAAGAGGATGCAGAAGAAACCAAGAAGAAATTGGAAGAAGCTGGTGCAAAAGTTGCCGTTAAGTAATCAGCTAATTGAAATTTGATTATTATAGGATGTTTTTCTGAACATCCTTTTTTTGTAAGTATTTTCTGCCTCTATTTGCCTTAATTTCTATGAATAAATGTACACTTTCTCAGGTAATTCTAATTACAGGTGCTTCTAGTGGCATTGGTGCAGCACTGGCAGAAGTTTTGGCAAGCAAAGGTTCTGGAGTTAGCTTAATCTTAGCATCCCGTAACCTATCTGCATTAGAAACCGTGGCGAATAAGTGTCGCAGTCATAATGCCGATGTGCTAGTAATTCCTACTGACTTGTCTAAGGTTGAACAAGTAAAGTCTTTGGCACAAACAGCCATTGAACACTATGGAAGAGTCGATGTACTGATAAATAATGCTGGTTACGGACAAATGGGACCTGTGGAGAATTCCCCCCTCAGCAGCTAAAGAGCAGTTTGCGGTTAATTTTCATGCACCTCTGGTATTAACTCAAGCTTTGATTTCTGCCATGCGATCGCAAGGCGACGGTAAAATCATTAACGTTAGTTCCCTTGGTGGACGTATCCCTTTTCCCGCAGCGGGTATATATAGCTGTTCCAAATTTGCCAAGCCCTTAGTGATGTGTTGCGCATGGAATTAAAGGCTTTTAACATCCAGGTTAGCGTCGTTGAACCTGGTCCTGTGGTGACTGACTTTTTTCGAGTAGCCTGGCAGAAAATACAGGAGACAATACCTAACTACGAGCAAACTCCATACTCACCTATCTTTGAAAATATTGAAGCCATCGATTCTCAGCTAGATTTGCTGGGCTGGAGTGCGGAAAAAACAGCTACAGCGATCGCCAGAATAATCGCTAAATCACGCCCAAAACCACGCTATATTCTAGCTACAGGCGGTAATACCCTAGTTTTCCTGATGAATAAAATCCTTCCCACCAGTGCCAGAGACGAATTCTGGAAACGCTTCTATGGTATCCACAAAATCCAATATCCTACACCACAAGCTGATCGTTCAGAAACAAGATAGAAGTTATATTAAATTCGATTGGGAAAAGTATCTTCAACAATGAGTTTGTAGTTTGTAGTTTGTAGTTTGTAGTTTGTAGTTTGTAGTTTGTAGTCCAAGAAAACTGCTCTAACTGCTTTAACTGCCGAAGCGGGTGTGGAACAAGCTTCTTAAACAGAAGCGTTTCCACCCGCTCTAACTGTCCTAATTATTCATCCGACTGAGAAAAGCCTTGAGACGATCGCACTGAGGATTAGTTAGTACCTCTTTAGCGTTTCCCTGTTCTTCTACAACTCCTTGATTAAGAAAAAGAACTTGGTTGGCAACTTCGCGAGCAAACTGCATTTCGTGGGTAACTACTACCATTGTCATCCCTTCTTCAGCTAGCTGCTTCATTACGGTTAATACTTCCCCGACTAGCTCTGGATCGAGGGCGCTAGTAGGTTCATCAAATAGAAGAATTTCAGGCTTCATACAGAGGCTACGGGCGATCGCTACACGCTGCTTTTGTCCCCCAGATAGCTGTTCGGGATAGGAGTTAGCTTTATTACTCAAACCTACCTTGTCTAGATAGTGTAAGGCGCGATCGCGACATTCTGCTTTTGACTCTTTCAACACTTCACCAGGAGCTAGCATTAAGTTTTGCAACACGCTCAGGTGCGGAAATAAATTAAACTGCTGAAAAACCATGCCTACTTTAGTCCTTAGCTGCTTTAGCTTTTGTGAGCTAATTTTGGGTTGGGAAAGATCGATCCCCATTACATTTAACTTTCCGCCATTAATAGCTTCTAAGCGATTACAACAGCGTAATAAAGTGCTTTTTCCACAGCCAGAAGTGCCAATTATTGAGACAACATCACCCTTATAAAGAGACGCGGTAATTCCGCGCAACACCTCTAATGAACCATAGCTTTTTCTAAGATTATCAAAGGAAACAACAGGAGCGACAGTAGACATAATATTTTGCTTTACAAAGTAATTATAAGTGGAAATTAGCTTATTTGTTTTTAATTAACTGTTAAATTAATTACATTTTTTATAATCGGTTTGTGTTCATAATTTATCCAACATATAAACTCGATCTGCTGCATTTTATTAAAAATATCAACAAATATACATTTTTAAATATAGTTTGTTCCAGATGAGCAAAAAATGCACCTAGATAGCGTATTGTAATTAAACAAAATAGTGAGCAAAGCTTAATCCAGAATATTAATTGTTATGAATTCATAAATATATTTAAACATTTGTTAATAGTTTTTGGCAGCGAAATCGCTTTGTTTGCTCTCATTTAGAAATAAATTGGAATCGAAAATAATTATGGATAATTATGAATCAAAATAAATTGATTTTTTGGTTACGAAGGTTAGGTTTAGGTTTAGTCGGACTAATATTAGTGACTAGCTTTAACAATTATTTACTTGCCCCTCTCCATGCTCAAGGAGTTTTAAAAGTAGGAACTGAACCTGCCTTTCCGCCTTTTGAAATGCAGGCACCGAATGGCAAAGGTTTTACGGGCTTTGATATAGACTTATTCAAAGCAATTGGTGAAGAAAGTGGTTTGGATATTCAGTTTCAAAGTATGCCCTTTGATGGACTGATTCCTGCGTTGCAGGCAAAAAATATCGATGCAGCAATTAGCGGCATGACTATTACCCCAGAGCGCGCCCAAACCATCGATTTTACTCGCCCTTATTTTCAATCTGGTTTGGCGATCGCCGTTAAAAAAGATGACAAGGGGAAAATCAAAAGCTTTGATGACTTAGAGGACAAAAAGGTTGCCGTTGCCATTGGGACAACAGGAGCGCAAGAAGCCCAAAAAATACCAGGAGTGCAGATAACTACCTTTGATAATTCTGCTTTAGCTCTTCAAGAATTAAGCAATGGTAACGTAGATGCAGTAGTTAACGATGCTCCTGTTACTCTTTATGCCATCAAAGTTGGTAATCTTGGTAATGTTGAGGTGGTTGGGGAATTATTAACCGAGGAATATTACGGAATTGCTTTACCTAAAGGTTCTCCCAATTTAAAAAAAGTTAATGCTGCTTTGGATGAATTACTTAAAGGTGATAAATATCGCGAACTGTATCAAAAATGGTTTGCAGGAGAGCCACCCAAGTTGCCTTTAGTTGCTCCTGCTCTAGAAGGTGAAGGTACTGCCTTTAGCTGGGGAAAAATGCTGCCTACACTTTTGCGGGGAGCTTTAGTAACAATAATGTTGACGGCTTTTGCTACATTCTTTGGCACTATCGTCGGAACTTTGCTGGCAACAGCCTCCATCTCAGACTTTAAACCTTTGGGTTGGTTTAGTCGTATCTATGTGGATTTCTTTCGCGGTACGCCTCTGCTGGTACAGATCTTCATGATTTACTTTGGCTTACCTTCTCTTTTGCAGGGCATAGGCTTGGATTTTACCTTTAATCGCTTTGCTGCTGCGGTTACGGCTTTGAGTCTCAATTCTGCGGCATATCTAGCCGAGATTATTCGCGGCGGTATTCAATCAATCGATATAGGACAGTGGGAAGCCTCCCAGTCGATGGGGATGGGATGGGTGCAAACCATGCGCCACATAATATTCCCCCAGGCTTTTCGTCGGATGTTACCTCCCCTGGGCAATGAGTTTATCACCCTGCTCAAAGACACTAGCTTAGTAGCGATTATTGGTTTTGAGGAACTATTCCGTCAAGGACAACTAATGGTGGCGACAACTTATCGTGCCTTTCAAATTTATGCAGCAGTGGCGTTAATCTACTTAATTTTAACCTTTATCGCTTCTAGAGTCTTTAGCTGGCTAGAAAAACGCCTTAACCCTGTGCGTCGTGCCAACAAAAAAGATGCTCGACTTGCTGCTAGTTCAGAACAATTAGCAAGTTGATCGGGTAAATCAAATTGATCAGAAAATGATTTGGGTAAGTAATTTCCCAATTATTTACGCTTACCCACCTAATTAGTATCAAAAGCAAAAATTAGTAATTTCAGGTGTGAGAAATTATGTTCAATCATGTAATTAATTTGCTCCCTATGGGTGCAATAGCTTTGGGTGTTGTTTTGGTAACGGGCGATCGCGCGATCGCCGTACCTAAAAATAACTATCAAGATGATCTGGGTCAGGTTACTAACGTCCAGCAACTAAGGGATGTTGCCCCTACAGACTGGGCGTATGAAGCACTTAGAAGTTTGGTAGATCGCTATGGTTGTATTGCTGGCTATCCTAATCAAACATTTCGCGGTAGTCAGCCTTTGACTCGCTATGAGTTTGCAGCAGGATTAAATAGTTGCTTAAATCAAATTGAACGTCTGATTGCCAGTTCTGGCTCAGTCTCAGACGAAGACATTGCTACTATACAGCGATTAAGCCAGGAGTATGAGGCAGAATTAGCTACCCTAGGCGGTAGAGTCGATGAACTTGAAAGCCGAACTACTGCTGTAGAAGACAGTGCTTTTTCTACTACTACCAAACTAAATGCCGAGATTGTCAGTTATATCTTAGGAACTTTTGGCGATCAAAAGCCAGACGGCACTGATGTTGACGATCAGATTACCTTGAGCAGTCAAGTTCGTCTCAACTTTGATAGCAGCTTTACAGGAGAAGATTTATTGAGAGTTCGCTTACAGGCAAGGAACATTACTAGCCCTTCTACTTCTGGCGGTAGTAATGCTCTAGCTTTGAATTATGAAGGTGATAGTGGTAACAGTTTTGAAATAAATGCTTTGTACTACAGTTTTCCTATTACTGAAAGACTCACAGGTTTTCTCGCTACTAATGGCGCTGATGTCGATGATTTTTTTGATGTCGCTCCCACAATGGGAGTAGTCTATGACTCTCTCTCTCTATTTAGTGCCTACAATAATTTGATTTATGATAACGCTAATGGTGGTAGTGCTGCACTTGGTTTAGATTATGATTTCACAGATGCGGTAAATTTAGCAGTAGGCTACTGGGCAACTAGCCCCTCTGACTCTACTCCAGGCAATGGTTTATTTAATGGGAACTATGTTGGTGGTGCAAATCTAAATATAGCTCTATTGGACGATCGCTTGAACCTGGCATTAGCTTACCTAAGAGCTTATCAAGGTGCAGGGACTGACTACAATTTAGCTGGCTTTGTGGGGACACCAGCAGCATCAGATCCTTTTGGCGATCGCGCTAATTCCTCCAACAATTATGGTTTGGCTGCTAGTTTCCAGGTTTTAGAACCCCTTACAGTAGGCGGATATGTTGGCTACACTACCGCATCAACGATTGATGACAATGCTGATGCGGATATTTTAAACTGGAATGCTTACCTCACCTATAGCGATCTACTAAAAGAAGGCTCGAGTTTTATCGTTAGTTTTGGTCAAACGCCAACTTTAACTGGTTCTGGTGGCGATGCCCTGCCAGATGACGCAGATAACCCTTATTTGCTTGACGTAGAATATCAATATAATCTCAACGATTTTATTATGCTTACCCCTGGTGGCTACGTTCTATTTAATCCTGATGGCAACTCTGATAATGACACTCTTTATGTTGGCACTATACGAACCATTTTTAGATTTTAAAGCCGATAGGACTTACGCAGTCTAGTAAGTTTTCTCTCCCTAGCCCCCGACTTTGGGGGAAACAAAAGTCTAAAATCCCCCAACTTTGGGGGATTTAGGGGGCAGGTGCGTAAGTTTTAGCCGAGTAGTTACTAATTACTGCACTCTAGAGATTAGAAATTGCGCCTCTTGCCATATCGGCGATCGCCCGATCCGTCGCTTTGGGCAGATGATAGTATGTTCCACCAGCCTGTTTAGCTAGTTCTTTGGCAAATCCAGTCGAAACAAAACGGCTTTCTGTATCAATTACCAGTAGTTTTATACCTATAGCGCGTATTTTTCTGGCAATACTTAGTAATTCCTCTTTTATATTCGGTTTTTCTACTCCTGCTTCTGGAGTTTCACCCAAGGAACGAGACAGAGGAATATTACCTCGACCATCGGTAATGGCTACAATAACAACCTGTCCGATATCTCCCGACATTTGGGCGTTAATGCCTACGTTTACCGCTTGGGTCAGACCATGAGATAAAGGAGAACCACCACCACAGGGAAGGCTTTCTAATCTGCCTTTTGCCATAGTGATTGAGCGGGTAGGAGGCAACAAAACATCAGCCCGTTCCCCACGGAAAGGAATTAAAGATATTTGGTCGCGGTTTTCATAGGCTTCGGTCAAAAGGCGCATCACCGCACCTTTAGCTGACTGCATTCTATTTAGTGCCATCGAACCAGAGGCATCAACCACAAAGATAATTAACGAACCAGCCTTGCGTGCCATACGCTTAGAGCGTAAATCGCTTTGCTCAACAATGACATTGCGCCCTGGATTACGTTCTCGCCGAGCTTTCTGGTAAGGGGCAGCATTACGCAGAGTGGCATCTATGGCAATCCTTTTGACTTTGCCCTTGGGAATCATTGGCTTAATATAGCGTCCGCGATCCTCTGAGAAGATTAAATTCCGCGCCCCAGATTTACCCCGACGCTGCATAGTTTGGGCAAAGGTAAGCACTTCTGGATCTAACACCACCCCTTCAATATCAAAGATAAAATCATCAGGAATAGCAGGGGGTTCTTGCTCCTGTTCTTCTTGCTCTTCTTCTAGTTCGTCTTCATCGTGATCTTGATTAGGTTCCTGATCAGGCTGCTGTTCTGGTGACGGTGGCGGTGGTGGTGGCGCGTCGTCAGGAGGAGCTTCGATGGTGGCAGCACGAGGAATAATAACTAATTCTACGGCTTTGCGTAAATCATCGGCAGTAACGTTATCTCTACCGTCTAAGGCTGCACAGGCTTTGGCTACCCTCACGGCAAACAGTTCGGCTCGATGCCCCTCTACTGTTCCCCTGACGGCTTCTTGAACTAAATAGAGTATTTGCTCGTGAGTTATTTTGACTTCTTTGAGCCATTCCCGTGCCAGAATAATATCGGTTTGGAGACTATCGGTGTCTTCGTCATAGGCATTGACAAATTCTTGGGGAGATCTGGTAAAGTCGATCACCTGATTTACTGCTTCTACTCTTTGTTCGAGGGATAACACTCCATCAGCCGAAAGAGCGATCGCAATACGATCTAAAAGATGCTCCCGTAATGCTCCCTCTTCAGGATTATATGTAGCAATGAGAATCGGCTTACAGGGATGCTGAAAGCTAATGCCTTCGCGTTCAATTACATTACGTCCATCGGTTAAGACTGTTAGTAGTTGATTAGCAATTTGATCGTCTAAAAGATTAATCTCATCAATATACAAAACCCCACGATGCGCCTGAGCAAGTAACCCTGGTTGAAATATGGGTTCGCCTCGCTTAACCGACTCTTCTACATCTACTGAGCCTAATAATCTGTCTTCTGTGACTCCTAAAGGGATCTGCACAAATGGCGCAGGCACAATTTGAGTAGGAATATTTTCTAAAGCTGTATTGCCATACTGAACAACGGTATCATCATCCCAATTTTGAGGCTTGATAGGATTGCAGTTATAAAGAGAACCCTTGATGATTTCTATCGGTGGCAAAAGATGGTAAATCGCTCGTGCCATAACCGATTTAGCCGTTCCCCGACGACCAGCGATCGCAACCCCCCCTAATTCTGGATCGATAGCCGACAACAATAAAGCCAGCTTGATAGATTCTTGTCCAACAACGGCAGTTAAGGGAAAGTTAAAATTTTTGGGAGCAGTAGTTACAGCAGGCATGGCGATCGCTTGGAAGTTTCTTGAGGCTAATAAAACCTAGTAACTCACTGTAATCTATTTAGGGGGTCAAGCTCAAAGCAATAGTTGAACTATTTAGTATTTAATTGGATAGTAGTCAATCATTGGCAATCTTTATTCCTAATTTAGTTCCACATTGTTTACAAAACTGAGCATCAGGATCGTGGCGAGATAAATCACAGTTAGGACATTTCTGCTCTACAAAGCTAGAGGTTTTGACTATAGAGGTTTTTACTACCTGTCTAATTAATTCACTTAGTTGCCAAGGAATAAACAAAACTCCCGTAAAAATCATCAATAATGTCATGACTTTTCCTGGCTCAGATAAGGGCGTAACGTCACCATATCCCACAGTTGTCATCGTTACCACCACAAAGTAAAAAGCATCAAAAAAGGTCTTTAGGTGGTCGCTATTTATCTGATGTTCTACCTGATAAATTAATCCTGCATAAACAAAAATCAGGGTAAACAAGGTCAAGAAAATGCGAATAAAAACTACGCTGTCTTCATTTTTAAACCCAAGTATTTTATTCTTTCTCTGCCAAAATCTGACAACACGTAAGATACGAAACCAGCGAAATATTCTGATAAAGCGTATATCCGTCCAACCTATAAATAAAGGCAAAATAGAAATTAAATCTACAAATCCCAAGAGACTAAAAAAGTATTTTTTAGGATTATCTGCCGACCAACAACGTACTATATATTCAATAGCAAAAATAATCAAAATTATTAAATCTATATTGCCTAATATCGTTTGTAATTGTTGACTTATAGGATATGTTTGGGCAACGAATATTGCTGAAGATAATAATATTAATTCTAAAATAACTAAATCTAAGCACAAACCTAAACTAGTTTCAGTATCTTCTAAATAAAAAGCTATTTTTCGGCGTAGTGATAGTTTGTTTATCTCAGATTTTTTAGTTAAGACAATATTTTCTGATGACACGATCGCGTAATTGGAGTGATTGAGTTAAATACCAATACGTGCATTTTACCAACTCCTTCGGAGTTAAGTAGCAGCCGCGTGGAGCGGCTCGACTTCCTTCGGAAGGCGGCGAACTCCAGTTCGCGCAGATAACAGATAGCAATTAAGTAACTCCGAAGTTGGTCTAAAGCCTCGTCTTTAAAGACGAAAAAAAATAAAACACATTTCTTTGTTTCAATCCTCTTGTTTTAACGAGAAGTAAAATTGCTACTTGCTACTTGCTGCTTGCTACTTGTGAAACAGGTTGCATTGGATCTGCACGTTCGTACCAATCTAAAAAACTAACATTCAATGGAATATAGCCTTTATCTGCAACATCAGTATTAAACCAAACTTGTCTTGCTGTACCAGTAATTACTAAAAAAGAACAATAACCACACCCTTTTAAAAAAATCGTCATTGTCATTGCGGTTAAATAGTCATAAACTGCATCACATTCTGCTTCTGGCATTTCTCTGCGATCGCATTTTTCTCCCAATTCCAAAATATATGGATCGTCCGAACTTACTATTAAATTAATTTAAAAACTTTGGTCTAGCTCTCCCATTACTTGTTAAAATCTCTGACAAATCTTGCCACTTTTTCCCTTCAATTAAATCAATAATTTCATCCAAATTATGCCGATAACAATAAAGCGATCGCAATAATTCCTCTCGATTGTATTTTGCCATCATTACGCCTAATTCTGGATTCCCCCCACCAACACGACTAGTATCACGGAAACCAGAACTAGCCAAGATTTGCGCCAATTTTAAGGTATCAGGTTCTTCTTGTAGACAAGCCTGGATCAAACTTGCACTAACCATCACGGGTAAGTGGGAAATATAGCTAACGGCGCGATCGTGAATTTGAGCATCACAAACATAAGGAATAGCGTTTAAATCCAGGGCGATCGCTTTTAATTTGGCTATATTTTCAGGCTTAGTTTGTTCCGTAGGCGTAAATACATATGCCGAACCTGTGAACAAATTAGCCTGTGCTGCCTCAATACCGCTTTCGGCTGTCCCTGCCATGGGGTGTCCGCCAATAAAGTTTGACCATAGCTGGCTACAGGTTTTGACTACAGGATATTTGACAGAACCGACATCGGTAATGATAGTATCAGAATTAAGATAGGGAATAATTTGCTCGATAGTTAATGCGATCGCCCAAATGGGAGTACAGACAATTACTAGCTCTAAATCTTGCAGCAAATCAAATTTGGTACTAGCTCGATCCACAACGCCTTTAGTGATGGCAGTCTTACAGGTAGTTTCTTGACGGGAAATGCCTGTGATCTGGTGTCCTTGCGATCGCAAATCAATGCCTAAAGAGCCACCAATCAAACCCAAGCCCACAATACCAATTTTCATTATCAATTTTATTGCTCAAAATAATAGGATACAAAACTGGAGATCGTTTTAGGATAGCAACTAGAATTGGCTTTTGAAGAAAATTTATAGCCTGTAGCCTGTAGGGTGGGCAAAGAATGATACCAGCAAATTAGCGTTTCAAGAACAGCTTATTGCCCACCAAATTTACCCATCATCTATTTTGGTTGCGTTGGTGGGCATTACAATATTAATCTTTTCCCTCTACATATCTTTCAATGCCCACCCTAGATTTTGCTAGAACCGCTGTGTTTTGGGCGGTGAATTCGGAATTATTTAAGGGTGTTTCATCGATAAACCAGCCGACACCGTTGGCATCATGGTCGATGAGAATTGTTCCTGCATTGGGTTTTCCAGAGTCATCAAAGTCAGTGATGGTAACTTCGGCTAGTTGTCCTTTGGGTAGATCGGCGATTTGGAAATCGATGTCTAGTTGAATTTCCGATTGCAGTAAGTCTGCCCAGATATTAGTTGCGCTATTATTGAGTCGATTTATTATTTGAGGTGTTGAATTATAAAAATTACTGCTGATGAGTTCTTCGCTCGCTATGCTATTGGAGAGAGAGACTTCTTCGGAATTGAACTTATTGATGCCGACTTGAGCAGGGCTACTGGTTGGGAAGAGAATAATCCTATCGGACAAATTATTACTGGAGTCAACTTTTCCGACGGGGATCTCAGTGGGACTAACTTCAGTGCCAATGATATGCGTGCCTGTGCTTTTAGTGGTACTAAACTGGTTAGATGTCAGTTTACTCTCGCTAACTTGACTAAAGGATTCTTCGCTAATGCCGATTTGAGTGGTTCTGAGTTGATTGGGGCTAAATTGATCCGTGCTAATTTGAGGAATGCCGATCTTCGTGGGGCTAACATGACTGGAGTTGATTTGACTGGAGCGGATATGACTGGGGCTAGTGATGAAGGAGCTTGGTATGAAAGTGCTTTCTTTTGTGACACCACTCTGCCCGATGGAACTTTCCTGGAAGGATCCCATCCTGTTGAAGACTGAGCTATTCAGTATGGTCATTTCCAAGAGCGATCGCCTGTAGGGTGGGCAAAAAATAGCACAAGCTAATTATCGTTCCAAGAATAGCTTGTTGTCCACCAAATCAAACCATCATCTATCTTGATTGCGGTGGAGGGCATTATAATATTAATCTTTTCCCTTTACATATCTTTCCAATGCCCACCCTATGTTTTGCTAGCACAGCGAGAGCGATCTGTTTAATCGATCGCACCATAGACAAACCTAATTTCTGATAGAAATAAATACTTAACAAAAGTTTTTGTTATCGAGACAATATTAACCATCAATTCAATTATCAGAACATATATCCTACAATTATTTGGTAGATTTTATATCTTGAGAAAAAGCTAGAGATATATCCAATAATTACTAAGACAAGTTAAAGATTGCTAGACAAAAATGGGGATCGTTTTAGGATCGTAACCAGAAACAAATAATAAGGAGTAGTTTTATTGTTAAGATACTTTAAGCAAAGTAAAGACATATCTATATAAAAATGTTTCCTTAACATAATCGTTAAAGCCTTAAGTTTTAGCGAAACAAAATATATAAAGTTTCTTTTTCTCTTCAAAATATATAGCTATAAATTGTTGAAATTAGCATCTAATCGTTGCTAATCTTAATTTTCTAGTTCTTATATTTACCATCAACATTATTTAGGAGAATCTATGACCGCAACCGTTGATAGGCAAACACAGGATAGCAATCAGCCACAAGAGCGTAAGGAAAGTCCCCGTAAAATTGGCATACCAAAAGAAATATATAACAACGAATGTCGTGTCGCAGCTACACCTAATACAGTTAAAAAGCTACAAAAACTAGGCTTTGAAATTTTAGTTGAAAGCAACGCAGGGGCAGCAGCTAATTTTACAGATCGAGCCTATCAAGAAGCAGACTGTACAATTGTCAGTAATGCAGCCTCTCTTTGGTCAGAAGCGGATATTATCCTCAAGGTTCGCGCCCCTGAAGATTCCGAAATTGAAGTGATGCCTGAAGGTAAAACTATTATTAGCTTTATTTGGCCCGCACAAAATGAAGAATTATTAAACAAGCTAGCAAATCGCCAAGCAACAGTCTTAGCGATGGATGCAGTGCCTAGAATTAGTCGCGCCCAAAAAATGGATGCTCTATCTTCAATGGCAAATATTGCTGGCTATCGTGCCGTAATTGAAGCAGCAAATAACTTTGGTCGCTTTTTTACAGGTCAAATTACCGCTGCAGGTAAAGTTCCTCCTGCTAAAGTAATGGTAATTGGTGCTGGGGTTGCTGGTTTAGCAGCTATCGGCGCAGCGAGAAGCCTGGGTGCGATTGTACGGGCTTTTGATACTCGTCCTGCGGTAAAAGAACAGGTAGAAAGTCTGGGTGCAGAATTTTTGGAACTTGAGTTTGAAGAAGACGGTAGTGGTGCTGGTGGCTATGCCAAAACCATGAGTAAAGAATTTATCGATGCCGAGATGGCTTTGTTTAGAGAGCAGGCTAAAGAAATCGATATTATTATTACTACTGCCTTAATTCCAGGCAGACCAGCACCCAAACTCATCCTTACTGACATGGTAGAAATGATGAAGGAAGGTTCTGTAGTCGTAGATTTGGCTGCCGAACAAGGCGGTAACTGCGAAGTTACCAAACCCAACGAAATTTACAAGTACAACGGCGTAACTATTATCGGTTTAACCGATTTACCTAGTCGTATGGCGGCACAGTCTAGTCAACTATATGGAACAAATCTCTGGCACTTACTTAAAGATATGGGTGGGGCAGAAGACTACAGGGTAGACTACGAAGATCAGGTAGTGCGCGGTGCATTAATCGTTCACGAAGGAAAAGTAACTTGGCCTCCTCCAAAAATCGACAATCCTTCGCCTATACCTCCTGCCAAGGCAAAGTCTGTAATAACCCCCGTTACTCCAAAAGAGAAAAAATCTGGTAGTGGTATCCTTTGGGTAATCATCGCTGGTTTAGCTTTGCTGGGAATTGGTATTGGTGCGCCTACTTCTTTCTTATCTCACTTTACTGTTTTTGTATTGGCTTGCTTTATTGGCTATCAGGTAATTTGGAACGTTTCCCCTGCACTACATACACCTTTGATGAGTGTGACTAATGCCATAAGTGGCATCATTATTTTAGGCGGTATGTTACAGATTTCAGGAGAAATCACTTCACCTTCGGTAATTTTAGGCGCGATCGCAATTCTGGTTGGCACAATCAACATCTCTGGGGGCTTCCTTGTTACCCAACGGATGCTCAAAATGTTCCAGAAATAATCGACACATATTATATACACCCTGTAAGGGCGTTTCGCGAAACGCCCCTACGATTCATCTTCACGAAATAAATTCATGACAAATAATCTTGTGGCGGTTGCCTATATTGCAGCCAGTGCCTTGTTTATCCTCAGCCTGGGAGGATTATCCAACCAGGAAACAGCCCGTCGAGGTAACTTGTTTGGAATCATCGGTATGGCGATCGCTTTTGTCGCTACTGCCCTTAGCGCGCAGGTAAACGGTTACGGAGTTTTGGTTGGTGCGATCGTTCCTGGGGCTATTATCGGCTCAGTTCTCGCTGCTAGAGTAGCTATGACTTCTATGCCCGAACTTGTAGCTATTCTCCATAGTTTTGTTGGTTTAGCTGCGGTATTGGTTGGTTTGGCTACTTATCTTCAGCCTGAAACATCTTTAGTGGGTGTTGAAGCAACTATCCACGAACTAGAAATTTATATTGGTATCTTTATTGGTGCCGTTACCTTTGCTGGTTCAGTTGTGGCTTTTGGTAAGCTAAATGGTTCTTTTGGTAGCAAACCGCTGATGCTACCTGCCCGCCATTTAATTAATATCACTTTATTAGTTGGTTCGGTAGTTCTGGGCGTACAGTTCATGGGAACAGAAAACGGTTTACAGCCCTTGTTAATCATGACTGCACTAGCCTGTATTCTTGGCTTCCTACTCGTCATGGGTATTGGTGGTGCAGATATGCCTGTAGTAATCTCCATGCTCAACAGCTATTCAGGTTGGGCTGCTGCTGCTGCTGGCTTTATGCTTTCCAATGACGTATTGATCGTAACTGGTGCGTTAGTCGGAAGTAGTGGTGCAATCCTTAGCTACATCATGTGCGAAGCCATGAACCGTTCCTTTATCAGCGTTATCTTAGGCGGATTTGGTGAAGGTTCTGCTGCTGCACCTACAGGTGAAGCTAAACCCATGGGCGAAGCTAGTGCAACTAACGTTGAAGAAGTGGCAGAAATGCTAAACGATGCGAAAAGTGTGGTTATTGTACCTGGTTACGGTATGGCAGTGGCACAAGCACAACATTCTGTTTCCGACATTACTAAAATCCTCCGCAAACAGGGCAAAGAAGTCCGTTTTGGTATCCACCCCGTAGCAGGAAGAATGCCTGGACACATGAACGTACTCTTAGCAGAAGCTAATGTACCCTACGACATTGTGTTAGAGATGGATGAAATTAATGATGATTTATCTACTACTGATGTTGTCTTGGTAATTGGCGCCAACGATACTGTTAACCCCAGTGCCTTAGACGATCCTACCAGCCCCATTGCAGGTATGCCCGTGATGGAAGTTTGGAAAGCTCAAAACGTAATAGTCATGAAGCGTAGTCTGGGTATTGGTTACGCAGGGGTAGATAATCCTTTGTTCTACATGGATAATAATCAGATGTTATTCGGTGACGCGAAGCAAAATGTTAGCGCGTTGTTGAATGAGTTATCTAAAAGCGAGAAAGAATTGGTTGCTGCTTAATAGTACTTATTTGAAATTAGTTAATTTGTAGGGGCAAACAATATTTGTCCCTTTTTTTATGAGAATTTACACAAGAGTTATAAAATCATATGAGCCAGGAAAGAGAGGCATTCTATAAAGAACTAAGAGAATACGACGAATACAAACTTAACTTTGATGACAATATAGTTTTTAATAAAATTAAAAGTACAAAAGTTAATGCACTACCATCTAACATATACTGGGATGGTGTAAGTCTATACGATTTCTCAAAAAACAATTTGTATTTATTTCAATACACTACGATTTTACAAAAAGATAATTTCGAGCCTATTTTTTACATTTATGGCGAGATAGTTTCTGATAAGTGGAATACGGGATTTATATATCCTATTTTTCAGAGAAAAATGAAGCAGATATTAAATGAGGATAAATATGATTCCGTATTTTGCGAACTGGATAGCATGGGTTACTATTTTAATATAAAAACTGTTATAAAAAAAAATCGGCAATCAGAAACAATAAAAACTATCCTAGAGGCATACAATGAAAAGGTTAAATTGGTATATTCGCTAACATTAGAAGAAATAGCCAGGCAAAATACACTATTAGGAACAGTTAATTTAAAATTCGGTTTTCCCAAGCATTTAAAGGCTCTTTGCAAGCAATACTTGTCATATTTTGAAAAGTTTTTAACCGATCGCGATATAGATTGCGAATTAAGCCTAATTGACAATCAAGATATTACATATATGACTATCAACGTTGATGAATCAAAAGTTGATATTAGTGAATTACAAAAAGCTTTAGCTGGCTATTTTTCTTTACCAGCACTTTCTCAAGAGAATATCATTTTACATAGCCAGGATGTTGCTACACAACAACTAATTGCCAATATTGAACATTTAAAATCACAATTGCGTTTAGCTAATCTCACAATTACTCAATACGAAAATTGCAGTGTGGTAAATACGCAAAGACCAATTGAATACGTTTTGGTCGATTCGCTAGATGACGAAAGCAAATTAAAACTTTTTAATGGATTAATTAAGGTAGGTAAAGTAATTAAGTTGAAGTTTTTAGGCATTGATATTGAATTTGATATCCCTTTACTTATTGATAAAGTAAAGCTAAGGCAAGAAAATGAAGACTAACTTTAAGGATTTAACTTTAAGCTACATCAAAAAAGCGATCGCCCTCTTCTCAAATCTCTTTATATTTCTTTCTTTGCACCTTTGCCCTAAAGGTTACACTTGCGGACAAGCTTCGCGTCCGTCTTTACGCGAAATAAAAACTAAATAACTTTTTGACTTATAAATGCGATCGCATTTTGCCATTGACTTTATATAAAATCTACAATGTCAAAACACTCAGTAAAGCCAACTTAACTATGAAACTAAAGGTCGTTATCCATCCAGCAGAAGAAGGCGGATTTTGGGCAGAAGTTCCAGCAATTCCTGGCTGTGCGACTCAAGGCGATACCTTTGAAGAGTTACTACAAAATATCTACGAAGCCGTTGAAGGATGTCTATCTGTTGATGAAGCCGATCTTCAGTTAGATAGTGATGCACAGATTGTCGAAATCGCCGTATGAAGTCTATTAGCGGTAAAAAGTTTGCAAACTTGCTAGAAAGCAGGGATTGGAAACTGTTGAGGGTTAATGGTAGTCATCATATTTTTGGTAAACCTGGAAATGCACAAAGAATTTCTGTGCCGATACATAGAAACAAAGCCTTGAAAACTGGCTTATTGAAACACTTCCTAAAAGTTTCTGGTATTTCTGAAGATGAATTGTGATTAAAACTTGTCATAAAAAGCGATCGCTATTCTCTATATTCTTCAAATCTTCTGCGTTCTGTCTTCGCGCCTTTGTGTCTTTGCGTGAAATAAGACTAACCTTTGAAGTAAAGATGATTTCCCTCAAAGACCACAACCAGATAAACTTGAACTTGTTTACCGCTTTATGTGAACAATAGATTTATCTGATAATAATTAACACCGCGATTTAAAGTGTAATAATTTCTTAATTAGCATTGCTAGACTAAAGCTAAAGTATGAAAAACAAATTGGTTACTTACTAACGTAAATCAAAAGCTGATGGCTACAGGTAATGTTAGCCAAAATTTTATACTTCGTGAAACTAGCAACGTTTTTTCATTTACAGCTTTACTCACACACCAAAAAATAAATTATGACTGCAACAACCACTCGTTTTCCCATCGATTTAGGTGCTTACAAGCGACTAGCTTTAGACCCTAGCAACCCTACCTTAACAGCCGAACAAAGAGAAACTTTAAAAGCCAATATCCAACTTTGTCGTGAGGTGATCGTCTTTTTCACAGCCACTGGGGGAGCTAGAGGCGTTGGCGGACATACGGGAGGACCTTTTGATACTGTCCCCGAAGTTATGATCCTCGATGCTTTCTTTCGTGGCGCGCCTGATAAGTTTGTGCCGATCTTTTTTGATGAAGCGGGACACCGTGTTGCGACTCAATATTTAATGGCGACATTAAATGGCGATTTGCCTCAAGAAGAATTGCTCAACTACCGTGGTGCAAATTCTAAGCTACCTGGACACCCTGAACTAGGCTTGACACCTGGGATTAAATTTAGTTCTGGTCGTTTAGGACATATGTGGCCTTTTATCAATGGTATAGCCTTGGCTAACCCAGAGAAGGTAGTGGTTTGCTTGGGTTCTGATGGTTCACAACAAGAGGGAAATGATGCAGAGGCTGCTCGCTTGGCAGTGGCTCAAAACCTAAATGTGAAGCTGTTTATTGATGACAACGATGTAACTATTGCGGGACATCCTTCTGATTATTTGCCTGGTTATGATGTTGGTCAAACCTTAACTGGTCACGGTTTAGAGGTTAATACGGGAGATGGTGAAGATATTGATTCACTCTATAGCCGTATGTGCGCTGCGGTAACTGGTAATGGACCTGTGGCGTTAATTAATAAGCGTCCTATGTGTCCTGGTATTGAGGGTATTGAAGGCTCTACTCATGGACATGACGTAATTGCCGTCGATAAAGCGATCGCCTACCTCGAAAAACACGGACAAGGTGCAGCAGCAGACTTCCTCAAAAATATTGAAAAACAGAGCAACGACTATAAATTCTTGGGAGTTAGCGACAAAGTTGGTTCTAACCGCAACGTCTTTGGTGAGGCTGTAGTATCTGTTCTTGATAAAATGAGCGATGCCGAACGTAAAGCCAAAGTCATCTTTATTGATAGTGATTTAGAAGGTTCGTGTGGTTTCAAACAAATCCACGATGCTCATCCTGAAGTCTTTATTCCCTCTGGAATTATGGAACGGGGGAATTTTTCAGCTGCGGCTGGTTTTGGCATGGAAGAGGGTAAGCAGGGTGTATTTGCTACCTTTAGTGCTTTTTTAGAGATGTGTGTTTCTGAGATTACTATGGCACGTCTCAATAAGTCCAATGTTTTATGCCATTTCTCCCATGCTGGTATCGACGACATGGCAGATAATACCTGTCACTTCGGGATTAACAATATGTTTGCGGACAATGGACTAGAAGATGGCTATGAAACCCGTCTCTATTTCCCTGCTGATGCTAATCAAATGACTGCCTGCATAAATAAAGTGTTTTATAATCCAGGAATGCGCTTCATTTTCTCCACTCGTTCTAAAGTTCCTATGATCTTAGATGATCGAGGTGAGGAGTTATTTGGTGGCGACTATACCTTTACTCCTGGTAAAGACGAAGTAATTCGCGAAGGAGACGCAGGCTATATTGTCAGCTTTGGAGACGCTTTGTATCGCTCTTTGGATGCAGTAGAACGCTTGAAAAAAGAAGGTATCAACGTTGGTTTAATCAACAAGGCTACTCTGAATGTTGTTGATGAAGAGATGATGGCAAAAATTGGTAAAGCACCTTTTGTTCTTGTTGTTGAGTCTTTTAACCGTCGTACTGGTTTAGGCAGTCGTTTTGGTTCTTGGCTACTTGAGCGAGGCTTGACTCCTAAGTTTGCTTATCTTGGTGTTAATGAAGAAGGCTGTGGTGGACTTTGGGAACAATTCCCCTTCCAAGGACTAGATCCAGAAAGTATTATGAGTCACGTTAAAGGCTTAATCTAAAAAACAATTTATAGAGTAAGGTTTCCATACCTTGCTCTTTTTTTATTAAGCAACTTTCGTAACCCAGCCAAAATATTATCGTAATTGACCCAATATTCTATTCCAAATAGAAACCACACGATTCGTCTCTACGTGAATTATTTGTTCTAACCTGAACTGACGTTAAATAGTAACGCCCAAGCTAGATAATTATTAGCCTGGGCGTTATTAATTTCTTATAAACCAGCATGAATATAAATATTGGCTGGCAGCATTTATATTTACGTTTTAATTCTATGCTGCTTGTCTAATTCAAGACTATGATTTGGATCCTATTGTAGATACGATCTTTAAATCAAAGCGATATCAAAACAAGACGCACTTTTAAATTGTGATCACAATCCTCTTTGCAGAGATTGTGAAATCACGGTGAACTCAACACAAAGTTTTTATAAAGGTAATCAGTTGAACTATTTAAAGATTACTTTTATATGACTACTAATCAAAAATTCAATACCAATTCTAACATTGTCGAAGACTGGCTAGGGGGATACAAACTAGAGCTTGCTCTAACTCCAGAATCTAACGCTAAAAACTGGACATTAGACTTCGAGCTTCCTTACAAAGTCTCTGCTGCTTATGGCGTAGATCTAGTAAACCATGGCGACGGTAGCTATACAATGAGTGGTCAAAACGATTGGGTCAGTCTCAACCAAGGACAATCTATTTCTCCTATCTTCATAGTTGAAGACAACGGAAAACAAGCACTAACTCCAAAATTTAAAGACACGTCTGTCAAAGTTTCTTCGGCATCTAACGATATCGTTGCTAAACCAAAAAGTGGTGCAAAAATTATTAATGTAGACAAGGATTTTGGGGGCAATTTAGAAGGTGCGATCGCATCGGCTAATGATGGTGATGTGGTTAAGCTAGGTGATAAAACTTACTACACTTCTGGAATCACTATTGATAAAGATATTACCATTGATGGTCAAGCAGGTTCGGTTGTCAACGGAGGCGGAACTTTAAAATCAATTTTCAGCTTAACTCAAGGAGCGACTGGCGCAACCATTCGAGACATAGAAATAACCAATGGTAATAATGGCATCTATGGTGATAGCGCGCGTAACCTTACATTGCAAAATTTGAATGTAAACAATATCGGTATCAGTAATCCAATTAGAACAGGTCAAAATAACGTTGGTATTACTCTTGGTCATGCAGACGGACTTAAGCTATTCAATTCTAAAGTACATGATGTAGGTAGAAAAGGCGTTAGTGTCGGAGATACTGACGGAGCGATAATCAGCGGTATCTCAGTACGAAATGTTAATCTGGCAGCGCAACACGTACAAAGCCATGATGCTGCTGGCATCAAATTTTTTAATACCAACGATGTCGTTATCAGAGATAGCTATTTCTCTGATATTAATGCGAATAATATTTGGAACGATACCACAAATGGCACCTTAATCAAAGGCAATACGATTGTAAATGCAGGAGAAGACTTTTTGGCGCCTAGCTTTAATAAGAATGTGGGTATGGTAGGTATTTATAATGAAAAAAGCGCTAACTCGATTGTCAAAAACAATAAAGCTACCTCTGTTGGCAATTTTGTAGCATTCAATGCAACGGAATTTACTACTGAAACCATGACTCTTAAAAACAATGATTTCTCAAGCTTTGAGATTAATACACAAGACTATTGGGTAAATGAAGAAGCTGAAAAGCTTATTGCTTTAACTGAAAATCCAGATGAGGCAAACTTTGGTTTATTTGCCGACGAATATTTTGCCCAGGCTAATATTTCCTGATATTTCTTAGCACTACCTATTTACCAACATCTTCTCTATCTCCTGATGTATATAAATAAAATTTTTCTGGTTGATGTTTATAACTTAAGCCAGATTTTTGCTTCAATTTTTTCTGATAAAGTTATTTTGACTTTAAAAAACCTCAAGTTAAAAAACTGTTTGGACGCAATAGTAACAAAATGGACATTATTAGAATTATTTGTGCAATATTTTTGCCACCTTTAGGAGTATTTCTTCAAACAGGCTTTAGTACTCAACTGGCAATTAATATCGTATTGACTTTACTAGGCTATATACCAGGAATTATTCATGCAATATGGATAATTGCTAGAGAATAAACTAAAAATCTTAATTGATTAATTTATCAGGTTGTGAAGTGCGATCGCACAATCCCAATTACGTATCTTCTAGATTTTACAAGTCTTTGTGCTTAACTACTTAGCCTTTAACGATCGCCCCAAAGTCGGCTAAAACTCTGGCGTGATTTCGCAGTAATCCTAAAAGATTTAAGCGGTTACGTTTGACGTCGGGGTTGTCTGCCATCACCAGTACGCTATTTTCACCATCAAAAAAGCTGCTAACAACAAGAGCAATTTTCCCTAATCCGTCGATTAATAATTGATAGTTACGCTCTGCTTGGGAAGCTTCAGTTTGAGGTAACAACTCCAACAGTGCATCATAAAATTCTCGTTCAGAAGATTGCTCAAACAATTCAGGATTAACTAATCCTTCGGGGTTTAATACTTGAGTATCTAAATTACCTTTAGCTGCCAAACGAGCAGAACGATTAATAGTTTCGTAGATTTCGGTTAGCCTGCCGTTATTGCGGGTTTCTTGCAGAAATGAAGCGCGATCGCGAACATCTAATAAATCCGTTAAAGTACGCTCGGTATATTCGGCATCACCATCACCAACAATAGCATTAACTAAATCGTAATCAATATTTTTCTCTGGCAACAGAGTACAGATTCGCTGAAGAAAAAATTCTTGCAAAGCTGCCACAGGAGAAGTGCGATCGCTATGACCCGAAACAAAATCTGCTGCACCCTGTTCAATTAGCTGATGCAAATTTATTTCTAAATTGGCATCCCAGATAATATTAATTATCCCGTTGGCTGCACGGCGCAAGGCAAAAGGATCTGATGAACCTGTAGGCACCATACCAATACCAAAAATGCCAACTAAAGTATCCAGGCGATCAGCTAAACCCACTACCTGTCCGTTTAAGGTACTAGGCATCATATCGTCTGCGCCTCTGGGTAAATAATGCTCAAAGATGCCTTTGGCGACAGTCTCGGATTCGCCACTCACCACAGCATATTTTTCTCCCATAACCCCCTGTAGTTCGGGAAATTCATAAACCATTTGAGTAACCAAATCAGCTTTGCAAAGTAAGGCGGTGCTTTCAATTTCGTTTTGCTGTTCGTCGCTAACGTCAAGCTGTTGGGCTATGATTTTGGCAGTATCAATAATACGATCTACCTTATCCCGCATTGTGCCAAGTTCTGCTTGAAAAGTGACCGTTTCTAGTTGAGGAAGATAAGTATCAAGATGTTCGTCGCAATCGGCTTGATAGAAAAATTGAGCATCTGCTAATCTAGCGCGGATCACTCTGCCGTTACCTTCAGCGATCGCCTCTTTTTTCTCAGGATCGCCATTGGAAATAGTAATAAAGTTAGGCAAAAGGGTATTATCAACCCCTACTTGATGAACAGGGAAATAACGCTGATGACTTACCATGACGGTAATAATCACCTCAGTTGGTAGCTTGAGAAAATCTGCTGCAAACTTTCCCGTAACTGCGGTCGGATATTCTACTAAATTAATCACTTCTGCCAGCAAGTCTGGGTATATTTCGGCTTTTGCGCCTAATTTTTCAGCTTCAGCTAAAATGCCTGCCGTTATTTTCTCTTTTCTGGCTTCTAATTCAACTTCTACAGAGGCAGATCGAAGAGTTGTGATATAATCTGTTGGTTGGGCAATACTAACAGCGTCAGGATGTAAAACTCGATGTCCGCGAGAGATGCGATCGCTTTTGATAGTTTCTGAACCATTAATCAGTTCTAAAGGCATAATTTCACTGTCCCACAATGCCACTAGCCAGCGAATAGGTCGGGGAAACCTTAAATCTCCATCTCCCCAACGCATAAAGCGTTTACCCTCTAAGCCAGTAATCCATTGAGGGCATAACTCCTGGAGAATTTCCACGGTATTGCGACCTGGGATTTTCTTCTGGATAAAAGTAAACTCTCCTTTAGGAGTGTCACGAATTTCTAACTGATCAAGACTGACACCCTGTTTACGAGCAAAACCTGCTGCTGCCTTGGTTGGTTGACCATTTTTAAATGCTGCTTTGAGCGGAGGACCTTTGATCTCTTCTTCTCGGTCTGCTTGTCGCTCTTGAATATCTTTAACTAGAATGGCTAAACGGCGAGGAGTTCCATAATATTCTACTGCTGCGGGATTTAAGAACTCTTGTGCTAAACTAGCGGGAACTTTATTTTGCCACTGAGCGATCGCGCTACTGACAAAATCTGCGGGTAATTCTTCTGTACCTACTTCTAACAAAAAATTAGCCATGAAATAAAGATTTATTTACTGCCGTACCGTTTAAACAGGATAGCAGTTATCCCCCATCAATTATCAGCTATTGTGATCTAATTACTTTACTTATTACGATACTGATGCCAAAGCTGAAGAAATTAAAAACCAAAGTGATCGCGAAGTGATGCGGCATATCAACAGTGGAATTGCTAATAGTTATGATGCGATCGCCTTGGCTATTTTTAGCATCTTTAGTAAGTAATGGATAAACAATATAAAATATTAAGAAAATTAAAATCATTTCTCTCAATTACACTATTTTATTATCAAAATTGTTTGTATTAGTTAATCTTTAGATAAGCATTGATTTTTATGTTGACTTTTTTGTCAACTAATGAGAAAATAAAGAAATATATAAACACCATCACGGTCATTGAAGTTACTATCTTTTCGAGATCGGTTTCAACGCAGTTTCTCTAACCTTGCGCTAATGAGACTAAATACAAAGTGTAAAATCAAAACAAACTTTTCAGCTATTTTCAAAACTATTTTCTACTATATTAATTGAGGCATTCATGGCAACTCGGACAAATACTTCTAACACTTCTAGTACCTCTGGCAATTCTGATAAAGATAAAGCTCTCAACCTAGTTTTAAAACAAATCGAGCGCAACTTTGGTAAAGGTGCGATTATGCGCCTGGGAGATGCTGCTCAAATGAGAGTAGAAACCATACCCAGTGGTGCATTAACCCTGGATGTTGCTTTGGGTGGAGGTTTACCAAAAGGAAGAATTATTGAGATTTATGGACCAGAAAGTTCTGGTAAAACTACATTGGCTTTACACGCGATCGCCGAAACGCAAAAAATGGGGGGTGTAGCTGCCTTTGTCGATGCCGAACACGCCTTAGATCCTACCTACTCGGCAGCATTAGGAGTTGATATTGAAAACCTACTGGTAGCTCAACCAGACAATGGAGAATCGGGCTTAGAAATCGTCGATCAATTAGTGCGATCGGCAGCGGTAGACTTAGTAGTAATAGATTCAGTTGCTGCGTTGACTCCCCGTGCTGAAATTGAGGGAGAAATGGGTGATAATCAGGTGGGTTTACAGGCTCGTTTGATGAGTAAAGCCTTGAGAAAAATTGCGGGAAATATCGGCAAATCTGGAGCGACAGTTATTTTTCTCAACCAGCTACGGCAAAAAATCGGCATTAGCTATGGTAACCCCGAAGTAACCACAGGCGGTAATGCTCTAAAATTTTATTGCTCAGTCCGCTTAGATATCCGCCGTATTCAAACCCTTAAAAAAGGTAACGAAGGAATGTATGGTATTCGAGCGAAGGTTAAAGTAGCTAAAAACAAAGTTGCGCCGCCTTTTCGTATTGCTGAATTTGATATTATTTTTGGCAAGGGAATATCTAATATCGGCTGTTTGCTTGATTTAGCTGAAGATGCAGATATTGTTATTCGTAAAGGAGCTTGGTATAGCTACAAAGGCGATAATGTAGGACAAGGTAGAGATAATACTATTAGCTATCTGTTAGAAAATCCAGAAGTAGCAGCAGAAATTGAACAAAAAGTTAAAGAAAATCTGAAAGCAGGAGTAGGATCAAACGGAGCATCTTCCTCTAAAGATTTAGATGCTGATGATGATGACTTTGATTCTGAAGAATAACTAGCTGTAGGGTGTGTTCTCTTAACAAATAGTGAAAGTTTGGGAACACACCAATCAAAAGCTTCCCATTCCAATGAGCGTTTGATTTTTATCAGGGTATCAAAGTTATCTGTGTATCTTGCTTAAATGTTGGTATTTTTATGGAAATAATCAGAACAATAGAATCTGATCTATAAAATGTTCTTGGTTGGGAATCGAAGAACATAAAAATTGCGGTGTCTTAGTAAAACAAATAGAAAAAGATTTCATGCTCAAACAGACTGGAGACAAATTGTGGGTTAATGAGCCAATAGACTTGCTTAGATATATGTTCTAGTTTTTGCCCTTAAATTTCGTAATCTGCCTAAAAATGAACAGGATTACTATATTATTTCGCTTCATCCTTTGGTTTGTCTACACGAAACAAAAACACCATTAGAGCAATAACGCCTATTTGCAGAGCAAAATTAGATAGATTAGCAGCTAAATCTTGACCTGCTGCTAACTTAGCTAAAAAGATGAATGCACCAATTAAACCAGAAGCACCAAAAGCAACGTAGAAAAACTTTCTAAAACCTCTGTAGGGAGCTTTTGCTTCTGCGCGCAAACGAGCATATTTTTCAGGCGTAAGATTGTTTTTTTTAGCTCTAGCTAATTCTTCTGGAGATAAATCTACCATTTTAAATTTTATATCTTGTATGAATGCTTAAAGATGAGAAATATTTGCCAATAATATCGATATTAAAGGAAAAAGGAGAGGTAAACATAAAAACATCTACCTCTCCTTTTTGATTGCGAGAATTAATTTTGTTTAGCTCAAAGCTTATTGAACAATTACTTTACCTACCATTCCAGCACCACGATGAGGCTCACAGTAGTAAGAATATTCTCCAGCTTCATTAAAAGTACTTTCATAGCTTTCTCCTGGAGAGAATACTAAGTTTTTGTGAGATTTGTCGGTAGCATTCTCAAAAACTACGTTGTGAGGAGACATTTTATTATTATCCCACTTGACTGTATCTCCTTCTTTGATGGTTACAGTCTCGGGTACAAACTTGAGCATTCCGTTGTCGCTACCCATTTTTACATCAACAGTATTAGCTGCTGCGGGAGCAACGTTGAAGAAGAAGGTAGACACTACTAATACTAGTGCGGACAATAACAAACTTATTTTTTTAGCCATTTTTGTTGAACTCTCTTGATCGAATATGATTTTTTCTAGTAAACATTTCTGAATACGGGGAATTAGAACCTAGATCGAACCTCTTGCTTTTACAACGATCTGGCTGTATTTCTATTAGCTCTATCCCTTTGTTTATATATTACTACACAACTTCGACGACTTGTAAAACTTTGACGGCTTGTCTTTTGACTATTTTGTACGGGTAACACACCATAGTTATTTGATCGCAATCAGTCTTTTTGATTGAAGCTTAATATATTTGAGAGAAGATACCATGTTTGCTAAACTATTATCAACGCTACTTGTGTTGTTAACTGCTGCGATGTTTACTTTTGTTACTCCCGCAATAGCAGGCGATGCTGCTAGCGGAGCTAAAATTTTTAGTGCTAACTGTGCTGCTTGTCATGCTGGTGGCAGAAACGTTATTAGCGGAGCAAAAACACTGCAAAAAGATGCCTTAGATAAGTACGAAATGAACTCGCTTGAAGCGATTACTCATCAAGTAATCAATGGCAAAAATGCTATGCCAGCTTTTAAAGGTCGTTTAACTGATACTCAAATTGACGACGTAGCAACTTATGTGATGTCTCAAGCAGAAAAAGGTTGGTAATTGCTAGTCATTTCCAGAAAAAACTAATTAAATTAGATTTTTTTATCCTCGATCGCTCTACTCTGAGATTGGGGATATTTCTTTATTTGTGAAACAATGTAAGCATATTCTAAGGTTATGAAGCAGGAGCGAGCAAAATGGATCGGGGTAAGTTAATCGCCATTGTGACAGGAGTAATTTCAATCTTAATTGCGATCGCCTATTTAGTAATTGTGCAGTTACTCGATTTTCGTGGGGAAATGATTCCTGCTCCCGTTAGTCAGCTATCAGTGACTTTAGAAATATCTTGTCAAAGGTACGTGTTTACACCAAAGATTTCAAATGTAGCTTAGTTAATCTCTGGGTAAACACTATAGCTTATCAAAGATAAACAGTTTATCTTAAATGAGTTAATTTAGACGCTGGCAAGACACTTCATGTTCAGGGATGCTGGTCATAGACAAGTAATTCAAAAATTCTCATTTATTCAAAGCTTAAATATATCTCGCCAAGAAAATGAGAACAATCAAACTAGTATTGATCGAACTGCAACTTCTCAGCTAAAAGATCCAAATTCGGCGGCTATGGTCGCTGCTACCATCGATACAAGCTGGTATGGATCGGAATCTGATGGTGATTCCTCTGGCTTAAATCTGGCAGAAATAGTTAAATATTCGGCTTTAGATAATTCAAATGATGCTTATCAACCAAAGAATCATAATTATTTGGGTAAAATTTTATTTTCTCTTGCCATAAGCTATTGTCTATTTATTCTCTGGTGGTTATTTGGGCATCAGGTTAATCAGCTTTTGACTACTTGGGCTGGAGGCAAATATTTTACTATATCTAAGTCTGACGAGGAATTTATAAATTACGCAGAGAGATCGCTAGAAGCGATAGATCGTCAGCTAGAAACCAGCAAAGCCAAAGCAGACAAGGAAGAGCAGTTAGTCTACGTACCTGTATATACTCCGCCTTCTACCCCTAGCCTTCCTCCAGTATCTAATTTACCTTTAACTGCACCCAGTAATAGTACGTCTACGCCCCAGATTCCTAAACCTGCTGACTCAGAACCTTTAAAGATCCCTGCACCGCCACCACTTCCCCCTGCAACTCCGATTGAATTAGAATCAGCTAGCTCACCTGAGAAGGAGAAAACTAACGAACAAGTTGCTGTCCAACCAGCTATAAAATATACACTGATTGGGATTTTGGAATTGGGAGCCAATAGATCCGCAGCACTAGTTAAAGTTGATGGTCAAACTAAATGTGTTTGGCTAGGTGAAAAAATCAATAATGATGGTTGGATATTAGAATCGGTGGGCAATGAGTCAGCTAATATTAGCTATCAAGGACAAATTCGCTCTATCTCTGTAGGAGAAACGTTCTAAGATATTAATTATGAACTATGGGCGTTTTTAGTACCTAGATAAAAGCAAAATGGGTTTATTTGATGACATCAATCAATTCTTAGAAGAGCGACTTGACGAATTTCTCCGTAACAATCCTCATTTAGAATTCCAGGCAATTGAAGAACAATTAAGAGAACAAGAGCGAGATACTACCAAATTGATTGCCAAGCTACAGCTTGAAGAGAAAAGCCTGCAAAGCCAAATATTAGAAACTGCCGAAAACATCCAAACTTGGCACAAAAGAATTGGTAAAGCTGAAGCAGTTAAAAGACAAGATCTGGCTGATGCCGCCAGAGAAAGAGAGGCTGAATTACTCAGGCAAGGCAATCAGGTTTGGGGACAAATGGAAGGAGTAAAGCAGCGAATTGTTCAAGCACAGGAACTTTTAAAGAAAGTTAAGCAAAAACGCCAGGAAATGAAAACCCAGTCAACTCAGGCAAAAACTTCTGCATCTGCCAATAATTACTCTAGTGATACTGTAGGCTGGGATCGCGGTGCTAATGCCCCTCAATATAACCGTAGTGCAGATCCCCTAGAGGCGGAATTTCAAAAATGGGAAGTGGACGAAGAATTAGAGCGAATTAAAAGAAATATGAAATAAGTATTAAATTAATTAATAATGTGTGGATCTTTAGAAACTTCAGGCAAGCTTGAAGCTTTGCTAATGTCTTCTTCTAAAACACCAACCTGATTAATTAGAGTTGCAGTTTGATATAAAGCATCGTCAGTTGCCGACTCTTGACGAAACATTGCCATTATTCCTTTTTCATAGTTAGATGCGATCGCCAAAAAAGCTCCACCTAAAATATAAATAGGCAAAGGCAGCATAAACTGCTTTAACCAAATACTAAATTCAGCCAACACAAACAAAATTCCTACACCAATCAACCAAGCTTTCATATTTACTTTTTACTTTTTACTTTAAAATTACCATCCCCATGTTCCTGATTCTCCTTTAAACGGTCCAACTATATCTTGAGTGATCCAACCACCATAAAAATCTCCTGCTTGCGCTTTTACCAACTCTTCATCGACATAGCAGGCATCCATTTTACTCGGATAAAAAGCCAAATAGTCTTTAATTGGGGCAAAATAATCTGTGGGTGAACTATAGTACCAAGCTGCATTTTTTACCTGCTTATCTTTTACAGTCAAATTGTAATAGCTAGCTAACCCTTTCCATTCACAAAAAGAGCTTTTAGAATTGGCAAGCTCAAGATATTCGGTTTTAATGTCTACGGGAGGAATATAGTAAACAGGAGGATGACTAGTTTCTAACACACGATAAGTATTGCGGCTATTGGCAATAGTAACGTCATTAAAAATAATTCTGATTTGTTTTGGCGATTGCGAAGCTAGCCGAAGGCATAGCTCTAAACGTGGCGGACGAGGATAGTCCCAGACAGATTCTTGTCCTGGCTTTGGTTCAATACGCTGTGAATGATTCATTGATAATTGATAATTGATTATCCCTGAACTATCTGTTTGATGGTTGTAAATGTCTCTACACTAATTAAACCTTGGCGATATCCCTTTTGATTGGACATTCCTAAAAATACATCTTCTCCCCCTTCAGGATTACGAGAAAATCTAGGTGAAGTGTTGATATAAACCAAAGCACTATCAATCCCTTGAACAAATTGACGACCCTCTTGATAGGATTCTGTCACAATACAGTCAGCATGACCACTGCTATAACGATTTATCCAAGATACGGCTTTGGATAAGTTATCTACAAAGCGAAATGCTACTATTTTTCGCAAATAAGGTCTTCTCCATTCTTCAGACTTCATTAACTTTAGATATTCAGGAAACTCACTTACTAATAGCTCATCTCCTCGCAGCTTAAAGCCTTGTTGTTGAAGATTACTAAACAAGGACTGTAGTGCTGATGGTTTAATATTCTGATTGATCAATACCTTTTCAATTGCATTAACTGCATCTGGTTCACTATCATGACTGTCGGCAATCACCTGACGAGTTAGTTCTAAATCTCCGCTGAGTGACCAATATAAATAACAATTGCCAATCGTAGTTTTTAATACTGTTGCCGTTGCTTTTTCTGCTACTTGCTGCACCAAGCTAGGACGACCATAGGGGATTACCAAATTAAGATGGCGATCTTGAGTGACTAAATCTTGAACGGAGATTCCTGAATCTGGAGAAATAGTTTCAATCGAGCTTGCGGGCAAGTCTGTATTAGCCAAGGCTTTTTTCAAAACATCTGCAATGACTTGATTGGAGTTGCTGGCAACACCGCAGCCTCTGACTATCAAGCTGTTTCCTGTTTTGAGACACATTCCTGCTGCGATCGCTGCAAGTTCGGGAAAAGCTTCATGTACTAAAGCGATCGTTCCCAAAGGTATTAGCTGGCAATAAGTTTGAGATGGCTCTAGCTGGTAGGGAGCGTTAATTAAGCGTCGTGTCGGATCTGCCGATTTTGATAGCTGTTGCAAAATAGAAACAGTCATTTCTAATCTTTCTGGAGTCAACTTTAGCCAATCAACAACTGGTTCGCTAATCGCCATCTCTCGACTCATTTCTAAGTCTAAAGTGTTGGCTTCAAGTATTTGATCGAAACTGTCTTCCATTAACTCTGCCAATGCTGACACACCCAGCCTTCTTTTAGCTGCCGATGTTTGAGCCAATATAGCGGCGGCTCGGTTAGATTCTCGAACTATAGTCAGCAGTTGGTTGGATGAACTTTGCATTGCTTTTTTGTTAATGCCGATAGACTACAAATAGTGCCATTAGCAGCAGCATGATTAAAATTAAAAATGACACCGCCCAGGAAATGATACTCTGGGTACTCAGCCAGCGCAACATTATGGGTAACACAACCACTGCTATAAAGGTTGAAATACTTAATATGAGTATTTTTGCTAGATAGTTTTGTGTCCAAATATCATAGGCACTTTTCCAACGGTGTCCTGTCCACCGCCAAGATTTTTTTTGATACATTGAGGATAATTGCTCAATTACCTGACCATCTTTTTTGATCTCAAAAATTTGTTGACAGCGATCGCAGCCTAAAGCTTCAGTCAACACGATCGGCTTGAGATTGCCTTTACGTCTACAAGGACAAGGATATTCGCTGCTTGAATCTATTTTCTGTATTTTGTGAGAGCGCACTGGAATTGATTAAAGTTAGGAAAAGTTGATTGTTTGATGTAATGTAGCTTGATTACTATCTATAAAGATAAATATATTATCTTCTGCTCTTGTCTTAACGTTCTTCAACTTAATTTTAATCAAGCTATAAGGTTTAGAAACCTTTTTCTTGACTTAAATTTTTAGATATTTTATTTAAAGCGGGTGACGCGATTCGAACGCGCGACATTCACCTTGGCAAGGTGACGCTCTACCACTGAGCTACACCCGCACTTCAGCCAATTCTTGATCGAACTGTTGAAACACACAGCTAAATGGCTGTGCTATTTACTTGCCGATATATATTATCTCAGAAGATAAAGTTTTTATCAAGTAAATCGGCAGGTTGCTGACATATTTCTTTAAATAAGCTGTCAATCTAATATTTGCGATCTTAATTCAACGTGAGCGTCCAACAAATTTTGATTTGTCATGTCTACAAAAAACAATTTGGGAAATGGGGATGGGGCTGTGGGCGCGATTGCATTATGCCCACAGCCCCTCATAAATCAATACTTTCTCTAAATCTCTGAGTCCTTAATTTCGGTTTTGGTGTCTAAAGCTTTGATTTTTCTTTCATATTTACAGATTGTATACGCTTTAGCTACAAGTATTTGACTTAAATCCAACTAAGTTATTTAGCCATTCTCGACACTTTATCAAATCATTAAATCTTTTATTTTTTACAAAGGTATGACTTGGAAATCTACTGTGGCACTAACTTCAGGATGTAGTTTAACTTCTGCTTGATAGTCGCCTGTAGAACTTACATCTGGAACTTCAATACCACGGCGGTCTACCTCAATGCCAGCTTGTTCTTTGATAACGTCAGCTATCTCTTGAGCGGTAACACTACCAAAGATAGCTTTTTGTTCTCCGACTTGTTTACGAATAGTCAACTTACCAATAGTTTTAAAGGCAACTTTTTTGTTTTCTGCTGCTTGTTTTTCTGCTAGTTTCTGTTGTCTATCTTTTTCTCTTCTAAATTCAACTTGCTTAATGATTCCTTTGGTAGCCAAACTAGCCAAACCTTGAGGAATGAGATAATTTCTAGCGAAACCAGGAGCGACATCTACTAAGTCGCCATTACTGCCCAATTTGCTAACGCTTTGATTTAAAATTACGGGTACACGCTTTGCCATTTTTTACTAAAAATTCTCCTAGTATTAATTATATTTTGCTGTGGCGGTTTAATTGTTGCACTTGAACTTTTTATTATATCAGTTAATTCCCTCGTGATTGACTGATTTTAAGTCAGAGGTCAGAGGTCAGGGGTCAGAGGTCAGGAGAGTTTGAGACACTTATCACAGTTTTCTTTTTTCGTATGGTTTCTATTTGCGAGTCAGCGCGTTGTGGGTCTATGACCCATTAAAGCGACTGGCGAGGGTGGAATGACTATAAAAAGTCTATTTGATGCCCAATGCTCAAGATCAAAACCGATCTTTCATACCGCGAATACGACCAAAGACTCTAGCTGGTTCTTTCATCTTTGTTTTTGTTTGTAAAGCTTCGCTATCCCAACGCAAAAAAGGATTGGTTTGCTTTTCCATACCCAGAAGAGAGGGAACAGTTGCAAGTCCTTGACTACGAGTCTTTTGTACTGCTTGATATCTGTTGTGTAAATCTAAATTATCTCGATCTACGCTTAAAGCAAATTTTAAATTATTGAGAGTGTATTCATGGGCGCACCACACGCGAGTATTATCGGGAAGCTGGCGCAGTTTATCAATAGAATCAACCATTTGAGCAGGAGTTCCTTCAAACAACCTGCCACATCCACCTGCAAAAATTGTATCACCACAGAATAATTCTCCTGTTCCTGCTGGAGTTGCAGGCGGAAAGTAATAGGCAATATGTCCAGAGGTATGACCAGGCACGAAAAATACTTGACCTGTTTTGCTAGCAAATTTGACAGTATCTCCCTCTTTTAGAAATACCTGCTGGTGGGGAATTCTACCTTCATCCTCAGCACCACCATAAACACAAAGATCGGGAAAATGCTTAATCAATTTATTGTTGCCACCCACATGATCCCAATGATGATGGGTATTGAAAATGGCTATTAGTTGAGCATTGATGGTTGCTAAATAGTCCAATACAGGATCGGCTACTGCGGGATCTACTACCGCAGCAGTTTTTTGCCAAGGATCGTACAAAACAAAGATGTAGTTATCTGCTAAAGCAGGAATACGCTTAATTTCCATGTTGAGAATGTTTTATGAGGATGATACTCTCGACGTTTTGAGTAACTATATTTCATCATATTAGATAAATACTCGGTTATCTTAGTACAGATAATAATTCTGAGTTACAAGGTTTTGTTATTGATAATGAATAATGTGCAAAATTCAAATAGATTATGTTTAATAACTCAACTAATAAATTTTTATTTGACCTAGCTAAAAAAAAGCCTATCTATTTTTTGACATCATTTTCTCTAAGTATAATTAGTAGTTTATTAAATATAATAGGAACTATTTGCTTGATTCCTATATTAATTATTATTTTAGACGATAAACAGCCAAACACTCAAATTAATCAATCAAATATCTTTGACTATTTTTTTACTTCATTTAGTAATTTGACAGGAGAATATGGGCTAGTAATTATTATTACTTTTATGTTTGTGGTAATTGTTTTGAAAAATTGCGCAACATATTTAAATTCTATAGCAAATATTAAACATACTAATTTTTTAGTCTATCAAATGAAAAATAAAGGCTATAATTTGCTAGCTAGAGTGAATTTGAATTATTATCAAAATAATAAAACAGGAGATATATTATTTAAGTTAAATCGAGAGATAGACAAAACTGCGATCGCTATCAAAAGCTGTCAAAATATATTAATTATTTCAACTATTATTATTCTTCTGACTATTTTTCTTCTATTTATATCTTGGCAGTTAACTTTTATCTGTATATTTCTTTTAGGGTTAATTGCTTTAATCAATCAATTTATTGTTACCACCGCTCAAAGATCGGCAACAACACTATCTCAAAAATCTAAAGCTTATAATCGCAAATCGGTAGAATTTTTAACAGGGATTCGCTCAATTAAAACTATTGGTAATGAAACTAGAGAATATCAATCGATAACTCGACTAATTAAGGACAAAGATCGGGCGCAATTAAATACTTTGGCAGTCTCAGCAATAATTAGCCCTATAAACGAAATTCTAGGTATGATGATGATTGTGACTCTATTAATTATAGTTCCATACTTATATAATCAGTCAATCCATAACCTGGCACTAACTTTCTTAATTTATTTAGTAGTTTTATGCAGATTACTACATTTTTTCGATCAACTAAACAATGCTCGAACTCAATTTTATAATAGTATTGCCAGCGCAGAAAAAGTTGCTAATTTCTTAAAGGAAACTGATAAGCCTATGCTTAAATCAGGAACGATTAAGTTTGTAGAATTAATTTCTGGCATAGAGTTTCAAAAGGTGACTTTTGCCTATCCTAATCATGCTCAAATAATTCTTGATAAAGTTGATTTGTGGATTCCTCAAGGACAGACGATCGCTTTAGTTGGTTCGTCGGAAATAGGCAAGTTAATAATTACAGAACTATTACCAAGATTTCATGAGCCAATAGATGGTCAAATTTTAATTGATGGTAAAAATATTGCTGAATATGATATTACAAGCTTGAGAAAAGCGATCGCAATAGTGAATAGCAATACATTTTTGTTTAATAATTCTTTAGCATATAATATTACCTACGGATTAAAAAATATTAGTGAATCAGATATTATTAATGCTCTTAAAAAAGTTAATATTTATGAATTTGTTAGCCAATTACCAGATGGCTTAAATACAGAAATTGGGGTAAACGGTGTCTTACTTACTGAAGGACAAAAACAAAGATTAGCTATTGCTAGAGCTATATTACATGATGCAACAACTTTAATTTTTGATGAATCTAGTCTAGGGATAGATATTTTTGAAGATTTCTTAGTTCAAGAAACAATCAAAGAGTTATGTCGCGATCGCACCACCTTAATTATTGCTCAAAGGTTGACTACTATTCAACAAGCCGATCAAATAATTGTCTTAAATAAAGGTCAAGTAATTGAAGTTGGTACCCATGCAGAATTACTTCGTCAGGGAAATTTTTATAATCGTTGGTATTCAATGCAGTTCAAAATCAATAATCAGTCTCGTCAACTAAAATTGGCTCAAAAAATTGCCAAAAAATTAGCTAGCCAAACACAGAGTAATCTTTCTACTGAAATTCGTCAGAATTTTGATTCACTTCTAAGCTATATGCAGTTGTTCAACGAAGAAAATTTTCAAGATGATTTAGAAGAAAAAATTTTGGATGAATCATCTCAATCGGCTAAAGATATATTGACTAGTCTCAAAGAATATGAACGTAAAATTTCTCGTGACCCCGATCATCCAAATTTATAAATAACGCCTAGTGTGAATTAGGAAAAAAGGAGGAAAAGACAGAAGATGAAAGTTACCAAGCTGTCCATCTAAATATCTTTCCTCATGAATAGCATAGACTTTGAAAGCCTGTTAGTCATAGTTTTTGTCCTTGTAGATGACTGGTATCAGCTAGAGAGAAAATCGTCAAAACCCAGTGTTTCAGGGGCAAAACCAAAAATGAGTAATAGTGAAATTATGACTTTGGCTTTGATGATGGACTATTTACCATTTCCAGGAGAAACTCAGTTTATCGGTTTTATTCGTGCCAATTATGGAGAATGGTTTCCTAATTTGTTAGAGCGGAGTCAATTTAATAGACGCTTACGAAAATTGGGAGATGAAATAGAAACTCTCAGAAGGAGATGGGTCAAACAGCTAGGAGTTGAGGCTGCCAATAGTTTTGTTATTGACACTAAACCGATACCTGTAGTCGGTTACAAAAGAAGCAAAAGACATAGTGACTTTGATGGTAGTGCCAATTATGGCTATTGTGCAGCAAGGAAGATGAAATATTTCGGCTACAAACTAGTAGTTCTTTCAACTCTGGGGGGGATACCTGTGGCTTATGAACTGGTTTCGGCTAACACTGATGAGCGTAAAGCTGTTGAAGGAGTCCTTCAGATGGTTCATGGTAGCGATATCTATGGAGATAAGGGGTTTATTGGTCAAGAGTGGCAATCAGAGATAACTAAGGCTACTGCTAATCGTATTTGGACGATACAGCGAGAAAATCAACATCAACAAGTAAGTTCTGCTTTAAAACATTTGATTAGCCGAGTAAGACAAAGAATTGAAGGAGTTTTCAATGAAATTCAAAATACTGGTCGTAATCCAGAGCGATTACTCAACAAAACTGTTGGTGGACTAGCTACTCATATGGCACTCAAAATGACCTCTCATACTTTGCGACTTTTCCTGCGCCATCATTTTGAGATTGATGTTTTGACTTTTCAATCCTCATTTACTTTCTAAAATTTAATTCACACTAGGCGTAAATAGTCAATCGGTGATTTTTGCTAGTTTGTGCAATGCACTATCGCTAACGCGACAAGTACGCCAGTCAGGTAATACTTTTGCTCCCATACTCTCATAAAAAGCGATCGCACTTTGATTCCAGTCTAAAACATTCCACTCCAGTCGCCCTGCATCTCTTTCTACCGCCAACTTACCCAAATACGATAACATCGCTTTTGCTATTCCTCGACGACGATAATCTGGTAATACGAACAAGTCTTCAAGGTAAATGCCTGGTTTGGTTAAAAACGTCGAATAATTAGCGAAAAATAAAGCAAAGCCGACTATTTTATATTCACACTCAGCTACAATAGCTTCAGCAAAAATTCGACTACCAAACAAGTCTGACTGTAAATCTTTGGCTGTCCCCGTAACCTGATGGATGAGTTGCTCATATTCTGCTAATGCTTGAATTAAGTTAAAAATATCTGATACATCGTCAGCAACAGCCTGACGGATTTTAAATTCTGAAGTCATGTTGAATAGTTAAGCAGGACAATATTGATAGTATTATTATCCTGCCCACAGACGCAAAGAAAAACTCACGCAATATGGTAAAAAAACACAAATTTCCCTAGTCTATCTAGGGAAGCGTCTATATTTTAAGTCTGCTAGTTTCGCTGATGACAGTTTGATATAAATCTATTTTTTGTGGCTGAAATAGATTTGCTGCTTGCCAAAAAGTAGCTATTATTTTCCTTTAGTTATTTGTACTATGATAAATATAATTTTTATCTTAATCTTTCTAAATAAATGCTGATAAAATTGCCAGTTAAAAATCTGTCCTACGGTGTAGATAGTTTGGGCAATATCGAAATAATATTAATTACCTAAGCTTAATTTAAGCTTGACTAAAGAATTTGTATTTAATTGTGTGGTGTGGAAAACATGAATATTAAAACTAGTATTTTGGCAGCTCTTGTTATAGCGGTAGCTCCCGCAGCAGTTCAAGCGCAGGAGACCAACGGCTATGAAAACTATGAAAACTATAAGGTAGCCTGTGAATCTGGTGCTAATTGTAGCGATTTCAACGTGGATTATCAGCAGCCTGACAGCAATAGCGAAATTGCTCAGTATGGAAGCAGAAGAACTCGTCGCACTCGCCGTACTCTTGATAGTCAGTTGAAAAAGATTTATGTCAGAGGAAATCTTGGAGTATTCCTTCCTGGTGGTAATGCAGACACAGGTTTTGGTGGAGGCGGTTTGGTTGGCTATAACATTACCAAGAACATAGCAGCAGAATTAGAACTTTTCGACTATTTTGGCGGCACGGATGTGGATAATTTAGACTACAATTATTTCGGCGCTGCTGTAAACGGTGTGTATAAATATCCTTTTGGTACCGATCCAAAAAGCCCCTATGCTTTTGGCGGTGCGGGTATAGGTGTTGGTGTAAGCAGTTTTAGTGGAGACGTTGCCGATGCGGTTGATGATCTAGGTGGTGACACCAGTGGAACAGGCTTTTTGTTTCAAGGTAAACTTGGCGCAGGCTATCCCATTACAGATAAAATTGATGCTATTGGTCAAGTGCGGTATGTTAATATATCTACCGACTATGCAGTAAGTGGTGTAAGTGGTGTTGATGATTCTTTCGCTATCGATTTAGGAGCAACATATAATTTTTAGTTTGAATCACAACTAAGTTACTAAATCTTTAAATCGATTTGGATGGAAGTTTGAATTTTCAAGCTTCCATTTTTAATGTTTGTTTATCGGCAATTAAACTATAAATATTTTTGCACTACGTCCCAGCCTGTCCAAGAGACATAAACTAACCCAACTAACAGAATAGCATTAGTAGTAATGTGGAGCAATCTCGCCCAGCTATTACCAGAATCAATCTGGTTGGCACTCCAGGCAGACAAACAAATTAGCCCAACTACAAATAATCCTGCCCATAAATGAGTAGAATGTCCAAGACTGCCATAGTAGCCTACTGTACCAACTATGCCGATCGCCAGTAGCAACAACACTAAAAAAACAATTATAATTCCGCTAATAAAATGGGCATTTCTAAGCCAAGCAGGACGACCAATCCTCGTAGCACGTCCATAAAACATCCAAGTTCCTGAAAAAAGAAGCAGAAAGTAAAAAGCGATCGCGCCTCCCATTGCCCAAGCAGCAATTTTCCACAGCCAGATAAAAGATGGTAAATCCAAACCGATTTATTACACGAAATTTTACATCTATACTCTTAGTATAAACATAGGGGCTGCTAAATATAGCAACCCCACAAAATATGCCCTTTAATTTGAATCAATTTTCTAGCTTGCTAATACTTTTATACGGCAATGTTGAATGACGTAGAAACTTCCTGACTATTCTGAGAATTATTTTTTATTTGCTTATTTTCTTGATTCTTTTTTTCATTTTCATCTATTGCCTGTAGAGCAAGTCTAAGGCAAGGAATAGTATCAGAAAGTATTGAGCTTGCCATCATTCCTGAATGTATTTCTAAAATAGCCTTGATATTTGCTTCAAACACTAACCTTTGACCAGGAAATACGACTCGTTCAAAATACCAATTCGATATATTAGTAATTCTAGCGATCTGAATTTGGCTAGTTGCATTTACATAACAACATAGAATGCTGTCATTTTCATCATTTGGCAGAGGGTCTAAAATTTGAGACATAGCTGTTGAAGAGAGTTGTTTAAAAACGTTTTTTATTGGCTTATATAAGCTAACATTCTCCGATCCCAATTAGTTGTAAAACTAGCTACCGATAGATATTTATATATTCTTTGGTTTATATCTATAGCAGTAAAGATTTTTCTCAAGAAGATTATAAAAATTTGCAAAAAACAGATAAATCTAGGCATATTGCTACAAAATTGGGCAGCTAAAAATATTATTTTGTATTTATATCTACAAAAAGCCTATGCCAACTTCCAGGAAAAAACAAGGCTACTTTATAAACATTTTGCAGATCTGGTTGATTATGGTAGATAATATCGCTAAAGTTAAGTTATATGAATAAATTATGACTACCATAAGGTCGAAAATATATTTTTTGTCTTCAACGAACTCATAAAAACCATAAAACTTAACAATATAACTAAGCTATGACTCAGCGGATTCTCTATGTTCGTCTTCCCTGCAACCCAATTTTCCCAATTGGGGTAGTATATTTAGCCGATCACGTTCATAAGCTGTTTCCTCAAGTTCAGCAGAAGATATTTGATTTAGGTACAGTTCCTCCTTTAGATTTTGATAATGCTTTAAACAAATGTATTGATGAATTTAAACCATCATTATTGGTTTTTTCTTGGCGAGATATCCAAATTTATGCACCAGTCGGAGGAAGAGGGGGAAATCCTTTGCAAAACGCCTTTGAACTTTACTATGCCAAAAATCCTCTAACTAAACTAAGAGGTGCGTTAGGAGGTTTAAAAGTAGCGACTGCTTATTACGGAGAACTATGGCGAAACGTAGGTTTAGTCAAACGAGGACTAAAAAGGGCAAAAAAACATACCCCAGAAGCTCGTACCGTTGTTGGAGGTGGTGCAGTCAGCGTATTTTATGAGCAGCTAAAACAAGATTTGCCTAAGGGAACAATTGTTTCTGTTGGGGAAGGAGAACAGTTACTAGAGAAAATTTTAAGCGATCGCGAATTTCGAGATGAACGTTGTTATGTAGTAGGAGAAAATGAGATCAGGGACAGGCTAATTCATGAATGGCCAACTCCCATAGAGAAAAGTGCCTGTAACTACGACTATATTGCTACTATTTGGTCTGAATTTGCCTATTATCTCCAAGAAAACGATTTTTATATTGGAGTGCAAACCAAAAGAGGTTGCCCTCATAATTGCTGCTACTGTGTCTACACAGTGGTAGAAGGCAAACAGGTAAGAATCAATCCTGCTGATGAAGTAGTCAAAGAAATGCGTCAGCTTTATGAACGAGGGATTCGCAATTTTTGGTTTACAGATGCTCAATTTATTCCCGCCAAAAAATATATTCCTGATGCCATCGAATTATTGCAAAAAATAGTTGATTCTGGCATGGAAGACATTCATTGGGCAGCATATATTAGAGCAGATAATGTAACTCCTGAACTAGCTGATTTAATGGTTAAAACAGGAATGAATTACTTTGAGATTGGTATTACCAGCGGTTCACAAGAACTAGTAAGGAAGATGCGGATGGGCTACAATTTACGGACTGTCCTACAAAACTGTCGAGATCTTAAAGCAGCAGGCTTTAATGATCTAGTTTCGGTCAACTATTCTTTTAACGTTATCGATGAAACCTACGAAACAATTAGGCAAACTGTTGCCTATCACCGAGAGTTAGAAACAATCTTTGGTGCAGATAAAGTAGAGCCTGCAATTTTCTTTATCGGTTTGCAACCCCATACTCACCTAGAGAAATATGCCTTTGAGAAAAATATTCTCAAGCCTGGATATAATCCGATGAGCTTGATGCCTTGGACAGCCAAAAAACTGCTTTGGAATCCTGAACCATTAGGTTCTTTCTTTGGTGAAGTGTGTCTTCAAGCTTGGAGGCAAAACCCCAATGACTTTGGCAGAGAAGTGATGCAAATCTTAGAAGATAAGTTAGGTAAAGCTCCTCTAAAAAAAGCATTGACTGCTCCTGTAAAATCAGATCAGCCAAAGATCAGTGCTGCTGTTTAAAAAACATAATATATTCACTTAAAGGTGCATTGTAATTGTATTCAATCGCGTCTTAATTTAATTAACTAATTATCTACTATGCTGGAAGGTTCAATACTACAAAGATTAGACGAAGCTCATCGTTACGGTAAACGACCTTTGAACTTGGGAGTCTATTACAAAAATACTTTGGTTGCTTTGTGTCACGCGCTAGAGGACTTCATTTTGGATTCAGATAACCCACCTCTGATGGTAACAGCTTTCCAGCGTGGTAAATGGTATCTAGAAGAAGCCGATCGCTATAATGCTCTTGCAGATAAATCAAATCATGTAGTCATAATGGCAACCCCCGAAGCTGGGTTTGATAGCCATCCTACTAGCAAGAAAGAAAACGTATCCCTAATCGATCTTAAGCCAGAAGATCCTGTTGCCGAAGAGTGGCATTTGATGATTCTTTCACCTACTTACACAGCTATGGTTTTGTGTCAGGAACTGTCTGATGCTGATTATGGCAATAACAAACCCCAAAAAGATTTAGAGCGAAAATTTTATGGTTTTTGGACGTTTGAACCTAAGCTAGTGCGCGAAACAGTTGAATTAGCTGTCGATCATATAAAAAGCTACAATCTGGAGTTGGCTGAAATAATGACGGCTAAGGTAGCAAAAATGACTGCCGAATCAGCTATAAGACAAAGAGATGACTTAGATGCAGTGGTGTCTCAGGTAGTTAAGTATCTACAAGACTCCAAAAAAACTCTCCATCAACCAGAGGAAGCTGCTAGTTTCAAAGGGTTTAAAGATTTAGATGAAAATATTGCATCTAACGAGATGCAGGCTTTTCTGCGCATGGCACAGTTGCTAGATACTACTGACGTTAGTAATCCAATGGCTGCATCTGAGGTGGCAGCCATGGCTGAGGCAATGTCACAACTGTTGGATCTTCCAGCATGGCAGGCAAAACGGCTTTATTTATCGGCATTATTGCATCGCGTTGGGCTACCTGAAGTAACAAAAAGCCGTAACAGACAGTCTCAAACACAAGCAGAAACTTTAAATCAAAGTGAGTCTTTGCCTAAAGCTTCGGTATTACGAGTTATGCCACAATTAGAAGCCATATCAGAGATACTCATCCATCAAAGAGAAGCCTGGGATGGTTCGGGGATTCCTGCCAGGCTAGCTTATGATGCTATACCTCTAGAGTCGAGAATCTTATGTTTGCTAGCAGATTTTCAGCAAAAAATGAAGGCATACAAGCAATATTCTGCGGATAAAAATCCTGCTGCTAAAGCTTTAAAAGATTGTCATGCCTTAGCAGGTAAGAGATACGATCCCAAACTATTAGATGCTTTATCACTTTTGGTTATGGGTATGCAGCAGGGTATGACTCTTGAGACTTATCGACCTAAAATTGCTACTGGAATGTGGTTAGTAGATTCAGAAAATGCTCGTAAAAAGAAGACAACATCTTCTTAACAATTGAAGGCTTATAGCTAAAAGCCTAGAGCTTTTAAATAAATCCATCTTTAATAAATACCGAAGCAACATTTACAATGACCGTAGAACAAATTCGCGCAGGACAACAAAAGCACTTTCCAGGTATAGATTTAGAAGATGAAGAACTAGATAATTGCCAACTGGAAAAAATCAATTTGGCTGGGGCAAATTTAGTTGGAGTCGATTTTTCTCACTCTAATCTCAAAGGCGCAAGATTGGATGGAGCAAATCTTTTAGGAGCTAATTTTAAGCTAGCAGATCTTCGAGCAAATCTTTTGGGTGCTAATTTAATGCAGGCCGATCTTAGTAATGCGGATTTACGCGGTAGTAATTTACGGGGAGCAAACTTAATGGGGGCAAAATTATCTCAAGCTTCTCTTTCTGGAGCATTCTTGAGTGGAGCAAATTTAACTGGAGTTGATTTAAAAGGGGTGGATTTGCGAGGTGCGGACTTGCGAGGGGTAAACCTCAATAGTGCTAATCTCAAAGGCGCAAACTTATCTCAAGCTGATTTGCAGGGGGCGAGCCTCAGCGATACAAACTTAGAAGAAGCTGATTTAAGAGGTGCAAACTTGGCTGGGGCTGACTTATCGGGGGCTAATCTACTTTGTGCTGAATTAGAAGGTAGTAATTTAAAGGGTGCTAACTTAGAGCGAGCCTGTATGTTGGGTACTGAAATATCTGGTAAGACGTAAATGTCCAGAAAACAAGGTCATACTAATCGATGTTTTCAATAATATAGGAAATAAGCGATCGCAAAATCTCCAGAAATGGATTAATTAGTATTTTTTCATTCTTCTATTAGGTTAGCTTTCAGGAGAACCAAAAATGCCGATCCAAATATCTTTAAAGTTCTTTGATTTAATGATAGATTTACCGATACGTTGATACTCGATCGCATTAATTTTAATCGGATTATTAGTGTTAATATTTTCAGCTAATCCGTAAACAGGTTTTTCTCTTTCAGGTTGATATGTGCCAAATAACCGATCCCAAATCATGATAATACCACCAAAGTTTTTATTTATATAACGAGGATTAGAAGCATGATGTACCCGATGCAGTGCAGGAGTATTAATAATCTTCTCCAAGATCCCTAAACGTCCTATTTTTTGCGTGTGAATCCAGATTTGATATACCGCATTGATCTCCACAGCGATCAAGATCAGCATCGGCTCGAAGCCTAGCAATGCCATCGGAATATAGAAAATCCACAAAAAACAGGTTTCAACCCAAGACAGTCGAGACGCTACCGTATAGTTATAGTCCGTCGAACTATGATGAACATTATGATATGCCCAAAAAAAGCGAATTCGATGTTCGGCTCGATGTTCCCAATAATAAATGAAATCGGCGATCGCCACAGCTAAAATAAAAGTCCAACCATTCGTAGCAATGTGTATCAAATTAAACTGGCTAAAGAATTTCAAGCCAGCATAGGCAATAAAATAAACTGCTGCTGTACTGGTAAATGTGTATACAATAGCGATCGCAATATTGGCAGTCGTATCTCGATAGTTACGTTGATTACGGTAGAGAACATCGACCGCCATCTCGACTAATGCCAACACAATCAAAACAACGAAATCTATCTCTTCAATTGAGTTTCCAAGTTTAGTAATATCTAGCATTATATTCTCCTTTGATATATTTTTTAATCGAGCGATCGTTATAAAAAATAGAAAAATAAAATATTTACTTTTTCTCGATCACCCCAAAATATGTTTTTCAAAATAAGCGATCAACATCTGCATTAACAATTCAATCTGAGTCACAAAAGAACCCAAATTATCAACCTGATTAATTGATATTCCATCAACTAGAGTCCAAATAAAACTAGCTATCTGAGGATCATTAAGATCGAGCAATTCAGATATAGCTTGCTCATAACGTGAATCAACTTGTTGAAATACCAAACTATCATTAACTTCCTTTGCTGAACAATGTTGACGAAAATCAATCCAGATTGCTGCTTGCTTAATAACGTATTCTTGATTTTCAATTAGTATTTGACCTAAAGCAGTTATCCGTTGGGATATAGTTTGAGTTTTATCTACTTGATTGATAATCTCTATGTCTTTTGAGCAAACTTGTTCTGCTAGCTGTTCAAACAATACCTGTTTGTTAGGAAAATAATGATATAAAGTACCCGTCGAAACTCCTAATTTTTGGGCTATTTGTCTTGTAGTCACATTGGCGTAACCTTTTTCGGCAAAAAGATTGAAACATTTATTTAAAAGTTCTTGACGATACTTTTGGGCATCAACTATTTTTGGCATAATTTTATAACGACCGCTCGTTTTATTATATATCAAATCTTAGAATAGTAGATAGAGACATATTTTATATGTGTTTAACAATACATTGTTAAAGTTTTAATCGTATTTGGGAATTATATATACATTATTAAATTCTAGGCTAATTATCAAATGAACAATAATTTTGAGTTGCTAGAAAATTTTCTAAGAGATAAAGAGCAATTAAAAAAATCCTTTACTATACAAGAGGTGCAATTAGCTACTGAATACAAAACATCTACGATAAAAGCGTATTTTTCTAAGAAACTCATTGGCTATCTAGTATATGAAGAGGAAAAAAAGAACCAATATATATCTTCTGGAATATGTAAACTTTCTTCTGGTAAGTTCTCAGCATACATGAGCCAAAGTAGCATTCCAAAATATAAAAGCGAATCACAAATTTTTTCAGAAAAGCTTGAACAGAGAAGTCTGGATGCTTTTCTTCTAGCTATAGAAAACTACAATAGACCCTCATTAAATAATCGAGTAGAAGCATTTTCTATATTGATAATTAATGCTTGGGAGCTACTATTGAAATCTATTCTTGTCAAACAAATAGAATACTTGTCAATCTTTTATAACGGAGGCAAAAGGTCTCTTTGTTTGAGAGATGCTTTGCAAAAAGTATGTGACAAAACCAATTTACTAAATAAAGGAGATCCTACCTTCAAAAATATTGAACTATTAGCTGAATTGCGCGATCAATCAATACACTTATTGATAAATGAACTACAGCATAGTTTGAGCAGAATTTTCCAGGCGACTGTCTTAAACTATATCAATCTGTATGAAGATGTATTTGATAAATTTCCATTAGCAAAGCAAGGTTTAGGTTTGCTAAGCTTGGTTGTTGAAGAAGAATCTTTAGAATATCCTGTGATAGCCTCTGTACATGGAAGGGAAACAGCAAAAGAAGTAAAATATTTTTTGGAAAAGTTTAAACAAACCGAAACAGAATTGAGTAGCAATCAATTTGCAATTCCAATAGAGTACAAGTTAGTACTTACAAAGAAAGAATCAGATAGTGATATAAAAATTACTTCAGGCAAGGAAGGGCAGGAGGCAATTGTTATCAGCAAGCCTCGTAATCCAGATGAAACTCATCCATATAGACAAAAAGAAGTTTTAAAAGAGATAAATAAAAAAGTTAAACTGAGCAAACCTTTAAATCAACATGATTTTCAAGCATTAATTTTTAAACATAAAGTGAAAGGGAATGCTAATTTTCACCATTATGGAAAGCTATCTAATACTCATAGCTACAGCCAAGCTTTGATTGATAAATTTGTTAATTTAGTTAATAGTAACCCTCAATCTATCCAGGAAGCAAAAAAATTCTATCGAAACAAAAGAACGGCAAGTAATTGTGCTTGATCTACCTGTGCTAAAAAAAAGATGGATTACGCAGTAACAGCTATTAATGTTGAAAATAGGCTGATAGAGGCTATCTACATAATTGTCTTTTCTGATATTACTCATTGCTATATCTAACTAGACGTTATGCAATATCCTAACTTTTTTTAAATTAGGTCAGGCAGTAGAATATTTGTTCTATAGTTACTTGGAAAGAATCTAACATGACTAATGGCAGAAATAAATAACTTACCTCCAGCTAGCATTGAGGCAGAAGAAGCAATCTTGGGTGGCATCCTGTTCGATCCAGAAGCGATTACTAGGGTGGCAGAATTAGTGGTAAAAAATGCTTTTTATGTCAAAGCTCATCAAGAGATATACCAGGCTGCACTAACGCTTAACAGCAAAGGGAAACCCACAGATTTTATTTCTCTTAGTACATACTTGAGCGATCGCGATTTACTAGAGCAGGTTGGCGGCATAACTAAGTTAGCACAGCTACTTAACCGTACTGTGTCGGCGGTTAATATTGATCGCTATGCCAACCTGATCGTGGAAAAATATATCCGTCGTCAGTTAATTACTTCGGGACACGAAATTGTCGATCTTGGCTACGATAACGCCACCGAATTAGAAGTCGTTTTAGATTCTGCCGAACAAAAGATATTTCGTCTGACCCAAGAACGTCCTCAAGAAGGTTTAGTTCCTATTGCCGAAACTCTCGTCAATACCTTTAATACCATTGAAGATCTGCATCAGAATACGGCTTTACCTGGTGTTCCTTCTGGTTACTATGATTTAGATGCCATGACTAGCGGTTTTAGTCGTTCTGACTTAATTATTATTGCTGGCAGACCTTCAATGGGAAAAACGGCGTTCGCTTTATGTATTGCATCTAACATTGCTAGAAATTCCAAATTACCCATCGCTGTGTTTAGTTTAGAAATGTCGCGGGAACAGTTAACCCAGAGACTTTTATCGGGGGAGGCAAGGATTCCTAGTAACCGCTTGCGTTCGGGTAGAATTGCTCAAAATGAGTTTGGACAGTTGATTGATGGTGTAGAGAAGCTGTCAGAATTGCCAATATATATCGACGATACGGCTAACTTAACAGTAATGCAAATGCGATCGCAAGTACGCAGACTTCAAGCGCAGCAAAAAGATCCTTTGGGCTTGGTGATGATCGATTATCTTCAGCTAATGGAAGGGGGCGATAACGATAACCGTGTACAGCAGCTATCGAAGATGACGCGGAGTTTGAAAGGTTTAGCTAGAGAATTAAACGTGCCAATTGTGGCGTTATCTCAGCTAAGTCGTGGAGTGGAACAAAGAACCAATAAACGCCCTATGCTATCCGATCTAAGAGAAAGTGGCAGTATTGAGCAAGACGCGGATTTAGTGATGATGATTTATCGTGATGAGTATTATAACCCTGATACCCCTGACCGAGGCATTACCGAAGTTAGTATAGTTAAACATCGTAACGGCCCTGTGGGAACAGTTAAATTATTATTTAATGCTGAACTTACTAAATTTGAAAGTTTAGCTAAACCAGGAGGGTATTAAAGTTGTGTCCCTTTAATGATTTTCCTGGAACGTATTATATTGCTTCTCTGTAATGCGTCCAGCCTCGTACAGAGTATCGGTAATTTCAGAAATACTCAGTACAGAATGAGCGCGATAACCATTTGCTGCTAGGCGATCTTTCACTCCACCTTCGTGATCGATAAACACCACAATATCCTCAATTTTTAAACCAGCAGATTTGAGCTTTTGCGCCCCTTCCATAACGCTTTTGCCACTAATTAAGATGTCGTCAATTACGACTACCTTTTCTCCTGGATTAAAACCACCTTCAATCAAACGTCGAGTACCATGAGCTTTTACTTCTTTGCGGGGAAAAATCATCGGACGCTGAAGATTTAACGCTAGTCCTGTTGCGGTAGGCAATGCACCATAGGGAATACCTGCAATCCGATCGAATTCCAAGTTCTGCACTATATCGCCGTAGGCACTCAATACCTGATTAAAAATTTGCGGATTAGAAATTATTTTACGCAGATCTACATAGTAAGAAAAAGTTGCCCCCGAAGCCTGGACATATTCTCCAAATAGCAAACAGCCAATATCAAATAGCTGAAGAATTAGAGACTGATAAGGATGCTGGGTAAGCAAACATACATTAGATATCCAAAGCTCACAGCTTGACCCCTGCTTAATTCTTGCCTCTCGGTACTTGTTAACATTTTTATTGAGTTGTGCAACCTCGGCAGCAAGATTATTTGTAGCCAGAAAGTCTTGGGGAATAGGAATTAGCAATCCTTCACCATTATCATCTAGCCCTGTGTCGATCAAAGATGCAAAATTATTCTTACTCCAAAGACTACGAAGTAAAATTGTCCTTTCTGGTGCGATCGCTCTAATTCTACTCAATATTTCAGGATTAGTTGTCCCTACTTCTAGATATAGCTGTTTTGGAGTTGCCCAAGTTTGAGCTTCTTTAACTACCTGTAGATAAAAGGGTTGCTCTTGATTAGGATACCTTTGCAGTTTTTCCCCTTGAGGATTGGAAGTATGGCTGAGGATAAATACGGCTTTATCTGAATAAACCAAAAAAGGGGCAGCATGATCTTGTCCTGCAAAAGGAGTCAGGGTTACAGCATCTACCTGCCATCGATCAAAAATGGTTTGCGCAAAGACAGTACTGGTATTGAGATCGCTGTGTTTGGCATCTAAGATGATGGGAATTGCTGAGGGAATTGCTGATAAAATACGCTCTAATAACTGTAACCCTTCAATGCCTAATGCCTGATAAAAACCGAGAGTTGGTTTGTAAGCGCAAACGCGATCGCTAGTTGATTTAATTACCCACAATAACCAAGCCTCAATAGAGCTAATTAGATTATCGTCAGCCTCTTCTAAATATTTAGCAGGCATCATTTCTGGGTTAGGATCGAGTCCTACAACCAAGAGACTGTTATTCGTGGAGATCGCCTGATTTAGTTTATCAGCAAAATTCATCTTCAATTAAAAAAAGATCGTGAGCCAAATACAGGGAGGTTCAGTACTGGTATACTCAACTCGATGTTTTTGATGAGCAGGAATAAATAGATAATCCCCTGTGGTTAGCTTAATATGAGAACCGTCTTCATAACCAAGTTTTCCTTCTCCTTGAAGGACAATTAACCATTCATCTCGCTCTTGGTCATACCATTTCCCGTCTGGGGTAACTTGTCCTGTAGAAACTACCTTTTCGATCAAAACTTTGTCATTATCTACCAACGCTTCAAATAGTTCTTCTTGGGGTAATTTAATTGGCAGATCGAATATATTTCTCTTTTCCTTATTCTTCATCCTTCACCCTTTGGAAAACCAGCTCACCGCATCTTCTAAAGCCCGATCAATATCTGACTGAGGCAAACCCAATTTGCTCACGGCTTTTGTCGCATCATAAAACATCTTTTGTCTAGACATCCTGACCCCATCTATAGCAAGAGTTGGCTGCTTACCCAGCCTGGCAAGAATGCTTTCTTCTAGCCAAGCAACACTATAAGGTATCCAATAAGGGATAGTTGATTTTGGTGCGGGTAAACCCGTGATTTTGGCTAGCTTATCTAACAATTGTGCAAAAGTTAAATTTTGATTACCTAAAATATAGCGATCGCCTGTTACACCTTTTTCTAGTGCTACAATATGTCCCCAAGCTACATCCTGGACATCAATTAAATTTAATCCCGTGTCCACGTAAAAAGGCATTTTTCGCTGCAAAAACCTAACCATAATCTCTCCTGTGGGAGTTGGTTTAAGATCGTACGCACCTATAGGCGTACTGGGATTGACGATTACTATATCTTGTCCTTGCTGGGCTGCTTTGACTGCTTCTTGTTCGGCGTAATACTTAGACTTTTTATAGTATCCTACTAGCTTATCTACGGGGCTTTGATAGGTTTCGTTGACTGCCACGCCATCATTGACTCCAATCGCTGCTACCGAGCTAGTATATACAGTTTTTTCAATACCTGCTTGACGGGCGCAGCTTAAAATATTGCGTGTACCCAAAACATTGCTGCGATAGAGTAATTCGCGATCGCTTTGCCACAGAGAATATTGAGCAGCAACATGAAATAATACCTGACAGTCAGACATTTGTTGAGCTAAATGGCGATCGTTTAAATCTCCTTGTACAATTTCTATATCCAAGGATGCCAAATTATCTAAACAGCTATTTTCTCTTACTAAAGCTTTAACTACATACCCTTGCTGTAACAACAGCCTAACTAAATTTGCGCCGATAAAACCTGTCCCGCCTGTCACAAATGCCCGCATTTATTTGAATTGCTAATTGCTATTTTTAAATTAACGCTCAACAGCAATTTTACATTCTCTTTCTTGGTCTAAATCAATACGCTATCTTTAAAGAAGATAAGCAAACCTGGAAAAATAGCTCTATTAATTTATGAATAACGCCTAGTGTGAATTAGGAAAAAAGGAGGAAAAGACAGAAGATGAAAGTTACCAAGCTGTCCATCTAAATATCTTTCCTCATGAATAGCATAGACTTTGAAAGCCTGTTAGTCATAGTTTTTGTCCTTGTAGATGACTGGTATCAGCTAGAGAGAAAATCGTCAAAACCCAGTGTTTCAGGGGCAAAACCAAAAATGAGTAATAGTGAAATTATGACTTTGGCTTTGATGATGGACTATTTACCATTTCCAGGAGAAACTCAGTTTATCGGTTTTATTCGTGCCAATTATGGAGAATGGTTTCCTAATTTGTTAGAGCGGAGTCAATTTAATAGACGCTTACGAAAATTGGGAGATGAAATAGAAACTCTCAGAAGGAGATGGGTCAAACAGCTAGGAGTTGAGGCTGCCAATAGTTTTGTTATTGACACTAAACCGATACCTGTAGTCGGTTACAAAAGAAGCAAAAGACATAGTGACTTTGATGGTAGTGCCAATTATGGCTATTGTGCAGCAAGGAAGATGAAATATTTCGGCTACAAACTAGTAGTTCTTTCAACTCTGGGGGGGATACCTGTGGCTTATGAACTGGTTTCGGCTAACACTGATGAGCGTAAAGCTGTTGAAGGAGTCCTTCAGATGGTTCATGGTAGCGATATCTATGGAGATAAGGGGTTTATTGGTCAAGAGTGGCAATCAGAGATAACTAAGGCTACTGCTAATCGTATTTGGACGATACAGCGAGAAAATCAACATCAACAAGTAAGTTCTGCTTTAAAACATTTGATTAGCCGAGTAAGACAAAGAATTGAAGGAGTTTTCAATGAAATTCAAAATACTGGTCGTAATCCAGAGCGATTACTCAACAAAACTGTTGGTGGACTAGCTACTCATATGGCACTCAAAATGACCTCTCATACTTTGCGACTTTTCCTGCGCCATCATTTTGAGATTGATGTTTTGACTTTTCAATCCTCATTTACTTTCTAAAATTTAATTCACACTAGGCGTGAATAGTCGAGAATTAGCTCAGTATATTGAAGCTACTGACGGTATATCTAAACCCTGGCTGTTGGTACAGTTAAGACTAAAAAAATTACAAGAGCGCAAAAATGAAATCCCGCCTCAAGAATATATAAAGGAATTAGAAGATATTCAAGCCGATCTACTAAAGTTAGGGGAATGGTGGAAAGGCATAGAAAAGGAAGTTTTTGGCTCATAATTAACAAGTAGGGTGGGCAAAACTAAAAGTGAAGTTTAACAACTTACATGAACAACAATCTTGCCCACCTTATAAGATGGTGTTTCAATACTCTATAGAAGATATCTATATTACTCATCGTCTTTGCTATATTTTCTCAAGCAGCATAGAAATCTATAATAATCACACAAGCAAGATTTTATGATTCTGGAGAAATTCTTATGGCGCGAATGTATTACGATGAAGATGCCAACCTAGACCTGTTGAAAGATAAGACAGTAGCAATTCTTGGCTATGGTTCTCAAGGACACGCCCACGCTCTAAACCTTAAAGATAGCGGTGTAAACGTAATTGTTGGCTTATATCCTTCCAGTAAATCAAAAGCCAAAGCAGAAGCGGATGGTTTAAAAGTTCATTCTGTAGAAGATGCAGCCAAAGCAGCAGATCTAATTATGATTCTGCTACCAGATGAGGTTCAAAGGCAAGTTTATACCGAACAAGTTGCACCACACTTAACAGACGGCAAAATGCTGGCGTTTGCTCACGGGTTCAATATCCACTTTGGTCAAATTGTACCTCCTAGCACGGTAGACGTGATGATGGTTGCACCCAAAGGACCAGGACATTTAGTCAGACGCACATATACTCAAGGACAGGGTGTACCATGCCTGTTTGCAGTTTATCAAGATGCTACTGGTCAAGCACGCGATCGCGCTATGGCTTATGCTAAAGGTGTAGGTGGTACAAGAGCAGGTATCTTAGAAACTTCCTTTAGAGAAGAAACTGAAACAGATTTATTTGGCGAACAGGCAGTTCTTTGTGGTGGCTTGAGTGCCTTGATCAAAACTGGTTTTGAAACTTTGGTCGAAGCTGGTTATCAGCCTGAATTAGCTTATTTTGAATGCCTGCACGAAGTTAAGCTAATTGTCGATCTAATTGTCGAGGGTGGTTTAGCCAAGATGCGCGACAGCATTTCTAATACTGCTGAATATGGTGACTATACCCGTGGTCCTAGAATAGTCAACGAAAGTACTCGCGCTGAGATGCGTAAAATTCTCCGAGAAATTCAGCAGGGAGACTTTGCCAGAGACTTTATTCTCGAAAACCAAGCTGGTAAACCTGGATTTACTGCTACTCGCCGTTTAGAATCAGAACATCCTATCGAAGAAGTAGGTAAAGATGTTCGCGCTCACTTTAGCTGGCTTAAAAATGAAAAGTAATGCTCTAAATTTATAATTTTTAGATAATAAAAGGGAATTTATTTCCCTTTCTTTTTTTGGCGTTGCTAAATCAAAGTATGACAAGTAATGCTCTAAATTTATAATCTAAGCAAATAAGTCCATTTTAAGGCAGAGGGCAGCAAGGCTTGTTCGCCGCAGCTAGGCAGAAGTTAGATGTACTTCAGTAAACTGAGAAATGCTATAAGTCTATTTTAAGCTAATAGCTTTAGCTTTTTTAAAGCACAGGTTCTTTGTTCAAATGAACATCAATAATTTCCTGGTGGGGTAACAAACCAATCAAAAAGTCATTAATATTGGTTTTCAATTGTTGACTACTACTACTATATGGTTGAGGCAAAAACAAGTCTCCAGCTATGACAAAAGTAACTGAAACAGTCAAACAAAATTCAACAAATAATTTCCAACGCATTTTTGTTAAACCAAATTTTGAATTTAATTGTCCTTAAATAGCAGATTAAGCGATTATTTAGAAATATATAAAAGCTTGATGAATTAAGGCTTGTATTACTCTAAGTTTAATTACTTTGATATTAAATTACTTCAGTATTCATACTAAATAAATTAGCTCATATAAAATCAATTTTAAGAGTTTTCCCTCAATAAAAAACCGCTCCTAGAAACAACTAGAAGCGGAGAAGTAATTTATTTGAGAAATGAACAATTAGCTCGATCTATCACCATTAATTAATCACGGCTATTCATCGCCAGCAATAGACGCAGAATAAATACAAATAGGTTGATGTAAGTAAGATACATCGACAAAGCAGCAGGTAAATATTGTTCATCTTTATAGGTGCGAGGTAAAATATAAAAATCTACCACAGCCACACCTGCAAACAAAGCCACACCTAAACCAGAAATAGCTACTTCTAGCCAGCTAGGAGTGTAAACACCGAATAGGGACAAAAGTAATTGTCCGACTAAGACAACTAATAAAGCAGTAACACCGAGACGTACAGTTTGCGCGAGAGCTAAACCATCTTTATCGCTAAGGTTTGAGCCAATTTTACGCCCAACTATAAAGGTGACACCACAGCCAAGGGCAGCAATTCCTACACCCTGTATACCTACCCCTGAATTACTAAGAGCGAGATGAACAATACCACTAAGGGTATATCCCGATAAAAGACTATAAAGAACTAATAAAGGTAAAGCGGTACTGTTTTTTCCTTGGTTCGCTACTCCACGAGCCACAAAGAAAAGAACTAATTCTGCAATCATTGCCCCAATAAAGGTGGGCATGAATAAATCTGGACGAGAAGCAATTACGCCTAAACCGCCATAAGTTCCCAAAGCAGTTAATACCAAACCGCCACCTAAATAAGGTAAAGCGTTGGGAATTACATTAGGTCCGAGGATCGCTTGTCCCTGAACCTCCTGCATTGCTTTTCTAAAATTACTACTACTACTCATGATCTAAAATTTATATTTACACTTTTATGTTGCTGATTAATATTAATCTTAATTCAACTAGCAATTTTAAGGTGTGGGAAGATTACCGAATCTTTAGGTTTCTTCTGTTAAATATTAATAAAAACTCAAAAGCAAAATATTTTAGTAAGCCTTACCAATCATCTTCGTCATTTTGTCTTTCTAATAAAGATATAGCCAAAGCGATCGCCTTTTTGACCCCTTCATCTTTCTCTTTATCTAAAGTAGTTTGTAACGACTCGAGGGAATCGCGATCGCCAATTTTCATCAAGGATAAAGCTGCTGATTTGCGAGTTTCTGCCTCTGCATGATTTAGCAATAATCTTAAATCAGGAATAGCTGGCTGATATTTTAGGTTACCCAGTACGGCTGCTGCTTCGCTGCGGACGTTGGTTGCAGAATCTTGTAAAGATGTAACTAATAAATTTAGTGCCTTAGCATCACGACGATCTTCTTCTACTACTTTTGCGATCGCACCTACCACCGCAGCCCGAACTTCAGGAGAGTCTGAATCATAAACTTCGTATAGCTTATCTTTTGCCTTAGCACCAATAAACGCCAATGCCCAAGCTGCATGACCTTTATTGCTTTCAGTAGATTCCTTGGCAGCCAGCACTTCTAACAAAGGCGTTACCGATGCTTCTCCTATCCGCGCCAGTGCGCCAATGGCAGATGCCTGCACTACTGTATCTTCGTCGTTTAATAGTGCCTGGATCAAATACGGGACAGCCTTGGGATCCTCAATCAAAGTCAAAGTTTTTCCTGCTGCTCTTCTAACCACTGCATTAGAATGATGTAATAAGGCATCGATCAATAGATCTACGGCGGGTTTGCCCACTTGTCCTAAAGCCTCTGCATAACCCAGCCTGACCATGCCCCGCGTATCCCCTAAGCATTCCACCATTTGCCACAAAAGCTGTTGGTCATTATGGTCAAAAGTTCCTTGAGCAAGCTGCTGATTTATTTTGGCTAACAGTTCATCTGTTTCTTCGCGATCTAGCAGCAGCGTATCACCATTTTTAGAAGTGTTAGGCGTATTAGTCATTTCTAATTATTCTCAGTCAAATTAGCCTGTTGTTCGCGTATTCTTGCTAGTTTGCTATCAATTTCTGCTAGCTGTGGCTCTAACTTTGCCATGGTTGCCTTTTTGGACAGCTTTGCTTTTTTTGCTGCTTCTAAAGTTTCGTCAACCAGGCGATCGCGATATTGCTCAAATTCGACAATCAGTTCTGCCAAATCCTCTGCCGTTACTGGAGTGTCAGCCATGTCTTGCTATTTCCTAAAAGAATATATTTATATTTTGAACATTATTGATTAATTTTCCCAGATTGTTAGCTAACAGTAAACGGTCTTGTTAATTTTATGCGTGAGAGCGATCGCGTTTTCGTAGGGTGAGCAAAATTTATCAGAGTAAAAACCGTTTCAAGCTTGTTGTCCACCAAAGCTATTCACTCGATCCTCTCTTATCTGAAATTTGTCTGTAAAACCGTAATTTAACCCTGGGGGAACTTTCCCCCAGAGCCAAGGTGCTGTGGGGCGAATGCATTCGCCCCTTTATAAGCGCCGTCCTGTTGGGGACGTTACGACTTTCCCCAAACCCCTTCCGTAAAAGTTAAACTATGGCTTTTGCTCAAATTGATTTGTTTGAGCTTAAGTTCTGAAAGAATCTGTTTATCTCTCAAAATATTAATATTTTTTATTTCTCTGATTTTTCATCCTGCCAAGTTTTGGTGCAGACAACAAATAACTCAACTCCAAATTCACTACTCTGAATTTCTACTGGTAAAGAGCGAAATTTGGAACGAGAAAACAGTTTTTCGAGATCTTCAGCAGAACGATAGATAGAGTGCCATTCGAGAATGTGTTCTAATAAAACGCGATCGGGGTTAGCAGCATGAAAGTTACCTATAATTACAGTACCGTTAGGTAAAAGACGGTCATAAATCCAGTCTAAGATGCGAATCAACTCGCGATCGCGTAAGTAATTTGCCATACTTATGCTATAGATCATCTGCTGAGGTGGAATGTCTATATGGCTATAGCCTTCAGCCAACAAAAAGAGATTATCTTGAATAAAAGTTAAATTGTCCCTAAAGCCCCATTTATGAGCCACAGCAGCAGCAGCAGCTAAATCCTGGTGATTAAAGTCTATACAGGTAACATGGGCATTCGGTGGGGAACTTTGGAAATAAAGATCTAATATTTCTGGGGCAGAACCACTGGCTAAACTAGTGATAGGCATAGGATCGTCAGCAGACCAATCTTCTGCTAACTGTTTAACGGTGTCGGTAATTATGCCTCCACGATTTCTCAGAGCTAAAAAAGTGGGTAATGAACGAATCCAACGGTCTAAATAAATTCCTAAATGTCCATCTCCTTCTGGTTCATTTTGAGATAAAAGTCTAGTGATATAGCAATCGCTGACACAATCTCCAGGCTTACGAAAGGCGCGATCAAAAAAGCTACTGAGCATATAAAAAGGAAAAGTCTCGCGAAACAAGTAAGTTCCAATCGCTTTTTGCATAGCTGGCTCTTGAATAATCTGCTCTCTCAAAGAATTGAGCAGCATATTGCAAATTTTATTAATTTGTTCTTGAGCTTCCGTTTCGCTTAGTTTTTTTTCGCGAATAGACTGTTCAACATGATAAAGAGCTTCTTTAAATAATTCTGTTTCGCCAATTAATTCAGGAGGTATGCTGTCTTGCCCAACCTGTCCCGTTCGCTGCATCTCATATTCAGGAGCGATGCGTACTCGTCGCATCAAATGAGCTACCAAAGAAGAGGTTTGACGCAAACGACTAGCAAGATTGTGCGCCAAAGACTGATAAAAACGGTCTGATAAACCTGGCACAGAAGTCAGCAGAGAATAGAGATTTTGCTTATCTAAAATACAAACTTCCACTTTGCCTTGAGCAATCACCGCAGCACTAGCGGGAACTTCTTCTAAAAAAGACATTTCGCCAAAAATTTCTCCTGGCTCAAGAAAGGAAATTGCCACTCCCCTACCAGAAGCCGATCTTTCAACTCTAACTATGCCTTTTCTGACTAAATAAATCTGCTGAGACAAACGACCCTCTTTGAGAATCACCTCATTTTGCTTGTAGGTGGCAACTTGAGCTTTTTCCAGTAGAACATTGTAATCTTCCGTGGTTAGATATTTTAGTTTGCTGTCCATTTACTGTAATTTCTCCATGCTCCACCCAGTCATAGTTCCCAAATTAATCATTCTGCACATCATTTTTGGGGAAAAGAATTGGCAAATTGGCAATTAGATAAATTAGGTCGCTCGGCTCGACCGCGAAATAAGTTTTTTAAAGCAGCTTGTCTTCTTTGAGGTGATTCGGCTGCAAGATTCCAGAGACTTTCGTAAAAGAAAAAGGATATGCCCGCAAACTTTTGGCGACGGGCGATATTAACCTGCTGATAAATTTTGTGCCAAAATATGGGACGACCTTTTAAGCCTGATAAAATACCAATACCAACGGGAATATGCTCCTTGGCTGCTAAGATTGCAGGCTGTTCTAATTCTCGGAGAAAACTAGCAGTGCGATCGCGATATACTTGGACAATTAGTTCTTCAATTAAGCCTTTTCTTTCCCATTTGTGCCAGTCCAGCAAAAAGGAATTGAGAGAAAAATCCTGGGGGTTAGGAGATACAGACACAATAGCCTGGGGATTATGGCTTTTAATCTCCTGAAATAGCTTGGCTACATAAGCCGTGATTTTATCCGCACGCCACTGAACCCAATCTGGATCTAAAGGATTTTTTGGAGGCAATCTTCCTTCATGTTCCTGTTGATATAGCTTAACCGTGTATTCGTCATAGCCTAACTCAGACGGATAGCCAAAGTGATCGTCTAGCTGAATGCCGTCGATGTCATAGTTACTGACTATCTCAATTATTAAATCAGTCATAAACTCCTGGACATCAGGACGCAAAGGATTAAGCCATACTCGTTGATGTACGTTTCCTTCCCACCAAATAGTGCTACCGTCTTGTCTTGTGGTAAGCCATTGGGGATGACGCTTGGCTAACTCAGAGTCAGCAGGAGCCATAAAGCCAAACTCAAACCAGGGAATTACGCTCATGTTCTGGTTGTGTCCCTCTTTGACGATTTCCGCTAAAATATCTCGATCCTGTAGTCCTTTATTGGGGTCGAGTGCCAAACCTGTAGATGCTTCTGAAACTTTGGAAGGATAAAGAGTATAGCCCCAATTCCAGACTGTAGGATAGATAGTATTAAAATTAGATGCTGCTAAAAGGGCGATCGCATCTTTAGTTTTTTTATCTTCAAACAAAACATCACTATCTATATTTGTTAGCCACACCCCTCTTAGTTCCCTTGATTTGTCTATTTGACATACTTGGTTGTCAGTCGGATTTATTTTTCCACTGGATAAATCCTGAGAATGACCGGGAAAAGGAGTGATAGATACCAAAGTTAAAGCCAAAATAAACAGAAAAATTAGCCAGTATTGGCGACCTCGATCTTGACTCAATTGAACTAGTTTATTAGCGCAGATATCAAATGATTTAGCAATGCGTTCTTTCATTGAATGCCTTAATAATCCAAGAATTATGGCGATTATAACTCCTTAGTTAATCTCAAACTATATTTTGTTCAACACAAAACTCTGATAATTAATATTTAAGCTTAAATTTAAGGATGAGCAGCTTCAGAATTAGCTTGAATAAATCTTTGTAAAGTCTGAAAATACTCTTGACCTCCTACCTGATGCAGATTAGTATGGGTTGCTTGAGAAATAATTACTAGCTGTTTTGGTTCAGGTGCAGCGGCAAATAGCTTTGGTGCCATTTGAACAGGAATAATTTTATCAGCATCGCCATGAAACATTAATAAAGGAGTTTGGAGGAACTTGATTTTAGTAATCGAATCAAAGCGTTGAGTAACAATCCAATCTAAAGGAAAAAGTTGGAAAACTGGATTAAATCCAGCAACGTCCTTAATAGAAGTAAAAGTTCCTTCGGTAATTAATCCAGCCATCTGGGGGTGTTTTATTGCCAAATTTATGGCGATCGCGCCGCCTAATGAATAACCATAAACAAAGATATTCTGAGGCTTGATTTGTCGTTTTTTAGTTAAGTATTTCCAGGCTGCATCAGCGTCTTCGTATACTCTTGTTTCATTGGGGAATCTAGGACTGCTTTTGCCATAGCCTCGATAGTCTATTAGTAAAACTGATAGTCCCAACTGATTAAACATTGCAGTTATGTCGATTAAATCCCCGTTATTGCTGGCGTTACCGTGAAAATACAGTAAAACTGGGGCAGTTTTTTTGGTCTGAGGAATCCACCATCCATGGATTTTTTCTTGGTCTAGATCGATCCAAACATCTTGATAGTCTAGATTATATTTTTCGGGAGTTGATTTAATTAAGTTATCAGGCTGAAATATTAATTTGGTTTGTCCAAAACGTAACATTAAATAGATAAAAATGTATAGAATTACACAAATTCCAGTAATAATAAAACCCAGTTTTTTTAGCATTAATAAATCTTTAAAATACAGCAATATGTCTTTTGACCGACTGTGATCCCCGTAATCTGTGATAGCTTAATAATTCAATTGCCTAATATCTACAAAGTAAAGCAAATTTAACATTATTTTATAAATTAATAATTTTCTTGACCTATAATGAAAGAAAGCGCAACTTTACAATATCTTTAAGTTATTTTTTATTTAGCTTGATATTAACGGTGGCTTAAATTTAGAACTCCTTAAGAAAATCCAGGATTCAAAACTATTTTTGAATCTGCTTTTTACAACAACTTTTCAAATATAAAATTCTTGCTGACTGCTTCATAGCAGTCGAAAGAGTTACCTTGATTTGAATTAAATAACTTCAAATCATTTTTCTAACTCCTACAACTAGATTCAACCATAATATTTTCTCAAATTTTGCTGACAAAGAGATTTAATTTGCCATGACTATTTCTATATATTGGAGGTAACTAAAACCATGAAAACATATGCTTTATGTCCTTGCTGTTCTAATAGATTAATGCACCACATAAGTCGTCATCGAGACTACTGGTTTTGTCGTGGGTGCTGGCAAGAAATGCCCTTAATTAATATTGAGATAATAGAAGAAGAAACTCATAACTTTAATAATGAACGAAAAATAAACGTTAAAGCTATAGCTAATTTAGTCAAACCTACAAAAGTAAGTTTGAACATCGGTTAATCAAGCAAACTCAACTAAAGATTCAATAAATTTAGACGTAGTTCATACAGGCGAGTCTATTTAATAATGCTGTCCAATTGAATAAAGTAGAGCCAAGGTATAAATTTGATTTCTGCACAAAGTATAATGTGTAGAAGTATAGTTTATCTGTAGGACAATGCTTCTAGCTGATGAATAATTTATCTCAACTTCGAGACAAGATAAAAAATAAAAGCAAAAAAGCTGCCCTAAAAGCTACAAACCTAATTCAAAATAGCTTTGGTCTTTCAGGAGGAAACATGACTCAACACGATCGCGTAGTGTTCGATCTTAAGGGTTATCTTGTCATACCCGCTGTATTAGACAAGAATGAAATCAAGGTAATCAAAGACTTGGTACTGCGCCAAAAGAATGATCCAGAGTCGTTACCACCCCACGAGCGTTATCTACCAGGAGGAACTTTTGCCAAACTAATCGATCATCCTGCGGTGATGAATGTGCTGTTAGATGTAATCGATCCAGATATTAATAAGATCCGCTTGGAAAACGCTTTTTTAAGCTACCGAGAAAAAGGAGAGGGAGAGTGGAATCCCCATGCAGGTGGACCGACTACCAACCCTAACTATGCCTATAATTTTCAGGATGGCAGAATTTATGCAGGTATGACGCGAGTAGTCTGGGAATTAAATGAGGTTTTAGAAGATAAAGGCGGGACTTGTTTTATCCCAGGCAGCCACAAAGCTAACTACAATATTCGCACTAATCCTATTACCACTATAGATGCTAGAGATTCAGGACTGTGGGAGAGTTATAGCTGTCCTCCTGGCTCATTAATAATTTTCTCAGAAGCAGTCAGACACTCAGGCGATATTTGGCAAAATCCTCATAACCCTCGTGCAGCAATTTTCTGTGCCTATAACCACATCAATGTTCGCCATCATAAGCCAGATATTCCCCCAGAGGTTATTGCCAATTTAGCTTCTAAACATCAGCGTTTTTTCAGGGAAGTCTATCATCCTTTGTTTGATTAATTGTTGTTGTGATTTAGCTTTTCAGAATCAAGAATATTTACAATTGAAGTAGCATTGGCTGTTAATTACAAAATTACTTTCTCACGTTATGCGCGATCGCTATACAGTAAATAGCAAGCCTACAATAATCAGGCAAATAATAACTCTGGTGTCTATTCTGGCAGCTTTTGGCATGAATATTTTAGCTAATATCCATCCTGCTAACGGTTTAACTATTGGTCAAATTTCCAACAAGTTTTTTGACGATATTTTGATTACTCCTGCCAATTATGCTTTTGCTATTTGGGGCATAATTTATTTTGGTTTACTTAGCTTTGCTGTGTATCAAGCTCTCCCTGCACAAAGAAGCAATTTGTTGTTACAGCAAATTGGCTACAAGCTAGCAATTTCTTCCTTGGCTCAAATTGCCTGGGTTTTTTGCTTTCTATATCGGCAATATACCGCTTCTTTCTTGGCAATGCTAGGTATATTACTACCTCTGATTGCTGCTTATTGGTGTTTACCCTTCAAATCTATTACTAATCGTTATAGCCACATCAACAAACAGGATAAATGGTTAGTTCGTATTCCTATTAGTATCTATCTGTCTTGGATTAGCGTGGCAACAATAGTTAATGGAGCAACGGTTTTAAAATCTTGGCAGTGGGGTGGCTGGGGCATAACTGCAGAGGTTTGGACAATTGTTATGCTGTTGCTGGCTGCTTTTATTACTCATTTAATTAGTATTCCCAGACTTGATTTCCCCTATGCTGGGGTGTTTGTTTGGGCATTAATTGCGATCGCTATTAAAAATGCCGATAAACTTATTATCTCAGGTACAGCGATCGGCTTAAGTTTGGCTCTGACTATTCTAATCTTGTCTTTTAGTTTTTATGCTCCAAGCTATCGAAATATAGAGAATAATTAATTTTTAAGCAATAAAGTTATTGCACAAACTGTTATTGACTACTGATTTAAGTACTCATTTGGCGATCGCGATTGACTCTTGACATACATAAATGAACGGTGGTTCGTGAGTAAAGAGTAACAGCTTTACTCGTTACTTGTTACTCATAAACGTCTGGTTCATTTTCTCGTATGAACTCTAAAAAGTCTTCGAGTAACGAAGTATTAGGACGGCTAAATGTATGATGTTTTAAATTTTACTTAACTTTGGTAGCCTTATTCGCGCCTCTTTCCAATTCGCGCATTTTCTTACCACGCCAAATAAGTCTTACTGGCGTACCTGTAAAGCCTAGCTGATCGCGGAATTGACGATCGATATAACGACGATAATTATCGTTAAAACGCTTAGGCTCGTTGACAAATAGAGCAATTGTGGGCGGTTGTGCGCTTACCTGTGTGCCATAATAGATTCTGCCCTGTTTTCCTTGACGAGTAGTTGGGGGCGAGTGCCAGCCAACGGCTTCTTCTAAGACTTCGTTAATTACAGAAGTGCTAACGCGACGGCGATGTGCCTCGGCTGCGATATCTACCAAATCAAGTATTTTATTAACTCGTTGACCAGTCATAGCACTAACAAAAATCGTTTGCGCCCACTCCATAAAGTAGAGACGAGCCATGATTTCTTTTTTGTATTCGTTGATTGTGCCAGTGTCTTTTTCCACAGCATCCCATTTATTGATGACTAAGATAACTGCTCTACCTTCGTCAATAATGCGTCCTGCCAACTTCAAATCTTGTTCAGTAACGCCATCAAGAACATCAATTACGAATAACACTACGTCTGAGCGACGAATAGCTTTAAAAGCACGGTTAATGCCAAAGAATTCTGCACCATAGTCAACGTTCTTTTTGCGTCTAATGCCCGCCGTATCAATCAAACGATAGGTTTGTTCTCCTCGTTGGACAATCATATCGATCGCATCACGAGTTGTACCAGAAACAGGACTAACGATCGAACGTTGTTCTCCTGTTAAGGAGTTTAGCAAACTAGATTTACCTACGTTAGGACGACCGATAATGGCAACTTTGATCTCGTCATCTTCTACTAACTCATTTGGTGGAGATAAATGGGTCACCAATTCATCTAATAATTCTCCTGTACCGCTACCGTGAATGGCAGAAATGGCATAAGGTTCACCTAAGCCCAACTCCCAAAACTCCGCAGCCTGTGCCAAACCTTGTTCGACAGACTCACATTTATTAACGGCTAACAAAACGGGAACAGATTGACGACGTAACCATTCAGCAATTTCGCGATCGCCTGCCGTTAAGCCCAATTGACCATCGACGACAAAAATTGCAGCAGAAGCCTCTACCAGTGCAGCCATAGCCTGCTGGCGAATCATAGGTAAAAATTCAGTATCATCATCAAAGACAAGTCCGCCAGTATCGACAATTTGGAAGTCTCGGTCTAGCCAAAATGCGGGGCGGTAAGTGCGATCGCGAGTGATTCCAGGTTCGTCATGAACGATCGCCTGCTGATCTCCAGCCAAACGATTAACGAAGGTAGATTTCCCCACGTTGGGTCTACCAATAACAGCAACAATAGGTAATTTCATATTCTGTTGAGACGCTACACATTGCGCCCGTAAATTTAATTAAACAATGAAGAGATTAGTTTACTTTTACATAAGTTAATACTTTATCAATAGTAGTTTATTTTCGTTGTCAGAAATAACAATTGTTTTAAATGTCAAATTATTAGTGTAATTTTCTTTTTAAGGCGATCGCCATATCACATTTAAAATATCCTATGATTAGATAAAGGGAAACTTGCCCAAAATATGTAAGAATTATCGAAAAAAATTTTGATTTGAACAAGAAATAATACTCTTCTTTTTGACCAAAATTATCATGGCAACTTTAGTAAAATGGTCTGTCGATGACTATCATTCGATGATCGACAGCGGAATTCTGAATAATCGTTCGGTGGAATTAATCGCAGGGGAAATTATAGAAGTGAGTCCTGAAAGTCCGCTACACAGATTTACTAATGACTCAGTAGCCAAATACTTACGAGGATTACTAAAGGATAAAGCAAAAGTTTTTGAATCTCATCCAATTACCCTAACTGATTCGGAACCAGAACCCGATATTTCCATAGTTTGCTTACCAAATTCTAATTGCCTAGATTATTGCTGACGATTAATTTCTAATTTAAAGCGATCGCAATATTACCTTAAAACTAGCCTATGATTGAAATAGAAAAACTTCTCTAAAAATTATAGGGATTATTGAAAAAATTATGTTTTTAATAGCTATAAGACTTGTTGCCCTCTTAGCAATCTCTTACTTATTTGGTCTGCTAGTGGCTTTGCTATTTTCGCTGTTTAATCAGGATAATGGCGGTGATGACTTTCGACAAGATGATCCCGATGCTCCTCAACCACCCGAACCAGGAAAAACCTTGAAGCAAGAAGGTAAGAAGCGATTGGTAGAGGTTGATGAATTCTATTATCTTGAGGAATTTGACCTGAAAAAGAAATAGTACTCTGTTTACGATTTAGCTGAAGTAGAAATAATATTTTCATAGGGTAAGCAAACTAAAATCAAATTTAAAGGCGCATTTCAAAATTAAATTTGCCCAACTTATAAGGTTAATAATCATTACATTGTTGTAAAAAGCTGTTCCCAGTTAGTAGAATTATGTCTTTCCCCTTCGTTGGCAATCGAAAAAGCTTTATTGATTGTAATGTCATAAAACAATGACTCTACACACGTATTAGCTACGTCAACCCGACTTGCTTCGCCGTTAAGATCATCTCCGAGTTTAATCTTTACAGCTTTTTTACCATCGGTTTTAGCGCGTAACAAAGTATTTAGATCGTAAGAAGTATACGGACCATCAATCAATCTTCCAGGGCGGACAATAGTATAGGGTAAGCCAGAAGCAATTATGGCTTTTTCTCCCATAAGTTTGGCATCTAATACTCCAAAAGCATTGAGAATATTATAAGGAAGCTCATCTTTACGTAATACACCAGCCGAAGAAACAAAAACAAACCTTTTCAAGTCTTGTGGTGCAGCAGCCAACAAATTTTTAACACCTTCTCCATCTACCGCTTCGGGACTATTAGCGGGCTGAAATAAATTGACAAAGTCCCATCTTAGGGAAGGAAAAGCAGTTGTTCCCGTACAGCAAATAATATAATTTATGTCCTGGGTTGCTTCAGCAAGAGTATTGGGGTAGCGAATATCTCCCTCAATTATTTCTACTTTACCTTCAAACATGGACTCGGCTTTAGATCTAGTTCTAGTTAAAGCTCGAACGCTCAAGTCTTTGGCTAATAGTTTTGCCACAACTAGCTGTCCTACTCCACCAGTAGCACCAGCGACTAAAATCTTGTCTGAATTAGAAATCATAATATTATTTGTAATTTAAGGCTTACAGATCATTTTAGAAGCTTCTGATGAGCATAGAGATAAAGAAACAACATCAAATTGTATTTTAATTTGCTTTATAGATTTACTGAATTAAATTAAGTCCAATTAATTAAAAACCTCTCCTGTTTCCTGTAAAGAATGAAGGCGGTGATATATACCTCCTTGGTTTAGCAACTCTGAGTGACTACCGACTTCAATTATTTTTCCTGCGTCTAACACTACAATTTTGTCAGCTTCGCGAATAGTACTGAGACGGTGAGCAATAATTAGGGTGGTGCGAGTACCTAAGATAGACTTCATGGCTAGCTGGATCGAGCGTTCTGACTCATAGTCTAAACTAGAGGTTGCCTCATCAAAAATGAGGATATCGGGATCGACAACTAACGCCCGTGCAATGCCTAAACGTTGTTTTTGTCCGCCCGAAAGTCTTACGCCTCTTTCTCCGACTACGGTTGAATATCCTTGGGGTAATTCATCAATAAATTCATCAACTCTGGCGATGCGACAGGCTTGTTTGACTTTTTCTCGGTCTGCTTGAGGATTACCGTAGATCAGGTTATCCCAAACTGTACCATTAAATATATCTACATCCTGATGGACGATCGCCAGTCGGCGACGATAGTGTGCCACATCTAGGGTGCGAATATCTTCTCCATCGATTGAAATTGACCCTTGATTGGGTTCAAAATAGCGAAATAGCAATTTAACTAAAGTAGATTTTCCCGAACCAGAACGACCTACCAAAGCAACAGTCTGATAGGGTTTTACGTGCAGGTTGATATCTTGTAAAATGAGGCGATCGCGATCGTATCCAAAGCTAAGATGATTTAGTTCTAATTTACCCTGAAATTTATAGGGATTATTCCTAATGTCTGCTTTTACTAAACTGGCAGCGTCCATCCCAGATTTTAGCTTCATAAAGTCGTGAAAACGTCTCATAGAAGCATACCGACGGGCAAAGATTTCTGCAAGTTGGCTAATCGGTTCTAGTTCGGCATAAGCCATGCTAGAAACCGTCAGCGTAGTAACGAAATGTCCCAGGGTAATATTACCCCTAACGGTAGAAATTAAGGTAAATAACAGCACTGAAAAGACACAGGTTTGAATTACGGTTCGTGACCAAGTGATTAAATTTACATAGCCCTTGTGGATGCGATAGTTGACGTATTTAAATTCTCTTTCAAATCGCTGTTGTTGCCTAGAATATTCTTGAGCTTCGGTGGCAAAAGATTTGACGGTTTTGATATTGGTAATAATTTCTGAGGTACGGCTTTCGGTATTTTCCTGATGCTTTGCCAACAATTCTTCTTTACCAATTAGAACTTGTAGATGTTTTAAGCTATACCCCAAAATTACAATAAAAGAAAGCAAAAAAGCGATCGCAATTCCTGGTGCAATAAATAAGATCATCACAAAAATACCCAAGATACGCGCCAACTTAGGTATTAACTGCCCCGCAATTTCAGGATATGTCCAGGTGTGATTTTCAATGCCTCTAGCTATTCTGCCCGCAATGCGCCCAGGATTATTCTCATCATAGTAACCCAAGGGTAAGGTTAGAATCTTGCCTACCACTTTACTAAAGTGATCCCGTCTAGCTTCTAAGGCGATCGCCCAATGATACCATACCCCAATCCAAGACTGAATTGGCGATCGCACTACTGTAACTACAAAAATTATGCTTAGCAATACACCCAAAGATAACCATTGAGAGTCAGGAAAGTTACCAACTTTTTGAACTACGCCGATTAAATTGGCTAAAGGTCGATCCAGTGGCTGATTAGACAAGACATTAAGAATTTGCCCAACACCATAAGGAACAATTAAATCAATAATTTCAAATAGGCTAGAGGCAGCAATACTAAAAATTGCGATCGCTCTATACTTACGAAAATAGCCAACAAGATCGCGCCAAGAAGACATTCTTCTAAAAGATGAGAGATGAAGGATAAAGAGCAAAAGCTAGTTAATGTTCAATGCTAAATGTTCAATGTTTAATGTTCAGCACGCTGACGGAAAAACTGCTTAGATATATACAGGCAGTTAAGTCAGTTAATTAACAAATTTCATAAATAAATTAAATATCTAAATGTCTTCTAATTCCACTTCCACTATAGCTATTCCTAACCTGCATCGCTTAGTTCTTAATAATGGTATCACGCTGATAATTGTTGAAAATCAAGCAGCCGATATCATTTCAGGTCGCTTTTTTCTTAAAAATGCTGGCACAATTGTCGAAAAACCCGAGCAAGCAGGAGTCTCTCAATTAGTTTCGGCGGTAATTACCAAGGGGACAAAAAACTTATCTGCTTTAGAAATTGCCGATCAAATTGAGTCTATTGGTGCGGGTTTGGGTGCAGATGCCTCTACTGATTATTTTTCTCTTAGTTTAAAAACCGTATCGGCAGATTTTCCGCCTATGCTCAAGCTATTAGGTGAGATAATGCGATCGCCTACTTTTCCTGAATCAGAGGTAGAATTAGAGCGCAAGTTAACTCTTCAGGGGATTCGTTCGCAAAAAGAACAGCCATTTAACGTAGCGTTCGATCAGTTGCGTCAACAGATGTATCCCAAACATCCCTATGGTATTTCGGCTTTGGGTACAGAAACTAGTGTAACTAATCTAACCCGTGATGATCTAATGCAGTATCATCAAACTTATTTTCGTCCCGATAATTTAGTTATCAGTTTGTCTGGAAGGATCGCCAAAGAGCAAGCAATAAATCTGATTTCTGAAGTTTTTGGCGACTGGCAAAAGCCCGAACAGCCCTGTCCTCCTGTCCAGATAACATCTCTTACTTCAAATCCTTTCCAATCAGAAATTATTCAAGATACCCAACAGTCTATTGTCATGCTGGGTTATTTAGGTACAAAGGTAAATCTGCAAGATTATCCTGTCTTAAAGCTTCTCAGTACTTATTTGGGTAATGGACTGTCTAGTCGTCTATTTGTGGAATTGCGAGAAAAACGTGGGTTAGCTTATGACGTTTCGGCTTTTTTCCCTACTCGTTTAGATGTAGCGCCATTTATTACCTACATGGGAACAGCACCTTCTAATACCGAGATAGCTATTGAAGGCTTGAGTAAGGAAGTAGAGCGATTAACCAAAGAAACGCTAACCGAAGAAGAGTTACAGGGAGCAAAAAATAAGCTTTTAGGACAGTATGCTTTGGGCAAACAAACTAATGGCGAAATTGCTCAAACATTCGGCTGGTATGAAACTCTTGGTTTAGGAGTTGAATTTGACCAGACTTTTCAAGCTACTATTCTTCCTATTACTCCTGAGAGGGCGAAGGAGGTGGCAAACCGTTACTTAAGTCAACCCTATATTTCTTTGGTGAAGCCAGAAGCTTAGAATAATTATGCTCTATCAGCGTTTTCTATCTATGCTTTCTAAAGACTAATAACTATAATCCGAGGTGACAATCATTAAACTGTTACACATTCAAGCGTCTTTTTAAGATAGATAGGCAAAAATACAAAGAGTGTGAGGAGTGAACTATCTAAGAAGCTTGTTTTTGGGATCGAAACACGGACAGAACCCCAAAAGCAAGCTTCTCTTTTTAATTTTGTTCATGTAAAGAAGTAACAAGAATTATCCTTAATGCAACACAATTGTTTAAGTCAAATACATTTTTGTATTTCGCTGTTATTATTCACGCTATATTCCAATTAGAACCTACGCGCCTATTAAAACAGCAGTATGTAGGCTTTTTAAAGATTTAGCGCATTGAACTATAGCAATATGACTTGGATAAAAAGCTTTTGGAAATTCTCTCGCCCTCACACTATTATCGGCACTAGTCTTAGTGTGTTGGCGTTGTACTTTATTTCGTTAGCCACTACGGGTAATTCTGTAACAATAATAAATTTAGAACAGATGTTGGCAGTTTGGTTAGCCTGTCTGTGTGGCAACGTATATATTGTTGGTTTAAATCAACTTTACGATGTAGAAATAGATCGCATTAACAAACCTGAACTTCCTCTGGCTTCAGGAGAGCTTACCATTGGGCAAGGTAAGTTAATTGTAAGCATTGCAGGTATTTTGGCTTTACTAACTGCTAGCTTATCGGGGATGTGGTTATTTGCCACTGTAGCTACTAGTTTAATTATTGGTACAGCTTATTCATCACCGCCAATACGTTTAAAACAGTTTCCTTTTTGGGCAGCTTTTTGTATACTCACTGTACGAGGAGTTATTGTCAATATTGGTCTGTTTTTACATTACGGGGATAAGTTAAACGGTAGAGAAGCTTTAAATCCCTATGTATGGACGTTGACTTTATTTATCTTACTATTTACAGTGGCGATCGCCATTTTTAAAGATGTGCCAGACTTAGAAGGTGATAGACAGTTCAACATTAATACCTTTACCTTAGTTATTGGCAAGCTGGCAGTATTTAACCTTTCTCGTGGAGTAATTAGCGTTTGTTATCTAGGCATGATTGGGGCGGGTTTGTTTTGGTTGACTTCTTTAAATGTTCGCTTTTTTATTGCTAGTCATTTGGTCTTATTAGGATTACTATGGTGGCGTAGTCGTGACGTAGATTTATCAGAAAAAAGTGCGATCGCAGATTTCTATCAGTTTATTTGGAAACTCTTCTTTTTAGAGTACTTATTATTTCCCATCGCCTGTTTCATCTGAGCGTAAATCAACAATTTTTTGGATCAGGCTAGAAATATAATCTGCCTGACTCATAATCATTAAATGCCCGCCTTTTTTGACGCTAAAATCTTCGTGGACAAATCTATAGGGGAAAATGCGATCGCCTTCACCATGAATATGATAAATATTTTTAGGAATTAGCTCATTTTTCCAGATAACAACTTGATCTACTGCCCATTTCATAAACTTGGCGTTAGTGTCAAACAAAATTGCCTTAAACAACTTCCGTTCATCAATAGTTCTGAGGCTAAAAAACCAGCTTGCTAAAAATCGACCAATCCATAGTATCAGTTTTGCAGGTAATAGGCGATGAATCGGTAGCCAACGAAACATTTTAAAATAAAAAGGTACTTCCTGTCTATTTTTCGTGCTAGAAATTAAAATAACCTTTTCTGCATCAATTTGTTTGGCTATTTCTACGGCAATGATGCCTCCAAAAGATAAGCCGATCAAAATTGGATTATCTGATTTAATTTGAGCAGTCAAACGTTGAGCATAATCAGCAATGCTTTCTCCTGTTTGTGGCTCTAACCAACAAATGTGAATAGGCTGATAACCTTGAAACTTTAGGTTTTGAAAAACTCTTTCATCTGCACCTAAACCACTAATACAATAGATATTTCTAAGAGCATTTTCTAGTTTTTCCGTAAGTGTTGGTTGAGAATTATCTTGGGAAATAGAAGATTCAATGCTTGATTCTGACATTCTAATTTTGAGGTGATTTTAAATATAATGCTCAAAAAAGTTTCTAACTGGCTTTTAGGTTATTACTAGCTATTCTTTTTCAATTAGAGAAGATTATTATCGCAATTTTATTTTAAAGAATATGATCGAGTTGTGCTTTACACCACATAATGAACCACTACAAACCCCACACAGTGGTTATCATGGTCATCAAATCGATTCTCAATACTTTGAAGGCTGGTATTTTCGTCTGACTCTGCCTGAAGTTGAACAAACCTTCGCCTTGATGTATTCCATCGAAGATCCTCAGGGAAACCAGCAAAATAGTGGTGGCGCAGTGCAAATATTGGGCATAGACGAAGCTTATCTCTGGCGTACTTTTCCAAATGTGCAGCAATTTTTTGCAGCTAGAAATAACTTGAGCTTTGGACATTGGGGAAAAACAAAATTAACTACAAAACCACGGCTTTTAACTACTAGAGAATTTGATAACTTCATCACGGAAGGATATCAGGTAACGGCTACTTTAAACCAGGGCAGCATTTACGATCCTGTAAGAAATGAATATTGTCGTTGGGAATATCAAATTAAACCTATCTATGGCTGGGGAAACTCGCAGCAACTTCAGCAATCAACCGCTGGCTTATTGTCTTACCTGCCTATATTTGAACCAGGATGGCAAATTACTATGGCGCATGGTTTGGCAACAGGTTGGGTAGAATGGCAGGGCAAACGATATCAATTTACTGATGCACCAGCCTACAGCGAAAAAAACTGGGGTAGCTCTTTTCCTCAAAAGTGGTTTTGGCTTAACTGCAATAGCTTTAATGATCGGCCAGACTTGGCTTTAACTGCGGGAGGCGGAATTAGACAGGTATTATGGTGGCAAGAAGAAGTCGCTCTGGTTGGCATCCACTATCACGGAAAATTTTATGAATTTGCTCCCTGGAATTCTCAAGTTAGTTGGCAAATAGAGCCTTGGGCTAAATGGCAAATGCAGGCAATATCTTCTCAATTCACAGTAACACTTACAGGAGAAACAGATTTACCTGGTACGTATGTGCGTACTCCCACGGCTAAAGGTTTGGTTTTCAACTGTCGCGATACAACTAAAGGGAAGTTAAATTTGGAATTGCGTGACTTTAATGGCAAGGTAATTATTGAGGCAGATAGTAATTTAGCGGGTTTAGAGGTTGGTGGCGCACCTTGGGATAAAGCTTGGATATTTTAAAGTATTAGAGTTATTTGAGGCATTGTATAATTGCGAATAGCGTTGAAATCAACTTATTATGACTGCTATTAATATTTCTGCATTTGTAGATAAAATAAGCGATCGCGATCTGGAAAAATTATGTTTGGATAATCCTGAAGCTAGATTTGAAACTACCCCCAAGGGAAGATTAATTGTTATGCCGCCTACAGGAAGCGAAAGTGGCAGATTAAACATAACTTTGGCAGTCTAAGTTTGGAATTGGAATAATAGGGCAAAATCGGGAATAGTATTTGACTCTTCTACTGGGTTTAGGCTTTCTAATGGTGCAATGCGATCGCCTGATGTCAGTTGGGTAGAAAATGCTAAATGGGATAGTCTAAGTAAGCAGCAGCAAAGGAAATTTGCGCCTATAGATCCCAATTTTGTTATCGAACTAATGTCTCACCCCCCTGTCTTCGGCATCCCCCCTCCTCATCGTAGGGCTGTTTCATTCTCAATTGAAGGGATGCAATCGAGAATAAAATACTTAATAACTCGATTAATGGCAGAAAGATAGTAATAATGATAAATTATTGCTCATATAATCTAAAGCCTCGGTCATTGAATCAAAACCATGAACTCTTAGTAAGTTAAGAACCCAACTTTTAATCAAAGAAATATTAGTCGCGGCTTTGCCCTGAAGCTGAGGGCTAGTATCTTCTTGAGTTACGACATCTTTGACCCAATGCAGACGATTCTCGATACTCCAATGTCGTCGAATACCTTGAGGTATTAGTGCAGAAGTTGGTGCTAAAGAACTAATATAATAAGTCGCCGAATCAGATTCATAATCGTGATTGCCTCTTGTTCGCGAACGGAAAACTTTAACGATACTACCAACTTTAGTCCCACGCTCGTCAAGATCCAATGGAGGAGAAAACACTTCTACAGTTCGATGTGTTAGTCGATTTCTAGTTTTCTCAGTCTGCTCAAAACAATTAATTGCACTTGTATTGAGTGTTTGAGACTTGATTAGAGAAATGCAGTGTTTTTTGATTTTTTTTAACTACAATTAAATAATTATTTTTACTGGCGATAATTGTAGAGATGGTTTTTTTTGGCAATGTAAAGCATCCATTGTGAACACGACTCCTTTTAAGTCTAATAATTCCAATAAGTCTTGTACCGCGACAATTTCACTCTGTTTCTTATTTTCCATGACTTTCAATCCTAAGATTTCGCCACGCTCATGAGTAAAAGCAGAAACCATCATGACAAAATTTTGCTGTTTACCATAACAGTCATTAACAGTATTTTTCAAGCTTTTGCCATCGATAGCAATCCATTGACCTTGACTATTATGAGTATATTGAGATGCCCAGTCATTAAATACAATTGCTACTGTCTCATAGTCCAAGCTCATCATTACTCTTCTAATGGTTGAGTAAGATCCCACTCTTGCTTGTGGGATTTCAAGAGTTTTGATTAATTGACGACGATGTCGCTCGACAAATCTGCCCAAACCTCTGTATCCCCAGTAACCGCTCATGATTCCTAAAATCATAATTAATAAGATTAGCCACAGAGAATGTCTTCTACCACCAGATTTTCGTTCATCAGGTATTTGTTTTAGATAGTCGATTAAACTGTAATTTAGGTCTTTTGAATTCATTGAGCGGTTAAATTAGGTTTTTAAACCAATTTACATGATCTAACTCTAGAATGAAACAGCCCTACCAAGATTGGGGGGACAAAGGGGGGTTACAACAGAAAATGCTCGAATACAAATCGTGTGGGGTTAAATTGGGGTGGTTGATTAACCCTGATGATAAAGAGGTAGAAATTTATCGTCCTGATGTAGAAAAAGAAATTTTGAGCAATCCAACTAGTCTGTCTGGAGATGAAATATTATCTAATTTAACTGTAGATCTATCTGAAATATTTTAATATTGATTATAGCAATCGAATCATCGATTAGGGCATCTCTTAATTTCTTTGCGCCTCTGCTAGGTCAGCATACATGCGGCTAAAGCCTTTGTCTTGCGTCTTTCGCCGACCCGGGGTCTGACCTCTTTGCGAGAGATATTGTTATAATCTTAACCTTTACTTCGATTGCTATAATTTACAATTTTCAAAGAAAAATCCATCCCCAACAAGTAAAAAAGTGTGTCAGGAATGGATTCGTAATTAATCAAAAATAAATTGTTCCAAAAAGCCATTTAAGCAGCTTCTAATAAACCACTATGTCTTAATAATGGTTCGGTTTGTGGCTCTCTGCCACGGAATGACTGGAATACTTCCATGGGGTGCAAACTACCGCCAAGAGAAAGTACAGTATCTTTAAATTTCTTACCCACAGACTTAACTGCTTGTTCGTCCTCTAAGCCAGCCTCTTCAAAAGCTGCAAACGCATCAGCACTGAGAACTTCTGCCCACTTGTAGCTGTAATATCCCGCTGCGTATCCTCCAGCAAAAATATGCCCAAAAGCACAGAGGAAGTTATCTTCAGGAATAGGTTGCAAGACGCTAGTAGTTTTCGCCAAGCGATCGCGTACATCATTAGGAGTTTCTTCGCCTCCTGGTTCATAATTAGAATGAAGTTCCATATCTAACAATCCAAAGTGTAGCTGACGCAGCATAGCTGAACCACTCATGTAGTTTTTTGCCGCAACTAGCTTTTGATAATATTCTTCAGGAAGAGTTTCGCCAGTTTGATAGTGCTTTGCCATGCCAAAAAGAGTAGGGCGATCGTAACACCAGTTTTCCATAAACTGACTTGGTAATTCTACCGCATCCCATTCCACATTGTTAATTCCCGATGCACCCACATGATCGATGGTAGTTAACATATGCTGTAAACCATGACCAAACTCATGGAAGAGTGTAGTTACTTCTCCAAAGGTCATTAGGCTTGGTTTATCATCTACAGGTGGAGTTTGGTTACAGATGAGATAAGCGACGGGTAGACGAGTTTCAGTTTGATCTTCAACGGTCATTTTAGCTCGACCAATGCAGTCGTTCATCCAAGCACCACCGCGTTTTTCGGCGGGACGAGAATAAGGATCGAGGTAGAAGAAAGCGATTGCGGAGCTAGCCGAAGGCATCGCATCTCCACTTTCATCAGCAATTTGAAAATATCTCACATCCTCATGCCAGATAGGCGCTTGACCATCCGCAGCAGTAATAGTTACCCCGAAAATACGATTAGCTAAACCGAATAATCCATCTAAAACTTTGGGTAACGAGAAGTAGGGGCGTAATTCTTCTTCATTAAAGTCAAACTTGGCTTCGCGCTGTTTCTCTGCCCAATAACTTACATCCCAATGCTTGAGTTCTTGTCCTGCAAAAGCTTTTAACTCTTCAAACTCTTTGACTGCCGCATCATAGCTTGCACCGCGTAAATCATCCTGTAGCTTTTGTACTGCTGCTACATCTGGTGCCATTTTGCGTGCCAAACTCAACTCAGCAAAGTTATCAAAACCGAGAATATTTGCTTTCTCTTTTCTTAATTCTAAGATGCGATCGATATTACCGCGATTATCTAATTCTCCACTCGAAGCGCGAGAAACAGAGGCTTTGTATAGCTTTTCTCGCAATTCCCTGTTAGTAGCATATTTCATATAGGGAATATAGCTAGGATAGTCTAAAGTTACCACCCAAGGACCATTTTCAAGAGTTGCATCTTCATTTCCTTCAGCTTTAGCAGTTTGCGCCATCAAGCCTAAAGCACTAGGAGGTAATCCTTCTACATCTTTTTTATCGGTTAGCTTAAGCTTGAAAGCCTTAGTCGCATCGAGAACGTTATTAGAAAACTTAGTCGAAAGTTCGGCTGACTCTAGCTGAATCTGATTAAATTTGTCTTTGGCTTCACCTTCTAAACCAACACCAGATAATTCAAAATCGCGAATGGAAGACTCTACAATACGTTGTTGTGCAGGTTCTAACTTATTCCACTCCGCACCTTCTTTGATTCCTTTAAATGCTTCGTATAAAGGCTTACTCTGACTTAGTTTATTATAGAATTTGACTATCTCTGGCTGCATAGTCTCATAGGCTTCGCGCAACTCAGGACTATTCTTAACGCTCATCAAGTGTCCCACAATTCCCCAACTCCAGCCTAATCGCTCTTCTAATTCTGTTAGAGGTTCAACTAAACCAGACCAAGTAGGAGTTACATTCTCTTCTAGCTTGCTAACTTCTACCGTTAGTTCTTCTAGTAATTGCGTCATTGCAGGAACAACCTGTTCTGTTTTTATTTCGTTGAAGGGAGGTAGTCCCTTACCAATTAATAAGGGATTTTTGGTAATAGTTGCGTCTGTCATGTAAATAAATGCTTGCAGATTAATAGTTATATTTATTTACCCTAACTCTTTATTTATATGTATTGCAGCATATAACAGGTTGGGATTACCGAAATTTTGGAATTAGATTGCAAAAATGCGGGGTGGTTAATAAATTACCTTTAAAACACAACATTTCATTACTTTATTTAAAAAATTTACCCACTATCATCAAGATTAAATCATTGATGGCCGTTATTGCTGAATAGCCAATAGTTTTGAATTGGGATAACTATAATTGAATCAATAAAGTAAAAAGTTATATATAAAACATTTAAATTATGCTAATCGAAATCATAAGCTATATAGTTCTGTTTTGGATTGTTTTAAGTTTTGTTTTTCCTCCTTTTTCTGTTATTCCTTTTATTTTAATTGTTTTATTTCCTCAAGCAATTCCTAATTTGAAATGGCTTTTTGTTTATACCATCATCACAGAAGTTTTACTTTTTTTTTGGAATTACGAACTAAACAATTTTTCTGGAGAACAATTAGAAGATTTAGCAGATTTAAGTTATGCACTTGCTCAGATATTTACTTTTTTTCTTAACTTATCAGTAATGATTGGTTTGATAGTCAGATTTGTGCAGCTTTCTGTTCAACAATACAAAAGATATAGAAGAATCAAATTTATAAGAAAATATCGTAAATCTAGAAGAAGTTAGTACGATCGCTTTGTAGGTTGTCTAGAAGAACTACACCCAACAGATATTACTCCAGAACAATTATGGAATCAATAACGATTGGCAAACTATCTAAAATGCGATCGCACTTCACGGGGCTTTCTGGAATTGGTTCAAGCATTAATTTAATTGCGTCTTGTAAATTTGCGATCGCCGTCTCTTTTGTATCGCCACAGGAAAAAACAAAATTAAGTTCTGGACAAGTAGCAGAATAAGCTTGTGCTTCTTCATCCCATTCAATAGACCTCTTGCATGAATAAAAGATTAATTATTTTTCCCTTTAACCTTTCCCCTTTTCCCCCTTGATGAGATAGTTCGTAATGATTCGTGCAAGAAGTCTAATAACGGCTCGAATAACCATAAATGCGTAATCGATGTTTATTAAATTTTAGCTTGTCGAGATTAGAGAATGCGATCGCGTATTATACAAAATATTAGAACTACCAAGTTTTTGACTCTCAGGAAATACAGGCAAGATAAGGGGCTATATAGTTACGCCCTCTTTGAATATAGTAGGGAGAGAAAAGATATTCATAATCTTGTTTTACACAATCCATTGCTCGCTCTAAATTTTTAGCACCATAAACAATAAACTGTGCTGTTGAAGAAGCATAATATTCTCGTTTCATGCCAGGAACATTTTTCTTGAAAGCATCGCAATACATTTCACGACCATTTTCAATAAAACTTTCAACTTCAGGAGCGAAAACAATTGTTCCTCTACTAGGAAAATAGACTTTTTTATGTTTAATAAATCCCATGACTAGCTGCATACATTGCCGAGTATCTTCCACGGATAAGCTTTCTTCATACTGCCTCCGAAATCCCCATTGAGTACAGCCGTTAGTCACTTCCAATACTCTTAAATATGCAAGTTTATTTAATTCTTCTTGTCCAAATTGTTCAAACTTGGCAATATATTGCTTAACAAGATTTTGAAATCCTTTAAAATCTGTTTGAAAATAATCTTGTAGTTCATCAATCTTCGCTAATTGATTCCAGTCTACTTGCAATGTCAACATAATTATTGAGTTAGAGAGCTACATCTTAAAGTTAATCGAGTGATCGGTTAATTAGTTGAACTATTTATGTTTTATTCGGATTTGTAATTTTAGTGACTAATGCCTCAAAGTATTCTCATACTTATATCTAGCCAGTGCGATCGCGTTATGGGTGCGCTACTAGAAATATAGTCCACTCCCGTTTGCGCTACAGCACGAATAGTTTCTAATGTAATATTGCCTGACGCTTCAATTCTAATTTTAGGGTTTGTCTCGCGAATTGTCTTTACTGCCTGGATCATTTTCTCAGTTGGCATATTATCTAGCATGATAATATCTGCACTATGTTCTAATGCTTGTTCGACTTCTTCTATATTTGTTGTTTCTACTTCTATGTTTAAAGGATAAGGAATATTATTTCTGAGAAGTGCGATCGCTTTTTCAATTCCCCCTGCTGCCTTTATGTGATTGTCCTTAATCATTACCGCATCATCCAAACCCATCCGATGATTAACCGCACCACCAACCCGCGTAGCATATTTCTCCAGTACTCTTAAACCTGGAGTAGTTTTCCTCGTATCCACTAACTTAGCTGGCAAATCATTAATCTTTTCTACATAGCTATGAGTTGCAGTAGCAATCCCACTCAGACGCATTGCTAAATTAAGTGCTACTCTTTCTCCAGTTAATAGAGCCTCTCTACTTCCCTTAATGCTGGCGATTTTTGTTCCCGACCTACAGAAATACCCTTCTTCTACATCAAGAGTAAATTTTGTCTCTTTATCTAATAGTTCAAATACTCTAGCTGCAATCGGTAATCCTGCAACTACTCCATCTCCTTTTACTACCCATATCGCCTGATTATCTTTGACCTCTCCTGAAAATAATCCCTGAGTGGTGAAGTCTCCTCTGCCAAGATCTTCTAACAACCAATTTTCTAGCAGGCGATCAACAATTATTAAGGAAGGTAAACTAATCATAAAACTTTTTTGCCAAAAAAAATAATTCAAGATGTTATAACACTATAGCTAGTAAAGCTTTGGTACAAAAATTAAATCTCGAAAGGAAGAAAAATTTCATTTTCTTTCCCAAAAAGGTTGACATAGAGGTAGAGATTACCTATATTGGTAAATGCGCGGTTAACAGACACAAGTCGCTTAACAACGCCCAGAACCTAGACAAAGCAATAGTTTGACAGTTTTTAAACCATAAAGTTTTTTAGATAAAAAACATTAAATTCCATCCCCAGATTTAGTGACTTTTAGATTAAGTCTAGAAGTCAATTATTAAGGATAGACAAAAAGAGCAGAAAATCAAGTATCAACTTGATGAACGTTCTGTTCATCATGGAGAGTTTGATCCTGGCTCAGGATGAACGCTGGCGGTATGCCTAACACATGCAAGTCGAACGGAATGCTTCGGCATTTAGTGGCGGACGGGTGAGTAACGCGTGAGAATTTGCCTTCAGGATGGGGACAACAGAGAGAAATCGCTGCTAAAACCCAATATGCCGCAAGGTGAAATATTTATAGCCTGGAGAGAAGCTCGCGTCCGATTAGTTAGTTGGTGGGGTAAAAGCCTACCAAGGCAGCGATCGGTAGCTGGTCTGAGAGGATGAGCAGCCACACTGGGACTGAGACACGGCCCAGACTCCTACGGGAGGCAGCAGTGGGGAATTTTCCGCAATGGGCGAAAGCCTGACGGAGCAATACCGCGTGAGGGAGGAAGGCTCTTGGGTTGTAAACCTCTTTTATTAAGGAAGAAGAAAGTGACGGTACTTAAAGAATAAGCATCGGCTAACTCCGTGCCAGCAGCCGCGGTAATACGGAGGATGCAAGCGTTATCCGGAATCATTGGGCGTAAAGCGTCCGCAGGTGGCGATTCAAGTCTGCTGTTAAAGACAGAAGCTCAACTTCTGAACAGCAGTGGAAACTGGATAGCTAGAGTATGGTAGGGGTTGAGGGAATTCCCAGTGTAGCGGTGAAATGCGTAGATATTGGGAAGAACACCAGTGGCGAAGGCGCTCAACTGGGCCATAACTGACACTCAGGGACGAAAGCTAGGGTAGCGAAAGGGATTAGATACCCCTGTAGTCCTAGCTGTAAACGATGAACACTAGGCGTTGCTTGTATCGACCCGAGCAGTGCCGTAGCCAACGCGTTAAGTGTTCCGCCTGGGGAGTACGCACGCAAGTGTGAAACTCAAAGGAATTGACGGGGGCCCGCACAAGCGGTGGAGTATGTGGTTTAATTCGATGCAACGCGAAGAACCTTACCAGGACTTGACATGTCGAGAAGTTCGCTTTATGGCGAATGTACCTTCGGGGACTCGAACACAGGTGGTGCATGGCTGTCGTCAGCTCGTGTCGTGAGATGTTGGGTTAAGTCCCGCAACGAGCGCAACCCTCGTTCTTAGTTGCCAGCATTAAGTTGGGCACTTTAGGAAGACTGCCGGTGACAAACCGGAGGAAGGTGGGGATGACGTCAAGTCAGCATGCCCCTTACGTTCTGGGCTACACACGTACTACAATGGTTGGGACAAAGGGCAGCAAACTTGCAAAAGTAAGCGAATCTCATCAAACCCAGCCTCAGTTCAGATTGCAGGCTGCAACTCGCCTGCATGAAGGAGGAATCGCTAGTAATCGCAGGTCAGCATACTGCGGTGAATTCGTTCCCGGGCCTTGTACACACCGCCCGTCACACCATGGAAGTTGGCCACGCCCGAAGTCGTTACCCTAACCAATTTATTGGAGGGGGATGCCGAAGGCAGGGCTGGTGACTAGGGTGAAGTCGTAACAAGGTAGCCGTACCGGAAGGTGTGGCTGGATCACCTCCTTAAAGGGAGACCTAACCGTGAAGTGAAAGAACAAATTTGAAGTCTGAACTATCACAGGTCAAACCAAAGGTCGGTCTAAAAAACAGACAAGGTAAAAAAGACTGTCAAACTAATTGTGTTCTGGTTAATGGCAGATTGAAAATATGTCAAACCAAACAAAACACGGGCTATTAGCTCAGGTGGTTAGAGCGCACCCCTGATAAGGGTGAGGTCCCTGGTTCAAGTCCAGGATGGCCCACCACAAAACAATGAACAGAAAGCGGTAAACAACGAACAATAAAAACTATTGATAATTGTTAATTGATAACTGAACATTGAAATCATGGGGGTATAGCTCAGTTGGTAGAGCGCCTGCTTTGCAAGCAGGATGTCAGCGGTTCGAGTCCGCTTATCTCCACCAAACAAAAGAAGAAAAAACCAAGAATAGACCAAGTAAAATTCAGCACTATCATCAATTGCCCAGGCAAAGAATGAGGATGCTGGATCTTAAAGAGTCCAGAGAGCGAACCTTGAAAACTGCATAATATCTAGAATTAAGTAAGGAATCAAACTGTATAAAAACAGGGAGGAGAATTACTTGTGATAGAGCCAAAAAAAAGAACTAAGTAATTAGGTCAAAAAAACTAAGGCAACAAGTAAAAACTTGTCAAAAAAGTCCAAGGTGTAAAAACCGATTGAGTAGAGATAAAAAAGTTAGCTAAATCTAACTAAAGGTCAAGCTACAAAGGGCTAACGGTGGATACCTAGGTACACAAAGGCGAAGAAGGACGTGGTGACCGACGAAATGCCTCGGGGAGTTGGAAACAAGCATCGATCCGAGGGTGTCCGAATGGGGCAACCCGTATGAACGACCTGCTGAATATATAGGCAGGAGCGAGCGAACTCAGCGAACTGAAACATCTTAGTAGCTGAAGGAAGAGAAAGCAAAAGCGATTTCCCTAGTAGCGGCGAGCGAAGCGGAAACAGCCCAAACCATCGACCAAGGTTGATGGGGTTGTGGGACAGTCACAATGGATTACGAAAGATAGACGAAGCAGTTGAAAGCTGCACCAGAGGAGGTGAAAGTCCTGTAGTCGAAATTGGCAGTAACCAGACTCAATCCCGAGTAGCACGGAGCCCGTGGAATTCCGTGTGAATCAACGAGGACCACCTCGTAAGGCTAAATACTCCTGTGTAACCGATAGAGAAACAGTACCGCGAGGGAAAGGTGAAAAGAACCCCGGCGAGGGGAGTGAAATAGAATATGAAACCGTTAGCCTACAAGCAATTAGAGCACGATTGAACGTGTGATAGTGTGCCTGTTGAAGAATGAGCCGGCGACTTACAGGTTGTGGCAGGTTAAGGGGTAATACCCGAAGCCAAAGTGAAAGCGAGCCTGAAATAGGGCAAAGTGATGTCACAATTTGTAGACCCGAACCCGGGTGATCTAACCATGTCCAGGATGAAGCTTGGGTAAAGCTAAGTGGAGGTCCGAACCGACTGGCGTTGAAAAGCCAGCGGATGAGGTGTGGTTAGGGGTGAAATGCCAATCGAACCCGGAGCTAGCTGGTTCTCCTCGAAATGCGTTTAGGCGCAGCGGCTAAAGATATTGATTGGGGGGTAAAGCACTGTTTCGCTGCGGGCTGCGAGAGCGGTACCAAAGTGAGACAAACTCAGAATACCCAATTAAATTTAGCCAGTGAGACGGTGGGGGATAAGCTTCATCGTCGAAAGGGAAACAGCCCAGACCACCAGCTAAGGTCCCCAAGTACACACTAAGTGAGAAAGGAGGTGGGAGTGCATAGACAACCAGGAGGTTTGCTTAGAAGCAGCAACCCTTGAAAGAGTGCGTAATAGCTCACTGGTCTAGCGCTCCTGCGCCGAAAATGAACGGGGCTAAGTGTGTCACCGAAGCTGTGGACTTTGATAAATCAAAGTGGTAGAGGAGCGTTCTGTATAGGGAGAAGCATTAGCGGCAAGCAGATGTGGACGGTACAGAAGTGAGAATGTCGGCTTAAGTAGCGAAAATATATGTGAGAATCATATACCCCGAAAGCCCAAGGGTTTCTTCGGAAGGCTCGTCCGCGAAGAGTTAGTCGGGACCTAAGGCGAGGCCGAAAGGCGTAGTCGATGGACACAGGGTGAATAATCCCTGACTACTGTATCGGAGCAATGAACGGGACGCATGAAAAATAACCACGCCCTGAATGGATTGGGAGTTTTCTACGGAGAACGAGTGGTAAAGCTAGTGCCAAGAAAAGCGTTGATTGTGTTGAAAATAGAGTACCCGTACCCGAAACCGACACAGGTGGGCAGGTAGAGAATACTAAGGGGCGCGAGATAACTCTCTCTAAGGAACTCGGCAAAATGACCCCGTAACTTCGGGAGAAGGGGTGCCACCGAGAGGTGGTTGCAATAAAGAGGCCCAGGCGACTGTTTACCAAAAACATAGGTCTCTGCTAACTCGAAAGAGGATGTATAGGGGCTGACGCCTGCCCAGTGCTGGAAGGTTAAGGAAGTTGGTCAGGAGCTTGCTCTAAAGCTAACGACTGAAGCCCCAGTGAACGGCGGCCGTAACTATAACGGTCCTAAGGTAGCGAAATTCCTTGTCGGGTAAGTTCCGACCCGCACGAAAGGCGTAACGATCTGGGCGCTGTCTCGGAGAGAGGCTCGGCGAAATAGGAATGTCTGTGAAGATACGGACTACCTACACTTGGACAGAAAGACCCTATGAAGCTTTACTATAGCCTGGAATTGGGTTCGGGCTTCCCTTGCGCAGAATAGGTGGGAGACGATGAGAGCAGTCTTGTGGGATTGTTGGAGTCGCAATGTGAGATACCACTCTAGGGAGGCTAGAATTCTAACTTGCTGCCGTAAACCGGGAGAAGAACAGTTTCAGGTGGGTAGTTTGACTGGGGCGGTCGCCTCCAAAAAAGTAACGGAGGCGCACAAAGGTTCCCTCAGGCTGGATGGAAATCAGCCACAGAGTGCAAAGGCAGAAGGGAGCTTGACTGCGAGAGAGACAACTCAAGCAGGATGGAAACATGGTCTTAGTGATCCGACGGTGCTGCGTGGAAAGGCCGTCGCTCAACGGATAAAAGTTACTCTAGGGATAACAGGCTGATCTCCCCCAAGAGTTCACATCGACGGGGAGGTTTGGCACCTCGATGTCGGCTCATCGCAACCTGGGGCTGAAGTAGGTCCCAAGGGTTGGGCTGTTCGCCCATTAAAGCGGTACGTGAGCTGGGTTCAGAACGTCGTGAGACAGTTCGGTCCATATCCGGTGTAGGCGCAAGAGTATTGAGAGGAGTCTTCCTTAGTACGAGAGGACCGGGAAGAACGCACCGCTGGTGTACCAGTTATCGTGCCAACGGTAAACGCTGGGTAGCCAAGTGCGGAGAGGATAACCGCTGAAAGCATCTAAGTGGGAAGCCCACCTCAAGATGAGTACTCTCATGGAGTAATCCAGTAAGGTCACGGGAAGAACACCCGTTGATAGGCGTTAGGTTGAAGAGCAGCAATGTTTGTAGCCGAGACGTGCTAACAGACCGAGGGCTTGACCTTGATTGATTCAATCTACTCAACTTAAAGACTTATTTAGTAGTCTCAGTATTTTGGCTCCTCCAGCACAATTCTAGATTTATGCAGTCTTAAGGGAACGCCGATTCCAACCAAAATTCCTGGTGCTTTTAGCGCAGTGGAACCACTTCGAACCCATCCCGAACTCGATAGTTAAACTCTGTAGCGGCGAAGATACTTGGGGGGTAGCCCCCTGGAAAAATAGCTCAGTGCCAGGTTCAATTTTACCGAAGAAGCCTCTGGATAAATCCAGAGGCTTCTTTATAGGGCGTTGATGAATGCGTAATGTTTTAAATCGAAGCAGGTATAACCCTCTTCTGTCAGTTTCCGAGAATTGAACTACAATAGAAAAAGTTCTTGGTAGCTGTGAGGTAGAGAGGGTAATGGATGTAGAATTACAAATCTTCAACAGGCGAGTGGAATAAGCTCCCTAGACGGGAGCATTTCCTCGCCTCAAACATTTAAAACCAGAGGCTCAACCGACAGTTGCGCTCATCGATCAATATTGCTGGGCTTATAATGACTTATTTTCCGATGTAAGAAGTTATGAATGTTTTAAATATTTACGTGACTGGAATTATCTCACCAATTAAAAGGAAGTCACTTTAATTTAGTATTAGCTGATAGTTTGTATGGAGAAGCTGGTTCATTTATCAGAACATTAGACCAACACAATCTAGCTTGGGTTTTAGCAATTAGAAGTAATCATGGTGTCTGGCTGTCCGCCCAACAGAAGGTTAGAGCTAACAAGCACTGTAAATTCAAGAGAACTTTTAGCAGCCAAAAAGCGGTGCGACCCCGCGCCGACGTAAGGCGCAAGGGAACGCGCACCAAGACATCAGAAATTAGATATATCAGAGAAATAATTTAGGGCAAGCGAAATAAAAGAACTTATTGGGAAATAACTACCGCTCCTGAAACTATGCCCGAAAATTCTACTTCTTTTGTGATGAGGAATATTCAGTCAAGCCGAAGCAGAATGAAGAGTACTTTAGGCAATCTATATCGATTAAGAACGTGGGTAGAATACGGATTTAGACAATCTAAACAAGAACTAGGATGGACTAATTATAGATTCACAGACTTTCAAGAAATTAACAAGTGGTGGGAAATTATTTTTTCGGCTTATTGGATGGTTAGTTCTTCCTCCACAGTTTTGTGTAACTTGAATCAGGTTTTTGAGTCTGTTGTTGATTTTACTTTTCATCCGCAATGGTCTGACAAGCAAGGATGGAAGACTACTTTAAACAACTTTCGTTTAATCATTCAACCATTAATTCTATTCTGGATGATTACTCCTTGGCTAGAGATTTTTTTTAATCGTTCTTGATTACTTGGTTTTCACAAGCTAATTGCCGTAATGAATCAATTTTATTTCTCTGTTCCTGATCGATAAATTCGGTTTCTGCTACTCTTGAATCTCGGAAACTGACAGAAGAGGGATAATCCCAGCGCAACGATCGCTTTGGCTTCTTTGAAGGAAATGTTAACCACTATGTCAGCCAAAATTATTGAGCCAGCTAATGTTAATTTAGCTATTGCTGGCAGAGGATTAAATACAGAGGCTATTGTGGCTGATGCAGAATTATCTAATCATTTAGTTCAGGCGATCGCAATTTTTGCACAAGCTATTTCTGTTAGCGGTAAGCTGTGATTAGGGTAACGGGATTTAAAGGAGTAAAGCGGGTTAGGTGATGTACTGGCACAGAACGAGATATCTGTAGCTGTAATAAGCGATATTGCCAGGAATTATTATTAAACCAGTTGATTGCTTGCAGTTGATGCTCAATAGTAGCAAATGCCATAACGATAATTCCATTTTCTGTTAGCTTTTGACCGCAATAATTTAAAATTTCGATTAAATTTCCGCCACTGCCACCAATACAAATGCGATTAGGATTAGGTAAATTTAATAGTGCTTTTGGTGCTTTGCCGTTAATACTGCTGATGTTATCGACTTTAAATCTCTGGCAATTTTTAGTAATTAAATTTGAACCCATGCTAGTCTTTTCGATCGCAAATACCTTAGAGGTAGGGCATAATCTAGCTATTTCAATGGAGACTGAACCTGTTCCCGCGCCAATATCCCATACCGTTTGCTTTGGCTGTAGTGATAATTCTCCCAGAATGGATAAACGAACTTCTTTTTTGGTAATTAAACTAGGGCGATCGCTAAAGCTTAAAAAACTGCCGTCAGGTAATCCAATTAGAGGTAAGTTATCAAGTTTTAAATTCTCGTTTTGCGTCTGACGCAATAATATTAAAACATTTAAAGAAGCAAAATAATTACTGTCTAAGTTACTTAATTTGATTAATTGTTCAAATGAAAAATAAGTTATTTTTTCATCTATGCTTCCTAAGTTTTCACATATATAAAAACTATAGTCAAGAGGCAAGTCTAAACTGAGAAAAAGAGAGGCGATCGCAGCAGGATTATTATAACTATCTGTTAATAGGGCAATTTTCTCTCTTCCCTGCTTTAAAAGCTTAACCAACTCATCGGTGTTGCGTCCGTGAACGCTTATCAAATGAGCATCTTGCCAAGGAATTTTTAAACTACTAAAGGCTAACTGGACTGAACTAAGGTGAGGATAAAATTGAATTTGTTCGGGTAAAAATTTTTCTAATAACAATCGTCCTAAACCAAAAAAAAGCGGATCGCCACTAGCTAAAATAACAACAGTATGTTCAGCCAAGTTTAATTTTGCAATCGCCTCTAATCCTGTTTGAAGATTAGTTAGCTCTATTTTCTCTACTGCCTGTTCAGCAAAATAATTTAGATGGCGTTTGCTACCTGCTAAAACAGTAGCCTGTTCTACTATATTTCTGGCATTTAAAGTCAATCCTTTTTCGCCATCTAAGCCAGTACCAACAACAGCAATTACCATTTAATGATAATTGATAATTGATAATTGTTCATTGATTGCTTAATTAGAACTATTATTAAACAAGCGATAGCCGACATATAAAATCAAGCCAATAACTGCAATAGTAACTACACTGCTAACTACGTGAAGTACCGCACCCAAAATTGAAAATCCTAACCAAACTCCGCCAATAATTACAGCAGCTTTGCCAGCTTTGGGTAAGGTGCTAAACCACCCCTTGCCATTGTCAATCCACCCTTTAACTTGAGTAGAAGAATTAATTTCTACCTGGGGAAAAACAGTCTTGGTATTAAACTCTTGAGAATCAGAAACAGTTTTTTGATTTAGTTCTGCTTCTAGGTCGTCTAACTTACTTTGTAAATCACGTTCTGAACTCATGATTATTTCTCTCGCTTTGATCTACTCCTACCTTATAGAGTAGCAAACAAAGTTCGATTAGGGGCTGTAGAAATTTCCGCCCAGATCAACTTATCTATAATTTACTAAGATATGATTGCTTACTACAGAGAAACCCCACGATAATTAAACCGCTGACTAATAAGTTGGCACATTGCCAAATAAACAAACCACTGCACTGGGAATTGTATTTGCTGTTTTATCGTCAAGCATTAAAAGTCTGAAACCACCGTATCCACCTCTTGGTAGCTTAACGCTTGAAAAATAGCTATCCTTACGACTACAATAAACACCCCATTCACGATAACCTTTAGGACGCGCTTGCCAGTGAATTAGGTAAAAATCGCCTTTGAGTCCAAATTCAGTAATTACGGGGTTAAAATCGAGCATTAATTCGCTATTAGCTACACCAGGAGTAGAAACCTTGAATTTGGCTTTAGATATATGCTGGACGATCTTCATTTTGCTTGTGTTGTTTCGGTTAACTGTTTAGTTTCCTCGCTAACCTCTGCCTGTACCTGATCGATTACGGCGTTTGATTCGCTTAATTGCTGCTTAATTGCTGCTTTTTTAGCAGGAGCGATCGCCAAACGTTCGGCACTTTTTTCTAAAGTGTCCGACACTTTTTGCACGTCAAAGAGCGCACCGCCAACGGCTAACTTGTACTGTGCTAATTCCAGTTCAAAAACTTTTGCCCGCGAGATACTCCATGACGTGCCGATGCTGAGAACGGCGATCGCAAAACCAAGTTGATTCCAAAACCATTTAGATGTGAGCATATATTTTTCTACCAGCGCGCTCGGCTTCCCCTCCAATCAATATGAACAAATTTGTTATAACAATGGATACCGCCTAAGTTGTGCGTTGGTTCGAGTAAGTTGTAAATCTGTTTTCGAGATAAATGATTAGAGCGCAAGTCTACAGCATCGCCGTATTGATGGCGCGAGTATTTAACACCGTCAACTTCACGATTGACTTTACTCGGACGATACCAGCTATTAACGAATATTGGGCTACCACCAAGGATGTCTCTGATCGCATTGAGTTTGATAGCTGTAGCTACAATATTTTTTTCAATCGTCTCTGTATCTACAATTAATTTGCCGTCAATCCAAAGGTCTTCAAGAGAGCGAGTACAATTTTTTGTTACCTCACCCCAAGTAAAATGAGATTTGGGATAAATAGGCGTGGAGCTATAAACGAATCTACCAGAGGGAATAAGCATAATTTCTACAGAGTTATATAGCTCAATGTGTAGACGGGTTGCCAATAAATCAAAATCTGCGATGCTGCATATTTAAACTTGATTTCTAGGGTTATAGCGGGGTTGATAATTGCGCCTTCGGGGAAGCGAAAGGGTATATCAGAACTAGAAAATAGCCATTCAGCTATTTTGGTTGTCCCTTGAAGCAGTCGAAAAGTAATCTCGCCTTTTGTGCCATCGAGGGTAAAAGGATAAAGCGATCGCAATTGGATATCGCTATTTATTTCCTTAGCACTAGGTAAAATATTTTTTGTTTGATTAGCTGTAAAAGAGCCAAAATTGATAATTCCGTAACTTTGAACGCGCATCCCAAACAAAAAGCGATCGTCTGAAATGCTTGCTCCTTTGATGTTGTGAATTAAATATTCTTGACTGCCGTAAGTTTGTTTTGCTGCTTCAAGTTGATAAGACATTATTGTAAGTAAAAAAATTGTTGTTGAGTCGTTGTCGGAGCAGAGGTTGGCACTGGTTGATTAACGGCATCAAGAATTTGCTGTAACGTAGCTTGCATGATTGTTTGAGTATCTTGTATAGCGTCGTTTTGCGCTTTTAGCTGACATAAATTACACTTAGGAGAAACAGCGATCGCATATAGATATGTGGTGTCGCTAGCTAAAAAAAGCAAAGCCATTTCTAAGCCAGTATTTTGATATTCAGTTGGAATAAGATTTGCAGTTTCGGTGTCGGTAACGTTTAGTAAAATTGACTGTTCCTCAATCTTGCCTAAAGGTACATTGCGCACCGTTTCGCCGATAATTCCTGGCAAATAAACCTGAAGATAAACATCTATTTCCAATTCAGCGTTAAGCGTTGGAGCTTCAATAAAAAATATCGTTGCACCAATAAAACGTGTTGATAAATTAGGACTAGCAGGATCTAAATTACCGTTAAATACTAGTTGAGTAGCCACCTTTAATTAATGTTTCCCCCTGGTAGTCGCCACAGATAACTTGTGGTTGAGCCAAAATTTCTCTAATATGATCGATTAATAAAGGATCGCCATGACTATATGGAATCTTTGCTTTAAGCTGACGGCCGCCAACATAAGCCAGTACGTGACGTAAACCTTGAGATGTTCCCGTTACCTTTTCAGAAAAATTTACTATTCTGTTTCTAAAAAGTTGAGTAGTCGGCGTATCTTCAGTTATGCCGTCAGGATCTAAATAGCTGCGATGACGTTTAACGATCTGGCGATGGCGATCGTCGTCATAGAGAAACTTGTACGAGAAATATTTACGGCTAGACATTTTCCAACATTTTTTTTAGACGACCATATTTAAGCCTTTCGCCTACAAATTCAAAGGCTGTAACCTGAGTATTTGCCGTCAGATAATCAAATAAAGCCTCATTAAACGGAGTTGGATAATTAACTCTAAACTGTCCCCCATCGCTAGTAAAAAGCAGAATAGAACGTAAAGTTAACCCTTCTACACCACAAGAATTTTTTAGCTCAAATAAGTTATTTGTAACCAGATCTGGCAATAATTCAATTGGATTAACGTTGCTGGTAACATCATTAATCTGCACCGTATATAAAGCTAGAAACGGATAAGCTCTACCTAAATCTGTACGATATTCACGCCATACCCTAACCATCTAAGCCAATAACTTGTGAACGCGATCGTAAGATTCCCCTTGATAGCCGATACAATACAGTCCTGTTAGTGCAGCCGCGCTTACGCCACAGGCTTTAATGTCTGCATTTAAACTTTTGGCAACTGGTAACTGAATAATCTCCGATTGTGTAGATTCAGCATTACTAGCAACATCAAACTTAGTCGCAAAGGTTAAAACGTATCGCCTGTGTTTTCTAGGGTTACGTCTGCCGTTGCCACAGTTGAGCAAATCTAATAATCCATCGGTACAGCCAGCCCAAGCAGCCCCAAGTTGAGCAGCAGGTTCATTTGTATCTTTTTCTGTAATCGAGCGAACCGACTGAACCGAGGTATTGCCAAAATCATTGGCATAATTTATTACCCCAGAAATAAAGTTTTGCTTGAGAGAACCATCAACAGCGCGATGAGATTTGGCTATTGTCCCCGTGTAGTTAAGGGCAAGCTCATCATTTAAATTATTGAAAATTTCACCCAACAGCTTAACGCAAACCACATTATTGTTTGCAGCACCACCGTTTAAAACGGTTCTAATATTTGTGGCAACGGTGATAATGTTGGCACGATTGGGAACAACAATACTCATTGTGTTACCAGATTGACGGATAAAAACTAATTTGCGGAATCTGCCTGAAGCGTTACCATCGCTACAAGGAACAGGATCGTCGGATATTGTTCCCCCTACGGCGTTAACAATCACCGCTGCTTCAGCTAGGTCTAAATCTGGAGGTAAATTAAATGTCCCACGGTAAGAAAGCTCTGTACCGATATCGGTAATATAACCAGTTGGCGCACCATTAACGCCACTAGCTGGAATTTGATATGATATAACCGTTTTTGGCATAACAATAAATATTTCTTGTAAAGTATGCCTACTCTAACTTTCAAGTTTTAAGACTCATAAACTACTCGGTGGTTGACCTTTAAAGGTTAACCACTAAGTCACTATTATCAGCATCAAAAAATAATTGGTCTAAATTTAAATATTCAAGCAACTCATTCATACAGTAAGGATTAGCTGCTACCCACCAAATATGATGACGGCGAAAACCTATAAGCAGCTTAAGTTTAAGTAAGGTATAACCGATATCTTGACTGATAAAGTTTTTGCTGCACCACTCAGATAATCTGACTACTTTAATATGATCGTTGTCTTTAACTTTACTAATAGGTTGATTGGCATTAAGTGTGTTTCCGTTAAACGCGCTACCACCATATTTAATAGTTTCGGAAATTTTAGGATTCATCTTGTGGAGGGACATATTTAACGTGACATACGGCTTGACCCATTTCATTTATGCTCTCAATAAAAGCTCTGTATGGTCGAGTTATTTGTAATGCAATGTCTGTTCTAGGGTATTTTATACTAGGAAAATAACGATTTTTTTCAATGGCTTTAGTTAAATCAAGAATTTGGTTAAAATATTCTTCACCAGCGTTTTTTGAAGCAAACCAGCCCGACACTTTAGCCTTATAATTTTGTAACTCTAGCTCTCCATATTGATTCCCCTGTATCCAGCGTAAATTTTTAAAATCAGTTTCCCAATCATATACATCTTTAGCCCCTGGGATTTGAATCGGTCTGTAGTTACTACCGCGAGAACGTTTTGGATAATTATCAAGAGTAACAAAGTGTAGAATTAATACTTTACCTTCGACGTTAGTTATATATTTAGGTGATGCCACAATGCTTACCGTGTTAGATTCATCAAACTTAGTCAGATCGCAAAGCATTTGATTGTTAATCTTGCCTTGAATCAAACTAAAATCAGTTAACAATTTTGTAACAACATTATTTGGTGCAGGAGCAAAAATTTTAGAATCAGGATCTAAAATTAAACTGCCGTATTTAGTGTTAGCTAATAGACTATCTAAATAAGCTTGTTTAGCTGCCTGATATTGATTTTCGCCACTTTGATCGTCGTTAAAATCTTCGCGTTTAACGTGTTCATCAATGTTTGCTGCACAAATTTCATATAAATCTTTTTTGCTAATAGATGATAGTGGCTCTACTGCTTTACAAACGTCTTGATGCAAAGAATCAAGGTTAATATTTATCAGTTTTAAATTTTCGTGTATGCCTTGTAATCCTTTTCCTGTATAATTTTTTTCTATTACTTTGTTTTGAGCATAGCCTGGTATTGTTTCGTTGGTTTCTTCATCAATTTCAAACTCACATTTATACTCGCTGTTTGCTTTACCCGTAATGTCAATAGTTACTTGATCGTAAACTTCTTTTACTTCTTGATTAATAGCGTTTTCTAAATTAGTTAATTGATTATCTAAATTATTAAAGCTACTGATAATTAAATCTTTTAATTCATCACAATTCATATCTGGTTCTACACAAAAAGTATCGCTATCGCTTTTGCCATTAACTGAAGCTTGAATAACAAAACAATTGTCATCATTAGAAAAAACATCAAGCACTACAAATGCTTCAAATTCTGGCAGATCGACTGTAGCCGAATCATTGCGATCGCCAACGGTTACGTCAAAAATTAGCGTATTGTCGCTAACGTCAGCCTCGACGTTGACATCATATATAGGCAGATCGACCGTAGCCGAATCATTTTTACTATCAACGGCGACAAACACTTTTAAAGTGTTATTGCCACTGTCAACAGCTAAAGATACGTCAACTTCAGGCTCGTATTTTGGCAGATCGACTGTAGCTGAATCATTGCGATCGTCCACGCTGACATCAATAATTAGCGTACCCTCGCTAATGTCAGCTTCTACGTTTATCGTTGGTTCGTAATTGTGAGCCGTTGGTATATCTTGTTTTGTGTGAGCTTCAAAACTAGCCTCAAGTAGCCTTAATGCTTGTTCTAATGCGCCGATTCGTTGCTCTAACTCTTCACATTTAGCCAGCCGTACAAAGATCTGGGCAAGTCATATCTGACCTCCACAGTAATTGTTTAGAGCTATAGTTTTAACCGCTTTTCCATCCGTGCCATAACAGCAAATTTGTCCATTACATTCAACCGCACAAGTATTAGACGGGCATGATTGACAAGGATCGCATAATCCATCTAAATGCAAAATTTCGGGTTCAGGACATCCAATACTACTACAAAATTGTCCTTTAAAACTCCAAATAGGCACACCTGATGATCCATCTCGTATTGTGCCTCCAATTGGAACAGATGGAATTACGTTATATACATCAACACAGCCTGCAGGAATATCAACCGTTGTTTGCCCATCTTGACTAAATGATTTATTTGATGTGGCAATGTAGCCTAATGGACTAGTTTGAAATTCTAGTTTCTCTATTGGTTGAGCTTGACAAGGTAATTTTTCAATTTCGGGACATACCGCGCGAGTTTCGGTATAAACTGTTTGACCGTTTTTAGTAACGGTAAAAGCACAGGCTGTAACTCTTTGAGCAGCGTTAACCGCACTAATCCCTGTTATCCATAACGAAGTAAAACCACGAGCAATAAATTTTAAACTTGTTTGTCCTTGACTGACTATAAAATAGTCAGAGCCGTAGTAACCAGTTGAGCTGTCGTAAAAAAAATCGTAGTGTTTATTGTTAGGTGGATAATAATCAACTCGTATATGCCTTGCAACCAAACGCCAGGACTGAATCCCGTTAAAAAATGATGGATAAGCCCTTCTTTCGGCATCCCAGCTATCATGATCAGTAGTTTTTAGCTGTCGTATTAGTAAATGATAAGACTTACTACCCGATAAATCTTCTACTGTTTTTGTAGAGTAATCATCGCCTTCAATTTCTTGCCACGCTTCACCTGGATATTGCCAGCGCACCAAAGGAGATTTATAAGTTTTAATTAATAAACAATGATCTTGATACCACCAACCACCTGGAAAAATAGCCATTAAACATTATCAATATCGACTAAGTTACTTACGGTGTTTGATGTATCAAAAATATTGACGTTAATTACTCTTTGTATTTGACCGTTGCGCGTACCTGTAGCAATTCTGATACCACCTTCAGTTAAATAAATCTTTTCGCTAGCATTGTCGTTGATTGTTGTTGATTGCTTTTGAGCGCTGAGAACTAGCAAGGCATAAAGTATTTTGCTGGCATAAGTATCAATGTTCGCTGCTGTGATACTGGTCAAGTTATCAATACCTAAATTATTTAGAATTTCGCCACCAGCACTAGAGTTTTTAAAGTTATTAAGATCGATAGTGACTGTTTTATTGGTTTCGCTAAATGTGGCATTTGAGCCAAATCTTTGAGTAAGAGTTAAATCGGGCATAAATAAATAAATTATTAGTTACTTTCTTAGATTTCCCAGTTTTTACTAATAAAAATAACTCCCTATTCTAAATAGAATAGAGAGTTATACGGATGCGCCAAACAACCGCGTGCAATATATTATAGCTAATTATATTTGTTTTTAACTGTTACTTACTCCCACTTTTGTAGATATATGAATATAGAAGTGGGAGTTAAATAATTCATGAAAAATCAGCGAAAAGGTAAAGCAGCAATCTGGGATAGCAACGTTATCAAGAAAATGCGATCGCGATTAATCTCACCTAAACAAAGACTGATTTTTGAGATCTCGCTGTTTACTGGTGAACGTATGGGGGCAATTACCCAACTAAAAGTAAGTGACTGCTACAAAAATGACAGAGTACTTGATACAATTACTTTTGCCCATAACACCAGGAAGTCCACAAAACACGGTGTAGCTGCCACTCGTCAAGTGGCAGTTCACCCAGATCTTAAATATCACTTAGACAGATATACGCCACCATCACAGGGCTTTTTATTCCCTTCATCCAGCGCATCAGGTCACATTACAACAAGCGCGGTAGATAAATATTGGCGGTCTATTTTTGCTGATTTTGGTTTATCTGGATATTCAACACATTCATCTCGCCGTTGGGTAATTAACCAGCTTAGAAAGTCTGGTATTAGCATTGTTACCATCGCTGAGACTATGAGTATAAATATTGCTACGGTAAGACTTTATCTAGATAACGATCCAATTGAATGCAAACGAGCGATCGCTACTCTTACGGTTTAATTTTCATGGTCTTCATTGCCACAATTAGCCAATAATGTTAGACATCCTTGATAGTAAAAACCAGTTTCAGAAGCACCATCACCATAGGCAGTAATCGGAAACAAAAAATCATCAGGATCGATTACGCCATCTTCAATGGCAAAGCATACGGGTTTTAGACAATCAACTACTGCCATGTGTTGCTCAAATTCAAATTCAGGTGGATGTTTATCGGCGGCATAACCCACAGGCGGAAAACCTAATAATGCTCTTTGCTCGTGTTTCGGATGATTTTTACATGATGTGCAATAACAATTAGTTTTCATTTTTGTCCACTGTTAAAAGTTATGACTGCTGCAATTACCTCCTCTAGTTCTGCACCGCGATCGATCATTGCCTGAATTTTCTTGGCTCGGTAGGTTGCCAATTCTGCAATAGTACTGCCTCCACAAATATGGATATGCTTTACCCGTCGCTTGCTAATGCGATAGGACAAACGATAGTATTCTGTAGACCTACGACTGGGACTGTATTTAGTTACACAGCATTGATAATCTTTTTCCCCTGAATCTAAATATCTTTGTATGGCTTCTTGTTTAGCAACGATTAGAGCGTCGCTAACGGTTTTTGTTATCGACACGCGATCGCTGTCGCTAACAGCATTGAAGAGTGACAATTGCTGATTCATTTTTCTGGCTCTAATGAACGCAGTCGCCTTTCTTTGGCTAAAAATGGCGATCGCGCGTGTAAGAATTATCTTATCGAGATTAAGTCGGAAAAGACGGTATCTTACCCATTAGGCTATCGACAAAGCTATGAATATAATCGCCATTAATGTAAGGTAGCTTTACAGATTCACGGTTAATATGCCAACCATATCTAAGACAGTCATGTAGCCAGCCGTTAGCCGTGCGTATACCTTTAGCTTCACCATTTAGACTCTCAAAATGCTCTAGCTTTTCGTTATTGACACGAAGCATATACTCGACGGCATTTTTAACCTCAGACATATTTTTACTCGCAAATCGCCAAATACGCATCAAAGCATCAGGTTTATATTTCATGCCTAGCTTTTGGAACAGAGTATCTAATCTAGATATATTTTGTAGTAGTAGTTCTCTACTCCGTTTTTTGCAATCGTTTTCAAACATAGGGTTTATCGTTGATAGCCTTAGAGACTTATCCCCAGTTTGGGAATCTGTCTGTAACACCATCCCTAGCGGTCTGACGATCACTTTCTTGATTGCCCAAGTGTAGGATTTGGTGATTAAAATTAATCCCTGAGTTTTCTCGTCTAGTTGAGCGAGTGCCTCTTTAATCGTTTTGCGATCGTAAGGTCTACCGCGATCGCGCTCGATGAATTTATTAAAAACTCGTAAATCAATTTCAATTTCAACTACTTCATTTGGCTTGGCTCTACGGGGAACCCAGCGTAATAATCTTTCGCTAGAGTGCCGTAAACCGCACGATAGCGCAAATTGATCGTATCTTTTATTCCACGTCATTGTTAGGATTTATTTAGTAATTAGATTTGCGATCGCCACCAATTTATACTTAGTGGCATCATTTTTATTTCCTGATATACTTCTCGGAAAAATCGTTAGGAAGTTCATCCACAGAATTAAATTTCAATGTTTTACAGATTGCTTTAATCTGTATGAGAGTTAATTTAGCTGTAGTTTCCCCTGTAACCCAACGTCGCCAAGTCTTATGAGGGATTCCTACAACTTTTAAAAATTCAGTAAGGTTTAAATCAGTTCTCTCTGTGATTAAAGCTTCAAACATTGATTGTTCGTTTTGCTGTGAGGTTCTTATACTTTTACCCATTTTTTAGCTGTCATAATGACATCCAGATAGACATTAAAAAACAACAAACAACGTAATGCCTATTCTAGATACGGCATTATTCAAACTATGAAGCTAAAGGAAAAAATCTTAATATTTCGTACCTGTGGGATGGTTCTTTGGGTACTGAAAGAAATTGTTTACCACTCAAGAATTGATGAAGCTGTTAAGACAAAAATAGTTACTAGAATTAATGGCTTAATTAAACCTGTAACTGTTTATGTCAATGATTTACTAGAAGATAATGAATAAACCAAAATATCAAATAGGCGATCGCGTATTGTGCGAAGCCTGTGGCGATTTACTTGATGACTTATCAAAATACGGTTTTTGTCTTGAATGTTTTAACGATATTCAAGCTGATATTTTTGATGAAGACGATTTAGAATATCAAGATTTTGTACCAACAAATGCACCATTATCTTCTCTTACTTACAACCAGCTAGCTAGTGAATAAACCAAAATATGAGATCGGCGATCGCATTCCTAAAACTATAGGAAAAATTGTCAGTAAAACTTACTCATATCAAGGTACATGGGTTTACTGCATTGCTTTTGATGAAGGCTTTTTAACCATCGCCGAAAATGATATTGATGTATCCAATCATCTCCCGTATTAAAGCCACACGGCGCGTTTTGAGACAGAATCTTCTGACTTCATTAGCCGCCTTAAAAATAACCGCGGTCATGAGTATTGCCTTGAACGGGCGATCGAAACATTCAGATGTATGAATGTCGTGGATTAGTCCACACTGTAAGATATTGGGCTTTCAAGGTAAATTAAGCTTACGTGCTTTCAATATTAATAAGCCCATTCTATCGGTCAGTTTTGGCACTTTACTTACAGATAAAAATAAGCCGATGCTTGGCTTTTGGGAGTTTAGTAAGACCGTCCAAAACTATTTATTTATCACACTCCTCTATATTACATGAGAATAATTGGTTTAGATGTCGGACGTGGATCGACTGTTTTGTGCTGCCTGGATAAATTCCCTGCTAACATTCAGCAGCATTATAAAAAGCTACGTAGAGAGAAGCAATTTTACAAGGTACTATGCGATCGTTCAGGAACAGATAAACTACTATCGCTACAACCAGATGGCATCGTGTTAGAACCGAGTGGACATTGATATTGTCATTTTTGGGTAACTCTAGCCAAACATCACAACATAGCAATTTATTGGGTATCCCATACCAATTTGTATTGTGCTAGGGGCGAGTACGGATTTAAAAACAAGCGCGATACCGAAGATGCCCTAACTTTAGCTGCTACCTATTTCGATTCATCAGGACAAGAGTTAAATATAAAAATATCCGATTACACGCGCAATCATGTTCGCTTAATTTATGATATTGAATTACGTTACTTTAATTATTTAGAATTACTCGAAGATGCTATATCTAATTCTAATTTTGATGCTTACAATCGAGTATTCGACCGTTTTAACTTCGGAATTTCAGTTAGGGCTTTATTGCTATTTAATATCTATCCGTTTGAAAAATTCTTATTTCAAGGCAAGCCATTAATTGAGAGAGAGTATAACGATAATGATAGGTTACAAAAACGCGATCGCTCTTTGAGAAAGTTCCAAGCATTTTTGGGCATGAGCTACAGCTTCTCTGACTCTGGCAAAAAATCAATGAAAAAATTTCACGGTAGCTCAATGATACGCTCACATCTATATGCTTGGGCGGTCTGTATGGTCGCACCTAGTTGCGACCGCATTAGCTCTGACTTTGGTAAACAATTAAGCGATCGCTATCAAGAACTACGAAAAACTGTAAAGGGAAAAGATGCCTTAATTAGAATATTATTTAAAGCAACTAGGCTTTTATATTGCGAATTAGTCAAAGAATTGGTTAGATAAAATATTGCCTGTCTTTTAAAGTAAAAGCAATTATGAGCCGTTTAGCACTTTTCAGCGTTTGGGATAAAACTGGTCTTGTTGAGTTAGCGCAACAGTTAGTAGAAACATTCGGATTTGAGATTATCAGTAGTGGTGGCACAGCTAAGACTCTACAGGATGCTGGCATCACCGTAACTAAGGTTAGTGACTACACAGGTTCACCAGAGATACTGGGGGGTAGAGTAAAAACTTTACATCCTCGTATTCACGGAGGAATTTTAGCCCGTAGAGATTTGGCAGAGGACCGGGCTGATTTGGAGGCTAATAATATTCGTCCTCTGGATTTAGTCGTAGTGAATCTATATCCATTTGAGCAAACAATAGCCCAATCTAATGTCACTATACCAGAAGCGATAGAAAAGATCGACATTGGCGGACCTACTTTGATTCGCGCAGCAGCAAAAAACTTTAAGTACCTGACTGTTTTATGTAGCCCTAGTCAATACGATCAATATCTAGAAGAATATCAGCAGTCTCAAGGGGAAGTCTCGTTAGCTTTTCGTCAGCAAATGGCTGGTCATGCTTTTGCCCATACAAATAGTTACGATCGCGCGATCGCTGATTATTTTGCCCAACTCAATTCTTCAGAGGATATGGAAGACAGCTATAGCATTAGGGGAAACAAGGTTCAGTCTCTACGTTATGGCGAAAACCCCCACCAACCCGCAGCCTGGTATCAAAGTGCAGCAGCATCAGGCTGGACAGCAGCTACCAAATTACAGGGAAAAGAACTAAGCTATAATAATTTAGTCGATTTAGAAGCAGCAAGAAGAATTATCACAGAATTTGACCCATCAGAACCCGCAGCAGCAGTTTTAAAGCACACTAACCCCTGTGGTGCAGCCATGGGCAATACTCTGGCAGAAGCTTATCAAAAAGCCCTTGATGCTGATTCAGTTTCGGCTTTTGGGGGAATTGTGGCGTTAAACCAGCCTATCGATGCAGCAACGGCAGAGGCTTTGACTAAAACATTTTTAGAATGTGTAGTTGCTCCTGGTTGCGATCGCGAAGCCAAAGCTATTTTGCAAGGCAAGTCTAAACTAAGAATTTTAATTCTGCCAGATTTAGCAACAGGACAAAAAGAAACTATCAAAATGATCGCAGGGGGATTTTTAGTCCAGGCTAGCGATGACAAAATCGAAAACCCTAATAATTGGCAAATAGTGACAGAGAAAAAGCCCACCCCCGAACAAATAGAGGAAATGCTCTTTGCCCAAAAGCTAGTTAAACACGTGAAATCAAATGCTATTTTAATTAGTCGCGATCGCGCTACTATTGGTATTGGTGCAGGACAAATGAATCGCGTAGGTTCAGTCAAAATTGCCTTAGAACAAGCGGGAGATAAAGCTCAAGGAGGAGTGATGGCTAGTGACGGCTTTTTTCCCTTTGACGACTCTGTGCGTACGGCTGCCTCGGCGGGCATTAGTGCTATTATCCAGCCAGGAGGTTCAATTCGCGATCGAGACTCGATTGCTGCTGCCAATGAGTTAGGCATAGTTATGGTTCTAAGTGGGACTCGTCATTTCTTACATTAAGAACTGATATTACGCACTTATTAATTTGTGAAGACAGGGAACACGCACCAAGAAAGGGAAAGGGAAAAGTTGATAAATCAATGAAAAAAATATCTTTACTGTGGGAAATTCCCTTGGCTTTGTTGTCTTTTGTCTTTTACAAAGTCATGAAATTTGTCATCGGCAATTTATTTACTGTTTACCTGACGCTTAATCAAAAGAAAGCTTCACAGTGGCGCGTATTGTCAAAAAAAACGCTCAATGCGCCATTGATCCTGCCAGTTTTAATGACAAAAGGACCTCGTTGGAATACTCATGGGGTGATTGGAACTTTAGGGCCATTTGCCGTCAAAGAATCAATTTCAATAAACATTAAAACTGCTAATAATTCTGCCCGTTCTTGGATTGCAGTAATATATAGCTTTCCTGGTTATAAAACAGTTACCAGCATAGAGTCCGATAAAATTAACCAAGATAATGATTGGCATACAGTAAAATTATCTGCTGGTAAATATTCCCTTGGCGTTCGTTACTATAATCGTTTCCCAGCCATTAATTATCCTGCTGTTAAAGTAGATGATAGTTTATTTGTAGATTCTTGTAATGTTCCTAGCAATATCAATGATTATTACTACGATTTAATTAAAGCCAAAAACTGGTTTTACTCCAGCCTGCACTACTATATTTTTACTATCCTTAAGCTGCGAGATTATTTACCAGAATCTTTTGTCCGTAGAGAATATTTACCCGTCGGCGCACCAGATACTCACTTTGCCTATAATTATCTAGATTCACAACAGGCTTTGCAAATAGCTATCGAGCCTGAAATTATTGAGCAATTTGATATTTATTTTACTTTTTATGATCGCTCTAGTTTACCTTTAACTTGGTGCATAATCACCGAACCTAAATATTTACTATCACCTCAAGATAATAAAGGTTATTTTCTGCTGAGAATTCGCCCCCAACCCGAACATTCTGATACCACTATTCAAGTAAAGTCTGAGTTGCTCAACGCCGATAGTTCAAGTCAGCATTGGCAAGTGAGTGGTTAAGTCTTGGCTTTTTTCTTTTCGATATATTCGCGCCAATAAGTAATTTTGCCGTCATCCCGTAGCTCAAAAATGATGGCATCTTCTGCTGCTGATGGCTTTCCTGTTTTTTTATGGCGATCGCTCCAGTCCCATTCTAATGCTCCCTGGCGGTCTTTAAAGATTGTTCGCTTGATTTTTACTTTAGTATCGGTAAATTGCTGAAAATAATCTTTTGCTGCCTTCTCAATTGCATCTACTCCTTTAAAAGTAAAGCCTCCAGCTATAAAAATAGCGTCGGGTGCAAAATCTCCAATTAGGCTCGATACATCCTGAGTTTCCCAAGCAGTTGCTTGTCTTTCAACCATAGCCAAAGTAGCTGTTTCTGAATTCATTGGTCTGGCACAAACTAATAAAATTGATAAAGAAATAATAAAGGTAAAAACCAGATTCATAGTACGCATTAAATATTAACCGTCTAGCTTACGACTCTTACTTTTTTAGGCAAAGTATAATAATTAACCCTATCTTCGTCTCTCTAGGAAATTTAATGTCAAAATATTAATAATTGAGTAAGTATATTTAACAATAATAATGAGTACAGCAACAGCAGCTACAGCAACAACAGAACAAATAAAAAGCGCGATCGCAGCCTATAAAAACCAAATAGATTATTTAGAGATTAGGGTTGAGCAGAGTGAGTCTACAGGGCTTTCTTTCCGTGGTGAAAAGCTAGACTCTGTAGATCGTAGCTTTTCTCTTGGTGGAGGAATACGCGCCTGTCATGATGGTGGCTGGAGTTTTGTTACCTTTAACGGCTTGAAAGAGCTGCATGAACGAATTGAAGAAGCTATTTCTCAAGCAAAACTTGTGGGTAAAGATAAAACTCAGCTAGCAACTGCCGAACCAATTGAAGATTTTGTCTCAGAAAAGATTAAGCGAGATCCTCGTAGTGTATCCCTGCAAGATAAACGTAAGCTCTTGGAGGCTTATAATCAAATTCTTTTAAATTTCGATCCTCGCATCCAAACGACAATGGCGGGTATTAGCGATCGCTTTGCGACTAAAACTTTTGTTAATTCTACTGGTAGCTGTATTGTCCAGGAAAGACTAGACGTTAACGGACGGTTTGCAGCGATCGCCAAAGGAGAAAATGGAATAGTACGTCAAGGCTTTGAGTCTGTCCATTCCCGCAATGATTTTGATGTTTTAGTAGGTATTGAAGACAGAGTTAGAGGGGCAGCAGAACGTGCGGTTAGACAATTAGAAGCGAAATCAGTTAAGGGTGGTCAATATACGGTAATTCTCGATCCTTATCTAGCTGGGGTGTTTATTCACGAAGCTTTTGGGCATCTTTCAGAGGCAGATTTTGTCTACGAGAATCCTAAAATGCAGGAATTGCTTACTTTAGGCAAACCTATGGGCATTGAACAGCTAAATGTTGTGGATGATGCGACCATGGAAAACCTTCCAGGTTCGATGAAGTACGATGATGAAGGCGTGCCAGGACAACGTAAATATTTGATCAAAAACGGTGTTTTGACAGAGCGTCTCCACTCTCGCGAGACAGCAGGAAAAATGCAGGAAAAACCAACGGGTAACGCCAGAGCAATTCGCGCTAACTATCCTCCCATTGTACGCATGACTAATACGGCTATTGAACCTGGAGATACTCCCTTAGAAGAAATGTTTGAAGGCATAGAAGAAGGAGTATATGCCGTCAGAATGCTAGGTGGACAAACAAACGGCGAAATGTTTACTTTTGCAGCAGCAGAAGGCTATATGATTCGCGATGGTAAAGTTGCCGAACCCGTTAGTGATGTAACTTTATCAGGGAATGTTTTTCAAACTCTGCAAGATATAGATGCAATTAGTAGCGACACTCTCTATACTAATGGAGGATGTGGAAAAGGGGGGCAAATGCCTTTGCCTATAAGCGTTGGTGGTCCTCATATTCGCATCAAAAACGTAGTTGTTGGCGGAAGATAGAGTATTAGGCAATCTTTAATTTCTATATATATGTCACAGTACTAACTGTACTTAGAACAATATAAATTGTAAGGGCGAATCGCGATTCGCCTTTACACAAACTTGATTCTATATTAGATATTTTATTTGTATACATTCAGGTTGATGTAATTTAAAATTATGGAAATTATTGTTGCCCTTTGTCTAGGCATAACCCTTAGTGCAGCCTGTGGTTTGCGTGTCTTTTTACCGCCTTTAGTCATGAGTCTAGGGGCTATGTATGGACATATTCCTCTTTCGCCAGGATTTGAATGGTTGGGTACTACTGAGGCTGCGATCGCTTTTACCATTGCAACTGTTCTAGAGGTTTTGGCTTACTATGTTCCTGTAATCGACAACCTACTTGATGCGGTTCAAGTTCCTATTGCCGTAGGTATCGGCACAGTTTTAACTGCTGCCACTCTAGGACATACCGATCCTGTGTTGCAGTGGACTTTAGCTGCGATCGCAGGAGGTGGCACAGCAGGATTAATGGGAACTTTGGCTAGTTTAACTAGGCTGGCATCTACAGGAATTACTGGAGGACTGGGTAATTTTATCGTTGCTACAGTCGAACTAGTCGGTTCAATTTCCTTGTCAATTTTAGGTATTACTTTTCCGCTTTGGACTGCTGCGATCATTTTGATTGTAATCGTTGTCGCGGTGATTATAATCGTTTTTAGTCCCCCAGCTTGGCTACAGAAAGGAAATCAGACGAAGCCTTAAAACACACGGATTATCAATTATTCTGCTTTACCAAAAATATCGCTAAGATAAAAATCATTATTTTAATTGTTGTACTTCATCACCATTTCTAAACGAGATAAGGCACTAGTTGCCGATTCTTGAAGATAGACATCGGCTGATTTATCATTACTAAGCTGCGTCAATACTTCTACTCCTCTAGGATCGCCCATTGAACCAAGAGCATTAAGTATTGCTACTCCCACAGCGAGATTATCAGTAGTTTGAAGGGTTTCTACTAATAAATCAAAAACAGGAGAGCCTATTTCACCGAGAGTCATCACCGCAGGAATGTTGACTACAGGATTGGGATCATCAAGTGCTTGTTTCAATCCTTGAATACCCTCATCGGGCATAGGTACATCTGGATAGTTGACCACAATTTGAGCCAAAGCTTTGGCGCAGCTAGAGCGTACTGTGGGATTATCACTGTTTAGCAAAGAATCTACTACCGAGGGAACAACATCTGCACCAATCACTCCCAAAGTTTTGACTGCTGCTCTTCTATAGGTTACATCTTCTTGATTGAGAATACTCATTAAACGAGGGATGGTATTTTCATCTCTCGCGTCCGCAATTTCCCACATCGCTTTACTACGCAGATTAGGATTAGGATGTTTGAGCTTTTCAAATAGAGCGTCTATAGTCATCAGATTTTATAGTTGCTTGTTAATGTTGTTGCAGAGCAGAATGAGGATAAAAGCTTTTGACCCCAGAACCTCTAAAAACAACAGTAGCTTTAAGACTGACACTCAAACTAATTCAAGTCAAAGCGCAACAGACCTAAAGCCACTATCAATTAAACAGATAGCACTTCTGTTTCTTTCAAGATTAAACTACCAATCAAACTCTTAGGAAAGAGAGTTAATTACATAGTCTAGAAGAGCATTGTACTCAACTAAGGCTTGAGAAGACATATCGCGAGGAGCGCAACCGCGATTACGTGCAAAAGTCAAAGCTTCTACGTAAGGAGCAGTAGGCAAGTTTAAAGAACGATATACTTCACGTTGTCCAGCAATACCCCATTCGTCCAAAGGACCAGTACCACCAACTACTAGACAGTAGTTGACAAGACGCATATAGTGCTTAACGTCACGAAGACACTTGCTTTTGAAGGTGTCAGTAGAATTTGCTTCACCTTCGTCATTAAGGTAAGAATACTTTTTGATGCTTGCATCATAAGCTTCTTGAGCAACTTGATCGAGGTTGTTAGCTAGTTTTTCAGCAGCTTCCATACGAGCGTTAGCGCGTTGAAGACTACCTTGAACTGACTCTAGGTCAGAACTAGTAGGAAAGCGTCCCGCAGCATCAGCAGCGGTAACAACTGTAGTTACAACAGATTTCATTATTTTAAATATCTCCTGAATTGCTTGTAATCGAAGTATGGTATATTTTCAATGCTTCAAAAAGTTTATGAGCATTGAGACTAAGCCAAAAGATGCCTAGCTAAGAGCAGAAATTACTCTGTCGAAGTAGCTAGCAGCTTCAGAAGTGATTGCAGAACAATCGCCATCTTTCATTTCCATTTTACGGAATCTTTTGCCACCAAATTCTTCGCTATTGTCGTTGTTGATGTGAGCTAAAGAAGATGCCTTCATGATACCAACAGCACGACCAGTGGATTGAAGAGGTACACCAAGAGCAGTGTAAGTTTCTTTCAAACCATTCAAGCAACGATCTTCTAGTACAGAAGCATCACCAGAAAGAATAGCGTAAGTGATATAGCGAAGAACGATTTCACCATCACGCAAGCAAGCAGCCATACGGCGGTTGGGGTAGCAGTTACCACCAGCTTGAATTAAGCCTTGGTTTTCGCAAATCATTCCAGCAACAGCGTCAGATACGATGCAGCTAGCGTTACTAGCAACAGTGTTAACCGCGTCTAAGCGTTTGTTTCCGTTGGAAATAAAGTTTTTTAGAGATTGTAGTTCTTCACCACCGATACATGCAGTTTTACTATCTGCACTTACTACGGCTCTGGAAAAAGCGTCAAGCATTGAGCTCTCCTTAATTTTGACAACAAATTTAGTTTTTATCTAGTTTGATAGATGTTTTAAATTCATCTACCAATACTGAAGATAAAATATTGACCCTACCAGAGTCTGCTTTATTAAAAACAAAGTAATAATCTGTAATGTTTAAGTAAATCTTGCTACACTTTTACTTTGATTTTTCGTTGTTTATGTTGCTTTAGTGATGCGATCGCGGGAGTAGAATCTTGATTCGCTGCTAAAGTTACAGATAAATTTTTTTCCTTATCTCTTATCCCTTTAAATATGACAGTCGGAATTTGGATATTAGGCGATCGCCTGACAACAAAACAGTTAACTTTACAAAATAATCAAGTTCGTAAGCAGCAAACGCCAGTGATTTTGATTGAGTCTAGCAACTATGTTAGACAAAGATTATATCATCGGCAAAAGTTGGTTTTAGTTTGGTCGGCAATGCGTCATTTTGCCGCAGAATTAAAGGCAGATAACTGGCAGGTAAGTTATGAAATTAGTGCTGATTTTGCCACCCCATTACAAGCATGGATAAAACAAAACCAAATTACTGAATTACAGATAACTAGTCCCTGCGATCGCCCTTTTTTAAAGCTGATTCAAGATTTGGATTTGAATTGTGAAATAACGTTTTTAGCCGATAATCATTTTTTATGGAGTAAAGATGAGTTTATCACTTGGTCGAAGTCTCATAAAAGACTATTAATGGAGGATTTTTATCGAGAGGGTAGAAAAAGATTTAACATCTTAATGGATGGTAAAAAGCCAATTGGTGGTAAGTGGAATTATGACAAAGATAACCGCAAACCACCCAAGCAAAATCTGCAAACACCTGAACCTTTAACTTTTAAAGCTGATGCTATTACCCAAGAAGTAATTGATTGGGTAAAACAAAAAAAGTTTTCCGACTATGGCAAAATTGAACCTTTTAATTGGGGTGTAACTAAACAGCAAGCTCAAGCGGTTTTGGCTTATTTTGTGCAAGAATGTTTGCCCAACTTTGGTACATATCAAGATGCCATGATCACAGGGGAATATACTATGTGGCATGGCTTGATATCTCCCTATTTAAACTTGGGTTTGCTTGAGCCAAGGTCGGTAGTTGATGCGGTAGAAACTGCTTATTATCAACAGGAATTGCCCTTAAATTGTGTAGAAGGTTTTATTCGTCAGGTAATGGGATGGCGAGAATATATGCACGGTATTTATTACCACCAAGATGAAGGCTACAGCCAAAGTAATTGGTTTGAACATCATCAACCTTTACCAGATTTCTTCTGGGATGCCAGCAAAACCGAAATGAACTGTTTGCGCCAAACTTTAACCCAGGTAGAAGATACAGCTTACGGACACCATATTCAAAGATTGATGGTGTTAAGCAACTTTGCCCTCATTTCAGGAATTTCTCCCCAAAAGATTGAAAACTGGTTTCACAGTGCCTTTATTGACGCTTACGACTGGGTAATGCAAACTAACGTTATTGGCATGGGGCAATTCGCCGATGGCGGTGTCTTGGCTTCTAAGCCCTATGCTGCGTCTGCTAATTACATCAACAAGATGAGCGATTACTGTAACGGTTGTCAATACAATAAAAGCGATCGCACTGGAGATCGAGCCTGTCCCTTTAATTTCTTTTACTGGGATTTTCTCATACGCCATCGCGATCGTCTACATTCTTTAGGCAGAATGAACCTGATTTTAAGCCATCTCAAGCGGATGTCAGATACTGAGGCACAAAAAATAAGCTCTCAGGCTGCAAAATGGTGGGAAGAACAGAAAGCATGATTACTGTTCATTATTCATTAATTAGTACCTTTTTACTTTTCTCAAAAAGTCAAGGAAAAGTTATTATTTCTTATTTTTAGGGACTACTTTACCCCATAAATTCCCCACTGTTTCCCCAAGCTTTTTCATAGTTATCCACATTTTACCCAGCTTTTTCCACAGGTCATAACGCAGCAATAAAGTCTTGAGTCTGAAATAGGGGATTTCATAAATTTACCAAATATTAACTGTTTCTTAAAGCAGTTTTATAAAGTAAAGTAACAAAAAACAGGCTTAAACACTCATGTTTTCGTAGGTAAAATAATGATTTAACAAATCCCTTAACATTTTGTAGCATTGACAAACACCCCCCTTTTAAGACGACAATGTATCAACATCCACTTGAAGAACCACAAGTCTTCACTAAAACAAAAGAGCGACAGCTATTTATGTAGAGCTGTATAATACACAAAGCTACTTTTTAGCTTTGTTACTAAATTAAAAGCTTTTCTTAAGCGCGTAAGCGCATTTGTTTTTTAGATTTGAAAGCAGTCTTCGTATCCTCTTAAAAATCATATTAACTGGAGCAGTTTACCAACCATGAACTCGAATGTAACTATTTTGGCGGAAATCCCTGAAGAACTTCATCTGTCGTTAAAGAACTATCTCGAAACTCATCCTCATTGGGATCAAGACCGCGTTTTTGCTGCTGCTTTATCTTTGTTCTTGTTACAAAACAACAATGGACAAACCACTGAATCATCTCAAAACTATCGCGCCTGTGCCAGAGTGTATTTAGAAACTTTATTTCAATCAAACTAGTAAAATAAAAGTTGTCAATTATTTAACTAACTTTTGGTTTATAAGGATGAGAGCTAATTTTTGAACAAAATTCTCATCCTTAATTTTTCATTCCTTGCTAAAATTCCTGTGACTTCCGATTCAACTGCATTTTTTCCTGAATTAATTATTGGTTTGGGTAATCCTGAACCAAAATACGATCGCACTAGACACAATATTGGCTTTGCAGCAGTTGACGAATTAGCTAAAATTTGGCAAATGCCGTTGCAAGAAAACAAGCGTTTTCAAGGTTTATTTGCCGAGGGAGTTGCACCAGGAGGAGCAAAAATTCGTTTGCTCAAACCTCTAACCTATATGAATCGCTCAGGACAATCAGTAAGAGCAGTGACAGACTGGTATAAGATTCAGGCTCAATCTGTATTGGTTATCTATGATGATCTCGATTTACCTGTTGGCAGATTACGAATACGTCTATCGGGATCGGCTGGAGGACATAATGGGATGAAGTCAATTATTTCTCATTTGGGAGTCAAAGACTTTCCCCGTTTAAGAATTGGTATTGGTAAATCTGATGGCAAGAAAGAAACTATCAATCATGTTTTAGGTAAGTTTGCTCCCCAAGAAATTCCAGCTATCGAAGAAGTATTATATGCCTCGGTAAAGGCGATCGAACTAAGCTTAAAAGAAGGGGTCGAAAAATCTATGAGTCGTTACAATGGTTTTTTAGTAAATCCCGAATCAATAGAGTAAACCTATTAGAAAGTATATTTGCAAACAACAGAATTATGAGCGACTCAGAAGCCTCGAATTCAAACCTATCAAACATATTAAATAATATTTATCGCTGTAAAGACCAGAATAATTGGTATAGCGAAGTAGCACAGGCTTATGAGCGCACTAGACCCCGCTACCCTGCAAAAATACTGGCTCGTCTTCAAGAAATAGCTCAGTTACATTCATCAAAAGCAATGCTGGAAATTGGTACTGGACCAGGTATTGCTAGTGTTGAATTTGCCAAAATGGGCGTGCAGATGATCTGTCTTGAGCCGAGTCTTCCAGCCTGTAAATTAGCCCAACAAAAATGTGCAGCTTATTCAAATGTCCAGTTTGTTAATACCACTTTTGAAGAATGGGAGTTAACTAACCAAAAATTTGATGTGGTGGTAGCGACAACTTCTTTTCATTGGCTAACTTCAGGAATTAGAACGCAAAAAACGGCAGCAGCTTTAAAAGAAGATGGTTTATTAATTTTACTGTGGAATACACCACCTCAACCCAGTTACGAAGTCTACCAAATACTAAAAGAGATTTATCAAACTCATGCACCTGAGCTAGACAAATACGAAACTTTGGCAAATTATCAAGAAAACCTGGGCAAAATGGGACAAGAAGTAATTGATTCTGGTTATTTTAAAGATTTAACAGAAGAATATTTAATCAGCAAGGTTAACTACAACATTGATGATTATCTAGCTCTGTTGAGTACCCTATCGCCGTATATTAGGTTGCAAACAGAACAAAGAGATGATCTTTTGAATAAGTTGAGACAGATTTTGCAACTTAACTTTGACAATCAACTAGAGTTGACTTATCTTTCCTTGATGCAGATGGCTCATAAAAGCTGATAAAATATGCCTGCTATGATTTCAATCGTATATTTTTAATTAAGGTAAATTTTCTCCACATCTGCGTGTCTGTTTATCGCTTTGCCAACCTCAATACTTGACAGTTAATTTTCTTACTGCCCTAGTTTAGTCAGTTTTGAGAGTTACTAAGATTATTCGCAGGCATTGGCATCAATTTTAATTCTGCTTTGAGCTTTTTGTACTCCACTGCTAAAGCGAGAAAGTCTTCATAATGCTGTATTGCTAACTCGAAAGCTTCTTCAGGATATTTATTCAAGTAGCGTTTGAGACGAATAACCTGTAACTCAGATTCAAGAGGAAGAGGGATCATAGTTTTTAATTTAAAGAACTTAGTGGTTAGAAAGATAATATTTGGTCTTGATGCCAAATGAATTCTTACCGATCAATTCTGACCAACGGTCAATTATTCCGTCCTAAAAGGACAAATTACTCTGTGACTTCGAGAATATAGACTGCTTTTCTATTTTGTTTTGATATTGCTAGTAATACATTCCTTCACAAAATTCGTATCATCATACTTTAGTAGTAGTTGAGGTATTAGTTTATCAGCGATAATTGAGGGCTAATGCTTGATTAATTATTGCGGCTAAATGCTTTGTTTAGCCATAAATGCTTAAAATTTGCTGATTTTAGGCAGGTTGTAGATAATAGTAATGAGAATGAAACAATAAGTTAACGGTGAAAATACTTAATTAGATATTGAGTAAGGCTTAATTAGCAAGGCTTAATATTTTATTTATATTTTTTCTTAGTTACGGTAGCAATTTGCTTGACTACAAAAATTTTATTAGGGTAATACAACCTATCGGCTTTGAACTAAAAGTAAAAATAAATGGCATGAGCAAATCTCAATCTAATAATCAATTGACAACAGAATACCAATATAACCACTATTGATTTTAGTTTTGTATCAGTTTTAACGTTACTAAAGACAATTAACTGGGAATAGATAAGTTTAAATATAGCATTCGCTTTTTAATTAAAAGTTTATCTTGGTTCAACATTGCTTAATCAAATACTTGGTTTTTTAGAAACGTACCGATTAACTCTATATTTTGAACAGTTAAAACACTAATAATTTTACATCGGTCAGTATTGCATTACATTATGTCTAGCGATAGTAATTTGTCAATTCTATTATCTAAGCGCGAAAAAGCAATTGATTCTCACGAATTAAACTTTTCTCAAGCAACTAAAGTTTTGAATTAGGATAATATTTGTAATCTATTTGACATTTTAAAACAACAAATAGAACAACAAAGCAGGCAATTGAATAGCAGAAAAATAGTGAAGTGATGGTGTAAAACAATCAGCAGCTATTAAGTTCATTTATTTTGCATATTCCAGTAGCGATCGCCATATTAGATCGAGAAATGAACTATTTGGCGGTTAGCGATCGCAGTTTTTCCCCGCCTACCGTGCTGTTTAAATGACATTAAAATAACTATAGTTTTTCTACCAGAAATATTGCAAAATATTTTAAGTTTGTAAAAAGTTATACAAAATAGCTGTTCTACGTGATATTTTTGACTATGGATGATAGGGATTGTTAAGTAAAACAGGAGTTCAGCATTTTGGATATTCAACCTCAAAACGTAGAACAGGATGTATTCCGTGAAGATATTGGAGAATATGTAGCACAGCTACAGCTACATATGGCACTTCAGGCTCGTAACTTGGTTCCTAACCTAACAAATACAGGGGTTGGCAGCATAAACAACAGTAGACAGCAAATGTTGCAAGAAACCCAGGCAATTATTGAAAAGTTTGCATCTCGCCAATCTTTTTAATCAATAATGACAGAATCAAAATATATATTTACCGATACTCAATTTGATTCTGAATTAAGACGACTACAGATATTAGAAAAAGTATCAGATCCCGCTAGCCGTCGCCGAATTTTAGCTACAGGCATAACTACAGGCTGGCAATGCTTGGAAGTTGGCGCAGGGGCAGGCTCGATCATGAAATGGATGTCAAAAATAGTTGGCGAATCGGGTAAGGTTGTCGCGGTAGATGTAGATACTCGCTTTGTAGAAGATACATCGTTACGGAATGTGGAAATGATCAAAGGAGATATCAACAGAATTTCTTTAGACAGCAATTCTTTTAATTTGATTCATATTCGTAATGTCTTAATTCACATAGTAGATTGTCAGGCTACTTTAGCTAAAATGATTGATTTACTAAAGCCTAATGGCTGGTTAGTAATCGAAGAACCTGATTTTTCTGCTGCCAAGTTTATTTCTGGAACTACAGAAGAACAGCAATCAGTAGATAAAGTCAATCAAGCTATTTGGCAGATGTTTAAAGAGCAGGGAAAAGATTATGCTTTAGGAATTAAGCTGCCCGCAATTTTGCAACAATTAGGCTTAAAACAATTACAGATAGAAAATGATGTCCCCATATCAACTGGAGATTCAAACATTGCCAAAGTCATGAGGCTATCTGCCCTTCAGCTTTCAGCTAGATATATTGCTACAGGAATAGTAAATAAAAAAGATATTCAAAACTATTGTCAGTTTGCCAAAAAGCCTACCTCCTGGGGAATTTATTTAGCAACAGTAGGAGTCAGTGGTCAAAAGAATTAAAGCAAAACAATCTTTGGCTGGCAAAGCTTGTCGCTTATAGCAATCGCGCTTACAGCTTCAAGAGACTGTTTGAAAAAAAAGCCACCAATAATTGAAAATTGATAGTATATTGTATCGAGATAGGATTGGTAAATCTCTGTGTCCAAAGCAAAGTCTAGCTGGCAAGAAATCTTTAATACATTCGTTTTGCTAGTTAAGCATAAAAGGCTACGCAAAGTTAACGGCTGGGCATTTTGCCTTTTAGTATTTGCCCTTTTATGGCTGCTTAACTGGAAATTATTTCTTGCTACCTCAGTCGGCATAGGCTTGATGTCTGGCTGTTATCTGCTACAAAATCCTCATTGGCAGCGTTACTGTCAGAAGTGGCAAAGATTTCTCGTTGGTTCTAATCGTCAATTAATTCTGTCCGTAAGTGGCGGTGCCACAGGAGCATTTTGCACTTACTTGGCTGCTTCTATCTGGGCAGATGCAGATAATCAATGGTTGGCAACAGGGTCAATTGTGCAAGGATTTGCTAGCTTGATGACTCTAGCTTTATTAGTATGGTCTTTGTGGGGTAAAAAAGCCCATAATCTAGAGACTAAATTAGAAAAATTGCTGGCAGATTTGAGCCATAGCAGCAATCTCAGACGTTTGGTAGCGATTCGGCAATTAACTCGCTTAGTCAAAACTAATCGCCTGGACTCAGAATATTATTGGCAGGCGATCGAATATTATCTTTTGATGTTATCTGAGCCTCAGACACCAGTGGTTAAAAATGCTCTTTTAGAAAGCTTGAATATTTTAGGCAGAGAAAAAGTATTAAAACATCGTTACCCAGTTAAGATACCTTTAAAATTGCAGAAAGTAGAAAAGATTTCTAATCCTGAGAGACATATAATCTAGCTACATTAACTATTTACTGAAATATTAGGAATTTCAATGAATTTACAGTGAAAGGTTGATTCACCTCAAGCGTAATTTTGGTTTTCATAGCCATTAGATTTACGTAACAACCAAAAAGCAGTAGTTGTCATTCCAGAGTCATCGGGTTGAATCAGTAAAAAATGTAGTCCTTTGCTAGCTAGCTTTTTTTGTTCATAAGCTTTAGCAATCTCAGCAGCCTGTGCCGATTCAAAAGTATTAAATATCCAACGATCTACTAAACCAGTTTCCAAAATAAAGCCTCCAGATTGACCGACTTCGGTAGGAATGTAGTCAACAAAAGCGGGTACTTGTCGATCTATCCAACGAGCAAGCTGCATTGATTTTCTGCCACCATAAACAACTATGCCAGGAATAGGAATATCAGAAGAGATGCCTAAATTGATCGGCATTAAGGATTCTGGCAAGTTACGGATAGGAATAGGGCGATCGCAAAATAAATCGACTATCTGTCCCGCAGCTATGTTAGCTATTTGCCACCGATCTCCCCAGATGCTCTCAGGCAATGCTTGAGGTGGCGGTTTATCTAAAGCTAAAGGATTATAGTTGGGATTATTTTTGTGTCTTTGGGTTAATACTTGTTTCAAAACATCAGTGTTTCTCGTAGCCTCTACTTTGATACCCAACTTTGACCCAGCCATAGCTATTAGACCAAGTGATTGAGGACGAAAAATTTGAATCGTCTCAGGTAGTCTTCCGTCTGCTGCCAGCAAGATTTGTTTTTCTAGCCAGCCAGCATTGGCATCTGCTGAAGAACATTGCGCTGTATAAATTATTTGTTCTTTATAGCTGTCTGAGGCAACATGATTAGACTTGCAAACGATTAATTCCCATTGTCTATCTTGACCTGCTGTAGACGGAAGATGATAAAAATCAGCCTGCCAGATGTTCATAAAAAATGCTGTAAAGCTTACTTAGTACTTCTTTATAGCTTAAGTGAAATTGGTGCTTGATTACTGTACGGGCGAATGGAGAGACACTTTCGTTGGGCGGGTTTCCCGACTTGAGAAAAGTGTCGAACCCGAAGGGCCGTTCGCCCCTAACTAGTCACCGATCGTTGATTCAGCGATCGCTTTGATCTGGTTATAATTAATTTTTCCTCTATCGTTACGGAATAAGCTATCAACGGCAATCCAGTTTTTAGGTTGTTTATATTTAGCCAATTGAGACTGGACTTGCTGCTTAATTATCTGTAGATCGTGATTTGGTTTTACGGAAACATACATAGCCGTTACCACTTCTCCCCATTTGCGATCTGGTATGCCAATCACACAGACATCTTTGACTAATTTTGTTGCCAAAATTACAGCTTCAATTTCGGCGGGAAAAACATTTTCTCCTCCAGTGATAATTTTTTGGCTATTTCTACCTACTAAATATAAATAATTTTTGCTATCAAAATAACCTAGATCATCAGCTACAAACTCTTGAGTAAAAACTTGGGGATAGTAACCTAAACAAAGAGAAGCGCAGTTTATTTTTATTAAACCTATATTGTTATCTAAATGCTGATTGTCTTCAAGTTCAATAGTAACTTGAGCATGGGATACAACTTGACCGCTACTGTTATTCCCAGCTAGAAAGTCTTCAGGTTTTAGAATTACAATTCCAGAGGCTGTTTCTGTCATGCCGTAGGTAAGCGCGACTGGAATATTATAGGTTCTAGCCTGTTCTAAAAGCGATCGCATAGGTGGTGCGCCACCCAATAATACTGTCTTGAACTGAGTTAACCAATTAGGAATAGATTCAATTAAAAACTGTAGTTGAGTTGGAACTAGAGATATAAAATATTCTGGTTGATTAATTACGGCAATTGGTTGAGTTTTAACTGCTTGATAAGGACATATCAATAACTTTCCCTGAGTAATAAACGAGCGCGTAAACTGCATTAAACCACTGACATGATATAGAGGCAAAGTACAGAAAGAATTTATTTCTTGACAGTTAAAATAATTTTGAAAAGCATTTACCGATGCTGTTAAAGTTGACAAGGTGTGCATAGCAAAACGAACTTTACCAGATGTTCCTCCAGTAGGAATCATAATTAAAGACTGGTTAGGTAAATTAGATTTTTGATTGGCCAAATTTTCAATAGCTGTTTCTTTGACAATTAAATCTTGCGTATGGCGATCGCCATACACCAAGTCAGGGGAGACTAACTTTAATACCTGCCTCCATTCCTGCTGCTGCCATGCAGGATCGCAGAGAAATATATCAACCTCGGCAATTACACCTGCTAAAAAAGCAGCCAAAAACTTAATTGGTTCAGTTTCAACGATAAATATTTTTGTTTTTTTATGCTCAATTAATAAAGACGATATTTCCGCTAATTTAATATCAGTTAACTGATATAAATTTTCACTATTATTATTTTTATTGTTGATGTAGATATTGCCATTTGAATCTATTAAATACTGTTTTATCCATTCATTTTTAGTACATATTTTTAATTGTTTCAATAGATTATATTTCATTTTTTACCTCTGATATCATGTTTTTTAAGCGTTTAATTTAAAAATAATTAGATTGATGATCGTGATAAATATAATTACGCGAAAATAACTATCAATACATATAAATAACGAAAATACTTAAAGCCCAAGCTAAAAAAGTTATGTAAAAAAACCAATGGCAAATTATATAAAATAGCTGATAGTTAAATATAACGACTGATATTGCTAAACAAATTGTTTGAGACTATGTTTGAGCGTGCTACTGTATTCTCGGCTATCTTTATTTTTATAGTTTTTGCTGCTATCGGCTGTAAATACCATCAGTTTATGGAAGCAAAAAGCCAAGCTCCCTTGGCATTATTTACAAAACAATAGTCACCTAATTAAAATTAGATAACTATTGTCTGAAAATGCTAATTATTCTGAGCTTGATATTTTAAAGGCTGTAAATATCAAGCTTTTTTTATTATTGATTCACCCTCAACCAAATCGATCGGGCATGATTTAAAACGTAACTACACTACGAATTGATTTTCCTTGGTGCATCAAGTCAAAGGCTTCGTTAATTCGCTCAATTGGCATAGTATGAGTAATCAGATCATCGATATTGATCTTTCCTTCCATGTACCAATCCACAATTTTAGGAACATCTGTACGTCCTCTTGCACCACCAAAAGCAGAACCTTGCCAGACTCTTCCTGTGACTAATTGAAAAGGACGAGTATTAATTTCTTCTCCCGCACCCGCAACGCCAATTACGGTAGAAATTCCCCAGCCTTTATGGCAGCATTCGAGAGCCTGTCGCATAACTTTAACATTACCAATACACTCAAAGCTATAGTCTGCTCCACCTCCGGTTAACTCTACCAAATGGGCAACTAAATCTCCCTCAATTTCTTTGGGGTTAACAAAATTAGTCATGCCATAAAGCTCTGCTAGAGAGCGTTTATCAGAGTTAATATCTATGCCAATGATTTTACTTGCACCTACCATTTTTGCGCCTTGAATGACGCTCAAGCCAATACCACCTAAGCCAAATACCACTACATTAGATCCAGGTTCAACTTTAGCCGTATTAATCACCGCACCCAAGCCTGTAGTTACCCCGCAGCCAATCAAACACACTTTATCTAAAGGAGCATCATCGCGAATTTTAGCAACGGCGATTTCTGGCAACATAGTATAATTAGCAAAGGTAGATGTACCCATGTAATGATAAAGTTTTTCTCCGTTAAAAGAAAATCTACTTGTACCATTGGGCATGACTCCTTTTCCTTGAGTCGAGCGAATTGCCTGACACAAATTTGTTTTTTGGCTTAGACAATATTCGCATTGCCGACATTCTGGGGTGTAAAGAGGAATTACCTTGTCTCCAGGTTTAACGCTAGTCACTCCTTCGCCAACTTCTGCTACAATTCCCGCCCCCTCGTGTCCTAAAATAGTAGGGAATAAACCTTCGGGATCTGTACCCCCTAGAGTATAAGCATCTGTATGACAAACTCCCGTTGCTTTGATTTCGACTAAAACTTCACCTTTTTGGGGTGCTTCTAACTGAACAGTTTCAATACTTAAAGGTTTATTTGCACCAAAAGCTACAGCCGCTTTGACATCCATGCTTATTACTTAGTAATTGTTGTATATGGTCTAAAAAATTTCAGCTTATCAAAGATAGAGTGACTATTTCAAGTTTTTTTCAAGTTTGCAGCGTAATTAATAAATATAAGCAATAATTTATTTCTTGTGCCAGACTATTGCTAAAATTACAGAATTTATTAAATTTTAAAAGATTAATGTCAACTGTTTTTACTTCATCAGCAAATTACGACTCGGATTTTATTGAAGATAGGCTAAAAATTGATTATTTACTAGATGCCAAAGCAGCAGAAAAAAACGATATTCAAGATTTAATTTCTGGCTTACAAAATACACCTAAATCTATTCCTGTTCGTTATTTTTATGATAGCCAAGGCTCTCAATTGTTTGAGCAAATTTGCCAGCTACCAGAATATTATCCTACCCGTACCGAAGCCAGTATTTTGAAGCAGTATGCTACTAAAATTGTTGAGCAAACAATGGCTGTTGAATTGGTTGAGTTAGGTAGCGGTAGCTCTACTAAAACTCGCTATTTATTAGACGTTTATCAAAATTTGCATACTCCCTTATATTACAGTCCTGTTGATGTTAGTGATACCATCTTAAAAGATAGTGCCTATGAATTATTAGCTGATTATCCTCAATTAAAAATACAGGGCAAAGTTGCTACTTACGATCGAGCATTAGAACAAATAAGTTCTTATGTGTTAGGCAGACGAACAATTATCTTTTTGGGCAGTAGCATTGGTAATTTTAAGGCTTCACAATGCGATCGCTTTATAGACCAAGTTACCGCAGTTTTAAACCCAGGCGACTATTTTTTATTGGGAATAGACTTACAAAAACCTAGAAAAATTTTAGAAGCGGCATATAATGACTCTCAAGGAATTACCGCAGCGTTTAATCTCAATATGCTGCAACATCTCAATCATCGCTTTCAAGGAAATTTCAACCTGGATTTATTTAAACATCAGGCTCTCTATAATTCAGATGAAAGTCAAATTGAAATGTATTTGATTAGTCAACAAGAGCAATCGATAACTTTAAAAGATCTCAATCTCACCCTAAAACTAAATAAAGGAGAAAAAATCTTAACAGAGATATCCCGTAAATTTAACCTAGAAAAAATGAAGCAGTATTTAGGTAATAAAACTAATAAAAGGATTGAGGGACAAAATTTGAATCTAATTCAAACATACACCGATGAGCAACAATGGTTTGGCTTATTATTGTGCCAGAAACAGTTGCCTAACTCTTAATTCAAGACGGCGAATAGCAAATTAAAAATTGAACCAACTCTCTAACTTTACCCCTGCCATTCTCAAGCGACGTAAATTTTGTAACACTTCCTAATTAATGTAAAAAGCTAATTTAATAAAATTAAGTTGAACAAACAACAAAATAGAGTTATAAAAGACGATTAGTTGGAAAGTATAACTGCAAAACTATATTTTTAATCGTCAATGAAAATTAAAACGTTGTTAGGCATTAATGGTTATAGTTTGATCGTTTGTCATTGTTCAGGAAATTCATATCAATTGAGTATCATTAAGCAAGATCGAACAATTATTAGTTTTGAAGGAATTTATGCTACGTTGCAAATCGCCATAGATAGAGGAAAGTCTGTAATTCAAAATCTCGATTACTGCCGTCATGATGCTTCAAAAATTTAGCTAGAATAGCCCTTATCTGAGAGCAAATTAGCTTGGTGTGCTGCTGCGACGGCAAGGCGATCGCATCTTTCGTTTTCGCTTATGCCTGCATGAGCTTTTACCCAGACAAATTGCACATCGTGTAGTTTACACAAATCGAGTAATTCTTGCCAGAGATCGGGGTTTTTAGCCATTTCCTTGGCATTTCTGCGCCAGCCGTTAGCCTGCCATTTTTTTGCCCAGCCTTTAACTACGGCATCGACAATATATTTGGAGTCACTATGCAGCTTGACTTTAGAGTTAGGTTTAAGAGATCTCAAAGCGGCGATCACCCCTATCATTTCCATACGGTTGTTGGTGGTGAGTTTATAGCCACCTGAAATTTCCTCACGGCGATCGCCGTCTATAATTACTGCACCATAGCCTCCCTTACCAGGATTGCCAGTACAAGCACCATCGGTGTAAATTATGATGGTTTCTCCTAAAGTAGATCTAGATGATTTTGGTTTGAGATTTATAGTCTGCTTAGAAGATTTTACAGTTTGGGGTTGAAGAGATTTGATATAGTTTAAAACATCAGGTAACAAGGATTCAGGAAGAACTTCAATTTCTGTCGTAATTTTGTGCTTATAATCCATTGCTAACAAGCGTGATTTTACGCCTTACATGATAGTTTATTTGCAGAGTTTTAGGTTTTGTGGATTACTCGTAGATAATTTTTAACCTAGTTGTAGGCGTATTGACAATCTATAACAAAATCTGACGTTGCTGATTAAGTAATGTCGTACAAAGGATGACTGCTCGTAGCTGTAAGCTGTAAGCTCTAAGCTTTTAAGAAATCATCACTACTTTATGAATAAGCTAAATATACTTTTAGCATTACACATTCAGCAACGCCCAAAATCTCAACCTCTCAAACTACCTCTGTATAAAAAGTAGAACTCTTTCTCAGACATGACATAGTCTTTGAAAGAGTTAATCGTTGATATTTGTATTCTGTAAAAAAACCGATGCAAATGTTAGCTTGCCTACAAAACTCTTAATTGCTCTTCAAGTTGGGATATTTTTCGGTGAAGTAGTTACCAATAAAGGTGTTGACGAAAGATAATACCACAGGGGCAATCAAGAAAGCGATTAAGCCGTATACTTGAAACCCTGGTACGAATAGAGAAGCCAACCAAAAACACAAGCCATTAATTACTAAAGTAAATGCACCCAAGGTCAAAATATTAACTGGCAAAGATAATACTGATAAAATTGGTCTAACACCACTGTTAACTGCACCAATAACTAACGCAGCTACCATTGCAGCAGGGAAGTTGGCTAAATTGACCCCTGGAAAAATGATATCGACTACCAAAAGACTTAAAGCTGTAGCTAAAAGGGTTAGAAGTGTTCCTAATATATTCATTTGTTTGCTCCTGATGTATACTTTAACTATTATTTTTTAATTGTCTTTTAAGTGTAAGCATATTATTTAATATTTCAAGCTGTTTTTGTATCTCTTAAAAGATAGATTTTTACGAGTAAGTATAATCAACCTGACCTAAATACTTCTGTCTAAAGATAGAAGATATATAGAGAAATACCTGCAATTCTAATTGGTAGGAATAGATTTATCTAAAATTACCTACCTTGGAAAATCATGAAACTTTTAAAGATTATCGCTAGTATTGCTTTGCCTCCATTGGGAGTCTTCTTAACAGTTGGCGTTAGTTCAGCTCTGTTAATTAATGTTCTCTTGACACTTTTAGGTTATGTTCCAGGCATTATTCATGCACTATGGATTTATTCCAAGCAGTCTGAGCGTGAAGTTAACGTTTAATAAAGGCAACAGATATTAGGTATAGGTAGAAAAAGCACTTTCTCGATCTTGCCAGTCTTTCTCTAAATTACTCAAATTTATTGAGTGTTAACAGACAATTATCTGCAAAAGCCAGAAAATACATCTAGCTAAACTCTACCGTAGCGGGCTTCCACTGGATCGGTAGGATTGTTCTGATTATGAATCCAAGCCCACATCTGATCGCCACAAGAAAAATGCCACCATTCTCCTGGGTGTCGCTGAAATCCAGCATTAATCATTACCCGATTTAGTAATTGACGGCGAAAATGATATTGTTGATTTCCTCCATCTCCGCTCAAATAATAGTCTGGTTGCGATCGCTCAGAAAGTTCATCAATTTTTCCTCCCATATCCAGAGTTTCACCGCGATCGTTAACTAAAGTCACATCAACTGCTGCCCCTGTACTATGAGGAGGCGGCATTTTTTTATCTAAGCTAGGTGCAGCCCAAATTTTATATACCTGACTCCATAAGTCTTGACATTGGTGTGCTGTTAAATGTTGTTCTCTAAGGTTATACTTTTTTAGCAGCGAATTATAAGTATAGTTAACCATAAACTGCTGCACCCCCACAGGACGATAAGCATCGAATAGCTTAATTTTCCAATGAGGGTAACGTTTCTCTAATAGAAATTGCGCTTCTAGTAAAGCTCGAACAACTCCTTGGCGCAAACAGTACGGTGATTTGTCTCCATACTCTGCCCCCAAATTCATGTAAGGATGAGGTAGTTCAACGGCGAAATTGTCTAAAGGGATAGCAATTAGACGTTCGTTACACTCTTGAATAGGAATCTGCTGATATGGTTTCACAATGTTTGTTGAACTATAGCGTTACGTTTTATGTAGGGGTAAATGGCTGTTTGCCCCTACATAAGCCTGTCGTCATCAAGATTTTTACTCATATTGATAGAAAATGACTACCCAAAATTTAAGCTCGATCTAGTAATTTATTCAATCCAAATCCACATATAGCGTATATTTATAATTTATTTTTTCAATTACTCTATATATGGTGTTATGATACTTATTCTTAAAGAGCAAGGAATAAGTATTGATGGATCATTTACGGGAATGGAGAGCAAGTGGAGTAGACGAAGAATTAACCCGCTTGAACGTAGTTAATCTTGAGGGAGAGTCTCCTGGAGAATATTTACTATACTCAAATTCTATCCCTAGAAGAAATGACGGCAGAATTAATGCGAGATTTCTTCAACGTTATGCTCATATTGACGCTGGAGGATGGTGGTGTTCTGGCATCAATATTTTAAGTGGCGAAGAAGATATCTGGGGTTGTTTTAAGCCCGATCGCCCGCGCTATGATGCTGATAAGATTATCAAGTATGAGCATCCCCCTAAAACCGCCACAGGCTTGTTTGCGCTTAAAGTTCCCCTTAGTTTGTGGCAGAAAATTGCCGATCGCGCCAAAGTAAAAATTACCCTCCAAGATATTGCTCAAAACAATGCTGACTTAGGATTTTGGCAGTGGTTAAAAAATAATCCCCAAGTTCCTCTCTGTATTACTGAAGGAGCAAAAAAAGCAGGAGCATTATTGTCTGCTGGCTATAGTGCGATCGCTTTACCTGGCATTAACAACGGCTATCGGACTCCTAAAGATGCTGATGGTAAACGCATCGCTAAATCTCATTTGATTCCTCCGTTGGCTACCCTAGCTACCCCTGGACGAGAAATATACATTGTCTTTGACCGAGATTCTAAACCAAAAACTGTTCAAGCAGTTAATACAGCAATCAGAAAAACAGGCTATTTGTTACAAAAAGCTGGTTGTCAGGTCAAAGTTGTTACCTGGAATAGTCAGTTAGGCAAAGGTGTAGATGATTTAATTATCAATCATGGTCAAACACATTTTGTACAGGCTTTTGATGAGGCGGTAGATCTAGAAACTTGGAAAGCAAAATCTTGGACAAATTTAATCTATCCTACAGATGTTGAGCTAAATAGCCGTTATCTACCAGATTTAGACATACCATCTGCAACCAAGTTAGTCGGTATTAAATCACCTAAAGGCACTGGAAAAACAAGATTTCTAGCTAAAATAGTCGCCAAAGCGATCGCCTGTGGGCAAAAAGTTTTAGTCATCGGACATCGAGTCCAATTAGTCAAAGAATTATGTAGTAGGTTTGGACTTAATTACGTTACCGACAAAGACTGTAGCGAACAAGCGGTAGGTTATGGTCTTTGTATTGACTCCTTGCATGGCTTTTCTAAAGCAAAATTCAACCCCGCTCAATGGTCAAACAGTCTGGTAATTATTGATGAAGTAGAGCAAGTATTGTGGCATGGTTTAAACTCTAGTACTTGTAAAGAGCGACGGGTTGAGATATTAAAGTCATTTAAAATTCTCATGCAGAATATTTTAGGCGATCGCGGACAGGTATATATAGCTGATGCCGACTTGAGTAATATTTCCCTGGATTATTTGATTGCTTTATCAGGAATGGAAATTCAGCCCTATATTGTGCAGAATATTTGGCAACATGACGAACAAACCTCATGGCAGGTATATAACTATGAGGGTAAGAGTCCAAAAAAACTAGTCGCCGATCTAGAAACCCACATCCAACAAGGAGGCAAACCATTTATTTGTCTTTCTGCACAAAAGCTGACTAGTAAATGGAGTACTCAAACTTTAGAGGTTTATTTAAAACAGAAGTTTCCCGCTAAAAAAATTCTGCGTATAGATTCCGAGTCCCTTGCCGATCCTACTCATGTTGCCTATGGCTGTATTTCCCAGCTAGAGCAGATTTTATGGCAGTACGACATTGTGGTGGCTAGTCCTTCGATTGAAACAGGCATATCCATTGAACTAAAAGATCACTTTACCTCGGTTTGGGCGATCGCTCAAGGCATCCAGGCAGAAAACGCCGTCCGTCAGACGCTATCTCGCTTACGGCAAAATGTACCCCGACATTTGTGGTGCGCCAACTATAGCTTTAACAAAATAGGTAACGGCTCAACCTCTATTCCTGCTTTACTTAGCTCTAGTCAGCGTTTTACCCAGCTAAATATCCGTCTGTTGCAGCAATCGGACTTTGCCTATTTAGATGATTTAGACACGGGCTTTCAAGCAGAATCTTTACTGTGTTGGGCAAAAATGGCAGTACGTTTTAATGCAGGAGCAAGCAATTATCGCACTTCTATCTTAGCGGGGTTAAAAGCCGAAGGACATCAAATTATAGATGCAGCCACGGTTAAGCTTGAGGAGTTAGAAAGTCAAGGGGAATCCAAAACAGACAATAGTTTGGTCGAAGCAATCACCGAGATCAGTACCCAAAATTATTTAGCCGAATGTAGAGCGATCGCCTGTTCTCCTGAACTTAATACTCGCCAGTATCAGACTCTAAAAAAACGCTTAATTAAATCTTTAAGCGATCGCCGTCAACTAAAAAAACACGAACTGCATCAACGCTACAACCTACCGATTACTCCTGAGTTGGTATCTTTAGACGATCGCGACTGGTACGAAAAAATTAGGCTACATTACTTTCTAACAGTTGGTCGCCCCTACCTAGCAGATCGCGATACCCAGGTTGCCCGTAAGCTAATTGAACAGGGAAACGGCAGTTTATTCTTACCTGATTTCAATAACTCCCAGCTTGGGGCGATTGTTGGCACTTTAGAGCTAATGGGTATTCCCGTTTTATTACAAGATACTAGTCGAGAATTACGCAATACCGATGCCGATCTAGAGTCTTTAAGTGCGATCGCTCATAATAATCGTTCAGAAATCAAAACAATTTTAAACATTGGCATTGCTAAAAATTTTACTCCTATAACCATAGTTAGCCGTTTTTTAGCCAAAATCGGCTGCAAAATTAAATGTATACGTTATGAAAGCATAAATAAAAAGAGAGTTAGAGTTTATCAAATACTTTCCCTCGCAGACCAACGAGAACAAGTATTTAGCCACTGGTTAAACGTAGATCGCCAACGCCCTGGCAATTCCTTGTTTTGGTCTGCCGACCAAACTCCTAATCTTTCTCAATCAAAGGCTGCTGAGACAAAACACAACTATCTTCAATTAAGCTTGGATATTTAAAAATAGGGCATTGCTGAAACAAAGTACACCACAAAAAACAATATGGCAGTGAATTGAAGGCGAGGGACGCTGCTTTGTAAACGGCTTGTTCAATCGCCATATTGATTACTTTTATCAATGGTTCGGACATTTTATTCAAGATAAAAGTAATGTAACTGTAGATTGGAAAAGCTCTATTGCTCATGAATTAGTTGGGCATAGAGAAGCAGCATTAGGGGGCAACACGCAATCACAAACACCTTTAGAAGCTCAAGCTAGTATTAGAGCAGCTAGGTTTACTCCTTTTCTTTCTTTTACAGAAAGATCTACTTTACTTAGAGATGGCATAACTAGGTTATACAAAGCTGATCTTAAAATTCGACAAGTTAAAAATATACTCTATATCAATAATCGATAGACAGAAATGAACAACCTAAACTATAAAATACAAGATTGGTTTCAACACGATAAGTTTGAAGTTATTGTTAGTATTGCCAGTCCTGATCTTGACAAACTATCTAACGATGAAATTAAAAATCTAATAAGCGATCGCCTAATCATACAAGATTCTGATTCTTATACAAAGAAATGTGTAAAAGTATCTAAGATTAAAATTGCTAGTTCTATCATTGACAAAAAGAATGTCAGTATTTGTTTAGGCAATTCAATTGAGCTATCGGATATCAAACCCAACTCAGATATTGTTTTAACTACTCAAAAAGAAATTACCTTAATTAAAAATGAGAATCAGCAAATCTATATTTAACGTAAGGGCGATCGCGAATCGCCCCTACAAGATTTATGTGTCCTAAACCTTTGCTTCACTGCTATATTGTCTATTTGCTTATTTTACCGTTACTTGACCATTCATTAGCATGGGTAAAAGCCAATCGCGAAGTTGAGTAAGTTGTTGATTTTCTTTACAGTTATTAAATATTTTATTATTGTATTTAGATACAACTTCATCATATGCTTTTAGCTGCTTCAAACTTGGATATATGAGTTTCAAAGAAAATAAATCGTCTTTAGTTATTGAACCAAAAGTAGTTCCTTCACTGTTTCTTCTATCAAAAATTCTTTTGAAATACTCCATTACGTAGAATAAAAATCCATCAAAGCCTTCTTTGCTATTTAATGCAGCCAATCCACGACCAATACAACAATTACGATCCGCAATATTCATTGTTCCAACAGGAGCGCGAACACTAAGCAATATATCTCCCTGTTTTGCCATCCTAGTTGGTTCACTTGTATATTGTCTGGTCGTTGGAAATCGCCATCCAAAATCTGTAGAACCCTGGAAAAATAAAGTTCCTTCACCGTATTCATTGTATGACTCACCAGGTGGTGATTGCCCCATAGTTATATTTGCTATGTCAGAAAGTTCTTTATCTTGCCAACCTTCAGGGATTTCTCGTTTTAAAGTTTCGTTATAAACCATTTTGCGTTGCGGTCATCCTTCGGGGCGATCGAGGATTGAAATTGGATTGGCGAATTTTTAGGCTATACTTGTACTTGTTTAAGGACAATTTAAAGCAAGATGGAAATAGTTAATTACTCAGAAGCGAGAGAAAACTTTAAACAGGTCTTAGATCGGGTGAGTGATAATCGCGACGCTACCTTAATAAAAAGGAGAAATCACGAGGATGTAGTGCTGCTATCAAAAAGCCATTACGATTCGATCATGGAGACATTATATTTGATGAGGTCTCCTGCTAATGCCAAACATTTGATAGAGGCGATCGCCAGAGATCAAGCTGGGAAAGGGCAACACCATGACTTGATTGATGCGTGATTTAATCTGGGACATCGAAGCTTGGCAGGATTATATCTACTGGCAGAGTCAAGATAAAAAAACTCTTAAGAGAATTAATCGACTAATCCGAGATATTTTGGTTACTCCGTTTGAGGGGATTGGCAAACCCGAACCTTTAAAAGAGAATCTTTCTGACTACTGGTCGAGAAGGATTGATGAAACAAACAGATTGGTTTATCGAGTAGCAGAAGACTACATCAAAATCATTTCTTGCCGATATTACTATTAACGAATCGCACTTTCGCGCCATTATTATGAATACATGAATAGCATGGAATATCCTATGTAGAGCAAATCTAGCGGTAAATTAAATGTTTTACAGCTTATCAGTTTATTTTATCTATAGATTGAGATTGCCCAACAATGGTAATTGAACCCAAGAAACCAATAGTTCAATTCTGAAGATTAGCTTGTCCTGATTTAAGTTCAGCAATTTTCTCTTGAGTCAAACGATTTTCCTTTTCCAAGGTTTCCAAAACAAAGTCTGGTAATTGTGCTGATTTATTTAGAGCTAAGGTAAAGTTTTGTGTAGCTTCTTCTAAAACCTGAATATCATCTTTCTTTTTGCCAATTTGTCTGAGAATCTGCCCTTTGAGATAATAATGTTCTGGATTATCGGGAGCAGCTTTTATAGCTTTATTGGCGTATTCTAAAGCCTTATCATATTGTTTCAAATCGCGATATGCCACCGCTAGACCTCTATCCACTAAATAACTAGGTGCAGCATTCGATTCAAAACGGGCGATCGCCTGTTCTGGTTTAGAAAAAGGTAAGTTAACGGCTAGTAATAAATCCATATAGCCTTTAATCAAGTTCAATTCAGGATCATTAGGATCGCTATCTTCTGCTCGATCAAGATATTTGAAGACCAGCTGTAGCTTACTAATCGCATCTAAAGCCCCGTCTTTTTGATAAACATAAGCACCATCCAAAAAATGACCTACCGCCAAATAAAGATTGCCCCGTAGAGGATCGCTTTGGCTTAACAATTGGGCTGACTCTAAAGTCTTATCAGCGTATTTTTTGATACCTTCCCAGTCTTTTTCTTTTTCGGTATAAGCCAAAGAAGCAAGCAGGGCATAAGTCAGAGGTTCATCTGGCGTTTCTGCTTCAGCCTGTAATAGTTGACCGCTGACTGTTTTGTAGTCTCCTTTGAAAAAAATGGTTTCAAATGCTTGTTCGGTATACTTATCAATATCGCGAGGATTTTTTTGACGGAAAGGATCTGCTGCCCAAGCTGCACTGCTAAGACCAATAATCATAGTAATGCTTAATGGTATAGTCCAAATTGTTTGCTGCAACTGAGTTTTAAAACTAGTAAATTTAGTTTTTCTTTTCATTATGCCTAATTATAATTATTAGTATATTTGGTAAATATTGACGTGACCAACAAAAATCTAGTTCCTGAAAATAGAAGTAATATTATCATTAACAATAACAAAAGCTAAATTAAACTTCGCTCAATTAAAGAGCCTATAATTAAGCTATAAAAATCTAGGTTATTTAAATAATGCTTCGTCTGCAAAATTTAACTTATCATCCTCCTGCTACTGCTCAACCCATCTTGAAAAATATTAACCTAGAACTTTCAGCACAGAAACTAGGATTGATAGTAGGAGCAAGCGGTTCGGGTAAAACCACTATCTTAGAGATTTTAGCTGGATTGGCACAGCCAACCAAAGGGGAAATTTTTTGGCGCAGCAAACAACTGACGGATATTGAACTACAGCAGCTAGCAGGACTAGTGTTTCAGTTTCCTGAGCGGCATTTTTGTGGTGGTACTATTTTAGAAGAATTGCGCTTAGGTCATCCAGAATTAGATCTAAAAAGAGTTAAAGATGCTTTGAGCGAGGTAGGATTAGATCATATATCTTTAAAAATATCTCCTCATGCTCTTAGTGGTGGGCAACAGCGTCGTTTGGCTTTGGCAGTACAGCTAATTCGTCAGCCTAATGTATTGATGTTAGACGAGCCAACAGCAGGATTAGATTGGTCGATGAAGATTCAGCTAGCTAAACTGCTTAAAAATTTAAAAGAGCATTGGACATTGCTAGTAGTTACTCACGACCCTGGAGAGTTGATAGACATAGCCGATCGCTGTTGGACAATTAGCCATGGAGATCTCCAGCCCATTGAGCCAGTGGCATTGAATTGATAATCTAAAAGCTTATGAGTCAGATCGAAACTAATAGATTGCCCCAAATGACAGCGCTTTGGCAGCAAAGCCTCAATTGGCAGCCTGACGCAGACCAAGAGCAATTATTTCAACAGGTTTATCAAGAGGTTATAGAAGGAAATCGTCAACAAAATCTAACTCGCATCACCATACCAAAAGACTTTTGGGAAAAACACCTTTGGGATTCCCTCTCAGGGATAGTTGGCTTGGAGCAAGATTTTTTAGCTCAAAAACTCCAGGTGATTGATATTGGTACAGGAGCGGGTTTTCCTGGTATTCCTCTAGCGATCGCCTTTCCCCACTGGCAAATTACACTTTTAGACTCTACTCGTAAAAAGATTAACTTTGTCAATGATTTAATTACCAAACTAAAGCTAAATAATGCCACGGGCATAGTTGCTCGCGCCGAAGACTTAGGCAGAATCCCTGGCGATCGTCAAGCTTACGATTTAGCTTTGGTTAGAGCAGTAAGTAAAGCCTCTGTCTGTGCTGAATATAGCTTACCGCTAGTGAAAGTAGGTGGACTAGCTGTTCTTTACCGTGGACACTGGAGCAAGTCAGATACCGTCAGTTTAAAGTCGGCAGTAGCTCGCTTGGGCTGCAAAATAGAATTAATTTATCCTTGGGAAACTCCCATTAGCCAAGGGGTACGCCATTGTATATATATCCGTAAGCATTCCCCAACATCCAAGAAATTTCCCCGCGAAGTTGGTGTTCCAGAAAAGCAACCGCTTTGAATCAATTATCAATTACCAGCCAGCTTTTGGTAGACATATTTGTAGGGGCGACAAGTAGCCTAAAAGAAATATGCTAACTCTAATACTTTAAGAAACTGTTTGTAAGCTGTTGGGTAGGGTCGTATTTGGTGTAACGGGAGTGATTGGGGTGTTTAAAGTAGTGAAGTTTCTACGCCTTTCTTCCCTACCTCCATCATCTTCATCACCTCCACCACCTTCACTACTTCCCTACCTCTCCATCTTCACCATCTCCACTACTTCCCCATCTTCATCACTTCTCCATTTTTAACACTTACTTTACAAAGGAAATATTTTAGTCGCCAAGAACAAGCCCAGCTATATCTTTAGACCAATTGCCCTATCAGTGATGAAATAAGTAAAGTTATTGAAAGTCCACGCTTATTAGAAGAAATCATGAATATTAGCAGACGAGATGTATTTAAGTTAGCTTCAGCATCGGGTTTAGTTGCTGCAGGTCTAGCAGCTTCAAAGCCAACCATTAGACCGCTGTTGGCACAAGATGCACCAGCTACTGAGGTAATTGAAGGGGAAATGCTTTATCGTCAGCTAGGACGTACTGGAGAAAAAGTATCTGTAATTGGTTTGGGCGGTCATCATATTGGCAGACCTAAAAATGAACAATTCGCGATTAAGCTTATTCAAACAGCAATCGATCGCGGTATTAATTTTATGGATAATTGCTGGGATTATCACGATGGCGGTAGCGAATTAAGAATGGGTAAAGCCTTACAAAATGGTTATCGCGATCGAGTATTCCTAATGACCAAAATTGATGGTCGAACCAAAGAATCTGCTGCTAAACAAATCGAGCAGTCCCTTCAACGCTTACGAACCGATCGCATCGATTTGTTACAGCATCATGAAATTATTCGTTTAGAAGACCCCGATCGCGTCTTTGCACCTGGTGGCTCGATGGAAGCAGTACTAGAAGCTCAGAAAGCTGGCAAAGTTCGCTATATCGGCTTTACTGGTCATAAAGATCCCTTGGTTCACCTGAGAATGTTAAAAATTGCCGAACAGAACAATTTCCGCTTTGATGCGGTGCAAATGCCTTTAAATGTAATGGACGCTCACTTTAGAAGTTTTGAACGCCAAGTTTTACCCGTTCTCGTCGAAAACGAAATCGGCGTATTGGGAATGAAAACAATGGGCGATCCTTACATTCTTAAGAGCAAAACCGTCACTCCGATTGAATGCCTCCATTACACGATGAATTTACCCACTTCGACAGTGATTACGGGCATTGAAAAAATGCCGATTTTAGATCAGGCGTTTGAGGCAGCCAAGACTTTTCAACCCATGAGCGAAGCACAAGTCAATGCACTGCTTGATCGCACTCGAATTGCAGCAGCAACAGGTCGGTATGAACTATTCAAAACGACTAGCAAATTTGACGGTACGGCTGAAAATCCTCAGTGGTTAGGATGAGAAATTTGACCCAGAGGGATGCGCGGGTTCGCGACGGGGCTGTGGACGAAACCTGCGTCGGCAGACAGCCCCGTCCCATTGAGACTCCATACGCAAGAGAAGGATTAGATGCGGACAAGTCTTTTCTTCAATCGAGGTGTTGACGCTATTCTTAAAATGTAGGGTAGTTCAGGTATCAAGAGCAATGGCAGACAATCTATCTAATATCAAAGGCATTCTCTTTGACATTAATGGAGTATTTCATGTCGATAATCGACCCATTGATGGAGCAGTTGAAATTATCAAAAAGATTAAAGCTAAATTTCCCTGTCGCTTCGTCACTAATACAACTACTAAATCTCGCCAAACCTTTCATCAAAGTTTGGTTGACATGGGACTGCCAATATCCAAATCGGAGATAATCAGCGCACCTTACGCAGCAGTTCTGTATTTGCGACAGTTAAATAATCCTTCTTGTTATTTATTGTTATCGGAAGATGTAAAGAGGGACTTTATCGAATTTTCTCAATCTGACACGAAACCAGATGTAGTTGTTATCGGCGATATTGGCGATCACTGGAACTACCAGGTTATGAATAAAGTCTTTAAGATGCTGAATAATGGAGCAAAACTAATTGCCCTCCATAAAGGAAAATACTGGCAAGCCGAGGGAGATTTGCAGCTAGATATCGGAGCGATGGTAGCTGGTCTAGAGTACGCGACCCAAAAAAATGCAACTGTAGTCGGTAAACCCTCCTCCTCTTTTTTTCAGTTAGCTTTGAACGAACTAAAGCTACCGAGCCGTCAAGTTTTAATGGTAGGAGATGATATAGAATCAGACGTGGGAGGGGCTAAAAGAGAAGGGCTGAGGGGTATTTTAGTTAAAACGGGTAAATATCGCCGAGAATTAGTCGAGCTTTCTGATGTAGAGCCAGATAGAGTATTGGAATCGGTGGCAGATTTAGAACAAATCTTGGATTAACAATAGTTTTGGCAATGAAATAGTCTGGCGCGGGTTTAGTGCAATTACGACGCGACCCGTAGCCAAAGCGATCGCCTCTGCTTAAAAAAGTCTTGTCGTGTGAGCGAAAAAAGTTGATAAACAAATTTATGACCGAAGCATTAAACGAAGCATATAAAGGGCTTGAAGAGGGAGGAATACCTATTGGCTCAGTTGTGGTCAAAAACGGGGAAATAGTTGGGCGCGGTCATAATCAAAGAATGCAGAGAAACAGTGCTATTCTTCATGCGGAAATGGATGCTCTAGAAAATACTGGTCGTCGCTCGGCATCTTTTTATTCAGATGTGGTTTTGTACACTACTTTGTCTCCATGCAGTATGTGTAGTGGTGCGATTCTTTTGTATAAAATTCCTCACGTTATTATTGGTGAAAATCGCAATTATATGGGGTCAGAAGATTTATTGAGAGATAAAAAGGTAATTGTTGAAGTTCTCAACGAGCAAGACTGTATCGAACTAATGAGAAACTTTATACTATCTAAGCCCTTGTTATGGAATGAAGATATTGGAACCTGAACTGATAACAACTAAGTTTGTACCTTTGAGGAGTTTTTCAGAACAAAACCCAGAAGCCAGTAAATCAAAGCAGCAGTAATGATGCCGTTAATTGGTTTGATTCCAGGAGAGAAACAAGTGATCGCGCTGAAGCTGATTCTATCTTGCTCATGATTTTTTTTGTTAGATTATTTTACCGCTAAAAAAATCATGAAACTGCTTAGCGCGATCGCTTTTGAATGAGTAATATGATTCAGGTCGGACAGTGTTTGGGGGCAAAACCCCGACATACATTTATAGACATTATCATTCCTGGGGCATTACCCAGCATTGCTAGTGGTTTGGTTATGAGTATGGGTAGTAATGCCTGGTTTTGTTTGGTAACGACAGAAATTCTGGCAGGACGCTATAGCGTGGGCTATATAACCTAGGAATCTTATGTTACCTCTAACTAATTGTCATGGGAATGCTGCTAATTGGATTGATGGGTGCCTTTAGTTCTTGGGCGGTTAGTCGTTTGACTGCTGCATTGATGCCTTGGAGAACGATTAAAAAATAAATTAATTCAGGAATTAGGAATAAAGTTATACAAGATATCGCTGTACAAACGCCAACAACGGCGCAATCAATCCAAGAGTTGATAGAGGTAAAAAGCTTGTCGGTTACTTTTAGCTGTGGCGATCGCACCATTAAAGTATTAGATAATATCAATTTTCAAGTAGAACCTGGTTCGTTTGTTTGTGTGCTGGGATCATCTGGCTGTGGCAAGTTAACTTTACTCAATGCGATCGCGGGGTTTATTCGTCCGAAAACTTCCGCGTCACGTCGATGACACCATGACACCAGAATTAACTCAACTTAGTCGTCAAGTATTTGAAGTTATTCGCGAAAAAACCTAAAAAGTATGGAATAATCACAGCCAATGTGTTAGCTTCAATGCCGAAGCTGCAAAGGTAATTAATCGTTAAAGCTCAAGCGGAGAGGGAGGGATTCGAACCCTCGAACAAGTCACCCCGTTACAGCATTTCCAGTGCTGCGCCTTCGACCACTCGGCCACCTCTCCAGGGGGCGCACAATTTATCATTATACAGGGTTCGCCATTCCTGTCAAAGTTTCGGGTCATTCTCTTTTGCTGTAGACTACACATTAGTACCGCTTCGCTCTTTGTAGGCGAGCGACCCCCGCCCGTGGTTCAACATCGGTAAGCATTCCCTGTTAATTAAATGAGCAAAACCCATATAGTAAAAGTTCGCGATCGCGCTACGGGAAAACACTACATTGTCGAAGTCCCAGAAGATCGATACATCCTGCAAACTGCTGAACAACAAGATGCCAAATTACCTTTCCTGTGTCGCAATGGTGCCTGTACTAGCTGTGCGGCAAAAGTTATCTCAGGGGAACTAGAGCAGCCAGAAGCAATGGGATTATCTCCTAAGCTCAAAGAACAAGGTTATGCTCTACTGTGCGTTAGTTATCCTCGTTCAGATTTAGAAGTAGAGACACAAGACGAAGACGAGGTATACGAAATGCAGTTTGGTCGCTATTTCGCCAGGGGCAAAGTCAGATTTGGTTTGCCTTTGGATGAAGACTAAAACATTAGACCCTCTGAAGTTGCAAAAAAAAATTAGCGATCGCTATCAAAATCTGAGAATTAACGTAACCAGGGTATTATTTTATGAACTTGTCAATGAAACTTCTCTTAATTTAGATAAGGAAGTTTGTGACATTTTGTAATTAAATATTGAGGAGATTATGGAACGCACTTTTATCATGATTAAACCCGATGGCGTACAGCGTCATCTAACAGGTGAAATTATTGATCGCTTTGAGACTAAAGGTTTTACCCTAGTAGGACTAAAAATGATGCAGGTTTCTCGCGAACTAGCAGAAAAACATTATAGTGTTCACCAAGAAAGATCTTTTTTCAATAGCCTAATTGAATTTATAACTTCTGCGCCCGTAATTGCGATGGTTTGGGAAGGCGATAGCGTAGTTAGTGCTGCCAGAAACTTGATTGGTGCAACTAATCCTGTAACCGCTGCGCCTGGTTCAATACGTGGCGATCTTGGAGTTAGTATTGGACGTAACCTGATTCATGGTTCGGATGCGATTGAAACTGCTCAAACAGAAGTAGCCTTGTGGTTTAAAGAAGAAGAATTAATCAACTGGGAACCTGTTAGAAAAGCCTGGCTCTACGAATAAAAAAATAGGAGAATTAAATGACGACAAAGCTTATTTGATTCTCTTATTCCTCTTCATAATCTTGATTAGCCAGAGCAAATAAGCTACAAATAGCACAGGTCATAATACCTAAAGCGATCGCCCAACTGCTGCCACCGAAGCTAATATCTATCAGCCAATTGGTTAATGCCCCTACAGCTAAAAAAGGCACAATGCCCAGTATCGAAGCATAAAAAGCATTTTGTGACTCTCTGGTAGGACGAGTTGCATCAAACTCTTCAACCGAAGTATAAAGCCACCCTTCAGCAAAGTTCAACCATCTCTCTAATTGTTTACTAATCCAGCTTTTTGTTGAATCTAAACCAATATATAAAGCCAAAGACCAGATACAACTCCCTGCAATGCTTACTGTATCTAGGTCAAAAACAAAGGGAACAAAATTAATTTTCATACTTATTGGTAAATATTTATTTCTAATGTGTTTCGATTAGCTTGAAGGTGAGGCATAAGTTCATCAAAACTTTATCAAAATGTCTTTGCTTTTAACTCAAAGATATGATGAGTACCTATAAGTACTTTAGTTTAGTATTGCTGGTCAAAAGATTAAAGAGTATCCTTGGAAAGGTTTTTTAGCTTTCGTAAAAAAGTTATTGATTTTTCTGCCAATTATTACTTGAAAATTATCTATTATCTGCTAAAAATGCTGTGGATAACTTTTTATGTTTAATTCTCAATAAAAAGCTAAAAAGCTTATTTCTAAACCACCAAGCACTAACTATTATATTGATGAGCCAAAATAAATGAGCTACAAATCAAAAGTTCGATGGAGTCGTTTACTCGGCACTGCAATAGCGACTTTCCTGGTGTCATTTGGATTTCAAAACTGGAAGATACTTCAGACTGAAGCTTCGGATTTACCTGAAGGTAATTTAATTGCTCAAGATGTTTCTGCTATTTGGGAAAAAGGCTCTTTTCCCGTGGAAAATTTTCAATCCTACACCTCTCCTTTTGGTTATCGCATTAATCCTGTAACCAGAGTACGACAATTTCATAATGGCTTAGATTTAGCTGCCCCTCTGGGAAGCTATATTCGTAGCTGGTGGGGTGGCAAAATAACGAAACTATCAGACGATGATGCTTGCGGTACATCCGTGACTATCCAGTCAGGAGCATGGGAACACATTTACTGTCATATGGAAGGATCTGTAGAAACATCTTCTCAAGGAACATATCTTATAGATCGTCCTGGCGGTATTCAGCTTGTTGAGGGAGAAGACTTACCTGCAGGAGCGAGAATTGGTCGGGTTGGCATAAGCGGAAGAACTACTGGTCCTCATTTGCATTGGACGCTCAAATATAATGGAAATTACGTAGATCCTGCTTTAGTCCTTAAAGAAATGTTTAAGCGTCAGACCGTTTCCTCGAGATCATAAATTACACACAAGGTGAATTGTTTTTGTTTTGAATTTATTAGGTTTTTAGCTTTTAGCCGTAGTTTCTTGAGATGCTGCTATATATTTAGCAAATGCTTGGGGATAGAGAATCAAAAAGTATACCCACCAAACGGTGATCAGCATCGATACGCCAACGGTAATCCAAACAATATGCAGTATTAGCCAGCTAGCTGAAATTATAGTCAGTCCCGCCAAAATAATTGACCAGGGTTGACACCACCCAGGTTTATAGTCCCAGACATTGGTAGATTTAGCATTAGATTTTTCGATCATTTTTGTTGCAATGCTGCCTGTTGAGCTTCTAGTAATTCTTTGATTCCTGTTTCTGCCAAGTCTAGCATTTGATTTAATTGCGATCGCGTCATACTATTAGATTCTGCCGTCCCTTGAATTTCAATTATTTCTAGCTTGCTATTCATAACTACGTTTAAATCTACGTCTGCTGCCACATCTTCAGGGTAATCTAAATCTAGAAACCCCGCTCCATTAATTAAGCCTACTGAAACTGCCGCCACAGGCTCTAATAAAGGCGATTTTTTAAGTTCCCCTACTGCAATCAGTTTATCAATTCCGTGAGCTAATGCCACATAGCTGCCTGTAATCGATGCGGTGCGTGTTCCTGCATCTGCCTGTAATACATCCGCGTCGATGGTAATTGTTCTTTCCCCAAAGCCCTTAAGATTAATAGCTGCTCTCAAACTCCGTCCGATCAGCCTTTGAATTTCTTGAGTACGTCCTGAAAGCTTGATCAACTCTCTAGAATGACGGGTATTTGTTGCTCCTGGTAACATCCTATATTCTGCCGTCAGCCAACCTTGACCACTATTAAGCAAAAACCTGGGAACTCTATCTTCAATACTAACAGTACAAAGAACTTTCGTCTTGCCACACTCGATAATCACTGACGACAGAGGATTATCAATAAAATCTAGCTGAAACCTGTGAGGGCGGAGTTGGTTAGGTTGACGATTATCAGAACGTTGCCAAGACACCATATTACGTTGCTTTTAAATTAATTGATAGTGTAAGTCTGGCAAATTATGACAGGAGTAAAATTAACAATTGCTCAAGTCGATATAGTTCTTAACTAATCGACTAATAAAGTTTAAGTTTGCTTACGCTTTTAGTTAAAATCGTTACTTTTCTATTAATTTTTTCTATGTATATTATCTTAAAGACTTAAAAGTAAGTAATGTTTAACCAAATTTCAAGTAGTTATTTAAGATTTTTAAAATTATCTTCCAAAGTCAGTTTTTGCCTATATCTTAATAAATGAATGGATGAGGTAAGTTTTAATTACTCCTTATTAAAAAAACGTTTATACCTAAAATTGTTTTAGAAGTTGTGTCAAATTTATTTCTTTCATTGTTTCTTGCTGCTGCCATGAGCTTTGCTGCTCCAGTAATACTTATTGGCTGCGCTTTAGGATTGTTAAACATAGTCGGCTATGTTCCTGGTTTTTTAAACCTAAGCGAGCTGGGAAAACTTCATATTCTCAATTTTTTGGCTGTGTTTGGCAGCGGAAAACCTCTACAAGGTGCTATCACCCTTGGTATTACCATTTGTATCGTCGGTATTTTATTAGATATTTTGAACTTCTATCGCTATCAAAGCATGAGAGATAAAGATTTTAGCTAAATTACCTTTTAAAAAAGCGAAAATATTCATTTAATGCTAAAAAATGCTACAAACAATGTTTGTGTGTAGTTAAGCAAACAATTATCTATGTCTGGTAGCGAATTAAAGGCAGATTTGTGGATCAATGAATATATAACCCCGTGGGATATTTATACTCATGGAGTTACCAAGATTTTGGCATATCAAAAAACTCCCTTTCAGGAGATGTATATTGTCGAAACAGGAGCTTTTGGCAAAGGATTAGTTTTAGACGGCAAATGGCAATCCTGCACCGTTGATGAATTTATCTACCATGAAGCATTAGTGCATCCTGGATTAATTGCTCATCAAAAGCCCTGTAGTGTTTTAGTTCTCGGTGGTGGAGAAGGGGCAACAATTCGCGAAGTACTGCGTTGGCAAACCGTCGATAAAGTAACGATGATTGATATTGATGGAGATGTAGTCGAAGCTTGCCAAAAACATCTTCCAGAAATGCACCAAAATGCTTTTGAAGATCCTCGTGTAGAGTTAATTATCGCCGATGCGCTCAAGATTTTAGATACCACTACCCAAACCTGGGATATTATTATCTCCGATCTAAGCGATCCGATTGAATCAGGTCCATCTTTTGCCCTGTTTACTAAAGAGTATTTTGCCAAACTCAAGCAAGTATTAAATCCTGGAGGATATGTAATGGTACAGGCAGGTCCCATATCCCCGCCAGAAGTCCAGGATCATGCGCGTTTGGTTAACACTCTAAAAGCGGTGTTTAGTCAGGTAAATTCTCTATCTGCTCCTACTCCTTCCTACGGTCGCTCTTGGGGATTTGCTTTATGTTCAGATGAAGAAATCGACCTTAGACCACAGCCAGAATTAATAGATAAGCTATTGTCCGATAAAACCTCTGGAGGCTTTCGTTTTATTGATGGTACGACTCTTCTAGGCATCTTGCAAACTCCGCTGTATATTCGCCAGGCTATAGCTACAGAAACTATTGTTTATACTCTCAGCGAACCACCTAAGTTTTTTGGTACGGGAGCAATGGCATAACGTTCTCGCGCTTTGAGAGAATTATTCTCTGCCTAACCAATTGGGGGAACTTTCCCCCAGAGCCAAGGTTACGACTGGTAATATTTCACCGGCTACTATTGAAAGATATATAGTTGAATAAAAAACTAGAGAATAGACCATCCCAGATTATCATAAACGCGATCGCTCGTTGGCTTTCATTTTCTGTAATAGGCTGTTTCAGCAGCTAAGAAAAATATGACTATTGATTGTAGAGCTAACGGTATTAGTCTCTAGATGGTAAATTGGCAGCTATTTCAGGGTCGGGAAAAAATACAAACAATACTAAAGATGTTAAAGAAAAGGTCATCTGTTTGTTGTGGGATGTAGAGGCAAAGTCTTTAGAAGTAAAAGATGTTGTCGATTGTTGCTGACGATCTTTTTCTGCTATTACATTAACGGCTAACAAAAAGCCGAGCATAAAAGAAAGCAGTAGGCTACAAATTAAAATCATCATTAGTCTCCTTGACAGACACAATGCTTATTTAGCTTTACTGAACACAAGCTAACTAATAAAACAAGACTCTGCAATATTTATTAATAATTAAGGTTGATTGTAATAAAGCGCAACATTTATTTAATAATTAATTAACACTACAGATTTGATTGGGAAAAGCCTAAAGTTTCATCAGCATCAGCAAAATAGCAGCTAAATTATTTTTAATTAAACCAACAGCCAATTAATTTAAATCTCAGTTTTCAGCCTAAAATGATGACTATTTTAATCTTGGGTTAAATTAAACACTCGTAACTAAGTTTTGCTGATTTTTAATTAAAGTGACGAAATTAGAAAGAATTTGCAGCCCATTGTCTGATGATTTTTCAGGGTGAAACTGTACTGCCATCAGATTATCACGAGCGATCGCAGCAGTTACCGTTTGCGAGCCATGAGTTACCATTGCTGCATTAAAGCTTTTATTTACAGGATCGGCATAATAAGAATGCACAAAGTAAAGATAGGGATCTGTAGGTAGATTCTGCCACAGGGAAAGTTCAGGCTGAATTAATTCCAGTTGATTCCAACCCATCTGAGGAATAGTAATTCTTGGTTCGCTTTTAAAGCGTCGAACTATTCCTGGAATAACGCCCAAGCCTAATTCTTGTCCTTCTTCTGAACGCTCAAAAAGGATTTGCATACCGACACAGATTCCCAAAAAAGGTTTGCCAGAGGCGATCGCTTTTTTAATTGGCATTTCTAATTTACGCTCTCTGATATGCTGCATTGCCGGATCGAAAGCACCAACTCCAGGTAGGACAAACGCATCTGCATTCAATATATCTGCAAGAGAACTAGTAATTTTGGGAGTTGCCCCTGCTTTTTCTAAGCCTTTACAAGCAGAATGCAGGTTTCCTATTTCATAGTCAATGACTGCTACGTTAACCATAATTAGCCTCCTTTAGGTTTGATTGCTTCTTTGTGTATCGTGACATAATCCGTTATTAAGTTGTAAATTTATAGGCAAATTTACAACTTAATTTTCGGATCGGGACTGCATGATTCTAAAATTAAGTATGGGCGCAAAAGCAAAATGATATGAAACCGACTTTTAAGAATATGCTGGCTTGGGAACAAGCTCAATTACTAATGCAGCCAGCAATGCTGCGGGTAGTGGATAATATCCGTAAAGAATTAGAAGTCTCAGACTGGAAAGGTAAATATAAAGAAGTAACCGCACCCATTCCTGGCTATCATCTTTGCTTGACTCGCTCTAATTATCAAGTTGAGATTGATGTCTGGGAACTTTGCTATAAGGTTTGTTTTCTAGAATATGAGCCTGTTGAACATCTTTTTAGCCAGGAGAATGAAGCTGCTTATTCCGTTGAGGTGGACACAAGATTAATCGACGAATTGGGCGAGGTAGACTGGCAGTTGTTAGAGTCAAAAGCGCAGCAGTCAGTTAGAAAAGCCTTTAGTACCTTACCTGAAGATTAAGCATTGAGCATTGAGCATTGTAGGGTGGGCAGCAAAAGCTTATTAATAGATAAAATACAAAACTCTTTTTTGCCCACCAATTAATTTAATAATCAGTAATCAGAGGTAGGGTGGGCAAACTAAAAACGAACCGTGTCGATATACTTTGAAACAAAATTTGCCCACCTTACAAGTTGTTAGATTAGCGACCAGTTATCAAAAATTTTCGGATAATTTAATAAATATGATGAAATTAAGACAAGTTCAAGAGACAGCAGGAGCAATTTTTGATGAATCAAGCGTTGCTCACAGTTTTAATAATGAGAAGCAAGCTTTAGAAGCGATTGAGAATGGTGTGGCAATATGCGATCGCTCTAACTGGGGACTATTAAAAATTACTGGCGATGACCGTCTGCGTTATCTTCACAACCAAAGTACCAATGATTTTGAAAAACTAAAGCCTGGAGAGAGTTGCAATACTGTATTTGTTACCTCCACTGCCCGCACCTTAGATTTAGCTAGTGCCTACGTCACCGAAGATGCAGTCTTGGTTTTAGTATCTCCTAATCGCCGAGAGCAATTATTAAGCTGGCTCGATCGCTTTATTTTTCCCTTTGACAAAGTTGAATTGACAGATATTTCCGCAGCATCAACGGTATTTAGTTTAGTTGGCGCAAAAAGTAAGGCTATCTTATCTCAACTTGTTGGCGAAATTCCCCAGGATAGCTTGGGAAACCACAGCATGGTAACTATTGAGAATATTTCTATTAGAGTTGCTGGGGGAAGCGGTTTAATAACTCCTGGCTATACTTTGATTTTAGATAACGATGACGCGGGTATAGTGTGGTCAAAATTAACCGAGGCGGGAGTAGTTCCTTTTGGCGATCGCCTATGGGAAAGTCTCAGGATTCAACAGGGTAGACCAATTCCAGACCGAGAATTGACCGAAGACTATAACCCTCTTGAGGCAGGACTTTGGCAGACTATTTCCTTTGAAAAGGGCTGTTACATTGGGCAAGAGACGATCGCCCGTTTGAATACTTACAAAGGGGTCAAACAGAGACTCTGGGGAATTAAGTTAGACAAGGTTGTTAAACTTCAAACTCCAATTACCTTGGACGACAGCAAAGTCGGAATTTTAACCAGCTATACTGAAACTCCAACAGGTGCTTATGGTTTAGGCTATGTACGTACCAAAGTGGGAGGAGAAGGACTACAGGTACAGGTTGGAGATGCGATCGGCACTCTAGAAAGCGTTCCCTTTATTCACCATGAAAATTAGTAAGTTAATTTAAGATTAGCTACCGCGCTATATTTTTAATCTGAATAACGCTGAAGCTCAAGTCTAAACAATTACGGTAATTTATCCTCAAAAATATCAATTTATTAGCTATGGTTCGAGTCTTTGTAAATCTTGTGCAGAAATTGATGAAAAAGCCTATGGTATTGTACGATTAAGTATGGGATTTTCAATTAAGAATAATTTATTTAGTCACCTAATCTCTGCGTTAATTTTAATCATCCCATGTCAATACGATGCCTATCTATTACTAATTGCCACTTTTATCTTTAAGTTTTACCTGTGCTGTACCGATAGGAATTGTGCCATCTAAACCTGACCACATCCCAAAAACTCGATACGTAGCTAAACCGCCGTTACTCGGTGTAGTAGGTATTTCTACACCATTTAATTTTATAGTCAAATAAGCCTCAGGCTCTACTGGTTCATTAAAGGCAATTTCGATTGTACCTTCTCCAGTAGTCACATTAGCAGCAATTTCGTTACCATCGCCGTCCTCGACTGTTGCACCGCTAAGAATTCGCATATTATTAGGAATATTAACTATAAGCCCCTCTAAAGGTAGGCTAGTCACAAAAACGGTAAAGTAATGTTCACTCCCTGCTGAATTGGCAAGTCCAGAATTAGAGATAAAGGGTGCAGTAAAGTTCATTTGTAGAACTGCTTCTGCTTTGGGAGGAAAACCAGTCAAGGTAACGCCAGCAACTGCTAAAGCCGATAAGGTACCAACAAATAATTTTTTCATGTTTGAGCTATTTCAAAGAATAAAGATAAGTACTGATAACAACCTTTTTTACTGAACGCTGGCACTACTATCAGTCTTTAAAGGTGCATAACCCATAGTTGCATTAGCCGTACGACACCAAACAACTACCGAGGCAAACTGAGAGGGATCGACAACATCTGGAATAGGATATTGTTGCGCGCCAGCGACGCTTTGTATTCCCCCTAAATTAAGATACCGAGTAGACTCTGCGCCTTCGTATTTTGCAGGTGCTTCTGCTACGGTATCTAATAATATCTGTAGATCTGGGGCTTGGTCGTTGGTACTGAAAGCCGAATCGATTTCCAGATACTTTTGTCCGTTCTTATCAACAATTTTCGCTTTGCCTGTCGTAGGTGCTTCTGCTGCCACAAATTCACCAGACATTAAAGCTGTTTGAGATATTAGAACCTTAGAGTGTTCTAGGTTATTATTTGGTGATTTGGAAATAAAACTAGCCAAACTAGTTTGAGATAAAGTTACGATTGCACCTATGGAAAATAAAATAATAGTTGCCGATTTTAGCATTGATTTTGAGTTCATAATTTTAATTACTATTTAAGAATTGCAGTGGAAAACAAACCAAAAATTTATTTGAAATAAATATACTTGGATTGGCTGCGATAATTCTTGTTGATTTTTGCGATCGCTATCTCATTCTTGTTTATTTATAGAAATAATTGAATGAGGGTTACTTAATATGAAATACAAAAAAGAATGTTACAAATAAATGAGAGAGAAAAATAAATTGAGAACTTAATGAGTGGTGTAATCAAAATAGAAATTTTGGAAACAGTTGACGAATTAAGACAACTGCTCCAGTCAACTGAGACTAAGGAGGTTAAAGAAAGAGTACAAGCATTGTATTGGCTCAAAAGTGGTCAAGTACAAACAACAAAAGCGATCGCGAACTTAATTGGAAAACATAGAGTCACAGTATCGAGATGGCTAAGCAGCTACAAAGCACAAGGCATCAACGCTTTGCTGACAAAAGGTAAAAGTAGCGGGAGAAAAAACAAACTCAATCCATTGGTCGAAGCAAGTCTCAGGCGAGAATTAATAGATGAACAGGGATTTTCTAGCTATAAAGAAGTTCAAACTTGGCTGCGAGTGGTTCATGATGTAGAAATGAGCTATACAGGGGTTCATCAGTTGGTCAGGTATCGATTAAAAGCTAAGTTAAAAGTTCCTCGTCCAGTTCACATCAAACAAGAGGCGGGAATAGTCGAAGACTTTAAAAAAAACTAGGAAAACGTCTTAAGCAAATTCTTCACCAGAATCAAGATAAAGTAGCCCGATATAAGCAAGTTCGATATTGGTGTCAAGATGAATCGAGAATTGGACTAATCACACTTTGGGCAAGGAAACTAACTGCTAGAGGAATTCAACCAGTTGGTATTGAGCAATGGTGCTTCGATTATCTTTGGTTATATGGCTTGATTGAACCTCGTTCAGGAGCGAGTTTTTTTGCTGAATTTTCTCATGTCGATGGTGTTTGTTTTCAACAATACCTTAATTGGTTTTCTCAGGCTTATCCCAAGCAATTACATATTATTCAGCTAGATAATGGTCGCTGGCACATTTGCTCAGAGCTTGAGATTCCTGATAATGTAATTTTGTTTTTTCAGCCTCCTTACTGTCCCCAAGTCAATCCGATTGAGCGACTGTGGAAAGAAATCAAGAAGCATCTTAAATGGTCGCTATTCGATAACCTCGACCGCTTAAGAGAAAAGCTATCTGATGTCTTATCAAAATTAACTTCATCTACAATCGCATCAGTTACAGGATGGGATTTGATTTTAGATGCTTTATTTGTAGCAAACATTTAAGTATTTCATATAAGATGGCGATAAACATTCGGTGTTAATCCTACACACTTTCGGAAGTGCTGTGTCATTTGAGATTGGGAACTAAATCCACACTCTAAAGCTACTTCTACAAGGGAAAGCTTTCTTTGTTTTAGTAGCTTTTTAGCTTTGGCAACTCGTTGCTGAATTATGTATTGATAGGGAGAAATCCCCGTTGATTGTTTAAAAAGGTGACAGAAGTAATATTGACTGATGTTAACAAGATTAGCCAGATCGAAGACTTTAATATTTTCATCAAGATGAGTCTCAATATAATCTACAGCCTGTTTGAGTTTGTATTTTGATAGTCCACCAGAATATTGACTAAATTTAGGTTTACTAATAGTATCGTGCAGAATAATGCGATTATTATCGCAGGTAATCATTTGCTCCGTTTCTAGTTTGGCTAAAGCTCTAGATAAAGCTCCAGGAACAAAGCCCAATTCCGCAGCAATTTCTGGAAGTGGAGCTTTTAAGCTAACTGTTTGAGCGTCTTCACCGTCTTCTGATAGCTTTTCCAAATTGTATCTTAAGTATTCTAAGATTCGCAGGTCGGTAATAGAAATGTTCCGCCATTCTAAACGCATCTGTAATTCAGCTATTTTTTGGCTTAATATCTCTAAGGTTGCCTCAATAACTAAAGATGAATGTTGGAGGCTTTTTAAAACTATTGATTTTGGATAGGCAATAACTTGAGAATTAGTTTTGGCGATCGCGCTACTGTGATAGGTATCAAAGAATAAGCTAGTTTCTCCTAAAGTTTCACCCGTATTAAGTATTTGTAAAACTACCATTTTGTTATCTTCGGGATAGCTAACCTCTTGGAAACGACCTTGCCGAATTAAATACAGATAGTTAGCGCGATCTCCTTTGTGAAATAATCTTTGTCCTTTATCCACATTTTGAGCGATCGCATTATTTCTCAGTGCATTAGGCAAGCGATCGACTATATCCAGCTTCATTTGTTCCATTCCTATTAAGAAACTTACACAATTAATCGTATTTTTTTACACTGAGTATTTCCTGAAAAGTCGATTAAATTTCACTATATACAAACGGCGTTGCGGATTTAATGATTTATAAAATAATATGTTCGGCTATCACGGTATCAGTTCTTAGCTTTAAAGCTAATATTATCATCAATTAACTGTGCTTTTCTGACTGGAGATAGCATTTCTACCATAGCTTTTTTAGCTTTCATCTTGCCAATAGGGGGAATTTCCAACAAATCTCGCGCACCTGTAGCCGCTTGACCCAAAAATAGCAACAATGCTAGGGAATTAGCAATTATGTGAATCCTACGTATGGTAAGGCTTTTATATATATCATCTAAGATGGCAATAGAAAAAATCATCAGCAAAGATACCGCTATCCCAATATAGTAATGTGACCAATACCACTCATCACTCAGTCGCCATACTCCTTCTTGTTCGCCAATAATTACTAAACCCATTCCCGTCATAGTGGCAAAGATACCGCGCCATAGTTTTGGTTTGGCACGCAATAATAAAACCAGAGAGGAGATAGTAGCGATAAATATCAAGACAATCAAAACTGCTTGGGAATTATTTTTTGACCAGAGTTGATCTTTGATAAAGCTTTTGTAATAGATGGAGTATGCTAAGGCAATTAAAGATACAACGACGACGCTAACACCCAGCCAACGTCCAACCTGTACGTGTTCTCGACCAACTATCGGAGGGATTTTACTCTTGCCATTTTTACTTTCTAGGCGACGCTGACGAGTTTGCCAGGCAAAATTAGTGACTATACCTACCATTGGGAAGACAAATGCTACCACCAATGCGGGATGAATAAGAGAGACTAAATCTTCACTTCCTAAATTAGAAAAAGCTAAATATTGATGTTCGATTAAAGTCCAGGTATAAATATTCATGATATTTAGATATTATTAACCAGTTCAACGTGAATTTGGGATAAGCTCTGTAGGGGCAACATTAAAGATCATCAAGCAGAAACCTTCGATCTTTAATGGTTTTTAAGCTTCAGTTACGTAGTAAGAAGTAATAACTAAATTTATTGCTGCTCAAAGATTAAGAACTACTTTTGCAGTTTTAGGTTTAGAAATACAAATTAATACCGAATCTGAATCTGGCTCATTGGTAGGTGGTTCGACATATTCTACTTCTCCCTCTTTTAGTTCACACATACAGGTTAAGCAAATGCCTTGGCGACAGCTATAAGGCGGATTGATGTCATTAGCTTCGGCAAACTCTAGAATAGTACCGTCATCTTTCGTCCAATTTAAACTTCGAGCCGAACTGGCAAAGACAATCTCGGCAGTATCGGCAGAATTAGTATTCGCGCTTTCGGCTTTACCTTTAGTTTTTCCGCCGCCAAAAGATTCAAAAAACACTTTGTCTTCTGGTACGCCTAATTCCATCAATCCCTTTCTAATCGAATCCATAAATGGCGAAGAACCACATAAATAGTATTCCGCATCCCGCGAACCATAGATTCGTTCTATTTCAGGGATAACTGACTGCTCGATCAAGTTTTTGTCTATGTAGCCCTGAGTGTGATACTTGTCTTCATCTTCTGGGTTTGGACGACTGTAGCTATAGACAAGATGTAGATTAGAGGTAGAATTTTCTACTGTATTCATTTCTTGGTGACAGGCGTGATAATCACCATTTCTCGCACCGTGTAAAAACCAAATGTGTCGCTGAAAATTCTGGTAAACACAGGCTTTTGCCATACTAATCATGGGTGTAATTCCCACTCCGTTACTGATTAATACCGCAGGAGTAGAACTATTAATCTCAATAAAAAACTTGCCGTTTGGGGGTTTACAGGCAATAACAGAGCCTTCTAAAATGCGATCGTGCATAAAATTAGAAGCAATACCAGGTGGAACGTTTGAATTTTTGGGAGAACCTTCTCGTTTAATTGAAAGACGATAATAGTCTGCTGATGGGGGATAATCAGAAATGGAATAGGTGCGAATTACAGAGCGTTCTTGTTCGGGAATATCTAACTTGATTGTCAAAAATTGACCTGGTTTAAAATCGGTAATTGCACCTCCATCTTGAGGTTTGAGGTAAAAAGAGGTGATTTCTTGGCTTTCAACTACTTTGCGATCAACTACAAAGTTACGCCAATCTTTCCAAGTATCGGATTCACTTTTCTCTATGAAATCTGTTTTAAATGAAGCATCACCAGCTAAAAAACCAGCTACAGCACCCGTTATAGTAGCCAATAGAGAAGCATATATTGCCACTTTATTAGCCGATGCGAATTTATTTTCAGGAATTTTTAAACCTATTCCTATAGCAGAGACAATAGTTATTATGGCAAATGCTCCACTGGCAGCCGTAACGATTCTCAACCAGGGATTATCTATTTTACTAAGGCTATTAGTCATAAATCTTCTATTAAAATCGGACAAATAAATGTAAATTGTTAACCAAATTCTCATCCAAGAGAAATATGGTTGCTACTAGCTTTATCTTTAATTAGAGTCTTCATTTGAGAAAATAATATAAGAGCCAAATGAATTGTTTCTATCTCATTCTTGCTAATTTTAGTTGATTCTTACGATTTAAACGAAAAAGTTTAAAGGCTTTTCACAGACTAAATTTAGAGGCAATTCAAATCTGCGATTGATGTTATGTTTAGATAACAGTTTAGATCGACGGGCTATTAGTTTTGGCTTGGCTAAATCAATACACAACAGCATTTTGTTTTCAATAATAGATGATTTTTAAAAAAACTTAGCATTACTTTCTTATTAATTAAAATCATATAAGCTATCAAAAAATACCTAAAAATGAGATTTATTTCCCAGTTTTTTAGCAAAATACCTCATTCTATTTATTTATGGCTAGCAATTATTATTGGTGCATCTTCGGGTTCAGTTACTCGTAAAGTTATTGAAATTGGAGAACACAATTTAGTCAATGGCAATAATCCTATTTCAGTGTGTAACGTTTTATTTGTAGGTAATATTTGTGCTTTTGCTGTCATGTTGCCACTTTTTTATCAGCAGCTAGCTCTAAAAGTTGTTCGACAATATACTCGCAAAGATTGGGGCAGTTTAATAGCGATCGCAACTTTATCGGGGGCGATCGCTCCTGGCTTGATTTTTGCAGCCCTCGATAATACCAATGTTGCTAATGTCGTATTAATCGGTCGTCTTGAATCTCCTATCTCATTAGCTTTGGGAGTTTTATTCCTACGAACTTCGGTAAATATTTGGACGGTTGCGGGTTCTATTATTTCCTTCGGGGGTGTAGTGGCAATTGCCTTTTTTTCTAGTTCCGAACCCATTATCAGTACGATGGGTGGCATGATTGAGTTGGGCAGCGGAGAAATACAAACAGCGATCGCCGCTTTGATTTTAGCTGTAGCTGGGGTTTTAAGTAAATTGGGCTTGCGGCATATTCCGCTAGGTTTTTTTAGTCTGTTTCGGACAGGATTAGGAACTGTAATATTTTTTATCTTGGCTCATTATCTCTATGGGGCAGGACACTTTGTCGCAGTTGTTTCTCCGTTACTCTGGAAGTGGATGCTTCTTTATGGTGCAATAATTGTAGCAGCAGGTCAATTATTTTTCTTTGCAGGTTTGAAGCAAGCTTCTTTTGCCGAAATTACTTTAGCCAATTCCTGTCAGCCTCTTGCCGCGATCGCTATTGCCTATTTAATTCTTCAGGAAGTACCAACAATGGCTCAATATATTGGCGGTGGTATTATTTTAATCGGCATTACCTTGGGCGCGATCGGCAATCTTCGCAATTCTCACTGATAAGTAGTTTCACTCAAAAAAAGCAAAATAGACTTTTTGCACGAATCATAATGGACTAGCTTATTAAGAGGGAAAAGGTAAAAGGGAAAGGGGAAAAAACAACTACCTCAAAAAACTCCCAGGTTTCTATATGGACGTGGTTTAGAACTCTAATACCAACTCTCTATGACAATGCACTCTTCTAAGATATACCTTCTTTGCGTCTTTGCGTCTTTGCGCGAGATCCAAACCTAAAATATTAAGTGCAACTTCAAAGAGAAATGGTATGAGGATGATCGCAAATTAAGCTTTAGTAACGGCTTTTAAGTTTCAAACTGTTTATCTAATCAATAAAGCCACGGGAAAGTTCTGTAAAATTTCGCCAACCGCCAAATTCTCGCCGACGATTGTTTGATGGTCGATTAGATTGTACCAATTTTTGTGTGCCAACTTTAGGCTTGTATCTGACCATACATCTACACCAAGAGGAAGTTGTCCTGGTTTGATAATTCCAGTTAAAAAACGAGGCGCGATCGCAACTATAGTTTTGTCTCCATAATTTCTAGCAAAAGCAACTAGATGGTTTTGGTATTTTCCAGTAACTTCTATTGGTTGATAGTCGCCGTTTGAGAATATTTCTGAATACTCTTTTCTAGCCTGTAGTAATTGATGAGTTAGAAAAAGCTTAATTTTACCGTTCTCTTTGGCTTCAATTAGTTCTTTAATTAATTGCAGAATATCTAGCTTAATTTTTGCTTTAATATCTTCTAAAAGCTCTATTCGCTGTTGATAATCTACAGGACGACGATTATCAGGATCGACTAAACTTAATTCCCATACTTCTGCACCTTGATATAAATCTGGTACGCCAGGGGCAGTATTTTTGATTAATACTTGAGCCAGAGAATTGTAAATCCCGTATTCGGCTATTTGTTTTTGGAAAGGTTGAAACTGTTGCCAAAAATTAGATTCTCTTGCTGCTAAAATGCGATCGATAAAGCTAAAAAATGCTTGTTCATATTCTTCATCGGGACGTAACCAAGCAGTATGAACTTTAGCTTCTCGCACTGCTTTTAAAATATAATCTTTTATTCTATTGGGTAAATTAGCTAAATCACCTTCTTCAAAAGGAAAAACACCTAAAAGAGTCTGATAAAAGAAATATTCATCATTTGCATCAGGACTACCGTTTTGTTTATAAGCTTGGTTAATTTCACGCCACCGATTGACTTGTTGTGACCACTCCTGAGGAATTTCTGAAAGCACATTTAAGCGGGCGCGTATATCTTCACCTCGTTTGGTATCGTGGGTAGCAGTAGCATTCATGCCCTGCTGCCAATTTTTAACTTTATTTTGATTAAATTGATGAAACAAACTTAGCTCAATGCCGAAATGACTGGGGTTTCCTCCTACCTCATTTAATGATAGTAATCGATTATAAACATATAAAAGTGTATCTTCAACTCCTTTCGCCATTAATGGTCCTGTTAATTGTTGCGATCGCATTACAAAATGCAGCCATTCTTCTTTTTGAATTTTACTGCGGAAATCTTCGTATTCTAAAAGCAATACTTTTTGGATAAAGTTAAATTCATTAATCAGTAAAGGAGCTTTTTTCTTGGCAGCTTTAACAGTTTCTTTAACATATTTTTGATCTACTTCAGTAACTCCACTAGCATCAATGTAAGTTCGATAAACAGGAAAAAGCACTAATACTTGAAATAAAGCTTGTCTCAAACCATAAATAGTAAAGTCACTTCCTTCTCTTGTATGAGAGGAAATTCTTTTAAGAATTTGAGTCAGGTTTTCTAAGTCTCCACCTAGGTTTTTTGATAAGATCAAGCTTTTCTTTTCATAAACTAAATCTTTATAACTCGCGTTCAAACCAGTAAAATGGGTATAGATATTACTAAATTCTCGTTCATTTTCTGGGTTACAAAATATGCCGTTGACATAGTTGAGAAATTCATAACCACTCGTACCTTGAATTTGCCAATTTTGTGGTAGATCTTCAGTCAATTCAAGAATTTTTTCAACAGTAATATAAGCATTTCCTAGTTTTTCTCTCAGCCTTGTTAGATATTCAGCAGGATCGTATAAACCATCTATATGATCGATACGCACTCCCGTAAATTTATTTTCAGCAACTAAGCGACTAATTAACTCATGAGTTTTATTAAATACTTTTAAATCTTCTACTTTGACAGAAATCAACTCATTAACTGTAAAAAATCGGCGATAATTAATTTCTTCTGCACCTACTTTCCAAGATGACAAACGATAAAATTGTTCAGAAAGTAATTTATCTAATAAATTAAAGCTTTCAGGATTATCAACTTTTCCGTTAAATTCTTTAAGATTATTTTTAATAAATTTTTCTACTAAAGGATTTTGATGGTAAGTTTCCCAGATCAGACTTTTAACAAAATTTATTTGGTCGTAACGCTCTTTTCCTTTTGTTTCTTCAGGAATATTTTTGAGTAAGTACAAAATTCCTAGAAATTTAATAAAATCTGGATGTTGACGACCTATTTCTCTAGCTAATTTCCCTAAATTGTGAGTAATAAAAGTAACATAAGACTCAATCCTGACTGGTAGTTCTAAATCAAAATAATTAACTGATAAACCTTTTTCTTTATAGTCAAGCTTAATTTCTCCTCTTTCTAAAGAATTACCGTAAAAATCACCTAACAAAGGAGCGAGTACTCGTTCGTTCATTTCTTCGTAAGGTTGATTCCAATTAATATCAAAAAAGTCAAAAAATTCTGAATCTTTACCATTTTCTAAGATATCCATTAACCACAAGTTTTGACTGTCATAAGCCATGTGATTAGGAACGATGTCTTGCAACCATCCCATTTGATGCTGGTGAATTTCGTCAATTAATTTGTTAAAATCTGCTTCAGTTCCTAGTTCGGGATTGAGTGTAGTTGGATCTACCACATCATAGCCATGAGTACTTCCTTGACTGGCTTGGAAAATAGGCGAAGCATAAAGATCGGAAATACCCAAATCGGCTAAATAGGTAGCAATTTCTTGAGCTTGTGCAAAATTAAATTGGGAATAAAACTGAATTCTATAAGTAGCTGTCGGAATACGCATGATAAAAAGATAAAAATCAAGAGAGAATGTGCGATCGCGAAAATTGTCAGAATTAGAAAACTTTATTGTTGGTAGACTACAAAACTATGAGGCTTGATTGATAATTTTTGTTTTGGATCAATTTTTTCAGGTGAATCTGAACCTGTTCCCAGCCATTTAGGTTCGGCAGAGTCTAAGATTTTTTGCCATTTTCCTTCGGGGAAAATATTTTCTAACTCAACATCTCGATCATTAAAATTGAGAATAGTAAATATCTGACTATTATCTTGCCAACGATGTAACAAAATAACCTTATCGCTCTCTCTAGCAATAGCCGTTAAATTCTGTTTGTCAAGTTTTTTTAACGCAGGAACAGTTCGTCGCAGGTTAATTAATTTCTGGTAAAGCTGCCATAAAATCTGATGCTTACCTTCAGTTTTTTGCTGCCAATTAATTTTTGATGTCTCAAAAGCTTCAATACTTTGAGGATCGATATATTCTCCCTCAACATGAAAATCGGTAAATTCTTTTTTTCTCCCTTCTCTAACTGCTGCAATTAAATCTTGATCGCTATGACTGACAAAGTAAAGAAAAGGCGCGTCTTCTCCGTATTCTTGTCCCATAAATAGTAACGGAATATAAGGAGACAACAATAAAGCCCCCGCAGCTAATTTTGTCGCCTCAAAATTAATTAAGTCAGATAAACGTTCGCCCAACATTCGATTGCCAATTTGATCGTGATTTTGGATACAAACTACAAATTGATGTCCTGGGCGATCGCCTGTAGTATTACCGTGATATCTTTTACGAAACGGGGAATATTGCCAATCGTAGACAAAAGTATTTTGATAAGCTTTAGCTAGCTGTTGGCAACTACCAAAATCGGCATAATATCCCCCTGACTCTTTAGTCAAGACTGTGCGGAGGGCATGGTGAAAATCATCACTCCATTGGGCATCAATTCCATATCCCCCTAATTCTTGCGGACGAATGACGCGCACATTATTAAGATCGCTTTCGGCAATTAAATAAAATTTTCTGCCTACTTTGTGGGAAAAATCCTCTACCTTTTCCGCCATCTCCTGTAGGATATGCTTGGCAGCAGAATCATAAATAGCCTGAATTGCATCTAGGCGCAGTCCATCGATGTGATAATTTTCCAGCCAATACAGGGCATTTTCAATAAAATAGTTGCGTACCCCATAGCTATAAGCATCATCAAAATTAATTGCGTCTCCCCAGGGAGTTCGATAAGTATCAGTAAAGTAAGGAGCGTGATGGGCGATATAGTTACCTTCAGGACCAAAATGATTGTAAACTACATCTAAAATTATCGCTATTCCCTGCTTATGTGCTGCATCGACTAATTGCTTTAAATCCTCTGGTCTACCGTAAGAATTTTGCACCGCATAAGGATATACCCCATCATAACCCCAATTGCGATCGCCAGTAAACTGAGCTACAGGCATAATTTCAAGAGCATTAACTCCCAACTCCGCCAAGTCTGACAACCGAGTCATAATTGCCTCAAAAGTTCCTTCAGGAGTAAAAGTCCCAACGTGCAACTCATAAATAATCATCTCTTCTAGGGGAATACCAGCCCACTGAGAATCCTGCCAGTTGGTGTTGCTATGGTCGATCACTTCAGATGCTTGGTGAACCCCTTGGGGTTGAAAATGTGAAGCGGGGTCTGGTCTATCCGCTCCATCTTCAAGTTGATAGTAGTAATGCGTACCAGGCTCAGTTTCGGCTTTGAGATACCAGTAACCCTGTTCCTGCTTGGTCATTGGTAGCAACTTCTCTTCAGGGGAAACAAGATGTACGGCTACTTTTTCTTTTAAAGGCGACCAAATAATAAACTCGCAAACATTATCACCCAGATATTGAGAACCAACTTTCATATTTATCTAGTTGCTATCTAATGATTCGGTAACACAGGAACATCGATTGTTTATATTCCCGCTTAATATTTAGATGAAATACCCAAAAGAATGATACAACAAATAAGGTGATAGGTGATGAGGCGACGAGGTAATCTATTACTCTTCAAAATCCCCCAGTCCCCAAGTTAAGTATTTGTAGCAAACATTCAAGTATTTCATATTATCACTTTTTAATTTGCGATCGCTTCTATCTAAAGAAAGGTTTGTATTAAGTGAAGTTATTTTTTGAATGGGTATAGCTTATTTTTGCATAGTCCAAAATACACAACAATTCCGGCTGAGATTGTGAATTAAGCTAAACTAATCAACTAAACTATTTTTCAATAATAATTTTGTGTTACAGGTAAATCAACCAAACCAACAGCCTGGACTATTTGGATTAAAATACTCAAATCGAGACTTTACACAGAAACAAACTTGGGGAAAAAATTGCTTTAACTCATCATTTACAGCCGTAATTTCGACAATATATATCTCAAACTAGACTCGAATTTAAAAGTTATACATTCGACCATCAGTACAGTAGAGCTTTATGGAATTAATCCATTATCAGATAATTTGTTTTATGCTTTTGAAACTCAATTTACACCTTATCAGCAATACTTAATTGGCACTCTTCCAGGTGTCGATCTAGTTGCTCAAGCAAGAGACACAGGAATTTGTTTACAAGCTCTCGAAATCAAATTAACTGCTTTACCCGACCATACAACTTGTGAATTACCTGAAGATTTATATGGTTGCGAAATTGTTATTCGACCAGACACAATCGTTTATCTTGCTTGCAGCATATTAGATACATTTAAAAATAATTTAAATCTACTTAGAGAGCTAATAAACGAAGATTTTGATAATATTACGGATTGGTCTGATCCACAAATCATAATATTATATGTATCCAACATAATAAATATTCTAGATTCAATTGCGCTTTCAATTGTAGATGTCCAAAAGCCTTTATTGATGCAACCTATTTGGAAGACTGAAGGAAAATCACCTAAACTTTCAGAATATTGTTTAGATGTTTTTGTATGGAGTAATCTGGCTTTTACTAGGTTATTTATAGATTTGGCTAAAGCAGAAATAGATTTATATGGTACAGTAAAATCCATTAAAAGGCATACTAGAACAATTATCCGGATTTTTAAAATGATTTATGATTTTAGTATCAACAACTCTTTTAATCATAAACAAATAATAGATAATCTTTCATACAATACTAAAAATGATAAAGCGTTTGCCGTTAGTGGTCGGGTTACACACATATATATGAAATCTGAAATATTAAAGCAGCCAAGAATTAAAAAAACCGAAATTAAAGAAATTATTATAGGTGGAGGACAAAACTTATTAAGTCCAGAAAGGCGTTTTGATGCTATTGTGTATAACTCGCCTGATTTATTTGATTAATATTTTATTCGGTATGAAAACGGTAGATGTATTTGCTGGCTGTGGAGGTTTATCTCTTGGATTTCAAAATGCAGGTTTTGAGATAGTAGCTGCTTTTGACAATTGGATACCAGCAATTGAAGTTTATCAGGACAATTTTAAACATTCAATTCTTAACAAAGATTTATCTAAAAAAGAGTTTTATGAAACTATTGCCAGTTTTAATCCAGAAATGATTATAGGAGGACCTCCATGTCAAGACTTTTCAAGTGCAGGTAAAAGAGATGAAAATTTAGGCAGAGCAAATTTAACATGTTCATTTGCCAATATTATTTCTTTTGTTCGACCTAAGTGGTTTGTTATGGAAAATGTTAGTAGGATTAAAATAAGTACAACTCTACCAAAAATTATAGATTTATTAAAAAAAAGTAAATATGGTTTAACATCAATAGTAATGAATGCAAGTTATTGCGGAGTACCACAGGCAAGAAAACGTTACTTTCTAATTGGTGAACTTAATGGAAAAGACAACTCTTTAAAAGATTTTTTAAATAAAAATCTTGCTAAAAAACCTATGAGCATTTTTGATTATTTAGGAAATGATTTAGGTGTTGAATACTATTATAGACATCCCAGAAGTTACAATAGAAGAGCTATTTTTAGTATATATGAACCTAGTCCAACAATAAGAGGAGTAAATCGCCCCGTACCAAAAACTTATAAGAAACATAAAGGAGATGCTGCCGATGTTAATAATAATTTACGTTCTCTAACTACGATTGAACGAAGCTACATTCAAACAATTTCCCAAATCATTTAAGTTTAGGGGTAGTAAATCTAATTTAGAGCAAATGATTGGTAATGCTGTTCCTGTTAAACTTGCTGAATATGTTGCTTCTTGTCTTGCTGAATATATGTCTGATTCTCATTTTTGTTTTCATGAGCAATCAACTGCAATTCAATTAAAGCTTTTTGAGCATATTTAAACACAGAAATAGCAAAAATTTTTACCCAATTTCTACAAATCCAAAATCTTCAACAACTCCAAAATTACGCCATTCGTCCAACCAAAGCCAATCTCATTAGAACTATAGCCAAAAAAGATTTCGTCAGAAACATTGGCAGAACAAGCGCAAACATCATATTTTTCTACTAGCGTCCCAGTTTTATTAAATTCTTGAACTGCCATGGTCAAAAATTTGCCAGCAATACGTTTAGCGTCCTCTTCGTAACCGTAGCGCAGCAAGCCCTCGACAGCAATTAAATTTAAAGGCGCCCAACCAAAGGGGGCATCCCATTGATTTCCACTAACGTGAGTACTGGTAAGAATTCCTCCTGCTGCTTCAAACTTAGCTAAATTTTGGCAAACTCTTTGAGCCTGTTCACCAGAAGCAATACCCGTCCACAAAGGATAAAAAGTTGTAGCGTATTCGTAATGCCTGCGTTTGCCAGTACGAAAATTGTAGTCAAAATAAAGTCCTGCTTCCTCATCCCACAAAAACTGGTTAATTCTCTGCTGGCGTAAAGAAGCGCGATCGCGCCATTGGGCTGCTACTGCATCATAACCGAGAATTTCATTGATTTTGGCGGTATCTGATTCCATTTGAAATAGTAAAGCATTAAGACATACAGGAGCGTAATGAATAATGTCGATACTAAAAGGACCAAAACGGTTAGTGATATCAAATCCCGATTCTCGCATCGAGCGATCGCCTTGATAAAATAACTCGCTTAATTCATCCGTCTGGCGATCGTAATACAGGTTAACATCGTAATCGTCGAACTGAAAGTCGCGGTAATATTCCTTGACGCGATCGTAATGAGTCTTTCCCTCTTCATCTATTTCTGACATTACCACTTCAGGAGCAGCACCAGATCCTAAAGCTGCATAATGAGAAAGTCCCGTACTAGGATTAAGATGAGGAGGAACATTCCAATAATAATAATAACTTTCGATAGTCGCTAGCATTGACTGCAACCATTGTTTATCTTGAGTATGTTCGTAAACTTTTAGAATTGCAGGAGTAAATATTGGAGGCTGCGATCGCGTCAAAAAATAGGTACGATTAGCATTAAGAATCATCCCATAATGCTCAATTTCATAAGCAAACTGCTCGACCATATTTTTAGCAAGCTGCAATTCCCCGTCTTGCAACAGTCCTAAAATAATAAAATAACTATCCCAACCATACATTTCGTTAAAACGTCCGCCAGGGACTACGTAGGGATGAGGCAGATAAAGTAAACCATGTTCGGCAATTGATTCAACTTCAGCAGGTAATACCCGCAATTCAAGCTGTTGCCATTCTTCAGTAGTCAGAATTTGTTGTAAAGATGTTTTGATGCGATCGAGATCTTCCTGTGGTGAGACATAAACTAACCAAAATTGCTCTGATTTATGCTCGATTTTAGGATCTTTTGCTGCTATTAAAAGATCCTTTTGGGAACGAGTTAAAGTTTTCCAAGTATCTTTAATATAAGCTTTAATTTTTTCGATGTCTGTAACTTTAGGCAGTTGTGGGAGTGGAAATTGATTGGTCATCTCTGCTTAATTTTAGCTATAAATCTTTAGCTTAAACTGTTCTTGACTGCTTATATCACCAGTTTTGTTGCTTACGTTAATTATGCTATGAAGAAAAAGCGATCGCCTGTTTAAATAAGTAAGTAAAATTAATTAGAAAATGGTTTGGGCAGGTAATTAGGTAATAAGTCAGGAAAAATACTCAATTTTGGACTCATTTATGGCTCGGATCGCTCTGATCGTAATTATGACTCAAATATTCGGTTCTAAGTTAGTATATGAGTTATAAATCCAACGCTAAATCAATAGGTTGAGTATTTCGACTTAGCCTTCCCAGCTAAAGCTATAGAGTTCGATTCTCATCCGCTTCAAGATTCCATGAAAAAACTGGCTTTTGTTTAAATTTGTACAATGTCTCAAGCACCAGACCAATATCTAGCACCAGAAGAGTCCGCTGATGTAGAGGCAGCACTACTTTCTTCTGCGGAAAAGTTTCTGACACGGTTGACTATTTCTTCTCAAAGATTGCTGCAAAAAATTGCCCAAGACTATCAAGTTTCGGTTGAAGAACTAACTCATCAGCAGATTATTCAATGGTTTGAAAATGACAGTAAGATTAAGCGCGAACAGGGAATTGATGCTGGATCTTTAAAGTGGTGATTGTCGAGTAAAGATTTTTTGTTCAAACTTACAAGGGATTAAACAAGGCATAACCCCTAAGCTCTACAATAGAACATAAATTTAAATCTAAAATTCTTGCTTAGAGCAATAGTTAGTTACTATGCAAACCCTGGATAATCTTAATTTTACTAATACACCCGCCTTTGATACTACTATCCACAGGCGTAAAACTCGTGGCGTAAAAGTCGGTGATATTACTATCGGCGGTAACAATCCCGTAGTTGTGCAGTCAATGATTAATGAAGATACATTAGACATTGATGGCTCGGTAGCAGCAATTCGTCGTTTACATGAAATTGGCTGCGAAATAGTGAGAGTAACTGTTCCTAGCATGGCTCATGCAAAAGCTCTAGCACAAATTAAACAGAAGTTAGCTCAGACATATCAAACAGTGCCTCTGGTGGCAGATGTGCATCATAACGGCATGAAAATTGCTTTAGAAGTTGCCAAGCACGTTGATAAGGTGCGAATCAATCCTGGACTATATGTATTTGAAAAGCCAAAAAGCGATCGCACTGAATATGCGCCTACAGAATTTGCTGAAATTGGTAATAAAATTCGTCAAACTTTAGAACCCCTGGTAATCTCCTTGCGAGAACAAAATAAAGCAATGCGGATCGGCGTTAATCACGGTTCTTTATCCGAGAGAATGCTGTTTACCTATGGCGATACTCCTGAAGGCATGGTGGAATCAGCCCTAGAGTTCATCAAAATTTGCGAATCCCTCAATTTTTATAATATTGTTCTTTCTCTCAAAGCTTCTCGCGTTCCCGTAATGCTGGCAGCTTATCGCCTGATGGTGCAGAGAATGAATGAATTGGGTATGGAATACCCTTTACACTTAGGAGTTACCGAAGCGGGAGACGGGGAATATGGCAGAATTAAATCTACTGCGGGAATTGGCACTCTTTTGGCACAGGGCATTGGTGATACTATTCGTGTTTCCTTAACAGAATCGCCTGAAAAAGAAATACCCGTTTGCTACAGTATTTTACAGGCTTTGGGACTGCGGAAAACCATGGTGGAATATGTAGCCTGCCCTTCTTGTGGTCGTACTTTATTTAACCTTGAAGAAGTCTTACATAAAGTGCGTGAGGCAACCAAACACCTTACAGGGTTAGATATCGCCGTCATGGGCTGTATTGTCAATGGCCCAGGAGAAATGGCTGATGCGGACTATGGATATGTGGGCAAGCAACCAGGATATATTTCTCTTTATCGTGGTCGAGAAGAAATTAAAAAAGTACCTGAAGATCGAGGTGTTGCAGAATTAATTAATTTAATCAAGTCTGACAATCGCTGGGTAGAACCAGATTGAGAGGATTAGAAGTAAGGGATAAGGAAAGTTTTGTTGGTAGTCCTAAAGATGCAAGGATAGAGAAAAAATCTTAAGTACTACTTCTCTTGTTTTTCAGCTTTTATAGTTTATTTTTTGAAGTTGGCTATAATAGCTCAATTTAAGATGTGTTGCCCCTGACCCTATTACGAGAAGATGCCCAACATAATTGGTTGGAAAAGCGTCTGATGGATCTATACAATCTATACAATAAGTGGGGTATCTTCTCGAATCAACAGAATGACCTTGAGGGCTTAGAGCGATCGGATCGCTCTTTCCAGCGGTTCAAAGATGTCTCAGTTGAAGTTGTAGGCTGTGCTGCATTGTTTTCAGGTCGAGTATGACTCTCTGCCATAGCTATTGACCTGTCTGTAATTTTTTGTCACTCTAACCTTTAGGACGACTAACTGACATCCACTTTTCGGTCGTGACATTTCCGTGCATAGAGTATCTGAGGTAGGTGTTGTTCTGCCCAGGTAGCAACAACCGAGATTGGATGCTCTAAAGAATGTCCCAGAGGGGTCAATTCATATTCGACTCTTGGGGGTACTTCGGCAAAAATCTCGCGAGTCAACAATCCATCGCGTTCCATTGTACGCAGTGTTTGCGTGAGAACTTTGGGCGTGATCCCGCCGATGGCTTTTTTGAGATCGCTAAAACGAAGTCTGCCATCACGTAACGTCAGTAAAATCAGAACTGACCATTTATCACCGATACGATCTAACACTGCGCGAGTAGGGCAAAGAGGATCGAAGAGTTTGCCAGCTTCTTTAGTATCCATAAGGTATTATGCTTCCTTTGTAGTAACCAGTATCTATCGTATACCATTGTAATTGTCATAACAAAATACTGAGATTGCAAATGAAAATTCTTTTGATAGGTGGAACTGGAATGATTGGTAGTCGAATTGCCAATGAAGCGACAGAAAGGGGACATGAGGTCACAATTGTCACTCGCTCAGGCGATCGCGATACACAAAAAGCCGACGCTACCGACACCAAGCGATTAGCAAGTTTGGCAGCAAAACATGATGCTGTTGTAATGGCGATGAGTCCCCCCCGCGATGGAACGGATTCTGTTGCTCCATTACTTGCCGCAGGACACAGTATTATCGAAGCGACTAGCATAGCTAGTATTAAACGCCTAGTAATCGTTGGTGGTGCTGGATCTCTGCTGTTACCTTTTGGCGATCGACTAATGGATAGCCCAGATTTTCCTGCGATGTACAAGTCAGAAGCACTAGCCCATGCCGAACTCCTCAAGTTGATACGCGACAAAGGTAAAGACCTCGACTGGACTTATATTTCCCCCGCCGCTGAAATTGCCCCAGGGGAGCGTTCTGGAAATTTTGTCCTTGGCGGTGATGAGTTGATAGCCAACGCTAAGGGCGAGAGTCGCATTAGTGCTGAAGATTATGCAGTTGTACTTATTGATGAACTCGAACAGGGAAATAACATTCAGCGTCGCATGACTGCTGCCTATGCCTAGAGTTTAATCGGCTTAAGCATTTACGCCAGAATCTTCCAAGGATAATAGTCCTCACAAAGTTCTGGCGCGATCGCCTATTAGACAGAGAAAGCAAAATACGAATTAAACCCAATATAGTCCACCTTATTTCAACAGAAAATATGATTAAGTTATTTTATGAGCCTGGGAGCTGCGCCCTTGCCCTCCATATTGTTTTAGAGTGGATTGACGAGCCTTACGAGCTTGAGAAAGTGAATACCAAAAATCCAAACTACCTCAAGATCAATCCTTTAGCGCAGGTGCCTGTGATGACCGACAACGGCAGCGATGTAATGAATCAAACCGATGCGCTCCTAAAGTATCTCGTTCACAAGTATCCAGCGGCTAAACTTGGTGATAACAGCAGCTTGCAGGATGTCTACGAACTAGATCGTTGGCTAGCCTTCTTGACGGGTGACCTTCATCCTGCCTTCAAACCCTTCTTTGTGCCTCAGCGTTACACAGTCGATGATAGTGAGGCAGCCCAGCAGTCCGTCAAGAAAGCGTCTTACCAGTTAATTGACCGCCTGTATCAGCACTTAGATAAGAATCTGGAGGGCAAGACTTATATTGTTGGAGATCGCCTTACAATTGCTGACCCTTATGCTTTTGCCATGACTCGCTGGGGAAACAAGCTGCCCAAGCCCCTATCTGATTATCCTAACCTTCACCGCTTTTACCAGCAAATGTTGCAAAACGAAGGTGTACAGCGAGCGATGAAGAAGCAAGGTATTAGTGAGTAGTCCCGATACCAAGCAAGTTTGTTTTACCTAAAATATAGGAATGTACTGGTTAATAAACTTGAACAGGGAAACAGCGAATTTAATCGGCTTAAGTAATATAGAGTGTGTCATCAATTAGAGGAGAAGAATAGATTCTTGGAAATAGAAGCTGTAATAACGTAAATTCATAAATTATTATATTTTCATCCTTGGGTTGTGAACGACAGTTTATGATATTTTGACTTACAAGAAGGACAGAATATTGACATTGATCTTACTAATTTGATTTTTCCTCTATCCTTGCATCTTTAGGACTACCGTTTTGTTTTTAGAACTTTTAAGATCACAGTCATCTTATAACTAAGAATTGCATACTAGAGCTAGACAATCGGGGCAGAATAAATTTATTTATCTGTTAACTATTTATGATAACTTTAGCTTTAGTATATGTCTTGGCTTTTAGTGGGGGCGGGTTTTTTGGTAGAAATCTTGCTGCTGCTGGTATCACTTCCGACAATGCCTTAGAAAATTATCAAAAGCCTTTGGTCTGGATGTTAATGGCGATCGCACCTTTTCTTGGTTTGTTGATTGTCTTAGATAAATTTAATCTTGCTCCTTTGTTACCCAAGATTTTCCCTCCCCTGCTTTTAATCTATGTGGCGGGTTATTTTAATGAGGCGCTTGTGGGCTTGGGCTGTTTCTTTTTAGGTTTATTATTGCTTTTAGAACTCTCTGGAAAACGTTCGAGGCAACAGATAGCTCAATTATTGGTTGCTTTAGGTGCGATCGCTTTTGCCCTGAGCATTCTGCTCTTTTTTCTTCAGCCTGTTCAAGTAGTTGCTCAACCCAAAATTATTGACAATGTTGTCCTGCAAACAACTCCCTATACTTGCGCCCCTTCTACTATTGCTACTCTAGCTCGCTACACAAGAAGACACCCTAACATAACAGAGCAAGAGGTGACAAAGCTAACTAAAACTAATCGTTTTGGCACTACGACTCTATCAGAAATTAAAGCGATGACAAAGCTGGATTTGCATCCTCAGTATCGTCATAACTTGACCATTGATGACCTAATTGCTTTAAATAAACCTGCTTTAATGCACGTCAAAGAAAAAAGCAAAACAGGTAAAGGCGTTAGATTTTCTCATGCGGTTGCGCTCTTATCTATCAACCCAGAGCGAAAGTTGATTTTGATTGGTAATCCCCTAGAAGGTATACAAATCAAAACTTTTGACGATCTTGATGAATATTGGTTTGGTGAAGCTATATTAGTTTATTAATTACTAAATCCAAATGAGATCGCTCGTGAGTCGCCATTAATGACAGACGAATACGGCTAGTTGGTACAGTGGGAGGACGAATAGCAGGAGCAAAGATACCTGCATCTAGAAGCTGTTGGGCTTTATCTAATGCTGCTTCTGGGGTGTTAAGAGCGATACAGAGAATAGGAGACTCTGAAGGGAGAAGCTTCAAACCTAATAGCTGCTGCTTTAAGTAGTTAATGTTTTGCCATAATTGTTTGCGTCGATCTGGCTCGTGTTTAACTACTTCAATAGCTGCGATCGCAGCTGCGGTATCGGCAGGAGATAAAGCGGTGGTGTAAATCCAGCTTGCTGCACGATTACGTAAAAAGTCAATTAAAGTCGCACTTCCTGCCACGTATCCCCCTAGACTGCCTAAAGCTTTACTAAGAGTACCGATTTGAATTAATTCTTTACCCGTACAGTTAAAGTGTTCTACGCAGCCAGCACCACTATTGCCCAAAACTCCTGTGCCGTGAGCTTCATCAACTAAAAGCATACATTCAAATTCATCCGCGATCGCCATCAACTCAGGCAAGGGACACAAATCCCCGTCCATACTAAATACACTGTCGGTAGTAATTAGACAGCGACGATATAAGCTGCGATTAGCTTCTAACTTTTGGCGCAGGTCGGCAACATCGTTATGCTCATAATCAATTGCCGTTGCCCCACTCAAAATTGCCCCTTTTTTCAGGCTAGAGTGATTATATCGATCTCCTAAAATTAAATCTTTTTGTCCGACTATGGCTGCTACTGTCCCCAAATTGGCTAAATAGCCAGAACTAAAGACTAAAGAAGCTTCTGTTTGCTTCAGGGAGGCGATCGCAATTTCTAATTCTTGGTGTAATTCTTTATGACCACTGAGTAACCTCGAACCCGTACTGCCTGTCCCGTAAGCTTGAGTGGCATCCACAGCAGCTTGAATCAGTCTAGAGTCTCCTGCCAACCCTAAATAATCGTTACTGGCAAAATTAACTACAGGTTTACCTGATAATTCTACTATTGCTCCTGGTTTACCTGCGATCGCCTTAACCGAACGATACCAATTTGCTTGATGAATAGTGGTTAAGGATTTATTTAGCCAAGTATAGGGATTTGTCAAAATATGCTCGATCAAAGAAGCGATAAACCTGCTTCTATTTTGGCAAATTTATCGCTTTAAAAATCTGTATTCTAATGTTTGTTTATTTGTAACGAGACTCAACAGTAGCCACTGCTACTGGTCTACCGATGAATAATAATGCTAGTAAAGCCAAAATATGAATTGACCAATGGGCAATCACCAAGCCCCAAACTAGACAAGTTATTGTCATCCCTACTCCTAGGAGGGCAAAAATATCGTTATCAGTGCGGAGGTAAATAACGATGCTAACTAAAGCGGTAATAAATAATAAAAGAAGAAACATAGTTATCACACAAGTTAGGTTGAACACCAATCTGTTGGTTAAACAGATGAAAATAATTACTGAGGGTATTGATAAAAGTCCAGACTGTAATTAGTGAGTTTTAAATAAACTTTACTTATCGATCCAATAAAGGTTATTTATCTTTCACTCTTTCAATTTAGCGTATGATCCCCGTACCATTCTACGAATTATGAGCATAGCAATAATATTGTAAAAGTTCTTAATGTAACTATATATAGCAAACATTTAAGTATTCCATATTAGTTCTGATGCAGAGCTATTTCATTCTTATCCTAATTGACCAAGAAATGAATTTCTTGGCTTAAAATTAAAGTCTGTTTAAACAGACTTTCCCTATGAGACAGAGAATTTATTCTCTGACTATCGAGCATGAAATAGCCCTGATTCTGGTGACCAATTATGTTCGTACTCGAAATTGTTTGATCCTGAATCAAATTAATCAGGAAAATTCAGGCGCATAGTCCCGTGCAAACTCTTCAAATGAATGCGGTGGTTTACCTATAGTATTCTTGATGTCGTCTGTGATGGTTAAAGCCTCCCCGCGATGATAGTGTGCGTAGTCTTCAATTAAGCCATCGGCTTGCCAGTTCGGAAATCCCACACTAGCCAATGCTTCTCGCATTGACCCAGGCGAAATATCCACAAACTGTATTTGGCGGTTGAGAGCCACAGAAAGTCTTTCAGCCATCTCTTGATGCGACAGTGCTTCGGGACCAGTAATGTTATAAATTTTGCCTGCGTGTCCGTCTTCAGTCAATGCTGTCGCTGCGACTGCTGCAATGTCTCGTACATCTACAATACTAATCTTGGCATCACCGACAGCAGCGAAGAACTTATCTTGATCGACAATCGTTTCTCGAAAAGCGAGTAAACCTTGCATAAATAAATTTGGACGCAGAAAAGTATAGGCAATTCCAGATTCTTTGATTTTATTTTCAACCACCGCGTGATAACGTAGAAATCGCACGGGTGAATCTACGTCAGCCGCCCATTGCGATAGCTTGACGATTTGTTTAACTTCAGCGCGACTCGCTTCCTCTACAAATGTTAACTGCTGAGTTTCGGCTTGCTCGGAAGAATTGGTCAAAAGGAATGCTCGCTCAATACCTTTCAAGGCATTAGCAACGGTGCTTGCGTCATTAAAATCACCGACAACTAGTTCTACGCCTTCCATCTCAGAAAATGTCTCAAATTTCTCGGTCGAGCGAACCATGGCGCGAAAAGGCACTTTTTGGGCGAGTAGTTGTTTAATCAGCTCTCGCCCGATGTTGCCAGTTGTGCCAGTGATTAAAATTGTCGGTATTGTAAATTTTGTCATAATTTTCTCAAAATGATTCTTGCGTAAGTCCTAAAATATTTACCACTACTTAGTTTAAGCAAACAGAAATAATTAAGCTAAAATAAATGTCAATTTGATTTAGACCAAGCTGCTGAGAATCTTTAAAAGCTCTTTCACTTGTTAACTGCAATTTGCTGATTTCTCTGATACTCCAAAAAATCTAAAAGCCAGTCTTTGAGATGACGAGTTGCGCGACAATCATCTTCGTTGTAGCTTAAAATTAATTCTAGCCAAGCTCGATCTTGACTGCTTAACCATTGATCGTACCAGCAGACTGATTGATCCCCACTGCCCTGAGTTTCTCGCCAATAAAAACCAATCCAGTTAGCCAAGGCTTTTAAGGAATAACTTTCTACGGGCAAAACTACTGTTTTAGTTACCCAAAAATGAAGATCGACTAGGCGAGATAACAGTTCTCTAGTCTTAGCTTTGGGCGTATCGTAAAGTCGAGCTAGACGCTTGATTGTATCTGCTTCATATTCAGAATAATGAAAAATTGGTGCATCAGGATACAAAGAGATAAAGTCTAAAAACTGCTGCCATATTTTCTCTTCATCGACTGGATCTTCAGCTACAAAAGCATAAAATTTCTCAGTGTTGGTGGTTCGATCTACTAACACAACTCCTAATAAATAGTCAATTTGACGTTCTGGTTCAGCTTCAATATCAAAATATAGCTCGATCGTACCGCTAGGAATAGGTTGAGTATTAAGTAGATCAAAACTAGATCTTACCGAGGCGCGATCGCTTTGCAGAGCAGTAATCTGCTGTCTTATTTGTTGTGCCACACTAGTATTAAGAGCTTCTGCCAAAGTTGTTTCTGAAACATTCATCAAAGACTCAACGCTGTCAACTCCTATCGACTGCATATACTCATAGCGTTTAGGAGTTACTCCAGGTACTAAAGACAAATGATTGGTTGACTTTGCCACTTCATAGCAATAGCTATACCAGCTACAGAGACTACATTTTTGACGGGAAATAAACACTTCAGGCTTCTGTTTTTGGGCTAACATTACCAAGCAGTCAGCTACCTCGTGCTGCATTTTAATCAGCCAATGATCGAGGTTGATATAGTAATCGTTATGTTCTTTTAAAATCAACTGTGAGTAAGCAGAAATTGTTGACTGAATAATGCCTAAGATCTGTGCGTGAAAGGCACTAATTAGCTTATACTCTGGTTTGGCTCGACGACCAAGCTTAATATTAACTGGTATATATTCCCAGTTGCCAAATTTAGATTTTCCTGACTGTTTAATTAATAAACTTGGTTTAGCCAGAAAAATAGTTGCTGCTATAAAGTCTTGCTGCTCATCTGCAATTTTGCTAAATAAAGGATTGTCTCCTAAAGCAGTTTGCCACTGAGCAAAAGTCAAGCTCAAACTTCCTTGAGCAATACATTCTACTCCCTGTGCCATTAAGGCAATAGTTTGTTGACCATTTAACTGCCAATCTTTTCTTGATGCCTCTGGCTTATAGTAGTCCAGGAATCTTTCTTTGATAACGTTGGCAATGTGAGTATAATTTTCTCGTTTTAACTTCTGCAAAAAATCTTTCTCTGGATCTTTTTGTTGCGGATTGCCGTATATTTCTAGATAGGTGCGACGATTGCAGCGTTTATAGTTTAGTAAAAGATGATCGGTGATTAGCATTGTTTAGGAAGAAAGCAAAATAAAGAAGGAACGAGAAAAAATATCCTGCTTTCTATTGGCAAAATAGCCTTACTTCTTCCCAAAATAAAAATGTGTCCTTGAAACTTAACTGATAAATATCGATATACTAACAATGGTTCGCTAGAATGGCTCGCTAGATTGCAAAATTTATTTATGACTACTATATTATCGCTAACCGAGCTTAATGAACATCGCCGACAGTTTCCTGGATTAATTAATAAGACCTATTTTAACTTTGGTGGTCAAGGTACAATGCCCCAGGCTGCATTTGAAGCAATCATTGATACCCATCAATATATTCAGCAAGTAGGACCATTTTCGGGACAAATAAATACTTGGCTGACCAAAAAAGTCAATTCCTTACGAGAAATGATTGCCAATGAATTAGGCGCACCTACTCAAACAATAAGCATCACAGAGAACGTAACGGCAGGATGTAATATTGCCCTGTGGGGTATTGATTGGCAAAAAGATAATCAGTCTGATAGCACAACTGCCTCACGCATTCTCATGACAGACTGCGAACATCCAGGCATTATTGCCACGGTAGAGGAAATTTCTCGACGCTTTGGATTAGAGGTGGCTATTTGTCCGATTATGAATACTTTGAATGATGGCGATCCTGTAGAGGTAATTCGCGCCAATCTAACTCCTAATACACGCCTTGTGGTTCTGAGTCATCTGCTTTGGAACACAGGACAGGTATTACCCCTCAAAGAAATAGCGCAAGTATGTCATGATTTTCCTGCACAACAGACAATTAGGGTGATGGTAGATGCAGCACAATCTGTAGGTTCGCTAGCGTTAGATTTACCCGATTTGGGAGTGGATTTCTATGCTTTTACAGGACATAAATGGTGGTGTGGTCCAGCGGGAGTTGGTGGACTATATATTAGTGAAGCAGCATTTGCTGAATTAAACCCTACCTTTATTGGTTGGCGGGGATTGGAGATGGATGCACAGGGAAAGCCTGTTGCCTGGAAACGAGACGGGTCAAAGTTTGAAGTGGCTACCTCTGCTTATCCTGAATATGAAGGCTTAAAAAGTGCGATCGCAACTCATCAAGAATGGGGTACAGCCAAACAACGCTATCAGAAAATTTGTGAACTTAGTAAATATCTTTGGGAGCAATTACAGCAGCTAGAACAGATTACCTGTCTTAAACATACTCCCCCCGAAGCAGGATTAGTTTCTTTTCAGGTAAAAGGAATCAAACACAAAAACTTGGTAGATACTCTAGAAAAGCAAGGATTCTTACTTAGAACCATTGCCGACCCTGACTGTATCCGCGCCTGTGTTCATTATTTGACCTTATCTAAAGAAGTAGATAGCTTAATTAATCTGCTTAAAAGTCATCTGCAATCTGGAGTAGGATAAATTTTAATCGCAGGTATTGCCATATTCTTTTTTAAATCATAAAGTGTTAAGATTCATATTGAGATAAAGATCGGCAATCCAGTTTGTATTCAGTATTGATAGGTTTTTCCATATAGTATTGATTTGGTTTTTTTCCGAAATTTTAGCTCTCTACATCTAATGTGCATTCAGGAGACACTCAGTTCATGTCAATTTACGTCGGTAATCTCAACTATGAGGTTAGCCAAGAAGATTTAAGCGAAGTATTCGCAGAGTACGGCAAGGTTAAAAGAGTTCATCTTCCTACTGACCGTGAAACTGGTCGCAAACGCGGTTTCGGCTTTGTAGAAATGGAAACAGAAGCAGAAGAAGATAAAGCTATTGAGACTCTAGACGGAGCAGAATGGATGGGTCGTGAGATTAAGGTCAACAAGGCAAGACCTCGCGAAAATCGAAGTTCTTTTAGTGGTGGTGGTAATCGCGATCGCTTCTAAACTCCAAAGCTAAATTGAATTACGCTTCTGGAAGGCAGCTAGATATTATACTAGAGACTCCCAGAAGCGTTTTATTGTGTAATGAGGAATCCTACTATAAATGGCTAAACGTCGTAACGCGAAAAAAGAAAAAGCTGCTCGAAATAAAATTAACGCTCGTAAATTCCGTAAGCAAACTACCCGTTATGGAAATCGTGGTCGAAAAAACTACAACAGCAACGATAAAAAACAAGATACAGAAGAAAATCAATCTTCTGAGTCTGCTTCTAATAGTAATAATTAACAGACGAAAACAATTTGTTTGAAAGCTCTTTGGATGAGGCAAGATAGTTTCATCCAAAGAGCTTTTTTTTGGGTAATGAAGGATAGGTATAAAGTATGGCAATAACAAAAAAAATATGGCATTACGTATAAAGGTTGGGAAATTTTGTAAACTATACCAATTCTCAAAAGTAACTGGAGACTTATGTATAGAAGAAAAAGGGCGTTGCTGAATGAGTAATGATAAGTGTTGCACAATAAAAAAATGAAATGTCCTAAATGCAACTCTACTTCATACCGAAAAAATGGCTACCGTCGCGGTAAGCAATATTACGGACATCTCACGGTGGCGAATTTAGTTTGCCACCCGTGTCCTTATCAATGTCGCTTATGTGGTCGTCAGTTTGTCGAATCCCCTCTTCCTAAGAGCTATCCATTTGAGGTTAAGCAACTGTGTCTCAACAGCGTGGTTGGATTGGATATGCTGAACTAAATTCAGCATCCCCCACGCTCAAAATGTATCTCAACAGAATGGGATTAAGAGGGATTGAACGAGTTACAGAAATTCACCATACGACGATTATGAACTGGATTAAGGAGGCGGGAATGGAATTACCAGATACACCTGAAGAAGAAGAAATACCTGAAATTACGGAAATTGATGAACTACAGACGTTCATCGGCAACAAGAAAAACAAGGTCTGGATAGGATCTGTGGTTAACCATTGGCAACCAGGCATTCTACTTTGGATAGTCGGCGATCGCAGTAGTGAAACATTTAAACATCTTTGGTTGACCATAAAATGCTGGCATAGTTTTTGGTACGTGAGTGATGGTTATCCTGTTTATCCTTGTTTTATTGAACCAGAAGACCATCTCGTGCGTAAAACTTACATGACAAGAGTCGAAGGAGAAAATACTCGACTCAGACACTATTTGGCTCGTTGACACCGAAAGACTTACATGCGGACAAGTCCTTTGTGTTACTCAAAATCGATTGAAGTGCTGCGGATATTCAATTCGTCTTTTACTCCACTCTCTTAGGTTCAAGACTGTTGGCGCGATCGCCTAAATCATTACTCATTCAGCAACGCCAGAAAAAGAAATAGCAAAATTTATGTCGGGAGTCTCAAAAATAGCGATCGCGGAATCAGCATCAAGCTTAAAATTATTGATGAAGAATCAGAAAAAAGCTTTAAGTTATGCCAAGATACAAGCTCTGTATCTACTAAAAATACAGGCGGTAGAGACAATTAGATATTTAGCCGTAATGATGGGACGTTCAGAATCGACAATATATCCCTCTTATGTCAGTTTCCGAGAATTGAACTATAATAAAAAAAGTTCTTATGGGTTGTGAGGTAGAGAGGGTAATGGATGTAGAATTACAAATTCTCAACAGGCGAGTAGAATAAGCTCCCTAGACGGGAGCATTTCCTCGCCTCAAACATTTGAAGCGAGATGCTCGACCAACAGTTTCCCTCATCGATAAATATTGCTCTGCTTACAATGACTTGTTTTCTGACGTGAGAAGTTATGAATGTTTCAAATATTTGCATCAAGAAATTATCTGACCAATTAAAAGAAAATCATTACCCGAAATAGCAAAAGTAGTAGGAGTATCTTGATCTTAATCACTACACCATTTCCTAGCTCATTCACCTTGGTCAGCAAGAGAATTAAAAGAGAGAAGATTATCTTTAACTTTAGAAGCTTTGAAAGAGCGAAAAATCAAATTAGTAATTGATGAAACAGGGGATAGAAAAAAAAGAAAGAAGACAGACTATGTAGCTCGTCAGTATTTGGGAAGTATAGGCAAAATAGACAACGGCATAGTATCAGTCAATGCTTATGGTGTTTATGAGAATATAACTTTTCCTCTAGTGTTTAAAATCTTTAAACCCAAAGGAACATTAAAAGAGTCAGATATTTACAAAACAAAGATTGAGTTAGCATCTTGTATCGTTACCGAATTAATAGAATTTGGATTCAAAATTGAGTTAGTCTTAGCCGAACGGACAACTCACGGTGGCGAATTCGATTCGCCACCCGTGTCCTCTAGTTCGTATGGGGAAGCTAGTTCATTTATCAGAACGTTAGATAAACATAACTTACCTTGGGTATTGGCAATTAGAAGTAATCATGGTGTCTGGCTGTCTTCTGAGGACAAGGTTAGAGCAAATAAATGGTGTAAATTCGAGCGGACTTTTAGCGATCAATCATCTGAAACCAGGTATATCAGAGAAATAATTTATGGCAAAAGAAATCGAAGAAAGGACTTGTCCGCATCTACTTATTGGGAAATAACTACTGACCCTGAAACTATGCCAGAGAACTCAACTTCTTTTGTGATGACCAATATTCAGGCAACTCGAAGTAAGATGAAGAAGCAGATCGGCAATTTGTATGGATTAAGAACTTGGGTTAAATATGGATTTCGACAATGTAAACAAGAACTAAGATGGACTGATTATCGATTTACTAATTTTAAAGAGATTGATAAGTGGTGGGAAATAATTTTTTCGGCTTACTGGATGATTAGTTTTCATGACAAAGTCTTCTGTAACTTAAACCAATCTCACGCTTTATCTGATTTCAATCTTCAATCTCAAAAGTCGGTTACTGATTTTACTTTTCATCAACAGTGGTCGAACAAAAGGGGGTGGAAAACCACTTTAAATAACTTCCGTTTAATCATTCAACCTACTATCCTATTCTGGATGATTATTCCTTGGTTAGACATTTTTCCCAACCGTTCTTTACTACTTGGTTTTCATCGGCTAATTGCCGTAATGAATCAATTTTATTTCTCTGGTAATCATGTAGAAGTAATGACATAGACTAAAGTTTGACATTAAAATTTATTACTAATGCCGATTTGTTCAAACTGTGGTTCGGGAAAGAGTGTCAAAAACGGTCGTATTCACAACGGAAAGCAAAGGTTCAAATGCAACGAATGTAGTCGGCAACACGAACAATTAGAAAGCTTGCTGAATTAGGGTTTTCGCCCTCATAAGTAGGTAGACAAGAAAAAACTTAGCTATGTAACAGAATGTTTAGCTAGAATTAAATCGAAAACGTTCTGTGGAGTATCCTCCAGCTACTGCTCTGGCTTCTACTCCTGATATCACGGCGTAAGCAAGATCTAATTCATCCTCAAACATTTGACCCACAAGCTCATGAGCTTTTATTTGATGCCACTCTACCTCAATCGGATTCATCTCGGAGCAATATGGTGGCAGAAAAAACAGATATAATCCCATTGCTTCCCACTGCGACCATTTCTGCTGTACTTTTTGACTTTTATGGATTGAACCGTTGTCTTGTACGATGACTCTGATTTTTCCCGTGCGTCTCAATTGCGACTGTGCCAGCTTTGCTTGTTGATCCATCATTTTGATATAGCTACGAGCAGTGAAACTACCAATAGCCAAACCATAAGTAAACCTAAACCTAGCTGATGGTTGCCAAAGCCCTAAAATACTCAAACGTCTTCCTCTTCTTTTAGTCTGTTCGAGTCTCTTTTGTTTTCCTCTGAAAAAGTAGCTGTAACCCGAAGGTGTCCACATACAGAATCCCGATTCATCGAGATAAAATAAGTCAATTTCTCCTACCGCAGCACTTAACTTCACCATATCCAGGTCAGCTTGCTTGAGATCTCTCTGTTTTTGGTCTTGACGTTGACTATGAGATTGACGAGTACGTTTCCAAATCACCCCCTTTTTTTGAGTACTCTGCGTAGATGGTCAGGACTCAATTGAACTTGTCTTTCTTTAGCCAGCTTTTGTGACAATTGTTTGCTGTTGTACGTTCGCTGTTCATTCTCTAAACTTTGTTCGAGATATTCTAAATCTCCTTCTGAATAACGTCTTTTCCCACCTCTGCCTCTAGCTTCCCAAAGCCCTCCTAATCCCAATTTTTGCCATCGGTTTATTGTTTCTCTAACAGTCTGTCGATGACAATTAAAATGAACTGCGATATCTTCGATGTACCACCCTCGATTATTTAGTCGTAGCATTGAGGCTCTATCTTTAACTCTTTGAGAAACACTTGTCGCCGTTCTCAATTCGAGTAATGTTCTATCTTCTTCTCTGCTCAAAAAGATTCTTAGCCTTGCTCCCATCTCAATTTTTCCAATTTGTATCAACTTCGCCTTTAATTATCTTTACATACTTTAGCTTTTTAATCTCTCTCTACTTAGCTTGGCGATAATAGTCATTTTTATCAGTCGAAAAACCGCTTAATTCTTGCACTGTATCTTGGCAAAAGGTATTTGATTCAATCCAGTTTTGACCGTGTAAACCAAGAGAAAAGCTACTATGTCTTCAATCAAATCTATTCGCTTCGGTAGGACAACAGACATACTTGGCAACCCCTTTTTGCCTGATACATCGTCCTGACAAAGTAGAAATAGAGTCAGCAATAGTCACTAATAAAATGATAGAAATTAGCCGATGAGTGGTAAGTTGAGTAACTTCAAGATTATATCCACCTAATTTTAAATCTCGAAACATTGTCTTGAACGGCGCATTCGCCCCAGCGTCCCGAAGGGACTTTGAGCCGATAGGCTCTGTGTCGCTCATGAGGGAAAGCCAAGGCGCGTTTTGGGGTGAGGAAATGCTTCCGTGTAGGAAGCATATTTATTCCACTCACCCGTTGCGAGACAGTCCGTTGCGCGGGTTTCCAAGGGGCTATCTGCCGAACCTGCGTCGGCAGATAGCCCCGTCGCGTTGAAGGAACTGTCGAGTTTGAGTGGGAAGCTTCCGACTCAAAAGCCGCCATCCCAAGACCGCGCTGCATCGCTTCTTCGATACCCATTCGTTTGGCATAAGCAACTCTGGGGTAAAAGAAAAAAAGATACAGCAACAGCTCGATGATCATAAACTATGCTAACCATCAATAAATTTATGGCTCGCCATTGGCTGCGATCGATAACTAAATAGATTACTTCTTTTGAGTGCCACTCTGTTTTTACCCAAGATTCTCAAATCGCCAACCAGAGAGTTTTAATATTCAATTGCTCCAGAGATAAAAATCGTGGTAATTTTTTAATTCTACTCCTCAATTGAATAGGTACAGCAAAACGACGAGCTAATTCTTCTCATCGTACTGTTGGCAAATCTTGAACTAAGTTAATCACGATTAACAGAATTAGATACTGAGGATAACTAAACTGTTTTTTCAGGTGTTTGCTATATATTTCAGGTAGTTGAATCATTGCCTTTTCAACAAAAAAGATTATTGATAATAGTCTCTCATTTTCTGGGAGACTACTTTACTCCATTAGCCTTCAAGCTTGCTTTTTAATCTTTTGTGTCGCCCCTACAGCGTAAATAATAAATATGCTCTTGTTCCCAGAAAAATTAAAGTAACACCGAAAAAAGCGGTGCGACCCGGGTCTTTTTGAGACGCTAGACAAAGGGCTTGCCCGCATGTACGCGCACCAAGAGGGAAATTAACGATTCAGTGCGACGAACTGTGGTCATTCGTGGACAATAAAGCTAACAAACAATGGGTCTGGTTAGCTCTTGAGGTGAAGACTCGTGAAATTGTTGGGGTTTATATTGGCGCTCGCGGTATCTAAAATAAAATTTTATTGTAGTGAAGGTAGTTCACTTTTCACTTTTATCAATACGGAATCTTTCAACTGAAGATAGTAAACCACGCGCAATACCCACAAGATTTTGTAGTGCGCCTCCAACCCTCTGAGACTCTTGAGAAGTAGCCTGAGCCGTTAGCTCTACGGACTGCATTACTTGAGCCACAGCACGGGAGTTTTCTCTTTGTTCGACCGTATCGGCTGTAATTGATCGCACCAGAGTATCAATTCGATTAGATACTTGAATAATATCCTCTAGGGCAGTTTTTGCCTGTTCTGCTCTTTCAGTTACGTCAATTACCTCTTGAATACCTTCTTCCATAGCGGTCATTACCGACCCCGTTTCACTTTGAATTTGCAGTACAATTTGCTCAATCTCTTTGAGGGATTTACCAGATCTATCTGCTAGCTGTCTAACCTCATCGGCAACTACCGCAAAACCCCGACCTGCTTCACCTGCTTTTGCTGCCTGGATTGAGGCATTAAGTGCAAGCTGATTGGTTCTTTCAGCAATTTGCGAAATTAACAGAACAATTTTCGAGATTTCCTGGGATGCTTCGGCTAAACGTTTTACCTTACGGGCTGTTTCTGATACTGTTTCTCTAATCTGAAAGATTCCCGATACCGTTCTTTCTACCGCTTTACCGCCTTTGAGGGCAGTTACAGAAGATGAGCGGGCAACTTCTTCTGCCTCACGAGCGTTGTCTGCCACCCTTTCAATAGATTCGGTCATCATCTGTACCGAATTTAAAGTGACGGCTAGTTCTTCTGCCATCCGCAGTGCTTCACTAGATTGATTACGGGCAAATAGTTCACTATCGGTAGAACCTTTGTTTACTTGTTCTGCTGCCTCTTTTACCTGACGGACAATTTCTCGCAGACTCTGGATGGTTAAGTTAAAAGCATCAGCCACTGCGCCCAATACATCGGCAGTTACGGTAGCCTGTACGGTCAAATCTCCTCTAGCTGCGCCCTCTACATCATCTAGAAGACGGATTACCTGACGTTGGAGGTCTTCTTTTGCCTGCTCAGTTTCTTCGGCTCTTCTTTGGGCTTCTTGGGTGGTGGTCAAAACAAACCCAGTCATGCGGTTAAAACCACTGGCTAGCTGCCCAAATTCATCTTGAGCATATACCGTCGCTTTAGCGTTGAGATTTCCTTGATAGACATCATCAAACTGAGCCTGTAAATTATGACTAGCTTTGGTTACGTGTTTAGCGGTAATTTTACCCAAAGCGGCTGCTGTGCCAAAACTGGTAACCCCAGCAATTAAACTTAAAAGCAGGCTGTTTCTGGCACCCTCAAAGGGTTTATTAGGGTTGGGATTGATGATAGCCGAACCTGCTGTGCCGATTAATAAAACGGCGATCGCAGAAACTACTCCTGTGACTCCAGCCGTAATCAACTGTTTTTTCTGAATCGGAGCATTAATAAACCCAGCTAAAGCTCCTTGCTGAACTTCTACCTGAGGTTCTTCTTTATCTGTTGCCAAGGAGGTTGAAGCATTTGTTACCATTCCTATCTCACTAATAGCAACTTCGTCAACACCAATAGCATTTGCTTCTGAAGCTAAATCGTTAGATAAATTCGCGCTAAGGCTGCTTGGTTCTTCGGCAACATTGAACAAACCAGTATCAGGCAACCCTTGTTCTAATTCTTCCAGGTCAAAAAAGCTACTGTCAATTTCATCAAACTCCAGTTCATCTTGATAATCCAAGCCTTCTTGATCTGGAACATCTGACATTTCTATTCCATATTCTTCACTGCCATCCATAGAGAATGGTTCAGTTAAAATCGTGTCAATTTCTAATTCAGAACTGTCATCATAATCGTTTTCGTATTCCTTTGGACTGGCGATCGCAAAGTCTTCTTCGGTATAATCAGGAAGTGAATCATCATTATCAGAATCTACTATGAAAGTTGAGCTGGTATGAACTCCTGGTTGTTCTGGTGATGACGGAAAATCTTGAGACTCTGGAGATGGCTTTGACTCAAATTGTGCAAAAGGATTACTTAAACTTTTATCCTCATCACTTGATGTCAAATCCTCAGCATCTTCTAACCCTGACTCTGCAAAAGAATTTCCGTAAGAGTTATCAGCCACAGGAATAAAATTATGCTTAATATCTGACTCTATACCATCATCTAATTTCAAATCGTATTCTTGGTTGAGATCGAAATCATCGTCACCAAAGCTTTTAGCAAATTCTTCGTCGTCAGGAAAATCAATTTCTATTGAATCTTCTACTTCGTCAATCTGCCCTACATTCAGCATTTCTGTCTGAGCAAAATTACTTCGATCAATAGCTAATTCTGGATCATCTGACCGCTGCTGTCGCTGCTCTGCCTCTTCAATTCCACTACGGGCAAAATCAAGTAAATCTTTTTGCGCGCTTAATTCTAATACGTTTTCATATTGTCGTATAGCCAGATCGTAGTTTTCAAATCCATAACAATAAATATGACCTCTCAGCAACAAGACATTGGGATCGTTGGGAAATTCTTCAGCTAAGTGATCGATTATTTCTGCTGCTTGAGCAAAATTACTTTCTAAATAAGCCTTTTCTGCTTGTCCGTATTCTTGTGAATAGTTAGTTCCTGATGCCATGTGCTTCTTGCCAAATTAATCTAAGTTATTTGTTACTTGTGCTGACGAATGATGTTGCTTTTAAGTTTAGACTTGTCAATAACAGTCAATTTTTATCAGAAAATAAGAAAGTCAAAATAATTAATAATGTTCTCTTTTATTAATATTGCCCAATAAATATAAATAAGTATAAGTTTAAACTTACGCATTAATAAATCTAATCATGCGCAGTACATTCTCAGGTTGCCCATCTTGCCGAACGCAATATTTTTGCTGCATCTAATAAATTCACGACTACACCACTTTGATCTTCAGGCTGCCATTGAGCCTGAACAAAAGGAGCCATAGTATCTGATAGAGGATGATTGATTTTTAGTTGTTCCACGTTCAACCAATCCATATCTCCAATACTATTTATGGCTAAACCTAGTATTTGCTCTTGATCTTCGATCGCAATTACAGGAATTGTCGGTCGATCTGTTTTAAGCACTGCCTTATCTCCTAAAAACTGACCAAGATCTGCTACCCAAATTACTCTGCCTCTCAAGTTGATCGTCCCCAACAATAAAGGCGACGCATTAGGAATCGGCGCAATTTGATCGGGGGTTTGCTGCATCACCTCAGCAATACCTGTAGCAGGAAAAGCGCAAGCTTCTCCTGATGGCAGATAGAAACGAAGATGTAATTCACCCTCTGGATTTTCTAAAGGCTGTATATCTAAAGATAAAGATAAATCTAGATCATCCGTATAAAATTCTGGATTACTAACCATAATTTCTTGTTTATGTACTATTCAACCACTGCTAACTATATTATTGAATATAAATGGCAATTTTAAGCCCGCAGCAGTTGTTTGACGGTGCCAATTAATTCAACTGGCTGAAAAGGTTTAGCAATGTAAGCATCTGCGCCTTGCTTCATCCCCCAGTAGCGATCAAATTCCTCTCCTTTAGAAGAACACATAACTACTGGAACATTCTGTGTTTTAGGATCTGATTTCAAACGACGGCATAGCTCATAGCCATTCATTCTGGGCATAACAATATCCATAACAACTATGTCAGGATTAAATGATTCCAAATACTCTAAAGCTTCTACTCCATCACAAGCAACAGTCACCTTTAAACCGCTACCCTTTAAAAGATCGGAAATCATCTGTCTTTGTGCCAAACTATCTTCTACGATTAGAACTTTGCTCATAACACACTATCTACAAAAGTCACACTCAAGTTTAAATTTACTTGGCAGTTTATTAAATATGGGAAAATCAAACTTTTTGCCTAATTTGCTAATTGGTAGTTACCCCATAAGAGAATAACTTACTAACCATATATATTCCTCCATCTTATTAAAGCTACATTCAACCGATCAAAATTAATAAGTTGAGCAGAGATTGAATTCTGGTTCAACTTACAAGATTTTTCTAATCGAGTAAAGCGAATTGGTAAATAAAAAGTAGACTACTAAACTTCTTTGCTTCAGAATATACTCTACTTTTTAACCAATCGCCACGTCACGATCAACATAAACTAGATCGGGTTTGTATTTTAATTAAATTAAGTCTTAAACAATTTGTTGGCATGAAATTACTAATAAAGTCAAATTTTGAGTTTTAATTAAAGATTGCTCATGTTTAAGGCATTTTAATAAATATATGGCTTTTTTGCCTTTTAAAATAACGTTGCTTTATTTGTAAGATGAATCTAGTTGAAATTACGTAACAAATAAAACTAGATGTGTAAACTCTAGCTAATTAACGGACGAACTTAATCGATACTTATAGTTATGGTATTTAATATTTGGCAATTTAACTTACAAAGTGATATTCGAGCAAAAGTATTGGCAACCTATTCTAATGCTGGTTATGCTAAGGAAATTAAAATTGACTAATCACTAACTCTATTAGATTCAATGAGATATCTAATCTGGATGTTTTAATAAATCGACAGTAAACTAGAAAAGCTTAATTTTTCTGAGTTTCAGCACAGAAAAAATCAAGAGGAAGGCGCATAGTGCTATATCTGGCAGAAGTACAAAAACAAAGTAAGGGATTTATGGGCGGTACCGATACTAAGCTAAAGCTCATAGCTTGTCAACGTAACGATGAAAGTTGGAGTGTTGTCGGCAATGAATCTATTGCGATTAACGATGCTAGTGATTTTGGCGATGGTGCTTTAGTTGCCGTTAACCTAGGTGTTAACCGTCAGATACAGGGTAATATGGAATTAGCTTCTTCTAGAATTGTTGGTATTTTAAAGAACTTTTCTCGCCTCTTAGAAAAGACTAAAGATCAAGAACAAGAAATTGAACAGTGGAAAGAGTCGCTAGAAAGACAAAGTGAAGAATTAAGCATACGACAAATTGAGATGGAGACTCGTCTTGAGCAAGTCGAACATATGGAAGAAGAGTTTGAGCAATTTGAACAGCAAAGAGAAGAAATTGCAGTAGCTAAAATAGAAACAGAAAAAGTCAGAGCAGAATTTGCAGCCAAAAGCTCAGAGCTTCAGGGTGCTTGGGAACAGTTACGGGGACAGCAGCAAAATTTAGATGAGCAGTTAAAACAATCTAAAGTATTAAATGAATCTCAGGCTGCAACAATTAAGGAAAAATTGTCTGTCTTAGCCATAATCACAGACTCTAGTAAATCTTTTAAAAGTAAGCTTAATTTAGCTGCTGAAGCCGTTAAAAATCAACAAGAGATTTTGCAACCTTACTGGCAAAATCTGACACAATATTCTCAGGATTTGCCAATAAAACGTCAAGAATTAGAACTTACTGATAGGGAACTAGCGACGAAAAATCAAAAAATACAGTATTTAATAGTTTCGATCGCCGAAATAGTGAGACAGTTAGGTATTGAACAAAAATCATTAGAAGCTAAACAAGAGTTAACGCAGTTTCTCAATGTTCAATCAGAAGCTCAAAACAGTATGATATCGATGCTGGCTGGTTTTGAATCTGACTCTAATGCAGAGCAAAAAGTGAACATCAACGAGCTAGAGAATATGCCTTTGCCAAATTTAGAGGAGACGGTAGCCAACCTGAAAAAAGATTTGGAGAAGGTGGCTCAATTTGTCAACGATCAGGAAGAGGAACTAGGGTGGCAATGTAAAGCCGTAGAAGAGCTAGAGGCTAAAATTGCTAACATGGGAGAATTTGAGCGTTTTACTCTAGAGCAAGAATTGGCAGATGAGCTTGAGGCTAAAAAGATGTTAGATCAAACTTTGGTTGGTCAACGTCGATCGCTTAAAGAAAGACATAATTTTTTGTTACAGCATTCTAGAGTCCTTAAACGCCGTCAGGGCATAATCGATTTTGACCTTGAATCTGCCATTGAAAATATTGATTTAGCACCTATTAAACATGGATTGGAGGAACAATCTCAAAAGCTACAGCAGCAGCAGCAAGAACTAGCTCAAGAAGTAGCTCAAATCCAAGAGAATATCAAAAGCCTTGAGGCTAAATTAAACCAGCAGCAGACAGAAAAAAGCGAATTAGACTCAGCCTTAGTTCAACAGCAAGACACCTGGCGTAAATTGAATTTTGATGTAGTTCAGATACAGTCTCAGATTGATTTTTATCAGCAAGAGCTACGACCATTACAAGACGCTCTAGATGCTATCGGCGATCAAGTTTCGCAAATGGAGCAATTAATGGCAAATGGTGCAGAAGAGCCTGGAAAAGCTGTTCTGGAAATAGAGCAGATTATTAACGAACTAACCGCTGCGTAAATTATACTGTTTCTATTTATATTGGCTACAAATGACTGACTAGGAGACTAGGGGACGGGGAGAAAGATTTGTAGTAGCGATTTTGAGAATTGGTATTAGATAATCTTTAAGGAAAATTGCCAATAGAGTAATGTATATGTTCCTCTGAATCTAAAACTTCTTTTATTGGTATCATTTTGACGACGCAATTACTATAAAATATGCTTTCCAAGGTTCTGGTAAATTGAGGAGTCCAAAGGTTTTCTTTGACTGGAATATTTTGCTTTTGGAAAAACTTTAGTAGATGCGATCGCTCTATACCTGGTAAGATTCCTCTATCTAAGCGGGGAGTATACCAACAACCATCTCGCCAACCCCAAAGATTTCCAGTGCTTGTTTCTAACCAAGTTCGGTGGCGATCGATTAAAATTGCTTCAGAGGCATTAAAGCTCAAGGCTTGATTTCGGGCTAAGTAAGCTCCTAAATAATTACCCGTTTTATGCTTTGCTAAATCTCTTTTGTATAAATTCCCCGTAGCCACCCAGGCAATTATCCCCTCAGTTTGGCGTTGTTTTAAGTTTAAGGGCAAATTACGCCCTGAGATTAGTTCTTTGCCATCAGGAAATATCATCATTCTCAAGACGGGAAAATAAGCAGCTAGTTCTTTTGCCCCTTGACTAAGATTTTGCAAATTAGGCTGTTGCCATTGAAATGTACTCAAACTCTGACTAAGGCGATCGCAATGAGATTGCCAATAGGTAAGAGGATGTTCCAATGACTTTTCATATACTCGCAGCGTAGTAAAAATATTGGCACCATAAAGTAATCCTGGCTCATTAATATTAAGTTGCAGGCGATCGGAATTAATTAATTCCCCTTCATACCAATACATATCTATACGCCAGATCTGAATTAGCTTTGTTCATAATTATTGGTTTTTAGCTTTCAGGAACTATCGATCGGCTAATCTTACTGCCTGATTTCTGAGTCTGAGTCTGGCAACGGTTTATTATTTAGTTTGTCAATACGATCTTGCAAAACAATAAAGGCGATTAGTCCGATAACGGTAGCTGTGGCTAAAGCTATAATTAAGGGTTTAGACCACCTTGGTTGTTTTTTTGGTGCTAGTGGCTCGCCAATTGTAGGTTCGCCAATTTGCTGTTCTGGGAGAGAGGCTATTGTAGATATATTATCAACCAGACTCTGCTCTTTTGCAGAAGAATCAGTCGAATTATCCCCAGACCATTCTTTTGATTCTTTAAGGGCATATTCAATATCCGACCAAGAAACAGTTGTGCTTAGATTGTAGATTCGCTCTTCTACTTGGCAATGAACTAGGGCAACTGTCACATTGTCATGACCATTTACTTGATTAGCAAAGTTAATCAAATCATGAACTGCACTAGTAAGATTTTGAGTTCCTTCTAATACTGGTAATACCTTTTGTCGCCACTGTTGTTCAACTCGGTCAAAATCGCTTAGACCATCGGTGCAAAGTAAGAAAACACAGTCACCGTCAATCATATAATGTTGCAAATTAGGGTAAAGTGCGGTTGAATCTTTCATGCCTATAGCCTGAATTAAAGCCCCAGCCGAAGGATACTGTAAAGAATCTCGATATACGGCATAACCTAAACGCACCTCCCTAGAAGCGAGATCATCATCAATAGTTACTTGATGACAGCTATTTGGGGTAATCCAATAAATACGAGAATCACCAACGTGAGCTAAATACATTTCATGGGCATGAGCTAGAGCCATAACTAGAGTAGTTCCCATGCGCTGTCGCTCCTGACGCTGTTCGCTGTCATTGCGATCGCTAATGATATCATTAGACCCATTGATATATTTGGTTAACTGCTTTATGATTTTTCTGGGATTATGATTTTGCTCGTTTGGCTTCAAGGTTGATATTTCATCATGCAAATATTTGATGGTTGCTTGAGAGGCAATTTCTCCACCATCGTGTCCTCCCACTCCATCACAAACAATAGCCAAAGAACTTTCTAATCCAGTAATTTCATTAGGTTGATTATAAATAGGATAGGCTGCATCTTCGTTGTTAGAGCGATTAGGTCCTGAATCACTCAGAGCATAAATACTATAAGAGTACTTTCTGGCTTTGCTGCATTGGTCTGCTACTTTATCTAATAGTGCCAGTACCTGACTAACTCGATCAATTTTTCCAGTCTCCAAACGAGAAGCAATTTGTCCTAACACTTCTTTAATTTCAGGGCGGGCATTGTTTGCCCACTGTAACCATAAGCTGCCCAAATCTTTTAAAGTCGGCTGAAGATTATGATCCTGCTGTAGCTGAATGACTTGAACTATTTGTCCATTGATTCTGATATATTCTGAATTCAGTAAGGTAGAAGCTACTTTTTTATCAAACAAAGGTTTCCAGAGTTTAGCTATCTGCCATAGCCAATTAATTTGTTGAAAAGCGTTAGCTTGAGACCATAAACAATCTAGTTTGGGAACAAGCTGCTGAGGATAATCTAATTTTCCTGTAGCATTGCTTGGCACAGTACCATAATCAAACAGCCAAACATCTGTACCATCTAGAAGTCCGTATACTTGCGGTACATGGGGGTAACAGGAAAAAAGCTGTAGATAAACTACGATTTCTTGGGGAACTTCTTCTGGAGTAATGGGAGGTTTGTTTGGTTGAGTATCGAGCCAGATTTGCGTGCCTAATGCTAAATATCTACCTTTAATTAAAGCTTGCTTGTGTTCTTGAGATACTGACTTGTTGCTCCATAGAAACCTTCTAATCAGTGGCGTTTCACATTGATGACAACAACGAGCCTCTAATTTGTTAGAGGCTGCACATTGAGGACTCGAACATTGTATTACAGGCTCAGGATGTGACATAAATATTTTAAGCTATTGAGCATACTCCATTTTATTGGAGATTAGGTCATGTTGAAACACAAAAAACACTAAAATGCTTATATACAAATAACAATTATACAAGCTTAATTTGAGCTAAACTTTCAGACAGATATTATAAACTCATTAGTCGGTTTATGGCTTCAAATAGCTTAGTAAATGAAGTTTCTCTATGGTAGTCGAAAATTTTGCAATTTTTATGTCAGTCTCAATCGGCAACTATTGCTCTATCCAGTTTTAATATTCATATAGTTTTTTTAAACTTTTCTCCAAAGCTGAAGTTAACTTTAAAGAGCCTTGACGCAATGAACTATCGAGATAGTCGGCTACGGCTAAAGGTGAGCCTATATTTACTCTAATTTCTGTTCCCCAAGTAGGATAAGGCTTGCTATAGCGAATCCCCATCGGTAATATTTTAACCTTTGACTTATCTGTTTCTGCCTGCAAAGCGATCGCTGCCACACCTCTTTTAAGTGGATGAATTTGGTAGTCGTTAAAAATTCCCCCTTCAGGAAAAATAACCAACATTTCTCGCTCATTTTTCAAAAGCTCAACACTATGACGCACGCTCTTTAGTTGAGGACGTTCAGTATCTACAGGAAAACCTCCCATACGGCGAATCACCCAGCCTTGTATCCCTTTGACCTCATTGGCAGAAACCATAAATCTAGGATCTCTGCCACTTACTAATCTTCCTACTGCATAGGGAACAATAAAGGCATCCCAACGAGAACGATGAGTTGGGGCAATAATAACGGGGTCATCTTGAGGAATATTCTCCTGTCCAGTAATTTGGATTTTGCTAAAGAAAAGTGGTAAAACGAAATAACATCCTAGGGGATAAATTATCTTGGGTACCCAAGGAGATACAGAAGAATTTAGTTCCTTTGATTGTTTTGAAGATAAATTGCTTGAGTTCTGGGGTGGTTTTAGCTGAGTCATTAATGAACTAAGATTATATTCATTCTATTTACTAGCTTAATTTTTTTTTAACAAAATATGTGTTAAACACGGGACACTTACTTAGTTGTCATTCTGTTTAATTTCCTTGAGAATCAAACAAAAATTTTTGGTAATTTAAATAAATTACCAAACAAATATAATTTATTTGATTGAATCGTGCAAAAAAACTTATCGGTCGAATCGTTACTTCAGGCAACGAAACTGTCCAAGAGCTTTGGTGGAATTAAAGCAGTAAATAATGCTCATATAGAAGTTAATCATGGCAGTATTACGGGCTTGATTGGTCCAAACGGAGCAGGTAAAACAACTTTATTTAATCTACTGTCTAATTTTATTCAGCCTGATAGCGGCACTATTTTATTTGATAATCAGCCAATTCATAATCTGCCGTCTCACAAAATTGCCACCAGAGGATTTATTCGCACTTTTCAAGTGGCTAGAGTTCTTTCCCGTTTATCAGTATTAGAAAATATGTTGCTCGCTACACCAAATCAAACAGGAGAAAACTTTTTTCGAGTTTGGTTTCAACAATCTAAACTGAGAACAGAGGAAAGAGAGAATAAAGAAAGGGCAATGAATATTTTGGAGTCTGTAGGGTTAGCAGCCAAAGCTCATGACTATGCAGGAGCATTATCGGGAGGACAAAGAAAGCTTTTGGAGATGGCTCGAACTTTGATGACCAACCCCAAGCTAATTTTATTAGATGAACCCGCAGCAGGCGTAAATCCGACTTTGATCAAGCAAATTTGCGAACATATAGTTAACTGGAATCAGCAGGGAATTTCTTTTTTGGTAATTGAACATAATATGGATGTAATTATGAGCCTATGCGATCGCGTTTGGGTTTTGGCAGAAGGCACTAACTTAGCAGAAGGTACACCCGAAGAGATTCAAAATAACGAGTCGGTACTAGAAGCTTATCTCGGACAATAAACAACGTCTAATGTGCATTAACTTTTTAAAAGTTAATCTCTTGAAAGCACTGGCAATTCATAATGGAAAATGATCTTTCATAAAGCTCAACTAAAATAAATTTAATTTTGTACTGAAACACTTAGAAATTATCTGGAAGAGGAAAAGCCCGATTTTAAGTTTTACGGAAGGGATGTGGGGAGGGACGTAACGTCCCCACCAGGCGAGCGACCCCCTAAAGGGTTCAGCAGTTTGCTTATGCCAGGGAACCTGTCCACCGCAACTGCTTCACTGCGTCGCCGTTAGGCGCAAGGGAACGCGCGAGATTGGGGTCTGGGGGAAAGTTCCCCCAGGAATAAGCTTTGGTTCTCACAAATAAACTTCAAATACAACGAGAAGATTAAACGTTTTTAACTCACATTAAACGTAAACAATGAACAATGACAATTATTTTGACCAATGACGATGGCATTGACGCGCCTGGGATTCGTGCCTTACAAAAAGCCGTCACAGGAGAAACTATGATTGTTGCTCCCAACCAACAGTATTCGGGTTGCGGACATCGGGTGACTACCCAGCGAGGAATTAAGCTAGAACGAAGATCGAACACAGAATATGCCCTAGAGGGTACTCCTGTTGACTGTACCCGCTTAGCAATCAAGCAAATAGCTACAAATACTAAACTAGTCCTGTCAGGAATTAACGCGGGAGGAAACCTAGGTGTAGATATTTATATTTCAGGGACGGTAGCTGCGGTGAGAGAAGCTGCAATTCACGGTATTCCTGGTGTTGCTATTTCTCATTGGATTAAAAGACCTTTGCTGATTGATTGGGAAGTAGCTACTCTATGGACAAGTAGAGTACTCAAAGACTTGCTATCTCGTCCTTCCCCCCCTAATAGTTTTTGGAATGTTAATTTACCCCATTTAGAACCAGAACAGCCAGAACCTAAAATTATTCTGTGTGAGCCAAGCAATGCGCCTTTACCTGTGGATTTTCGAGTCGAAGGAGATATGTATTATTATCAAGGAGAATACGCCAAGCGCGATCGCACTTCAGGAACAGATGTAGACGTATGCTTTGGCGGTAATATCGCCGTAACCTTAATCAGAGTATAGTACGCTTGACCAGAGCATCTTGCACTACAGGAGGAAGTTGGCGCATGATTTTGCCTTTCTCGCGATCTATTCCTACTAAAACTACCGTTCCTGAAGCAAATAATTCTTCTCTGTCATAGGACTGAATTTCATAATCCCAGTTGATACGGACTCCTTTGGTTTCAATCAAACGAGTTTTGACTATTGCTGATACTCCTAAGCGAATTGGCAAGTGATAGCGTAGAGATAGTTCAACTACTGGCAAATCGCAACCTAACGCTACCAAATCGGCGAATTCAACGCCAATAGAGCGTAAATACTCTACTCTAGCCTCTTCCATCCAAGTTAAGTATGTACCATGCCAGACAATACCAGCATAATCGGTATGGTGAGGTTGAGCTTTGACTGGGTACTCAAACCATCCCTGACTTTGAGCTTCTAACCCTTGTGGTTCAATAGCTGAAGTAGGTAGTTTTGGTAGCTGAGGAACTTGCCTATGTTGTTCTATCAATTGCTCTTACTCCTAGCGATGTTTTTAGTGGGCGGAAATGAGAGAAGATCCCGCTCAGTGATTTATCCCTCATCCTATAAATTATTTTAAAACCTCAGACCACTTAGTTTAATCGTAGAAGCCTAAAACCGACATCTAAAATTTTTATTTAGCAAGAATTAGTTATCATTTATTTCTGAGGCGATCAACTTGATAGACTCAGCCATAGAATCAGGTAATTTTTTGATTTGCATATTTCCCTGTAGAGTAAGCTGCTGAGATTTGATTTTGATGCTGGTTATGTCTACAGTCAAGTCAGCATTAGAAAAGTGACGCAGATAAAGTATATCCTGCACTTTGTTCATAATGGCTACTGTTTCGTCTAAATCCAAACTCTGTTTGTCTAAATATTTACCACCCTTAAACTCGATCGCTGCACCATCTTGCTCAAACTGAAGTGCAATTTGAAATTCTGCCGTTTTAATTTGCTGTTCTCGATCTAAAACCGTAGTGGCTATTAAAGATACTTTACCGTTGTCTTCTAAATGACATTTCGCTTGCTGGAGATAAAAATTTGCTGAGGAGTGATTTATTTCTAAGGCTAAACTTTGTAAGAGAATCCTGACATATTCTGAATTTAATAAGCGATCGCAATCTGATTCCGTAAAGATGATTTTGACCTGAAAGTTGCCTGGCTGTTCAAAAGTAATTTTGCCTAAGATTGCCTGAGTTAAATCGAGAGAAATATTATCAGAAGTGATATTTATTTGCTCTAGCTGAATATCTTTAAAAGCAACAACTTTTTCACCCAAAAATTTTATCGACTCTGCTTTTCCCTGAATTGTTTGAGATGCTTGAGTATTAACATCGATTTTGATGTTTTTAGCAGATTCTACTTGAGTTGCGATCGCTGTTTCCGCAGCTTTATTAAGCATAGTGCGACCCAAATCAATATTTTCTTCAGATTTATTGTTCATTAAATTTAGGTTACTGCAATCGTGATCTTACACTTGATTGTAGCGATAGTAGCTCAGAAAACGGAAATGTTAATTGCTGTATAGATATAGACAGTATGTAATCTCTATCTATTCTATACTTCGAGTTTGATCTAGAATTTTGCACTGATGTAAAAAGTAGACAAAGGTGCATTTTTTATTGCCAGCTACATTTGTAGCTAATGATTAATCTGATTGTCTCAAAAAAAGATATATTAATTTTCGCTTGCTTGACGACAAAGAAATAGATAATTAGAAAATTAAAGAGGAGAATTGATGCTGAACCAATCAGAAGCTACTATTGAAGCGATCGCTGCTAGAGAAATTTTAGACTCCCGTGGTCGTCCTACCATTGAAGCCGAAGTACGTTTAGACACAGGCGTTGTGGGATTAGCTCAAGTACCTAGTGGCGCATCAACAGGCAGTTTTGAAGCTCATGAATTAAGAGACGGCGACAAAAGTCGCTATGGTGGCAAGGGTGTTTTAATTGCAGTTCGCAACGTCAAAGAAAAAATTACTCCTGAATTGTTGAATGTAGATGCTTTAAAACAGGCAACCGTCGATCAAATCATGATTGACCGCGACGGCTCTCCTAATAAAAAGAATTTGGGCGCAAACGCGATTTTAGCGGTATCTTTAGCTACGGCTAAGGCTGCTGCTGAAGTGCTGGAACTGCCCCTATATCGTTATCTGGGCGGACCATTATCTAACCTTCTCCCCGTACCGATGATGAACGTGATTAACGGTGGTTCTCACGCAGATAATAACGTTGATTTCCAGGAGTTTATGATTATGCCCATAGGAGCAGATTCTTTTAGGGAAGCTTTGCGCTGGGGTGCAGAAGTATTCGCCTCTCTTAGTAAAGTTTTGGGTGATAAAAATCTTTTAACTGGGGTGGGTGACGAAGGCGGCTATGCGCCTAATTTAGGTTCTAACCAAGAAGCTTTAGATTTGTTGATTACAGCTATTGAAAAAGCAGGCTATAAGCCTGGATCGGAAGTGGCTTTGGCAATGGATGTGGCTGCAAGTGAATTTTTTGCCGACGGCAAGTATACCTATGATGGTGAAGCTCATTCTCCTGAAGAATTTATTACTTATCTGGCTGAATTAGTAGAAAAATATCCGATTATTTCCATTGAAGATGCCTTGCATGAAGATGATTGGGATAGCTGGAAAACCCTGACCGAGAAATTGGGAGCAAAAATTCAGCTTGTGGGAGACGATCTGTTTGTGACCAATAAAACCAGGCTTCAAAAAGGAATCGACCTTGGAGTAGCTAATTCCATCCTGATTAAATTAAATCAAATTGGGACCTTAACTGAAACTCTAGAAACTATCGAACTAGCAACTCGCAGTGGCTATCGCTCAGTGATTAGCCATCGCTCAGGAGAAACCGAAGACACTACTATAGCTGATTTGGCAGTTGCCACCCGTGCGGGACAAATCAAAACTGGTTCTCTCTGCCGTAGCGAAAGAGTAGCTAAATACAATCGCTTACTGAGAATTGAAGAAGAATTGGGCGATCGCGCTGTCTATGCTGGCAAAGTTGGTTTGGGTCCCAAAAGCTAATCTTTATCCTTCAGTTGAGTTTCTAAACCAAAGATTAAGGCTTGGGTTGCTCCCAGGCTTTAATCGCAAATCTAGTAGTAACCTATAAACAGTCGAGTTAAATTTGACATGGCAATATATAAATACATAAATAGGTTACATGAAATTTAATCTAGACATTTGCCTCTACAAAGGTTTTTAAAAAATTACTCGATAACCTCAGCAATTATTCATTCAGACACTATAACTTTCTAGGTAAACATGGAAACAAAATCTTCTCAAAAGCTTAATCAAACTGTTACTACTAGCAATTTGGCACAAAATATTCAGATAGAAGACGATCGCACAGGAATGAACGTCGAGACTCTCAAACGAGCCTTCGCCGATAATCTGTTTTATCTCCAGGGAAAAGACCAATCTACTGCCACTCTCCACGATTACTATCAAGCATTGGCATATACGGTGCGCGATCGCTTGCTACACCGCTTTATTAAAACAGGACGCACCTATTATGAAGAAAATGTCAAGGTAGTTTCTTATCTGTCTGCCGAGTTTTTGATGGGTCGTCATCTAGAAAACAACCTCATTTCTTTGGGTATCTACGAGAAGATGCGTCAGGTAGTCCATGAATCAGGTTTGGATATTGAAGAGCTTATCGAACAAGAACCAGATCCAGGCTTGGGTAATGGTGGCTTGGGTAGACTGGCTGCCTGCTTTCTTGATTCTTTGGCTAATTTAGAAATGCCAGCTATTGGTTATGGTATCCGCTATGAATTTGGTATTTTCCATCAGGCGTTAAGAGACGGTTGGCAGGCAGAAATTCCTGATAACTGGTTAATGTTCCAAAATCCTTGGGAAATTGCTCGCCCTGAAGATTCAGTGGAAATTAAGCTAGGTGGACATACCGAAGCCTATCGCGACGAAAAAGGAAACAGCCGCGTTAGCTGGATTTGCGATCGCAAGGTCAAAGCCGTTCCCTATGATACACCAGTACCAGGATATCGCACCAATACTGTAAACGCACTGCGGTTATGGAAAGCCGAAGCCAGTGAAGAATTTAACTTCGAGGCATTTAATGCAGGTAACTATGACCGCGCCGTAGGCGAAAAAATGAGTTCGGAAACGATTTCAAAAGTGCTGTATCCCAACGACAATACCCCACAGGGTAAAGAACTACGTCTGGCGCAGCAGTATTTCTTTGTCTCTGCTTCTTTGCAAGACTTAATTCAGATTCATCTAAACGTTCATCCTAATCTCAGCAATTTTCACGAACGAGCAGCAATTCAGCTAAACGATACCCATCCCGCAGTAGCGGTAGCAGAGTTAATGCGCTTGTTGATTGATGAACACAGCCTAGACTGGGATCAGGCTTGGGATATTACTCAAAAGACTTTGGCATATACAAATCACACTTTACTACCAGAAGCTTTAGAAAGATGGTCAGTAAGTTTGTTTGGCAGAATGCTACCTAGACATATTGAAATCATTTACGAGATTAATCATCGCTTTTTAGAAGATATTCGCACCTGGTTTCCTGATGATGATGAGCTTGCTTCTGAGCTTTCAATCATTGAAGAAAGCTCAGAAAAAAAAGTTCGCATGGCAAACTTAGCCTGTGTTGGTAGTCATGCTATTAATGGCGTAGCTGCACTACACACACAATTACTCCAAAAATATACGCTTCAAGGTTTTGCTAAACTTTGGCCTGAGAAATTTTTTAACAAAACTAATGGTGTTACCCCCCGTCGCTGGATTCTATTAAGTAATCCTCGATTAGCAAAATTAGTCACAGAAAAAACCCAAAGCGATAGCTGGTTAAAAAATCTAGACGAGATGCGGATTTTAGAGAACTTTATTGATGACCCTGAGTTTTGTCAGCAATGGCGTGAAATTAAGCGCAAAAATAAAATTACCCTAGCTACACAAATCAAGAAAACTAAAAACATTGAGGTTAACGTTGATTCGATATTTGATGTTCTGGTCAAACGAATTCACGAATATAAACGTCAGCATTTGATGGTGCTGCATATTATTACTCTCTACAATCGCATCAAGCAAAACCCCAATATTGACATCGTGCCTCGCACCTTTATCTTTGGTGGCAAAGCTGCACCTGGTTACTTTATGGCAAAGTTGATCATTAAATTTGCTAACGCAGTAGGAGAAATAGTCAACAAAGATCCAGATGTCAAAGGACGTTTAAAAGTTGTTTTCTTACCTAACTTTAATGTTTCTTTGGGACAAAAAATCTATCCTGCTGCGGATTTATCAGAACAAATTTCTACCGCAGGAAAGGAGGCTTCTGGTACAGGTAACATGAAGTTTGCTATGAATGGTGCCTTAACCATTGGTACTCTAGATGGTGCAAATATTGAAATCCGCGAAGAGGCTGGTGCAGATAACTTTTTCCTGTTTGGTCTGACTGCTGAAGAAGTATACAAAATGAAAGAAGAAGGCTATGATCCCATGGCTTATTACAACAGTAATGAAGAGTTGAAGGCGGTAATTGATCGCGTTGCCAAGGGTGACTTTAGCTATGGTGATACTAAGCTATTTAAGCCGATTGTTGATTCTTTACTTTATGACGATCCTTATATGCTGTTGGCAGACTATCAGGCATATATCTATTGTCAAGATATGGTTTCCCAAACCTATAAAGACCAAGACAAGTGGACAAAAATGTCTATTCTTAATTCGGCTAGGATGGGTAAATTTTCTAGCGATCGCACTATCAAAGAATACTGTGAGCAAATCTGGGATTTAAAGCCAGTTAAAATCAGCTTAGAAGCATACAGCCAGGAAAACAGCGTAATTAATCTTGACTAATAAATTATAGATTTCTAAATTGTTAATCAATAGTAAAAAGGGATGTCTCAAGGACATCCCTTTTTTTTTAAGATTACTTTTGAGAATTGGTATAAGTTATCTATGATTCGGCTCGCTCTGAGATTGCATAGCAGATGGCTTTGTTATAATAGGCTTCAGGATAATCATCCCGAATTTCCCAAGCTAGATTAAAGCTTGCGATCGCATCTTTGTAACGTTTGAGACGACTAAAGGTAATACCTCGATTGCACCATGCCTCATCTTTTACTGGCTTAATTCATAATCGAGGCTTTATGGCGATCGCCACTATAACTCTAGTGGGACAAATTTTCATCGTCCAGTTTGACGGTAGCGTCTTCCGAACTATTTTTCTATCTCTCACTGATTGGACAGCTATTACCGTGCTTACTTCGGTTGTGCTTTGGGTAGGAGAGTTCGGACGTTTTTTGGTGCGTAATCAAAAATGTTAGATAGTAAATCTCAGCTTAATTAGATTTACTATCTAAGTAACCAAACATTAATTATTTTATCTCATCGGGAAGAGTGCTTTCTGCCACTTCTGGATAAAGTTCGCCCCATTCTTTTAATGCCTGTCCTGTTTCCTGTCCAATCTCTTTGACTCTTTCTAGGGGCGCATCTTCGGTTCGGCGAGCTTCTTGTCTCCACTCGCGAGTTGTTGTCGGTCTTTCGGGATTATTTCCAACGACATCGCTGCCAACCACATCAGCAGCGGTCTTGCCATTTGCGGCAGAACTGCTAACACCATTAGTTAATAAAATTGCTCCTAATAAAATAGCAGTCAGAAAACTTTTGGCTTGAATTTTTTTTAGAAGAGAGCTGATGCGATTTATGGCTTGAGAAATTAAATGTATCATAGTTAGTTTAATGGAAAAATGTGTATTTTTTTAGTGTTAATAGCTTAAAATCAAAGTAAATTCATTTATAATTTATTCAATTGTAGTCAAATAAACTAAACAACAAATTCATTTGGCTATTATCTACATTAAGTTAGATTAACTAACTTACAAACCTCAATTCCTCCAACTAAAGTTAGATATTACTCTGCCACGTCCGACATCGGAGCGCATTCCCTTGCTAGGTCAGCATTCCCTTGCGCCTAACGGCGACGCGGTGAAACAGTTACGTTGCGGAGGGAACCTCCGCAACGTAACTGTTTCACCCTTTAGGGGGTCGCTTCTCAACAGCTTGGTTCTAGAGGCGGAACTTGCTTCCGCCTAGCCCACTGCTCATAAATGCTTTTTCGGGCGGTCAACGGTCATCGGGACTCAGCGTCGTCGTCAGGCGCAATAGAGTTTAAATGTTAAGTTCGCGACTCAGTATCACTTGCTGCTTGGATGTCTACAAAAGCTGTTTATATTTGACAATATTGAAGAAGTCCTTTCTCACCGTTTTACGGCGGGGAACCTGACCTTTTCTCCATTCATGTCAAAACGCCATAAGCAATTGTTGATTTTCCTAAGCTTGCCATGAAATTATTATCAAATTGACATTACAGTGACAAATATTTTATTTACACTAAAAAATAGAATTATTTAGTTTCTTATATGTCCATAACCAAAAAACAGCCATCTCGTCAGGCAAAACCAGAAAACTTTTGGCTTGAAAGTATTAAAACTCTTGGTCTAAGCTTATTTCTGGCATTTGGGATTCGGACTTTTATTGCCGAAGCTCGTTATATTCCCTCAGGCTCGATGTTACCAACACTGCAAATAAATGACCGCCTGATCATTGACAAGATTAGCTATGATTTTAGCAATCCTAAAAGAGGAGATATTGTAGTTTTTAATCCCACCAAAACTTTAGAGGCAGAAAATTTTCATGTGGCTTTTATCAAAAGAGTCATCGGTTTACCTGGAGACAAAGTTGAGGTCAAAAACGGCAGAGTATACGTCAATAATCTTCCTATCAAAGAAAATTACCTCGAAGCACGACCTGATTATCAATGGGGACCAGTAGTCGTTCCTGTTAACTCCTATTTAGTTCTAGGGGATAATCGCAACGATAGCTACGACAGCCATTATTGGGGTTTTGTCCCCCGTCAAAACATTATCGGTAAGGCAATGTTTCGTTTTTGGCCTTTTAATCGTATTGGCGATATCGAGCGTCCTGTTTATGTTTTAAAAAACACAGATAACAAATAGTTTTATGAACTGATGCTTTTTAGGGCGATCGCACATCTATTAAGTTATTAAGTAGTTGAACAAAATTGAATTCATGACTATCAACTCATCAGCAAAATTAAAGCATTTAGACAGAACCTCAAAACTAACTAAAATCAGTTTTGAGGTTCTGTCATCAAATCAAAATCTGATTGACATTAGTTTGACATAAGCCTTGACTAAACTGTTTATTGTTGGAAGTTAGATAAGGAAAAAATTAAATTCCAGTTGCAAATACTTGTCTTATTCGCTATCTAAAGCCTCCAATTTCCAATAAGTGGACATTACCTATTTTTTATAGGAGCATGTCATTTATGTCATTTAAAACTTTTAAATTGGCTTTGATTCCCTTGGCTGCAACTTGCACCGTTGTTGCAGCACCCTTGGTTGCCTCTGCTCATACACTTACTGCTCAAAACTCTGGTTATGATAACTATGGTTATCGTAGCATTTCCAAAACTCAGTCTAGTTCTCCAAATAATAGTACCTGACTATATTGGGGTAGGCGGTAGCAATCGCGGTGCAGCGTTAGAGTCTAAATTTGCCTTTGATAATCACTTTTCTATTCGACCAATGGCAATTGACAACTTAAAATCAGATGGTCAAAATGGAGACTTTTCACTGCCAGTTACCTATGACTTTAAGCCAGTTGTTGGCAAACTTCAATCTTATGCTGGTGGAGGTTTGGGAGTCACTGCTGACGATAACAGCAATCTCGGTGGAATGTTTACTGCTGGTGCTGATTACCCGATTAACAAAAGCCTAACTGCCAATGCTAGCGTTAACTATAGTGCCTTTGGCAATAATGATATTAACGGTGTCGTCGGCGTAGCTGCAAATTTTAACGGATAATTTTGGACTGGACAGCATCCCAGAATTTCTGGGATGCTGTTTAATCTCTCAAAAATGAACCGCCATCGAGAGCAGTGATGAGTGATACTAAATCCGATTTACAACACGGGAGTGGAATATGCTTTTTAACCAAAAGCATTTCCTCCCGTCAAAACCTACTTTTAAACTGGGAGTCTCAAACGAGCTTAAACCCTCTGCCTACTGCACGAACTGGAGTTGGAGTTCGTCGCCGTTCCAAAGGAACGTCGGTGCGCAGAGAGCGCACGCTTTCTGCCTTCACACAATTTTTAAATAGTGTGTCCAAACAGGATTTAGTATGACAAGGATTTGCTACCTTCTTTATGTCTATAGCTGTAAACTAATTCTGAGCCTAAGAAGTTTAATTAAATAAGGTAAGAAATTAGAGGTTTTAATGTCGAATATTAAGTATGTGGGAATGACCGTCGCTAATCTAGAAAAATCAGTAGAATTTTATTCCCAGGTATTATCTTTTCGAGTAACTAAAGATATTGAAGTTTGGGGAGAAGATTGGGAAAAGCTACAGGGAATTTTTGGTTTACGAATGCGGATAGTCCAGATGCAGCTTGGGGATGAAATAATTTCGCTGATGGAATATCTAACAGTCGAAGGCAGACCGCTTCCTGTGGATTCAGGCAGTAACGATCGCATCTTTCAACATATTGCTATTGTGGTAAAAGATATGGATCGCGCTTACGAACATTTACGTCAGTATAGAGTCAGACATTCCTCTACCAGTCCTCAGCAGCTACCTGAATGGAATCAGAAACTAGGCGGGGTAAAAGCTTTTTATTTTAAAGATCCTGATGGACACAATTTGGAGTTGATTCAATTTCCGCCAGATAAAGCCGATGCTAAATGGTTGCAGACTACAGATAAATTATTTCTGGGTATCGATCATAGTGCAATTGTAGTAAAAGATGCTCAGGCAAGTTTTTCACTTTATGGCGATCGTCTTGGCTTAAAATTGATGTTACAGGCGGAAAACTATGGCACTGAATATGAGCATATTAGTGGCATCTTTGGAGCAAGAGTCCAGGTTAATAGTATGAAAACCCCCTCAGGCATTGGCTTTGAATTATTAGAATATATTGCCCCTACAAATGGTAAGGATATGCCGATAGACAGTAAAGCTAATGATCTTTGGCATTGTCAGACGATTATTGCTGTATCTAATCTTGAAACTATGGCGCAGCAATTGCGCACCGCGCCCTGTAGTTTTATTTCTCCTGGCATAGTAGAAATGTCTGCTAACGAATTAAGCTTTGCTAAAGCTCTAGCTATTAAAGATTTAGACGGTCACGTTCTTCATTTGGTAGAAGAATAAATCTGGTTAGATTTGCAGTAGATTTTTTAAGAGAAATTAGTAGGCACAATGGTTAATTAATGCCTACTAATATATTCATGTATTAATTGTATTTATTTGCCAACAAGCTGTACGTAGATAGTGCGTATAGCCATAACTTGATTACTTTTCTTCTGCTTTTTCTCTTAAATTATCTGCTTTCTCTTGCTTTTCTTGACCATGTTCGACAGCTTCTTGATCGTCAGAAAAATTTCCTAACTTCTCTCTGATTGTACCTTCAATATCTTCACTTCTTGCTTCTGCTTTAAGCTTTAGTTCTTCTGCTTTGTCTTGAATACCCATATACATTCTCCAAATTTCAATTAATTGTATGACTAAGGATATTATTTTTACTTTCAAATAGCTTCTATCTTAAGGCTGATTATACCAATTTTCAAAAGTAGCTAGAGAAATAAAGCATTATAAAAACACTCCTTCCTATCATTACAGCTAGGTGTCTGATTGTCTCTGCTGCTGGTATTTTTGTCAAATATCAAGCTTGTACTTTTGCATAGCTCAAAGCTACTTTTCGTTTTTTCATCAACAGTCTTAAGTTTTCTGCTGATTCAGCGAGCGCAATTTTAGAAACTCCTGTCATCAACTTATCTTATTATTTTATTTCTATATTAAGTCTCCAGTTACTTTTAGTAAGTGGTATAACAATATCTAATCTTAAAGTTCGTCTGAAAGATTTAGGCTGGATTATTGTAAACGATTATACAAAGCAAATTTATCCAGGTAAAAACCTACCTTTATAAGATTTTTCTATCTCTCCATCAATCTCAAGTCAACTAAATGCTTGATATTTTCTTGGTCATATTAGCAATATTTTTCAAAACACACCCTACATTGGCGATCGCCATCAAATTCACACCTCAAATTGAAAGTAACAAATATAATGTGTCATAAAACTAAGTAAGGGAAATTGTTGGTTTTGGGTTTACTAAATTCTCTCCGCACATTGGTCACCAAATGTCTGATCTTAACTGGGGTTACGTTGCTATTAATTTTCTTAACCGCCTGTAATCCTGCTACATTGACTGCCAACCCTAGTCAACCACCCGAACTAGTTATGACAATTCTCAGCGATCCCAAAACCTTTAATCCTGTAATCGCCACTGATGAAACTAGCAGTAGTGTGGGAGGAATGCTATTCGATGGCTTGACTACCCAAAATCCCATCACAGGGGAAATAAAACCAGCGTTGGCAAAATCGTGGTCAATTTCCGACGATGATCTCGAAATTGTCTATACTTTAAGACCAAATCTTCAATGGTCTGATGGTCATCCATTAATCGCAGATGATGTAGTTTTTACCTATAATCAGATTTATCTCAATCCAGATATTCCCACAGGTATGAGAGATATCTTGAAAATTGGTCAAAGCGAAGGTTTTCCTGAAGTTACCAAGATTAACGATCTTCAGGTCAAGTTTACTATCCCCGAACCATTTGCTCCATTTCTAGAAGTAACTGGCGCATCTATATATCCCGCTCATATCTTGCGAGAAACTGTCGAGCAGAAGGGCAAAGATGGGAATTTAAAGTTTCTTTCTACTTGGTCGTTAGATACTCCTCCAGAAAATATTGTTGCCAGTAGTGCTTACAAGCTAAAAAGCTATGCTACCTCCGAAAGACTAATTTTTGAAGCAAATCCTAATTATTGGAAAAAAGAGGTCGTCAACGAACCTCTACCTTATATCAAGCGGGTAGTTTGGGAAATTGTTGAATCTACCGATACATCTTTAGTGCAGTTTCGCTCTGGAAGTTTAGATTCCCTGAGCGTTTCTCCTGAATATTTTTCCCTGCTTAAAAAAGAAGAAAAAAAAGGAAACTTTAGGATTGAAGAAGGCGGAGAAGTTTACAGCATGACCTTTATCGCCTTTAATCTCAATCAAGGCAAAAAAAATGGCAAACCTGTAATCAGTCCTAATAAGTCTGGCTGGTTTAATAACGTTAACTTTCGGCAAGCTGTATCCTATGGAATTAATCGCGATCGCATGATTAAAAATATCTTTCGCGGATTAGGCGCGCCACAAAATTCCTTTATGCCCAAGCAGTCTCCCTTTTATGATGCAGGTATTGAAGGATATCCTTACAATCCTGAAAAAGCCAAGCAGTTGTTGTTAGAAGCAGGATTTAAATACAAGCAGGGTCAGTTATTTGACCAGCAAGGCGATCGCGTTAGCTTTACTTTAAACACTAATACAGGCAATACCATCCGCGAGGCAATGGGTAATCAGATTGAAGAAGACTTGGCTACCATTGGCATTAAAGTTAACTTTAGAACCGTTAACTTTAACGTGCTGATCGGCAAACTAGATAACACTCTTGATTGGGACTGTATTTTATTAGGTTTTACTGGTGGAAACGAGCCAAATAGTGGCTATAACTTGTGGGCTGTTGATGGTAACTCTCATCTGTTTAATCAAAACGTTCCAGATTTAAAAGATAGAAAAATAGCTGACTGGGAATCTGAAATAGCCAGACTCTATATTGAAGGTGCAAGAAAATTAGATCGAGAAAAACGTAAAGCAATTTATAGCCAAGTGCAGCAGTTAGTATCAGAACAATTACCTGTAATTTGTCTTGTGAATCCTTATTCTATGGCAGCAATACGCAATAAGATCAAAGGTGTAGAGTATTCAGCTTTAGGCGGTGCTTTTTGGAATTTGGAGGAGTTGAAAATTACTAAATAAAAAACGGCGTTGCATCTCTGCGAGATGATTTTTACAGAGGAATGGTATCGAAATGGAGATAATGAAGTAGAAGTTTGATTGATGCTCGAAGCATCTCTTCGCATTTGGAGTAACACAAAGGACTTGTCCGCATGTAAGTCTTTCGTTTTAAACGAGCTAAATAATGTCTCAAGCGGGTGTTTTCTCCTTCAACCCTCGTCATGTATGTTTTCCAGACTAAATGGTCGCAGCTATTGATCGAACAGGGATAAACAAGCCAACCATCGGTAACATACCAAAAAGATTGCCATCCCCGAATTAATTTCCATAAAGGTTCAAAGGTTTGAGCCGAGCGATCTCCCCATACCCATGCCAAGATGCCTGGTTTCCAGTGATTAACTGTCGTCCATAGCCACATTTTGTTTTTTTTTACCAACATAAGTTTGAAGCTCATCAATCTCAGTTATTTCTGGAATCTCTTCCACTTGTGGAGCATCGGGCAAGGTAATTGCACTTTTGCCAACCCATCTGATGACAGTATTGTGATTCACTCCAGTCACTCTCTCTTTGGCTCTAAATCCTAAACCGTTAACATACATTTTCCCGCAATTTTCTGGAATTTATCGGGAAGATCCACGCTTTGTGTACTGAACGATAAACTGGCGATCGCATTCTTGACAATGGTAATTCTGTTTTCCTCGCCGATGACCATTTTTACGAATTTTATCTGACTGACAATTAGGACATTTCATTAGACCTTATCGGAATTAAGTATGTAAAATGAGTAGCAAGAAGTTGAGTAAGAGAGGTAGAGAGTGAAAGTCAACTATGCAGAGCTACAGAATAGACCTCGAACTCTACAGAGCTTAACAGGATTAAAAATCGAAGAATTTGAAGCTTTATTAGCTAGCTTTGAACCTGCATGGTCAAAGTTCATAGAAGAAAATTTTAAGCGAGGAAACAGACACAGAGCATTCGGAGGTGGCAGGAAAGCGAGGCTTGAGAAACTGGAAGATAAGTTGCTATTTATTTTGATTTACTTTCGACTTTATCCAACCCAAGAAGTACAAGGATTTTTATTTGGAATGAGCCAAGCCCAGGCAAATGAATGGGTACACAGACTAACAAAAGTACTCAATCAAGCTTTGAAAAGGGAGAAACAATTACCAGAACGTGAACCTGCAAAGCTAGAAGATTTACTGAACACCTGCCCCAGTTTAGAATTTATGATTGATGGGACGGAGCGAGCGATCAATCGACCACAAGATAAGGAAGAGCGTAAAACTTTCTATAGTGGAAAGAAGAAAGCTCACATGGTTAAAAATAATGTGGTGAGTGAGCGAGGAGGAAAAGTGTTGTTCTTAAGTGACACTTATGAAGGCAAAAAACATGACAAGAAAATTGCCGACGAAGAAGACTATCATTTTCCCAAAGGGAGTATTCTGTGGCAAGATACAGGATTTCAAGGATTTGCACCATCGGGAGTTAGGATTAAACAACCGAAGAAGAAGCTTCCTAAAGCAGAATTAACTGATCATGAAAAAGAGAAAAATCGAGAAATTGCGAAGATAAGAGTTGAGATAGAACACCAGATCTGCGGAATCAAACGATGTCAGATCGTGGTTCAGAAATTTCGTAATTGGGTCGATCACTATATTGATGATGTGATGGAAACAGCTTGTGGACTGCATAATCTTCGTCTTAGTCATCGTCAGAAAAGAGATATTAGATACATAAAATTCTCCTAATTTTAAGAAGAGAAGAGAAGAAACTAGTTCTTCGAGCTTTTCGACTTATTTCCGATAAAGTCTAATAGTTAATCCAGCCTCTAAGTACTGCATTCAAAGCCGAGATTTTGAGCAATGGTGAATCTTGAAACCACTTTGTCTGCTCATTTCTTTGACCTTGAGCTTTAACTTCTTGATATTTTCCTGTGCTGGTGTGACCAACATCTTCGGTCGGTCGTTAGATTTTACGTATCTTTGAACGTGAAAACCTAAGAAGTCAAAACCCTGATTTACATGAGTTATATGCGTTTTTTCAGGAGAGAGTTCGAGTTTTAATTCTGACCAGAGGAAAGTCTGGAACTCTTCTTTTAGTCTGATGGCTTCTGCTTTACCACCGTTGGTAAGTAGTAGCCAATCATCAGCATACCGAATTAGCGCACAATTTCCCATGTGGTTTATTCGACGACGTTCTTTCTGTTTGCGGTGTAAGTTGCCGTATTTGTTCCACCAGTAGAGGTCTAGCTGGTGGAGATAAATGTTTGCCAAAATAGGCGAACAAATTGCGCCCTGGGGAGTACCCAATTCGGTACGCTTAAACAGGCGACCTTCCATAATTCCCGCTTTAAGAAATCGTTCTATCAGATTTAGGAAACGTTTATCAGCTATTCGTTTTGCCAGCAGTTTCATCAGTATTTGATGGTGTATGCTGTCGAATGCTCCTTTGATATCCCCTTCGATGACCCAGTAGTATTTGTTGCGCCGATTGATATAGCTATCTAATCGGGCGATACAATCTTGAGTTCTGCGCCCTGGTCTAAAACCGTTAGAGCAGTTCAAGAAATCGCTTTCATAAATAGGTTCTAACACCATCTTTACAAGCATTTGTACTACCCTGTCTTTAATTGTGGGAATACCCAATGGGCGGGTTTTGCCGTTAGACTTGGGAATGTATATTCGACGAACGGGCATTGGGCGGAATTGCTTAGAGCGAAGTTCCGCTTCTAGCTCTTTTACAAATTTGGCTTTCGCTGCGTCTGATTCGAGAGTTTTTTTAGTTACCCCGTCAATTCCTGCTTTCTTCGACCCTTTATTAGAGAGAATTGTCTCTAAGGCATCGGCAATCCAATCTCGACGACAGATGAGTCGATAGAGGTGGTCGAATTGATGCTCTTTTTTATACTTCGCTTTTATGGCGAGACTACGTTGGGTTTTGATGATATCGGACATACTTCTTAGTCCTCTCTACATTCTATCTGCATCTCTGACAATGACTGCCGACCTTCGCCATGTACCAGCTTATTTTCTGGCTCGGACTACTACGTCGGCTCTGCCACGCAATAACTACTTCAGTTGCAGTTAACCCAGTCTGTATTTAGACCAGTTATTGCGCTTCCTACGTTCATACATTGGTACGTGGTTGCATTTAACCTTAGACTTCTTCTGTACTCCTGTGGGATACAGACCTAGTATCCTCAACATCAGTTGATAATTTATACCCTTATAATTAGAGCAATTCAGTCCGCGTCTATAGACTTTTTCAATCAATTGAATGTACACTGATTTACCTGATGTTTCACGCCATCTCTGTTGTTTAGCAGCGTGTCCAAGGTGTAGGAGCGTCGGACGAAGATTCCTTTCGTAGTCATAGTTAAATTCAGGCTCGAAGTCTTGTACTGTAACAGAGTGTCAGTACTTTACCCCTTGTCCCCCAGGCTTCAAACAGGTTCTTACTCATTGTCCCCTGCCTGCTGGGTTAGCCTTAGTACATTAGGGAATGTACTATCTCTTGGTAGTTTTCACTCTCCTTGAGTATTACCAAAGTACGCTTCGCAGCGCACTGACTCCACCTTGAGGTGTTCCAGAGTCGGAAAACGATAAGGTATTATCATCTATGACCCCTGCTTTTAACCATGCTCTGAGTTGTCTCCTAACTTTAGGAAAACTATTAACTTTTTCTAAGAGTTTATTGTAGTCGATATTATCAAAACAGCCTTTTATATCGGCATCCAAAATATACTTAGGTTTATATCTAAGTGAATTAAAAATGCTTTCTATAGCGTCGTGACAGCTTCTACCAGGTCTAAACCCATGACTATTTGGTTCAAATTGGGCTTTCCATTCTGGTTCTAGCGCGGATTTGACAAGGGCTTGTTTGGCTCTGTCTTCCATAATTGGTATGCCGAGTGGACGCATCTTATTATTAGACTTAGGAATCCATACTCGTCTAACGGGTTTGGATTTATCATCTAATCCTAGATTTTTTGCTAAGACAAGTCTTTCCTTGGGGTTTAATGACTTTAAGCCATCCACTCCCGCAGTTTTCTGTCGGTAAGAACCGTGCGTGAGACTCATCGCCTCACACGGCTCAATCCATACTTCAAGCCTTTAACTTGGTGTTGTGTAACTGCTTATGACACATTGTGTGTAAGTGCATTAGGTTTTCGATGTCGTCTCGTCCGCCTTTTGCCACAGGTACTATATGATGGGTTTCGATTTCTTCACGGTTAAAAAGGGCTGTTCCGCAAACTGTACAGTTAAAGCTTTGGTTTTTGGCTACTTGCTCGTATTTCGAGCCTTTTGCCCAGTATTGCTTTCCTAGTTTGTTTTTACGGGTTTCCCAGTATTCATTAAGTTCTGGGTCGTCTGGGGAATTACTCCCCGTAATTTTGACGTGCCTTATGATAGGAATATGACTTACGTTGCAGAGGGAGTAAAATCTTTTCCTTCCTCTGCTATTAATTCCTTGACGGGCGAACGTCCAATCGTTCCCTTCTATTCGATGAAAATATCGGTTTTTAACCCATCTTTTGCCTTTGTTGGGATGTCTACGCTTTGCCCATCGGTATAGATACATTGTTACTCGGTGATTGGTGTAACTAAATGTTTTCTTGCTAACAACTCCTTTGTAGTAGTTAGCAAATCCTCGGAGAATAGGTTTTAGTTTACCAATAAGATTTTGCTGCGTCCATGTGGCGCATTCAAATATGGTTTTTCCTAATTCTTTGCAGAATTTCAGAACCTTTTCTTTCTGAGGTTTAATTAGTAGTTTGCCTTTATATTGGCGTAGATTAAATCCTAGAAAGTTAAATCCATCCTGTATGTGAACTATCCTGGTTTTCTCCTCGCTAATCTCCAGTCCTCTTTCTGATAACCATTGTTTAATCTGAATTAAGACACTATCTAGATTTTCTCGTTTTCTGGATGTGACAATAAAGTCATCCGCTTGTGATTCCCATTCAGGTTCTAAGGTGTTTTTAACTATTACTTGCATGACTCTATCCCTGACGGTGGGAATACCGAGGGGACGCTTCTTGCCATTGGATTTAGGAATATATACTCTTCTTGTAGGAGAGGCTGTTATTTCTTTCCAACTGTTGACAAGTTTTACTCTATCTTCAGAAGTGTTAATTACCTCCTCATCAACTCCTGCTGTTCTCTTTCCTTTGTTTATTTGAGTTATTTGTCGTACTGCAAGTAGCAGATTTGCGTAAGACTTTGATAACAATTTCTGCAACCTGCGTAGCTGCTTCCATTGCCCAAGTTTTCTAGCACGAAATATCCGTTTTCTTAGGTTATTAACAATCTTTCCTACTTTCTTCCAATTAACTTGATTCCAGTCTGAAAGTTGTTCCCTATGTCCATTTACATCAATTTGATGTATCCAACTTGTCATGAGGGTTCATTCCTTTGATTAAATTTCCTTTCCGTATATGACCCAAGTGAATTCAGCTTTCCTTTCGGTCAGAGGCAAATCTTGAACCTCTATCCCCTTCATTACGAGAGAGGCATTCGCTTTTTCACTCATCCTTTGTCCTCCAGAGAGTTCGGCTTTGATTGCTCGCTTGCTTACTAGAAGATTCGACTGTCTTTTAGACTCTGTAGGATTTGTCCTGTTGTATCAACTAAAGTTTCTAATGTAGTTAGGGCGGGTATCTATTTCACGATAGGAGTTGTGTTTCTACGTTGTTACGAAAGGAAAGCGTAACAACCACCTATTTACCATTTTGGTTTCAAGCCTTAAACAGGAGTTATTTGGCTCGTTGACAAGTGACGTGATTTAGTCAATATCTTAGTCTTTGTTCACCCTTGTACATTCTTCCTCCTCGCTCCTCACCGCCTAACCCTGGCAGCTATGGCTACTTTTAGCGTCTGCACTCCGACTGTTTCGTTACCTACTAAGCCGTGACGTACCGTATTTTTCTACGGATTCCTCTATGGAGGTCTGGAGTAGAAATTCCAGAGAGACTGCGGAGTCTCAGTTTAATTGACCTTTCAGGTCGCACTTGCGCGATTATCCTTGGTTACCTTTCTAATGGCTAGAAGTTTAGCGTGGTAAGAGTTAATCAGTGTTTTTTGTAATCTGCGTAACTTTCTGACATCATCACTGATACTGGCTTGGTAGATTCGCTTTTGGAGCTTGAATACTGATTTCTCGACAAGCTGCCAATTAATCCTATTCCATTCCACCGTATTTAATTGTATTAAATCTGTATTAGACATATATACTCTTACTTGTTCTCTACTTTCCTAGATACAGTCAGTACGTAGGCTTATCCTAATCATTACAACTAGGCTTTTGCTTTTTACCGAATCCTATTCCCCCTACAGCCTCTAAATAGAGATATTGCGTCTTGGTTGACTACTCAAGGGGTTTGACCTTATCCTTGAGAGTTGTAGAGGGGTTTTCTCCTTCCAAATATCCGTTGGTTTGAACCTTTAGGGTGTAACTCTTCACCGAAATCTGTTGCTAATGTTGAATTAAGGAAAGATTAGTCCTTAATTAGCTAGATTTATTACCTTTTGGCTACAGCTAATCAGTCTGTTTCGCTGTTTTGGATTAACGGTGATTATGTCAAATCCAATATTCCGAGAGGGTAAAAATGTTGAACATGAATACGACTAATTCACGTCTTATACCTCTATTACCTTTTGATTACAGCCTGTCAGTCTATTTGGCTGTTTCAATATTACGGAGTTTTTGGATACTTTGCTTTCGCTACCCATAGGTGTCTTGCTTGCGGGAGACTAGATTAGACTTCCAGTCAGAACCGCTTTCATTCCCGCTTTATCGATTGATGACCAGTCGCTACAATAGGGAAAGTGCTTTTACCCCCAACATCTGGGGAGAGAGACTTGAGTTTGCAAGGTGACTAACCTTAATCCTTGTTATAGGAGTTCTCGCACTCTCACGAATATTTAGTTGTCATGGTTGTGTTGGCTAGCCAGAAGCTTTTAGCCGTTCCATGCTAGTAGTCCCCGTATTTTAATAAATACGTTTATACTAAACGAGTCGCACAATCTTTAATCCATTAAACGATGATATTCATCGACAGTAAATTTTTTGCGAGTAATTGCAACCATCAGCAGAAAATTACTTAATGCAGTTGACTTATTATATCTTTTGTCAATAAAATTCAAACAAAACAATAATTAGATTTTAAAAAGATATGGACTACATTGTACGCAGAAATGAAATTGAGAAAATAGAAAGAATACAGGCTCTGAAACTCTGCGTTGCATAGTCGTAGGTTCAAGGCTTACCCATTATATTGTCGAATATCCAAGAGTTGGCAAAAGACTATATCGTAATGGTCTGTCGAACGATCTGGTTAATATAAACAATATTTCAAATCCGAGCTTTGGTAGGAAAATTTAATTACTTAACTCTCAACAAAATAATGCTTAATGCTATTTATCAGCCAAGAGCAGTTTAGGATATAGATAGCAATAATATAGGTTTTAGTTTAATAGAAAATGAAAAAGCTGCTTGCCAACTGGCGTAACTCTTCCTGGTTGGCAAGTAGCTCTTTAGACACTCGTTACGCTCTAATTGAAGCTTGTCTAATTGGACTTTTTTCTGCCTTGGCAGCAGTCTTGCTCAAGCAGGGTATTGACTGGTTGGGTGGATGGCGCATTCAAACAGCCAATTCGTACGGGGCAAAGATTGTCTTGCCTTTGGTGGGATTAATTTTAGGCACTCTAGCTGGAATTGTAATCGAACTATTATCCCCTTCGGCTGCGGGTGGAGGTATTCCCCAGGTAAAAGCTGCCTTGGCTAAGTACCCCATTGTCTTAAATCTTAGAACAGCTTTAGTTAAGACTATAGCAACTATTTTGATTGTCGGTGGCGGTTTTACTTTAGGTCGTCGAGGTCCTACAGTCCATATAGGGGCTGCTTTAGGGGCGCAGGTTAGTCGCTGGATTCCCAACTCGCCCACAAACCGCCGTCAAATGATTGCAGCAGGGGCAGCAGCAGGTTTGGCAGCAGGCTTTAATACTCCTATTGCTGGGGTTTTGTTTGTTGTCGAAGAGTTGATGCGAGATATTTCTGGCTTGACTTTAGAAACAGCGATCGCAGCTTCTTTTACTGGGGCGGTAGTCTCTCGCATCTTGGGTTCTGCCGATCTTAATGTTCCTTTAGCAGTACTAGATTCTACCCGTCGTGGTAGCTTTGCTGTTCAAGAGATTCCTTTTTATATTCTATTAGGTATCCTGGCGGGTATTTTGGGCGGTATATTCAACCGCTCGATTATCAAGGGCATAAAGTTTAGTCGTGGCTTACCCTTGCCTATGTCTCTACGTGTTGGTTTGGCGGGATTGATTTCAGGAACAATAGGGGCTTGGCTACCACCATTTTTTGAAGACAATGCAGGTTTACGAGAATTACTTATAGTAGGTCAATTTACTTGGCAAACTACCGTGTTGATATTCATCGCCCAATTTTGTCTGGTAATTTTGGCATATAGCGCGGGTGCGCCAGGAGGCTTATTTTCCCCCGCTTTGGTTTTGGGTTCAGCTTTAGGATATTTAGTCGGGGTTGGGGAGGTGGCTTTGATTGGTTCAGAATCTCCCTATACTTTTGCTTTGGCTGGCATGGGTGCTTTTTTTACCGCAGTTGTCAGAGTTCCCATTACGGCAATTGTAATTATTTTTGAGATGACGGCAGATTTTAATTTGGTTTTACCTTTAATGATTGCTTCAACGGTAGCATATATCGTTGCCGAAAGTGTCTCTCAAGGTTCTTTATATGAACATTTACTTCTAGCTAGTGGCATTGAACTAACAGAAGAACATCCCCAAAACGACTTTATGAATCAGCTTACCGCCGATGACGTAATGCAGTCACGGGTAGAAACTTTATCTAGTAATCTAGCTTTGCCAGAGGTAATTAAAGCCATATCGCGATCGCATCATCGTGGTTTTCCTGTGGTAGAAGATGGCAAGCTGGTGGGCATGATTACCCAGTCAGATATTCCCAAGGATAGTAAACAAACCGAGTCTAGTTTACTCAAGGATATTATGACTTCTGGGCCAATTACGGTTAGTCCCCAAACTTCTTTAGCCGATGTTCTCTATCTGTTAAACCGCTACCAGCTATCTCGTTTGCCCGTAACCCAAGGATCAAAGCTTCTAGGTATAATTACCCTCAGCGATATTATTAAAGCCGAAGCCAAACAGCTAAATTGCGATCATCAACCACAAGCCAGATTTGAACCTTCTTATGTAGTTTATCAAACCCGCTCCCCTGCCATAGGTAGAGGCAAAATTTTATTACCTATTGCTAACCCCAAAAATATTGCGCCACTATTAGAAATTGCAGGAGCGATCGCCCTTTATCATCAATATGAAATTGAATGTGTGGCAGTTATTTGTGTTCCTCAACATCTGCATCCTGCCCAAGCTGAAGTAGAAACAGATAATTATCGTCAGTTAATGAAAGATTTGGAAACCTGGGGCGAAAAATCAGCGATCGCCGTGCATACACAAATTCGTGTAGCTACTGACGTGAGTGAAGCAATATTAGAAACTGTCGGTAGAGAACATATTGACTTACTAATAATGGGCTGGAAGGGTAAAACTGCGGGAATTGAATCTATCTTTAGTAATTTAGTTGACTCTTTAATTCAACAAGCACCTTGCGATTTGATGTTGGTTAAACTCGGCGCGTCTGCCCATGCCTTCCCTAAAGAGCTTCATTTACGACACAAGTGGCTGATTCCGACAACGGGAGGCGATCGCATTAAAAAACTGTTGACCATTTTACCTGCTTTAGCTACCTTGGATTCTATCCCGCCCAAATTACAGCTATGCCAAGTATCCCCCCCCGATCAAGATCGACTTCCTACCCATGACTTTTATAATGCTGCGGAGTTACTTCGCAAGGCGATGAATTGCCCAGTCATGCTTTTACCCATTTCTGCCTACTCAGTATCAGAAACGATTATTAATTTAACTAAACGTAAAAAATATGGCTTAGTTATTTTGGGGGCAAGCAATGAAGGATTACTGCAAAATGTAGTTAAAGGCAATATCCCCGAAGCGATCGCTAGACAAGCAAATTGTACAGTAATTATTTTTCGTAGTTCAGGGCGATAAAGTGATCGAAAACACAGATCATTTTAGTTATCTGGCTCAAGATAGAAATAAGAAAGAAAGAGAGTAAATAAATCTTATTTTTCTTTAGATTCTCTTAATATTTACCTTTTCTAAATGGCAGCGATTTTAGAGTAAGGTTAGGATTTGTTGATATATCTATCGCGTATTTTGACGATTTGCTGACATTAATAAATTGTTATTTATATTAGAAATATAAGTATCAACAAACAAACGAAGTTTTAAATATTTTTTTGTTCAATTGTATTACGGTAAATAAAAATCATGAATAATAATAGTTCTTGCCCTTGTTGCTCCACTTCCATGTTGCTCCACCTAAGTAATCGGCGTAGTTTTTGGTTTTGCAATTATTGTCGATTAGAGATGCCCAACCTAGATGGGAAAAGAAAAAACAGCCAAAAAAATGCAGTTCAAATTAATACTTCTTCTCTCCAAGCTGCACTTACAGCTAACAAATCATTAGAAGCTGTAGCAGCTATTTAAATAGAATTTAAGCAAAAATTAAGCATTGGCACTCTACAACACAATTAATTGTATTGTAGAGTGCCAATTATTTTTTATTTCCCGCATTTGGTTTGTTAACTTATCTAATTAAGCTGTTAATCATTTAAACTGCACATTCTTGAATTAGACAAATAACAGTCACCCCGTCACCCCGTCACAGCAGTTAGATTAGATGCACCCCAGGTCAGTTATCTAATTATGAGCGATCGCCTTACTCTCAATTCCACCTTACTTAAGCTAGATAATGCTAGCTACAAAGCCTATAAAGACATTAAAGGCAAATATCAATTTGAAAGCTTCACCCTAATTGTTGACTATGTGCAGGGAAATCCTTTTGCCTCTCCTAGCCAGATGCGGGTAATTATTGCTCAACAAGTGGCACAGTTTCCATCGCCACTGTATAAGTCTGCGAGTCGAGAAGTAGCATTAATACCAATTCTCCATGAAGATGCACTAAATTAATAATAATGATACGGTACGGAAAAATGGGGAATAAGTTTGAGGTAGAAGTTAACGAAAGTCCTGAAGAATTGAAACATCGATTGCATCATGCGGTTACTGCTAGCAGCAAAGAAAGATTGCAGATGCTGTATTGGCTCAAACAAGATGCGATCGCCACGAGAAAAGAACTATCTCAAAAATTGGGCAGAGATGAATCAACAAGGAAGACTTGCTCAAGGTGAGGAAACCTCACCGAGCTTCCTTCCTCAATATATCGATGGCTGAAGAGATACCGTCAAGGAGGTCTTCCAGATTTACTTGATGTAAAAACTCCTCCAGGTAAAAAAAGCAAAATTTCCGCACAAGAAATGAATCAGTTAAAAGAACGTTTGAATCAATCTCAAGGATTTAAAAGCTATGGAGAAATTCAAAACTGGCTGAATCAAAGGTTTGGTGTAGATCTTGCTTATAAAAGCGTACACAAAATTGTTCGCTACAAACTGAAAGCCAAACTGAAAATACCACGTCCACAAAGTCCCAAAGCCAAACCTCAAGTTCAAAATGCCTTTAAAAAAGCGCACCGCCCCGTCTGAGGTTTCCTCAGACATAGGGACGGAGCAAGAAAACTAAAAACCATAATTAAAGTACTAATCGACTGTTTGGGGACGGGTCAACCAGTTCGTTACTGGTGTCAAGATGAAAGCCGTCTGGGGCTAAAGACATTAACGGGGAAAATTATTACTTTACAAGGGATTAAACCTCAAGGAATCATGGGTTGGGCAAGAGACAACTTTTATCTATATGGATTAGTCGAACCTATGAGTGGAGAAAGTTTCTTTTGGGAATTTTCCCATCTCGATAGTCTTTGTTTTCAGAATTTCTTGGATTTATTTTCCCAAGGATACCCTGATAGCTTAAATTTAATTCAAATGGATAATGGTAGTTTTCATAAATCTCAAGACTTAAAATGGGCAGATAACATCATTCCCATTTTTCAACCCCCATATAGTCCTGAACTTAATCCTATTGAACGCTTATGGGAACACATTAAAAGTAAATTAGCTTGGGAATATTGTGATAGCTTAAGCCAATTAAGAACAAAACTAAAGCAGGTTCTCGATTCCATTTCTGAAGACACGATTGCCTCTATTTGCGGATGGGACTATATTACATCCGCTTTATTTAGTGCAACTTCATAGAGAATTGGTATCAGTTAGAATACCTCCGAACTCTAACTTAAAATTAAACTTTGCTATTAAAGTTTTTACCATCTACTTTAAATCTTTTATTAGTATTGATGAAAAATTTAAATCTTAATATTTTCGCGCTAGGCGATTAATTAAATTTTCTGAGCAAAATTGTTGGATTAAGTAATATTTTTGGGTAGTATGTTAGTAGAAAGACTATTAAAGCCATATTTTATTATTGACTGGCAAAATTTAAATTATCCCGTTCCGCAATTAATTAAAACATAGATATTAAGACAATGCTTAGAATCATCATTATACTAGTAATAATTCTATTCCTAACACAATTTTTACTAATGATAACAGTTATGGCGTTTGATTCTGGAAGTTTTCTAGGTATGTAGAAATATAACCTAGCATTAAATGTTTTAAAATATCTACTTTCATGTTTTTCAATATGTTTAAATTTTCTACAAGATACATAAAAATGCTTTCAAGAGAGTTATTGAATCTCAGCAAGCTTTTCCTTGTAAGATTTAGGCTTTATCTTCTATCGATTTATCAGACAAATCAATACTGAAGCGTTCGGACATTTAATCAACATTAAAGGCGATTGCTATTTTTCATATATACAACAATTCAATTTGACTAGTATTTATCTTTTGCTTGATCAAACTTCTTCAATCTGTTTTGAAAGTCTTTATAAAGATATTCTCCATTTATAGGAACAATAAGATGATTTGCTTTTAATTCTTCGTCTACATAATCAATATTGAAAATAAACTCAGGTTTGAAAGTTTCTGCGTCTAAAGATAGGTAAACAAGCGGAAAATTATGCCATCCTTTTAACGTATTAAAATATTTTCTTAGTTTTAAAATCGTCAGCGTTTTTAAGGAAGCTTCAAAACTTAATCCTCTTGAAAGCAAGTATTTCATCACTGATAGACTAAACAAATCTAATTCAGAATAATAAACATTTCTCCCTTTCCCACCAGGATTAATAGTGGGTACTATGATGTCTTGCTTTCGCCAATGTTGAATTTGTCGGCGAGAGCAGCCTGTAATCTTTGATGCCTCTGTACTAGTATAAAAACGCTCTTTCATATTTAACAATGATGCCACGATCAAAGAGCAATATATGAAAAAATATTAAGTTTAAAAGCACAATATGTGCTTTTGATAGTAAATTTATTTTATGACTGAAATTACTATTCAATGCCGTTTAACCGCGCCAGAAGATATTCGCTATAAGCTTTGGCTACTAATGACGGAGAAAAATACTCTGTTAATCAATGAACTTTTCAAACAACTTACAGAACACCCAGACCTTGAAATATGGAAAGAAAAAGGAAAACTACCAGCAGGAATTGTCAAAAATCTTTGTCAGCCTTTGAGGAGAAGTTTAAAATATAAAGATCAACCTGGACGGTTTTATAGTTCTGCGATCGCAATGGTAGATTTTGTATATAGATCTTGGCTAAAAGTACGTAAAGGTTGGACTTATGAGTTGAGAGGACAAAAACGTTGGTTGACAATGTTGAAAAGCGATGAGGAACTTGCTCAAGAATGCGATCTCTCTTTGGAAGAAATTAAGAGTAAGGCAACTACGATTATTAATAATCTAAAGTCTGAAGAGTATAGAAATACTCATAGCCAGTTGTTCAATCTGTATGATGATTCTGAAGATGATTTGGTGCGCTGTGCGATCATTCATTTGCTTAAAAACGGTTGTAAAGTACGCCAAAAGCGTGAAGATTCTAAAAAGTTTGCTAAACGTCGTCGTAAAGTAGAAATTAGGATCGAGCGACTAACAAAGAAACTAAATGGGAAAGCACCTCAAGGTAGAGATTTAACAGGACAAAGGTGGTTAGATATTCTCGCGGTCGCTTCAACTCATGTTCCCCAAGATGATGCTCAGGCAAAACTCTGGCAGAATATATTGCTAACAAAATCAAAATCAGTTCCTTATTCTGTCAACTTCTTGTCCAACGAAGATACAAAATGGGGAAAAAACGAAAAAAACCGTCTGACTGTTAACTTCAATGGATTAGAAAAGTATATTGGTAAGCATTGCTTTCAACTTTACTGTGATAGAAGACAGCTTTCACTATTTCAACTTTTCTACGACGAGCAAGAGCTAAAAAAACAAAGCAATAATAGTTATTCAGGTGCATTATTAGCTTTGCGATCATCAAGAATAATATGGCAGGAGAGAAAAGCGGTGAGACCCCGCGTCGGCGTAAGACGCAAGGGAACGCTCACCAAGACAGGTAAAGGTAAACCCTGGAATGTAAACCGTTTGACTCTCCATTGTTCTGTTGATACATTGCTTTTGACTACTGAGGGAACAGATTTAATTCGTAAGAAGAAAGCCGAGACATTTCTCAAAAATTTAAAGGAATTAGAAGAACAGGACAATCTAAATCCCAAACAACAAGCTTTAGTTAAAAAAATTCAAACATCTCTCGACCGAATTAATAATTCCTATCCTCTTCCCCAACAACCTCTATATCGAGGTAAACCTAATATTTTATTGGGAGTAGCTATTCAGTTAAAAAAGCCTGCTACTGTAGCCATTGTTGACGGTATAACCAGTAAAGCAATTGCATATCGCAGTACCAAACAATTGCTAGGAGAAAATTATCGCTTACTCAATCAACAAAGACAGCAAAAACATTTTCTAGCTCATAAAAGAAGTGTTGCCCAAAGACATCGTGCAGATAATCGGTTTGGCGAATCAGAGTTGGGGCAATACATAGACCGCCTTTTAGCCAAAGCGATTGTTAAGTTGGCTAAAGAGTATCAAGCAGGATGTATTGTCATACCCAGAATTAAAAATAAAAGAGATATTATTCAAGCAGAAGTTCAAGCCAAGGCAGAAGCCAAAATTCCTGGATGTATTGAAAAGCAAAAAGAATATGCCAAAAAATACCGAATTAATATTCATCAATGGAGCTATGGCAGGCTAATTGATAATATCAAATCTCAAGCAGCTAAAGCAGGAATAGACACTAAGGAAGGCAAACAATCAATTAGGGGAAGTCCAGCCGAACTCGCCAAAAAAATCGCTTTTGATGCGTACTAAAGTTCTTAAATATCTTTGTGTAACGATTTTTGCATAAACAGAATTAGAATCTAGAAAACTAAATATAATGTTTGACAAATCGCGCCGTAGATTTATGTTCTTTTGAACCTCTAAACTATGTTAAATGTGGGTTAGTTTTACTGCTCTTTGAGCAGATGCTTTCTGACCCTAGTAGCTGTCCACCCTGAAGCTGCTATCTTGAGATAGGAATTAAGGTGCGCCCCCAGCAATAAGTGGTGTAAATGTCTTACAGCGATCGCTACTAAATCACCTCCGAGCAAGGAGGAATCTATCCTAATTTTCTTTTTTTTGACGAACCTAAGCGTTGGCGAAATCCCTGGGAGGTTCGACAAAATTACTAAAGCCATGTAAGCCAAGCTTTACTGGATTTTATAAAATGGTAATAGTTTGCTTTTTGAGGCAATATTGGACGAAATTTTTGGGGTTTGTCAAAACTGTCTCTGAAATCATTACTATACTTAGCTTGCATCTAATGCAGTTTCAACAACCATTTCAGACTAGGATGGGTTGAAAGGACTATTCCTAGTGCTATTGCTACAGGTTTTTTATTGTTTCAACAACCATTTCAGACTAGGATGGGTTGAAAGTATTAAATTTTTCTTGTACTACAGCACGGGGTTTATGTTTCAACAACCATTTCAGACTAGGATGGGTTGAAAGGTTATCCAGTGTAGACAGTGCGCTTTTTGGCGTTTGCTTTCAACAACCATTTCAGACTAGGATGGGTTAATTTTTAACATATTAGGATAGATTGAAAGGCGCACTGCTTTCGGGATTATTTTAATATTCCCAATTTTGGTTTAATTCTTCATTTCTTTTATAGTCATTCCAATTAATTGACCTATGGTGAGAGATCGTATTAGAACAGATAATTCTTGTAGGGGCAATTCGTCCTTACATGAATCGTGTGATTTATATTTGGAATGACTATAAAGACAATAATTTGTCACTACCCCTTTAAAGACAACAATTTGTCTCGACGACAAAAAAAAGTCTCGATAACAGTAATTTGTCTCCAGCGACATTTAATTAGTCACTGTACAGCGATATCGGGATAAAAGGATTTGAACCTTCGACCCCTGCTTCCCGAAAGCAGTGCGCTACCAAGCTGCGCCACATCCCGCATTCGCATATATGCTAGCATATAAAGCTGCAATCAAGAAGATTAAGAGCAGCATTAAAGACGTTCGCTTTTTCAAAGAAATAAGGCGTTGGTGAATGCGTAATGTTTTAAACAGAAGCAGGTATAGTTCTAAATCTTAAATAAAATAACAACAGACGAATGGAATATTTGAGCATATCTACAGATTTAGAGTAACAGAGAGTCTTACGCCGTAACCTGGCTAAATAATGTCTGAGTAAGCGTGTTTTCTCCTTCAACTCTCGTCATATATGTCTTACTTACTAAATGATCTTCAGATTGGATGTACATCGGATAAACTTTCCATCCATCCGTTACGTACCAAAAACTATGCCAGCATTTGATGATCTGCCAAATTCTCGCAAAAGTTTGGTCAGAGCGATCTCCTATCGTCCACAACAAAATACCTTGATTCCAATGATTAACTACTGTCCAAATCCAAAGTTTGTTTTTTTTGCAGCCTACAAAAGTCTGTAGTTCATCTATTTCTGTGACTTCTGGGATTTCTCCATCTTGAGGCTCGTCTGATAGCTCTTGTCCTTTTTCTTTGACCCAGTTGATAATTGTCGCATGGTCGATTTCTGTAACTCTAGCGATCGCCCTGAAGCCCATGCCATTGAGATACATTTTTAAACAAAGTTGTTTGACCTCATTGGGATATGCTCTAGGTTGGGGATTTTCAATATACTGCGATCCACAATTGTTACATCTATAGGATTGTTTTCCACGACGAAAACCATTTTTCTTGTTTTGAGAAGAATTACATTTGGGGCAATACATCGTCATACCATCTAACTCAATTATCTCATTTTAAGCTTTTTAGCATTACGCACTCACCAATGCCAGAATTTACTCTAGCATTAGCTTTTGGTGATAGTTTAGAAAATGCACTTTCTATCTTGCTGCAATCGCTGAGTATTCCTTTTGCTCGACAAAAACAAAAATTCAAAGAGCAGTGGGAACGTACCTGGGACAAGCGTTCAGCTTTAGCAGATCAATCTACCGATGATGGTAGCTTGTTTCACAGTAGTGTTAGTCTACTACTCGCACATGAAGATAAAACCTATAGCGGCGCGACTATTGCTTCAATGAGTTTTCTTTAAGGAGAAGAATGACTGGTATGGACAACAAGAAGATGGCAGTGCCTATAAAGGCGTAGGAGTCGGACGAGCTTGGCCTTTACTTACAGGCGAACGCGCTCAATATGAACTGGCAGCAGGACATGATGTTACCCTTTTTATCAAAGCGATGGAAGACTTTGCTACGGATACGGGTTTGCTAACCGAACAGATTTGAGATAGTGAAGACATTTCCAACGCACATATGTACCTAGGAAAGCCAACTGGTGCAGCTATGCCCTTGATGTGGGCGCACGCAGAATATATCAAGCTACTGCATTCAGCTAGAGAGGGAAAAGTATTTGATTTTATTCCAGAAGTTGGCGATCGCTACTTAAATAACTACCATTCTGAGGTGATTGAAGTGTGGAAGTTTCATCGTCAGATAACGGCAGTCGGCAAAGGTGGAATACTTAGAATACAGGCAGATACGCCCTTTAAACTACTTTGGACAAATGACAACTGGCAAACCAAAAAGAAATTGAATCTACCAATGTTGCTGCTTTAGATCTTGAGTATGTCGATCTTCAAGGTGATGAACTCTCACCAATTGAGTTTACCTTTCTCTGGATTGACAGCAATAATTGGGAGGACAGGAACTATACTGTTGAAGTTGTATGACATTTTTGTTTCCTTATTAGAGTAGTAATCCAAATTGAATAACCAGCCCGAATTGCCTGAATTAAATGAATAATATCGGTCAATTATGCCGCATTAGGTAAAAATACCATAAAAACGATCCGATCCAGCCAAGCCACCATAAAGGCGATTGCTTTCTGCTGGATCTGTGGAATAGCCAAAAGCTCATAGCTAGGGGAATAAAAGCTAAAAAAAGATTCCAGACAATCCAACCACTATATTCATTAAATGCTTCAAAGGTATAGGTAAGTATGAACTTCATTTATTCCCTTTAAGAAAAACTAGCTATCAATTATTAGCATAGCCATAATCAGATAGCTTGTCTTTCCGATCTTGAATTGTCTTATAAACGCAGAGTTTTTCGAGCAGGAGGAAATGCCAGTGAACATCATAAATAACTATTCTTGAAATGCACTTGTTTATTTTGTGGCTGTGGCTGAAGATGTAAAATAGGTCGCTTAACAAACCTGAGATTGAACTATATATTAAACGTCTGGTGTTAATTATCTTCGTTAGTATTTATCGGTTTTAAGCTTTTAGCTCTTAGAACAAGGTTATAAATTTAATTAGATTGGCTGTTTAACCAGTACTAATCATGTCTAATAAACATTCAATTAAGAAGTTTCAAGCTTTTCAATTCACATAAGGCGTATTAAATGCCAGCATAGTTTCTCTGGGCGATCGCCAAAAGCAATTCTTCCTCTAGATGGATACTGTGTATTCTCACTGGTTAGATTGGCTTAAATCCATAGGCAATCATATTAATAGCAGATATTAAAGGGAGAGAAAATGTCAGGCAACAGTCAGAACCCAGAGATGCTATATCGAGAACTAGGCAGTACGGGAGAGCGGGTTTCTGCTATTGGACTAGGTAGTTGGCATATTGGTTTGCCCAACGTTGATGAAGAACTAGGCATCCATATTATTCGCTAGGCAATTGATCGCGGTATTGCTTTTCTAGATAATAGTTGGGATTACAATGATGGCGTTAGCGAGAAACGTATGGGTAAAGCTTTGCGTGATGGCTATCGAGAAAAAGCGTTTTTAATGACTAAGGACGAACAAGGCTCGCACAGAGCATTTTTAGAAGCAAAAGAAGCTGGCAAGACTAGATATATCGGTTTTACAGGACACAAAGACCCTCAGATTCATTTACATATGCTGGCTGTGGCAGCCGAAAACGGCTTTAAGTTTGATACGGTGCAAATACCCCTAAATGGCATGGATGCTCATTACCGAAGCTTCGGCAAGCTTGTTCCTAAATTGGTCGAGCAAAACATCGGTATTTTAGCTATGAAAACTATGGCAAACGGTATTTTGTTGCGATCGCATACCGCAACCCCGATTGAATGCCTGCATTATGCTTTGAATTTACCTACTTCCGTTGTATTTACAGGCATAGACAGTTTAGAAATTCTCGACCAAGCGTTTGAAGCTGTAAGTAGCTTTGAGCCGATGGACGAACAACAGGTACAATCGTTATTGTATAAAACAGCCCAAGCAGCAGCAGCAGGAAAATACGAGCCATTTAAAACTTCTTTAATTTTTGACAGCATTGCTCAAAATCCTAAATGGCTAGGAGAAGAACCAGATCGACTTCAAGAATTAATGCCTAACTAATCTCAGAAAGGATAAATGCTTGCTTTCTTTTTACAACGTGAGAATGAATATTCAAAACTAAGAACGATCATTATTAGAAAAATTTGAGTTAGGATTAACTGAAATATTTTGCTGGGGTACGGGAATATGTCTGATGAAGCTGAGTTTTTGAGTCCTTATGGTATTCGCTCGGTTTCCAAATATTATCATGACCATCCTTTGGTAATGGAAGTTAATGGTGAAAAATATTAGGTGGACTACAAACCAGCCGAATCGACTTCAGGGATATTTGGCGGTAACTCGAACTGGCGTGGTCCTGTCTGGTTTCCGATTAACTACCTCCTCTTGAAAGCCTTGCAAAACTTCCATGAATATTTAGGAAATGAGTTTAAAGTAGAATTCCCTAAAATCGAAATAGTAATGAAGCGAAATTACTGCCTAAATAGGAATGAGGAATGGGCATAAAAAATAATTTTATTCCAGCTATAGGTATTAGCTTAAATATGCTGTTCTTCAACACAATCCCAGCTATTGCCAAAACTGACCTTGATTCAAATTCAAATAGTTATTATCTGAACAAGAAGCAGACTGTAACGTCAATCTATACCTTAGCTACATCCACTCAAGCCAATTGGCAATGTCAACCGCCTGATTTCTGCCAGACTTTTTCTCGTTTGATATCGCAGAAAGTTGCTCAGGCATCTGACTCTAGGGAAAATAAGGTTGAAGAGATTATTGAGCATAGCAAGCAGTCGATTTCTAATCTGGAGTGGTTAAATCCTAATGCTAATCCTTTATCATTTCCTACTCAACCAAAGGAGGTTGAAGTTGATACGCTACAACCCATTACTATAAAACAGGCAATACAACTATCACTTAAGAACAACAAAGATATCATAGAAGCTAGGATTCGGATAGAGCGATCGCAATTCGCCTTGAGACAACAAAAAGCTGCACTATTTCCTATCTTAGACTTTAGAAGCGACACAAGTCCTAGTATCTTAAGCTATGAAAATAACGGTTTTTTAGATACTGTATCCGAACAGGCCGCTCAAGCGGGTATAGCACCAAGTAGTCCGCAAGGTGCTGTTTTGCAAAGCACGAGTGCCGAAAAGTTTGATTTTAATCCCAGCTTGGATCTTAGGTATGATATTTATGACGGTGGTTTTAGAGGGGCTTCAATTCGCTCTGCCGAAAAGCAACTGAGTATTACAAAATTAGATTTAGAAACAACTGTTGAGGATACTCGCCTTCAAGTTTCTACGGATTACTATGCTCTACAGAACGGTGACGCTCAAGTTGAAATTCAGTCAGCCGCCGTAAGAGATGCGACTCGAACTTTGAGAGACGCTCAACTTCTGACTGAAGCAGGGGTAGGTACTAAATTTGATGTATTGCGAGCCAGAGTGGAATTAGATAGGTCTAAGCAAAATTTGGTCACTGCCCTGGCTAATCAGGAAATTGCACGCCGACAGCTAACAGAAACCTTAGGCATCTCACAGAATGCTAATTTAGCTGCGGCTGATGCGATTGAAGAAGCTGGTATTTGGAAACTTTCTTTGCCAGAAAGTATCGTCCAAGCATTTAAAAATCGGGCTGAATTGGAGCAATTTTTACTACAAAGAGAAATTGGGGAGCAGCAGCGGACAATTGCCTTATCACAGATTAGACCAATAGTAAGTACTACTGCAAGCTATATGCTAACTGACGATTTTGAAGATGATTTTAATATTACCGATCAGTATGTTTTAGGTTTAAATGTAGAGTGGAGACTGTTTGATGGTGGGGCTGCTCGCGCTCAGGCGCGGCAAGCGGATAAAGATATTGAGATTGCTGAAACTCAGTTTGCCAATGTGCGTAATCAAATTCGTTTTGCAGTCGAACGAGCTTATCTTCAATTAACATCTAATCAAACTAATACTATTACTGCTGCTGACGAAGTAGATTTAGCAGAAGAAAGTTTGAGCATGGCTAGATTAAGATTCAAAGAAGGAATAGGTACTCAGACTGATGTAATTGATGCTCAATCGAGATTAACTTCGGCTCGTGCTAACTTGCTTTCTTCTATTACTAGTTATAATCAGTCCTATGCTAGTCTACAAAGACAAATTTCCAACACTCCTGATAACGGTTTACAAGATTTACCGTAGCTGAAAAGATACCATTTTTGTTACTAACTTTGTAAAAAGTAATGCGAATCAAAACACTCGATTCAATATCATAATTCACGCCATATAATGTCTTGAATTGACGATAATTTTAGTTCATTATATCCTGATTTAACAACGCCAATATCTAAAAGTTAGATTAATTTAAAAGTGGAATTAGTCCATAAGTAGGATGTTCTCATAGTTAATAATTTGATAACGTTGCTATTAACTGTTAAGAGTATTTTGCTAATAGTTATCGCTGAAAAAGCTCTAAATAGAAAACTAATAAACTAATTTTTTATTTATCATGCAAAAAATAACTTGCTTAAAATAAAGCAAAAGATTAGAAGATTTTTTGTTTATAATATTGGTAAACAAACAATTTTATGGCTAGAGAAATTAATAGAACGCTATTCTTTGATTGGCAATGATTTCTTTTTCGATCCTAATTATTTCTCTTGGGCATCGCAATTAGAATAAAATTGGCAAGTTATTAGAAAAGAGCTAAATGTGGTCTTAGAATATACCGAGCAGAAGAGCATAAAAGTCATTTTCATGTTTATGCTCTTTTAAAATAAAACCCCTTGTTTTGTAGCCTTCTTAACTTTTGTTTATCTTTGTTGATCGAGGTGAAAATCATCAAGGTTTTGGCTGTTCTTGAGTTGCTGGTGATTGATTGGGAGAATGAGTAGTACGCCAGACGGCTAATGAACCGCCAACTAAGGCGATCGCTGCGATCGCACCTGCGGCAATACTTGTCAAGCCAGCAAGACGACTTTTGCGATTTAACCTTTGCCTATTTAGTTCGGCTGGCTGTTGGGGTTTGTGGTAACGATGGAAAACTTCATCACTCAACCATTCTGCCGTAGCATTAAAATCATGTATCGGAGTAGGTAACATTTCTAAGTACGTTGCGTTGCGAATTAAATCTCCTGTCCTACCATTTACCTTTACCTTATCAAAAATATTAGCAACTCCATTGCGAATGCCCAACTTCATTAAAGTACCCCGCATATTGGCATTGACGAGATGAAGTGTTTTATGTTGCGAGAGTGCCAGCAAATTTTTAGCAATAGTTGCTCCCTCCTGATAGGCGATTTGAGCCACGGGAGGATAAGAATGGTCTTTAACTACAGCACAGTCTCCTGCTGCAAATACTTCGGGAAAATCTGGTAGCTGCAAGGTACTACTTACTAAAGGTAAACCGTGTTTATCGCGATTTTCAGCGGCAATATCTAGGTCTTTGATTAGAGGATTATTAGCAGTACCCGCTGTCCAAATAATAGTTTTAGTCTCTATGGTTTGAGTTGTCTGAGAATCTTTTAGCTGGTATTCAAGGCGATCGCCAGTGACTTTAGTTACTCCTGCTCCTAATAATAGTTCAACAGGTATAGCGCGGTTTTTTAGTGCCTTGAGGGCGGTATCTTTTAAATGCGAATTAACGTCTCCTTTGAGGATTTGTGAACCATGATTAATTAACACGATCCGAATCTTGCTAAAGTCGCCACCTAATTTCTCGTACCATTGAGGCAAGAGATCTGCCAGAGTAGCTGCTATTTCGACTCCAGAAGGACCTGCACCTACTATTGCCACCGTCAGTAAAGCCTTTTGGCGATCGCGCTCTTGTTGACTTGCTAGCAGAAGGCATTCCCGTAGGTGCTTTTCTAATGCCACAGTATCTTCTTTTGTACGGAAAGCAAAGGCATTTTCTTTTGCTCCCTCAGTATCGAGATATCCTTGAGTACCGCCCACTCCTAAAACCAGATAGCGGTAGTTATAGTGTAGCCCAGATTCAAGCTCTAGCCGACGCTGGTGTAGATCGATGTTAGTTACTTTATCTCTGACAAAAGTAACGCTACTGCCTTCTAACAGCTTTTCATAGCGGGGAAGAACCTGTTCGTTCTGCATTTCCCCTGATAGGTGTTCATAAAGTAACGGTTTAAAAACAAAACGGTCATTAGGATCGATTAAAATAACAGGCTCGCTATAGTGATGATGGCTCAGGTGTAAAGCGGTAAACAGTCCAACAAAGCCACCGCCGACGATTACTGTAGGATTAGTTATGTCATTCATAATTTTGCTGATTTAAGGTATAAATTAGATGATTGTATTGCTTTTAGCTTTTAGCCTTTAATTAGTCTCCCCGTCTCCCAGTCCCCAAGTCTCTCCATCTCTCTATCTAATTACTGCGAGGCTTTCTGATCAGAAATACCAAGCCTGCTGCACTCAAAACAATCCAACCGCTTACGTAATAGGAATCGACATAGCCCAAAACGTTAGATTGGGTATTAATACTGTCAGAAATAATAGAAATTGCTCTGTTTCTCGCCAGATCTTCCCCACCTCCCTGATTCAAAAAATACTGAGTTAGCTTGTCAATATATTCCAGCGTTATAGGATTAGAAAGAGATACTGCTTCGTTGATGTAGCTAGAATGAAATTGAGCGCGACGGTTCTGAAAGAACTTCAAAAAAGCAGAACCAGAGGCTATGGAGATATAAACCACCGCATTAAATAAAATTGAAGCATCGCGAGAGTCTTTCTTTTTGGCGCGAGACGTGACAAGAGACGAAAGAGCAGGAAGCATTAAAGGCTGTGATAAACCGCGAAGTATCAAAGAAGGAATTAGTTGCTGCATTCCAGTTTGACTAGTAGTCGTATTGACATTCATCCAGAAACTAATGGCGTATCCAATCAAACCGACTGAGGCAATCAGGCGAAGATCGAAAAGCTCCATTAATTTTGGCACAAAAGGAGTAGTTACAACCTGAGGTAATCCATAGAAAGTAATAGTTTCGCCAAGTTCTAGAGCATTGTAGTTTTGAATCGGTATTAGATAAAAGAGCAAAATAACTAGGGATTCACCCTGACCAAAAGCATAGATCGCCGTTACCACTATTGACAGAGCAAAACCGCCTCGCTTAAACAAACGTAAATTGAATAAAGGGTTTTTGCTATTAAACTCGACTACTAGAAAAAACACGAGGCAAATAGCAGCAGCGATCGTGGAGTAGACAATTGGTTTATAGTCAAACCAGTTTTTATAAATTCCATCTTGAATTACGTATATAAAACAAATTATACCGATGGTATATAAACTCATTGCCAGCCAGTCAAAGCGTTTGAGTAACTGTAACTGCATTGGCTCATCCTTTAGACCATAGTACGCTCCCGCAAAAGCTAAAACTCCAGGAATAAAATTCAGGTAAGGAACATAGTGCCAGCTATAATAATATGTAATCCAGCCACCAAGATCGGGACCGACTCCAGGTGCTAGGGCAAGTGATACTGAATTCAAAACCAGACCAATAGGTCGTTTGGCAGGCGGTAGCTGGGTCACAATTACTATCAGTGGAGTGACAGTAAGCCCGCCCCCAGCAAATCCTTGAATACCCCGAACCACAATCGTTAGAGGTAAGTTTGTTGTCAGACTAGCGGCGACAGAAGCAACAAGAAATAAACAGACGTTAACTAAGAAATAGCGTCGAACAGAGAAGACTTTTGAGAAAAAGCCAGCCACAGGTATAGATATTACGAGACCAACTATATAACCATAGAGAACCCAGGCGCCAAAAGATAAAGGAACGCCCAAATCTCCAGAAAGATTATGGAGCGAAGGGATAGTACTTTGCAAAGCAAACGTCGACATAAAAGCTGCCAGAGAAGCAGATATAATTCCAATCCAGTCGCGGAAAGATACCTGCTCAGAGGGCGTTGGTTGAGATGCAGTTGGAGAACTGCGATCGTTGTTTTGAGAGTTGTTAACACTTTGACTGGTCATACTATTTTTTTTCTGGCATCAAAAAATTGACGCTAAAAATTATCTTTAACTTCAACTTCGTTAACAGGTGGCTGAGCAGGAACACTACCTGCACCATAATTAGGTGCTTTAACGTCTCTAATTTTTGGTTTCTGGGAACCATGCTCCTCAAAAGTTCCTGATTCTCTTTCTAGTTGGTTGTCTTCTTTGATGTCTTCGTAGTTCAATCCTTCAGGACTCGATCCATTGTTATTTAGGTTTTGTTCTTCGCGCTCTATTTGATTGTTGCTTGGCTGTTCGCGGCGTAATCCTTCGCGGATTGGTTGTTCATTGTTTTGCTGCTCGCGGTTTGGTTTACTATTATTTGGATTATTTGGCTGTTTGCGGTTTAGTTCTACGTCATCTAACTGTTTAAGATTTGGCTCATTTGTTGGTGTTTGAACTATTGTTGTCTCTGACTTTGCATAAGACTGAATTGCTAGAACAAATACAGTACAAGTCACTAAAAAATTAATTGTTTTATTCATTACCTATTACCTTTCATCCCTTCATCACCAAGTCTCTTTGTCCCCCCCTCAAGTACCACGCTGACCTCAACAGACATCCCAGGAACGATTAAATTTTCATAACCTTTAATACTCTGAGGATCGAAAAGAATTTTGACGGGAACTCTCTGGACAATTTTGATAAAGTTTCCCGTAGCATTCATAGGCGGTAAGAGGGCAAATTCTGCTCCCGAAGCTGGAGCAATGCTGTTGACCCGACCCCAAAAAGTCTGACCCCCAAGAGTGTCTATAGAAATTTTGACTGGTTGACCTACTCGCATTTGTCTGAGGTCTGTTTCTTTAAAATTAGCTACGATCCAAGAGTTTGTAGGCACGACGGACATCAAAGCTTGTCCTGCCTGTACTTCTTGCCCGATCCGTACAGTTTTGTTACCAACTCGTCCATTTGTATCAGCAGCAATATTAGTATAGTCCAACTGAAGTTGAGCATTTGCTACCTCTGCTTCCGCTTGAGTTACTTTAGCTAGAGCAGCCTCATACTGACGACGATTAACCTCAATTTGCTCTTCAGTAGATGCAACTGCTTCTAGCTCTCCTCTCCTAGTTTCTAGTTGTCCTTTAGAAGCAGCAACGTTGTCGCGGCTTTCTTCATATTGTTTTTGAGCCTGCTTGATTTTCTTAATCGCGACTTCTTTGCTAGCTACGTCTTGTTCGTATGCCGTTCTAGCCGAATCTAACTGTTGAGCAGAAGTAACCCCTTTATCATAGAGAAACTGATAGCGATCGTAATCTGCCCTAGTTTTTTGGATATCAGCTTCAATGCTGGCTAGTTGAGCTTTGGCTTCGGGAATATTGGCTTTGGCTGCTGCTACTGCTGATTCTGAATTAGCCAGACTAGCTAAAGCAGCATCAATTTCTCCATACGCCTGAGTGTTTTGAGCGCGAGCATTTTTAGCAGCTAGGGCAATGTTTGCTTGGGCTACTTGGGCTTGTTTTTTTGCTGCTGCCAAACTAGCTTCAGCCTGCTGTAACTGTACTTGATAATCGCGGGGGTCTAACTTGACTAACAGCTGACCTTTGGTAACAATTTGATTATCATTAACCAAAACTTCGGCTACTTTTCCACCAACTCTAGGATTGACTGGATGTATATGATTGGTGACAGAAGCATCATTTGTATAGCTGTGAGTAGAATGATGTCGCCACCAGAGATAAGCAAAAAACAGCAAGGCGATCGCACCTAGACCCAATCCTATTATCAGCAGAGGCGATCTAAATCTCCGCTTCTGTTCGGGTTTTTTATCCTCTGCTTCTGTCTGTTTAGGATCGGTTGCTGTCTCGTCTGTTTGCTTAATATCGGTTGAGGAATCAGTCATGGCAATTTATATAAATCAAGCTGATAAGTGCGGTAGTAAAATTTTGCTTTAATTTTACATTAAGTTGGTTAAAATCAAAGAATAGAGTGGCGGTAAACTATGACTTGCATTGCTTTCTTGATTCCTTGGTTAATTAAAAACCAATTCATCGGATAGCTAGTAGCAAAACCAATTACCATGCCAATCTGCATCATGAACCAGTAAATAGGGTCATTTGGTTCTAGGGGTGGGTCGAAGAAGAAAAAACGCATCAACGCCATCCAGCCAAATAGTCCAATTTCAAAAGCAATTAAAGATAAAGCATCTGCTTTGATAGCAGCTTTTATTCCTTCTCCAAAGGTCAGATCGCGCATAGGTGCAATGGCGAAATACTGAAATACAATACCCAGCAAAAATGCCAAGCTAAAGTCAAAGATGTATTCGGTTAAAAGGTTAGAACCGTAAAGCGTAAAACCAGTTAAAAATACGCCCCACTCGGCAATAATATCACCCAGGGTACAGCCACCTCCACAATGAGTAAGTAGTACCTGAAAAAACAGTTCTCCAATAGGGTTTTTGAGATTTATGGTCTTTTTCTCGATTCATTTGTTTTTTAGATCCTGATCGCCCTATGTCCCAGTAAGCCCAAAGTCCTATTAGACCAAAATACAGAGCCGTAATGGGCCAAACCCACTCCATAATCGACATTTTCTGCCGATAACCTCGGACAAATATGTCTAAAAGAATGGCGATCGCACTAGCAAAAGCAGCAATTAAAGATATGTCTGCAATTATGGTTAACCATTAGGAATGGAGCATAAGATTGTGTCTCCTTAAATCTACGAAATACAGGCTGATGGCATTGTAGAATAGGTATAGTTTGCTATCCATGATGTTGATATGTGTTTAGCATAAGTGAAATGCCAAAGCGTTTCTTCTCTTTTCTTGCTAAAAGTTGCGCTCGTCTTGATCTTGATCAATAAGCTTTTAGCTTAGAATTAGCTACTAAAAGCGTTAATTGGGTTTAAGACTTCACCGCCTTTGCGATGTCTACGATCAGGCATAGTTTAAGACTATGTTTGATCGAGCTAAGATCTAAGGCGAAGCCCTTTATTTGACACTGCGAACAAAAAATTAGTTATAGAGGCAGTCTTGGTTATCGGGGGTCGTAGAAGTGAAGGCAATTAAGATAACTATAAGGTAACGAGCGACAGGATTATGTTCTAGGGATAGGGCAATATCGAGAAGAGTTTTAAACCTGCGATCGCTCTTTAGCAGCTCAAAGAAAAAAATCCTTGGTCGCTTGGCAGCAAAATACTCACCAATCTTGGGTGCAAGGTGCGATCGCAAGCCGTCTTCATCCTTGGCGCGATCAATTTCTGCAAATAAAAGCTTTAACTGAATTGGCATAATTGTGGAAAGAGTACCCGATCGAGTACTATGCACGATGGATCGTCATTCCTATTATAAAGATGTACTTCATTACAAGTTACATCAGGAGATTTGATTCATGAGTAATTCACAACAGTATATTATTGGTTTGGTCTTTTACCCAGGTATGACATCACTTGATATATTGGGACCTCATCAAGTTTTTAGTGCGCTTCCTGGTGTCAAACTTCATCGGATTTGGAAAACGCTAGACCCGATTATCACCGATGACGGATTAGTGATTTTGCCTGATACCACCTTTGCAAATTGCCCGCCTTTGGACGTGATTTGTGTCGGTGGCGGCTTAGAACAGCGGACAGTCGTAGATGATCCAGAAGTACTGGAATTTTTCCGAGAACAAGGTAACACTGCAAAGTTTATTACCTCTGTGTGTGGCGGGTCAGAGTTTCTGGCGAAAGCTGGTCTGCTACAAGGCTATCGAGCAGCAACTCACTGGGGAATGCGCGAACAACTCGCAAAGCTGGGCGTTGAAGTTGGAACCGACCGTGTTGTAATCGACCGCAATCGGATTACAGGTGGAGGCGTGACAGCTGGGATCGATTTTGGTCTGACTATCGCCAGCATCCTTTATGGTGAGGAAACTGCCAAAATTGTCCAACTCTTAATCGAGTACAATCCCGCCCCACCATTTGATACTGGTTCACCTGAGAAAGCGGGTTCTGAATTGGTCAACAAGGCAATGCTATTTATGGAGCAGATATCGAGTTTAAAACTAGCAAAATAAGTAAACTGACATGACTAAAACTTCGGAAATAAATCGCGCTATTGCTGACACAAGCTGGGTAAAACTTAGTTTTTACGGGACGGCGATCGTATTTAATGTCTGCTTAATTGCTCAGGTATTAACGGTTGGTATGGCATACTTTAGCAATCCTGCCTGGTGGAATATTCATGTCTGGCTTGTGCGAGGGTATGGCGGACTATTGCTAATATTGTTAGCAGGATCTTTAATTACTCCATTCTCAAGGAGAATACGCTCCCTAACTGTTAGTCTGCCCCTGTTGCTAGGATTTCAGTTTTGCAGCATTCATCTCAAGACTCCTCTCCATCTAGAGGTGCTTCATCCTCTGATTGGATTCGCATTGTTCTATATTTCTACATCCCTCGTACATCGTGTGTCCCGTGAGGTGTTCAGTAAGTCAGATGCCGTAACTTAAGTTTAGGAGAAATTGATGACAACTTTAATTAAAAGAGACGTTCGTGTGACAATTATTTCGAGAATTTGGGCGTATGCAACAGTAATGCTCTTAATTTCTGTCTTGCTAAACAATCGAGGGCAAGAGCGAAAAGTTTTCTTATTGCCAGCAGCAATTGTGTTTGGTGCGACAACTAGCACGATCATTGTTTTAAGGAAGTTACGAGATCGCCAATACGATCTATTTTCATCTGAAACTTTAGAGGAGCTTAAACAACGTATTGAGAACCTGGAGACGATCGCTTCCAGTGATGATCGGCATTTGGATCGCACTCCAAAGCAACTCGATTAAATATTTTTTAGATTGTGTCTCTGTCTATGACGCTCTTTTATGATTTCGTTCCTTTTTCTATAGCTGCATAAAGATTGGCTAAGTTGTCTTTGACAGAGGCTTTAGAGTTATAAACGCTCGAACCCGCTACCAAAACAGTTGCCCCTGCCTTTACAACCAAAAGTGCAGTTTCAGGATGAATTCCACCATCTACGGCGATCGCTATTATTCAGCGCAACTTCTGCCCGTTGGCGGAGCGGAATTTCGGCTGGCATTGTTTCGTTAATAGTTACTGGTTCTACGGTTTGGTTTAGCGTGGTTTTTGATTCGGCGATCGCGAATCGCTGCCGTAAGTCAACAATTTCAGCCTGTAAAGCCATATTTTCCTGTTCTAGTCGAGCAATGCGCTCTTGGAATTGCTCGACCATGTGACTGAAGTTGTATTTAAACGGCTTCTCCTTTAATAATTCGGTAGAAAATGATTGACATTTTGTTCTGATTTTAAGTGAGTTCGTTTGACAACGTGACTCGAAACAATTTACATAAGGTCTTATGTAAATTGTTTCGTATATCAGAATTAATTACATATACCCAAAGTTATAGACTTTAGATTATGGACTTTAGCGAATTCAATATATCAAGGAATCAAAGATAGATTCTGAAGATAATTTGAATCAAATTTAGTAAGTTTTTGACTGGGTTATGCATCGGTAACAGCATCAACTTTGACAAACAGGTGTCTCGGTCCCCGTAATGATGCACCTTGCCGATATTCAGGCACGTCCTCGACAAGACGTGGGGACTGGAGTCGCTGTGCCAGCGCCCTGAAAGCCAATTCACCCTCTATCCTGGCTATGGGTGCGCCAATGCACGAGTGTAAACTGCCGCCAAAACCGAAGTGTTGGTTATTCTGACGATCGGGGTCAAATCGATCAGGATCGTTAAACTGAAGTGGATCTCGGTTACCAGAAGCCAACAGAAGCACTAGCGGAACGCCCTTAGGAATGACAGTACCAGCGATCTCAATATCTGCCAGCGTTGTGCGGGTACGGAATTGCAAAGGTGGCTCGAAACGGAGTACTTCTTGGACAAATCTTGGCGCTAGATCTGGATCTTGGTGTAGCCGTTCTAAATGCTCAGGGTAGCGAAGCAACGTTAACATCCCATTCGTAATCAAATTCACGGTTGTTTCATGACCCGCGATTAGCAGCATAATAGATATGGCAACCAACTCTTGTTCATTGATTTGCCCCGCTTTTATATCGCCGTTGGCCATGATCGCTGACAGTAAATCCTTACCAGGATGTTGGCGAAGATTCTCAATATGCTGGTGCAGATATTCGCCCAATTGCTTTTGAGCCTCTCTCTTTTGACGTTTGTTTTCCCCCGCAGCAGCAGTAGGGCTGTTTCATTCTCAATTGAAGGGATGCAATCGAGAATAAAATACTTAATAACTCGATTAATGGCAGAAAGATAGTAATAATGATAAATTATTGCTCATATAATCTAAAGCCTCGGTCATTGAATCAAAACCATGAACTCTTAGTAAGTTAAGAACCCAACTTTTAATCAAAGAAATATTAGTCGCGGCTTTGCCCTGAAGCTGAGAACTAGTATCTTCTTGAGTTACGACATCTTTGACCCAATGCAGACGATTCTCGATACTCCAATGTCGTCGAATACCTTGAGGTATTAGTGCAGAAGTTGGTGCTAAAGAACTAATATAATAAGTCGCCGAATCAGATTCATAATCGTGATTGCCTCTTGTTCGCGAACGGAAAACTTTAACGATACTACCAACTTTAGTCCCACGCTCGTCAAGATCCAATGGAGGAGAAAACACTTCTACAGTTCGATGTGTTAGTCGATTTCTAGTTTTCTCAGTCTGCTCAAAACAATTAATTGCACTTGTATTGAGTGTTTGAGACTTGATTAGAGAAATGCAGTGTTTTTTGATTTTTTTTAACTACAATTAAATAATTATTTTTACTGGCGATAATTGTAGAGATGGTTTTTTTTGGCAATGTAAAGCATCCATTGTGAACACGACTCCTTTTAAGTCTAATAATTCCAATAAGTCTTGTACCGCGACAATTTCACTCTGTTTCTTATTTTCCATGACTTTCAATCCTAAGATTTCGCCACGCTCATGAGTAAAAGCAGAAACCATCATGACAAAATTTTGCTGTTTACCATAACAGTCATTAACAGTATTTTTCAAGCTTTTGCCATCGATAGCAATCCATTGACCTTGACTATTATGAGTATATTGAGATGCCCAGTCATTAAATACAATTGCTACTGCCTCATAGTCCAAGCTCATCATTACTCTTCTAATGGTTGAGTAAGATCCCACTCTTGCTTGTGGGATTTCAAGAGTTTTGATTAATTGACGACGATGTCGCTCGACAAATCTGCCCAAACCTCTGTATCCCCAGTAACCGCTCATGATTCCTAAAATCATAATTAATAAGATTAGCCACAGAGAATGTCTTCTACCACCAGATTTTCGTTCATCAGGTATTTGTTTTAGATAGTCGATTAAACTGTAATTTAGGTCTTTTGAATTCATTGAGCGGTTAAATTAGGTTTTTAAACCAATTTACATGATCTAACTCTAGAATGAAACAGCCCTACCCTCCTCATCGGGGTCAACCGAAGCGGCGAATACAGTTGACTGCTCATGAAAAAATTGTTGATCCTCAAACGGGACTCCCAGGATTTTGCAAATAACCGTGACTGGCAAAGGGTAAGCAAAGTCATTGACAATATCGATTTGATCGCGATCGCGGCATTTGTCAAGCTCATGTTTCACCAGTTCCTCTACCCCCGAACGCACACCATAAATGCGCTCCGCCGTCAATTGGTTTACCACAATGCTACGCAAGCGATCATGGTCAGGAGGATCGAAAGTGGCGAACGAGTCGAGATCTTCGTGGCTTGAGTGCTCATTGCTTGTAGACACCTCTGAACCATTTTTAGATGTAAGGTTCTTTTCTTCATCTGAGCTAACACGTGGGTCGAACAGTAGCGATCGAATCTCTGCGTAGGTACTGACAACATAAGTGCCATCATCCTGTACAGACACAGGCGTTTCCCTGAGTTGGGCATAAAGGGCATAGGGATTGTGTCGGTTTTCAAACTTGAGAACCTGAGCGAATAGATTTCCGTTATTCATTTGACCTGCTCCAACTCTGTCTAAGTAATACTAGTAATGGATGAATTCTTTTCCTCTGTCTGATGAGACGAAGCAAATTCTGGAGCGATGGGCGAGCAATCAAATTGCTCGAGCGCTCCCTGCATCGGTGGAAAGGGTTTGTTGATCTCTTTTCTGTAGGCAGGCAACCACCGAGCTGAGTTAAAGCTGACGACGGCGATTGTGCGTCCTGCTTCTCCATAAGCAGCAATAAATTTGCGCTCCTTAGCTAAACCCTGGGTGAAGACAAGCTGATCGGCAGTTTCTGGAAGCCCAATCAGCTTAATGTTCACACCGAACTGGCTCGACCAGAAATCTGGCAGATGATCGTGAACGCGCATCGTCTCAGTAGTCTTGGCAACCATATTATGACCTGCTGTCTGCGCTTGAACAACGGCATTTCCCCAGTGTTCGATTGCGATGACGCGATTGTTATAAAGTGGGTGGGGCCACTGAGCTACGTCTCCAGCGATAAAAATACCCTCAACGACTGTGCCAGACGGATCGAGAACTCGGCAAAATTGGTCACAGCACACCCCACGCTGATCGACAGCTAGACCCGACTGTTGCAACCACTCGACGTTGCGGACAGCACCGAGGGCAACCACCACTAAATCAGTGTCGATGACAGCACCATCTGATAAATGAACACGCTGAACCTGGCCTTGGGAATTGCCTTCGATTTTAGAAACTGAAACACCGAGTCGTAGATCGACACCAGCCTCACGTTGCATCTGTGCCACGATATCGCCGATCGCTTTTCCAAGGGCATGGACAAGTAGTGCTCCTCGCTGTATGAGCGTTACAGGCAAATCCAGTTCGCAACAGCAGGAAGCAACCTCACACCCAATAAATGAAACCACCGCCAATAATCAGGACGCGCTGAGGCTTCGTCGCTAGCTTTTCTCGCAGCTTAACTGCATCTTCAAAGTTGCGGATGAGAAACACCCCATCAAGGGCAGCTTCTGAAGGGTTTGACCAGGGTCGTGCGCGTGTGCCAGTTGTGATTAAGAGTCGATCAAAGGGGAGGCGATCGCCATTTGCCAGTTCTACAGTTCTATTTTTGATGTCAAGACCCGTAGCCGCCACACCCAAACGCCACTCATACCAATTCTCCATGAAGATGCACTAAATTAATAATAATGATACGGTACGGAAAAATGGGGAATAAGTTTGAGGTAGAAGTTAACGAAAGTCCTGAAGAATTGAAACATCGATTGCATCATGCGGTTACTGCTAGCAGCAAAGAAAGATTGCAGATGCTGTATTGGCTCAAACAAGATGCGATCGCCACGAGAAAAGAACTATCTCAAAAATTGGGCAGAGATGAATCAACAAGGAAGACTTGCTCAAGGTGAGGAAACCTCACCGAGCTTCCTTCCTCAATATATCGATGGCTGAAGAGATACCGTCAAGGAGGTCTTCCAGATTTACTTGATGTAAAAACTCCTCCAGGTAAAAAAAGCAAAATTTCCGCACAAGAAATGAATCAGTTAAAAGAACGTTTGAATCAACCTCAAGGATTTAAAAGCTATGGAGAAATTCAAAACTGGCTGAATCAAAGGTTTGGTGTAGATCTTGCTTATAAAAGCGTACACAAAATTGTTCGCTACAAACTGAAAGCCAAACTGAAAATACCACGTCCACAAAGTCCCAAAGCCAAACCTCAAGTTCAAAATGCCTTTAAAAAAGCGCACCGCCCCGTCTGAGGTTTCCTCAGACATAGGGACGGAGCAAGAAAACTAAAAACCATAATTAAAGTACTAATCGACTATTTGGGGACGGGTCAACCAGTTCGTTACTGGTGTCAAGATGAAAGCCGTCTGGGGCTAAAGACATTAACGGGGAAAATTATTACTTTACAAGGGATTAAACCTCAAGGAATCATGGGTTGGGCAAGAGACAACTTTTATCTATATGGATTAGTCGAACCTATGAGTGGAGAAAGTTTCTTTTGGGAATTTTCCCATCTCGATAGTCTTTGTTTTCAGAATTTCTTGGATTTATTTTCCCAAGGATACCCTGATAGCTTAAATTTAATTCAAATGGATAATGGTAGTTTTCATAAATCTCAAGACTTAAAATGGGCAGATAACATCATTCCCATTTTTCAACCCCCATATAGTCCTGAACTTAATCCTATTGAACGCTTATGGGAACACATTAAAAGTAAATTAGCTTGGGAATATTGTGATAGCTTAAGCCAATTAAGAACAAAACTAAAGCAGGTTCTCGATTCCATTTCTGAAGACACGATTGCCTCTATTTGCGGATGGGACTATATTACATCCGCTTTATTTAGTGCAACTTCATAGAGAATTGGTATTAGAAGGATGTGACTGCATCTAAATCATCTTTCAATTTGGCAGCAAAACCAGTAATGGCTCTTATTTGACTTCCCTCTGCATTTTTTAACCATTCTGCTAATTTATCTGATTTCTTGGTGCGCGTTCCCTTGCGTCTTACGCCGACGCGGTGAGACAGTTGCGGTGGACGGGTTCCCTGGCATAAGCAAACTGTCGAACCCTTTAGGGGGTCGCAACGCTTTTCGACGTACTAAATCTGCGAAATCCATTGTCAAGGAAATGACCGTATTGAGGTCGGAATGTTGTTCTTTGAGAAGAGAGATCGCTTCTCTTTCAGTTTTGTTTTGCTTTGTAGTTGGGCGTAAAATTAGCCACACTGCTTGACGTACTGTGATCAAGGATTTTTCGGTTCAAATACCAGAGGCAAAAGTTTGCTGGGTTTTTCTCGTGGTTTAAATCCCTGAGCTTCACGCAGACGGTGCCGAGTTAAACGCGAGCTTGGTAATCCTTCTTGAGCCAGGGCTACTTTAGTCAGTTGAATAAATCGTTGTGTTCTTCTTGCCCAAGGTGCAGCTATTTCGGGCAATCTAATCGTAAAAATCCGACGCTCACAATTCGAGTTTGAGCAAAATAATTTCTGAGTTGAAAGTTTTAAGCCGACTTGATATTTGCCCCAAGATACGTCCAAAAGAGTTCGCTGATAATTACTATGAACTTTAGAGCTTGTTGAATTACAAATCGGACAAACTGCATATATATTTTGAGCTTTAACTTGTATCGTTAATTTATTTTCTGCTTCACTGATTGACCACGAAATTAGTTTGAGACGAAAAAATCAGGCAGTAAATGTTGTAGTAGCAAGGAAGAATTATCATGAGTCTTAATTTCGGACATAAATCACCACTCTTTTGACTTTAATATTACATTACTCACAAAATCTTTTTCCATTAACCTTACTTTTAGATAGTGATCGCCCTTTTTCTCGGATCACCAAAAGAGTGCAAGACCCCTAATCTGACTCTAGCCAATCTAGCTCAAACTACGCCCAGATAATAGATGCCTAAGTCATGCTAATAAATCATTCCATAGTTAAATCAAAATTAGCCCAAGATTGTCCACCTGGTTATTTTTGGGCTGGTAACGGTATTTTTCGTTCGGTATCGAGAACTGAATTCAATGCAACCATAGCTCATAGTTTGGTAACGACTCCTGGTCTAATACAGTTAGAATCGTAGTATGCCGACGGTGATTATTGGCTGTGTGGATAATGCTGCTGCCAGAAAAAGTATTGAAGAGTTGATGATTGAATACTCTGGTCTAGTAGTGCTTCAACTATGGCCACCGAACCGCGATCAAATATAACCTTGCCTTCGGTATCGTCAATTGGCTCTTCGAGAATCACCGTTATTTGGTTAGACTGTTGCTGTTCTGAAGCCAAAGAACTGTCCCAAACTAGAGGAAGTTCAATTTTGCCTTTAGTAATGCCTTTGTCTATAGCGATCGCAGAAGCAGAGGGAACAACTTTAGTATTAGTGCGCCGACGGTTGAGGATACCTAATTCTCCTTGAGATATAGGGTTATTGACCAACAAAGCTGGTGTAGGGGTCGAATTAGTTTGGTCAACGGGGATACCTTGATTACTGGAACGCTGTACTTGAGTTCGAGGTTGGGGAATTGAACGAGATGAGATACCTGTGCCAAAGTTAGCTAAAGCTTGCCATTGTTCTTGAGGGGGTACTTCTGGTTCGGTTTTTACGCGAACTGGTTGGAGAATTGGTCGAGGTACTGGACTATAACTAAGGCGGAAAGCAGGACGGGGTTCAGGTGGACGGGGATAGGACGGGGTACGGACTGAGCTACGACAGGTTTACTTGGAGGTAAGGTCGCAGGTTGAGTGACAGGAGGCAACTGGTTAGTCGCTGACTCAGTTTGGGCTTCAGGTTTCTTCTCTAAAGAATGGAACTGATCTCTAAAAGCTAATTGAGCTTGATAGTCTGGTTCGGCTTCGACCGTTTCTTCGACCTCTCCTCTACTTCTTCTGCTACTTCCGTCGGGGCTTTTGGCGAGAGAAAAATAAAAATACCCCAAAGAAAGAGACAAATTACCCCCATAACTCCGCCAATTACAGCAAGGCGTAAAAAGGGATTATCTTCTCTTTGAGCAACAATATCTTTAACTGTGGGGCTTTCGAGCTGCTCCGTCCCGGTGTCAATTACATCGGGTTCGGTTGGAGTGCAGCCAGTTATGCGAGAGCGGCTCACAGCATCGATGCCGCTAGGAGGCAGATCTTTTATTCCGTTGTCAAAAAAATTGTTATCGTAAGTCATAGTTCTCAATCTCAATAACTTGTAGTCCGTATTGGTTTATTTCGTTAACAATGCTTTGTAGTTGAGTAATCTCTTCGGGACTAGTAAAAGTAGGCTTGCCTGCAATGGGTATACTCTTCAGACGTAGTTTCTTGTTAAAAGGGATTTAAAATACTTCTTTTCCGTTGCTTGTATCGAGTCCTGTCCAGGTAGAAACCACGGTGACTTCCCAGAGTCCTTCTTCGATCTTGGTAGGTTTTTCTGAAATGTAATCAATGCTGATGGCAGATTGAATTGAAGGCTTTTTACAGTAGCCTTATCAATTAATTCGGCAAACTGTTTGATATATTGATGGCGAAAATCTTTGGTAGTAGTAACAGCAAAAGTAGAAGCATAGACGTTACCAGGAATCTTTGCCTTGGTTTTTTCTATCTCTACGGTCAGGTCGTCCGTTGTCCAGTTAAAGGATAAATAGAGCCATTTTTCGACAAAGTTATTTAGAACTAGATTGGAACGTTCGTTGACTTGAGAAGTTTGGGCTGTTACTACCTGTCCATCAGACAACTGAACTCCTCATGGTTTTAATTGATTTATTTTTTCAAAGCTCTAAGCTTTTTAGTTGATGCTATACCCTTGTTGTATTATTTGCGTAACAGCTTGAGGCTATTGAATCCAAGACTCCACCTTATACACGGTGTCTGCGATCTGGCAGGGCTAAAGGTTCTGTTATATCAAGCTTGTAGCTTATGGCTTACAGCTTGTATCTAGGAGCTTCGCTCCTTTAGGTACTGCGACGGGTAGTTCTGCGAGCCAAACCTTTTTTGCCAAGATTGAATAGAGATTTACCAGCTAGAGAGCCAATTTTGCCAGCACCTCCTGTAGCTAAGGCTGCTCCACCCTGGACGGCGTTAGACATAGCGGAAGTGACCTTATTAAATTAGATTTTTAGTTAAAAAGATTTAGCATTGAAATCAGGAATGAATTAACCAGTCATAATCGTCTTGGCATAATGTTCTAGCGCCTCCCAGCGACTAGTTTTATTAGTGATCGCCTGATTCATAATTTGGGTGCGAATCTTGACTTCGTTACTATCGTTGGCCACCATCGCTAGGTTAGATGGAGAGGGATAAAACCGCGTCTGCCAAAATTGGTTTTGAATTTCCAAAAGCCAATGGGAGCAGCCTTTTTCTTTGTCAGTTTTGAAGGCTTTGGTCGAGTTTTCGTAAACTAAATCGGGATACTTTAAAGCTTCAACTAAACTAGTTGCCCCATCTGTGGTAATTCTGCCAATCAGCTTGAAGGAAATGTTTTTGAGGATATCCGCTGCTGCGGTACACTTTTGAATCTCTTCAATGTTTTGACTGATAGTTAACAGGGATATGCCAGATTTACGAGCCATCGCGTGCATTGCCCCCCAGGTTTGAACAAAGCCACCTTTTTTCAACAGGTCGGCAATTTCATCGCCGACGATTAGAGATTTAGGATGCTGTAGTGCTAGACGGACGCAGGTGCTTTGAATTGTTTGAGCAATCAATACCTGGTCTCTTTCCAAATCGAGATTGACGATGGTGAAGAACTTAATGCGACTTTGGGGATCAAAGGTGCTGGGACGACCTACCGTATCTCCTAAACCAGATCTGAGTAGGGTAGTAATTTGAGTTTGAATTTGATTGATAGCTTGGCGATCGAGTTCCTCAAAGTTCCGTAGATTGAGCTTTTCTTTAGTACACAAACCGAGCCAATCAATTAGAGTGGGGATTTTAGACCATTCCTCCGAACCAAAACCAGCATCAAAAGCTTGGTTGATTCGCCTTCTAAGTTTGTTTATGACGGTCTTCAACAATGCTGGTTTTTTGCAGAATTCTGCCGATAGTTATGGGTAAGGTTTCTAACCACAATGCCCACACCGCACTGTCCTGTCGTTTGAGGTTGCTGTTGAATTTACGACTCAGTTCGCCACAGGCTTCATCCAAGGCTTTGCGATCCTGGCGATAAACTTTAGCCAGAAACGAGAGGTATATTCCCGCCCCGCCTCCATCAACCAGTTTCTGTGCCTCAAAGGATTCTTCGAGTAACTGTTCGGATTTAACATCTCTACCGATAGCACTCTCTTCTGCCATTAGTTTGGCTGAATTGGCTTGGGCAATAGTTTGTTCTAGCTGTTGGTCTAGAGCTTGAGAGGATACGCTGTTTAGCTGAATGACAAATTCAGTATTAATTACGTCATCATTTTGAATTACTTCAAATAGGTGCGTTAACTGGTCTAATTTAGTTAGTTTGCGCCTAGAGATATCTTCAATGGTCATCACGCCACATATTTGCTGACGATTGGGCAGTACGATTTCATCCTGACGTTGATTGTGCTGGGGAGTAGCGCGAGCATGGCTTACTCCTTTAGAAAGAATCGATAAAGGATGGATTGGGCGATCAACTACTTCGCCAAATTCCTTGCATTCCAAGTCCAGTAATTTGGTATGGCTTCGGGCTTGCTCGAACGGGAATTAAACTGATACCAAAGATGACTCCAGATATCTTCTAAGGTCAGCGGCTTAACGTCTAGTTTCCAAGCAGTTTTGAGTATAGACTGCCAGACGAGAAACCCTTGGGTGTAAGCAGATTCTAAAGATTCTGCGTAGAAATTTTGCTGTAGTTGAGTTTTGTCTCCAGTGACGGTGGATAATAATTTGTTGTCCATGCGAATTAGGGTAGAGACGAAATCTGTCCCGACATCACCACCGCGAGTAAAGCTATAGGTGCAGGTTACGGTAAAGCTCAAGTTTTGTCTTAAGCCCTGAACTGATAGGGATTGGGTTCTGCCCAACTCCAATTCGGCAAGTAGAGCTACACCATCAGAATCGCAGTTATCGATTACCTTACCTAGTTGAGTTACACGCTCTATATCTGAAGCATATTTCTCACAGTAAAAGGTTAATGACTCCCCTGGTAGGATTTCTTTGGCTGCTGCTCGGTAGCCTCCCAGTATTTTTGTGCCTGTTGAGGTGTAAAGCTAGTGTGCCAGGGGGTTAATTTGAAACAGAATTACGATCTGATATTGTTGACCGTTTTTGAGAAATAGCGCACCACGGTCTTTCCCGCCCTGGCTATACTTGATGAGCGAAACTAAATGCTGAAATCTATTGAAAGCTGGGTAGACTTCTTTTTTTCCGTTTTGTGCCATCTCGACAATGTATTGAGGTTTTAAAGTTAGTTCCTCGTCCTTAATTAGCGATCGCAATTCGGCGGGACGATGTTCGGGTATGGGAGAAACATAAGGAAGTTTGTTATATGCCCAGTTTTTACCAGGTAAAGGACGCATCCTATCGGTCATGTAATGGGGATGAGCCCCCGTCGCTAAAAGCCAAGTACCTGTCATGAAACCGAATATCATGCCAAAGTGTTTATCTTTTCCTCCTGATGCCCCGACAATTAAAAAGCAAAGGAAGGCAATTACGCCAATAGGCATTACTTGGGATATGGGCAGGAAGCCAAAGAACTTGGCTTGGCGATCAAGAGAAGAGTTGATTACAAAACAAACTCTCTCAGTTCAAGCTTCCCAGAAGCAATCTGATGAAGTTTATGAACAAGGTTCTAAGGTAATGCCTTTCGATCAGAATCTTACTACTCATACGTTCATGCCTAACTCAAGCGGTGGTATTCAAACAGTTACTGCAAATGATTCATCTAATTCAAATCAAATTAAATTAATTAGATCGCATTTACAGTCAGAAGCCGAAAAGTTTCAGCAAGGAGATTTTTCTTCTCCTGCTGCTGTCCACGGCGAAGAAATGCCTGGATTAGCCGAACTTCAATCAGGGGGAGATCTTGTTGATGTTCAATACAAAGAACTACCTGATGGTGGGCGTTTAGTCTATTCATCAAGGGATTCTAAAATGGTCGCTGCACTTCACAGATGGTTTAATGTCCAGAATCAGGATCATAACGGTCATGAAAATATGAATTATTGATGACTCGTCGTAAACATGGTGGAACAAAATTTTAAACTCTTAACAAAACTGCCTGCGGGGGAGACACGAACAATTAGAAAGCTTGCTGAATTAGGGTTTTCGCCCTCATAGCTTGGCGATAATAGTCATTTTTATCAGTCGAAAAACCGCTTAATTCTTGCACTGTATCTTGGCAAAAGGTATTTGATTCAATCCAGTTTTGACCGTGTAAACCAAGAGAAAAGCTACTATGTCTTCAATCAAATCTATTCGCTTCGGTAGGACAACAGACATACTTGGCAACCCCTTTTTGCCTGATACATCGTCCTGACAAAGTAGAAATAGAGTCAGCAATAGTCACTAATAAAATGATAGAAATTAGCCGATGAATGGTAAGTTGAGTAACTTCAAGATTATATCCACCTAATTTTAAATCTCGAAACATTGTCTTGAACGGCGCATTCGCGCCAGCGTCCCGAAGGGACTTTGAGCCGACAGGCTCTGTGTCGCTCATGAGGGAAAGCCAAGGCGCGTTTTGGGGTGAGGAAATGCTTCCGTGTAGGAAGCATATTTATTCCACTCACCCGTTGCGAGACAGTCCGTTGCGCGGGTTTCCAAGGGGCTATCTGCCGAACCTGCGTCGGCAGATAGCCCCGTCGCGTTGAAGGAACTGTCGAGTTTGAGTGGGAAGCTTCCGACTCAAAAGCCGCCATCCCAAGACCGCGCTGCATCGCTTCTTCGATACCCATTCGTTTGGCATAAGCAACTCTGGGGTAAAAGAAAAAAAGATACAGCAACAGCTCGATGATCATAAACTATGCTAACCATCAATAAATTTATGGCTCGCCATTGGCTGCGATCGATAACTAAATAGATTACTTCTTTTGAGTGCCACTGTGTTTTTACCCAAGATTCTCAAATCGCCAACCAGAGAGTTTTAATATTCAATTGCTCCAGAGATAAAAATCGTGGTAATTTTTTAATTCTACTCCTCAATTGAATAGGTACAGCAAAACGACGAGCTAATTCTTCTCATCGTACTGTTGGCAAATCTTGAACTAAGTTAATCACGATTAACAGAATTAGATACTGAGGATAACTAAACTGTTTTTTCAGGTGTTTGCTATATATTTCAGGTAGTTGAATCATTGCCTTTTCAACAAAAAAGATTATTGATAATAGTCTCTCATTTTCTGGGAGACTACTTTACTCCATTAGCCTTCAAGCTTGCTTTTTAATCTTTTGTGTCGCCCCTACAGGCTTTATTTATAAAAAGCTTTTATTTTGTTTCTATTACATGAGTTAATCTTTCAATTGCACCAGTCAACTTTTCTTGAGATATTAAAGTAGCGTCAGGTTCTTCTTCTAGTGCCTCTTGACGAATCATACGTTTTTTAGCCTTTTCAAAAGCTTGCACAAGCACATATATACAAAAAGCAATTACTATAAAGTTTAAAACTGCGGCTAAGAATAAACCGTATTGAATTCCACCTGCGGATAATTGTGAGAGTTGATCTACTCCAGCAGCTTTCATAGCTGGATTGAGAATCGCAGGAGTGATAATATCACCTACTAAAGAATCAATAATTTTACTAAATGCCGCACCAATAATTACTGCCACAGCCAGATCGACAACATTACCGCGCATAATGAAGTCGCGAAAACCAGCTAAAAATCCACCTGTTGCCTGTGTTCCTCTTCTAACCATAATTGTTTGATTTAACGTGATTAAATTTTTTTGTTTATTCAAAAATTATAAACGTTCTTATTGTAATCTTGATAGCGGACATATTCTATTTTGAGATGGAGAATAAATTGAGATGACAGATTATTTACACATTAAATTTGAGCCTAAAGTCTGTCCACAAAATCTGAAACAATATCTAAAAGTGTTTATACAAAACAGAGGTTCAGATAATATACCACAGGCTATGCTACAACACTTTCGGATCGTTAAAGATACAACTGATGATTACATAGTAATAAAACCTTTTATTGGAACGGCATCATTTCGAGCTTTATACAGCGACAAAAAAAAGAAAAAGTATATTGTGTTTATATTGACTCAAATAATAAATTGGCTCAAAAGGTATACAAACAAGATATCAATACTTTTTTATTTTGCAGATACTAAAGAAAGTAATCTTAGTAAAAAGCTGATTTACGATATTGCTGATCTTTTAGAATCTAAAAAGCTTTTGTCTAATTACGAGTTTATTATCTCATCTGCTTTAAAACTCTTTTATGTTTCCGAGGTAGAAGCATTTTTAATAGGTAATTCTGAAGAAACAAGGGGTTATCTATATGATTTCTATATAGTAGCAAAAAATTTTGATAAAGCAGTAAATTATCTTATTGAAAACTTAGAGAATGAAGGTTTTGAATTTATTAAATAAAAAAAATATTAGAATGCGAATATTACCAACTTCCTGATTTATTAAAAAACTCTCTTTCTCCTCCAAGTCAAGAAGGAATATATTATAAAAGTAAAAAAATTTGTTTTTGTGAATAGATAACTATGAAAATAGATATTGCAAATTATATTGGCAAAGTATAAAGCAGAACAAATTTAATTTGTGTAGACGAGCGCGATTTACAAACCTCAATTACCGACCCATTAAATCATACTTCCACTACTCAATATGATGCAATGGGTAATGCGATCGCCCTGACAGATCCTTTAGGCAATAAAACTACTTATAGCTATGATAAGATTTATTGTCTGACATCTCAAACCGATGCAGAGAATCGCACTACTAATTATAATTACGACCCTGTAAGCAATCTCTTATCTTTAACCGACCCCGAACAGAATACTACTAGTTATGGTTATGACACTCTCAATCGGATGATTACTAATACTAATTCAAATGTAGAGTTTCTAACTGTTGCCAACATAAATACAAAGCACGAGGAACATGAAAAAAGCCTTTCCATTTGCCACCTTTGAGGTTTAACAAGACTTTTCCCTCTCTATTTAAATAACCAAACCATGCTCCATAGTCATCATCAACAAAATGCCTCCATGTATAATTATGAACTTTTTCAAACCAATCTAAACACTCTTGTCGCTCAGTTAAATTAAATCCCATTAATAGAGCTACTAAAGTCTCTAAATGTACCCACCAAAGTTTTTGATCCCATTCCAATTGATGAAGAGGATGTCCTTGAGCATCCATAAAATAATAAATACCCTGATATTTTCTGTCCCAGCTAAATTCCAAAATATTTAGTACTACATCTACAGCCTGATTAATTAAATCTAGATCTTGACCACGGTTAGCAATGTCCATGACAAACCACATTGCCTCGATACCATGACCAGGATTAATTAACCTACCGTCAAAACAATCTAAATGTTTGCCATCTGAGGTCACGTTTTCGTACATCAATCCTGTTTCAGGATCTAAAAAATCGCCCATTACTTCTTGAACTGTTGCTGCTAAAATCTCTTCGAGCCGATCGCTTTCAAGCAACCAGTTCATCTCCAGAGATAAATTAGCCAAAATCATCGGTACCGCCAAACTCTTGAGCGATCGCGTGCCTGGGAAAGCCTTATTATATTTACCTTTGGGGTTATGCTGACGACGCAACACATTGTTGTATGCCTGCAACGCAATTTCCTTGGCGTTTTCTTCTCCAGAAGCTAAAGCGTATTGACTAAAAGCCATAGCTGCAAAACAATCAGAAAAAATATTATAGGGTTGAACCAGAGGCTGTCCAATTCGATCTAAAGCAAAATACCAATTTCCTGACTCATCCCGTCCATTTTTAGCCAGAAAATCTGCTCCATGTTTGGCAATTTTTAACCATTCTTCTTGCCGATCTAAACGGTTGTACAACATGGAATATGTCCATATCTGACGATTTTGTAACCAGATGAACTTATCGGTATCATATACATTTCCTTGCCGATCTAAACAAGTAAAATACCCACCATATTCCCCGTCAACCGAATGTTCTGACCAAAAAGGAACTACATTATTGAGCAAGGTATCTTTATACAGTTGGGCTAGATTCTTAAATGTTTGGTTCATACAACCGCCTATTGGTTAAAAACATTATGTGAATATATACATCTGAAATTATGCTAATTCTTCACTACAAATAATCATAGGTTCGCAACCCAAACCGCACACAATAACCTTTTTGGATCTATAAACAAAACTCGATACGATTTTCAAATCATATTATAATTTAAATGTACACTTAAACGTACATTCATTATGGCAAAATATCTTACAATCACAGAAGCTAGAAAAAATTTTCTAAGTTTACCTGATGAACTAATTGACGAACCCATAATTATTACTAAACATGGTAAGCCTGTAATGGTAACGGTTAGTTACGAACAAATGGAATCTTTATTAGAAACTTTAGAAATATTAGAGGATAAAGAATTTAATTCCCAAATGTCTGCAAGCATTCAACAAGATAAAGCTGGAGAGAGCGTTAGCTGGGAAGATGCTCAAGAAAAACTAGGGTGGTAATGCAATACAAACTCGAATTTACTCCTTTAGCAATAGAGTTGTTAAGCAAAATTAAAGACAAAAGAGAACAAAAGGATTTAAAAAAGAGGATTGAGAAATTAACCTCAGAACCAGAAAAACAAGGCAAGGCTTTATCAGGAAAACTGAAAGGATATCGCAGCATTAGAGCTTTAGGTCAACGTTATCGGATTGTCTACCGAATTGAGCAGTCTAGAATAACCGTGATAATAGTTGGAGCAGGTATTGGCAAGGAAGAAGCGAGAAAAGATATTTACGCTATTTTGAATAAGTTTTTTACTGAATAGTTTTGAGTGAATCGAAAAAGCGATCGCTCCACATTTAGTGCTTTATTTTCCCAACTCTACACTACAGATGGAATCGGGATCTAAATCACAAAATATAGTAATCGAAAGCAATTGCGCGTGTTAGCTAGGTCAATGTCAAGGTAATAATTCTCAATGAGATTGGTGAAGTAATTTAATACTTCATCGAACTTTGATATACAACTTTGAGAACTATATAAATAATATACAAACTAATTTGCAAGCGGGTAATTCTACAGAACACACCCATCGTTTGGCATTGCAAAATTTTTTAGTTCAATCATTTGCACAAGGTATTACCGCGACAAATGAACCTAAGCGTATTGCCTGTGGCGCACCCGACTATATTGTTACAAAAAGTCAGATACCTCTGGGGTATATCGAAGCAAAAGATATTGGAAAGTGTTTAACCAAGGTAGAAGGTAGTAGTCAGATTAAACGTTACTTGGGAAGCCTCAACAATCTGATAATTACAGATTATCTTGAATTCCGCTGGTATGTGTTGGTTTTAATAGTTGCGATCGCCTGAGCGATAAAAAAGCGATGCAGCGCGGTCTTTGCGAGAGGAAATGCGTCGTTTTACGGCGCATATTCCACTCTCGCGGTGAAGGTTTCCTTCTTAGAGCAACTGCATCAACAAAGGCTTTAGCCGCATGTAGCGATCTCTTTTATGTTTTCCAATTAGAATCGCCGATTTTATCAAATAAAAGACTATAAAAATTATTCATCACTTTTGGCTTCCAACTTAGCCAAACGACTAGTCAAATCCAGATTAGCTTGCTTGAGCCGATCGACTTCCTGTCTTAACTCCTTCACCGCCTTGTCCGTACCTAAGTTTTTCTGAACTTTAGTTACGGCTTCTTCTGCACGACGACGCACTCTACCATCGGCAGTTTGTTCTGCCAACCCATTGAGAATATTAATTGCCTCAGCCGTTTGCATTTGACCCAAAGCACCCACGACTGCCACCTGAGTTAAGAAAAAAGATTCCCCAGCGATCGCTTCTAACTGTTCTAAAATCTCTCCTAGTTTTTCAGGAGTTTGACCAGTAGATATTTTTCCTAAACAGCGAATGGCGGTAAGTCTTAGAGCTTGAGGAGTAACTGGTTTAGTGTATTCCAAGATAATATCTACCGCATCAGCAGAAGTTTTCATTTTACTCAAGCCAGCGATCGCGCCACCGCGAACAACTTCATTCCAGCCTGCACGCTGTTCTAAGATAGTTTTAAGTAAAGCGATCGCCTCTGGCTGTTTCACCTTGAGATTTCCCGCTACCATACCTCCCAAACTACGAGCAGCAGCAGCCTCGTTATAGTAGCTAGGATCGCCCTGATTGAGAGAATCAGCAATAACTTGATAGCTAGCAGCATTTTTAAAGTTACTCAATGCCGTAATCACCGCCCGACGAACTCTGGCATCTTCATCTTTTAAGCCAGACTGTAAAGCCTCTGCTGCTTGATTGAGCTTGATTTTGCCTAGCTTTTTAGCTACCTCTACCCGTACTCCCCAAAAGCGATCGCCCTTTAAAGATTCTGCTAAGGCTTTAACTATTTCTAATCCACCCTTTTTAGCTAAGTCAGCAGCAGCGTAGATACGAGAAATAGGATCGGGGTCATGTTTTAGCTGTTGTTTTAGCTGGGCAACAGGATACTGTAAGGTAACTGTTTTGAGAAAGTTATTGCCCACGTCAAAGCTAATAAAATCAGGCTTACTTTCTAGGGGGAAATAAAAGCTTTGTTCTGCTTGGTAGGTACGAAGCGAAAAAGTTTTAAATTCTGTAGCGTCAGATTTTTCAGCCACATAACCAAATGCCACAGGAATCTTGAGATCGAACAATTCCTTACTCTCACTATTTTTCTGCGCCTGTTTTTGAGTAACGGTCAACTTAGCCAGATTGTTATCCCCATCCCAAGCATAAGCTACCTGATAATCGGGATGACCACCACGAAAAACATACTGATCGAACAAAAACATCAGGTTATAACCAGTGGCTTTATCGACCGCCCGCAGCAAGTCTACTGTCTCTACTGTCTTATGAGCATTATCCTGCACAAAGGTTTGAATTGCCTTATCAAATAGCTCATCTGCTAAAATTGCCCGAATCATGTGATAGACACAAGCACCTTTTTCATAGAGATGGCGGTCATATAGTTCAATTGCTTCACGGTAAATATTAGTTACAATTGGACGACGGTAACGAGTACTATCTTCATCTATATAGGTACGGGCTTCATTTAACAGATAATAAGCAGCATCATCTTTACCATATTCCTCTTCTGTCCAAAACACTTCCGCATAGGAAGCCATTCCCTCTTTAATCCAGGCGTGTGACCAGTGTTTAATTACCACCAAATCTCCAAACCACTGATGAGCTAGTTCGTGTAGCACTAAACTTTCTGTTCTCATGTTATCAGTTGCTGCTCGTTCATCGAGCAAACAACGATCTGTTAGCAGGGTAGTGGAAGTATTTTCCATCCCGCCAAAGATAAAGTTGTCTACACAAACTTGGGCGTATTTAGGATAGGGATAATCATAGCCGTATTTCTGAGATAAAAACTCCACCATACGGGGCGTTTTACCCATGCTGCGCTTACCGTCTGCTTCTCTTCCTTTCTCTACATAATAGGTAATGGGTTTACTCTGCCATTCATCGGCGATCTCGGCAAAATCTCCCACTGCCAAAGTCATCAGGTAAGTAGGATGTACCTGCTGCTGTGACCAATGATAAATTAGATTACCGTCTGCTTGTTCGGTGTTAATTAATTCCCCGTTAGAAATTGCCTTAAATCCTGCTGGTACTTGGACTCGAATTTCCGAAGTGGCTAATTGCCCAGGATAATCAAAGCAGGGAAACCAAAAGCGAGAATCTTCATCTTCTCCCTGTGTCCATACCTGAGTCGGTTTATCAGGATAATATTCTGTAGGAGCGATAAAATATAGCCCTCGTTGAGGATGATCTACCGAATAGGCGATCGCCACCTTAATCGCTTCTGTTGTAGTGGCTTGCTGTAGATGAATTTCAATTTGTTCCCCGTCATAGTCAAAGTTTTGACTAATACCATTAATTAATATAGATTCAATGCTTAAATCTACTGCATCCATCGTTAGTTGCTTGATACCTGAACGCACGGGGGTAATAGTAGTAGTACAAGTTCCTTGGAAACTTTGATTGGGGATATCAAGAATCAAATCAAGAAATATATGATCTACCTGTCCTGGGCGATCTGGATTGTAATGAGGTTTCGCCCCTGGAAGCTCAAAAGACTTGCGCTGACTCTCTTCAGCATCGAAATAAAAATGAGACATGGATTATCTGAATAATTGCAGTATACCTTTATAGATTAGGGTATCTAATTCAGCAAAATTTTACTTAAGATTTATGTTTAAAAAAATCAGGTTATTTCTTATGGAAACCAAGAGTTTTTAGGTTACAGCATTAGGCTTGTGTAAAAGTAAACGGCTGTTCCCCTGTATTGCTATGTTTTTATAGATCGAAACGGTAACGGCATTTTTGGCGATCGCCTTGCTGATATTGATCGTTATCTTTGGGTAAATCGACAATTTCCATCAATTTTTCCCCTGCTATTTCACAGGTTCGACGAGATGCAATGTTTTCAGGATTACAGGTAATCTATACAGGGTTAATTTTATGCTTTTTAGCTAAAGGAAATAAAAGTTGACAGCTTCTAGCAGCGTACCTATTACCTCTATACTGCTTGGCAACACCATAACCAAAATGACCAGCATACATAATCAAATCTCTAGTGTTGTCTACTCTAAAATTTAGATAGCCGATATTACCCATTGTTCCAGCCAGTCTCATCTCAAACTTATATACTGAAACAGGATCTATTTTATTGACTTCAGGAGAGATTTTTTTAGTTAAGATTAGTTCTAAATTATTATCAACTAATTTTCCTGGATTACGAAAGATAAAATCCATTTTCTCTTGCAAATATTAATAAACATTTAATATAAATTAAATGTTTATTAATTACCTTTATTAAGTTCTTTAGCAACTCCATCAATGTTGATATTGATTAATCCTGGTAATAATAGCGAGGTTTCATAATTTGGGTAACGCATTTCTATCTCATCAGAAATATCGCGTTTTTCCTCGTCGCCAACAACTTCATCATTCTCTAGTGCTTGACTTACGAGGTTGCGAAAGGTTTCAATATAATCTATCTGAGCTTGAAGGAGTACATTAAAGTTATCGGGTTTGGTATGACCTGGATAAACTTGCTGAAGATCGGGGAATTTTTCTTTAATCTCTCTGAGAGTGTTAAGCCAATTGCTAGTATTTCCTTCAAACAAACCAGGGGTTTTTTCTCCATTAACTAAGTCTCCTATAAACATTACTTGTCGTTTTGGAATATAGTAAGTTGTTGTGGTATCAGATTCATTGGTCGGAAAGTCGTAAGCAATGATGTCAACACCACCAATATTAAGTTCTTGCCCGTTTTGTACAATATGATTAGGTAAAAGAATCTCTTCTGAATCTGGAAAATCTCGCCCTAGTTGCTGATTGCGATTTTCGATGTAATCATGTTGGTCACTCTAGATGCTGTCAAGAGTAATTTGAGAAGCATAAATGGAAACATCGACCCCCGCAGCCTTAACAAACGCTGGTAATCCCCCAAAGTGATCTGTATGGGGATGGGTAATCAAAATTGCCAGAATCGGCTTGTCAAACTGCTGTAATTCTTCAAGGGCGTATCTAGCTTGCGAAAGCAATCTTCCCGTATCAATTAAGATTAAACCTTCTTCTGTCTCTATGGCGTAGTAATAAATTTCTTCAAATGGTGGAGAAGTATAGTAATTATGAATTGTTATATTCTCGCCCTCATTTTCAGCTTGCGCTACAGTTGGTATAAACTGAGCAGAGATCGGATTGAGTGTTTGAGATAGACTAAAAATAATAGTTCCAAGCAAACTCATAATTAGGAGTATTATTTTTATGGGAAAAGAATTGAAGCGCAAAGGTTTCATGTTCGTTTTTGAATTTAACTTGTATATTAAAAAGTGTTTCTAAGAGTTATATCGCTATCTAAATAACCGAGACTGCGATAGAAAAACAACGCCTACTGATTGAAACTGAATGTAATTACTTCGATAGAACTAGCTCCTCGATCTTTTGCCCACTGATGAGCATTGTGCATTAAACTTTTACCAATGCCTTTTCGTCTCCAAGATCGATCAACAATAACATCTCTAATATGTCCGTACTGACGTGGTGTTAAAAGTGGATGTTCAGCTTGACGCATTAAAACTTCTATTAATCCTAATATTTGTTGCTGATATTCTGCAACCAGTATGCAACAAGAATTATCTTGAAATTTATTGGCAAACTAAGAAGGCGATCGCGTAATCGCTTTTAACGCTATACTCCCAATAAAACAATTATGATTCGGTTAGGAAAACACGAAGATTTAGAGCAAATTGATGTTTTCGATGAATTTGGAGGAGATAGAAATGCTGAAGTTCTATCTATTTAACGATTATAGTTACATTGAGCATCAATTGATAAAAGCATGATTTAACCTAACTTAAAATACACTACCTTTTTGCCAACCAAGCTGCTACGGTATCAATTAATTCTTGTGGCTGAACGGGTTTGCCTAGATAGTCTGTTGCGCCTAATCGTTTAGCTTTTTGCTTATGGCGATCGCCTGTACGCGAAGTTGCCATAATTATTGGCGTATTTTTAAAAGCAGGCTGGGCGCGGACTTTTGCTAATAGTTCAAATCCGTTGAGTCGAGGCATTTCCACATCGGAAACAATCAGATCGATTCTGCCTGTATATTGTTCTGTTTGCTCTAAAGCTTCTTGTCCATCACGGCAAACAATTACTGTGTAACCAACAGCAGTTAGTATTTTATCCAACATTTTTCTCGTAGCAATAGAATCCTCTGCTATTAAGATGGTAGAAGTATTGCTGGCTTGAGTAACGGATTTTGCTTTGAGTGAACCTGTAGCAACAGCATTTTGCTCCAAACCTTGAGGCAGAATCACGGGAATTACTTCTCCTGAGCCTAATACAGTACAGCCTACCATGTAAGCTGGGACAGGAATAGTTTCATCAAAAGGTTTAATAATTAATTTTTCTTCCTTGACAATGGCATCTACCACAATTGTCACAGGTTCAAAGGCTGTTTCTAAAACGATCGCAACTTTCTCTAAACTCAGTTGAAAAGGTTCTCTGGGACAGGGAAACAGATTAGAGACAGAAGTTAAGGTAATAACTTGATTGTGCCAATTAATATGTTGTTTTCGCTCATCGGTAAAATCCAATTCCCGATAGGGCAATATTTCTAAAACACTAGTGTGAGGGAAAGCTACAGTTTGATTTTGTAGCTGAACCAGTAACAAAGACTGTAGGCTGAGGTTTAAAGGTAAAGTGATTGTAAACATCGTGCCTAAACCAGCGTCAGTTTGTACCTGTAATTGACCTTTTAATTGACGAATTAGGTTGAGGACAATATCTAGTCCCATACCTCGACCAGAAATATCACTAACTTTGGCTGCGGTAGAAAAATCAGGCTCAAAAATCCAGTTAAAAATTTCTCCTGGCTGAAAATCTTTAATTGATTTTTCGGGAGGACAAATTCCTCTTTCTACTGCACGATTGTAGACTTTTTCAATACTAATTCCGCCTCCATCATCCTTGATCGTGATTACTAAGCTATTTCTTTGTAGCTTGGAAGCTAAATGTATAGTTGCTGTTTCTAGCTTTTTAGCAGCAAGACGCTCGTATTTGGACTCGATACCGTGGTCGAAAGCATTATTGAGCAAGTGGGTTAGAGGCGTTTGTAGCTGTTCGAGTAATATTTGATCGACAGGAGTATTTTTGCCTGCAATTTTTAGGTCAACTAGCTTATCAAACCTTTGGCTCAAGCCGATAATTTGAGGAACAAATCTTTTAGCCAGTAAATCAAAGGGAACTAGTCGTGAATCAGTAACTTCAGAATATAGGTTATCTAGATTATTCTGAGTCTGTTCAATATCTTCGGCAAACTCTCGCTCTACAAAATCAATGTCAGTACGAGTTTCTTGGATCTGGAGCATTAATTCTTGAAATGACTGTAAGCTGCTATGTAAATCTGTATAGCGATCCATTTCCAAAGAATCGAAGCTTTCGTTAGCTTTTTGAGAATTATTACCTATCTTCTCGGCTTTTTGAGATATATCACTAGAACCAATTGCTAGGCGATCGTATAGATTCTGAATCTGCTCGCGAATAGGTTCAAACTGACGAGTAAGCGATCGCAAGCGACGATTTGCCTGGCTCAACTGCTGTTGTTGGCGACCAAAACGAGAGTAGGTCAAAATCAACTCCTCTACATTGTTAGTCATGTCCTGTAGTCTTTCTAAAGGAATTTTTAGCTGATTAACGGCGGTTTTTTTAGACTCCTCTGCTACTTTAGCAATCACTTTTGCAGCCGATACTGCAGCAGGGGCAAACATTATCGTAGCTGGTCCCGCTTCCTCGTCGTCATTATCACCAAAAAATCCTGCTTCATCTATTTCCTCTTCATCTAGTTCTTGCTCTCCATCTTCGCTACATAATTCTTCTGCATCCTTTTGCACGTCAATAAATGCTTGCTCATCAACCTCTGTTAAACTCTCTAAATCTTCTAGATATGAATCGCGCTGTTGTCGAATTTGCTCGGCTAATTCCTGCACCGTTAATAAAGCTTCTAGGGGATCTGCTTCAGCTATCAGCGTTCCAATTTGTGATACCGCTTCAATTAACCAAGGCAAGGATAAAGTTTCTCCCAAAAAAGTGCATTCATCCCCAAAGCCAGTTAAAGCCTCATTAATAACTTCTTCTGGCGTATCTAAAGCCAAGTCTAAGATCCCTTGGCATAAGTCTTCTAGATCCTGATTAAGAGTATTAGCAACAAATTCATAGTTATTTGCTGTTTCTGGCTCAAACTCTTGATTAACAGCAACATTGCTGAGATAGTCTGCAATCTCAGTTCTTAGCTGAGTAATAATCTCTTTAGTTAGTAACAATGCTTCAATAGCATCAGATTCCTGTAGAGTCTCGATAATTGGCGCAGCAACTTCTTCTAACCAGGGTAAATCTAGAGTTTGGGACAAAAAGATACATTCATCAGCAAATCCTGACAAAAGAGGCTCAATAACTTCTTCAGGGGTATCCAATTCTAATTCTTCAATAACCACAAAGCTGTTTTCTAAGTCTACGGTCAAGGTACTGTAAACCAGAGCATCTTGGCTACTATTGTCATCACTTTCAACAGTGGCATATTCAGAATATTCCTGTGTATCTGAACTAAAGCCGACCAAAGACTCTAGAGCCGTAATTAATTCAGGATTGGCGATCGCATTATCTACCGTGCGAGCCTGACTTAAAATATACCCTACTTCGTCAATACCTTTTTCTACTAACGCCCAGGCTAAATCAAGTTCGGCTATCTTTTTCTCTTGGATTCCCAGCATCACATCTTCCAATTTATGAGCCAAATTTTGCAGGCTAGTTAAACAAGCTAAACCCGCCCCACCTTTGAGAGAGTGAGCAGCCCGCAATAAATCAGTAAAATTAGGATCGGCACGATCTTGTAAGCCTTGTTCGAGCATTTGCAAATACTCTGGAGCATCTTCATCTAAAAAACACTGACGGGCTTCGGCGGTAATAGCAGCGAGAATTTCAGGGTCTAACTGGGAACTCATGTTGGAAAAGACTGCGCCTTGGTAAGATTAGTTAGGTAATAAAAAATTTGTTTAAAGCTATAAAGCTCTTTATTAAGCGTTGAGTTTAAATTGCGATACCGATGACTGGAGAGCTTCTACTTCTTGCACCAAAGTTTTCAGTGATTTCACCACGTTTTGGGCTTCAGTCGAATTAGTTTTTGCTACTAAAGCAATACCATTTATTTTTTCGTTAACCTGACGAGAGTTATCAGTTTGCTTTGTGGTGTTAGTAGAAATTGATTTTAAATATTCATCAATTTGTTGACTGGTGTTTGCCAAACTTTGGAGGTTAAGTTTAGTCATGCGTACTAGTTCACTACCGTTTACTACTTCTGAGGTACTAGTTTCCATCCCTTGCAGTACCGAGGTGGTATCTTGCTGAATTGCCGTAACTAGTTGTTGAATATCTTTGGTTGCTTCGGTAATTCGATCTGCTAGACGACGGACTTCTTCGGCAACAATTCTAAATCCTTCCCCGTGTTCTCCTGCCCGCGCTGCCTCAACTGAAGCGTTAAAAGCTAGTAAGTTTGTTTTCTCAGAAATACCCGAAATAATTTCCACAATCTGGGCAATTTCTTGAGAAGATTCTGCAAGCTGTTTTACTTTTTTTGAGGTGTTAGCAACGGTAGTCCGAATTTTTTCAATACTGTGAACCGTTGCATCCATCGCCAAATCTCCTTCTTTGGCTTGAATTGAACCATTACGGGCAATTTGAGCAGCTTGTTGGGCATAGTCAGCAATAGTTTTTACTGAGCGATTAATTTCGTCAATACTGCCTAACGCCTGCTCGATTTCTGCTGCTTGAATTAAGGCAGATTCTGAAAGCTGTCTTACCGAACCTTCTCCAGCTAAAGACAATTGACCTACATCAGCAGATACAGTTTGAACCTTTTGCAGTAGCCCCTGTAATTTTTTGAGAGTCGAGTTAAAGGCATCAGCAATTGAGCCGACTGCACCATCACTCATAGCGGCTCTAACGGTTAAATCTCCTCTTTGCGCTCCCTCTACGTCCATCAGCAGACTCATTACTCCTCGCTGTAGAGTTTCTCTTTGTTGCTGCTGATTTTTAGCTTCTCGCTCTTGAGTATAAAGGAGATCTTGAATCTGTCCTGCCATTTTGTTGATCTTAGAGCTTAAATTAGCTAATTCATCTTGTCCAGTAATAGGTATACGAACATCAAAATTTCCTTTTCCTATTTCGTCAACGGCATTACTAGCTTCTAAAAGAGGTTTAGTGATTTTGGCTGCAAGTACTGAGGCTACTAAACCTACCAAAGCTATTAAAACAGCACTACTAAGTGCCAAAGTTAAGCCTAAATTTTTTTGAACTGTGGACTTTTGCTGTTCAGACATTTCGACTGGCAGTGCCTGATTAACATAGTAATAGGCTGTTGAACCAATGGTAACAGTTGGTATGATACTCAGGATAAATACCATTAACGGGACTTTGAGTTTTAAACTCAAATTCTGCCCAAACTGACTTTGAGAATTAGTGGGAATAACATGAAATTCTTTTGTCAGCAAAGATGGTTTGGATTTTTGTAAATTAGCCAACGCTTCCCTGGCGACATTACCATAATTACTATCAGGATCTAGGGCTGCAATTTCCTGATAAATGGCGATCGCTTTTTCTGTTTCTCCCGCATTTTCTAGAGTGTTTGCCTTTACAATTTTGCCGACGATATCATCGCTAATATTTTCAAAGGGTTTTAATTCCGAATCAGACATAGTATTTTTCCTAGTAATTAAAATATAAAGTTCGACCAACGTTTACAGCTTTACTGTAATTAGGCAGACACTAAACTTGATTGTTGATGTAGCTGCTGTAATAAATTGGCAGGATTTAAAATATAAGTACTTTTAGTTTCTGTAATAACACTGGCAGAACAACAGTTTTTTAGTTTAGATGATACATTTTCAGCTATTTCTCCCTGATCTTGAGCCTCCAAAGAGGTAATGCCGATTAGCTGTTGCGTTACTAACGCTATCTGTCTTGAGCTTTTGGCTGAGTCGTCGTACTTGAGAATTACAGCCGTTAGCTTTCTGGTCAACTTGTCTTGCTTAGTAGCCAAATGAAAATAGCGATCGCTATCTAAAACCCAAAGCAAAGAACCTTTGAAATTTACTACTCCATACCAAAAAGCAGCTACCCCTGGAACTGGGCAGATATTATTTACTTCTAACTGTATTACTGCCCCCATATTTTCTAAGGGAATTGCTAAGTCTATTTTTGAAGCTAATTGAACGCTGAAATATTCTTGATTCATCGAAACAAAGTAGATTGAAATTTACCTATAGGTCTGCTTTGATTTAATTTAGCTAGCAAACTGGTTTACTTTATCAACTAAATTTTGGGGAACATAAGGTTTGGTAATATATTCATTTCCACCCTGACGCATTGCCCAAAAGCGATCAAATTCTTCGGCTTTAGAACTACAAAACAAGATAGGAATCTCTTTCCATTCAGCACGCTCTCTGATTTTGCGACAAAGATCTAAACCACTTTCTCCTGGCATGACAATATCCAACAAAATCAAATTAGGACTAGAATTATTATTAAGCCATTCCCAAGCTGCTTCGGCACTCGCGGCAACAGCAACATTAAAACCAGCATGAGACAACAAAGCAGAACTCATTTGTCTTTCAGCGTGGGTATCTTCAACAATTAATATAGTTTTCATAATATTTAGGTAATTCTTTTTTGGTTATGTAAAAGATAAGTAATTGGGTTGACTTTATAATTCCCAAAATAATAGCTGAACTATCATTAAACATTGAACATTGCGAGACAAAACCGTTGCGGGGGGAACCCCCGTTGAGGTTATTGTCGAGGGTGAACATTAAACATTTCATTAGAAGTAGGCAGTTAAGGCAATTTTCTTTAACTACTAACTACTAACTTCATTGAACGGCAGGCACAACGGATTTTTCTAAAGCTTTAGCTAACTGAATTAATTTGTTAGGATCGCAAGGTTTGGTTAAATAATCGGTTGCCCCAGCTAACTTAGCTCTAACCCGATCGATCATGCCATCTCTACCTGTTAGCATAACGATAGGAATTTCTTTAAATTTTTGTGATTTTCTAAGGAGACTACATAAGTCATAGCCATTCATATTTGGCATATTAATATCCATAAAGATTACCGCAGGTTGATGAGGAGATAATTCTTTTAATGCCGTAGTCGGATCGTGGATACTAATAACTCGATAACTAGCTGCTTCTAAAGTCATTTTTACCTGTCTTTGTACTGTTTTACTATCATCAATACAGACAATTAAAGCTTGAGCAGCATTACTATCAGTGGGAAATGACTGATTAACATTGTCTTGGCTAGCAGTTTGCTTTTGCATTTCGTTAGCAGCAACTTCATCAAAAGGTAATAAATCAATAATATTTTCTTCGATAGATTCTTCGAGATTTTTAGCTAAGAAATAAGTATCAACTTTGGCTTTTGTTGCTATTTCGTATAGGTTGCTTTTAGCAACAAATAAGCTGACAAAAGAAGAAAGTTTTTGAGTGTTTGCCAAACTTTCAAATTCAGGTTTGGTGAATAGAATCTTCCAGATCTTATAAAATTTTAAGGCATTTTTCTGATCTAGATACAGCCTGCTAATAGGAGAATAAAAATATTTTCTTACCTGTTGCCAAGCTTGTATCTGCTCTTTTACCTGCTCGTGAAAGTATAGCTTTTTTAGTTCAAAACTAATAATTGATTTGTTGATCCGTTTCGCTGGCTTTAATTCAATACTAGTTTTTTCGATACTTAAAATTTTAATAAATCCTTCTTTTACAAGCATAAAAAGTAGCTTTTTGATATCTACTTCTGATAGTTGATTATTTAATAAATGCTGACACAATAAAGAATACTCGGAAACTTCTTGTCTTGATAAATCAGGACAGCTTGAACCAAGCTTGAACTTTTGCCACAGATAATTTAAGCGAGTTTGCTGTTCAACATTTGTACTTATATATTGAATTTTTCCCTGTAGCAAGTAAATATGCCAACAAACAGAAGCATCTTTAGGTTCTGTTACTTCAATACAACCAGACCAAGTTTCTTTTGATTTGGCATTGATAACTTGTAGAGGACTTTGAAGATGGTTGTTCATAATCTTGCTAAAAATTAACTGTTAAGGAGAGCTATGTGATGAATCACTGGGCGTGGAATATGCTGCTTGCACCCTCGACAGTTTCTTCAACGCGGATTCCCCGCGCAACGGACTGTCTCGCAAAGCAGCATCGAGAAGCGTTCCCTTGCTAGGTCAGCATTCCCTTGCGCCTGATGGCGACGCGGGTCTTCTCTCATTTCCACCCACTAAAAAGAAATTAAAAGTAGATGGTCTGGTTGTACTTTTTTTATAGTTCCCAAAAACTTTAATGAAATTCATGTTTTAATGATTTGAATTTGAGATCGAGATAAGATTACATGGCTTTAATTATTGCTGGCGATCGCTCTGGAGTAGGCAAAACCACAGTAACCCTTGCCATACTTGCCTTTTTCACCCAACAGGGAAATAGAGTTCAGTCATTTAAAGTAGGCCCAGATTATATAGATCCGATGTTTCACTTCTCGGCTACAGGGATACCCTGTCGTAACTTAGATCCTGTTTTGACTTCCCCTAGTTATGTTCAAGATTGCTTTAAACGTCATGCTAAAAACGCTAATTGTGTAGTCATAGAAGGGGTAATGGGCTTATTTGATGGTATCCGTAACCCAGAAATGGCTAATTCTAATTCTTTAAATGACTATGGCAGTACTGCTCATATTGCCAGAATACTCAGCCTACCTGTGGCTTTAGTTTTAGACTGTTCTCGCTTATCTGGTTCGATCGCGGCGATCGCTTTAGGCTATGCTAATCTAGATCCAAAGGTAAATATTGCAGGGGTAATTCTCAATAAAGTAGCAAGCGATCGCCATTTAGAGCTATTAGAAACCGCACTAGAAACTATCAGAATGCCAGTTTTAGGTGTTTTCAGACGTAATGCAGCAATTAACCTTTGCGATCGTCATTTAGGTCTTATTCCCTCCTCAGAAATACCTAATCTTCACAGCACCTTTAACCAATTAGCTGAACTAGCCAAAACATCTCTGGAATGGAATCAACTATTGCCTTTACTCAATAATAAGTTCTCCCGTCTCCCCGTCTCCCCGTCTCTCCGTCTTTCCCAGTCTCCAACGGTGCGCTTTCCCTTGCGCCAAGCCCTGGAGGGCTTCGACGTTGCTCCGCAACGGCGGCGAACTCCAGTTCGCGCGACGCGGGGTCGCACCGCAAGTCCTGTAAGAATTGCGATCGCCAGAGATAAAGCTTTCAATTTCTATTATCAGGACAACTTAGATATCCTAAAAGAATCAGGTGCAGAATTAATCTTTTGGAGTCCTCTAGAAGATCGACACATTCCCAATAATATTCAGGGGTTATACTTTGGTGGTGGATTTCCCGAAGTTTTTGCCCAGCAGCTAGCAGAAAATAAGAAGGTACGACAAGAATTAAAACAGATAATTCAAGCTGGCATACCTACCTACGCTGAATGTGGCGGTTTAATGTATCTCTGCCAACAGTTAATCGATCTAAATAAGCAAGCTTGGTCAATGGTGGGCGTAATTCCTAGTTGTGTCACCATGGAAGCAAAATTGACTTTGGGTTATCGACAGGCAACGGCGTTACAAACCAGTTCTCTGACGATCGCGCAACAAACCGTTAGAGGGCATGAATTTCATCATTCTCAACTTACCGTTACCGCTCAAACTCCTCAGTGGCAGTTAAAAGGTTTTCACAACTCTAGTCATCAGCTTACAGAAGGTTGGAATATCAAGCAGCTACACGCTTCTTATTTACATCTTCATTGGGGTGAATACAAATTTTTAGCGCAAAGATTTAGCCAACGTTGCCGAAACTATAAAATTTAGCTATATTAATTTGAGATACGAAATTTATTAATAACCATTTAGGGATACAGGAGGTGATGCCCATGACAGAATACAGTAGTAACATGGGTCTTCTAGTTGATGATAGCCAGCTGCGCGCTGGGGCTGTTCTCTAAACAGTCACATCTTTAGTTTCTTCGGAAACAGCTAGGTAGACATTGTTGGAGTTCCTTCCAGCAGTTAGGTTTCGACTAAGAGACCCTCTAGACCGCCCCTACAGGTAGATAACCATAGCAACTTTTGTTGTTAACCGTTATTAACCTGTGGGGGCGGATAGTTTTTGGACAGATTTTTATTCAAACCGACTCGGATGTTTATGTTATGAACTTGCTCGCGAGTTGGTACATTAGATAGAAATGGATTTAGGTGTGTTTGAGGAGAAAAAGTAATGGCAATTCAACTACAACAGGCAATGACGGTCGGAAAGTATTTAGTTACCCAACGTTTAAGGGGACGTAAACACTTTCCTTTGGTATTAATGTTAGAGCCTTTATTTCGCTGCAATTTGGCTTGCTCAGGCTGTGGCAAAATTCAACATCCTACAGAAATATTAAAGCAGAATCTAACTCCAGAACAGTGTTTTGCTGCGGTAGAAGAATGTGGCGCGCCAGTGGTTTCTATTCCTGGAGGAGAGCCTTTACTTCATCCTCAAATTGATGAAATTGTCAGAGGGTTGGTTCAACGCAAGAAATTTGTTTATCTCTGTACCAATGGCATTTTGCTAGAAAAAAGCTTGAGTAAATTTAAACCTTCGCCTTACCTGACCTTTAGTGTGCATTTAGATGGGTTAGAAGAACAACATGACAAGTGTGTCGATCGCCCTGGAGTGTTTGTTAAAGCGATCGCCGCGATCAAAGCTGCCAAACAACAAGGCTTTCGAGTCACTACCAACACCACGGTTTTTGAGGGTGCCGATCCGCAACAGATGCAGGAGTTCTTTGATTATCTTGATACTCTCAATCTCGATGGGATAATGGTTTCTCCTGGCTACAGTTATGAGTGGGCGCCGGATCAAGAAGGTTTCCTAAAACGAGAGCAAACTAAAGCCTTATTTAAAGAAATCTTATCCCCCTGGAAATCTGGCAAGAAGAAATGGAATTTTAATCATAATCCTTTATTTTTAGAATTTTTGATGGGGGAGCAAGATTTTGACTGTACTCCTTGGGGTAGCCCTAGCTACAGTGTTTTAGGCTGGCAAAAACCCTGTTATCTCTTGAACGAAGGTCACTTTTCTAGCTATAAAGAGCTAATTGAGCAGACTCAGTGGAGTAATTACGGCAAAAAAAGCGGTAATCCTCAATGCCAAGACTGTATGGTACATTGCGGATACGAACCAACCGCAGCCACCGCAGCTATGCAGCCCGAAAATATGGGTAAAGCGATCGGCGCCTTATTCGGAGGCTAGCAAGAGCAATTATTGTGCATCAGTGCTTGATTGTTCTGCTTGGGCTTCCGTATCCTCTCTAGGTTTTGCATTTGACCGCTGTTGTTCTAATATTCTTTGCTGCTGAAGCTGCTTATAATTAGACACGGAATTTTCAATTTGTACTTGAGATTCAGCGTTAAATTCCGCTGCGCTTCGCCCATTTAGTTGTTGAGCGCGGTGCATCAAATCGATGGGATTTAAACCCCCAGGTGAATCGCCGTAGGTTGCATCCTTCTCGTTGGATTGATAGTTATTATTATCGTATTCAGATTGAGTTTGAGCAGTAGCAGATGAATTTAATCCTGCCACAAAAGCCAAGGTCATTCCTAAACATAGACCAATACTCAGTTGACTTAGTTTGTTTTGTTTGAACATAATTACACCTCCATAAAAAAATCTTTCTTAAGCAAAACGACGACGTAATAAAGGCTGAATAGCTAAGAGAATCAGCGCATCAAAAGCTAACAATACTAAAATAACACTGCCAAAACTAAATCCCATCCAGGGTGTATTCATGACAATGCTGTTAATTGCCCAGTCCCCATGACCATAGATATAGCGAATAGGCTCGATCGCATAAGTCAAGGGATTAAGACTAGCAATTATCTGTAGCCAACCAGCCATAAAGCTTAGGGGCGCAAGAGCAGTACTAGCAAATAATAGCGGTAAGTTGGTTACAAATATCACTGCCAAAAGTTCAATATGACCAGGTAAGGCAAAAGCTAAACCCAAGCTGAGGGCAGTTACTCCCAAAACGATCAAAAAGACAATTAAGGCGATCGCGCTTAACCCAGCAATTCCTGGTAATCCTGCACCTAGAATAGTACTGGCAAAGACAATTACTGCTGTTTGAATAAAGCTTAAGGCAATAATATAGACTGTCGAAGCTGCCACAATAGAATAGCGGGAAGACAAGGGCGCAACCAGTAAACGGTTGAGAAAACCAAACTCACGATCGAACATGATCGGTAACCCTGCGTTTAATGCTCCAGAAAAGGCAGTAAAGACGATTACTCCTGGTGCTAGAAATTTGGCATAACTTATGTCACTACCAAATAACCCAGAAGGAGCTTTACTAAACAGTGCGCCAAAAAGTACTAACCACATAAACGGCTGAATAATTCCCGCAACCAAAGTCGAAGGACGACGTTGCAGTTGAATAAATAGACGCTTAGTAAGGGCTAATGTTTCCTGAATGAAATCAGCTAAGGGATTATTTTGCTCGTTGTTTTGTCTACTAATAGCGGGGTTAGGTGCTAAGGCAGACTTGATGTTTTGACTAGATATTGATTGACTCATAATTGTTTATTAGTGTTTGATGTGAGCTAAAAAGTTTGATTTTTCTGTTTTGTTAGGAAATTTATCTGATATCAATTTAAATTAAAGACACAACACATTCTTATTTGTAGGGGCGAACGACCCTAAAGGGTTTAGCAGTTGCTCTTCGACGGAAACCGCCAAGACCGCACTGCTTCACCGTTCGCCCTTAAGAGATATCTGTAGTAAATACTATTTAATTTGGTATGAGTAGACAAAAGCTGAAAAAGTAGTGAAAAAAAGAGTTTCATGAAAAGTAACAACACTCAAACATGAAACCCCTATGAATAATGTTAACTTGCTTGGCGATACAAAACCAATCTCAATATAATAATCACAGTCTAGGATCGACTGGTTCGCTTTCTAATGCCAAAACGCCAAATACACATTCATGTGTCTGCAAGGCGCATTACTAACAAAACGCTCTAAAGCTTCAATACTAAGAGCGAATTCTCTAAGGGCAAGCGATCGCTTTAAGTTACGAGTTTGATTCCTAACTACATGACTACCAAACTGTCTATCGGCACGTTTTTTGTTGCGATCGTGACATACTGACTTTGGTAAATTGAAAACAATAGCCACCGCAAAGCAATGAAACTGTTTGGCTAATTTTAGTAAAGACTTACGGCTTTCAGGCTGCACGTTAGTCGCATCGATTACCGTTAACTTTCCTGCTGCTAATCGCTTAGCTGCAATATAGTGAAGCACATCAAAAGCATCTTTGGTGCAGGTTTGATCGTTTTCATCATCAGATACTACCCCACGAAAATAGTCTGAAGAGAGAATTTCCGTAGCTTTAAAATGCTTACGGGCAAAAGTAGATTTTCCTGCACCAGATGCGCCAATGAGAATTAAGGATAGTTCAGGGAAAGTTATTTGCATTTCTAATTAGTTAGACTATGGAAAAGTTTATATTAAGCAATAATTTTCAATAAAATTCTGTGTTTTACATCCTAGCTTAAAGATTATTTTAAGAATAAAATAGAGTTGATTATTTTATTAAGAAAACTATGTGGGCAGAATGTATCAATCAGCTTTCACTATTCCCATTTGAATTAAAAACAGAAGTTCCCAAATTTCTTAGGAAAGTTTTTAACGAGAAGGGTGTCAAAAATGATAAAGAAATGTTTATACCCGTATATCCAATTGCACTTTTGGGAAAGTGCAGCACAGCAAAATATTTTGATTGTCCAAATATTCCAGAACACCATATTGCAAATTCTAAATGGGATAAAGACCCTACTTATTATTTAGACAAGATTGGTCAATATTATTGGTTTGATTTTGATGCTATTTGGCTAGATTTAGAACCATTATTATTGCGAATGGTATTTAACGAAGGTGATGTTGATTGCAATGATGGTTTATGGGGAGCAGTTTGGAGACGCGATACTGCTAAACTGATTGCAAATATTTCAAGTACTGGAGACTGCGAAGCAACGGTAGAAGTTTTAGACAAGCAACTGGCAAATAGATATGAAAGCAAAGATATTTGGATTCCAGTAACTTTTGATCGCTATGAAGGTTACGATCCTTTACCTTGTGAGTCAATACAATATGCTGACAATTTTAATCTAGAGAAAATTATTGGTTTAGCTATCCGAATGTGCAGCGTATACAGAAATAAATGGGGTTACAAAAGACAAGGCTATGATTTATAGAAATATGAAAAAATAAGAATAAAAATATAATAGTGGCGAGCATTAGAGAATTAATTCTTTACCTTACATATATCCTTTAATGTATATACTTCATTTTTTGTTGAAATAAAGATAAATAGAATCGCGATCGCCTGTCTCTCAACTATTCATCAGAATGGAGCTATCGCATTTTCTAAACTCATTATGGAAGTATAACGATTATCATCACATCTTAAACATATAGTAAAAAGATAAAATATATAAAAGATAAAAATAGCAGTATGAAAATCTTAGATAGAATTATCTTCAATTCTGAAGTAATGGGTGGAAAACCCTGTATTAGAGGTATGCGGGTTACTGTATGTACAGTAGTGGGTTTAATGGCTTCAGGACATTCCCCAGAAAAAATTCTTAAAGCTTATCCTTATTTAGAAATTGATGACATTTATCAAGCCTTAGCTTATGCTGCATGGCGCACAGAAGAAATAGAGGTACCCTTGTACCCTTAGCCTCAGCATGAAGATAGTCATAGACATGAACTTATCTCCTGAATGGGTATCTGTATTTGAAGCTGCTGGCTATCAAGCTGTTCACTGGTCATCTGTTGGTGATATTAAAGCTAAAGATTCAACCATTATGGCTTAGGCTGTGAGTAGTAGATACTACTAGTGTAATTCAGGTTAGAACCCAAGACATTTTACCGAGCAAATTAGGCAAGACGGTATTAGATATTCTAAAACGGTTTCAGTCCGAATTAGAGACAGGGGCTTTAGTTACAATCAACGAAGCACGAGCTAAAGCCAGAATACTACCAATTAGGCGAAATTCTTAAATAAGGCATTGGAAATTTTTTACAGCGATCGCATTGTTTGAACTTATCATCAGAATAGAGCGATCGCCTTTTCTTATTTAGAGATTTAATAATGAAATCTACATTGAGCAATTAAAATAGAATCTTTTTCTATTAAATAAATAAGCCTATGTTCTTTAGAAATTCTTCTCGACCAAAATCCAGACCAATTGTATTTTAGAGGCTCAGGATCGCCAATTCCGTTAAAAGGATTTCTCTTAATATCTTTGATTAAAGCGTTAATTCTTTTTAGAGTTTTTCTTATCTGTACTCTGCCAATGTAAATAATCTTCCCAACCTTTTTCAGCAAATACCAACCTCATTATATTGGTTAGTTTTCTTCAATTAAACTATGTTCTGTTCCACTTCCAGAATGAAGTTCATCTATTGCATCATTAAGTCTATCTGCATTATTTTTACTAGATAACAAGTGAAATGTTGCTTCATAAGCTTTAAAATTATCTAAACTCATTACCACAACCGATGGTGCATTTTATCGGGTTACGATTAATGGCGTGCGATCTGCTTCAATTTGGTTGAGGTATCCAGCCAGCTTTTGTCTAAACTGCGTGTAGGTAACAGTATCCATCGTTAGATGTTTTTTACGTGTACATATCATTGTACATAATAATATTAGAGCGATCGCAACACTCATAAATGATGATGCAGCATAGGGACGATCGTTTACATACTGATCTAAAGTTCCTTCTCCCTTACCTAAAGATTTGCCTCAAACTAATTCCACAGGATTGATATTTAATAGTAAGGTAGCGGTACATCTTTGTGTAGTTGACTCTGGATAAAATACATAAGCTTGTCCAAATGTCATTGCAAATGACCGACATTTATCAGGATGTTTGTGTAGTAAATATCCCAAATCTGTAGCAGGTTGATGAGTGGTAGTGATGTTTAAGAGCATTTAATTAATAGCTGATGTTACGCACTAATCAATCTATGAAGCCTAGGTAGGGCGGGCGGAAACGCTCCCTTTACGGAGCTTGTTCCACGCCCGTCAGGTAGTAACTTATCTGTTTGTATTGTTCATTTGGCTCAGGATTTTTATTGTATTGCGTAACGTCAGTTAATAGAACAATCAACAACGATCTTTATTTCATCATTTGTTTTTTCTCTTTTTTAATATCTCTAGTGCTGGCTGCGGATACTTCTGCATCCATAATGGTTTGACCAGTAGCAGCAAGATACACATCGTCAAGGCTAGGGCGAGATTGCGCCAGGCTAAAAGTAGGTAACTCTTTTTCTAATAATGACTGTTCTATTTTACTCAAGGAACTTTGACCAGATTTGACAATTAGATTTAGAGAATTCCCCTGGGTGGTATTAATAATAATTTCTTCAACAAAAGGCAAAGATTCTAAAATATGCTTTGCTTTTTGGGCTTCCTCATCGGTAGTAAATTCTCTAATTCGCAAGGTAACGCGATCGCCTCCTAGCTTGTTTTTTAACTCTGAGGGAGTGCCTTCAGCAATTACTACTCCCTTGCCTAAGATTGCCAAGCGATCGGCTAAAGCATCGATTTCTTCTAAATAATGGCTGGTAATTAAGACAGTTGTTCCTGCCGAGCGCAACTCCCGTAAAAATTCCCATACTACTCTACGGCTTTCAATATCTAAGCCTACTGTCGGTTCATCCAAAACTAATACTTCTGGCTGGTGTAAAAGTCCTGCTGCCAGGTCAAGGCGTTTACGGATGCCTCCTGAATAGGTGCCTGTTTTCTTATCGGCATATTCGCCTAAGCCCAAAATTGTCAATAGCTGGTCAATGCGATCGCCAATTAGCTTTTTGGGTAAATGGTAGAGTGCTGCCTGTAGCCTTAGCAATTCTCTGCCAGTCAAAACCTTGTCAATGGCAACTTCTTGAGCAACATAGCCTAGCCTTTGCCTTGCTGCTTTGGGTGAAGCGATCGCTGAAACGCTCCCCACCTCTATTTTTCCACCATCGGGCTTTGCTAGGGTACACAAACAGCGGATGGTAGTGGTTTTTCCTGCACCATTAGGACCAAGTAAACCAAAAATTTCTCCTGGTTGCACAGTAAAAGATATATCCTTCACCGCCTGGACATCACCATAGCTTTTGCGTAAGTTTTCGATCAAAACGGCAGCAGCCATAATATCACTATCTAGTTAAAAAATACTTTCACCTACAATATTATTGTAGTAAGTTCAGGCTGAGATAGATCTTAAGTGTTTGCTAAACTTGAGTTGCTACATGATGAGGAATCTCTCGCTGAGGAGTAACGCACTCCAAATATTCGTCCACCACGTTATTAGCACTACCAATCATTCTAATTTGTCCTTGCTCCAACCAGATAGCTTTGTGGCAGTTTTGACGAATCATTTCCATCGAGTGGGAAACTAATAATACGGTGACGTGATCCTGCCAAAACTCTTCCATTTTCTTACTAGATTTTTCTTTGAAGCTAGCATCGCCTACAGAAAGAACTTCATCTAAAATTAATATGTCAGGCTTAACATCAGTGGCCACTGCAAATCCTAAACGGGCTGTCATCCCAGAAGACAGACTTTTGACGGGGGCTATTGCATAATCTTCCAGTTCAGCAAACGCCAAAATCGCCTTAGACCTACCTCGCATCTCTTCTTGAGTGTAGCCCAACATTACTCCATAGAGAATAATATTATCAATTACTGCAAGATCGGGGTCAAATCCTGCCCCCAGCTCAATTAGAGGTGCAATCTTGCCTTTGACCCGAACTTTACCAGTGGTAGGATTGAGAATGCCTGAGATTACCTTAAGAATGGTAGATTTACCAGAACCATTCGCGCCAATAATTCCAATTTTTTCTCCACGACCAATGCTTAGGTCAATATTATCTAAGACTATTTTTTTAGCGGGATGACGATATTTGCCTTCTAAAAAAGAAAGAATAGTTCGTTTAAGATCGTAAGAAAACTCCTCTTGAGTCCTGCGCCACAAAGAAACTCCGTCTAATCTAATCGATTCTTGCATCATATAGTTTATTTTTTATAGTAGATCCATAAATTGAGAACGCCAAATTGAAAATCCCACCACGCCAATAGTCAAGACTATTAGACCGCTTATTAAACTGTGAGCAATTAAAACTAAGTCGGGAAGATTTCCTGACAATGAAATCTGGCGAATACTTTCAATAATGGGATAAATAGGATTTAAAACTAAGAATCTGGCTACATTTTCGGGGACAATATCTTTGGGATAGAAAATAGGAGAACTAATCCAGAGTAAAAAAGTTAATAACTCATAAAAATAGGATAGATCGCGAAAGAATACATATAGTGCGCTCATCAACATACCAATTCCCGTACAGACTAAAACTAAACCTGTAATTGGTAGTATTAAGGCGATAACGTTGACTAAGCTTTGAGAAATAGTTAGAGTGACTATCATTAGTAGAGGAAAAGCTCCCATAAATAGTTGAAAAACATTAGCTCCAATAGTAGATAAAGGAAACACAAATAAAGGCAAGCGTATTTTATTGACCATTCCGCCATTCTCTACCACGCTGGGTAAAGCTTGTGCCGTAGATGTACAGAAAAAATTAATTACTACTAAACCCGTAAAAGCTGCCAACATATAATTTAAGGCAGAGTTATCGTAATATGCTGCAAAGGCTGCTCCAAAAATTGCCGAATACAAACCTGTCATTGCTATAGGATTTAACAAAGACCAATATATACCTAAAAAAGAGCCACGATATCTTCTTTTAAGATTACGTTTAATTAAAACCATTAATAATTCACGATACCAGGATAGTTGTTGACTACCCTTATTTTTTAGAATGGATGTAAACATACAGTAGTTTTTACAAATATAATATTACGTACGATCGCAGATTTTACTCTGCCGTAATCTGTGACCGTTGGTCAATATTGTAATGAAAAGTGGCTAAAAATATGATAATCAATTCTATTTTCGCTTAGAAATCGTCTGGCTATAACAAATAACTGAGGCTGTATAACTTCAAAGAGTGCTGGTTTTGCTTTAAACTGTGAAATGGCTCATTACAAATTCAGAACAAATAAACAGCAATGGAAATCGGGCAAAAAGTAAAAGTTTATAGAATTAGAGACAGAGTAAATAGAAACGTTGCTGGAACACTCGGCAAAGTCGGTACTATTAAAGAATATAAAATGACTGATGGCAGTGGTGTGGGCGTAGTTGTTCAGTTCGACGATCGCTCATCTACCTGGTTTTTTGAAGATGAAATTAAGCCTGTATAGTCATTCATAATAAGATAAATATATAACAGACTAAATTTTTTAACGTATGTCCTTGATCGTAACCTTTTTGGGTAAAGGCGGTACGGGTCGCACTACTAGCGCGATCGCAACTGCTAAAAAGCTAGCTACAGAAGGAAAAAGAGTTCTTTTAATCGGACAAGATTCTAGTCCTGCTTGGGGAATGGCACTAGGAACAACTCCTGCCACTGAACCTCAAGAGATTAGCTCAAATTTTGCCGCAATGCAATTAAATTCGGCTGTATTGCTAGAAAATAGCTGGGAGGAGGTTAAGCAACTAGAGGCACAGTATTTGCGATCGCCAATTCTTAAACAGGTATATGGTCAGGAGTTGGGCATTTTGCCTGGTATGGATCGAGCCTTAGCTCTTAATGCTATCCGCGAATATTATCAAAGCAATGAATATGACGTAATTATTTACGATGGTACAGGAGGCATAGACACCTTGAGAATGTTTGGACTGCCAGAAATTTTAAGCTGGTACGTTCGCCGTTTTCGAGGAGTATTTTCTGAATCAGATATTGTTAAAACCCTATCTCCCTTTGTACAGCCCGTTACTAGTGCCATCCTCAATACAACTTGGTCAGCTAACGACATTTCCAACACCAATGATAATCCTGCCAGCCAAATGTTAGAAAACGGTACGGCAGCTTTGAATCAGGGAAAGGTGATGGCTTATTTGGTTACAACTCCCAACCCCGCAGCAGTAGCGACGGCAAAATATCTTTGGGGTAGCGCGCAACAAATTAGTTTGGGTGTAGGTGGGTTAATAGTCAACCAGGGAACTATTGCTGACAGTGTATCTGCTGATTTTGCTCCCTTAAGCGTTGCTTCTATACCTAAATTTGATGGTGATAACTGGCAGGCAATAATTGACAAATTACCTGCCATGGATGACAGGCTTGACGTACCTAAGCCTACAGAATTTGTCATGGCAGAGCGCAAAATCAAGGTGTTCTTGCCAGGATTTGACAAAAAAGATGTAAAGCTGACCCAATATGGCCCAGAAATTACGATTGAGGCAGGAGATCAGCGACGTAATATTACTCTTCCTGCTGCTTGGCGTGGTAATTCTGTAACAGGGGCGAAATTTATCAATGGCTATCTTGAGGTGTCTGTTGGTTAAATAGTTCATAGCTTGGCTATGTAACGTCTAATGTGAATTGCTTTAAGCCCTTGCTTAAAAGACGGGGGCTTGTGGCGACTCGGCAGATTTATCTGCTAGTCAGATTTTATTACCGTTGTCCAAAAGTTGTCTACTTCTGCTTTTAATGTTCAGAAATTAAATTTGGAAAACAAAATAACTAAAATTGAAAGCTTTTTAGTTACCCTTGGTTATCAACTATAAAATGCCTTGTTGTTAACTAATTGCCACCAACAAAATAAGCCTGAAATTAGAAACAAGCACCCAGCAGCGATTAATCCTGTAAATAGATCGTAGCGAGATGCGATCGCGCCAACTATAGGCGCAACAACAGCAAAACCAATCCGAAACACCAGGCTATTGATTGAGAGAATAGTAGCACGCACAGAAGAGGAAATTTGCTGGTTAATAGCGTTAAGAATTAGCGGGGAAGAAAAACCTCTGACTAAATAAATAATCATAATAAAAGCCACTCCCCAGACTCGATCTATGCTGCCCAAAGCAAGATAAGAAGCAGCTAGCAGTAAAACCAAAATCAAAGTAGCTTTTTTGATGCCTAAAATACGCTCAAAGTGATGAGCATTCACCGAAGCTAAACTCATGCCCAGATGAAATATTGCCCACGCCCAACCAAAAGCCTGAATAGGTATATTTAATAGTTTTAAATAGTCTTGAGATAACCAAACAATTAAAAAGCTAGCACTAGAAAAAGTACCGCTCAACAAAATCAGCCATCGCAGACGAGGACGTTTAAATACATCAACTACAATACTTTTAAGCTGCCCTAACTTTTGGTTTTTTGCAATAGGTTGATGGCACTTAGGCTCAACTAAAGTTAATGCTAAACAGAAATAGATAACTAAACAGACTGTTTGAAGATAAAAAGGATAGACTAAATTAACAGAAGCGATCGCAGCACCGATAATGCCACATACCGCCTCACTAATGCCAGCAATGGCAACTAATCTTCCTTCCCAAATTTGATAATACTTTTCCCGCCCCAACTGTAATAAGCTATCAAAACTTAAGGCAGTATCCGCCCCCGAAATCAGACTTCCTGCTACTCCTGCTAATACTTCAGCGATCGCAAATTCTGTAAAAGAACTGCCAACACAATAAATTAACCAGCTACCAGCCCAAACCCCGCTACCCATCACCAGACAGGCTTTTCTACCCCAAACATCGGCTAAGTATCCCGATGGCACCTCTAAGACCAAAACTGACAGGGATAAGATGGTTTTGAGCAAGACTACCTGTTCTAAACCCAGTCCATGACTCTCGTAGAATAAAACAATAGTCGGGATCGGAAACCAAGCAAAAGCTAGTCCTCGCAGAATATATAGCTTGGTTAAATTTGAAGCGACAGATTGATTCAAATACATTCACAATTACATCGCCATAGAAATATTCATATGCCTAGTTTCCAATTTACAACTTCTAATCCCTGAATTTTCTCAAAATGCTTAGTGTTGCTTGTGACTACGGCAAAACCACGATGTAATGCGATCGCGCCAATATAAAAGTCTTCAACGCCTATTGGTGTACCAGCACTAACTAACTGCTGTTTAATAGCAGCAGCTATCTTGGCGCATTCAGAATCAAACCCAACATCATTTATTTGACGATAGAGCAAATCTAACTGTCCTCCAAGGAGTTTTCTTAAGCTAGGCTTTTTGAGCAATCCATATTCAAGCTCAAATTTAGTAATTGAGCTAATATAAACCAGCTTAAAAGAGGTCTGTCTTAAATGATCGATTATGTTCTTGTTACCTTTAAGGTAATCCGAAACTGTAGTAGTGTCCAAGAGAAACATTAAAATATTTCCTCGCGAGAAGATAAAAAGAAATCTTCTCGATCTACCTCAAACTCTGGTACTCCTAACCAATTAAGAATGTCAGGATGCCAAGCCTCTTTATCTTCTTTTTCGTTTAACGTCTTTTCAATTGCCTTCACAATAAACTTATTTTTGGACATCTTGTTATGCTTTAAATATGTATTTAAGCGATCGCTCAACTCTTTAGGTATATGTATTGATGTATTCATGGCTTTCTGGTATGTTTGACGGATATTGTACCAGAATTTAAAAAGGACTGAGGAAAGATATATAGTTTGTGTAAGGTTCTTTCCAATACTCTATACTTTTCTAACTGCACAATATAAATTTTGCACAGTATAAATAATGTCCTCAAGCACAATCAAAAATTATAATATTCCTTTAAATGAAATTTGCTACAACGAGCAGGGATTAGTACCTGCGATCGCTCAAGATTATCTTGACGGTACGGTTTTAATGCTGGCGTGGATGAATAAAGATTCACTGCAAAAAACCATCGAGACAGGAGAAGCTTGGTATTGGAGTCGATCGCGTCAAGAATTGTGGCATAAAGGGGCAACTTCGGGGCATATTCAAAAAGTACAATCTTTACGTTATGACTGTGATAGTGACGCTTTATTGGTAACCATTGAACAGATAGGCGATGTTGCTTGTCACACTGGAGAGCGAAGCTGTTTCCATCAGCTAGGCGAAAGCAAAAATAAAAAAGCTCCCCCCGCCGATACTCTAACTGAAGTATATCGAGTCATTCGCGATCGCCAAGCTTATCCCAGCCAGACTTCTTATACCTGTAGCTTACTTGCAGGAGGAGACAACAAAATCCTCAAAAAAATTGGCGAAGAATCAGCCGAAGTAGTAATGGCTTGTAAAGATGATGACAGTAAGGCGATCGCTTCTGAAGTAGCAGATTTATTTTATCATACTCTGGTTGCCCTAGCTTACCACAATGTCGATCTGCGTGATGTTTACCGTCAGCTACAGTCTAGAAGATAATGTAATTACTGATGTAGGGGCAAACGGCCGTTCGCCCTACTGTTCATTGTCTTTCGGTGCTGCTTTGCGAATTTCTGAATAAAAGGAGGTTTGTTTTCTACCATCGTGATATTTGACAACTGTGGTACGCATTTTAAAGTTATCGCTGGCAAACCATTGACGCTCTTCAGCGTACATTTGATCATTCTCAATGACTAAAGTTAAGGCTTCGTCTGCGCCTAAGAAATATTGACCGCATACTTTAGCATCTTGGGGACGAATTATTTTGCCAGTGCGATCGCTATCTGGATTACTAACCAAAACTACAGTTGCCGAGCCTAGCTGCTTGTCTTTGCCCCAATCTACAGAATTATCCCAGCTTTGAACTGTACCACCAACTATGAGCTTGGGGTCTAAATGATGCTTTTGACATAGTTCAATGGCTCGTGAATCATCGTTCGCCATAACTTCGATAGTAATATCTGCTTTACTGTTGTCTGCTTTGTCCCCGCCTAAGAGATAATTAGTACGCTGACTAAACCATCTTCCCTCACTTAAATCTAGAAATTTTTTTAGATCCATGATTATAGTGTTTTGTTAATACCTGTAAAAAATTTATAAAATTATGCCTTTAATCAATTGACCATATCTTGGTTTGATTGGCAATACTGCAACCTTTTTGAAGTTTATGAATAGCCATCAAAATTATCCTACTAACCTCAATAATCTCCCATCTTTGGGGCTAACTCTTGATATCTTACTAAATCGACAAGAAAAAGACTGGGGATGTTTTCATGTAGTCAAAGAAGGCGAATTTTATGCCCTGTATATTCCGACTATAGACAGTTTCAAGCTATATAAGAATCCTAAAAGTGAAAACTACAAGGGCTATTGGCAAAATCCCGTACTAGAAACTTTACCCGACGTGAAAAACAGCAGTGAGAAACCCGATATTTTTCTGCGTAATCGTAGTAAACAAGTAGAGGAGAAAAAGAAAAATTCTTCTCTGATCACACAAAAAAAGCAACGCATTATCGACGTTAAGTATCGTTATAATCCTTGTCCAGAAATGTATCGTCTTAATCAGATGATTGCTCAATTAATTCGCGATCGCATTACTAACAATATTACTTTTTCTCCTGCTACAGAAATAATGCCTTTGGTATTAGCAACGGAGCTTGATGGATAGGTAACATAACAGTTAGAGCAGTTAGAACAGTTTTGTAGGGTGGGCAAATTCTAGAATTTGCCCACCGATTTAAGGTGCGATCGCTTTTAATCAACAATTAGTGTAGTTAGAGCAGTTAGAGATATCAGTAGATGTTTGCTTAAATCGCTAAAATAATCAAGAATCAAGTTCGACTAAATATAATACGGCAGACTTAATTTATGGTAGCAGCAAAAATCGGCATCATTGGCGGCAGTGGTTTGTATAAAATGGATGCCCTCAAAGATATCCAGGAGGTAAAATTATCTACTCCTTTTGGCAATCCCTCTGATGCCTTAATAGTTGGAGCAATTGAGGGCGCAACAGTAGCTTTCTTAGCTCGTCATGGGCGTGGTCATCATTTGCTACCCTCAGAGCTACCTTTTCGTGCCAATATTCATGCTATGAAGCAACTGGGAGTGGAATATATTATTTCTGCTTCTGCTGTTGGCTCTTTAAAAGAAGAAGCTAAACCCTTGGATATGGTAATACCCGATCAGTTTATCGATCGCACCAAGAATCGCGAATCTACTTTTTTTGGCGAAGGTCTAGTAGCTCATATCGCTTTTGGCGATCCTGTTTGCCCCAACCTGGCTAGTATCTTGGCTGACGCTGTAGAGTCTTTGGATTTATCTGAGTTGAATCTGCATCGCGGTGGCACTTATATCTGTATGGAAGGTCCCGCATTTTCTACTAAAGCCGAGTCTAATTTATATCGTAGTTGGGGGGCAACTGTGATTGGCATGACCAATTTAACTGAAGCTAAGTTAGCTAGAGAAGCCGAAATTGCCTATGCCACTCTTGCTTTAGTTACAGATTACGACTGTTGGCATAACGATCATGACAGCGTTACGGTGGAAATGATTATTGATAATTTACAGAAAAATGCTGTTAACGCTCAATTAGTAATTCAAGAAACAGTTAAAAGGTTAAATGCCAAACCGCCAGAATCAATGGCTCATTCAGCTTTAAAATATGCCATCTTGACTCCTCCTGATCAAATACCAACTGCAACTAAAGAAAAATTGGCTTTGCTTACTAAAAAGTACTTCTAAGCTCTTAAAGATTGTCGATTTTACGTCCTTGTTCTTGGAATTAATGTTCTAACAAATAAACCGAAAATGACCTATCTTAACTTGCCTTCTCAATATGGGAAGGTAGCTCAGTAATCCAATCCATCCTAGGCGATGTTTATGTCGATCTAAGTAATAATATTGATTAACCAACTTGATTCGATGATTCCAGGCTTCTATTTCCTTTAGATCATTAATTCCCCATTTATAAGCTGCTTTGATGCCCAATTTGCCAGAATTAAGATTGCTATTCTGAGCCAGAAATATGCCTAATGAGTCAAAAATAATTTCTGATTCAGCAAAATTATCTTTGATGTTAAGAATTAATTGCTTAACTTCTGATTCTGAAAAAAACATCATCACTCCTTCGGCAATAAACAGTATCTTGTCTGATGATATCTTTTTGATCTTCCCCAGCCAATCAAAGTCTAAAATTGAGTAGGCAAGATATTGCGATCGCTCTGATGCACCAATCAAACTATCCCAAACTGGCTTGACTCTAGGTAAATCTAGATCAATCCAATGGACTAAGCCGTTATCTAAACGAAAAAATCTGGTACATAAACCCGCTCCCAAATTAACAACTGTAGAATTAGGATATTGATTGATAAAATTATGAACCAGCTTGTCTATAGCTTCGGTACGAATGGCAATCAGAGCTTGACTAAAATCCGAATCATGACGCGAAAAATTATAGTTGATTCGATCTACAATCTCGACAGATTTGTTATCTTTGATGATGCCGTTTTTGCGCTTAGTCTCCAAATTTCTCATGTAAAGCGTCAACAAAAGGGTTTCAGATACTCCTTTTAGCCCTGAAATATTTATAGGCTGTTTCATGAAGCTATTCTCTTCCTACAATTTAACAAGCAATCAAACCTAAGTTGTTGATTCGACCTTGAACTTCTATCATGGATAGTTATAGTTGTAGTGTCAATTAAAATAGCTTTTAGTAGTCGATTATTGGCACGAGCAGGCTGAATAGATGTGAAATACATTGGAAATCAGAAATTACAGGATGTAGTTAGCCTCAGAACGAAATACAAAATGATTGACTCGTATATTCATTAAGCTTTGTTGCATTGTTCTCAGAAAAAGAGACTTACATCCAAAAGCTTTTTTATTCTGGTAACGAGGCATACTGTATATAGCAATAATTATATGTTCGCGCCCTTTAAAGAATATTTAGAAGAAGAACTTTTTAAACGCTTCAATTTACGTAGTCGTCCTATTCCCGCAGGATTGGAATCTAACGTCAGTGAAAGAGGCAAAAACCCCGCCACCATTCAAAGTTGGTGTTATCAATCTGAACAATTAAGGAAGATACGCTATTCCTATATAGATGCAGGCGAAACTGCTCAAGTATTCAATAGCGTTATTTACCCTGCTCATCATTATGATATTCCTTTATTGGGAGTCGATTTTCTTTCTTTTGGCAAGAAAAAAATATTGGTAGTAATGGACTTTCAACCATTATTTCGCGATCGCGCCTACATTGACAAATACATCGAACCAATGCGTGAGATTCGAGATAAATACAATGAATTGGCGCAGGATTTAGAAATGAAGTTTTATGATGCTAATCAATATTTTTCTAAATACCTACTGTTTGCTAAACTCGACTCAGAAACCGTAGTCAATCGACTATTTCCTGCTTTTCAAGAATACCTTGATTTATATTGGCAGATGCTAGCTAATGCTAAACCTCTAACCAACCCAGAAGACATTCAGCGCATTGTTGAAGCTCAAAAGCACTACGATCAGTACAGTGCCGAACGCGATCCTGCTCATGGCTTATTTAGCAGTTATTTTGGTGCAAAATGGTCAGAGAAATTCTTATATGAGTTTTTGTTTGAAGATGCCTCTCCTCTAGCCGTATCTACTTCTAAACGTTGAACCTAAAATGTTTAATGATAAATGATAAATGAATAGAAATGACTTTATATCAGCCTTTTATCGAACAAGCGATCGCTACTTTACAAGCAAAATTGAACTTAGAACCCTATCCTATACCTTCTGGCTTTGAAAGTAAGCAAGGCGTAATGGGTAAAGGGAAAAAAAAAGAACCAGTCTTAACGACCAGCTATGGTTTTCAATCTAATAAACTCAGACAGATCAGAGCCGCTCATGTTCAGGGAGGAAGTTCTTTACAGGTACTTAATTTTGTGATCTTCCCCAAACTAAATTATGATTTGCCCTTTTTTGGCGCGGATTTAGTTACTTTGCCTGGGGGACATTTGATTGCGATCGATATGCAGCCTTTATTTAGTCAAGATAAATCTTATCAGGCTAAATACACTGAACCAATTATGGCAATGTTCCACGATTATCAACAGGATTTACCCTGGGGTGGAGACTTTCCCGCTGAAGCACAACAATACTTTTCCCCCGCGTTTTTATGGACTCGTCCGACAGAAACAGAAGTAGTCAAAACAAAAGTATTTGAGGCTTTTTGTGATTATCTTCAGGCTTATCTAAACTTTGTTGAGCAAGCCGAAGAAGTAAGCGATCCTCAAAAGCTAGCAGCAATTTTAAAAGCTCAAAAAAGCTACGCTGACTATCGAGCCGAAAAAGACCCCGCTAGAGGAATGCTGACTCGTCTATATGGCTCTGAGTGGACAGAAGAATATATTCATGGCTTTCTTTTTGATCTCGACCGCCAGCTGGCGTTGGCTAGCTAAAGACTAGTTGGCTTTTGGTTATGTCTATTTGTTTATTGATGGAGTAGGCGATTTGACAATTGTTGATAAAAGTTACAAAAAATTGCTTTAAGTTACAGAAAAATAAGATAATAAGATATAAGAAAAGTTGTTTTCAAAAAGTCCTTGTATTGCAATGCTAATCACAATCAAAGAAGATACTCGTTATTTCTAAAGAAAAATGAATTTTTATTTGATTTGAAATCTGTCACTGCTAAATTACTGAAATTAAGTAATAAGGTAATAGGCTGAACAAAACTTAATAAGTATAAATTTTTATTGAGTACAGGTAGCTAAATCAAGGAATTTAACAAGATGTAACAAATAAAGGTTCATCATCGTTGTATAAAAGTTATCTGAGGGGTATATGCTTTATGGATGAGAGCTTAAAGAGCGATCGCTGTCAAGCCATCTCTCTGAGAATTTTTTATTAAGAGTGTAAAGTTTTATTTAGTGGCTTAAGAAACTTTTACTAAGCACGTAGAGAATAGTAACTTAGCACCTTCAGCGATAAAAAACTTTTTTCTAGCTGATTTCGGTCAGTAGCTGAAAGTAGTTTTAAGTTAAAATTCCTTTTTGAAGTTCAACTAAACCAAATTTAAATCAAGTAGGAGATTAATTATAATGTTCGACGCATTTACTAGAGTCGTGTCTCAAGCTGATGCTCGTGGTGAATTCCTATCCACTAGCCAATTAGACGCTCTTAGCGCCATGGTTTCTGCCAGCAACAAACGCATGGACTCTGTAAACCGCATCACTGGAAGCGCTTCCGCTATTGTTACTAATGCAGCTCGTGCTTTGTTTGCCGAGCAGCCTCAATTAATTGCGCCTGGTGGAAACGCTTATACAAGTCGTCGCAACGCAGCTTGCTTGCGCGATATGGAAATTATTTTACGCTACATCACTTACGCTATCTTCACTGGTGACGCAAGTGTTTTAGAAGATCGTTGTCTTAATGGATTACGTGAAACTTATCTAGCTCTTGGTACTCCTGGTGCTTCTGTAGCTGTTGGCGTTCAAAAAATGAAGGAAGCTGCTTTGGCGATCGTAAAAGACACTAACGGCATCACTCCTGGTGACTGTAGCGCAATTACTTCTGAAATTGCTGGCTACTTTGATCGCGCTGCTTCCTCAGTAGGTTAATTTCAGCAGAGCAATTTAAACAACCCCAACCAAAGTCTTTGGTTGTTTAGAAAAAATTAGTAAAATTATAGAGAATCATCACAATCATGAAAACTCCTCTAACTGAAGCAGTATCCTCGGCTGATTCCCAGGGTCGTTTCTTGAGCAGCACTGAAATTCAGACTGCTTTTGGTCGTTTTAACCAAGCTAGTGCTTCACTTGAAGCTGCTAAAGCTTTAACTAGCAATTCTCAAAGTTTAATCGACGGTGCAGCTAACGCAGTGTATTCTAAATTTCCTTACACTACTAGCACTCAAGGACCTAACTACGCTTCTACTTCTACTGGTAAAGCTAAATGTTCTCGTGACATTGGCTACTACTTAAGAATGGTAACTTACTGTTTGGTTTCTGGTGGCACAGGTCCTATGGATGAGTATTTAGTAGCTGGTTTAGATGAAATTAACCGCGCTTACGAACTATCTCCTAGCTGGTATATCGAAGCTCTAAAATACATCAAGAGCAATCACGGTTTAAGTGGAGATCCCGCTACTGAAGCCAACAGCTACTTAGACTATGCAATTAACGCACTTAGCTAAAATAACCTCTAGTTGATTTTAGTTACGGGTTATACAATCTATCTAAGAAAGATAGGTAATATATAAAATCAAGATACTTGATTAACAAAGCATTACTCAGAAGAGTATGCGAATGCCAGCACCATAGCTAGTATTTGTTTACTTCTCTGAGTATTGTCATGTTAAAGGATGAAGAATGAACAAAGGGCTTGCACGCATGTATGAGGCAGAGCAGTTAACGGTAGAAAAAGCGATCGCCAACTTGAAGCAAAAAGAAGATTTAGGCGCACGCTATTATGCTGCGTGGTGGCTTGGGAAATTTCGCATCAAGAAGCCCGAAGCGATCGCCACTTTATTGATAGCGTTAGAAGATGAGCAAGATCGCGCTCCAGACGGAGGTTATCCTTTGCGCCGTAATGCTGCTAGAGCGTTAGGAAAATTAGGCGATCGCAGGGCAGTCGAGCCATTAACTCGCTGTTTGGAGTTTCCTGATTTTTACGTCAGAGAAGCTGCTGCTCAAGCTTTAGAGATGTTGGGTGACAAAAGTTGTATTCGGGGTTTGATGAAGCTATTGAGGAAAGGAGTAGCAGCCGCTACTAGAGTAGCTGGAAAACCTCATTTGGTGCAGCCTTACGAAGCAGTAATTGAGGCATTAGGAACATTAGGGGCTACGGAAGCCATTTCTTTGATTGAGCCGTTTACAGGTCATACAACGGACAAAGTAAAGTACGCTGCTGCAAGAGCGATGTATCAGTTGACCAAAGAAGATAAATATGGTGCAATTTTAATCGCAGCTTTAGAAGGGGACGATTTACAATTACGTCGTTCTGCTTTAATGGATTTAGGTGCAGTGGGATACATTAAAGCAGGAAAAGAGATCGCCAATACCTTAGCTGAAAACAGTATGAAGCTGATCGCTCTAAAAGGATTACTGGAAGCTGATTTACAAAAGAATAGCCCAGAAATATCTCAAGATAGTATTGAAATAATGAACTTGATGGATTCACTTTTATAAGCATAAATAAAGTCTATAAATCAAGAATTTATTTAAATAAGGCGGTCGCTTTGCCAAATATTTAGGCAAAAATTTTAATCCAAAGCATCCTAGGTAATCAACAATTTTGAATAGGAAATCAACAGTTCTGAGTCATATCAGTTAAACTCAGATACTGCTAACTTTGAAAATCTTCGTTCTTAAAATAATGATTTCTTAAGACAACGATTTTCTGAAACTAGAATTTAGTAGTTACTGGAGGAGCTTTCAAAACGACGGCTACCTCCGCCTCCTTTGTTATTTTCGCGAGGTCTTGCTTTATTAACTCTTAATTCTCTTCCCATCCATTCTGCACCGTCCAAGTTTTCGATTGCTTTTGTTTCTTCGTCTTCACTGCCCATTTCTACAAATCCAAATCCTCTAGGACGACCTGTTTCACGGTCGGAAGGAAGAGATACTCTAGATACAGTACCATATTCTTCAAAAACAGTCGTAAGATCTTCTTTAGTGACCTCGTAAGAAAGATTACCTACATAGATTGACATTGATTGTCTCCTGATTAACGAAATTATTTTGAGATAGATATTTCGGCAGAAAGCTTGTCAATCTATATGCAGCCGAGAGGTTATAACAAATTAAAATAAACAGGCTTACCGAATCGAAATCTCTACTTTTTAGTAGGTTAACACAGCCAAATTAAAAGGATTCATTTCAAGATGGAAAACAATGTTAAAAAATACAAAAATGTAAAGGATTTTATTATAAATACCTTTAATAACTAAATTTTATTGATTCAAAAGAATAGTAAAAATCAAAAAATAATCAGTTTGTATTATTGGACGTAATGTATGATACCAAATGGAGTTAAACACAACGAATTACGGCAGTTAGTTCGATCGCAACTAGAATTACTGTTAGAAAGTGGCAACCTGCAAGGAGCAAAATCTCTTTTAATTCCTGTACAGCCAGTAGACATCGCCGAAGCAATTGAAGGTTTACCCGAATCAAGTCAATTAATTGCTTTTCGCCTACTATCTAAAGCCGAGGCGATCGAAGTTTATGAATATCTCAATACTGATGTCCAACAAGCACTAATTCAAGAATTCAAACGCCAAGAAGTTTTAGACATTGTAGATAAAATGTCCCCTGATGATCGCGCTAGAATGTTTGATGAACTCCCTGCCAAAATCGTTCGCCGTCTATTGTCACAGTTAAGCCCAGGAGAAAGACAAGCTACAGCTATTTTACTCGGTTACGAGGAAGACACCGCGGGGCGCATCATGACCCCCGAATATATTTCTTTGAAAGAGAATTTGACCGTTAGCCAGACTCTAGAACGAATTCGCAGCCTATCTAATGCCTCAGAAGTAGTTTATTATCTTTACGTAACTGATGTATCTCGACAGCTAACGGGAATTGTTTCTTTAAGAGATTTGGTAATTGCTAGCCCAGAAACAACCTTGGCAGAAATTATGACCCGCGACGTAGTTTTTGTTCATACGGATACAGATCAAGAAGAAGTCGCCAGAACTATTCAACGCTATGATATTTTAGCGTTACCCGTCGTTGATAGCGAGGAAAGGTTAGTAGGAGTAGTTACTGTCGATGATGTGATTGATATTATTGAACGAGAAGCCACAGAAGATATCTATGCTTTGGGTGGCGTACAGTCTGATAAAGACAACTATTTTCAAACCAATTTACTGACAGTAGCTCGTCGCCGAGTAGTTTGGTTATTTGTGCTTTTACTTACCAATACAGTTACAGGGGCAATTATTCGCTATAACGAAGAGCTTTTAAAGCAGGTAGTCATTTTAGCTGCTTTTATTCCTTTGTTAACGGGGACGGGAGGAAACGTGGGCGCACAGTCTTCAACGGTAGTTATCCGAGGTTTAAATACTGAAGAAATTCAAAACATGGGGGCGGGAAAGGTTATTTTTCGCGAAGCTGCTGCGGGAATTTTATTGGGTTTAATCTTAGGCACATTGGCAACGGTTTGGGCTTATTTTCTTCAGGGAAGTATAGAAGTAGCCGTGTCTGTAGGTATCAGCCTTGTGGCGATCGCACTTTTAGCTTCCGTTGCGGGTTCGGCTTTACCATTTTTATTCCGCTCTTTTGGCTTAGATCCAGCCCTTATGTCTGCACCTTTTATTACTACCGCCGTTGATGTCTTAGGAGTACTAATTTACTTTTATATTGCTAAAACTATTTTAGGTTTATAGTTATTGATAATTGATCATTGATTTAAGGATGAATCGTGCCATCAGGCATAGTTGTTCCCTTCCAATTAATGCCACTTAAGACACTATTTTTAAGATTAGCACCTCTTAAATTAGCTCCCCGCAGATATGCGTTGATTAAACTGGCATTCTCTAAATTAGCCTTTTCTAAATTAGTTTTAAACAATAAGGCAAATCTAAAATTAGCATTTTGCAGATTTACTCCTTGTAAATTAGCTCCAGTGAGATTGGCATTGCTTAAATCTATTTTATTGCCTGGTTTAAGGCTGCCCAAACTTAATTGAGATAAACTAGCCAAGCTGCTGTTACTGCTATCAGTGTCTTTTGACACTGCTCCTGCAAGTATGGCACTACGTAGGTTAGTTGAGCGTAAATTAGCCCCCTGTAAAGTTGCCTGCTGTAAATTTGACTGTCTTAGGTTGCTGCCGCTTAAATCGGCTCGATTAAAGTTGGCATAACTTAAATCTGCATTGGTTAAATTAGCTTCACTCAAATCTGCACGAGTCAAATTTGCACCGTTTAAGTCCACTCCTGTAAAGTCTGCACCCGCAAGATTAGCTCGGCTGAGATTAGCACCCGCAAGATTTGCCCTAGTAAGATTAGCATTACTTAAATCAGCATCGGCAAGATTGGCATCTCTAAAAAAAGATTGACTAAGATTAGCATTGCTTAAATCGGCTCTAATTAAAGAAGTATTTTCTAAATTAGCCCAGCTAAGATCGGCATTAGTCAAATCAGCACTGTTTAAGCTTGCTCCTGCTAAATTTACTTTGATTAGGCGAGCATTTGCTAGATTAGCGCGATTGAAATTACCTCTAGATAGATTAGTACCACTGAAGTTTGCCCAGTCCAATTCCGTTCGACTTAGATCGATATCAATTAATTCCACCTGCATAATCTGTATTTGACCCAGATCGGCACGGCTAAAATCTTTATTACCCTGTTTGTAAAGTAATAATAACTCTTCTCCATTCATTAAATTTAGATTGCTATCTCAACAACTGGCGATGGGATAAATTTATAATTCCCGATCGCCGCCCTAAAATAACAGGAGAATTTTAAAGCGATGAAGAATGAGGAAATAAATAAAAATATTTTTGAAGCTTAATAAGCTGTTATTCAATTTCTTTGCTTAATAGCTGCCATTCAGTTAGGACTTGGTTAGGAATTTTTAGAGATAATTCGTTATTTTCCTTGAAAACAACTGCTAATTTCAAACTCCCTTTTGATGGCAAATCAAGCATTATGGGAGTGAAATCATATTGACCAACGTTAGGTGCAGGAGCAGACTGAGGATAAGCATCTGCTGCGGTAAGGACATTTCCTTGAGAAGTAATAATTTCTAAAGACTGAGGATGATTAAAAGATTTGATGCCAGGAAATCCTACCAAACGTAAATAATACTTTGTTTCAGAAGTCTTGAGGCTGTCAGGAAACAATATCACCTGCCATGTGCTGCCATCGCGATCCTTTAAAGAATCTTGAGCATGATAACGTAAAACATTTGGCATTTCGTGGTGTTGTCTGAGTAATGCCGTCGCTGGAAAACAAATACTCAAAGAACTTATGGTAAAAATTAGAATCAAATTAAATAATAAAATCAAGAGAAAATAAGATGAGAATTTTATTATTTAAATAATAAACTTAATTTTCTTTATAGTGAAATCAATTCAAGTTGGAAATGCGATCGCGCAGAGTCATAAATTAAAGGGTAAATGACAAAAGATAAGGACTCACTCATTGCAGTCTGTTGGACAAAGGATAGAATTAAGGCGAATTAAAAAGCTTTTAGATCAGCCGAGTAGTTTAGTCATGAAAATTTTATTTTTACATCCTAATTTTCCTGCTCAATTCCGTCATTTGGCTACAGTTTTGGGACAAGATCCACGAAATACGGTTGTATACGCCACAAATCGCCGTGAAGGTCAGATAGCAAGAGTTACTAAAGTAGTTTACGAGAAATCACGTACTGCTCACCCTGAGACTCATCATTATGTCCGACCATTAGAAAATGCAGTCTTAGAAGCTCAAGGAGCATATCGTGTTGCTCAAAAATTAAAAGATCGTGGTTTTTATCCTGATGTTGTTTACGGACATTCTGGCTGGGGACCCACTTTATTTATGAAGGATATTTTCCCAAAGGCGACTTTGCTTTGCTATTTTGAATGGTTTTATAAGTCTTATGGCTCAGATGCTAGCTTTGATCCCAGCGATCCAATTAACGCTGATGATGAAGCGAGAATCAGAATTAAAAATGCGCCAATATTACTAGATCTAGCAACTTGCGATCGCGGTTTATCTCCGACTAAGTGGCAGCGATCGCAATTTCCGCCAGAGTTTCTCAGTAAAATCAAAATTCATCACGATGGCATAGATACTGACTACTTCAAACCCTTACCAAACGCTAAGTTGTTTTTACCTCGCATTGGTCTTGACTTAACCAAAGCAGCAGAAATTGTTACTTATGTCGCCAGGGGAATGGAGCCTTATCGCGGTTTTCCCCAGTTAATTGAAACTATATCCATCCTGCAAAAAAAACGACCTCAATGTCATTTTGTCATTTTGGGCAAAGATCGCGTTGCTTACGGCAAAAGCCTACCTGATGGCAAAACCTACAAGAAGATGATGCTGGAGCAATTTTCTTTAGATAGGTCACGAGTACATTTTACAGATTTATTACCTTATAACGAATATCTTCAGGTGTTACAAGCCTCTTCAGTGCATATATATCTTACCTGTCCCTTTGTGCTTTCTTGGTCGATGTTAGAAGCTTTATCTACAGGTTGTTTGATTGTGGCTTCTGATACCGCTCCTGTGACCGAAGTAATTAAAGATGGAATTAATGGCTTACTGGTTGATTTTTTCTCTCCTGAACAAACGAGCGATCGCACAATTGAAGCTTTAGATAATCCCGATCGCATGGCAGCTATTCGCATCAAAGCTAGAGAAACTATTTTAGAAAATTATGATTTAGCTAAACTATTACCTCAACATCTACAATGGATTAAAGATTGTGCGACTCGTTTAGTATAAACGTATTTATTAAAATACGGGGACTACTAGCATGGAACGGCTAAAAGCTTCTGGCTAGCCAACACAACCATGACAACTAAATATTCGTGAGAGTGCGAGAACTCCTATAACAAGGATTAAGGTTAGTCACCTTGCAAACTCAAGTCTCTCTCCCCAGATGTTGGGGGTAAAAGCACTTTCCCTATTGTAGCGACTGGTCATCAATCGATAAAGCGGGAATGAAAGCGGTTCTGACTGGAAGTCTAATCTAGTCTCCCGCAAGCAAGACACCTATGGGTAGCGAAAGCAAAGTATCCAAAAACTCCGTAATATTAGACTTTATCGGAAATAAGTCGAAAAGCTCGAAGAACTAGTTTCTTCTCTTCTCTTCTTAAAATTAGGAGAATTTTATGTATCTAATATCTCTTTTCTGACGATGACTAAGACGAAGATTATGCAGTCCACAAGCTGTTTCCATCACATCATCAATATAGTGATCGACCCAATTACGAAATTTCTGAACCACGATCTGACATCGTTTGATTCCGCAGATCTGGTGTTCTATCTCAACTCTTATCTTCGCAATTTCTCGATTTTTCTCTTTTTCATGATCAGTTAATTCTGCTTTAGGAAGCTTCTTCTTCGGTTGTTTAATCCTAACTCCCGATGGTGCAAATCCTTGAAATCCTGTATCTTGCCACAGAATACTCCCTTTGGGAAAATGATAGTCTTCTTCGTCGGCAATTTTCTTGTCATGTTTTTTGCCTTCATAAGTGTCACTTAAGAACAACACTTTTCCTCCTCGCTCACTCACCACATTATTTTTAACCATGTGAGCTTTCTTCTTTCCACTATAGAAAGTTTTACGCTCTTCCTTATCTTGTGGTCGATTGATCGCTCGCTCCGTCCCATCAATCATAAATTCTAAACTGGGGCAGGAGTGGCTTCGTCTATTGGTTTTAGCTAGTATTTTGATCTTTGCCCTTCAAGGAGGAATCGGTTGTGAGAGACTTTCAAGGTTCTTTCATTTACTACGTTTAGAGCATCATATTGTCGTTTCACCTACAGCATTACGAAGTTTACGCGCCCGAATGGAATCAGCAATAATTGAATATCAACAACAGCAAAATGAAGTGATTAGCAAAATCTCGTCTCAGGTGGAAGTTTGTTTGGCAGCAGACGAAACTTTTTTTGACCAAGTAATCCTGGTGATGCTGGATTTGCCGTCGGGCTATATTTTTGTCGAAGAAATGACGGAAAATTGTCAGTATGAGACTTGGCACTCACGAGTAGTTGAAGCTTTCAAACCATTGGGCTTAAAAGTCAAATATTTGGTGAGTGAGCGAGCTAAAGCTATTATCAAACTCGCTTTGAACGACCTAGGAACTGATTCAATTTCTGATTTATTTCATGTACTGTATGACTTAAATCGAAGCATTGGCTTTGAACTTAATTGCTTGGCTACTCGTTTAGAAAAACAAATTTCAAAAGCTTTGCTCAACCAGAGTAAACCAGAAATTATCAAACAACTCAAAGTTAAAAAACAAATACTACAGAAATCAAAAATAATCTACAATCATTGCTGTTACAGTATTAGCACTTGTTTGCATCCGTTTGATATTAACCACAATACAGTTCAAACTACCAAGTTGGTCGAATTTAAGCTAGAAGATATTCAAGCCACTCTTCAAAATATCTATACTACTCACAGGTTGCAAGACCCTCGTAATGGTGTTAGAAAATTGAAAAACCAAATTCAATCTCTATCAGCAATCGTCGAGCTTTGGTGGTTTTGGGTTGACCAATGTTTAGCTGACAACCAGCATGAAGCGAATGTGATTCTCTGGGTTAAAGAGTCTTTGCTTCGAGCAGTTTATTGGCAAGAGCAAAGTCAACGTACCAAAAATCCTAATCTAAGAAATGACTATAATACAGCTTACATCAAAGCTTTAGCATTTCTTGAACAACATCCAGTTACGATTGACCTAAGTAAGTTAGATCGAGAACAATGGTGGAATTGGGCGATTTGGATGGTGAGTAAGTTTCAACGTTCTTCCTCGGTGGTGGAAGGACGTAATGGATATTTATCTCAAATTCATCACAACCGACGAGGATTATCCAGTAAGCGATTACAAGTCTCAACTATCATCCATAATTTCTCTCTTAAACGGAATGATGGCACAACTGCTGCCCAGAGATTATTTGGTCAACAATTTCCCGATTTGTTTGAGTATCTTGTTGCAAGTATCGGTGAGTTACCTCAACCGAGGAAGTCGAGAAAATCATCTAAGGCTCAAACTTTTACCCTGCCTACTGTCCCGTCTTAAGTTGGTTGTCATGCCTTTAGTACAGGTGACCCTTGGCCCTATCGCATCGTCACTGACGATATCGGGTTCATGTCAGCTTTAACCGCCCAGATTTGGAAATTTCATCCCGAAGAATATTTAGCAATTCGGGCAGATTGGGTCGATAAAAATCCCAAGGCTACCAAAGCTATCTTAAAAGGGGTGATGGAGGCACAACAGTGGATCGATGACCCTGCTAATACTGAGGCGGTAGTTAGTATTGTGTCGGGTAGAAACTACTTGAATGTTCCTCCCGATATCATTCGACCTCCCTATCAAGGCGATTACAAAATGGGAGATGGCAAACCTGAAATCAAAGACAAAATGATGGGTCCTCTGTTTTGGAAAGATGGCGTTGGCAATGTTTCTTATCCTTACAAAAGCCACGATCTTTGGTTCTTAATCGAAGGCATGCGTTGGGGTTTCCATAAAGGTAAAATCGACGATATTGATACAGCCAAACAAATTATTGATCGCGTCAATCGAGAAGACATCTGGAAAGAAGCTGCTACAGAGGCAGGATTTACTGCCGATATTCCTCAAAGTACCTCTAGAGGTGTCGAAACATTCTTTGATGGTAAAAAGTTTGACCCCGAAAATCCAGAGGCTTATTTAAATAGCCTAGAAATCAAGAAAGTGTAGTAGGAGCGAATGGTGAAGCAGTGTGGTCTTTGCAAGCGCAAATGAGAGAAGACCCCCGCGCATGGTTCGACAGTACATGCGGACAAGTCCTTTGTTTCAAGCGTAACGAAGGCGCACTTCCACACGTACCCCGCCAACGGACTGTCTCACCGCGTCGCCGTCAGGCGCAAGACCAAGGGCTTGCACGCAGGTGTGCTTCTCGATGCTGCTTACGAAGCAGCTAGCTGCGGCTAATCCCTTGCTTCGACGCTTATGGTGGCGGCAGATGCGACTAAAGCCTTTCTTGTCAAAGAGCAACTGCTAAACCCTTTAGGGCTGTTCGCCCATCCATTCCCAATCATAAATATCTAAAAAAGGAGTAAACAAAATTATGGCGACAAGTACAACCAATGTGCGTAAAAAAAGCACGAAAAACAGTAATGCGATCGCCACATGGTGGCAGAAAAACAAAGGTAATATCATACCACCTTTAATCGGAATTCTGGGCTTTTTAATTCTCTGGGAATTAGTTTCCACTCTACCTGGAATGAGACTACCAGGCCCTAGTAGCTTGTGGACAGATGAAAGAACCAGAAGTTTATTACTTTATCCTTTTTACGATCGCGGTGGCTTAGATAAAGGTTTATTCTGGCAAACCATGGCAAGTTTAGGCAGGGTAGCACAAGGCTATTTCTTAGCAGCCATTGTGGGTATAGCCGTTGGTGTTTTAGTTGGCACAACGCCAATTGTTAATAAAGCTCTAGACCCGCTGTTTCAGTTCTTGCGGATGGTTGCACCCTTAGCTTGGGTTCCCATTGCCTTAGTAGCATTACAAAAAAACCAACCTGCGGCGATTTTCGTAATTTTTATTACTGCTGTCTGGCCGATTTTAATTAATACGGCTGAAGGAGTACGCCAGATTCCTGATGACTACAACAACGTCGCTAAAGTATTGCAACTATCGCGCAAAGAATATTACCTCAATATTCTTTTTCCTTCGGCATTACCTTATATCTTTACTGGTTTAAGGATTGCAATCGGATTGGCATGGTTGGCAATTATTGCAGCCGAGATTGTCATGTCGGGTATTGTCGGCATCGGTTTTTTTATTTGGGATGCCTATCAACAGAACTATGTCAGCGAAATCATCTTAGCCGTAATCTATATCGGTGCAGTTGGTTTGCTACTCGATCGCGCTATTGCTTATTTACAGAAATTGATTTTGCCTCCAGAACAATAGTAATCAGAAGTCAGAAGTTGTATACATGGTCTATTAACAACTTGCTACTTTCGAGCAATTTACTTTTCTATCCTAACTAACTAATATACTGCGATAACCATGTCTGTATTTGTTGCTGTCGATCAAGTTGAAAAAACCTTTGCGTTAAATGATGGGGGAGAATATCTTGCCCTCAAAGGAATCGATCTAGAGATTAAAAAAGGAGAATTTGTGTCCTTAATTGGTCACTCTGGCTGTGGAAAATCTACGTTGTTAAATGCGATCGCAGGTTTGTCTTTACCTACTAAAGGTCTGATTACTTTAGAAGGTCAAAGAATTAAACAGCCAGGTCCAGAAAGGATGGTCGTGTTTCAAAACTATTCTCTTCTTCCCTGGCGCACGGTACGGGAAAATATTGCTCTAGCGGTAAACTCAGCTATGGGGGATTTACCAAAAGGAGAACGCAAAAGTATTGTCGAAGAACATATCGATCTAGTTGGGTTGCGTCCTCATGCTGATAAACAGCCAGCAACCTTATCAGGGGGACAAAAACAGCGTGTGGCGATCGCCCGTGCTTTGGCAATACGTCCCAAGTTACTCCTGTTGGATGAACCTTTTGGAGCGTTAGATGCCCTGACAAGAGGAAATTTACAAACCCAACTAATGCGAATCTGCGATGAAAACAAAGTAACGGCAGTAATGGTTACTCACGATGTTGATGAAGCCGTCTTACTAAGCGATCGCATTGTTATGCTAACTAATGGTCCTGGGGCGGAGATTGGTCAAATTCTCGATGTAGATATTCCTCGTCCCCGTAAGCGGATGGAAGTTGTGGAACATCCCAGCTATTATAGTTTGCGTAGCGAAATTATTTACTTCCTTAATCAGCAAAAACGACTGAAAAAAATCAAAGCTCAAAAAGTTACGGCGATCGCTCGTCATGGTTTAGAGAAAGTCAATATCGCGATCGGTTATGTTCCCCTGACCGCCTGTGCACCGTTAGCGGTGGCAAAAGAAAAAGATTTCTTTACCAAACATGGCTTAGATGAAGTAAATCTAGTCAGGGAAACCAGTTGGCGAGGCATTGTTGATGGTATGGCTGGCGGTTATGTCGATGCGGCACAAATGCCTTCGGGAATGCCTTTGTGGTTAACTTTGGGTGGTCATAAGGAACGACCTGTTTCTGTAGTCAGCGGTTTGACCATGACCCGCAACGGTAATGCCATCACTCTCGATCGCCGTTTTTACGACCAAGGAGTCAGAAGTTTAGCCGACCTCAAACAGTATATTCTCCGTACTAGAGATAAACGGCATATCTTTGGGGTAGTTCATCCTTCTTCCATGCACAATCTAATCCTGCGTTATTGGTTAGCAGCAGGAGGTATCGACCCCGATCTCAATGTCGAACTGCAAAATATTCCTCCCGCACAGATGATGGTAGATTTGCAAAATGCAACTATCGATGGTTACTGTGTGGGTGAACCTTGGAACTACCGCGCTGCTGCTGAAGGTATTGGCTTTACCGTCGCCACAGATCTCGAAATTTGGAACGGACACCCAGGCAAAGTTTTAGGGGTTAGGGAAGATTGGCAAATGCCTATCCGAATACTCACATTGCTTTGGTTAAAGCTTTGCTAGAAGCCTGTCATTACTGTGCTGATGAAAACAACGCTCTAGAAATCGAGCAGATACTATCTCAACGCCAGTATGTCGGTACTTCCGTTGATTATATCCATCTTGGTAATCCTAATGCAGATACCTGCAACCCCAACCTACCGATGCGAGAATATGCCCACCACCTATTTTATGGTTCGGGAGTCAATCGTCCCAGTCGTACAGAACACCTGTGGCACATGACTCAGTTGGCTAGATGGGGACATACGCCCTTCCCGCGTAACTGGTTAGAACTTTTGGAAAGAGTTTGTCGCGTTACCGTCTTTAGTACCGCAGCTAGAGAACTGGGCTTGCTGGATACCAAATATAATCGCGGTAAAATCGAACTTTTTGATGGTACGACTTTCGATGCTGACGATCCTATTACCTATCTCAATAATCTCAAAATTAAACGAGACTTCAGCATTGCTGAAATTATCCTTGATTCTCGTTCCTATGCTGCTTGATAGGCGATCGACAAATTACCTGTAAGGGCGAACGACGACGGACGCGACGTAAGGAGCTAATCCTTTAGGGCGAATCGCCCCTACCGACTAATCATTTAATTAAACCATGAATAAATTAAACATCATCCCCAACCAACCTCTTAAAACTTCCTCTCAAGAATTACCCTTCTTGTTAATTGAAAATGTTGCTAAATCTTATCCTACTCGTAATGGCGATTACACTGTTTTACAGGATGTAAACTTAGCAGTTGATCGCGGTGAATTTATTTGCGTGATCGGACATTCTGGCTGTGGCAAATCCACCTTACTAAGTATGGTTTCTGGCTTTAATCGCCCTACATTAGGCAGAGTAATCTTAGAAGAGCAGCTCATTACTAAACCAGGGCCTGATCGCATGGTAGTATTCCAAAATTATGCCTTGTTACCTTGGCGCAGCGTCTTTGATAATGTTTACCTAGCTGTGGATGCAGTTTATCCCAAGAAGTCTAAGGTAGAAAAAAGAGCGATCGTCCGCGATCATCTAGCCTTAGTCGGACTAACTGAAGCAGCAGACAAAAAGCCGACTCAAATCTCTGGTGGTATGAAACAAAGGGTTTCTATCGCCCGCGCTTTAGCAATTCATCCCCGTATGCTGATTTTAGATGAACCCTTTGGGGCATTAGATGCCATTACCAAAGAAGAATTACAAGAAGAACTACTGAACATTTGGAACGAACATCGTTGTACGGTGTTAATGATTACTCACGATATTGATGAAGCTTTGTTTCTGGCAGATCGCTTAGTAATGATGACTAATGGTCCTGCGGCTAAAATTGGTGAAGTGATGGATATTCCCTTTGAACGCCCCCGCGATCGCACTCAAATTATGGAAGACCCGCTCTACTATAATCTTCGCAATCGCGCCTTAGAATTTCTGTTTGAGCGTTTTGCTCATGATGAAGCTTAGCGACTTTTTGATGGCAATAGTTTCTTACAATCAGTAAATATAGGTAGACAAAATATAGGTAGACAAAAGTTGAAAAAGTAGTCAGAAAAAGTGTTCTATGGAAAGTAACTACACTTCATTCATGAAAACTTTATGGATAATCAGGCAAATCCTTTATGAGTATTGAGAGAGAACGATTTAAAAGAAGAATTTGGAGATATTTTTGAAACATAGGTTAAGTAGGGATTAAGAGCCTAACTTGCACTATTTCGCACCGTATTACGGCTCTTTCCCTAGTAGCGTTAAATAAGCTCCACTGGGACGGCTGGCATTAATATTTTAAAGGTTGTGCCTTTGCCGACTTTGCTGGTGACAGAAATAGAGCCTCCGCAACGTTGAATTAGCTGTTGTACCAAAGTTAAGCCTAAACCTGCACCCGTTATCTTTTCTTTGGTAGTTGGTTTAGTACGATAAAAACCATCAAAAATTTTACTAATTTCTTGGGTGGCAATACCTACTCCTGTATCAATGACTAAAATTTCTAGATCTTCATCGTCGTTTTTTAGAGCTGCCTGAACAAACACTCTCCCTTTAGGAGGAGTAAATTGCAGACTGTTATTGAGTAAATTAATAATGATCTGTCTAAACCAAGCATTAGGGCAAGAAATAGGCGGAAGATCGGCAGGAATAGTATATCCCAAGAGAATTTCTTTTTCTTCGGCTAAAGGCTGATAGGTGCTGACGATTCCTGGAACAATATCGTCTAAGTATAGGTATTCGGCTTCGGCAGGAGTATCAAGCTGCAATAATTCTAGTAAGCCACCTACTAAAGAATTTTGGCGATCGCATTCATCGCTAACCACCTTTAAATAACGCTGACGCTGTTCTCCTTTTATTTGTTTTGATTCTAATAAACTAAGAGCAGTTTTCATGTGGGTAATAGGCGATCGCAATTCTTGAACTAAATTTTTGAGAAAATCTTCTTGTAACCCCAGTACAGTTGAGCTTTTTTCGGGAATATGACTGATTTTAACCAAAGAATCTAGCTTGTTTTGGATAGATTCACTATAGCTAATCTGTTTGACCATGAGATTGTTTAATAACTCATGGTGAGGATTTGAATTGAACTCAACTTTAAAATCTTCTTCTGTCAAGGAACTATCTTCAGAGGATATATTTTGTCTAATACCTGTCAATATAGGAGCAATTGCTTGAAGATCGAAACTGGAAACCATCTCTAGATATGGTTGCTGTAATCTTTTTCCTGAAGACTCAATTTTGATTTGGCTTTTCTGCCACTGAGCTAATACCAAACTACAAAAATCAGCCGATATAATAATTAGAAAAGATTCCCTTTGTAGAATAGGATTTTTATTTAGATTAACGGGGACAACTGGAGTTAGCTCCGAATTTTGTTCTAATAGAGCTAGAGTAGAATTATTTTGTTTATTACTACATAAATAAATTTGCTTAACATTCCCCTCTTTCTGTAATTTTTGCACTTGCTTGAGCCAGCTTTTGGTCTGGGGTAGTTTTACCCAAACTGTTGCCGAAATTTGCTTTTCAATTAATAGATCAATAATAGAGCTAACGTAGAATTTGAGGGTTTCTGCACCAGTAGAAATGTTAACTGGAGGCTCATCTAGATCCTGAATTAACTGATACAAAGATGATTCTGAAGTAGCAATATTCATATTTATAATAGTTGCGATATTGTATCTAGTCACCGATTATTCCGTCCTAAACGAAGGAAATAATCTGCGACCGTTGGTAAAAATACGGATGAAAAAGCCGATATAAATTTACGTTTCTAAATAAGAAACAATTTTCAGTAAGATTAATGAGAAATAATTAACAACTATTACAGACAACTACTCAAAGTGGCAACTACAGATTTAGCTAAAGCATCTAAATGATAACCTCCTTCTAAACCAAATAAAGGGGTTTTTGTAATTTTTAGAATATATTTTGTTAACAAACTGTAATCAGTGGGTTCTAAAGAAATTCCTGCTAAGGGATCTTGATGATTAGCATCATAGCCAGCACTAACTATTAAAATATCGGGCTGCCAATTTTGCCAAAAAGGAACTATTTTGGTTTCAAAAGCTAGTTGATAATCCGTAATTTTGCTGCCCGCCATCATGGGCAAATTGAGAATATTTTGATGTTGACCACGATCGCTTTGATTACTTCCTGTACCTGGATAACAAGGGTGCTGATGAAGAGAACAATATGCCAGATGAGGATTATCGCGGACGATCGCCTCTGTGCCATTACCATGATGCACATCCCAGTCGAGAATGCCCACACGCTCAACTCCTGGTTTAGTCAAGGCATATTCTGCTGCGATCGCTGCATTGGAAAACAAGCAAAACCCCATTGCTGTATTTCTGGTAGCATGATGTCCTGGGGGACGAGATAGAACAAAAGTAGTTTGCTGATGATCCCATACTTTGTCTACCCCATCTAGCCAAGCACTAACCGCCAGTAAGGCAACATCGTAACTGCGGGCAGAAATTGGTGTATCTCCGTCTAAATACCCGCCTCCTGCTGCTGCTACCGCCTGAATATGATTGATATGTTCTGGGGTATGAATTTTCTGAATGTATGACAGTACCTTTTTTTGTTCTGAAGGAGTAGGTAGCTGCCAGTTTATTCGATCTTGCCAGGCAACTTTTTGTAAAGCTGTGGCGATCGCTGTAAGTCGTTTTGCTTTTTCAGGATGTCCGTAGCCCGTATCGTGTGACAAAAATTCTGGGGAATAAATAACCGTAATCATTGTTTACAATCCAGGCAAAGCAGAAGTCAAAGAACGAGTTACTCAAAAGCTAAGAGGATGTCTGAAAAGTATGAGATTATGCCAGTCTTCTTAGCATAAGACGAATCATGGCGACTCGAATCATAGTTTCAGAAGTTGCGGGTAAAACTTCGTAATCCTTGTTTAAACGACGACACCAATTAAACCAACCAAAAGTTCTTTCGACGACCCAACGTCGAGGTAAAATCTTGAATCCCTTTTCTTTGTCTGAGCGTAGAATCGTTTCTAGAATCCATCGATAGGTATCCATTACCCATTTCATAAATTCCTCTCCTCTATATCCTCCATCAACCCAAATTTTTACCAACCGCCAGAATTTAATGCGTTCTTTTTCGACTTGAGCGAAGACTAATCTAGCAACTGCTCTTTCGGGTAAATTGGCGGCAGTGACTACTACTACAATTAACAGTCCCAGAGTATCTACCAGGACATGACGTTTACGTCCTTTGATTTTCTTGGCACAATCATATCCAACTTCGGTATGAATCATAGTTGCTGTTTTAACGGATTGGCTATCGAGAACGGCTGCCGATGGACTCGAATGATGATCTTCAATCGCTCTAACCCATTGTCTCAACTGCTCATGAATGCGTTCCCAGTCTCCGTTGATGCGCCATTGTCTGAAATAGTGATAAACTGTTTTCCATTTTGGAAAATCATGAGGCAACATACACCAAGCATATCCCGCTACCAATATGTAGAAGATTCCATTGATTACTTTTCTCATATCAACTGTCCGAGGACGACCTCCTGACTTTGAGGGAGGAATTAAAGTCTTAATTATTTCCCATTGTTCATCTGTTAAATCAGTACGATATGATTGATTCATAACTCTCGTTGCCTGTCTTTTTAGCGATTGACAAATTTAATTTAGCGAGAGTTTTTCTTTTTTTTGTCAGCGAACGCATTTTTTTGACTTTTCAGACATCCTCTTAGAGAATGTTTCCTTACTGCAAACTGTTCGGTAACAGTTACACCATCCTACGATTACTGTTGCTAGTTTAACAATCAGTAAGTGCTGTGAGACAGATTTATGGTTGTCTATTATATCGGCAAGTTTGCGATAATGTTCTTTTACTTTTTCTTTTGATGGTTTGATGATAGTCTTTAACCCTAGAATTTCTCCGTTGGTGTTTTTACCTGATTGGTATCTACCCGTTGGATATTGTCGGATGTTGAACCCTAAGAAATTGAACCCTGATTTTTGACCCTCATGTTCGTTGAGGGTATGTAATATTTTGGTTTTTTCCTGATTGAGTTCTAGTCCGATATGAAAAAGCCATTCTTCTATTATTCCTCGGCGAGTTTTAATCACTTCCAGGTTTTCATGAATAATGAGAAAATCATCTGCATATCTGATGAGGGAAAGAGATTTTTTGTTTTCTCTCTTCTGTCCTTTTCAGGTAGCAGCGTATTCTTTTATCCTTTCTTCCATTCCGTGTAGGGCAATGTTGGCTAAAAGTGGTGAACATGGAGTAGGCACAAAGCGCACTTCCCAATCTTGCGATTGATGTGTTTCTTCATACCTCTCCCCAAACCCAACGTGACAATTTCTCGTCATTGGGCTTTCCATCATTGTTACCTCCGACAATCATGAAGGGGTTTGTGCATGACAGGGGCGACATAATAGCTGAAGGTTGTCTTCAGTATCTTTGCCCTTGTTTTTACGCGAAATGATATGGTGTAAGTCTAGTTTACCTAGTGCGCCACAACATTCGCATTTTGCACCCCTTATAGCTTTAATTTTCTCTTTGAGTTCGCGCCATGTAACATTCTCAGCATTACCCATCCAGATTTGGTTAGATAAAGCTTTTTCTGGCGGACTAGCTGTAGTTGTTCCAAATCCTTCTAAGTAAGGATTATCTGGCGAACGAGAACGGTATTTCTTTAAGGGCAAATCGCTCATCCGATAAAGGAAGAGGTAATTGTCCCCGTTAACCACACCAAAGTTCCATCTTTTGCCGTTTTCACGGAGCTTGAACCTGTCGAGTACTTTTCGTTTGGACACCTTATGCCGTTTGCTTAACCAAAGAAATAGCCTTTCATTGATCCAGAAGTCTAGATCTTTAGCTATTTTCTTGGTATTGGTATGACGATAATAGTTAACCCATCCTCTAAGTACAGCATTCAAAGCTGAGATTTTAAGCAATGGTGAGTCTTGAAACCACTTGCGTCGCGTCATCTCTTTAATCTTGAGCTTTAACTTCTTGATATTTTCCTGTGCTGGTGTGACCAACATCTTCGGTCGGTCGTTAGATTTTACGTATCTTTGAACGTGAAAACCTAAGAAGTCAAAACCCTGATTTACATGAGTTATATGCGTTTTTTCAGGAGAGAGTTCGAGTTTTAATTCTGACCAGAGGAAAGTCTGGAACTCTTCTTTTAGTCTGATGGCTTCTGCTTTACCACCGTTGGTAAGTAGTAGCCAATCATCAGCATACCGAATTAGCGCACAATTTCCCATGTGGTTTATTCGACGACGTTCTTTCTGTTTGCGGTGTAAGTTGCCGTATTTGTTCCACCAGTAAAGGTCTAGCTGGTGGAGATAAATGTTTGCCAAAATAGGCGAACAAATTGCGCCCTGGGGAGTACCCAATTCGGTACGCTTAAACAGGCGACCTTCCATAATTCCCGCTTTAAGAAATCGTTCTATCAGATTTAGGAAACGTTTATCAGCTATTCGTTTTGCCAGCAGTTTCATCAGTATTTGATGGTGTATGCTGTCGAATGCTCCTTTGATATCCCCTTCGATGACCCAGTATAGTCATTCTAAATAGGAAACATATGAAATAATAGAGACTAGCTGAGAGATAAATTAGGTTGGATGACTGGAGAGCGTAGACTTGCGCAAACGAGTAGTAGACTTCGTTGCTGCTGGAGGCTCAAAAGCCGAAGCATCAAGAAGATATGAGGTAAGCCTGTGGTGTGTAAACGATTGGTTTCAAAGAAAGAATTTAACTCCAGCGCCATAACTGGGAAGAAAGCGAAAACTAGACTGGAAAGCAGTTGCCCAGCATATTCAAGAAAATCCAGATGCTTTGTTGAGAGAGCGTGCGCAACATTTTGGAGTGCATACGAGTGCAATTGGGTATGCCCAAAAACAAATGAAGTTGACTCGTAAAAAGCGGTGCGACCCCGCGTCGGCGTAAGACGCAAGGGAATGCGCACCAAGACAAAACCCTAAAATACAGAGAACGTAAGCATGGTCAACGAATTACTTTTCTGAGGAATTTACGTCAAATTATCATTTTAGAGGGTTCAGACAATTTGGTCTATTTGGATGAATCGGGTTTTGAAGAATATATTTATCGTCCTTATGGCTGGTCGAAACGAGGACAAAAAACCTACGGCGATCGCAATGGTAAAAGAGGAACTAGAACAAGTCTGATAGCTGGCAAAAGAGGTCGAGAATTGTTAGCACCAGTTCTTTTTAAAGGAAGTACTAACGCTCTATGGTTTAATCAATGGCTCGAAGAGCATTTGATTCCCGAATTGAAACCGAACTCTACCTTAATTCTTGATAATGCTCCGTTTCACCGTAAGGATGATGTGTTTCGCATTGCCGAACAAGCTGGTCACCAGGTTTTGTTTTTGCCGCCCTATTCACCTGATTTTAATCGCATCGAACAAGACTTTGCAATCCTCAAAAAAAGACGTATTTATTCTGCTCCTGGCGCTTCCTTGGATGACATCGTTAAATCGTACGGAAATTATTTAGAATGACTATAGTATTTATTGCGTCGATTGATATAGCTATCTAATCGGGCGATACAATCTTGAGTTCTGCGCCCTGGTCTAAAACCGTTAGAGCAGTTCAAGAAATCGCTTTCATAAATAGGTTCTAACACCATCTTTACAAGCATTTGTACTACCCTGTCTTTAATTGTGGGAATACCCAATGGGCGGGTTTTGCCGTTAGACTTGGGAATGTATATTCGACGAACGGGCATTGGGCGGAATTGCTTAGAGCGAAGTTCCGCTTCTAGCTCTTTTACAAATTTGGCTTTCGCTGCGTCTGATTCGAGAGTTTTTTTAGTTACCCCGTCAATTCCTGCTTTCTTCGACCCTTTATTAGAGAGAATTGTCTCTAAGGCATCGGCAATCCAATCTCGACGACAGATGAGTCGATAGAGGTGGTCGAATTGATGCTCTTTTTTATACTTCGCTTTTATGGCGAGACTACGTTGGGTTTTGATGATATCGGACATACTTCTTAGTCCTCTCTACATTCTATCTGCATCTCTGACAATGACTGCCGACCTTCGCCATGTACCAGCTTATTTTCTGGCTCGGACTACTACGTCGGCTCTGCCACGCAATAACTACTTCAGTTGCAGTTAACCCAGTCTGTATTTAGACCAGTTATTGCGCTTCCTACGTTCATACATTGGTACGTGGTTGCATTTAACCTTAGACTTCTTCTGTACTCCTGTGGGATACAGACCTAGTATCCTCAACATCAGTTGATAATTTATACCCTTATAATTAGAGCAATTCAGTCCGCGTCTATAGACTTTTTCAATCAATTGAATGTACACTGATTTACCTGATGTTTCACGCCATCTCTGTTGTTTAGCAGCGTGTCCAAGGTGTAGGAGCGTCGGACGAAGATTCCTTTCGTAGTCATAGTTAAATTCAGGCTCGAAGTCTTGTACTGTAACAGAGTGTCAGTACTTTACCCCTTGTCCCCCAGGCTTCAAACAGGTTCTTACTCATTGTCCCCTGCCTGCTGGGTCAGCCTTAGTACATTAGGGAATGTACTATCTCTTAGTAGTTTTCACTCTCCTTGAGTATTACCAATGTACGCTTCGCAGCGCACACACTCCGCCCTGGGGTGTTCCTTCTGTTGGGAATGAAGTTTTTCCTCTGTCTAGTATTCCTGCTTTTAACCACGCCCTTATAGAACCCATTTGGTATCTTTTTCTGGCAAAATAGGCTTTTGCAGAAGTTAGTTTATCCTACTAGTTTAGGACAGAATAGTTGTCTCAGTAATTTAGATTGTTGTAGTGATGAAACGAGTAAGCTGTAAGGCTTATGCTTTAACACAGAGATCTCAAATGGGTTCTATAGTAGCGGAGCAGAAGGCAAAGATAAAAAAAGAGTGTATTGGACGCAGTGCTGGAGGTTTAAGTACTAAAATCCATGCTATCGGTGACGCCCTGGGAAATCCTACTCAATTTTATCTAACTCCAGGAGAGGCTCATGACCTAAATGGAGCAGATGCTTTACTCCCAAATATAGAAGCAGAATCGTTTCTAGCCGATAGAGCAAATGGATGCTCAAGAAAGAGTACTTAATCGCCTTCGAGAGAAAGGGTGTCAGGTTGTGATTCCATCTACAAGGAGAAGAAAACAAAAAAGAGACTATGATAAGCATCTGTACAAAGCTCGTCATCTCATAGAGAATTTTTTTGCCAGACTCAAGCAATACAGGGGAATTGCTACCCGTTATGACAAAAGAGCCTTTAATTTTTCGGGTTCTATTTATCTTGCTGCTTCTATTGTTTGGCTTAATTGACAACACGCCCTAATGTTGGAGAGAAAACTGATAAATTTTCCCTCAGTTAGAATCTTTTGCCTTTTGGCTACAGCCTATCAGTCTATTTTTGGCTGTTTACACTTAACGGGACTTAAGGATACTTTGCTTTTGCTACCCATAGGCGTCTTGCTTGCGGGAAACCAGATTAGACTTCCAGTTAAGAACCACTTTCATTCCCGCTTTACCGATTGATGACCAGTCGCTACAGTAGGAAAAGTGCTTTTACCCTTAACACCTGGGGAGAGAGACTTGAGTTTGTAAGATGACTAATCTTACTCCTTGTTATAGGAGTACTCGCACTCTCACGGATATTCAGTTATCATGGTTCAGAATTGGCTTGCTGTATGGCATTTAGCCGTTACCATGTTAGTAATCTCTGTACTGAATTAGTACGTTTCTACTAAACAAGTCGCACTATCATCTCATAGTCTAAGTCTTTACTGAAAGCTTATAGCCAACATCTACTGGCAGTGCTTGTTTAATATTTTACATTTTAGCTCTGCCAAATGTGTCAGGCACTCAGGGATTGGTGATTTATTCCTAGAGGCTTATATATTTATACTAAAAAAGGTAGAACAAATTAATTCTCAATTTCTACTGGCTATTAAATAAGACTAAAATTATTATCAAGACATATTATTATATGTAAGTCTTCAGACAAGGTAATTTTTGGCTTTAATATTTAGTAATTTAAGCCTGACTATACTGAACTGAGCATCATCAACTATCAAAGTTCAAAAACCCTATTTAGCTAAAATATGCAGCCTACCGACCAAAGTAAGTTTACTGAACAAGCCTGGGATGCGATTGTTAAATCCCAAGAAGTTGCCAAGTTATTTCAGAATCAAAACTTAGAGGTAGAGCATTTAATCTTGGCGGCTTTAGAACAGCAGGGACTAGCCACAACTATTTTAGATAAAGCCAACATAGACCCCCTGCGTCTCAAGCAACAGCTAGAGATGTTTACTAAGCGTCAGCCCAGAATAGGCTCGGCTCAACTCTATTTAGGGGCTAGCTTAGATCGAATGTTAGACCGTGCCGAGGCTTGCCGAGTTAGCTGGGATGATGATTTTATTTCTATTGAGCATATCCTGATGGGGTTTGCTGAAGATGCTCGCATTGGCAAAAAATCTCTGCGCAGCTTTAATCTTGACCCCCAAGATTTAGAACAGATAATCAAATCAGTTCGAGGTTCACAAAAAGTAACCAAGCAAAACCAAGAAGAACAGTATCAGGCATTAGAAAAGTATGGTCGCGATCTAACCGAAGAGGCAAAAGCAGGTAAACTTGACCCCGTAATTGGTCGGGATGAAGAAATACGTCGGGTAATTCAGGTGCTTTCTCGTCGCTCTAAAAATAACCCTGTATTGATTGGTGAGCCTGGGGTTGGCAAAACTGCAATCGCCGAAGGATTGGCACAACGGATTGTTAACGGTGATGTCCCCGAATCTCTTAAAAACCGTCAATTGATTTCTCTGGATATGGGCAGCCTGATTGCAGGGGCGAAATATCGCGGGGAGTTTGAAGAACGTTTGCGGGCGGTATTAAAAGAAGTCACTGAATCTAGCGGACAAATAGTTTTGTTTATCGATGAGCTGCATACCGTTGTGGGTACGGGGGCAAGAGAAGGCTCTGGCTCAATGGATGCGGGAAACTTGCTTAAACCTATGTTGGCGCGGGGTGAATTGCGCTGTATTGGGGCAACTACCCTAGATGAATATCGCAAGCATATTGAAAAAGACCCAGCCTTAGAAAGACGCTTTCAGCAAGTATACGTAAATCAGCCCTCCGTTGAGGATACGATCTCAATTTTGCGGGGATTAAAAGAAAGATATGAGGTGCATCACGGCGTAACTATTACCGACTCGGCGTTAGTTGCAGCAGCTACTTTGTCTCAACGTTATATTACAGAACGCTTTTTACCCGATAAGGCGATCGATCTGATTGATGAAGCAGCAGCAAAATTGAAAATGGAGATCACTTCCAAGCCCAGTGAGCTAGAAGATATTGATCGCCGTATCATGCAGCTAGAAATGGAAAAAGTCTCTTTAACAGGGGAAAGCCAACGTCCAGGAATGATGGCTGTAGATAAAGCAGCAAAGGAAAGACTAAGCAAGATTGAAGCAGAAATTAAAACCTTAAAAGGCAAGCAAACTGGACTATCTGCTCAATGGCAATCAGAAAAAAGCTTGTTAGATGAAATTAATGCTCTCAAAGAAGAGGAGGAAAAAACGCGCCTCCAGCTAGATCAAGCAGAAAGAGCTTTCGACCATGAAAAAGCTGCACTTTTGAAATATGGCAAGCTAGAAACTTTGCAAAGAGATTTAGAAGCTAAGGAAACTAGGCTATTTGACATCCAATCAGCAGGGACTACTTTGCTTCGAGAACAGGTAACAGAATCAGATATAGCCGAAATTGTCGCTAATTGGACAGGTGTACCGATTAACCGACTGCTCGAATCTGAAAGACAGAAACTGCTTCAGCTAGAAGGACACCTCCATCAGCGAGTTATCGGACAACAAGAACCCGTAGCAGCAGTATCGGCTGCTATTCGTCGCGCTAGGGCAGGAATGAAAGACCCTGGTAGACCAATTGGCTCATTTCTTTTTATGGGTCCGACTGGGGTTGGTAAAACTGAATTAGCCAGAGCCTTAGCTGCATTTCTCTTTGATAGCGAAGAGGCGATGGTGCGAATTGATATGTCCGAGTATATGGAAAAACACGCGGTATCTCGTCTAGTGGGTGCGCCTCCTGGATACATTGGCTTTGAAGAAGGAGGACAGCTAACAGAAGCAGTACGTCGTCGTCCTTACTGCGTGGTTTTACTAGATGAAGTAGAAAAAGCTCACAAGGATGTGTTCAACATTTTGCTTCAGGTACTTGACGATGGCAGAATTACCGACTCTCAAGGACGAGTTGTAGACTTCCGCAACGCCATTATCGTTATGACTAGCAATATCGGTAGTGAACACATTCTCAATGTTAAAGGAGAAGATGAGGATTATGAAGAAATTTATAAGCAGGTAAATCAAGCTTTGCGGGGTCATTTTCGACCAGAGTTTCTCAACCGCATCGATGATTTAATTATCTTCCATGGCTTGAAGAAAGAAGAACTCAAACAGATTGTCTCGATTCAAATTGAAGGTATTCAACGCCTATTAAGTGAACAAAAAATTACCATTGAGCTTTCGACCGCAGCCCAAGATCGCATTGTTGATATTGGCTACGATCCTGCTTATGGTGCGCGTCCCTTGAAACGAGCAATTCAACGGGAATTACAAAATCCAATTGCGACGATGATTTTGGATAACACTTATACCGCAGGAGACAAAATTGTAGTAGATTGTATAGCCCAAAAGCTAATCTTTGATAAAGAAACTACTCCTAAGCCTCCTGAACCTAAGAAAAATGAGCAGAAGAAAGCTAATCATTTAGAAAAGCAATCGCCGCCAAAATCAGATGAAAAATCTCAAGTTGTCTCATCAGAAAAGTAAACCTTTGGCTATAAAGTATCGCAGTACGTTAATCGGTTAGGACAGAAAATTTAATTGCTCGTAAGTAAAAAGTAAAAAGTATAGCAATCGAATAATAGATTAGGACATCTTCTAACCTCTTTGCGTCTTTGCGCGAGATAATTATTTACCGTCTTAACCTTTACTTCGACTGCTACAAAAAGTAATATAGTCATTTCACCCTCGCCAGTCGCTTTAATGGGTCATAGACCATGGGGTTTATAAATCCCGCAGCAAAGCTACGGGAACAGCCCCTCCACAAAGCGCTGACCAACGGTGACAGATTACTCCGTCCGTTTAGGGCGGAGTAATTTGTCACTCGCAAATAGAAACCATACGAAAAAGGAAAAATTTTGTAAGTACCTCAAATTCTTCTGACCTCTGACCTCTGACCTCTGACCTCTGGCCAGCCAATCATGAGGAAATTAATTGAAATGACTATAAGTGTCCTAACACAGCCTCGTATTGCTATAGCAGCAAAAAATATCTTAATCAATCTAATTTCTAGATTATGGCGATCGCATTTCTCTTGTAGGTGTATTTTCCCTATGATCTAGTTATCTATTCCGTCCTGAACCTTACTGAGTCAGCGTGAGAAGTCAAACCTTCTGCCTGAGCTAAAATTTGAATAGTGCTAGACATTTTTTTAAGAGCTGTAGGTGAATATTGAATTAAGCTCGAATGCTTCATAAAGGTTTCTACTCCCAAGGCTGAAGCATAACGGGCCGCCCCTGAGGTTGGGAGGGTATGATTAGGTCCTGCTAAATAGTCTCCAGTAGCTTCTGGAGTAGAGTTGCCGATAAAAATTGCCCCTGCATGGCGAATTTTCTCAATCAAGTCCCAAGGTTCTGCTATCTCTAGCTCTAGGTGTTCAGGAGCAAATAAATTTGAAAGCTCTGCTGCTTCGGCTAAGGAATTAACAATAACTATTAGACCATAATGAGCGATCGCTTTTTCGGTTAAGATTTTACGGGGATGATTGGCTAACTGCTTGGTAACTTCCTGCTGCACTTGTTTTGCCAGGACAGGATCGGTAGTTATTAGTATGGCAGCCGCCATCGGATCGTGTTCTGCCTGAGCCAGCATATCGGCAGCAACGCAAACTGGGTTTGCTTGCTCATCGGCAATAACCAATACTTCCGATGGTCCTGCTAAAGAGTCAATGCCCACAGTACCGTAAACCATCTTTTTAGCTAAGGTAACGTAAATATTTCCTGGTCCAGTAATTATATCAACCTGGGGAATAGTTTCTGTACCGTAGGCTAATGCACCTATAGCTTGCGCCCCGCCAACACGATATATTTCTTCTACCCCTGCTTCTTGTGCCGCCACCAGCACCGCAGGATTGATTTTGCCATCTTGACCAGGAGGGGTAACCATAACGATGTGGGGAACTTGCGCCACTTTAGCAGGAATAGCATTCATCAGGACTGTGCTAGGATAGGAGGCTCTGCCTCCAGGAATATATAGCCCTGCCCTATCTATAGGTGTATAGCGTTTACCCAAAACTACGTTGTCTTCTTCAAACTGTACCCAAGATTTGGGAACTCGCTGACGATGAAATGCTTCTATTTTCTGACTGGCTAATTGAATAGCACGCAGCAGATCTTTAGATATTTGTTGATAAGCAGCATCCAATTCTGAACCACTGACTCGCAATTGGTTGGCGGTGTATACTTGATGGTCAAATTTTTCCGTATACTCAAGTAAAGCGCGATCGCCATTTTTTTTGACATTGGTGATAACTTCTCTAACCACAGCTTCGGTTGGCTGAATATCATCACCGTTGTTGCGATCGCTAATACGCCTTAATTCCGCTTGTGCCTCACTTTGCCGATCAATTATTCGCAGCATCGAGATCCCCATGTCCATTTGAGCTAATATACAAGAGTAAGCTTTTGCTTTTAAAATTGCTACTATAAAAATAAAAAATTTTATAGTAATACACTCTTCTCTTAGCTTAACGTGAATCTATATTTACTCGCCTGTTTCTAAACAAATTGCCAGTTTTGAGCAATCTGCTGCTCAACTCCAAATTATTTTTAATTTTGATTTTATCTTGACAGTATTTTTTAATAATTGATATACTATAGAATCTGTCTTCATATATATACTTTCAAAATTACTTACAAAGTAAATTTCTGTTTTTAAAACTGTGGCTAATTCTAAATCGGCAATCAAACGTATCAGAACATCAGAGCGCAATCGCCTACGCAACAAAGCGTACAAATCCGCCTTAAGAACTCTAACCAAAAAATATTTTGGTGCGGTAGAAACCTACACAGCCGAACCGACTCCAGCCAATATGGAGACCGTTAATCAAGCAATGTCCGCAGCCTACAGCAAAATCGACAAAGCCGTTAAGCGTAAAGTGTTGCATAGAAATAATGGAGCTAGAAAAAAGGCGCGCATCGCCAGAGTTTTGCAAAAGGCAACTGTAGCTTAATAGCTAGTAGCGTTAGTTGTCAAACAAAAATTTCTTTTTTGAGAACTTATCTAAAGTTCGGGGTTACTGACTCAGGTTAGTAGACATAAAATTACCAAGCAAACAATACACCAATTTAAATGCAGTTAATAGATACCCATGTACACATCAATTTCGATGTTTTTCAAGGGAATTTAGACTCGTTGAAGCAACGTTGGCAAGAAGCAGGTGTAGTTCATTTAGTACACTCTTGTGTAGAACCAAACGAATTTCAGGGAATACAGTCTATTGCGAATCGTTTTCCTGAATTGTCATTTGCAGTTGGGCTGCATCCACTGGATGTAGATAAATGGCAAGCTGACACTGCTGAGCAAATCAAAAATTTGGCAGCGTCAGACCAGCGAGTAGTAGCTATTGGAGAAACGGGGTTGGACTTTTATAAAGCTGATAACCAATCAAAGCAAGTATTGGCTTTACAAGGACAATTAAGAGTAGCTAAAGAATTAAATAAGCCCGTAATTATTCACTGTCGGGAGGCAGCGTCAAAGCTAAAAGATGTATTAACTGACTTTTGGGCAACAGAAGGTTCGGTAAATGGCGTAATGCACTGCTGGGGAGGAAACGAAATAGAAACAAAGTGGTTTTTAGACTTAGGTTTTTACATCAGCTATAGCGGTATTGTCACCTTTAAAAACGCCAAGCAGGTTCAGGCAGCAGCCAAAACAGTCCCCAGCGATCGCTTATTGGTCGAAACAGACTGTCCTTTTTTAGCACCCGTACCCTGCCGAGGTAAAACTAACGAACCCTCTTATGTGCTGCACGTAGCCCAACAGGTGGCAAACTTGCGTCAAACTCCAATTGAAACTATAGCCAAACAAACAACTGCTAATGCTTGTCGCTTATTCAATTTAAGGCTAGACAAACCATAAAACTAAAATTTAACTTTAATTTATAACTGACCAGCTTTTTTGACGAGCCGAAAAACTCAAACATATTACCAACCATAAACTTCATGAACAATCTGACTTATAATTTGCTGCCAGACCTAATTGAAATTCAACGCTCTAGTTTTCGTTGGTTTCTAGAAGAGGGATTAATTGAAGAACTAAACAGTTTTTCTCCTATCACCGACTATACAGGTAAATTTGAGCTACATTTCATGGGTGAAAACTATCGGCTCAAAGAACCAAAATATTCCATGGAAGAAGCAAAACGCCGAGATAGTACTTATAACGTTCAGGTATATGTTCCCACTCGCCTGATCGACAAAGAAAGCGGTGAAATCAAAGAAATGGAGGTATTTGTCGGGGATTTGCCCCTGATGACCGATCGTGGCACGTTTATTATTAATGGTGCAGAGAGGGTAATTGTCAATCAAATAGTGCGATCGCCTGGGGTATACTACAAGGCAGAAACAGATAAAAATGGTCGTCGTACCTATTCTGCTTCCTTAATTCCCAACCGTGGAGCCTGGTTAAAATTTGAAACCGATAAAAATGGTTTAGTTTGGGTCAGAATTGACAAGACTCGTAAACTCTCGGCTCAGGTATTGCTCAAGGCGATCGGCTTAAGCGATAATGAAATCCTCGATGGCATTCGTCATCCAGATTTTTATCAGAAAACTTTAGACAAAGAAGGCAATCCTACCGAAGAAGAGGCATTGCTAGAGCTTTATCGCAAGTTGCGTCCTGGTGAGCCTCCCACCGTCAGTGGTGGACAGCAGCTACTAGAATCCCGTTTCTTTGATTCCAAACGCTATGATTTAGGACGGGTTGGTCGCTACAAAATCAACAAAAAGCTCCGTCTGACTGTTCCTGATACTACAAGAGTTTTAACTACTACCGATATTTTGGCAGCAGTAGCTTATCTAATTAACCTCGAATTTGACGGTGGCAGCACTGATGATATTGACCACCTGGGGAATCGTCGAGTGCGTTCTGTAGGCGAACTGTTGCAGAATCAGGTCAGGGTCGGTTTAAATCGTTTAGAAAGAATAATTCGTGAACGGATGACCGTAAGCGAAGCTAATACCTTAACTCCCGCAGCTTTAGTTAACCCTAAACCATTAGTAGCAGCCATCAAAGAATTCTTTGGTTCTTCTCAGCTATCTCAGTTTATGGATCAAACCAATCCTCTGGCAGAGTTGACTCACAAACGTCGTTTATCAGCTTTAGGACCAGGGGGTTTAACTAGAGAGAGAGCAGGTTTTGCAGTGCGAGATATTCACCCTACTCAGTATGGTCGTATTTGCCCTGTCGAGACTCCTGAAGGACCTAATGCTGGTCTGATTGGTTCTTTGGCTACTTATGCTCGCGTAAATCCCTATGGTTTTATTGCCACTCCCTATTATCGAGTCGAAAACGGTCGTGTATTGCGGGAAAATGAGCCTGTATATCTCACCGCCGATGAAGAAGACGATATGAGAGTTGCACCTGGGGACGTAGCCACCGATGACGATGGTTATATCTTAGGTCAAACCATTGCCATTCGCTATCGTCAAGAATTTTCGACCTGCGACTCTGAAGAAGTAGATTATGTCGCTATTTCTCCTGTACAGATTGTTTCAGTAGCCACTAGCTTGATTCCTTTCTTAGAACATGATGATGCTAACCGCGCCCTAATGGGTTCTAATATGCAGCGTCAGGCTGTGCCTCTGTTACGTCCAGAACGTCCTCTTGTAGGAACTGGATTAGAAGCTCAAGCTGCCCGTGATTCGGGAATGGTAGTTGTCTCTCGTACCCATGGGATTGTCACCTATGTGGATGCTGAAGTAGTTAGAGTTAGGGTAGAAGAAGGCAATAATGGACTTTATGCCCCAGAACCAGGACAAGAAATTACTTACAAGCTACAGAAATATCAGCGTTCTAATCAAGATACCTGTTTAAATCAGCGACCTCTGGTGTACGCAGGGGAAGACGTTGTGCCAGGGCAGGTGTTAGCAGATGGTTCTTCTACTGAAGGCGGAGAATTGGCACTAGGACAAAATGTTTTGATCGCCTATATGCCCTGGGAAGGATATAACTATGAAGATGCGATTTTAATTAGCGAACGTCTAGTTTATGACGATGTTTACACTAGTATTCACGTCGAAAAATTTGAAATTGAAGCTAGGCAAACCAAATTAGGGCCAGAAGAAATCACTAGAGAGATTCCTAATGTTGGTGAAGATGCCCTACGCAACCTTGATGAGCGTGGCATTATTCACGTTGGTGCCTGGGTAGAAGCAGGAGAAATATTGGTAGGGAAGGTAACTCCTAAAGGAGAATCAGATCAACCCCCTGAAGAAAAACTACTCAGAGCAATTTTTGGCGAAAAAGCCAGAGACGTGCGGGATAATTCTCTAAGAGTTCCTAACGGTGAAAAAGGCAGAGTTGTAGACGTGCGAGTTTTTACCAGAGAACAAGGTGATGAACTACCTCCTGGTGCCAACATGGTTGTCAGAATTTACGTAGCGCAAAAACGCAAGATTCAGGTAGGAGATAAAATGGCTGGTCGTCATGGTAATAAAGGAATTATTTCCCGCATCTTACCAATTGAAGATATGCCCTATCTACCTGATGGTACTCCCATTGATATTGCTCTTAATCCTTTGGGTGTTCCCTCTCGGATGAATGTCGGGCAGGTATTTGAGTGTCTTTTAGGTTGGGCTGGAGAAAACTTAGCCATGCGCTTTAAAATGATGCCTTTTGATGAGATGTACGGTAAAGAAGCATCAAGAGAAACAGTACACGGCAAAATTCAGGATGCTGCCAAGAAACCAGGTAAATCTTGGGTCTATGACGAGGATAATCCTGGCAAAATTCAGGTATTTGATGGACGAACGGGCGAAGCATTTGATCGACCTGTAACGGTGGGAAAAGCATATATGCTCAAGCTGGTTCACCTTGTAGATGACAAGATTCATGCTCGTTCTACCGGTCCTTATTCTCTAGTTACTCAACAGCCTTTGGGTGGTAAAGCACAACAGGGTGGACAAAGATTTGGAGAAATGGAGGTATGGGCATTAGAAGCTTATGGTGCAGCCTATACTCTACAAGAACTGTTAACGGTTAAATCCGATGATATGCAGGGACGAAACGAAGCCTTAAATTCGATTGTCAAAGGAAAACCAATTCCCCGTCCTGGTACACCAGAATCCTTCAAAGTATTGATGCGAGAACTACAGTCCTTGGGCTTAGATATTGCGGTACATAAACTTGAAGCTTTAGACGATGGTAGCAGCCGTGATGTGGAAGTAGATTTAATGGCAGATACTCCTCGTCGCACTCCTAACCGACCTACTTACGAATCTCTGCAACGAGATGAAAGCATTGAAGAAGTCTAGTAAAGATAAGAGATGGAGGACGAGGAAAATGATTTTTCTGCCTCCATTTGCGATCGACAAATAGCTTTTTTCATTCCCAGAACCTTTAATTCCTAGCCAATAATGAGAAACCAGATAGAACAAAGATTCGATTACGTTAAAATTGGTATTGCCTCTCCTGAGAGAATTCGCCAGTGGGGAGAAAGAACTTTACCTAACGGTCAATTAGTTGGGGAAGTGACTAAGCCCGAAACGATTAATTATCGTACCCTAAAGCCAGAGATGGATGGGTTATTTTGCGAGCGCATTTTTGGGCCAGCTAAAGATTGGGAATGTCACTGTGGTAAGTATAAGCGAGTGCGCCACCGTGGGATTGTCTGCGAACGCTGCGGAGTTGAGGTAACTGAATCACGAGTACGTCGTCATCGCATGGGCTATATTAAGCTAGCTGCGCCTGTAACCCACGTTTGGTATCTCAAGGGTATTCCTAGCTACTTAAGTATTTTGCTGGATATGCCTTTGCGAGATGTAGAGCAGGTGGTTTACTTTAATGCTTATGTAGTCCTCGATCCTGGTAATGCGGGTAACTTATCTGCCAAGCAACTTTTAACCGAAGATCAGTGGATTGAAATTGAGGATCAGCTTTATAGCGAGGACTCGGAATTAGTTGGGGTTGAAGTTGGTATCGGTGCAGAAGCAGTACAAAGACTTTTAGAAGAAGTTGCTTTAGAAGAAGAAGCAGAAAAGCTAAGAGAACAAATCGCCGAAGCCAAAGGACAAAAAAGAGCCAAGCTAATTAAGCGTCTACGGGTAATTGATAACTTCGTGGCTACTGGTTCTCGTCCAGAATGGATGGTACTAAATGCTATTCCCGTAATTCCTCCAGATTTGCGTCCGATGGTGCAGTTAGATGGTGGTCGCTTTGCCACTTCTGACCTGAATGATCTTTATCGTCGAGTGATAAACCGTAATAACCGTTTAGCGAGACTGCAAGAAATTCTCGCTCCAGAAATTATTGTTCGTAATGAGAAACGGATGCTGCAAGAGGCAGTAGACGCATTAATTGATAACGGTCGTCGTGGTCGTACTGTAGTTGGGGCAAATAACCGCCCTCTTAAATCTCTATCGGATATCATTGAAGGAAAACAAGGGCGTTTTCGTCAGAACTTGTTAGGTAAGCGGGTTGACTATTCAGGACGTTCGGTAATTGTGGTTGGACCGAAACTAAAGATTTATCAGTGTGGTTTGCCTAGAGAAATGGCGATCGAATTATTCCAACCTTTTGTAATCCACCGTCTGATTAATAGTGGCATGGTGAACAACATCAAAGCTGCTAAAAAACTAATTCAGCGTAACGATTCTAGCGTTTATGAAGTATTGAAAGAGGTGATTACTGGGCATCCAGTGATGTTGAACCGCGCACCAACGCTTCACCGCCTAGGAATTCAGGCATTTGAGCCAATTTTAGTAGAGGGTAGAGCCATTCAACTCCATCCTTTGGTATGTCCTGCCTTTAACGCTGATTTTGATGGTGACCAAATGGCGGTTCACGTACCTTTGTCTTTAGAAGCACAGGCAGAAGCTCGATTACTAATGTTGGCTTGTCATAATATTCTGTCTCCCGCTACAGGAAGACCAATTGTGGCACCATCTCAGGACATGGTTTTGGGCTGCTATTATTTAACGGCAGAAAATCCTAATGCTTTAAAAGGTAAAGGTCGTCGTTTTGGCAACTTAGAGGATGCTGTCAAAGCCTATGAGCAAGGACAGGTAGATATTCATGCCCATGTTTGGCTCAGGTATGACGGAGAAGTAGAAACAGAAGAACCAGATACTGAAATTATAGAAACAGAAGATTTAGCTGATGGCAGCAAGATTGAATATTATCGTCAAAGATTTGTCAGGAAGTCGGCTCAAGGAGAAGAAATTGCTCAGTATATAGACACTACTATCGGTCGAATCATATATAACCAGACGGTACAAGAGGCTTTAACTGCCATGGTATAGGCGTAACTTTTACCTCCTAAAAACTCAAGAATTTTAATAGCTAAGAACGGAAAAATCAGACATGAAATTTTATAACCACATCGTTGATAAAGGTCGTCTTAAAAAACTGATGGCTTCGGCTTTTACAGAGTATGGTTCGGCTCATAGCGCAACCGTTGCAGATTCTCTCAAAGAACTTGGCTTTCGTTATGCGACGGTAGCTGGAGTGTCTATTAGCGTAGACGACCTGAAAGTACCGCCTATTAAAGCTGAAATGCTCGAAGCAGCCGAGGTGGAAATTAGAGAGACAGAAGAACGTTATGCTCGCGGAGAAATCACAGAAGTTGAGCGTTTTCAAAAAGTAATTGATACCTGGACGAGTACCTCAGAAAACCTTAAAAATGAGGTGGTAACCAATTTCCGTGCTACAGATCCTCTTAATTCCGTCTACATGATGGCTTTTAGCGGAGCGCGAGGTAACTTATCTCAGGTGCGTCAGCTTGTGGGAATGCGGGGTTTGATGGCCGATCCTCAAGGGGAAATTATTGATTTACCAATTAAAACTAATTTCCGTGAGGGATTAACCGTAACTGAATATATTATTTCTTCCTATGGAGCAAGAAAAGGGCTGGTAGATACAGCACTGCGTACTGCTGACTCTGGCTATTTAACCCGTCGTTTGGTCGATGTCTCCCAAGATGTAATTGTCAGAGAAATCGATTGCGGTACTGAACGAGGCATTAGTATCAAAGCAATGATGGATGGCGATCGCACTTTAATTCAGCTATCAGATCGTCTTTTAGGTAGAGTTCTGGCTCAAGACGCAGTAGAAAAGAAAACTAAAGAAGTAATTGCTACTCGTAACCAAGATATTGACCACGATTTGGCACAAGAAATAGGCGATCGCGTTGAGGAGGTGATGGTACGTTCTCCTCTTACCTGTCAGGCTGCTCGTTCTGTATGTCAAAAATGCTACGGATGGAGCTTAGCACACGGGCATATGGTAGATATGGGAGAAGCAGTGGGTATTATTGCTGCTCAATCTATTGGTGAACCTGGAACTCAGTTAACCATGCGTACTTTTCACACAGGAGGAGTATTTACGGGAGAAGTAGCCCGTCAAATCCGTGCTAAATCTGACGGTACAGTTAAGTTTGGTAAAGGATTAAGTACTCGTGCAATTCGCACCCGCCACGGTGATGAGAGAAATCAGGTAGAAACCATTGGCGACATACTCCTAGTCCCCAGTAAAGGCAAAACAGTAAATACTGCTTTGACTGCTGCTTCTTTAATCTACGTAGAAGACGGAGAAGAAGTCAAAAAAGGTCAGCTACTGGTAGAAGTAGCCAAACAACAGGTACAGAAATCAACTGAAAAAGCTGCCAAGGATGTAACTTCCGATTTGGCGGGAGAAGTTTTGTTTGCCGATTTAGTACCTGAAGACAAAAAAGATCGCCAGGGAAATACTACTCGTATAGCTCAAAGACCAGGATTACTTTGGGTATTATCTGGAGAAGTATATAACCTACTCCCTGGTGCCGAAGCCTTGGTAAAAAACGGCGATAAAGTTAAACCAGGAGATTTACTAGCTCAAACTCGACTTACTGCTGCTAATGGTGGTGTGGTCAGAATAATTACCGATAGCCGTGAAATAGAAATTGTGACTGCATCTGTGTCTTTGGATCAAGCCAAAGTCAAAGTTGAAAGCGATGGTGGTCGTGAGCAGTATATTATCTACACTGCCGACGAGCGCAAATTTTTACTCAAAGCCACTCCTGGCACAAAAGTACAGAATGGTCAGATCGTCGCTGAATTAATCGATGATCGCTATCGTACAGAAACAGGGGGAATTATCAAGTATGGTGGTATCACTATCGGCAAAGGTAATCGTAAGCAGGGTTACGAGATTGAAAAAGGCGGGACTTTATTATGGATTCCTGAAGAAAGCCACGAAGTAAACAAAGATATTTCGCTGCTAATTGTCGAAGACGGCGAATATGTTGAAGCTGGTGCAGAAGTAGTCAAAGATGTCTTTTGTCAATCTTCGGGTATTGTCGAAGTGGTGCAGAAAAACGACATTCTTAGAGAAATAATTATTAAGCCAGGGGAAATTCATCAATTAGAGGACACTAAGAGCGAATGGCATGAGCAGCTAATTCAGCCAGGTACAGAGGTTTTGCCCGGAGTAATAGTTTCAGAACAAAGATATGGAGAAGTCGTCGAAAGTACGGAAGGACCAGCTTTAATTCTCCGTCCTGTGCGAGAATTTGAAGTAGCAGATGAACCTTCTATTCCTTCTCAAGCATCTATTAATCAAGATGATGGTCGTCAAATAGAATTACGCTCAGTCCAAAGAATCTTTTATAAAGATGGCGAAAGAGTAAAATCTGTCAATAGCCTGTCTTTAATCAGCACCCTGTTAATCCTAGAGATCGAAACCACCCAACAAAACGATATCATCGCCAATTTAAGCGCAGATATTGAGTTGCAGCCAGAGGAAGACGATCCAGATACCAAACGATTACAGATGGTTATCTTAGAATCTTTAGTACTCAGAAGAGATACTGATGTAGATCCTCATAGTGGTGATGTAGAGACTAAAGTTTTGGTCACGGACGGCGAAGAAATTGTCAAAGGTGCAACTATCGCTCGAACTGAAATTCAGTGTAGATCTACTGGAGAAGTACAGGGAATACGTGAAGGAGCAGAAGCTATTCGCCGTATTTTAATTGTCCGAGAAAGCGATGTGGTTACACATGAATTAAACATAGCCAAAAGTGCCTGTGACTTTAAAGAAGGAGATTTATTAGTATCTGGTACACAACTGGCTGAGGGAGTCAAATTAGAACAATCAGGACAGGTAATTGAATTAACAGAGACAGCAGGCAAAACCACTGCGGTTCTCCGTCATACTCGTCCTTATCGTGTATCTCAAGGAGCAGTATTACATATCGATCATGGTGATTTAGTACAGCGTGGCGATAACTTAGTGCTGCTGGTGTTTGAACGTTCCAAAACAGGGGATATTATTCAAGGTTTACCCCGTATTGAAGAACTTCTAGAAGCGCGTAAACCAAAAGAAGGCTGTATCCTCAGCCGTAGCTCTGGAGTATGCCAGGTAGTCTATGAAGAAAATGAAACCGTAGATGTCAAAATCATCGAAGATGATGGGGTAGTCAGTGACTATCCGATTAAACCTGGACAAAATGCCATTGTCAGCGATGGACAAGTTGTTGAAGCTGGTGAACCATTAACTGATGGTCCTGCCAATCCGCACGAGATTTTGGAGACTCACTTCAATTTTCATCTACCCGAAAAAGGTTGTTATCAAGCGTCTTTAATTGGTTTACAAAAAGCTCAGCTATTCTTAGTTCGTCAGGTACAGTCTGTATACCAAAGCCAAGGAATTGATATCTCTGATAAACATATTGAGGTTATCGTCAGACAAATGACCGCCAAGGTCAGAATCGATGATGGAGGAGATACAATTATTTTGCCTGGAGAGCTTTTGGAATTGAGCCAGATTGAACAAGTCAACGAGGCAATGTCTATTACTGGTGGTGCGCCAGCGCAATACACTCCTGTACTGCTAGGTATCACTAAAGCTTCTTTGAATACCGATAGCTTTATCTCCGCAGCCTCTTTCCAAGAAACAACTAGGGTCTTGACTGAAGCAGCTATTGAAGGTAAGTCTGATTGGCTCAGAGGCTTGAAAGAAAACGTAATTATTGGTCGTCTGATTCCTGCTGGGACTGGTTTTAATATTCACGATGATCCAATGGGTGGTCGTAATGATGCCGATTCTGGGATGCACAATAGTGCAGTGTATGGCTATGGTGAGGATTTTGAATCTTATCGCTTGGCCGAAGAGCTAAATGGAGGTTTAGATAATACTCCCCGTCGCTCTTACAAAAACTTGAGTGATGATGAAAATGTCATTTTAGATGATAAATCAGCCAGAGCATATACAGGCTTAGATGCTTCAGAGATAAAGGCAGCAGAAGAGGAATAAATATTAATTGGGCTTGTTTACCATAAATTTGTCCAATATCATCAAGTTTTAGAAGCGATGTAGTGATAATAAGAGAAATCTTAAAAACATCACGGCATCGCTTTTTTGCTGCTGGTCTATTTACAATAAAAGAATATTTGTTCAGGACTCAATACTTCTCGTCTAATAATTATAATTATCTACTATTTATTACTCGACCGATCAATAATAAAATTGAAACGAGAAATATTAATTTGGGACGATTATATTTTCCAAAGAAACTGCTGAAACTTTATGATTAAAAGAGCGTATCATTCCCCATCTTCACCAACAGCTAATAGTAAGTCAGAAATTCATCCCCATGTTCACAGTGATGAATCTTTAAAGAAAATTATTAATCGTTTATCTCGTATCGAAGGTCATGTTCGGGGAATTAAAACGATGGTTCGGGAACATCGTCCTTGTCCAGAAGTCCTAGATCAAATAGCAGCGGTAAAAGGAGCAATATCTAGTGTGGCTAAGATTGTTTTAGAAGAGCATTTAGATGAGTGCTTAACCAACGCTGTTGACAAAGGAAACTTAGAGGTGGAAATTAGAGAATTGAAAAACTCCCTCAATCGATTTTTATCATAGTCTGATGATGGTCGAGGATGGGCTTTGATTCAATCCCCCGATAGAGGTTGTATAATATACAAAACTAAGATGGTAAAAGTTTTTCTGGGCAGTATTTCGTTCTACATCTTTGGTCTGATTATTAATCTTCTAGCTTTAGAGATTTATCCCTCTGCTGCATTGGCGAAGCCTAACAAAGTTATCGCTCAATCAACATCCGCGCCTAAAACCCAACAAGCAGCAAACCCAACGCTAACTGCTTTAGAGCCAGAGATATTATCAGAAATAAATCGGGTTAGAACCAATCCTCAAGGCTACGCTCAATGGCTAGAACAGCAGCGACAATATTATGATGGTATTTGGCTTAGGTTACCTGGAGAAAAGCCAATTAGAACTAATAGAGGATTAAAAGCTTTAGAAGAAGCGATCGCCGTTCTCAAAAAACAACCGCCTCTATCTCCTTTGGATATCTCTAAGCAAACTAAGGCTAAAGCGACAACCAAGCTTGATAATTTTGCTACGGCTAACAATATCCAAAATATCAGCTACGGTAGAGTTACCCCTCAAGGCATTGTGATGAGTATAGTGGTAGATGAGCTATTTCCCGATCGCCGTCGCCGTAAAAGTCTTTTAAGCTCAAATGCTGAAGATACAGGAGTAGTCTGTAAACCCGATCCTCGGTATGCTAAAGTGTGTGCGATCGCCTATTCTAATACAGTTGCCGATCCAGAAGTCGCCGAGGCTAACCTACAGACTAAACCCCGACCCAAAAAAGAGACTATTGCTAGCCAGCCAAAAGTTGCTAGAGCAAAACCAGAAACTGCTGTTACGCCAGAAGTAACGACTCCCCCTAACCCAAAAAGTACGGAAACTCTTACGCCAGAAGCACCTACTGTCACCCAAGCACCTGCTTCTAACGAAGATACAGTTGCTGAATCTCTACCTCAGCCACCTCAACCTCCTTCTATTGTTCCTGAAGTAACGACCCCAACTCCAGAAGCGGAAAATAATCAAGATGTAGAAGTTGCTCAAGCTGAAAAAGAACCACAAGCTGAAGTAGAAAACAAAGAAAAACCAATTGAGGAATCTCCAAGCAATGAAGAAAATGCCAAAAAACTAGAAGCCGAAGACTCACAAGAAGTTGCCACTAATTCTGATAGCGATCGCATATTAAAGTTAGTAGAACGAGGTGCATTAGAAGATGGCGATCGCACCATACCCGAAGACGGGAGTTTTTATGATTCTTATCCCTTTGAAGGCAAGAGTGGTGAATCCCTTACTATTCAGCTTAAAAGTGATGAATTTGATCCTTTTGTGGCTTTAATTGACGATAAAGGTAATATTGTTGAGCAAAACGACGATATTAGCGAAAAAGATAGTAACTCCGAAATCAAGGTAACTATTCCTGAAGATGGTGCTTACAATGTCATTGTCAATGCTTATGATGAGGGTGGAAAAGGGGAGTATGTACTCACTATCAATTAGTAGATTGCAGAAAAAACATCTAGCTATCGAAAGCTAGTCTTGCTGTGTAAAGGTCATCCATAGCGAATAATTGAGATTAATTTCGAGGTTTTAACTCTTTTTTAACCTGAGTTCGGATTAAGAAAACGAGTCGGCGGAGGTAGCTATAAGCTCTAAGCTTTTTAGATTTTTCTCCAGAAGCTCTAGGGTAAAAAAGTGCGCAAAATATTATTTTTCAAATACTTTGATCATCAGGGTTTCGGCTTATCCCGAACTCAGGTTTTTTTAGGTCTTAACGAGAACTTAGTCCAAGAGATGGATTATAGAAGAGAGCAGCTTTTTAAATCAAAAATTTATGCCTTTTACCCTAATTCAAGGAACTTTCCAACCCGATACAGGTAGACCTGATGGAGATACGGTACGTTTTGCGCCAGATGATTCAATGCTGGTATTTATTTTAAATCGTCGAGGTAGACCACCGAAAATAAATGAGAATAACGGAACGATTTCCTTGCGTTATGAAGGCATAGATGCAATGGAAACAAGGGCAAGAATGCCTGAATCCTCAGATGCTACTGCAAAAAACCTAGATTTACTCGGTATTACTGACACTGTTCGAGAAACTCGCGGTTATACCTTATCTAATCAGCTCGATCCCAATGGTAGACCCATTTCCTTTATTTTTACTGGAGATCCAGAGGCAGGGGAAAACAACGGAGATAGTGTTTTTCTCGCTTCTGAACGAATGAAAACAAGCATAAATTATCAATTAATAGAGAATGGAAATGTTTATCCACTGTACTATGACACTTTGTTTTTCGATCTTCGCCAACAGTTAACCGATGCAGTATTAACTGCAAGAGATGCTAAAAAAGGTATTTGGCAAAATGACGTAACTACCGAAGGCGCGACTTGGGATGGTGCTAATTCTCTTAAAAGTATTCCTCCGTTATTTCCTAAACTGTGGAGAAGGCTACAGGGATATACTCAAGATAGCGATTATCGCGATGATTCTAAAACACTCGATCGCTTTATTGAATACCTACAGACTAAACGCTCAGAAAGAGTATTGGTGATCGAACAAGGACGTTTTACAGGATTCGATAATCTAGTTGAAGTTAAACGCAATACAATAAAACTTTTATATCAACCAGAAGAATTAATATTTATGTCATAGCATTAGCATTACTATTTGACTTGTTTTTTCATTATTCCAGTAAATGCGATCGGCAGTGATTTTTAAAAGTCAATGATTTATTCTGCATCATCGCCTTTACACAACTATCAATTTATGGTTGCTACAGAAAAAATGTTTTCAAATAAAGAGTTTTAACAACTATAAATCAACTTTTGTATTTTTAGACACAACTGATTTAAAAAATGTCATCTATCTTAAAACACAAATAAATAGGTATTTTTCAGTGTGCATCTTAAAAAGATATGTCTTATAGTAGATTTACAAATTTGCTAATTATATGAGTACTTAATAGTTATTGACTCATGGAAAAAAAGCTTAAGGAACTTATTGGTCAATCAGATATTTGGCTTTTTATTAAAAGCAGTAATGGCTGGGTTAAGAACATAGAGATTCTCGATGTAAAATCAGACACAGTATCTTTTCGATATCAGCACGAATCTTTAGCAGAGGTAAAAGTTTGGGAAAAAACAACTAGATTAGATAATATTTTAGAAATTGATATTCGTGTTGCAGCCATTCCTAGATGTGAACTAAAGCTAAACAATATGCGCCATAAACTTAGTCGACTATTAGAACAAGAATAAATGCAGTTGTTATAAATCAAATTCATAATAGTACGCGCATTTGACTTAGGCTCGAAACAGTAAATATTTTGGTGCTGCATCTGTGCGGGATGATCTGATAAAAAGAAAGACATGAAATGTCTAAATCGTCAGTCAAGCCAAATCCGTAAGAATGGTCATCGTCGAGTAAAGCAGAATTACCATTGTCAAGAGTGTAATCGTCAATTTATCAACCACTATACTAGTGCGTGGATATCCACGCACTGTCAAAAGAAATTGCCTTGAGATGTATGTAAATGGTTTAGGATTTCGAGCCATAGAAATAGTAACGGGGGTTAATCATAATACGCTAATTCGATGGCTGAGAGCTTCAGCTAGGGCGTTACTAGATGCACCACTAGTGTCAGAAATACCAGAGATTGTCTGTTATCGGTAACAAATTAATATTATTGTCCCATCCCTGAACCAAATCCCAGGTTAATGTTTTAGGTTCTGAATTGAACTACATTGCTATTAAATTATGATCGCGTAAACAAAGAACTTTCTCTTAGAAATTGGAGCGATCGCATTGCTTCGGAATTAGCATCGGATCCTCTATTGCTCGCTTCTGGTGGTAGAAACAATGATTTTAGAGTTATTTATAGCCGTTTAAAAAGCGATCGCTTATTTAAGCAAAAGGAAAGAGAGATTGTTGATACACTTTTACCAAACAACCCTTACAGCTTGTTTGTCTTTTCAAATGAAGCCAGAACACAATAAATATTAGTCCAAAAATGTTTGGATGCTAAAGGTGTTGACTATGAAGCATGGGAAAAGGAAATAGACGATCGCGTCGCTGGACTTTGTGGCTTGTAGGACAATGGAAAGGAGAGTAAATCTTTTGAGTTAAATAAAATCATGCGATCGCCTTTAAACCTGCTTACAGTCGAAGAATACCTTGAATCAGAGCCAGATAGCAAAATTCGTCACGAATACGTAGCGGGACAAGTCTATGCTATGGCTGGTGCAAGCGAAGCACATAATCTGATAGTTGGTAATATCTTTGCGTTGTTACGTCCTCATCTACGGGGAAGTTCCTGTCGTACTTTTGTTTCTGACATGAAAGTAAAAGTCAAGACACAGCAAGCAGATATATTCTATTATCCTGATTTATTAGTTACCTGCGATCCAAATGACAATAAAAAATACTTTAAAACCAATCCCAGTTTTATTGTAGAAGTTCTCTCTAATTCTACTGAAACTACAGATAGACGGGAGAAGCGATGCGACCCTGCTGCTGTTTCAGCAGCCAAGGAACGCGCATCAAGACAGCGAATTAATTATCATCAAACTATAGAAAGCTTACAAGAATATGTTCTGGTTTCTCAAGATGAAATTAAAGTAGAAATTTATCGTAAAGATAACAACGGTAATTGAACAGTAGAAACTTTTGGTAAAAATGATGATTTAGCACTAGATTCTGTTGGATTAACTTTAACAATGACAGATATTTACGAGGATGTTTTTAGTCTTTAGGTTTTCAATACTTATTCGTTAGAGGTAATTAAACTCATGCAACCAGCTTTACACTTGACCACCAAAGTTTTACCAGGAAACAAGATTGAAATAGAAATCCCTGAAGGAGAAATTGGCGATACTGTCGATGTCTTTGTTGTTTTACCAGAGAAACCAAAGAATAAGAAGCGATCGGTGATGGAAATACTAGAAAAAGTTCACGCCAAACGTTCTCCTAGAAGTGCTGAGGATATAGACCGACAGCTCAGAGAGGAAAGAGATTCATGGGACAGTTAGTAATATCTCCTAATAGCAAAATCTATATTGATACAGCAGTAGCAATTTATAGTGTTGAGTGGAATCGGGAATACTTCGAGCTACTGCAACCTCTATGGTTAAAATTCCAAGCAGAAGAAATAGAAATTGTTAGCAGCGAACTAATCCTAATGGAAACTTTGGTTCTTCCTCTTAGGAATGAAGATTCTCTTGTGATCAATGCTTATGAAGAACTACTTTTATCTGAACCAATGCAGCTTGTTCCGATAAATCAGTCTATTCTGCGACAAGCAGCCAATTTAAGAGCGACTACTAACCTAAAAACCCCTGATGCCATTCATGCTGCTACTGCTATAGCTGCTGACTGCGATCTATTGATTATTAACGATAAAGGCTTTCGTAATTTGGATAATTTACCTGTAGTTATTCTTAGCGAGGTTTTAGACTCCTAATAATTTAAATATTTATTACTTATTACTTATTACTTATTTTTATGCCTAGTCACGACATTATTGATAATCGTCACCAAAAGTTAGTAGACAAAATAAACTGTATTCTCGAATCATCCGAAGCAGCACATTTTGCTGTGGGCTATTTCTTTATTTCAGGTTTTACTGCTATTAGCGATCGCCTGAACAACATCAAACAGCTAAGGTTATTGATTGGTAACACTTCCAACCGCGAGACAATCGAACAAATCGCCCAAAGGTATAAGAGATTGGAACTAATAAGCGATCGCCTTGTTGATGTAGCCCCTAAAGATTTGATTGTCGATAACGCCATAAGCAAGCAGCTAGAAGACTTTCAGAAAGTAGCAGTCGAACAGGCAATTAGAAATATCAGCGACTATAACGGTACATTTGTTGCTGATGTAGTGAGACTTGGTAAGAGCTTTATTGGTGCTGCAATTATTAAGCACTTTGAGCAAAGCGATCGCGCCCGTCCTTTAATTATTTGCCCGCCACCGCTAATTAATATCTGATGTTACGCACTCATCGATCCTAGGGACTTGGGGACTTGGAGACTGGGAGAGGTAGAAAAGTAGTGGAGATGGTGGAGGTAGAAAAGATAGAGAGGTAGTGGGGATGGAGTAGAAACCTCACTACTTCAAACACCCCAAATACCCCATCACCCCGTCACCGCAGTTAGATAAAATGCGTAACGTCAGTTAATATGTGGAAACGCTATTAGGTAACGCTATTCCCGTTAAATCTGTCATTGATTGTTTCTCTCCTATATAGTTTTTATTTCAATTATCATTACTGTTCTCCTGCTCAAGTTGTTGGCACTTTACCAAAAGCTTATAGCTGGTATGGGTTAAAGAAACACTCCAAAGTTATTGTCGGTAAGACTATCAGCATTAACATTAGTCATCTCAATATTTACTCCAGTAAAATTAATTGTTTGAACGAGGCATTTGAGATAATTAACAGGATCATTTTGGGAAAACTAAGAGTATGTTGAAACAACTACTTTCGGTATTTCTAGAATCTCGTTGTGAATTTTGTCAGCGCGCTACTTCAAAAACTTTTTGTGCATATTGTCAAAAAAAGTTAGCTAGTTGTCGGTTAAAAGAAGACGATCGCCCATCACTAGCTGACAATTTGCCCATCTTTGCCTGGGGTAAATATGATGGACAATTAAAAAGAGCGATCGCCCTGATGAAATACGATAATAAACCAGAAATGGGCAGAGTATTAGGGCAATTATTAGGACAAGCATGGCTGAAAAGTGGTTTGGTTGAACCTCAGCAAAAAACAATCGTAATTCCTATTCCCTTACATAGTAAAAAGCTTAAAGATAGAGGGTTTAATCAGGCGCAAATAATTGCTATAAGTTTTTGTCAGTCAACAGGATATAGTCTAAATACGAAGAGTTTGGTTCGGATACGGGATACGCAAGCAATGTTTAACTTAAGCCCAGAAGACAGAGTTAAAAACCTCCACAATGCTTTTCGACTAGTAGGCAAATTACCTAAACATCCCGTTTTATTGCTGGATGATATTTATACAATGGGAACTACGATTAAAGAATCAGCTAATGTTTTGCAACAACATAATATTAAAGTGATGGGTGCAGTAGTGGTAGCAAAAACAATCAATGATTAATCAATCTTGCTAAAAGTATTGCAACAATAATTATCTAATAAGGTACGAAGATTTAGTAATGAAAAATATCCGAATTCTTGCCATATCAGGTAGCTTAAGAGATAAATCATCAAATGCTAATGTTTTGCAAGCAGCAAGAATGTTAGCACCAAAGGAGGTAGATGTTACACTCTATTCAGAATTAGTCAACTTGAATTATTAGAATTATTAGGGATAATTCTGACCGCTCAGGTCAGTTATTATCCCTTCACAGTAAAGTGTTGAGATACTTTTCCTGGTGAAATAAAAGCAGAATCCCGTGATAAAGTTTAGATACCACTCTTAAACTAAATACACGGGATGTCAAATGCTATTGGCGGGGATTTCCCTGACCATATTTTACCGCATGAAACAAAATCTGAGTTAGATACAAACGAACTATGTTTACAAGAAGTCTCGCAAAGAGACAAGCCTTGAGACAAACATAGGAGCAACGCTGATAAAGCAGCCAATCATTATCGGAGAGATAAAGACTTTGATAAATATGCAACACGGATGGATTTTTGCTCTCAATTACTGGATTTTAAGCTAGTTCCAGAAGAGAGTGAGTATAAACTGAAGCTAGACACAGCAAGATTTTGTCGGGTTAGGCATTGTCCTGTCTGCCAGTGGCGTAGATCGTTAATGTCGAAAGCCAAAGCATTCAAGATACTTCCTATGGTTGTAGAAGCTTATCCAAAACATAGATGGCTATTTTTGACTCTGACAGTACGCAACTGCAAGATAACTGAGTTGCGAGACACATTGCAGTGGCTAAATCAATCTTGGCAGCGTATGAGCCAAAGAAAGAAATTTCCCGCGATTGGTTGGATTAGATCGACTGAGGTAACGAGAGGAAAAGATGGATTGGCTGATCCTCATTTTCACTATCTACTTCTCGTAAAGCCTAGTTATTTCGGTAAGTACTATATGAAGCAAAACGAGTGGGTTGATTTGTGGCGTAGCTGCTTGAAAATTGACTACGAGCCCGTGTTAGATATTCGACCAATAAAGCAGGGAAGACAGCCAAAACTTGCTGTTACACGTGAAGCCTTTTTCCAAACCATTAAGAAGTATTAAAAAGAGGACGAGCAAGCTTTTGGGGTTCTCCGTTTTGAAAACGGAGAACCTGGGTCGCTTGGAGGTAGACCAGAAAAATTTGTTTACCTCACTGAAGATCAAGCCACGTTTTTGATGACCCTCTCAAGATAAGCTGAACGAGTATATTTTTGCGCTAACAGAAGAGAAAAGGCACAGTTTAATTCAAGAAGAAAAACATCAAATATTTTTGGCAGCTAGAGAAACTTTGACCAATCGTAGTTTACCTGACAATTAATAAGTAGTTTACTATGTTAGGCTACTTATAAAACTACTAGTAGTCTACTAATATGCCTACAGATAATCCAAAAATAAGTCTTTATGTACCTCAACAAATATACGATCGCTTTAAACCGTTTCAAGAAGAAAAAAAACTATCGATGTCTCAGGCTGGAATAGTAATTTTAGCTGAGTACTTTGGAATTGAGGAAACTATAAAGGAGATTATTGAGGGAACTACTATAGGTGGAGTTACCTTAGTTGAGTTTGAACAATTAAAACAAAGAGTAACGAAGTTAGAAATTATTGCTTCAGTAGATGGAGAAAATCAAGTAGAACAAAATGAATCTACTAGTAGTTTACAAATAAAAACTGAAGAAACTAATAAAGTAGACCAAGCAAAATCCACTAATAGTTTACCTAAAGAAGAACAGAAAAATGATAAACCGCAGTTGAAATTAACTAGTAAACTATTAGATTTTCGACCCATACCAGCAAATCATCTATGTCGAAAAAGATTTGGAATAGGGAAAGATACTCTTGCTTCTTACAAAAGGAAGCACACCTTAAAAGAATTAACTTTGTGGACAAGAGAAAGAGATCCTGACAATGTGGGCTGGGTTATTAGTTTGGATAAAAAAGGCTATATTCCTGAAAGTGGTATACCCGATGAACTACTAAGTAAAGTACAAAATTGGATAAAAGATAACTTTTAAAGCAAATTGAGATTCACATTTTAGACGCGCCCTAAATCGGGCGGTGTCAAAATGTGAAAGTGTTAGCGTTCTCAATTTGCACCCTGAGAATAGATTTTTTAGAGCTAGATCGATTTATATTTTTAGCGTAGCTCCGCCTTCACTTGGGCGAAATTTACTCCTATTACCCACATCAAAATAATTTGGCAAATAGCCGTTAAGGTTCCTATCCAACTCTTAATCGCTAGATAACTGGTTGTACTATGAGCAAAATCCTGAAATTGCCCTAGCAAGGATGAATTATTTCCTAGTCCTTGGCGCAGTTGTTTGGCAAAAGTTGGTGTGCTAGCCAGCATATAGATAAAGATTAATAGCGTCAGCCCAATGTTTGAGAAAATACTTAGCAGTGATGAGATGAGAGACAGTACCAACTGAATAATCCGTTCTGGCTGAAACCACTGCAAAGCTTTAATATCGTCGGACTCTACGCCTTGTTTATTGAGCCATTGCCACAAATTGTTAAGCTGTGCTTCGCTTTGACTGACATAGTTCGGCAACACATCTGAAAGCTGTTCGAGGGAAATGGTGAAAAAGAGAACAAAGAATGCCCCTACGCTAAGGACAATAAACAGCACGATAGCATATGCCAACCAGTGAGGGAAACCGCGCCTTTTAAGCCACGTCATAATGGGAGATGTTACCAGCACGATGAATAAAGAAAGCAAAATAGGACTCAACAAGCCCGACATTGCCTTAAGCCCTGCTACAATTAGCACTAAGCTAGCAATACCTATTAGTAGAGAAGTAATGTTGCGCTTTTGGATTTTCATAAAATACTCCCTCTATAAGGCTTTTTTGATTAGCCAACATAATATTGCTAAGGGGAATATATATTATCTTTCTACCAGATCGCACCTATCTATCTACAGAGTTTCGGTAACGCTTCGCGACTGGTTACCCTGAAAGTCTTAGAGATAAAGGTACGGGTAGCGATTGGATTGGATATAATACCAATAAAGTGGAGCGGCAAAGAGTACCAGCAGTATTGGTATCACTATCTACAATAGCGGTTGGGCGATCGCATCTACAAAAAATCTCGCTATATTCTCAAGCAATTAGTGACGAGAGTGGAGAAGATGGAGGCTGAAAAAGTATCAGTCAGGGAGATATTAGAAGTTTTAATTAGTAAAGATAAAACGAATCTAGATTGCACGGAAATTAAACAAAACGGACAACTCACGGTGGCAAACTTGGTTCGCCACCCGTGTCCTCTCTCTTCATGCAGTTAAAGCAGAGATAGATGGTTTGCTTGACTATATAGAAGCTAATCAATTATAGTCAGACAAAAGATTTGTTGAGCTAGAAATATATTCACGACTGGCTGATATCTCTACTCACGTTTTAAGGAGCGATCATCAAAAGCTAATTAAGTAAAGCGATCTTCCTGATAGTAAGCCAACTTTTACTTCTCAGCAGTTAGAGTTTAAATTGTATTATTGTAAAAAACTTTTAACCCAACAAATCCAACTAACACAACCAAACCTAGCATTCTGCGAAAATAATTAACGCCTTGAAATAATTCAAGCCATGCCCAAGTAAACAAAGAGCCAAAAGCTATTAGGTCTAACCCTACGTTAATCAAGCCATTTGTAAAAATTAGTTTGAGCAAACTAGCTACACCCCAAACAATGATAGGTAAATTTGGTGGTTGAGCAATAACAATATTACCATTGCTGTCACGGAAGGTTTTATCGAACAAAGTCTTTTCCATAGTCTCTATGATTGTATTTATCATTTAGTTTGATAGTTAAAAGAAAGATAAACACGAGCCTAAAGAGAGATTTTTTTGACAGGCAAAATAAATAGCTGGTTAACTTTTACCTTCATTAGAGATTAAGGTAGTGCAGTCTTAGCCAAACTTTCTCAAGCTGTCTGCCTCGGCAACTCTAACAGGCACGGGGATAAATTTTGCTTGCTCGACAGTAGAAGGTTCGGTATCGGAAACCATTGCGATCGCAATCAAGCCGATTAACAATAAATAAATAGATTAAAAACATGATTGTAATCCTATGATACTAAATCCTGTTGAGATACACTATTTAAAAGTTGTGTAAGGGCAGAGGGCAGAGGGCAGAAGGTTTTAACCCCGTTCTAAACTTCTAATTTAAAAGTAAGTTTTCAGAATCGGATTTAGTATGAGATGAACTTTATATTTAGACTAATAATTTGGCGAAAACAAAAAGCGTTCCCGTTTATGTTAAATAACGAGAACGCCTTGTTTAAATTCTATAATAGCGAGTTGTATGACTCTACTTAACTATTAACCGTTGATAGCAGGAGCAGTTAGAGCAACTGGTGCAATATCGCCACTAGCCAAATCAAGGGGGAAGTTGTGAGCATTACGTTCGTGCATCACCTCAAATCCCAAGTTAGCTCGGTTCAAGATGTCTGCCCAAGTGTTGACTACACGTCCTTGTGAGTCCATTACCGACTGGTTGAAGTTGAATCCGTTGAGGTTGAACGCCATGGTGGATATTCCCATTGCTGTTAACCAGATTCCAATCACTGGCCATGCTCCTAGGAAGAAGTGTAGACTTCTGCTGTTGTTGAAGGATGCGTATTGGAAGATTAGACGACCGAAGTAGCCGTGTGCTGCGACGATGTTGTAGGTTTCTTCTTCTTGTCCGAATTTGTAGCCGTAGTTTTGTGATTCGCTTTCGGTTGTTTCACGTACCAACGAGGATGTTACTAGTGAACCGTGCATGGCGGAGAATAATGCTCCTCCGAATACTCCTGCTACTCCTAACATGTGGAAGGGGTGCATCAGGATGTTGTGTTCTGCTTGGAAGACTAACATGAAGTTAAATGTTCCAGATATTCCTAACGGCATTCCATCTGAGAAACTTCCTTGTCCTAATGGGTAGATTAGGAATACTGCTGTGGCAGCTGATACTGGTGCTGAGTAGGCTACGCAGATCCAAGGACGCATTCCTAATCGGAATGATAGTTCCCACTGACGACCTAGGTATGAGAATACGCCGATCAGGAAGTGAAAGATTATTAGTTGGTATGGTCCACCGTTGTATAACCATTCGTCAAGTGAGGCTGCTTCCCAGATTGGGTAGAAGTGTAGTCCGATGGCGTTGGAGCTGGGTACTACTGCTCCTGAGATAATGTTGTTTCCGTATAGTAGTGAGCCTGCTACTGGTTCACGTATGCCGTCGATGTCTACTGGTGGTGCTGCTACGAAGGCGATCAGGAAACAGGTTGTTGCTGCAAGTAGTGTGGGAATCATTAGTACTCCAAACCAACCGACGTAGATGCGGTTGTTGGTGCTGGTGATCCACTGACAGAAGTTTTCCCATGCTCCGCGTGTTTCGCGTTGTTGTAAGGTGGTTGTCATTTGTTGGATAATTGCTTTGTGTATGTATTTTTTGTTCTAGATTTAGAACCAGACTTAAGAAACTAGATTAAATAATGTGTCCCTTTTGTCTATACAATGATCCTAGCTAAGTACTTGTACTTTATCAAGGTATTTTGCATTGTATTTAATAATGTTGTATATAAGTTTTCTTTATAACAATTTTATTCTTGGAGAAAAAAGGCGATCTCTTGTGTATGTTTAAAAATAAATCTTAGTAGTCAATAAGCTTTTCGGAAAACACTTATAATTAAGCGGGACTGCTGGTAACGACCTTATTAATTAATGTCAATGCTAGAAGTAATGAGACTAATCTAGTGCTGGCAACAATACTCTCAATGGTGGTGCGGGTAGCGATCGCCTTTTTGCATTTAGCGATCAAGACTCAATCTCAACTAACAATCAACTCCAAGGTCTTGACAAAGATAATATCAGTCAAATTGAATTTGCCAATCTCTACGGTAGAGCAGGAAATAAAATGAGGTTTTGGCGATTTTAGATAATGTCAGTGCTAATTTCATTTTTACCTCACTTGCCTATATATAATGGAAAAACTGAAGCTATCTGGATTACAGTTTGGTATGGTTATCAAGTTTGTTTTTTCTCATTGGTCAAACATATTAGCTGCTGCAACTGCAATGATTATATTTGAACTACAAGCCCTATCTGTCCAAGCCGAATCTAAAATATACGATCCACCTTCAATTACCTCAGACAAAGAAATATCTGATACACTCACAGAAAATGACATTCCTACAGGAGAAGGAGGTTTTGCCCGTGATTATCATGTGCAGCTAGAAAAAGGAGATCAGGTGGCAATCGATCTTACCTCGGATAACTTCGATTCGATGGTGATGTTAATTGCTGCTGATGGAACAACTGTTGCTGAAAACGATGATGGTCCTGATGGTACGACTAATTCTTTGCTTTTTTCGCGCATCACCGAAGCAGGAAAATACATTGTAAGAGTTAGAGCTTTTGGTGAAACTAGTGGCGGGAAGTTTGCCCTTAAGGTTACTAGACTCAAACCTAACTCTAAATAATAGTTAAGAATTTTCCTTAACTTCGTAAATATTAAAGTTACTCTGACAAAATCGGCGGTACAAATAACTGTAAGAAAGTCATATATGTAAAAAAAATTATGTCAGAAGTAACTATAGAATCAATATTACAAGAAAAGAGAGTATTTACTCCCCCCGCAGAATTTGCTGCAAAAGCATCTATTAAAAGTATGGCAGAGTATAAAAAACTTTATGCTCTGGCTGCAAAAGATCCTTGTGGATTTTGGGCAAAATTAGCCGAAAAAGAACTGCATTGGTTTGCAAGATGGGGTACAATTCTCGATTGGCAACCACCCTTTGCTAAATGGTTTGTCAATGGCAAAATCAATATTGCCTATAATTGTTTAGACAGACATCTCACTACTTATCGCCGAGATAAACCAGCTTTGATCTGGGAAGGAGAGCCAGGAGACTCAAGAGTTTTAACTTATGCTCAACTGCATCAAGAAGTTTGTCAGATGGCAAATGTAATTAAAGATTTGGGCGTAAAAAAAGGCGATCGCGTTGGCATATATATGCCCATGATTCCCGAAGCGGCGATCGCTATGTTAGCTTGTGCCAGAATTGGGGCAGCCCACAGCGTTGTCTTTGGTGGCTTTAGTGCTGAGGCTTTAAAAGCCCGTCTCCAAGATGCCGAAGCTAAGCTAGTTATTACCGCTGATGGTGGCTGGCGCAAAGATAAAATCGTGCCTTTAAAAGACGCAGTAGATCAGGCGATCGCCAGTGATGTTCCCAGCGTCCAAAATGTTTTAGTGGTACAGCGCACTAAGCAGGAGATTGCCATGCAGCCAGGGCGCGACCATTGGTGGCATGAACTTAAAGCTAACGCTTCTGATGATTGTCCCGCAGAACATATGGACAGTGAAGATCTTCTTTTTATTCTCTATACCAGTGGTACTACAGGACAACCCAAGGGAGTAGTCCACACCACAGCAGGCTATAATCTTTATACTCACATGACCTTTAAGTGGACATTTGATCTTAAAGATGATGATGTCTATTGGTGTACTGCTGATGTCGGTTGGATTACAGGACACAGCTACATTGTTTATGGACCTCTGTCTAATGGTGCAACTACCGTTATGTACGAGGGCGCACCTCGTCCTTCTAATCCTGGCTGTTTTTGGGATGTAGTAGAAAAATACGGTGTAACTATCTTTTATACTGCCCCCACAGCCATTCGGGCATTTATTAAAATGGGTGATGAGCATCCTAATCGTCGCGATCTTTCTTCTTTGCGTATTCTTGGTACAGTAGGCGAACCGATTAATCCTGAAGCCTGGATTTGGTATCACCAAGTAATAGGTGGCGAACGTTGTCCTATTGTTGATACCTGGTGGCAAACCGAAACAGGTGGCTTTATGCTAACGCCTTTACCTGGGGCAACTCCTACCAAACCTGGATCGGCGACTCTACCTTTTCCTGGCATCATTGCCGACGTGGTAAATTTAGAAGGTAATCCTGTGGGCAAAAACGAGGGTGGCTATTTAGTCATCAAGCATCCTTGGCCTGGCATGATGCGAACTGTGTATAAAAATGACGATCGCTTTCGTCGCACCTATTGGGAACATATTCCCCCCAAAGATGGCAATTATGTATATTTTGCAGGAGATGGCGCCCGCAAAGACGAAGATGGCTATTTCTGGGTAATGGGTCGAGTTGATGACGTGATGAACATTGCAGGACATCGCTTGGGGACAATGGAAGTAGAATCAGCCTTGGTGTCTCATCCTGCCGTTGCTGAAGCTGCGGTGGTATCTCGTCCCGATGAGGTAAAAGGAGAAGAGGTGTATGCTTTTGTCACCTTGGAAGATACTTATGGCGAAAGTGAGGAACTAAAGCAAGAACTAAAACAGCACGTAGTTAAAGAAATTGGCGCGATCGCTCGTCCTGGGGAAATTCGTTTTGCTGATGCTCTACCTAAAACCCGTTCTGGCAAGATTATTCGCCGTTTCTTACGTAATTTGGCAGCAGGAGAAGAATTAGTTGGCGATATTTCGACGATGGAAGATCTCAGCGTTTTAGACAAGTTGCGTCAGGGTTAATTTTTGTTTTTTAGGATGAGTGTTTCACTCATCCTAAATTTTGCCTCAGAAGTCTACTCATATTCTTGTCTGGCTAATAACACAGGACAAGGAGCTTTAATCCGAATGTAATCAGATAGAGAACTACCTAATAAACGTTCTACATCAGGGAGACTTTTGGCAATTGAAGGACGACGTTCAGGAGAGCCTAAAACCAGCAAATCAATATTTCTAGCTTCTGCTAGACTACAAATTTTCTGAGCGGGTCTACCTCCCGTAACTAGACATCGATAATCAAGACCCATTCTTTTTACTTTGGCGATCGCAGGAGCTAAGATAGGATTGCTTTCCATATCTTCTTTTGATAAAGCTAGATTAGGATCGAGATCTGGATTAACACGGGTCAAAAATATCTCTGCGTCCTTATAACCCTGCAATAAAGATAAAGTAACGTCTAAAGCATATTGTGCAGCAGGGGATTTATCAATAGCAATCATTACCCGCTTGAGCTTTTTGACGTAGATGTCGTCTTTTACCAAAAGCATAGAGCGATCGGTTAGTTGAAAAACATACTGGCTTACAGAGTTACTCAAGATAGACTGTAGTTTACCTAAGCCTCGCGACCCCATAATTATTAGGTCGGCATCTATTTCCTGAGCTACTTTGAGAACGGTAGTTTTTGCCTCCCCTTCTTCAACCCTAACGTTCACTTGACTAGGATCTATGCCTAATTTGGCGATCAAATCATCTATTTTAGATTTAGCTTGCTCCTTTGCGTCAGACTCTTCTTGAGTTGTTTTAGCAGAAATTACTCGTAATATTGTTACTTGTGGGCTTTTTGCAGTGGGAAGTTCTAACAATGTCTTGAGCATATCTTGAGCGTTTTCTGCACCAGAGTCGGCATATAAAATTTTGTTAAGCATGGGAAAACCCTAATCTGCATCTAATTTCTAATGTTTCTAGATTACTGCTAATCTATACCCCCAAGAATGTCAAAGCTTATAAAACTTAATGACTAAAGCTGAGAACAATAATTTATTCTAAAATTTATTGATTTATTTTAAATTTAACCAACTGCTTTACTAAGCATAGGGAAAATTGCTTTAAGACTAAGAAAATATTTTAGGCAGTAAGTTAAACAGCATTTTGAGCCTTTAGCTTGAGTTTAATAAAAGAGTATGCCAATAAATAGAAGGTATAATTGTTACAAACAGTGCGACAAAAAAATCGCATTATTTAAGAGTGAGTCCCTTAGAAAGACTCCAACCTATTATGAAACTTTAGAGTGATAATAATGCTTGAGCCGAGTGCTTAAAAACCTGCAGGCTCTGTTCTTAGGGAGGAAAGGAGTAGAAATATTCCTGACCTACCCAACTATCTATAATCATAAGAGCAAACAAAATAACAGCCAAGATTTATCAACTAGATTTTATAATTGCTTAAAGGTTCTCCCAACACGCTTAAATTAAGCACATGACCTCCTGCAATAAGATAGGTGGTATCCACCACATTACCCACTTGTCGAGATAAATATCCCAGGCGATCGCGAAAAAGCCTTCCCAAAGGATAAGCAGGGACAATACCCCATCCTGTTTCTTCTCCTACTAAGATTACGTGTGCTTGAGTATTTTGGATGCTGTTCAAAAGGCGATCGCACCTTTTTTTCCAATCTATCTGTTCTAGTTCCAAAAAATTAGCGATCCAAGTACCTAGAGAATCAATCAGCAAACATTCAGATTCAGCAGCCTGTTCAATACATAATGATAATTCTTCACTCGCTGCTAACGTTTGCCAATCCTTCGGTCTTCTCTGCTGATGCTTAATTATTTTGGCTTGCCATTCGCGATCGTTTGGATCGGCTTTTGCTGTAGCCAAATAAATAACAGATTTGTTAGTTTTAGTCGCTAGCACTTCGGCAAATTCGCTTTTTCCTGAGCTAGATGCACCAGTAATTAAAATGGTTTTTCCCAAATCTAACTCCTGACAATTCATCAATAATTAATGTTTGAAGACGTTATGATTTGCTGATAACATTTTTAAGCAGCGAAAGTCAAGATTAATGTTCGGGTATTTTAATTTATACTTGTTATTTAAAATAACTGATGACTAATATTTAAAGGGAGATTTAGCAATAATATAATTTAGAGTAAAACCAATGATTTATAATATTAGACTAAATAACTGAAAATTAATTGTATAACATTATTAAAAAAAAACTAATTATCAAAAAAAACTTGTGACAAGAGAGTAAATTAACGGTATATTTCTTATAATGTCAAATATGACTAAAAAGAAACAATTTAAATTTGACTAAACTTAGAGAGAACCCAAATTAATTATGAGTGAAATGGCAACAGCCCCGCTAACAGGAAAAGCCTTACTTCAAAAAGTAAAAGAGCTATCCCATTTACCAAGGCGTGAAACGGCTAAAAAATGTGGATATTTTACCACTACAAAAGAGAAACAAACGCGCGTAAACCTAACAGATTTTTATGATGCAGTGCTTGCTGCTAAGGGAGTTCCTTTAGATCCAGAAGGAGCAAAAGATGGTCGTGGAAGAGAGCCTACTTATCGAGTAAGTGTTCACAAAAACGGTCAAATTGTTATTGGATCTACCTATACTCAGGCAATGGGATTAAAGGAAGGAGACAAGTTTGAAATAAAATTGGGTTATAAACATATTCACCTCAAGCAGATTGATGGTGAAGAAAATGGAGCATCAGATAATTAATTCTTTTAGCGAATTTAGCGATCGTAATCGTCTTCGTGAATGAGGGCGATCGACTCCTATTTAGAATATGCAAGATGTTTGATACATCATGGTTAAACGTAATAACTTTTTTTGGCTCGTGGGCAATTCTTTGGCTGCCGATCGCTTTTGTTATATCTCGATTAATCAACTGGCAGCCAAATCAACCCCTAATACCAAGACAAAAAATAATCTTACTACTATCTCTTTATGCTTTTGTTCCTCTAGTTTTAGGCTGGAAAATTAAAGCAGAAAATTTGCTATTAGCCGATCTTGGCTTGAGTTTGGATTCTTATATATTAGCTTCTATATTATTAGGCTTGACTGTAAGCGTTATCAGTTTAGCTATTGTATTTAGCTTCGAGTCAGCTTTAAACTTTGTTAGTTGGCAGAGAGAAAACATCAAAAGCCTACTGCCTTTACTGCTGCCTATTCTCGTTCTAAGTTTGCTAATTAGTTTGAGTGAAGAATTAGTTTTTCGCGGATATGTTTACAATACTCTATCAACTAATGGCTCATATTGGTTAGCAGCCACATTTTCCAGTCTTATTTTTGCCTTATTACACTTGCTTTGGGAAAGAAGAGCAACAGTACCGCAAATTCCTGGCTTGTGGCTGATGGGAATGATTTTAATCGGAGCAAGACTGATCAATAATAATGACATTTATCTTGCCGTTGGGCTTCATGCCGGTTGGATTTGGGGTTTAACCTGCATAGACTCAGCTAAACTATTAACTTACAGTCATCAAAACCACTGGCTGACAGGAATCAATCAGCAACCATTAGCAGGGGTTGCAGGTATTTTGTGTCTGGCTGCTACAGGCTGGGCTTTATGGCTAATTGACAGTAAATTTATACTGTTTTAGATTCAGTTTAAGAAAGATAATTATTTAGGACTTACGCAGTAACGCCATAGGTAGAGTGGGCATTGCCCACCTTACAATATATGTAGCTAACCTCTGACCTCTGACCCTGATTGACTGACAAAACTTTCAGCAGACATTGTAGGAATAGGTTTGAACTTGAAACTCTAATTGGTAGAGTCGTTGCTCATATTGTTTGAATGATGCGATCGCAGGAGTAGGGTCGTGATGACTAGAAAAAATGACAGAGTAGATTAACTTCCAGCCATTAAGGAGTGCTGCTTTGACCCAATCCCAGCCTATCCGAAAATAGCTATTACCGCCAAACCAGTGAGTATCAACCCATCGTCGTTTACCACTATCGACGACTTGAACTCCTGGTGCGCTGACATAAAGGGTTGCTACGGATAAAATAAACCACAAGCGCGATCAGGCACAAACGTCTCGAATCATCGAGCGTTGAACATTCCAACCAGCGGATTGATCGTCTAAAAAGTTTTCTTCGATATCAAAGCGCAATCCGTATTCAGCAAAAGTCGGCAATACGGGTAAGGCTCTACCTCGATGAACTACCGCCAAACCGATCAGACAGTACTTGTCCCAGAATAGAGAAGTATCAAAAGTCAAAAAAATACTTTCTTCTTTCCACCCTGCTAAAGCAGCCTTAATCAGTGGTTTGTAGATTCGATGAACGTTAATGCGAGAATTATTGAGCCGGCGTTGAATACGTCTTTGTCTACTCTGAGCAAATATACCTCGACAGGGTATGTACATTGACCATTTAGTAAGATTTACACTACCTGTATGTATTAAAGCAATTATCTTCCAGATGCAGGTTTTGAGATGGCCTAGATCTGACCAATCTGCTGGTTGACTCATCCATTGATTCAAGGCATGGTAAAGACGGGAGTTTTTTTCCTAGTATTCTGAAATTGTGAGTGGAATCTAATCTCACAATGCTGACTCCCTCATACTTTGGTCAACCCTCTTAATCCTCTGACTACTCTTCCTTTTAGCTGTCTTAACTTCAATTTTTGTCAGTCAACCAGGTTTTATTATTCCTTTCTTTTGATTTAAAATTAGTTTATCCCGATTTGACTGCCAGTAACTTCTTATTAAAAGTCTTATTCAGCAATTTGAATAGTTTAAATTGTTAAAACTCAATAATGAAAAACATTACATAGCTTTAAATTTACACTTTACCTCAATAAAGTATTTTTTTAAACCCTAAATTTAGAGTCAAAAAATTGATCTATATGTAAGATGTATGAGCAAATACTTATACAAATATTTATACTAAAAATATCTAAAATATAAATTAACACTGCAAAAAAATCAATTTTTTTGCAGTTAGCCTAATTTTATAGCGTTTTATCCTGTTTCTATATTTTTTAGTCAAGATTTAGATATAGCATTAATTGTATTAAAACTATTGATATTTACTTATAACTTTTCTAATTATTTGATAATTCGCTACAAATAAAAAGACTTTATTTATTACTATAAGTCAAGCTAATAAGTATTGTAAAAAATAAATATTTTACAAAGCAGTAGATTAAACGTAAATATAAAGAAAGAAAGCAACAAGCAATTTTTTTTAAATAGAACTTACTAATTAATTTAGACAATAGCTAATAGATAGTATGGAAAAAAATCTATTATTATCGATCTGTAGCGGTTCTATTTAATTAACTACCCAAGAAAAATCAACCTACTTAACCAGGAGTAACTAACTTATGGTTGCAATCACAAATACTAATAAAACCACATCTACAGCCAGACTAACTCTACAAACTGCCGAAATTGCCCCAGAGACTATTGCTATTCGCTGTCTAGATTGGGATCGCGATCGCTTTGATATTGAATTTGGCTTACAAAACGGTACAACCTACAATTCTTTTGTGATTCAAGGGAAGAAACTGGCTTTAGTTGATACGTCTCACGCCAAGTTTCGTCAGCTTTATCTGGAGTTGTTAACAGGCTTTATCGATCCATCTCAACTTGATTATCTAATCATCAGCCATACCGAACCCGATCATAGTGGTTTGGTTGAAGATATTTTGGCTTTAGCACCCCAAGTTACGTTAGTCGGTGCAAAGGTAGCAATTAAGTTTTTAAGCGACATGGTGCATCAACCGTTTGAACATATAATCGTCAAAAATGGCGATCGCCTGGATTTAGGTAACGGACATGAACTAGAGTTTGTTTCCGCGCCTAATTTACACTGGCCCGACACCATTTTTACTTACGATTATAAAACGCAAGTTCTCTATACTTGCGATGCTTTTGGGATGCACTATTGCGATGAGCCTACTTTTGATGAGGATTTGGACTTAATTGAGGCAGACTTTGAATATTACTATGACTGTCTGATGAAACCCAATGCTCGTTCAGTTTTAGCAGCTATTAAAAGAATGGAGAAACTGAAGCTAGAAACGATCGCCACAGGACATGGTCCTTTACTGCAACACCATCGTGCCAAATTAGTAAATCGTTATCAACAGTGGAGTCAAGCACAAACCAAAACTGAAACTTTGGTGGTACTAATTTACTCTGAAGACTATGGCTATAGTGACGATCTGGCAAGAGCGATCGCTGGTGGAATTACCAAAACAGGAGTCGCAGTCGAGTTAGTCAACTGGAACGATACCGAACCTCAAGAAGTACGGGAATTAGTCTCTGGGGCCGCAGGTTTAGTCATCGGTATGCCAGCCCAATCAGATAAAGAAGCTCATGCTATTTTGAGTACTATCTTAGCAGCAGCTCATGGCAAACAATCAATTGGCTTATTTGAATCTGGCGGTGGCGAAGATGAACCTGTTTATCCTTTGCGTAACAAGTTTCAAGAGATTGGACTAACTGAAGCCTTTGCGCCAATTTTAGTTAAAGAATCTCCCAATCAAGCTATTAATCAAGTCTGCGATGAGGCGGGTATAGATTTAGGACAGTGGCTAACTCGCGATCGCACCGTCAAACAAATTAAAGCCATCGATAATAGTTTACAAAAAGCCTTGGGCAGAATTAGCAACGGCTTATATATCGTTACTGCAACCAAAGGCGATATCTCTAGTGCCATGGTTGCATCTTGGGTAATACAAGCTAGTTTAACTCCTTTGGGAATTGCGATCGCGATTGCCAAAGATCGAGCAATTGAATCTTTCTTACAGATTGGCGATCGCTTTATCTTGAATGTCTTAGAAGAAGGAAATTATCAGCATTTAATCAGACATTTTCTTAAACGTTTTCCCCCTGGTGCAGATAGATTTGCTGGCATTAAAACCGTACCTGCTAACAATGGTTCGCCGATTATTGCCGAATCTCTAGCTTACATCGAATGCGAAGTTAGTAGCCGCTTGGAGTGTAGCGATCACTGGATTGTTTATGGTACTGCCCAAGCTGGCAGAGTAGCCAAACTAGATGTTTTGACGGCGGTGCATCATCGCAAGGTGGGGAATCATTATTAATTAGCTCTTAGCTTTTAGCTTTTTTAAAATTCTCCCAATCTCCCAGTCTCCCATTTTCATAATGCACAAACCATTTAACGACTCACCAACTCCCTGGCATAAATGGCTAAATAATGGTGGAGTAATTAAAGTTTTAGAATTTATCCAAGACTTTATTATTATCTCGCTTTGTATCGGTCTATTTGGCTTCATGACGCTTCAGTTGCGAGAGATGTTTGTATCTCTGCTACCGCCTCTAAACTTTACCCAAGTCACAGCCGATATTTTATTTATCCTGATTTTAGTCGAATTATTTCGCTTATTAATCATTTACCTCCAAGAACGCCGAGTTTCTATTGGTGTGGCAGTAGAAGTTTCTATTGTTTCGGTTTTGAGAGAAATTATTGTCAAGGGAATTTTAGACATTCCTTGGAGTCAGGTATTAGCCACCTGTTCTTTTTTATTAGTTTTAGCAGTTTTGTTAGTAGTACGAGTTTGGCTACCGCCTACCTTTGAAGGTGTCGATCCCGAACAAAAAATATCCGAACGATATAAGCAAAAAGTAGGGGCAAACGGTAAAACAGAATATTAGCTCTTAGCTTCTCTATCTTTACTGTTCTTGTATCTTTCGCCTATTTCCTTATCCCTCATCCTTCATAAAACCATGAAACAAACAACCATTCAACCAACAGCTAAAAAAAGAGATGTTCAAGTAGCCCAAATTGCTGCTAATACTCAAGTATTGCGATCGCGCACTTGGGATAGATTAAAGTTTGAAGTTGAATATTCCCGTCAAAAAGGCACGACTTCTAATTCTTATTTAATTCAAGCTGATAAAGTGGCACTAATCGATCCGCCAGGACAATCTTTTACCAAAATTTATCTGGAGACTTTAGCACATCTTGATTATCAAAAATTAGACTACATCATCTTACAGCACGTTAATCCCAATCGATTAGCAACTATACAAGTACTAGCAGGATATGCACCTCAAGCCAAAATAATTTGTTCTAAACCAGCAGTTAATGCCCTAAAGGGTGCTTTAATTTTTCCCCAATGGCGATCGCGAATTCAAGTAGTTAGAGACAACGATACTTTAGACTTGGGACAGGGACATCGACTAAAGTTTATCAGCGCAACTACTCCTCGCTGGGTAGATGGATTGTGTACTTACGATCCTCAAACCAAAATTCTCTACACCGATAAGTTTTTTGGGGCGCATTTGTGCGATGATTCTATATTCGATGAAAATTGGAAACAATTAGATTTAGACCGCCGTTTTTATTTCAACTGTCTTCACGCCACCCAAATCAGACAGTTGAAAGCAGCTTTAGCTAAATTTACGGCTTTTGACAGTAAAATATATGCTCCTGCTCACGGTTCGCTAATTAAATATAGTCTCAGTCGCTTTAGCTACGATTATCGTTCCTGGTGTCAAGAACAAAAAGCCCAAGAATTTAAAGTAGTTTTGCTTTACGCTTCTGCCTATGGTAACACCGCAACTTTGGCTCGCGCGATCGCTCAAGGATTGGTACAGTCTGGAGTTTCGGTAGAATCAATTAACTGTGAACTGGCATCAACGGGCGAAATTACCACAGCAATTCAAGCTTGTGATGGTTTTATCATTGGTTCGCCTACATTAGGCGGTCATGCACCAACTCAAATTCAAACAGCATTAGGAATTGTGTTAGCTAACGCAGCGAAAACTAAGTTAGCAGGAGTATTTGGTTCTTTTGGCTGGAGTGGGGAGGCGATCGATATCTTAGAAAAGAAACTAAAAGACGCTCATTATAACTTTGGTTTTGAACCAATCCGCGTTCGTTTTAGTCCTACTGCTGATACTTTAAAAGAGTGCGAACAGGCTGGAAAAAAGTTTACTCAAAGACTGAAAAAAAGTAAAAAACTCCGTAGTCCTCGGCAAGCAGTAACAGAAACTCGGATCGATCGCACCGAACAAGCAGTCGGTAGAATTATCGGTTCTCTGTGCGTCCTAACTACTTGTCAAGATAATCATCATAGCGGGGTTCTTACTTCTTGGGTGTCTCAAGCAACTTTTAATCCTCCTGGAGTAATGGTTGCGGTGGCTGAATCACAAAATGTAGATTTGATTAGTAACCAAGGAGATAAGTTTGTGCTAAATATCCTTAATGAAGGCAGAACCGTCAGGAGAAATTTTTCGGCTCAAAGTACTAATTCGTTTGATAATGTAACTACCAAAACTGCCACAAATGGCTGCTTAATTATTGAAGAAGCTTTAGCTTACGTTGAATGTACTGTCCAAAGCCGTTTGCCATCGGGCGATCGCACTTTGATTTATGCAGTAGTAGATCGAGGTGAAGTATCAGCAACAAATGGGATTACGGCAATTCAACATCGCAAGTCAGGCAGTCATTATTAAAAGCTCTGAAGCTTTTAGCAATACAAGAAAATGGAACGTTGAATTTTTATATATTCATGAAAGATAAAGCATGAATATTATAGAGCGCGATCGCATTTGATTAACTAAAGCGATCGCTTTAAAACATATACCCAAGTAGATTGACTTTTCTTTAGCTAACTCAGTTAGTGAAGTAATTAATTCATCGGAAAATGAATTACTAAGACCGAAACATCATCATGAGTACGAGCGATCGCTTCAGGAATAGTACCAACAGCAGATCGCTGGCGCAGTCTAGCTTCTGTACTTTTGACAGGAAAGAGTAATAGATCGTTAGGGCGGATTTTATGGGAAACTTCCTTGATAAAATTGCCCTGTGCTTGATCGACAACAACATCTGGATTGAGTTTAGCTAATTCTTTAGAAGTCAGTTGAGTTTGCTTTTTGCTGACTACCACTAATACTTCTAAGCTAGTCTTTAATTCACTAGCTAACATTTGCGCAATATTTATGGTTTGTTCAAATTCATCAGAAAATGCCTGTCTTTTGGTGACGGCTAAGAAAACCCTGGCGGTATTAGCAATAGGTTGAACAAAGCGAGTAATTAAGACGGGGATCGCCAGTTGCAGGGCAACATTATCGATCACACTGCCAAAGAAATTGTCTTGATAGGTAGAATAGCCTTTCCAACCACAGACTACCAGACTGACATCCTGTTCAATTGCTGTACGCACAATTCCGCGATCGATTCCATCATCTACTCTAGCGATAGTTTGTACCGTCGCATTGGCAGCATGGGCCAGGGTTTCGGCTGTTTCTAATAGCTGACGCTGCTGTATTCTCGCATCAGGAGACACAGCTTCATGGCGATCGCTTAAAATGTTGAGAGGGAAAAGAATTCCATTAGAAGTTTTAGCCAGAATTAAAGCTAAATTTAATAAGTTATCTTCGTTATTAGGATTTGCTACAGGAACTAAAACCCGCTGTGCCAAAACTTTAGTTTGATTAGTAGCAGTTGGAGTTTTCTCTGCCGTGGTAACTTGTCTACCCCATCTTTCGGTTACCAAAGGAGAGGCAATACAGGTAAAAAGAATCATTATTACGATGCCATTTACCGTAGTGCGATCGACTAACTTAATATCATATGCCACGGTAATTGCAGCTAGGGTAGATGCAGCTTGAGCGATGGATAGCCCAAACATAACCATCGTGCTGGGAAATTTAAAGCCAAACCATTTTCCCACACCCCAAGCAGCAAGAAATTTACTAATTAATTCGGCAACGATCATTACTGCTGCAATGACTAATGATTTGGGTTCACGAATTAAAATTAGCGGATCGATCAGCATCCCGACAGATATCAGGAAAAACGGCACAAATAAGGTATTGCCAATAAACTGAATCCGATTCATTAGAGGGCTTAATTGGGGAATTAGGGGCGTTAAGGCAATTCCTGCCAAAAATGCGCCAATAATCGGCTCGATTTCGATTAAACCTGCAACATAGGAGACAACAAACAAAGTTGCTAAGACAAAAATGAATTCCGCACTTTCGTCATGTCCAAATTTGGCAAAAAACCAGCGTCCAATTTTGGGTACACCCCATAAGGTTGCCAAAGTATAAATGGTTAAGGCAGGAATCAGAAATAACCAGAAACTTATAGTAAGTTCGCCTGAAAAGGCTTTAACTACTACCGCTAAAACCAGTAAAGCCAAAACGTTGGTAATTAATGTCCCCCCAAAAGTGACATTAACCGCTGGCGATCGCATAATGCCCAGTTTACTAAGGATGGGAATTGCCAGTAAAGTATGGGAAGCAAAGCAGGAAGCCACCAGTATTGCTGGCAATATCTCGTATCCCACCAGCATCATCGCCCCCGTACCAATAATCATCGGCAGGAGAAAAGTGGCAAGACCAAAGATAATGGCTTTATCTCTGTTATCTTTAAGATCGTCGAGGCTAGTTTCTAAACCTGCCATAAACATTAGAAACAACAGACCAATTGTACCCAATAAAATAATATTGCTGTTTCTTTCTAGTAATCCTAGTCCTTTTGGACCAACAATTACCCCAGCCAAAATTAAGCCAACAATACCAGGCAGGCGAAATCGCTCGAATAATAGAGGCGCAACCAACATGATAGCCAAAATCATCAAGAAAACGGCTACAGGATCGCGTATAGGTTTCAATGCTAAAGAAAAAACTGCAAAAGTTATCATGGCAAGATTGTGTTACATTTTCAGATGCTATATAGCTATCTAATGATAGTTGCAAATTTACCAAGAATAGGTGTGTATTATGCGAGTGAAACAACCATTGCGATCGGCGATCGATTTACTTTTTTTTAAATCGCCCATAGAAGCTCAACTGATTGTAACTCGCCGTTGTAACTTAAGTTGTGGTTATTGTACCGAGTTCGATAACTATTCTTCTCCAGTACCTCTAGAGCTTTTAAAAGAACGAATCGATGCGATTCATCGATTGCGCGTCGTCAATACTTCTCTTTTAGGTGGCGAACCATTAATGCATCCCGACATTGTGGAGATTGTTGAATATTGTAATCGAAAAAATCAGGTTTCGATTACTACTAATGGGTTTTTACTGACTGAAAAGTTAGTAAAAAAACTAAATGAGGCTGGATTGAGTAATTTGCAAATCAGTATCGATGCTTTAGAAACAGATCCAACTGGTTATATTCAAAAATCACTCAAAAAATTATTGCCAAAATTAGAAATTTTGCGAGAACACGCAAATTTTGACGTTCACGCCAATATAGTGTTATGCGAATCTACTAAATCAACTTTTATGGAGACTTTAACCAAAATTCGCGCCTTTGGCTTTAATGTTTCAGTTGGTTTGATGCACGACGAAAAAGGACAAATTGAGATCGAAGGTGACGAATATCTCAAGCTTTGGGACGAATATTTTACAACAAGTGGAGAACTATATCCCCTCAGCGATTATGATTATGGAAGAAAACTGTTGCAGGGTCAAAAGCCTAAATGGAAATGTCGTTCTGGTTCGCGTTATCTTTACGTTGATGAGTTTGGATTAGTACAATATTGTTCTTCGCAGCGCGATCGTTTGAATAAACCGCTTACAGAATATAGGCTTGTCGATCTAAAACAACAGTCTCAGCAATATAAAGGTTGCGAAGAAGGTTGTTCTATTATGTGCGTTTACCGCGATTCGATGTTGGATAATGAGCCAAAAGAGTTGTTAAAAGGGATTTACAAAGTCTTGTCTCAAAAGTTTCTCGTACCATCAAAAAGTTAATATACGCTTAATGTGAATTATCTTCTAATTTGTTGGTTTTTAAGTAATTTTTATTTGCGTGAAGTGTAAGTAAAATAACGCCTAATTTTTCTCTTTTTTAAAATATTCACTATCTATTGAGTAAAAAAATATAATGCACGATTATCTTTATTTTGATTGCCGTGTCTGATAATTTTGTTCCAACTATCGAGCAATTTATCGCTAAATTACGTCAACTAGTTCAACTAGAGGTACAACATGACTGGCGAGACATTACACTCTTAAGCATAGTCAATATTGGCAATAATTTAGCCAAGGTCGATCTGCAAGAATGCCAAACCGCAGCAGTTAACAAGCAAGACTATATTGTTTTTGCTAAAGGAAAACAGATCAAATGGCTGGCGCAACAAATTATAATTGCGCCAACATTACAAGGATATCCAATATCAGGATCAAGTTTACGCTTGGTCTTAACTTGGTGGGCGGAAGATGCGCAGATATTTATCAACGGCAAGTTAGTACAGCAGGGGGACTTATTTGATTCTTCAGCGCGGGTACTGATTACGGATCATGCTCAACCAGGACAAAAGTATTTAGTAACTATCCGCCTTGTTAGTCCTAATCATGACATTGGGGCATTGATGCGATCGCATTTGCTTTATGAAAGGTTAGATACTCCTGAAAATATCGATCCAGGCTTGATAGCCGACGAGGTGACAGTACTATATAAATACCTAACTCAGTTTGAACCCGAACACCTGGGCGTATTAACAACAACATTAAATAAGTTTAACTGGGACAATCTTGAAAACGGGAACAAGTTCGGAGACGATTTGGCTAAATTGCGATCGAGCCTGTTACCTTTAGGGAAAAATATTAAACAGCGTCGCTTTAATTTACTCGGTCATGCTCATTTAGATATGGCGTGGTTATGGACAACAGATGAAACTTACGAAGTAGCCGAGCGTACTTTTAAATCTGTACTTAGCTTACAACAAGATTTTCCTGCTTTGACTTTTGGTCATACTAGCCCTGCTTTATATCAATGGCTGGAAATTAATCGTCCTCAACTGTTTGCAGAAATTAAGAATGCAGTCAGGTTAAATAAATGGGAAGTGTTAGGAGGAATGTGGATTGAACCAGAAACTAATCTGGTTAGCGGTGAGTCGTTGATACGGCAGTTGTTATACGGACAGCAATACTATCAAGAAAAGTTTGGCAAGATAACTAAAGTTGCTTGGCTACCCGATAGCTTTGGTTTTACTTGGCAACTACCCCAAATCTTTAAACAATGCGGGATTGAATATTTTGTAACGGGTAAGCTGCACTGGAATGATACGAATAAGTTTCCCTTAGGTTGTTTCTGGTGGGAATCTCCTGACGGGACACAATTGCTAACTTTGATGTCTCCTCCTAACGTGACGGGAGTAATGGATACAAATCCGATTACTATGACTAATTACGCTCTTGACTGGGAAACTCAGACAGGCTTGCAAGATATCTTTTGGCTACCAGGAGTAGGCGATCATGGCGGCGGGCCAACGAAGGATATGTTAGAAGTGGCTCACAAATGGGATAACTCGCCTTTCTTTCCTAAGATCGAGTTTTCGACGGCGATTGACTACCTTGAAAAGATTTCGACCAATAGTTCCATGAACGATTTTCCTATTTGGAAAGACGAACTGTATCTAGAACTGCATCGTGGCTGCTATACCGTCCATGCAGATCAGAAAAAGTATAACCGCTACTGTGAAAGATTACTTTATCAGGCGGAGTTATGGTCAACTCTTGCAACCCTGCTTTGTGAGGACAAGTTCGTTAGCCAGCCACTATTTTCCATTATGAACAGAATAATTGGAAAAGAAGGTCTTTGTCAAGAGGACTGGCAACAATTAATCGAAATAGCCTGGAAAAAAGTTTTATTTAACCAGTTCCACGATATTTTGCCAGGGACATCGATCACCGAAGTCTTCACTGAGGCTAACCAGGACTGGTCAGGCGCGATCGCCATTGGCGAGAATATATTACAAAATGCTTTGGATGCGATCGCCTCAAGTATTAAGTTACCCGAACCACCCCAAAACGATGCTCAACCTCTAGTTGTGTTTAATTCTCTTAACTGGAAGCGATCGCAGGTGGTAACTGTCAAAAGCTCTAAATCTGGAGTATGTGATAGCGAGGGAAATATAATGCGATCGCAATTAATCAAAGACAATCAATTAGTTTTCTTAGCTGAAGATATTCCATCTATAGGCTATCGTTTATTCTGGCTGTATAATAATCATAATTCTTTTGAAAGTAAAGCTTTAGAACAGCAAAATTACGTTTTAGAAAATCAGTATTTGCAAGTAATTGTCAACCCTAACACCGGCAATTTAGATAGTATTTATGACCGAATAAATAATCAAGAAATACTCAGAGATTCAGGTAATGTAATCCAAGCTTTTGAAGATCGAGGGCAATACTGGGACGCTTGGAATATTGATCCAAAATATGAACAAAAGCAATTAACGACTACAGAATTAAAATCAATTGAATGGATAAATGCTGAATTAATAAAAGGTATTAGAGTAGTAAAGAAACTAAATAACTCAAAATTTATTCAAGATTATATATTAGAAGCAGATTCATCTATTTTAAAGATAAGTAATACGGTTGATTGGCAAGAAGTTAACGTAATGATTAAAGTAGCTTTTCCCTTGAATATTAAGAGCAATTATGTAACCTATGAAATTCCCTGTGGAGCAATAGAAAGAGATACAAAACCTCAAATAGCAGAAGAAAAAGCCAAGTGGGAAGTGTCAGCATTAAATTGGGCAGACTTAACTGATAATAATCTGAAATATGGCGTAAGCTTGCTCAACGATTGTAAGTATGGTTATGATGCCAAGCCAGATCTATTGCGCTTAACTTTATTACGTTCTTCTACATGGCCAGATCCTCAAAGCGATCGAGGTACTCATCACTTCACCTATGCTATTTATCCTCATAAAAGTGACTGGAAAAAGGCAAAAACGGTACAAAAAGGCTATGAATTAACTACCCCATTGCAAACAGTGATTCTAGATCAAAATAGCTTTAATAATTCACAAATTAATAAGTTATCTCCTGCAAAAAAACTATTAAATTTATCGGCAGACAATTTAATTCTGATAGCATTTAAGCTAGCTGACGATCAACAGCCAATTATGCGATGTTATGAAGCTCATGGCGAGGAAACTAAGCTAATTTTTAAGAATAATATAGGTCTACAGATTGATAGTTTTATTAATTGCCTTGAAGAAAAGCAAGATATTAATAACATACATGATTATAAAGTTAGACCCTACCAAATTATATCTTGTAAATTTAGAGTATAGCAAAGCTATTTAAAAAACAAAATTTAATATTTACTTGAATATTTTTAACTTTATTAAGACTTACGCAGTAAGACGAAAAACAAGTAGTTTTTATCAGCTACAAAAATAGAAAAATAAACTCTCTACCTTTTAACCAGTCTCAAATAATCAATTACTGCATAAGTCCTATTTATTTAAATTACCCATAAATTTTGGTTGTCTTTTTCACCCTTTTGATCGACTTTTATGCACTCGCTGCTAACGTTTATATTTAAAATATCACAATACTGTTGAGCAATAATTTGAGGTATAAAGTTTTGCTCCATATAGACACGTCCAGCATGACCCATTTGTGCAGCTAATTCAGAATCATAAGCTAGTTTCATGATAAAATTTGCCAGATCTTCACTGTGATTATTATCAAAATACGCTCCACAATTAGCATTATCAATTAATTCACGAAGATAAGAATGAGGTTCACAAACAGCAGCGATCGCTTTTCCCGCAGCCATAATGCCATATACTTTACTTGGGGCAACAACTCCTTCTAAACCAGGTGCGATCGTTACTAGGGCTAAATCACAGGCAGTTAGAGAATAAGGCAAGTTAGTTCTGTCTTGATATGGTAAAAAAATACAGTTGTTTAAGTCCAAATCAGCTACCGTTTGTCGACATATTTCATGTTTAGCTCCTGCACCAATAAACACAAATTGTACTGGCTTGTCTTTGAGTAATTTGATTGCGCCCAAAATTGTATCTAAATCATGACAAAGACCCAAATTTCCAGAATATAAGACTGTAAATTTTTCATTTATTTTATGTTGTCCAGCAAACCAATTATTTTGTTTTGCCAAAGGTTTAATCCAGTCTGCATCCGCCCAATTATGAACAACACAAACCTTTTCAGCCAGACTAGGATGTTTGGCGACAATTCTTTTTTTCATGGTTTCACTTAGTACCACTACCTTTTTACTTTTTCCCCAAACAACAGCATTGATCCTATTCCATAATTTAGCGATAAAACTATTTTCTGAAATTACCTTTAACTCTATAGCTGCGTCAGGATATAAATCATAAACTAAGCAAACATAATCAATTTTAAATAGCAAATTAGCCAAATAACCAATGACTAAAAGAAAAGGTGGTGCAGTAGTCAATAAAATTACATCGTTTTGGTGAGCATTCTTTAATAAGTATAAAGCCGATCTAAAAGTAAATATTAGACCATTTAGTGTTTTTCCACGGATTCTTTGTGACCAAATTTTGGTAATTCTAGTACGTTGAATCTGAACATTATCTTGAATTTCTAAATTTGAAGCTTGCTTCTTTTCAAAAGCATACCCAGGTTGCCCTGTAAAAACTTTTACCTGAACATTTTTTTCTCCTAAATGGTTGGCTAACTCTTCAATTAGTTGACCTGTAGCAGCATAATCTGGTGGATAAAACTGCGTAATAATCAGGAGATTGAATTTTCTAGATACTAATTTGCTTGTTTCAGTTGTATTGCGAAAAGCTTCAGTAAATAGCTTTTTAGTTTTTTTAGACCAAAGTTTAGATGTTTTACGCACTACGTTTGTTGTTAATGACTGTAGGAATATATCAAAAGAAATACTTATTTTATTATTCCCAAAACATTCCAATTTCTATCAGCCAAAAACAACCTATTTACTAAAACACTTACAAGCTTGATGTCTTATAAAGTACGTTATTAAATTACATATTTATAAAATATAAGTAGCTGGGTGAAATTAAATATAAAATGGTAATTAAAATATATTCGTTCAATCCAAATGAGTGATAATTGGCAAGCGTCGCAAGTAGAAAACAAAATTGGCATTAATTTTAAATACGATCGAACCCTTCGCCTAGCTTTAATTCATCCTTCCTATGCCAAGCAGCTTAATGAGCCTGAGATTAATAATCAGCGTTTGGAATATCTTGGTGAAACGATTTTAAATTTAGTCGTAGTTGATTATCTTTTCTGGAACTTTTCCTATTTTCAAATTGGTAAGCTCAAGGCGTTGCGGGATAAGATTATTGAAACAGATAGGTTGACTACACTTTGGTACGATCTTGAGCTTGGGGAAGCATATCCATTTTTAGCTTTAGCAGAAGAAAGACATCGCCTGAGGGTTAAACACAATAATCCTTTTGAAAAAGGATTTAAGGCTTTAGTCGGCGCAATATTTATTGATCGGGGTTTTTCTCAGACACGCAACTGGCTACACAAACGTTTGATTGTGCCAATGTTAAAAAAATATCTTAAACCAGAGTTAGAACATTCTGCCACCGACAAGCATTTACAGTTTTTAGGTGAAGCTTTACTACAGGGTGTAGCAGTAGATTATCTGTATTGTCATATTCTTCAAGCAAATTTTACCAAGTTGAAGCCGCTGACGAAAAAAATAACTTCCAAAGATAGTCAAAATAAATACCTAAAGCAGATCTCAGAATTAGACTGGTCAAAAATTGTGCCAGAAAAAGATAAACCCAAATCTTTTAAAGACTTGCTTGCCGCAATGTATCTTTATTTAGACAGCAAAAATAGCAAGAGCAGCTTTCGTAAAACTAGTAGTTTCTTTGCTGAAAACTGCTTAGAAGATGACGAAATCATGGAAATGGCGATCGCTTTGTTGCTCAAAGATGGTAAGCCTCAAAAATGGATTATTCACCAGGTGATGGGCTATCCTAGCAACAGATATAACGAGGGAAGAGAAAAATTTTACAGATTAACAGGACAATCAGCAGAATCAAACTAACTCAAATTAATTATTTCGATAGTCTGGACAATCAATTGCTTGCTCGGTATTGGCAACATAAGGATTTACGGTACATTTGAGACGATAATCTCCAGTAAAAAAACGGCATTTAGTACAGGGGATCTGGTGCATTTCTTTAGCTCTGGCTACCGTATCCATAACAAAACTTAGCAAACTCCAGGCAACAAGTCCTAACATAGAACACGCTCCAACAAAACGGAGTTGGAGCATTACTGGTTTAAATAAACTGGCAAAATGGACAGCGAATTGAAACACAGCTAATAGTAATCAATGAACATAGTTTATTAAGTTCTTATTATGACATATATTAAATTTATTGAATTGGCAAATCTAAGATTAGGTCAGGAAATATTAATCAAATTCGACTTTTGATAATTTGGAATATCTGCATGATTTGTTGCTTATTAAAAGTTTTCAACAATACCAATGCTGCGCCCTGGGGATCTTTGGGTATAGATACTGTACCAACTACAGCACCAGAAGTTCCCCCAGCCAATGCTGCTAGCTGCTGTAGATTTCTACTAGGAACTAATTTATCTGTTTGACCAGAGTTTAAAAAGTCTCCCGCCTGCTTAATTTCCTTGATAACTACCTGGGCAATAGTATTATAAGGATATTTCTTATTGGTGATTGCTGTTTGAGTTGTAGATACCAGCTTTTGCCAATTTGTATTATCAGGGGCTATTTCACCCAGCTTTTTACAGGCAATATGCAGTTTTTGTCTGCTTTCTGGGCTATCTGGCTGCTTAAACAATAGCAGCATTTGTTTGAGGATTGTGGTTACTCTTTGGCTAATATCTGCATTTTCTGCTGAACTACCTAATAGTAACTGTTGAAGATATTGATCTAATAGGGCAAAATTAGATTCTGCCTGATTTAAAATTTCTACAGCATCTCGATCGCTAAAATCGGCAGAGTTTTCTAGACGTTCAATTAGATCTTGAAGATGATCGTAGCCATTAAGGAACAGTGTTTCCAGCTTTTGATCGACATCTACAGGATTGTCTTTAAGAATTTTAAAAGAATCTTCTAAACGATGAGCAGTTTTTTGAATACTTGTATAACCTAGCATTGCAGCACCACCTTTGACTGAATGAGCAGCCCGAAACATTTCATTAACGGTTTCTGCATCCTTTACAGATGTTGCTAGCTGTAAAATTCCTTGCTCTAAGGTTTGCAAATGTTCTTTCGCTTCTTCTATAAAATATCCTAGAATCCTTTGCTGATTAGCTGTATCCAAAGCTTCTATCCCCCGTTGTTTGAACTTTGTAAAAGTGCATATATAAAGCAATATAAAGACAAGTTTATCCTAGGCTACTCAAATTGGGTAGTTGATCTTCAATATCCAATGAAGATAAATCGCGGTTTAACCAAAATGAGCTAATTCCTGCATTCTTTGCTCCCTGATAATCTTCAATAAGACTGTCTCCAATATGCCATGCTTGTTTAGCAATAATATAGTGTTTTTTTAAAGCAATTTCAAAAATATTTTGGTCTGGTTTAGCAAATCCTGCAACCGAAGAAATTGTCAGACTAGTGAAAAACTGCTCTAATTTAAGCAACTCTAGCACAGTAATTAAGCGGGTATCAAAATTAGAAATAACTCCTAATTGGATGCCTTGCTGCTGCCAAAGCTGCAAAGTAGGAATCACATCATCAAATACATACCAAGGTTCTTTAGTAGCAAAGTATAAATATATATCCTGGAAAAAATCATCAAAACTACTGAAATTTTCTAGTACACCAATCTGTGCCAACGTAATCTGAACTACATTTTTCCACCAAGCAAATTCTTGTTGCTTAATTGACTCTAATTCAGTGACAGAAAATGCTAAGGGAGGAGCAGATTTAAAGCTGTTAAGAAAAGCATTGTTAAGTAATTTAGCATCTACTTTTACTCCATATTCGAGAGCGTATTCTTGATATATTTCGCCAACGCTGCTTTTGAGAGCGAACAATGTTCCCATAGCATCTAAAAAGATCACGTTCGGTAAATTTTGTGTTGATGATGAGAGTGTCATGGGCAACGCTTGATTTTGCTTTTATATGATTAATTTAGGTTGTCTTGAACTTGCTGCTGTATTGCTTGAGTTAGATTGTCAATCGCTTGTTGACGAGAAGAATCATTGTTTATATTTTGATAATATTCTTTCAGATTAATTGGTGTAGCAGTTTTAACAATTGCCTTACGTAATCCTTTAGATTTAGGTCGATCTAGATTGAATACTTCTCTTTCAAGACGATCTAAGGTAGCAAAAAACCTTTCTGGGGTTGGCTTGGCTGCCACGTAACCATCATAAATAGCATCAAAATTTAGCAGGCGAACAGTAGTTTGATAGAGATGTTGACAATTTATCTGGGACTGTTGGGCTGTAGCGTCCAAAGATCTTAAAATCGCTTGAACCTTATAAATTCTTTCTCGATTGGGTAGTTCGGTCGCAGGTGTAATATCTAGCTTCTTTTCACAGTAGTCTAGTAAGTGCTTTCTTAGATATTCAATGCGTTGATTCAAGTCTGTTAAATTGACGGGAGTTACATTATATTCAGCTTCTAAATTGGCTAATACTTGAGCGGATATAGCTCTTAAACGTGAATAAAAATCTTCTTTGATTGGCTGGATGGATAAAGCTGCCTCTAAACCGCACAAAGATTCTGCAATTTGGGTATCTGTAGCCTTGGGATAAGTATATTTTAAGCTTACAGGTACTAAGTAAAAATCGGGTATATCTGCTTCTTGTTTAATTAGCTTTTCCATCGCCTTAAAAGATAGCTCAATTGCTCCTGTACGAAAAGGGATTACGGTATCATTTTGATAGGAGCAACCGCCTTCTGGAAACATCACCAGCTTAGATCCAGGCTGCTGAAGTATTTCCAGGGTTTGCTTGATACTAGAGCGATCGCCAACCCCGCGCCGAATTGAATAAACTCCTACTAGGGGCATCAGCTTGCCGATTAAGCCCTGGAAAGCTTCGTAAGCCACAATATAATGAAAAAGCTGCCCTAAACGTGCAGACAAAAGAAATACTACCAGTCCATCATCTAGATTAGAATGATTTGGCAGATAGACTACTCGCTGATGAGAAATTGCTTTTAATTGAGCCACATCGCGATCGTCAATTACTAATTTTATTTTGTATCCAAAGTAAGCTATAAGATAGAAAATGCTTTGGATTAAGCGAGTAAATAAAGGATTTAACTGGGGCGGTATGAATTTTGCATCAGACATGGAGATATCTTTTTACTATATCTATTCTTCCCTACCTATCAATTGCCATAGCAGATCAAGATGACAATAGTTCAACTAGAGGTTGAGTAACCCAGTTTAGCCCAACTGTTAGCTGATGTTTTAAAGTTGGTAAACGATAGAGATAGATTAAGCGACGGGCTATATAAGCCATTGAGCCATCTAATTTTATTCCCAAACCGCTGATCGTCGCGTTATCCACTCCCAAAGTCATCATTTCACCCAAAGCCTGATAGCGAAAAGATAACAAGGGACGGTTGGTAGCAGATGCCCATAGATTCCAGGCACAATAGTCAGACTGTTGAAAAGCAACCTGTGCCGTAGCGGGAACTGGGTTACCCTCAGCATCGTAGCAGTCAGCCACATCGCCGATGGCATAAATATCATTTCTACCCTTGACTAACAGGTTGGGTTCAATTTTTAGCAGCCCTTGTTCATTTTGTTCTAAAGGAAGTTTGGTAGTTAACTCCGAAATCTGATTACCAACTGTCCACAATACTAAATTTACAGGTATGACATCAGTTTGCCCTTTATATTCAAGGGATATGCTTTCAGCCTCAACCTGTGCTACTTCTGTTTCCAAATCCTGCCAAATATGATTTTCTGTTAAGGCTTTGATGGCAGTTTCACGATTGAAATCAGAACTATCTTTGAGGATCTGTTCACCTCTTTCTATAATGCGAATTCTGCCTTTTTCACCTAAACGGGCTGCTAGCTTACAAGCCAACTCTACCCCGCTATAACCACCGCCAACTACTGCCACTCTAATTTTATCGGGGTTAGCTGCTTCTAGTAATCTTAGTTCTTCCTGGAGGCGAAAAGCATCGTTGAGAGTACGAAATGGGAGAGCGTACTCCTTTGCTCCTGGTACAATGTCTACGGGAGTTTTGCCACCTGTAGCCAGAACCAATTTATCGTAATTGATCGTTATCTCGCCATCAACAGTGACTTTTTGGGCTTCAACATCAATATTGGTAACGCTACCCTGCTGAAAGCTCACCCCTGTATTTGCCAAAATTTCAGCAAAGGGAGGTGCTATTTCCCAACTCTGCATTTCTTCGGTGATTAGTTCATACAACAGGGGAGAAAACAAAAAGCGATCGCTTTTATCAATCAGAGTAATCTCTGGCTTGGCTCCATTTTGCCACGGAAATTCACTCAGTCTCAAAGCAGTATATAAACCACCAAATCCACCACCAACGATACAAATACGCGATTTTTCGCTCATAAGATTACTTAGCTTAGGCCAATAAGCTAATTATTTTGGTTAACTTATGTAGATTCTAGCGACTTTAGAAGATTTTTGATGCGGAATCAAGAAAAAAAGCGAAGCATAAAGAACATTGAATTGATTTTTCGGGAAAGACTTTGCTGATTCTAAAATGTTTGACTTGAATGGGTGATTAACTGCTGCCCAGAGATTATTTGGTCAACAATTTCCCGATTTGTTTGAGTATCTTGTTGAAAGTATCGGTGAGTTACCTCAACCGAGGAAGTCGAGAAAATCATCTAAGGCTCAAACTTTTACCCTGCCTACTGTCCCGTCTTAAGTTGGTTGTCGATATGCAGATGATTTTGTCATAATCCATAAAAACGTGAAAGTCATTAAACACTGCCAAGAAATCATAGGACGATGGTTATCCCAAATAGGATTAGAACTCAATCAAGAAAAAACCAAAATCACTCACACCCTCAATGATTACGAGGAAAATAAACCAGGGTTCGATTTCTTGGGGTTCAACATCCGACAATACCCAGTCGGAAAATACCAATCTGGTAAAAAAACCAACGGGGAAATATTAGGATTCAAAACTATCATCAAACCATCAAAAGAAAAAGTCAAAGAACATTACCGCAAACTGGCTGACATAATAGACAACCATAAAGCTGCTCCACAGCAATCACTAATAGCTAAATTAGTCTCAGTGATTACAGGATGGTGTAACTATTACAGGACAGTTTGCAGCAAGGAAACATATTCCAAGTTAAGTCAGTTGTTATTTCTGAGACTAATGAGATGGGGATATAGAAGACATCCTAACAAAAGTAAAAAATGGGCAAACAAAAAGTACTGGCATACTATAGACATGAACAACTGGCTTTTCTCGTGCAAGTTGAACGATAGCAATTATGTTCTTCCCTTGCACCCAGAAACTAAAATTGTCCGACATATCAAAGTGAAAGGCGATGCCAGTCCATACAACGGAAATTCTACCTACTGGGCTTCACGGATGGGTAAACTACCCAGAAGTTAGTTCATCAGTAGCTAGATTACTGATGAAACAAAAAGGCAAATGTAATCTCTGTAACTTAACTTTCAAGCCTGGAGATAAAATCGAACGTGACCACATTATTCCCCGCCAAGCGGGTAGAGCTGTTTCATTCTATAGAAAAGAGATGCGATCGCGAATAAGATAACTATCAAACGAATTAATGGCAAAAAGAAAGCAGCAATGGCAAATTATTGCTCATATAATCCAACGCCTCAGTCATAGAATCAAAACCGTGAACTCTTAATAGATTGAGAACCCAGCTTTTGAACAACGAAATATTAGTCGATGCTTTCCCCTGGAGTACTGGACTAGTATCTTCTTTGGTTACGACATCCTTAACCCAATGCAAACGATTCTCGATAGTCCAATGTCGTCGAATACCTTGAGGAATAAGAGAAGAAGTCGGCGGTAAAGAACTAATGTAATAAGTAGCTGAGTCCGATTCATAATCGTGATTACCTCTTGTTCCCGAACGGAAAATTTTAATAATGCTATGAACTCCTACCCATCGAGGATCGAGGTTTGACGGCGGAGAAAATACTTCTACAGTTCGATGAGTTAGTCGATTTCTCGTCTTTTCCGTCTGCTCGAAGCAACTAACTGCCTTTGTACTCATTGCCTGAGATTCAATTTGCCGATATAGTGTTTTTTGATTTCTTTTGACCACAATTAAGTAGTTGTTACCACTATTAATGATTGCTGATACCGTTTTTTTTGACAGTGTAGGGCATCCATTGTGAAGACGACTCCTTTTAAATCTAGTAATTCCAATAAATCTTGTACGGCGACAATCTCACTTTGTTTCTTATTTTCCATTATCTTTATCCCTAAAATTTCGCCTCGATAGTGGCTGAAAGCCGAAACCATCATCACGAAATTTTGCTGTTTACCATAACAGTCATTAACGGTGTTTTTCAGGCTTTTTCCATCGATGGCAACCCATTGACCATCACTGTTGTAAGTATATTGAGATGCCCAGTCATTAAAGGTCTGAGCTACTGCCTCATAATCTAAGCTCATCATCACTCTTCTGATGGTCGAGTAAGATCCCACTCTTGCTTGTCGAATCTTTAGAGTTTCAATTAATTGACGACGATGCCGTTCGATAAATCTGCCTAAACCTCGGTATCCCCAATAACCGCTCATGATTCCCAAAATCATGATTAATAAGATGAGCCACAGAGGATGCCTTCGACCACTTGCTTCTCGTTCATCAGGTATTTGTTTTAGATATTCAATTAAACTCTTCTCTAAATCTTTTGAAGTCATTTTGCATCTAAATCAAGCATTTACTTTAATCTACATGACTTTGTTCGAGAATGAAACAGCCCTACGCCAAGCGGGGGAAAATAAGTTAAAAGATAATCTTCAGTTGCTTCACAAGCACTGTCACGATGTTAAGACAAAAACGGATCTAATAACAATTAAACGTTACAAATTCCGCCAGGATTGGGATAAGGTTTACAAAAAATTCCCAAGTCAATTTGAGAAATTAAATTGGGTATGGGACAATGACTTACCCTCCTTAGTCTGAATGGTATTCATAACCAGAACCTAATTTGAGAGAAGCCGTGTGAAGTGAAAATTTCATGCACGGTTTTGAAAACGAGTCGCCCAGGTGACTCGGTGGCTTAGTTTAACCTTTGCTGGAAACGACAGAGTTGAATTAATTAGGGGAGAGATTGTCGCGATGTCACCTAAAAGAACACCTCATTCTGTTTGTAATTCTCTGCTGCTCAAAGAATTTATTATCATGCCGGGCGATCGCGCTAATATTAGAGGACAAGAGCCAATTATTATTCCTCCTGATAGTGAACCAGAACCAGATCTAGTTATAGCTAGCAAGAAAGACGATAACTATCTATCATCTCATCCTCTGGCTACTGATATTTTATTACTAATAGAGATTGCAGACTCTACTTTAAAATACGACCAAGAAACAAAATTGTCTCTTTACGCAGAAGCAGAAATTAATAACTACTGGATCTTCAATCTGGTCGATAATAATCTTGAAGTTTATAGTCAGCCTTTTCAAGATAACAAAGGTTAATCTGGTTATCGTTCCAAACAAATTATCTTATCTAACGAAACAATTGATCTTCCTGGTTTTAATAACTTCAGCTTAGATTTATCTAAAGTATTTCCTGAGTAAAGAATTATGGTTGCGATCGCTTTCTACCAAGTTGATAAACTTACTGTAAGATTGGGACTTTACTAAAGTAATGATCGCGCCACCTTAATTCGGCTTTCTCTTTTTAATCATTATTTGTATTAGCTGTTAACTCAATCCGTTAAAATTGTTAATACTCCAGATACTCAGTAACAAGTATGGTTGTCTTTGAGATAGCATCACCTTTAATTGAAATTGTCCAACAAACTCGCACAGCAGCAGGGAAACTAGCTGTATTATCTACAGAAGCTAGGAATTCTGCCTTAGAAGCCGTGGCGCAGGCTTTAGAAACAGCCCACCCAGAAATTTTAGCTGCTAATGAACAAGATCTACAGGCAGCCGAAGCAAAAAATATTGCGCCTGCATTGTATGCCAGACTTAAGTTAGGAGAATCTAAACTGCAAGCAGCGATCTCGGGTGTGCGGGATGTAGCGAAACTAGAAGATCCTATTGGTGTGAACCAAATTCAGCGCCAATTAGACGAGGGACTGATTTTAAAACGGGTTACCTGTCCTTTGGGAGTGCTAGGAATTATTTTTGAGGCGCGTCCTGAAGCCTTGATTCAGATTACCAGTTTAGCGATTAAGTCTGGTAACGGAGTAATTTTAAAAGGTGGCACAGAAGCAATTAATTCTTGTCGGATACTGACAAAAGTAATTCAAAAGGCTTTGAAATCTACGGCAATAGATCCAGCAGCAGTACAGTTATTAACCACCAGAGAAGAAATTAAAGAGCTTTTAGGGCTAAATCGATATGTAGATTTGATTATCCCCAGAGGCTCTAACTCTTTTGTACGATACGTTCAAGATAATACTCGTATTCCTGTATTGGGTCATGCTGACGGTATCTGTCATCTGTATTTAGATGAAGCAGCAGAAATTAATAAAGCCATTAAAATTACCGTCGATGCAAAAACTCATTATCCCGCAGCCTGTAATGCAATCGAGACTTTATTAGTCCATCAAGACATTGCAGCAGAGTTTTTGCCTCAGATAGCTAAAGCTCTAGAAGCAGAAGGCGTGCAGCTAAGAGGAGATGAAGCAACTAGCCAGATAATTGAAGTTAAACCTGCTGATGAAAACGACTGGAAAACAGAATATAGCGATTTAATTTTGGCAATTAAGATAGTTGATTCTGTAGAAACGGCGATCGCCCATATCAACCAATATGGCTCAAAACATACTGATGCGATCGTCACCGAAGATAATCAAACCGCAGCTATCTTTCAAAATTGCGTCGATGCTGCTGGAGTCTATCATAACTGTTCAACCCGTTTTGCTGATGGTTTTCGCTATGGCTTTGGTGCAGAAGTTGGCATCAGCACCCAACAAATGCCTCCTCGTGGTCCTGTCGGCTTGGAAGGCTTAGTGACCTATAAATACAAGGTAAGTGGCGATGGTCATATTGCAGCTACCTACACAGGTACAGATGCTAAACCTTTTACTCATCGTGATTACTAATTACTAATTGATTAATCCCGCAAATATATTAGCTGTAGAACTTAGTGGGTGAATGATGCCGATTATGCTTGACTATATTGACTTTTAGATGATTTATTTGGGTACAATCTCAAAATTAAATTGTGTCGCTGCTTGAATTGACGGCAAAACGCTTTTGATGAAGTCTGAATCGCAAAGCTGTTTTTTACCGTTTTTAACGCGGTTATAATGCTCCGGCTTCAATGTTTCTAGTATACGTGGATTATTTAGACAATATGTTTCTATGCCAAAAAAGTTAACTTTGGAAAGTTCGGACTGGTTAACACTAGCCCAATTAATTATTTCCCACCCAATCCAAACAAAATGTAGTGCAGATTTTTGAAAGTAATATGTCAGTATAGCTGTAGAGTGATATTCATTTTCTGATAATCCAGAGTAAGTTTCATAATATCTCCAATTACTGTTCTTTTTAAGCGAACCTCTAATGTATTTAATTTTACTTTTGACACAAGCAGAATTAACAACTGAACCTTGTCGTTGATGCCAACTGCTATGGCTATATGGCAATAATTATCGTCTAATTCACGATCATACCAATACCCTAATATCAAAGACCTAACATCTGGAAATAGAGACGTTTTTTTATTGATTGCGCGCAACAATTTTGTCAACACGCTTTCTGATGTTGGAGTTTTAGGTATATATTTGGTAATTTTTGTACTGTTAAGAGAAGGGTCGAGAAGATCGATATAATACTTTTCTTTTTGTCGAGTTTCTCTACAGAAAAATGATTGAAATAGATATAAAATATTCTATCTTTTCTATCCTTTCTAATGAGTTGTTTATGTCGATGATGACCATTCCATCTATATTTAATATTTTTGCTTTTTCCTACATATAGAACAAAATATGTTTGATCTGTAACTATATATATTCCAGAATATTCAGGTAATAATTTCTTGTTTCTTAAAAAAACTTTGTTCCAAGTTTTCCAGTCATCTCTATTCATGAATTAAGGCGGTGCGAACACGATCGACAATTTATTCAATAATGCGATCGCTTTTTTTATTTAGAGTTATTTAACCATACAATAAGCATTAATTTCTCTAACTAAATCATTCTGCATTGCTCCTGCTTTCTCTGCGTCTATTCGAGCAGACTTTAAAGCTTCGATATCTTTGTTTTCTCTGGCTTGGGCTGCGTCATAGGTAGCTTGGGAATATATACGATAAATAGTTACTAATTTATTTTGATATTTAATCAATTCACTGTCATTAATGCCCAAAGCTTGAATATTGTCAGCAGCTTGATTCATTCTGTTAGCAACTACTAACGAGCTTTTCAATTCCGTTGGCTGTTTGCCTTCAATATAGGCAACATTTTTATTATCTTTAACAACATCATTAGCAATGTGAAAGATTTGTTCGCATTGAATATATTTAGTCTCATATTTAGTCCTTCCACAGCCAGAAACTAGATAACCTAATAACACGTTATTTATTACCAGTAGAAAAATAACTTTATTTCTGAGAAGAAAATTATGATAATCAACTGTATTTTTTTTATCTTTCATTCCTACTCATTTCCTTGTCTATTTTTCCTGACTATTGAAATAATTTATCTCAGCAGTGCAGTATATATAGTCTTATAGTCCATATTCACAGTATTAACTGATATGAGCAGAAAAAATCAAATTGATTTAGTTATTAAACCTAATATATGCGACTAACCACATATTTAGTTAACTCTTTAAGTGCTTCTTTTGATGGTGAAGGAGCCAAACAACTTAAATTTTGAGCAGCCTCATCAGCGTGTTTAGTTGCCAACTGTCTAGCTTGCTCAATTCCATTGCTATTTTTAATTAATTCCAAGGCTTTGTTAATATCATCTGGTTCAGAAAATTCTCTTTCAATTAGAATTTCTAGATAGGGCTGCTGTTTCATCGCATAGATAACTGGAATAGTTAAATTACCGCTGGCTAAATCCGCTTCTGCTGGTTTACCAAGAACTTCAGCCGAACCAGTAAAATCTAAAATATCATCAACAATTTGAAAAGCTAAACCTAAATTGCGACCATAACAATAAAGACTCTCGGTAACTTCAGTATTAGCATTGCTTAACTCTCCCGCAGCTTTAGCACTATTAGCCATCAAAGAAGCAGTTTTATAATAGCTCTTGTCTAAATAAGAATCAATTGAAACATTAGTATCAAAATGATTTAAACTCTGTAAGATTTCCCCTTCAGCAAAATCTCTAATTACCTCTGATAACAGTTTAACTACCTTTAAGTTATCTAAATTGGCTAAATACCAAGATGACTGTGCAAAAAGAAAATCTCCAGCCAACACGGCGATTTTATTATCAAACAAGTTATTAACTGTTTCTACGTTACGACGCAAATCAGCCTCGTCTACCACATCATCATGTACCAAGCTTGCCGTGTGAATCATTTCCGTAATTTCTGCTAAACGGCGATGACGATTAGTTAGTTTGTGTTCTGGCATGGTTGCCCGCGAAGCCAATAAGACAATTGCTGGTCTAATTTGCTTACCTCCAGCATCAAACAAGTGTTCGGCAGCAGCACCCAAAATTGGATGACGCGCACCAATTAGTTGCTTGAGATTGTCTGTAAGGATGTGTAAGTCATTTTCAACGGGTGCTAATAAAGAAGTAGTAAAAGATGTCATTGTTAAGCCAAGCTTGGCAACTATTTTTTATTTAAGAAACTTTACATATTATTGTACTTATTTTAAGGGAAGCTAACCTAATAACCAACCATCAACTCTTAAAATGCTGTTGAATCGAAAAAATTCTGCTATGACAACAATTCAATCAGCATTTAATCTGAAATATTATGTTAAGCTATAAAATAGGAATTTTGAAATAGTGAAAAGTTTCTAGGGCAAGACAATTGACCAGAAACAACTAGCAAAGTTAGCTAACACAACCATGCGGTGATTAGCAGCCTGCAATCTCTATAATTTTCCATACATTAAGGCTAGATATTATTAAAAGTAGATCTTTAATCAATAGTATCTAAAAAAGTTACTGGCTTATAAGCCAAATTATCTCAGCTAGTTTGCAGTAACTAGGCAAGATAAAGGCTAATTTTTGGGCTAGAAGAATCTAGGTGACGATAAAGCCACTTAAGGATTGTTCTTTTGTCTGGCAATTTTTGCTGCTAAAACAACTAATTTTTCTTCAAGGCTTATTTTAAATCACTGTTTCTTTGACAAAAACTAATTTAATTAATCAGACATCTACTTCGGCAAATGAACCCTGTCAACTTACCTCTGTTTATCTTATTTTTCTCTGGTGTCTATCTTTTAAGTATTTATGGATTGCTAACAATTGCACAAATGCAGAAATTTGGCAAAAACATTGTGGTCAACAGTACTCACGATAGAAACAATTCCTTAGAGACGCTGTAAAATCTTTATTTTTATGTGTAAATTTATTTAACTACATCGAGATACGCATCTACTGATAACTGGCAACTGTTAAGTAGAGAGGGATTAAAAAGCTAAAGTATGTAAAGATAATTAAAGGCGAAGTTGATACAAATTGGAAAAATTGAGATGGGAGCAAGGCTAAGAATCTTTTTGAGCAGAGAAGAAGATAGAACATTACTCGAATTGAGAACGGCGACAAGTGTTTCTCAAAGAGTTAAAGATAGAGCCTCAATGCTACGACTAAATAATCGAGGGTGGTACATCGAAGATATCGCAGTTCATTTTAATTGTCATCGACAGACTGTTAGAGAAACAATAAACCGATGGCAAAAATTGGGATTAGGAGGGCTTTGGGAAGCTAGAGGCAGAGGTGGGAAAAGACGTTATTCAGAAGGAGATTTAGAATATCTCGAACAAAGTTTAGAGAATGAACAGCGAACGTACAACAGCAAACAATTGTCACAAAAGCTGGCTAAAGAAAGACAAGTTCAATTGAGTCCTGACCATCTACGCAGAGTACTCAAAAAAAGGGGGTGATTTGGAAACGTACTCGTCAATCTCATAGTCAACGTCAAGACCAAAAACAGAGAGATCTCAAGCAAGCTGACCTGGATATGGTGAAGTTAAGTGCTGCGGTAGGAGAAATTGACTTATTTTATCTCGATGAATCGGGATTCTGTATGTGGACACCTTCGGGTTACAGCTACTTTTTCAGAGGAAAACAAAAGAGACTCGAACAGACTAAAAGAAGAGGAAGACGTTTGAGTATTTTAGGGCTTTGGCAACCATCAGCTAGGTTTAGGTTTACTTATGGTTTGGCTATTGGTAGTTTCACTGCTCGTAGCTATATCAAAATGATGGATCAACAAGCAAAGCTGGCACAGTCGCAATTGAGACGCACGGGAAAAATCAGAGTCATCGTACAAGACAACGGTTCAATCCATAAAAGTCAAAAAGTACAGCAGAAATGGTCGCAGTGGGAAGCAATGGGATTATATCTGTTTTTTCTGCCACCATATTGCTCCGAGATGAATCCGATTGAGGTAGAGTGGCATCAAATAAAAGCTCATGAGCTTGTGGGTCAAATGTTTGAGGATGAATTAGATCTTGCTTACGCCGTGATATCAGGAGTAGAAGCCAGAGCAGTAGCTGGAGGATACTCCACAGAACGTTTTCGATTTAATTCTAGCTAAACATTCTGTTACATAGCTAAGTTTTTTCTTGTCTACCTACTTAATTCCTTTAGGATGATTCTATGTTCCGAGAGCTTACAGTGCTGGATATTCAAGACGGAATTGACTATCGATATAACGCTCTAATGCATTTTGGCTATAGCTTGTCAGCTTATTTAGCTATTTATTCATAACGGAACTTGTGAATCTTTGCTTGCGCTATCCGTTGGAATCTTGCTTGCGGGGAACCAGTTTTAAGCTACCAGTCAGAACCGCTTTTATTCCCGCTTCAGGGATTGAAGACCATTCGCTACCCTGGGGAATATGCTTTCACCGCCAACACCTGCGGGATGAGACTTGGGAAGAATCCCTTACTCATACAAAGTACATAGTTATCATGAATATAAGTGGCTTTTTACGACAACCAACTTAAGACGGGACAGTAGGCAGGGTAAAAGTTTGAGCCTTAGATGATTTTCTCGACTTCCTCGGTTGAGGTAACTCACCGATACTTTCAACAAGATACTCAAACAAATCGGGAAATTGTTGACCAAATAATCTCTGGGCAGCAGTTGTGCCATCATTCCGTTTAAGAGAGAAATTATGGATGATAGTTGAGACTTGTAATCGCTTACTGGATAATCCTCGTCGGTTGTGATGAATTTGAGATAAATATCCATTACGTCCTTCCACCACCGAGGAAGAACGTTGAAACTTACTCACCATCCAAATCGCCCAATTCCACCATTGTTCTCGATCTAACTTACTTAGGTCAATCGTAACTGGATGTTGTTCAAGAAATGCTAAAGCTTTGATGTAAGCTGTATTATAGTCATTTCTTAGATTAGGATTTTTGGTACGTTGACTTTGCTCTTGCCAATAAACTGCTCGAAGCAAAGACTCTTTAACCCAGAGAATCACATTCGCTTCATGCTGGTTGTCAGCTAAACATTGGTCAACCCAAAACCACCAAAGATCGACGATTGCTGATAGAGATTGAATTTGGTTTTTCAATTTTCTGACACCATTACGAGGGTCTTGCAACCTGTGAGTAGTATAGATATTTTGAAGAGTGGCTTGAATATCTTCTAGCTTAAATTCGACCAACTTGGTAGTTTGAACTGTATTGTGGTTAATATCAAACGGATGCAAACAAGTGCTAATACTGTAACAGCAATGATTGTAGATTATTTTTGATTTCTGTAGTATTTGTTTTTTAACTTTGAGTTGTTTGATAATTTCTGGTTTACTCTGGTTGAGCAAAGCTTTTGAAATTTGTTTTTCTAAACGAGTAGCCAAGCAATTAAGTTCAAAGCCAATGCTTCGATTTAAGTCATACAGTACATGAAATAAATCAGAAATTGAATCAGTTCCTAGGTCGTTCAAAGCGAGTTTGATAATAGCTTTGGCTCGCTCACTCACCAAATATTTGACTTTTAAGCCCAATGGTTTGAAAGCTTCAACTACTCGTGAGTGCCAAGTCTCATACTGACAATTTTCCGTCATTTCTTCGACAAAAATATAGCCCGACGGCAAATCCAGCATCACCAGGATTACTTGGTCAAAAAAAGTTTCGTCTGCTGCCAAACAAACTTCCACCTGAGACGAGATTTTGCTAATCACTTCATTTTGCTGTTGTTGATATTCAATTATTGCTGATTCCATTCGGGCGCGTAAACTTCGTAATGCTGTAGGTGAAACGACAATATGATGCTCTAAACGTAGTAAATGAAAGAACCTTGAAAGTCTCTCACAACCGATTCCTCCTTGAAGGGCAAAGATCAAAATACTAGCTAAAACCAATAGACGAAGCCACTCCTGCCCCTCTGAACTTTCCCATAAAGAAGATTCTGGATGTTGATTTCGATTTACTATTCGATGATAGAGTCGGTGTACACTACTCTTGGAGAGGTCAGTTTCCTGTGCTATGGCGCAGAATGAATTGCAGCTAAACTGATATCCTGCTTTAAATACAGTTTGACAACGTTCTCTTAAATTCATGGTGAGATAGACTAGAGTTAGTATTGTTCGCGACTGTAACTCGCGAACAATACTAAGATTATATTAGTTGTCCTAACCCCATTTCAATCATGTCTGCCAAAACTAAAGAGGCAAACCAATTAGACAAAATAAATCGTGCTGAAAGATTATTAACCACCATTGCTGCTTTGGAGCAGCAGATTAAAGATATCGAAGCTTCAGGAGAAGTAGCTCCGACTGGCTGCCATTTGGCTCGTTATCAAGCCAGAGGACAGTACAAAGCTTACTGGTACTATAAATTACAAGCAAAAGAAGCAATTTTTCCTTCAAAAAAAGAGTCAGCTAAACTTTCTCGTTATCAGCATCTAGGTGCTGCTGGGACAGAGTCTCACATTCAAGGAGTGATGATGGTGATTAGAAGAAATCAAATTGATGAACTTCAAAAATCAATTGATGCCCTGAGAGACAGTTGGTCAGATTTATACTCCGACCTAGAAGAGAAGAAAAAATCTTAGTTCTCGATTATGACCCGCGAACTAACTCTTCTTTTTGTCCCGCCTTACGTTGGTTGCCGACCAGATGGAAAAAAGAATACGTCTGATGTGAATTAGCTTCTTTATTATCAGCTTATAAAATCCTAATACTTCAAAGAGTAAATAGATTTTGCCAAAAGCAAATTCAATTATTTATCTAAATGATTAGAGATTATTATGGCGTTGCTACTGATCTGGAAACAAAAATGGCGATCGCACTGTTCAACAAAATCATAATCAAATGGATATTTATCATTGATGTGCGGGAACTCTAAATGAAGTAGTACAACCTATTTAGTTTTATGAGTTTTCTGACTCCTCAATGTTCTGAACTATCCCCTAACGTCAACAGCATCTTAGATTTGGCACAAGAATTAAATACAAATCAGCAAGTTCGAGTTGCAGAAGCCTCTTTGAGGAAGGCGATCGCGCCTAAGTTTGAAATAGTCTTTGCAGGGGCGTTTAGCGCAGGCAAATCGATGTTGATTAATGCACTTTTAGAACGGGAATTGCTTTATAGTGCCGAAGGACACGCCACGGGAACTGAATGCTACATAGAATATGCTGAACCTGAAGCCGAAAGGGTAATTCTGACTTTTCTAAGTGAAGCAGAAATTAAACAGGAAATAGCTGGTTTGTGTCAGCATCTAGAACTATCGGTAGAAAACAATACTACTGAATCTCAAGTAATTGATTTACTAACTCAAGCCTGTACGGCAATTATCGCCAAAGAAGGTGGCGTAAGTAAATCAGAAAGGGCAAAAAAGGCAAACGCTTTAAATTTGCTGCTGCAAGGATTTGTAGCCAATCGCGATCGCATTGATACCCAGAAAAATAATACTTACTCCATGGAGGAATTTAATTTCTCTAATTTATCCCAAGCAGCTATTTATGCTAGACGGGGTAGCAATAGCGCAGTACTGACTAAGGTTGAATACTACTGTCACCATCCGCTTTTAGAAGACGGTAATGTTCTTGTAGATATGCCAGGTATTGATGCGCCTGTAAAAGACGATGCCGAACTTACCTACAGCAAAATCGAACATCCCGACACCTCGGCGGTAATTTGTGTTCTCAAACCCGCCTCGGCTGGAGAAATGACTTCCGAAGAAACCGAGTTGATGGAAAAGATGAAGTCTAATCTAGGAATACGCGATCGCGTTTTTTATGTCTTTAATCGCATCGATCAGACTTGGTACAACGGACAATTAAGACAGCGTTTGGATAGCTTGATTCAAACTGAGTTTAGAGGTAACCAGCGGGTATATAAAACCAGTGGCTTATTAGGATTCTACGGTAGTCAGGTCAAATCTACTAGCAGCAGCGATCGCTTTGGTTTAAATTCTCTATTTGTCGAGAGTGTTAAAGGGATTGGGGGAGAGGAAGAAACGCCCCAGTTTGTGAGTGAATTTAATAATTACTGTGCCAACTCAGGTAAACTTACTCGCACGAACTTTCGAGTATCCGTCAATAGCTACGAGACACAAAATGAAAATTATACTCGTATTCTCGGTGAATTTGGTACGCCCTTAATTGAACAATTGATTGCCGATAGTGGAATCGAAGAATTTCGTAATGCGATTAGTCGCTACCTGACAGAAGAAAAACGCCCTCAGCTATTTGCTAACCTAGCCGAAGATCTCAAGCCTATCTGTAACAACATTAAACAGCATTACCTCAAGCAACTTCAAGAGTTAGATAATCAACCCCATGAAATTGAGGCGATGAAAACTCAGGAGTTGACGCTACTCAACCAAAGGCTACAGGTAATTGGTAAAGAATTCTCGCAACATTTAGAAAATGAAGTAAATTCCATCGTTACCAACCAAAATTCTGAATTTGAATCAGACTTTCAAAAACTTAAAGCGCAAATGGTAAGTCGTCTGGATGAACTCCTGCAAACCTTTTCCGTACAGGGTGCTTATAGTCGCGCCACTTTATCCCATCCCCGTAATGCAACCGCGCCTTTAATTGCCGTTTTGGTAGAAGCTTTGTACTACTTGGCTAACGAACTTGAGGTTATTTTAGTTGCAGCATCACAGGTGTTGGTTCAAAACTTTTGTCAGCGTTTGGGCGATCGCTTTAAACAACAAGAATATTACCGCGCTTTAGATCGTTTACTGGGTGAGGATACTGGTATTCAGGCAGAATTAAAAGAATTAGAAACAAAACTGATTCATGCCCTAGTTAGTGAAGCCAAAACAGAATGCGATCGCTATGTGCGCGAAAGTCCACGCTTTTATGATGAAGGAACGTTCTCTATCTATCAGTTTCGTCAAACATTACAGCAGACTTCTCAAGGTTATGACTGCGCCAGCATGGTAGAAGCCGAACCTGCTATTCGTCAGCTATTAAAGTTAGACTTTGAACCAAAAGTTTCGACCACAATTCGCCGTAATTTCCGTCAAACAATCAATCAAACTATCAAGACTCAATTATTACCAATGGCGCAACAACAGGCAGAGAAAATCTTACAGTATTATCCTCAAGCAAGAGCATTTCTAGAACAAACTTTAGAACAGGAAGCTATTGCTAAAATTGCCTTAAATCAAAAATTGCAGTTAGAAGTAAAAGAAAAAATAAAACAGTATAACCAGTCAGTAAATGGCTTGAATGAATGCTTGCGATCGCTCCAACTATTTGAACATCAATTACCAGTTATCGATCGACAAGAAATGGTTATTAATATTGAACCAAAAACTCAAACTTCTAATAATGATAACGAAGATTACAGTCATTTCGATACGGTAACTGCTACGACAGATATGTAAGATTATTAAAAAAGTAAATTGATTATGGCATCTAGAATCACACCAAATTATTTCATCTCAAATTCCAAATCTGAATTTTACTTAGATATTAACGAATATTTAACTCAATGCGACTCAAAAGACGTTATATCTTTTGAATCAAAAAAATGGATTAGTGTTAGCAAACTAAAAGATATTATATATCAGTCTTTTTATAGTGCTGGTATTGAGTCCGTTGTCACTCACATAGCACAAAACTCTGATTTAAATGATATAAGCAAAATGTATTCATGGTTTTTTCAAGGAGAAGAATGCGAAATACTAAAAGCTGGTTCTAAAGGATGGCAGAAAGGAAAAATTAAAATTAATGTAACACTAGAGTTTATTCCTGACGAACCAAAAGCAATAGAATCACCTCTTGATGATGTACGCCAAGAATTTAATCAAAATAATTCCTAACTACAGGGAGATTAATTATGAGTAAAGATTTAGAAATTTTAAACAACGATGATGTTGTTTCGGTATTCAAGCATGATGCAGGAAGGTTTGCTTCAGGTGACACATTCAAAGTACAACAGTTACTTATGGAATATGAAGGATACATCGCAGTACAAACTAAAACTACAAATAATTCTGAGATTTGTACTCAAGGTATTGAATGCCAGGTTTTGAGACAAGATAATAATTCAAAAGGATGGAGGAAAGGAAAAATTAAATTTGTAATTCAGTTTGAACCTGATGAGGCAGTTAACAGCGTAAATTCTAATTCTCTAGATGATATTCGTCATCGTATAAATACTCCAGAATAATAAAAATCAAAAGTCGAAAATAGTAATTATGTAATTTTAATTAAAAACAGGCAAATTATGGAAAATGTAGAGAAACTTGTCAATAGTGATGAAGTAACTTCAATTAATGATAAAGAAAATAATGTTTTAATTAATCATCATACCTATAAAGCTGAAGAGTTTTTGAGTAGACTAGGAGAACATATTGATCGCAACAAAGAAAAATGGATTGATAAAGGAGTGCCTTGTAAAATCTTATCTCCTAATTAACAATGGCAAACAGGCAAAATAAAGATCTGTTTATAGTTTATTGCCGATCAACCAGAATCAATGCTGGATGACATAAGGTTAGAAAATCAGTAAAAGTATTATTTATTAATTTATCAGAATTATTAAGATGAACATAGAAAATAATTTTCGACACTTAGAACACGAAGAATCCAATGCAGTTGTTTCTTTTAATAATGGAACAGTATTTAAAGTCAGTAAGTTTATGGAGTATATTAACAACTTTTTCGGTCAATCATCATTACTCAATAGTTTATCAGAACAATTAAAAGATGCTGGTTTGGGAACTCCTCCGAATTACAGAAGTGAATATTGGAATACAGGTGTTGATGCGGAAATATTAGAACCTCAGTCTGGGAAGTGGAAAAAAGGCAAGATGAGACTGAGAGTAATTTTAGAATTTTGCTCTGATGAACCAGAAGATGCAACAATTAATAACGTTCAACAAAATGTCAATTCTTTAGATGACATCCGTCAGACCATTTCTTAACAATGTCTAAAATGCAGAGAATTAATATTCCTCAACCTGTTAAAAAATATGTATTGCAGCGAAATAACCATCAATGCCAAAGCTGCGGTAAAAAGAATACCGAAGCCCGACTAAATATAGATCATATTATTCCTCTGGCTAAAGGCGGAAGCAACGATATAAGTAACCTGCAAGTCTTATGTAGCCCATGTAATCAAAAGAAAAAGCATCATTTTGATTCTCGTTTTCGGCGTAATTATAATTAGCTATATTTATATTGTCTTTACTTGAGCTAAAAATAAGATAGTGACCCTATTCTAAGCTTCGCTAAAAGCGCATAAGAACTCCAATGTAGTCTCAAAATGCTTTTGTTACAAGTCCTGAAGCGTTTGGCTACAAATATAGCTTAATCAAAAATAAAACCCTGTCTAGTAAGTGGAGAGCAGAGATACAATAAAAATATAAAGGCTATAGCTGCTATTTGACTGATGATCTATACTACCGAAGAACTACTCCAAATACTAGACTGCGAGCTAAAAGAAAACTGGAAAGGTAAACGAATTGTCTTATCATCAGCGAAAAGGCTAAACGATCCTGTCGTAGCAAAAGCATTAGATATGAATCAGGTCAATAAAGTATTTGCTTATCGCGATTTTCGTTCTCAAATCCATAAATATCAGCGACAGCACGAAGTATCAGGAATTATTTGGCGCACCTGTACTTTTGCTGGACAAAGCATAACCTATCCAGAAATACACAATCAATTGATTCCTGTCCCAGGAGATAAAGATATTTTAATTGCCGCCCGAACCAAAATTCTGGACTTCTGGTATTCAATGACGGACAAAATGAATTTCTGGCTAGTTAACAATCGTCTTGATAATAATGGTAGTCACCATCAAAAAATTACTTTTGGCTATCTGCAAAAGCTAGTTCAACAAACAGAATGGGCAGAAATAGACGCAGCCCGTACGGAAATTTATCTTGGTTTGTGCTGGGGAAAGCCTCAGGAACACATTTATCAGTGGGCAAAACCAAAGTCGGGTTGCGATCGCATTATTGCCACTATATCCGAACCAAGCGCAATCAAGATATAGTAGTTTAAATAATCATCTTACTATAATTTCATTTTTAAGTTAGAAAAATTTATGTCTCAACAACACGCAGTAGGAGTAATCCAAACCCTAGGTTTTCCTGCTGTCTTAGCTGCATCTGATGCGATGTTAAAGGCTGGTCGCGTTACCTTAGTTTATTTTGATAAAGGAGAAAGCGGCACTTTTGTAATTGCTATTCGTGGTCCAATTGCCGAAGTTAGACCTTCTATGGAAGCAGGGTTACTGGCAGCAGAAAATACTTTTGGTGGTGAGGTGACTACTCACTATACTGTACCCAACCCACCAGATAATGTAGTTGCTGTTTTGCCTATCGCCTATACCGAAGAAGTAGAACAATATCGCTTTTAATTTATTCTACAGCGAAAACTAAATTTATAAAAATCACCGTCAGTCAGCTAGAATTAGTACTCGTTACCGATTACTTCGCTGTTTTATATCAAGTGAATCAAAATAAGATAACGAAGTCTGCTGTAACCGCCAGTAAATGTAATTAAGCATTACTTTTATTCGTATTTATAATTAATAATTTCAAGGAGCAAATTTATGCCGTCTCAATCTGCGGTAGGATCGATTGAAACAAAAGGATTTCCAGGTATTTTAGCAGCAGCCGATGCTATGGTAAAAGCAGGTCGAGTGACCTTAGTTGGTTATATTCGTGTAGGTAGTGCGCGCTTTAACGTCAATATTCGCGGTGACGTATCTGAAGTAAAAACGGCTATGGCTGCGGGAATCGAGGCAGTAAAAAAAGCAGAAGGAGCAACTTTAGAATCTTGGGTAATTATTCCTCGCCCCCATGAAAACGTCTGTGCTGTCTTGCCTATTGACTACACTGAAGAAGTTATGCCTTACTTCAATCAGGTAGAAGGAAGAACATTACCTATCGCTCCTAGTCCTAATTCTCTACTGAGTTAATTTATTAAAGATTACTCGATAGCAAGATGAGAAATGGTTAAGGGAAGAACATACAAAGAAGGACAATTTTGCTCATACATAAAATATAAGCTATATTAGGATCAATCTTTATTCTTTTTCCCTTACTCTTTCACCAAAGATCTAGCTCAATGAGCTTATCAATTCACTCACAATTTTCCTATAACCAAAAGCAGCTAATTACCTAGCAACGATAGTTTTCTTCTCAAAGCTCTAAAGTAGAGAAAAACAGGAAATTGATAATATTCAATTATTAGCCAAACAACACAAAGTAGATGGGCGCAAAAAGTGAGAATTGTCCAGGTTAAGGGAAGCCAGGACAGTAGACTATCCTCTGTTGGTGGAAATAAATACATTCCAGAAGCAATAATTGACGTAGGAATACAGACAAAACCAAAGGCAAATAACAAATAAACCCAGCCTATCTCTGCACCTTCCCTATGAATTCCCTTCCAGGTTTTACCATTCCAGTACCAGGTTAAGGGTAATTGACTGTCTGCCATCTTCAACAATTGTTTATCAAAATTTGTCGTAAAAATATGTTGACAAAACCCACAGGCAAAAGTTTCCATCATCGGCATCTCTCTTACTCTACCGTGACGGCAAACAGGACAAGGATATTCTCCTTCAAGATGAAAGCGATTAAATTCCTTCCATTCTTTTTGTAATAAATCTACTCCAGAATTAGCTGAGGAACTACTCAAGTTATGAACGTTAGACATACAATTCAAACAGCGTGATACTTTCCAAGTACTATATTTTTAGGCTTAAAATGCAACCAGTCTTATATTAACGCTACTTTCGAGTCAAGAATAGGTTTTGCTAAGGATAGCTATAAGCTATATGCCTTGAGAACTTTTTGCTCAAGCCAGTTAGAAATTAAACCAGAGCAAAAAGTATTCTTTAACTGACTGTGTAGTAAAAGTTTTAGCCTCCTTGAGTTAATTATGAGATAAGGGTTAGCTTTAGTTTGTTTATGCCAAACCGTAATTATAACGAGCCTAATATAGTTATTTGGGTTGTCGCTCTATATAAAGATATAAATATCAATATTAATTAGTAGTAAAATAAACTTTTTTTGCAGAGAATATACATTCTCAATAAAAACAACATTGTCTTAAATCTCAACAGCCCCTTGAAATTCTTAATTATTAACTTCTAGCTTTTAACTTCCTCCTAGCGCTTAAATTAATTTCCTAGCATTTGTAATTTGTACAAGCTGGCATATAATCCTTCGGTAGCTAATAATTCATCATGACTACCAAATTCTACTAACTCGCCACGCTTTAATACCAAAATTTTATCTACATTACGGATAGTAGAAAGACGATGAGCAATAATAATTGCCGAACGATCAATCAGTAGCCGATCTAAAGCTGATTGAATCAAAGCTTCGGTGGATACATCTAAGCTAGAAGTAGCCTCATCTAAAATTAAAACATGAGGATTACGGATGGCAACCCGCGCAAAAGCCAAAAGCTGTTTTTGTCCCCCCGAAAGGTTTGTACCTCTCTCTCGTAAGGTTGTGTCATAGCCATCGGGCAAATCTTCAATAAAGCTATCAATATTAACTAATTTGGCAGCCTGTTTAACTTCTTCTAGTGAATAGTCATCGCCCAAGCTAATATTGCGTTTGACATCTCCTGCAAACAAAAAGCTTTCTTGTAAAATCACACCAATGTAGCGACGTAAATCTGCTTGAGGAATATCTCTAATATCAATGCCGTCTACCAATATTCTGCCCTTACTGGGTTCGTAGAGACGACACAGCAAGCGAATTATAGAGCTTTTTCCTGCGCCTGTAGGACCGACTAAAGCTACTTTTTCTCCAGGTTTGATAGTGAAGTCTAAATTTTTGATTACATATTCATCGCTTTTATAGCCAAACCAAACATTTTCAAAGCGAATTTCTCCTGTTTGAGAATTACTAGCATCGTTTAATAACAAAGTACGGTGTCCTTCGGCAACAGAAATGACTTTATCTCTAATTTCAATCGGTTCTTTTAACAATTCCGTAATTCTTTCGATCGCGGTAAACCCAGACTGAAACATGGTAAACTTATCAGCAAACTGGCGGATGGGATTAAATAACCGTTGAGCATAAAGAATAAACGCCGTTAGTTCTCCATACTGCATACTATCGCGAAGAACAAAGATCCCGCCTACCCAAAGAACTGCTGCGATCGCTACCAGCGCAATCCATTCCAGCGTCGCTGATACAGCCGAATCATGAAAGATCGTTTTATCAACTTCTAAGCGGTAGCGTTCATTAATTGAGCGATACATTTGGCTGTTGTATTTTTCCCGCCGAAATAGCTGCACAATATTAATCCCTGTAATATTTTCTTGCAGCATGGAATTAAGCTTAGATAATTCTTCTCTGGCTTTATAGTTGGCTTTACGATATTGCTGCTGAAAATAAATAATTAGTGACGTTACGGGAATCAGCATAAAAATCAGAATTGATGCCAACTTCCAGTCAGTGAGATAAATCATCACTATAATCGCCAAAATAGAAACAAAATCACTAACTACGCCAATTGCACCACTGGCAAAAACATTTCCCAAAGCCTCCACATCACTGGCAATACGAGTAATTAATTTGCCTACAGGAGTGCGATCAAAAAAGCTTGATGCCAAAGAAGTTACGTGAGTAAACAAATCTTGTCTAACTTCGGCAGTAATCTCCTGTCCTATTTTTTGTACCAAGTAACCTTGCACTGAGGAAAACATTAGCTTAATCAATACCGTGGTTAATAACAACCCTGATAAAAGATTAATTCCCTCTTTGATAGATACTCCATGCAAAAAACTCCAGGTTGTTTCTCCTTTAAGCAACGAAATAGCTTGACCAACGATTAAAGGCTGAATTGCACCAGCCACAGCCAAAGGAACGAGTAAAACCAAAGAAACAATTAGTATTCCTCTGCTTTGGCGAGCATAGGGAATAAGCTTCAGGAACAATCGCCAATCATTCTCTGGTTTTTTTTCTTTAGTTTCTGAAGTGTGGGAAGTGGCAATCATAATTTTGATTAAAATATATCTGTGATTTTGACTATTGGCCGTTAGCTTTAATTTGCTATTTATGTCTAGTCTTTAATTCAAATTATGACAACATATCCTCAAAAAAGAGTAGTATCAAGGCTTGCAGACTTATAGCACGATTATTCTAAGTGCGCGAAACTTAGTTATCACAATAGTTTCGTCTATTTTACTCAGAGCATATAATAGTTATTGGTGCTGACGTAAAAATAAAGTCATGAATGAACTGCAAGAATTGAGGGAAAAAATAGAAAATCAAGATTATCAAGGTGCATTGTCCATTGTCAACGATTTAGAGGAAATGTCAGTAGAAGATAAATTAAATAAGATTTATAGCTACATGATTATTCTTCTCGTTCATTTAATTAAGCAAGAAGCTGAAGCCAGAACTACTAGCTCTTGGGATAGATCGATATTTAACTCGGTCAAATATATCAATAGGACTAATAAACGTAGGCGCAGTGGTGGTTATTATGCCAATTCTGAAACTTTAAATGAAATAATAGAAGAAGCTTACGATCATGCTTTGCAAGAAGCATCTTTCGAGACATTTGAAGGAAAAATAGATGCCAGGGAGTTAGGAGCAAAAGTTGACCCAGACAGGATTAAATTAAAGGCGATCGCATTTTTAGAATCTTGAAAAATACAACAGCTAACTTTGCACTTCTAATTTTTTACTCTTTACTCAACTTTGCTACTAGGTCGTTAATATTGTCACGATTGAGACGATAGCTAAGGGGATGGGCAATTAATCTAGCACTGCTTTCATATAGTATATCTGTCTCAATTAAGCCGTTTTCCTTAAGAGTTTTGCCTGTAGAAACCAGATCTACGATAGCTTCAGACATTCCCGTAATTGGTCCTAATTCTACTGAACCAGACAAAGGAACAATCTCCACGGGTAGATCGATACTGTCAAAATGTTCTTTGGCACAGTTAACAAATTTTGATGCTACTCTACCGTGGGGTGGCAATTCAACCGAACGCTTATAGGGACTACTAGCGGGTACTGCTACTGATAAACGACAATAACCGAATTTAAGATCTATTAGATTAGCAACTTCTGGCTGTTTCTCCCGCAATACGTCATAGCCAACAATTCCTAGTTGCGCCTGACCATATTCTACATATACAGGAACATCTTGCGCTCTAACCAATAAAGCTTTGGCTGTATTTGTAAGCTCGGTAATTTGTAGCTGACGATTAGTTTGATCTAGAAAGGCACTAAAATCTAAGCCTAGATTGCGAAACAATTCGATACTGTCTTTTAATAATGCGCCTTTGGGTAAGGCAATAGTGATCATAGAAATTATGGAGCAAAAATAATGTTAGCAGGATTAAATCACCTTACTTTATCAGTTTCTTGTCTAGAAACATCTTTTAACTTTTATATTCAAACCTTGGGCTGTAAGCCTCTGGTTAAATGGAAACGTGGTGCATATTTGCTGGCGGGGAATTTATGGCTATGTTTATCTGTAGATTTCAATCTTCAAAATCAAACGTCTTCAGATTATACTCACATTGCTTTCAGCGTTGCGCCAGAATTTTTAGAGGAAGATCGTCAAAATATTAATCAATATAATCTCAAGCTATGGCAAGAAAATATTAGTGAGGGAGATTCATTATACATTTTAGATCCTGACAATCACAAATTAGAACTTCATCTGGGCAACTGGCGATCGCGTTTAGCAGCAATTAAAGAAAATCCCTATGAAGATATGATTTTTTTTGACTGATGCTTGGATACGCTACCTTCAAGGATTTTACTCTCAATCGTAGCGATTATGCTAGTGGCGATCGCCATTAATCAAAATCCCCTCTATTCATCTCATCTTCGATGATTTGACAAGGGAAGTAGCCGAATAAATTGCTAATGCAGTCCAAATCAAGCCAAAGACGATCGCGTTATTTCTCGTAAAGGGTTCATGGTATAACCAAACGCCGATTATTAGTTGCAGACTAGGGGCAATATATTGCAAAAAGCCGATAGTCGAAAGTCGCAGCAGTTGTACGGCACTGTTAAAGCAGAATAAGGGAACAGACGTTACGATTCCACAACCAATCAAGAGCAGGGTAATCAAGCCATTTTGTCCAAAGTGGTTGTTATTGTGCCATGTAAGATAAGCGATCGCCACGGGAGCTAATAAGCAGGTTTCTACGGTCAGTCCTAGTAAAGGGTCAACAACAATTATTTTTCTTAAAAGTCCGTAAGTTCCAAAGGAAAAAGCCAAACCCAAAGCAATCCAAGGAACTTGTCCCACCGCAAAAATCGAGTAGCCAACACCGAGAGTTGCTAAACCAAATGCAAGCCACTGTAACCATCGAAGTCGCTCGCGCAATATAATTACGCCTAACAGCACGCTAACCAGAGGATTAATAAAGTATCCTAAACTAGTTTCAATAATGCGATCGCTGTTAACTCCATAGATATATAATCCCCAATTAAAAGCCAAAATGCTGCCTGAAGCCAGTAAAGGTAGTAATTGCCTTGGTTTCAAAATCAGCTTGCCTAACTCTTGCCAACGCTTATAGCTAAACAAAACCCCTAACAATAATACGCTAGACCAAATGACACGATGACTTAAAATTTCTAGAGCAGGAATTGAGCCTAAAAGTTTCCAATACACTGGAAACAATCCCCAGATGCCGTAAGCTAAAACTGCATACAATATCCCCAGACGCTGAGAATTCATCAATAATCTTTTAGCATAATTGAATGTTCTTCCTTAATCTAACTATTCAGCTTAATTCCCACAACTGCCCAGTACAGACAAGGCACGTCTTGTCTCTTCTCTAACTGTTAAATAGATACTTTCAATGTCAGGAAATAAAGACACATATCCTGGATATTGAGCCAAAAAGTGGCAAATATATCTGTAAAATAGAAAAAAATGAACTAATAAACTGCTGATTTAAATCACACTTGAGTTAGAAAAAATCAAGCTAGATTTATAGGTAAATATTAAAAATTTTTTGGTGATTTTATTAAGAGGTATCAATCGCAATGGATTGTAGTCATATTCAGTTTTGTGTCGATAAATTAAAGGTGGATTTTGTACAGCTACAATGTTTGTTCGCGAAAACTGCTTTTTGGGCGCAAGAACGAAATATAAATGACTTACAAATTGCGATCGCCAATAGCAATCCTGTAGTTACAGTTTGGGATGCCCAACGCCTTATAGGATTTGCCAGAGCAACTTCCGATGGTGTATACCGTGCAGGAATTTGGGATGTAATAGTTGACCCCGATTATCAAGGCATAGGCTTAGGCAGAAAGCTAGTAGAAACTGTTATATCTCATCCTTTAGTTAGCAAGGTAGAAAGAGTTTATTTAACTACCACTCATCAGCAAAGCTTTTACGAGCGTATCGGCTTTAAACAAAACGAAAGTACTACTATGGTGTTGTACAACAACTCAAAACCTTCGGAGGACTTAGCCCGACGAATCCAAGAACTACCAGTAGAATTGATAATTGATAATTGATTTAAGCCATCACCATTCCCCCATCAACGTTAAATACTTGACCTGTAATATATGCCGCTGCGGGATCGGCTGCTAAAAAGCGGATTGTGCCTGCTACTTCTTCTGGCTTGCCATAGCGACCAAGGGGAATAAAATCGATGATTTTATCTGACTTAAGATCTTGGGTCATGTCAGTCTCAATAAATCCTGGTGCTACAGCGTTAACGGTGATACCACGATTAGCTAATTCTTTGGCGACGGTTTTGGTAAAGCCAATTACTCCAGCCTTGGCTGCACTATAGTTTGCTTGTCCTGGGTTACCCATTTGTCCTGCAACCGAAGCAATGTTAACAATTCTGCCACTACGTTGCTTGAGCATGGTTTTACTAACTGCTTTGGTACACAAGAAAACCCCCGTCAGATTTAAATCAATTACTGCCTGCCATTGTTCAGGCTTCATTCTCAGTAATAAAGTGTCTTTGGTAATGCCTGCATTGTTTACCAAAACATCAATGCGCCCAAACTTATCAAGGGTTTGTTTAATTAAATTATCTACCTGTTCAGCTTGAGAAACGTCTGCCTGTAATGCTATTGCTTCTCCTCCTGCTGCGGTAATTGCTTGGACTATAGCCTCTGCTGCCTCACTTGAACGAGCATAGTTAACCACAACCTTTGCGCCTTGACCGACTAGAGCGATCGCTGCTGCTTTACCAATTCCCCTAGAAGCACCCGTGACTAATGCTACCTTGTCTTTTAAATGCTGTAAATTTTCTGGTAATAACTCCATATCTTGCCCCTTGGAAATAAGCTTAAGAAACTCAACAAAATTCTGATACTTCTGATTAACTTAGCTATCATATAGGCTTATTAGTCCCCTAGACTAGTTTTTCGCGACTAAATTACTTATATACAAGGCGATCGCTATGGCAGTTAAAAAACAATTCTCCAGTTTTGAAGATCTATTAAAAGGTTCAGAGCTTCCTGTTTTAGTAGATTTTTACGCAACTTGGTGTGGTCCTTGTCAGATGATGACCCCGATTTTAGAACAGGTAGGGGCTAATTTACGCGATCGCCTTCAGGTAGTCAAAATTGATACCGACAAGTATCCTAATCTGGCTACTAAGTATCAGATTGAAGCATTGCCGACTTTAGTTTTATTTAAAGATGGTCAACCCGCAGAGAGAATAGAAGGTGTATTGCAAGCATCGCAGCTAATTCAGCATTTAAGCAATTTGGTTTAGAAGAGATAACTTTAACTACCACCAACATGGAATACTAGAAGATTATTCGGTAATCATGTAGAAGTAATGACATAGACTAAAGTTTGACATTAAAATTTATTACTAATGCCGATTTGTTCAAACTGTGGTTTGGGAAAGAGTGTCAAAAACGGTCGTATTCACAACGGAAAGCAAAGGTTCAAATGCAACGAATGTAGTCGGCAACACCGCGATTAGAGATGGCGAGGAAACCTCGCCCTCTCTCGCGGTCAATTTGTCGAGAATCCACAGAAGATAGTAATCAATCAAGAAAAACGAAACTTAATTGATAGATTACTCTTAGAAAAGATTTCACTGGCTGGAATTTCAAGAGCGGCAAAGGTTTCAGAAAAATGGCTTCAAACATATGTAAATAATAAATATGCTCTTGTTCCCAGAAAAATTAAAGTAACACCGAAAAAAAGCGGTGCGACCCCGGGTCTTTTTAAGACGCTAGACAAAGGGCTTGCCCGCATGTACGCCCACCAAGAGGGAAATTAACGATTCAGTGCGACGAACTGTGGTCATTCGTGGACAATAAAGCTAACAAACAATGGGTCTGGTTAGCTCTTGAGGTGAAGACTCGTGAAATTGTTGGGGTTTATATTGACGCTCGCGACGAAAAGGCTGCTCAAAAATTAGGGAACTCCTTACCTTCAGTCTATCGTCGGTGTGCGGGGGCTTATACTGATTTCTGGGCAGCTTACGGTGCCGTGTTTCCTGTAAAACGTCACCAAGCAGTAGATAAAGAAACTGGAAAGACTAGCTAGATCGAGCGATTCAATAATACTTTAAGACAAAGAGTATCCCGTTTGGTTAGAAAGCGGATGCGACCCCGCCTCGCCGTCAGGCGCAAGGGAATGCGCACCAAGAAAACTCTATCCTTTTCTAAATCGCTAGAAAATCACATAGGTGCTATTTAGTACTTTGTGCATTACTACAATGCTTCATTACCTCTTTAGCACTACTAAAAAAGTTATTTAAAATTTATATTTAGGTGTCATTCCAATTTTGTTGACGCTTTGATATCAAGTTCATCTAGTGGTTCTTCGATCGCATTACTAATCCAATTACGATCAAATTCCTTGGTAGTCTGCGCTCTTACTTCTATTTGAATAGTCATGGTATCAGCTTTATCAGATAAAGCTTGCAGGACTTCAAATAGCTGAAAGATTTGTTTTTTGTTGACTGTGGAATTTAATTTATAGGAACGCGCTAGCTTTTTGCCTTCTACTACATCTACAGCAACTGTACGAACTAAACTACTGCTTTCGTCCGTTTTGTACGCGACATTTTTCTTGTCTTCACTAACTACTGTTGTTTTGACTTCTGATTTATTGCTAGAAGGATAAACATATTCTGGTTCGGGTTGAGTTGTTTCAGGAGTATTGTCTTGTAATACAGGAGGTTGTAGCTGATGAACTAGACTGGGAGATAATAAATAACCATCCAAGTCTAATTCTTCTAGAGAAATTTTACATTCAAAGCTTATTAAACTGGAATTTTCTACTGTAAGGTTATTATCAGTGTCAATTGTTAGAGAGGGAGTATAACCCAAAAGTCCTTGCTCGATCGCCTCAAGAATAGCTGTTTTAATTCCTTTTGTGTCCAACATTTTGGGCAGCGTTGGGAAGCGGAAAAAGTAGCTAACAAGTTCTTCGCCTTTAATATATTGTGTATCAGGATTTTCAAGACCAGAATATTTAAGCAATTTGGTAGGTTTTATAGACTCAAATAAATAGTAGTTCAATAGAGCTTCTAGTAATCTGTCTTGAAGATTTTGGCTAGTGTTTAGTTGAGACTGAAGATCGACTAGTTCGAGGCGGATGGGATTAGTCCCGTCATTGTCTGGTAATGGTAATAAAATATACTCGTAAAGACGGCGAAGAGCCGCTTCTATCTGCTGTTTGGCATCTTTAACTTTTACTTTTAGTTCTTCTACGTCTTCTGTTGCAAACTTGTATTTAGCTTTCTGCTCAATTAGAGATGTAACTGCTAATACAGTTCTTGCTCCCTTTCGAGCTTTATCGATTTGAGACTTGCTAGGTATGACAAATGCTAGAGCATTTTTGTAATCTCGCTTATCATTACCACGATATTCGAGCCAGCTTAAAGCTTCGTCTTTAACTGCTTCTCGACTTTTTTCCGCCCATTCGGGACTAAGATAGACAACGCTAAATTCAGAAATGCGATCGCTTATTGAACTAGAATCTTTAGCCCATAAAACTACTTTGCCACGGGCATTGCTGAGAGACTTGGTAAGATTTGCTCTTATTTCATCTAAAACTTCATCGACAGCAATTTTACTTTCTTCATCTGCAATTAACTTGTTTAAATTGGGTTTGGTTTCAAAACGATAGCGTTTGCCAACATAGTGTAAGTAGAGCAGTTCTTCTCGTAGATCGCTAAGAGTAGCCGTAATAATATTGCGATTAAGATTAGCTGCAAGACAAGCAGATGTCACTTCCTGTTCTAATACACCTCGATCCTGACCACCTTTTGCGCCAAAAGAATACATCAGTATAGCTGAAGCTACGCGAGTTCCTACTTTTATTAAAGAAAGCGCGGGAGAGTCTGTAGCAATGCGATGATCGACTGCTTTAACTTTAGCTTTGCGCCCAACTATATCGGCATCAATTACGCTGACAAAACGTTCTCTTTCTCCCACTTGAGAGAAGAAAGCACCCCTAACCCCTTCGTCTTGGAAGGGAATATTAGCAGGAGTAATTAATAAAGAGGTATCTTGAGTTTTCCGTAGAGCGTAAACTACACGAGCTAGAAATTGTAATGCTCCACGAGTACGCTGATAGCTTGGTAAGCTACCCCAGCGATAATACATTAAATCTAACAAATCAGGATGAAACGGATAGCTGAGTTTGATTCTTTCTGCTAGTAAATCTGCTTGCTGCTGTACTTGTTGCTTGCCCCTGCTAGTATCCTCATAGCTTTCATAGAATTTACGATATAGTTCAGCTTGTTGATTAGCAACTTCTTCAATAATGGTTGTATCTCCAATTTCGGAAAACAAGCGTCGCTGAATAATTTTCATCACTTCATCACCAGCAACAGGCTCTTTTTTAGCATCAATACGACTAACCAATTTATCAAGAATGTTTAATGTTCCTTCGTCGCCGAAAGATTCTTTAACACTGGCTTGCAGAGAATAAACTAAGACAGTTTTAGGCAAATCTCGGACTACTTCAGTTAATTTTTGGATAAAAGTTAATACTTGACGACCAAAAGTTGAATCACCAACAGCCAAACCTTTTGCGTTCTCAACATAGACAAGAAACTCATCCAGCAAGAGCAGGACAGGATTGTTACCAAATACTTTTCTCAAGACATCATTACCAGGAGCAATACGCTGTTGGTCTTCTGTTTCTAAGAGGGCATATACTTCGGCACCGCCAATTTTCCACGCCATGTAACCCCAAGGAGTAAGAATACGTTTACCATCAATTTCGACTCCTGTACTCGCACCTACATCTAGACCAATAAATGCCACAGTATCTACTTTGCCAGGATTGGGCAAGTTGGCTAGTTCGGGAAAATCTTGTAGTTTCTCCCTGTTGTTAGCAAGATGATAAAGACTAACTAAAGAGTGGGTTTTGCCACCACCAAAAGGAGTCCTTAACTGTAAAACGCGATCGCCTTTTTCTCCGTTTAATCCTCTTAAAACACCTTCCAAAAGACTCCTTAGTTCTTTGGTCATGTAGGTGGCTTTAAAAAATTCACGAGCATCGCGATATACTCTGGGACAGGTATCTTCTCCTCTAACTACCGAACCCAAACTAGCAGCATAAGTCGAACTGTCTAAATTACCTTTTAAAATATCATCATGGGGAGTGACAACTTGTGTCCAGGGTTTTAGTTGATAAGCGTTAGTCATAATCTTAAAAATTGAGTATTAAAAAGTTTAAAAATTAAAATTGAAAATAATTAGTTTTTAACAGTGAACAGGTTTTCTTCAATAAGACGTTTCCAAGAAGCAAGAATAGTATCTATAGCTTGTTGCTCTTGAGTTCTGGGTTTAAATCCGTTGCCATTACTTTCATTTCCATTGCCATTAGAAGTAAGGGCGCGTCCTGCTAAAGCTTGAGCTACAAGGCACAATTGGGAAGCATCAGGTTGTGCTGCTATCAGAAAACTAGGTATGTCTTGGGGTTTATATTCTGCTAACCAGAGAAGACGATGGAGGATATCAATCAGGTTGGGAGTAGCATCTGTATTTTTTTCAGCTTTGAGAATGCCTAAATCTTCTAGTTTCCCTCTGTCTTGATAATTTTTTAGCTGTATTTGCACCTTGCTATTTTTCTTGGTCTTTTTAACCAAGGCGTGTTTACCATCGGTTAATCCACCAACACCATCTAGTTCAACGCCGACACCACGAGCGAGAGTGTTAGCTTCATCAAATTCGACGGCAGCTTCACCATATTCATAGCGACCGAGAATGTAATATTGAGTAGGTTTATCAACGGCGCTAATTCCTTTTTTATCGCAGTGCAATACATCGGTGAGAACAGTATCAAGGACTGTTTTTTGTACTTCATCCAAAAAGGTTTGAGCATCCAGTTCATCACCATTGGGGAGTTCGACGCGATCAAATTGAGTATATGCTTTTAATCCTGCACCTATACAGGCAATAATTAAATCCGCACCTGTTACACCTTCTTCAATTAGGGTTTTGACACGCTCTTTGATGATTTCTGCTAGCTGCGGTTTGACATCCATTGCATAGTCGCCAATTTCTGAATTAATTCGTTTTCGGGCAACTAAGAAGATACTAGAAGCAAGAGAGGCTCGAAGACTGCGTAATCCTCCTTGTTGTTCTGTATCAAGTGGCCATGCTTCAGTAATAATAAATTTGGCTTTTCTTAGTGCATCAACTAAAGTTGACCATCCTGCGGTTGTTTTGTGAGCATAAACAACAACCATGATCCCCTCAGACTTCAATACTCTGTTTGTTTCGCAAAAAGCCTGAAACATTTTGTTTTCATAATCTTCTTTAGCTTTAGAAGAGTCCCCATGAAATCGAGAGGGATCGACAATAGCTTCAGATTTTTTTGGTGTAGTAATTCCTGAAAAATGCTCTGGATATAGATGACCTATTGAACGTTTAAACCAAACATAAAAATAATCAGACAAATGAGAATAAGGAATATTATCGTAATACGGAGGGTCGGTAACAACGGCATCTAAACTAGAATCTGGAAGACTTAATCTTTGCGATGCTTGTCTTTGTGCAGTTGCAAAGTTCCTTATCTTAGATAAATCTTTTAAGGTTTGTATGGTGTAATCTAGCCCACTAGACCAATTCCCAGAACCCGATCCAATTGGATTTGTTTCAGGAAAATCCCAAGACATTGGTAATCGACCACTACCAACTGGACTTTCTATTTTTTCTCCAATAGAATTCCAAACTCCCACGCTGGAACCACGATTAACAACTTTTGTGATTCCAAAACTGAGATAAGTTGCGATCGCCTTTGCTAAATCCTCTTCATAACCTTGCTGCAACATCTTGTCGTGAGCTTCTCTAACATATTTCACGAATGTCATTAAAGCTAATAGCTGCCGAGAGGTAAATAGCTTGCCAAAATTGTCCAAACCATACAGAGGTGCGTTAAAAACTCCAGACCAAACTTTTACAGGTTCATCAGGAATAGTTCTGCCTGTTTCTTCGACTAACTTGTCAAGATTATTATTGATTAATATTTCGTCTGGAATATAGCAATTGTATTTTGTCCCACTTAAATATGTTTTTCCTCTTTCACCAGGAGTAGTGCAAACAATTGCCATTAATTGCTGACCAATCTTTCCAGCTTTACCCTGTTCTTGAATGTATGGCTTACTAGGGACAGTTGTTCCACAATGCCTACAGGTAGAGTTGCCTCGCGAACTACCAGAAGCAGGATTAAAACCTAAATCATCTTCCTTTGTAGCCTCTACTACTTCAAACTCAACTTTCTTGGTTTGTTTGTTAGGAATAACTTTAAGAGCAACATATTTATTCTTTTTCTTACAAAGCCATGTCTGACGTACCAACGGAACATCTGCACCGCAATTTGGATCGGGACATTTGACAGTGCGTGTCCACAGATAAGCGACGGGGGTTAAAGTTGTTGCTACGTTTAGCTGCTTTGGCTGAGACTGGTCTAATAATTCTAGTTGCTCATGTTGCTCAGTTGTAATTTCTCCTACTTTGATATGAGGATACAAATCGCCTATTTCCTGTCGAACATTTTCAATTACCCAGTTACCCCATTTTTCCACTTCATCGGCTAATTTCACGCCATACTTTTGCGGATAAACTAATGTGCAAAGCTCAATAATATGGGCTACTGGATTGAGTTCTACAGCGTAAGTTTCGCAACCTAAACGTAAAGCTTCTAAAGGTATCGCACCTCCTCCAGCAAACATATCTAAAACTTTTGGGGGTGGAACTTCGTCTAAGGGTGTATCGGCTGGTAAATTCAGGCGATCGCGCTGCGCTTCTAATATTTTCTTTTTTGCTTTATCAATAGTTTATTGAAGCAATATAACTTAGAACAGAATATTAATCCTTTAGAAGTAGATTAGTTGCCAAAAACCTCGATCCGCTATTACTTGTCCAGATATTTAATCAAATTGAAGCAATTATGTCTCACTTCACCACTATCAAAATTCAAATAAAAAACGGCAAAATCTTACATCAAGTCTTACAAGAATTGGGCTATCAAGTTGAATGCAACACTAAAGTACGTGGCTTTGTCGGTCAAAAAACTGATGCCGAATATGTGATTAAGCAAAAGAATGGTTACGATTTAGGGTTTCGCCTCAATGGTGAAAGTTACGAAATAGTAGCTGATTTTTGGGGTGCGAAAATCAATCAAAAAGAATTTGTCAATTCCATTAGTCAAAAGTACGCTCACAAAACCTTGATGCAGTCAGTACAAGAGCAGGGTTTTGATGTTGAAGAAGAGTCAGTTTTAGAAGATGGAACGGTTCGGGTTGTTGTTGGCAGGTGGGTTTAGTCAAAACTTTAGTTTTCCAGGCTAGCGATCGCTGTCAGTATTTTGACGATAGTATGAGTTATTAGAAAAACAACAATGAATAATCATTCCGACGCAACTAAGATCGATAATATTGTCCAAAATACAAATACTTCATCTCCAGTAAATCAAGTCGTGTTAGGAGGAATTGAAGGAGTCAGACAGCGTTTAAATAGCGATAATGTGGAAGTTGTCATCGCAGCCTTAAAAGAAGCGGTTAACTATCAAGACGAAGGCTTAGATCTAGTGATTACCGCTTTGCAAGAGCGATTACTAAAGAAGCAAGAATCAGGAGAGAATATTCTGACTACAGAACAGTATTATCAACTTGTAGCAGAAAATCGCAACACCCAAGATTTTACTGGTTTGGTTGGACTAGATCTAACTCAAGTCGAATTTGGAAATAAAAACTTGGAATTTCCTCGTCCAAATCTATCTCATGCAATCTTATCGGGGTTAAATCTCTCTAAATTTAACTTCACTTCTGCCAAGCTAACTGATACAAATTTAAATAATGCGGATTTGTATGCAGCTAATTTACAAGAGGCAAATCTCAAAAATGCTTCTCTCAAAAATGCCGATCTAGGTAAAGCTAATTGCGTTAATGCAGATTTCAGTTTTGCTGATTTAACAGGTGCGAATTTATCCGATACTAATTTACAGGGAGCAAATTTTACTGGGGCAAACTTAACTAATGCCAAGCTATGTAAAAGTAATCTGATACAGGCTAATTTCAGAAATGCCAGCTTGAGTAAGGCTAATTTTAGCAAAGCTAATTTAAGAGGAGACGTAAGATTTCTCAATGCCAATCTATCCGAAGCAGTTTTCAAAGGAAGTCTTTACAATGATGAAACAAGATTTCCTGTCGGTTTCGATCCTAAAGCGACAGGGGCATATTTGATTGAACCCTGTGTATGTTTAGAAAAAGCCGATCTCAGCAATACCAATCTCAGTCAAGCTAACTTAGTAGGAGCGAATTTGTCAGGAGCAAACTTATCAGGAACTAATTTACTTCAGGCTAATCTAAAAGGTGCTAATCTAAGCAAATCAAAGATAATAATCAAAGACCAAGCTCATATTGCTAATATTCACTTAGAAGGTGCCGATTTAACTCAAACAACTATTATTGGCTCTAAATTCAGTAGTATTTATCTTCAAGGAGTTAATCTAACCGAGGCAACTTTGATTGATGTTAGTTTCGAGCAAGTAGATTTGACAGGTGCTAACTTATCTGGCGTAAATTTGAATGCAATGAGCTTTAGATATTCTAATTTACAAGGCGTAGATTTTTCTAACAGCAGTTTAAGAGGCGCAAATTTAGCCAACGCTAATGTATATGGCGCAAACTTTGCTAGTGCAAATATTAATGGAGTCAAGCTAACCGAACAGCAGATCGAAGATGCTATTATGCCAGAAAATTTTAAACAAGAATAAGTGTTATTGATTTTAAATATTGATAGTGCATTGATTTATACGGTTTAATATAAAGGAAATATACAGACCAGCACTCACCATCCTGTCATTTCCTTCATCAGAATTAAGCCACTCAACAAGCTTCCATATCAGCTTACTAGGATAAAGATTATAAGCCATACCACTAAAATGCTAATGTATTATTGGCATAGGTAAATGACCAGTATTTGCGTCAAGGCTAAAACAAAATTTTTCAATCTCGCCCCATTTTTTATTAATGCGCCATCCGACCGCTTCTCCAAAATTACGCCAAGCTTGTTGACTTTTTTCTACTTCTTTGTTGTGGTGACGACTTTTAAAAGCTTTTTTATTCATATGCAGTGAATTACCTTCTAATTTATCCCAAATCTCAGCTTGAATACTAAAACCAAACTTTCTCCCACTTAGTTTTACCCAAAGCTGGTCAATAGTATGCAAATTTTAACAAGGAAACTTATCGATATCTTTTTCTAGTCCACCTAAAATAACACTATTAATAGGGATTGGTGATTTCTCCACCAAGAACAACATCATATTCTTTAGAACGATAGCCCATTTATCGGATCATTTCTATCTCTGGTATCTGCATTAAATTCTGACTGACAATGCGGACATTCTATAATCCCTATTTTTCCCGTAGGAACTCTCAGCTTAGCTTTACAGCCATCGCATTCAATAATTACACGATTGGAAATATCTGGTTTATTTGGCATTTGAGTAGTGTTAGCGATCGCACCGTCATCAACCAATACTTCTCCTGTCAATAAATCCTTTACAGTAGCTAATAACACTCGCTTTTCATTCACAGCAAAATCTACCGTAATACGGTCTACTCCTGCTTCTCCTGGGGGGTCAAGATGAGCGAGACAGACTTTTCCGTGGTGACTTTTGAGGGAACTATATTGCTGTTGCTGCTGTAATTCCCCACTTGTCATTCTTCCAAATTCATCATAACTTACTTCTGCTTGGGAAACTTCGGCTACTTCGCCAATATCAAGACGAATTTCAGTTTGTCCTTCCGTAGCTACCTGCAAAGTTAATGGTTTATCGGTTTGACAAGGATATTGCAATCCTCTATCGAAAATAGTGAAATAAGAATAATCTTTAGTCTCAGGTTGCCAAAGTCGGATAGCGTAACTGTGACGCAGATAGTCTTCTATTTCGGTAATCTGACTTAAAGCTAATGCACCATGACATACTGCTTCAAAAGGCTTGTCTAACTTGACTTTTTTCTTGCCAAAATAAGAAGTAATTAGATTTTGTACCGCAGGAATTAAGCAACTACCCCCTACTAATAACACCTGTTCGATATCGCTTTTGCTAATTCCTTTACTAGAAGCGATCGCCAATACTTCATCTAGACTATTGCGCAACTGTTCCAATAATTGCTGCTGTTCGAGGATTTCGGCTAATTTCTCTCGATCTAGCTGTAACTCATGAGACATAAAGTTTTCATCATCAAACCAGCTTTCTTTGGCTACTTCCTCTACCGATAAACTAATTTTTAATTTCTCGGCAATTTCTAATAAATTTTGCCAACCAACTTCTCCTACTGCTTCTCTTGAAGAATTAAGCGATCGCAAATAATCCTCGACGATCCAAATATCTATATCTTCCCCACCTACATAAGCATCTGATTTAGCTATTACTTCTGCTTTGAAAGTCGTTTCTTGCCGATCGACATTAGTACGAACTAAACTCAGATCTAAAGTTCCCCCACCAAAATCTACGACTAATATCAATGAACCTGGAGTTTTAACTGCATAACCCAAAGCAGCAGCAGTAGACTCATCAACCAGTTGAACGCGATCGACTCCTAAATCACTGCCCACATCACGAAACCAATCTAAGTATCTTTCAAATGCCCCTACAGGTACAGTAAAAATAACTTGCGTTGGTTCTATCTGTAAATGTTTTACCTGTTGCCAAATTTCTTTAATAAAAAGTTCTGCAACTAATTCAGGAGTATAAGTTTGATTATCTAAGAAGCGTGCTGGTGGCTGATAATCCGCTGCTAAATCTCGTTTAAAGCCTTTGAATAATCGATTTGGTTGAGATGATCCCAAGCGTTGCGATCGCACTTGTTCACCTAAAATCAGTTGATTTTCTTCTCGAATAAAAACCAAAGTAGGAACGGCAAAAATTTTATAGGTATTTTTATTACGATCTTTTTGAATAGACGAACGAGATATATTGGAAAATCTCAGAGTTTTTGGTAACTGTGTATCGGTTTCCAGAATACTGACGACAGTATTACTCGTTCCAAAGTCAATAGCTATAGTAGTCATTAATATAAATTTTAGTCAATAACTTTATATAAAAAATTGAGCTATGCCAGCAATAATCATTAGCAAAATAAGACATCCACATCCAGTCTCACAACATCCTTCTTCTGAGGTCTCTGAACTTGATTGAGATTCTGTCGATTCTGTCTTGTCTTCTGTTGAGGATTTGCTTGTACTTATATTTTCAGCGTGATTGGTATTTGAAGATTGTTTGATTTTAGTCGTAGAGGAAGCCTTACTTTTGTTATCTGTTGAATCTGCTTTTTTCTTTAATTTTGGTTTCTCTACTTTTTTTTCAGTAGATTTGTTTTTCGGAGGATTATTACCACCTAATACCACGTCAAAAGGTTGTGGATTATTTGAGCTTTCTGACATAAGCCTAAAAATTAATCTAATTAATGGTTGTTATCAATTCCTGGTGGAGGAGTACGACTTACTTTTGCAGGGCAAAGTATTTTATCTCCGTCTTTATAGCCAACAAAGCGGACATATACTAATTCCCCTATCTCAATCTCATTACTATCAGGCTGATGAAATTGAGGATTGTATTCGACCTTTTCCCAAGGCGAACCAACAGTTTTGTATCCCCAATTTGACAACAAATTTTCTAAAGATGTAAAAAGTGCCACAAGATTTTTGGCTGGTAAATCTGGCTTTTTTTTCGCCATCTCACAAGCAGTGGGATAGTTAGTCAAGAGAGTTTGTAGCTGCTCAAAAGTAGCTCTTTGAAAATCACTGTTTGATTGTTTGGACTGTTCTCTTATTTCTTCCCTTAATAATCTGCATTGCTGTCTTAAGTCTTCCAATTCTGGATTTTTAGCGTCTTGGCTATAAAATTTGAGAGATTGAGATGCTGATGACTGACTAAATATCTTGGAGAACAGAACTGCAAAAATCAGCCAAAGGATTATAGGAAAGCCAAAGTCATTAATATGTTCGACCATTATTTATCCTTGACCTAAATATTGAGTCTGTGTATTATTCAGATTTTCTTCACCTTCATAATATTCAGGCAAAAATTCTTGAGATTCAACCTGTCCCAAAGCAGATTCTAATGAAGCAGTAGTTTCAGTACAACTTTCACCTGAAGCATTTAATACTTTTTCGGTCACTTTGCCATCTTTACCAATTCGGTATTCTATTTTTTGATAATCAGCCATATCATTTAATCGATCGCTACAGTTTTAGAGTTCCCAAATATCTTCTGTAAATTACATCGTAGAAATCGCTGAATATAAGTTATATATAGCCATAATCGTCTTGAAAAGATCGCTCAATTTAATTTCAACTAGGCAATTTTTCCTTTAACCTTCTATGAATCCTATCTAACCAAATTGGAATTACCGCTTCTCCTTTTTCTAAATGCGCGATCGCTTTTTTCTTATCAAACTCTTCTAAGACGAGCGATTTCTTTTTCTCATCCCAACAAAACATCCAGCGTTTATTACTTCGATAGTCGGCATAGTGAAAATCTGTTTTGACGACTTCTTTTAATCCTCTGCTCGCTTCGCTAAAACTCAATCCCACTGATAACAAATATTCCATAATTGCCAGTTGCACTACATCAGATTGGGAGTAGTAAATACTCCTACCAGTACCCGATCCTTGAATTGTTGGTACGACAACCTCTTTCTCACGCCAATACTGTAATTGACGCAGAGAACACCCAACAGTTTTTGCTGCTTCCTTGCTTGTAAAGAATTTTTCACCCATAGAAAAAATTCTACAGAATTGCGATATTGTACATATATGGTTTTATTGAACGCATATGTAAGCAATGAGTCAGATTACTATTCAATGTCACTTGACAGCATCAGAAGCTACCCGCAAACTTTTGTGGGAATTGATGGCAGGAAAAAACACACCGCTAATTAACGAAATACTGTGGCAAATCAACAATCATCCAGATTTTGAAGAATGGCAGTCTGAATGCAAATTACCTGGAACTTTAGTGAGGGATTTGTGTAAGTCTTTAAAAGACGATCCGCTTTATGCAGGACAGCCATCTCGATTTTGTCAGTCGGTAATCCAACTAGTAAATTACATCTATAAATCTTGGCTCAAATTACAGCAACGCAGACAGCGCAAGCTCGAAGGACAAGAGCGTTGGTTATCCATGCTCAAAAGTGACACTGAGTTATTAAAAAAGTGTGAATGCAGCCTTGATATTTTGCGTCACCGAGGGAAAGAAATCCTGACCGATATTGAAGCTGGGATCGAGACTAAGAGAAGAGCGAATGGTCAGAAAATCCCCAAAAAGTCATCACTTCTTTTCAATCTGTGGGATGAGACTGAAGACGAAGATATTCTGACTCGTTCGGCAATATGTTACTTACTTAAAAACGGCAGTAAATTGCCCAAGCCAGATAAACCAGAAAACAGTAAGAAATTTGCTCAACGTCGCCGAAAGGTCGCCATCAAAATTGAAAGACTGAAAAACCAAATAGAAGGTAGTCGTCCTCATGGAAGAGATTTAACAGGGGAACAATGGTTAGAAACTTTAATTACTGCTGTAACTACTGTTCCCCAAGACAATCAAGAAGCTCGTGCATGGCAAGATATACTTTTAGCCAAACCAAAGTCTTTACCCTTTCCCATTAACTATGAAACCAACGAAGACCTAAAGTGGCACAAGAATGATAAGGGTCGTCTTTGTGTACGTTTTAATGGCTTGAGTCAGCATATTTTTCAAATATATTGCGATCGCCGACAACTTCATTGGTTTCAACGCTTTTTAGAAGACCAAGAAACTAAGAAGGAAGGTAAGCATAAACATTCTAGTGGTTTATTTACTCTTCGTTCGGCGAAACTGGCATGGAAAGAGGGTAAGAAAAAAAACACAGGTAAATCTTGGAGCGATAACCGCTTAGTTTTATATTGCACTGTAGACACAAGATTTTGGTCAGTAGAAGGAACACAAGTAGCCAGTCAAGAAAAAGAGGCTAAACTGCTGAAGACTATTGATAATATGAAGGAGAAAGGCGAGTTAACTGCGAATCAGCAAGCCTTTGTTGCTCGAAAGCAAGCTACATTAGTCAAACTACACAACTCTTTCTCCCGTCCTTCTCGAACAGTCTATCAAAGCAAGGAAAATATAACTTTAAGTGTGACAATAGGACTAGACAAACAAGCCACAGTCGCTATTGTTGATAGCAATGCGGGAAAAAAGATAATTGTTCGCAGCATCAAGCAACTACTGGGTAAAAACTACAGACTTCTTAATCGCCAAAGACAACAGAAGCAAACTTTATCCCATCTGCGACACAAAGCCCAAAAACGTTCTGCCGATAGTCAAAAGGGAGAATCCAATTTAGGAGAATACGTAGACCGATTGATTGCCAAAGCTATTGTGCAATTAGCCAAACAATATCAAGTAAGTGCGATCGCAGTTCCTAAAATTGAAGACATAAGAGAAGTCGTGCAAAGTGAAGTTAAGGCTAGAGCAGAAGCTAAAATTCCTGGTTATGAAGAAGGTCAAAAAAAATATGCCAAACAATACCGCATAAACATCCACAATTGGAGTTATGGTAGATTAATTGAAAACATTACTACTCAAGCCAGTAAATTAGGTATTGCGATCGTAGAAGTCAAACAGCCTGTTCGCGGAAGTCATAAAGAAAAAGCGCAAGATATAGCGATTTGAAGGAAACATAGTATTTTATTTATGCTGTACCTCGACAATTTAATAATCTTCAACAGTGCCGCAGTTCATGTTTTTACCTCTGTACTGTGAAAAATACGGGTTAGCCCTCTTTTGTCACTTTCCGAGATTAAAAAATAATAAAAAAAGATTTAGCCATCGGGCAAATAGAACGAGAATTGATTCATGACAGCGATAATTCGATGAAAACCAAGTAGTAAAGAATGGTTAGGAAAAATGTCTAACCAGGGAATAATTGTCCAGAATGCAATTGTTGGTTGAATGATTAAACGTAGATTATTTAAAATGGTCTTCCACCCTCCCTTATTTGACCATTGTGGATGAAGAGAAAAATCAGTAACAGGCTCTTGAATTAGCTTTAAGTCATATAAGACCTTGGAGTGAGAACTAACCATCCAGTAAGCCGAAAAAATAATTTCCCACCATTTTTCAATCTCTTGAAAATTAGTGAATCGATAATGAGTCCATCCTAGTTCTTGTTTGCATTGCCTGAATCCATATTCAACCCAAGTCCTTAATCCGTACAGATTACCCAAAGTTTTCTTCATTTCACTTCGACTTAATTGCAGATTAGTCATCACAAAAGAAGTGGAATTCTCTGGCATAGAGATTGGGTCAGTAGTTATTTCCCAGTAAGTTCTTTTATTCCGTTTGCCATAAATTATTTCTCTGATATATCTAATTTCTGATGTTTGGTTGCTAAAAGTTCGCTTGAATTTATACCATTTATTGGCTCTAACCTTTTGCTCAGATGACAGCCAGACTCCATGATTGCTTCTAATTGCCAAGACCCAAGGTAGTTTATGTTTTTCTAATGTTCTAATAAATGAACTGGCTTCACCATACAAACTATCGGCTAGAACCAACTTAATCTTGAATCCAAATTCTACTAGTTCAGTAACCATAGAAGATGCTAACTCAATCTTGGTTCTGTAGGTATCCGACTCTTTTAATGTTCCTTTCGGTTTGAAAACTTTAAACATTAGAGGCAAAGTAATATTTTCATAGATCCCATAGGCATTCACCGAGACAATACCGTTATCTATTTTGCCTACACTACCAAGATATTGCCTTGCCACATAGTCAGTTTTTTTTCCTTTCTTTCGATCACCTGTTTCATCAATTACTAAGTTAATTTCGCTGTCTTTTAATACCTTCCGAGTTAAGTTTAGCCTTCTAGTTCTTAATTCTTCTACTGACCAGGGGGAATTAGCTAAGAAATGGTGCAATGATTGGGACGAAGAAACTCCTGATATCTTCGCTATTTCGGGTAGTGATTTTCGCTTAATTGATGAGATGATTCCAGTCACGTAAATATTTAAAACATTCATACAGTCGGCTTTTGAGTGGGAAGCTTCCCACTCAAAACGCGATGTAACTTCTCACATCACAAAACAAGTCATTATAAGCACGGCAATATTGATCGATTAGAGAAACGGTTGGTCGAGCATCTCTTTTTAAATGTCTGAGAATCTGTAATTCTACATCCATCACCCTCTCTACCTCACAGCTACCGATAACTCTTTCTATTCTAGTTTAATTCTCGGAAAGTGACAGAATAGGGTTAGTTTGATTACCTTTCGGTAATCTTGCTTTCTGACCCTAGTGGCTGCTCACCCTGATGCTGCTGTCTTTGACAGGAATAAGGCGCACTCCCAGCAAAAAGGGCGCGGGTTTACTACTGTAGTGGCTACCGAATCACCTCCGAGCAAGGAGGAATCCATCCTCATTTTTTCTTATTTTGGCGAACCTAAGCGTGGGCGAAATCCCTAGTAGGTTCGCCAAAATCTTGAAGCTCAATCTTTAAAAAGGTTTCAGGCTTTAAATCAAATTGTTATTACTGTAATACAAAACAAATAGAAGGATTTTTTTCGAGGTTTATCAAAATTGACCGTGGAAATGAACCAGAATTAATATTTCAGCTTACAGGGTTTCAACAACATATTTGCCATTGAATGGATTGAAAGGAGACAGACAAAGTAGCCTTCGTTGAAAGACGGGGGCTGGTTTCAACAACATATTCGTTATTGAATGGATTGAAAGCAGTACACCTCAGTAGCCTTGTGTATTTCTATTGCTAGGTTTCAACAACATATTCGCCATTGGTTGGATTAAAAGGTGTTAACGCCAGCCTAAGAAGATTGATTCGCTTAACATTTCTGGGTTTTCATTTTTCCTAAAAAAAATCGCGCCGTAGTTCATGTCAAAAACCTCTGTGCTGCGAAAAATGTGGGTTAGTTTGATTATCTCTTGGTAATCCTGCTTTCTGACCCTGGTAACTACTCGCCCTGATGCTGCTACTAATTTTTCAATTAGTAGAAATAAGGTGCGCTCCCAGCAATAAGGGTATGGGTATACTATATATAGTAGTGGTTGCCGAATCATCTTCGAGCAAGAAGAAATAAAATTTACCCAAAGGTAATTTAATTTGAAAGCAAGTCTCCTTATCCCCTTTACATCTTTGTCAAATGACAAATAATTTGTTAAGACGACATTAATTTGTTACCAATGACAAATAATTTGTTAATGTACATCGTTACAATGAGAGTCTTTTAGGGACTGAGCAAAAGCGAAGTGGGGGTAGGGAGACTTGAACTCCCACGACCTTTTACGGTCAACGGATTTTAAATCCGCAGCGTCTACCAATTCCGCCATACCCCCTGGCATGGATTCTGCTAAGAAATAGCTTTTTTCAACAAAGACTAATATACCATACAGTATTGAGATATTGAGTGCAATTTAGGGTTTGAAATCATAAGATTGGCATAAAGGCTAAGTTTACCAGCGTTTTTGAGTAAATTTCAAGAATTGGCGGGTTCGGAGTTTGCAAAAAAAACAACAAGCTAGAAATATAATGTGAGTAATCTAACTTATTGCTTGGTTGGTGTGAGTAAACTTGTAAATCTAATTGAAATCAAAAAATCATCGACTAACTTTCTGAGGTTCAGGTAATACACTAACTTTTACCTCGATTTGTCGCTGTTTGTCATTGCTCTGTATACTTAAAGGTAGTCGATCGCCTGCGTGGGTTTGGGCAACTATCTGCTGCACTTCATCAGCTTTATTGACCTGTTGATCGCCAATCTTTTGAATTATGTCTCCCGATCGCAATCCTGCATTATCTGCGGGAGAGTTAGGAACGATACCTACAATTAAAATGCCTTTGTTTGCGTCTATGTCTATATTTTTTTGGCTTTTTAGCTGTTTTTTAAGGTCAGGGGTAATTTCTACCATCTGAATACCTAAAAATGGATGATCTGCTTTGCCTTTGGCAATCAATTCTTCGGCTATATCTCTAGCGGTATTAACAGGAATGGCAAAACCAATTCCTTGAGCGTTTTGAATAATAGCAGTGTTGACACCAATCACTTCACCTTGGGCATTGAGCAATGGTCCTCCAGAGTTACCAGGGTTAATGGCAGCATCAGTTTGAATAAAGCTAACCTGTTTGTCAGCAACTCCTATCTGCGCGCTGGTTCTACCTGTAGCACTGACAATACCAGTAGTGACGGTGTTATCTAAGCCTAAAGGATTACCGATCGCGATCGCCCATTCTCCAGGCTGTAACCGATCGGAATCTGCAAAAGTAACGGCAGGTAGACCTTGTGCATCTATTTTGATTACCGCTACATCAGTCAAGGAGTCTGTCCCCATAACTTTTCCTTTGAATGTGCGACCATCTTTGAGCGTTACTTCTACTTTGTCACTACCGTCTACCACATGAGCATTAGTAACAATCAAACCATCAGAACTAACCACAAATCCAGAGCCAACGCCTCTTTGAACCTGTTGACTGGGTATATTTGGTATCTGCGAACCAAAAAATTGACGGAAGACGGGGTCATTGAGTAGAGGAGAGGCATTCGTAGAGACGGTGCGTGATGCGTCGATACGCACTACAGAGTCGCCTACCTGCTGTACTACATTACTAACGTAATTTTGCGGTAGGACGATTGCTGTTGTCCCAGATTCGTCTTCTGTTTTAGTAACTGTAGAAGATTCTGCTGATTCGTTAGCAACAGTGTGGGGGGAATTGATTAAATAATTGCCACCCAGGGCTATTCCACCGCCTAACAGAAGTAGAGAAGCAGAAGCCGTTGCTTTTTGCCAAGATGTTAATTGAGGCATTATTTTAGCTTTACGTTTAGTGTTTAATTTAATTAGTGATTAGATATAAATAAAATTAACTATTGATTTCTGATCTGAGCCAGAATGTCTATCTTTTTAATTTAGACAGATGATATGTCTTTTGTGTGACAATATTTTTAATTTTGAATGATATTAAAGGTGTTTTTTCGGTTATTAGTCAAAAGCGGACAGTGTATACTTACTGAAATTAAGATATAAAAGGAGCGTAAGTTAATTGTGCTAGTTTTATGTCCCACAATGATGACTACATTGACGCAGTGAATCCTCAAGCTAATTCTTGGTTGAGCTTAGAAATATATGTTAAAGCTAATCAGCCTAATCTGTTGCAGGGTTTGGATCGATGGTTGGAGTTAGATTTAATTAGCGAAGCACAAGTTAGAAAGATATGTCGCCATCATTTAAGCTGTCCTTTACCTGAGATAGAAGTTGAAAGTAGTTTAGCAGCAACTCAATCAGATTCTTTAGTAGCTGCAAAAACTTTAGTTAAAGCTGCACCCCAGCCTCATATTGTTACGCAGGTATGGCTAAGGTTTCTTGATGAATTAAGTATTCGCTGGCTATTATTTTTGGGTATATTTTTAGTGGTTATCTCCTCTGGTGTGCTAGCAGCAAGTCAGTGGGATAATTTTCCTAGGTTTGGACAATATTTAATTCTCTTAGTTTATACTCTTTGCTTCTGGGGTTTTGGATTTTGGTCGAGTAAACAGAATAATTTAAAGTTAACCTCTCAAACCTTAAGCGCGATCGCAACTTTATTAATCCCGATTAACTTCTGGGCTATTAGTCACTTTGGTTTAGGTCATAATATCTGGGAATGGCTAACTATTGCTATTGCTTTTGTTACCTTAACTACTACTTTCTTTAAGTCTCGACTAGGAAAAACAGACAAAAATAAGTTTTTTACGCCACTTTTTTTAATACTCAGCTATCTACATTTAGGCTGGCAGTTGCCTAGTGTACCATTGATTGCAGTATATAGCGGTATTGTTGCCATTAGTTTAATTCACTACAAATTTTTCTTACCACTCTCAAAATATCCTAGAAATAATTTATTATTCCTGTTGGCTGCATGGTCATTACTATTAGCCAGAGGATTAATAGATAGCAACTATACAAACTATAACTTAGCGATCGCTTTATTTGCCTGGCTACTAGGGATAATTTATTTATCTCAAAGGACTAACTTAGAGCAAGAAAACACTACAGCTATATTTTTTAGCCGTATCTGGCAGTTTATTAGTATTCTTATTTTAAGCCTAGCTTGGATAATGTCGATTGTCTCAGGAGTTGCGGGGGCAAATTTCCCAGGCTGGCAAACTGTCGGTATTAGCGTCTTAGCTATTCATTTATTTAGTCAAAGGCTGACTCTTTATTGGCGCAAACGAGATTTAACCGCCATCTTTTTTGTTGGCTTGCAGACTTTATATATCTCTAAAGAATTAATCCCCAATAGTTTACGCACTCAAGCTTTAGATCTGGCTGTGGCGGTTAGCAAAACTGAATATTTCCCTGAGTCAGTGTTTGGGGTGACTCTTTTTCCTTACGTTATTCTATTTGTTTTTATCGCTAGTTGGTTATATCGTCGGCAAAAGCTTCAGTTAGCTTTATACGCTGAATGGCTTACCTTGATTTTAGGTATAGTCTTAACCTGTCTTAGTTTATCCAATCCTACTTGGCGATCGCTAAATCTACTTTTGTCTACTGCTACTCTGGGCTATGTCGCCTATATTCGTCAGCCTTTAAGAAACACGCTAGTTTACCTAACTCACTTGTTGGGTTTAGTTACCGTAATTAACGCAATTGCCGTTAACTTACCTAATTTGAATCAGTCAGCGTGGGGCGGTATTTTAGTTTTACTCATGGTTGGGGAGTGGGGCATATATGTGCGTAGAATAAAGCAGCCAAGAATTAATTCTGATTTTAGATCTCGGCTACAGCAAAGCTTTTGGTATTTTGGTTTGTTATTAGCTGCTGTTAGCTACACCTGTTTTTTGTCTTCAGTAAAAGGATTGGCGACTCCTGCAACTTTTCGCTGGGTTTTAGTTTGGTTAATTACCCCTGGAATGTTAACTCTAATTGCCAAATATACCCGCAATATTCAACAGCGTCGGTTGGCAACTTTCCTTAGCTGCATGGCTTTAATCTTGGCTCAATTATTGGTTTTTGGGCAAGGCGACACTAGATTTATTGCCTTGGCGATCGCGATTAGCTTGATGTACATTAATGCCTTTAACCTGCGTCGCCCTATAGTTACGACAATTCATTTAGGTTTTGGGTTAAGTCTGATTGCTAGCTTGCTAAGTAGTTTTGTAAGCAATTGGAATTGGCTACCAGTGGGTGCAGTTATTCTCTATGGCTTGTATCAATTTCGACTATATCTAAAAAAAGCGATCGCCACTCCCAAATTTGACTATATTTCCCAACGTACTGCCCACGGAATTCTGGGAGTCGGAGTAGAAGCCAGAAACTATAAGCTGATGGGTAAATATATCCAGGCAGCAGACTATTGGGCGATCGCTTTGATTGCTGTCGAATTAGCTGTAGTCAGTATTATCTACCTCAATTTACAAGATTTTGGGCAATATTCCCAGTATTTGCTCACCAATATTTTACTTGTAGTGGCTATTTTTTGGCGTTATCGTCAGCAACCTAACAATTTAGTTTTGTATACTCTGGTTTGGTTGGGGGAATTATTAACGGTAGGTGTAGCTGTACTTCTGGGAGGTAATGGTTTAGTCTGGGCGATTGCGAAGCTAGCCGAAGGCATCGCCAATGTTATTCTTGGATTATTATGTTTAATTATCATCGCTTGGTTAGCTCAAACCGATTCGCCCTGGGCAAGATTGAATTTAGCTTATGTGCCTGTAGTTTACGCTATTGTAGGTACAATCTGGCGACTTACCTACTTTGACTCTTATACAGGATTGTTAACTTTGGGGGCAGCCTTAACTCTGGTTAATACCCACCAGAATAATAATCAAATTAATAGACTAATTAACTATCTCGGTTTGGCAGGGATTTCTGTTGGGATCTATGAATTAGTTATTTATCGGTTGTTACAGTCGTCAGCAGGAAGTGCAGCCGATGCTCTAACAATATTAGCTTTAGTAGCTGCTGCGATCGCCTTTACTTATCGTTTAAGCACCTGGTGGTATCGTCAACGCCGTCAAACAACGATGTTTAATCTTAGTTTATCTAAAGTTATTTTAATTGCTCATCTGCATTGGGCAATGAGCAGTATCTTAAAAATTATGGCTGCGGGTATTGCTATAGAAAGTGCTGCACCTCGTTTAACTCTTGTTAGTATTGCCACTAGCTTTTGTCTTGGTGCTTATGCCCTTATTCAGGGTAGGCGCGATCAACAAACGTCAGCAAATACGGCAAACGACTGGTGGGTGTATGTCGGTTTGGTAGAAATAGCCGCTACTTTAGTTTACAGTCGTCTAATTATCAGTCGCTTGAGCTTATTCGATCCTTGGCGAGTTATATTTACCTGTGCCGTTGCCCTCTTGATTTATCAAATACCCTGGCAAAACTTGGGCTGGCGTAAAACTCCTTGGCAACGCACTGCTTTGATTATTCCTGTGCTGATGACTCTAATTACGGCAGAGGATGTTTCCTATCTCAGCTTGGGAATTGTAGCAGCTTTTTATCTCCACATCGCCTTTTATCAAAAGAACTTGCGCTGGAGTTACATCAGTTTAGGGTTTATTAACTGGGGCATCATTAGACTGGTTTGGCAATACAACACGGAATTGATTTGGATTGCAGGAATTATCAGTTTGTCTATTCTTTACGTTGCTCAGTTCGATCCTTACTTTAAATCCCATCGCCGACAACGCCATTATTTGCGTATAGGAGGCAGCAGCATTGTTTGTATCACTGCTTTATTTTACCCAGATTGGGGACTTATTCCTGGTGTTATTAGCTTTAGCTTAATTTTCGTGGGTTTAGGTTTTAAGATTAGAGCCTTTCTATTTGTCGGTACAGTTACTTTAATAATGACGACTATTTATCAGTTAATCATTTTGGTTTTAACTTATTCTTTTTTAAAGTGGATTGTGGGCTTAGTAGCAGGAATTTGCTCAATTATAATAGCCGCTGGCTTTGAGCAAAAGCGCGATCGCTTTAACAATCAATTAAAAAGCTATGAAAACAAATTAAAAACTTGGCAATAAAAAAGTTCGTCATTAGTAGGCGCGTAGTTGTTAGGTAATAGGTAGTTTATATCCGACTACAAACTCTTTGATAAAAAGCGGTCATATTCTATTAGGGATAAACGATCATTCGCCTGTAGTAAGAAAAAACTACTGACTATTGACTACCGACTACTGACTACCCAAACAATTAAATAAGATTACGCCAACAGGATTTATTCAGTTACAGATTAAAAAAGGCAACACGATGTAAAAATGCTGGAACTATCTCTTTTTTGGCATCGAAAGATGATGAGTTTGATGATTTGCCACCCAAATTTAAAAACAAATAAATGCAGCACGTTATGATTGCTGCTAACATTATTCTTTCCAGCATCATTCATTCCTCTACAGCCTATTCTTATAGATACCAGTATGTCTTATTATGATCGAATAATCTAGAGATAAATATATAAATTAGCAATTCTAAATCAAAACTTTAAAATTGCTTTATAGAAACAAAACAAATTTCATATATTGATTAAAATGGAATACGTATTATCAAGTTCTTAACCCAGTTTTAAGTATGTAAATTAATTCACAAAGATTCATAAACCGCGTCCACTTTGAAGTGCGGAAATGCTTGGGAAACCCATAGTTTTTCAGATAAAGGACTTGTCCGCATATACTGTTTTAGGTTAAAGGGAAAAGGGGAAAAATGAATTACCTCAAACTCCAGTTTTCTATGTGGACGCGGTTTAATAATATCTACTTTGCTAATTCTGCTTCAATAACCCGTATTAATTCAGAAGAAGTAGGAGTAACGCCACTACCAAATCTCGCCACTACCTCACCCTCTTTGTTAATCAAAAACTTTTCAAAGTTCCAGGCGACATCTCCTTGAGGTTCAACAGAATTAGTTAGAATTTGGTATAGAGGATGCTGGTTAGAACCTTTGGCATGAACTTTATCAAACATATCGAAGCTGACACCATATTTTGTTTCACAAAATTCGGCAATCTCTTCATTTGAACCTGGTTCTTGAGAGCCAAAATCATTACAGGGAAAACCTATAACTCGCAAACCTTTATCCCCATATTCTTGATTTAACTCTTCCAGTCCTTGATATTGAGGAGTATAACCACAGTAGGAAGCGACGTTAACAATTAATAACACCATGCCTTTATAGTCGGCAAATTTTTCCTCATCACCATCGATGTTTTTTACGGCTATATCGGATATATTACTCATGTTCTGCTTTGGAATCGGATTTACTAAATATGACAGATCGTACTGTACCATCTCTTTGGGACACTCAGGTTATTAAAGTTGATGATCTATCTGTCAGAATCGCTGCTTCTAGTGCTGAGTTGACTCAAGATGCAGCTAATCAAGCTCAAAATTATTTGCGATCGCTGTTAACTCAACAAGAAACAGTAAGTATTATTTTAGCAACGGGTAACTCTCAGCTACAGTTTTTGCGTGAAATAGCCTCCCAAGATAAATTAGACTGGTCACGTATAGTTCTATTTCATCTGGATGAATATTTAGGCATTAGCGCAGATCATCCTGGAAGTTTTCGTTATTATTTGCGCCACAAAGTAGAACAGCGAGTTCAGCCTTATGTATTTCACTATATTCAAGGTGATGCACCAGAACCCTTAAGCGAATGTCTGCGTTACGCTAATTTATTAGAGCAGCAAATTGACCTTTGTTTGTTAGGCATTGGCGATAATGGACATATTGCTTTTAATGAGCCTACCGTTGCCAAGTTTAAAGATCCTTACGTAGTCAAGCTTGTCCAGCTAGAAGCCAAAACCCGTCAGCAACAGGTTAACGGAGGCTACTTTCCCAACTTAGATGCTGTACCAAGTTATGCCTATACTCTCACTATCCCAACAATTTGTGCAGCTAAGAAGATATTTTGTTTAGCGGGGGGAAGTCATAAAGCAGGAGTAGTTGAGAAAACTTTAACCGAGGCGATCGCGCCCAATTTTCCTGCCACTATTTTACGCCAACAACCCCAGGCGACATTATTTTGTGATTTGGATTCTATTAGTTTGTTTAAAGATTAGGCTTTGCTGAAAAGCAATGGTATTTATTGCAAAATGAAATAATAAGCCTTAGTCGCTAGAATAATTCTGTTTATTTAGTTGAGTAATATATATTGCTAACCCTGCTTCTTGTCCCAGCTTTTTCAACGCAGATTTTTCTTCCAAAGAATAACCGCGACCATTAATACGTTGTCCCAAAGCCAAAATTCCCAAGAGTTCGGGCTTAATTTTGCGAGGGAGGTTTAGAGGAATTAAAATCGAAAAAATTGGATCTAACGAATGCTGTACAACTTCAGAAAGTTTTAAATGCTGAAGACAATCCTCATCTAAACGCCAAGATTTTAATAATTCTGGATCGAGGTTATAATTTGCAACTAAACGCAGTCCTTGACTGCGATCTCCTAGAAAAACCACACCATATTTTGTTTGGGTTAGATCGACAGTACGCTCGACTAATGCTTTTACTAATTCAGAAAAACTGATAACGCTGCGAACATCAGGTAAAAATTCAATAAAATCCTGGCTGTAATCTAGAGCTTGAATATGGAAATAAGGATTAATAATCTTTTCAATCTTGGCATATATTGGATTAAATAACACTGCCATGGTTAAAACTGCTCCTCCTGATGCTAAGGCAACTGCACCAGAACCCATAAATTCTAAAAAAACTCTCTGTAGAGTCGTTTGAACAATCGTCAAAATCATGCCCAAGATGGCAGTTAATAAGCCATAAATTAAAGTGCGATTGAGAATAAAATCGATTTCCCACAAGCCATAATGCATAATCGAAAAAGCAATTGATAACGGCACTAAAAGCTGAGAAATAATAAAAAAGGGATGGTGGAGCATCAACATATACCAATCCCCTCCGTGCTGTAAATCAAAAAGTTTCCACGGTGCATGGGTAATTAAGTCTCCCAGCACTGAAGCAGTTAAACCAAAGACAATCCACTTAGTTTGCTGTTGTTGTTGAGGATCGGAAACTCGAAAATAGCGATAAAGTTGTGCGACAACCCCAGTACCTAGTAAGGTTGACAAAGATATAAAAGGCAATAGTCCAGGCCAATTATAGGGATTAAGAGGCATATAAAACGGCCAAACTAACGACCAGGCAGCTACAATGACAGCTAAACTTTTTGTCCAGCGTGGAGTAAACTTTCCGTTGGGAAATAAGTAAAAAAAGATAACAAACAAACCTATGCCGACCGCTCGAATAAAGCGTAGAGGTAGTGGTAAAGGGGGTACATTAACTACCAAAGAGTGCATTGGTGGCGGAATCGTTACTCCATAAAGCATTAAGCTAACAGACGCTAAGAAAGTCATGGGCGTTGCTGGACGATGCCAAGCAATAATCAACCCCGTGACGGCAAAAGCGATCGCTAAAATACCTTCTAGACCTAGAAAATAGACGATATGGAAAGTGTTAGTCAAACCAAAATTCGTTAAGTACTGATGATAATAGGTTTCAGCCTCAATTTGTAGTACTTCAATCCGCAGAAAAGCATTGCTATATGCAACTACAATTGCTATCAATAAAATTAAAAGCGAAAATTTTCTTGTCTGGTTAAAGTTGATTGTCAAAGATATAGTTTTCCTGCGTATAATTGTTGTAAATCTTTCAAAGCTAAATATTGGCTTTGTTTAAATATTACCGATATTACTATAGATTTGAGAATCTCTAACTCTGCATATATTATCTTTTTTGCTTTGTTATAGATAGCATTAAGGATTATTTGCCAGATTGCTATTTTCATCTTCTGGCATTACAAAGACATATTATATAACGGCAACTAAAAATAGCCATTGCTGATGTAGAACAATTTTGGCGATCGCCATTCTCTAAGTCTATAGTTTTTTGTAGTTCCCATATTTAAAATCCCTAATGTTAAGACAATTAAAACAATCAAAAATATCCTGACCCTAAGTCATAGACTAAATATCAAGCAGCCAAAAGTTTATTAATAATCATATGCCTACAGTAGTCGTTCGTGGAGTAAGTCATTATTATGAATGGATTCGTCACCTGCAAGCTAACTCTAAGCCTGTAATGGTTTTTATTCATGGCTGGGGAGGTTCGTCAAGATATTGGCGTAGCACTGCCAAGGCTCTAGCAGATGATTTTGATTGTCTACTTTACGATCTGCGGGGTTTTGGTCGTTCTTCTTTACCTCAAGAACCTGTATTGGGTTACGATATGGAAGACTATGCAGCAGATTTGGCAGCTTTATTAGATGCTTTAGGGCTTGAGCGAGTATATATCAACGCTCACTCCATGGGAGCATCGATCGCCACTATATTTCTCAATCGTTATGGCGATCGCGTTAAGCAAGCAATTCTTACCTGTAACGGTATTTTTGAATATGATGCCAAAGCCTTTGCTGCTTTTCATAAATTTGGCGGATACGTGGTTAAGTTTCGCTATAACTGGTTTTTAAAATTTCCTTTTGCCGATCGAATGTTTATGGCGCGATTTCTTCATCGTCCGATTAACAAAAGCGATCGCCTGGCATTTTTAGAAGATTTCTTGTTGGCTGATTATGATGCAGCAGCAGGAACAATCTACACCTCTGTCAGTCAAAAGGCTGTAGAAATTATGCCCCAAGAGTTTGCTCAAATCAGCGTACCAACTTTGATGGTGTCTGGCGAAAAGGATATTATCATTCCTGCGGCAATGGGTAAACAAGCAGCAGCCTTAAACGACAAAATTAAATATGTCGAGTTGCCTAAAACTTCTCATTTTCCCATGTTAGAAGATCCCGCAGCATATTTAAAAACCGTCAGAGAATTTTTACAGCCTCATAATAATTTATCTCTAACAACTAATAACTAATAACTAAAAGCTAATTATCAATCAATATTTTACATAGCAAATATTGTTTAGCTGACCTTTTTTCGTTCTCATCTTAAATGCGATCGCTCGTTTTTTTTATGACATTATGGTAATGCGATCGCAAATCTAGTTGGAGACATCGCTTTTTTTTATCTTCTCTCGAAATCGTATTTATCGGCAAAATATCGAAATGTTTTTGTTAAGTAAACTAGATTACATTCCGTCCCAATTACTACCAGTTATTTCCCGCAAATATTGTTAAATTACTTAAAAACAATCTCTATTTCTATTTTTAGCTGTGTCTTATTTCTGTTGATTATTTTTATTTCAGTAGAAAAAAAGACAGAAAAGGCTTTAAACGACTATTCAATGTTGCCTGATGGTGTCAAAATAGTCGATAAAGCCATTCTAGGTAGAAGAGAAAGAACGTTATCAAAAGGATTGCGTCAAGCATATATTCGAGAATTTGGCGATGGGATTTTCCGAGCCTTCCGTCGTGGTGCGATAAGTCTTGTTTGTACTAATAAGGATAACGTCCTATTAATTGTTCAAGATTACAAACCAACTCGTCATGGCAAAGCTTCGGGAGTTGGAGAAGGTTTGTTCAATGGAAGAAATCTCACTGCTTCCCAAGGTGGAGAAACTAACATCTCCAACATGACCTATTTATCTAGAGGCTATTTTGATGTATATGTTAGCGACCCGCTTTCCCAGCAAGAAATAACTTCAATTTTAGAAATATTGAGGACAAAAGATATTTTCTACATCGGGCTTGTTGTATTTGATGGAGGTGATAGGTTTACCAGCGAATTTAATTTGTCAAAAGTTGAACGGTTAGTGAACAATTGCCAGTAAATGTTGTTCACTAAAGAACTTGTTTTTTAGCAAGCAAGCATCGTTACATTTACTCATTTAAAAATATAGGAGACTACTTATGACTGCAATAAATTACAATTTTCCTCTAGATCCAAACGGTCATTCAGAATCAGAACTAATTACCGCACTGTATTTATATGGAAATAAAGTAACAGTCTAAAATGGCAAAATTCCCAAAAATGAAGTGCGATCGCCTTTCCGTAGGGTGGGCAACTTGAATATATTTTACTTGTGCTTATTTTTGGTTATTTGCCCACTAAATAAAACAAGTTTTCTAATGGTGGCGATCGCTTTGAAGTCTTTTTCCTTTTCTCTCCTCAACCATAGGTCTAGAGTATATCTAATTAGAAATTAATGTTCTTACTTTTCAATCTTTCTCTACTTACCAAAATTTAATTCACATCAGGCGTGTTAGTTATAATCGTCAAAAAGTTAAGGGCGAACGGCTTTTCGCCTAGACATCAGTAATCATCGATCAAACTCATTTTTTAATTGTGACCTAGATCATCGTCTTCTACTAAACTACAGATGATATTAGAGAAGAGATAGAGCTATGGAACAGATAATATCTGTTGCATAAATTGCCCCTAGTTTGGTACCTAGGGGTTTTTTTTGATTGCAGGTCATAAATTGTGTCAAAATGTAAAGCGTGTTAATTGCATCTTCGACAGAACATTTTCAAACCCCTACAGCGATCGCTCTTGGTAATTTTGATGGCATTCATCAAGGGCATCAGATAGTGCTGCAACCAATTATCGATGGGCAATCTCAAAAGGATGGTCATCTGTGTCCTTCTGTAGTTAGCTTTACTCCCCATCCCCGCGAATTTTTTACAGGTGGACAGGTGCAGCTTCTAACTCCTGTTGCCGAAAAAGCAGAGTTGTTAGCTAGTATGGGAATCGAGCAACTAATTCTTTTATCATTTGATCGTAACTTGGCTTCTCTTAGTCCACAGCAGTTTGTTGAGCAAATTATAGTTCAACAGCTACAGGCTAAACAAATTAGCGTTGGCTCAGATTTTCGTTTTGGTTACCAAAGAAAAGGGACAGGAAAAGATTTACGTAATATCGCTGCCAATTTTGACATTACAGTACATCTTAATTCTCTGCACAAATATCAAAATGCTGATGGTGATGCAGTGCGGGTAAGTAGTTCTCTAATTCGACAGGCTTTATTAAATGGAGAAATCACCACGGCTAACGACTTGTTGGGTAGACCTTATAGTCTAATGGGTCAAGTTGTCTCAGGACAACAGTTGGGCAGAACAATTGGCTTTCCTACGGCTAACATTAGACCTCCTGCTGAAAAGTTTTTACCCCGATTTGGAGTGTATGCAGTGGATGTATTTGTAGAGCAAACTACAGTTAAAGGGGTGATGAATATTGGCTGTCGTCCTACAGTGGCAGGAAAAGCCCCGACTATTGAAGCTCATTTACTCAACTGGTCAGGAAATCTCTATGGTAAAACCTTAAAAGTGAATTTACTTAATTTTTTACGCCCTGAACAAAAGTTTGACTCTGTAGGAGAATTAAAGCAGCAAATTACTAAAGATTGTCAAGCAGCCTCAAACAACTGATAATTGACGATGCACAATAGATAGTTATCGATCCCATTATTGATTATGGAAGAATCAGCAGCCAAAGCGAACGCCAACTTGATGTTACAACCTGATACTTTATGGTCAAAAACTGCGCAAAAAACCAAGCTTGCCCGCGAGTGTGGCGCACTTGAATCGATTGAAACTGAGTATCATATAATTCAACAGGATGATATTTCTTTTGTGGTTCGCACTCTAGCCAATATAGCCCGTAAAGAAAAAGCACAAAAGCAACAAAAACAGCAAGAAAATAAAACAGGGAAAAGAATAGATCCTTTTTTGCCCTACGAGCCTGACTTATTTGTCGGTGACATTTCCCAGACTCACATCTGTCTGCTCAATAAATTTAATGTGGTTGATAATCATCTGCTGATTGTGACTCGTGCTTTTAAAGAGCAAACAGATTTGCTCAATCTGCAAGACTTTAATGCTTTATGGTTTTGTATGCAGGAAATAGACGGGTTAGCCTTTTTTAACGGAGGGAAGGCTGCTGGTGCTTCTCAGCGACATAAACATCTTCAGTTGATTCCCCTGCCGTTTTTAGCCAATGTGGTTCACTTGCCGTTAGAACAAGCGATTGCCAAAATTGATTTTAAGAATTCTTTGGGTACAGTTGCCAGCTTTCCTTTCCGCCATGCGATCGCTTCTTTAGATTTATCACCTCATGATTCACCAACTAAAGCTGCTCAAATCATGCTGCAACAGTATTCTGCTTTATTAAATCAGGTTGGTTTAGACATTGGTTCGGTTAATAGACAACCAGGAGCATATAATTTTTTGGCTACTAGAAATTGGATGTTAGTTGTGCCACGCTCCCAAGAATCATATCAAAATATACCGATTAATTCACTAGGTTTTGCAGGCTCTTTATTTGTTCGCGATCGCGCCTCTTTAGAATTACTCAAAGAACTAACTCCTCTCAAGCTATTATCCAATGTCGCTTTTACCTGATATAACGATACTAAGGCTCAAAATTGATAATTGATAATTGATCATGGAAGTATCAGAATTAAAGCGTACTATCGAAGCTATTTCTCAACGCCTGGGTAAAACTCAGGAGTATCTTTGACCCTCCTGCCATCACTGCTAAAATACAGGATTTAGAGCAAAGGGCAGCACAGCCAGAGTTTTGGGACGATCGAGATACTGCTCAAAAAGTTTTACAAGAGTTAAACGAACTCAAATCTAGTTTGAAGCAATATCAGCATTGGCAGAGTACCCTAGAAGACAGTAAAGCGATCGCTGAATTACTAGAGTTAGAAGTAGATGAAGCCCTAGCCACAGAAGCTCAAACCAATCTAGAACAGCTTACTAAAGACCTTGAACTTTGGGAATTACAGCAGCTTTTGTCTGGCACCTACGACACCAAGGGGGCTGTATTAACTATCAACGCTGGTGCTGGTGGTACAGACGCTCAAGATTGGGCAGAAATGCTTTTGAGAATGTATACTCGCTGGAGTGAAAAACAAGGCTACAAAGTCCGCTTAGCAGAATCTTCTCCAGGAGATGAAGCAGGAATCAAATCAGCTACCCTAGAAGTGGAGGGGCGTTATGCCTACGGCTACTTAAAAGCCGAAAAAGGTACTCATCGTCTGGTCAGAATCTCACCTTTTAACGCTAACGGGAAAAGGCAGACTAGTTTTGCAGGGGTAGAAATCATGCCCAACCTGGGAGATGAAGAACTCGATCTCGAAATTCCTGACAAAGATTTAGAAATTAAAACTTCTCGCTCTGGTGGTGCTGGAGGACAAAACGTAAATAAAGTTGAAACCGCCGTGCAAATTGTTCATCTACCAACCAAAATTGCTGTACGCTGCACCGAAGAACGTTCTCAGCTACAAAACAAAGAGCGAGCCTTAGCCCTTTTAAAAGCCAAGTTACTGATTATTGCCGAAGAACAACGAGCGCAGGAAATTGCCGAAATTCGTGGTGATATTGTTGATGCTGCCTGGGGTAATCAAATTCGTAATTATGTTTTTCATCCCTATCAAATGGTCAAGGACTTACGCACGGAAACTGAAACCACAGATATCAACGACGTGATGGATGGTAACTTAGATCTTTTTATTGAGGCTTACTTGCGCCAGGAAAATCAAATGGTTTGATGCCTCTTAGTTGCATATGGCGATCGCCTTTGCCGATATTTATCTGTCTCAAAGTTTTTTTACGCAAAATATTGTACGTTTTTTAATAGCGATCGAGATATAATTTCATCGCGACTAATAAATTAGATGTAAATGATCGATGAAAATAGTTATTTCTCGAACAAAAAAGTGAGTAAACATCTTATTGGGAAGGATAACGATAAGCTAATAAATTAGAGAAAAGTTTTTTAGCCGAAAATATGACCGATACTTATATGTTGACTTGGAATTGGCTGAGTGGTTCGCCTTTACTTGCTGCTGCCAAAGCAGCAACAGAATCTACCACCGAAGAAGGTTCTTTAGTCCTGGCAGGGGTCTTACTCAGCCTGGTCGTAATCTACTTTGCAAGCCAATTAGGAGGAGAAATTTGCTCCCGCATTAATTTACCGCCAGTCTTAGGACAATTACTTGGTGGAGTGTTAATTGGTATTTCTGCCTTTCGTCTTTTGGTTTTTCCTGAAGGTGGTAGTTTAGCTACAGACTCTTTGATAGTCAGTTTGCTTGAGAGTACCGCAGGATTATCTGTAGAATCAGCTTCATCAGTCTTTGCCGCTCAAAGTGAGGTAATTTCCCTTCTTTCGGAGTTAGGGGTAATTATCCTTCTGTTTGAGATTGGTTTAGAGTCCGATCTCAAAGAATTGATTCGCGTCGGACCAATTGCTGCCGTGGTGGCAGTTGTCGGTGTAGTTACTCCTTTTGTCGCAGGTACAGCAGGGCTAGTGTACATTTTCAACACTCCTGTCATTCCGGCAATTTTTGCGGGGGCTGCTTTAACTGCTACCAGTATTGGTATTACCGCTAAAGTATTAGCAGAAATAGGACAGCTAAGTTCAGAAGAAGGTCAAATTATCATTGGTGCTGCGGTACTAGATGATATTTTGGGCATTGTCGTTTTGGCAGTGGTAGCCAGCCTAGTCAAAACTGGAGAAATTCAAATTAGCAATATTGTTTACCTAGTAATTAGTGCAGCAGTATTTCTGATTGGTTCAATTTTGCTTGGTCGTTGGATTAGTCCTTTGTTGATAGGCTTGGTCAACGAAATGAAAACGCGGGGAGAATTACTGTTAACTAGTTTAGTATTTGCCTTTTCCCTCTCTTATATTGCCACTGCAATTCATTTAGAAGGAATTTTGGGCGCGTTTGCTGCGGGGTTAATTCTGGCAGAAACCGAAAAACGCAAAGAATTAGAAGAACAGGTGATTCCCCTGGCTGACTTTTTTGTTCCCATATTTTTTGTCTGTGTAGGGGCAAGAACAGACCTCAGTGTACTTAATCCAGCCGTTCCTAGCAATCGTGAAGGACTAATTATTGCCACCTTTTTAATTATGGTTGCTATTCTAGGTAAAGTTATTACGGGATTTACCGTTTTTGGCAATCCTGAACTGAATAAATTGGCGATCGGTGTGGGCATGATTCCTAGAGGAGAAGTTGGCTTGGTCTTTGCTGGAGTTGGTTCTGCCAGTGGAGCTTTATCTGAGGCTACGGACGCAGCCATCATCGTTATGGTAATTTCAACTACATTTATTGCTCCTCCTTTATTACGTCTTGTATTTAAGGAAGAAGAAATCGTAGCTCAACCAGTGGACAAAGTTCAAGATTGACAACATAATTAGGCGAGGTCACAGATTATCTTAATTCAGCTTGACGGGATGCCGTCTCAGGACAGAGTAATCTGTGACCCTTGGTAAAACCCAAAAACATCTATAAGCTACCCTGTGATTTGCCTCGATTAGTTCATGAAACCTAATTGCTTGTATTTACGTCTCGATAGATCAAAATCAAAGAATGGGTATTATATAGTTCAAATAGGTTGGGCTAGGAATATTTTGGATTTGGCATTACTTTTAAAAAAGCAGTTTAATAAGTTACTCAGTTTTTATTGGTATTTATACTATTGTTTCTCTAGAGAGTCTTGGCTAGCTTTATCTAAAAAGTCAGCGGTACACGCTGACCGCCTTCCACGGTCAATTACCTACTGTTTGTGAGGAGCAATCATTGTGAAATTTCACTGGCTATTATCAGGTTTTATAGGTGTTTTTCTATTTTGTTCCCCCGCAAGGGCAGGGAAAATAGTATCTTGGGAATTTGAAGAACAAGATCGAAATTTAGAATTTACCACCGATGAGGGGGTACAGCCCAAAGCACAGTTACTCAGTAATCCAACACGCCTGGTAATCGATCTACCTGGAACAATATTAGATAGAGAAACTGTCAAAGAAGAATATCAAGGTCCAATTAGAGGCTTTAGAATTGGGCAGTCAGAGTCAGACACTTCCCGTATTGTGGTGGAATTTGCCCCTGGCTACACTATCGATGCCGATGATATTGAGTTTCGAGAAGATTCGGCGACTGAATGGAAGGTCGAGGTCCCTCAGCCCAAAGTTTCTCGTGTTGATATAGCCGATCGCGACCCGATAGATTTGGAAGTCCCTGAAGTTAATGTTTCTTCATTGCCAGGATTAGAAAATGCAGAAACGTCCACGGAAAATATTTCTATAGACACAACGGATACGGACACAACAGATACAAATACAGATATAAATACTGTAGCTAGTTCTCCTTATATTACAGCGACCAAAAATGGCTTTTTTATTGATATCGATGGCAGTAGAAAAATTAAAATCGATTCAAGAAGAGACGGCGATCGCATTGATTTCTTTTTAGAAGGAATAACTCTGCCTGACGATCTAGACGATGAAGAAGTAGCGGTGAATCAATATGGTGTTTCTACCATTGATTTTGAACAGGTTGACGATGATGAAGCGAAAATGAGCCTCTCCGTAGCCAAAGATAGTCCTGAATGGCTTGCCACTTTTAGTCGGATTAAAGGCTTGCTGTTGTTACCTAAAGGTGATTTACCTGCTTCTACCTTAGCCACTACTTTAGATAATTCTCAACCTCAAGTAATATCTAAACCCGATAAGCTTCTCAAAGATTTAGCTGAGTTAAGTCTAATTGACGAAATTGAACTAAAAAATGACGATACGGAACTTTTAGTTAAGGGAAATAATGAGCTATCGGCAGTAGCTACTAGACAAAGCAACGGTATTTATCAAATAACTATTGACAATGCGGAATTGACCGAAGATTTTAAAGGGCCAGAATTAGAACTTGGTAGTCCAATTTCGGAACTAAAGGTACGTCAAGAAAACTCTAGGGTGGTTTTAGACATCACCACCAGACTAAGATATCGTCTAGGGCGGTTGAATGCAGATAACCAGGAGATCGCACTACCGATAGAAATTGGCGCAGATCCGCTGCCTCAAAGTGATGCACCACTCTTACCGCCAGGATTTGCCAAAGCTCCTAAACAGAGTTCTTTTCCTACTGTTGCTGCTCCTATTCCCAACAGCGATCGCCCAAGAGTTGTCATTGACCCAGGACATGGAGGCTATGATTCAGGCGCAGTAGGCATTGGTGGCTTACAGGAAAAAGATATAGTGCTGCCAATTTCTTTAGATGTTGCAGAAATTCTCGGCAAGCAGGGAATTGATGTGATCATGACTAGAGATAACGATAACTTTATCAGTCTTGAAGGTCGAACTGATTTAGCTAATGACTTAAATGCCGATTTGTTTGTCAGTATTCACGCCAACTCGATTAATCTTTCTCGTCCTGATGTTAACGGCTTAGAAACTTATTACTATCAAAGCGGTCGTCGTTTAGCCGAATTAATTCACTACAGTATTTTAAACGGGGTCAATATTGACGATCGCGGTATTCGCCGAGCTAGATTTTATGTACTCAGACATTCGATTGCACCCGCCGTACTGGTAGAAGTTGGCTTTGTAACTGGAGCGGATGATGCTTCCCACCTCAAAGACCCCAATCATCGTCGTCAAATGGCAGAAGCGATCGCCAGGGGCATTATAGAGTATATTAAACAAAATAATTTATAGCTTACAAGTATAAGTATTTAGGCTGTGATATGTCATCTTATCGGCGATTATAGGGAAATATTACCTTTTAAAATTTAAAAATTTAATGATGAAAAATTCCAGTTGGCGCATTGGCTTATTTGATAGCGGAGTGGGAGGATTAACTGTATTACGAGAGATGTATCGCCAAATGCCCTCGGAGTCTTTGCTTTATTTTGCTGATTCGGCTCGCTTACCCTACGGAACGCGATCGCGCCTAGAAATTCTTCAGTTTGTCCGCGAAATTCTAGACTGGATGTGCGCTCAAGACGTAAAAATGATCATTATGGCTTGTAACACGAGTTCGGCTCTAGCTTTAGAGGTAGTCAGAAAAGAATATGATATTCCCATTCTAGGGGTTATCCTTTCAGGAGCTAAGGCTGCGGTTAAACAAGGAAAAAGAATAGGCGTGATTTCTACTTCTGCCACTGCCAAAAGCCATGCTTATCGTCAGGCAATACAGGAAATTAATCCTCAAACCGAAGTGTGGGAAATCCCTTGCCCCAAATTTGTCCATCTGATTGAACAAAATCAGCTTTATACAGACTACACTCGCAGCGTTGCCCAAGAATATTTGCGACCCCTAATAGCCAGAAATATCGATACTCTCATCTACGGCTGTACTCACTACAGACATCTAGAAAAAACAATTCGTTCTTTACTACCAACATCAATAGAAGTTATCGATCCAGCCGAATATATTGTTGTCGCAGCAAAAAAAGAATTATCTCTGCTGGGATTGCGCAACGAACAATTTCCCTTGCCAACTCGTTTCTGTGTCAGTGGCTCTGTTGAGCAATTTGCTAATCTATCTCAGCAATGGCTGGGGTATTATCCCCAGGTAACAAAGATTTCTATGAGAGAGCTATCGTCGTCAATGATGGCACTTAATCCAGTAGAATAAGGCTTCTCGAACAGCTAAGTAGGTAGACAAGAAAAAACTTAGCTATGTAACAGAATGTTTAGCTAGAATTAAATCGAAAACGTTCTGTGGAGTATCCTCCAGCTACTGCTCTGGCTTCTACTCCTGATATCACGGCGTAAGCAAGATCTAATTCATCCTCAAACATTTGACCCACAAGCTCATGAGCTTTTATTTGATGCCACTCTACCTCAATCGGATTCATCTCGGAGCAATATGGTGGCAGAAAAAACAGATATAATCCCATTGCTTCCCACTGCGACCATTTCTGCTGTACTTTTTGACTTTTATGGATTGAACCGTTGTCTTGTACGATGACTCTGATTTTTCCCGTGCGTCTCAATTGCGACTGTGCCAGCTTTGCTTGTTGATCCATCATTTTGATATAGCTACGAGCAGTGAAACTACCAATAGCCAAACCATAAGTAAACCTAGCTGATGGTTGCCAAAGCCCTAAAATACTCAAACGTCTTCCTCTTCTTTTAGTCTGTTCGAGTCTCTTTTGTTTTCCTCTGAAAAAGTAGCTGTAACCCGAAGGTGTCCACATACAGAATCCCGATTCATCGAGATAAAATAAGTCAATTTCTCCTACCGCAGCACTTAACTTCACCATATCCAGGTCAGCTTGCTTGAAATCTCTCTGTTTTTGGTCTTGACGTTGACTATGAGATTGACGAGTACGTTTCCAAATCACCCCCTTTTTTTGAGTACTCTGCGTAGATGGTCAGGACTCAATTGAACTTGTCTTTCTTTAGCCAGCTTTTGTGACAATTGTTTGCTGTTGTACGTTCGCTGTTCATTCTCTAAACTTTGTTCGAGATATTCTAAATCTCCTTCTGAATAACGTCTTTTCCCACCTCTGCCTCTAGCTTCCCAAAGCCCTCCTAATCCCAATTTTTGCCATCGGTTTATTGTTTCTCTAACAGTCTGTCGATGACAATTAAAATGAACTGCGATATCTTCGATGTACCACCCTCGATTATTTAGTCGTAGCATTGAGGCTCTATCTTTAACTCTTTGAGAAACACTTGTCGCCGTTCTCAATTCGAGTAATGTTCTATCTTCTTCTCTGCTCAAAAAGATTCTTAGCCTTGCTCCCATCTCAATTTTTCCAATTTGTATCAACTTCGCCTTTAATTATCTTTACATACTTTAGCTTTTTAATCTCTCTCTACTTAACCCACAGAATACATGGAACGAGAAAAACCTCCTATAACTCTCAGGAAAAGGTCGAAAATCCTGAGCGGTCAACCAAGATTTAATCTCTCATAATTTTATGAGGTTATAGAAGGATTCAGTAAAAAGCTAATGCCCTACTGTAATGATTAGGATAAGCCTACGTACTGACTGTATCTAGGAAAGTAGAGAACAAGTAAGAGTATATATGTCTAATACAGATTTAATACAATTAAATACGGTGGAATGGAATAGGATTAATTGGCAGCTTGTCGAGAAATCAGTATTCAAGCTCCAAAAGCGAATCTACCAAGCCAGTATCAGTGATGATGTCAGAAAGTTACGCAGATTACAAAAAACACTGATTAACTCTTACCACGCTAAACTTCTAGCCATTAGAAAGGTAACCAAGGATAATCGCGCAAGTGCGACCTGAAAGGTCAATTAAACTGAGACTCCGCAGTCTCTCTGGAATTTCTACTCCAGACCTCCATAGAGGAATCCGTAGAAAAATACGGTACGTCACGGCTTAGTAGGTAACGAAACAGTCGGAGTGCAGACGCTAAAAGTAGCCATAGCTGCCAGGGTTAGGCGGTGAGGAGCGAGGAGGAAGAATGTACAAGGGTGAACAAAGACTAAGATATTGACTAAATCACGTCACTTGTCAACGAGCCAAATAACTCCTGTTTAAGGCTTGAAACCAAAATGGTAAATAGGTGGTTGTTACGCTTTCCTTTCGTAACAACGTAGAAACACAACTCCTATCGTGAAATAGATACCCGCCCTAACTACATTAGAAACTTTAGTTGATACAACAGGACAAATCCTACAGAGTCTAAAAGACAGTCGAATCTTCTAGTAAGCAAGCGAGCAATCAAAGCCGAACTCTCTGGAGGACAAAGGATGAGTGAAAAAGCGAATGCCTCTCTCGTAATGAAGGGGATAGAGGTTCAAGATTTGCCTCTGACCGAAAGGAAAGCTGAATTCACTTGGGTCATATACGGAAAGGAAATTTAATCAAAGGAATGAACCCTCATGACAAGTTGGATACATCAAATTGATGTAAATGGACATAGGGAACAACTTTCAGACTGGAATCAAGTTAATTGGAAGAAAGTAGGAAAGATTGTTAATAACCTAAGAAAACGGATATTTCGTGCTAGAAAACTTGGGCAATGGAAGCAGCTACGCAGGTTGCAGAAATTGTTATCAAAGTCTTACGCAAATCTGCTACTTGCAGTACGACAAATAACTCAAATAAACAAAGGAAAGAGAACAGCAGGAGTTGATGAGGAGGTAATTAACACTTCTGAAGATAGAGTAAAACTTGTCAACAGTTGGAAAGAAATAACAGCCTCTCCTACAAGAAGAGTATATATTCCTAAATCCAATGGCAAGAAGCGTCCCCTCGGTATTCCCACCGTCAGGGATAGAGTCATGCAAGTAATAGTTAAAAACACCTTAGAACCTGAATGGGAATCACAAGCGGATGACTTTATTGTCACATCCAGAAAACGAGAAAATCTAGATAGTGTCTTAATTCAGATTAAACAATGGTTATCAGAAAGAGGACTGGAGATTAGCGAGGAGAAAACCAGGATAGTTCACATACAGGATGGATTTAACTTTCTAGGATTTAATCTACGCCAATATAAAGGCAAACTACTAATTAAACCTCAGAAAGAAAAGGTTCTGAAATTCTGCAAAGAATTAGGAAAAACCATATTTGAATGCGCCACATGGACGCAGCAAAATCTTATTGGTAAACTAAAACCTATTCTCCGAGGATTTGCTAACTACTACAAAGGAGTTGTTAGCAAGAAAACATTTAGTTACACCAATCACCGAGTAACAATGTATCTATACCGATGGGCAAAGCGTAGACATCCCAACAAAGGCAAAAGATGGGTTAAAAACCGATATTTTCATCGAATAGAAGGGAACGATTGGACGTTCGCCCGTCAAGGAATTAATAGCAGAGGAAGGAAAAGATTTTACTCCCTCTGCAACGTAAGTCATATTCCTATCATAAGGCACGTCAAAATTACGGGGAGTAATTCCCCAGACGACCCAGAACTTAATGAATACTGGGAAACCCGTAAAAACAAACTAGGAAAGCAATACTGGGCAAAAGGCTCGAAATACGAGCAAGTAGCCAAAAACCAAAGCTTTAACTGTACAGTTTGCGGAACAGCCCTTTTTAACCGTGAAGAAATCGAAACCCATCATATAGTACCTGTGGCAAAAGGCGGACGAGACGACATCGAAAACCTAATGCACTTACACACAATGTGTCATAAGCAGTTACACAACACCAAGTTAAAGGCTTGAAGTATGGCTTGAGCCGTGTGAGGCGATGAGTCTCACGCACGGTTCTTAGGGGGGTGCGGACTGGTAACAGTCCAATCCTACCCGACAGAAAACTGCGGGAGTTGACGGCGTTAAATCGTTGAACGCAAAACAAAGATTATTCTTAGCCCAGAACCTTAAACTGAACAACAAATCCAAACCCGTACGTCGGGTATGGATTCCAAAACCAGATGGTAAGGAACGTCCTCTTGGTATACCCGTAATGCACGACAGAGCCAAACAAGCTCTAGTCAAGGCAGCACTTGAACCCGAATGGGAAGCAAAATTCGAGGTTTTGAAGACGAGTCGCCCAGGTGACTGGGTGGCTTAGTTTAACCAGTATAGATTTAATAATCGCCAATCATAATGGGCATTAATGAAAAACAAGACAACAGGAAAATTTAGAAAACTTGAGTTAACTTTTGAAAGCTTGATTTGGAACTTTCGTTTTTTTATTTTGATTCCAGTAATTTTTAGTTTATTAAGCGCTTTACGCTTGATTATGATTGGAACTGTAGATATTTGGACAGGATTGACTTTAAGAATAAATACCCAAGATCCTGAAGGAGAAATAACGATTAAGATAGTTTCTTATATTATTGGTGGTGTAGATTATTATTTAATCGGCATTGTTTTATTAATTTTTGCTTTTGGTATTTATGAATTGTTCATCTCAGAAATAGAAATTAAGCATCAAGATGATTCTAGTATTCTGCAAAGTGCCAGCTTAGAAGAACTAAAAGGTAAATTGGTTAATGTAATTGTCGTTGCTCTAATTGTCAGCTTATTTAAGCAAATGCTGAGTATCGAAATCGGCAAACTAAGCGATATAATTTACATTGCTTTAGCAATTTTACTTATTTCTATTAGTCAATATTTATTGCATTTGAGCCATACTAAATCAAAAAGTAATCACACTACAAAGATTCATAATGATTCTTTTAACTGAGAAACAACTACACAGTTTTGCGTAGAATATTTGCGTAGAATATTTAAGCTGAAGCCTAAGAAATTGCACCCTGGTTCTTGATCATGTTCGTTGAGGATATGTGAAATTCTGGTTTTTTCTTGGCTGAGTTCTAATCCGATTTGAGCTAGCCATTCCTCTATAATCTTTTGGCAAGTTCTAATAATGTTCAGGTCTTCATGGATAATTAAAAAGTCATCTGCGTATCTAATGAGAGAAAGAGAGTTTTTGTTTAAATTCTTCGATCTTTTGAGAGTAGCAGCATATTCCTTTATCCGTGTAAGGCAATATTGGCTACAGGTGGTGAAATATTTCCACCTTGGGAGTTCCTTGTTATACCAATTCTCCAAATCACGACTACACATAAATCTCCGTGTCTCCCCGTCCCCCAGTCTCCGAGTCAATCGTAGTCACGCCAATTTAAAGATAAACGGTATTACAGGAATTCTCGCACTCTCACGGACATTCAGTTGTCATGGTATGGTTGGCTTGCTTTATAGCATTTAGCCATTCCATGCTAGTAGTCCTTGTACTAATATTAGTATATTTATACTAAAAGAGTCGCACTTTAGATTTTAGTTTAGCCATAAATTTAAAAATACATATATTTTAATAATGCTCTTAAAACGAGACCTGTCATACAGGACATTAAAATTCTGCGCTTAAAAAAATTTTACTGCGAATAATATAGACGAGTACGAAATCTGTTTGAAATCGCGATCGCGCCTGCGACATAGCTTCGCTACGCAATTTTGCAACTATCGAAAGTTTTCTTAACGATATTTCAAGTAATAAATGTAATTTCAAGTTCCTAAAGCTTAAAAATCATGGAAAATTCCCCAGAAAATCTAAGTCTAAATAATCCTATTGTCACGATTTTAGATGACGAAGATGATGGAAACTTAGTTGCAAATGACATTTCCTTGCGAGAGGCAATTGTTCATAGCCAAGATGGAAGTAAAGTTAGCTTCGATAATAGCCTGAAGAATAAAACTATTTTGCTGACTCGTGGCGAATTAAATATTGATAAAAACTTAACTATTCAAGGTTTTACTGATGGTGAGCTAACTATTGACGGTAATAATAAAAGTCGAGTTTTCAATATCAACAATAACTTTAGTCAAATTGCAGATGTAACTATAAATAATTTAACTATTACTGGTGGTAATGCTGGCAATCAAAATGGTGGTGGCATCTTAAATACCGAAAAATTAACTATTAATAACAGCATTATTACTGATAATTCTACAAATAAATTAGGTGGTGGTATATCCAGTGATTTAGGATATACAGACGATAAAAATTCTGCAACAATAATTAACAACAGCGTTATTAGTAATAATTCAGCAGGAGGAGGCGCTGGTGTTTACCACGACGCAAGTATTACAGTTGATGACTATCCTTTCTCTCTATTTCTAAATGCCACTAGTGTCACTGGCAATTCCACCGATGGCTCTGGGGGTGGAATTGACAACAATTATGGTCGAATAAAAATCGATGATAGTACTATCGATCAAAATACGGCAGTAGACGAAGGCGGGGGTATTAGCTCCAGCAGTGGAATTGAAGCAGTTAACAGTACTATTAGCAACAATCGAGCAGATTATGGAGGCGGCATCGGGATTAGTGGATTTGAGGGCAGTGGCATCTTGATCGACAGCACTATTAGTGGCAATACTGCTAAGTTCGGCGGTGGTATTTCATTCAGTTCTACCTATGGTTCTCAAAGTGTTACGAACAGCACCATTACTAATAATTCGGCTTCACGGGGTGGAGGAATAGATCAGGGTGGCGAAGGTAAAATAAATATTACCAGCAGCATCATTGCAGGCAACATAAATAACAATGATGCAAATGGTGCAGGTATTATCTCTGGAGGTAACAATCTAATTGGCAATAGCGATGGTGCGCCAGATTTTGTCAATCTATTTAAAGGCGATCTCGTTGGTACTGCTAAAAAACCAATAGATCCTCAATTAGGTGGGTTAAAGGATAATGGTGGAAATACTTTTACTCATGCTCTTTTACCTGAAAGTATAGCAATTAATACAGGTAGCAACCCTGAAAAATTAACTACCGATCAACGGGGAGAAGGGTTTAAGCGTGTTTTATTTGATGCCCCTGACATTGGAGCTTTTGAAGCCGATACCGACTCGATTTACGATCTCCCGTTTCTTCCACCTGAGCCAACATCAAGGATAGTAACAACTCTAGATGATGAAGATGATGGTGATTTGAGTGCCAATGATATTTCCCTGCGAGAAGCAATTCTAGAGAGCAATTCTGGAGATAGTATTACTTTCGATCCTAGCCTTAGTGGAGGGAAAATTACTCTGACTTTAGGAGGGTTAACTGTAGACAAAAGCCTAAATATTATTGGTTTGGGTGCAGATAAGTTAACCATAGATGCTAATAATAAGAGTCGGGTATTTAATGTTGATAATGGTTCTGATAGCGATCTTGATGTAACCATCGCCAAACTAACTATTACTGGCGGAAATGCTGGCGAAGAAGGAGGCGGTGGTATTAATAATCAAGAAAATCTGATAGTTAATCAATCAATTATTAACGGCAATGCAGCCAGCTCTGGCGGTGGTGTATCGACGAACAACTTTGCTAAAACAACTATCAATGACTCCACTGTTAGCAATAATTCATCAGCTGACGGTGGCGGAGGTGTGTCTAATTATGACTCTACTACTACTATCAATAACTCTACTATTAGCGATAATTCGACGGAAGGAATTGGCGGTGGTATTTCTAGCAGCAGTTTCGAGTTTAGCTCAACCATAGTTAACAACAGTACGATTAGTGGTAATACTGCGAAGAGTGTAGGTGGAGGTATTGGCGAATTTGGTATCAATTTAGAAGTTACTAATAGTACGATTACTGATAATACTGCTCTGAATAATAGTAATTTTTTTGAAGATAATGGTAGTGGAGTCTATTCTTTTGCTTTGACCCGTATTACTAGCAGTATTATTGCTGGCAATAGCGAAAATGATGATTTTGCTAGCGATGGAAATATTACTAGCGGTGGTAACAATCTAATTGGCAATGGAGATGGTACAGTTTTTGTTAATGGTATTAAGCAAGATATCGTTGGTACTGCTGATGCTCCTGTTGCACCTCAGCTAGAAGAATTAAAAGACAATGGCGGTCTGACTTTTACTCACGCTCTACTACCCGATTCTCTGGCAATTAATGCAGGTAGCAACCCAAGCAAACTAACTACCGACCAACGAGGTGCAGATTTTGAGCGAACTTTGTTTGATGCTACGGATATTGGTGCTTTTGAGGCCGATACCGACTCAACTTACGCTCCTTTAGTGCTACCACCAAACCCCGTTGTAACCATTTTAGAGGACGAAGACGATCGCGATTTGAGTGCAGATGATATCTCCTTGCGTGAGGCAATTTTATATAGTGATAGTGGCGATACAATTAGTTTCGACTCTAGTCTTAGCGGTGGCACTATTACTCTAGAATTAGGACAATTACTCATTGAGAAAGACCTTACCATTAAAGGTTTGGGAGCAAATAATTTAACTATCGATGCCAATAATAATAGTCGCGTTTTAAAGATCGATGATGGCATAGAAGACTCAAATTACGATGAAGTAGATGACTCAATTATTAATGTGACTGTTGATGGTGTAACTATTACTGGAGGTTCTACCAAGGACTATCCGCCCGATTACTACAACGAATTGGGAGGAGGAATCTATAACAAGGAAAATCTAGTAATAACTAACAGCATCATTGCTAAAAATGCCTCCCAAGGTAGTGGTGGTGGAATCTATAACCAAGGTACTATCAAAATTAACTCTAGTACTATTGCCGATAATTCTGCCAAATCAGACCTTCTGGGAAATGCTGGCAGTGGTGGGGGCATTTCAAACTCTAACGAAGGTGATGATGGTTCTATCGCTATGAAAATTAGCAATAGCACCATTTCTGGTAATACGGCTGAAGGTAATGGTGGGGGCATTTCTAATAGTGGGTCTTATTATGATAATCCTAGTCAGACCATAATTACTAATAGCACCATCTCTGGCAATACGGCTCAAGGTAATGGTGGTGGTGTTAATAGTTTTCGTCTCCATACCAAAATACAAAACAGCACTATTTTCAATAATTCTGGGTCTTTAGGTAGTGGTATTTATCACGAACAAGCGTATGATTCCGATCCCAGTGGTTCTACTACTCTAGAAAGTACTATTGTTGCAGGAAATGTGGGCGATCGCGATATTGATGATAAAAGTATAGTGTTCAGCAATGGTCATAACCTAATTGGCAATGGGGATAAGACTGATTTTGCTGATGGAGTCAAGGGAGATTTAGTCGGGACTGCTGATGCTCCTGCCAAATCTCGCTTAGGTGAGTTAAAAGATAATGAGGGTCTTACCTTGACTCATGCTCTGCTTCCCGACTCCTCAGCAATTAATGCAGGTAGCAACCCAGAAAAACTAACTACCGACCAGCGAAGATTAGAACGTTCTGTTCTACAAACCGACATTGGTGCGTATGAAGTTCAACCAGGATCGATTGATACTGCCAATCTTGAGATTATTGATGGCGGTCTAGGTAATGATATCTTAACTGGCACCACTAAGAAAAATATTCTTAACGGTAAGGCTGGCAATGATACTCTTAAAGGTGGTCAGCAATTTGATCGACTAAATGGTGGCGATGGTGATGATGTTTTGATCGGCAATGGAGGGATTGATGTTCTTCTTGGCGAAGAGGGAAAAGATCTGTTTGATTTGGAGAACATCAAAGGAAGTCTCGATTGGATTCGTGATTTTGAACTTAATCAAGATCGCCTTGGTTTAGCTGATAATATTACCTACGATGAACTGGAAATTAGTGGTAGAGTTAATAGCTTTATTAGTTATCAAGGTGAGCAGTTGGCAGTAGTGCTGGGTGTTAGTCCAAGCCAAATGACCATCGACCAGTTTAAAGAACTATAGACTAAAAAGCCGATTCTGATTCTATTTACTAAATAATACCAAATAAAAGAGCGATCGCGATCGCTCTTTTATTCTCCGATCTAGCAAGCAAACTCAAGTTAAAATAAATCTTAAAGCTATTTTTTTGCTCTTAGGTAATTACCAATGAATCCTGCTCTATCTCAATTTGGTTCGCAGATGTCTCAACTAACGGGAGTCAGAGCCATCATGAAAGACATTATTGAAACCTTGAGCAATAGTGCAGGCAAAGAATTTATTAATCTTAGTGCAGGTAATCCTGTAATTTTGCCTGAAGTTGAACAACTGTGGCGCGACTGTACCCAAGAATTGTTGGATAGTGATAAATACGGCGAAGTGGTTTGTCGTTATGGTTCATCTCAAGGCTATGCACCTTTAATTGATGCAGTAATTAACGATTTTAATGCTCGTTATGACTTAAACTTGAGCGATCGCAATATTCTGATTACAGGTGGTTCTCAGGCTCTATATCTCTATGCTGCTAATGCTTTTGGCGGCTATACTGCATCGGGAGAACTAAAGCAGGTTGTTCTGCCTCTTAGTCCCGACTATACAGGCTATGGTGGCGTTAGTTTAACCCCAGAGGCGTTACTGGCATATAAACCCAATTTAGAAATCGACGAAGACAAACATCGGTTTAAATATCGTCCTGATTTTAGCCAACTGCAAATAAACGAGCAAACTGGCTGTGTAATTTTTTCTCGTCCCTGCAACCCTACAGGAAACGTAATCAGCGATGAAGAAGTAGCTAAAATAGCTGCCTTGGCTGCCAAGCAAGATGTTCCTGTATTTATCGACTCTGCTTATGCACCGCCTTTTCCAGCATTAAACTTTACCGCCATGACTCCCCAGTTTGGCGAGAATATTATTCACTGTATGAGCTTATCCAAAGCAGGATTACCAGGGGAGAGAATTGGTATTGCTATTGGCGATCCTCAACTGATTCAAATATTAGAATCTTTTCAAACAAATGCCTGTATACATTCTTCCCGCTATGGGCAGGCGATCGCCGCTAGGGCGATCGCCTCTGGTAAACTAGCTGATATTGCCACAAATGTTATTCGTCCCCACTATCAGCGCAAAATCGAAGTTTTAGCCAATACTCTCGACGCAGCTATGCCGCAAGACATTCCTTGGTATCTCCATCAGGGGGAAGGAGCAATTTTTGCCTGGCTATGGCTTAAGGATTTGCCGATGACAGACTGGGAATTTTATCAACAATTAAAAGAGGTAGGAGTGATTGCTGTACCTGGAAGTAGCTTTTTTCCTGGATTAAAAGAAGATTGGCAGCATAAACAACAGTGTTTACGAATTAGCTTAACTGCAACCGAAACCGAAATAGCCGAAGCAATGCAGTGTTTAGCCAAAGCTGCCAAAAATGTTTATCAAACAGCAACAGTTTAAATTAAGTATTAATAATGAACAATCCCCAATTAACCATCAATCAAGAAATAGAATGGTTAGAAGTAGGAACTATTACCTCGTCTCAAGGTTTAAAAGGAGAATTACGGATATATCCAGACTCCGATTTTCCCGAACGTTTTACTAAAGCAGGTACTCGCTGGCTCAAGCATCCTCAGACTTCAGCGATTACAGAAGTCCAGTTGCGAGGAGGCAGATACATTGCGGGAAAAAACCTGTATGTAATTAAATTAGAGGGAATAGAAGATCGCAGCCAAGCTGATGAACTACGCGATTATAAACTGCTGGTGGATAAAAGCGATCGCCCAAAATTAAAGGCAGATGAGTATCATGTTGCTGATTTAGTAGGCTTAGAAGTCTATCACCAAGAAACAGGCGAAAATATAGGAATAGTTGTCGATCTGTATACAGCAGGAAATGATTTATTAGAAATTAGGTTGTACCAACAGCCAGATATAGAAGCCAAAAGCCAACGGGATTTGTCTGAGATTAGCCGACGCAGCAAACGCAAAAAATACAGACCAAAATCGTCAAAACCTGTTACTGTTTTTGTTCCCTTTGTCAAAGAAATAGTTCCTGTAGTCGATATTGCTAACCAACGTTTAGAAATAACTCCTCCAAATGGCTTGTTAAATATCCACGAATAAGTTGTTCAGGCTAATTGGGGCTAAACAATATCATCGGCGTACCGAATTGAGTAATGGATTTGCTCTATTCCATTGAGGGCTATATTTGCTAATAACGGGCTTACCACGCCATCTTGAGGTGTTCCTTGTTCTGGAAACCCTATATTTGTCACAGTTTTGAGACATCTATGAGATGCCAATTTTTATCTTTGCTGGAGCAATTAAGTTTTCCATGATTGAGGTGTGGCTTATTGTGTCGAAGCATTTCTTGTACGTTAAGTAATAAAAAAGGTAGAAACTTTTACATCTCTACCTTTTTAGACTATTAAACTAATTTAACAATTATTTATCGCTTACGAAGAGGGAAGTAATTCAATCTTCTCTTTTTGCGGTATGATTGCTACCTTGTTTTCTTCGTCGATATCTACCGTTGCCGTATCTCCCTCGCTCAAACGACCAGTAAGTATTTCTTCAGCTAAAACATCTTCTAGAAGACGCATAATTGCTCGACGTAAAGGGCGCGCACCGTAGGAAGGATTGTAACCTTCATCTACAAGTCGATCTTTAAATTTGTCGGTAACTTCTAGAGTAATATCTTTTTCATTTAAGCGTTGGAACACTTCTTTGAGTAGGAGTTCGCTGATTTCTTTGACTTCGTCTTTATTTAACTGACGGAAGACAATAATTTCATCAAGACGATTGAGGAACTCAGGACGGAAGTAGCTTTTTAACTCTTCATTGACCAAAGAACGTATGCGGTTGTATTGAGATTCTGCTTGGTCGTCAGCAAACTCAAAACCAAGACCGCCACCACCTTTTTCAATCACCTTGGAACCAATGTTAGAGGTCAAAATTAAGAGAGTATTCTTAAAGTCTACTGTTCTACCTTTGGCATCAGTTAGGCGACCATCCTCAAGTATCTGCAAGAGCATATTGAAGATATCGGGGTGTGCTTTCTCAATCTCATCGAATAACACGACTGTATATGGACGACGACGAACTGCTTCGGTTAGCTGTCCACCTTCGTTGTAGCCGACATATCCTGGAGGGGAACCAATTAGTTTAGAAACTGTATGGCGTTCCATATATTCAGACATATCAAGGCGAATCATCGCGTCTTCTGAACCAAAGAAGTAAGTTGCTAAAGCTTTGGTTAATTCAGTTTTACCCACGCCTGTAGGACCAGAGAAGATAAAGCTGGCGATAGGACGGTTAGGATTTTTTAGACCGACTCTAGCTCTTCTGATCGCACGAGAAGTAGCTTTAACCGCATCTTCCTGACCGATAATGCGCTGATGAAGGGTGTCCTCCATGTGCATTAGTTTTTCCGACTCAGATTCGGTGATCTTGTTGACTGGAACTCCTGTCCAAGATGCCACAATGTGAGCGATTTCCTCTTCATCAACAAAGGGAGACTCGTCTGTGCCATCTTCTTCGTTTTTCTTGGTTGAAGCAATATTGCGAATTTGCTCTTTAATTTCCATTTCGCGATCGCGTAGTTCCCCTGCCTGATCGAAGTCTTGGGATCTTACCGCGTCGTCCTTTTGCTTAAGAATCTCGCGCAGTTCCTTGTCTAGCTCTTTGGCTGCGGGAGGAAGCTGAGAATTAATCAAGCGAACGCGAGAACCAGCTTCATCGATTAAATCGATCGCCTTATCTGGTAAATAGCGATCGCTAATATAGCGATCTGATAGCTTGGCTGCTGCTTCTAATGCTTCATCTAATATTTTTAATTTATGGTGTTGCTCATAACGCTCGCGCAAACCATAAAGAATTTCGATGGTTTCTTCTACCGATGGTTCACCAACCTGTACAGGTTGGAAACGACGTTCTAATGCCGCATCTCGTTCGATATGCTTACGATATTCGTCGAGGGTGGTAGCACCAATACACTGTAGTTCTCCCCTCGCCAAAGCTGGCTTGAGGATATTTGCAGCATCAATCGCGCCTTCTGCTGCACCAGCACCAATCAAAGTATGTACTTCGTCAATTACCAGAATTACGTTTCCAGCCTGACGAATTTCGTCCATGATTTTTTTGAGGCGTTCTTCAAATTCACCACGGTACTTTGTACCAGCTACCAATAAACCAATATCTAGAGTAACAACTCGTTTGTCTTCTAAAATATCGGGAATATCTCTATTGGTAATGCGTTGTGCCAGTCCCTCGGCGATCGCTGTTTTACCTACCCCAGGTTCACCAATCAGAACGGGATTATTTTTGGTGCGACGACCCAGAATTTGAATTACGCGCTCAATTTCTTTTTGTCTACCCACAACAGGATCTAGTTTGCCTTCTCCTGCCATTTGGGTCAGATTTGAGCCAAATTCATCGAGGGTAGGAGTTTTGTTTCTGCCTGGTGTACCACCAGAACCAGCAGCCACTTCGGCTGTTTCTCCTAACATTCTGATTACTTGAGTGCGGACTTTCGACAAGTCTACGCCTAGGTTTTCGAGGACTCGCGCTGCTACTCCTTCCCCTTCTCTAATTAATCCCAAAAGAAGATGTTCTGTACCAATATAGTTATGACCTAATTGGCGTGCCTCTTCTAAAGATAATTCCAGAACTCTTTTAGCTCTGGGGGTAAAAGGAATTTCCACTGCGACAAAACCAGAACCGCGCCCGATAATTTTCTCAACTTCGATCCGAGCATCTTTAAGATTAACTCCCATCGACTTGAGAACTTTGGCAGCGACTCCAGTTCCCTCTCCGATTAAACCTAAGAGGATTTGTTCTGTGCCTACGAAATTATGACCCAAGCGGCGTGCTTCCTCTTGGGCTAACATAATTACTTTTATTGCCTTTTCTGTGAAGCGTTCAAACATGACTTATTTCCATCCACCTGCTGCTTGCCCTTATTATGGTGATTTTAGCACAGCCTTTTAGTTTCCTGACTCTGCTTATTAGTTGGGGAATTACGGTATAAAAGTTAACAATTATTATTTTAATTCAATTGGTATTGATTGTGACGTAAGCGATCGCCTAGATTTTGCTGCCATTGAGACAAACTAAGTTGAAAATTGTCTGACTGTATTTCATTTCTCCACAGGATCAAAGCATCGTCTCCAGTTTTTTGATAGTAATTTTTACGTTTTCCTACAGCTTGAAAACCAAATTTTTGATAGAGGTTAATCCCTTGAGAATTTTTAACATTAACTTCTAAAGTTGCTCGTTCCAATTTTCGGGCGATCGCTTTTGCTAGCAAAGTTAATAACAGTAATTGCCCAAATCCTTGGCGACGATAGTCAGAATCGACTCCCAGCAAGGTAATATGAGCTTCTTCAACAATTGCCCACAGACAAGCCAGACCAATTATTTTTTTGTGGGCAGTTTCTGCTGCATCCTCAGCAAGATGTAAAGCAATTAGATCGCTGTTAAAACTATCAATCTCCCTGAGATAGGCTTCTGCACTCCATAAGCCACCAAAACAAACCCGATCTAAATTAACTATCTCAGGCACTTGAGGTGGGGTTATTGCTGCAATTTTTAAAATCTTCACAAAAAAAACTCTTGGTTGAGGTAGTAAGCCGATATTGTCAGGTTAACGAATAATAAGTACATTTATCCTATATAAATCTTTTAAACTTGACCCGATACAACAACCCCACTAATTTTCTGCAAACTTTTGATTCTTTCAACTATTTTTTCTCTGGTTTATTTTTTCTCTGGTTGTAGCAGCCATCAATTTGTGTCAAGCTTGGCTGAGTCGGTTGATAAAATAACTCTCCTTCCGATCAAAATCTCTGAGCTTGTTTGGGTGAGTTGAACTTGGGCATTTTCTTTTCTCTCCAGCTTGTTCATTGATGGGCGTTTTCTGCCTAATGATTCAAACCTTGATGTTGTCTATGTTCTATCTTTAATTGCCTTTCTTTAAATGCCGCACCATAACTTTTGAGTTTATCGCTAATAATCACTCTGGGAGTAAATCTTTTCTTCAGTAGTTTCTTGAAGCAGTTACTCTTTGCTGCGGGGAAACGGTGACGAGCATAGGGGCTTTTCTTCATCTCCCTATTTTTTCATATCTATAGAAGTTAACCTGACAATACCAAGCAAATGTTTACCATTGGCACTGTTGCGACAAGTTCAGAACATCGCTTTATTTATGATGCTGATAGTGGAGACTTGTTTTATGATAGCGATGGAGTAGGAGCTAATGAGCAGATAAAGATAGCTGGTTTGGGAACTAATCTTTCTCTAAATCACAACAATTTCAATATTGAATGAACTTTAAAAAAAGAAGCTGAGTGCCTGACACCTTCTTCTAATTTGAAGGGAATTATTAAAGGCAACTGTAGTTACTTGCTACTCACCCCAGTATTTGATTCAATACCCAATCCTTACAATAAACAATTATGGTTGATTTAGTTTTAGAACCTCAAACCCAACTGGTAACTATAGAAGATGACTCGCCGACAATTTCTGTACTATGGGATCGGGTGGTTCAACAGGCAGTAATCAATACTCATCCAGGCCCTACTGTTGCTTCGCGGGCATACAGCATGATGCACACTGCTATCTTTGATGCTTGGGCAATCTATGACCCTGTTGCCATTGCTACGACCTATGGCGATGAATGGCAGCGTCCGATTAGCGAAAATACAGAAGCTAATAAACAAAAGGCAATGAGCTACGCGGCTTATGAAGTAGTATCGGATTTGTTTCCCCAGGAAATAACTAGCTTCGATGGCTTAATGGCAGATTTGGGCTACGATTCACACTCAGCTAACTCTAACCTGACTACACCAGAGGGAATCGGTTTATTGGCGGCTGATTCTTTATTAAAGTCTCGCCATGACGATGGTTCTAATCAGTTAGGAAACGATCCTAACGGTGAATACGGAATTCCTTATTCAGACATCAGCGGTTATGAGTATATCAATCACGATGAACATCAGATAACCGATTTAGACCTATGGACACCTGAAAATATATCTTTGACGGACGAACCTAAACTTCAGCAATTTCTGACTCCTCATTGGGGAGATGTTACCACCTTCGCCCCAGATAGTGACGACCTTCTCCCTCCGCCTCCCGAACCTTTTCTTCTAGTCGAAGGTCAAACAGACTTGGCAGCCAAGACGATTACTTTAGCAAATGGTTCAACGGTAGATCTAGACCGCAGTTTAATCGGCACAGTCATCAATCCTGATTTTATCGCTCAAGCCGAACAGATAGTTGATTACAGTGCTAACCTTACCGACAAACAAAAGCTAATTGCTGAATTTTGGGAAGATGGTAAAGGTACTTCCAATCCTCCAGGAACTTGGATGACTTTTGGCGAATTTGTTTCAGCTAGAGATAATCATAGCTTAGACAGAGATGCCAAACTCTTTTTTACTCTTAGTAATGCCGTTTGTGATGCGGGGATTGCTACCTGGAAAGCTAAAACTTTTTACAATTATGCTCGTCCAGTCAGAACAATTCGTACCTTGGGAGAGTTGGGCTTGATTGGCGAATATGATGAATCTTTGGGCGGTTATGCAATCTCAGCTTGGCAACCAAATAAAGGTACTCAAACAATTTTAGCGACAGATTTTGTCACTTATCAAACTCCAAATAGTGATCCGTCGCCTCCTTTTGCCGAGTATACTTCAGGACACAGTGCTTTTAGTGCTGCTGCTGCTGAAGTTTTGAAATTAACTACGGGTAACGATGAATTTGATGCTTCTGTTACTTTTGAACCAGGGTCATCGCGCTTTGAACCAGGTTTAACCCCAAGTAGCGCAGTAACTTTAGAGTGGGATACCTTTAGCGCAGCAGCAGACGAGGCAGGAATTTCTCGTCGTTACGGCGGTATTCATTTTGAACAAGGAGATCGCTTTGGTCGGTTACTAGGTCGCGAAGTGGGGGAAGCGGTCTATGAACAGGCACAATTTTTTATTAATGGTGGAGAGCGCGATTTGTCTTCTTTTGTTTGTGGTAATCAGCAAATAGTTTTGCCTACTCTTCATCAAGAAATGACACAAAAGTGGGCAGAGAAAATTAGCGATCGCACTATATGCTGTTAGACTTACGTCCTAACCTATAGTTCTGAATCTAACTGAATTAATGTCTGTAACAAAACATTTGCTCCCTGAATACATTGTTCAGGAGAGGTGTATTCGCTGGCATCATGAGAAACTCCCATCTTACTGGGAACAAAAATCATTCCCATATCGGTAATTTGAGCTAATTCTTGAGCATCATGACTGGCGCGACTAGGTAAATAAGTATAGCTGAGGTTGAAACTTTCACAAGCTTGGGCGATCGCTCTTTGAATATAAGATTCGGCTAAAGCTGGTTCGTTGTGAAGACAAGGATTAAGTCTAATTTGCGTATTGGTAGCAACGGCAATTTCTTCTAAATGTATGCGTAGCTGTTCTAGTAAACTATCTATATGCAGGCTAGATAAGTCGCGAATATCCAAGCTCATCTCTACCCAGCCAGGGACAACATTAGCAGCATTAGGCAGCACGTCCATTTTGCCGACGGTAGCTACCTGTTGACCAGGAGTATTGCCGATTTGATTTACCGCCAAAACTACCTGAGAAGCAGCAACTAAAGCATCACAGCGCATTTGCATCGGCGTTGTCCCAGCATGATTAGCACTACCTTTAACGGTGATATTAAAGCGTCTTTGTCCGACTATACCTTCAACTACGCCGATTTGTTTGCTCATAGACTCTAAGACAGGTCCTTGTTCTACATGAAGCTCGACAAATGCAGCTATATCTTGATTACTACGACGAGCTTGAGTAATATTATTCCAGTTACCCCCGACTCTGGTTAAACAAGTTTGAATATCTGTACCATCAGGACGACGATAGTATTCAGGATCTTGAACTAGTCTACCTGAAATCGCCTTAGAGCCAATCATACTGCCTTCTTCATCAGTAAAAATAATCACTTCTATTGAGCGATCAAGCCTAATCTGATTTTCTTGAAGCACTCGCACGACTTCTAACCCTGCTAAGACACCGTAAGCACCATCATAATGTCCACCACAGGGAACAGTATCAATATGCGAACCCGTGGCTAAAGCTGGGGCATTAATATTTTTCCCAAGATATCTACCAACAATATTGCCTGCTGCATCAATGCTTACCTGCATCTTGAGCTTCTTCATCCATTGCTGGACTAAATTTCGGGCTTCAATATCTTTTTGGCTATAGGCAATACGTTTTACTCCACCATTACTGAGTTTGCCAATTTCAGCTAACCTTGCAATACTTTGATTCAGGAGATCGCCATTTACTAGTAATTGAGCCGTAGTTATGGATTTCATAGATAAAGCAGATGAGGGTAAATAAGTATACCGTATACAGTTGCTTTAACCTATCACATTGTTTGTTAACAAGAAGACAACTAGGATACTGCTCACAACTGGTAGACAGGATAAATTGATTTAGACGATCCAATACAATCAAAAACTTTATTATTCAGTCCAAGATTCTAGTTGGAATTTAACTACATCAAGCATTCTTTGAAAGTCGCTATCTGACGATATAATACTAGCATTATAAGCAATTCCCGTAGCTGCGATCCATAGATCATTCTCAGTAAATCCTACATTTTTTAGCTTGTATTTTCTTCTTCGCTTTTTGTCTTTAGGTGCAAATTTATCAAATATTTTTGCCTTTATTAAAGCGTAAGTATCAAAAACTTTTCTATCAATACTAATAGCGGTGATATTTTCTAGAAAAGACCTGACAATCAATAAGTTTTCGCTTTTTCTTGTAGATTTCTCAGCCATGTATAGTCATTCCAATTAATTTTCTCGTGATTGACTCGTTTTAAGTCAGAGGTCACAGGTCAGAGGTCAGGAGAGTTTGAGACACTTATCACAGTTTTCTTTTTTCGTATGGTTTCTATTTGGAATGACTATACATTAATTCACCGCACACTATCACACTTGTTGCGAGGATATCATCTTGATTAAGAGTGGTTAACTTGTATAGTATTTGTGGATTATTGTTGATAATTTGACTACATTGATTAGTATCTAGTAGGTATATTTTCAAAACTCTGCTGCGATTCTGCTGTTTTTGACAATTTCAAGACAAGATTCTAAATCATCACCTTGCCACTTGGGAGTATTTACCATCCATTCCATTACCTGTTTGACGCTTTTTGAGGAGTCTTTGACTTCTTTGAATCTTACTTTATCTGCTGCCATTAAAACAGATTGAATAAACTTTTGAGTTACTTCTTGAAGTCTACCTGACATAATTTCACCAGATATATCATACTTCTCAGCTTCAGCTATTAGCAAAGCATCATCTTCTCGCTCAAGAATTTTTGTTGGATGAGTTTGCCAATAATTCTCAACAAAATCTGTAGTTAGTTCTAAAAACTGAATTATATCTTGTTGTGAAGGCTTTGATACTCGTTTATGACAAGCATAAATTGCATATTCTTTTCCAGTACCCTCAAACCATAGTCCCAAGTATTTAGCTTGTTGCAAAAAAGTTTCAGAAAAAGATTCTTGATATTTATTTGCTGCATCGATTAAAAGACTTCCAATTCGCTTTAGACTAGATGATTTTTGTAATAAATTATCAGAATTAGTGTTTTTGTCCGAATTAAGCTGAAAAAGAATTTGATTGATTTGCTCAATCTGTTTTTTAAACTCTTCCATTGCAATTGAGCTTGAATCTTCTAAATTAACCAGCGTATCAAGCCGTATTCGAGTTTGTTCAATTTCATTTCTTGCCTTATCTATATCTAATTTGGAGTCTAGTTTGAATATTTTCATTTAACTTTCTTGTCTAGATCGGCGTTGATGTTTAATAGAAATATTTAGAGAATAGCCAAAAAGCTTTAATGCCTTATAATTTATAATAATCTAGCAATAAGTTACAAGGCAAAATCTAATTAAATATGTACTATTCTTTTATTTAACATCAGCTCTAGTGTACATCAAACGGATATTTGCTTTTTTTGCGATCGCTGTTTGCTTGCAGGTAAGTCTTAGATTTGGCATCTTCACTTACAGTTAAGAAATTTCAGGAACTAAAATATTAATATCTCCGTGCTTTATTTAAGTATCTAAATTAATGTTGCTTGCATATATGCCAATTAAAAATTGTCATGGGTTAACTTTTAGATGTTCAGAAAAAATATTTCAGGGGAATAATTAAAGTACCAGCCCACACTCATCTCACTGATTAACTAATATGCAAAAATCATTTAATTACAAGAGTTTTTTATTAATTAGTGTTGGTTTGGTATTAACAGTAAGCTGTAAATCGCAAGCTCTGATATTTCAAGAAGATCCCCAGACTAACGGCTCATTAAATTCTGGGAAAGATCGGCAAACTTTTACTGCCAAACCTGTAGTCGATCTTAATAATTCTTCCGAACAGACTCGTAATAGTTTTTTATTAGCAGCAAATTTAATCGATCGCCAACAGGGTAAAGAAGCATTAGCAAAACTAGAGGGATTGGATCGAGAATATCCTTTACTCGCTGCTTATGTTTTGCTTTCTCAAGGAAAGGCTTATGAGCTAGAACAAAATCAAACCCAAGCAACAACAACCTGGCAGAAATTAGCTGATAAATATCCTCATTCTCCCGCCACGGCAGAAGCACTATATCTATTGGGTAAATCAAATCCTGCTTACTGGCAACAGGCGATCGCCAAATTTCCCGCTCATCCTCGTACCCAAGAAATAATCCGCCAGCAGTTGAGTCAAAATCCCAATCAGCCTAAATTGATGGCGATTTTGGTCAAATATGCCCCCGATGCACCAGAGGTAGACAAAATGAGAGATCGTTTAGCCACAGAATATGCCGCTCAGTTAACTCCTCAAGATTGGCAAGCGATCGCCGATAGCTACTGGGCAGAATGGGACTATAGTAAAGCAGGTAAAGCTTACGCTAAATCCCCTAAAACTTCCCGCAATCTCTATCGTGCTGCTAGGGGATATGATATTGGTAATGATGAAGCTACGGCAAAACAATATTATCTACAGCTAATCAATCGGTATCCCGATAGCTCAGACACAGGTTTGGGCTTGCGTCGTTTAGCGATGATTGTCAGCTCTAGAGAAGGTTTGGCTTATCTTAATCTGACAATTAAGAGATTTCCCGAACAAGCACCAGAAGCACTATTGTCAAAAGCCGAATTTTTGGACGCGCTTAAAAGTTCAAAATCTGCCAGCCAAGCGTTGCAAACCCTTTTAACTAACTATCCACATTCTGAAGCTGCTGCGTCATACCGTTGGAATTTTGCCAACAAAAAAGCTGAAGCTGGAGATTTAATTACAGCTTGGCAATGGGCGCAACCTATTGTAATAGACAATCCTGACAGCCCCATTGCACCCGAAGCAGGTTTTTGGATTGCCAAGTGGGCAGCAAAGCTCAATCGCCCTCAAGACGCAACCAAGGCTTATCAATCTGTTTTAGCTCGTTTTCCTCGCTCATATTATGCTTGGCGATCTGCGGTGGCTTTAGGTTGGGATGTGGGTGACTTTACCACCGTGCGTCACAAAGTGCCTGAGGTAGTCAAAGTAAATCGTATTACTCCTCCAGGAGGCTCACAAACCTTTCAAGAACTATATAAACTAGGTTTAGAATCAGAAGCCTGGGCGCAATTCCAGACAGAAGTTAGCGGTAAAACTGAGTTGAGTGTCGCTGATGAATTTACCCATGGTTTACTCGAACTACATCAAGGGAAAAATCTGCGAGGTATCAATCAAATTTGGTATTTAAAAGATAGAAATAAACCAGAAGATAAACAACAATGGCATCAGCTACGACAAACCCCTGAATATTGGCAGGCTTTATATCCCTTTCCCTTTGAGTCAACAATTCTTAAGTGGTCTAAATATCGTGGGCTTAATCCTTTATTAGTAACTTCTTTGATTCGTCAAGAATCCCGTTTTGAACCAGAAATAGAGTCGAGCGCAGGGGCATTGGGCTTAATGCAGGTAATTCCCTCTACAGCCAAAACCGCAGCCAAGAATATTGGCTTAGCTAGCTATTCTATGACTAACCCCGAAGATAACGTCAACATTGGCACTTACTATCTCGATTTTACCCATAAAAAATACGGCAACAACTCGATGCTGGCAGTTGCTAGCTACAATGCAGGACCAAATGCAGTAGCAAAATGGGTTAATCGCTATGGTTTGAAAGATACGGACGAATTTGTAGAGAAGATTCCTTACTCAGAAACCAAAGGCTATGTAGAATCTGTATTTGAAAATTATTGGAACTATATGCTGGTTTATAACCCAGAAGTAGGAAAATTATTTAAGAATTTACCTACTGAATAACTGGTAAATTTGAATTGATAAACTTTGGTAAGATCTAAAATTATCTTCACATACCCATCCCGCCAATGAAATCCGATTACTTGGAGAGGATTCTCAATGCTCGTGTTTATGATGTGGCTCAAGAATCACCTTTAGAATATGCTCCTAATCTTTCTACTAGACTGCAAAATAAACTACTTTTGAAACGAGAAGATATGCAGTCTGTATTTTCTTTTAAGCTACGGGGTGCATACAACAAAATGGCGCAATTATCTACTGAGATTTTACAACAGGGAGTGATTGCAGCTTCGGCAGGAAATCATGCTCAAGGGGTTGCATTAGCTGCCAAACAACTGGGGACAACGGCTATTATTGTCATGCCTATTACTACTCCTCAAGTAAAGATTGATGCAGTAATTGCCCGTGACGCGAATGTGGTTTTGCATGGGGATACCTATGATGATGCTTGTGTCCATGCCAAACAACTGTGTGCAGAGAAAGGCTTGACTTTTATTCATCCTTTTGACGATCCTGACGTGATAGCTGGACAAGGAACAATCGGCATGGAGATTTTACGACAGTATCAACAGCCGATTCACGCTATTTTTGTTGCGATTGGTGGTGGAGGCTTAATTGGCGGAATTTCGGCATATATTAAGCGATTACGCCCCGAAATCAAGATAATTGGCGTTGAACCTGTTGATGCCGATGCTATGTCTCAATCTTTAAAAGCTGGTTATCGGGTATGTTTGCCCAAAGTTGGTTTGTTTGCCGATGGTGTGGCGGTAAGGGAAGTGGGCGCGGAAACATTTCGCCTGTGTCAGGATTATGTAGACGAGATTATTTCGGTAAGTACGGATGATACCTGTGCTGCGATTAAAGATGTATTCGAGGATACTCGTTCTATTTTAGAACCAGCAGGAGCATTGGCGATCGCCGGAGCGAAAGCCTATGTAGAAAGAGAAAACATTACAGGAGAAACTCTAGTGGCGATCGCCTGTGGTGCCAATATGAACTTTGATCGTCTCCGTTTTGTCTCAGAAAGAGCAGAAATTGGCGAACGGCGAGAAGCCATCTTTGCCGTCACTATCCCCGAAGAAAGAGGCAGTTTTCGTCGGTTTTGTGAGTGTATTGGCAAACGTAATCTAACTGAATTTAACTATCGTATTGCCGATGATAGCAAAGCTAATATCTTTGTGGGGGTACAAATTCAAAACCGCGCTGACGTAGTAGAAATTGTCGCAGCTTTTAAGACACAAGGATTTAAAACAATCGATCTAACCGATGACGAACTGGCTAAGATGCACCTGCGTCATATGGTGGGCGGGCGATCGCCTTTAGCAGAAAACGAGTTGTTATATCGCTTTGAGTTTCCTGAACGTCCAGGGGCATTGGTAAAGTTTCTTAACTGTATGAGTCCTAACTGGAATATCAGTTTATTTCACTACCGTAACAATGGTGCTGACTACGGACGTATCGCCGTAGGTATGCAGGTTCCGCCTAATGAAATGCCAGAGTGGCAAAAGTTTCTCAATTCCCTAGGTTATCGTTATTGGGATGAAAGCAGCAACCCTTCTTACAAACTATTTCTAAGTTGATCGGTAATCAGTTAGGACTTACACAGCTAAACGAAAAATTAAGCTTTTGGCAGGGGTAAAGGGGAAAGGTCAAAGGGAAAATAAATTCTTTAACCCTTACCCTTTAACCTTTTCCCAACCTCAACCAAAAACTGAGTGCGTAAGCCCTATTAGTAAATTATTCTCGTTGCTCAAATTTCATTGGTTTATAGCTATCAGTAGGTTTAATCGGCTCTATTTTACTGGTGTCTTGATTTATACAGCCTTCTTTGCGGTCGGCAATATATTTACAGACTCTTGCCCAGAGCTTAGTGCGATCGCCTGGCTGACCACTACTAAAGATTACTTCGCGATCATTTTTAATCTGAACTTGGCAAACTGGACACACTTCAACGTTGTCTGAGGACATGAACCCTCCTAAATAAATATTTTTCTTATCATAATATTTAAACAGTAGCTAATAATACTAATTAAGGGATTAAGCGATCGCTTAAAATAACTACAAAGTTTCTCACTTACTACTTGAATAGAAGCTTGCCCTGTGGCGAACTACCAGTCTTTAGGTAGAATTTTTTCTTTCTGCCCGTTTACGTTTTTCAATAATTGTCATAGCAATTAGGGCAACAATGGTTAAAGGTATAATCACAAAAAGCATAATATTGGTATATACAGGTAAAGCTTTGTGATTAAGAGCATCTAAAATAAGATAAGCATTATAAGCTAGGTAATAAAATAAAAATAAAACGCCTTCGCCACGATCAATTTTTTTTCCTGAATAAAAAATTGGCAAACAGGCAAAAGCAACGGCGATCGCCACAGGAGCGTTAAACTGAATTACGCTGTCGCTAACCCGAATCCCATTTGGTGCGACTATCCCTGCAATACCTAGTACCGCTAAAATATTAAAAATATTACTTCCTAAGACATTTCCCACAGCAATATCTTGTTCTCCCCGAAAGCTAGCCACCATAGATGTAGCAAGTTCTGGTAAAGATGTTCCCAAAGCTACAATTGTTAAGCCAATTAATAACTCACTGACGTTAAAAATTCTGGCAATTGTCACTGCCGATTCTACTAGCCAGCGAGATCCTAAGATTAGTAATGCTGAACCACCCAATATAAAAACGATATTTTTTAACCATAAAATAGGGCTACTTGTGCCAGAAAAACTATATTCTTCGGCAAATTCATCTTGCTCTGCACCTTGCTTACTATTCTGATAAACCAAGGAAAGAGTATAGACAATACCACCAACAAACAAAATCAGACTGTCTGCCCTACTAAGTTCACCATCCAAACAAAACATCAATAACAACAATGAAACACCAATCATAATTGGCACATCAGAGCGAATTATCTGTTTTGTAACGGTTAAAGGGGCAATAATTGACGATAAACCTAAAATTAGCAAGACATTGCAGATATTGCTACCAACTACGTTGCCCATGGCAATATCACCCTGTCCTCTCAAGGCAGACATGACGCTAACAGACATTTCTGGCGCGCTAGTTCCATAAGCTACAATAGTAAGCCCAATAATTAGTGGAGAAATTTTAAGAACAGCAGCAACCCTTGATGCACCCTTAACCAAGAACTCCGCACCCACTACCAGCAATACTAGTCCTGCGATCAGAGTCAAAAAAGTAATCGGATTCATAGAAGGTAGTATAAAAATTTATTCAATACTGATCAGGTTAATTTAATTCCGATTAGAGATAACGGCTAGCTAACAACTTGTAACTATTAAACTTAAATTTCATCAGAGCTTTGCCCTTTGAAGGCAGAGGGCAGAGGGCAAACCCCCTAAATTGTTTTTTAGGAGTTAATAAGCACCATTATTTTTAGGAAAAACAATTACGCCGATAGTTTTATAAACAATCCAAAGATCGAGTATCCAGCTATGGCTAGTAGCGTAATATACATCTATTTTTACTCTTTTAGGATAAGGAATATCATTTCTACCAGATACCTGCCAAAGACCAGTGATTCCTGGTCTAATTGTCAGCACAGTATTAATTTTACGACCATATTTGGGCAATTCCTCAGGAACTAAAGGTCTTGGACCAATCACGCTCATATCCCCTCTTAAAACATTCCAAAATTGAGGAAATTCATCTAAACTCGTTAAGCGTAAGAATTTGCCAATTTTAGTAATTCGAGGATCTCGCTTAAGCTTAAAACTAGATTGGAACTCATGACGCATTTGATCGCAATCTTGCATCATAGTTTCTAAAACTTCGTCTGCATTGTCAACCATCGTCCTAAACTTAATACAGTTAAAAGGCTTATGGTTTTTACCAATTCTTTGTTGTACATAAAAGATTGGTCCTTGGGAATTGAGGGCAATTAACGCCATCAAAATCAAATACAAGGGAGACAATACAGTAAGAATAAATAAAGCAAATACTATATCAAATAGACGTTTTATAAAATTTCCGTCCAAAATAGGGAATGATAAATTCAACCTATGAAGATTGAGAAAAGATTGAAAACCTTTTCTAACGAATCCCTGTACTACTTTGACGGAAATAAGTTGGCTGTTAGCAGTCATCTTACTCCTTCACACATCACACCACTTTGTCCAATAATAAATCTATAAAGTCTTAATTGACAGAATTATTGTCAAATAAACAATAACTTTATAGTTTTAATCAGAATACTCCCATTCTTGACAACAATCTTCGATAAATTTTAAATAGGATCGTTTGAAAATTGTTGAGCTAAACTTGTTTGCCTGCAAGCGACAATTTTCTGGCTCAATTTGAGTTTGCAGTTTTTCAAAATTATTGACCGTCGCCACTAAAGCTTCTGGTTTTTGAACCTCAAAAAACAAACCTGTACCATCTTGAGGATTTTGCCGAATATCTTTGACTGTTTCTAAAGCACCTCCTTTTCCATAGGCAATTACTGGTGTTCCACAAGCCTGCGCTTCTACTAGAGCAATTCCGAAATCTTCACAAGCTGCATAAACAAAGGCTTTAGCTTTGGTTATGTATTTTTGAACAATGTTATGGGGTTGCCAACCTAGAACTTGAATATTGGATTGGGCTAATTGACGTATCTCTTTTATTTGTGATCCCTCTCCAATAATTACTAAGGGTTTTCTTAATTGATTAAATGCTTTAACAATTAAGCATATTTGTTTATAACTTACCAGTCGAGAAATTGTCAGATAGAAGTCTTCTTTTTCTGGCTGGAAATCAAATTTTTCCAACTCAACTGGAGGATAAATTACTTTAGCAGAACGACGGTAACAACGCCAAATACGCTTGGCTGTGTGGTTGGAATTAGCAATAAAGTAATCAACTCGATTTGCCGAAATAACGTCCCATTGACGCAGACGGTGCAGGACATACCTGGCAATTATGCCTTTAATTCCTTTTCCTTGGCGATCGCCTTTTAGATAATCAAAGGTTAGATCCCAAGCATAGCGCATTGGAGTATGACAATAACAAATGTGTAGTTGATGAGGATTAGTCAGGACTCCTTTGGCTACTGCATGGGAAGAAGATAAAATTACATCATAACGATTTAGATCTAGTTGCTCAATTGCTAAGGGCAATAAAGGCAAATATTTTTGGACTCCATTACGAGCCTGGGGAAACTTTTGGAGAAATGTAGTGCCTATTTTTCTTTGATAGAGATAGCTTTCTGGGTTGACAGATTCAAAATCAATTAGAGCGTAAAGATCCGCATCGATATGTTGCAAAATCTCTTTTACCACTAATTCTGAACCTCCTGTTGCTTTAGGAGTCAACCATTCATGCACAAAAGCATATTTTAAATCCACAGTTGCTTGAGTTTAGTTATAAAGTAATCATGTAGTAGGGGCAATTGGCGAATTGCCCCTAAATCTGCAATCAGTAATTAGCCTGAGTAATCAACTGCCATGTTACATCATTTGGATCATTCCCTAATGTTTTATAGGGTTTTAAGTTCAATCGGTTAATAGCATCTTGATTTACCAAAAAGTATACAGGCTGGTTTTTTTGCCAGTATTGCTGTAGTTTCTCATCTGAGGCGGGGGCAACAACGCGATCGCTATAAAATTCTAAAGAGGGACGAAAGTTGGAATAAGCAGTGTATATAGATTGTCGAGGCGGTGTATTTTTTTGAATCACTTCAGCCACAGGCTTGACGGGAAAAGCTTCATTTAATTCCCATAGCCAATCATTTGAATTGAATAGCAACAACAGAGCAAGATAAAAACCAGCAATTGTTACAGGAATAAAATATTGTGATGCGCGCCAGAGTAGAAGGGCAGCAACGCTCAAACTAATAGCTACTACCAGCAAGATTATAGTTAGATCTAAATCCCCATCAGAAGTTAAATAGCCCCAGGCATATATACCACTACCTACCCAACAAATTAAAGCAACCAAACTCAAGCAAATTTTCCAAGAGTAAAGAGAACTTCTTTTTTGCCAAGCTGTGTTTAAACTTGCTCCAATGAGCAACGATAATCCAGGATAGATAGGGATGACATACCAAGGTAACTTGGTCACCATGAGAGAAATAGCCAGCAGATAAACTCCACACCAGGTTAAAGCTAACTTTCCCCAGGTTTGATGACGATCCTTAATCGATAATTTAATGCCCCTGGGCAGGAAAATAAGCCAGGGAAGGCTATATTTAGCAATTTCTAACAAATAATACCAAGGGGGGCTAGAGACATGGCTTACAGACTCCCAAATGCGGTTAAAGGTTTGTGTGCCTAAGCTAGTCCCTAAAAATTGTGACCCGTAGTGTAGATACTGAAGTCCATACCAAGCGATCGCTGAAGTTACTCCTAAAATTAAGCCACTCCAGAAATAAGAACTACGTAATAAGCCAGGACTATCCCAGGCGATAAAGAGAATAGCAATTCCCCCTAGCAATACTCCCATCATGATGCCTTTAGTCATACAGATTAATCCAATCCCTAAGCCTGCACCTAATAACCAGCGAGGTGATTTGCGTCCCCGTAATAGACACCAAATCGCCAGACAAAACCAACAGGCGATCGCTCCATCTAACATGGCTAATCTACCATGACGAACTACGGGCAAAAGAGTCAGATACACCAAAGCTGACAAGATTGCTGCTGGACGAGTTGAGAAAATTTCTCTGCCAATTTTATAAAGCAAGGGGACAGCCAAAGCTGACAGCAAAGCAGGAAACAGCCTGGTACTCCATTCACTTACCCCAAACAGGTGATAGGAAAAAGCAATTAGCCAATGCACCAAAGGCGGTTTATTCCAATAAGGCTGGTCATAGTTAATCGTCGGATAAAGCCAGGTATTTTCTCCTGGAGAAGCACGCCAAATATTACGCGCCACCCCCGCCAAAATACCTTCATCCCAATCCCTCAGAGGTAATTCACCCAAGTTGGCGGTATAAAGAAACACCGCAGCAACAAGCAAACCCAGGAAATACAGGCGATCGCTATTTATTAACTTGTTACCATCTCTCCATCTCCCCATCTTTCCAACCTCGTCAATTGGTAAATGGTAAATGATAACTGATAAATGAATTACTCTGGGTATCCACTTACCGCATCAGAGTCATTGTCTCTTTTTGAACCCAGTAATTCTAAGCGATCAACTTTAATTGTGGGGCGCGATCGCTGTCCGCCTGTATTTTTGTCTGTCCAGGTTTCAATCTTTAAAGAACCTTGAATGCCGATCAGCTTGCCTTTTTGAACATAGTTTCCCGCTATTTCCGCAGTTTTACCCCAAATTTCCAGGTTGAACCAGTCTGGCTGGTCACTATTGCGACTACGGCGATTAACAGCCAAAGGAAGCTTACACAGCATTGAACCTGACTGAAAGTGAATAATCTCAGGTGCAGCACCAGCACGACCTACTAAATTGACAACGTTAAGACTCATGGTTTTTATATAGTACTAAAGAACTAAAGATAACTTTTAGTCTAGCAAATTATAGCTAAACAATATTCAGACTAAACCAAGATTTTAAATTGAGGACGTAGATCTTTCAACAATGCGATCGAAATCATTTGCGATCGCTTTTCTCTGAGTAATGATTTTAAAACATAGCTAGATCGAACCACAAAATTCAAGTTTTTATTTTCAGAAGTATTTAGCAACACTATTTAACCTATGTTATTAATCAAATTATTTCCTAATTTTTTGGCTGAAACTACTCATAACCTCCAGTTAGATAGAGCCAGAGAGAGACATAATAAATTACCCAAAACTCAACAGGACAAGTTTTCTCAGTTGGCAAATCAAGACTATCCACAAGCCTGTGCGATCGCTCAAAAGAGATATGGCGAGATAGCACAGATGTTACGAGCCGTTGTCAAAGAACGCTATACTTCGGTCGAACAAAATAAAATCAATAACATTATTATCAGCCTGATCGATATTCTTGCCAGTAAAGCCAATATTTTTCCTGACATGGATTATGAAAATATCTGGTATACAGATCATTATGATCTAATTGAGTTGGCAAGAAATATGGGGGTAGGAGATGAAACATTACCCCATTGGGCAGAAGAGTCTAACATCTACAATCGTTATTTAGAAATTTTTGCTGCGGATTTGGTACAAATTATATTAGACATTGCTGAAGAGGCTTTAATAGAGGGCTATAGTTCGGGTGGTAATGTACATAGATGGTTTAAATATATTGCTAGAGAAACATTAAAATCTCGCAAACGTTTATCTCGCTATCGCCAAAAGCAAAGTGAGTATCTTGTGCTATCGCCTAAAACATTGGGAATAGAAGGCTGGGACTGGGATAAAAACTAGTAGAGACAAGGCGTGCCTTGTCTTTACATTGATATCAAATTCGTATGATGGCTCAAAATAAAATTTCCCCCAATTCCCTAAATTTCTAATTCCCTATTATCCAAAGTATTTAACTATTCAACCGAACCCAATATTAATGGTGAACTGTGCCATCGGGCATAATTGTCTTGGTGAAAATCGCTCGCTCAAAAACCGTATCTTCAATATCTGCTGCTGTTAAATTTGCGCCCGTTAAATTTGCGCCCGTTAAATTTGTACCCCTGAGGTTGGCGTGACTTAAGTTAGCTGTGGTTAAATTGGCTTTAGTAAAATTTGCCCCTCGTAACTTAGCTTGTTGTAAATCTGCACCAGAAAGATCGGCGTAACTTAGATTTGCCCAGCGCAAATCGCATCGAGACATACTGGCTTGTGCCAAATTGCTAGCCAAAAAATAGCTATGGCTTAGATGAGTTGCGATCGCGCTAACTCGAAAAAGATTGGCACGATAAAAGCTGGCTGACTGTACCTCAGCTTCAAAAAAGTTGGCACCCGATAGATCTGCCTGATCGAAACTAGCCCAAGCCAAATCTGTTTCACTAAGATTGGCACGGTTAAGCTTTGCCTGCATAAAGTTCGCCTGACGTAGCTGTGCCTGTCGAATAGAAGTACCAATTAAATTTGCTCCACTAAAATTAGCACTTCGCCCCTTAACAAACCGCAGATCTGCCCCAATCAGGTTTGCCCGCTCTAAATCTGCTTCAATTAGATATGCTGACTGTAAATCTGCCCCAGTTAGGTTTGTTGCTTGGAGATTAGCATTAATTAATTCTGCCTCATTTAAATTTGCTCCTGTAAGGTTGGCTTTCCATAGTTGAGCGTTAGTAAAATCTGCACCAGTTAAACTAGCTTTAACTAAATATACTTCTGGTAAATTAACCCCTCGAAGATCGGCATTAATTAAATCAATTTCTATCTGACGATGACTATCTAGCCAATTGAGCCAATTATTTGTTCCTTGTTTTAACTTGGTTAGATGTTCAAAATTTGCCACTTAACTACTCTCTTGCGATCGCCTTTTTCGGTTATTATTCTATTCAACATGATGGTTAGACAAGCTGCTTAAGAACAGCGTCCTCCACCGTCAAAATTATTATTTTAGCTATTCGTTTTTCTTGGCAGTTAAACCTTCTCTACCTCTAATACTTTCTATTGCTTCTAAGGCTGCTGCCGATCCTGCAATAATATCTCGTTCTTCTCCTCCCAAATACAGTCTGCCAAAGCTGCCTACTGAAGTTACCTTAAGAATATTAATCAAAGCTGCTTTCTCAGCTTCGTTGGCTGCTAGGGCTGCGTAGGCTGCTGGTTGGACTTCTAAGACATATAGAGTTTGTCCTTCAAGCAGCATCTGTCCACGACAGTCGCGATTAATCAATTGTGCTTGGTAAGGATCGATATTACGAATAATTTGGCTAGAAACAACTCTAGGCTTTAAACCTTGGTTTTGCTTTACCCCTAATGTTTCTAAGATTGCTCTGCCAGCCGCTTTAACTTCCCCTTGATTACTAGCATGAATTTCTAATAATCCATAAAGTCTTTCTACAAACTGGACTCCTGGGCGAACTACTGCAGACTTGAGGGCAACATCAGTAATACGATTGATTTCAATGCCAGGAGAAATTTCAATCCATAGAGAAGCATCTCCTGGTAGGGGTAAAAAACCTAATGCCACTGTACCAATATAGGCTGCGTGCTGGGATTGTAACCTATCTAAATATACATAACTACGAAGTTCTACACCCAAAATATCAGCCCTCTTCTTCAATAAAAATTTTAGATAAAAAAATACTTTTAAACCATTCTCCAGCTAACCAGTTTCTGTCCTATTTTGTAAAGAGTTTATTTTAAGGCGTGTCGTCACGCAAAAAAAAGCCAAAAAACAGAGGTTAATATTTTATCTATTACCTCTGTTTTTTCTCATGAAACTACCACCATTCCTACTCGGTGCAACAATATTATTTTGGGGCTGGCAAACAGGTTTTTGGATTATAGCTATTCCTTTGGCAATTATTTATGAAGGCTCTAGCTATATCAACTGGCGGTGGGTTTTCACTACCGCCAATTTCCGCACCTTTTCTCATCTATGCACGGTGCTTTTGGTGGGAGTGTTAATTTACCTATTTATTAGCGATCGCTCTTTAAAATTAGTTTTCAGCTTTTTTCAGTGGCTACCTGTAATTTGTTCACCCTTATTAATTGCTCAGGCATATTCTACCAGCGATCGCGTCGATCTTCATGCACTTTTATTTTTTAAGGAGAAGGCTAATCAGCAACAGCTTTTTGCTTTGGATTTGACCTATCCTTATTTTGCTATCTGTATCTTGGCTGCTAGTGCTGCTAATGTTCGGGAATTATCTTTTTATCTTGGCATGGTCATTTTAATTACTTTTGCCCTAAATTCTATTCGCTCTGCCAGATATTCTCATTGGCTATTTTTTGCTTTATTGGTGCTAGCAACAGCTTTGGGTATAGTCGGACATATTGGGCTGCATCGTTTACAAATGGCGATGTCACAAAATACAGCTAGGTTTTTATATGGTTATTATCGACCCCAAACAGATCCTAATCAAATTAGTACGGCAATAGGCGATATTGGCTCAGTTAAGCAGTCTAACAAAATTGTATTACGAGTTAAACCCGCACCAGGACAAATCCCACCTCAACTACTGCGCCGAGCTACCTATAACAGATATACTTCTGGCTTTTGGGGTGCAGTCAAAGCCGATCTTAAGCCTGTCAAACCTGGAAAAGATATTAATACCTGGCAGCTTCAAGCTAAATCTGCTGAAGCTAGAGAATTAACCATCAGTGAAAATATTGAGGATGGTCAAAGTTTACTAAAACTGCCTGACTATAGCTTTAGGCTGACTCAATTACCTGTAGAAAAAATTGAGCAAAACCAATATGGTACGGTGCAAATATTTAGCAACAAGAGCCTATTGTCTTATCAAGTCCAATACGATCCTGATTTATCTGAGGATAGTCCTCCCACACCAGAAGATCTACAAATAATAGATGGGGAAAAACCTGCTATTGAGCAAATTATCACCGAACTAAATTTAGTTAATCAATCACCCCAAGAAGTTTTAAATAGCGTTAATCAATTTTTTAATACGGAGTTTGATTATTCCTTAGAATTAGCGCGTCAGCGAAACAATAAAACACCTCTATCGGCTTTTTTGTTGAGTCATCGCTCAGGACATTGCGAATATTTTGCCACCGCTACCGCCTTGCTATTAAGGGGAGTTGGTATTCCTACTCGTTATGCTGTAGGCTATTCTGTTCATGAATTAAGCAGCTTAGAGCAACAGTACATTGTACGTAGTCGTCAGGCTCATGCCTGGACGCAGGTATACATTAACAGTAAATGGCAGGCTTTTGATACAACTCCCTCTAATTGGAGAGCAATTGAAGATAATGCTGCATCTAATTGGCAATATTGGCAGGATCTATGCTCATTAATTTGGTTTAAATTCTCTCAAGCATTGGTCATTTTCCAAAGTGCAGGAAAATTAAAATATATCTGGATACTTGTTTTACCGATCGCCTTTGTTCTGAGCAGATTTTTTAACCAAGGGCAAAAAAGACATTTAACCATCCAGAGAATCAACCAAAAGGACTCTGCGGAGGCAAGCATTGGTGCAGACTCAGAAATATATCTAATTGAGCAAAGATTAAATAAACTAGGTATAAAACGCGATCGCGCTGAAACTTGGCAAGACTGGATCTTAAGAGTGAAAAATAATCCTGATACATCAAACCTGATCGACAATCTCGACTCAATTATTAAGCTACACTACCGCTATTGTTTCGATCCAGAAGGTATTAGCACTCAAGAAAGAGAAGAATTACGCTGTGCCTGTCAAATTTGGTTAGAACAAAATCAGTAATATACGGGCTATCAATTTTGATGTTTAACGGTTCGATTCTGCGCCCAGTCTAAACCGCGATTCCTCCATCGACGCTTAGTGTTGTGCCAGTAGTAAACCCTGCGCTTGGCGAACAAAGGTAGAGTACCGCTGCCGCGATTTCCTCTGGTTGCCCAATCCGTCCTACGGGTTGCAGACTGTTTAGGAAATCTTCGCCCTCCTCATCCTGGCGATAGTCCTCATTCATGGGTGTTTCGATTACTCCTGGACAAACTGCGTTAATCCGTATGCCCTGCGATGCAAATTCCAAGGCAGCCGATTTTGTCAGACCGATTACCGCGAACTTACTAGCATTGTAGATGGCTGATCCAGGGGAGGGACGGATGCCCAGATACGAGGCGGTGTTAACGATTCCACCACCAGACTCAAGGATGGCTGGAATCTCGTGCTTTAAGCAAAGAGCGATCCCACGCACGTTGACAGTAAGCGTGCGGTCAATGATATTTAAAGAGACTTCGGTGATGGGAGCAGATTCAAGAAAAACACCTGCGTTGTTGAAGGCAAAGTCAAGCTTGCCAAACGTTTCTACGGTCTTTGCCACCATAGCGGCAACATCATCTTCGACCGAGACATCGGCGCGAATGAAAAGACCTTTACCGCCAGCTTCTTCAATGAGTGCAACAGATTCTGCACCCTCATTTTCCCTCCGTCCAACAACAACGACGCTGGCTTCTTCTTGAGCAAAGGCAATAGCAGTGGCACGACCAATGCCAGAAGTGCCGCCAGTGACGAGAATAACTTTATTAGCGAACATTTTCATAGAGATAAAAATCCTGATTCTTATATTGATACAATCGTAACCCCTCACAAAGCCTTTTACGGCGGTCTAACTATTCAGAATCAAATCTTAAATAGGAAAAGTTAATTTAATTTATCCCCATTTCCCAAATTTTCCCATTTCTATAAGTTCATAATTATGTAACATCAGTATTTAACTATAATTATGAGTTGACAAAAAAAAGGAAAATTATAATATCCTAATATTAGGTTGAATAAACATTTATCTTTTTTATAATTAGTTTTATTCTGCAAAACTGAGACAAAATATTGATTATTGCCCATAGAGAAATGTACCGTATTTTATTAATAGCAAGAGGGAAAATCAAATGCTCGCGCTCTCATTAGTGACATTATCCGTTGCAGCGATCGCACTATATCTAAGTTCTAAAATAAATGACGATGTTTTTAAGGCTGCAATTCGGTTTACGTCTGTGGCATTTTCCCTTGTAACTCTATTATGCGCTCCCTGGTTTTTAAAGTTAGGTCTAGTTGCTGTCTATGTTGGGATCTTTAGCTTAACTTCCTGGTCAACTGAAAATTTATAATTTATTAAGTAGAACATCGTATTCACCCGAAACTGCAATATTAAAGTCATAGCTATAGAGCAAAGTTTTACCATATATTAATCTAATTGCGCTAGAGTCTAAAGGCAAAAGCTAGATTTAACAGGATTTATCGACTATGACCTTATCAGTTGGCACAACAGCACCAGCTTTTACCACTATCGACGAGCAGGGTAACAATGTTTCTCTATCAGATTTTCAGGGAAAGATAGTCGTTCTCTATTTTTATCCTAAAGATGATACTCCTGGCTGTACAAAACAAGCTCAAAGTTTTCGCGACAGTATTAGCGAATATCAAGATAAAGACATGGTGGTACTTGGTGTCAGCATGGATGACCAGGCATCTCATCAACAATTTAAAGAAAAATATGGTTTACCCTTTACGCTTTTGGTTGACAGCGATGGGACAATGACCAAAGCCTATGATGTTGATGGTGGTGGTCATGCTAAGCGCGTAACCTACATTATTGATGCTGATGGCAAAATTACCCACGTTGATGACAAAGTAAATACTGGTACTCATGCTGCTGATGTATTGTCCAGTATTAGCTAGGTGAAATAGAGCATTAATTTCAATATTGTTTAATTTGGGCTTTTGAGGCTCTATCTTCATCATTAGGATAGAGTCTTGGTTCAAATTTTATAGTTAGCTGGTAGTCGTAAAAATAATTGCTAAATTGCGATCGCAAGGCTAGGCGTAAGCCCTATCGTTAAAGCCAAAATCTTCGCTCAAAGATGTATGTTGTCTTAGGTAAAAAGCGGAAATTTTAATAATGAGATACATCTCAAAGAAAGCCTATCTCAAAATTTGCAGCACATTGGCTATCATAGCTTTAATCGGTCTAGGAACTATTAGCAATTATGGAGTTTCCGTGGATGAGGAGACTCACATAAAGAATGTTAAATATAACTACGATTTAATCACTAAAGGCGAGCCGATACCCATCGATCTCAAATACTACGGCATTATATTCGACGTCAGTGCGGAAACCGTTTTTCAAGTCCAGAAAATCTTTAAGCAGGGATTTGCCTATAATCCTATTGAAGACGATGATTTACTCAATAACGAACCCGCCGATCGGGCGATCGCTGCCAGAATCCCAGTCAAGCATCTTTTAACTTTTTTACTATCTCTAGTAGCTTACATTTCTGTAGCAGGAATGGTGGGGATTTTAGCTGGTTTTGATTATGCCTGGTTAGGATCGCTCACTCTAGCTCTTTTTCCGAGATTTTGGGGTCATAGCTTCTTTAATCCTAAAGATATTCCCTTAGCAGCTATGTTCACATTGGGGACTTTTTTAGGAGCTTGCTTAATAGATTACTATCTTAAAGCACCCAGAAAGAATATAAAATTAGGCATCAACCGTATCACACTCCATTCCTTACTTTACGGTGTTTTAGTAGGGTTAACTACAGGAACTAGAATTGGTGGATTTTTCCTATTGTTTTTTGTACCTCTAACTCATCTTCTAATCAGCCTAGGAATTAAAAGTTTTAGTAATTTTTTACGTTTTTGGAGTTTGTATGGACTAATGCTTATTGCTTGGATGATAACCACGACTATTATTCATCCTGCATCTTGGTCTAATCCAGTTATCTGGTTTGTGGAAACTTTGCAATATTTATCTAAATTTAAGTGGCCCAACACTGTTTTGTTTAAAGGTCAACAAATTTTAGCTAGTTCTTTGCCGTGGGATTATCTCCCCAAATGGTTAGTGATTACTATTCCTTTAATTTTCCAAATTACGTTTTTTATCTGTTTACTGCTAATTGTCTATAAATATAAAGCATTGACTAATATTCAAAGGGCTTGTGTGATCTTGGTTTCGCTTCAGATATTTGTTTTACCAGGTATTGCCATCCTCAAACAATCAACTATGTATGATGGGATGCGACAATTTCTATTTATGCTACCAGGAATCGCCGTCTTTTCTGCTACTGCATTAGCTTGGATCTATCAAATGATATCCAGAAAAAGTTGGCAGATATTCGCTTCAATGTTGACGATCGCATTATTGAGTCCCATTGTTTTGGATATGATAGCTTTGCATCCCTATGAATACATTTATTTCAATCGGCTGTCTGGGGGATTGGTTGCGGCAGAAAATCAATATGAAACTGATTATTGGGGCTTGAGCGTTCGCGAAGCTATGGAGTGGCTCAATAATAATGCCGCCCCCAAGGCAATAGTTGCAACTCAAAGTCCATTTTTATCCAAAATATCGGCTTCTCCCAAACTTGATTTAGTTGTGGGGGATTCTAAGCAGTTTTACTATGTAGCCCTACCTCGATGGGATTTTCATAGTCAATATCCTGAATGTCCAGTGGTTTATGCAGTTAAAAGACAGGGTGTTCCCCTGACTATAATCAAGAAATGTGGTTAGTTGGCTCAAAATTACGTTTATTCATTTGACAAACGTAATTTAGCTATCAAAAAGGCGATCGCTTATTTGCTCGATGCTTCTAAACAAGAAGGTTTTAAAGTTGGTATTTAGTCATAAAAATTTGACCTGTATTCTCTATCAAAAGTGGGAAGTACGATTAGTGCTTTATTTTATATTATTTAATTAGACAGATATTTAATCTTTGCATCGGCTAATGATTTTGTTGTGGCGACTTATTGCTAAATGTTACAGGAGAACAACGTCACATATTTAGACGATGACCAAAATTGCTGCCGACTCAGTAAATACAAAATATACAAAAAGCTTGAATAAAAATATTAGCCAATGTCCTACAGACTCAAAGCTCATGAATCCGTATCTAAGGAAATCAAAAGAATTGCTACCGAGCAAATAGAAAAAGCAATAAGCGAGTTATCCACTACCGATGAGCTTGGCGTTGATGAAGCAGTACATCAAGTTCGCAAACGTTTGAAAAAAACTAGAGCTGTAGTTCGTTTGGTACGAGATAGTCTAGGAAAAAAATCCTATAAGCGAGAAAATGCCCGTTTTCGCGACCTAGGACGCAATCTAGCCAGTTTACGAGACAGTGAGGTGCAGATTGAAAGTTTAGATAATTTAGCTACGCATTTTAAAGATATTGCGCCAGAAACCTTTACAGATATGCGTCGAGAACTAGAGATTAATTATCGTCAAGAATATCAGCAAGTCTTGAATGAGGGTATTTTAATCTCGGTCAAAAATCAGTTGAAAGATGCAAAAGATGCGATCGCCGATTGGACGATTAAAGCGAATGATTGGTCAGCGATCGATAAAAGTTTGCAGCGTGTTTACAAGCAAGGTTATAAAGGTCTAGACCGAGGTATGTCTAAACCAACGGCAGAAAATCTTCATGAATGGCGTAAGCAAGTTAAGTATCTCCGCTACCAGCTAAAAATTCTGAGTCAGATTTGGTCGGAAATTATGACAGAGTGGGTCAATCAAACTCACGACCTATCTGACTATTTAGGCAAAGATCACGATTTAGCCGTGTTAAAAGAATTGGTTTTAAGTCAGCCAGAAAGATTCGACCGTCAAGCCACACTAGAGACTTTAACTACTTTAATCGATCGCCGTCGCCAAGAATTACAGTCAGCAGCGATATTCTTAGGCAAAAGGATTTACACAGAAAAACCAGGAGATTTTAGGGATCGTTTGGGTAATTACTGGCAAGTCTGGCAAACAGAAATTTAATTTTAAAAAACTATTTAACCAGAAAAAGGAGATCCAAAATTATGGCTAATAACAACCCACTTTTAGAAATCAAAAATTACGGACAAAGCGTCTGGATGGATAATCTTAGTCGCAGTCTAATTGAGTCTGGCGAACTAGAAAAGCAAATCAAAAATTACGGACTGCGGGGTATTACTTCCAATCCAGCGATATTTGAAAAGGCGATCGCTGGTAATCAAGTTTACGATGCAGATATTGAAGCCGGAATCAAAGCAAATAAACCAGTTAGTGAAATTTATGAATCGCTGATTTTTAAAGATATTCGTAATACTTGCGATCGCTTTAAAGAAATTTACGAACAAAGTGGGGGACTTGATGGCTATGTCAGTATCGAAGTCTCTCCCCATCTAGCCAGAGACACGGGCGGTACGATTGAAGAAGCAATACGCTATTACCAGGCAATCGAGCGTGAAAACGTAATGATTAAAATTCCTGGCACACCTGAAGGTTTTCCTGCCATCGAACGAGTTATAGCTGAAGGGATTAACGTCAATGTTACCCTGTTGTTTTCTGTAGAAAGTTACGAACACTCAGCACGGGCATATATTAGTGGTTTAGAACAGAGAGTAGAGAAAGGTCAACCCATTGATAAGATTGCTTCAGTTGCCAGTTTCTTTCTGAGTCGCATTGATTCTAAAATTGACGGTCGCATTGAAGAAAAACTTGAAGAGATTGGTACAGAAATTTTAAACGAAGAAGTTCGTCTACGACAGATTCTCGGTAAAGTTGCGATCGCTAATGCCAAATTGGCTTATCAAAAATTTCAAGAAATTATTAATAGCGATCGCTGGAAATCTTTAGCCGACAAGGGTGCAAACTTTCAAAGACTTTTGTGGGCAAGTACCAGCACTAAAAATCCCGAATATAGTGACGTGATGTACGTTGAGGAACTGGTAGGAGAACATACTGTTAATACTATACCTCCTGATACATTAGAAGCTTGTGCCGACCACTGCAATATTACCGCCAACACCATTGAAAGTAACGCCGAAGCAGCCAAGCAGTTGATAGCCAGTCTGCAAGAACCCGATATTAATATCAACTTAAATGAAGTGATGCAGGAATTATTAGAGGAAGGAATTGATAAATTTGTTCAACCCTTTGATTCTCTTCAGCAAACTTTAGAAGCCAAGGTTAAACAGCTTGCTGCTGCGTAGTTATATGTAAAAGCTAATAGCTATTAGCCAAAAACAAATCGATCCGAACAAAGCAACTCATATTAAACACCATTTAAACCATGATTGAAGCACCTCCAGCACCTCCTAATCCTAATCCCAATCCCCAACCTGTTCCAACTCCCGAACCACAGCCAGTACCAACGCCTATTCCGCAGCCAGTACCAACGCCTATTCCGCAGCCTATTCCCCAACCCCAGTAAATTATAGTCATTTTACCCTCGCCAGTCGCTTTAATGGGTCATAGACCATGGGGCTGTGGGCGTGATTTTGTATCGCGCCCACAGCCCCTCCGCAACGCGCTGACTCGCAAATAGAAACCGTACGAAAAAGGAAAAATTTTGTAAGTACCTCAAATTTGAAGTTTTGATTTATTTTGTCTTGCAGAGCAAATCCTCAAAAATCTGCTGTTGTTCTTCTAAAGGAATATCTGCGAGAATAATTGTTGCATTGGGTCTTGGTCGAGAAATATATTTATCCCAGGCTTCTTGGTTTTTCCTATGAGCTAAAACATACTTGGTCAAATCTTTTAAACTTATTTCTTGAGAATTATTCATTGATTCGGTGTATCTCACCGTTAGCAAATATGGTTATCTCTACATTTTCCCGTTCGCCAGCAATAATAAATATTTCCTTGCTTCTATCATCGTACCTAAATAAATAGATTGGTCGATAGAAATTAGATAAAGACTGCAAAGTAGTAATTGCTGTAATCATTTGCTGCTGTGTTGGCATTGTATTTGTTCTGTCCGATTGTCTTTCCCAGTGGAGGAGAATTAAATGTTTATCTGATAGTTACGGAATATTCTGGATTTTGCGACAAGGAAGCCCAATCAATTGCACCTTCGGTATCGGCTTTCAAAGATGACCTAATTCTGCTCAAATCTAGTTTATGAGTTACTCTGACGTACTCGGCGGGTAATTGTAATTCTTCAACGGGAACGTTTAATAATACGGTAGGCTGCTTTTTCCCCAGACTGATTTTGGTAGATACTCCATCAATGCTTTCTACTCTAGAGAGCGTCATTTGATTGACTAATATATTGTTTCAATCTAGTTGCTTGATTTTCTGCGGTGGAAGCTAAATCTCTAATTCTTCTAGCTTCGCTTTTCAGCCTATAAAGCAAAACTTAAACTTTATGCCTAGCAATATCTACGAAAAATTGAACTTACCTTTTTCTTCCAATTTCCATTGATTTGTTGATAGTTTAGTTACTATTGCAGGTTTAATTAAATGATAGCTAGAGTATTGAGAATAATATCCAACGAGATCGAATAAGATTTTGGCAACAGTTAAGGATGTTTCTACGGCTTTGGTTATCTGCTCTATTTCACTGGGTATTAAAAAGTAAACACCTGAGTAATCAACAATCCAATACTTACCATGGGGAGTGTTTTCTAAGATAATTACATCAGGTTTATAAAAGGTGATTTTTGCTAAAGTTTCTACACTAATCGTAACTTTGGCTATTATCCGATCTGAGATTAGTTTGATGTCTTGAGTATAGTCTTGTCTGAATCGAGATATTTTAGTTTTTAAATCTATTTTTGTATCTTGACTACCTTTAATACCTGCATTGTCTATTTTGTTTTGATTATCTGATATGAATTCTATTTTGCCTTTTTCCTGGAGTTGCCATAATTCTGAATTTAGTTCAAATACTTTAGCTGGTTTAATTAGTTGAAACTCAGAAAAGTTATTGCAAGAGTTATCGTATTCAAATAATGCTTGAAGTGTGCCAAGTTTATGCGTATTAAATTTAATGTCGCTTGTAGGAACTAGATAATTAATATTTTCTTCATTAATAATCCAATAGTTTCCTCTCGATTCTTTTACTTCTAACTGAACTGGAATATCTCTTGCATCGCGACGATTGCTTATGCTTTTTTCTGTTTCTGAGACTGTGGCGATCACTTTGTCAAATAGTGAAAGTTTGTCATGATTGTATAATTTGATAAACTGTTGAAGACTATTGTTTGAGTTAAAATTTTCAGTGCGATCGCCTTGATTAATAAGGTCAGTCGATTGAGAGATGACAATTTTTTGTAGTTGCTCGTTGAAAACTTGTTTTTCTGCCAGCCATTCTTGTTTATCTCGCTGATGAACTTTATCCAATATTTCTGATTGAATTTCAAGCTGAGAAATTTTGCTATTTAGTTTATCTATTGTTGTTTGAAACGCTGTCAAACTAGACAAAATTTGTTTATTGACTTTAGATTGCTTATCGTCAACTACATTTTTAAGCTGTTTCAATTGAGGTGATGCAGTTTTTAGGCTGCCAAAAAAGAGAATACCAGGCTGAAGTAGTTTCCATTGTTTGTTATTAGGTAATAAGGAAAGAATTGCAGGTTCTTGTAAAACAAACTCGCTTTCAGGTGTATCATAATCTCCTTGTAGCTGGAATAAATTTTCAACTGTTTTTAATTTGTGGATATTAAAACTGACATTATTATTAGGTACGAGCCAATATTTATGTTGTTTGTTTTCTAGAGTTGCGATCGCCCAATAATTTCCTTTCACTGTTGTTTCTAAAATTATTTCATCTGAATTTGAACCTCGATAACTATCTGTCGTAAGGGTAACGGGGATAATATAACCAGATAACACGGCTACTAATTCGTTATAGGTGGCAATTAATTGAGCTTTAGTCAGATCGACAGGAACAATATGAGGCTTTATGGAAGATGGTTCTACTTTTATAGATCTTGCTAACTTCAGCGGATAGCTACCTTTAGCTAGAGACTTGGTTAATTCTTCAAAATTCTTTTCAATAGAACTAACTTTTTCTAATAATAATTCTATTGATTCTTCTTGTTCTTCATCTCGTTCAACAAGAGTATGTTGTTTTTTTAAGATTTTACCTATTTTATCAATCAGTTTATCTACAAATCCTTGAGTGACAACTGTATTTTTATCACTTGTAGCCATGAGATTTCGTTAATTAGTTTAAAATAATTGATTACAATATGTTTTATTTTTAGTAGTTAATAAAAATATAGCTTACCTTTTTCCTCAAGTTGCCATGTTTCAGATGATATTTGAGATACTTTTGCTGGCTTAACTAATTTAAAATATGAGTATTCCGACGTGAAATTAGTACAGTCAAATAAAGACTCAAGAGTTGTTTTGTTATATTTATTAATCTTGATTTTGGCATGGGGAAGAAGATAATGATTATTATCTTCTTCAACAATCCAATATTTTTCTCAGGAGTATTTTCGAGAGTAACTGTATTACTATTACCTATCCGTCTTTGATTGAGGCTCTCTTTAGTTTCTGCAACCGTAGCAGCTTCTTTTCCAGATAAAGAGTTATTATCTTGATTGTACAATTCAACAAATTGAGGGATATTATTAACAACGGCAACTGAATTTAGATCAAATGCATTTGACTGTTGATTAAATTGCTGTGAATTGGGTGTATCTGAATTTGAAATATAAGAATCATTATCTGAATAAAGATTTGTATTGGTGTGATAACTTATAGGTTGATTACCCTGCTGTTTATTCAACAATTCGCGTAATCTATGTTCTGAATCAGTGATTTTTTGATTATTTTCCTGAACTTGTTTAATAATATCGCTTTTAATTTTGTCTTGCTTATTCAGCTTTTTATCAAGTTCGTTTAATTGATTAAACTTACCTATAATTATGTTTTGATTTTTTTCCAGTTCGTTGAACTGCTTTTGCAGCTAATTTCTATTTAAAAACCATAACAATAACAAGATAATGACAATAGGTAAATCTATAAAAATTAAACTATCTTTTATAGGAAAAGATTTTTTGGTTGTAGAAGCTTCATCAACATTTTTTGGTGGTAGTGGTTTTGACGGTGAAGAATTTTGTTTATTTACTAAATTGCTGTTATTTTTTTGTTTATTACCAATCGATTTTTCGTTAGTTTGAATTGAATTATCTATCTGGTTATTTTTATTAATGTTTTTAGGTGATATTGTTTCAGTTTGTTCTTCAGTCTGAGTAGTTTCTTTTGATTGTGCTGTTACAGAGTTAACCATACCTAAAATAATGCCGAAAATTAGCATTAATTTTAATAGACTATTTTTATTACATCTGCTTATCTTCATAAGTTTATAACCATTTAAATAAAATTTATTTTGCCTTTTGTTTTTAATTGCCAAGTTTCATTATCACTTTTAAAAACAATAGCAGGTTCTACTAATTGAAGGTCTGAATAGATTTTTTGATAGTTTTGACATTTAAATATTCTCTGAAAGTTACCATATTGATATTGATTAATATTAATTTTTTCTTTAGGTATTAAACAATAAACATTCTGCCAATTAACAATCCAATAATTACCTTTGCGATCATTGATAAAATTAAACTCACTTAAAGTTCCACCTCTCATTTTTTCCATGGTTTCTTGAGGTACTGTTACCTTAGTAACTTCAAGTTCTCCATTGTTAATTAAGCGGTAGAAACTTTGATAATTCCTGTTTGTATTTACTTCTGGTGTAATAGTTTCTTGAGTGTCATCAGTTTTAGAATAAAGACTATCTTCTAACGGTTCATTTGTTGGATTAAAATCATTATTATTATCGCGATCGCTCTCTATTAAAAAAATACTATTACTTTCACTATCTTCCATGTTGCTAAGATTTCTACTATCAAAATCAATTAAATTATTTTCCATTGGCAATGATAAAGGAATATGTTCGGAAATTGTAAAATTATTTGTTTCCTCAACTTCAACATCGGAATTATTATTTTTACTTTCTAGCGCAATCTTTACTTCTTCAATCTTATCTTTGAGAGTACTTATTTCTTGGTGATTTTGTTTTTTATTGGCTTCAATTTCCTCTAGAATCTCATCTAATTTATGGCTATTGGATTCTTGAAGCTCAAGTTGCTGAATAATAAACTGTAATTTTTCTTTGAGAGCGGTTTCTGCTTTTAAGCTTTCAACAAGAGTAGGAATACAAGTTTTTAAAATAGGATGTTCTGGATTAATTTCCATAGAATCCAAATCATCTTGCATTGACCAATCACATCTAGGGCAATTGCTTACTTCTTCATAATGCTGATATTTGCAAACTGGACAGACTGACATAATCGTTAATGCTGCTAAACAATTAAAATTAAATTTAAGAACAAATGGAATTACGAGATGGTTTGCTTTCGATTAATAGCCTCTCTCCTCGCAATTTTTCGACAGACAAGCAAGACGGGTTAATTATTTGCCAGCCCATTCTTTAGCTAAAACTCTTAAAAGAGCTTTTAAACCAAAAATAAAGGGTGCATCAGGGCGAATATCTTCAGCATCACCTTTGTTAAACTCTTTGAGCAACATCGCATCTAATTCTTTTCTAGTTTTGCGATAGAGTTGTTCTTTGTATTTTGCTTCTAAACCCTTTCCTCTTTGATGTTGAGGCATTGGCTTAAGATCTTCTAACTTTAATTCTTGGATACCTAAGTTAAATTCATCTATAAAAGTGAATAATTGACCAAGTTCGGGAATTTTGAAGTCTTTAATCGTATCTTCCCACTCTAGACGACTATCGTATTCAATTTTCTCGCCGTTAATCTCGCAGACTTCTCCAGCAATTAATGGATCTTCTTGTTTTGTAGTTAATCCCTTAAGACGGGTATCGCTGAGAACCAAACCACAGGCTACTTCATCTTTAGGTTTTTGACTCAAGCGAGTTTTTTCTTCAGTGTCTTCAAAACCAGAACCCCTGCTTAACACTCCGTAGAAGCTAGAAGATGGCATCTACTATGGAAAGTATCTCAGGGGTGGACGATTAAAAATAGTGCGTTCGCAATACGGTGTTCTTATCCTGATGTTCAAAAGATTATCAATCGGTACAACCAAAATGGAAAAGAAGGTGTTAGAAATCGCCGAAATAAGACCAGCAATCATGTTCGAGGAAAAAAAAGATTACTATCACAACCACAGTTAGAAAAACTCACAAGAGCGATCGAGAAAAAGCCACCAGACGGCAGAATCTGGACGGGAAAAGGTAGCTCGCTGGATGGAAAAAGAAACGGCGAGAGAGAAAGTCTGGAATCACAGAGGATGGGACTACTTAAAAAAGTGCAACTACTCGCTTGCTGAGTCCAAGACCAGCACCTAAAAAAGCGGATAAGTTGGAGCAGGAAATATTTAAAAATAACTTGCCATTGAAATTAAAAAAATTCAAACGAGAAAATCCAGATGTGGAAGTAGAACTGTGGTTCTTTGACGAGCATAGAGTAGGATTAAAACCAATACTTAGAAAGGTTTGGTCGAAAGTCGGTCATCGACTCCTATGCGGTCGTACAGCATCGCTACGAATGGTTGTACGTTTACGGATTTGTCAAGCCAAAAACTGGAGAAACTTTATGGTATTTAATTCCCAGAGTTAATACGTCATGGTTAAATGTTGTTTATCAACAGTTTGTTATTGATGCTGGAGTCAGTAATCAAAAAAAATTCTTCTAGTAGAAGATAATGCGTATGGGGCATCGTAGTAAAAAGGCAATTATTCCCTCGGGAATAAAGATTGAATTTTTACCAGCTTATTCTCCAGAGTTACAGCCAGCCGAAAGGTTGTGGCAGTTAGTAGATGAATCTCTGGTAAATCAATATTTTGAAACTATTAATGAGATAGAAAATGTTTTAGTTGAGCGTTGTTGCGTAGTCAGTGAAATAAAAGATGAAGTTCGTAAATTGACTAACTATCATTGGCTAAAAAATACTTGTTGTTTACACACTTTATAAATCGGATTTAGTATTAGTAGTTAATAGTCAATCAAATAGGGTTTTAGACCCCAACTGATACGCCAAGCGCGAAAGCGCGCTTGGGCTGGTTACAGCCCTGTGACAACGCAAGTGACGATGGGGCATTAAACCCCATAGCTAAAAGCTTTTTTTGGTAAATTTTACTTAAAGACCTCTAGTTTTTTGTGACCAAACTCTAGTAGGTAAACCCCAAATATAGATAAAGCCTTCTGCTGCTTTGTGGTCAAACTCATCCTCTGCGCCATAGGTAGACAGATCGGCAGTATAGATAGAATTATCTGACTGACGACCAACAATTATGGCGTTACCTTTATGCAGCTTAACCCTTACTTCTCCTGTGACCCTCTCTTGGGTATTTTGGATAAAGCTATCTAAAGCTGCCTTGAGGGGACTATACCATAAGCCACGATAGATCAATTCACCATATGATTGTTCGATACCACGTTTGTATTGGGTAACATCTCCTGTTAGGGTGAGACTTTCCAAGTCACGGTGAGCGTGAATCAGAACTAATAAAGCTGGTGCTTCGTAGATTTCCCGCGATTTTATACCGACGACACGATTTTCTAACATATCGATGCGTCCAACACCATGTTTGCCCGCAAGCTCGTTTAACTTTGTGATTAGGGCAACGGGGGCAAGTTTTTCGTCATTTATGCTGACAGGTAGACCCTTTTCAAAACCGATAGTAACGTATTCTGGCTCATTAGGAGTATCGGCGATCGCCTTGGTCATCACAAAAACTTCTTCAGGAGGTTCTACCATCGGATCTTCTAAAGGTCCTGCTTCAATACTGCGACCAAGTAAATTGCGATCAATGCTAAAAGGAGAAGATTTTTTCACGGGAAATTCAAAACCAAACTTTTCACCATAAGAAATAGCTTCTTCTCGACTCATGCCCCATTCTCTAGCAGGAGCTAATACCTTTAGACTGGGGTTTAATGCCATAATGCCTACATCAAAGCGCACTTGGTCATTACCTTTACCTGTACAGCCATGAGCTACCGCATCTGCCCCATATTTTTCTGCTGCTTCTACTAATAATTTAGCAATTAGAGGACGTGCCAAAGCCGTAGAGAGAGGATAGCGATTTTCATAAAGAGTGTTAGCTTGAATTGCAGGAAAAGCGTAATCACGTACAAAGCTTTCTGTGGCATCTTCTACTAGAGATTCAGATGCACCGCACTTCAATGCCTTTTGCTGAATTGGTCCTAGTTCGTCTCCCTGTCCCAAGTCAGCAGCTAGGGTAATTACTTCTTTGACTCCCCATTCTTCCTTGAGATAAGGAATACATACAGTGGTGTCTACTCCACCTGAATAAGCTAAGACAACTTTGTCTGCGCGTCCCATAATTAATTTTGTCCCATTTGATAACTCATGGGGTATTGTACCCAAAAGCTGACTCTCCAAAGCGTTTTTTTTGCACATTTTGCCAGAAAAAACAAAATTTAAGCAGGTACCCGAATGTTTTTCAAAATCTCTTGCACTACTCCGGTGGCAGTTTGACCCGAAAAGCGTGCTTGAGGCTGCATAACCAAGCGATGAGCAATTACGGACACTGCTAATTCTTGAATATGTTCGGGAGTGACAAATTCACAACCATCAAACAAAGCCAAAGCCTGCGCTACCTTCATTAGTGCCACAGAACCTCTAGGACTTCCTCCTAGCTGCACTCCTTCGGCAGTGCGAGTAGCGTTAACTAAATCTACTAAATATCTTTTCATGGTGTGGTTGACTCTGATTTGTTCTACCTGTTGCTTAAGAGCGATCGCTTCAGATAAAGAAATACAGGGTTTAATACGATCGAGGGGATGGCTTTGCATCTGATCGGCTAAAATTTGCACCTCATCGGCAGGAGAAACATATCCTAAACTGAACTGAAGAGCAAAGCGATCCATTTGAGCTTCGGGTAAAGGATACGTGCCGTGAGAACCCACTGGGTTTTGGGTAGCGATGACAAAAAACAAGTCCTCTAGTTTTTTAATTTGACCATCAACGCTAACCTGAGACTCCGCCATTGCTTCTAACAAGGCAGACTGAGTGCGAGGGGAGGCACGGTTAATTTCGTCTACCAAAACAATATTGGCAAAGATTGGTCCTTGGTGAAAGTTAAAAGAACGTTCTTTCTGGTCAAAAATAGAAATACCTGTAATATCTGACGGCAAGAGATCGGGGGTAAATTGAATACGTTTAAACTTGGCATCAATAGAATAAGCTAAAGCTTTTGCCAAGGTAGTTTTTCCTGTACCAGGATAGTCTTCTAAAAGAACATGACCACCACTTGCAAAACCAGCTAACAGGTTTTTAATAGCAGTTGACTGCCCTTGCATTACACGTTGAATGTTGTGATAAATTTTTTCATATATGTCTTTACCAGCAACATCGCTGATTACTGAGTTTATCTGAGTCACAATAGCTATCCTGTATTGACACGGTTGGGTGATGCTTCCTATCTATGTTGCCCATACAGTCGATCAAAACTATATTTCTCGGTAATTTTAGAGATTTAGTACTGATACTAAATCCTATTCAAATAGGTTCTATTCAATTATTAGGGCAGGTTTCTTTGACCACAAACAACTAACCACAAACTATAAACTAATAGGTATTAGGTAACTATTTAAGCGATAAAATATGAGATCAATGCATAACAAATAGAACTGTTTAGCATTAGCATCAAAGCTACGGTAAAAGCAGTCTTTGATTCGCTGACGTTTAATATTTGAGAATAGCCAGCTTGCAGAGTTAGCGTGGTGTAAGAAACTCCAACAAGAGCTAGAGGTATTGTTAAAGGTAAGACAGATGAAGGAATAAATCCGATTAATACAAAAAAGAAAGCTAAAGGAGCGATCGCAGTTCCAGCTATGAATATATCCGTTGTAAAATTCCCTTTATAATGCAGAAAAAGACGTACCACAACTCCCGTAATTACAAAGCTTATAAAGGGAATCATACCAATTGAAAATAGTTCCCATATTGGTATTTCTGACGACAATCCAATCATAAAATAACCACAGACAAAACATAAGCTAGAAAATGCACCATAAATGATGCCAACTTGTTTTAAATGCCTTATTTCTAAACGAGAAAATGCAGGTAATAGACCGCCTCCTGGATTAAAAAAAGACAGGCTTAGCGTCATCAAAAAATTTTGAATTGGGCGATCTAAACGACCAGTACCATGGTTGCTTTTTTTTAAGTCACTGACTATCTTTTTGGTACGACGATGAGCTTCATAATTTTTTTGCAGGCGAAAAAGATCGGCAGCTTTATTTAAGTCTTGTCTAGCAAAAGAAAATTTGAATAACTCTTTATGAGCAATGCCTCGATAGTAGTATGCTTGAGGATAATTATGGTCTTGAGCGATCGCCACAGTGTAAGATTCAATGGCAGGTTCGGCGTAACCTAGAGCATAGCGCGCTCTTCCTTGATAATAGTGGGCTTTAGCAACTTGGCGATTGATAGCAAGTATTTGTTGACAATCATCTAAAACCCCTTGATTATCACCCATTTTGTATCGCATTTCGCACCTTTTGAGATAAGCATCGATAAATTGAGAATTGAGTTTAATTGCCTGAGAATAATCATCAATGGCTTTGCTATATTCTTTAATTTGGGTGTAATGAAAGCCTCGATTATAAAAATCTTTAGCTGTTTTAGGATTACTTGTTTGGCTATACTGATTATTGCTCTGGCTCGTATTTTGTGGCTTGTTTTTAAAAGGAACACGACGATCGTAGCGACGACGTTGAACATTATCCGACAATACATCATATGCCTGAGAAATCTGTTTAAATTTCTCAGCAGCAGCAGGATCGCCTGGATTAAGATCGGGGTGATATTGGCGCGCCAAATGACGAAAAGCTATTTTAATTTCTTTTAATGTCGCACTCTGGGATACTCCCAAAGTTAGATAGTAATCTTCTCGGTAATTTTCCGCCCTTGCCATTGATTTTTACTGTTTTTTTTGACCGCCAACGATTTTAGTTAATAACACTACATTTAAAGCATAATCAATATAAACTAAATTTCAATAACTTTATTTTATTTTGCCCGTTTGATTTTGATTATTAAGTAAGCTGGGTTTTTTCTTTTAATTATCATAAATGAAGATACTGATTATGGAAAAGCATAATTTATAATTCAAAGCCTACCAACCAGAATTAGTTTAGAAGATACATAAATATCCTGCTGATTATTTTTGGCATAATAAATCTGGCATATTAAAACTTGGAAGGAAATTACGGGGGTTCGTGTACCCAATCAAGCTTAAACAATAATTTGATCGAGGCTTTTATTTTCTCATTTATAGTCATTTCACCCTCGCCAGTCGCTTTAATGGGTCATAGACCCACAACGCGCTGACTCGCAAATAGAAACCATACGAAAAAGGAAAAATTTTGTGAGTACCTCAAATTCTTCTGACCTTTGACTACATGCGGACAAGTCCTTTGTGACCTCTGACCCAATACTGTTCGGTTAGTCTTTCAAGTTATTTCGTTCGCCCCCTAAATCCCCCAAGATTGGGGGACTTTAACGAATCTTACTCCTCCAAATTTGGGGGCTGGGGGGCTTAACCGAACGGTATTGACCTCTGACCAGCCAATCATGAAATTAATTGGAATGACTATAATTAGGTTTGACAATACTTTCTGAGGTTGTCTCCTTAGTCAAGTATGAGCAATTTATTTACAGCTTTTTTGATAAACATTTCGTCTTCGGGATTTTGATAGGGGTTTCCTGCCCGATGTCCCCAAATAGAAGGAATAGGCAGATATTTGGCATTAGGAATCAAATCTGCTTCCGCTTTACAGTCTTCTGCTGTAAAATACAAATCTGTTTGCGCTGGCAGGACTAAAGTTTTGGCGGTAATCGACTTGAGTGCTTGGTGATAATTTCCCTGATAAGTTGGGTTATCCCCAACATCGCAATGTAACCAGGTATCAATCATTGCCAGTAGATCGTGAGGATCGCGTTGGCGATAATTGGCTTCCCAACCTCTAAGTAAATAATCTTCTAAAGAATCATAGCCAAACTGATAGTAAATTCCTTGACGATAGTAAGCTTGAGATGCTGCCCAACTTGCGTAGATACGAGCAAAAGCCTTAAAACCTCGCTCTGGAATGTTCTCAAACTTATTATCATTCCAAGCAGGATCTGCCGTTAGTGCCGTGCGTAAACTTTGGAGGAAAATCTTATTGTGATCTGTTGTACGTGCCGTACCGCATAAAGCAGCAATTCGCTCAACGTATTCAGGATATAGCGCACCCCAATGATAAGCCTGTTGAGCCCCCATCGACCAACCATAGACCAAAGCTAGTTTTTTAATTCCCAAGCTGTCTAGTAATTTTTTTTGAGCGCGAACATTATCAAGATGAGTAAACCAAAATCCTGATTCTACCAAACCACAGGCTTGATCGTTACTAGGAGAACTAGATAAGCCATTACCAAACATATTGGCAATGATAATAAAATACTGACTGGGATCGAGAATACTGTCAGGATTAATTAACCATTCGATGTCTGTATGGTTTGCCCCATAGGATGTAGGATACAAAATAATATTATTGCGATCGCTATTTAGTTCCCCATAAGTTTTATATACTATCTTTGCTTCTGTTAATATTGTTCCGCATTGCAAAGAAAAATCTTTGATGACGAATTTACAAGCTTTATTAGTCATGCTTATGTTCTGGGGAATTTTAAGTAAAAAACATAAACTTATACGCTGATTGAAAAAAGGGGGAAAACGAAAATGTTATTTATGGTTATTGAGCATTTCCAAGAGGGTAAAATAAAAGATATTTATCGCCGTTTTCAAGATAAAGGGCGTGTGATGCCTGAAGGTCTGAAGTATATAGATAGTTGGATATCTGCTGACCTTGAGCGATGCTTTCAACTCATGGAATGTGACGATCCTAGTTTATTTCAAGCATGGATTTTGCACTGGGAAGATTTGGGTAAGTTTGAAATCATTCCCATTGTGCCGTCAAAAGAAACTACAGAAACAGTTACTCGCTCACTTTAACATCATTTTGTATTAATATTTGGGCTTTTGAATATTAGGCGATCGCTATTTAGTTCCCCATAAGTTTTATATACTATCTTCAGTTTTATATACTATCTTCGTTTCTGTTAATATTGTTCCGCATTGCAAAGAAAAATCTTTGACGACGAATCTATCAGGTTCATTTCTCATGCTTAAATCATCTATATTTTTAACTATTTTATCCTCAGCTATATTAACTGTAGTCAATCCAGCCCTTGCTCGAACACAGATTGAAATTGACTATCAAACTCCTGCTTTTGAAGACAGAGAAATCACTATGAATGTAGTTAAAGTTTTAGTCAATTATAAACCTTTTAACTTAGATAAAGGAGATTCTTTTGAAGATAAAAACCTCTATTATCGTATTTTTTATAATGGCGTAGAACAGAGTAAGCAAAAAGCTTTTACTTTTAATAACAGTAGTATTTTATTAAAAGATTTGGATGGAAACAATATTCCTGAAGTGATTATTTCTACTAACAGTGGAGGGGCGCATTGCTGCACTAATTTTATTATTTATACTTGGCAAAAAAATCAGTTTGTCGAGACAAAAACAGGTGATTTAAATGCTGGTGGCGGAGTATTTAAAGATTTAAACGGAGATGGAAAGATTGAATTTTTAACAGAAGATAACGCTTTTCTCTATCAGTTTAGTAGTTATGCAGGTTCTTTTCCTCCTTCTCAAATTTTAAGTTTCAATAATGGTGAATTTAAAAATCAATACCCTCAAAAACTCAAATCAACTGCTTGGCAAATGTATCAAGCATTTCTAGAATCTAAAAAAGAAAGTTATGAAGTAAATGGCATTTTAGCTGGATATGTAGCCGAAAAAATTCTGCTAGGAGAATATAAAGCAGGTTGGAAGTTTATGCTAGCTAATTATGATCGCACCTCGGACTGGGGATTAGAAATCTATCGAGGAGAAAAAGTAATAGGTAAATATCCTAATTTTCCCACAGCTTTGAATGCTTTCTTAATACAAACAGATTATTTGTCTCAATAGCGATCGCCTTGCCATTGATAAATTTAGCTAATTAGTCGATCGCTTTTAACATATTTCGCCTAAAAATTAGCAACGATCTCTCGATGCACATTTGTATAACCGTCTTCGATTACTGTAAAATGCTCCTTCAACTGTTGATGTGCTTGGGGTAAAGCATGAAAGGGAATCGAAGGATAAAGGTGGTGTTCGGCATGAAAAGGAATATTCCACGCTATCAGGGGAAACCAGGTTAAAGTAGTGCGGGTGTTGGTCAGAGGATTGTCATTATTAGCGCATCCTGTATGTTCGGCTAATAAGATATATCGCACAATTGGCTGTCCTACAGCTAAAGGCAATAACCAGAGGGTGAAAAACCAAGGTTGATGGAATATTAAAGAAATAGCGATCGCTATACTATAAACTGCTAGTTGTAAACGAGTTGATCTGATAACTTCATCTCGCGCATCGTCAGCGATATAGAAATAGTCTTCTAGTTGACCCGTAACTACTTTATAGTGGCTGATAAATTTACCAATCCACCAATTTAAACCGCTTAGTTCGATTAAATACTCTCCAAAGTTGCTTGGTTTGGGATCATCCAATTCAGGATCTTTACCATTTACTTGAGCATAGCGATGATGCCATTTATGATAGCGACGATAAAAATCGCTGTTATAAAAAGATAAGAGTCCAGCTATCCAAGCAACGGTATCGTTAAGACGATTATTAGCAAAAGCTGTGCGATGAGAACTTTCGTGTAAGGGTGCAAACATGACGGCAAAACTAAAGCCGTAGATGATTAAAGCTGGTACTTTAATTAACCAATTATCCGCCGTTGTCCATAAGTAACCACTTGCTACCATCACGCAGATATGTCCTGCAAATTGGCTTAGTCCTCGCCAGTCGGAACGGGCATTTAGGGCTTTTAACTCTGACGATCCCAAAATTTGTTTTGGCTTAAGATCGGTTAGTTTTGATTTAGCTGCGACTTGACTGTTCATGATTTGACTGTGCTGCTTACTTGTTATAACAAGCTTTAGATTAACACAATTATAGCAACTTGTTATAATAATTTGGTCGTATTAGTTACCAATTAAATTAAGTTTGTCAAGATCGCCAAAACAAATACCACTTCATTTAGATATTTCCGAACAAATACACCAGCAGATTATCGATGGTCGTTATTTACCAGGGGATAAACTACCTAGTGAAAGAAAGTTAATCGAAGAATGGCAGGTCAGCCGAATTACAGTTAGAAGAGCGATCGCTAATTTAGTTCAACAAGGTTTAGTGACTACCCATCAAGGAAAAGGAGTATTTGTGACTGAGAAAAGCAAAGTAACCTATACTCTCTCTAATCCTCTAACGTTTTTGCAAAATGACTTAGAAAACAAAGGAATTGAACTATCCCTGCAAAACATAACCTTTGAGCTTGTTACCACCTCAACAGAAATACAAAAAACACTGCAATTACCCCGAAACAATCCCACTGCTTACCTACAAAAAAAACTTTTGCTAACAGACAAAGTACCTGGAGGCGTTGATATCACCTACATTTTGCCAGAAATAGGTCAGAAGTTCGCCACAGAGTTAAAACAAAACATGACCTTTCCGATTTTAGAACGCCATAATTATCACATCGAGCGTGTTGCTGCAATTATCGAATGTACCAATGCTAATCTCGAACTTAGTGAATATTTAGATGTACCTTTGGGTCATCCTTTGCTAGTTTATCGCCACACTGCTTATACAACCCATAATCGTCCGATAGTTCATGGAGAAACGATTTCTAGAGGCGATCGCTTTTGTTATGCAGTCAATCAATTAAACCTCACCAAGGGTTTGAATCGACCTCTTGCATGAATCAGGAGATCGTGCGATCGCAGATAGACTTCCTAAATTAAAAGAAACTTCAACCAGATAATGCTGCAAGTTCTAAACTTCTATTACTAAGGTTTCTTCGGTGATAACCACTGCCGATCCGCCCACTTGAATCCGATTTATTTTTCCACCTTGTGAATAGGTCTTAACGTGAATACGACTATCTTTACCAAGTGCGCTACCTTGCCCGATTAAATAGTTCTGTTCTCCATCTAAACACTTTTGTAGTAAACCATACCGCGCAAGATAAGCTCCAAGCGCACAGGCTGCAACACCTGTGGCGGGGTCTTCATCGTATCCTACTCGCTTGGGAAATTGCCTTGCTTCTGCATCAAATTGACGATCTCGCGTCTTCAAGGTGAATAGATAAAATCCAGTCGCTTGATATACATCGCATAGCCTCCACAGTTCCTCGAAGTTAGGTTTTATTTGGTCAAGTATTTGCCAATCCTTGATAGGAACCATTAATTTTGATCGAGATGTCGAAACAGACTGAATTAAGCTATTGTTGGGGATCTCTGTTTCCGAGATACATAGAGCGCAGGCAACTTCCGCTCTCGTTGGATTGCGCTCAAAGAAGGTTGGTGTAAATTGATCGACTAGAACCTCTAAGCGATTATTGGTATACTGCCAATGAGCTTGAATCACACCAAGCGACGTTTCAATCAAAAACGGACATTGATGCAACTTTCCTTGTTGAAATAGAACTGCCAAGGTTCCAACCGTAGCATGAACGCACATTTCCATTTCATGACTGGGAACAAAGTAGCGCAATCGAATATTGGCATTTGAAGTTTCTGCCGCGAGGACAAAGGCGGTTTCAGCATTGAATTTAGCCGACAGTAACCGCATTTGCCGATCGCTCAAATTATCAGCATTAAAAACTACAGGACAAGGATTCCCTCCCGTTGCCGATATGCCAAATACCTGTGTATGAACTACAGAGTGCAACGTAGATTCCATATTTATTTCGCCAAGAACTTAGCTTGTCATTAATTATATGGCAAAAAGCCGTAATATCTAATTAGGTGTAGTTTATGCTTTATGTCCATTACAGATCGAACATAATTTTTTGGCTTTTTTAAAGGCGATCGCCAGAAGGAATACAAAGATCTCAAGGCAAGATAAAATAATCAACATAGACTATATACTCAATAAGCTGGAGCAATAAAGAGTGACGTTAAAGCCAGATTGGTTAAGAGTTAAAGCCCCACAGTTGGAACGAGTAGGCAGCGTTAAGGAGATATTACGTGACTTATCTCTAAATACTGTCTGTGAAGAGGCATCTTGTCCCAATATTGGGGAATGTTTTAGCGTTGGCACTGCTACCTTTCTTATTATGGGTCCTGCCTGTACTCGCGCCTGTCCTTATTGTGATATAGATTTTGAGAAAAAACCCCAGGCTCTCGATCCTAATGAACCACTTCAGCTAGCAGAAGCCGTCAAACGTCTCAAGCTCAATCACGTGGTGATCACTTCCGTAAACCGCGATGATTTGCCTGATGAGGGTGCGTCTCAATTTGTGCGCTGTATTGAAGAGGTACGTAAAGTTTCTTCTAAAACCACAATTGAGCTACTCATACCCGATTTATGTGGCAATTGGGAGGCTTTAGAAACTATTCTGGCTGCTCAACCTGATGTCTTAAATCACAATACTGAAACCATTCCCCGACTATACAAAAGAGTACGTCCTCAAGGAGACTACTTGCGATCGCTTGAACTTTTAACCCAAACTCGTAAAATTGCCCCCTGGGGATATACTAAATCTGGCATCATGGTTGGCTTGGGGGAAACCGACGAAGAAGTTAGAGAGGTAATTCAGGATTTACGAGATGTGGACTGCGATATTTTAACTATTGGGCAGTATCTTCAGCCCTCTCAAAAGCATTTGGGAGTTAAAGATTTTGTTAACCCTAAACAGTTTAAAGCTTGGCAAGAATTTGGAGAATCGATTGGTTTTTTGCAGGTTGTTTCTAGCCCTCTAACCCGTAGTTCTTATCATGCAGAACAGGTTAGAGCCTTGATGCAGCTTTATCCTCGACAGAAGCCTACTATTTCTTCCGTGTAATTACTTACTCAATCATAACTTTACTCCACTTAAAGAACTGTTAATCAAAGGCGGTTCTTTTTTGGGCTAACTTTGCTCAGAAAATACTGTATTTCATAAATAACAAGGGTTGCAAGTTTAATTGACGCTGTTTAACTAAGCGATGTTTTGATTTGGTTTGTAAAGAAATATAAAGCTTGTTTTCTTTGGGGAACTTTTAATGACGCAAATTCTTCCACTCATCAGAAAGCAATATTTGTCGGCTTTTCCTGAATCACTGTAATTCTAATAACTATCAGCCAACCGCGTTATTACTGAGAATAGACCAGAAAACTGATAAATAACGAAAAGAATTTCAATTATGTTCCTTTTTGTTACGAATTGGGCAATCTATTCACAGAGGGGGAGTCACATCCAAAACCTTCACTGGAGTCGTCATTAAGAAATCGCCATGCTTATGCTTGCTAGTTCTTCACACCTTAAAACCGAAAAAGATAATCCTTCAACTAATCCTGACATCGATTTAGATTTGGAACTCAAAGATAGTTCTAATAAGTTGCCCGATGAACTTGTAGAACTTGATTTAGAGAGTTCAGATCCAGAACATATTGCTCGAAGAGGCAGCCGTACTACTACTGATTTAGTCCGACTGTACTTACAAGAAATTGGTAGAGTTCCTCTATTAGAAAGAGATGAAGAGGTTTCAGAGGCGCAAAAAGTTCAGCGTCACATTAATATCTTAGAGCAACGCGCTCAAGCTGCTGAAGCAGGGAATACGACTCTGCAAGAATTTGTTCAACTGGTTGATGTATACGATCGCCTTGTGACTCAACTTAGTCATCGCCCCTCCCTAAAACGATGGTCTATAGCTTTGGGTATGGAAATCTCTTTATTAAAAGAAAAAATAGCTATAGGCAAACAAGCCTGGGCAGAAGTTGTGGGCTGCGATACTAAAGAGCTAGATACAATTCAAAAAAATGGTATCCGCGCCAAGGAACACATGATCAAGGCGAATTTGCGCCTGGTGGTTTCTGTTGCCAAAAAATATCAAAATCGTGGTTTAGAACTGCTTGATTTAATTCAAGAAGGAACTTTGGGTTTAGAAAGAGCCGTAGAAAAATTTGACCCTACCAAGGGCTATCGCTTTAGTACCTATGCTTACTGGTGGATTCGTCAGGGCATCACCAGAGCGATCGCCACTCAAAGCCGAACTATCCGCCTTCCCGTTCATATTACCGAAAAACTCAATAAAATTAAAAAAGCCCAGCGCAAAATTTCTCAAGAAATGGGACGCACGCCCAAAATTGAGGATATTGCCCAAGAGCTAGATATGACGGCAGCGCAAATTCGCGAAGTTTTATTGCGCGTACCTCGTTCTGTATCTTTAGAAATTAAGGTGGGAAAAGAAAAAGATACAGAATTAGGCGATTTGTTAGAAACTGAAAGTGCCTCTCCTGAAGAAACTTTAATGCGGGAATCTTTACAGAAAGATTTACACTATCTTCTTTCTGAATTAACTACTCGCGAAAGAGAAGTTATCCAGATGCGCTTTGGTTTTGGCGGTGAAAAACCTTTTTCTCTAGCGGAAATTGGTCGTTGTTTGGAGCTATCTCGCGAACGAGTACGCCAAATAGAAGCTAAAGCCTTGCAAAAGTTACGCCAACCCCGAAGAAGAAATTTAATTAGAGATTATCTAGAGTCTCTAAGCTAAATAATCTTGCTTAAAAGCTTTTAAAGGAGAAAGATTAAGTTCTTTCTTTTTTTTTGAGAATATACTGGCATAATTCTTTCATTTTTATTAGAGAGATGTTACTCAATCTCGCTACAATGAAAGACTACAGGCAAATTAAAAACTAATTTCAAGTAAGAGGTATTTTGTGAGTGTTAGAGTAAGGATTGCTCCTTCACCAACAGGGAATTTACATATTGGCACAGCACGGACAGCAGTATTTAACTGGCTGTTTGCCCATCGTCATCAAGGTGTATTTGTTTTACGGGTGGAAGATACAGACGCAGCGCGATCGCTTCCTGAGTATACGGAAAACATTAAATCAGGATTAGAGTGGCTAGGCTTAAATTGGGATGAAGGACCATTTTTTCAAACCCAGCGTTTGGATAAGTATCAGCAAGCTGTACAGGCTCTACTGAACAAAGATTTAGCTTATCCTTGCTACTGTAGCCCTGAAGAATTAGACGAAATACGCGAAACTCAACAAGCCAAAGGACAAGCTCCTGGTTATGATAATCGTCACCGCAATCTAAGTCCTGAAGCAAAACAGGCATTTGAGGCAGAAGGACGCAAGCCCGTGATTCGTTTCAAAATAGACGGCGATCGCACTATTGCCTGGAAAGATACGATCAGAGATACTGTTACTTGGCAGGGTAGTGATTTGGGGGGCGATATGGTAATTGCCCGCACATCAGAGAATGACGAGCCTTATGGGCAGGCTTTGTATAATCTGGCAGTAGTTGTCGATGATATAGATATGAAAATCTCCCACGTTATTCGAGGAGAAGACCATATTGCCAACACCGCTAAACAAATTTTGCTTTACGAAGCATTGGCTGGAGAAATTCCTATCTTTGCCCATACTCCTTTAATTCTCAATAAAGAAGGACGCAAGCTGTCTAAACGTGATGGCGTGACTTCCATTAATGATTTTCGTAAAATGGGTTTTCTACCCGAAGCATTAGTTAACTACATGACTCTTTTGGGATGGACTTTTCCTGACTCTACTAAAGAGATTTTTACTCTAGAAGAAGCAGCGCAAGAATTTGATTTAGATCGAGTTAACAAGGCAGGAGCAAAGTTTGACTGGGATAAATTAGATTGGATCAATAGTCAGTATCTCCATCAAATGCCTGCTGATAAATTAACTGATTTGCTGATTTCCTACTGGCAAGAAGAAGGATATGCTGTAGACAAGATGGATCGAGGTTGGTTAGAAAAGTTGACGGCATTAACTGCACCCACTCTTAATCGTTTAACAGATGTAATTAAAGAAACCAGCGTCTTTTTTGTAGACTCGGTAGAATATAGCTCTGAGGCAATGGATTTACTTGAGCAAGAAGGTGTCGCAGCGGTGCTAACTGAAATTGTCGAAGAAGTAAATAACGCCGACATGACTGAAGACGATGCTCAAGCTTTGATCAAGCAGGTCACCAAAAGCCAAAAAGTCAAAAAAGGCTTGGTAATGCGATCGCTACGGGCAAGTTTGACAGGAGAATTACATGGACCCGATCTAGCTCAAACTTGGTTGTTACTCAATCAGCTAGGGGCAGACAAAACTCGTCTTCAGCAAACTTTAGATAAGATTGCAGGTTAAATAGTCGGCTAACGTTTAGAAATTATTCCGCTACTGTATAACGGAATAATTTTTAACTAAAAAGACAGTTAATACTTCTGACTTTTGACTTTACTAATAATGTCTACTGGATATACCTTACCTGTCTTTGCCTGTGCTAGTGCGATCGCTGCTTTACGCCATCTCCATCAAGAATCACCTCAAGCTACGGTCAAAGTAAATTTAATTAAACCAGCCCAGATAGTAGATATTGCTGTTGAACAGGTGGCAAAAGTTGATCGATATACGGCGATCGCCATTACCCGTAGCGATCCTGGAGATCACCTGGATTTAACTCGTAACACCCCTATCTGGGCAAAGGTAAGCTTGAATAATTCTGATTCTGAGCAAATTACCATCAAAGGAGGTGAAGGTATTGGTCATTATGGTGAGAACCAAGCAGCAATTTATAGTTATGCCCAAGAATTAATTATAAAAAATCTCAAACCTTTGCTTCAAAGCAATGAAAGCATTGTGATAACTATTATTATGCCTGAAGGTCAAAGACTAGCTAAACGCACTTCCAATGAAGCCTTTGGGGTAGTGGAAGGATTATCTTTGTTAGGGACAACAGGAATTGTTCAGCCATTAACTGCCCCCAATCAGCTAGAAAAATATCAGACTCAAATTAGGGAAAAGGCAGCTTTGTATGATTCTTTAGTCTTTTGTATCGGCGAAAATGGTATCGAGCTGGCGCAAAAATCGGGCATAAATCCCCAGAGAATTATTAAAACCGCCAACTGGCTAGGTTCAATGTTGGTTACCGCAGGGTTGGCAGAAGTAAAGTCAATTTTGTTGTTTGGTTATCACGGTAAGTTAATCAAGCTGGCTGGGGGAATTTTTCACACTCATAATCATCTTGCCGATGGCAGACTAGAGATCTTAACTGCCTACTGTACAAAGCTTGGTTTACCCCAGGCTGAAGCGATTAAAATTCTTGAATGTTCTACTGCCGACTCTGCTTTAAACCTGCTACGGGAATTAGACTCAAGCAATGAACAAGATTTTAGCTGGGCAGATTTGGTTTATGAAGAACTCACTCAGGCGATCGATTTAAAATCTCAGGCATATATTCGCAAGTATACGGAAAAGAAACTTTGCGTTGGCTCTATATTATTCGACCGTCAAAGAAACATTATCAAAAAAAGCGAAAATGCTCTCCTTTTGCTAGCCAATCTATGTTAACCTGTTAAGAATATTTATAGCACTTTATACATATAGAGCTTGAGCCTTTTGGATCGTAACTCTTTAGATACAAGAATGGCGTAAAGACCGAAAATTATTCACACTTTGTTACTTAATTACCTACATTATTTACACAGACTTTACTAGAGTATAGTGACTATCCAGACAGAATCAATCTCCCCTAGCAATGAGACTTTATCTCCTAAGTCTTTGGTAAATCAAGCTAATCGCCAGAAAATAATCATTATTGATTTTGGTTCTCAATACTCTGAGTTGATTGCTCGTAGAATACGAGAAACTCAAGTGTATTCAGAAGTTTTATCTTACCGAACTACTGCCGAACAGCTTCGCGAAATAAACCCTTACGGAATCATTCTCTCTGGTGGACCTAGTTCTGTATATGACGATCATGCTCCTAAATGCGATCCCGAAATCTGGAATTTAGGCATACCTATTCTTGGCGTATGCTACGGAATGCAGCTAATGGTCAAGCAACTAGGCGGCACAGTAGAAAAAGTTAAATTAGGCGAATACGGCAAAGCACCGCTGTTTATTGAAGACCCTACAGATCTACTGACTAATGTTGAAAGTGGAGCAACTATGTGGATGAGTCATGGGGACTCCTGCATTAAGCTTCCAGAAGGGTTTTCCGTTTTAGCATATACCAGAAATACCCCCTGTGCTGCTATTTCCAACCCCGAAAAAAAGCTCTTCGGTGTACAGTTTCACCCTGAAGTAGTGCATTCCAATGGTGGGATCGCTTTAATTCGTAATTTCGTTTATCACGTCTGCGAATGTGAACCAACCTGGACAACAGAAGCTTTTGTTGAGGAGTCAATTCGGGATATTCGGGCAAAGGTAGGAAATAAACGAGTTTTATTGGCTCTTTCTGGAGGAGTTGATTCCTCTACCTTGGCTTTTCTACTCCATAGAGCTATTGGCGACCAGTTAACCTGTATGTTTATCGATCAGGGTTTCATGCGTAAAGGTGAACCAGAAAGACTAGTAGAAATATTTAAAAATAAGTTTCTAATTCCTGTGGAATATGTGATGGCTCGCGATCGCTTTTTAAAACAGGTAGAGGGCGTAAACGATCCCGAACTCAAGCGTCGTCGTATTGGACATGAGTTTATCAAAGTTTTTGAAGAAGAGTCAAAAAAATTAGGTCCGTTTGATTATTTGGCGCAGGGAACTCTTTATCCTGATGTAATTGAGTCGGCTGATACCAATGTTGACCCCAAAACAGGTGAAAGAGTAGCAGTCAAGATCAAAAGCCATCATAACGTTGGTGGTTTACCCAAAGATTTACGCTTTAAGTTAGTTGAACCTTTACGTAAGCTATTTAAAGATGAGGTGCGTAACGTTGCTCGTGCTATTGGTTTGCCAGAAGAAATTGTTCGTCGCCATCCCTTCCCAGGTCCAGGTTTAGCAATTCGGATTGTTGGAGAAGTTACCGCCCAAAGATTAAATATTCTGCGAGATGCTGATTTTATTGTTCGCGATGAAATTAGTAAACAGGGTATGTACCATGACTACTGGCAAGCCTTTGCGGTGCTATTGCCAATTCGCAGCGTTGGAGTAATGGGAGATAAACGCACCTATGCTCATCCAATTGTGCTGCGCTTTATTACCAGTGAAGACGGCATGACCGCAGATTGGTCAAGAGTCCCTTATGATTTATTAGAAACTATTTCTAATCGAATTGTCAACGAGGTAAAAGGAGTAAATCGTGTAGTTTACGATATTACCTCCAAACCCCCAGGGACAATTGAGTGGGAGTAGGTTTTGAGAGATGAGGGATAAGGAAAGAAATCGCACTATTTAGTTTGGTCAAATCTCAAGCTCTCTTCCAAGGTAAAAAATGTACGTTTAAAAATTAATTATCTGCTGGAAAATTAGCAGCGATTAGCCTTAGATGCACCAAAGGCAAAATGTTGATTACGAAAAGCTAGGAGATGAGGTTTCAACAATTTAAAAGAATCGCGCCCACTAAATTATTTAGTGGGCGCAATGTACTATAATTAACGTTCACAATCGTTAACCTAAAGCTTAAAGCAATACATTAGTAGGTTTCAACGTGCCAACGGTGTTCTTTTTTCATCGCTTTGCGATATTCATCCCAGTTAACACCATTTTTCTCGGCGGCTGCGCTGAGTGCTTCATCAATACCACCTTCCATGCCTTTTAGACCACAAATATAGGTATGAGTTTTAGGATTTTGGATTAGTTCCCAAAGTTCGTCAGCGTGTTCGGCGATTCTGTGCTGAATATACATTCTTCCACCTTCTGAATTCTTTTGCTCGCGACTAATGGCATAGTCCATGCGGAAGTTGTCAGAATGTTTCTCAACCATTTCTTCTAACTGTTCTTTATAGAGAATGTTCTCAGTTTTAGGAATCCCAAAGAACAACCATGAAAAACCTTTAAAGTTATAGTCAGGATTTTTATCTCCTTCTAAGAACATTCGCCATAGGTAGGCACGAAAAGGAGCAATACCTGTACCTGTGGCGATCATAATTACGTTGGCATCTTCATCATCGGGAAGCAGCATTTCTTTACCAACAGGACCAGTAATAGCTACATCATCACCAGGCTTCAGGTTACACAAAAAGCTGGAACAAGTTCCTTCAACCTGTTCTCCCGTTTCAGGATCTTTGTATTCTAATTTACGTACACACAAAGACACAGTTTTGCCATCTAGATTATCTCCATGACGAGTCGATGCGATCGAGTAAAGTCTTAACTTGTTAGGCTTGCCTTGATCGTCCTCACCTGGAGGAACGATCCCAATACTTTGACCTTCTATATAGTGCAAGTCTCCACCAGAAATATCAAATGTCATATGGCGACAAGTACCAATACCGCCTTCGTTTACCAAATCATAGATATCAGTACATTTACCAAGGTATGGTTCTTTAGGACGGTAAATATTAACGGGAACTTTCTTCTTCTCTGCTTTTTTTGGTTGTGCTTGAGTCATAGGTTTTTTTTCCTTGGATGCGGCTTCAGCTTTTTTCTGGGTTGCAGGTTGACTAGTCTGTGCTGGCACATCACTACCAACTGGTTTAATACTGATTACTTTTCCACCCAAACTGTTGATACGTCGCATCTCTTGATTCATTCGACTGTAGGGAACAGTAATGGACACAGTACCGCTACTGCGAATGGGTACATTTGTATTAGTGCCGTTTTGAGATAGACCTTCTACCTTATAAATAAATAAACGGTTTTTGTATTGTGAATTGCTGCTAGAAAAAGCTGCACTAGAGTTATACATTACGCTGACTTTTTTCTCCCAATTTAAATTTAAACTATTAAATACCTTACATAACTGAGTTCGTCTTCGTACTCTTTCTTGTGATGAGCAGGAAATCTAAAAGCAGTAGTTTAGAATGTTTGTATTGTATCAATAGAGTGTCGTTGAGAGACTATATATTCATTACATGAGTCAGCAAAATTTTGGGTGAAAATAGTATTAAAGATTAATCCTTAGGTATAATGTATATTCTTAACCAAATAAAAATCTGTAGTTTTCAATTCATTTTAATTTTTTTTTAAGCTTGCAAATTTAGAAATTAGCTTTTAATTTGACCTTTGAGACAAGCAGCTTAAAGCTATTTTCTCTTGTAGAGGGGGTTAGGTTCTGGTAAGATCCTTTAATGCTAGCAGTTAGCATTTAATACTAAATTACCTGACTAAGGATCGAGCTTGTCCAAAAGTAGCTTTCTCTTATATCGACGAAAGTTACTTGAGGATAAATCACTAGAATAAACTTATTATGTTTAGTTTATTACGTGTTCAACACTACGTTAGAAAATTAGGCTCTAGTTTTCTTTCTGGGTAAAAATTGCAGGTAGACATCATCCTATGTCTCAACTCCTTAGGCTTGCTTAATAATCATGAATTAAATATTTAGTTTTGTAGAAGAGGAATTTTATGACCGCCGATTTTGACCGAGTGGTGCTTATCGGAGTTGCAGGCGACTCTGGATGTGGCAAATCAACATTTTTGCGCCGTTTAACTGACTTGTTTGGCGAAGAATTTATGACCGTGATTTGTCTTGACGACTATCATAGTCTTGATCGCAAGGGCAGAAGAACAGCAGGTGTTACAGCTTTAAACCCTAAAGCCAATAATTTTGACCTGATGTATGAGCAAGTTAAAGCTCTTAAAGAAGGTAAGGCGATCGATAAACCAATTTATAATCATGAAACTGGTGAACTCGATCCCCCCGAAAAAATTGAACCTAACAAAGTAGTTGTAATTGAAGGACTACATCCTTTATATGATGAAAGAGTACGCGAACTAGTAGATTTTGGCGTTTATCTTGATATTAGCGACGAAGTTAAAATCCAGTGGAAAATTCAGCGTGATATGGCTGAACGTGGTCATACCTACGAAGATATTTTGGCTTCAATTAAGGCTCGTGAACCTGATTTTAAAGCCTATATCGAAGTACAAAGAGAATATGCTGATGTTGTAATTCAAGTGTTACCAACTCAGCTAGTACAGGACAAAGAAAGCGAACTGCTGAAAGTTCGTTTGATTCAAAAAGAAGGCGTAGCCAACTTTGATACGGTTTATCTATTTGATGAAGGTTCAACTATTGACTGGCGACCTTGTGGACGGAAGCTTACTTGTGCTTACCCTGGTATTAAAATGTACTATGGTCCCGATAGCTTCTATAACAACGAAGTGTCTATTTTAGAAGTAGATGGTCAATTCGGTAATCTTGAAGAAATGATCTACATTGAAAGCCACCTAAGCAATACCAGTACTGGTCACTATGGTGAAATGACTGAACTGTTGCTCAAGCATAAAGATTATCCTGGTTCTAATAATGGAACTGGTTTATTCCAAGTATTGGTTGGTTTAAAAATGCGCGAAACCTATGAAAAGCTTACAGCTAAAACAACTGAAATAGCCAAAGCCAACGTATAAATTTTGTAGCTAAATTTAATAATTATCTTAAAGTCGCGGATTATTTTAACGAAGTATTCGCGGCTTTTTGCTAGTTTAGACTGAATTTGAAAGAATTAGAGTGATGATAATATATTAAAAATATTAATATTATGTAATTATGTAAATTCTAAACCGTTAGTTAGCGATCGCACTATTGAAAAAATTACCAAGCAGGCAAAACTAACTTCTTCCTACTTGGTATTTATGGCTATGGCTGGCGGTTTTAGCAGCAGTTGCTTTATTAACTGATTCAATACCTATTTTGATTGGCTCAATGGTTATTGCTCCTGCGTTGCCACCTTTGGGTTTAATTTCTTTGGCAATAGTAACCAAAAAGCCTCGGTTAGCATTAAGAGGTTTGACTACCGCATTTCTCGGCTTCTTAATAGCAATGGTTTTTGCTATGTTGACTACCTGGATTTTAAATATTACTCTTGTGATTCCCGCAGAAACAAACTTGCTGGACAAAGAGTTATTAGATGAACGGGTCAGACCAGGATGGTATAGCGTTATAGCAGCAATGGCAGCAGGAGTTTCTGGAGCGATCGCTCTAGTTAAGCAGAAAACGGATACTTTGGTGGGAGTGGTGGCTGCTCTGACTTTAGTACCGGCGATCGCTGCTGCGGGTATTGCTTTCCTGTCCAAAAATCCTTTAATGGGTTTTGGCAGAATATTTTTGTTGGCAATCAACGTGATATTTATTATTATTTCAGGAGTTCTCACGATAATTTTGCTGCGACCCGAACAACGCGAATAATATTTTATTAATAACGACTGTTGCCAGAATTAATAAAAATCTGGTTCAAGAAATCCCTTAGTTTAAATGATTTTTGCAGGAGTTTGGTAATAAATTACCTTACTGGGGTGCTAGGATTCGAACCTAGGAATGTCGATACCAAAAACCGATGCCTTACCGCTTGGCGACACCCCAACGTTTTACAACAGAAACAGTATAACAACTTTATCCCTGAGCTTGTCAAGTAATTCAGCAGAAAAACTTCAGCTAGTTTTCAGAAATATACTGCTGAATCTCTTTAACAGTTTGACGTAATCCAAAATTATGGATTAAACCGACGTATCCAGCATAAAGACACTCTTTTCTATCATTGCCAATGTAGACATAATTTATGCCCAATAGATTGTTCCAGGTGTGTAAGGTAGTACCGTCAGTAAAGCTAGCAACAATTTGCGATCGCTCAAAGTTATGGTAAGCTGTATCAGTCATACCAGGTACAGAGCGTAAACGTCTAATAAATTGGCTAGCGTTGTCTTTAGCGGGTAATCCCAGTTGAGGGTTTTTCCAAAATTCTTGAATTATAGGAATTATATCAGCATGATATCTCATGGCATCGTGGTGAACACCAAGAATCAGCAGCCAGTTAGCATAAGCAAACTTGGTGTTTTCTACCGTTACTAAACCATCGCTGCCGAGATCGATGTCGCTAGCAACCGAAAGTGTGGGAATTTGTTGGGCAATTTTTTCAGCCAGATCACGGCGATTTTTGCCCAAATCTCTAGCTGTACCAACGCCAATACCCAGAGGATCGATAATGCGAGCTATATTTGAGCCACCAACGGGAGAACCAAGTAAGATTAGGGAGTGAACCTTATACCACCATTGAGGATTGCGATTTAGCACTTCTAACCATAACAGCCCCCCCATAGAATGTCCCATAATTTTGATGGGAACATGGGGATAATTGCTAATTACTTGGGTGGCAATTTGCTCTAATCTTTTAACTAAAGGCTCAATTCTAATAAAAGTTTTAATCAATCCCAAGCTAGGTGCGGTAATTAGTGTAGAATAATTAGCTGTTGCTGTCTGCGCTAATTTACCAATTGCTTTACCCGTATCAGCCCAGCCATGTTGAGCAAACAGTAAGAATTGGGGATTATTATCTTCAGTCATAGAAGTTATAGACCGCATAATTCTTATAAAACACGGTCTATATTTTAACCCTAAAAAAAAAGTTATTGACTTACTGCGCTTTTGGGTTGAGTAAAACACACAAGTTTAATCTGAAAAACTAATAGCTGATAGCTAAAAAATAGTCGATTAACAACGTAGTCTATCAAGCATGAAAACTGCTGTAAAATCTAAACGGTCAAAATATCTTTCTCTTTGACAGCTAGCAAATCATCAATTTTCTGATTAAACTCATCAGTAACGCTTTGAATTTCATCCTGTAAATCTCTAGACTCATCCTCAGAAATATCGCTGTTTTTTTCCTGTTTACGCACATCATCGATCGCATCACGACGAATATTACGAATTCCCACCTTACCTTCTTCAGCTAACTTGCTTGCTGTCTTAACTAGTTCTTGACGACGCTCTTTGGTCAAAGGAGGAATATTAAGCCTAATCAAATTTCCATCGTTATTGGGAGTTAAGCCAATATCAGAAAGAGAAATTGCTTTTTCAATCTGTCCCATACTGCCTTTATCGTAAGGCTGAATCATGATTGTTGTCGCGTCGGGAGTACTTAAGTTAGCCAGAGATTTTAAGGGAGTCTCTGCACCATAATAGTCCACCATAACGCGATCTAATAAAGAAGTGCTTGCCCTTCCTGTACGAATAGTGTTAAAAGACCTTTGAGTTGCCTCAATTGTCTTTTGCATACGTTCCTTTATTTCAGATAACTTCACAGCTTCCTCCTACAATAGTGCCGACAGATTCCCCTTTAGTAGCACGCATAATATTACCATTAACAGAAAGATCGAATACTAATATAGGAATATCATTTTCTTTACATAAAGCGATCGCCGTACTGTCCATTACTTTTAATTCATTGGTTAGTACATGATTGTAGGTCAAACTTTGATAGCGATGAGCATGGGGATTCTTTTTGGGGTCAGAATCATAAATTCCATCTACTTTAGTAGCTTTAAAAATAATTTCTGCATCAATTTCTGCTGCTCTAAGCGCAGCAGTGGTATCAGTAGTAAAGAAAGGATTTCCAGAACCTGCACCAAAGATAACTACTCGCCCTTTTTCTAAATGACGAATTGCCCGACGACGAATATAGGGTTCAGCGACTTCCTGCATCGAAATAGCAGTTTGTAGTCGATTGGCAATACCAATTCTCTCTAAGGCATCTTGGAGAGTCATGGCATTCATAACTGTAGCAATCATACCGATATAATCAGCCGTAGCCCGATCCATGCCCGCAGCAGAAGCCTTCATACCCCGAAAGATATTCCCTCCACCAACAACGATGGCAACCTGGACACCGCTTTTAACAATATCGGCGACTTCTTGAGCGATCTCGGCGACTACTGTGGGATCAATGCCATAGCCTAAGTTGCCCATCAGGGCTTCGCCACTTAGTTTTAATAAAACTCTCTGGTAACTCATTCCTAAAAAAAGTAAACCTCGATGTTTCTTGTTATTTATCTCCCCATAACATACCAGCTTTCTGTCCTATTTGAGTTATCAAAACTTACTTCTAAAGTCAAGACTTTCTGGAACTTATAGATATAAACAAATACAAAATTAATTAACAGCTAGTCAAGTTTTCAGCTTATTTTCAGCAAGTCTTGAGAAATTAAATTATATAGTTAAAGCAGAGGCAATATTCCCTCTCAAAAGTTATGAAAATCAAAGATTTGAGAATAATTATCCTCCTTTTGATTGGAGTGTTGTTAGTTGCTGCACCAGCCCAAGCACAAGAAGCAGCCAGTAATGGGGGCTTTAATCCTCAAGAACTGCTACGTAATGCCCTTCAATGGGTTGATGATTTAGCAGCGATCGCACCTATTGCTTTTATATTAATTTATATTGTGGCTACGGTAGCTTTTTTACCTGGTTCAGTTCTGACTCTTGGTGCAGGGGTACTATTTGGTATTATCCAAGGTTCAATCTACGTTTTCTTTGGGGCAACTATTGGGGCAACCTTAGCCTTTCTAGTAGGTCGTTACCTAGCAAGAGGCTGGATATCCAAAAAAATTGCAGACAATCAAAAATTTAAGGCGATCGACCAAGCTGTGGGTAAAGAAGGACTCAAAATTGTGCTTTTGACCAGATTATCACCTATTTTTCCGTTTAATCTTCTAAATTATGGACTAGGCGTGACGGGAGTATCTTTAAAAGACTATGTTTTGGGTTCGGTGGGCATGATTCCAGGCACAATTATGTATGTTTATATTGGTTCTCTGGCTGGAAGTATCGCCACAATTGGCGGAGAAACACAACCTGATGCTAATCCCATAGCCCAATGGACTATTCGCATTATTGGCTTTATTGCCACAGTAGCGGTTACTCTCTACGTTACCAAGATTGCTCGTAAAGCTTTAGATGAGTCGATTGATACGGTGGATGCTGGTGAACAACAAGTTTAAGCCAAAAATCAAAAGTCGTAGGGGCGAACGATTCTACAGAAGTCAATTTACATCAAGCAAAATAATATGAATAATCAAAATCATGCAGTAACCATTTCTCCTATGGATGAATACAATGAGCAGTTGTTGGCAAATGTTCATCCCCCAGACTGGGCAAATCCTAAACCTGTAGATTGCTATGATTTGGTTGTGATTGGTGCAGGTACAGCAGGACTAGTTACAGCCAAAGGTGCAGCAGGGTTAGATATTGGTTTGAAAGTCGCCATGATCGAAAAAAACCTCATGGGCGGAGATTGTCTAAATGTAGGCTGTGTCCCCTCAAAGTGCCTAATTCGCTCTTCCCGTGTGGTAGCAAATATGAAAAAGTCTTTACCTTATGGGGTTCAACCTCCAGAAACGATTGAGGTCGATTTCCCTGCGGTAATGGCAAGGATGCGTCAGGTAAGAACTAAAATCAGTCCAGTTGATTCGGCTGTGGCAGCTAAAAAAGCAGGAGTTAATGTTTTTTTTGGTGAAGCAAGTTTTACCAGCAAGAATACTATTATTGTCAACGGGCAAACCCTTAAGTTTAAAAAGGCGGTAATTGCGACTGGGGCAAGGGCAGTAAGACCTAAGATTGAAGGGATAGAAGAAGTCGGATATTTAACTAATGAAAATGTTTTTTCGCTTACAGCATTACCTAAAAGGTTAGCGGTAATTGGCGGGGGTCCAATTGGATGTGAATTGGCTCAGGCTTTTCATCGTTTGGGCAGTGAAGTTATTTTGTTTCATAAAGGTTCTCATTTACTCGATAAAGAAGATTCAGACGCAGCAAAGATAATACAACAGGCATTTGTCAAAGAAGGTATACATTTGGTTTTAAACTGCCAGGTACAGGGAGTTAAGCAGAGTGTAGAAGGTAAAGTGATTAGCTTCAAAGGTAATGGTGGGCAAGAAACAATTGTAGTCAATGAAATTTTGGCGGGTGCAGGTAGACAACCTAATGTAAAAAGTCTCAATTTAGAGGCAGTAGGAGTAGAATACGATCTCCGAAAAGGAGTAAAGGTAAATGACAATTTACAAACTACCAACTCCAAAATTTATGCTGCGGGGGATATTTGCATGAACTGGAAATTTACCCATGCTGCCGATGCTGCTGCGCGAATTGTGATCAAAAATACGTTATTTTCTCCCTTTGGTTTGGGTAAATCGAAGCTCAGTGATCTAGTTATGCCTTGGGTAACTTATACCGATCCTGAAATTGCCCATGTAGGAATGTATGAATCAGAAGCACAGGCAAAAGGAATTGACTGCAACACCATCAAAATTAACTTTGATGAAGTCGATCGCGCCTTGGCAGATGGAGAAACCGAGGGCTTTGTTAAAATTCTCCATAAAAAAGGTTCAGACAAAATTTTAGGAGCAACTATAGTCGCCCCTCACGGTGGAGAAATGATTAGTGAAATTACCACGGCGATGATCGGCAAAATGGGTTTGAGTAAGCTGGCTACAGTTATTCACCCTTATCCCACTCAAGCAAGTGCCATTAAACAGGCTGCTGATACTTATCGTCGAACTTTATTAACTGAAAGAACTAAAAAACTATTAAGCTTTTTGAGTAAATTGTCTTGACCAATGCTCACAGATTAGTTACTTATTGGTGTGCATTGAGAACAAGTTTTAATTTGAATATGTTTTTGTATGCCCATGAGCAAAAATGACCAGATAAACATAGATACAGAGCCTGAATTGTGTTTTGAGGAGAAACCTTTAGTCGATCTGCGTACCTATGACCTTTCTAACTTTGAGCGAGGTAGATCGACTTGGGTAGTAATACTATGGTGGCTAGTGCAGGCGATCGCTTTTCCTTTAAGTCTTCACAATTTAAACAATTTTCGCTGTTTTTTGCTGCGCCTTTTTGGGGCAAAAATAGGCAAAGGTGTAGTAATTCGCCCTACCGCTCGTTTTACTTATCCTTGGAAAGTAGAAATCGGCGATTATAGTTGGGTTGGGGATGACGTTGTGTTTTACAGCGTAGATCGGATCGTAGTTGGCTCTCACTGTGTCGTTTCCCAAAAATCCTATCTTTGCACTGGTAGCCACGACATCCAAGATAAATCATTTGCTCTAATTACCGCACCCATCACAATTGGTAATGGTGTTTGGGTAGCTACCGATTGTTTTATTGCTGCGGGCATAAATATCGGCTCAAATAGCGTTATTGGAGCAAGAAGCAGCGTCATGAAGAGCATTCCTGCTAGAAAAGTTGCTTGGGGAAGTCCCTGTATTGCTCATTATTCTAGAACAATTAAACATTGAGTTTGTAGGGGCGAACGATTGTTCGCCCCTATTATGGTTCGTCTATCACGGATGATATAGAATTTAGTATAAATACCCTTGAGCAACATCAGGTTTTAAAGTTATACCTAATATTAAACTCCTAGTTATGACAACAAACATCGAACGCAACTAATGAAATATGTAGACCTGCAACGAAGACTAAAACAATATCAAATTGCAGGAATAGTAAGAGTTAAGTTAAATGCTTCTTTAGCAATTTTAGAAGCAGAATATCAACGCTGCTTAGAGTTAGGGCTATCACAAACTGATTTAGAAAGATTAACTTCTGTCCGAAAAGGTAAAAACTTGGAGCTTATTTTGCCCTTGGATATTTATACTTGTCCTAAAGTTTTTGCTTTGATAATTTTCAAAGCAAAAACTTACGCTTTGGGAAAAGTTAAGGATCTTCAAGAACTAAAACTATCTTTTCCTATTTTTAAAAACAAACAGTATGATTTTAGAAGCAAAAATTCTTGGTCGAAATGCGTTTATTTTATCGATAATTTAAGCAAGAATTCGCAAGAATTCAGCAAGTTTCAGCAAGACTTAGAAACTTTTACCACCTCAATTAGAGAACAAAAATATCATCAATTAACTGGAAAAAGTGCAGTTGAAGAAGCTTATGATGATTTGGCTAATTATATTAGCTGGTGGAAAGGCGCACAGTGGGAATATACTCTAGTCACAAAAGCTTCTACTCTTGACTTATTAAAAAGAGCTTGGCTAGAACAATATTTAGCTCAACATAACCTAAGTGAAATGCTGAACTATAGTCCAATTGATTAAAATAGCCAGATTAATTGATAAAGCTTTGAAATGAGTAAGTTATCTTTGATATATTTAGCGACAAACAATTAGTTATTAACTTTGGTAATACAATTTTAAAAATTAAGCTTTTTAGATATTAACATATGTATGAAAAATAATTATTATGATCGTAACTGAATATAGAGGTAGTCTACAAGAAATTATTAAAAGCTGGAAAGACTAAATTATTTGTTTTTCTCCTCAAGGAGAAGGTTATGGAGCTTATTTTATTGATTCAAGAAGTAGCGAGTCAGTTAATTATATTCGGGCAAACTGCGACGAGTTGCGTCATTTGGCAACTAACTATGATTCATTATTAATTAAAATCAAAAGTAAATATTATGGTTATTTAAAAGAAGCAGTATTAAATACAATTAAGTATGAAGCAACTCGAAGAGCCTTCAAAAAACAGCATGAATGGATTCAAAATAGCTATAAATTATTAATTGAAAAGCAACAGCTAAGTGCAGAACAACAAGAATCCCAAATCAAACAATTAAAGCTAATTATTAGAGAGCAAAAACAAGAAGTTTCAGCTATTAAAAGCGAATGTCGCGATCGCTTGGCAGCAGTGCAAACAGAAACTTTACTTCAGCAAAAAGAGGCAGAAATAGAACAGAAAAATAGTGAGATAGCTAGGTTGAGCCAACAGTTAGAAAATTGCGATCGCGACATTAATCATCTACAGTCTGAATTAAATAAAGGTCTTCACGAACTAAAATTAAAATATCGCTGGCTAATCGCCCAGTTTATTCAAGAGCGTGCCAAAAAGCTACAAAGCGATCGTCAAAATAAGAGTTTACAAACTTGTCAGAACTTGTTTAAAAAAGCTCAAACAAAGCTTAATTCTCTCCAGTGTGAAAATAAGATACTAAGACAAAAAAATGTTTATCTGCGCAATAATACTAAAATGCTGCGGGTCTAAATAGATAAAAGGAATATTATCTCTTACCTATTTATTACTTCTTACTCCCTGCGACAAAGGGCTTGCCCGCATGTAGTACCCCTTGGCTACTTTTTACTTAAAAATAGCTGGCTTGCGATCGGAATCATTAGGACGAGCTGGCACAGCAGATCTACTCTTAATTAGTCGCTGTCCTGTACCACCATCAGCAGGATCGAGAAACGGTTTGAGGTTAATATTTTTAGGTGAACGACGCTTGCCATTATTGCCAGAATTACCACCAATCACCTTACCCACTTCATCTAAAATATTTCCCCCAGATTGACCATCACCAAAGGTATAAACACCTTGAGTTTGCTGACCATCATCAGCAACTAATAAGTTGTCAAAAATCAGATCGCGAGTCAGCTTAGGATCTTGTCCAGGGGGAACAGTCAAAATTAAACGGCAGTCAGTCGGATCTACTTGAGTTGTCACACAGATGGTATCGTAGCCGTTTTCAACGCCAGTAGACAACTCTAGCAGTCCATCTTGACGATAGGTTTCAAAACGGCTAGTGATAGCGTCACAGCGTTTTTTGGGAGTCCAACCACCACCTAATTCACTAGGAATTGCCCATGGATATGCCTGGTTGGGTTGGCTTTCGGGGGAGTACATTACTGTATATTCACCATTAACTAATTGGCAGGTAAATCTAGTATCAGCACTGCTGGTAGAAGTAGAAGATGAAGGAGAACGAGGACTGTTAGGTTGATTGATTATTACTTCTGGGGGTTCTTTAGTTTGGCTAATAACCTGACGTAGCTGCTGAATGCTGTTAAAGTCTAGGTTTTTTACAGGTAGAGCATTGGCATTGCTAGCACTACTCCAACAAACTAATGCCAAGCTAGGAATGCTAGCCAAAGAAACCAATAATTTTAAATGATTGTTTAAATTCATAGATTGTAGTAATACTGTATTTAGTTCCCGAAATTCTCCAAGATTAGCAATTTAAAATACCTATAGCGCAAAATGAATTTCGATATTAAGCTTAAATCTGATTTTTTATTTTGCGCTTCAATAGTTTTGACGATCAATTGATGCAAATGTTTCTGAGAAACCCCAGAATTATTTATTTACTAGTGTTGCGCACGTCAGAACTGAAATCCTTAATCTTTCGTTCCAAATTGATTACTGAAACTATTGAAATCTCATTCAGCTAGGTAACCTCAGATAGTTAAAGAAAAAATATTGATAAATTTGATCGCATTACCTAAATTTTGGGGAACTATAAAATTGAGATTAGCTTAATTTAATTTTAGATTGCAGCATAGGTTTTTTATCACTATTTGATGAGAAGCAACTACACCTAAATATTTACTAACAAGTCCTTCAACCGTAATTAATGTTGAGCAGTATTTTGTTAGTAAACTGCGATTACTTTATACGAGGAAGTTTATAATGACGACTGCCAAAACTGGAGCTAGTCATACTCGGACTCATATTCAACACTTTACGGCTACCAAACAAATTGAACTTTTTGAGTCTCTCAAAGAATCTCGGTTTAGTGGTCAGTTAGTCATCTCCGATACTCAAAATCGCACTTGGGTATTTTATCTGTATTTGGGGCGTATTGTATACGCTAGCGGCGGGATACACCCCGTTAGAAGATGGAGAAGACACATTGTTGCTTATTGTCCAGAAAGATTAGCTCATGTCGAAGAAATTCAGTTAGCTCTAGCTAATATTGCCCAAGAAGAATCTAGAATTTCTTGGGAATATCAGCTTTTATCAGTTTGGATCGACCAAAATAAAATTAGTCGCGATCAGGCTACAAAAGCAATTACGGCTACGGTAATTGAAATTTTGTTTGATATGGCTCAAGCAATGGATGTGACTTGTGAATCAATCAAAGAAAACTTACTAACCACTAGGTTAATTTTGATCGATGCCGAACAAGTTATCAAGGAAGCAAACAAGCTGAATACAGCTTGGCAAGATGCTAAAATAGCGAACCGCTCTCCTGATATGGCTCCCATAATTTGTCAGCCAGAAGCCTTACAGAAAAGAACTTCTGCCCAAGTTTATCAAAATCTAATTCAACTATTAGATGGTCAACAAAGTCTACGAGATCTAAGTGTGCGGATGAAGCGAGACGTAGTTACCGTAACGCGCTCTTTATTGCCATATATTCAGCTAGGTCTAGTACAGCTAGGTGAAATTGGCGATATTGCGCCTCCTGTATCTGCGCCAGTTGCCCAACAGCTATTTAAAACCAAAACTCCTCATCGTCTAACCATTGCCTGTATTGATGACAGTCCAGTTATCTGCCAAGCAATGGAGAGGATTATCACCAAAGCTGGATACCAATTTGTGCAGGAAATGGATGGCTTGAGAGCGATCGCTGTTTTGCTTAGTCGTAAACCAGATTTAATTTTTTTAGATCTAGCCATGCCAAATACCAACGGCTATGAAATTTGTTCCCAGCTACGTAAACTATCTTTTTTTAAAAACACTCCCATCGTTATTCTTACGGGTAATGATGGCATTGTTGATCGAGTTAGAGCCAAAATGGTAGGCTCGACGGATTTTTTGGCTAAATCTGCTCAACCAGAACAGATTTTAGAAACTATTAATAAATATGTAGTCCAGAAGAAAAATTAATCGAACAATATTTCTTTACCAAGAAACTTGCTGTAATCAATTGCAAATAAATTCTGGTTAGTTACGCCGACTTTATTGTTTACCAATTAATCGCAAAACAGAGTTAGTTTCTTGGTTTGGAAAGACTGGTTTAAAATTAAGCTTAAAGCAATTACAAATATCTGTTATTGGCTATGAAGCTAGCTAAACCTTTACAACTTCAGTCTGCTTTAAAAGAATGGGCGATCGCCATTGAAGCTTTAAATCAAGGTGACACTATCATCCTGCTGCGCAAAGGAGGTATTCGCGAACAGGGTTTTCAGGTAGAAGATTCTTTTGTTTGGCTATATCCTACCTACGAACATCAAAAACCTCATTTACTTAAGCCAGAATATGTTTCTAAAGTTGTCTCCGTGGAGTCTGGCTGGCATCCAGAACAAATAACTATTAGAAGTTGTGCTGAAATAACAGATATTTTAGCAATTGATAATATTAAGCAGATCGAGGCATTGCAACCGTATCATATTTGGAATGAACAAATGATCGGCGATCGCCTTAAATGGCAGCCTCAAAAACCTTTGATAGTTTTACTACTAAAAGTTTATCGTCTACCTCAGCCCCAATCTATTCCTTATAACAATGCTTATGGTGGCTGTAAATCTTGGATTGAATTGAATTTACCTATTGCTACCGATCAATTAATTCCAGCTATAGAAGACAACCAATATAATCAAAAAGTGGTAGAAATAAAAACTTTGCTTGAGAGTTAAACTCAGGAAAAGCCCCGCGCCAGCATATATTTACCAAATGTTGTGGGTTTAAAGCCTTGTTTTTCTTGCGTATGGAGCCTCAACGGGGACGAAGGGATTAGCCGCACGTACCCCCGCAACGCTTTTTCGCGCTTGCCCGCATCTGACACCCGCCTCGCTTCGCTTTTCGCGCTTTTAGGACAACTTCTTTTAGCTATTAGCTAAAATCACCGACTCAAAACTTATACGCCAACTTCAGCTAAATAACGATGAACAAACATAATGGCGATTGAACCTTCTCCTACTCCAGAAGCTACCCGTTTAACTGAATTATGTCGGACATCTCCCGCGACAAAAATACCAGGAACACTAGTTTCTAGTAAAAAAGGATCGCGATCGCGATTCCAGCCTTTAAAATGTTCGCTTTTCTTTAGATCTGCCCCTGCATAGATAAAGCCTCGTTCATCTTTGGCTACTAACCCATCTAGCCATTCGGTTTCGGGTTTTGCCCCAATAAAAACAAATAAAGAATTGGTTTCTACCTGTTCGGTTTCTCCTGTTTGGTTATGCAGCAAAGTCAATCCTGTCAGGCTATTTTCTCCATGTACTTCAGTAACTTCGGTATGGGTTAATACCTCAATGTTATCGGTGGCATCTATTTGGTCAATAAGATACTGAGACATACTTTTAGTTAAGGAGTCTCTCCTGACTAGCATAGAAACTTTGGCAGCATACTGAGAAAAATACATAGCTGCCTGTCCTGCGGAATTTGCCCCACCAACAAGATAAATATGTTCATCTTGACAAGATAAAGCCTCAGTTTTGGCTGCACCATAATAAATACCTCTACCCGTCAGGCGATCGCATCCTGGTAGATTTAATTTACGCCAATATACTCCTGTGGCTAATAGTAAGGCGTGACAGTTGATTTCGCTACCGTCAGCTAACTTGACAAGGCGATAAGGATCTTCTAGTCTCACCCCGACAACTTCCTGGGGGGTTAGGATTTCTACCCCAAACCGTCTGGCTTGAGTAACGCCTCTTCTGGCTAAGTCATCTCCGCTTAAGCCCACCGGGAAACCGAGATAGTTTTCAATTCGAGAACTTGAACCCGCCTGTCCACCAGGGGCAGAACGTTCAATCATCACTGTACTCAAGCCTTCTGATGCCCCGTAGACTGCTGCTGCCAAACCCGCCGGACCTCCACCGACAATTACTAAGTCATAAAAAGGTTTCTCCGCTTGAGTTTGCAACCCAATCTTTGCTGCTACTTCTAAGTTACTGGGCTGTTCTAATTTATCGCCGTTGGCAAACAATACCAAAGGAAGTTTAGGCTGACTGTCTTGGTGAGATACATATTCAATTAGCTTAGTGGCTTCTGGCTCAATTTCTACATCCATCCACTGATAAGGAATCTGGTTACGTGCCAAAAAGTCTTTCACATTATGGGAACAGGGAGACCAGCGATCGCCAATTACTCTAATTCCTTCAAATGCAGGACGATACACCGCTAACCAATCTTCTAATAAATCATCTAAGATAGGATATAGCTTTTCTTCTGGAGGATCCCAAGGCTTGAGGAGATAATAATCTAGTTGGGCGGTATTAATCGCCTCAATTGCAGCATTAGTGTCGGCATAGGCTGTGAGTAATACCCGTTTAGCTTTAAGAAACATCGGTGTCGCTTTTTCAATAAACTCCACCCCGCTCATTTCGGGCATTCTTTGATCGGTGAGAAACAAAGCTACTGTTTCATTGCGTAACTTAAGCTGTTCTAAAGCCTCAATTGCCGATGCCCCAGAGTTAGCGCGAACAATGCGAAAGCGATCGCCATATTGCTTTCTGAGGTCGCGAGCGATCGCCTGTAGTACTTCTAAATCGTCATCAACGGTCAATATTGTTGGTTTAGCCATTTTAAAAGGGTGAAGGCGAAAGGACGAGGAATGAGGAAATATAGCGATTATATCGTAGGGACGAACGGCCGTTCGCCCCTACTTATTGCTCAGTGTTAATATCACAGGTAATCAAACGACCTAAAAAGAAATTAGTCATCTTCGATCCATAGGGAGAATTCCACCAGCGAGAAGGATGACAGCCTAAAGGCGCATTAAGACTAAAATCCAATTCATCACAAGGAAGCCAACGGTTATCCTTACGCCATCCTAAGTGTTCGCCCCAGATTTCGACTAGCTGTCGATTTTGCTCAAGAATGGTATTAAAACTACCGCCCAGTTCTTGATATGCTTTTAACTGAGGACTAAAGCCAAAACGACCATCACTGTATTTCATCCACAGGCGATCGATTACGATTAAATCATTACAGGGAAAGTGCTGAATATCTTCAGGGGTCAACTCTTCAATTTCTTTAGCTGTTACCGATAAAATCAATCTGATAGTTTCTTTGTCCGCTTCAAACCAATTACTTTCTATTAGATATTGTTGAATCTTTCTATAGCGATAGCGATCGCCTAACAACATTAAATCATCTTCAAACTGAGCTATTTTAGCTGGTAATTTAGACACTTCCCCCAAATTATTTTCCAGATTATCAAAACGGCGGGTTAATTGACTTAACTGTTCTTGAATCGCCGATAGCTGTGTCGTAAGTTGCTCAACAACTCGATCTTGATTGTCGCTCATCAGTCCATTCACTTAAACTTTAGTAAAAGGGTAACATTATCAGTCAATGATGAGTAGTTTACAGCTTAATCAAATTCCAAGCCATTGGTTTGACATCAGTTCGGGTTAGGATAATTAAACGGTTGGGGTAGCTCTAAGCCTTTGAGATAAATGCACGAACCAGATATGAAGAAAAATAGGCGAAGTAATCTCTGACTATGACCGCACTCGCTGAGGTAGCGAAGCTAATCGCGATGGAGATAGGCGTTGGTCGATCTAGCTTCTCTGTTTATCTAATAATAAAGAATGTCCTCAAGAGTCGGCACTTTTATCAATTGCCTTTAGCAAGAGATAATTTAAAACTGTTCGCAGTAAAATAATTGCGGCTAGTTGTCCGAGGTCGTTCCAATTTGGTGTAATCGTCGTATTTAAGATGCTTCCTCCAACCAAAAAGCTCAGTCCTAGAGAAAAAGCATAGCCCAACTCTAATCGACTTCCTTGAAATGCGATCGCCGAACTTAAATTAGTAAAAAGATGCCTGCCATAAATAATTAAAGCTTTAATTATTTCTGTAACGATAACAAACAGCGCTAATAACTGACACAAACTAACTACCCAATTATTAAGAGTGCTGACTGTATGTACAAACATTATTGTTTCTTATTTAATTAACGTGTCTTTAGCGACACTTTTGACGATCGAGTGTTCTAGTAAAATAACTTAAAACTAAATATATGCTTACTCAATGGGACTATTTTCTCAAAAATTTAGGGGAATGGCACGGTTCATTTACTCGTTTTTCACCTAAAGGAGAAAAGCTAACAGATACCACTACTCTAGTTACTTTAGAAGGATTAAACGAAAATAAAAATGTCCATCAGGTAGTACATTACCTACCACCAGATGAACCTAGTCGCGATGTAGTGGTAGATTATGACTCTCTTAATCGCAGTATCATTTTCTTTACCAATGGTGCCTTCTCCCAAGGAAGTATGCAGTGGAGTCCTTACAGCACTTTCGGCGGGGAGTTTGGCTTAATTGATAATGATTTTGGCGATGGCTCTCGTAGACTGCGAATGGTAGAGCTTTATAATAGTGTTTCTGAGTTAGATAAGGTGGTATTAATTAGGGAAAAGCTGCACAATAGCAACGTTCCCCAAAGACCTGCTTTAACCGTTGCTAGTTTACTAGGAGAATGGCAGGGAGAGGCAACTACTATGTATGCCGATCTCAGAAATCCTGATACCTTTATTAGCTACTTACAGATCGAGCAAAAAGACAGTGAGCATCTAGAACAGAGTTTGTCTTTTGGCGATCGCACCATAAGCTCCATTGCCAGAATCGAAAACTCAAAATTATTATTTGAAAATAGCAGTATACCAACCCAAGTTTTGCTGCTGCCTGATGGAGCATCCTGCAATTGCCCCTTAAAGATTCAACTCGGTCACAATTTTGTCTTAGAAATGGGTTGGTTACTCAAACCAGATATTAGACAGAGAATTATTCGTAGCTATAACGAGAAAGGTAACTGGGTTAGCTGTACTCTAGTTACAGAAAAAAAGGTCAGATGATGATTTGTCTTAAGTTTAAATTTGAACAATTTGCGATCGCCTTATTTTTTAAAATGGATTGGACATTCAAAACACCCGTTAAACCCTTCAAATTTGGAGGGCTTTTTATACATTTTATAGACAATTAGTTTGTAGATAAAAATTGCTGTTAAACAAGCTAACAGCTTAAAAACCAAAGTATTTTACCTGATATTTATCTCCGCTTCATTTGAAAATCAGTGTGTTCACGAATTTACACTCTTTGTTCGATACAACTATATTGGGTTAGTAATAGTATAAACGGCGACAAATGTAGACGGCAATAAATTCTTTTTATCTAATCTAAATTGCTTCGCTTAAATACTAAATAAATATTTTTAGTTTTATATATAAAAAGCTTTCTTTAATATGAATAATAAAGAGTTATATAAACTTTTAAAAAAAAACAAATTAAATACTAATTCTGGTTTTACTTTAACTGAATTGCTTGTTGGCTTATTCATGAGTATTTTTGTAATTGGTGCTTTAGGTTTCGGTCTAGTCACAGTACTAGGAACTACTCAAAGCGAAAATTCCAAAGTAAAAGCCAGAAATGAAAACTCTCGTGCTTTAGATTTTATCTCTGATGAACTTAGGAGAGCGAGGAAGATTGAAAGTTTTGCCAACGCTACAAATGCGCCTAACTTTACAACAACTACTTCCAAAACAGTAGTTTTAGCATTAGATATTCCAGAAATCAGTGATAGTGGAACATTGGATTCAGATACTAACGCCACTACTAAAACGGAACGAATAGTTTATTATCTCAAATCAACAGGTTTAGGAAATTGGAAAGGACCTCAAGTTTTGTATAGATGGGGACCTCCACTTGATGCGGATGGCAAATATACTGCTGGTACATGGCAAGATCAAGCATTAATTGATGGTATTGGTGTCAAGAAAGATGATGGTACGTTAGCAGTAGTATCTACACCTTGTACTACTGGAACGGTTACACCAACGAATCCCACAGGCTTTTATGCTTGTATTACTGGAACTAATACCGCACAGTTGTTTCTCACAGGACAAACTAAAACTGCTAGTGGCGTAAATAATGATAGCCAAACTAATGATACTCAGGTTGTAGCTAGAGCTAGAGAAACCCTGGCAAATAAAACAGATGAAAATAAATCTGTTAGCTGGAGTGTTGAAGGTTTAGGGGGTAATTATAAATGCAAGGATGTTGCAAGTGGTACACCAGCAGTAATGTGGTCTATGCAAACTGATTTCAGCAATTCTGCATCTCCTAGTACAGATACTAATAAAGTTAGTTGGACTCAGGATCCAACTAGCACTACACAAGCTCAACCCCAACCAATTGAAATAAAATCCGATCAACCTCTAACAATTACTTCTAATCCTATAAATGGGACGGAATGTAATAGTAGTCCAGATCCAGTAGCACATACTATAAACTTTGGTAATCCTAAAACATTTAATGGTGAGTGCGATTCTACTCTAGAAACAGGAGGTAGTTGTCCTTCAGATGCCCATCCAGAACGAGTCACGGATGCATCTGGTCAATCCCACCAGGAAACTGTTCAATTTTTTAAAAAAGGTTCTAGCGTTCCCAACTATGGCAGTAATGAATTAGGACAAAAAACTTTAGGCAGATTTTTGTATGACAAAGGTTGGGCAATTCCCCAAAGTGGAGGAGATCCTAATGATCGAGCAACAACGTTTAAAATTCCAACTTCTGTAACCGAGATCAACACTTATGTAGACTCATTAACAAGTTTGACAGAAGAACAAAGGACAGCAGAAAAAGCAAGATTAAAAGTTTTAGGGGAAGATCAGCGGATCATTGGGTTTGAGATTGGTGTTCATGCTTCTACTACGGAACCTGGATTTGATTTACAAGATAATATTTTTATTGTTACCTCAGACGTATTTAAGAAAACATTTGCTCCTAGTTGTTTTTCTAGTGGTAATTGCAATCCTACTACAGGCAGACCCAACCCCGCCTAATTCATGAGTCAATAATTATTGTTTGTTACGTTTCTAATATCAATTTAAACTGTCTTCGCTACGGATTAATCGTAAGGGCGAACGGCTGTTCGCCCCTACAAAAATAATGCGTTATGTTTTCAAATTGAAAAAGAATATATAGACAAACTTGAAATAGATGAGACAGCAAGTGTCTTAATTCAGATAGACTTGGTAGGTTGGGTAGAACGATAGTGAAACTCAACAAAATCCTTTAATCGTTTGGTTGAGGCACGAAACCAAACCTACAACTCTAGTGTTGTCTCTGCTGCTTAAAATCTAGCGCGCAAGAGTGTTAATAATATCTAGTAAGGTGGGCAATTGTATTGTACGGTAGCTTACTAAATTAAATCTAAGTTTTGCCCGCCCTACTTGTGCTTCAACTAAAAGATAGAATGAATACAGTTTGCTTGTTTGATTATGGCTGGAACAAACGTCAATATCAGTAAAAAAGCTCAGGAACTTTTAATTAAAGCTGCTGCCGAGAGAAAAGTTTCTGTAGAAACCCTTGCTTCAGAAATACTAAATGAAAGTATTCAAAATAAGTTCTCTAAAATCAACACTGGTGCAGCAGTGGAAAAAAATATAGCCCCAATCCTTTGGCGAATATGCAACCCTACGCCTATTATGCCGATCCCGAACAACCCGCTATTCCTCAAGAAGATTGGAATATGGAAAACTTCGATGAAGAGACTTGATGATTGTACTAGATACTCATATTTTTGTGTGGTTGAATCAAAACGATCCTAGATTGACCAATTATCACAGTCAGATTATTGAAAAAGAAAGAGAACATGGACTAGGAATTTCTACTATCAGTCTGATTGAGATAGCTAGACTAGTTATTGCTGAAAGAATTATTCTTTTGTCAAGACTATTGCGCCTAATATCAGCTAATTGTCATTGAAAAGTTCTTGAGTAGCGAGATCGCGCTTAGAGTTGGCTTGATGCTAAAAGTTCTGTAAATCGTTATTTGTCATGATAATATTTACATAAAGTATGTACAGAAAAATGTTTCCTATATCTACTTCTTATACCGATGCCAGACAAAATTTGGCTACGTTGTTGAATCGAATCGAACAGGAAAATGCGATCGCTCTTATTACGAGAAGAGGACATAAGGATATTGCCATTTTACCTGCTGATGAACTGACTACTATTTTAGAAAGTTTACATTTACTGCGATCGCCTAAAAATGCCGAGCGATTGTTTGCAGCCCTAGAGGAATCTAAAGTTAGGGATGAACTGCCTGATGAATTAATTGAGAGCGAGAGTTTGTCAGAATTAATCGATGAATGCCAACCGTAAGATTATCTTTAACCAAAGGTTTCGAGAAGATTTAGGCTGGTAGTTTAGAAAAGACAAGGCTAAAGCCAAGAAAATTTTAGATTTGATAGAAGCAGTGACTGAAGATCCATTTAAAGGTATTGGCAAGCCTGAACCTTTGAAGCATATAGCAAGTGATGTTTGGTCGAGAAGAATTACTCAGGAACATAGATTAGTTTATCGAGTAACCGAAAGATTTGTCGAATTTTTGCAAGCTAGATATCATTATTAGAATATTCTTTCCTCAATGTAGCCTCAGTTCTTCTGACTATATGTGGCTAAAGCCTTTGTGATTTATCCCTATTCTGTCTGGCAGTTGCTGCCAGATACTGAACCAGTCTTACTGCCGTTATAATTGCCAATTCTTTTAATCCCAGTACCCAAAGCGATTACAAAGCATTTTTGCAAATCAGTATAGTCCGAAGATAAAACAATAGTCCCCATTCTAGTGGTGCTGCCTTTATAAGAAAAAGTAATATTTGTTGTGCCTGGAAAGTTACTGCGGATTTTTATTTCGTTGTTTAGGCTTCGATTACTTAACAAACATCCTGGGGAGTTAGCAGTAATATTTTTGGTATTGGTATCGATGTTAATTCTACATGACTGACCTCGACGCATAGCAAGTCTTTGAGCTTCATTGATTGTCCCTAATAGCTGTTGCAATGTTCCTTCTAATCTATAGCGACTAAGCAAGCCTGTAAAAGTGGGAAGAGCGATCGCAGCAATAACCCCAATAATAACAAGAGCAATCATAAGTTCTGTCAAAGTATAACCGCGATCGCTGTATTTAACCCGTGGATAATTGTTATTTTTTCCTTGCTTTAGCATTAATAATATTTGTAGTCTAAAGATTAGGCAATATCAAATAATTAAACTATAGTGAATTTACACAATCGTCAGCTTCAGGGATTGTGGGTATAGTTCCAGGATAATTTCCCGTCCGAATTGAACCCAAAACACTCTCAACAGCCACACATTTTTGGATATTCGCATTATTAGGTATAGATATAACTACAACTGGTGTGCGTAAAGCTGCATCAGCATCATCAATAGTGATATTGCCCTTGCCTGAAAAGGTAATTGTTTTTGGATCTCGGCTGAATTTAAGATCGATCACATCATTTAAAACTCTGGCACTCAATAAACAGTTATTTGCACCAAAATTAGCAATAGTTTTATCAGTAGTATCAATCTTAATCGTGCATTCTTTTCCTTTACGAAGTGCCTGTCTTTGAGCTTCTTTGATTGCACCTTCAACTTGCCTCATGGCTTGATTGGCTCGATTGCGGTTGAGCAAGCCAAGAAAGTTAGGAGCAGCGATCGCAGCAATCACTCCAATAATGATGAATGTGACGAGCATTTCAATCAAGGTAAAGCCAGAACTAGTTTTACGGACAGCGTAAAGCGACATCAGGGATAATCTCCACATAAGTTTCTGCGATCGGTTCATTTCCGCTAACAATTGTCCCGCCAGTTTTGTTGGCAAAAGTAGTCCCGTTCCAATACCAAACTTGATAACCAACTCTTAAGGTTCTATAAGGGGCAGTACTATTAGTAATTTCATACCGTTTCAAACCAATTTGCTTTCCGCCTGTATCTAAAGAGCCATCTGATTTGATTTTTTTAATGAGCGTCTTGGTAAGTGAGGTAGTAGTTGCGGTACTTGAAGCGTTAGCTTGAAGAGCATCCCAAAGTGCCTTAGCATAACCACCCGCATAATTTGCAGAGTTACAGGTAGTTGTGACAGGAGCTGTCCCCAATGTACTACCCAACCGATTAATCCTTTCAATATCTTCCTGTATCAGTTCATTAGCTCGTTGCTTTTCTTGTGCTTGTACCTTCATTGCCATAGCATAGACCAAGCTTTGCATGGATACAGCAACAAAGAGCAAAGCAATTAGCAGTGAAATTAAAATTTCAAAGGTAGTAAAACCTACTTCTTTGCCAGAGGTAATTTTTTTTAACTTCAATAATTTATTCATGACAATTTAATCTACTTCCTCCGTTTTCCAATTAGTTGGGCTACCAGTTAATGGTCTATTAGTCATTTCTGGTGTTTCGCTATAAAACTCGGCAGTTGTATCATAAAACTTGTAAGCTCTATCTGAAGTCGAAGGATCACTGGCGGTAGGCACTCTGGCGATCATATCTGGGGAAATATTTACGGTAGCTGTAGTATTGACAAAATCCTTAACCCAAACAGAACCATTAATATTGACAGTTCCACTTCCAGTTATGGTTAAACGACTTTCAGAAGCATGAATAAAACCGTTGATGGTGACAGTTTTACCACTAGCTACATTGATGCTAATAGTGTTAGTACTATAATTAGTAACGACTGCATCGTTATCCTTGACGTATATTTCAAAAGCATCTGAAGTACTAGTATTACCAGTACTGCCAATTTTTACATCTTGACCTGTTGTTGCATCGTTGGTCGCTTCGATGGTCAGAGGTCGATTTAATAACAAGGTGGTTTTAGCGATACCATCAGTTAGTAAATCCGTATCTATATAAGTCAAAGTCCCAGTTCCAGATAGTTCATAATAGTATCGACATAATTTAACAACAGAACAATCTTTATTTCCTGGCTCTGGATCTGGTTTGTATCCCTTATCAGTAGAAGGGGCAAAAGTTGCTTTTTTATAATTATTAAAAGTGACTCCTGGTGAAATAGTCTTAGGTTCGGTAACAGTGGGGGGGCGATTATTTAACAGGTTTATTCCAGTCACATTCCACGCTGATTTGGCATTGTTTACATCATCAATAATTTTTTGAATTGAAGGCAAATTACGACTGTTGCTAATAACTGGTCTGTTAGCAGCTGATAACTTTTGCGAACCATCACTAACATCATCATCAGAAAAGTCTCTGCATCCATCTGTTGTTGATGTGGCTTGATCTTTTATGACAACATTACCATTCCCTATAGTTAAATTACCTAAATTAGGACTAGTGTTACCAATCCATAAAGCAGGAGCAAGATTAGTCATATCATCTGGATTAATGCGGATCGGAATTTCTACTTGAATTTGTGCTTTGCTATCATCGGCAGCAGTACCTTGAACTGTTAGGATACCTTTAGCATCATTATTTGCTGTATCATCTGTGCGATTGAAAACACCGTCACTATTACTATAGTCGTAAGATACTAAAGAGTAAGAACCAATAGACTCAGTGGAATTTCCATCATTATCAAGATCTTGAGTATCCACTAAATTCTGTGATCTTCCTCGAAGAAAACTGGTTATATCTTTATCTTCGTTATTACAAACTTCTTCTCTTGTTGTTTTTGTTGCCCATAGAGCATCATCGTATATTGTTAGTTCTCGGTTGCGATCTAATAATTCTCTGTACCTAGCAACTCCGACTTCGGCGATCGCCAAAGCATCAGAGCGTGAATTTTGAGTAATGGCTGTTAAGTTTTCTTCATTAGCTGTAGTAATACTTACTGCGGCTAAAAGAAGCATTACCAAACCTAAGGCAATTACCATTGGCAATGTAAAACCCTCGTCCCTGGCGCGACGTTGTAATAAAGTTTTTAATAATAAAAGTTTCATATAAACTTAGAATTTACCAATAGATATCAACCAAGGCATACAAATACCTCGCCTTAATTGTTACCTAGAGTACCCAAAACAAGTGCGATCGCGATCATTGACAGGCAAAAAATAATCTATTTACAATCTCTTTAACTTTTTGCTGTGGGGGCGACATAAATACTTAGAAAGCTTGCTGAATTAGGCTTTTAACCCTCATACCCTGACGATAATAGTTATTATTGGCGGTTGAAAAATGGATCAATTCTTGAACAATATCCTGGAAAAAAGTATTAGAGGACATCTGAAAAGTTGTTTCTTGACATTAGAATTTTGAGTCTTTCCCCCCCTAGCCCCCCAAATTTGGTAGGGCTGTTTCATTCTATAGAAAAGAGATGCGATCGCGAATAAGATAACTATCAAACGAATTAATGGCAAAAAGAAAGCAGCAATGGCAAATTATTGCTCATATAATCCAACGCCTCAGTCATAGAATCAAAACCGTGAACTCTTAATAGATTGAGAACCCAGCTTTTGAACAACGAAATATTAGTCGATGCTTTCCCCTGGAGTACTGGACTAGTATCTTCTTTGGTTACGACATCCTTAACCCAATGCAAACGATTCTCGATAGTCCAATGTCGTCGAATACCTTGAGGAATAAGAGAAGAAGTCGGCGGTAAAGAACTAATGTAATAAGTAGCTGAGTCCGATTCATAATCGTGATTACCTCTTGTTCCCGAACGGAAAATTTTAATAATGCTATGAACTCCTACCCATCGAGGATCGAGGTTTGACGGCGGAGAAAATACTTCTACAGTTCGATGAGTTAGTCGATTTCTCGTCTTTTCCGTCTGCTCGAAGCAACTAACTGCCTTTGTACTCATTGCCTGAGATTCAATTTGCCGATATAGTGTTTTTTGATTTCTTTTGACCACAATTAAGTAGTTGTTACCACTATTAATGATTGCTGATACCGTTTTTTTTGACAGTGTAGGGCATCCATTGTGAAGACGACTCCTTTTAAATCTAGTAATTCCAATAAATCTTGTACGGCGACAATCTCACTTTGTTTCTTATTTTCCATTATCTTTATCCCTAAAATTTCGCCTCGATAGTGGCTGAAAGCCGAAACCATCATCACGAAATTTTGCTGTTTACCATAACAGTCATTAACGGTGTTTTTCAGGCTTTTTCCATCGATGGCAACCCATTGACCATCACTGTTGTAAGTATATTGAGATGCCCAGTCATTAAAGGTCTGAGCTACTGCCTCATAATCTAAGCTCATCATCACTCTTCTGATGGTCGAGTAAGATCCCACTCTTGCTTGTCGAATCTTTAGAGTTTCAATTAATTGACGACGATGCCGTTCGATAAATCTGCCTAAACCTCGGTATCCCCAATAACCGCTCATGATTCCCAAAATCATGATTAATAAGATGAGCCACAGAGGATGCCTTCGACCACCTGCTTCTCGTTCATCAGGTATTTGTTTTAGATATTCAATTAAACTCTTCTCTAAATCTTTTGAAGTCATTTTGCATCTAAATCAAGCATTTACTTTAATCTACATGACTTTGTTCGAGAATGAAACAGCCCTACCCTTAATAAGGGGGAAACAAGATCTAATCCCTCTTTTGTCACTTTCCGAGATTAAAAAATAATAAAAAAAGATTTAGCCATCGGGCAAATAGAACGAGAATTGATTCATGACAGCGATAATTCGATGAAAACCAAGTAGTAAAGAATGGTTAGGAAAAATGTCTAACCAGGGAATAATTGTCCAGAATGCAATTGTTGGTTGAATGATTAAACGTAGATTATTTAAAATGGTCTTCCACCCTCCCTTATTTGACCATTGTGGATGAAGAGAAAAATCAGTAACAGGCTCTTGAATTAGCTTTAAGTCATATAAGACTTTGGAGTGAGAACTAACCATCCAGTAAGCCGAAAAAATAATTTCCCACCATTTTTCAATCTCTTGAAAATTAGTGAATCGATAATGAGTCCATCCTAGTTCTTGTTTGCATTGCCTGAATCCATATTCAACCCAAGTCCTTAATCCGTACAGATTACCCAAAGTTTTCTTCATTTCACTTCGACTTAATTGCAGATTAGTCATCACAAAAGAAGTGGAATTCTCTGGCATAGAGATTGGGTCAGTAGTTATTTCCCAGTAAGTTCTTTTATTCCGTTTGCCATAAATTATTTCTCTGATATATCTAATTTCTGATGTTTGGTTGCTAAAAGTTCGCTTGAATTTATACCATTTATTGGCTCTAACCTTTTGCTCAGATGACAGCCAGACTCCATGATTGCTTCTAATTGCCAAGACCCAAGGTAGTTTATGTTTTTCTAATGTTCTAATAAATGAACTGGCTTCACCATACAAACTATCGGCTAGAACCAACTTAATCTTGAATCCAAATTCTACTAGTTCAGTAACCATAGAAGATGCTAACTCAATCTTGGTTCTGTAGGTATCCGACTCTTTTAATGTTCCTTTCGGTTTGAAAACTTTAAACATTAGAGGCAAAGTAATATTTTCATAGATCCCATAGGCATTCACCGAGACAATACCGTTATCTATTTTGCCTACACTACCAAGATATTGCCTTGCCACATAGTCAGTTTTTTTTCCTTTCTTTCGATCACCTGTTTCATCAATTACTAAGTTAATTTCGCTGTCTTTTAATACCTTCCGAGTTAAGTTTAGCCTTCTAGTTCTTAATTCTTCTACTGACCAGGGGGAATTAGCTAAGAAATGGTGCAATGATTGGGACGAAGAAACTCCTGATATCTTCGCTATTTCGGGTAGTGATTTTCGCTTAATTGATGAGATGATTCCAGTCACGTAAATATTTAAAACATTCATACAGTCGGCTTTTGAGTGGGAAGCTTCCCACTCAAAACGCGATGTAACTTCTCACATCACAAAACAAGTCATTATAAGCACGGCAATATTGATCGATTAGAGAAACGGTTGGTCGAGCATCTCTTTTTAAATGTCTGAGAATCTGTAATTCTACATCCATCACCCTCTCTACCTCACAGCTACCGATAACTCTTTCTATTCTAGTTTAATTCTCGGAAAGTGACAGAATAGGGTTATACTAAATCCGAAAAGCAAAACCACGGTAAGATTTTAAAAAAGTCACTTGAAACATCGTGCCAAAAAAAGTAAAGCTAGTAGACTATCTGGCAGAAGATGAACTAAAACAAAAATATCGCACTTGTCGCGATCGCGTCGAAAGCAGAAGATGGCATTTACTGTGGAAAATATCTCAGTCTTGGACAATTAAAGATAGTGCTGCTGCAGTGGGGATTAGTTATGAATATGCCAGAGAAATTGTCAGAAAATACAACGTAGAAGGTATAAAATCGGTTGCGAATAAGAGACGAAAAGTTAAGGCACAAGGTAGACCAGCTTTATTAAATTCAGAGCAATTAGTTGAATTAGCAACGGCTCTCAAAACCAGACCTTCTGATGGCGGAATTTGGACTGGAAGTAAAGTAGCTCGTTGGATTGAACAAGAAACAGGAAAAAATAAAGTATGGAATCAAAGAGGATGGGATTATTTAAAAAAGTGCAATTACTCCTGGAAGATACCCAGACCAAAACACCGAAAAGCTGACCCAATTGAGCAACAAAAATTTAAGCAGAGACTACCACAACTAATTCAACAACTAAAGCAAAAATATCATCATAGTTCTGTCCAACTTTGGTTTATGGATGAACATCGAGTAGGACTCAAACCAATCATTAGAAGAACATGGACATTAATTAATTGGGGAAAAACCCAAAGCAATAGTTCAACATCGTTACGAATGGCTCTATGTCTATAGTTTTGTTCATCCATTGAGTGGGGAAACTCATTGGTACTTGATTCCGAGAGTAAATGTTAATTGGTTTAATGTTGTGTTGGCTAATTTTGCCCAATCAGAATTAACTAATTGTGAAACACAAATCTTATTGGTTTTAGATGGTGCTGGATGGCATCGAAGTCAAAGAGTTGAATTGCCAGAAAGAATCAATTTGGAGTTGTTACCACCTTACTCTCCTGAACTCCAACCTGCCGAACGCCTTTGGAGACTAGTTGACGAACCTTTGATTAATGAACATTTTGATAGTTTGGAAGAGATTGAGCAGGTTTTAACCGAACGTTGTCGTGTACTTGGTGAGATGCGTGAACAAATTCATCATTTAACTTCTTATCATTGGCTACCTGCTGCTTAGATTTATTCGAGGTTTAGCTAAGCGGATTTAGTATTACAGGCTGCTTATCAGTATGATTCTCAAAAAGTACGAGGACTAGACGGCATTTTACTTACCTTTGCTCGACAGCCTTTTGGTAAAGTTTTTCTGGCTTTGGTTGCAGCAGGTTTAATTGCCTATGCAGTCTATCTTTTTTTACAGGCTCGTTATCGTCGAATCAAAACCAGCTAAGAATAGAGGTCAGAGGTTAGAAGTCAGAGGTTAGAAGTCAGAGGTCACGAAGGACTTGTCCGCAATAGTCAGAGGTCAGAAAAGATTAGGGTAATTTATAGCTGGCTACCCGAATTATTAATTTTCCTTGTTGCGGATTGCGAGTAAAAATAAATTCACCAGATCTTTTTTCTTGGCGAGATAAAAAATCAATTTCTTGTCTACCAGTCTCAGCTAGTTTATTATCCAACCACAAACTAGCCGTAACTTCTACCGACTCTGCTGTTTCTCCTCCAGAATTACTGACCGTAAAAGGTACGTAGTACTGTTGATTGATTTCTCTGATTTTAGACTTGGTAGCGATCGCCAGAATTGGCGGATTATTGTCTCCCGTAATCCAAGCAAAACATATTAAAGCCACAAGAATACCGACGATTGAAAGAGAAACACCAAAGCTAACTTTTTCAGCCATTGATTTACTCTGCCAACCTCTTCGCGACCGCCTTTTCGATTTTTCTTGCATTGCTTGACTCTATAATAATCAATACTGTTCGGTTAGTCTTTCAAGTTATTTCGTTCGCCCCCTAAATCCCCCAATCTTGGGGGATTTTAACGAATCTTACTCCTCCAAATTTGGGGGCTGGGGGCTTAACCGAACGGTATTGCTATAATAATACTATTTTCAGACTGCCAAACGTCCTGCTGCACCGCCAACTGCTGCTGGTAAACCTAGAATAATGCTGTAGCGTAGCCATAAAAACCAAGGATCGCTAAAGGCTAATTTTTGAAAAAACCATAGCATTAACATTCCCGTTAGCAAAGATATTAAGTATGATACAACCGTTTCACTTTGGGGAGATTGAAAGAGTCCCTGCTGTTGGCGACGCTGCTTGGATTTGGTAAGATTGGAAGCAAAAACAATACCGTAAGAAATTAGTAAAGAAGCTGCCACAATAAGCAATAGCCAAAAGGGAGAAGAGGAAGCTGCTAGTACAGTAACTTCATCTGTAGGTGCAATACTAAAGGCAATAAATAAAGCTCCAATCAAGGTGGCACTAAAGTCGGCTATGGTATCTTGCCAAACTAATCGATCAACCGTATTAGTCTGAGATTTATTTGGCTTACGTTGAGCTGAATCAGCCTCAGATTCATCGCCTAAAAGCGAGCGCGAAAAAGTGACTCCTAAAGAAAAAGGTACGCCTTCAAATACTATTTTGCCTAATGCTTCGCTCAAAGATGTGTGTAAATCGATGCGCTGTAAAATAATTAGCATCATAGTAGCGCAGGTAATACCTATTGCTAAAGTCTCTATCGTTTCGGCGATCGCACCTAATAAAGTATCACTTTCTTGAGGACGAAATCCTTCGATGCGGTTAAACAAGAAAACAATGACCAGGGTAACTGCTAATATACCCAGTAATATTGCTGATTGAACATAAGAACCAATAAACCAGACTTCCATTGTATACATCAGAGGAATCCCAAAAAGAAAGCCTCCAGATGCTCCGCTAACAATTTCTTTTATTTCATTTCGCCAATTGTCTCCTCGAAGAGTCTTATCGCGATTTTTGCTTTGTTTTTTCACATACTTATACATTTTTTTGCTAGCAAAAAGATCGGCAGTTAATCTTGTTGGATGAATTACCGATCTTCTATATTAACGTCAACCAAGCTTATTGATTAACGAGCTTCTGTACCTTGATTAGGAGCGCCTGGAGTTTCGGATCTAGCACCAGGAGCTTCAGGTGCTGCATTTTTGGTTTCTTGCTTTACACCTTGTCCTGTTAGACGCTGTTCTGGATCTACAGGGGTTTGGAATCCACCATCTGCAGCAGGAGTTTCTGTTTCTTTATCTGTTTCTTTTTCTTTAGGATCTGCCATAATTTTTGCCTATTACATTGTTATTATTAGCTATTAATAGTATTTATGTTTTTTTCAATCACAAAAACTATCTTGGGATAGAGATGATACATAGCAAGATCGAAAGCTTATACGCACCTATGTTAGAGACAATACTGGGATACACTCGCAAGAATATTTAGCAGAAACATAAACATACTTTTTGGACATTCTTTTTTCCACGGTTGGTCTTTAAATACAAAAGTTCTTAAGTACAAAAAAACTATATCTATAGTTAGATGTAAGTATATTCCACTAACAATATTATAAGAGTTGAAATTATTTAATAATTTGAGAAAGAAACAATTATGGCATTAGCAAAAATTGCAGATTTATATCCTAATTACAAAGAAGATATTTTCGGTGGCGAAGATATTAAAGACTTTTCAGTATATGACCTTAACAATGACAAAGTTGGTTCAGTCTACGATATTATCGTTGATGAAACTGGTAGTTTTCGCTACCTAGTTCTTGATACTGGATTTTGGATTTTTGGTAAAAAAGTTTTGTTACCAGTAGGTAAAGCAAATGTCGATTATAGTCAGAAAAGAGTCTATGCAAAGGGTCTAACTAAAGACCAAGCAGAAAGCTTGCCTGAATATAGCGATGACATGACCGTCGATCATAGTTATGAAGAAAGAGTTAGAAACGTATATCGTGGTGTAGGATATAACAACACAAATACAGTTCGCGATGGAGTAGCGCAAGAATACGATAGCGGTGCTTATAACACTACCACAGCTAACGACTATACTTATGATCGTGAGCCAGATTTATACTCTCATCAAGAAGCAGATGGTCGCGAGAGCCTAAAACTTTACGAAGAGCGTTTAGTAGCCAATAAAGAACGTTTCCGTGCAGGTTCGGTAACAGTAGGAAAAAGAGTTGAAACTGAGACTGCAAATGTATCAGTCCCTGTTGAGAAAGAAAGGGTCGTAATTGAACGTACAACTCCTACTGATACTAATATGGTTACGCCTGGAGAAGCTACTTTTGGCGGCGGCGAAGTTGCTCGTGTAGAACTATACGAAGAGACTGCCAACATTGAAAAGCAAGCATTTGTTAGAGAAGAAGTTAACGTTCGCAAAGAAGTAGAGAAAGATATTGTAACTTCTAACGAAACCATACGTCGTGAAGAACTAGACGTGCAAACAGAAGGTGATGCTGTTGTCAACAAAAACATTGACAGAGACGAAGATATTAATAGAAATAGATATATTGACAGAAACAGAACAGACAACATCTAAATCACAGATTATCTAATCTCTTCATAATAAATGCAGGTAGGGTGTTAAACACCCTACCTGCATTTTTTTGTCTGTAATTTTAACTTTATCTGTTAGTTGATGATTGAGCTTAAAGTTTTGCGAACAAACATTAATAATAATATTTATGATCTTGACAACAAAAAGTAGATAAAGGATAATCATTTAAAATTTAAAAGAATTAATAATAAAAATGAAAATTTCTATAAGATAACTTAAGGGCGATCGCCAAGCTAGTCAAAGACATTATCTCTCTTTAATTTTTAATAAAAAATATTTAACAAATTACAACCCATTATCTAATTAATCAGCGAAATTAAGAATTTTATTGTTTCATTGTAGTTAAACGTTGTTCGTTTCTTAATTAGGGGAAATACAAAATGGACTATGAAAAAACTCTTGGATACAAAATCACAAGTTGAGCCAATTCCTTTGATTTTGGCAGTGGAAGACGACTCAGATAATCGGCTACTACTCAAATATATAATTGACATTTATGGTTGGACATCCATATTTGCAGCTAATGCTTTAGAAGCGATAAGCATGGCTAAAAAACATCAGCCAGATCTAATTTTACTAGACATTGTTTTACCTGACATTAGCGGATTGCAGATAGCAACAATGCTCAAGGGGCATCATGAAACTCGCAAGATACCTTTGATTGCGGTTACAGGATTGTCTAGAAAGCAAGAAAAAGACCTGATTTTTGCAGCGGGTTTTGATGATTATGTTTGCAAACCTTATACTTTGGAAGAATTACAAACAGCGATCGCATTTCAGCTAGAGAATAAGCTAGCTGTAATTTAGAGATTATCTCTTAAAGATATATTTGTAGGGTGTAAAGGCGATCGTAAATTCAAATTTACCCTGCCATACTTGATAAATCGATTGCTCTTTTTTGCAGCAGCTTCATGGCTTTATTCTTAATTTGTCTGACTCTTTCTCTGCTAATACCACATACCTCGCCGATTTGTTCGTAAGTCATGATCTTGCCGTCTTTCAAACCATAACGTAAGATAATTACGTCTCGCTGCTTGGGAGATAGGGTATACAGCAAATTTTCAATCTTATCAATAATTTCTTTTTCCGCTACAAAATCTGCGGGAGAATCGGAATCATCTGCCAAAATTTGTCCTAATTCAGTTTTATTCTCATCAATAGTGGCGTTTAAACTTTTCGGCTTGGTAATCCGTGCAGTTTGAGCTAAGGTTCTCAATTTATCAATGTCCATATCCAATTCCGCTGCTATTTCGCTATCGGTAGGTTTGCGTCCTAGATTTTGTGAAAGCTGGCGAGTGATTTTTTTGACCTTATTTAAATCTTGGGTAATATGAATTGGTAAGCGAATAGTACGAGCAGAATTAGCGATCGCTCTGGTCATTGCTTGCCTAATCCACCAGTAGCTATAGGTAGAAAATTTATAACCTTTACTAGGATCGAACTTCTCGGTGGCTCTCATTAGACCAATACTACCTTCTTGGATCAAATCTAGTATAGATAAACCACGATTCTGATATTTTTTAGCTACTGAAACTACTAAACGTAAATTTGCCTGAGTCATTTTCTTTTTAGCAAACTGACCCTGCTGCACAATTCTTGCTTCTTCTAGGGTCAAGTCTTCTTTCTCATTTAAAGACAGCATCGCTTGAATTTTGTTAGCAAGCGTGACTTCCTCCTCTGAACTTAGTAAAGGAGTACGACCAATTTCTTTTAAGTAGCTAGCTATGCTGTTGTCAGAAATAGTTACCATGATTAGCTTAATTTACTTAGTATATTTGTTTGACTGGTTCGTTATGAGTATCGAAATGGTGACAAAAGACAATACCTGTAACTTTTAAATTCCCAAACGAGAAGTAACCGTCTGTAATTACTCCAGCACTTGTTTACTGAGAAATTTCTAGTTCGCCAGTCGTAGACTTTGTAAGAATCAAAAATAGAATCGTTTGGGAAAAATGCTTTGGTTATCAAGAAAAAGTTATGTCATTAAGTCTGGAGTAATTTTGCCAAAAAAAGAAATTTGTTCAAAGTTTTTTTGGTTATGCTTAATTATTCCCATAAAGATAGTTGCTCGTAATCATTCGCTAGTTATAAAGCTTGTTGTCTTAGTAGGCGATGAGATGATATATGACCTCATTTAAATTAATTAGATTTAAGTTATTAAAATTTATTCTCCCGCAGACCAAGGCTTGAGAAAATCAGGATATAAAGTCAAACCGCCGTCTACAAATAGAGTTTGACCAGTAATATAAGCTGCATCATCAGAGGTCAAAAAAGCCGTAATAGCTGCCATTTCTTCAGAAGTTCCGACTCTACCCATGGGAATATGACTTTCTACTTCTTTTAGTTTTTGAGGATCTTCAGTCCAGCTATTGATTGGGGTGGCGGTAGCACCAGGCGCGATCGCATTTACGCGAATACCATAAGGTGCGTATTCTAAAGCCAAGGTTTTCGTCATATTTTCCATGCCACCTTTACTAATAGAGTAGCTGATGTAGGTAGGGCGAGGAATAATTTCATGGACGCTAGAAACATTAATGATAATCCCCTTGCTGCCACGGTTTAAAAAGTGCTTGATAGCTTCTCTAGCACAAAGATAAGCACCTCGCAGATTAACCTGAATTACTTTGTCAAAGTCTTCAGTTTTTAGTTCATGGGAAGATGCAGCAGTTTGAATACCCGCATTATTAATCAGAATATCTAGGCTACCTAGTTGATCGACTGTCTCACTGCACATCCGCACGATATCTGCTTCCTCAGACACATCACCTTCTACGGCAATTGTTTTACCAGTACAGCCTTCAGATGGCGAACACATCTGGGCAATCAATTCTTTGGTGGAGTCAAGCTTTTCAGGGTCGTTACGATAATTGAGTGCCACATTAGCACCTTCTGTAATATAGTAAGCTGCGATCGCCTGTCCAATACCCGAAGTTGCCCCTGTAACTAAAACGTTCTTGCCCTTAATACCCTTCATTTATTAACTTGCTTATTAATCTGCTTGCCAACGATCATGTAGCAAACTAATTTGCTGTTGCATCCCTCTTTGGTAGCAAATGTATTATCGATGGACAATTAATGCTGACAAAGACAAGTTTCTCCTCTCTCAGATAGATATGTTTATCGAAGTTGTTGCTATACTTTGTTGTGGCAAGATGACTAATGACTAAAGTATATACCAATTTCATTTTATGAATTCTTTTACACCTATACAAACCGCAACGCAACAGTTGACCTCAATGGTCAAAAGTACGATTCAGTTGTTGCCGAATATATTAATCGCAGTTGTTGTCTTTATTCTTTTTTGGTTTATTGCCAGATTTTCTAGAAGATTAATTAAAAATTTCACCAAGCGTAAAAAGTCCCGTAATCTAGGTCTGGTTTTAGCTAGGCTTTCCCAAGGATTGATTATCTTAGTCGGTGCTTTTATTGCCTTGGCAATTATTATTCCTTCTTTTAAGCCAGGGGATTTAGTACAGCTATTAGGAGTGAGTGGGGTTGCCGTCGGTTTTGCTTTCCGCGATATTTTGCAGAATTTTTTGGCAGGTATTTTAATTTTAATTACTGAACCTTTTGTTATCGATGACCAGATAGTATTTAATGACTTTGAAGGTACGGTAGAAGAAATTCAAACCCGCGCTACTATGATTAGAACCTATGATGGGACTAGAATTGTAATTCCTAATGCCGAGCTATTTACCAACTCAGTGAAGGTGAATACAGCTTTTGAAAAACGTCGTTTACAGTATGATATTGGCATTGGCTATGGTGACGATATTGCCGAAGCCAAAAAAATCATCTTAGATGTACTCCACGACGCTCCTCAAGCTATATTAGATCCGCCTCCTGAAGCATTGGTAGTAGAGTTAGCCGATAGCACCGTCAATATTCGCGCTCGCTGGTGGATCGATCCTCCTCGTCGTGCCGAAGCCATAGACTCTCAAGATATGGTATTAACCGAGTTGTGTAATAGACTAGTAGCTGCTGGTATCGATCTACCTTTCCCCACTCAGCAGATCTTGTTCCACGATCAAACAGAAGAGACAGATGGCGATCGCGCTCGTCAAAGAGAAGGCTGGCCCTCGGTTAAAGGCAATAACCCCAAAGCAAGAGGTATTAGCGATTCTCTGCGACAATTAGCTCAGGTACGTAATAGCAAAGAAGATGACAAGAATAATAACAATGACAATGGGCGACACGGCTAATTATGTTCAAGGGATTTAAAAGTTGGCTGGCTAATAGTCGTAATTTTATCTTTTCTCGGTACACCAAAGACTCCGAAGAAACCCAAGAGCCTGAAAAATCGCTAATTCAATTGTCACCAGAAGTCAGAAAGAAGCTGGTTGAAGATACTGAAAATCTACCTAGCAACCCTGCCGATAAAAAGGCGATCGCCGATGCTTTAGATGAAGCTTTTGAGCGTTGGCGTAAAAATCCGAATAATAGCAATAACTCAATTGCAATCCTTAGTAGTCCCGTTGCTGCCGTGTCCCGTATTTTATCGGAGACATTAGAAGACTGGACAAAGCAAAAGCAAATACCAATGAAGCTTTTACCCATGAAAGCACGACCAACTGCTGCGGAGAAGATTAAATCTAAACTGGAGTATTATCTCAAGCAAAAAGAGTCTGAAACAGATGACGATCCACAAGGACAACAGTCAGAAGTGATAGTAATTCCTAACCTTAGCTGGTGTTTTTTGCGATCGCTTGAAGGTTTAGAAGGAATCGAATATCTACAGTCATTATTATGTGATGGCTCTAAAAACCGCTTCTGGATTATTGGCGGGGGTCAAGTAGGATGGGAATATTTAAACTCAGTCTGCAATTTAGAAGCATATTGCGGAAAAGTAATGACGCTACCCAAAATTGAGCCTGAAGAATTTCAAGAATGGCTTGAGCCTATTATTGAGGATTTGGACATTACTTTTGATAAGCCAGGCATTGATAAACAGCTTTTAGATGGTGACAAGTCAGATAAAACCAATTATTTCAATCGTCTAGCTGATATCTCCGAAGGAATTAGCACCGTAGCCGTCCAGGCTTTTTTAAAATCGATTCACTATAAAGAAATAGATGAAGTTGAAGATTTTCTCAAAAATATTGAAGCAGATGTAGAACAAAAGCTATCGAAAAAAATTGTCGTGGCTCAAATTCCTCACTTACCCGATCTACCTGATTTAGAACTAGCAGACCAATATCTTTTGTATTCTCTTTTGCTTCATGGAGATTTAACTATATCTGCCTTAGCTGAAAGTTTGGGAGATGAGCGATCACAAGTACAAAACAGAGTTCTAGTATTACGTAATCAAGGTGTAGTCGAACAACAAGAAAAGGTTATTAAAATAAATCCCATACATTATCCAAATATTAAACGCGAATTAGCCAATAATAACTTTGTCATAAATAGGGATTAGATAACAGTGAACAATTATCAATTCTATTTGTTGGCTCAATCTGCGGGAGATGCTGCCAAAGAAACAGCCGAACAAACCAAAAGTGTTGTTTCTAAAATTACTACAGGCAAAGTTGCCCAAGCAGTTCTTATCTTGATTGTTACTTATCTAATTTTAAAGCTATTAGATTGGCTAGTTAATTGGCTTTCAGAAAGAATTGCCAGGGGATGGCGACTACGAGTCAAACAGGTTTTACCTTTTTTGCGACTGCTGTTGTTTGCCTTTGTTACCGTATTTTTGATGAACCTATTTCTCAATTTATCAAAAGAGAACGTATTAGCGGTAACTGGTACGGTAGCCGTAGCATTGGGGTTTGCCTTTAAAGATTTTGCCAGTTCAATTATTGCGGGAATAGTCGGCTTATTTGAATCTCCCTATCGAGTAGGCGATCGCGTTGAAATTGGGGATTATTATGGGGAGGTAATTAGCTATGGTGTACGCTCCATCAAGATTCAAACTCCAGATGATAATACCGTTACTATTCCTCATAATAAAATCTGGACAGAAGCAATATCTAGTGCTAATGCGGGAGAGTTAGAAGCTCAGGTAGTAACTAAGTTTTATTTTGCTCACGAAATTAACATCAACATAGTCAAAAAAATTCTTTATCGAGTAGCACAAACAAGTAAATATACCCATCTTAAACTACCTATTATTGTAATTATGGAAGAAAAATCCTGGGGAAGTTTATTTAAACTTAAGGCTTATCCTCTTGATGCACGAGATGAATTCATTTACAAAACCGATCTAATTACCAGAGCTAAACTAGCTTTTGCCAAACATCAGCTTGCTTATCCTCATCTTTTAGACGTTGAAGAACTTGAAGCTAAGTAAATCGTGGATATTTGCTTTAATTAGGTACTGCTTGACGAACGTTTGTCAGTTCATCAACTCTATAAACTAAGTAGTTTAAATCAAATGGCTTATAAATTATGCCGTCTGCTTTGCTATCATCAAACTGCTTTTCTTGAAGACGATCAACAGCAGAGACAAGCAAAATCGGTAGAGATTGATAGTTGGGCTTGGCCTTTATTTCACGAGAAACCTCTAAGCCACTAACTTCTGGCATCATGATATCCATTAGTATTAGGTTTGGCCGGATTTGAGCAACAGTTTCCAGGGCATTTTTACCGTTGCTTATAGCTTTTACCTGATATCCTGCTGACTCTAAAACCAAACTCAACAACAACGAAATATCATCGTTATCTTCCACCACCAAAATAGATCTACACACAAACTTTGTCACTAATTAACTATAATAAGTTAACAGTAGCTTATCATCTGCTCATGAACATCTCGATTGCGATATATATCTTTCGAGATATAGCTAAATTATAGCTAAAATTATGTCCTGATACTCTTGGCAGTAACTACTAACTAATCTATTTCTCTTTCAACTGAACTTGCCCAGATAGCTCACGCAGAATTAAAGTGTAAATATCTGTAGGCATATCAATATCTGCTGCCTCCAAGGCTTCTTTAACCCTCTGAGCAACTTTAGAAGTGGTTGCCAAAAAACCAGATCTGCGGGAGTCTACCCAAAAGCGGATTTCTAAATTAACCGTACTAGCAGCAAGTTCACTAACTAATACATCTGGTGCAGGATTTGTTTCTACTTCTTGAAAGTTTTCTAATACCTGGCTAATTACCGCGATCGCATCACTGAGATCTTCTCCATAGTCAATTCCTACCATTACCGAACTACGACGGCGAGGAGAAGCAGTATTATTAATAATGCTTGCCTGAAACACTTCTTGATTAGGAATATAAACTAGCCGACCATCATAGGTCTTCATAGTTGTTGCTCTTAGCTGAACTTGTGCGATTGTGCCTTCGTACTCGCCGATAACAACCTGATCGTTAATCCGAAACGGACGAGCAGCTAGTAAAATAACTCCAGAAATATAGTTACTTAATACATCCTTGAAGCTAAAACCAATTGCCACACTTGTAAGTCCTAACGCACCCAGCAACGCCCCAAAGTCTAGTCCCATAACACCCAAAGCAACTATAAAACCAATTACCCAGACTGCACCATAACTAAGTTTGCCGATCAAAAGTTCAGTATTTGAATCTCCCTCGGTTTGCTTTGCCCAGGTATAAGCAAGATAGCGCAATATTTTGGCAGCAACTCAGGTGATGCCAATTACAATAATTGCACCTACCAATGAAGGTAAATTGCCGACAATATTTTGCAGTAATTCCCTGGTAGTTGTATATAAACGCTGGCTAACGTCGATCGCCAGGGGTGATTTATCAAAAGCCGTATCTAGCTGCTGCGACCATCTTTTAGCCAAGGCTTTGGTGCTTAAGCCAAAATCCTCTGCATCTTGCTGGGTAACGGTCATCAAAATGCGGTTTTTAATTCTCAGGGTGGCAATTTTTCGAGGATTATCAGGGGTAATTTTTACTTTGTCTGGGGTTTCGTTTTGTGCCAGAAGACTGGCTATACGGCGATTAATAATTTCTGCTCTAGCACTAGCATCAATTTGAGGTAAGCTACCAATTTGAAACACAGGGCGGTTTCTGACCAAAATATCGGCAAAATAAAGCCCGTCGCTAGGGATAGCTATTGGGGCAGGCTCAGTTGTTGTGGGAATGCTTTCTTCTTCTTGAGTTAGAGCGATAGGTGCAAAGAGAACTGAAAAAGCGATCGCCATTGCTATTAGAGCAAAATGCGATCGCTTGGCACGCATATTTAATCTTTTAAAAATAGAAAATGAATATGACATTAGATACTAAATTTTGAGCCAGACTAAAAGAATTTAACTTAAACTCTTATTTTATCGAGACTTTGTAGGTCTAGACTCTTTAATAGTCTATATCTAAGAGCATAACTAGCTTGACGCTGATATTCTCTTTTGAATCTTGGCTTATCATTAATTATCCAAAAAATAATTAAACAGTTTCTTAGAACTACTTAGCTGACAAAATTTAAGTAAAATGTGAACGCTTACAAGATAGATTCCACTAAGGAAAGGAATAAGTAGTGATGGAAAAATGTGCATATCGTCTAGGTAACTGAATATGTACCATAAATCTAATACAGTTTTATAATTTTCAGTATTCAAAAATTAAGTAAAGAAAAGTTAACTAGCGTTAAATGTAAGCAGTGTATAAAATTCCTTAAAGCTAGTTATGTCCAAAGATAGATAACAATTATTAATTAGAACTAGTAGGTTAGATATACCGCTTTCTCATATAGATAGAATTACAAAAAAAGCTAATAATAAATTGCTTAAAATATTTTCTATGTATATTTGTTACATATTTACATTATTTTTCGTGACTAATTAAATTAACTTACGAATAATAATTTTTGTTTAGGAAAAAAATAAAATGGGTGGTTTGCCAACTCGCGGACAACTAGAGAGAAAAATATCTCAAGAGATCCAGGCATTTTATCGTTGCTATCTAGGACATCAACCTTCCAAAGTAACTTGTCAAATTTTTAGTAACAAAATCGCCTTAATTCTTGAAAATTCAATCACTAATGCTGAACTAATTTTAATTGGTGAAGGGAAAAACGATCTAGCCAAAAAAGTGCGCTTCAATTTAGATAAGGCTATTCAACCAAAACTAAAGGAATTAATTGAAGAAATAACTGCGGAAAAAGTTGCTGATATATTAAGTGATGCTACTTTAAATACTGGTCGTACAGGAATTATTCTTGTCTTAAGCGATATGCCTAAGATTCGTAATTTAAACACTATCTCTAAAATTAAATAGACCTTTATTTAATAACTTTATAATCAGCATTGCCACAGGAAAGCTTTACCAAAAGTACCCTTGCTCTATAGTGGTTTGACGGCTATCAGGATTATATTTAAGTAAATATTCTTGGGAAATGGCTTCTTGTTTACGTAACATAGTAACTTCCCTCTCTCCTACTTCTGTATCGGTAGAAAGCAGAATTACCTGATGGGATGCGGTAGGAAAATATCGCTCGACTAAGTTATGACGGTGAGAGGAGTCTAATCTGCCTAACGGTGTATCAATGGCAATCGGTAAATTACGTCCTGATACTCTAGCCAAACCCCATAAAAAGGCTATTGCCAGCAGTTGCTTTTCCCCTGCCGATAGCCGTTGTTTTGGGAAAAGTTGACCATCGCGATCATATAGCTCTAGTTTAAAGCGATCGCTATCAATTGTCACGCGGTTAATCAAATTAGATTTATGCAGGAGATATAGAAAGCAGTCTTTGACCTCGGTTTCTAGCTTATTCAGCTTTTTGAGGGTAAGTTTTTCTTTGAACAGCTTAAGGGTTTCTTGTACCTTAGTTGCCGATTTTATAATATGTTCATCACCAATTTTATCAATAGCTTCTTCACTATAGTTTTTGAGCGTGCGGTTTAATTCTTGTTGAATGCGATCGATTTCTTTATCTATGTTTTGTAGTTTCTCTTGAGCTAAATCATATAAAATTTTGTACTTACTCACTGCTGCTTTTCCATCTTCTACTGCATCAACCAATTTTTGATAATCTTCTGGGGATGCAGCACTGGCTAATTGAGTTTCAGTAATATTTATCTTAGTTTTTAGCTGTTTAATTTCCTTGATAATACTATGTGATAGCTTAGTTTCTATTGCCAAACGATCTTGGGGTAGAATAATTAACTGCTGTAATTGCTTTTCCGTTAAATCCAAATAATTATCTGCTGTATCTTTAATTGAGTCTGCAATAGTTTTATTTTCTGTGGCGATAAAAAATTCTATTTTATTAATTGATTCTGACGATAAAGAAATGCTATTCAAATAATTTAATAACTTTTGATCTCTAGCCTTTAGAACAACTTGTGCTTGCTTAAACTGCTGGGATTTAAGTTCTTGTTCTCCCTGCTTTCCTGCATCAGCTAATAAGGGTTTAATTAACCCCAAGGGTAAACTACTTTCAGCTACTTTAATCAATTCCTGTCTTTTCTGTTCCAACTGACTATTAAAATCTTGAATTTTAGCCTCAATTACTTCTCTAGTCGCTGCAATTTTACCACCTTGCTGATTGAATTTGCGTTTAGCGCGATCGCGCTGTTTATGAGCCTGCTTTAATTTTTTTTCTATCTCAGTAAAATCTTTTTGTAACCGCTGCTTCTTATCTTTTTTAACTACTAGCTTCTGTTCAATTTCTTCTATAGTTAACAATTGCGCTTTATTAGCTACCGATTTACGTTTACGATTAATCAAAACAGATAGATCGACAGATAGCTTCTCTGCCAATTCTAAACCTAACAAGTTATTAATTGCTTCAACTACGGCAGGAGGAGGAGTATCTAACTCAGCTAATTCCTTAACTTGTTCTCCATCAAACAAAAACAAATTAGAAATACCTAAAGGTAGAATATTTTCGATATATTCATCCCAGTTATCTTCTAGGTTGCTATCAAACCTATCTTCTCTCTCAATACTAAGACTATCCTTGCCGTCTTTAAGCTCTTTATTCCAAGCACGAATAATTTTAAACTGTTGCCAATGTCCTTCAAAAATATCTTCAAAAGATAATTCAATTTTAGTTATATCTGCGGGTGTAGCCTGACTATTTACCGACTGAAATAAAAACTCACTATAGCCTAAATTACCCCTAGTAGAACATTTAGCCCTTTGTCCGTATAAAGCTAAACGAATTGCATCCATCAAGGTAGTCTTCCCGCCACCATTCATTCCACCTATTAAAACAATAGGACGAATAATACCATCATTCTCTGGACGTAAATCAATCGTTTGCTTTCCTGCATACGCACCAAAATTTTCAACAACTAACTCAGTGAATATCATTTAAAAAATTATTTGTTATTAGCAGCAACCTCGCCACTTCCTTCAACGGAGTGGCTCGCAAATTTCATACTCGCCCAACTAGTCTTATTATCTTCTTTGGGCTTACTTAACTGCTCTACTTTTTCTCTTACTGCTTCAATGTCACCTTGTTCAGCAGCAGTTTTTAAGTTATATTTTTGATGAGCATTTGCGATCGCTTCTTCTTGACTTCTAGAACTAGTATCAAAACACTTTTCTAAACTATCATAGATACCTAAACGGCGATTTTTAGTATGAAATTGCCTTTCCGTATCCAATAGCTTAGACATCAATTCCAACTGCATCTCATCATCACATATTTCTTCTAAAGTTTCCCACTCATCATTACCTAATAGCTTTTCATCCGCACCAATTCTAATATCTTCAAATACTTCTCCCGTCACCTCTTTATATATACGGGGTAAACTATCATCAAATTCATGCTTTTCTTCTAACCAAATACGACGAATTTCACTCAACTCTTCAGAAGTGATTAAATTAATATCCTTAAAATCTTCTGGCGCATTCTGCCTAACTTCAACTTGCGCTGACAATACTTTTGTCAGCCAAATCTCTCTCCATTTTCTAACATAAGGACCAGGAATGTTTTTAATAGTTGTTTTTCCTTTTTGTTCACGTTCAAAAAGTTGTACTTTACCACGAAGACGACGAAAATCTCTTCTATGACGGTCTGGATGAACATCAAGCTCATTACGGATATCTAATAAAGGTTGCAGCCACTCTTTCTCTTCGTCATTTTGAATCATAGCTTCCATTGACCTGTCCTTATTTACTAAAGTACAGACCCAACAGCCAAATCTTGAATCCCCGCAGCTTGGTGTCGAAGTATCTACGACTAAAGGACACTCATTATCTTCAGTTGCACCGCGATACATATTAAATAAATCTTTGTTGCTTTTCCCCCATGGATTTTCGCACTGCATAAGGTACATCCAAACCTCATCATCCCGCCATTCTTGAATCGGACTATAAATCACGGCATTAGGTAACGTATCACTATAGCGCAACGAATTAGATAAATTAGAATCAGACTGTAACAGTTCGTTAACCTTGCCAATTTCATATTTAGCCATTGTTGCTGCCCGATTCGTACTCTCTGCTTTGCGAGTTCCTAAAACCAATACAGCTTCACCACTAATCCTAATTACATTACGAATAAAATGATTAGTAGGATGAATCTTTAGCCTTTCAGTACACCAACGAAACCCATGACGGGGTGCAGGATAGCCTTTGCCCATCAGATTTACCCAAAATGTATTTTTTACATCTGGAGCAAGTAAATGAGGTTCTATAGGTAAGTCTTGTTCTTGAGCAGCAAGCTTCATTTGTTCTAGAGACTTGCTTACCCAAAGCGATACAATGGGATTTTCTACAAGAGTATCTGTAGTTATGACGTAAACTTTTTTGGTTCTTTTTTCTTTGGGTAGTGCTGCTAAGGCATTCCAGACAAGCTGTAGAGTAGCTGTAGAATCTTTGCCACCCGAATAACCAATAACCCAAGGCACAGCATCAAGACAGTACAATGCCTGAATCTCTTTAATTAAAATTTCTATATCTGTAATGAGTTCGGGAGCAGTACGTGATGCCAACAATGAAGCTTGTCCTTTCGTCATATCAAATCGGTAATTTTATAAATATAATAGTTGAAAATAAACAACCACTGAAAATTTGTTAGAAAGAAGTAAAGTTTATTAATCTCTACAATTCATAGTTCCATGCTGATGAGTTTGCGAATGTCATCTTGAATTTGAATACTAATTTTACCCTCCCAACGCTGTTTTAAGACATCAAGCCCAGCTTCTGCATATTGAATGACTATTTCTAATACTTCTCGACTGTCAGAAGGTTGAGGCTGACCATTTCGTTTGCGAATAGCATAGACCCCTGCCTCAATTGCCAGCAATACTCGTTTATCTACAACATCTATTCTTGCTACATCTTGACGTTGGCTTGAAGGTATACTGCTGGTTTCTAAGTTATTTTTCATGGCATAAGCTGCTGCAAATAAATAAGCATCCACCATGTATTTAAATGCTCCGATGTTTTTAAGTAGCTTGAGGTAACCATTGGTTTCAAGACTAGAACTAATTACTGCCTTCGGATTAATCTGTTTCATTCTTCTACCTCAATAACAGAAGCATCTTCACTTCCTCCCAATCGCTTAACTTTGAAAATCTGAGCAATATAAGGTCTTAATTCTTGTAATAAAGATTCAGGTAAATCTCTGTCGGTGGCTAACAATATTACTTGAGAGGGAATTTGAGGTAGGGACTTAACAATATTTTTTTGATGGGTATCATCTAAATGACCAAAAGGGGTATCCATCATTAGTGGTGCAGAAGTGTCAGATGCTAAATTTAATCCAGAAATGAAAGCAAAAGACAAGGCTTCCTTTTCTCCAGCACTAATTTCTTCTGGGCTTATTATGTCACTGTTGATATTTTCAATACCTAATGTATAGTCTGCTTTAACCTTAACTGCCATATACTCATCGGGCTTATTAGTAACTTGACGATGAATGTTAGTAGTGTGTTTTTCTATGGTTTCCCGACGATTATCTATAAACCAATCGATTAATTCCTCGGTAGCTTGTTGGAGTCCTTCTGCGAGTCTCAATTGCCGATTCAAAATGGCAGTCGATTTGTCTTGATTAGCTAATTCTTCTCTCTTACGTTTAAGCTGATTTGCTTGTTGCCGTAAATCTTCTATTTCTTTTTCAATACGCTGAATCCTTTCTTTTTGATTCCTAATATTGTTTTTGGTTACTCCAATTTTTTCCCAAATATTTTGTGCTTGCTTACTATCAAATCCTGCTGTTCCTTTTTGTTGACGACTTATAACTTGTTGTGCCTCCTCAATATTTTCGATCAAAATATCTTTTTGCTTTAATAGCCGCTCTAAATTAGGAGTCTGATAATTAGATATGCTTCTCAATCCACTATAAATTTCATGTAATTCAATTGTTTCTCTGGAATTTTGGCTAGCTCTTTCGTAATCGTCTATTTGTTGTTGCAGATAAAAATGTGCATCGCTGTCAACGCAACGTCCACATAAACAAGTTTTTTCATGAATTAACTCTTTTAACAGATCTACGCTTACAGAAATTCTAGTTGTAGTAACCGTTTTAGTTTGGATATCATCTGCTGTTTCTTCAAGCAAATCTGAGAGTAGGTAAATTGGACTTAGTTGGATAACTCTATCTATTTCAGCCTGCAAATCATTTAACTGCGTTTCCCAATCTCTTTTTTTTCTTTCCTCTTTTTCGATCTCTTTTTGCTTGTTTTCTAACTCTGCAATTTGTGATGCTCTCGACTCTATATCTTTAAGGATATCTCCTTCCAATTTAAATTCTTCTTTGATTTTATGAGCTTGTGCCTTTTTTGCTGCAATTTGCTGTTTGATAGTAGCTAATGCCGATGTTACCCCTTCTAGTTGCTCTTTATTTTGTGAAGCTTCTCTAATTTTTTCTTCAAACTTTTTTAACGCGCCTTTGGCATCATCGCGTAAATTTCTTATTTCAGGAATGCCGAGAGTTCTTTCGATTGCCTTGCGCGTCTCGTCAGTATGAGTCAACTTAGCATATTCTTCTATTTTCTGACCATCAAAGAAGAAAAATTCTCTACAAGAACGAGGTAGTAATGATTCTATACGCTGCTCTACATCAATTTGAGGCTGTCCATTAAAGTAAAAAGCTGCGCTTTGACCACTAGCGTAAAATGTAGAACCACGCTGTAGCCTTTGTGATGCTCTGTGTATTTCGTAGATGTTTTTTCCATCAGTTAAAGTTAGCCTAACTAGTAATTCTAGTTCTGGATTAGTTTTTAAGTTAACACGATGGAAATATTGTTCTAGCTTTTCTAAAGGAACTATATTTTTGCCATACAGACACCAAAGAATACCTTCCTGTAATGAAGTTTTTCCTGCACCATTTTGACCATAAAAAATTAAAATATTCTGAGAGGAGTTGGAATCTAGTTCAATTGCTTGTTCTAAATAGCATTTCCAGTTTTTTAAATATACGTTTCGTAGTTGTAGAGTCATTTCGTATAATTTTAATCAGAATACTTAACTATAATTTCTTCTAGCTTAGACATTAATCTACGGCGACTATCGACGAAAACAATATTATCTTTTTCCATCTGGATTGCTTCTGTTAACAGAGCTACGGGGATATTATATTTTTTTGCTAATTCTTCAATCTTTTCTTCCATAAAAGTTTATTTAACTAGTTAAATTAAATCAGAGTAAGTAATTCCGTAATGAGATAATTCATTTCCTAGCTTAGTAATAACCGAGGCTTTATTGCTAGCTGTTTTAGCAAAATGTTTAATTCTTTTAACCTCAGATGCAATTAATTTTACTTGTTCGTCTCCTATAGGCGGTACTACGAGTATATCAATCAAGGTTGCAGTTTCTTTCCCTTCAGCTTTCCTTAAAATTCTGCCTCTACGTTGAATAAATTGGCGTTCTGAAGTGTCGCTAGCTAAAATTATCGCTTCCTGGGCAGCAGGTATATTTACCCCTTCATCAAGACATTTTACTGCCACTAAAGCATCAAGACGACCCTGACTAAAATCATTTAATATCTGGGGGCGTTGTTTATCTTCTTTGGAAGTAAAACGAGAAACTTGCATACCCTGATGGGATAACCGATGACATACTATGTCAGCTTGTTCGATATCGGCACAATAAACCATGCCTCTGTTTAAAGGGTGGTCTAGAATAATGAGATCGAGAATATTGATTTTATCACTAGCAGATTTAATAATACGCGATCTCTCTATAGATAAACGATTAATTGATTTACTTACTTGATCGTTGGCACTTTTAAACAGTTTGATAATTTGTTTAGTAAGCTTTTGATACTCTTCATTTTCTGCATTGGTCAGAGTGACAACATAAACATAATATTCATAATGACATAGGATACCTAATTCAATAGCCTGTTGCAGATCCAACTCGTAAACAATACCGCCAAAATAATCCAAAACAAAATCTGTTCCCTCTTCATCATGAGGGCGTATAGGTGTAGCAGATAAACCCAAGCGATAGCTAAAGTCATCTCTTAATATTCTGCGATATTGTTCTGCCCCTGCGATGTGAACCTCATCAGCAATAATCAAAGACTTGATGGGCAAGCCTCCAGCATCTTCAATTAATTCTGCTACTGTTGATTTAGACAGACCGCTATAAGTACCAACCAAAACAGTAGGTAATCTTTTAACTTTTTGTACGTTTCCATGAATTAAACGTAACTTTCTATATAGCGTGTTTTTCCAAACTTCAGATCTTCCAACTGCTGCAATAGGATAATAAAAATTAGTCAGCTTATCCAGTTCATCCATCCATTGTCTGACTAAATCTTTAATAGGAACAACGATAATAATTAAATCTAAATCTTCTATACCACTAGCACAAGCTAAGGCGGTAATGGTTTTACCTGCCCCCGTTGCCATAGCTAAGATACCTTTGTTATCCGAAGAGTTGAACTTAATTAAAGCTTCTTCTTGATAATGTCTTAAAATAACATCTAAACTGTGAAGGCATCGCCTATTGTCTTCATCTAATTTATAATTACTTTTATCTTCAGCTAATAATTTTGGTTTCTTCTTTACTGTTAAAGTTGGCTTTATATAAGGACGATATTCTAATAATTTACGGGCTGCTGCTTCAGGAAAAGTAATGATTTCTGCCTTATAAGTTTTATTTGACCATAGTTTTTCAAAATCTTCGTCTATTCGCCTAACTCGTTTAGCTTCTTCTCCTCGCCAAGAACAAAAAACTTCAATATTTTCAAAATTATCAATTAGTCCCGATTTTGTTTCATTAATTGAACCAGTGAAGGCTAATTTATTGTCATTATCATCTGTTAAAATGCCAATTTTTTCATGATACAGACCAGGATCGCTAAAGTTGTTAGCGACTGCCAATTTAATATCTAGTACATTCTGACTTAGCAACCAAGATAAACAAGCTAATTTATCTCGCGAAACCGTTTCAAACTCTTTGATAATTACCGAACTTATAACTTCGTCTCTTTGTCTTAAACCTTTTTTAATAGCTTTGATATCTTCACGAGAAAGACAAGGAGATGCAACTAAACGCATTTTGCCACCAGCTTCAATTAAAGCAGCTAGTCCTTGAGAAACGGCAACAATAGAAGTACTAGAAAAATATCCCACCGCCCGACTGTAAGAGTTAGTCTGAGACAAACAGGGAATATAAAAATCTTGAATTAAATTATTGCGATCGCTTCGATAATGATCTTGAATACTTATATCTTGTAAGCTCAATTGAATGCTAAGAAGTTGTGACTATTTTAAAATCTATTATTGCCAACAATTTAACAAAATAATTAAGATGACAATGACTTGAAACTGTATTGCGATCGCCTTGGGGAAAATTTTTGAGAAGGAAGCTAGCCTAAAGTTATTTTGTCACAAAAGTACGCAAATTCAATCAGAATATTTGTAACCAGACCCATCTCAGATGTATCCTAAATAAATATAATAAATTTATAGTTTAACCATCAACTGAGGATTGGCATTTTGGATACACACGAATATGATGTTGTCATTATTGGAGGCGGACCTGCGGGCTGTACTTGTGCGCTGTATACATCAAGAGCCAACCTCAAAACGGTTATTCTAGACAAGAATTCTGCGGTTGGCGCATTGGCTATTACCCACAAAATTGCTAATTACCCTGGGGTATTGGGGGAAATGAGTGGGGATGAATTGCTCAAGAGCATGAGAGAACAGGCAGTTGAATATGGTACTGTCTATCAGCGCGCTCAAGTTTTTGGTATTGATGTCAGTGGCGAGATGAAAAAAGTCTACACGCCAGAAGGTACTTTTATAGGTAGATCTCTAGTACTAGCTACGGGAGCAATGGGTCGTAGCGGAGCATCTTTTGAAGGAGAGTCAGAGTTTTTAGGTCGTGGCGTTAGCTACTGTGCTACCTGTGATGGGGCATTTTATCGCGATCGCGAGGTAGCTGTAGTCGGCTTAAACCAAGAAGCTGTTGAAGAAGCGCAGTTTTTAACTAAGTTTGCCTCTAAAGTCCACTGGATTACATTTAAAGATCCCAAAGAAGAAGACCATCATGCTCACGATCTGCTGGCTATGGCTAATGTCAAACACTGGCGACGTACCCGTTTAGCATCTATTGAGGGTAATGATGCTGGAGTAACAGGAGTTAAAGTAAAAACAAAAGGTGAAGACGAACCAAAGCCCTTAGAAGTAGAAGGGGTCTTTGTCTATCAAAACGGTTCTAAACCGATTACAGACTTTATTGGCGATCAGGTAGAAATCAATCCTGATGGTGGCGTGAAGGTGGATGATGATATGTCTACTAGCGTCCCTGGGGTTTGGGCAATTGGAGATATTCGTAATACTCCCTATAAGCAAGCTGTGGTAGCTGCGGGAGATGGGTGTATTGCTGCTATGGCTATCGATCGCTATCTAAATCATCGTAAAACAATTAAACCTGACTGGGATCATACATAACTTGGAGTGGAAATTAAGCCCAGCAGCTTGGTTAATACTGTATTTTTAGCTGATTAACTTTCTTGGAGTTTAAAAACACTAAAGGTCTTAGTAACAGCCTGAATAAAATCAATACTGACTGTAATTCATTAGGAGTGTTGCGTATTTTCCATTGACCAGGACGACAATACAACATCTGCACTAATTCTCGCTGCTGTTCAATGCTTAGATTCTGGAACTTAATAACTGCTCTTAAAGAACCATCTTGGAGATAGCTACGGGTGATTTTCCCTGAGAGGAATAATATTTCTGGTATTAGCTCAACTACTACATCTGTCGCTAAGTTGGTTGTCTGTTCTAAGAATATTTCTACTCCCTCTTCTGATACTTTTTGAGTAATTCCTGGGTAAACGACCTGACCACTATAAATATTAACTTCTTTTTTTCGGTCAAACCATTCATAAAAACTTGGCTTGGGTAAATCTAACAACGTCATCATGGCAACGGTAATGGTTAGCAAATTATAGCTACTCCAATACAAAGCCAGATTGAAATTAGCATCAGGAGGGTTGAAAATACTCATGCTAAAGCTAATTACAGTGGCAACATACAAAATAGTCATGGGTAAAGCTAATGACCAATTGTAGTTAAATTTATCTCTAGCCATACCTTTAGGGGTTACTTTAAATCCTTTGCCAAAGGGACTAAACATGACCTTGAATACGGTAATGGCAACGGGGATAGCCTGAACTAGCGAATAAACATCAGATAGTAAAATAGAGCGCGATCGCTTGTTCATCCAAGCAAACACAGTTAGCTGCATTACGTAATAAGGCAAGAAAATATAAACAAGTTCTGATAAGCTGGCTAAAACAGGATTAACTCGGATAAAAATACAGACTAAAGGAAAAATTAAAAAGAAAACGCGGGGAATGCAGGTGAACCAGTGCAATATGCCGTCAAAATGCCCTAATCTTTGCCACAAATTCAAACCGCGAATAGTTAGAGGGTTAGATTTAATAAAGAAAGCCTGTAAAGTTCCTCTCACCCAGCGTAGACGCTGTTCGATATGTGCGCCAATACTTTCGGCTGACAAACCAGCACTCAGTTTTTCATCTAGATAAACTAAGTCGTAACCTTTAGCAGATAATTTTATACCTGTGAAGTAATCTTCACACAATGATTCGGTGACAAAGTAACCAATTTCTTCTAAGGCTTTTCTTCTGGCGACAAAGGATGTACCTGCACAGACAACGCTACCGGCACCGTCTTTGATTGGCTGTAAATGACGATAAAAAAGCTCTTCTTCGGAAGTTAGAACCTTTTGCAACCCAAGATTATGAGCAATAGGATCGTGGTTATAAAAGCTTTGGGGAGTTTGGACTAAAGCAACCTTGTCTTGCTGGAAAAAACCAACGGTACGTTCTAAAAAATTAGTTGTAGGCACAAAATCAGCATCAAAAACCACTACTAATTCGCCGTTAGTTTTCCTCAAGGCATTATTTAAATTACCCGCTTTAGCATGGGAATTGACAGATCTGGTGATGTAGTGACAACCTAACTCTTGAGCTAAATGCCTAGTGCTTTGTCTATTGGTGTCGTCGAGAACATAAATTTTTTTATTAGAGTAGTCTATTGCCTGACAGCCGATAATGGTTCGTTTAAGAATAAAGTCTGGCTCATTATAGGTAGGAATCAAGATATCTACGCTGGGACTGTATCTATTTTCCTTAACCGCTACGCTATACTTATTTGCTTCTCCTTCTCTATTTTTGACGGTAAAAAACAGTAATGCTTGCAATGCGCTACCAGTCATAGCTAGTAGTTCCATCCCTAATAACAAAATACTAAAGATGCCGTCTACTGGATCGGCTAGATTGAGAGTAGAAAGCGATCGCCACAAAAAGTAGCGGATAAATAATGCCAGCAGAATAGTCGCTACTAAGCGTCTTGACCAAGGTTTAGGCTGAGGAGATAACTTGATTACGGCTTGTGCCAAAAGAAATAAAACTAGGGTTGGCACTAGTAAATAGTACTTATTGCTTAGTTGGGGAGGGTTTAACCAATTAGGAGAATTTTGTTCAACTAAATGTAATTGAATAAATAGCTCACTCACATGACTATTACCTAGTAGCCAAGAAATTGCGATCGCACCTAGGCAACCCGACACAGACAAAATCAGCAAAGTAGGAATACGCAAAGGAAATCTTCTCAATGACCTCTTGGCAACGTAAACCCTTCTTTTCGCTCCTGAGACTGGCTTGATGGTTTGCATTATTTATCAGAGTTTTTATACCTATCCAAGTAGCCACAGCTTAACAAAAGATATGTAAATTTCTCGTTAACATACAATTTTAAAAAGGGTAGCTGTTGCTCACTTTATCTAGTTTTTTACTTTTCATAGTTTAACCATTAGCTAAATCTAATTAACTGAATCTTAAAAGCGTGCATTTACCAAAAATTCAATTCATTTAATGTAAATTGAAATTATTCAAATACGTTTTTTAAAATCGCAAATTTTAGATTTTTATCTAAGAAAATAATTCCCAACAATTGACCTACAAAGATCTACTTAAAGGCACACTTTATATTAAATGCAGAGCAAAATTAAAAATACCTAGCAATATAAATATTTAATTTAAAAAATTAAAAGCAGCAAATACATTAACATCTTCGTCACAGCTAGCCACAATTTTTAATACACCTGCTAACTAAATTTAGCAAGTATTTCGTCAGACAAGATGGTCTTTTATAAGACTATAAATTAACAGTCTATCAACATAGCTAAGTAGTATATACTAGGCAACTATTCTTTGATAAAATACAGTTTTAGACCAAAATTTGTAAGCTAAAACACAATTTTGCATTTGTTATTGCTTATTTAGTGACCAATCATAATCTAAATACTTTACTTGATAGTCATTTTGTTCTATATACTGGCGATCCACAGAATTTAATTTAGTACTAAAATAATTCAAAACTGCCTTTTGTTGTTCGTTGCCAGCAAATTGCTCTTCAACACCGTAGGTTTTAATAAAGTCTTTGCCATACCACTTAAAGATGGAAGACAAATAGACCTTCTGCTCAGTTTTATCTATGCGTAAGCCATAAGGACTAGAGGCAAACTTGGCTGTCTGACTATCTAACTGAATATCTAATTTTTCTGGAAGATAGGGTTGATTGAGCAAAGGAGGACAGCTAATAGCCGCGCAAACTAAAGCCACGTGAATCCGAGGTTCATTAAAATTTAGACGCAAAGTATCATGCTCAATATTATCAAGAGTTTTTGCCGATCCTGCCAAGATAAATTGGCGTTTATTCCATACTCCAGATATATTTTTAATACTATCTTTTAAAGGATCTTGATCGATAATTGACTGTAAAGTAAAAGAGTTGTAGGCATTAATTAAAAATGCAATTTGCTCATTCTTACTCCATGACTCGTAGGTTTGAGGACTTACCGCACCTAAAGACTGATTAAAACGATCTAGCTGTTTTCTATTTTCCTGTAATTTAATATAGTTAACCAATCCTTGTTTATTGACATAAGTTTGTAATACCTGTGCATAATCTTGATAGCTAAAAGATTGATTAGCTGCCACTTTTATGGATGAAGATGTCTTTGTAGCTGGTTGGGATGCTGTTTGTTGAAAATTAACTAAATCTGTGCAGGCTGAAATTGCCATAATGCTAGTAATACCAGCAATTAATAAATATATTTTCATTATTTTGCGTATTTTTTATAAGAGGTTGCTTAGGATCGCTTAATTGATAATCGCTTTTTCTTATTAATTAATAGCAAGTCCAAATTAGGGGAATATGAGATTTGGATAGCGATAAAATTAATTTTATTAATTGACGTTACGCACTCATCGATCTGTAAGACTTGTGGGACTTAGGGACTTGGGGACTTTGGGAAGTAGTGAAGTAATGGAGATGGAGAGGAGTCGAGGATGGAATAGAAACTTTATTGCCCAATCACCCCGTCACCCCGTCACATCAGTAACTAAGACGATTTAGCTTTACTGCTCGGTGTTTACATCTTTCAAAGGGCGGATAATAGCTTTAGAATCGCTTTTACCGTTAAAAATTGTCTCAATAGCTTTATTTAAAGTCTCTGCCATTATAATTTGATTGTCATAAACGACAATTACCCTAGCTAAAGTAGGTAAACTATTTTCCTCTGCTTCAATATATAAAGGTTCTACGTACAGCAAAGACTGATCGATGGGAATAATTAAAAGATTTCCTTGGATTGCCCTCGATCCTTGCCGATTCCAGAGAGATATTTGTTGAGAAATTACGGGATCTTGGTTGATTAAAGCCTCTATTTGATTTGGTCCATAAACTAACTTTTGCTTAGGAAATTTGTAGAGTAAGAGTTTGCCGTATTCTGCGCCGTCGGATCTAGCTGCTAACCAAGCAATTAAATTAGGACGACTAGTAGGAGTGTAAGGATGCAGTAAAATAAATTCTTCTTGGGTGGCGGTGGGTAGCCTCATGATTAGGTAATAGGGTGCTACCGCTTGGGATTTTGTGCCATAAATTTCTTTAGGAATTTGCCACTGATCCTCTCGGTTGTAGAATACCTGGGGATCTGTCATGTGATAAGTAAGCAGCCTTTCTGACTGAATACTAAATAAATCTTCAGGGTAGCGTATGTGCCGGCGCAATTCTAAAGGCATCGCCGAAAGAGGTTTGAATAGCTGAGGAAAAACCTTGTCCCAAGTTTGGATTATCGGATCTGTAGGATCGGCAATATAGAAATCTGTCTTGCCATTATAAGCATCCACAACAACTTTAACGGAGTTACGGAGATAGTTAAAACTATTTTTGCCTGGATCAGAATAAGGATAGCGATCGCTGGTAGTATAAGCATCAATGATCCAGTAAAGATAATCGCGATTATTAGTTTGGTCATCGGGTTTGGCAGCGACTAAATAAGGATCTCGGTCATAATTAAGAAATGGGGCGATTTCTTTTACCCGTTGTTTGATATTGCGACGAAACAGTAGCTTGGTGTCCACAGTAAAGTTTTGGGCAAACAGCATTTGCCAATCTTTAAGGTATTGGGCAAACAATATCCGTCGGAAATAATTGCCAATTTTAATTCCTCCTGTACCCTCATAAACTGTATAAACATTTTCTTCGCCACTAGGAAAATCTAATTCCCGAACTTTAGTCGAAGTCATAACATAGGGATTAGTCAATTCACCGTAATAAATGCGGGGTTTGCCTATGGGGATACTTTGGCGAATCACCTCATCAGATACCGTTAAAGTGCCTGATTCTTGGCTACCTGTACCAATATCCTTGACGTAGTAGTAGGGCAAACCTCCTGCTGCTACGCGATTAACGGGAGACAAGGTAAAACCATAGCCATGAGTATAAATTAGATGTTCATTAACCCAGGTTTTGGCGATCTCTAAAACTTGACGATAATCTAACTCTCTAGCTGCAATAATTACCTGCTGTTTGTATGCTGCTGCCTCGTTTTTACCCAGTGAATAACGATCGATGTCCGCACCATAAAATTGGTAGTAAGGACGAATCTGCTGGAGTTGACGGTTAGTTTGCAGGATGGGGCGAGTATCCCAAAGACGAATATTTTTAATCGTCGAATCGTTATCCTGTATATCTTGAGCAGTTAATTGACCTTGAGGATTAAAGGTTTGTGCCTCAATACTATCTAAATTGAAAGCCCTGCGGGTCATCTTAATACTACGCTGAATATAGGGTCGCTCCTTGACTAACTCGTTAGGTTGAACTACTAAACGCTGCACCGTAGAACTCAAAACACTGCTAAGAGAAAAAATTAATAGATAAGCTGCAAAAGGTAAAACCAGAAAAATAATTCGTTTAAATTTGCGCTGCTGGATCTGAAGATTTTGATAGCCAGTCCAGCTTTTATAAAACAACCAAATAGCACTAATAAGAGATACGGCAGTTAAACATATTTCAATAGGTAGCTGAACTTTGATATTGGTATATCCTGCACCATAAACCACTCCCCTAAAGCTATAGAGTAAATCATAGCGATTGAGCCAGTGCTGCCAAGCCAAGGCAATCATTACTACTCCACCTAAAAAAGAAAGATGACGCAGTTGAATTTTGGCAAAACCAGGAAAGCGACCTTCAGATAGACTATTGCCCGATAGTAGATAAAATAAGGCACAAGATATCAAAGCAAAGCAGGACAAGCCAATCAACCAAGATTCTACTAACTGCCATAAAGGTAGACGAAAGATATAAAAACCAATATCCTGATTAAACTGTGAATCCGTAAAATCAAAGTTAGAGAGGTTAATGAAGCGCAAAAATACCATCCATTTACCCGCAGCAATCAGACCAAAAACTAGACTAATTAAAATGGCGATCGCTCTTAAACTAACTTGAGGTTTCCACAACAGCAGGCTGACAACGATAACTACTATTGCTAACTGACGTAGATAACTAATTATAAAGCCCGTAACATTAGCAAAATTAAAGGCATCCAAAGGGGGTCTTAAGGTGGCAGCAATTTGCGGTAAACGATAGCTAGTCTGCCATACAGTCAAAGCAGATTGAGTATAGTTTAAAATAATGCAGGTAATGGCAACGGCAAGAGCGATCGCTGCAAATAATAATAAAGGTAATTTTAAACGAGGAGAATAAGTCTTTTTATCTGGATAACGTCTTACGGGTAATTGTTTGCCCCAGGTGACTTTAGCAGCCTCTGGCAAAGCTGGCTGTTTCTGTTGAGAAGTATAGGGAATACCCGCATCATACCAATCATCTTTTGATAACCACTGCCACTGCCAACGCCCTGCCAATCGAAGATTAAGCCATAAAAATAGTCCTGAGACACTGGTTACTAAAAAGCAAAGTAGATATTGACTTAGACGACGAATTAAAAAGCCGCCAAATAGTCTACTTCCTTAAACCAAAGAATTTCTGCAAACAACCGTGCCGAAAACTCAAAGATCAGCCACAAGCCTACAATAATTGCGATCGCGCCTAATACTGATTTATAAAGCCGTTTCATAGAATTAACAATTAACAATGACTAAATATCATTATTTAAATTCTAGGTATCAGGTAGGATGATGGACAACTTACCTCAAGACGCAGAATGTTGAAGTTTTAAAAATTAATCTGGGTTTGCTCGTAATCACAACCTAAACCGCATTTAGTCCAGTAAGTATTGTCATGAATTGTTCTATTGTATGACTTAAGAGCTAGTATATTGAGTATTTTTCGACTCCACTGGTTTACTTCTTATAGATGTTTTGGTCAAGGCTGAGTTTATAGAATTGAATTGGTAAATGTTATTAAAGCAAAAATCATGAGTGACTATACTCCCGTAAGCTGCGAACTGTACGATCGCCTAGAAGCTACAGCAACACTAAAAAAAGAATGTCATTTGACTTATTTGAATGAAAACAATCAACCAAATGAAGTGCGCGGTCAAATAGTAGATGTATACGCTGCTGACGGTGCGGATTGGTGTAAGTTAGACGATGATACAATAATTCGTCTCGATAAAATTAAAGAGTTTGAACAAAACTAGGCTTTTTTCTATTGGCGATCGCCATTTATTACTCTTAACCTAATTGCGCTTTGCGCACTGCATTTGTCAGTTAATTCGTTGTTTAATATTTAATGAAGGGTAAACAACCCTAAAATAGCAATTAACAATTAGCAAATGACAAATCTCAGCGTCAATTTAAATAAAGTGGCATTAATTAGAAATACTCGTAAGATTGGTATTCCCAGCATTACGAAGATGGCACAAATATGTATTGATGCTGGTGCTAAAGGAATTACGGTTCACCCTCGCCCAGATCAAAGGCATATTCGACCAGAGGATGTTTATGATTTGCTAGATGTAGTAGCTCCCGTAGAATTTAATATTGAAGGGAATCCTCTAGAAGTCTCTTTTATGGAGATTGTCCGCCAAGTAAAGCCAACTCAATGTACTCTTGTTCCCGATGCCCCCGACACCTTTACATCCGATAGCGGTTGGGATCTAACTAAAGATAAAGAGCGATTGATTGCGATCGTTAAAGAGTTACAGAGTCTGGGGAGTCGAGTTAGTTTGTTTATGGATGCAGATGTTGAGCAAATTAGTCTTGTTCCTGCCACTGGTGCAGAGCGAATTGAACTCTATACTGAACCCTACGCTACAGCATATCGAGCTAATCAAGATTTAGAAGTTACTTGGCAAAAGTTTGCCGATGCAGCCAAAAAAGCCCAAGAGTTAAGTTTGGGAGTAAATGCAGGACATGACCTTAACCTGGATAATTTGCCTAAGTTTTGTACTATTCCTGGCATTTTAGAAGTATCTATCGGTCATGCTTTAACAGCAGAGGCTTTGGAAATGGGATTTGCCACCACGGTTAAAGAATATATCAAGATTTTGGCTCAATTTGCTTAAGGCATTTGTTTCTTGTTGGGGTAGCTTTGAATTACAAGATTCAACATAAATTCAAAATAACTCAGTTATCGATAACTGAAGTAACTTGTTTTTTGCCATCGCTGGTGACGACAATGTTGTTGTTGCTCAAAGTACCTACTGCTTTTTCTCCCGTTAGTCTAGCTTTTGGATCTGCTTGCTCATAAATTACATTATCGGTTGCTGTAATTTCGTCTGTATCGATTTTCCAGGTTAATTGACGAGCATACAATTCCGATCGCTTTTGCTGATTAATTCCTCGCACTCCATCCTGTAATTTAGCTGTTTGCTGCTGAAGGTTAATTTCGCCTGCGTTACCTGTAAGGCTAATTTGGCGATCGCGAGCTAAAATTTCAATTGGCTTATCTGTTTTACCGATCCGCTTTTGATAATTCCAGGTTAAAAAATTTGTAGCAGCCTGTAATTTTGGCTGAAGCGATGTAAATTCAACATTTTTGTATAGAGTAGCAATGTTTTGAGTCAAATCGACTTCAGCGCGATCGCTCACCAATTTATCGGTAACGGTTTCATCTTTGTCGAAGCCTATTATTTCGACCGCGCCAGGACTTTCGAGCTGGTTTTGAGCCATATTCCAAGTCAGGCGATCGCTGGTTAACTGCAAGGCAGGTTTATCCGTCGTAGCGATAACGTTACCCTGTACTTCTAAGCTTTCACGGTCAGTAAAATACTTGCCTGATTTGGCAGTAACTTCTAAATTAGAATGGATCCCCTTTAAATTGTCTTTGATCGATAACAAATTTTCTTGAGGTCGCCATTCTACAACGTTGCTTTCAATGGTGCTTTGATTGCGGGGATCGCTGGCAATTACATCTTCTTTTAAAACTATTACGTTGCCATTATCTCGAACCTCTCCCCTGTTGGCACTAATTTGCAAGATTATTTTGCTATCTTGTAATAAATTGCCCACAACCTGACTTAAATTAGCGATCTCTTTGTCTTCACTGTAGGTAATACTATCAGCCCTAATTTTCCAGACTGTATTTTCTTGCCGATTAGACTGCTCTAAAATAGCGTTGTTTAAAACTAACTGAGTATCTAATCTAGTCTTCTCTATACTTTTAGATTCGGGTTTAGATTTGAGATCCGGAGGCGACGTTTGACAGCCTACAAGAATAACCAGCAATAACACCAACAACAAACTGTAGGAGAAAAGCAATGCCTTCCTCCTCAGAGATTTTCTAATCATCCAAGATGCCAAATCCAGAAAAACTGCGATAGGGATCGCCATGTTTGGTATTTTTTTGAATGTCTTCTTTTATTTGATCCAAATCAATATAGCGATCGGCTACATTAATTAGACTATCACTGGTCATCGATCGCAAGCTGACAACTTCTACTCTTGCACCACGATAACTAACTGCATCTACTGCATAAGCAAGATCCCCGTCACCACTGACCAATACGGCGGTGTCATAGGCAGATACCAAAGCCATCATATCTACGGCAATTTCTACGTCTAGATTGGCTTTTTTAGAGCCATCTGGTAGCTGTACTAAGTCTTTGGCAATGACGCGATAACCATTACGGCGCATCCACAATAAAAAGCCCTGTTGTTTTTCGTTAGTGCGATCTACTCCCGTGTAGAAAAATGATCTGAGTAATCTTGAACCTCCCGTAAGACGGTACAAGAGTTTGCTGTAATCAATTTCAATACCTAGCTGTAGTGCAGCGTAAAACAAATTTGAACCATCAATAAAAATTCCCACCCGTCCTCTATTTTCTAAAATCTGTTCAGATGTAAAGATAGGGTCACTTCCGAAGTTGTCCAACATTTTATTAAGCCTCGTTTTTTTTATACAAAAAAGTTTTTCTATTGGGGTGGGTTAACCCTGTAATTACTGACTGAGTAAAGCAGCCAAACCGAGTATTCTAGTTTTATAAGTTAAGATCAAGCTTTTAAAATTTTGACCGCGTAAAGCGGAGTAATCTGTGACTGTTAAAGTAAATAATCAATTTTCTATCTATAAATATTAGTTAGTATAGATAGACTTCAATATCAACAATAGTGTCACTCTGGCTTGTCGTTTATGTAAGTAACCTTATACCAGTAAAAAAATATACTGCGTTAAATTACTCGTCTTAATTTAATCTTTCGACGGTAATTCTAATTTAGAAAAGACTGGACTAGCCTTATCTAGTTTTTTATTAATAGACAGTTTGCCCCACTTTGAATGAATCAGAAAATCTTCTTTGGTCTGCGCTTGGTTACCACTGTTAAAATCCCAGTCGAACCCTAACTGTTGATAAATTTTGGTGCTGATGTCGGGGATCACAGGAGACAACAAGTAAGCTGACAGACGTACAGACTCTAAGACGGCATATAAAATCTGTTCGACCTCAGATTGCTTTTGCTGCTTAAATAAACTCCAAGGCGCATTGTCATCAATATATTTGTTGCAAGAGCGCACCAAAGTTAATATTTCTTCGCAAGCCTGACTAAATTGCAGATTTTCGTAAGCTAAGGCAACGCGATCGCCTAAATCCATGCCCATACTAAAAAGTGGATGGTCTGAATCATAGTCATCACTGTTTAACTGCGGAACTTTACTTTGGCAATATTTGGTTAACATTCCTAAAGTTCGGTTCAGCGAGTTGCCCAAGACATTAGCTAAATCATTATTAAGCACTTCAATAAAACGAGTTTCATTAAAATCGCCGTCTTTACCTAACTCAATTTCTTTGAGGAAGTAATAGCGTACAGCGTCTGCGCCATACTTATTTACTAGCTCAAAGGGATCGACGGTATTGCCCAAAGTTTTTCCCATTTTGAGTCCATCTTTGGTCAAAAAACCATGACCAAATACTTTGTTTGGTGAAGGCAAACCAGCAGAAGCTAACATAGCGGGCCAATAAACTGCATGGAAACGCAATATATCTTTACCTATTAAGTGTAAATTAATCGGCCACCATTGAGACAAAGCATTATCTAAAGTCGGTTCTTGATCGCTTTCAAGTAAAGCAGTAACATAGCCCAAAAGAGCATCAAACCAAACATAGATAGTGTGCTTTTTATCTATAGGAATCGGAAAACCCCAGTCTAAATTAACGCGGGAAATAGAGAAATCTTTTAAACCTTGTTTGACAAAGTTGATAACTTCATTGCGTCGGGTAGCTGGTTGGATAAAGTCTGGTTGAGACTCGTATAATTCTTCTAAATATTGCTGATAGTTAGAAAGACGAAAAAAATAATTTTCTTCATCTCGCCATTCTGCTTGCTTGCTAGTGTGGATAGCACAATGATGATCGTCGATTAATTCTCGTTCTTCCTTAAACTCTTCACAAGAGACGCAATACCAACCCTGTTGGCGATCGAGGTAAATATCACCCTGTTGCCACACACGCTCAAAAAACTCATTGACAATTGCCTGATGATTAGGCGCAGTAGTACGACTAAAACGATCGTATTTGATGTTTAATTGTGACCACAGGGATTTGAAGCTTTCAACATTGCGATCGCAAAAAACTTGAGGCTCTAAGTTTTGTTCAACAGCAGTACGCTGAATCTTTTGTCCGTGTTCATCTGTTCCAGTAATCAATAAAACGCATTTTCCCTGCAAACGCTGAAATCTAGCAGCAGCATCAGCCACCATAGTAGTGTAGGCACTACCAATATGAGGTACGCCATTAACATAATAAAGGGGAGTAGTTAAGGCAAATTTATGATGATGATCTGAATTATTCATTTAAAAAAGAGCGATCGCTTAAAAAAAGGATAATGTTTGATGGCCTTTAGTATTTAAGCGCAATATAAGTGATAAATTAACGTTCAATAAGCTTTAATCTAGCTTTTAAAGTTCTCTAAAACAAATATTCTAGTAAATCTGCCGATTTTAATTAATTTGAATATATTTTGAGAACTATAGATAAACAGTATCAATTACAACATGATGATCGAATTAGGATTGAGGAAAATACTTAATAATTTTTCGACTTCGTTAACAAAGTAACAAAGTGAGTAAAAAACTTGCTTAACTTTTTATCTAAGAGCTTGTAGTTCGTAGTCTGTCGTTTGTAGTCAGATACAAACCATCTATTACCTACTAACTACCAACTACTAACGACGAACTTTTTTATTAATCATTGCAGCTTAAATACAAGTTCTGTAGACCGAGAAAAGATAAAACCTTTGTTAATTGTTGGACAGTGCTTCATACTATAGATAAGCCTAAACCAGCAATAACATCAAGGTATTGTTTATTCTGCTTCAGATCAGCTAATAATCTGTTTAAATGCCATCTATTCCACCTCGTTTAATCGCTCAGTCTATAATATCGGCAGTTAATCTAAATTTAACTCTGTCTTATGCCGATCGCATTCCCCAAGATATTCCGACTATTGTTATTAGCAACCATCGTAGTTTTTTAGATGCGCCAATTTTAATTAAAACGATTCCTTGTTCTCTAAGAATTGCTTGTCATCATTACATGGGAGAAATTCCAGTGGTCAAAGAAATTGTTGATTCTTTAGGCTGTTTTCCCCTGGCTGAAGCCAATCAAAGACAAAAGCAATTTTTTGCCCAGGCAAACAATCTTCTTGCTTCTAGACAGTGGGTTGGTTTATTTCCTGAAGGTACTAAACCAATGATCGAGCCTACCGCACCTTACGAAATGGGCGAATTCCAGCGTGGTTTTGCTCATTTAGCCTGGAGAGTTCCTGTTAATAATTTAGCTATTTTGCCAGTAGCGATCGCTTCTTTAGCAGAAACAAATTATTCCAGTATTCCTATTAGTTGGCTTAAACAGTTTGATCGCCATGAACCATTTTTTGAACACCAGGGGTTACATCCAATGTTGGTTTACCACCGCGTTAAAGTATTGATCGGTCGTCCTTACTTGATAAATACGGCACAAAAACAAAAGTATAAAGGTAAACAGGCAAAAATACTCGCTACAGACTTAGCTAACTATTGCCAGAATCAGATCACAGAGTTATTACAAGAAGGGACTTATAAAGGGTGAGTAAGAAGTAAGAAGTAAGGAGTAAGGAGTAAACCCTTCATTGTTTGCTGTGAACATAATATAAGGAAAGGTTGAAATAAATTTATTTTTGAAGAGGAATATAAGACAATAGTGTATATGAAGTAATTTTAAGTTTTGATTTTTTTGGTTTACATATTTATTTTTTTTAATTTATGAGTTTTGAACATAGCGTAGATTTTATTGAAGCGAGGAAGGTCAATCGAGATGCTCCATTGTTTGTTTATCTTCCTGGAATGGATGGTACAGGCAGACTATTTCAAACCCAGGCAGATAAATTAGCAGCTCGTTTTGATTTGCGTTGTCTAACGATTCGTAGCGACAACTACAGTAATTGGCAAGATTTAGCTAGAGATACTATAAGGCTGATTAAATCTGAATTAAACTGTAAGACGAATAAAGAAGTATATTTGTGTGGTGAATCTTTTGGTGGTTGTTTGGCACTTAAAACTACCTTAGCCGCATCATCATTGATTAAAAAACTAATTTTAGTCAACCCTGCTTCCTCTTCTAACCAGCTACCTATTTTAGGTTTAGGCGCAGATATTACTCCTTGGTTACCTACCTGGATACATCGCTACTCGGCTGCGGGGCTACTACCTTTTTTGGCGCAACTAAATCGAATTAATGAATGCGATCGCCTTAGCTTAATAGAAAGCATGAAATCTTTGCCACCCCAGGTAATTAGCTGGCGTTTATCTCTGCTTAGAGATTTCAAAATCGCTGATGAGGAGTTACGTAGTTTAAAAATTCCTAGCCTAATTCTTGCTGGCGCAGCCGATGGCTTGTTGCCTTCAGTGGCAGAAGCCAGAAAGCTGGTCAACCTAATGCCCAAAGCAAAAATGGCAATACTACCTCAAAGTGGTCATGCGTGCCTTCTTGAAACCAAGGTCGATCTTTATCAGATATTAATTGAACAAAATTTTATTTCAGCTAAAGCATTTCCTCGGCTGGAATTATCTTTAAGTTAATGTTTTCTTGATTAAACCTTTACGTTCTTCCACAATTTAGAATGCGCTCGCCGTTGGGCGGACAATCACTTCATTGACATCTACATTATCCGACTGAGACACGGCATATAAGACAGCACGGGCGATCGCGTCTGGAGTTAGTGCAGTTTTGCGTAACTCTTGCAAAAAGCCTTTTGCCGAATCGTCCGTAATATCAGAGCCAAGTTCGGTTTCTACTACACCTGGAGAAATAGTAGTTACGCGGATGTTTTTTAACTCTTGTCGCAGTCCTTCAGATATCGCCCAAACGGCATACTTGGTTGCACAATAGACCGCAGCAGTGGGTGATACCGTATGTGCGCCAATGGAAGCAGTATTGATAAAGTGTCCGCCACCTTGTGCTTCCATAATCGGCAGACCTGCTGCAATCCCGTTCAACACACCGTTGATGTTCACGTTGACTGTGTTGTCCCATTCTTCGACTTTCAAGGCATTCATCGGCGACAAGGGCATTACCCCTGCATTGTTAAAGATGACATCAACGCGACCAAATTTATCTTTAGCAAAGTGGACGAACGTTTTTACATCTTGGCGATTGGTGACATCTACCGCTTTAAATTCCGCTATAGCGCCTTGACTACGGATCGCCTCAACAATCTTGGCTAGCTTTTCGGTGCGGCGTGCACCCAGGATCACCTTGGCACCGTTTTGGGCTAGTAACTTCGCGGTCGCTTCACCGATGCCACTGCTAGCTCCTGTAATAACTACAACCTTGTTTGATAAGCTCATCAATTTTCCTCTGATAATTTTGTTTAGCTAATTCGCCTGGCTCGTATTCATCTACTTTTTCAAGTTTTGTTCTGTAATTAGGTGATTTACCTATATTTTTTGAACCTGTAACTACAATTTTCATAACTATTTGTGTTTAATTCGAGCGTCTAAAGTCCAAACAAAACTTTTAAGCCTTCTTTTAAGGAAGTAGGTTTGCGTTCGAGCTTGTTTTCTAAATCTTTTGTTACTTCAGATTCCTGTCCGTTTTTTATATCTGTATTAAAATCGATTATTTTTGCCAGCATGGGATCGGGAATTTTTCCTGCCATTTTTGCTTTAAATGTAGAGGCATCTATAGGTGTATATTTCACTTTTCTGCTACCAAGTTCGGTTAATACAGATGCAACATCATAGAATGAATATGCTTGACTCCCCGTCAACTTATAGACTTGGTTTTCACAATCTTCATTCAATAAAACATTCGCCATAGCTTCGCCCATTTCTTTTCTCAGTGCGAAAGCTACTTTCCCTTCTCCCGCAGGCTGAAAAATGCCCGTTTCAAAGACCTGTTTGCCTACGAATAGCGGAATAACGTCCATATACAGGGCATTGCGAAAAATGACGTATTTTAATCCACTGTCTTTAATATAATCTTCGGTGTCAAAGTGTCTAACCATTAATTGATTAGATAAAGTAGCGCGATCGCGTAAAGCTCGGCTCGTATAGGCAAAACCCTTAACACCTGTTTTTTTGGCAGCATCTACAACATTGTGATGTTGTTGCAGGAGATCGCCTTTGTCACCTCCAGAAATAAGTAAAACTGTATCTACACCCTTCATTGCTTTTTCAAGAGAATTTGGATCGTCATAATCACCTTGATAGGCATCAAACCCCTTTGACTGAAATTCTGTTTGTTGTTCCCCTTGACGAACGAGAACATTAATTTGTTGAGGGGAGATCTTCTTTAACAGATTTTCAATGACTGCACTACCTAAAATTCCTGTAGCACCTGTTACTAATATCTTCTTCATTTTTTTAAAGTTTTAAAGTGTTCTAAAAATGTTCATAATTTAGATCGACTGACCGCCAAAAACTTCAATTCTTTGGGCATTTACCCAGCGGTTATCTTCAGAAAGTAAAGAGGCGGTCGCATATAGCTAAGATTATTCGAGTGTAATGACCACTTTCTTAGCGGACACACCTTGCTTCTGAATTTCCAGCCCCTTCTGAAGAGACTCAAGACCAGTCCCGACGACCCAAGGCTCAGGCGCGGGAATATAGATACCTTCACTGAGAGCATTTGCCAGGAAATCCACATAGACCGCTCGACTGACCTCGTTATCCTTGAGCGTAGAGCCGAAAATTTGCTTGGCATCGACGTTAGCAGGCTTGCTTTCTGGTATTGGCAAAGTCGTTGAGACAAATTTTTGTCCCGAACAGCGTTCAACGACGGCAAAGCATTTTTCCGAATCTCCAACAGTATGAAGCGCACCAGCTATTGTCTTGCCTTCCAATGCCCGAACCAGTTCTTCGACAATAGTTTCGCTATTATAGTCGTATACATGGCTAGCTCCCAATTGCTTGAGCAAATCAAAATTCTTCGGCGAGGCGGTGCTAATAACCTCGTACCCGGCTGCCACGGCAAGCTGAACACCATTACAACCGACGCTCGAAGACCCTCCCCAAATGAGCAGAGCCTTGCCTGTTGGTTTTGGCAGCACTGAAGGATGTTGAAGTGCCAACTGGTCTTTCTCAAACAGACCGCATGATGCAGTCCCAAGACCCAGTGGCAGAACAGCAGCGTTCGCGTAGTCAATGGTGTCAGGAATATGCGCCGCCATATTTTCAGCAACAACGGTGTATTGTTGAAAGGCACTTCTGGCAGGCTCGTTTCTCAGGTCGCCAGTTGCTTGAGCGAGTACGCGATCGCCCAGCTTAAAGCGGGACACACCGCTGCCGATCTCTACGACTTCTCCCGCCACGTCGCTGCCAGGAACGAGCGGATATTCAAGCCAGTCGAACATAGCCCGGTCTTGGATAATCCAATCGATGGGATTGATGGCGATCGCGACATTCCTGACGACAATTTCATGCTCGCCTGGTGACGTATATGGGGCTGGCTTAATTTTTAGTACAACGCCTGGTTCTGGCTGCCAGGCTGCGGTGTTTGATGGATTTGGCATTTTAATGACCTCTTATTTTTTAGTGACCTTATGAATTTATCTGTTGTTTATCTGTTGAAGGGTTTCTTGCTTATTTAAAGGAACACACCGCCCGATATTTCAATTCTTTGAGCATTTACCCAGCGGTTATCTTCAGATAATAAAGAAGCGATCGCACCTCCAATATCATCGGGTACGCCTACTCGACCTAATGCAGTTTGCGAGGCAAGAAAGTCATTAATCTGTTGATTGTCACGCACCACGCCGCCACCAAAATCTGTTTCGATTGCCCCTGGGGCAATTGTATTCACCGCGATCTGTCTTTCTCCCAGTTCCTTTGCCATATATCGGGTCAATACTTCGATCGCTCCCTTCATGGTTGCATAAGCCGAATAGCCTGGTAAACAAAAACGAGCCAGTCCCGATGAAATATTAACGATCCGTCCGCCATCTTTAATCATTGGTAGAAGCTTCTGGGTCAAAAAGAAAACGCCCTTTACGTGCATATTCATCAAGCGATCGAAGTCTGATTCGGTTGTTTCAGCAAAGGGTTTATTAATCCCAATTCCCGCATTATTAACCAGAAAATCAAACTGTTCCCTCTGCCATTTCTCCTGAAGCGATCGCTTGAGCTGTGCTGCAAACCCATCAAAAGTTTTCGTGTCGGCAGTATCTAACTGTAGCGCGATCGCCTGTCCGCCATTTGCTTCAATTGCAGAGACAACGCTACCCGCTTCCGCTTCGTTGCTGTGATAGGTCACGATGACACCGACACCTTTTTTCGCCAGTGCCAAAGCCGTATTTTTGCCTAGTCCTCTGCTCGCTCCTGTTACTAGCGCGATTTTTGTAGTGTTGTTAGTCATTGCTTTATCCTTCTATTTATTTTCAATCTATGTTTATCGTAGGTTTGAATAACTGTTTGTTGAATACATAAAACTCCCAGATAATTGCCTAATTCTCTCAAATAAAATTGATGCGACAATCGGATGCTTTTATCAACGTGAGTTCGACGAAAAGCGCAAACCCTAAAGGACTAGCTTCGCGTCGCAAAAATTCATAGTTAAGGATACGATGCTAATTAAATGCCAGAGCTTGCATTTCAGCCGTCTGTCGTCGCATATAATGCTCGCCAAGACAACTTTATCGTTTTCTAAATCACTAGAAAATCATATAGGTTTAGCATTACGCATTCACCAACGCCCTATTTTAAAGTTCCGCTAATTTATGCTTTACATAAAGTTACAATAAGTATTAGAAAGCATTAAGGATGTTGAAACTATAGAACTGGAAAAGTCCATTCCATTGAATCAAAAAACCTTCATGCTTATCTAGAACCCAAAGCTTTATCTGCTCTTACCCCTACTATTTTTCGATCTTGTCGAACTCGCATTTTGCTTAATATGCAAGCACTGCTCGAAAACGCGCCTTATTATCCCGAACGTATTGAACGGCTTGATTGATATCTTTTAGGGCAAATTGTTCGCACATCGGAGCAATATTGTGAACGGCGCAAAACTCCAACATTTCTTTGGTATCAGAAGGTGAACCAGCCCGACCTCCACCCACTTTTTTTTCCCCTGCGATTATGGGAAAAGGCATAAATTCAACCGCACCATCAGGAACACCGCAAAGAACTAAAGTTCCTTCAGGTGATAAAGCATTGATATAAGCATTCCAATCTACATTAGCTGAAACCGTTGACAAGATAAAATCAAATCGCCCCACAGCTTTTTCAAGATCTTCAGGTGATTCCTTAGTAGCAATAAAGTCAGTTGCCCCTAGTTTTCGGGTGTTTTCTTCCTTGGAACGAGTAGTGCTAAGACCCGTAACCTGAGTTCCCATTTTGGCAAGGAACTGTACAGCCAAATGACCCAGACCACCTACTCCTAATACCGCAGTTTCCATCCCAGGTCGCACGCCATAATGTCGTATTGGCGACCAAACCGTAGTCCCTGCACACATCAAAGGCCCTGCCAAGGAAGGGTCTAGTTGGTCAGGAATAGGAATAGCCCAATGAGCCTGCGATCGCACCCGATTTGCCCATGCGCCGTTACGACCGACAATTGTCTGACCTACTTCGCCTTGATTCAAACACAGAGATTCTTTACCCACGCCACAGTTTTTGCAGTGATTACAAGATGCCGACTGCCAGCCTACACCAACTCGTTGACCGATACGATCTTGAGGTACTTGAGTCCCAACCGCCACAATCTTGCCAATAGCTTCATGTCCAGGAATAAAAGGGTAGCTGGAAATTCCCCAGTCGTTATCGATCATTGCTATATCGCTATGACAGATACCGCAGTATTCGACTTCAACTTCGACTGTATCAGCAGCTAATTCACCTGGGTCGTATTCAAAGGACTCCAATTGTCCTCCTTGTTCCTTATAGCCATAACCTTTGATAGTCATAATTTTTTCCTTCTAATTGTCTGTAATTTTAGTATCATCATAAGCTGAAGTAATTGATTTCTGAATGCCTAAATTTCCCACATGATTGCCTAATCCTCTCAGCAACCAGATTAGGGCGAGTAGTTTTTTGTAATAAGCTGGTAAATATAGCCAAACTCGTTAGGAATCAAACATGACAATTGAAGCACCAGAACATGAGACGACTATCAGCAAGTGTAAAGAGATAGCGCAATTAATCTCAAGGCGCACCGATAGCAAAGGTAATGGCATCCATCCCACCACGATCGCACCTTTAGAATTTACGCGACAGTCTGATACTTTTACCTCTATGCACGATGTCAGCGAGCCAATTCTTGCCATTGTGGTTCAAGGACAAAAAGAAGCATTGCTAGGGGAGGAAACCTATCGTTATGGAGTCGCTCAGTATCTAGTTATCTCAGTCGATTTACCCCTTAGTGGATTTGTTACAGAAGCAACACCAGATTGCCCGTATTTGGGACTCAAGCTAGATTTAAATCCCGTTCAGCTTTGCGACATTATCTCTCAGACTCCCCCATGTGCAGACAAAAAAGAATCTGTTAAAGGCTGGTTTGTTAGTGATGCTACGCTGCCCTTGATTGACTGTGCGCTCAAGCTGGTAAAGCTTTTGGATACACCCCAAGACATTCCTTTTCTAGCACCGTTAATTATACGCGAAATTTATTACCGTCTTTTAGTCAGCGAACAAAGCGAAGCGGTTCGTCAAATTGCCACATCTGGCAGCAATATGCAGAATATTGCCAGGGCGATCAAATTAATCAAAAATAACTTCGCTAAACCGATGCGGATTGAAGATTTAGCTGAACAGGTTAATCTGTCATCTTCCTCGCTTCATCGCCATTTCAAAACAGTCACGTCCATGAGTCCACTGCAATATCAAAAGCAAATAAGATTATTAAAAGCCCGTCACCTGATGCTTGCCGAAAATGCTGATGCAGCCAGTACTGCCTATCAGGTGGGTTATGAAAGCCCCTCTCAATTTAGTCGCGAGTATTCCCGTCTGTTCGGTGCGCCGCCAATTCAAGATATTGAACGTTTGCGGATCGCCATTATATAGATAATGGAGTGAGTCAACATAAGTTACTCACCTTTTGTAACGTTAAGTTGACACCCAAATCAAGCGGTGACAGTCATTTCAGATTCTCTCGCGCCCACTGTTCTACACCCACAACTTCAATTCCCCTCTGGGCATTGAACGTTTTGCTAACTTCCCACGCGACCCCTTTGCCTTCAGCAAACACCACCCTGTATTTTTTGATGTCATTGTCAGGATCTTGTGCTAATTCTTCCTTTAACTTGGGTACGCTCCATTCTACCCGCCGCACCTTCCGACCCAAAACAGATTCCACTATGTCCGCCAACCGTTCGTAGGTTACGGTGTCACCAGCCGTATATACTATACGGTTAAAGATCCGTGGTTCGGCAAAGACAATTTCTGCCATCAAAGTGCCGATGTCGTCAGGCGTTGTAACGGTGACAGCAGTGTCCCAGTTCCCCAGCGAATGGGCGGTGCTTTGCGCCAGATCAATTACGCCAAACGAAGGCTCGAACAGAAAACTGGTGAACATACCTGTCGAGACAATGACCCATTCTGTGCGATTCTGTGACCGTAGGAGATCGCGCACGTCCAACTGCTCGTCGAATAGATCCTGCGCGCTGCCTCGACCAATGAAATCGTAGTCAACACCAAACTGCCAGGGAAAGTAGCGTTGCACCTCCGAATCCAGGATGGCGCGAGCGAGCTTGAGTTGAGTACCCCGCCCAGCCCCAAAGCCAATGCAACTAACCACGGTGTGAAAGTCGCTAAAAAGAGCGGTGAGGTCAGCAGTGGAATCGGTAGCGAGGTCGCCTGGGAGGAAGTTGATGTTGAGAGAACGTAGTAGGTTGAGCTTTCGTTGTTTGTCGGGGTCTGGGTCAGAGATGGTGGAAGGGCGGAGTAGAACCGTGAGAGTAGTTCCAGGAATCAGTGCAACGCGCTTTGCCAAGTTACGAAGAACGGGCATACCGAGTTCGCCAGCACCTAAAACAAGGATAGAGGTGTTATTCATAAAACGTTATCACAATCGACTGTTTTGTATGTATGTTCATCATAAGTTGGGAATATCGCTTCTCAAATACCCAAATCTCTCAAGTAATTGCCTAATCCTCTTAAACGGGTCATCAGCAAAATAGGTATGCCCACAAGAAGTAAATCAAAATTCAATGATCGCAGGAGCATGATCGCTAGGTTTGGCTAGCTTTCTGGGTTCAACATCAATCCAAGATTTTGTAGCCTGTTGATATAGTTTTGGAGTTAGATAATGATGATCGATACGCCAACCTCGGTTGCGATTAAAGCCAGCAGCGCGGTAATCCCACCAGCTATAGTGACCATCCTCAGCCGTAAATTTACGAAAAGCATCTTGAAAACCTAATTCTAATATTTGCTTTAAAGCTTCGCGCTCAACGGCAGAAGACATGATATGTTGCTCTCTATCTTTGGAAGTATAAATATCTTTATCTTCTAGAGCAATATTAAAATCGCCACAGACACATATTTCTTGTTCTTGACTCTGTAGTTTTTGCAGATATTCCCGCAGGATCTTAAGCCAATTTAGTTTATATTCATATTTCTCACTAGCGATCGCCGAACCGTTGGGAACATAGAGATTAACAATTCTTATATTATTTATCACACCACTTATTACTCGCTTTTGCTCATCAAAATCTTTTGCCTCATCTCCCACAATTGGACTAAAGCCACAACTAATTTCACTCAAAGGCTGAAGACTAAAAATTGCAACACCATTGTAAGATTTTTGACCAGAGATGTAGATGTTGTAACCCAAATCTGCAAAAGGCGATCGCGGAAACTCACGATCCTGTACCTTGGTTTCTTGCAGACAAAGAACATCTACTTGATGTTGCTGTAGCCAGTCAATGACAATCTGCTGGCGAGTCCGTATTGAGTTAACGTTCCAAGTAGCTACTCTCAATGATTAAATCCTAATTATCAATTATCAGATATTAATTATCTAATGAAATCTGACTCGTTAACTCTTAATGTTTTTGTTTACGGTACACTCAAGCCAGGAGAAGCCAACTTTGCTTACTATTGCGCTGGAAAAGTTCAAAAACAAATTTCTGCATATACCTGGGGTAATTTATATGCTTTGCCCGTGGGTTATCCCGCTATGACTGAAGGAAAAAATAAAGTTAGGGGATTTTTGCTTACTTTTATTGACTCTAATGTTTTAAATAGCTTAGACCGATTAGAAGGTTATCAACCAGGGCGAGATTCAAGTCTCAACGAATACTATCGTCAGTTGGTTGATATTTATAGCTTAGATGATCGATTTTTAGGCAAAGTCTGGGCTTATTTTATGACTGTAAATAGAGTTAAGCGTTATCGAGGAATCATTATGACATCAGGCTGGTGGACTGATATTGATTGTTAATTGTTAATTTGCTCAACAAATAACTAATCAAAAGCTAAACTGGAAAATGCCATCAACAGCCTCAGTCTATGTCCAACCTGAAAGAATCGTCTAAGCCCAATGCTGACATTACTGATTACGAATGGGAAATTACTCCCCGTACAGTTAAAGAAGTTATCGATAAATTACAAAAACTTACTCAACAAAAGCAGCAAAATTTAGAGAGCTTACAAAAAGAAAACAAGTGGTTGCGAGATCAGCTAGACATTAGATTAGATAAGCCAAATCGGGCTTATGTTCCTTCTATGCCTGAGATGCTCCTGTGGGCAGGAGTTGGTCTAATTTTGACTATAGGCGGAACTTTTATTCCCGCCTATACTATTGCAGCCCCTTGGTCTTGGTTTGGTGATACCTTTGGAGTTCATACTTTAGGAGTAAGCTATCAAATTGGAGCAGCCTTATTTATTGCCTGTGTAGGTGGAAAAAATGCTGCTTTAATCTCGCAAACTGCCTATGTGCTGTTGGGAATTAGTGGACTACCTATATTTGACCAAGGCGGTGGATTGAATTATTTACAGCAGCCTAACTTTGGCTATCTTTTGGGATTTATACTTGGTGCTTGGCTTTGTGGCTGGTTAGCATTTCAAACTTTGGTGCGATTCTCTTCTCTGATTGCTAGTTGTTTGGCTGGATTGATGGTTATTCATTTAGTCGGTTTGATTTATTTAACGGCGATTTACTATTCAACGGGTTTAGGAGAAGGTATATCTTTATGGCAAGCGATCGCCATTTATTCAATTCATCCTTTACCAGGACAATTAGCCGTTGTCTGTGCAGTTAGTCTGATGGCTTTTATAATGCGTAAAATTATGTTTACCTAAAAGGTTACGGCATCATTCCATTGCCAATTGTAATAATTCGCTTAATTTATTTAACAATTCTTTTTCATCATATGGTTTAGAAAAATAAGCCGCAGCTCCTAAATTCATCGCTAGTTTTTTGTGTTTTTCGTTACTACGCGAGGTGAGCATGGCTATAGGAAGATCGGCAAATTCAGGTCGCTCTTTGATTTCTTCGAGAACTCCATAGCCATTTAGTCTAGGCATTTCAAGATCGCAGATAACAGCCTGTACCAAAAGCCCACCAATGAGTTTATCTACCGCCTCTTGACCATCTTTGGCTTGCTCAACCTGATAACCTGCTTTTTCTAAAGTCACACTTAGATAACGACGTACATTAATCGAGTCATCGACTACCAAAATGGTTGGTGTGGTTGGTAGATTACTAATTTCTGGCAGATCTAAATCAGATCGATCGTCTGCAAAAGAATTAATTTGACCTCGATCGATTAATGCCATCGGGTCGATTAGAGGAATAACTCTACCATCACCAAATACTACAGAACTAATTACTCCAGGAGGTAAAGGAATCGGACTTTCTATGGTTCTGATGGTGGATTCTTGCTCATTCCAAAAGCGAGCAATTTTCAAGGCAGCAAATGATTGTTTATTCCCGACCACTAAAGTCATCGGGCGATTAATGGTGGGTTCTCCTGTCAAATAGAGGGCTTTATGAGAACGACCATATGTAAGTATTTTTTCTATTTCGATCAGGGGAATTTCTGACTGATTCCAATCTACTTTTTTAGTATTCTCTGAAGTTAAGATTGGTTCTAACTCTAGTGGTATTAACTCTCTAATGCTATTGGCGGGAATGGCAAAAACCATGTCTCCTTGTTCAATAATTGCTACCCGCAAAATAGATAAGGTAAAGGGAATCCTCAGGGTAAAAGTTGTTCCTTGTCCTGGTTCTGTGAACACCTGAACGTCACCGCGAACTTCCTGGAGATTGGTTTTAACAACGTCCATACCCACGCCTCTGCCCGAAAGCTCTGTAACTCTTTGTGCTGTACTAAATCCAGGCTCAAAGATAAAGTTAAGTAGCTCTATTTCAGATATTTGTGTTACCTCAGACTGAGAAACGCCCATCTGACAGACGCGATCGCGAATTTTATCTAGTTTAATTCCACCGCCATCGTCGCTTAAGGTAATAACGCTATAAGTTCCTTGATTATTTGCCTGGATCGTAATTGTTCCTGCTTCTGGTTTGCCAACAGCAATACGAGTTTGGCTGTCTTCTATGCCATGATCGAAGGAATTACGCAACAGGTGCATCAAAGGATCGCTTAAAGCCTCAATTACAGAACGATCCAAAAGTGTTCTTTCGCCAACAATTTTGAGATCTACTTTTTTATTGAACTGAAGATTAAGGTCACGAATTACTCTAGGGAAACGTTTAACTGCATCGGCAAAAGGTAACATTTGAGTACGAGTCACGTTGCCCTGCATGGACTTAGTAGTGTAGTGAAGATCTCGCACTGATTGATGAACTTCTTGTACCCCGAGATCGATATCTCTTGCCACCTCTTGTAATTGAACGATGGTTTCTATTTGTTCTTGACAGATAAGATGAATATCACTGTAGCGATCCATTTCTAAACTATCAAAGCGATTTGGCTTTTGGTTTACGGTATCAACTGAACTCGATACTAGCTGCTCTTTCTCGCTCAAAAGCCCTTCAACCGAAGCACGACCATACCACTGTTTTAATTGAGTATTGGAACGTTCCATTTGCAACATTCTTTGACCCATCAAAGACATGGCATTTTGCAATTGTTCTACGCGCAAATTAATACTGTTACGGTTCAAAACTAGCTGTTCAAAAAGGGTATTAAATTGTTTGAGTTGGGAAACTGGAACTCTGACCATCTTCTCTACTTGTTCGGCAGATGAAACGTTTTTTGGTAGAGGAGAAGGATTTTTAACTTCTGGCTGAGTTTTGACGGGTATTTCTTCAGGTATATCTAGGTCAAAAGCAGATTGTAATTCACCAAGTTCTAAACTATTCACTGCAAGTGGATCAAAAGCCTCTAAATCTTCAGATGTATCTAGATCAAAGGTTGACTGTAATTCACTTAATTCTAAAGATGTTGCTAAGGGATCAAATTCTTGTTCATCTTCTGTATCTGGTTCAAAAGCTGACTGCAATTCATTTAGCTCAAAAGCACTTGCAAGAGCAAAATCTGCTTCGGAGAAACTATCAGCAGCAAGCTGTTCAATTTCAAATTCAGTATCAGTATTAGTATCATTACTAATACTCGATTGTTGACCCACATCTTCATAACCTTCTAAATAAGAAGGTAGTTTTTCAATGCTGCCTCTTAAAACTAAAGCGTGCGATCGCCTCCAGGTTTTTAAAGCGCGATCGGCAAAAGGAGCGATCTCTAATGGAGTTAGAGTTGTAGCCTGTTGGTGGATCGATTCACAGAGTTGGATAAAAGGATCGAGACTTGCCATGTAACCAAAGCCAATTAATTCTTGAGCCGTGGCAGATAGTTCTTGAGCTAACTCATCAATTTCTAATGCTGGTAATTTAGTTTCAAAGCGATCTAAAACCCCATCAACTCCTTCCTCAAAAATTAATACAGCAGGATCGATATCCTCATCCTGTGCCAACAAAGCATTTTCGTCAGCAACTTCTAAATCACCTAAATATTCTCGTAATTTATCCAAAACAGGCTGGGTACGTTGACTAATCTCAGACTCTAAGACTTCTTTTCCCTGACGATGAAGATCGCCAATGTGACGTAAGGAATCAGAACTCTGTAGCAATAGTGTTTCTACTTCCGCCTCAATACGACTAGCAGCATAGCGAACCCGCAAAATTTTTAAAAAATCTTCTAAACGGTGAGCAACTCCACTAAGAAGATCAAAACCCATCATCGCCGCACCACCTTTGACAGAGTGAGCAGCACGCAGCACAATATCTACTTTTTGGGTATCGATCTCAGTATCGGCTAATCCCAGAAGATTAGATTCAATTGCATTAAAATGTTCTTCAGCCTCATCAAGAAAATTGAGGCGAATCTGTTGTTCTATATCCATGTCGGTTGTAAATGATAAATGATTAGACTGATTCAGCGACTTTAAACTGGGATACAGTCAATTCTAGTTTTTCCGCAACTAAGGCTGTTTCCAGAATTGACTGTACAATTTCGGTAGAAGATTGAGATGAAGCCTCAGACAGTCGAGCAATTTTTTGCATCAGGTTAATAACATTTTCAGAAGTATTTGCTTGAGATACGGTACTTTGAGAAATAAATTCCATTAGTTGGTTAATTGTTTGGGATTTTTCTAATACTTCTGCCAAACTTTGTTTGGTATTTTCGACTAGGCGCGTGGTTTCTACTACCTGAATTGTCCCCGATTCCATTGCTTGGTTTACTTCTTGAGTCTCGGTTTGAATTGCTGCCACAATGCTGGCAATTTCTTTAGTTGCTGCTGCCGACTGTTCTGCTAATGCACCCACTTGTTCGGCTACGATCGTAAAGCCTTGACCATATTCCCCCGCACGTCCAGCCTCAACAGAGGCATTAATTGCCAATACGTTGGTTTTAAGGGCAATTTCTTCAATAAACGAGACTGCCTGGGAAATTTTCTGCGAGGATTCTCCTAACCGCTTCATTTTTTTCGCTGTTTCGCCTACGGTAGTTCGCAATTCGAGAATACTGCTTACGGTTAAGTCCATATTGTTTGTACTGCTGACAACCGTATTGTAGGTATCGTCGGCTATTTGTTCTGCTTGGTTAGCATTGGTGGCAACTGCCTGAATTGACTGAGACATCTGTTCAATAGAGATCAGGGTGTCACGAGTTTCTTGAGCTTCGGCGATCGCTTGTTCTGCTAACAAACGAATTGCCGATTCATTTTGCTTGAGGGAGAAACCTACTTGACTAGTAGACTGTCTGGCTTCGATCGCAATGTCTTGTAGGTTACTAATAATGGCGTTAAATAAATCGGCAACAGTACTAAGTTCTAATGAATCTAGGTTAGCTCGAACAGTTAAATCCCCTTCTGTGGCATCAGAAACTTCATCTAGAAGAGTATAAATTGCTAACTCTAGCTGCTCTTTCTCCAGACGTTGTTGGTCAGTAAGACTTTTTTGCTCTTCTAATAAGTTTTTGACTTGGCTTACCAGTTGATTAAAGTTGCTGGCTAGAGTTCTTGTTTCTAATGTTCCTTCTACATCAGCAGTAACATCAAGATTTCCTGCTGCTACTTGCTGAGTCTTGCCTGATAAATTAGTTAGAGGTACAGATAGTTGCTGTGCTAATAGCAGAATTAAGCCTACAGATAAAATTCCTAAAATCAAAGCAGTTAAACCAAACACCGTTAGCAAGCTTCGTCCTGCTGCTTCTACTTCAGCAATGTCAACTGCTTGAATTGTGACCAAATCTGTATTAGGGATGGTTGAGATATCATAAATTTTTCCTTGGTATTTCAATTCAGCAAGAACAGAAGCTTCAGAGAATATTTTTTCTTGCTTGAGAACGACCTTAGAAAAGTTTGCTTCTTGCTCGATTAACTGCTTTAGTTCGTCAAGATTTTGACCATTTTGAACAGAATTTGACATAGTTTTCGCGACTTGCAAAATCGCTGCGCCACCAACCGATTTTTGAATTTCTACTTTCGAGCCTTGAGGAGTGATAGTACTCATGACAGAACCAGCTTGAGAATCGACAACTTGAACAATCTGAGATTTTTTTAGTCCCGTGGCTAAATAAGCAGCAAGAGTAGAGTCCAATACCGTAACTGGTATACCCGTTTTAATCACGCCCAAAAATTCTCCAGTCCGAGGGTCTTTTACAGCTTTTGAAAGAGCAAAAACTGTAGCATTAGCAGATTTATCGAATTCGGGTTCGTCGATCGCTTTTCCCTCTTTTTGGCTAGTTTGCCACCAGCTCTCGTCACGTTGGACAAAATCAGAAGTCGGATTACTAAAGGCAATGTTAAAACCATTACGCTCGGTATAAAAAATTTCGATAATGTCGCTAAATTTGACTATTTGCTCTAAATAGTTGTTAAGTTCTGCATTAACTTTCAGTAATTTTGTAGCTGCAAACTTTTTTTCTACAGCTTCAATAGGCTGTTGAGGTAGACCTTGATTGTTCGCTTCTTGAGTTCCTGCTTTCATCGCCTGAATAAGATCGGCATTAGAAGCCAGTAAATCAGGAATTTTAAATGAGTCTCGAATAAAAGCTGTTACCGTACTAGCAGTCAGAACTGCATCCTCTTCCTGTGTTGCTTGAGTTTGGGTATTAGCTCGACGTTCAGTAACGCTATAACCGATCGCACTAGCGATCGCCAAAGGAATTAAGACCGCAGGTAAAATTGAAATTAACAAACGACGACGCAGAGTACCAGTTCTAAAATTGCTAGATACGGGTTTGGTAGCTTTAGCAGATTCTGATTTAGTAATCATAAAGATTAAGAATATAAGTTAGAAAAAATATACTAAAAGGGCAACTTGACCACAGTTTATTTCTTATCAATGGTGGTTAAAGCTTGGCAAATACAATTAAATTCCAATATAGGAATAATGGTTTCATTCTCTGACATAGCACCATCACAATAAGGAGCTAAATTAGGAGGCAAGGTATCCAAAGATGACTGAACAAGTTCAGTCGATAGACGTATAATCCCTTGAAGCTGAGTAACAGCAAGACCAATATAAATCGATGGCTCAGAAATTGTTTGCAGTACAATTAATTGGTATTGACGAGGATTAATTAAGCTAGAAGGTAAGGTCAATAATTGAGCTAGATCGAATACGCAAAAAACGCGATCGCGTGAAGCCATCATGCCGATCGCCGATTTTGGCATACTAGGCAAAGTAGTTATTTGCTCTGCTTTGACAATTAAAGATTCTTCTACTAGATCCATCGATAGCAAAGCTGATGTGTCTGATGTCAATTGGAACTTTATATAGGCATTACCAGGAGCTAGATTACTTTTAAATAGCTCCTGAAGATTGGCTTGAACTTTTGCAGCTACACTCTGATTTGACATTGGTATTTATCCCATCACACCTTGAACTGCGCTGACCAATTGATCTTGAGTACAAGGTTTAGTCACATAAGCCTGTACTCCTTGCTTGGTTGCCCACATCCGATCTACGTCTCTGTCTTTTGCAGTACAGGTAATCACAGGAATATTTGCCGTTTCTGGATTTTTTTTCAGTTGGCGACAGATATCTAAGCCACCCATTTTGGGCATCATCCAATCTGTGACAATGGCATCGGGTTTGTTGGCTATAGTTTTGGCGATCGCATCATCGCCATCAATCGCTATGATGACCTTATAACCAGCTTTGGTTAAGTAATTTGCCATCATGTCTAATTCAGATTGTACGTCGTCAACAATTAAGATAGTTTTCATTGGTTTAATTTGATGATTGTGAATAAAATTAACTAGTAATTAACCTGAGTTCGGGTTAATAAAATGAGTCAACGGAGGTAGCTATAAGTTCTAAGCCATAAACTCTAAGCTTTTTAGATTTTTCTCCAGAAGCTCTAGAGTAAAAAAGTGCGCAAAATATTATTTTGCAAATACTTTTACCATGAGGGTTTCGGCTTATCCCGAACTCAGGTTAATTAGTAACTGAAAAAGCAAATTAATTTAGATGCTTTTCAATAATTTGGGTTAAACCTTCTTGGGTAAAAGGTTTAGTAAAATAGTCAGTTGCTCCAGCTATTTTGGCTCTAGCTTTATCAATTAAGCCAGTATTGCCCGTGACCATAATGATGGGAGTGCGATCGCATTTGCCACTGCTTCTTAATAGCCCGCATAATTTATAGCCATTAATTCTGGGCATAGTAATGTCGAGCAAAATCATGTCTGGGTTAATTGTAAAAATTTGCGATACAGCCTGTACAGGATCATCTATAGCTGTTATTTCAAACTTTTCTTGATTAAGAAAACGTTTAATTTCACTTAATATCGTCGGACTATCATCAATACAAACTATTTTCCAGGTTTTTAGCTTGGTTTTTTGGGGATTATTTTCACTTTTATAATTAGCAGACGATAAATCTTCAGGACTATTATCCAATTTAGGAATATGAGGCAAGTTGTCTAAGGGGGTTTGAGCATGATGTAAATAAACGATCTTGGCATCAATGTATGGTGAAAGAATTTTTCCTACATTAAGCTCATCTTTACGCAGCAAGACTGAAAGCTGACGAATGCTAGTACGTCCTCTTAATACTTGAGTTAGTTCTTGAAGAGTTTTGAGGTTTAATGAACCAGATGGCAAAGACTTTTTTTCCCAACCAGGAGCAAAATAAGGGCGTTGATGAACAGAAAGAAGTTCAGGACTACACTGTTGCCATTGTTTTAGTCTCGTTTGCTCCGAGCGCAAAAACTCTGGCACATTCAAAGATATGGCATCTTGAAGCTGCAATGGAATCCAAGCAGGCGGAGAATGTCCTTCATGCCATAAAGAAGTTCCCCTATCAAGCCAAAGACAAAAGCTCAATGCGTCTTGGCTAATTTGCTCGATCAGCTTGACACCCTCAGATAAATCGAGTTGTTTTGCTGATAGCAGCCAAGGAATAAGGTTACCGTAAAGATTTTGACTACCTGACTCGTCTTGTAAAGATTGTGGCTTGACCAATGAATCTGGTAGCTTATCTAAAGCTGCTACAGCCTTTTTTAACTGAAGATAATGAAGATAAAACTTAAGCTGCTCTAGATTTTCTATAGAACAGCAAACATACTTGAGATTTCCCTGCTGTAAATAGATTTTCCAGGAGTCAAACTCTTCATTTAATTCCAGACAGCCAGAACTTTGGGATTGCGCTAGCTGCTCTAATAACTTTTTAACATCAAGTCTGAGGGCGGTTTCCATATCAACAAAATTGACTTATCTAGCCTATAGTTCCCAAAGTAAGCTAATAATCGATCAACTTGCTGATATTCTTTTTTCAAGATTTGTGTTAAGACATTTTGTAAAAAGTCCTGAGGATTTATATTGTTTTAAACACAATTTTTATTTCTATAGAAATTATTCTAATTCTTTGAATTTATCTAATCCTCCTAGGAATTGCTCGGTTAAAAGATTCCAGACGGTACGGTTTTCATTAATACGAATATTAGCCTGAACTTCCATCCCAGGCTGGATATATTTCTTTTCGCCTTTGATCTTTAAATAGTCTTTGTCCAAATCAATCTTAGCTATGTAACGGAAAAAATCATAGGGAGGTTCGGGTTCTAAGGCACTAGCACTAATAAACTTGACCTTGCCTTTAATATCCCCATACTCACTATAGTTAAAAGCACTAATCCGCACATCTGTGGTCATTCCTTTTTCAACAAATCCAATATCTTTTGGCTTAATAAAGATTTCGGCGACTAAATTTTCTGTCGGCACAATTTGTAATACAGGACTAGCTGCTTGACCAGAAGGGGGAACGTATCCAGGATATGCCCTGAGGTCAAAAACATCTCCCGTAACAGGGGCTTTTATCGTCTGATATTTGAGGTTTTGTTTGGCACTGCTGACTTGACTATTAATTTCAGCAATCTGTTTATCGTTTTCGACAATTGTTTTATTGAGTTGACTGTCAATTTCCGACAGTCGTTTGCTATTTTCAGCTCTTCGATCGTATAAATCTTTGGTGGAGAGAGTTCCAGTATTATCTAGCTGTTCTCTGGCTTGAGAAATATCTAGGCTTAATCGCTGTTCTTCTTGCAATAGGCGATTAATTTCTGATTGTAAGGTTGTTACCTGCTGTTGCTGGCGATCGCGTTCTAGATTACCTTGCTTGAGATCGTCAACCATTGTCTGCTTGCGGTCATTGATTCTTTGTCTTTGCTGGTCTACCTGAAGTTTGGCAATTCCTCCCTGCTGATATACAGGAATAATAGCTTTTAAAGTTCCTTCTTCAATTTTCAAGCTATCTTCAGACTGTTGTCTTGCTTCAATGTTACGTTCTGTAATTTCTTGTAAATTTTGTTTGGCTGTAGCTAACTGCGCTCGATTGTCCCCTAGCTGAATTTTAGTTTGTTCTAGCTGCTTTTCTAGTTGTTCAACTTCTAATCTGGCTGAGGCAGTTCTTTGTTGTAAATCCGCTCTTGATGCTTCTAATCTAGCCTGTTGTTCTGGAGCTAATTTCTGACTAGAACCGTTTAAAAGAGCATTAAACATTTTGTTTTCCTCTTTTAACGCTGCTCTATTGCGAGTCAGTTCTGATACTTCTCTGGGAATTTTTAAAGAGGCAATCACTTCATCAATACTTTCGGTATCAATTTTCCCTGACATCAAGGCGCGATAAAACTTGTTTTCTTGTTGCAAAGACTGTCGCACTTTACCCAGGGAATCAACCTGAGCTTTGGAGGTTGTGGAGTCTAAGACTAGTAAAACATCACCTTGTTTTACTCTTTGCCCTTCTTCTACCTTTACTTCTGCGACTACACCATTTGTAGGCACCTGTATTTCCTGAAGCTTATTAGTAGGCTGAATTATACCTTGAGCAGGAATTACCCGTTCAATCTTGGCAACCAAAGACCAGACAATGGTAAAGATAGTGACTCCCATAATTCCCGCCATAGTGGCTCTAGACCATCTAGGTGAAGGACGCAAAATTACTGTTTGCTCAAACTTGCGAGATTTAACTGAGGCAGGATCGCGCCTAACTAAACTAGAACCATTGCTTTGAGGGGCTGTAGTAACAAGCTGTCCAGGGGGATAAGAGCGTTCTTTGATTTCTGTCTGACTTTTGCTTGCCAGCGAAGACATTACGGGGAGCTTGTTAGCTTCTGGTGTTTGAGGCAAGGCTAGGTTGCGATAAATTCCAGGTCCAATTTGAGCATAACCACGATGTACCGATCTAATCGCATCGGTAAGTTCTTTGGCGGGAGTGCCTTTGAGTAAATAACCCATTGCTCCAGAGCTAAGAGAGCGAGCAACATATTCCTCGGTATCAAAGGTACTAAGTACCAATACTTTAACGTCAGAAAATTTTTGGCAAATGATTTTAGTTGCTTCCATGCCGTTTATTCCAGGCATCTCCATGTCCATTAAGACAACATCTGGCTCAAGAGACTCTACCTGTTTTACAGCGTGTTCTCCATTTTCAGCAACGCCAACTATTTCAATATCTGCTTCTGTTTTGATTAGGGCTTTTAATCCTTCCCTAATCATTTTTTGATCGTCAACGATTAAAATACGAATTGCACTATCAGAAGAATCGGCAGCAGGATCATTTCCTTGATTAGATTGCCTTTGATTAAGCAATTTATCCCGTTTAGGTTGGGACAAACTATTGCCTGAAAGGTAGTCGCTGCTACCATTGCTGGATGAGTTCATGGTTTGAGTAATTATAGTAGGCTAGGTCGCAAATATCTGTCAGCACTTTGGCTTTAGTCTCGATCTTTTAAATTGATACTATTTTGAAAAAAATGTATTAGGATACATCATCCATTATCAAGTTTTAGTGTAAATTACAAATTAAACACATCAAAATAACTTTTAATATTTAACATAACTAGTCCTTTATAACTAACATTTCAGATATTCGACATAAAAAAATTCCAATTGACAGAAGGTTAATTGTTCTCTAATGTCTCGATAGTGTTCTCTAAACACAACATAAAGTAAAAAGCTGAAATAATTCTTTTTAATCATTACAAACCGACAGCGATCGCTTTTTTGTCATTGACGATACGCTCAGATCGAGAAAAAAGCACTTATAGTTTGGAAGCACAGAATCGATATGTTCAAGATATAACTGCTTTACATTTATGAGGAATGACGTTGAATTATTAAGGATTATCAGTGCCTTTGGAATTGTTTGGTTTCATTCAGGAAGCTTGCCTGGACGAGAGATCGCTTATGGTGGCTTAATCTTTTTTATTATTATTTCATCTTATTTTGCTAATATATCTAAACGCCAAAACAAGCCTCTAGAAAGAATAAAAAGGCTAATTGTTCCCTGCGTTATCTGGACTATTCCCTACAGTTTGTTGAATTTCGTGAGACTTGGGCAAATTTGTCCTGAAAACTACAGTTTTGTAAGCTGCATTTTTTCGACTCCATCACCACATCTTTGGTATTTACCCTATATGTGTATTGTTTTGATTTTAATCGATCGAGCTAAACTTATCTTTTCCCAAAGTACTCTGGGATTGTTTTCTGGAACAATGGCAGTTATCCTGATGATGTTAGCTCCTAAATGGAGAGAATTTAGTTATATTGACCCTTTTGATTTATATGCACACGCATTACCAGCAGTTTTGATTGGGATCTACTTAGGTTGCTACTTCAGTATTGAAATAAAATCCAGGTTGTTTATTCTTTTGGGATTAATTTTTTCTATATTGTTAATGGTCTATACTGCTCAAGAAAATGTCGGTATTCCATATCTATTTGGTATGTTGCCAAGCCTTTTGTTGTTGAGGTCAGATGTTTTGGCTAAGTATAAGCTAAATATTTATTCCATTTCATCACTGATGTTAGGGGTATATTTAGTCCATTTTGCGCTAATTTTAATTCTTTTGAGCTTTGGTATAAGTAATTATCTACTACCGTTTATTGTCTTTCCCTTATCAGTGCTAATTATATTTAGTATCAAAAGACTACTGCCTAAAAAAATATATCAACACGTAATCTAGCGGTTTCGGATGAACACTTGTCAAATACAAACCGTAGCGGACGTTAAGCTTCATACGTACAAGATTTACTTTTTAATATATTGTTGTGCTTGCTGATAAATTTCTAATGCCGATTAGTTGGGTTGAGAGTACAAATCGTGTCTAAAAGTAAGTCATACTAAATCCTGTTCGTGTAGATTATTTAAATGTTATGCAGGTCAGAAGAGACAAGGCATGCCTTGTACAGAAGTCAAAAAAATAAGACAATTAAATAACTCAACCAAAAAAATACTTTTATCAATTGGATTTAGTGTCAGGATAAAATCTAAGTTAAGTTAACGTTTAATTTGATTTTTGCAATATGTCTTGTAATTGCTGTTGATAGCGTCCATATTCTACCCAGTTTCCTTGTTGTAAAGCCTGTTGAGCTTGCTGATATATTTCTAATGCAGATTGCCGGGCTTGAGGATCTGCTGTAGCAGGATTTGTGGAGGGATTTAATTGGGTGGGGACTTGCTTAAATACCGCAGCTAGAGATTGACTTAGAGAGGGAGTCATAACGATTTGTTTGTCGTAGGAGACAATAATGCGGGTGAGTTCGGGTAACTGACCTTTAGCAGCGCGAAGATATAGAGGCTGGACATAAAGTATTGAACCATCGATGGGAATGACTAGAATATCTCCTCTAATTACCCTAGAACCTGTTTGACTCCAAAGGGTTATTTGTTGGGCAATTTCAGGATCTTGAGCGATTCTAGCTTCGATCTGAAAAGGACCATACACTAGTTCTTGTTTGGGGAATTCATAAAGGCTAAGTTTGCCGTAATTATCGCCATCTGAACGAGCAGCCATCCAGGCGATCATATTATCGCGGTTGACGGGAGTGAAGGGTAAAATTAGGGCAAACTCTTCTTGGGTTTCCCCTGGTAACTTCATGATTAGATAATCAGGTTCAACCTGCTGTTGTTGATCGCTATAAAGTTCTGTAGCAAAACGCCAGTCGTCTTCACGGTTATAAAATACTTGGGGATCTTCCATGTGATAGCTCAAGTACATTCTGGCTTGAATTTTAAATAAATCTTGAGGATAACGAAAATGAGCCTGGATTTCTGGGGGAATGGTATCTTTTGCCTTGAATAGATTGGGAAATATCTTGCGGTAGGTATTTAAGACAGGTTCGTTTTCGTCAACAACGTAAAACTGCATTGTGCCATCCTTGGCATCTACAACTACTTTCGCGGGACTACGAACGTAGTTGATATTTTTATCGGTGATTAATTCTGTTTTTTGTTCATGGGCAACGGCTTCGGAATAAGGATAGCGATCGCTTGTAGTATAGGCATCAATAATCCACTTGAGCCTACCATTTACCACTACCATATAGGGGTCATTATCGAATTGCAGAAAAGGAGCAACATGACGCACTCGCTCTGATATTTGTCGGTGATAGTGAATGCGGGAATTAGTCGTAAAGTAATTAGAAATAAGAATTTTTAAACTGCCTTGGTCATAGGCGTATGCAAGTCGGCGTAATAAATTACCAATGGGGACACCACCTACACCATCGTATTTTATAAAGGCATTTTCATCTCCACGGGGATAATCAAACTCAGGGGTATTCATTCCCGTATAAATATAGTCTTGGGTCAACTCACCATAATATATTCTTGGCTCTTTAATTGCTAAATCAGTCCCAGAAACGGGAGGAATGTTTTTGACAAATAAGACTGGTAAACCATCGGTAGTGACTTCATTGACGGGGTTCATGACTAAGCCATAACCATGAGTGTACTTGAGCCTGCGATTGACCCAAGTTTTGGCAGAGGCGGGAACTTGACTGTAATCAAATTCCCTAGGGGAAAGCATTATCTGACGATAATTGCCATTGAGGGTGTAGCGATCGACATCAACATCAAGGAATTTATAGTAAAAGCGGATTTCCTGTAGCTGTCGGTAGGTAGTTAGTAGGGGGCGATAGTCCCACAGGGGAATGTTACCAATGGTGGCTTGGTTTTCTTGGAGAACATTAGGATTGGAATTACCTGCCAAATTTAATTGGTAATCTTTTGTATCAATCTTGTCTAAGTCATACGCTTCTCGCGTAAACTCGATATTGTGCTTAATATAGGGCATCTCCTTGGCTAATTCGTTGGGTTCGACTACAAAACGCTGCTGCAACTCAGGAAAAATCCCGTTAAACAGAATTAGAACTACGGCGTATATACTAATACCGTATACGGGAAGTTGGAGTTTATCATACCAAGTAGAAATAATTAACCACAGCCCTAAGAGTACCGAAGCGATAATCATCACCCAAAATGCCAGCAAACGGGCATGGGTACTAGTATAGTCTGCACCCCAAACTACTCCTTGAGCAGAATAAAGTAGTTCATAACGCTCCAGCCAAAAATCAACGGCAATATCAAGAGCGATCGCCGTCAGTAAAAAACTTAGATGAACCTTGATTGGTTTAGTTAAGAGCTTTTGCCAATTGTCCTCAAGGATTAAGCTTTTCCACTGCCAATTAAAGCGAATAGTTCCCTTAAATACATAAACTAAGACTGCTAAGATCGAGCCTGAAATCAAAAGGGTAAGAAACCAATTTTCTAAATTGTCTAAAAAAGGTAACCGAAATAAATAAAAGCCAATATCTTTTTGGTAGATCGGATCGAGACGATTAAACTCAGAGGCATGGGAAAATTGCAAAATTTGTTCCCAAGATGCTGCACTAAAATTAGCAATACTTAGAGAAGTTAAGAAAGTAAGCAGTGCAGCCGTGTAGTTAGCAATCTTGACAGTATAAAGTTCAAATTCATTAGATTCTAGAAATCTAAAGCTGCGATCGCCTGTAAATCTCAACGCTAACCAATAATTAAAGCCTAAAAACCCTACAAAAACCGTAAAAGTGACTAGCCAAATAGCTACTTGCCAAATAATCCGCTGCCAAAAAATCGACTCAAAACCTACTGCTGCAAACCACCAAGACTCGGTTAACAGATGGACGGCGCTAGAAACTAAGGTAAGAATTGCGATCGCTATAAATAGCAGCGTGACTATTATCTTTTGCTTAAATTGCATTGAGGGTTGTTGCTCAATAGTTAGTTGTCAATTAGAACCTACGTTCAGTTGATCGGGTAAATTTAGTAAGAGGCAAGTAAAACATCAACTATCAACAAGTAAAGATTCAGTTTTATTGCTTATTAATGCGCCAATGCTAAACATATCTCCTGTAAATCAAAATCATCATATTTTATATTTTATTGCTCAATCTTTCTAATCTACATTGCCTGTATACATAAATATATTTTTTATAGCAACGTCAAGATTATCTTTTATTTCCTTTGAGTGAATCTACAGCTGTCCAAAAGAGCAGGAAAAATTTGCTCCAGTTTTATCGACTGATTTAATCTCGATCATTACCGCAAATTAACCTAAATTTCATTCACCAGACTTTTACACTAATTAGGTACTTTATTAACAGAAGCTTAATTATTATCTCAAACTTATTCATTACCCGATTTTTTTACTTTTTGTATTGAAAAAATCTTTTGCCAAAATGATAATGAATCTCATTTATAAAAGCATTTCGATCTGGGCAAATGTAAAAGTCTTGATTAGATTAGCTCTTATTTTATTTAGATATAAACTGTACTGATTTTATAACAAACGCCATTGTTTACTATAAACCTTGTCTAACAAGCATTTGCAAACAAATACTTTAATTGATTTCTTTTCTATAGTTACTAGTTATCTCATATTTTATTTTTTTGAGTTTAGCTATTAAATCAAGTGCATTGAAACAATGAGTATTTACCAAAGAAATCGTCAGGTTCGGTCTAAGATTTTTTAATAATCATCACCAAGAGGATTAATCATGTTGGGTAACGTAAGCACAAGAGAAACACCAGTTAGTGGACGTATAAATCGTATTGAGCAAACTAATGCGATCGAAGTTTCCATTATCATGCCCTGCTTGAATGAAGCAGAAACCCTAGAAACCTGTATTAAAAAAGCTCAACGCTTTATTATCGAAAACGACCTTGCAGGGGAAGTAATTATTGCCGATAACGGTAGTGACGATGGCTCTCAGGAAATTGCCAGAAGACTCAATGCCAGAGTAGTTAATATCCCTACGAAAGGATATGGTAGCGCCCTCAAAGGTGGCATTGAAGCAGCTAGAGGTAAGTACATCATTATGGGTGATGCTGACGATAGCTATGATTTTAGTAATCTCAATCCTTTTGTCAGAAAGTTACGTAATGGCTACGATCTAGTAATGGGGAATCGTTTTAAAGGTGGTATTGAATCAGGAGCAATGCCTTTTCTCCACCGCTACTTAGGAAACCCCGTCTTGACTGGTATTGGTAAGCTTTTATTTGGTAGTCCCTGTGACGACTTCCACTGTGGTTTAAGGGGTTTCCGCAAGGATGCAATTACTAATTTAGATTTGCAAACTACAGGCATGGAATTTGCCAGCGAGATGGTAGTTAAAGCTACTCTCTATAAAATGCAAATTACCGAAGTGCCTACTACTCTATCTCCTGATGGTCGTAGTCGCCCTCCTCACCTTAATACTTGGCGGGATGGTTGGAGACATCTACGTTTCTTACTAATGTATAGCCCTCGTTGGTTGTTCTTCTATCCTGGCATCTTGCTAATTTTAGGTGGTTTGCTGGCAACTCTATCCCTTTTGCCAAGTCCCAAAGTGCATAGCCTGCTGTATTCCTCTACGGCAATGACTATTGGTTTTCAAATTGTTATGTTTGCTTTGTTTACTAAAGTGTTTGGCATTAGTGAAGGACTATTACCTGAAGATAGACGCTTAAACAGACTGTTAAAATATCTCAACCTCGAAACAGGTTTAATAGCTGGTTGCGCCCTCTTTTTGATGGGTACAGCAGCCTCAGTATATGCCTTTGGTATTTGGGGAGAAAATAATTTTGGTTCACTAAATCCCACTGAAACAATGCCTATCATTATTCCTGGGGTAACTTGTTTAGCTTTAGGTATCCAAACAATTTTCTCTAGCTTTTTCTTAAGTATTTTAGGATTAAAACGATGATTGAACAGCCTTGGTTGTCGGTAATTGTTCCTACCTATAACGGCAGTAAGTATTTAGCAGCAGCACTTGATTCTATATTAGTGCAGCAAGATCCTGAACTAGAATGTGTTGTCATTGATGATGGCTCGACAGACGATACCTTAGCCATTGTAAAGAATTATCAAGATCGGCTTAATGTCAAGCTGATTACTAAAGCTAGACAGGGTAACTGGGTAGCCAATACTAACCATGCTCTGTCCGTGGCGCGGGGAAAATACGCTTGTTTTCTGCATCAGGACGATCTTTGGCTGCAAGGACGTTTAAATGTAGTTAAAAAAGCGATCGCAACTCATCCCCAGGCTAGTTTATACCTGCACGATTCAGTATTTATCGATCAAGAAGGTAAACCCCTGGGTCTTTGGCAATGTCCCCTCAAGGATAGCCAGGTAGTATCTGCTCAAGAAATGATCCAGAAGCTGGTAATTCAGAACTTTATTGCCATCCCTGCTCCCGTATTTAATCGCCAAGCTGCTCTTGATTTGGGTGGACTAAATAACGAGCTTTGGTATACCGCAGACTGGGACTTTTGGCTCAAGCTTGCTTCAGCAGGAGAAACCTACTATATTTCTCAGCCTTTAGCAGCTTTTAGAGTGCATGATGATTCTCAAACCATACGCCGAAGCTCAAGCGTAGCCGAGTTTCGTCAACAGATGCGCTGGGTGGTAGACAAATATCTTCAGTCAAAATCAACTCAAGTAGCCAAAGTTGCCTTTTTCTCCACAGAGGTGAACACTACCTTGGCAGCAATGGTACATGGTGAATCGACTCAACTATTTAAGCTAGCTGCTGATTTCGTTTTATTAGGTCCTGGAGGGTGGCACAGATACTGGCAAGATTCCCGTATCCAGGAGCGAGTATCTGCCAGGCTGAAGGCAAAACTACAGACCCAAACCTAAGCTTTTTTACTCACAACTTGTCAAAATCCATGAAGCCTAATTTATTTATTGTCGGTCAGCCAAAATCTGGAACAACGGCTTTACATCAGTTTTTGGGACAGCATCCTGAAATTTTCATGTCGAGTATCAAAGAACCACATTTTTTTTGCTCTGACTTTCATTTAGAAAGCGATCGCTTTTACGGCAAACGGCGTTTTTTTGACTTTAGAAGTGAGTCCGCTTATCTACAGCTTTTTGCACGGACAGATGGGGCAAAAATTGTCGGCGAATCTTCGACTAATTATCTCTATTCTCAGGTAGCAGCCGAGAAAATTCACAACTTTAATCCTGATGCTAAAATAATTATTATTCTCCGTGAACCGGCTAAATATCTCTATTCTCTTCACAGCCACTATGTCAAGTTTACTGAAGAAAACGAGCCAGACTTTTTGACCGCTTTGGCACTAGAAGCCGAGCGTAAACAGGAAAAGTATCCCAGTCCTAGAGTTACCAGCCCAAGCTATCTTTACTACGATCGAAGAGTTAAATATTATCAGCAGGTAAAAAGATATTGCGATCGCTTTAAACCAGAACAAATTAAAATAGTAATTTTTGAAGAATTTAAGTCAGCCAATGAGCGTATCTATCGAGAGATTCTAGAATTTCTGGGCGTAAATCCTAACTTTACTCCCAAATATGATGCAGTTAATGTTAACAAAGAAGTTAAATTCCCAGTGATTAACAATTTAGTTAACAATCCTGTAGTCAAAAATATTTCCAAAAACCTGCTTTCTCAAGAATTTAATGATTTTGTACGGGACAACATTGTCGAAAGATTCTTTTGGCATCAAGCACCCAAAGCTAGTATGCCTGAATCAATCAGACTCAAATTAATGCAGCAATATCAGCCAGAAGTTGTCAAAATATCGGCACTAACTGGCTTGGACTTGGAAACCAAATGGGGATACGATACTCAAGCCGTTGCTCAAGGCAGACTTGATTCTAAGCTAGAGTGATCTATGATTGTTTAATTTGATTACAGTGCAATTTTGTCAATAGCCAAATATTGAATAATAAAAGACAAATGTTAACTAAGAAAAACGTTATATCTAGTATCTTATCTCTGGGTCTAGGATTTTTCTTAGTCTGGTTGATTCTGCGCTTTACCAATGTAGACGTTGAGGAAATTGTTACTACTTTTTATAGTCTCAATCCACTTTATGCTGGGCTAGCAATTGTGGCATTAATTGTACATACTTTTTTATCGGCATATAAGTGGGGCTTGGTCACCCAAAAGCTGACTCCCGATAGCCAACAGCCCTTAAAGTTTTATTTTTTTTATACAACTTTAGGTTCATTAACCATGCAGTTTATGCCTCAATATGTGGGCATGGTAATGGTACAAAACCTAGCTTTAAGAGTTCATAAAATTAGTTCAATTTCTAAGGGTTTTTTATTAGTTGTTTACGATCAATTTTTTAATTTTTTAATTCCTTTCTTACTTTTTCCCGCTGCAATTCTTTTCGTATTCAACTATATCTCTCTATCTGTAGCGGTTTGGATGTGGATTGCCACTATTATTGCGGTTCATTTTATGATTAATAAATGGCACCGTAGCCTAATTACTTCACTGATTAAATTTCTGACCTGGGTTAAAGGACTAAAGCCAAGCAAAGGGAAGGCTGATGTTCAACCAGTGACAAAGGTAGGAAAAGATTCTGTATTAGGTAAAAATTTTACTCTTTACCTATATTGGATTTCTGTAGTTCGCTATATCGTCTGGATTATTCGCGGAATTTTAATTGCGATCGCAGGAGGCTTTAAAATTAAGTTATGGGCAGTAGTTTTTGTTACGCCCATTGTCCAGTTGGCAATGTTATTAAGCTTTACTCCAGCTAATCTGGGACTAATGGAATTTAGCTGGATTGGTTTATTAAGACTATTTGATGTACCAGATGCTGTGGCAGTTCAGTTTTCGCTAATGCAAAGATTTCTTTACATCGTTGCGGTAGTAATTGTCTTAGCCGTGTTTGCTGTGGTTGGTTTAGTTGAGCGATTTGCTCTATTTACACCAAAAGAAAATCAATAATCGATTATCAGCAAGATTGCACTCAAATCCTCTGAATTATAGATGATCTGAATACTTATAGGGCGATTCCTCATCCTTTATCTTTTATTTCTCATCCCTTAAAATCATTGCTGATGTTGAATTTAGTTAGTAGAAAAGAACAATCAAAATCATACAGGCTAAAAAAAGTAACAAGTATAGGAATAGAGACAGTCTTATATTTAGTTGTCATACCCTTAGTTGTTTCTCTTTTCCTCAAGGCAATCATTGATATTGATAATAACTACGATCCTGGTTGGTATCATTTACCTTTTGCTGGCAGAATATGGGGTATTTTGCCCAGAGAAATGTTTTTAGGAGACGAAAAATGGTTTGAACCTCGATTTGATGGTTTTCCTTTGTTGGCGCACTTTTTGCAAGGTTTCTTTTGGAAAACAACGGGAAGAATTCAATCAACTAACTTAGTTGGTTTTTTGAGTATTATTGGCTATTTCTTCTTCTTAAGAGCTTATTTCAAAGTTCCTTTTTATTTATCGGCGATCGCTTTATTTTCTATTCCTTTAGTCATAACTAACGCTACCACTAGCTATGTGGATTTATTTGGCAATGTTGGCACGTCTATTTTGGTAATGATGACCTATAGCTTTTATAAAAATAAGCAATTACCAAACCTTCAAGAATTACTGATGGCATTTATCGGTGCTGCGATCGCTGTTAATACAAAAACTCAGCTACAGCCTCTAGCTTTATTTATTTTAATTTTTACCATTTCTCGACTTGCTTGGCTCTATTGGCAGCAAAGACCAGCAGCAAAACAAATAGTCAAAACTCTGCTAATTACTTTATTGGCGATCGTAATTATCTATGCCAGCCCAGTTAAAAATACAATTGTATACGCTAATCCTTTTTATCCGATTAAAGTTCAGGTAGCGGGAATTGTACTAAACCACAAGCTAGCTCCAGATGCTTACGAAGGTGGCAATCGTCAAATAAACTGGATTACCTCAGTACTAGAAATAAATGCGCCTTATTTTTGGAAACCAGATCAATGGAGCGATTACCCTCAAAGAAATCGGCGGGGAGGCTTCTTCGGGGCTTATGTAGTATTTAATTTGCTGCTGCTGACAGGATTTCTGCTTAGAGAAATAACTCTCAATAAATATCTGTTAATTAATAGAAACAGAACTGACTTTACACAATTAAAAACTGAACAAAACAATAATTTTGCTAAATCTAGAGAGGCTAGCGTTGCTTTTTTGACGCTACTTGTTATTTCTCTAGTTCCTTTGAATTTTCCTCAATCTCATGAACTGAGATACTTTATGTACTGGATGATCTGTTTAGTATCTCTCAACCTTCATTTAATTTCTCTGCCCAAAAATAGACAGCTTCTAGGACGATGGCTACAGCCAAGATATATGGGATTAGTATATGTTGTTTTCCTAATCATAGTCTTAGTTAAAATCGGTAGCTTCTACGCCAGACCATTATTTTTGTCTTTAGACAAATATGTTTATCATGGGGCTAAATCAGAATTTATCGCACAAATAAAGCCTAACGAACAGGTTTGTTTGCTAGGTAAACATATGGGAGAAGATATTCAAACCGCACCCACAGCATCTTTAAAGTATGCCTTTATTTATAGCTCTTACTTTCATCCTGAATTAGATTATGACTATTCGATTCAAACGGCATTTAATCCAGATGTTTGTGGCGATCGCACTATGATACCAAGTAATTTAAAGTAGCCATTATGGTAAGAGGTGAGCAGTGGAGAAAAATAAGAGGCAAGTACTAGAAATAATTCTCAGTGCGGTCGCTATAACCGTGACTATATCAATATTCTTGAAAGCAATCATGGATATTGATAGTAACTATGATGTCGGTTGGTATCAACTGCCTTTTGCAGCCAGAATTTGGGGTATAGTTCCAGAAAAGTCTTTTATCTCAGAATCTCTTTTTGAATATCGCTATGATGGCTTTCCTATTTTGGCAAACTTTTTTCAAGGCTTCCTTTGGAAAATTACAGGGCGAATTCAGTCCACAAATCTAGTTGGCTATCTAAGCCTGATTATTTATTTTTTCTTTCTAAGAAGCTATTTCCAAGTCCCTCTATATCTATCAGCGATCGCCCTATTTACCATTCCTGTGGTACTGATTCATGCTGCCACTAGCTTTGTAGATTTGCCAGGAAACATTGGGGTTTCAGTCGTGATGCTGATGACCTATCGATTTTTTAAGCAGTCCAAATTACCCAGTAGAAATGAACTACTAGTTACCTTTTTGGGCGCAGCAGCAGCAGCAAATATCAAACCTCAACTACAGCCATTAGTGTTTTTACTTTACTGGATAGTTGGAATTAGATTGGTTTGGCTATATTTTAAACATACTCAACCTAAGCAACGCCAGCTATGGCTAACTATGCCTCTAGCAATAGTCGCTTCAGGCTTAATCTTTGCCACCCCAATTAAAAATGTTGCTCTCTATCGCAATCCTTTTTACCCGATCAAAATTGAGGTTGCGGGAATCGTATTAAACCACAAACTAACCCCTGATACGTATAGTGAAGGCAATAGACCACAAAAGTGGCTGCGGTCGATTTTGGAAATTAATACTCCTAATTGGTCGGCGGATCAGTGGAATGGTGGAAATGAAAAGTATCTAGATCGAGCAGGGGGATTCTTTGGTGCTTACGTAGTGTTTAACCTTTTGCTAATATTGGGTTTGACTCTTCAAGAGCAATTTAAAAATAAGCGATCGCCGACTCAAGATAAATCTGCCAACGCTACTGCTGCACTTGTAATCATGCTGCTGGTGTCTCTTGTACCTGCAAATTTTCCTCAATCCCATGAGTTGCGCTACTTTATGTTTTGGATGATTACTCTAGTATCTTTAAACTTGTGCGTTGTTACCTCGTTACAAAATCAAGGCTCAAAATGGTTGCAACCAAAATACTTAAGTTTAGTTTGTTTATTGTTTATGGCGATCGCCTTTAGCAAAATTACACCTTATTACCTTAAACCAAGCTTCTCATCGTTAGACAAGTTTGTAGCCAGAAGCGTCAAGCCAGAGCTTTTAGAGCAGATGACACCCAATGAGCGCACCTGTATGATTGCTCGTCATGCCATCCCCAATCCAAAAAGCGTGCCTTTTGCTCAAATTCAAAACGCTTTTTATTATAGTTCTTATTTTCATCCTGAAATCAAATATGACTATGCTATCAAAGCTGCGATACATCCTAGAGACTGTGGTGATTTAAAAGTAATTCCCCCTAATGCTCAAGAATTTATTGATCGACAAGTTGATAATTAACAAATTCAAGACACAATTACAACAATGGCGACTTTGGCGATCGATAATTGTTATGACTTCAATCATTAAGCAAAATCTCCAATCTAAAAAATTGCGATCGCGACTAGAAACTATTCTTAAGGCGATCGCTTTTGGCTTAACTATCTCTGTATTTCTTAAGGGGGTGATTGATGTTGACGGTACTTTTGATACCTGGGGCTATCATCTGCCTTATGCTGCCAGAATTTGGGGCATTGTACCAGCAGAGCAGTTTATCAATATGGAAGAGAGATTTCGCGGTTTTCCTCTGCTAGGCGAATTTTTTCAGGGGTTTTTATGGTTAATTACTCAAAGAGTTCAGAGTGCTAGTTTGGTCGGTTTTTTTAGCTTAGTTTTATATAGCTATTTTCTTAAGCGTTATTTCCAGGTTGCTTATTATCTATCGGCGATCGCTTTTTTAGCCGTGCCTTTGATTCAGGCTCATGCGGTTAATAGCTATGTAGACCTGATTGCTAATATATTTTTGGCAATGATGATTATGATGGCTTATATACTTTTCAAGCAGCGGGATTTCCCTGGTATCAGAGATTTATTAATTATCTTTTTAGCTGGAGTCGGTTCATCAAACTGTAAACCGCAGCTAGAGCCTTTAGTGTTTATTGTTCTGGTATTTATTGCCTTCAGACTTGTCTGGCTGCAATTGTATAATTCCTCTAATAAACAACAGCTAATTTCTTGGATATCCAAAGCAATTCCCCTTGCTTTACTGGCTTCTCTATTAATCTTTGCCACCCCAATCAAAAATACCCTAATTCACGGTAATCCTTTTTACCCCGTCAGAATCGAAATTGCAGGCAAAGTACTCAATCATGCCTTGCCTATGTATGATGATGCCCCTGGCTACTTAGCAAATGCACCAAAGGCGCAACGATGGCTTTATTCTATTATTGAAGTAGAACCTGCCTACTGGAATCACGATCAGTATAGCCGAAATCCAGACCGAAACCGTATGGGAGGTTTCTTTGGTGCTTATGTATTATTCCAAATCTTATTGTTGATTTATCTAATCGCCAGAAATCGCAACCGTAATCATTACACGGCGGGAATAGTAGTAGGAGTAATGTCTCTAGTCGCTGCCAATTTCCCTCAGTCCCATGAATTAAGATACTTTATGTACTGGATGATAGTTTTGATTTCTCTTAATTTATACTTAGTTACTAATTATCAAGATCGCTTAATTAACCCCCGTCGCCTAGGATCGATCTCTCTAATTGCCTTGATTATTGTTGGTGTCAAGACAAATTTTGTCTATCTTTATCCTAGCTTTAATACGCTAGCTGCATTCAAAGACAAAAAAATTATCCCCGAAATTATGGCTCAAATCGAACCAGGGGATAAAATTTGTCTACCAAAACTATATCCTTATGCTTTTGCTTATACTCCTTTGTTTCATCCAGAGCTTGGCTACACTTATAAGGTTCGCTCAGGTTTTCTCGATCCCTGTGCTAAATCAGAAAAAGTTTTGTAAAAGGCTTAGAGCTTATCCCTCTTTTGTCACTCTCCGAAATCAAGAAATACTAAATTGGTATTACTAATTACTACTTACTACCTAAATTTAAATTCCAGTTTCCCGCATTGCTTCTAAATAGTCGATCGCAGCCTTCAATTTATCCTCATAGGAATAGGAAAACTCTTCAAACCATTTCCCTTCTTCTGAACGCGGATTAAGCTTGACCAGCCACTCTTTAGCTGCTTCTCGCAGTGCTTCTTTACGCTTGCGCTCTCTTAATTCTTCTCTCTTTTGTAGCTCTATAAGTTCTTGCTCATGGCGTTTTTGCTCGGCGATTCTTGCTTCTTCCTGACGTTTAATCTCGGCGAGCTTTGCTTCTTCTTGACGCTTAATTTCGGCAAATTTTTCTTCACGCTTGTGTGCCTGTCGGCGATAGTCTGTATCTATTAAAGCGTTCAGGCGATCGCGTGACATTAATTCCAAGTGACCGCGGGATTTAGCTGAATTAGCCGTAGTACTAAGTTGATTTGCTTGGGTAGAAGTTGCTGGTTTTTCTGGCATACTTGACATCTTATTTAGTCTACCTCTTCCCGATTCTAGTTCTGCCCTCAACTCTGCTAACATCTTATCCATTGAGGCTTTTGGCTTCGAGCTTTGGGGTGGTTTTGCTGGGCGAGATTGAGATTTCTCAACATTAGATCTTCTAGATTGTTTAGGCTCAAACTCCTCTTCCAACTGAGCCAGTAAATCATCCATATTTTTATCCGACATCAATACCATCCCCTTACTCAATGCTCATCTTACATTTTAGATTATGCAGCAGCTAGAGTGTCAGCTAGAGGCTTCCAGTTAACATAGCGATCGCCACCCATTTCTAAAACAACCTTAATTTTTGGTTTTTCTTGGGTCAAATTAATTAAATACTGGATTTCTTGACGGGACAATATTTGTCCTTCTATAATCCACAATGCTAATCCTTTAGCGTTAGCAGGTAAAGAACTCAACTCATAAGTAGCAATTGGTGGTATGTAGTAAATATCACCAACAGCACCATCTTGTCCGATAGTTTTCTTACCTAGGTGAGGAGGACGTACCCCATGTACTCTAGTTAAATAAGCGTCTAAGTCCCCTAAACCTCTGGCGGTAATATTAATAGTATGATAGCCATACGCTCGCAAACGCCTTTGATAGCGTCCTTCAGATCCCCCTTCTAGAGGCATATACAAGCCCAAAGCACCATTTTTTTCTAAAGCGCGAATAAATGATTTTCCAGTGGTAATTAGTGGCATAGCCTCTATATATTTATCTTTTTGTTGGTTTGTCTAAAATTATATTTCATCAGCTATCTTTAAAACCAAGATAGTAAATTAGTATTGCTATATAAGATTGGGTTCAAGGAAAGAGCGAGGATAATTTTATCTATAACCGCCGTCACCTTATCCATCACCATCTCCTACAGTCTATTAACTACATTTGTACTATTGAAAGATTTGGTATTGATAGATGACGAAATCTTATATCTGCCTTGAAATATCTTTAAGGTAATTTTATTACTAATTACCCAGCATTATTTTTTAATTGAGACAAAAATGTTTCTAGTTCATTTTTAGTTTGCACGTTGCCACAGACGTTGTATTTCGCCTCTAGTTTGAGTACTAGGTGGAGATAAAATTTTGCTTGAAAGTTTAATTTCTGCACCTGGGATATTCTGTGTCCAAGGACTATCGACAACAGAACGTAAATCGATGTTACCAACTACAGAGCGAAAGCCATAGCGGACAAAGACTTTCTGCTGTTCGAGTTGCGTTATAAAGTTAAGAAACTGTTGAGCTGCTTCGGCAGTCTTTTGAGAAACGTTACGACGGACTATGGCGGCGCTGGCTATAGTTTCCATGGTTGGGTCGAGATAATAAATTTGGTAAGGCATTCCTTGAGTAGTCTGTGCTTGTGACCAACGATGCAAAGCGATGCTTTCGTAGACAGTGGCGACATCAGCATCATTAGCACCGCGAGAAATAAATTCTTGGAGCAGAATATCTGTAGATCGCGCGGGTTGATAAACGGAACGTTTGATGAGGGAGAAAAGAGAGTCAACGGCAGGATCGTTAAAAGAACTATTGACAGACTGCGCCCAAAGGTTGAGAGTTAATTGACCGCTATTAGAACGAGTCGGATCTGCGATCGCTAAATCGAAACTACCCCAGTTGGCTTGTCCGCCGATAGTTGCCCAGTTGCCTTGCTTCATGGCTCGTTCTAAATTTTGCCACTGAAAGCGTCCGTCGGGAAAAAGAATTTGACCCCGTTCTTGCCAAGCAATACCTACCAGAATGGTTTTGGCGATAGGTTGGGGTATGTCGTAAAAGGCTTCGCTGTTTTCTTGGGCTGTATAGCGATCGCTTAATTCTTGTAAGATTTCTCCTTCTGCGGGTATGAGTATTGTGGGGTTAAAATCATTCTTTTGGTCTATATAGCGATTGACTATATCTTGAGATCCTTGAAACTTGAGGTCTAGTTTTATTTGAGGGTTGGCTCGTTCAAATTCCGTTGCTAGGGCTTGAAGAGGTTCTTGTAGTTCTGTTCCACTGACAATTACTATATTCTGTTCTAATCTTGGTAAGGGAGCAAAAGTCAACCCTAGAGCAGCTAGAATGATAACGGTAGAAATAATCGTGCGGGTGTGGGTAGTTAGTTTCAGTTTATTGCTGCTAAAAAAAATATTTTTTTTAGCCCAACTGCGACTATTTAAGTATTTGACCCTAGATGTGATTGAGGGATGGGCAGTAAATAGACGATCCAATAAATCTTCACTTGTGAAAGGATCGATAATCAATAATGGTGCGAAAGCAAGAATACTTTGAGCGACTTGTTGGCGATTATTTCGTTCTAATCTTTTTAAAGCACTAGTTATTAAATTTGAAATATTCATTTTTTGCTTTTAAATAAAAAATATTTAGTCGATTAATAAATCCACGTTTTCTTGGATGCTCCTGAGTTCCTCACTTAAATTAGTTAGCTGGTTGATATTTTCTGTATCATCCAAATTAGCGGTACGAATTTGATTTTGCAATTGTTGTAGTACTCCTGCTGCATCAATAACTTGAGTAGACAGAGAAAATATTTGTGCTTGTCGAGTATCTTGCCCTTGTCTGGCTAGTTCTAAGTTGCGTTCTAAACTTGTTGCCAACTGTTTTAATTGTTGATGTGCCACACCAGAACTTGTACTTTGTTTAGTTTTTACTTCTGCTAATTGTTTTTGGATATCTGAAGGAGATAATAAGGAATCTTTCCCCTGAATGCTGCGGGTTATCTGTTCTACTTTTGCGGGTAATTCCTGGGCGCGATCGCAAACATATTGAATAGTGGTTAATAGTTCTAGCTGTGAAGAACTGGTAAGTAATTGCCCTGATTCAGTCCGCAAGATTTGTGACTGTTCGGCTAGTAATTTAACCTGCTGTTTTACTGCTTTTATCTCCCTATCTAAAGCTGGATTTTGTGACTGTTGAGTCTGGATTAATGATGCTGCCAAAAATGCGATCGCAACTGCTACTGGTAACATAATTACTTTGGTCAAGTTAACTCCTCGCACGCCAATGACTAAGATGGCTGCACTGAGTAAAATAGCAACAGGATAATGCAAAGGATTGACTATTTTCATTTCTCTATTCATCTCTCTATTCATCGCTCCAACTAAAATTCCACCTGTAAATCTGTCATTACATCAGCGATCGTTTGCGGATTTCCTTGACGATAATATCCTCCGTTGAGTTGAGCTATTTTCTGTAGTGCATCGGCATTAAATTCTCCTTTTTGACCATAGCCTACTGTAAAAAAAGCAATTCTGTCTGCTGACTCAAATCCACTGGTTTTTAATTCTTCTGATAAGCGATCTAAATTTATTTTTGAACTCGAATCTTCTCCATCAGTTAAAACCAAAACTGCATTAATAGCGTCAGGGCGCAAATTTTGTTGTAACCAATTGCGAGCATAAAGACTACTATCGTAGAGCTTAGTACCACCGTCAGCTTGGAGACTACTAATAAATTGAATCCCTAAATTTTTTCCTTGAGGCGTTCCTTTAATAATTACAGGTTTATTAATTTGAGAATTAAAACTAATTAAAGCGATTTTTTCTTTTACTCCTAGATTTTGAACGTAATTAAGTAAGGTATTTTGTACCGAAGATAATTTCTCTCCTCTCATGGAACTAGAAGTGTCAATGACCACTACTACTTGAGAGGGTTTTTTAGCATACTCTTGCCAACTAGATAACATAGCTGCAACCACTTCAGGTTGCGGAGAACGATATGATTCGTAGTTAGGATGAATTTGTACCCCATACTGTGGTGAAAACTTAGTGTCTAAGGCTATTCCTGGAATACCAGGGCGTAACCCCAAATTAGTGGCAATTTGTTGAGTTTCTGGTTGGCGGATATATTCTATGATTTTATTGGCAGCAGCTTTTTCTGCCTCGCTAATCCAAGGAGCATTGGGTAAAATAGCTCGCCTATTAGAACTAAAGGTAGCCTGGGGATATACTGCCTGATACTTTGTTTGGTTATTTCCTGATTTAGAGTTGGCAGCGATAACTGATGATTCATAAACAGAACCCACAGAAGCCCAGAAAGGACCATTCTGCACCATTGAATTAGCTAATGAACTAGTAGATTTGCCATAGCGTGTAATCTTGCTTTGTATTTGTTTAATTTGATCTTGATTTTGTCGAACGTCTTCTACAGTTAAGCTTTCTGGAGCTTTTTTGGATACCGCCGCAAATTGAGCTACCAGGGTTTGTAATCCAGAATTAGAACGAGTAGGAGCAGTGTGAACGTAGTTGATTGATAAAGGGGGAGCATTGGGATCTAGCTGTTGATGATTATCATTATTTACCAATGCGATATAGAGATTATCTACTTTTGTCAAACCGTTAGCTAAATCGGTACTCGTCATAAATACCATTGGACTGTAGGCGATCAAAGGAGAGTCAGTTAATGGGGGAATGTAATTTTGTCCTGGAAAAATCTTATCCATTTGATAGATCAACTGACTCTGATAAATCTCTCCATCCACAGAAATTAAGGTCGGAAATTCTGGTGCATCAGCTTTAATGTTTCCCCCTTTTAATTTTTGTGCCACATTAAGAATTTCATTGACCACATCACCGCTACCTTTTGCATCACAACTAAGATAATATCTTTGACCGTCAGCTAATTTTGGTTCGGTATTATTTAATTTACTGGCTGCCTGTTTACAAAATTCTGCTAGGTCACTGCCAACTAAAAATTTGACTTCAAAAGCCTGTGAATTGCTATTAGCAGATTGCGTACTGCTGCTGCTATCGCTACAAGCATTTAGTACCAATAGAATATATAACAACGGCAAAATAAATCTTTTGCGCTGGAAATTATTAATATTTATAAAGTTAAAAATTATATTTTTCATAAGATTAAATCGATAAATTCTGTTAGCTATTTTAGCAAGTCTTTTTTGGTTTATCCTAATAACTTTGGGTAATAAATCCAGCAATCGGTAAAAATAATGGTTAAAGAGATATTGTCCAAACTTTCATATATTAAAGAGTTAGAAAGCACGTTATTTCCCTAGCTATTCTAATGTATAAATTGAGTAGCTAAAGTTATTTAAAGTGAAAAGTTTGAGCTACTAAAGTCTGAGGAAACTGAAGAAGAATTAGGCAAAGTTGTTAAGCTTCAAAAGATAAATTTCAACTGCAAACTCCATAATTGAGATTCGCCGCGTAAAATTTCAACCTGTTTAATAAATTCACGAAAATAAAAACGTCTTTCTGCTTCTGATAAATCCAACCAAAATTGAGGCAAAGAAACAGCCTGAGCGATCGCCTGAAGATTTCCTGGAGGCAACTGTGCCATTTTGCTTTCTAGTTGAGCTATTTCGGCGCGTAATTTATAGTTGCGAAGTTCGACGGTTTCTGAATCTAAAACTTCTTGTTGTAATAAATTGGGTAATTGAGCAATTACTGACTGCTTCTGTTTAATTTGCTGTTTTAAAATTTCCTCAATAACTGTATTGTCTGGTAGGTTTAACTGCTCTACAGCTAAAGGAAGTTCAACACAAATTTTATTGATGGTTTGATTTAAAACTTGAGCATAAGCGATCGCTTTACACTTGGGTTTTTGAGGGCATTGATGACAGCGTAGATAAAGATATTCAGCTTTTTTTTGATGCTGGGTAACACGAGCAATATTCATCGTTAGCTGACATTGTTGGCAAATAACTAATCCTGCCAACGAACGAGGCGCGCTAGCTGTGCGAGGAGATAAGCTACTATTGCGTCGCAACAAACGATCTATTTGTGCTGCTTCTTCACGGCTGATGATTGAGGCATGAGTATTAGAAATCAGTTCTGTTTTTTTATACTTCAAATTCCCTCGATACACGGGATTTGTCAGCCAGTTACGTCCAGTAGAAGGAGAGATTTTTTTGCCATAACGCTTTTCTAAATATTTAACCGCACCGCGCAATGAACCAAATAATAAAAATCTCTCAAAAAAATCTTTAACCACTGGGGCGGTACTTTTATCAATAATATATTTATCTTGTCCCCGACGATATCCGTAGGGAGCTTTCCCTGGAGGAGGCAGAATTTTTAAGCGATTACGAGCATGACCTTGCTTTAACCGTATGCACTGCTTATTTGCCTGTATTTGATGCAGAATTTTGGCTAGATTCGATTTTAAGTCATGACTGCCTTTTTGTGACCACATCCGAGAACTGTAATCTTGTTCTGTAGCAATAACCTGAATGCCTATTGATTCTAGTTGGTTCAGGCGATCGCTAATAATATTAATATTCTCTCCCAATTCTTCTAAGCGACGAATTAACAAGATGTCTGTATGTTCGTCATCACAGTCTGCAAGTAGTTGATTTAACTGCTGGTAGTTGCCTATATCTTGGTAAACTCGATCTATTTCTAATCCCCATATTTCTTTATTCGGTGCAGGTTCTAAAAGAGGATCGCTATAAATATAGGCAATGATTTTCATTACTTTGATATTAGCTTTCTTTGTTAGCCAAATTTAGTTGAAATTTAAGAGCGCGATCGCGTCATCTAACTTTATCTATATCGCGATCGCAAGGTAGCCGATCTGGATAAAAAGGCGAAGCTCCAGCTATAAGCCTTACAGCAGTTTTTAATTGGATCGACTACGTTCGGGATTAACTGGTTTCTAGCTTTTAGCTTTTGGCTTTTAGCTTTCAGATTAAACTTGTGTATTCTACTCAACCCAAAAGCGCAGTACTAGAAAATTAAAAGGACTAGAGCTATCACGCTTAGAGCTTAGAGCTTTTTGATAATGACAGAAGTAAACTATAGTAATATATATGTAAGATTTACGAAAAATGTTTAATGATTGCTTGAGCAAATTCAGAGCATTTTAAAGGCGGGTCAACAGGAGGCTCGATCAGTCTAGCTAAATCATAGGTAACTTCACTATTAGCGATCGCTTTAGCCAATCCCTTTTGAATTAAATCCGCCGCTTCTTGCCAACCCATAAACTCTAGCATCATTACTCCAGAGAGAATAACCGAGCCTGGATTAATCCGATCTAGTCCAGCGTGCTTTGGTGCTGTACCGTGAGTAGCCTCGAAGATCGCGCAATCGTCACCAATGTTTGCCCCAGGACTCATACCCAAACCGCCAACAATCGCTGCTGCTGCATCAGAAATGTAATCGCCGTTCAGGTTCATCGTTGCCAAGATAGAATAATCATCAGGGCGGGTTTGAATTTGCTGAAAAATACTGTCAGCAATGCGATCATTGACCATGATCTTGCTTTTCCATTTGCCTTGCCCGTGAGTATCCCAAATACTGTCTAGAACTTCTTGAACTTCTTGGCTAATCTTTTGCTGTTTTTCTGGAGTTAGAGCATTATATCCAGGTTCTATTTTACGAGCGTTATCTTCAATTGAAAGATCGCTATCTGCTTCTTTATTGCTTAAAATCCAAGATTCTCTTTCGGTAACACATTCACCCCGAAATTCTGTAGTCGCCAATTCATAACCCCAGTCACGAAAAGCACCTTCGGTATATTTCATAATATTACCCTTGTGTACTAAGGTAACCTGCTGCTTGTTGGAAGTCAGTTTTAAAGCCTGCTGAATTGCTTTTCTAATTAAGCGTTGTGAACCAGTTTTGCTGATCGGCTTGATGCCGATCCCTGAATCTAAAGGAATTTGCTTGCTGCCATGTTCAGGAGTGTTAGGAATCAAATCTGTGTTTAATAAATTAATCAACCTAGTGCCAATTTCGTCCCCTTGTTTCCATTCAATACCCAGATAAATATCCTCGGTATTTTCACGATAAACAATTACGTCCAGCTTTTCAGGATATTTATGAGGAGATGGTGTACCTTGATAGTAACGACAGGGACGCACACAGGCATAAAGCTGAAATATCTGGCGCAAAGCTACATTTAAGGAACGAATCCCTCCTCCTACAGGTGTAGTTAAAGGACCTTTTATTGCCACTCCATAATCTTTAATCGCATCTAGAGTATCCTGAGGCAGATATTGGTAAGTACCATATTTTTCGCAGGCTTCGTCTCCCGCATACACCTTAAACCAATTGATTTTACGCTTGTCACCGTAGGCAGTTTTAACCGCTGCATCAATTACAGCCTCGGTAGCTGGCCAAATATCTACTCCAGTACCGTCACCACGAATAAAGGGAATGACTGGATCGTCTGGGACAATAGGCTTGCCATCTTGAAAAGTTATCTTAGAGCCAGCGTTTGGTGGTGTAAGTTTTTCGTACATACGGTTGTGATTAAGAAAAAATGAATATAGCTACAGTACAATTAAATCGCTCTGATTTGACAGTAGCAAAATTTTAAAGGGTGAGAAAATATATATTTAAAGATGCAAAGATAGAGAATTCAGTTTAAATACTTTCTTTAATAAGATAAAAGCATGAAAAAGATATTAATAGTAGATGACGATTTGATTTTGCGCCAGGTACTACAAAATTCTCTAGAGCAAAAAGGATACCAAGTTATCTCTGTTGGTTGTGCCAAACAGGCTTTAACTAAATTTAATCAGGACATACCAGATATTATTGTTTCTGATGTCTCGATGCCAAAAATGGACGGATTTGAATTTTGTCGCCAATTGCGATCGCAAACATCTGGTAAATTAATCCCATTTATTTTCCTTTCGGCAAAAGATGAATTAGAAGACCGTATTCAAGGACACACTATTGGCGCTGACAGCTATCTTACTAAACCTTTTGAAATGAAAGAGTTACTGGCTAACATTGAGGCTTTAATCGAGCGTTCTCGTCGGGTTCACGCAGAAATAGTACATCTCATTAAACAATTAGTAGACTCTCATGATCCCACAGAAATTGTCGTCGATATTGGTCAGTATTCCACAAGAGTGAGGCAAAATGCTGAATCAATCCCCAAAAAACAGTCTTCTCGTACTCCCGATCCTCTACCACTAACCCCAGCAGAAGAAAGAGTATTTTGGGAAACTATCCAAGGCTACACCAATAAACAAATTAGCGAGCGTCTATTTATTAGTCCTCGAACTGTCCAGACTCATTTAAGCAACATTTTGAATAAGCTTAATTTAAGCAATCGTACTCAGCTAGTTCGTTTTGCCTACGAACAAGGATATGAAAAAGTATAGTTTTAGACAAATTTCCCTACAAGCGATCGCCGAGCAACGACTAAATCTAAAAAATTAGGATTTGCTGATTTGACCATAATTTTAAGCAGTGACTACAGCCAAACCGTGATAGGATTTTCATCATAGACAACTAAGTACAAACACTCATATCTCTTTAGAGCAAAAAGCGATTTTGTCTAGAGCTTACTCTGCACTAGGTTTTAAATAGCAGCAGATTAACCGCCTGAGGAAAAATTTATATGGACGATATTAGAGATTTAAATCACCCAATATATTCAGAATCAGAGAAGAATCAATTAAAGTTAGTTTCTCAATTACTAGAAGCAGGAGAAACTGGCTTAGATATCTTATCAAATTGGATGATTTCTCTTCAGGGTCAAGTTGACAATTTAGCTTTAGGCAAAGCATATCAAGCTCTATATCTTGATGCTAATCCTGCCATTCAAGATTTTTTAGCCAACAATTTTCCGCAGGGTGTTGTTCCTCTCAAGTCAGAGCAAAACATTGACTATCGACCCTTACAACAATTATTGGCTCAACAAGATTTTCAAGGTGCTGATGTAGTGACCTTACAAAAGCTGTGTGAGTTAGCAGGTGCAGCAGCAGTTGAGAGAAAGTGGGTTTACTTCACAGAGGTAGAAAATTTTTCCATCACAGACCTCCACACTTTGGATCGATTATGGTTGATGCACTCCCAAGGAAAGTTTGGTTTCTCTGTACAAAGACGAATTTGGCTGTCTGTGGGTAAGGATTTCGCTAAATTGTGGAATAAGATAGGCTGGAAATCTGAAAATACATGGACACGTTACCCCAAAGAATTTACCTGGGATTTAACTGCTCCTGATGGTCATTTACCTTTATCTAATCAATTGCGTGGTGTAAGGGTTATAGATGCTATATTTGCTCATTCAGCTTGGACTAGATAGTTATAGTACCAGCAAACGTTTTTCTAAATCAGTTTATCTAAAATTTCGTGCTGCTTGGTTAAAAACGACAAGTTTAATTTCTTGGATGGCGGAATAATCTCTGACTATAATCAAGTCTCAACTTCTTGGAGAGCCGAAATACTAAATTAAAAATAGTTTTTACTCTCTAAACACTATTATTTTCAAGATTTATGCTGGAAATGTTCGTTCAAGCAGATTTTCGGGAACTTTAAAAGAAGCGAGCTAATCAAAGCATAAGTTTTTTTTCATTTATTAGAAAAGAATTTAGCGATCTAAAATTAGCCATCTAATCTAATATGTTTATTTTTATTGGTTTATCAAGCTTTTGAAGCATAATTTAGCAGTATTGGTTTACACCAGAGTTATAACTAAATATTTGGTATAGCACTGCATTAGCTACGCTGTGTTAGGCAAAATTCTGACTCAATTTCTTGACTAAAATTTTGTAGCAGAATATTTTTGGAGTCCATATACAATAACTTTTATTAAAAATTAAGTAATACCAGTGGAAGCAATAGATTTAGGGTTACCAGTCACCAATATGACTAAGCCAAAAAACCAACTTTTTTGCCGTTTAGATGGTCTTACCTCTTCAAAGAGAAAGCAGCTAAGATTAACCACCTTAAGCCAACTAGGCTTATTGGTTTCTGAGTCAGTTCCTGTTTTTGAAGAAGTAACCCAAAAAGCTGCAACTTTTGTTAATGCGCCCATGTCTATTTTGGGTCTGGCTATTGAAGGTGAACTATGGTTTAAATCAGCAGTTGGTCTATCAACAACTGGTTTAATGAATCAGTTAGCATCTCAACGAAAAATATCTCTTGATGAGTCTTTTAGTAGTTATGTTATTGATAGTCAGCAGCCATTAGTTATCGATAATACTTTAAGCAATGCTGTTTTTGCCCACAGTGTTTTGACTCAGCATTATGGGATTCGAGCTTATTTAGGAGTTCCTCTTATTAGTTCTGATGATTTATGTATCGGAACTCTAGAAATAATGGACTGGAAAACTAGAAAGTTTAATGAGCGCGACATAGATCATTTAGCTTTACTAGCTCGCTGGTGTTTAGGAGAATTTGAACGTCATCAGAGTATCAAAACTAAAGAAGCAAATTCTTTAGATTCTACTCAACCAGGGTGGCAAAAAGCTAATGGCTCGATCTTGCCTGCTGTGGTAGATTTGGGTTCAAGTGACGGTGCAGATCAATTTAGCGAAGCTAATCAAGCCTCATTAAAAGCTGCCACTAATCCAATTAAAATTAAGCTTTTATCTCAACTAACCCAAGAGTTAAAAACTCCTCTAACTTCGGTAATTGGTATGGCCAGCGTGCTACATCGCGAGGTGTATGGACCTTTGACCGTTAAGCAAAGGGAGTATTTAGAAATTATTCACGATAGTGGACAAAATTTGATCAAATTAGTTGACGAAATTGTCAGTCTAGGAATTTTAAACGCGCAAAATTCTGAGATCAACACTACAGCAGTAGATATTGAAATGCTTTGTCAGCAGGTAATTAATAGCCTAGAAGACAGTGCCAAACAGCATCAGCAAGCATTATGCCTTTCAATTGAGCCTGGCAATAGAATTTGGTCTTTAGATAAGGAAAAAGTACGACAAGCTCTTTACTATTTGATTACCAGTATTTTGGAAATGTCTGAAGCTGGTGGCGAAATAAAAATCCATGTTTCTCGCAGAAATAAAGCCTTGAATATTGCAGTCGGTATTTCTCATCCTTGGTTAGGAGAAAATTTTGGCGAATCAAATCTTCATTCTCAAGCAATTACCAAGGCTTTAAGTCTTAATCAAGATAATTCTCAAAACCTTGATGGTTTTAATGCGGGGATGAGCGATATTGCTTTGAGTAACCACCAAATATTAACCTCTGCTGCGTTAATGATGGTTATTAATGAGGAAGATTCTTTGGATAAAGCAGTTAATAAAATTCCCCGTGATGTTTTGGGACTATTATTTTGCTGTCATTTAACCGAAATACATGAAGGATATGTAGTTGTTCAAGGTTCTCTTAATTCTAGTTATCGTTATGTGCTGCAATTTCCGAAAACTTATTCGGCAGATGAGTAAAATCTGAATATAAGCAATACGTGGTTTAGGATAAGGATGTTCAATTTTACTCAATCCTATCTATGAAATCGGCTTGGTCAACCATCACGTTCTCAAAGCCACAGTTGCATCAGTGGCGCAAAGGTAGCTATCTTCATCGATTAGTTGGCGTTTTAGCTAACTGGCGACAGGGAAGTTGGCTGCTGCAATGGTCTGAGGCAATTGGAGCTTGTTTAATTAGCTTAGTTTTTGTATTTGCACCTTTTGTTTCTACTGCTTTGATTGGTGTTTTATTGATGGCTGTTGCAGCCTACTGGGTTTTAAATACTATTTCTGCATCTAAAAAAGAAAAACTCAGCATTACGCCGATTCATATTTTGGTTTTTTTGTACTGGTGCGTAGCGGCGATCGCTACAGCTTTTTCTCCAGTCAAGTCTGCTGCCTTAAATGGTTTAGTAACCTTGACTATTTATTTAATCTTGTTTGCTTTAGCAGCCCAAATATTGCGATCGCCTAGGCTATATAACTGGATTATTACTAGCTATTTATTAACTGCCTTGGTAGTTAGTTCTTATGGTGTGCGTCAGGAATTTTTTGGCGTACAGCAGTTAGCCACCTGGAACGATCCCACCTCACCCTTGGCAAACGAGACTAGAGTTTATAGCTACTTAGGTAATCCTAACTTGTTGGGAGGATATTTGTTGCCAGCGATCGCCTTGAGCATAGCTGCGGTTTTTATTTGGCGTGGCCCGATTCAAAAAACCCTAGCGGTAACTATGGTTTTCATTAATTCGAGCTGTCTATATTTTACTGGTAGTCGTGGGGCATGGTTGGCTATGATAGTATTAATTGGCGTAATGCTGCTGCTGTTTTATTATTGGTGGCGTGAATATTTACCTCGCTTCTGGCAAATTTGGTTATTGCCTTTAGTATTTGGCAGTTTAGCAGGATTGTTTATCTTGGCATTTATTTCTCTAGAGCCTTTACGCATAAGAGTTATGAGTATTTTTGCAGGTAGAGGAGATAGCAGCAATAATTTTCGGATTAACGTTTGGCAAGCTTGCTTTAAAATTATTGAAGACTATCCTATCATTGGCATTGGACCAGGACATGATGCTTTTAATAAAATCTATCCCCGCTACATGGACTCACGCTATCCTGCCCTAAGTGCCTATTCGATCTATCTAGAACATATAGTAGAAATGGGCTACATTGGCTTGGGGTGCTTTATTTGGCTCTTGGTAGTCACTTTTAATCATGGCATAGGTCAATTAATTCGTTTACGCCAGAGCAAGAATAAAAGAGGAATCTATCTGATTGCTGCGGTTGCTGCGATCGCTAGTCTGGCTTTTCATGGCTTCGTGGATACTGTTTGGTATCGTCCTCAAATTAATACGCTTTGGTGGTTAAGCTTAGCCATTATTGCTAGCTTCTACGACGACATTAATACGCCAAAAATCAGTAAGTAGGGTAGGCAATAATACTGTTCATTTAGTCGCTCAAGTTATCTTGTCCGCCCCCTATAATCCCCTAAGACGAGCGACCCCGCGTCGCCGTCAGGCGCAAACGCCAGTTCCTTCAACGGGTCACAGACCCGCAACGGACTGGCTTGGGAATGCGCGAGTGGGGAACTTCTACAAACCTAGCTCCCCCAAATTTGAGGGCTGGGGGGCTTAACCGAACAATATTGGGGTAGGCAATCTAAAAATAAAGTGTGTCAATTCATATTAAAACCAAATTTGTCCACCTTACAAGTTAGGGGCGACTACCGAATCCGTTCGCTCGTACATCAGTAATTATCTAATCTCGCTTCATGGCTCTTTCCATAGTTCTTTGATCGTCACGTCTTTTCGATGTTTCTCGCTTGTCGTGTAGTTTTTTACCTCTACCTAAACCAATGACAATTTTAACTCTGCCTTTTTTGAAGTACATTTTCAAAGGAACCAGAGTCAAACCTTTTTGTTCGGTTTGCCCAATGAGTTTATTGATTTCTTGGCGGTGAAGCAGTAATTTGCGAACACGGCGAGCCTCATGGTTAAAATGAGTCCCTCCTGCTTGATAGGGAGAAATATGAACATTACTCAACCAAGCTTCACCGTTTTTGATGAAAGCATAGCCGTCTCTAAGGTTGACTTTTCCTGCTCGGATTGACTTTACTTCTGTACCAACTAATTCAATTCCTGCTTCGTAGGTTTCTAGAATTTCGTAAAGATAACGAGCCTGACGATTATCACTAACAATTTTGACTCCTGGGTTGTTTTCAGCCATGCTTGTACATCTAAATTCTGGACTTGTTGAGGACTTATTAGTATATCATTCAGCTTTTAGTAGGACTTATCATTACTGTTCAAGGCAATTTTCAGGATCACAAGCAACTTCTATAGCTGCGATCGCTGCATTATCACGATATTTATCAGTCACATAAGAAACGCCTGGATAGTCGGCATAAATACCAGAAAATTCCGTTCCATTGGCAGTTGATTTAAAGCTGGAGGCTCTAAAACGAATATTTTTTGGCTTTTGATCTTCAAACGTTACGTATTCTTTTGATTCGCCTTCAGTGTTGTATGCCAACACGGCATTTCCATAAATCTCTTCTGCTTCTTTAATTGGCATACCTGCTTTGATTCCTGCTGCAGTTTGATAGTTATCATTGTCGGTCAATAATGTAGTAATAAGATCGTCATCACTAGGAGTTGCCCCGTTAGAGTGAGAAGTCGTTCCTACTGGGTAAAGAATATAATATTGAACTATATCTTTTTTAGTTACGGCGATCACATTAGTATCAACCGTAAAAGATGATATCACTTCAAATTTGGTATCTGGTGATATTTTTTTTAATTGACCCAAAGTCATGCCAAGCTTGGCTTTACCTATGCCACTAGAAGATATGAGAACTTTTTCTTTTACAGTTGTTGCTGCATTAACTTGGCTAATCTTCACACCAGATTCAGATTGAGTATTAATAGTCTTGGCTTGACAAGCTGACAAAAGCAGCAAAGCTAACAAAATAATTCTTTTCATTGAAATATCGTAATTTTTTAAGCTGATAAATATTTGAATTTTGCAGATTTAAAAAAAGATACTTTTATAATATTTCATATTTTACATTTTAAACATCACAAACTCATCATTTAATTGCTATAGTTTTTTAATTCACTTAATACCTTGTTTATTAATCTTAGCTATGTAAAAATTAAGTTCAAAACAAAGAAATAAACCCTATCATAAATTTGATTAAATCTTGTCTAAAGCATAAATTAGACAAATACATAAAATTATAAAATTGGCTGATGTGCGAAGAAGAGTATTGATTATAGCAAATAAAAATACAGCAGCAATTATGCTCAACAAATCAATGTATTGAAGTTTAGTATATACTTTCGTCATATTCTATTGAGTTATAGTAATAATAGGTATTGCTTATTTAAAGTGTAATATAATTAATATTTAATCGCGCTTTTACATTTTATCTAATCAGTTTTTGTAAGCTCGATAAATATTGTTTAAATATCTAAGATATAATTGGCAAAAAAACATTCCTGCTTTGGCAGATGCAGTCTATTAGGTTTTACTCTAAATTTATTAAATTTTGGGACTTCAGATATAGCTTTTTTAAACTACACTTTAGAATTATGACAATCGCAAATCAAGGATTTTTGCTCAGAACATAATTAATGTACCAATTATCTTGATTGGCAACTCCATTAATGTTCTACTTATTTAAATTAACTTAATTGGTAAAAAATGGATCACGAAAAATTTATGAATGAAGCACTAATCGAAGCAAAAAAAGGTGATTTGCCTTATGGTGCAATAATTGTTAAAGATAATGAAATTATTGTTCGTGGTTACAATACAACCCAAACAGATAATGATGTTTCGGCACATGGAGAAATTAATGCTCTACGTACCTTTACCAAAAAAAAGGGCTATTCATTAGATGCTCTTTCTGGCTATATTTTATATACTACCTGTGAACCTTGCCCTATGTGTTCAGCAGCTTGTATTTGGGCAGGAGTATCTAAAGTTGTTTTTGGGGCATCAACACAGCAGTTGATTAATTTAGGTATAAAACAAATAGATATATCATGCGAAACTGTCGCCGAAAAAGGATTTCAAACTATGGAGGTTGTTGGCGGTGTTTTAGCTGACGAATGTTTGGAATTATTTAGACAGCTTGAGTAAACTACTTTATTTAGCGTTGCTGATTTAAGTAACAATTTAACCTTACGCGCTTATCGATTTATCTAGGCAGGAAAAGGCTTAGTATAGGAAAAATAGCTTTATTTGACCGCTGAAGGCGGTGTAACGCTGACCCGCCAAATTGAAGATGTAGTCATAGTTGTTAAATAAGCGGGTAAATACTTGTAAGTCTTTAACCCGCTTATTTTCAAAACATTTATTAAAACCACTGAACAATGTTATGATATGTATCTGTAAAAACGGGGCGTAGCGCAGCTTGGTAGCGTACCACTTTGGGGTAGTGGGGGTCATGGGTTCAAATCCCGTCGCTCCGATACATCTAAAACCTTCTCTCTGAGAGGGTTTTGTCGTTTATAAATACATTTACAACTCCCCTTTTATTCTCAATAAGTAAGCCTTTTTTGGTATTTTTCAGGGAGTTTAAAGCTAAAATTGGTAGAAGATTGGTAGACGGATTTTAGCCCTTGAACCCCTGATGAATCCAGGCAAACAAGATACTAGTGGTAGACAAAGTGGTAGACAAAAGAAAAAGGCAAAAGGAACAGTCAAGATTGAATCAGATAAAGGTTGGCTGAGACTAAGATTTACTCACGGTGGTAAAAGACGTGCCTTTGCTCTTGGATTACCAGACTCTAATATCAATCGTAAATTTGCCGAACAAAAAGCAAGACAGATAGAATTAGATATCCTTTCAAGCAATTTTGATACCACCCTGCTAAAGTATAAACCCCAGAAAACCCAGGAAGAGATTGAAGCAGAGCTAATCACTACAGAAGAACTAATACTGAAATTCATTGTATACAAGTCTAAGTTTGTATCTTCACCCCGTTCCTTAGAAAAATATCAATCTGTCTTAACTCATTTAAAATCTCTTAATTTAGAAGGTAAAAATGCTCTAGGCTCTCTAGCAACTCAATTTGCTGTTGATTTCAAACCAGATTATTCAGAGCAATTTTATCAATATTTATTAGGGAGACTAGCACCCCTTACTTTAAAACAGTCTATCATCTGGCTATCTGCTTGTTGGCGATGGGGCATCGAGCAAGAAATAGTTGAATCCGATCCTTGGAAACCTTTAATTAAAAGAGTCAAAGTTCCACCCAAGCAAATGCCCAAACCTTTTACTTCAAAAGAAATCAAGACTATTATTCAAGGGTTTGACCAAGATAGATATTATTCACATTATGCTGGGTTTGTTGAGTTTTTATTTGGTACAGGTTGCAGAACAGGAGAAGCAATTGGCTTGTGCTGGAAACATTTGAATGAAGACTGCTCCACCGTTTGGATTGGTGAGAGTTTAAGTCGAGGTATTAGGAAAGCAACCAAAACCAATAGAGCTAGAACAATTACCCTGACAGCTAGACTGCGAACGCTTTTACTATCGATGAGGTCTGAAAATTTAGATTTAAATCGAACTGTTTTTACTTCTGCCAAAGGTAATCCGATTGATGACCATAATTTTAGAAATAGAGCCTGGAAATCTGTCTTATCTAAAGTAGGTGTGGAATATAGAAAGCCTTATAATACTCGTCATACTCTTATTAGCCATGCGCTAAATCAGGGAATGAATCCAGTTGAAGTAGCTCAACTAACTGGACATGATGTTCAAACACTGTATGAAAATTACGCAGGAAATGTGAACAGTCGTCCCAGGCTTCCAGAGATTATTTTGTAATCTGCCTTCATTTTTCAGACAGCAACCCTAGACGATAGGGTTGGGTAATCTAATCTATAATTACAATATAAAACCTGTTAATTATAAAGAAATGACGGCTACAGTTAATATCAATAGGTTAATCGTATTAACTCCAAATGTTTGTGGGGGAAGACCAAGAATTGATGGTTCTCGCATTACAGTTCAATACATTATCAATGAAATCAAAGCTGGAATTACTCCAGAAGAAATTGTGGAAGACAAACCTCATCTTACTCTAGCAGGTATATATTCTGCCTTGGCATACTATCACGACAATAAAGAATCCTTAGATGCTGAGTTTGCCAATTATGATCGCGAGTGTGTACAACTTGCAGCAGAATATTCGACAGGAAATTAATAGTGAGTCGAATTTGCCTCTACCTTGACGAAGATACAATTAAAAGTTCATTAGTTAAAGCTTTACGAAATGCCGACCTAGATGTCATTACTGTCATTGATGCTGGAATGTTAGGACGTTCAGATGAAGAGCAATTAAACTGGTCAACTCAACAGAAAAGGGTTATCTACAGCTTCAACATAGGCGACTTTTGTAAATTACATCGAGACTATATGTTTGAAGGAAAGACTCATGCAGGAATTGTTCTTGCACCACAGCAACAATACTCTATTGGTCAACAGTTAACAGGATTACTTAAACTCGTAGCTGCTAATTCTTCACAAGACATGATAAACAAACTAATATTTTTGAACTCTTACTTAAAAAATTAGTTATCCAAAACAGTTATCATTTCTTGATAAAAAGGTTTCTCTCTAGCACGACTGTCAGCAGCAGTTATAACTAATCTAGTTGACTCACAATTAGCAGTGGTACTTTTACATGATTCATTTTGAGAATTTTTCAATGTCATGAATTTGACTCACGCGGCTTCTATTATTGATTGTATTTCAATTTTCATGGTAAAAAAACTGTAATGACATAATAGAACTCTAGGTGTTAGGCACTTGAGCTATGGATATTCGAGAACTCACCAAAAAGATAAAAGAGTCAGCATCTAAAATGACTCGCGAGGAGAAAATACAACTGCTTAAAGATGCAAAAATTATTGATGAGTCTGGCTACTACTGGTCAGTCAAGCTTGATTTGAGAGGTAAAAACTGAGAAAATTAACTCCAGTAAAATCTTCAAAATCAACTTGGTCAATGTCAAAAAAGAAATATGTAGTTACTTTAACTAATGAAGAGAGAAATTCATTGGAACAGTTGGTCAAAAAAGGCAAAAATCCCGCATACAAAGTAAATCATGCCAGAATTTTGTTACTGGCAGATACATCTCAAGAAAAAGAGTGGAAAGATTTAGAGATTAGTCAAGCTCTTCAAATTAGTGTTTCAACCATAGAAAGAGTCAGACAAAAATTGGTCGAATTAGGAATTGATTCTGCTTTAAATCGAAAATTATCACGCACGCCAAAATCCAGAAAATTAGATGGGGATAAGGAAGCACATTTATTAGCGGTCGCTTGCAGTGAGGCACCTAAAGGACGTGAAAGATGGACTTTAAGAATGTTGGCGCACAAGATGGTGGGGCATTGGTGAGTGCGTAATGCTAAAAAGCTTAAAATGAGATAATTGAGTTAGATGGTATGACGATGTATTGCCCCAAATGTAATTCTTCTCAAAACAAGAAAAATGGTTTTCGTCGTGGAAAACAATCCTATAGATGTAACAATTGTGGATCGCAGTATATTGAAAATCCCCAACCTAGAGCATATCCCAATGAGGTCAAACAACTTTGTTTAAAAATGTATCTCAATGGCATGGGCTTCAGGGCGATCGCTAGAGTTACAGAAATCGACCATGCGACAATTATCAACTGGGTCAAAGAAAAAGGACAAGAGCTATCAGACGAGCCTCAAGATGGAGAAATCCCAGAAGTCACAGAAATAGATGAACTACAGACTTTTGTAGGCTGCAAAAAAAACAAACTTTGGATTTGGACAGTAGTTAATCATTGGAATCAAGGTATTTTGTTGTGGACGATAGGAGATCGCTCTGACCAAACTTTTGCGAGAATTTGGCAGATCATCAAATGCTGGCATAGTTTTTGGTACGTAACGGATGGATGGAAAGTTTATCCGATGTACATCCAATCTGAAGATCATTTAGTAAGTAAGACATATATGACGAGAGTTGAAGGAGAAAACACGCTTACTCAGACATTATTTAGCCAGGTTACGGCGTAAGACTCTCTGTTACTCTAAATCTGTAGATATGCTCAAATATTCCATTCGTCTGTTGTTATTTTATTTAAGATTTAGAACTATACCTGCTTCTGTTTAAAACATTACGCATTCACCAACGCCGAATTTTTTAAAGCAACTCTAGAAGTGGAAAGAAAACCTTTTCCTAATATTAAATGTCGATTACTTTGACCGAAAAACTCATCCTTCGGCAAATCGGATTTTGACGAGTGATCCCGCGCCGATATGCGAAGCGGTATCCCCATTCGAGGACAAGTGCTAAAGCCCTAAAGGATTAGCTTCGCGTCACACTAGCTACGCATCGTCTTTTAGCACGTAAGGCGTTTACACCATACGAGTGCAAGCCCTCGAATGGGGGCAAGGGAACGCACGAGTCGCGATTTCAAAAAAAGCGAATTAGACTGCGCTGTAATTCGTTTTGCTCATCAACTATAGCATTACGCATTATGGTTAGGACGTTTTTATAATAGACTTTATCGGAAATAAGTCGAAAAGCTCGAAGAACTAGTTTCTTCTCTTCTCTTCTTAAAATTAGGAGAATTTTATGTATCTAATATCTCTTTTCTGACGATGACTAAGACGAAGATTATGCAGTCCACAAGCTGTTTCCATCACATCATCAATATAGTGATCGACCCAATTACGAAATTTCTGAACCACGATCTGACATCGTTTGATTCCGCAGATCTGGTGTTCTATCTCAACTCTTATCTTCGCAATTTCTCGATTTTTCTCTTTTTCATGATCAGTTAATTCTGCTTTAGGAAGCTTCTTCGTCGGTTGTTTAATCCTAACTCCCGATGGTGCAAATCCTTGAAATCCTGTATCTTGCCACAGAATACTCCCTTTGGGAAAATGATAGTCTTCTTCGTCGGCAATTTTCTTGTCATGTTTTTTGCCTTCATAAGTGTCACTTAAGAACAACACTTTTCCTCCTCGCTTACTCACCACATTATTTTTAACCATGTGAGCTTTCTTCTTTCCACTATAGAAAGTTTTACGCTCTTCCTTATCTTGTGGTCGATTGATCGCTCGCTCCGTCCCATCAATCATAAATTCTAAACTGGGGCAGGTGTTCAGTAAATCTTCTAGCTTTGCAGGTTCACGTTCTGGTAATTGTTTCTCCCTTTTCAAAGCTTGATTGAGTACTTTTGTTAGTCTGTGTACCCATTCATTTGCCTGGGCTTGGCTCATTCCAAATAAAAATCCTTGTACTTCTTGGGTTGGATAAAGTCGAAAGTAAATCAAAATAAATAGCAACTTATCTTCCAGTTTCTCAAGCCTCGCTTTCCTGCCACCTCCGAATGCTCTGTGTCTGTTTCCTCGCTTAAAATTTTCTTCTATGAACTTTGACCATGCAGGTTCAAAGCTAGCTAATAAAGCTTCAAATTCTTCGATTTTTAATCCTGTTAAGCTCTGTAGAGTTCGAGGTCTATTCTGTAGCTCTGCATAGTTGACTTTCACTCTCTACCTCTCTTACTCAACTTCTTGCTACTCATTTTACATACTTAATTCCGATAAGGTCTATTATTGCTAGTCATCAAACTCAAGGTATTGAAGCAGGGTCAGATGAGCAAACTAAATTAGTAGTTAAAAGCACGAAGAAGGTAACTAAAGATTTAATCAAACGTAAAGCCAACGATAATGTTCTCTCTGTTCAAAAATCGTTATCTTCTGCAATGAATCCAGCACTCAATTCAAACAGTGAAAACTCAGTTGACGGAAAAGTTTCACAAAGAGTAGAGGTCTAAATTAGATAACCTCTGTTAAAAGTCTATCAGGCATCTTAGGATTAGGTATATCGCCACTGAATTGTTAACTTTGAAATCAGTGTCCTAAGTAATGCCTGATGACTTTCTCTCATAGATAAATTAGGCGTGCGTTCTTTCTTTTGCCGAGACAATATAATCTCTGTGTTTAAAAAACATCTTAGTGAAGTGATTAAAGCGTTTCATCTGCCGATTGATTTCTTCATTGAATGCTTTACTGGCATCTTCAAGAGAATTAAAATAATGCCCGTAATAAAACGCGCCACTTTCAATATCGAGATAAGCAGTAGCCCATTTAGTATCACTCAATCTTCTGAGAGTATATGACCTATCTCTAGTCATCTTTTCTTTTAGTAGTTTGATTGATATTAATGTTTGTGGGTAATTCATAAATATTACTTGATTAGGTTATTGTAGATTTCTTGGACAACATAATCCATATATATAGCTTGACCAGTGGTAGCTCTGCACCAGATGTAATCAATACCTAAGACATCTTCTACTACAGTCTCGCCTTGTTCCTGTAGTTTCTTACCAAGCTAAGATGTTACTATCCAATGTTCAAAGATTTCCTGGCGATAATCCTCCAAACTACCGCCTCTATAAATCTCAAACCATTCATAGATAGCAGTTTCTTTATCATTATGAATTGGGTCGATTCGCCACACATAATCCTGATGTCTGACTCCAAAGTAATAACAATCATCTTCACGGAAGAAAGTTTTAGGATTAATGAAGAATCTATAAAAATAGTTAGAAAAATTGATTCAAGTAATTGGAAAGAGAAAAAAGAATACTTATTATCCTTTCAATTCAACTCAATTGACGAAATAAAAACAAATAATAAATCTTTAGGTTTGATAAAATACAAAGAGATAATAAAATATTTTCATAAAAAAACTGGGAGGGAATAATCGGAAAAGCAACTAGGTGTTTTAAATCAACTAGACTTGTTTGAACCTACAATTTATTTAGAAAAAATACCTTATCAATTTATTTATCGTTTTATTGACAAAGCAGACACAATGCACAATTATTCTATAAGTGATTGGGAAATAATGCAGCTTTATAGAAATTGCAGGAACAACTCCAAACTAGATGGTTTAGATGCAGAATACGATGCAATAGAGAAAGTTAGACAAAAGTTAGAAGACAACTTTATGAATAAAAAAGACTTATATTTTATTGTTGGAAATCTTAAAATTCATCCTCAAAACTTTATGATAATTGGTTTATTTTATCCACCAATGGTAGAATATGAACAACCAAGTTTATTCGCATCTTGGGATATATAAGCATATTACCTAAGCATTAAAAAAGATGATTTTTACTTTTGGATACGGCAATAGAAAAAACTACGATTTGCTAACATCTTACATAGAACAAAATAATATTAAATATTTATTTGATGTTAGAAGAACTACCTGTAGGGGCGACACAAAAGGTTAAAAAGCAAGCTTGAAGGCTAATGGAGTAAAGTAGTCTCCCAGAAAATGAGAGACTATTATCAATAATCTTTTTTGTTGAAAAGGCAATGATTCAACTACCTGAATTATATAGCAAACACCTGAAAAAACAGTTTAGTTATCCTCAGTATCTAATTCTGTTAATCGTGATTAACTTAGTTCAAGATTTGCCAACAGTACGATGAGAAGAATTAGCTCGTCGTTTTGCTGTACCTATTCAATTGAGGAGTAGAATTAAAAAATTACCACGATTTTTATCTCTGGAGCAATTGAATATTAAAACTCTCTGGTTGGCGATTTGAGAATCTTGGGTAAAAACAGAGTGGCACTCAAAAGAAGTAATCTATTTAGTTATCGATCGCAGCCAATGGTGAGCCATAAATTTATTGATGGTTAGCATAGTTTATGATCATCGAGCTGTTGCTGTATCTTTTTTTCTTTTACCCCAGAGTTGCTTATGCCAAACGAATGGGTATCGAAGAAGCGATGCAGCGCGGTCGCGGTCTTGGGATGGCGGCTTTTGAGTCAGAAGCTTCCCACTCAAACTCGACAGTTCCTTCAACGCGACGGGGCTTATAAACTGCCGAACCTGCGTCGGCAGATAGCCCCTTGGAAACCCGCGCAACGGACTGTCTCGCAACGGGTGAGTGGAATATGCTTCCTACACGGAAGCATTTCCTCACCCCAAAACGCGCCTTGGCTTTCCCTCATGAGCGACACAGAGCCTATCGGCTCAAAGTCCCTTCGGGACGCTGGGGCGAATGCGCCGTTCAAGACAATGTTTCGTGATTTAAAATTAGGTGGATATAATCTTGAAGTTACTCAACTTACCACTCATCGGCTAATTTCTATCATTTTATTAGTGACTATTGCTGACTCTATTTCTACTTTGTCAGGACGATGTATCAGGCAAAAAGGGGTTGCCAAGTATGTCTGTTGTCCTACCGAAGCGAATAGATTTGATCGAAGACATAGTAGCTTTTCTCTTGGTTTACACGGTCAAAACTGGATTGAATCAAATACCTTTTGCCAAGATACAGTGCAAGAATTAAGCGGTTTTTCGACTGATAAAAATGACTATTATCGCCAAGCTATGAGGGCGAAAACCCTAATTCAGCGAGCTTTCTAATTGTTCGTGTCTCCCCCGCAGGTGAAAAATATAATCTTGATGATTTTCCTTTTGGACAGACAAGATTAAACTTATGGGGACAGGCAGGAAGAGAACCAGATCTTGCTTATGCTTTCAATTTCGATAAAGATTTACCAGACTTAGTAGTGGAGGTAAGCTTTAGGAGCGACCCTGGCGAGGAAACCTCGCCAAAGGAATGCGCGATTAGTAGTGGTGATCTTGAAACCCTAAAGTCAAGCTATAAAAATATTGGTATTCCTGAACTATGGGTTTGGAAAGACAATAAAATTACCTTTTATGCAATTGAACAAGACGACTATGCTGTCGTTGAATCGAGTAGAACACTTACTGGGGGATGGCAACGATTCGTGAATTAAAGGGTCATATCGACCTCAAACCCTTTATAGACAAGGGCTTAAACCTTTTGGATAAACCGCCCGAATATTACAAAAAAACAAAATCAGTTTTCTCATAAAAGCTTTCCTATAAACTAAGGCAAGAGGTGAGTTGAAACAACAACATGGGGAAAGGATTTGGTAGTCTTCGCCAGGGACAGTTAGGTTATGTACTGCTTTTAATACCTGAAGCTAAAGCTTACGCTGCCGATTTATCTTTGGGAGGAGATGACGAAGAATTTATTGGTATTACTAATGTCTTAGAAGACGCACAAGTCTGGAAAAAGAAAGGTCAAGCCAGACAAGCTGTGGTTAAATATCTCGATCTCCTAATCGAACAGTTAGAAACCACAAAACAAGTTGAACTCAGTATCAGAAAACTCAAACGCTTGAGTAACGGAAAACTCAAAGACGAATTTGAAGAAGATTTAATTTTTGAACAGACCAAAAAAACTCAGAAATAGATCTAAGATGATTTGCTAGTATTGGGTAAAACACTGCCTTAAATATCTTTATTTCGGCAATGTATACTGAAAGTAGGTACGAGAGCATGAGGTTTTGACCTATGCTACAAACAACTGCTCAAGGTTCATTTTCGGCAAAGTTATCTTCATCAAATCATCCTCTTCTGAAGAATCTCAAAGCATTAGTCTGGCGGTTGAAATGGCTATCTCAACTTAATACCTATCAAAATGCTTTATCCCATATTCCCAACGTTAAACTCAAACATTTTGCCACAGAAGCGATGAGTTTAAATGCAGCCAGAATGAAAGAGCTAGAACCCCATAAACGATACACCCTAGCTGCTGCCTTGATAGCTACTCAATCGGCACGTACTTTAGATGACTTAGCAACGATGTTTATCAGACAGATGCAGAAAATCCACGTCAAAGCCAAAGAAGCTCTAAACAAGTATCGAGAAGAATAACTGAATTATGGCTTAACTGGACTCAATATTTCCGTCTGTTATCAGGACACGACTCCAAAATAGAGGATTCAGTCAATCGCTATTTAGCTGCTACTTTTTGTTATGGATGCAATCTAGGATCTTCTCAAACAGCTAATTCTTTGACTAACTTCGATCGCAAACAGATAGCCTATGTCAATCAGCGTCATATTGGGTTGCCGTCTTGGGAAAAGGCGATTTACAGAATAATTAATGCCTATAATAAGTTTTCCCTGCCCAAGTTTTGGGGTTAGGGGAAAAGAGTCTCCGCCGATGGGACTAAGTGGGATATTTACGAGCAGAATCTTCTAGCTGAGTATCACATCCGTTATGGTGGCTATGGAGGTATTGGTTACTATCACGGAGCGCGATACCTACATTGCTTTGTTTTCTCATTTTATTCCCTGTGGAGTCTGGGAAGCCGTTTATATCTTGGATGGGCTGCTTAAAAATACTTCGGATATTCAACCCGACACAATTCATGCAGATACTCAGGGACAAAGCACTCCTGTCTTTGCCTTGGCTTATTTGTTGGGTATTAAATTAATGCCGAGAATTCGTAATTGGCAGGATTTAACCTGATGCCGTCCCGATAAACAGGTTCGTTACGACCACATTGACGAGTTGTTTACTGATGTCATTGATTGGAAGCTGATTGAAACCCATCTGCCCGATATGATGAGGGTAATTTTGTCGATCAAGGCTGGTAAGTTTACTGCTTCAACTATCTTACGAAAATTAGGAACGTACAGCCGTAAGAACCGACTATATCAAGCATTCAGCGAATTGGGCAGGGCTATTAGAACAGGCTTTTTGATGGAATATCTTGGCAGTCAAGATTTACGACAAACTATTCAGGGAGCTTTGAATAAGAGTGAGGCATTCAATGGTTTTACAAAATGGGTTGGTTTTGGCAATGCAGGAATGATTCAGCTCAATTGTCGAGAAGAACAACGTAAAATCATTAAATACTCATTTAGTCTCTAATTGTCTGATTTTCTACAATGTCTTTGAGATTAGTCGAATCTTACAGGAGTATATTCAAGCTGGAAATACAATTGAACAAGAAATTCTTGGTGCATTAAGTCCTTATTTGACTAAGCATATCAACCGTTTTGGGAGCTACAGTCTGGATTTGAATCGAAAACCTCCAGCACTTGATTTTGAATTTTCTCTGATTCCTAGTTCGCAAAACTCAATCAGAGCAAGGTTTTGAGGTCGATATGACCCCTTAATTCACGAATCGTTGCCATCCCCCTTACTATTCCATTGTCTATTTTTCCAATGCTTCCTAGATACTGACGAGCGACATAATCAGTTTTCTTTCCTTTCTTTCTGTCTCCTGTTTCATCAATGACTACTACAATTTTTTGCTCATTTAAAGCTTTAAGTGTTAAAGCCAATCTTCTTTCTTTCAGTTCTTCTACTCTCCAGGGTGAATTGGCTAAGAAATGATGTAATGACTGGGGTGACGAAATTCCGACTATTTTTCCTATTTCTGGTAATGATTTTCTTTTAATTGGTGAAATGATTCCAGTCACGTAAATATTTGAAACATTCGTAATTCCTCACATCAGAAAATAAGTCATTATAAGCGGAGCAATATTTATCGATGAGGGCGACAGTTGGTCGAGCATCTCTTTTTAAATGTTTGAGGCGAGGAAATGCTCCCGTCTAGGGAGCTTATTCCACTCGCCTGTTGAGAATTTGTAATTCTACATCCACTACCCTGTCTCTCTCTCCACTACTCGTCAACTTATTCTATTGTAGTTTAATTCTCGGAAAGTGACAGAATAGGGATATATTAAAGGCAGAAAACTAACTGCTTTTACTGTGTGGTCAGATATGGTTGTCAATGAGATGAGTCCAGAAGAAGTGGCAGATAGTAAAAATTTGTCTTTGGCTGCTGTAAAGGAAACGATTGAATATTGTAAAGCTAATCGAGAACTGCTGGAATTAGAAGCTAAAGCAGAACGTCTTTACTTAGAAAAAAGAGGAATTATTCTTGAGCCTAAGATTACTTGTGGATGAAGACTCTCAAGATAAGGTATTAGTAAGATTACTTCGAGATGCAGGACACAATGTAGTTACAGTTAACGAAGCTGGTTTAATAAGTCAGCCAGATCTGAGAGTTTTTCACTGCGCTTCTCAGGAAAACCGCGTCTTATTGACTCTTAATTGTCGAGATTTTGAAGCTCTTCACCAAAATAATGCAAGTCATCCTGGCATTTTTGCAGTTTACCAAGAAGCAGATCCATTCAAAAAAATGAGCTTTAAAAAGATTGTTAGGGCGATCGCTAATGTTGAAGTTGCCAAGATACCTTTAACTAATCAGTTTATCTCTTTCAATCATTGAAACTATTGAATTTAATCAGCATTTTGTTATTATGATTGTTCGTAGTTTTACATTATGATTAAATAACGTGATCGCCTACTTAATTAAAAGATAAAGCAATATTAGAAGGTAAAGCGATCGCAAAAATACCTCAGTTGAGTTGTAAAAATGAAATCTCGACTACCAAACTTTTAAAAAACATAGATCGCCGTACCGAGATCTAGATACAATTAACCCTGTGCCATTAGTCTAAAGATACTTATGTCTGAGATTGAATCTGCTCCTTTTAGTACGGGCGAAATCGCTGCTGAGGGAATCAAAGCAGAAGAATACCAAGAAATTGTCAATCGCTTAGGTCGTCATCCCAACAAAGCAGAATTAGGAATGTTTGGGGTCATGTGGTCAGAACACTGCTGTTATAAAAATTCCCGACCGTTGTTAAGCCAGTTTCCCACAACAGGCAAAAGAGTTTTAGTCGGTCCAGGAGAAAATGCAGGAGTAGTAGATCTCGGTAATGGTTTACAGCTAGCTTTTAAAATTGAATCTCATAATCATCCCTCTGCTGTAGAACCTTTTCAGGGCGCAGCCACAGGAGTAGGCGGAATTTTACGAGACATCTTTACTATGGGGGCGCGTCCCATTGCTATTCTCAATTCTCTACGCTTTGGCAACTTAGAAAATGCTCGCACCAGACGTATATTTCAAGGCGTAGTCGAAGGTATATCTCACTATGGCAACTGTATTGGAGTACCGACGGTAGGGGGGGAAATCTATTTTGATTCGGCTTATACAGGTAATCCGTTAGTTAACGCCATGGCATTAGGGCTGATGGAAACCGAGGAGATTGTCAAATCTGGGGCATCAGGCATTGGAAATCCTGTTTTATATGTTGGTTCAACTACTGGACGAGATGGCATGGGAGGAGCGAGTTTTGCCAGTTCAGAATTAACTGACAATTCTTTGGATGACCGCCCTGCGGTACAGGTAGGCGATCCTTTTTTAGAAAAGTCTCTAGTCGAAGCTTGTTTAGAAGCTTTTAAAACGGGTGCGGTAGTGGCAGCACAGGATATGGGGGCAGCAGGATTGACCTGTTCGACTTCGGAGATGGCAGATAAAGGCGGTGTGGGCATTGAATTGGATTTGGATAAAATCCCTGCTAGAGAAACAGGCATGACTGCCTATGAGTATTTACTCTCAGAATCTCAGGAAAGGATGCTATTTGTCGCCGAAAAAGGACGAGAACAAGAGTTAATTGATATTTTTCATCGTTGGAAACTTCAGGCGGTAGTTGCAGGTTTGGTAATAGAAGAGCCAGTGGTTAGAATTTTATATCAAGGGAGTATAGCAGCAGAAGTTACCGCTACTGCTTTAGCTGATGACACCCCTATCTATAAACGAGAATTATTAACTGAACCTCCAGTCTATGCCAAAGAAGCCGCTAAGTGGACTGCTGAAAGCTTACCTGGGTGCGACTATCAGGGTATAGACGTACAGGGAACATATAAAACCTGGAACGAAATTTTATTGCAGCTATTAGATACACCTACTATCGCCTCCAAGCAATGGGTATATCGTCAATACGATCATCAGGTACAAAACAACACCATTCTTTTACCTGGTGGTGCAGACGCAGCAATAATTAGAATCCGTCCTCTGGATGCTAAACCAGAAGACTGTACTATTGGAGTAGCTGCAACTACTGATTGCAATCCCCGCTATGTGTATTTAGACCCCTATGAAGGAGCAAAAGCTGCCGTCGCTGAAGCTGCCCGCAATTTGAGCTGTGTCGGTGCCGAACCTATAGCAGTTACAGATAATCTTAACTTTGGCAGTCCAGAAAAACCCGTAGGTTATTGGCAGCTAGCTAACGCCTGTCATGGTGTAGCGGATGCCTGTCGAGAAATGTCTACCCCCGTCACTGGGGGAAACGTTTCTCTGTATAATGAGACTCTTGATTCTCGGGGAAATCCTCAGCCAATATATCCTACTCCCGTAATCGGTATGGTGGGTTTGATACCTAATATTACTAAAATTTGTGGGCAAGCTTGGCAACATGAAGGCGATATTATTTACTTACTTGGCAATTCTCTGCCAACTTTAGGAGCATCAGAATATCTGGCTACAATGTACAGCACAGTAGCAGGAAAACCCCCTGTAGTTAATTTTGAACTAGAGCGCAGTGTTCAAGCAGCTTGTCGTCATGGGATACGCCAAGGATGGATTTGCTCGGCTCACGATTTGGCAGAAGGTGGATTAGCGGTTGCCTTGGCAGAAGCCTGTATTGGCAAGAACTTAGGTGTGACTGTGACTGTGTCTGTGTCTGATTCCCAACGTTTGGATGAGGTGCTATTCGGCGAAGTTGCTAGCCAAATTGTGGTATCGGTTAGATCTGAAGTGATTGAGGCTTGGGAGGCATATTTGATAGATCATTTGAGCGATCTCTGGACAAAAATAGGCGTGGTGAATCAATCTAATTCGGATTTGAACATTTTAACTAATGATAATCTTACGTTAATTAATGTTAAGATAAATATACTATCTACTACTTGGAAACAGGCAATAGAAAACAGGTTGGTTTCTTAATTCTAGCTTGAAGGATTTTAATTTTAAATCTTTTAACAAATTATCTCACAAACATAACCTTCTGGGAATTCAGACAGTTCTATTTCTGGTTAAGGTTTTTTAACATAGAAGAGTCAATTGTTCTAAAATTTAGAACTTACACCCTAATACAATTATTTCTCAAAGCGGTCAGGCTAAAAGATGTGACAAGCATCAACAACCATTTCAAATACTTATTACCGCCAAATAGGAGCAACTCAAGAGCATGATGCCACAACAGTCTTTCGATTGGACAGAAGATTCTCTAATAAGTAGTCAGCGTGAAGATAAACCAGAAGAAGCCTGTGGTGTTTTTGGGGTATATGCCCCAAATAAAGCGTTAGAAGTAGCTAAACTTACCTATTTTGGTTTGTATGCTCTACAACATCGAGGGCAAGAGTCAGCAGGAATCGCCACCTTGAATAAAGGAGATATTTATTGTCATAAAGACATGGGTTTGGTATCTCAAGTATTTAATGAAGAGATTTTAGAGCAGCTACCTGGAGAGATTGCTGTTGGTCATACTCGCTACTCAACTACAGGCTCTAGCTTAAAAGAGAATGCTCAACCAGTTGTCTTAGATACGAGACTAGGTAGATTAGCTTTGGCTCATAATGGTAATTTGGTTAATGCTGTAGAGCTTAGAAAGCACCTGAGCGAAAGAGATGCCAACTTTGTTACCTCTACCGACTCAGAAATGATTGCCTTAACCTTGGCTGATGAGGTTAACAACGGCAAAGATTGGTTACAGGCTGCTATTAGTGCCTTTAAACTATGTACAGGCGCATATAGCTTAACTATTGCTACTCCTGCTGGCTTAATGGGCGCGCGCGATCGCAATGGCATTCGTCCGTTGGTAATTGGTGTTTTATTAGGAGAAGAAGGCGCAAGTAAACGTTATGTACTCTCCTCTGAAACCTGTGGTTTAGATATTATCGGTGCAGAATACGTGCGAGACGTAAATCCTGGAGAACTAGTTTGGATTACAGAATCTGGTTTAAAATCAGTTGATTGGGCAGAAGAGGTAAAGAAAAAGCTTTGTATCTTTGAAATGATTTATTTTGCTCGTCCTGATAGCGTAATGCACGATGAAACGCTGTATAGCTATCGTATCCGTTTGGGCAGACAGCTAGCAAAAGAATCCTTTGTAGATGCCGATTTGGTAATTGGTGTACCTGATTCGGGAATTCCTGCTGCGATCGGTTTTTCCCGCGAATCTGGGCTTACTTATGGTGAGGGATTGATTAAGAATCGCTATGTGGGGCGTACCTTTATCCAGCCCACCCAAAGTATGCGCGAGGCTGGCATCCGTATGAAGCTAAATACTCTCAAAGATGCTTTACAGGGTAAAAGAATTATTATTGTGGATGATTCTATCGTCCGAGGTACAACCAGCAAGAAAATTGTCAAAACTCTTAGAGACGCGGGAGCAACTGAAGTCCACATGAGAATCTCTTCTCCTCCCGTGACTCACCCTTGCTTTTATGGCATTGATACAGATAACCAAAATCAGCTTATTGCTGCAACCAAATCTGTCAAAGAAATTGAAGAACGTATCGGTGTAGATACCCTAGCTTATTTAACCTGGTCAGGAATGCTTGAAGCAACTAAAGAAAACACTGAAAATTTCTGTTCAGCTTGTTTTACAGGCGATTATCCCGTATCTATTCCCGAAGACATTAGACGTTCTAAGTTGATGTTAGAAAAAACAAAGGTTTGATTGAGTTTAGTTGATTAGACTTCTGGCATAAATATTTTATAGAAATTTTTAGCGATCAAAATATATGGTACAAGTTCTGACTTCTGACTACACGCGGAAGTTGGTCTTTGTGACTTTATTCTCAACCAGTGTTTTTTAAGGGCGTAATCCGTGGGTCAGTTGCGCAAGTGCGCCTTACTTGCGGTTGAACGCCCGCATTGATTCGTGCAAGAAGTCTACTGAGTAAAAGCACAGTGGGCGAAGCCATTTCTCTAAGCTATCTTTGAATGAAAGTTTATATTTAGATAGTATTAGAACGATTAATTATGCGAAAAAGACTGCTAATCTTAGCTGTAATGACTTCTATTCTTACTTATAGTCAAAAATGCCTTGCTAATAATTTTCAAGAGCTAATTTCAGGTAAACAGACACCTTTGACTAAACAATTAAAAGATTTGAATGGTTCTTGGCGACAAATAGCAATTAGTGGTCAGTATGAAATGGCAGACTTGATGAAGTCTTGGACTAGTATTTTTGGTGCTGATATCTATAACAATATTTACTACACTCAAGGTAAAACAGTTAAAGTTAACGATGAAACTTATGTAATTGCTTATCGCCTAGCATCTTCAGGTAAATCCTTGACTATTAACTCTCTCTTAGAAAATGTCATGGGTTCTGTGGCTGGTTTAACAGGTACTAATTGTGATTCAATTGTATCTCCTAAAAAAATCACTCCTGAAACTACTATTGCCCTATCTTTATTGAATTTGAAGACAATCGGTAGTTTAAATAATGTTCTTCCTTTTGATCTAGAGACAAATTTAGCAATGCTAGAACAAGCCGAACAAGAGTCAAAAGCAGCTTGTGAACAAGCAAAATCAGAGGCGGTTAACCTGCAGGTTGAATCCAATCTTCAAGATTTAGGCAATGCTTTGCGGAGTTATGCTGACGAAAATGGAGGTAAATTGCCAGATATGAGTAGTATTGAAACAGTTAAGGTTGCCTTGCAAGATTTTGTCTATGATGAATCTGTTTTCTACCATCCAGGAACTTTAGAATTTTATCAGGTTAATGCTTCTTTATCAACTAAAAACTTAAACGATTTAGACAATGCGATGGAGACTGTAGCTTTTTATGAAGCAAACTCAGCAGCAGATGGAACTGTGGGAGTAGTCTATGCGGATGGCTTTTATCAAAGAATCCAACCAGAAGATTGGGAAAAAGTTAAGCAAGCTTCCAAATTGCCTTAAAAACCAATTTTAGGATTAAGAGATAAGATTTGTTATCAAGAAGAATTAAGAGTGAGATATATATTAATCATTTCGTGGGAAGATAAAGAATTGCTTTTCTAAAATGAATCGAGGTTTATATTAATGGCACATCTTAGATTGGGCGATACAGTGCCTGATTTTACTCAAGCTTCTAGCATGGGAGAAATTTCCTTTTATGATTGGGCTGGAGATAGTTGGGTAGTTCTTTTCTCACACCCCGCCGACTATACCCCCGTCTGCACAACTGAGTTAGGCGAAGTAGCCAAACTCAGATCAGAATTTGATCAGCGTAACGTCAAAACCATTGCTTTAAGTATTGATGACGCGGAGTCTCATAAAGGCTGGGTAGGCGATATCGACGAAACTCAAGGGACAAAACTTGACTATCCTATTTTGGCAGATGCTGACAAAAAGGTTTCTGACCTTTATGACATGATCCATCCCAATGCGGACGCTAAAGTTACCGTCCGTTCGGTATTCATTATTGACCCCAATAAAAAATTACGTCTAACTCTGACTTATCCTCCAAGTACAGGTCGTAATTTCCCCGAAATCCTGAGAGTAATTGATTCATTACAGCTAACAGATAATTATCAAGTTGCAACTCCTGTTAACTGGAAAGATGGTGAAGATGTGGTAGTTTCTCCAGCAATTTCTACTGAAGATGCTAAGAAGAAATTTCCTAAAGGTGTTGAGGAAATCAAACCTTACTTGAGGATGACTCCTCAGCCTAATAAGTAATTTAGTTTGGTTGAGAATGGATAAAAAAGGCGGAATTTTTCTCCCGCCTTTTTTTATTTGTCAAATAGAATTCTATCTCTTAGCCAAAAAGACGCGAACTAATAACTATGCCACATCAAAAACCAAAGATAGTAATTATCGGGGCTGGTTTTGCAGGATTGAGAACAGTAAAAAACTTAGCCAGAATTGATGCAGAGATATTATTAATAGATCGCAATAATTACCACACCTTTGTGCCTTTACTTTATCAAGTAGCAACTGCTTTTATTCCGCCAAAAACTGTCGCCTATCCCTTACATAAATACTTGCAGTCTGTTGCTAACACACGTTTTTTTCAAGCAGAAGTTTTAGCAATAGATTTTGAGCGCAAATTTGTCACAAGCGATCGCGAAAATATTATTTATGATTATTTGGTAATAGCTACGGGGAGTCAAACCAAGTTTCTCGGTGTAGATGGCGCACCTAAATACACTTATCCCTTACGAACTCTTAATGATGCAGTCGCTTTGCGCGATCGCCTTTTAAGTAACTTGGAATGTGCTGTTACCTGTACTGACTACGAAAGACGACAGCAAATACTTACTTATTACCATAGTTGGTGGTGGGGCGACGGGAGTAGAATTAGCGGGGACTTTGAGTGAGTTTATTCAAACTAGCTTGGTTAATAACTATCCCCAACTTGATCGCACAGAAGTCAAAATAATAGACTTTATCGGAAATAAGTCGAAAAGCTCGAAGAACTAGTTTCTTCTCTTCTCTTCTTAAAATTAGGAGAATTTTATGTATCTAATATCTCTTTTCTGACGATGACTAAGACGAAGATTATGCAGTCCACAAGCTGTTTCCATCACATCATCAATATAGTGATCGACCCAATTACGAAATTTCTGAACCACGATCTGACATCGTTTGATTCCGCAGATCTGGTGTTCTATCTCAACTCTTATCTTCGCAATTTCTCGATTTTTCTCTTTTTCATGATCAGTTAATTCTGCTTTAGGAAGCTTCTTCTTCGGTTGTTTAATCCTAACTCCCGATGGTGCAAATCCTTGAAATCCTGTATCTTGCCACAGAATACTCCCTTTGGGAAAATGATAGTCTTCTTCGTCGGCAATTTTCTTGTCATGTTTTTTGCCTTCATAAGTGTCACTTAAGAACAACACTTTTCCTCCTCGCTCACTCACCACATTATTTTTAACCATGTGAGCTTTCTTCTTTCCACTATAGAAAGTTTTACGCTCTTCCTTATCTTGTGGTCGATTGATCGCTCGCTCCGTCCCATCAATCATAAATTCTAAACTGGGGCAGGTGTTCAGTAAATCTTCTAGCTTTGCAGGTTCACGTTCTGGTAATTGTTTCTCCCTTTTCAAAGCTTGATTGAGTACTTTTGTTAGTCTGTGTACCCATTCATTTGCCTGGGCTTGGCTCATTCCAAATAAAAATCCTTGTACTTCTTGGGTTGGATAAAGTCGAAAGTAAATCAAAATAAATAGCAACTTATCTTCCAGTTTCTCAAGCCTCGCTTTCCTGCCACCTCCGAATGCTCTGTGTCTGTTTCCTCGCTTAAAATTTTCTTCTATGAACTTTGACCATGCAGGTTCAAAGCTAGCTAATAAAGCTTCAAATTCTTCGATTTTTAATCCTGTTAAGCTCTGTAGAGTTCGAGGTCTATTCTGTAGCTCTGCATAGTTGACTTTCACTCTCTACCTCTCTTACTCAACTTCTTGCTACTCATTTTACATACTTAATTCCGATAAGGTCTAATACTTATTCATTCTAGAACTAGATTACTGGCTGATTTTCCAAAGCGTTTAGGAGACTACACTAGTAATACCAGTTACTTTTAGTAAGTAGTATTATTTATTTATAGACTAACTTTTACTATTTGAAAGACTATTGAAAATACAGTTTTCAATAAGCAAGTAGGTGCGGTTTGATGTCAGGAGATTTTAGAAACTAGAGAGGTATGGACTTCCAAGAGATGACGGAGAAAAAACCGTATGTACCTTAAACTGACATCTAGATGTAGGTGAAAGCTCTACGCTTGAGTAGACTCAGAAACCGTGCGGTTCGTTCATGACGAAAGTAGGCAAAAACCTACATAAATCATGGCTTCTAACTAACAAATTAGATGATAACTGATTAGTTGATGAGGGTGAAAACCCCTCCCTTGAAACTCACAAGTGACTCTCAATCTACCCACGATGACCCGACTCGGAATTCGGGAGGTCGAAGCTGGGAATAGGGCGTAACCAGAGCGTATTCACAGCGCACACTGACGCTAACGGGGAGTTCTCACGGTGAAACAGAGCCTAAAAAAGCAACCTAGAGTAATACCAATTCTCCATGAAGATGCACTAAATTAATAATAATGATACGGTACGGAAAAATGGGGAATAAGTTTGAGGTAGAAGTTAACGAAAGTCCTGAAGAATTGAAACATCGATTGCATCATGCGGTTACTGCTAGCAGCAAAGAAAGATTGCAGATGCTGTATTGGCTCAAACAAGATGCGATCGCCACGAGAAAAGAACTATCTCAAAAATTGGGCAGAGATGAATCAACAAGGAAGACTTGCTCAAGGTGAGGAAACCTCACCGAGCTTCCTTCCTCAATATATCGATGGCTGAAGAGATACCGTCAAGGAGGTCTTCCAGATTTACTTGATGTAAAAACTCCTCCAGGTAAAAAAAGCAAAATTTCCGCACAAGAAATGAATCAGTTAAAAGAACGTTTGAATCAACCTCAAGGATTTAAAAGCTATGGAGAAATTCAAAACTGGCTGAATCAAAGGTTTGGTGTAGATCTTGCTTATAAAAACGTACACAAAATTGTTCGCTACAAACTGAAAGCCAAACTGAAAATACCACGTCCACAAAGTCCCAAAGCCAAACCTCAAGTTCAAAATGCCTTTAAAAAAGCGCACCGCCCCGTCTGAGGTTTCCTCAGACATAGGGACGGAGCAAGAAAACTAAAAACCATAATTAAAGTACTAATCGACTATTTGGGGACGGGTCAACCAGTTCGTTACTGGTGTCAAGATGAAAGCCGTCTGGGGCTAAAGACATTAACGGGGAAAATTATTACTTTACAAGGGATTAAACCTCAAGGAATCATGGGTTGGGCAAGAGACAACTTTTATCTATATGGATTAGTCGAACCTATGAGTGGAGAAAGTTTCTTTTGGGAATTTTCCCATCTCGATAGTCTTTGTTTTCAGAATTTCTTGGATTTATTTTCCCAAGGATACCCTGATAGCTTAAATTTAATTCAAATGGATAATGGTAGTTTTCATAAATCTCAAGACTTAAAATGGGCAGATAACATCATTCCCATTTTTCAACCCCCATATAGTCCTGAACTTAATCCTATTGAACGCTTATGGGAACACATTAAAAGTAAATTAGCTTGGGAATATTGTGATAGCTTAAGCCAATTAAGAACAAAACTAAAGCAGGTTCTCGATTCCATTTCTGAAGACACGATTGCCTCTATTTGCGGATGGGACTATATTACATCCGCTTTATTTAGTGCAACTTCATAGAGAATTGGTATTAGAAGGATGTGACAACCAAAGATGTAAATCTTAATCCTATCTTACCTGAGCTACGTATCCCGCCAAGTTATGGATTCGACATTGGCAAAGAGTATGGGATTCAGGTGGTTGAAATGGCTACGCCTAAAAGAACAATCAATCAACAGATCGGAGGTCTGTAAATAGGTTGTATTTACGGTAGACCAGACGAGAGGATTAATTCCTTTGATTCGGGTAGGACAGACCGTAACTGGTCTGAGGAACTTAGAACACACAAATTGGAGGAAAGCATAATTGGACACACTAATCAGATTAGTAGTGAATCTTGGGAATTTTTACCCTGGAAGAAATTTCAGGTGAATCTTCTCCGCCTACAAAAACGAGTGTATAAAGCGGTTCGAGCAGGAGATAAAGCAAAAGCAAGGTCACTGCAAAAACTGATTCTACGTTCTCAAGCAGCAAGATTCTTGGCAATACGTCAAGTAACTGAGCTAAATAACGGCAAAAAAACGGCGGGAATCGACGGAAAACTAGCCCTTACATTTAAGGAAAGGTTTGAACTCGAAGAAAAACTGAGGTTAGAAGCTAATGGATGGAAACACAAAGGGTTGCGCGAAATTCCCATTCCCAAAAAGGATGGAACAAAACGCATTCTAAAAGTCCCGACAATTAGTGACAGAGCTTGGCAATGCCTCGCAAAGTACGCCCTAGAAGCATCCCACGAAGCAACATTTCATGCCAGAAGTTATGGGTTTAGAACAGGACGCTCGACGCACGATGCTCAGAAAGTTCTGTTCCATAACTTGAATTCTCAAAGCAATGGTATACAGAAACGAGTCATCGAACTGGATATCAAGAAATGCTTCGACAGAATAAGTCACTCCTCAATAATGGAAAACCTAATCGCCCCATCAGGGCTGAAGCTTGGTATCTTCAGATGTCTCAAAGCAGGAACAAATGTAGGATTTCCAGAACAAGGAACACCACAAGGTGGCGTGGCAAGCCCACTTTTAGCTAACATCGCCCTCAATGGGATAGAAAATATTCATACCTCTGTTCGGTACGCCGATGATATGGTATTTATCCTCAAACCCAAAGATAACGCGAACAAAATACTTGAGAAAGTTAAAAAATTTTTAGCTGCACGAGGGATGGAAATCAGCGAACATAAGACCAAGCTAACAGCAATGACAGATGGGTTTGATTTCCTGGGTTGGAACTTCCGAGTCCAGAAAAACGGAAAGTTTAGAAGTCGTCCCTCAGTGGATAATTTTAAAACCTTCCGTAAGAAAGTAAAAACCATCATCAACTGCTCGAATTATGGAGCAACGACAAAAGCTGACAAATTAGCCCCCGTTGTTAGAGGATGGAAAAAGTACCACCGCTACTGCAAAATGGATGGGGCTAGAAATAACCTCAATTTCATTCGCAAAAGAGCGTTCAAGGTATTTAATAAGGAGACAAAACAAAATCGCTATACCAGTAAGAAATTACTAAAACAAGCGTTTCCATCAGTCCACTACTCCGAAAATAGATTCGTCAATGTCAAAGGGGAAAAATCACCCTACGACAACGACCTTATATACTGGAGCAAGCGTAACAGCAAGCTCTATAGCGGAGAAACCTTTAAAGCCCTTAAAAGGCAACACCATTCATGTGCAACCTGTAAATTAAAACTCACAGGAAATGAAAAAGTACATCTACACCATGTCGATGGAAATCATAACAACTGGAGTCATGACAATCTTGTAGCAGTACACGAATCTTGTCATGATTATATTCACATGAGCAAAAGCAGAAGCTAAAAGTTTCGGGAGCTGTATGAAGCGAAAGCTTCACGTACAGATCTAAAAGAGAGAGGCGAGATATAATAATCTCCCTCGACTCTACCTGATTCAAGTTACACAAAACTTTGGAGGAAGAATTAACCATCCAATAAGCCGAAAAAATAATTTCCCACCACTTGTTAATTTCTTGAAAGTCTGTGAATCTATAATTAGTCCATCCTAGTTCTTGTTTAGATTGTCTAAATCCGTATTCTACCCACGTTCTTAATCGATATAGATTGCCTAAAGTACTCTTCATTCTGCTTCGGCTTGACTAGAATATTCCTCATCACAAAAGAAGTAGAATTTTGCATAGTTTCAGGAGCGGTAGTTATTTCCCAATAAGTTCTTTTATTTCGCTTGCCATAAATTATTTCTCTGATATATCTAATTTCTGATTTTTGGTTGCTAAAAGTTCTCTTGAATTTACACCACTTGTTAGCTCTAACCTTCTGTTGGGCGGACAGCCAGACACCATGATTACTTCTAATTGCTAAAACCCAAGCTAGATTGTGTTGGTCTAATGTTCTGATAAATGAACCAGCTTCTCCATACAAACTATCAGCTAATACTAAATTAATATTAAATCCAAATTCCACTAGTTCTGTAACAATAGATGATGCTAGCTCAATTTTAGTTTTGTAGCTATCTAACTTTTTCAATGTTCCTTTGGGTTTAAAGACTTGAAACATCAAGGGAAAAGTTATATTTTGATAAACTCCATAAGCACTTACTGATACTATCCCGTTGTCTATTTTGCCAACGCTTCCTAGATATTGTCTTGCTACATAATCTGTTCTCTTTCCCTGGTTGACTGACAAAAATTGAAGTTAAGACAGCTAAAAGGAAGAGTAGTCAGAGGATTAAGAGGGTTGACCAAAGTATGAGGGAGTCAGCATTGTGAAATTAGATTCCACTCACAATTTCAGAATACTAGGAAAAAAACTCCCGTCTTTACCATGCCTTGAATCAATGGATGAGTCAACCAGCAGATTGGTCAGATCTAGGCCATCTCAAAACCTGCATCTGGAAGATAATTGCTTTAATACATACAGGTAGTGTAAATCTTACTAAATGGTCAATGTACATACCCTGTCGAGGTATATTTGCTCAGAGTAGACAAAGACGTATTCAACGCCGGCTCAATAATTCTCGCATTAACGTTCATCGAATCTACAAACCACTGATTAAGGCTGCTTTAGCAGGGTGGAAAGAAGAAAGTATTTTTTTGACTTTTGATACTTCTCTATTCTGGGACAAGTACTGAACGACGATGGGTTGATACTCACTGGTTTGGCGGTAATAGCTATTTTCGGATAGGCTGGGATTGGGTCAAAGCAGCACTCCTTAATGGCTGGAAGTTAATCTACTCTGTCACCTTTTCTAGTCATCACGACCCTACTCCTGCGATCGCATCACTCAAACAATATGAGCAACGACTCTACCAATTAGAGTTTCAAGTTCAAACCTATTCCTACAATGTCTGCTGAAAGTTTTGTCAGTCAATCAGGGTAAACCTTGAGGATACTGAGTTAAAAATATAGGTAACAGTTCTGGAAATTGCTCTAAATTTTGACCTGAAAATATCCGACTATACTTGTAACGAGAAATAGAATAATCATAATGAAAAATTAGTTTCCAAAGATGTTCTGGTAGATTGGGATTTTCAGTTAGAGCTGCTACATATATTGGATAAATGTTACTTTTAAAGGTAGCTAACAATTCTAAAATTTCCACTATATGCAATGGTGTATTAAAATCCCGAACTATATTTTGTCTTTGTTTGGTTCTTTGTGGCGCAACAGTGACAGATTTAGGCGAACGAGAATTGACATAACCACCATCGTAACGAATCATGCCACTTTGCATACTTTGCTTCATTCCTTGCATCATTCTGGCAAATAATTCTACTTGTGAATTATCCAGATTAAAGTTTGCTTGTTCGCGAATATTATGCTTCATTTCTTCGATACCAGAATTAAATTCTTCTGCTCCTGCTGAATAAATATTTCGTTTTCCCAATTTATTTAAAATAGCTTCTGGCGTTATAGGATTATTTGCGATCGCTTTAGTAATTTCTGTATCTTTTAATCGTATTAAATTAATCAAGATAGATACAGGAGTATAATAGCTTTGAGCTAAGGCTAAGTTTAATTCACGATCGCCTTTATTTGCTAGTTTTTGAAATATATCGATGGTAGTTTTTAAATCTTTAATTAAATCTAAATCATCAATTGGTTTCTTTTTTTCTTCTGATTCGGTTTGAGTGCTATAAATTTTTTGGACATAATATAAAAGTCTTGCCGTTCTAAGTTTTTCATCCCAGTGGGTTATAAAATGTTTGGGAATTAATTTGATTCTAGCTAATGCTTCAAGCTGTTCTTGCAATAAGGAATTATCTATTTGCTTGATAGTTTTAACTAATAAATTTTCAGCAATTTTTGCTGAATTAGGTAATTTTATAGAATAATTGACGTGCAATCTTGCTGCCTCAGCTAATTCTTCGTTTCTACATTTCGTTAGTTGTTTAAGAGCTTCTTGAGAAATATCATTCTGTGAAATTATTTTCAACAAAAATTCAAGCTCGGATTTAGATAATCCTGCTGATGATTGCTGTACAGCATATTCAGTTATAAGATTGAGAGTAGCTTGAGAATGATAGGCTAAACTACGAAGAGTTTTTAAAGGAATTTTAGTAATAAAATTAGGATCTTCAAGAATTAATAATAAAAATATTGGGTTGTTTAAAAATTCTCCAGGAAATTCACATCCTAATTCAAATAATATTTCTACAGGCGTGTTCGGATTTTTGGCAACATATTTACGAGTTTGGTAATCTTTACTTTTAGCTGACTGAGTTAATATTTCGGGAGAGGTATTTTCGTCCTGTGCTAATTGTCTGATTTATTCAATATTCATAATTTTAAAATATTATTTAGTACATTAAATTAACTAGTTAAAAACACTAGCAAACTCAATTAATTGAAAAAGTATTTAATTAATATACGCTATCTAAATACAATTATTCTCAAATTTTATTTGCTCATAAAGTTTCTCGAAGCTGTGAGGTAACGCTTAAATATCGAGCAACCATTACATTCTTAACTAAATCCTGCCAAATCTAGGCAAAATAGGTTATCAAGATATATGTTCGCCAAGAAAACAGATCATGCAACTATTGGATCGAGTTCGTTTGGGTTTGGCTGTAGGAGTCGCAAAAATTGTTACAGGCGTAGTGCGATCGCTGCGCTTAGGTGCAGCTTCTGTCCTACCAGGAGAAATATCTCGTCGGCTTCATTCCCGCTTGCTGCCACTATTATTTGAACAGGTAAGCAATGGGGTAATCTTGGTGGTGGGGACAAACGGCAAAACTACCACCTCTTTGTTACTCAAGCAAATTTTAAGCGATCGCAATTTTAAAGTAGTTCATAATTCTAGCGGTGCTAATCTCTTCAATGGCTTGATTACTGCCTTGTTAAACAGCACAAATATGACTGGCAAACTGAGTGCCGATTACGCCATCTTAGAAGTAGACGAAAATATTTTGCCCCTAATTTTAAAAGATTGTCAGCCAAAGTATATTCTGGCGTTAAATCTCTTTCGCGATCAGCTAGATAGATATGGCGAAGTAGATACAATTGCTCAACGTTGGGTTAAAGCGATAACTTCGTTAAGCTCCGCTAACGCACCCTTACCAGCAGATACAACTATCGTTTTAAACGCAGACGATCCCAGCCTTTCTAGTCTAGGACAAAAACTCAAGCAAAAGGTTCTTTATTTTGGACTTAACGAACCAGAATTATATCTTGATGAGATCCCTCACGCCGTTGATTCAATCTATTGTCCTAGCTGTGGACATCTTTTAGACTATCAGGGAGTTTATCTTTCTCATCTAGGAGATTATCATTGTCCTAGCTGTGGTTTTGAGAAAAGCAAAACGTCTTTGGACAGTAAAGAATATCCACAAATTTTAATCGGAGTTTATAATAAATATAACACTTTGGCAGCAGCTTTGATTGCTCAAGAAATGGGCATTGAAACTGACCATATTTTTAGTACGATCAAGAACTTTAAAGCTGCCTTTGGGCGCGCGGAAGAACTAGAAATTGATAACAAACAGGTTCGCATAATGTTATCTAAAAACCCTGTCGGCATGAATGAAACAATCAGGGCAGTGAATAATATTAAAAAGACTGGTAAATCTGAGGTAACACTTTTAGTATTAAACGATCGCATTCCCGACGGTACTGACGTTTCTTGGATTTGGGATGTAGATACCGAAGAGTTGGTTAAGCTAGGCGGGACTCTAGTTGTCAGCGGCGATCGCACTTACGATATGGCATTAAGATTAGTCTATAGCTCAGAAGAAATTGAACTCGATAAAATCAATTTTCAACTAGTAGTTCAAGAGAATTTACAAGAGGCAATAACTACTGCTCTAGAATATACTAATAAAGCAGACACTTTACATATTATTCCTACTTATTCGGCAATGCTAGAAGTTAGAGAAATTTTAATCGGACGCAAGATTCTTTGATTTTTAGAATTAATAATTACAAGCTATTTTTAAAAGGTTAGATTAATATCCAACCCTTTATATAGTTCATGCTTTATGTTATTTTTACCATTTTTTTTCACTTGATACATCAAGCTATCTGCTCTTTCAAGCATTTTATCAACTGAACCTGGTAATTTTACAAAAGTAACAGCCCCAATGCTAAAGCTTACGTTGAATGATTTTTCTTTAACCTTAATCATTAATTCTTGTTGTATACGTTTTAAGACTAACTGAGTCGATTCATAGTTTGTTTCAGGTAGTAATAAAGCAAACTCATCACCTCCCAAACGAGCAAAGACATCAGTTTCACGAATACATTGAGTAACTGTGTGAGCAATTAAACATAACAGCTGATCTCCTTTGGCGTGTCCAAACACATCATTAACTGACTTAAAATTATCTACATCAAAATATATCAGAGTTAAACATCGTTCGTTACGTATACTTCTTTTGGTTTCGGCATACAGCATTTCTATAAAGCAACGACGATTATATATTTTGGTCAGGCTATCAATACGGGCTAGATTTTTTTCTCGTTCATAGGCTTTTTGGAGAGCCGACATTAAATGAACCACTATCAAAAATACTATTAATCTAACCAGAGTATTCCAGATTAATATCGCAGTATTTAAATCTGTTCTGGCTGTAACCTCAGCTATATACCAGCTAATTGTACAGATAATTGATAATAGAATTCCCGCTGGCTCACCTACGTGCTTGGTAACGAGCAATACGGGAACGAGATAACAAATTGACAGATAAATATCGATAGTAATTAAGTAATCGAGTATGCCGATCAGCAAAATGCTAACTATCCCAATAATCAAAGTGCCAAGATTAGAAGTAGACATAAAACAAAGCGGAGTCTTGATATATATCTTTTTTAGGCAATAGGTTAACCCGATTATCAATATATAACCACTGTGAATTTATGGTAGCTTATCTGCTTTAAAACTAGAGGATATGAGCAGAAAACTAAACTCCTTAAAAGCTAATAGCTCCGAACAACATCATTATGAACCTCATTACTTAAATCGGCGTTGCACCTTCATAGAATGGTAGAGGCTGACTGGAGGACTAGGAGACTAGGGGAATCATTAATTTTCTTTGTTCATAATCATCTCGCAGCTATGCAACGCCCTTAAATCTGCAACGCCGAATTTCTACCTGGTTTCTTGAGTTTCATCGCCTCCATCATTATCATTAGGTTCATTAGGGATTTCACGAGTTTCATCTCTTCCGTCTCGATCTTCAGAAACTTTTTGAGTGAGATCGCTTTGACTGGCTTGAGTAGACCCATTCTCTTGTGAGTTTTTCTTTTCTAATTGGGCTTCTAGGGCATCATTCATTTCTCCATCCCCGTCACTAGCTTCTGCTATTTGAGTAGCATTATCCCGTTGAGAAATAGTGGGATTGGCTTGATTTTTGGTCGATGCTTGTGCTGCTAATCCACCCAAGACGACGGCATTAATTAAGGACGTAGTTAGAATGACTTTAGTTAAAGAGTTCATAAGTGTTCAATTTTTTTTGGATATCTTACTTTAAAAAATGAATGTCAGAAACTTTGCAAGATTAAAGCAGGAATTATTTATTTATGTTTTTGAGGTAACAAAGGCTAAAAGTAAAATTCGATTGAAATATCTGAAAATCTCTAACTACTGCTTTAGTAATTTGGCGATCGCCAACAGCTATATCTTCTAATTACGAATTAGAAATTATGGGTAAACAGACTGTAAAACAGCTACCGATATCTACCTGGCTGGTAACGGTAATTGTCCCTTTATGGTTACGAACGATCGCCTGGGTAATTGCCAAGCCTAAGCCCGATCCTCCTTGGTAATAAGAGCGAGAGCGATCTGCTCGCCACAGACGTTCAAAGATGAGATCGAGATGTTCTTTTTTAATGCCAACTCCCGTATCTTCTACAGTTATCATGATTTCTCGACCAAGGCGAACGCTACTTACGTCAACTTCTCCGCCAGCAGGAGTATATTGAAGCGCATTTTGAATTAAATTAGTAAAAGCTCTTGCTAGTTTGGCTTCATCCCCCCCGACTAACCATAAATTATTCTCGATCTCAGCCTTGAGCTTAATTTGTTTAGTTGCTGCTTGCGATTTATACAGGTTAACCAAGTCGATCAGTAAAGCCGTTAGCTCAATTCTTTTGAACTCAAAATCAGCAACTTTGTCGCTGCGGGTTAGTAGCAATAAATCTTCTGTAAGCTGGGACATTTGCTCGCTTGCCATGGCGATCGCCTGAAATTTTTCGCCATCGCTGGCTCGCATCCCTTGAGGATAAGTTAAAGCTACTTCAGCGTTAGTGCTAATTGCCATTAGAGGACTCCGCAGTTCGTGAGAAGCATCGGCAGTAAATTGCCTCAGACGTTCAAAGCTCTCTTCAATGGGCTGCATTGCCTGAAGGTTGAGCCAGCCACTACCTAAACTACTGAGAAACAAGGCAACAATCGCACCTACGGTTAACCCCGTATCAAGTCTGGCGATCGTCTCGTTCGCTTCTTCTAATGATTGACTGACGCGCAGATAGCCCATTAGCTGTCTACTATTACTTTTAAAAATCGGTAAGGTAACAACCTGAAGCCTAATTCCCTCGGTTTGAGTCTGAATGGTTGCATCGACTAAAAGTGGCAAAGCAGTAACATAGCTGTTGCTGCCCTGTTGTTCAATTAATTTTCCTTGAGTATCAAACCATTGAAAAGCTTGTTGAGCTTTCTTTAACTGTTGTGGAGAAAACTTTGTTTCCGATTCAAAATATCCTTTGTCAAACTCTGCATTAGCTGCCGTTCCTTGAGCAACTGCCGTTAGTCGTTCGCTTACCTGCTGTCGAAGATTACGAACAAATACCAAACGCACCGCAAAAGCAGACCCCAGAAAAACTAGAGCCAAAACAAGTAGATTAGATAAAAACAGACGATAGCGAATCTTTTGAAACACAATAATTAGCTGCTAAGTTGATAACGAACCTAGACGATAGCCGATGCCATAAACTGTTTCAATTAAATTATCCTCACTTCCTGCTGCTTTAAGTTTCTGGCGCAGGTTAGTGATATGAGTTTTGATCGTTCCTTCTCCCGATGAGTTGTCAAATTCCCAAAGTCGATCGAGAATAGCCGAGCGGGTTAAAATTTGCTGGGGATGACGTAAAAAGTATTCTAAAATCAAATATTCTTTCGGGGTTAATGAGAGTGAATTACATCGATAGGTCACTGCTCCCGTACTAGGATTAAGCTGTAATTCTTCGTAGCTAAAAATTTGTGGTTTGAGTTCGTAACTTCTGCGGGATAAAGCCCTGACTCTGGCTGCTAGTTCTTTAAGTTTAAATGGTTTAACCAAATAGTCATCTGCTCCCGCATCTAGCCCAATCACCTTGTCATCGATAGTATCTTTAGCAGTGAGCATCAAAATTAATGCCTTAGATTTAGCTGTTCGCAAACGCTTACAAAGCTCAATTCCATCAAGTTTTGGCAACATCAGATCCAGCAAAATCAGGTCAAACTCAGCCCCTTGAGCATATTCCCAACCCTCCAAACCATCCTTGGCTACTTCCACTACATGACGTTCGTTTTTTAAACCTTCTACTAGGGGTTTAGCAATGCGATCGTCGTCTTCTACTAATAAAATTCGCATAATCTTATTTCTTATTTATGGCGATCCATTTTAGCGACTCAAATTCTTGAACCATAAAACTAATAAAGCACCTGCTAAAAACCAAATACCAATAATAACTATGGTCGCGGTCTGACGATAGAATTTACTCTTGGGTGATGCAATCGCCGTTTCTGCTTGGCGACGACAATCATCCATAATATCGGTTGGAATTAGTTTCAGAATCAAAGTGATTGCCAATGGTATTAAGATCAGATCGTCAAGCAGTCCTAAGACTGGGATAAAATCGGGAATTAGATCGATGGGACTAAGAGCATAGGCGATCGCGCAAATAGCTAAAAATTTTACGTACCAGGGGATTCTCCCATCTTGGCAAGCATAGTAAAGAGCATGGATTTCTTTTTTAAGTTCTCTTGCTTTTTGTCGCCATTGTTTCATCGTCAAAAGAAGGCAGAGGGCAGGAGGCAGATGGCAGAAGGTCGTCAAATTCGGTTTTGGCGGATGTTCTACTAAATCCTGTTCAAATAATTTGCTTAACTGTTGGGTTAGGTAGTAGATAGTAAGTAACTGTTTGATAAGTTAAAAATTTTAAAATACTTTTCCCAATCGGATTTAGTATTACTTATATAGCATTGCGTGTGAACGTTAGGACTTTTGGTTAAATTACTACTTCTTACTTCCAATCTTGTACCCATCGAACTCACGTTCACTCAGAAGTACGCTTAGTATTTCCCCCTTTTACCCAACCTTCCTGCTCACTCCCAGGAACTCTAACTCTTTGCCACTCGCCATCAGCAGAATCTTCGAGAATGATAATATTTTCCTCAAAACCTACTCCACCAATCCTCTCAGCATTTACGTCGGGTTCGGCTCTTAAACTTAGACCTTGAGGCCAAGTAACCTCGGCGCGATAGGCATTAGGTGGTAGCTCAGATTCAGGTTTGGATTCGAGTTTAGTCTCTTCCTGAGCTAACTTCTCTGATTCTTCAACCATATTAGACCTGGACTCTAAAGGTTCAATACTTGTGGATGGTTGAGTGTCTTCGGATGCTGATGGTTTTGCTGGGACTTCAGGAAAAGCTGGTTTTTTTGGCAAGGTAGACATTTTCTTATAGTAAGCAAATATTACTGTGCCTGATATTCCCGCAATTAAACTAATGCCAAGAACAAAGCCCAAGATAAATTGGACAGTGGATGATAAACGTTGAACAAAGGTGGATTTAGTCATCTATTAATTAAGTTGACTTTGAATGCGATCGCTTAAACCATTATTCTTGGAGGCAAGACGAGCTTTTCCCGCTGCCACCCATTTTTGCAGAAATTCAATTTGTTCTTGAGCTGTTTTTGCCAGGGGAACAATTTGACTTGCAGCTTCTAGAATATCATCTGTAGTAAAATCGCGATTTTGGCTAAAGCCAATGTGCATTGCTTCGATGATAGTCTGTTCAATTTCTGCCCCAGAAAATTCTGGTGTTTCATATGCTAACCGCTTGATATCATAATTGCCTAGGTTATGGGGACGTAATTTAACTAAATGTACTTTAAAAATAGCCTGTCGCTCTTCTTGATTAGGTAATCCCACAAAAAATATCTCATCAAACCTGCCTTTGCGCAACATTTCTGGAGGAAGAGAGCGAATATTATTGGCTGTAGCCACTACAAATACAGGCGATTTTTTTTCTGCCAACCAAGTAATAAACGTACCAAAAACACGGCTAGTAGTCCCTGAATCTCCTTTTCCGTCAACCCCTGAAAAACCTTTGTCAATTTCGTCGATCCACAATATACAGGGAGAGAGAGCTTCGGCTAATTCGATAGTTTGGCGAGTACGAGATTCTGATTCTCCTACTAAACCTGCAAACAAACGTCCTACGTCCAACCGCAACAAAGGTAAATGCCAGTGATGAGCGATCGCTTTTGCCGTCAAAGATTTTCCTGTCCCCTGTATCCCCACCAATAATAGTCCTCTGGGATTAGGCAAACCGTAGGCTCTAGCTTGCTCGCTAAATGCACCTCCTCGACGCAGCAGCCAGCTTTTAAGATTGTCTAGACCACCTATATCAGAAATTTGTTCGGTGGCGGGATAGAAGTCTAATATTTGTGTCTGACGAATTGACTGGCGTTTTTCTTCGAGGATTAGCTCCACGTCTTCTGGTTCTAGCTGACCCGTGCTGGCGATCGCTTTAGTCAAAACTCTTCTAATCCTTTCTGTAGACAGTCCTTTAGCTGCCCTGACAAATTCAGCTAAAAGTTTATCAGATAGAGTTTGTCCCGTTGCCGAAATTAAGCGAGTAATTTCGGTTTTAATTTCTGGGGTAGTGGGTAAGGGGAAATCGACTATAGTAATTACTTCGGCTAATTCTTCGGGTATGTTTACTTGAGGAGCAATAATCACTATATTTTTTGGCTGGGATTTTAAGATCCGCGCTAGGTTACGTAATTCGCGGGAAATAGCAATATCTTCTAAAAAACGCTGAAAATCACGCAGTATAAAGACTCCTCCTGCATTTTTTGGCATATTGGTAATAAATTCCAATGCCTGTAAAGGATTGCGCTTACCAAATCCTGCATTATTAGGGTTTTCTTGATAGCCGTTAACAAAATCCCAAATAAAAACATTACGCTTGCCTACTTTCTCGGTAATAGCAGCGATCGCTTTTTCTGCCCTTTCTTCCTCGTTGGTAGGCAGATAAATCAAAGGGTAACAGGCGCGTAATAGAAGGCTAAACTCTTGTTGGAAGCTCATTCTGAAATTTATTTTATTGCTTGTTTTTAAAAATTTATCTTACTTCTTAATCATACGTCTGATGAGAATTAGCTACTTTTTTCCCTTTAACCTCGAATGGGGATAAACAGGGTAATGATTGTAATTATATTATCTCAACTGTCTCTACCAACAAATATCTAAATAAATAGCCAAAACTTTTTTGTCACTGCTTTTTAATATTTAAATCGAACGGTATTCCAACTAACAATTTTTTTATTTATTGGCACCTAACATAATTGCAAAGATTCATTTTAGATATTAGGTATCCTAAGCTTATTCAAAGTGTTGGGACACAGTAATCTATGACTGTTGGTCAATACTCCAACAAAACTAAGTTTGCTTTTTAAGAACAGATATTTGTTTGTATTTTACATATCCCTCATATAAAAATTGGTCAATAAAATTTAGGAGTAAATATTATGGTCGGTACAGTTGGTAACCAATCCAAAGTAGTTTACGGTGCTTGTCCTCATGATTGTCCAGATACTTGCTCAATGCTGGTAACAGTTCAAGATGGTCAAGCTATCAAAGTAGAAGGAAATCCAGACCATCCATTTACGCGAGGGACTTTGTGCGGGAAAGTAAGTGACTATCTAGACCGCGTTTACAGCGAAAAGCGTGTATTGTATCCGATGCGCCGAGTTGGAGCAAAAGGCAGTGGTAAGTTTGAGCGCATTAGTTGGGATAAAGCTTTAGATGAAATAACAAGTCGTTTTCAGCAAATAATCGCCAAACATGGGGCTGAAGCAATTATGCCCTGTAGTTACCTCGGTCATGAAGGCTTACTTAATGGATTAACAGTTGGAGATCCCTTCTTCAATCGTCTGGGGGCAACTGTAACCGAGCGTACTATGTGTATTTCCTGTACCAGCACTGCCTACTTAATGACCTACGGTCCTACTCATGGAACTGACCCAGATACATTCTCTCACTCCAAATATATTGTTCTTTGGGGCTGTAATGCTCTTAGTACCAACGTTCATATGTGGCCTTTTATTCAAAAAGCTCGTAAAAATGGAGCAAAGCTGGTTTCTATCGATCCAGTACGAACTCGAACAGCCAAACAATCCGATTGGCATCTTCCCATCCGTCCAGGAACAGATGGTGCTTTAGCATTAGGAATGATGCACGTTATTATTAATGAAAATCTTACCGATGACGATTATATCGAGAAGTACACTACTGGTTTTGCAGAACTAAAGCAGCGCGTACAAGATTACCCTCCAGAAAAAGTTGCCAGCATTACAGGCATTGCTGTAGAAGATATTGTTACTTTTGCTAAAGAGTTTGCCACAGCTCAACCTTCTGTAGTACGTATTGGTGTTGCTCTAGAAAAACAGGCTGGAGGCGGTCAAGGAATACGTGCTATTAGTTGTCTACCAGCTTTGGTAGGGTCATGGCGACACTTAGGAGGGGGAATGTTACAAGCCCCTATGTGGCCTTTTCCGATTCGTTGGGACGTGGTTCACCGTCCTCATTTCATCAAACCAGGAACGCGAGTTCTCAATCAGTGGCAACTGGGGCGTATTTTGACGGGAGAAGTTCCTCTCGATCCGCCAATCAAAGCTCTGTTTGTCTATAACTGCAATCCTGTAACTCAAGCTGCCGAACAAAACAAGATTATTGAAGGGCTTAGTCGCGACGATTTGTTTACGGTAGTCAGCGAGCATTTCTTCACTGATACAGCAGATTACGCGGATATTGTTCTACCCGCTACCACCCAGGTGGAGAATTTGGACTTGATGTTCTCTTGGGGACATACTTATGTAACTCTAAACAATGCAGCTATTCAACCAATAGCAGAAGCTATCCCCAATACGGAACTGTTTCGACGTTTGGCAGAGCGCATGGGTTTTGAAGATGAGTGTTTTCAGCTTAGTGATGAGCAGCTAGTTATGGAGGTACTTGACTGGTCATCTCCCGTAATGGAAGGTATCGATCTAGAAGAGTTAAAGTCAAAGGGCTTTGCCAAGCTGAAAATTGAAGCAGTTCCTCATGCTGAAGGTAACTTTCCTACACCTTCAGGTAAGTGTGAATTTGTGTCTGCCATGAAAGTAGATAGTAATTTTGTGTTGCCAGCTTTCCGTCAGGGATTTGAAGAGTACGAACCAGGTGAGCCAGTCGATCCTCTGCCAACTTACACTCCACAACGGGAATCTTGGTCAAGCAATCCCGAATTAGCTAGTCGCTATCCCCTCAGCTTAATGTCTGCCAAGCCTCACCAGTTTATTAACTCTTGTTTTGCCAATTTGCCCAAACACTCCAAACTTCAAGGCGAACCAAGAGTAATTATCCATCCTGATGACGCTATTAAACGCGGTATTGTTGAAGGGCAAATAGTCAAGGTACATAATGATAGAGGAGCTTTTCAAGTGCCAGCATTGCTCAGTGATATAACTCGTGAAGGAGTTGTGGTTGCACCATTGGGATACTGGCGAAAAATTAGCCATGCCAACAATACGGTTAATGCAGCCACCTCTGCCACCTTTACTGACTTAGGACGTGCCGCAGCAGTTGGTGATTCTCTGGTGGAAGTTGAGCCAGTAAATAGGTAACCTACCTCAGTGGAATCAATTTTCTACTAGCGATCGCTAGTAGCCTTGGGATTTGCCTTGTCAGACTTCCGAAATAGAAGCAGAAAAATAAATAGCTAGCAAGAAATTAACTGTTATTTCAGCGTAGTGAATAGCGATCGCCTAGAAATGCGATCGCTCAAGTGAAGGCGTACTTACGTATATAGGAAGTCCTCGCCGTGAAAATGGAACATGGTGCAACAAGTTCGCCGTTTACTTTCATAAAGACCCCTACCGCATCGCGCTCTGTAACGCTATTAACTCTCAGCTTTTTTTAATTTAACTATTCTATAATGTGACCAATAACAAATAACAGCTTTAAGCATCTAACTTTAATTTATATCAATCTATATTAATGCCTAAAATAGACTATCTACGCATCAGCTTGATTGATAAATGCAACTTTCGTTGCCAATACTGTATGCCAGAAGAGGCAAAGCTTAGTTATGTCCTTAACCAAGAATTATTGACCAATCAAGAAATTCTGACTTTAGTGCAAGACGTATTTATTCCTTTGGGTTTTACTAAGTTTCGCTTAACGGGAGGAGAGCCTTTATTACGTCCTGGCTTAGTAGATTTGGTCAAAAATATTGCCCAATTGCCTGCCTGCGAAGATCTTGCCTTAACTACCAACGGCTTTTTATTGGCAGATTTGGCACAGCCACTTTATGATGCAGGATTGAAGCGAATTAACATTAGTTTAGATTCTTTAGATCCTCAAATATTTGATCGAATAATTGGTAACCGTGGCAAAAGTCGCTGGCAACAAACTTGGGAGGGGATTTTAACTGCTCATCAAGTAGGATTCGCTCCTTTAAAGCTTAATGTGGTGGTAATTCCAGGCTTAAACGATCAAGAAGTTTTAGATTTAGCTGCTTTGAGCATCGATCGCCAATGGCATATTCGTTTTATTGAATTTATGCCTATTGGTAATTCTTATCTATTTGGCGAAAAAGCCTGGATAGACTCCGAAGAGATACGGCAGTCAATTCGTCAAAAATGGGGTTTAGTAGAATCAAACATCAAGGGAAATGGTCCTGCCGATGTGTTTCAAATTCCCAATGCCAAAGGTACACTGGGCTTTATTTCTCAGATGTCTGAATGCTTTTGCGATCGCTGTAACCGTGTAAGACTATCAGCCGATGGTTGGTTACGCCCTTGCCTATTAAACGAGACTGGTCAAATAGATCTAAAAACTGCCTTACGTGACGGTGTAAGCAGTGAAGAATTACAGGCTAAAATTAGTCAACTATTGCTAATCAAGCCTGAGATTAACTTTAAAGATAGGGACTCTGGTACTGAAGCAGGAACCTATACTCGTACCATGTCCCAAATTGGAGGCTGAACAAGATTGAACATTTATTATTTACCATCGCTTTACTCAATCAAGTAAAAATATTCTTCTTTTAATTGTTCAAATTTATTAGAAGTTACCTAATGTTCAATGTGTTCAATGTTCAATATTCTAAGCCATTCGAGAATAGTACTCAACAACGAGTAGTTCGTTCACCTGTAGGGCAATCCATTCCCGCTCAATTATGCCATTAACCTTACCTGTAAAGGTATCTTTATTAAATTCCAAATGACTAGGTAAATTAGCCAAACCTGGATACTCCATGTTAGTTTCTACTAGCTTACGTGAGCGATCGCGATCTCTGATTTTGACCACATCTCCAGGACGACACTGATAGCTGGCAATATTAACAACGCGATCGTTTACCTGAATATGTCCATGGTTGACTAATTGACGTGCAGCAGGAATAGTACCAGCCATTCCCATACGGAAAATGGTGTTATCCAAACGCATTTCTAGTAATTCTAGTAAAGTCTGTCCTGTAGAACCAGCAACTCGACGGGCTTTGCGAACATAGCGCACTAATTGTTTTTCGGTAATGCCGTAGTTAAAGCGAAGTTTTTGCTTTTCTTCTAAACGAATAGCATATTCAGAACGCTTGCGACGGTTTTGTCCATGCTGTCCTGGTGGATAAGCTTTGCGTGCGCTTTTTCTAGTTAGACCTGGTAAGTCTCCTAAACGGCGGACGATCCGCAAACGCGGACCTCTATAGCGAGACATATATTATTTCCCCTCTGACATTGACACTACAGTTACAAAAGATGTCCAAATATATAATTATACAGGATTATTATCTTTTGTTATAGTTACATTTTGTTGATCGCTGTTTATCTAGCCATTCTGCAAACAGGCGATCGATAAATTATCGATCGCTCTTAACTTTTAAAGCTGTATTCCGCCTTTTTGTAAGCTTTTAAAGGGAGCAACAAAATCTTTTGATGTCGTCATACTAATTAAACTTAGACTTACTAACTTTTGAGTACTATATGTTTTTCCCCGTCAATGTAAAGCAATTCTTGACGTTGAAAATCTCCTAAAGTTCTGGTCACTGTAACTCTGGTAGTATTGATAGCTTCTGCTAGGTGCTGATGAGTAAAACGCACCTGCAAACGAACGCCATCGCTTACGGGTTGCCCAATTTCTTGCTTCATTAACAACAACAGATTTTTTAAGCGATCTTCAACTTTTTTGATGGCGATAATTGTTAATAGGTGCTGTGATTTGAGCAGGCGATCGCCAAATTGAGTCAAAAATTGTTGTCCTAACTGAGGATATCTGCTTATGTCTTGAGCCGCATAACGTCTGGCATAAACATCTCCCAAAGCAACAGCACGATAGGAAATAAGTGAATCATCAAGACCACCAAAAACACCATTTGATGTTACCCAGCCAACAACTACTTCCGTACCATTTAACTGGACACGGCTTAACTGCACCACGCCACGATAAATCTGCCAAATTTCTGAGTTTAGAGTAACGATTTCGTCTCCTTTTTCATATCTTTGTAAAGGTAATTCTTCAACGCTTTTTCCTAGATACAGTTTAGAGCTTGGTTTGTGACTCAGAAACATAATTTGAATGAGTTATTATAAGGTGATTTTGCTAGCCTAATTTTTACTATAGATGAGAAAAGTAAACAGAGAATAAGGATAGGGTTAAGCTTTGGATATATCTAAAGGCTTCTGATACTTTTTCTTCAAAGAAATTAAAAACTGCATCCAAGCTATAGCAGGAAGATGGAAAAAAGTAAAAATGTCTCCATATGCCAAATTGACATTTTGATGATGCTGCCAATGTCGTTCTGGAGTAGTAATAAAACATAATCGACAGCAAAAAGCGATCGCCTTAGGAGTTTGCCAATTGATAATAGAAACGTGTCGCCAAATAACGTGCAGTTCACCCAAAATAAGTCCAATAACCGTACCAACAGGAGATATTTGCCAACCAAAAGGTATGAAAATAAAGTATGGTAATGCTCCCAAAAAGCCATCTATAATTACCAGAGGATTTTTGCTCAAAACTGCATAATGAAAAAAACTACGATTTTTGCCATGATGAACTATGGTGTGAATTTTGCCAAAAACGTGTTCTGGTACATGATAAGCAAAAGTAGATAAGAAATCTCCTATTAGGAGCAATAATCCTGCAACAGCAACAATTTTAATTAATAACAAAGCTAACTCCATGAATACAGGTGTTAGCTTAATCTCTATAAGTTAAGGTTTTTTAAAAAAAAGTTTAAAACTGTAAGCACTTAAAGTTAAATTGCCGTAATCCCTATTTCTTTTGTTCTGATTCTGATAATTTGATCGACACTAGAAACAAAAATTTTACCATCGCCAATTTCTCCTGTACGACCAGCCAGAGATATTTGTTGCACTACCATATCCTGCATTTCGTCTTCGACTATAGCTTCAATTTTGATTTTGGTAGCAAAGTCAACTCGATATTCCGTACCTCTGTAACGGTTGGTTGAGCCTTTTTTGTGTCCATATCCTTTAATCTCTAAGATGGTCATACCAATTACGCCTACAGAAATCAGGTTGGTTTTAACATCATCAAGTTTGTGGGAATGAATAATTGCTTCAATTTTTTTCACTTCTTACTCTTTATGTATATTAATTAATTATTTATTTTCGAGAACACTGCTGCTAATTTTTGACGCTTTGATAAATCTTTTCGTTAGCTTTAACTGATTTAAAAAAGTCTACGACTGGGTGGGGATAATCTACACCTAACCTCACTCCATAGCGTTTTTGTTCATCCTGGCTTAGTTTCCATGGTTCACGAACCCGATCGCCAGTCAGAGATGTTAATTCTGGTAGCCAGTGCTTAATATATTCTCCTTGAGGATCGTAATCTTTTGTTTGTTTGGGAATATTGAAATAGCGGAAGCCTCGTGCATCGTTACCAACTCCTGCGGTGTAGTTCCAGTTACCCCAGTTGCTGTACACATCGTAATCAACCAAAAGTGATTCAAACCATTCTGCGCCCATTATCCAGTTGATACCCAGATTTTTAGTCAGGAAACTAGCTACATTTTGTCTGCCTCGGTTAGACATAAAGCCTGTGGCTGCTATTTCTCTCATGTTGGCATCAATTAAAGGATAGCCAGTTTTTCCCTCTCGCCAGAGATCGAACCTTTGCCAATCTTCTTTCCAGGGTATTTCTAACCCCTGCATTCCTGTAATTTTAAATACTTGATTGCCGTGTTTTGCCACAATAAAGCGAAAGAAGTCACGCCAAAGTAGTTCAAATATTAGCCAGTAGGTAGAATTATTTTTTACTCTTTCTGTTTCGTATTCAATTACCCGATCGTTAATATAGCGCGGAGAAATACAGCCCATAGCCAACCAAGGAGAGAATTTAGACGAATAGTTAGCGCCCAACATTCCATTGCGGGTTTCTTTATATTCTCGCAGACAGTCTGATTGCCAAAAGTAGTCCTGTAGGCGTTTGATGGCTTCGGTTTCTCCACCTTTAAATTTTAGTACTGCTCTTTGATCAAATTCGGCAGTTTCTAAGCCTAATTCGGCTAATGTGGGAATATCTCCTATTTCTATTTCTAGAATGGCTGGTAACTTCTGGGGTGCAGCACTAGCCCTATTTATTTCTGCTTTCTTTTCAACCTGCTTGCGAAAATTTGTATATAACTCTGGTGTCTGCTCAATCTCAAAAGGTAAATTTTCTGGTGAATATAAAGTTGCATCCCAATAAGCATTAACTTGGATTTTATGGGCTGATAGGGCTTTTATCAGCTTTTTCTCAACCTGTTTTTCCTCGGATGTAACCTCTTGGCTATAGTGAACCCGATCTACATTTAGCTGTTGGGCGATCGCGGGAATGATTTCTTCTGGTAAACCTCGACGTACAATTAAGTTACTGCCCAACTTTTGCAGAGAAGAACGTAGATCGGTAACGCTTTCAACTAGAAATTGAGCGCGGAAGCTACCCGTTTTGGGAAAGCCAAAGGAAGTTTCGCCAAAGTTGCGATCGTCAAAACAATAAACAGGAACTATTTCTGCCTGTTGTTGAACTGCCTCATCAAGAGTTAATAAGTCATGTACTCTTAAATCGTGACGATACCAAATTAAAATGCGTTGTTTGGTCATGGAAATACAAAATGGAAGATTAGGCTATTTTTAATAATTAAAGCAATAATTGTTGCCAAATAATTTATGAGTATCATCGATCAACCAGATCCCGTTCGTTTGGAAATCTTTAAAAATCTCTATCAATTTATTGCTGAACAAATGGGTATCGTGCTGCAAAATACCGCAGCCTCAGTAAATATAAAAGAGCGATTAGACTTTTCTTGTGCAATTTTTGATAATTATGGCTTATTAGTCGCTAATGCGCCCCACATTCCCGTACATCTTGGCTCAATGAGTGCTAGCGTGAGCAGTTTGATCAACGAGTTAGAAGCTAAAATAAAACCAGGTAATGTTTATTTATCAAACAATCCTTATAACGGCGGAACACATCTGCCTGATGTGACCATAATTACGCCTGTCTTTGGCAAGCAAGATCGAACAAAACCAATATTTTATGTCGCCTCTCGTGGACATCAGGCAGACATTGGCGGTATAACTCCAGGTTCAATGCCACCCCAAAGCCAACATATTGAAGAAGAAGGAATATTACTCAATAACTTCCTACTGGTTGAAGCAGGAAACTTTAAAGAGAATGCTATCAGACAAAAATTGGCAGATCATAAATATCCTGCCCGTAACCCTGACCAAAATATAGCTGATTTCCAGGCACAGATTGCAGCTAATAACCGAGGTCTGACAGAACTTTTAAAGATGGTTGAGCAGTATGGATTAGAAACTGTACAGGCATATATGCAGTTTGTACAAGATAATGCTGAAGCAGCCGTCAAAAAAGCGATCGCCCTATTACATGATGGCGAGTTTACTTGTGAAATGGACAACGGTGCCAAAATTCAGGTCAAAATAACTATAGATCGTCAAAATTTAGTAGCAAATATCGACTTTACAGGTACTTCTAGTCAGCTAGAAAATAACTTTAATGCCCCTGCTGCTGTATGTCAGGCGGCTATTCTTTATGTTTTTCGGACTTTGGTTAAAGATAATATTCCCCTGAATGCTGGCTGTCTCAAACCACTAAAAATTATTATTCCTCAAGGCTGTATGCTCAACCCGCAATATCCCGCAGCAGTAGTAGCAGGAAACGTAGAAACCTCTCAAAACATTACTGATTGTTTATACGCTGCTTTGGGAATTATGGCAGCTTCTCAAGGCACAATGAATAACTTTACCTTTGGCAATCAGCAGTATCAGTACTATGAAACTATCTGTGGTGGATCTGGTGCGGGAAAAGACTTTAATGGCACTGATGCAGTACAAACTCAGATGACTAACTCTCGGCTTACCGATCCTGAAGTATTGGAATTACGTTTTCCTGTATTGCTTGAAGAATTTAGCATTCGCAAAAATAGCGGCGGAAAAGGCTTTAAGTATGGTGGAAACGGTGTTATCAGAAAAATACGTTTCCTTGAAAATATGACGGCGGGAATTTTATCTAATCGTCGTCGTATTTTACCCTTTGGTTTGGCAGGAGGAGAAGCTGGAAAAGCTGGTGAAAATTATGTACAAAAGCAAAATGAAACTACTGAAAAACTAGATAGTAAAGCTACTGTAGAAATGCAGCCTGGTGATACTTTTGTGATTGAAACTCCTGGTGGCGCTGGTTACGGCAAACCCTAATGTTTTTCTAAAAGGGAAAAGCTGTTAGGCTGTCAGGTATTTATAGTCATTCCAATTAATTTTCTCGTGATTGACTCGTTTTAAGTCAGAGGTCACAGGTCAGAGGTCAGGAGAGTTTGAGACACTTATCACAGTTTTCTTTTTTCGTATGGTTTCTATTTGGAATGACTATAATTAAATAAAAAAGCGATCGCCTGAATTTACGGCGATCGCTTTTTTATTGACTATTGTATAAATTATATTAGGCGAATGAATCTGAAGAAGTAGTTAGCTGCAATTCTTGACAGTCGATTGTCTCAGATAAAATAGAGCTAATAGCCGTACCTGTATGAATTTCCAGTTTAGCTATAGCTGGAGCTTCAAAAATCAGACGTTGCCCAGGAAAAACGACTCGCTCAAAGTACCAGTGGGGAATATTAGTAATGCGTACAATCTCGGTATGAGCAGTAGCATTTACATAACAGCAGAGTGCGGCTTCAGAAGGAGGGTGTGCGGTGGAAGATAACATTATTTCAATCTAGCTATAGGTCTGTGGTTGGTATGCTTCTTGCTTAGGAATCTCTACTATTTGAATATTTATTAAATGCTTCACTTGAAAAGTATCTTTTAGCAATTAAGTGAAAGCTGAAAATAGTCAGTTTTTGCTTTATTTAATAAAAACTCAGGCTTTGATCCCTAATGTATATTATATCAATTTTATTGAATCTTAAATGGGTTTGATTTTTCTGATAAATTTAAACTTGGTAATTTTTCAGATTTAATCGATAAAAGTTTAACCTAAGCAAGCTTCTACAAAGAAGATCTACAAAAGAATTTGTTTCAAAACTTAACTATATATTTATATTAAACATTCAGTAATTTCTCAGACATCTACTGTTTATTGCTTAACATAACTTATCTACGTAAAAATACAGATAAATAGCTTTTTTATGGTTTTAAATAATTGGCGACTGATCAATGTTTTGCTGCTTTCTAACTTAATCAAAAGTTTAAAACAACTGTATATTATCAGGTATTTTTTGCGGTTTTAAAACTTGCTCTCTAATTGTTGTATCAAATTGCCATATTTGACAGTTAGATAGCATAAAGATTTAGTAGTAAAAATTACATAAATCTTTAACGACTTTTAACCTATTAGGCAGGTAAGCTTATATAACTTTAAATTGTTAATCTGAGGCATCACATCATGCGGGTTTTATTGTTATACCCCCTATTTCCTAAAAGTTTTTGGTCATTTGAAAAGACTTTGGCTTTGGTAGACTGCAAAGCCCTTATGCCACCTTTAGGTTTGATTACAGTAGCTGCTATTCTGCCTCAACAGTGGGAATTTAAACTAGTAGACCATAATGTTCAAGAGATTGTTGAGTCAGACTGGGAGTGGGCAGAGTTAGTCGTTGTGTCGGGCATGATTGTGCAGAAAAAAGATATGCTCACACAGATACATGAAGCTAAAAAAAGAAACAAGCTGGTAGCCGTAGGTGGTCCTTACGCTACTACATCTCCCCAAGAAGTAGAGGCTGCGGACTTTTTAGTTTTGGATGAGGGAGAAATTACTTTACCCATGTTTATTGCTGCTGTTGAGCGAGGCGATCGCAGTGGAGTTTTTCGCTCCACAGAAAAGCCTGCGGTAACAGAAACTCCAATTCCTCGTTATGACTTACTCGATCTTAACGCCTACGACAATATGTCGGTGCAGTTTTCTCGTGGCTGTCCTTTTCAGTGTGAATTTTGCGACATCATTGTCCTTTATGGACGCAAACCCCGCACCAAAACTCCCCAACAGCTATTAGCTGAATTAGAGCGTATCTATGATTTAGGTTGGCGTGGGGCAGTGTTTATGGTAGACGATAATTTTATTGGTAATAAACGTAACGTTAAATTGTTGCTCAAAGAATTAAAAGTTTGGATGGCAGAAAAAGGTTATCCTTTTGGCTTAACTACAGAGGCTTCGGTAGATTTAGCACAGGATGAAGAGTTATTGAAGCTGATGGTGGAATGTAACTTTAAAAAAGTCTTCTTGGGCATTGAAACCCCAGATCGAGACAGCCTAGCTCTTACCAGTAAATTTCAGAATACTCGCGATCCCCTAACCGAATCCATTGATAGGATTACTAGAGCAGGGATGCAGGTGATGGCAGGGTTTATCATCGGCTTTGACGGCGAAAAACCTCATGCAGGCGATCGCATTGTTCAGTTTGTCGAACAAACTGAGATTCCTTTGGCAATGTTTAGTATGCTTCAGGCATTACCCAGCACCGCTTTGTGGAATAGGTTAGAAAAAGAAGGTAGATTGCTTAATTCAGCAGCAAATATCAATCAGACCACCTTGATGAACTTTGTTCCTACTAGAAACATTGAAGACATCGCCACCGAATACGTTAATGCGTTTTGGCAGCTTTACGATCCTTCAGCTTATCTAGATCGCATATTCCGCTACTACATGAAACTAGGTGAAGCGAAAAACGTGGTATCTAGAAGACCAAGTATTAAGACAATTCGCGCTCTATTGTTGATCTTATGGAAGCAAGGAATTGTAGCTCAGACTCGCGTAAAATTTTGGACTAACTTGATTCAAATATTGCTAAAAAAACCTCGTCAGCTAGAAATTTACTTAACTCTCTGTGCCTATTTAGAACACTTTACCGAATATCGATTTATTGTTAGAGAACAGATTAACACTCAGTTGGCTAACTACATGGCTTCTAAACCGAAGGCTGAACAAGTGGTTAGGTAAAAGGTGTAGGGGCGAACGGTGAAGCAGTGCGGTCTTGGCGGTTTCCGTCGAGGAGCAACTGCTGAACCCTTTAGGGCTGTTCGTCCTTACGATTAATAAGGAAATCTGTTACCCACTACCCTTATTGGCGATCAAGGCGATTGCGAAGCTAGAGCGGGCGGAAACGGCGAACTTGTTTCGCCATGTTCCACGCCCGCTAGAAGGCATCGCCATTTTCGGCATCAAACCAATGAATTGTATTTGGTTTAATTGCTAGGGGAATAGTCTTATCCTGCCAATCACCATCACTGGGTAATAATGCCCGAATGGTCATTTTAGAATAGGCAATCTTGAGGCTAACTAAATTATCTTTCCCTAGCTGCTCAACTAAATAAGCCTGACCCATAATATTAGATTCTGCTTCTGAAGAGGCTAATAATACATCTTCAGGGCGTATACCAAAGATGATTTGAGATAGTCTATTTGCTTCAGGAGGTAGCTTAAATTCATATCTGCCCAAAAGTGCTTTATTGCCCTCACATCTGAGAGTCAAAAGATTCATTTGCGGACTACCAACAAAGCTAGCAACAAATTCATTGGCTGGATGAGAATAAATGCGACTGGGAGAATCTAGTTGCTGAATCAATCCATCTTTTAAAACTGCTACTTTAGTAGAAAGAGACATCGCCTCAGTTTGATCGTGGGTAACGTACACCACAGGCTTATTTTGATCTTTAAATAGCTGTTTCATCTGCGCCCTCACTTGCTCCCGCAGTAAAGCGTCTAAATTACTAAGAGGTTCATCTAGTAAAAATACTTCAGGATCGCGCACTAAAGCCCTGGCTAAAGCTACCCTTTGTCTTTGTCCACCAGACATCTGACCAGGCTTGCGGTTGAGCAAACTAGTTAATTCTAATTTGTGTGCTGCATCATTCACTTTAAGATTGATTTGCTCCTGGGGCATTTTACGCAGCTTTAAAGCCGTGGCGATGTTTTCGGCTGCGGTCATGTGGGGATAAAGGGCATAGCTTTGGAATACCATTGCCATATTGCGATCGCCTGGAGCAGCCTGATTAAGGTTTTTTTGCCCAATCATCACCTGACCTTTGGTGGGTGGCTCTAAACCCGCAATCAGCCGTAATAAGGTAGACTTACCACAGCCTGAAGGTCCTAATAAAGTCAAAAATTCACCGTCATCAACTTCCAAGGAAATATCTTTAACTGGAATTACATCAGGACGATATTTTTTTTGTAAATTTTGTAATTTTAGTTTTGCCATGTTCTAATAAATGAGTTGTTATATTTCAGCTTTTATAATAGGAAGAGAGCCGATAAGATTGTACAACCTAGCTTAAGGGGCAATGGCAGTAACTATACAGCAATTAACTCAATGGAAAGAAGCAGGGAGATCCATTATTTCCCTCACAGCCTGGGATTATAGTCTGGCGCAGGTGTTAGATTTAGCAGGAGTAGACATAATTCTGGTGGGAGATTCTCTGGCAATGGTGGGCTTGGGGTATACTAGTACTCTTCCTGTAACTCTAGATGAAATGATCCATCATGCTAAAGCCGTATGTCGTGGGGTTAAAAAAGCCTTGGTTGTCTGTGATTTGCCCTTTATGAGCTATCAAGCTAGTATTATGCAGGCAATGGAAGCAGCAGGAAGAATACTAAAAGAAACGGGTGCAGCAGCCATAAAGTTGGAAGGAGGAAGTTCGCGCATCATTGAAACTGTAGCTGAATTAACTGCCGTGGGTATTCCTGTCATGGGTCATGTTGGCTTAACTCCCCAGTCATTTCGGATTTTAGGCTACAAGCAACAGGGAAAAACGATTGAAGACGCAAATTTAATTATTGATCGGGCGATCGCGCTACAGCAAGCAGGAGCATTTGCGATCGTCCTCGAACATATTCCTCAAGATTTAGCTGCCACCATTACTTCTAAACTGACTATTCCTACAGTTGGTATTGGTGCAGGCAATCAGTGCGATGGTCAGGTTTTAGTTACCGCCGACTTATTAGGCTTATCCGCTAAACAACCGCCATTTGCTAAATCATACGTCAACTTACGGCAGGTTATTAACGATGCTGTTCAAGACTTTAGCCAAGAAGTACAAAATAAAGAATTTCCTCAGTCATAAGTAGATGGGTAAAATTAAATGTAAAACCAAGTAAGCAAGATATTACGATCTATTTTCGTTACTTATTACTTACGTCTGATATGAATTAAAAAGGGTTAATTCTCTCTCAGTATTTCAAATTTGTCTGTAAAACCATCACTTAACCCTGGGGGAACTTTCCCCCAGACCCCCTGTTGGGGACGTGACGACCCTCCCCAAACCCCTTCCGTAGCATTAGATTAACCTTGATTTTAGCAATGATTGAATACGATTCTCACAAGCTCTTTTTATTCCTTGAAAGATTAAGCTTTTTATAAGCTGATAGTATAAAAGTTAATTCACATTAGACGTATTGCTTATTACTTATTACTCATTCATGTCTTATATCATTGCTACTTTTTACAAATTTGTGACCATCTCGGAGATTGAAGCAAAAAGAGCGCAAATATTGGCATTTTGTCGAAAAGATCAGGTCAAAGGCACGATTATCCTGGCAAAGGAAGGGATTAACGGCACGATCGCAGGAAGCAGTAAGGCGATCGCAACTATCTTAGCTTATTTACGTACTATTTCTGGTTTGGCTGATTTAGAACACAAAGAATCAACATCCCAAAAGCTACCTTTTGTCCGACTAAAGGTGAAAATTAAATCAGAAATAGTTACTCTAGGCATAAGCGAAGTAAACCCGACTCAGCAAGTAGGCACTTATGTTGCGCCTCAAGACTGGAATCAGATAATTAGCGATCCCGAAGTAGTAGTAATCGACACTAGAAACGACTATGAAGTAGAAATTGGCAGTTTTCAGCGAGCAAAAAATCCTAATACGGAATCTTTTCGTGAATTTCCTGAATACGTAGCCAAAAACCTCGACCCAAAACAGCATCCTAAAGTAGCGATGTTTTGCACTGGCGGAATACGCTGCGAAAAAGCCTCATCTTATATGCTTTCCCAGGGATTCAAAGAGGTGTATCATCTTCAGGGAGGAATTTTAAAATATCTAGAAAACGTACCTTCTGAGGAAAGTATGTGGTCAGGAGAATGCTTTGTTTTTGATGAACGAGTTGCAGTTAAAGAAGGATTAGAGCCTGGTAATTATGAACTCTGTTATGCCTGTGGACATCCTGTATCAAAAGCGGATAAAAACTCTCCCCAATATGAATCTCATATCTCTTGTTCCTACTGTTACGATCGCCTAACCCCAGAGAAAAAGGCGCGTCAAGAAGATCGTCGTCAAAATAGAAAATATCAAAAGCAACAAAACAGTTTAAATACAGATTTATGATTGCCAATTATTTTTTGTGGCTAGATTAGCAAAACAAAAGAAATTACACACAAAAAGCTACGCTTAAAATCGATCATAATATCTATAAGAATCGATACACCAAAAAATTATAGATTATGGAAACGCGATCGCTAGGAAAATCTGAGATCCAAATTACTCCTATCCTGATGGGAACTTGGCAAGCAGGTAAAAAGATGTGGGTAGGAATTGAAGACGCAGAAACCATCAAAGCTATTCGCCAGGCTTATGAAGCTGGGATAACCACTATAGATACAGCAGAAGTTTATGGTGCAGGTCATTCAGAACAAATTGTCGCTAAAGCTTTGAGCGACGTGCGCGATCGCGTTGTCTATGCTTCTAAAGTATTTGCCAACCACCTTCAATATAATCAAGTAATCGAAGCTTGCGATCGCTCTTTAAAAAATCTCAACACCGACTATATCGATCTATATCAAATTCATTGGCCCTCTGGTGCTTTTAATAACGAGGTTGTGCCTATCGAAGAAACCATGAGTGCTTTAAATAAACTCAAAGAACAAGGCAAAATTCGCGCAATTGGGGTTTCTAATTTTTCTGGTACTCAATTAGAAGAAGCAAGCCAGTATGGACGAGTTGATAGTTTACAGCCTCCCTATTCCCTTTTTTGGCGCAAAATAGAAAATGATGCTGTGCCGTATTGTGTAGCTAATAATATCTCTATTTTGGCTTATTCCTCCTTGGCGCAAGGATTACTTACAGGTAAATTTGGCTTAGATCATCAGTTTGCCGAAGGAGATCATCGAGCTGATAATACGCTTTTTCAAGGAGAAAACTATCAACGCTCTCAAAAAGCTCTAGAACAGCTTCGTCCCATTGCTAAAAGCCACAATTGCACTTTGGCTCAACTTTCCTTGGCTTGGTTAATCGCTCAACCTCAGACAAATGCGATCGCTGGCGCACGCAATGCAGAACAAGCAGTAGATAATGCCAAAGCAGCTTCAGTTAATCTGTCTGCCGATGAATTGCAGGAAATCGATCAAATTGGTAGACAGGTAACCGATCGTCTTGATAACAATCCCGTAATGTGGGATTGGTAATAGCCCTTAACTCAGAATATCAATATAAAACCATAGAAGCGATCGCGCAATTAGAATCAGACCTTTATTTTGTATTGAATAATTTTTGAGCGTCATGTTTCGTATTTACAAATGAAGGGTTGAAGATATGCGATCGCTTGTACTCTACTATTTGATTAGATAAATTTTTCACAACCTTTTAAAGTAACAACAGGTTCGGATACAAATGAGAATAATTCCTATTTGTGAAGCGACCTAGAGTGGTTTTCAGGTTATAAGTTTGTTACTAAAATAAATTTGCTAGGTTGACTCTAATTCAACAATGAATAATGACCAAAGAATATCAAATAGCTGCTTTACCAGGAGAGGGGATAGGTTTGGAAGTAGTAGATGCCACGCTGACTATTCTGCAACAGGTAGCTGAAAAGCATGATTTTAAACTGCAAGTAGACTATGGCGTAATTGGACAAGCAGCACTTCAACAGTATGGCTCGTATTTCCCCGATAAAACATCTCAGCTATGTAGTCAAGCAGATGGCATTCTCTTTGGTGCAGTCAGTAAAGGCGGATTATTAGAACTAAGAAAGAAGTTTGATTTTTTTGTCAATCTGCGTCCAGTTAAAATAATTCCTAGTCTGTTAGATAAATCTAGTATAAAAAGCGATCGCCTTGCAGGAGTAGACATTTTATTTGTTCGGGAGTTAGTTAGCGGGATTTACTTTGGCGCATCAGGGAGAGGAGAAGATGCGCTGGGTAGCTATGGTTATCACACCATGCAGTATTATGACTGGCAGATTAAGCGTATTGCTAAAGTTGCTCTAGCCAAAGCCAAAGCAAGACGAGGGTTACTTACGGTAGCGCACAAGGAAAACGCCTTACCCCATTTACCCTGGACAAAATTAGTAACCGAAGTTGCTCAAGAATATCCTGATGTTATTGTTGAACCGATGCTGGTAGATAATTTGGCAATGCAGTTAATATTTGATCCGCAGCATTTTGATGTTATTTTGGCAGGTAATTTATTTGGGGATATCTTAAGCGATCTTGGTGGTGCTTTAGTTGGTTCAATAGGTTTATTAGGTTCTGCTAGTCTTAACGAGTCAGGCTTTGGTATGTACGAAGCGATTCATGGCACTGCACCTAATATAGCAGGAAAAAATTTGGCTAATCCTTTGGGTACTTTAGCTAGTGCAATGATGATGTTAGAACAATGGAGGGAAGTAGCTGCGGTAAAAAGTTTACAACAGGCTAGGGATAAAATTCTCTCCCAGGTTTATCGCACTCAAGACTTGTATTCCCACGGCGCAGAAACTTTTGTTACTACTCAAGAATTAGTAGAATTGTTTCTAGAAGAAATATCAAGCAACCCTAAGTAACCTGAGTTCGGGATAAGTCCAAACCCTTGTTCCTTCGTTGGCTGAAAATATTATTTCTTGGTCAAATCACGCTCCAAATTTTCCTAACCCGAACTTGACGTTATACCATTTGAATTGATGTTACTTTAATTAAAAAATTAAGTCAAAAATTTGAGCTAATGATGATTTTTGTCGATCTAAGTTGTTTTCGCTAAGTGTTTCTTTAGTAACTTACCTAAAATTGCAATGCCTTGATCGATTGTTTCTGGAGTATGAGAAAAGTTGAGGCGCAGAGCGTTATAACCTCTTTGTCCAGGAAAAAAAGGCATACCAGGACAAACAAATACATTTTCTTGCCAAGCCTGACGAGCAATTGTCACCAGTGAAACTTCATCTGGTAACTGCACCCAAAGAAATAAGCCACCATTGGGTATAGTCCAAGTAGCTTCTTGAGGGAAATAACGTTCTAACGCTTGTAGCATGGCATTGCGACTACACAAGTTGCTAGTTTGGAGATGGTTGAGATGACGGCGATAATGCCCTGAAGCAAGATATTCACTAACAATTGCCTGAGAAACTGTAGAAACGTGAAGATCGTGAAACAGCTTTTGTTCTAATAAGGGACGATAATGTTTTCCTGTCGCTAACAAATAGCCAACTCTTAAGCCTGGCATCAAAGTTTTGGAAAATGTGCCAGTATAAATAACTGAATCAGTGCTATCTATTGATTTGATTGGTGGGGGTACAGGTTCAAAATTCAAACCTTCATAAGCGTTATCTTCTAAGATTAAACACTCATATTTTTCGGCTAAAGCTAATAATTGCTGACGATGCCCAAGGGTGGTGGTAATACCTGTAGGATTTTGAAAAGTCGAGACAGTGTAAATTAGTTTAGGGCGATGACTCTGCAAATACTGTTCTAAAAGCTCTAAGTTCATTCCCGAACCCTGCATAGGAATACCAATGGTTCTCGCGCCAATATTTTCAATAATATCCAAAGTGCCGTAATAAGTTGGACTTTCGGTAACTATCCAGTCTCCAGCCTGGAGATAATGATTCATTACCAAGGATAATCCTTGTTTTGAGCCATTAGTAATAATTAAATCATCGGCAGAAACTTCTAAGCCCAATTGAATCAGCATCTTAGCAATTTGCTGTCTTAAAATAAGTTGTCCTTGGGGAAAGTCGTAGCTAAACAAGGTTTCTGTTACCTGTTTCATCGCTCGTCTAGCATGACGCTGTAAATCTTTTAAACCAGAAGAAATAGGAAAACCACTACTAAAATTAATTACTCCAGGTTTATTTTTTGCCTGTACGGAAAGTTGATAAATATCAAAAAAAGAAATGCTTTTTTGTTGGGGAATAATTACTTCTTGAACTGGTGCAAAATTAGATTTTGGTTGAACACAAATTAGAGATTCTGAGTTTACAAAGTAACCTGAACCTGGACGAGCATGAATCAATCCGTCTGCTTCTAAAACGCTATAAGCTTCAATTACAGTTAGTTTATTAACTTGAGCATTTTTAGCCAAAGAGCGAATTGACGGTAGACGATCGCCTGGTTTTAAACTTCCCGATCTAATTAAACGACTAAGGCGATCGCGAATTTGTAGGTAAACTGGCTTAACTGCTTGACGGTTGATAGGAATTTTCACTTTTAGTTCCTGGTTACGCCTTCAGTTATCTTACGTTATCTTTCCTCAGTTTTGCTGGTACTGTTTTGATTAATTTTTACTAGAACAGTTTTGTGCAAAAAGTAACTGTACTAGCAATATTTTTAATTTTTGTACCTTCTTATTTTTAATTTAATTGGCGATAGTAACAGTAGGTTTAAAACTATTGTCAATCCGATCGTTGCCATGAAAATTATTTACAATCCAATCCGCATAATTAATAATTTTTGGTCGCAGCTAATAAAAAAAAGAACCGAACCAGAAGTTTGGCAAAAATGCGATCGCCACGGTAATAATTATTGGTTAATCTTCGATCCAATCACAGGTTCATATAATTATTTTTGTTCTGAACAAGAAGTAAAAATCTGGATTGAAAAACGTTATTATGCTCATGCAAAATAGCTAGTCCAATTTAGTCTTAAAAAAGGAATCTAAAATGAAATTTTCTGAGAGAAAACCAGATTTGGTGTACGAAAAAATAGAAATTGAAGAGAATAAAATAATTCTTTTCTGCCAAAAATTTTGGCAATTTAGCAAATTCTATGGCAATTATCTTGCTAGTCTCCACTCCAAAAACAAATAAGCAATGCCAGATCTAAAATTGCGACAAGAATTAATCGGCTTTGGATATGGATTTATCGGCGTATTAATTTTTAGTTTAACTTTGCCTGCGACTCGTCTGGCTGTTGTTGAGTTAGATCCAGTTTTTGTTGGTCTTGGTCGAGCAATTATTGCAGCAGGCTTATCACTAATTTTATTGATTGTAACTCGCCAAACCATACCACCTTGGAGATTTTTACCTAGATTTGCTATTGTCGTCACGGGAGTAATTATTGGCTTCCCCTTATTGACGGCGATCGCTTTACGAAATACTCCTGCTTCTTATGCAGCGGTTATTACAGGACTTATTCCCTTAGCTACTGCTTTATTTGGTGTTTGGCGCGGAAATGAAAAAGCCTCTAGAGCTTTTTGGATTTTTGCTTTTATAGGAAGCGGTTTAGTAATTAGTTTTGCTCTTATATCTGGTACAAAAGCTCTTAGTATAGACGATCTTGCTTTATTAGGAGCGGTTGTAACCTGTGGTATAGGATATGCTGAAGGAGCTATCTTATCCCGTACCTTTGGTGCATGGCAGGTTATTTGTTGGTCACTCATACTCTCTGTGCCAGTTTTATTACCGATTGTAGTCAAACACTCTCCTACTTCATTCAGTTCTATTTCAGTTGATGCTTGGCTGGGTTTCCTTTACGTAAGCGTTTTTAGTATGTTTTTGGGCTTTTTTGCTTGGTATAAAGGTCTTGCCATAGGTGGTATTGCCCGTATTAGCCAAACTCAATTAATTCAACCTTTTCTAACCATTTTAGTATCGGCAATACTCCTTAATGAGCCTTTAACAATCACAACCCTTGGCTTTGCTTTAGCGGTAATTATTTGCGTGGCATTAGGCAAACGTTTCTAGCAAAGGTTCAAGTTTATATTTATTCATTCATGTTTTTATAAGTTGCTACGGAAGAGGGTGAAATTCGATTGAGATAGCGGAAAATCCAGTATTTTAAAACCGTGTCTAAAATTACAGGAAAAGTAGCAATAAATAGGAAGTTAAACTCTCTATTTTCAGGTAGTCCTAAATGACGAGCAATACCTTCTAAAATTATCTCCCAACCGTGGGGAGAATGATAACCTACAAACATATCAGTTAACAAAATAATCAAAAAAGCTTTGGCACTATCGCTCAAACCATAGGCTATTTCATCCAGAAAAGATTTAATAATTTGAATTTCTCGTTTACAGAAATAGATAATGCCTGCAAAAGCCAATAAAGAAAATAAATCAGCAAAAACATTGCCGATCGCATTTACTCCTCGACCTTTAAACTCTAATGATAATTCTTCGGCTTTGTCTATGATTTTCTTTTCTTGTTCTTCTAGAGAAAGAGCAGGTATTAAACCAATCATACTTTTGAAATGAAGCTCTTCTTCATAATTATGTAGCTCTAGAAAAGCTTCTTCTTCCATATCTTGATTGATAAATAAAACTTGTTGTTGATGATCGACAAAATATTGCCGTACCAAAGGAGTTATAATCAGGCTTTTTGATACTTGATGGGTTAACAAAGGAACAATAATTAGAATTAATAAAAACCGAATTGAAATTGCAGTTTTATTACGGCTTTTACGAAATTTCTTAACTACTTCTTCTTCGGTATTTTCTGCTTGCGGATCGATTTCCTGCCTAATCCGACCCAGAGTCCGCATAAAAGAACGAGGTAAAACACTAGTTTTATCGGTAATAGTTTCTGTATGAGGATCTTTGCCGTTTTTCTCGGAAACAGATTGATTTAAAGCTAGCGATCGCTTATTATTGTTAATAACTAAGCGGTTATTCTTTTGATTTTTCTCTAAACGGCGGGTGGGGATAACTTCAATATCTTCAACCGTGGGATTTTTATATTTGTAGGTAATAGCGTCAATATATGCCAACTTTTCTACTACTGTAAGTTCGCCACGGGCATCATTAAAACCGTTAGTATAGCGAACGATACTCTGACTAGAATTATTAGGCTGGGTATCAGAAAAAATCAGTAAACCTCTGCTAATCCTAAATTCTGCTAGCCTGGCTTTGATGGTGCTGAGATAATTATTAACGTCACTGCGGAATACTTTGATTACGCTGTCTGAGTATTCCACTGAGCTAGCAGACACCATTTGCCCATCGAAATGATCGTCCTCAATCGCCTTGATTTTAATTGCTGCTCGATAAGCTGCATTTAAAGCTCTTTCAGGAGTGCTAGATAACCAACGTCTACTCGCATTAAAAATATTTTGAAGTTTCATTAATTTAAAACGACACCATCAGTAATCAGGTTGAACTTTTACTTGATTATAGAGAGCAGAATTATAACCTTTATGATACTCAAGTATTGGACGTATATAGAACCCATTTGAAATCTTTTTAATCGAGGGCTTTCGTTACAATTTTATTTCCAGATAATATCCCGATGTGGGATGATATCCAGAAACTTTCTGAATATCGTTCTAATTTAGGATGAGACTCAGAAAATATCGACATTGCTCGGGCTTTATGCCGATATTTTTGGCAGATATCACCCCAATTTTCAGGGAATAGACGCAAAGTTTCCGTATAATAAATAGTTGTTAGCTGGCTTCGGTTATAGGTGGTGGCATTATTTGGAAATTATCTGTTGATATTCAAGTTTGAGTCAGATAACAGCTTTTTGATCAGTGCCGTGCCAGCGCATAGTTAGTTCATAAAGGTAAGTTTCTGATTTACTGTCTAGTTGGCAAACGAAGTTTCTAGTTGAGAGACTATGGCAAACATTCTGCATATTGATTCAAGTCCACGGGGAGATCGCTCCAAATCTCGCAAATTAGCCAAGGAGTTTATTGCTGCCTGGCAAGACCAACATCCTGATGATGTGATTACCTATCGTGATTTAAGGCAAACGCCAGTTCCTCACGTCACCGAAGATTGGATTGTGGCTTGTTTTACTCCACCAGAAGCACTGACTCCAGAAATGGTTAAACTGCTGAAGTTTTCCGATGAGTTGGTGGATGAGTTTTTGGCGGCTGATCGGTGTGTGTTCAGCGTGCCGATGTACAACTTCAGCATTCCGTCCAACTTCAAAGCATACATTGATCAAGTGGTTCGTGTGGGTCGCACATTTACGGAGGAGGATGGTCAAGTAAAAGGACTTGCAAACGATAGAAAAGTTTTGTTCATCACATCACGAGGCGTTGAATATGGAGCAGGTTCTCCTTATGAAGGATGGGATTGTCAGGAACCTGCGCTTCGGTATGCTTTTCAATTCATGGGTGTGACTGATATTCAGTTCATTCATGCCAATGGTCTAGATATGGGAGACAAGGCACGGAAACGGGCGTTAGACGAAGCACAATCTAAAATTCAAGAATTAGTTAATAGTTGGTAGTGCCAGCCAGCTAACAAGTTGATAAAGCGGACGGGCGAGAGATCTTGGCGGTGATGTTGAGCTTATCTGTCGCCGCTTATCTTGGTCGTTAGACAGACAGATATTCAGTGATTTTTTTTGTGTGTCTTTACAACTAATTCAAGTTCGCGTTGGCGTTGGCGTTGGCGCAAGTCTGCCGCAGACACAACCTGTCCTTTGGGCAATCGCCCATAGTATCGAAAGATCTAAAATAGGTTCTATATACTGATAGATTGGGAAAACTACAAAAACGTGCTTACTTCATCCCTTTGGATTACAGGAACAACTCGTACAGGCAAAACTTCTCGTTTGGTAACGGAATTTTCTGCTTGGGTAAGAAAACAGTTATTAAAACCTAAGATTAAGACTCTGCCTCAAAATTTAGCTTCTGCTGTTTTAGTGTTTGCTGCCAATAATCAAAGCCGTCGTCAATTGAGCGATCGCCTTGTTCTCGCTGTAGATGGAACTTATCCCGTAGTTTGTAAAACTTCTGTAGGCTTTATTACCGATGAGGTGATGTTATTCTTTCCCTTAATTTTTGAACAGTTGCACCTCAAGGCACAATTTCCGTTGCGACTGCGCCCTGAAACCGAACAAGAGTTGGCAACTCAGCTATGGCGAGAACAACCAGATTGGGCAGATTTGTGTGAATTTGACAACGAATACCGTCTGGTGAGACAAACTTTAGATCTAATGCAGCTAGCAGGGACTAGCGGTGTGCCAACCGAAGATATCTCCACCATGTTATCTCAGGGTTTAGCAGGATTGGATTCAGTTGAGCAAGATAAAAGCCATCTCTGGCAAAGAATGGGAGAACTGCTGTTGATTTGGCGAAAGTGGTGTTTGGAAAGGGGTTTGTTGACCTATGGTCTGATTTACGAGCTTTACTGGCGTTATTTACTACCCAATCCTCAATATCAGCAACACCTAACAAACCGTTATCAGGCGATTTTTGCCGATGATGTAGATGATTATCCCGCGATCGCTCGCGATCTATTTAAGTTTATGCTCGATCAAGGTGCATATTCCGTTTTTACCTATAATCCCGATGGCAAAATTCGCTTGGGCTTAAATGCCGATCCTAATTACCTAGAAGGTTTAGCTACACGCTGTCAGCAACAACAATTATCTCCTTCTACTAGTAATTTAGCCGTATTTACCGATACTGCAGTAAATTTGGTAACAGAAGCAGCTTATCTCGTTGATGCCCCTGATGCTATTCAGTCTATACAAACCATTTCCCGTGCGGAATTATTGCGTCAAACCGCCGAGATGATAATTCAAGCTGTTCAACAGCAGGGGCTTAAACCTTCAGAAATTGCCATTATTGCCCCTGGTTTAGATGAAATCGCCCGCTATACTTTAATCGAAATTCTAGCTGCCAAAGGTATTCCCGTAATACCTCTTAATGAACAACGTCCTATCATTAGCTCTCCTTCAGTCAGAAGTTTGCTTACCTTATTAGGTTTAATTTACTCCGATCTAGGTCGCTTGGTTGACCGTGACTCCATCGCCGAAATGTTAACGGTATTTAGTCAAAAATTTCAAAACAATCAATTTACTTCTCACATCGATCCAGTGCGGGCGGGCTTAATCGCCGACTACTGTTATCATGTCGATCCAGAACATCCTTATTTGTCTGGTGTAGAAACTTTTCCTCGTTGGGATCGTTTGGGACATCAAGCCACCACAGCCTATCAAGAAATTGTTAGCTGGATTGAAAGCACCAAAGTTCGACAGCAGCAGCAAAGTTTTTTTACGCCGACTATTTTGTTGTCAGAAGCTATTAAACACTTTTTAGACAATGGCGCACATTTAACTAGTGACAGGCTAGCTATACTGCGAGAATTAATGGAAACCGCCCAACACTTTTGGGAAGTAGATCGTCGCCTGCGGCAAAATGAACCTAGTTTTCAAACCCAGGCTGTCACCATAGCTCAATTTATCAACCTGTTACGTCGTGGCACAATTACCGCTAATCCTCGCCCAATGAGTCAATTTTCTCCTCAAGCAGAGGCAGTTACCCTAGCTACTGTATTCCAGTATCGTTCACTGCGATCGCATCATCCCTGGCAGTTTTGGCTGGATGCTAGTTCGCCTCTCTGGTCACAGGGCGGTGCTGCAACTCTATTTGCTGCTCCTTTATTTCTTAAACAATGGTCAGGAAAAGTCTGGATGCCTGAAGATGAGTATGAAATGGATAAAGCACGTTTGGAGCGTATCCTACGAGATGTTATGGCAAGAGCAGAAACAATATTTCTTTGTCATAGTGATCTGGGAGTTAACGGTACAGAACAAGCTGGGGCTTTATTGCCTTTAGTTCATGCAGCCAGACAATATGTTTTTCCATTAGACCTTATCGGAATTAAGTATGTAAAATGAGTAGCAAGAAGTTGAGTAAGAGAGGTAGAGAGTGAAAGTCAACTATGCAGAGCTACAGAATAGACCTCGAACTCTACAGAGCTTAACAGGATTAAAAATCGAAGAATTTGAAGCTTTATTAGCTAGCTTTGAACCTGCATGGTCAAAGTTCATAGAAGAAAATTTTAAGCGAGGAAACAGACACAGAGCATTCGGAGGTGGCAGGAAAGCGAGGCTTGAGAAACTGGAAGATAAATTGCTATTTATTTTGATTTACTTTCGACTTTATCCAACCCAAGAAGTACAAGGATTTTTATTTGGAATGAGCCAAGCCCAGGCAAATGAATGGGTACACAGACTAACAAAAGTACTCAATCAAGCTTTGAAAAGGGAGAAACAATTACCAGAACGTGAACCTGCAAAGCTAGAAGATTTACTGAACACCTGCCCCAGTTTAGAATTTATGATTGATGGGACGGAGCGAGCGATCAATCGACCACAAGATAAGGAAGAGCGTAAAACTTTCTATAGTGGAAAGAAGAAAGCTCACATGGTTAAAAATAATGTGGTGAGTGAGCGAGGAGGAAAAGTGTTGTTCTTAAGTGACACTTATGAAGGCAAAAAACATGACAAGAAAATTGCCGACGAAGAAGACTATCATTTTCCCAAAGGGAGTATTCTGTGGCAAGATACAGGATTTCAAGGATTTGCACCATCGGGAGTTAGGATTAAACAACCGACGAAGAAGCTTCCTAAAGCAGAATTAACTGATCATGAAAAAGAGAAAAATCGAGAAATTGCGAAGATAAGAGTTGAGATAGAACACCAGATCTGCGGAATCAAACGATGTCAGATCGTGGTTCAGAAATTTCGTAATTGGGTCGATCACTATATTGATGATGTGATGGAAACAGCTTGTGGACTGCATAATCTTCGTCTTAGTCATCGTCAGAAAAGAGATATTAGATACATAAAATTCTCCTAATTTTAAGAAGAGAAGAGAAGAAACTAGTTCTTCGAGCTTTTCGACTTATTTCCGATAAAGTCTATTATCTCAAGTAACATCAAAATAATCAGCAATTGCTAACTGCTTTTCCAACGCTTAATCGGAATGCAATCAATATCGAGAGTATCTAAAGCACGAGCCACCACAAAATCCACTAAATCTTCAATAGTTTGAGGATGATGATACCAGGCGGGAATGGCAGGAACAATTTTAACCCCAGCCTCGGCTAGAGCAGTTAGGTTGCGCAGGTGAATGAGACTAAATGGGGTTTCTCTAGGAACAACTACTAAAGGTTTGCCCTCTTTGATCTGTACATCTGAAGCTCTTTCTAATAGATCGGAGCTTAAACCAGAGGCAATTTTAGCTACTGTACTCATGCTACAGGGAATAACGATCATACCCAAAGTCCGAAAAGAACCACTAGCGATATTGTCCCCCACATCACCCCAGCGATGACAGTTAAGGGTTCCCTCCTGCATAATTCCCGCCTTTTTTCGCCAAAATAATTCTTGTTGTTCTGGGTCTGCGGGCATCCGAATGTTTTCCTCTGCTTGCCAAACCATATAGGCAGCACGGGAAGCAACCAGCTCAATTGAATAGTCAGCAGCCAGTAAATACTTCAAAGCGCGCACAGCATAAATTAGTCCCGAAGCACCGCTTACGCCTACAATCAGGGGTTTTGTCATGTAATATTTTATAGATTAAATTAGTCCTTCAAATTCCAATTCTTCGATCATTTGTAGACCTCCAGGATCGCCGACCTTGAGAATAGCACTTCTGGCATCATCTTTGACGCTAAGATCATCATCTTCAACTAAAGACTCAATTAAAGCATCGATCGCCGTAGCATAAACCACGTTAGAAGGTAGTTCGCGACATAGCTGCCCAATTGCCCAAGCACAGTTACTGCGTACTGCTGCGGTGGTGTCTCGTCTTAAACCTTGAATCAAAGGCGGAATAGAAGCAATGATATCTTCATAGTCTAAAGGAGCTATCTGCGCTAAACCACTAGCTGCCCAAAGTCTAACCGCCGAGATATCAGTTTTCAAGGCTTGAATTAGGGGTTTGAGAGCGCGACGATCTTTACTGTTGCCCAAAGCCCAAACAATTCCCTTACGCACATAACCATTAAAATCTCTGGCTAATAATTCAATCAGCGGTTCAACAGTACTAGCATCGGTATTGCGACCTAGAGCATAGGTAGTACTAACTCTAACCAAAGGACAAGTATCATCTAAAAGTTTGATTAATAAGGGGATGGAGCGGGAATCTTTTAACTCACAAAAAGCCCTGGCTGCTAACATTCTATCGACAGCAGTTGTCGATTCTAATAACTTCAACATTCGCTCAGGGTCTGGTAGAGGAATTTCTGATGATAAGTCTGTAGAACTTGTTTGACCTAAAGGATTGCTGGATTCGTTTTCAATTGAATTTAGATCATCATTTTTCATCATCGCTTCTAAAGACTCTTTTTATTATCTAATTCCTAGTAGACTAGCTAAAATTTTATATTTTCCCATACTACTATTTGATTGTATTAGCGCAAAGCCACTAATTGATAATCATTCATTTGGTATAGCTAAAAGAGCTTCTTTTGCTGCTGCCTGTTCGGCAGCTTTTTTAGAACGTCCTATACCTATACCTAAACAACGATTTTCTAACCAGACTTCAGCTATGAAGCGATGAGCTTGATGTGAAGAGGGATCTGGTGTTGCTTCGGTTTTGGATGGTTTGAATTGGTTTTCTTTGACTCGGTATTCAGGCAAAATTTTGTGTTTTCTCTGAGTCCATTCTTGTAAGGCATCTTTATAATTAAAGCGAGCAGGATCATTTAAAACCTCTGCTGCTCTAGTTTTTAACGCCCGATCTAGCCAAGGACGAATTAAGTCCATATTGTGAGTGCTAAGGTATAAAGCCCCTAATACTGCCTCAAAAGCGTCTGCTAACCAAGACTGCCTGCCAATGGGGTTGCCTGTGGCATTGGTACCAATCAATAAATAGGGTTCAACTCCATAACTTTGAGCCAACTCTGCCAAAACGCGATCGCTCACTAAAATAGAACGAATAGCAGCAAATTCCCCCACCGACTCTTGGGGATAGGTTTCTAATAATAGTTCTGCTGCAATTAACCTAACCACAGAATCGCCCACAAACTCTAGCTGTTCATAGTTATGGGTGCGAGAAATACTAGGATGAGTCAAAGCCAAGTCAAGCAAGGACAGGTCAACGTTCACAGCCGATGGTAACCCAAGCTTGCCTAAAAATTTTTCTAATTGTTTTTGTCGTCTGGGATCTGCAAACATTTAGCTAGAGACGAAATAGAATAGAGAGAGTTAGAACGTAAGCCGGATTCTGTTCTCAAACTTAAGCAATGTAACAAAGTGCTACATCAACTTCAGCCAAGGGTAGTTATCTATCTGGGATGTTTGTTACCAAACACCTCGATGCGGTACTCCAAGGCGGTGATTGGACAAGCTGCTTAAAAAGCAGCGTCCCTCACCGCCACAAACGGGACTGGAAAAAGACCAACCATAATCCCTCCGTCCTTGCTCCCTACTGGGGTTTACCGAGCCAGTACCTCTCAATACTGCTGGTGCGCTCTTACCGCACCTTTGCACCCTTACCAGATTCAATTATCAATTATCAATTATCAATTATCAGTTGTTGCTGTTCATTGTTCATTGTTTATTGTTCGTTGAACTTGGCGGTATTTTTCTGTGGCACTCTCCTCGCGATCGCTCGCACTGGGAATTATCCAGCAAGTATGGTCTTTTGGGAGTCCGGACTTTCCTCAAATCTGCCTCCAAGGACAAATTTGCAACCACCTCGCTAACTCTCTCATCTATCTAGTTTATTATTGATTGATATATCTCAAATAATTAATTCAATAACTATAGTTAAAATAGCCATTATTGCTCAGAAAACTGACCTCAAAAAATTTATTAGATATTAAGTTAAGTGTACTTTTATTAATCATCAACTACCAAGGAAAACTCAATCATGGCAAAAGAATCAGAGATTACCCCATTTTCCCAAGATCCTAGTTCTGGTAATTCCCCATCTACAAAATCTGCTCGTATGCGTCAAGCAGCTAATGCCCTCAAGTGGGGTGGGTTAGCTGGATTCTGGATTCAGGTATTTTTAGGAGTTGTCTCTTCTGTTACCTTAGCTTTAGCCATCACCAATCGAGCGCAAAGAAATACTCCAGGCGTTGGATTTAGCATATTTTGCGGTGTATGTGGATTGATCTGCTTAATTGTCGGTATTTGTATTGCCTTTAGATATGGCAAGATGGCAAATAAATTTGCTCAACCAAACACTGCTCCGCCCAAGAAATCTACCACGATCAAAATAATTCAAATTGGGATTATTACTAGTCTAGTGGGTACATTAATCACTATATTGGGTGCGGAAACTATTGCGGGTCTTGTCCTCTCGAAAACTTTGTCTTTCGATCCTGCAAAAGTTTTTAATAATCAAAGCAATACAGAATTTGTTAATTCTTTAGATGTATTTATTATCCAAGCCTGTATCAATATTATTGCTGGTCACTTTGTTGGTTTGGTAAGTTCTTTTTGGATTTTTAGCCGTATAGATAAGCATTGAACATTGCGAGACAGTCGCGTTGCGGGGGTTTCCCCCGTTGAGCAAACTGTCGAGGGCAAGCATTTAACATTGTAGCTTTTGTTGTCCACCAAATAGTAATTGATAATTGAAATGCAACGTACTCGTCTTAACAGTTTGGTAGAGATTACAGGCTCACGTGTAGAATTGATGTTTAGTAATCCTTGGCGACGTATTGCCTTGAGTTCGATTAGTTTCCTTTTTGGATTTTTTATGGGTTCGGCAATTGCGACTACTGCGGGACAGGATGCGGTCTGGGATGTTCCCGCAGCAGCAGTTTTACTTATCTTTACTGAATTAACCAGCAAGTTTACCTATAGTCGTCGTAACCGTCAACAAGCGGCTTCTTTACCCCTCAGGCGATCGCTTTATGTGGACGTGTTTAATTTATTTAAAGTTGGTTTGACCTTTAGTTTATTTCTTGAAGCCTTTAAGCTGGGTTCATAATAGACTTCTTGTACGAATCATAACTAACTACCTTTGTACGAGGGAAAAGGTTAAAGGGAAAAAGCGCACCGCCCCGCTTGAGGTCTCCTCAAGCATAGGGACGGAGCAAGAATGATTAATCTGCTATTCATGCAAGAGATCTAATCAAAAAGTTTAGCCGTTGCGAATGAGCATGATTGAAAAGTAAGACAGCTTAAGCTGAGGATAGTTGGCAAGGTCATCATATATTTTTTGCTCAGGGAAAGTCGCTTTTTCGACAATGTAGCTAGAATTTAATAGATTTCGCTGCTCTAAAATTTGCCAAACCTGCTGGTAAACAGAACTTACCTTAAGTAACACTACCATTTCCGCCCAATCTAAAGCTATTTCTAATTCTTTAACCGTATGTAGAGCAGGCAATACTGCTAGACGTTGATGATTGACGGTGAGAGGAATCTTTAAGGCAGAAGCGATCGCCATAGGCGAACAAACTCCAGGTACGGTTTCGATCTTTGCCTCTGGATGCGATCGCTCTAAAGCTTGAGCTAAATAAGTAAAGGTGCTATAAAAGCTAACGTCTCCTAAACAGGCAAAAGCAATGTTTACTCCCTGGGAAAGATGATGCCAAATTTGGTCTGCTGCTTCTGACCAAGCTGCTTGTAAAACTCCCACATCTTGAGTATAAGGAAACTTTAAGGGCAAAATTTGCTGTTGTGGCTGTAACCAACGCTCAATAATATTTTGAGCTATTCCTGGACGATCATTAATACCAGCAGGGAAGGCAATAATATCGCTGGTTTGTAAGATTCGTAATCCTTTGACAGTAATTAATTCAGGATCCCCTGTGCCGACACTAACGCCGTATAAAATACCTGGTTTCACGCTTTAGTTTTGATTCATGATGTTTGAGCCAGTTTTTACCATAACGTTATCTTAGTGATTTTAGTTTCGGTAGTCTTTAAAGATGTTGGGTCATAGCTATCGCAATACCGTTCGGTTAAGCCCCCAGCCCCCAAATTTGGAGGAGTAAGATTCGTTAAAGTCCCCCAATCTTGGGGGATTTAGGGGGCGAACGAAATAACTTGAAAGACTAACCGAACAGTATTGATAGCTATCGGACTACTAAATCTTCACCGTTATCAGATAAGTTTAGCTGCTTAATTTTTTTCTTTTCCCATCCTAAAGCCGAACTAATAATCTTATCTAAAGAATTGTGTTGTGGTTGCCAGCCAATGACTGCGCTAATTTTGTCTCTTGATGCTACTACACAAGCAGGATCTCCTGGTCTACGATGAGTTTCTTCAATCGGAAAATCTACTCCCGAAATCTCTTGGATTTTGGATAATACTTCTCTAACGCTATAGCCAATACCATAGCCACAGTTTAAAATTTGACTAGTGGATTTTGTTTCTAAATAAGCTAAAGCATCTATATGAGCAGCAGCTAAGTCTTCGACATGAATATAGTCGCGGATGCCTGTGCCGTCTGGAGTTGAATAATCTGTACCAAAAATACTAGCAGATGGACAAATACCCAAAGCTGCATCACAACCTACCCGAATCAAGTGAGCAGCTTTACCCATTTGACCAATTTTGCCTGAACTATCTGCTCCTGCAACGTTAAAATAACGTAAGATTACATATCTAAGTCTTGAACTTTGAGCATAGTCACAGATAATCCTCTCGCCCATCAATTTAGATTGACCATAAGGATTGATCGGCAAAGTTGAAGCTGTTTCTCGAACAGGGTAATCTTTAATTTCTCCATATACGGCTGCGGTACTCGAAAAAACAAGCTGATTAACATCAAACTCTTCACAACACTGCAATACATTAATTACGTTACACGTATTGTTGTGATAGTATGTCAAAGGTTTTTCTAATGATTCGGGAACAGAAATACTAGCTGCAAAGTGTAGCACCGCGTCGAATTTGTGTTGAGCAAAAACTTGTGCTAGCTGTTCGGTATTGCTAAGTTCACCTTGAATTAATTCTCCATATAATACAGCGATCGCTGAACCTGTAGATAGGTTGTCGTAAATCACAATTTCGTAACCTGCTTCGCCTAGCTTTTTCACAGTATGAGAACCAATGTAACCCGCACCACCGATAACTAAAACCTTTGACATAGTGATTTATATCTAAAAGAGCTTTAACATTACAATTTATCATAGAGAAAGATAAGTTAATTGCTCTAAATTTTAGGAAATTCTAAACCCATACTTTAAGATTATTAGTGTCTATTGTTAAGTTTTTTAGCGAGTCTGAAAAATGTTTTTTGCTTGTTTTCTGCTTGTATTATCTATTTTGTAACATCATTATACAGTTTTGATATTTGAAATATTGAGGCAATAATTGCTATGTTTAATAGCAGATTAATTCTTTTACCTAAGTGTCAAAAAATCAGCTTTACTAATATTAATTAGCAATTTGGTAGTTAATAAATAGATTTTATTGTTCTTTATTTTGTCTGGATATGCCTCGATCGCCTAAACTAAAATTTGATCGCGGGACTCTAATTCTACATCCTCCACCAAAAGGAAAAGCCTGGTTAGACTATGCAACCTGGGACGATCGCGTCGAAAAGTTTCGTATACCCGCAATCTATTATCGTCCTTTAGTTGAAGCACTTAAAGCAGACGATAAAAATATTATTGATGATGCTAAAGAATTTTATGACTTAGAGCTAAAAGCTGTATCGCAGTTTGAACCCTATCCTCATCAAGCAGAAGCACTAGACGCTTGGAAACAAGCCAAAAGACAGGGAGTAGTAGTTTTACCCACCGCAGCAGGAAAAACTTATCTAGCACAGCTAGCAATGGAAGCTACTCCTCGCACAACCCTAATTGTGGTACCAACTTTGGATTTGATGCACCAATGGTATGCTCAAATTGAAGCCGCTTTTCCCAAGGCGGAAATAGGCTTATTAGGTGGTGGTTCACGCGATCGCACTCCTATTCTGATTGCCACCTACCACAGCGCAGCCATACACGCCGAAACCCTGGGAAATCGCTATGCGCTGCAAATCTTCGATGAATGCCACCATTTACCTACAGACTTTTTTAAAGTAATTGCCGAATATGCGATCGCGCCCTATCGGTTGGGCTTAACCGCTACTCCCGAACGTAGCGACGGTACACACCGCCACTTAGATGCCTTAATTGGCAAAATAGTCTATCGTAAAACCCCTGAAGAACTCTCTGGTGGTGCTTTAGCCGAACACAAAATAGTGCAGATGAGAGTCAAGCTGTCGGCTGTAGAACAAGAGAAATATGAGAAAGCGATCGCCGTGAGAACCAAGTTCCTGCGACAGTCTAATATATCTCTTGGTAGCCTTGAAGGATGGCAGCTATTTGTTCAAGCCAGCGCGCGATCGCCCCAGGGTAGAAAAGCCATGTTAGCGCACCGTGAAGCTAAAGAGATTGCTTTGGGTACAGATGCCAAACTCCGTATCTTAATTGACCTGATTGAAAAACATCATGCCGAACGCATTTTAATCTTTACCAACGACAACGCTACGGTTTATCGCATCTCCCAACAGTTTCTGATCCCTGCCATCACCTATCAAACCGCAGTCAAAGAGCGTCACGAGATATTAACCAGATTTAAAGCAGGTGAATATAAAACTTTAGTCGCTTCTCATGTACTTAACGAGGGTGTAGATGTTCCCGATGCCAGAATAGCTATTATCCTTTCGGGTACAGGCTCAACTAGAGAATATATCCAAAGGTTGGGTAGAGTGCTGAGAAAAGGCAACACCAGCAACAAGCAGGCAATTCTCTACGAAGTTGTTACCGAAAACACCAGCGAAGAAAGAACCTCCCAACGTCGTCGAGGGGAACGAGACGACGATCAACCCAGACAGCTAAAACTAATTACAACTCCCAAACCTAAAGTTAAAAAAAGGCAGCTTAAAGCAGCGGAAGAATCAAAGCAATGGAATACTGGAGAAGAATAAAGGTTGCTGTCAATTGTCCATTGCTAGTTATTTCTTAGGAGAAAAAAGCAACACTGGAAACCAGCTACTGCGCATCAAGTCATTAGCAAAACTACGAACTGTCCACTGTAAAAGGCTGTTACGATAATCTGTGGCGATCGCGATCGCACTAATATCAAAGTCTAATGCAGCCATGGTAATCTCTTGTAAAGGATTGCCTTTTTTGACTAAAGTGTTAACTTCAATATCCAAAGCCTCCAACTCTATTTTAACCTTTTCTAAACTCTTTTCGGCATCTTTTATTCGTTGTTCAGCCATCACCGATGCTCTTCTACCACTATCATCAATCACAGACATTAACATACACTGCTTGAGAGAATTGTCAGGACGATTTTGGGCGTACTTTTTAATTTCTTCAATTAAATAGTGGGCAGTTTCACTATCGTTGTAGGGAATGAGCAAATACCGCCAGAGGTGCTGACAGCGCAAAGCTAATTCTTCACGAGTATAAGTAGTAATTAATCCAGGGCGAATAATATTAAGAGGCTGACTAGTGACTTTTGCCAAGCCTGCACTAGTACTTCCAAAGACTTTTTCTTGTGCCAAAGTTTTAATCGGGCTTCCTGTCATGATTACATCTATTTGATGTTGCTGTAATACTCTAGGAATTGTGTCGAGGGGTTTGCCTGAAAGAACCTCAATTTGAACATCTATTGATTCAGGAACGTTTTCTAGAGCTATCTGAAAACGTTGTTTTGCTTTTTCTATTTTTTCTTCGTCTATTCTGGGAACATCTCCTTCTTCCCAAACAGGAACACTATGGAAGAAGACAATTTTTTTTAAACCGCACTGAGCCAAATCGGGAACACAGTCAACAAAGCGATACAAACCATCGGTAAAGTCAGTGCAAATCAAACAGCTTTGAAACATAGAAGCTAAATAGCGAATATCTTTTTTCTAACACTAGCAAAAAAAGCATTACATTATTAGTTTCTATAATCTTAATTTTCTTATCCTTTCACCTGAGTCTAAACCCCAACAACCCCAGCTTTTTTCAATGGAAACCAGCAAGAGAAGGAGGCTGCATGATTCAAGCTTACGCAAATTTATCTTTATGCTCCAGGTGGAGAATCTATACCCCACTGATGGCGAATAAAGTTTTGATACATATTATCTTTAATTAACATTTGTTCATATAGCTTTACTAAGAAATCTTGAGCCTGTTCGTGACTCATCCCTTTTACCTGACTTTCAAAAGAGCGAATATTAAACTTTTGCTCCAAAGATAATTCCAGTGAGTTTGACACTTTATATCTACTCCTACGTATGACTTAACAACAACATTTTAACCTTAATATTATCTAATGTAACAATCAATTGACATTAGATAATATTAGTTATAAAGCTGACAATAGATAATTGTCAATTGTTGGCAAGATTTTTCATTCTTAGGGTAGATTGTCAAGAAAAAAAGCAAATTTAAGAAAATATATTGGTTAATGGTGTAAACATTCTGTAATAATTAGAGATAGTGCAGAATTTAAAATAAGATTCAATTTTTTAAATTGAGTGGGCGTAGTGTTTTCACTGTGAACTGCTTTGGGTTTTCTAAAGCACAGCATCGGACTCAAATCGATGGGCATTTTGCGTTATACAGGTGTTTTGAGACTGTGGCAGTAATTAAAGGTAGCGTCATATTCAATAGCTGGTACGTTTTCAGGGTGCAACCTTGGCGTTTCTTTTCTAGATAGCTTTAGAAAGGGTAAATGCTTGGGTGCGTATTTGTGTACAGTTGAAATAGTTACTTAAAAAGATCCATCTATAAATAAATAAAACTTTTGGACAATTTAGTCTATTCTGGCGTAGCTGCCATCAGAAAAGCGTTCGCTCTGCACACTATTTTAAAATTAAACTAGCTTGGGAGATCCAGTATGTCTATCCGTTTGTATGTAGGTAATTTACCTAAAGAAGAAATTGATCGCGAAGCCTTAGCAACTATGTTTGCTGAGTCAGAACAGATCACAACTAAAGTAATTAAAGACCGTAAAACAGGAAAATGTCGTGGTTTTGCTTTTGTTACTATCGAAAGTGATGAAGCAGCCGACCAATTTATTGAAAAATATAATGGTCAATCCTTTATGGATAATCCTTTGAAAATTGAAAAGGCTTTACCACGTTCTAAAGGAGATGAAGAAGGCGCATCGGCAGAAGGTAACGCCAACGCTAGCTCTAACGCTCCTAAACCCAAAGTTAGCAACGCCAGTAATAATACTAAGCGTAGTGGTAAAAAGTCTAGTAGTAGCAGTAGCAGTAGCAGTAGCAGTAGTCAAAAACAGCAGGGTAGTATTCAACCAGATCCTCGCTGGGCAGATGAATTAGCTAAACTCAAAGAAATGTTGGCTTCGGCAAATAATTAACTTCGCAGCTTTAAGCTTTAAGCTATAAGCTTTTAAACGGTGACAATAACTCTCTAGGTAACTAGGAGGAATTGGACACCGTAATTTTTTTAGGGTTTTGGAAAAATATCTGCGAAAATAAGTCCCAGATTAAATAAAACTAACAAGATAGTATACGGAGATAAAATCAATGAGCGATCCTGTCAAAACTATGAAGCAAGAGGTAGGTAAAGCTGCTGCCGATCGCGTAAAATCAGACTCTATCGTCGGACTAGGATCGGGTTCTACTGCCGCCTATGCTATTGAGTATATAGGCGATCGCCTGGCAAAGGGGGAAATTAAAAATATTGTCGGTGTACCTACTTCCTTTCAGGCAGAAGTTTTGGCAAAAAAATTTAACATCCCCTTAGTTACTTTAGATGCCATCGATCATATTGATATTGCGATCGATGGTGCGGATGAAGTCGATCCCCAAAAAAACTTAATTAAAGGTGGTGGCGCGGCACACACTCGCGAAAAGGTTGTAGATTCTCTAGCTAAAGAATTTATTGTCGTAGTAGATGAAGGCAAACTAGTAGATAAACTTGGTTCAACTTTCTTGCTACCTGTAGAAGTAATTCCTATGGCGGTTGCTCCTGTGATGCGAAGCTTAGCCAAGCTAGGGGGAAAACCAGAATTGCGGATGGGTGTAAAAAAAGCAGGTCCTGTGGTTACAGACCAAGGCAATTTAGTTATTGACGTTAAGTTCGACCATATTACCGATCCTGGAGAAATGGAAAAAACAATCAACAATTTTCCAGGAGTACTAGAAAATGGCTTGTTCGTTGGCGTGGCAGATATTATTTTAGTCGGCAAGATTGTAGACGGTAAATCTGAAATTAGTCAGTTTTAGTAACAGTTGCTAAATGCGCCAACAGCGTGATTGGGGGATTTAGAGTTAATCTACTCCCCCAAGTTTGGAATCAGCAATGGGCGATTTAATTTATTTTAGACAAAATCGAAATTAACAACTAAATCATCAAGATTTAAGTCGCCACTATTTGGCAAATTTTCAATCCCAAAGATATTATCTCCTAAGCTACGAATGTGTTCTATGCCATCAGAATTAACGCCTGCATAAGGGAAGTAAACGGTTGGGTCATTGCTATTGTCGCCATCTTCTAGCTCGGCTATAGTACCATCAACCACCACAAAAGGAGCGTAAGTTGACCCTTTGGCAAATTCCTCTGTAAACTCAGTCGATTTTCCATCCAGGTTAAGGTCAACATTTAAGCGATTAGCGATCGCCGCTTTAGTATAGCCTGAATCTCCAACGGCAATGACTTCACCAGATTCAGAATCAATTACACCACCAGCAGCATCTACCTTATAGAAACCGATAGTACTGTTTGACAGAGTATTTTCATTCACGTTAAAGCTAACTGTTGAATCGTTTAAGTCTGTCAGATCGATTAGAGGTTCGGTATTGGTTTCATCCTGAATTTCTACATCTCCTTGAACTGCCGTCAGTCCTTGTAAATTCAAAGGATTGATTGAGCCAACTTCACCCAGGCTATGGGCTGCACCAGTATCAAGATCTAGAGAATACAAAGTCGTATTAGAAACGGCAAAAGCTGTATTATCACCTTCTACAGCAGAAACAATGTCAAAGCCGCCTAAAGTATCAAAATCAATTCCTAAATCACCGACGGTAGTTAATGTTCCATCGTTAGGTGGATCTTGCAACGCTAGGTCGTTTAACAAAGTATCAATATCGTATAGCTGAGTGGAAATAGTGCCATCAAAGGAATTAGTGTAGGCAGCAGCCGTAACGTTAGGATTCACTCCCTCACTGGAATCTCCCGAACCGAATGCTAAACTCCCATCAACGGTTACTTCTCCCGTATCTACGTTAATCCGAAAGTCTTGATCGTTATCTCCTACTAAACGCAGGCGATCGGCGACAGGATTAAAGTCAAGTCCCGATATAGTTCCCCCTTCAAAGGGCGTATCAAGGGTACTAACATAGGTAGCTACACCGCTATCTGCATCAATAGTATAAATATTGTTAGCAGTAGAAATACCGTAGATAGAACCATCGGCAGGACGAGTATCGATACCCAGTAAAGTACCTTCGACTCCAGTAACATCGGTAAACTGACTTGCACCAGGATTATTAGAATCAAAAGAAACTAATGAGTTGTGGTCGGTTAAAGCCACAAGCTGAGAAACATCTGTTGATTTTTGCGCTTCGATTTCTCCTGCTGCTACAGGTGCAGTAACGCGGAAAGCTTCTCCATTACCTAGATCGATTCCTGCTGGTGCTGTTCCCATCGTAGTTTCGTCGATCGCCTCAGAAGTTTCTGTAGGAATTGTCAAACCATGTAGAACCACTTCTCGCTCGTCTAAAGGCGTTAAGTTATTATACTGACGCAGTTGGTCTGGATCGTTGAGGTCAAAAGTATAGGTAGTGTCTAGATTGAACTCTGTACCTGAAGGAAAGAGGTCGGCAGGATTTATTTCTCCGGCTGTTGCTAGATTAAGAAATTGAGTTAACGGCGGTGTGCCTTCTGGTATTGGATCGAGCTGTTCTGAGGTTAAATTAAGAACTACTGGACCATAGTTGGGACGACCTTCTGAAAAATTGATAAAACCATCTCCATCAACATCACTATCGGCTACAGTTGGCAGAATCGAATTTGTGGCTTCTCCTCCCGTCCCATCAAAAAAACTACCGTCACCCTGTTCTAAGATAGGTCTATCAGCGTTTCCTGAAAATTGACCATGAATATGGGCAACGTGGACTCCATCAATACCGCTAAGATCTTCTAGTCCGCTAGCATCAATTTGAACTCGCAGAGTACGAGTATCTTTGGTGGGTGCATCAAGGGTTAGTGTTGCCTCGCCACTGGCATCAGAACCAAACGAACTGTTGAGTGTACTTAAATCTACTTTGTATTCCATAAAAATTAAATCTCTGGCTAATTTTTTCATAGCGAGACTTGCCCTATTTTTTAATAAATAGAACAAGCGATCGCCTTTCGTAGTTGGAAAACCCGTATACTATCGTGGGACTCACGCTAATTGCTGTACAATCCCAAAAGGTCTAAGGAATAGATAGAATCTAGCCTATTGGCTATTCCCTAACTTCTATCTAGCCTATTTAGCAACCTAAACTAAGATTGTTACGGCAGACAGAGATTAATTTAGCCCTGCTATTGCTAGTACGCTCATACAAGGTAATTGGATTCATCTAAACTTAAAATTAATGAAAATCTGCCTCCCAAACCGCTACATAGATGCGGTCTTTCTGATTGCGCTGAATAATACCTTCTAAGCCATTTACTGAAAAATTATAAGTAGCTTTTTGTCGCTGATATACGGCTTGTAATCCTTGTTCTAAGTCAGTGGTGAGTGATTCTGCTGCCAAAAGCGAATCTAAGGCAGATCGAACTGTGTCAATGCTAGTTGAAGGTGGAACTGCTATTTCTGCTTGACGCAGCTTATTTGTTTGAGTGTCAAACAAATATCCAATGTCAATTCCCTTGGAAACAACATTTTCATAAGACCAGGCAATACTATTTGCCCAAAAGCCTGGTCTACGCCAAATAGGTTCTCCTAAAGCCTGAAGGATTTTGCTTTCTGAAGTCCCAGGAATAAAAATTGCAGCTTGAAGAGCATTATTTTTGGTTAATAAATTCTTAGTTGGTGAATTCTTGGTTTTTTTGTTTATGGGTTCAACATCATCGTCAGTTGGAAGGAGCAATTTGGCTCGAAGGGAGTCTAAAAAGTTTATCGGTGGTCGCTCATCTAGTTCAGAGGTTAGGTAATTAAAGCCTAGACACACCCCAGCAAGCTGTATACCGACCATGAAATATATTGCCCATGACTTTAAGCGAAATTTAAGCGTATTTTTCGGAGTTAAAGATGATGTTGCTTTAGAAAACTGCAACGCTGAAAGCATTTCTCTGGCAGAAGCATATCGCTGATTAGAATCACAAGCGATCGCACGGTTGATTACTGCCATTAAATTCTGATTAGAAGCAGTCCTTTTTTGTTGTTCAAAATTGCTTTGATTTATTTCAAAATCGAAAGTTAGTGGCGATTTCCCTGTTAAAAGATTAATCGCTGTTAAACCCAAACTGTAGAGATCGTTATTATAAGCTGTTTGTCCTCTTGCTTGTTCCAAGGACATATATCCTGGTGTACCACTTATGAGTTGCTGGTGACCAGTGCCAACTTCTTGAGCAACACCAAAATCAATCAGCACTGGTAAATTATCTTTTGCCCTTAAAATAATGTTGCTTGGTTTGAGATCGCGGTGAACAATTCCCAAGCTATGAATACATTCTAAAACAGGTAACAAATTTAGTAAAATGTCTCTAGTTTCAGTCTCTGATAGCTTTTGTTGCCTACTTAATTTTTCTTCTAAAGTAATTCCTTGAATCCATTCCTGCACCAAATATAAGCAGTTAGAATCACTGAAGTAACCATAAAATTGGCTGATTTGAGAATGTTTACCAGCAAGCTTTTTTAAAATTTTGGCTTCTTCCTGGAACATTAGCTTTCTTGTCTGCTTTTCCGCGCCAGAAGAAAAGTTTAGACACAATTGTTTTAAGATGCATTTTTGATGCCCTAAAACTATATCGCTAGCTAAAAAAACTCGACTATGGCTACTTTGAGCTATTAATTCATGAAGATAATAACGTCTGTTTAATAGTTTTTTTCTCGAATCTAAGCTCAAGCTTGTCATATTTAACCTAATCGTTCCAACAACAAGTCAACAAAAGTTACACCACACTTAATATTAGTACGTCTGAAAACTAAAATTGGTTTCAAACAAAGAGTGGGGAATATACAATACACAAAAGCTAATTTAAGCAATTTCGCGAATTTACGATGTCTTTGCGGGTGGTTATATTCGGCTAAATACCAATATAGCAATTTGTAGGATAAAGACATGAGTTTTGAGCAGAAATCAGACATTTACTGGCGATCGCGTTTCACTTTGATGGCACTAGTGCCAAATTTTGTTAATAAATTAACGATAATATAAAATCAACTATATTAACTAGCAAAACGCCTTACAGCATATAAAGCTAATTAAAAACCAACAGGCTCATCATATTTAGGGATTGAAAAAAATTGATTGCCAAACAAAGTTATGTTATCGCAGCCGAGGCATGGCAAGCCCTCGAATCATCTATCATTTATTATCGAGGTCGCCCTATAGGGACTTTGGCTGCTAGTGATTACGGTTCACCCTCACTAAATTATGATCAGTGTTTTGTACGTGATTTTGTTCCAGCGGCCTTGATTTTTCTAATTAGAGGTAGATCGGAAGTTGTCCATAATTTTTTGCTGGAAACTCTAAAGCTGCAAATTAAAGAAAAACAGTTAGATTTTTTAGAGCCAGGAAGAGGCTTAATGCCCGCTAGTTTCAAAGTGCTGCATCAAGGAGACGAAGAGTTTCTCAAGGCTGATTTTGGCGATCATGCTATTGGTAGAGTTACTCCTGTAGACTCTTGTTTATGGTGGATGTTTTTGTTAAGGGCTTATGTCAAAGCGACAGCAGAAAATTCTTTTGCTCATACTCCTGAAATGCAGAAAGGAATTAGACTCATTATTGAACTTTGTCTGTCGGCGAGATTTGATATGTATCCAACTTTACTCGTTCCTGATGGAGCGTGTATGATTGACCGTCGTATGGGAATCAATGGGCATCCTTTAGAAATCCAGGCTTTGTTTCATACAACTTTGAAATGTGCTAGAGAATTGCTTTTAAATAATCAAGAAAATGAGAAAATTCTCCAAGCAATTGATGGTCGTCTTGCAGCTTTAACCAGCCACATTCGTCACAATTATTGGCTAGACCTGGAAAAGTTAAACGTGATTTATCGCTACCACTCCGAAGAATATGGAGAAGATGCTTTAAACCAGTTTAATATTTATGCCGAGTCTATTCCCTATGCAGAATTGAGTGAATGGTTCCCTGAAGACGGAGGTTATCTGGCAGGCAATTTAGGGCCATCCCATTTAGACTGTCGCTTCTTTGCATTGGGTAACATGATGGCAATTTTATCTTCCTTGGTCATGCGTCAACAGGGACAAATCATTATGCACACCATCGATACGAAATGGGAAGATTTGGTCGGCTGGATGCCAATGAAAATTTGTTTTCCTGCCCTCAAGGGTAGAGATTGGCAGCTACTTACAGGTTGTGACCCCAAAAATCGTCCTTGGTCATATCATAATGGGGGCAATTGGCCAGTGTTGTTATGTTTTATGGCAGCAGCAGCGATAAAAATGGATCGTTTAGACTTAGCCAAAAAAGCGATTGACATTGCAGCTAAACGCCTACATAAAGATGAGTGGGCAGAATATTATGATGGTAAAAATGGTCGCTTAGTCGGCAAAGAAGCCAGAAAATATCAGAATTGGACAATATCTAGTTTCTTGTTGGCTCAAGATTTGGTTGATGAACCTAAATATCTAGACTGGATTTGCCATGATTAAAGCTCATCCCTTATCCCTCCAAAAATAGCTGTCTTTCTGCTTCTCTTCTTCTAGTTAGTCCTGGCATTGGTATCAGTGCGCCTCCGACATTGGCTTTGTCCCAGCGTAAAAACTCACTGGCTGCACCAGTATAATCCTCAGCATTGATTTTCCTAACCAGGATACTCTGTGCAACATAATCTACACCGACATTAAAGGAGAGTGAAGCTAATGCACTCAACTGGCGATCGCTTAAATTAACTTTAATAGCTCGATCCAATTTCTGTTGAATTTCTTGCAGTTGAGCTTTTAAGGCAGCATTAGCTTGTTCGGTAGAAATGCGATCGCCAACTTGAACTGGTTTACCTCCTATTTGTGATAAGCCATAGCCAATTACAGCCGATCCGTCAGTATCTATGTAAGCTTGAGCTTCAAATCCTTCAAACTTCTTAATCAGGTTAATAGCTAGAGAAATAGGTTTAGAGGTCGCCTTTTTAGAAATGGTTTTGGTAGGGGTTGGCAGCGTATCACTCTCTGTGTGTTTTAAATCAACCGCCAAAGATTGATTTAATTTTTGTAGCTGAATTTTATTAACTATGTGAGATTGTCTATTAGGAATTTTATCGGCGGCAAATGAGAGAGTTGTTAAACCTATTGAGCAAACACTGGTCATTATAATCGCTATATCAAAATATTTATTCAAAATCTGTCGCCAAAATAACAATTTTCTAAGTAAACAGTTTTAGTCGATTATCAAAAAAACAGCGACTAAATTAAGTTGTTTTTGGTTGAAAATTTACATTAATTCATAAGATCTAGAAAAATCCTCAATTTATCGTTTGTTTTTGCTCTAAAAACCTGTTCTATTCAAGTATTTCTTATACCCGATAATTTTAGTCGGGTATGATTGACTGGTTGTTTTTACCTGTGATACTATCAAAATCACTGTTGACGAAATAAAAGATAAATCATGACCCAGACACCCATCAAAACCTCAAAAGGACGAACTTTCACCAACTTAATATCTAAAGAAGGTGGCGTAAGATATCCTCTTAAGGCTCTCAATGTTTGCGAAGAAACATTTTCTCCTTTAGAAGTTGAATATGATTACGATGAAATTCGTCGTCAAGTCAGCCGTGAAACCATTGCAGCAGGACCTAATTCAATTTGGCGTTACAAAGCATTTTTACCAGTTGAAAGCGAAAATCCGATTGATGTTGGTACAGGCATGACTCCTTTGGTCAAGTCCAATCGTTTAGCTCGTCGTCTGGGTCTAAAAAATCTTTATATTAAAAACGATGCGGTTAATATGCCTACCCTCAGCTTCAAAGATAGGGTAGTGTCTGTAGCCTTAACTCGTGCCAGAGAATTAGGATTTTCTACTGTTTCCTGCGCTAGTACTGGTAACTTAGCTAATTCTACAGCAGCGATCGCTGCCCATGCAGGTATGGACTGTTGCGTATTTATTCCTGCGGACTTAGAAGCAGGAAAAATCATGGGTACTTTGATTTATAATCCTACGGTAATGGCAGTTAAAGGCAACTACGATCAGGTAAATCGTCTTTGTTCTGAAGTTGGTAACAGCTACGGTTGGGGTTTTGTCAACATCAATCTTCGTCCTTACTACTCTGAAGGTTCTAAAACTCTTGGTTATGAAGTAGCCGAACAGTTAGGCTGGGAACTACCAGACCATATAGTTGCACCTTTAGCTTCTGGTTCATTATTTACCAAAATCTATAAAGGCTTTAATGAATTTGTCAAAGTCGGTTTAGTAGAGGATAAGCAAGTTCGCTTTAGTGGCGCACAGGCAGAAGGTTGTTCTCCCATTGCTCAAGCATTTAGAGAAGGTAGAGACTTTGTTACTCCTGTTAAGCCTAATACGATCGCTAAATCTATTGCGATCGGCAATCCAGCAGATGGCTACTACGCTTTAGATGTTGCTCGCAAGACTAACGGCAACATTGAATCTGTAACCGATGCTGAAATTATTGAAGGTATGAAGCTTTTGGCTGAAACCGAAGGTATCTTTACCGAAACTGCTGGCGGTACTACTATTGCCGTCCTTAAAAAGCTGGTAGAAGCAGGTAAAATCGACAGTAGCGAGAAAACAGTTGTCTATATCACTGGCAATGGCTTGAAAACTCAAGAAGCAGTACAGGGATATATTGGTGAGCCTTTAACTATTGAACCAAAATTAGATAGTTTTGAACGTGCGCTAGAACGCTCTCGCACTTTAGAACGTTTGGAATGGCAACAAACTAGCGTTTAACATTTATCATTTATCATCAATCATTTTTTCCAACTAGTTAAATGGTTTAACTATTCATTATCAACTCTTTTTCTATCAATCATGACCGTTAAAGTATTAGTTCCTACTCCTCTGCAAAAGTTCACCAACAATCAAGCTACTATCGAGTGTGCTGGTAGTAATATAGACGAGCTAATTAATTCTTTGGAAACCAATTGTCCTGGTATTAAGGCTCGTATTTGCGACGAAAGCGGAAAACCGCGTCGTTTTCTAAATCTTTATGTCAACAGTGAAGATATCCGCTTTCTTGAGGGTACAGATACAGCACTGAGTGATGGTGATGAAGTAAGTATAGTTCCTGCGGTTGCAGGGGGCTAAAACTTAGATTTACAAATTTCGTAACAGTATAATTGAGGTTGGCGTGACTGCTAACCTTTTTTCTTTTACTATTTTCCTAATCTTGCATCGGGAAGGAATATATTAAATATTTTCTCGAACCCATTTTCTAAAAGCTCCAATAGCTTTACCTCTGCCTTCTATTTGGGCTTGTTTGACGTGGCGTTCTATTAGTTCGACAATAAGAATCTTAAGAAAATTAGGGCTTGTCTGAGATTTGATGTAGCAGTTTCCTTCAAGTAAATCAATTTGAAAACCTTTTCTAGTATATCTCCATAACTCTGGTACTTTTAAAAGTAAGTAGTTATTCAATTCTGTCCTGTTGGTTATATCTATTTCTATAGCTAAATCTGGTGGAGGATCGATACTCAAATCTAACCTATTCTTACCAATAACTGCTTGATAATTTTTAATATAAAAACAAGTATCTGGTTCAACAGCTTGACTCATTGGTTCATTTTTAAATGTTGTCGAACCTAATGGTTCAAAATCAATTTCTAATTGGTCTAATAAAATTCTGATCATTTCCCCAATTATTTCTTTGTCTTTTTCATGTTCTGGTAAGGAAACCATGATTTCTAAAATTCCATTGCTGTAAGAAATTCTGGAACTGCGATGTTCGCCTAGCTCTTCTAAAATTTCTTCAAAATCTTGCCAGCTAATATCCTGCAATAATAATTGCTGACCTGGTTTTACAACAATTTTTTCTAAGGCCACTTGCATAATTGAATTAATTCGCCTAACGCTAAATGTAGCTTTAAGTTACCTTATTTTATTTTACTTAGTTGACCTGAGTTCGGGATAAGCCGAAACCCTCATGGTAAAAGTATTTGAAAAATAATATTTTGCGCACTTTTTTACTCTAGAGCTTCTGGAGAAAAATCTAAAAAGCTTAGAGCTTATGGCTTAGAGCTTATAGCTACCTCCGTTGACTCATTTTATTAACCCGAACTCAGGTTAGTTGATAAATTTTTGCGGAAATTGTTTTAAGGACAATAGCTGGATTCTTGTATCTTGTTGTGCCAAATTGCGATCGCTTTCTAGGTTATAACCCCAGTCGGCTAAAAACAAATTAACAAAACTTAGGTCGTCTTGTTGAGCTACTTGCTGTAAAGCTTTGAGGCGATCTTCAACAAAAGAAATGCTAATATTTTCCCCTGGTTTTTGATGTCGATCTCGCAAAATTCTCAGGGTTTCATATTTAGGGCGTTTACTCTCTTTGCCAATAATTTGCGTCTGGGGTAGATCGATTCCCTGCTGCTGTAATAGTTGTTTTACAAAGCGTCCTTCTTTAGTCGTGACGATATATAGCTTGACGCTGGAGTTGATTATTTGTTGCAGATATTTGGTTACACCAGGATAAAAACGATGTAATGCTAACCAGCTATCTAGGTTATTTTTAATCTGTTTATCTCTAACTCCATCTAGCTTTTGCACTACCGAGGATTTATCTAACCCTTGGGAGTTGACAATCTCTGATGCAGTCTTGTGCCAATCCTGTAAGATCTCAGCTTCAGGAATACCTAAAACTAAGGCTCTTAATAAGATAGGCATTTCCCAACCTGTCTCAATCACTGGACGTAATCGATAAAAGCTTGGTGCAAAGCGATCGCTAATTTCTTCTGATTGCCATATCTGTTGATAGGCTTTTTTGGTGCTGTCAAAATATTCAATTAAACCATCACAAATTACACCATCAAAGTCAAGTGCCAGGAGATCGGGAAGTGTTGCAGACATATAATTTAGTAAAGTTTAAAAATTGAGTTATGCTTAAAGATTGGAAAAGCGGTGCGACCCCGCGTCGGCGTAAGACGCAAGGGAACGCGCACCAAGACAGGGAAAAGGATTTACTTAAACTCAATCTGTGGATGTGTAAATTTAAAACCCGCATCTTTTAGTTTTTGATTAGAAAGTTTCAGATTCAGGGTACGACTTGAAGTCTGTGTGCGATCCCAGGTAATATCGGGTAAGTTATGAGCCTGGAATAATTTCTGGAAAAACTCTTTGGTAGTTAATACTTCATCACTAGTAAAATTATAGATACCCTGTAGCTGTTGTTGTTGTGCAAACGCGATCGCCCGTGCAATATCATCGACATGAACCCAATTAGTGTAGTCTTTTCCCTCTCCTGCTTGAGTTGTTCCTGCTCTACCTTTAAATATTTTAATTAATTCTCTTCCTGTGCCGTAAATGCCAGATAAGCGAAAAATACAAATGTCGATCATCTTTTCTGAAGCTGACAATAAAACTCCCTCAGTCTGGTGCAGTAGTTGACTTATTTCCGTAGCAGGATTAATTGCTATAGCTTCATCTACGGTGTCACCGTTTTGATTGCCCAAAATGCCATAGCTGCTGGTATAAATAAGTTGTTTAACACTATCATTTGCACCAAGAGCATTAACAACATTCTTGGCTGTTTCTAAATAAGCTTTGGTGTAACCTTCTAGGCTACGTTGTTTTGCCCCGACACTTAGTAAAACCACCTCTTGATCGGCTAACACTTGTTTTAAAGTACTCAGATCATCTCCTGTTAATATTACAACCTCCGAAGCGATCGCCTCTAATGTAGATTTTTTACTTGGGGTTGTAGTGGTTACAGTAACTTCGTTGCCAGCTTCATGCCATAGGCGAGCTACTTTACTACCAACATAACCACAGCCTATAATTAATGCTTTCATTAAACCAAACCTCTTGATTGTACTTAATTTATCCGTGTACTGCTGTAAATGTGTGCGATCGCCCGTCATAACAAAGGTACTGCTGAATTATCAACGCTTTGATTGTACAGACTGTCATAGAGCAAATCTAAGGTTTGATTGACGCTCGATTCAGGGATAGAGGTAGTAAATTTTTGTAAGAGGTTGTCCCGCTATAGAAAGAATTACTTCCAGGCGATCGCTCAAAACAATCGGCTAAATTATTGCTGCTTGGGAATCCAACTTATCAGTAGTGGCGGTAACGTCAGCAGTTTGCAAGCAAGAATCTTGAAAAAAATAATCTAGTTCGGATAGCTACAAAGATTCTATCACTTAAATATATAATTAATTACACTGCCGTTGAGCTATTCTGGCTGCCTCATAGCTAGGTTGGAGTTTTATAGCTTGGTCAAAAGCAGCAACTCCAGCAACCTTTTGTTCAGAAACGCACAAGGTTTTACCCAGATAAAACCAAGCTTGAGCTTTATTGCTATCTGTTAATTGGCTATTATTCACAATAGCTCTAAATTCATCTTGAGCTTGTTGAAACCGTTGTACTTGAATGAGGGAGATTCCTTTGCCTAGACGAGCAGGAAAATAATCAGAGGAATACTGTAAAGCGCGATCATAGCTTTTGATGGCTTTTTGGTACTGCTCTGTTTGCCGATAGCCGTTACCTAAAAAGGTTAACGCTACAGCAAATTCGCCACTTATAGCTTCTTTGCCTTTGACTGATTCTGTTTGTTCTAAAACTTGAATTGCTTCTTGAGTCACCGCCAATGATTGTGCTTCTTTTCCCATAGCTTTGAGAGATTCGCTTTTGTTGATTAACAAGATAGGATCGTTAGGCTCTAAAGCGATCGCTTTATTAAAAGCTACTATTGCTTCTTGTGGTCTTTTCAGATTACGTAATGCTTCTCCTACGCAATTCCAAGCATATACAGCCGTCGGCTTGATTATAGTTGCAGTAGAACAAGATTTCTGCATTTCTTCGTATTGCTGCATCCCTGCCAAAGCATAACCTCGATTAGTCCAAGCTTGAAAATAATTACTGTCAGTTTTTAGCAGTTCATTGTATTTTTCTAACGCTTTTTCAAAAGATTTTTGCTGTAGCAAAGCGTTACCCTGATCAAACGCTGATTTGATCATCATACGCCCAAATATATTGTTCAAAAACACAGATAATAAAGCAATCAAAGCTAATAAAAGCAAAAAATTTCTAGTTTTGGCTAATCTACTTTCACTTTGCTTTTGAGCAGGTTCAGGTGACGACACTACTGAAACTTCAGGAACAATGGCAAGTGCAGATATGTCTTGATTGTCTAAGCTGTTTAAATTTTTTTCTACCCAAGCCAGATTAAACAAAGATTGATAAATTGGGTTAGCCACAGCTAGTATGTCTTGCTGCTTTATTACTAAGCCAGTTCTTAATAGCTCTTGCTGCTCTTTACTTTCATCAGTAAGTACTTTTTCTTCTAATACTTGGCGATAAAGTCGCAGCAAAGTTTTTGGCTCACACTGTTGATTATAAAGTAAGCGTTTTTTGATAGTTTCAAAATGATTAATGAGATTTTTATCTTGCAGATTATCTAATAGTTTATTTTTGACCAAATAATCAATCTGCTCTTTTTCTTTACCCTTAATAATATTTTCTCGAGATATAAATTTAAATAACTTTTGAGTTAGAGGAGACTGTCCTCCAGTCCATAAAAGTACTATGTCTAAAGCTTTTTCTGAATAAACATCTTGATTTTCTAAATTAAGCAATTTTAACTTGATTTTAAGAAATTCTTGGTGAACTTTTTGAGAAGAATCTAAAGAGTTACCAAGTACTGACTGCTTAACTTCAAAAGTAGACTTAGACTGAGGAGTAAGGTGTTTTACAAAGAAGCTAACTGTTGCTGGTTTTAGCCAACCTTTAACGATCGCCATTTCGCCAAACTTTAATTTGCTTTGCTGCTGCTCATTTAAAATTTCCTGAATCTGCTGTTCGTTTAATAGCGCAGCTTGCTTTAAATATTGACCTATGGGCTGCTGTGCTTTTTCTTTGGTTACAGTAGACCAACGTTCTGCAAAAAAATCTGCCGTTTTCAGGTCAATACGTCCCTGAAAAGCCAAAATTTCGCCGATTCTCAAGTTATTGCCAGTTTGCTTTTGTTGAATGAGAGCTATTTTAACTTGATCCTCAGATACAAGACCAGCTTGCTGTAAAACTGTACCTAAGAGTGTTTTATCTTTTGAGTGAGACACAATATTTTACATGAATATTAGAGATAATATTATATATATTTAAGAATTTTTAGATATTATTCGCTCATTTTTTCTGGCAGCAAAATTATAACGTCAATAATTAATTTAGATTTGATAGCAAGTTAACTATAAAAATTAAGTACTAACAGTTACTATTTCTCGCAAAATATATTTAAATTATTACTTTTTTTGCCGAAAGTTGACCTTAAGCCATATATCAGTAATTCTAAAGAAATATGCAGTTAACAACCAGCCAATGACAGTTTCTTGTTCTACTACAGAATATTCTTACTAGCAACTTAATGTAAAGCTATGTTACCAAGATGTTTTCAATATTGAAAATAAATTACCGTGACTTTAAATATATCCTAGATTTGAAGAACGGTGATCATCATAAAATGACAAGTTTTCTTTCCTAAACTCATTTTTTTATGCTTGATATTCCTATTTAATATGTTACTATATATTTTGTGACAATTTAACCAAAGCTCTGGTAAATTCTCGAAACGTTTGTGGGACTGTAGTTCAGCTGGTTAGAATGCCTGCCTGTCACGCAGGAGGTCGCGGGTTCGAGTCCCGTCAGTCCCGTACTTTTGCATAGATCAAAGCATTATACTAGTAAGCCATACAGCAGTTATAGAGTTGTTGTGTTTTGTAAGCTGTACCGTAGGCATCCCGTTTATCTTCAAATAGGGGCTTGATGGGACTAACAAGGGCGGGGATAGTGAGGTTTGCTCGTAACCATCGCTACAAAATCTTCTCAATGCCTCTGCTAGCCTTATGCGTATAGCAACTTTCCCTAAATTTAATGAGGCAAAAGTGATTTCAGCACATATATCGATAGTTGAAAGCAATCCTCACTTGCGATCGCTATTAGGTTGGCATTTACAGCAGTCAGGGTACACTGTCAGCCAGTCGGCTAGTCTGCAACAGGGTCGAGATGCTTTTTATAAACATCAGCCAGCATTGGTCATTGTGGATTCTGATTTGCCCGATGGAGATGGACTAGAACTATCGCACTGGCTATATGAACAGCAGAAATCTCTGATTCTTTTGCTATCGGCTCGTAATACTGAACAAGATATTGTCAGGGGATTAAAAACTGGTGCTGATGACTATCTGACCAAGCCTTTTGGGATGCAGGAATTTCTGGCAAGGGTTGAAGCTTTGGTAAGAAGAATGCGCATAACTACTGCTGTTCCTCTGTCAATGGAATGTAAAGATCTAAAAATAGATTTGGCACAAAGACGGGTAGAGCTTCAGGGTAATTTTATTGAACTGACACCTCAAGAATTTAGTTTGCTCTATATCTTAGCTCAAGCGGAAGGAAATCCTTTAAGCCGTTCGGAATTACTACAGCGTGCTTGGCCCGAAGCAATTGATAACCCTCGCACAGTGGACACTCACGTGCTTTCTCTACGCAAAAAAATCGAGTTTAATCCTCGGCAACCACATATTATTCAGACTGTCAGAAATGTGGGCTATCGTTTTAATCCTGAATTAATTGATAATAGCGTTAATTCATCTCAAACGGATACAGATATAACAGTGCTGCCTGCTTCTGCTTCTAACCTAACTCGTTTTCCTACCAGCATTTAACTTATCTAGAAGTTGGAATTAGTATAGCAATCTGTCTAGCTAGCTCCATTCTTGTTCTTGTTCGGTCTTTAGCTGAATTAGTTTTTGCTCTATTCTTTGCCAATTGTCTACGGTACTGGGAATATCTAACTCTAGCTTGCCTGCATTTAAGTAAAGAAGGCGATCGCCAAAATTTTTAATTAACTCTAACTGATGATTAACCATGATTATAGTTAGGTTTTGACTTTGGTTCAACTCTTCTAAAACCCTTAAAAGATGATTCGCCGTCCCGATGTCTAAAGCTGATGTCGGTTCGTCCAAGAGTAATACCTGGGGCTGCATTACCAGCGCGCGAGCGATCGCAATCAATTGTCTCTGCCCTAAAGAAAGCTGTAATTCAGTTCTATCTAGCCATTGAGTCGGTATATGCAGTAAATTTGTCCAGGTATTTAGCCTCTGGCGAATTTGTAGCTCTGGTAATTTCTGTAGCTGTAAAGGATAGCTTAGGGCATCTGCTACCTTCATACCCAATAACTTAGGTTCTTGAGGAACTAAGACGATTAAACGACGCAGTTGAATTATTTCTAATTGTTTGATCGCAAGACCATTAAGATAAATTTTTCCCTGGCTTGGTGAAACCAAACGATTAAGCAGTCTGAGTAAAGATGTTTTGCCTGCACCAGATGCCCCAACCACAGCTACCTTTGCTCCTGAAGGAATATTAAAAGAGATATCCTGTAATAAATAACTAGATCCTAAAGAAGCCTGTAGATTGACCTGTTCCAAACGCAGAATTGATGGAAGATTGCGATCGTCGCTCATACACTACTAGTTTGGAACAATATACTTACTATTAAATGCGCTGTTACGACTGTACCTTAGCTTTTGTACTACTTAATTTTGTGTACGCCTAAGAGTCAATTTAAAAACACTCGCCAATCTTTAGAATAATCTAAAATCTTAGAGTAAAATTTAACTGACTTTAATTACTACTGCTTGGGGAGTAAAGATTTGAAGCTTCTAAAACTTGCTAATTGGCTATCTAAAGGAGATTTAGAGCGATATAAACAACAGGCCCAGCAGACTCAACAAGAGCAATCAAAACTGCAACAGATGGAGTCTGAGTTAAAAAGCCTCAATGCAAAACTTCAGGAAACTCAAAAGCAATTAGGGCAAACCCAAGCTCAACTTCAGATCAACCAGGGTTTTCAAATTGAGCTAGGAGAAACTCAGCTAAGATTACAAAAAGTTGATGGTGAAGTAAAACTCTACAAAAAAGCATTATTTGAACAGCAGAAACAGTTTAACCTCATACAGTCTCAATTAAAACATACACAGCAAGCCTTAGCTAGATCCCAAAATTGGCTAGAGCTATTAAAAACACCGATACAAATTGTTGATATTCAAAAAACTCTTCCCAAACAAAATTTTGATACTCTCTGGGGATTTGGAATCATTACCCCCCAACCTCAATCCATGTCAATCGCTGGGGCAATATTAGTCAAAGGTTGGGTTTTGGGCAAAAAATCGACCGCTAAAGTCCTTCGGGTCATTTATCAGACGGATATTTTATTAGAAACTCCCGTTAAACATTCTCGTCCGATGGTGATGCAAAGGTATCCAGATATTTCTACAGCCAACAGTAGCGGGTTTGAATTTTCTATCTCTGTGGCAGGAATACCAGAATCGGCAAAATTCAAGCTTGAAGCTCTTTTAGAGGACGAAACTATCGTTCCTCTATGTGATTTTCTGCTAAAATCTGCACAAATTGAATTAAATGACACATAAACTTTTTCTGAAACTCAGTTAGACTGATAAAAATTAATCACCCCATAAACAGGATGGTGATAATCATTGAGAAAACATAAAAAAAATACCAAAGCGTTTACAATAAAACTTGAGGTGTTCGGAGGAACAAAGTGTTTACAAGACTCGCACAACAGCATCGTCGATTTGTACAGGATCTGGTAATGACTCTTCAAGCCCTGGCGATCGCTTTTGAGAATCAAGGTTACTTAGCATCCTGCTATACCTGTGGTGGTGAAATGAATAGTGCCTCTTTTATGGTTAGTTTAAAAGATGAACATCTAATTCGGTTTTTAGTTTCAGACTATGGAATTACCTGGACTGAAATGAGAGATGACCGTGAACTAATGAAGTTAGAAGGGGCAGAAGCGATTAACCAATTACAGGATTTAGCAGACCTAATTAAATATCAAACCCAACCGCCCAAATCTACAAAGATTAAATCAGATAAGCCACACACATTACAGCCTGTTTAGCTAATCTCAAATGATTGGCATCTAGTAAAAAAGCCCAAACTCACTACTAGACATGACTTTGAATCTATTCTAGTAAATCATTTATTGGTTACTTGGTCACTTGGTCACTAGTCATGGTATTTAACGGCTTACCTCTATATCTCTAGACCTTAATTGCTGCATAAAAAACTCTTCTAAAGAAGGTCTTGCCTGGTGAATACTAACTAATTGAGCCTCGACATTTTCTAGGTAAGATACAAATTGATTTGGCTCAACTTTTAATTGACCATGCCAACGATTATTCTCTTGGGTTAAATTGGTCATCCAAGGAGTTAAGGCCTCCGAACTTGCACCAGTTACAACTGCCTGATAGGCATTGCTAGTACCTAATAATTCATCAAGAGATCCTTGGCAGATTAATTCTCCCAGAGCCAGGAAGGCAATGCGATCGCAAATTTGCTCAATATCTGACAAAACATGGGAATTAAAAAAGATAGTTTTGCCCTGCTGCTTGAGAGACAAAACAATTTCCCGCATCCGATAGCGTCCCATGGGATCTAATCCTGACATCGGCTCATCCAAAAACACAATTTCAGGATCGTTAATCAAAGCCTGCGCCAGACCCACTCTTTGCAGCATACCCTTGGAGTACTGCTTTAATTTCTTTTTGCGGGCTGTAGACTTAGCTAAACCAACTAAATCGAGTAATTCAGCAATGCGTTGACGTTGGATTTTTTTGGGAATTTGAAATAAGCCAGCAATAAATTCTAAAAACTCCCAGGCGGTGAGAAAATCGTAAAGAAAGGCGTTTTCAGGTAAGTAACCAATCTTTTGTTTAACAGTGCGATCGCCAATTGGTTTTCCTAAAATCACTGCCCTGCCTGTAGTTGGACGGGTAATTCCCAATAAAGTTTTGAGCAGTGTTGTTTTTCCTGCCCCATTAGGACCAAGTAAACCAAAAGTTTCTCCTTGGTGAATGCTTAAAGAACAATCTTTGAGCGATTCTATTTTTTGATTCATCCAAAAGCCAGTGCGATAAATCTTGCCCAAACTCCAAGTTTGCACCACTGGCATAGAATCACTAAGGGAAATTGATGACAAATTAGCAGTAGCAGGCATAAATAACCATCAGTTACAAAGTATATTTGCTTTTATAGTTCCCTAAAACCAATTATTTTTTAACATTTTAATCAAAGTGTTTTAATTAAGCTCACAATCGAAAATTCCAATTATGTCAACGGCTTTTTACTAAAAAAATAGACGATTTTTTAGCTTTATATTACTTGTTGTAACTACAATTAGTCTAATTTAATCGAAATCTCTCAGATTACCTCTGATCCTGAAACTTCAGGCACTAATCCGATAACAAATACGTCTACAACTGTTAGACAAGCAGATAGAAACTAGACCAGTTTAGAAGCCTATGCACCTACAGCTAATATTTGCAGATTGTGAATTTATTAATAATGGAGTAGCTGAAGAACTATTTCAACAAGGTTTGTGCTTACCCTCTGGCTTTAACCTAACCAAGTCTGACTTGAGGCGATTAATTATTAGTCTCGCATGAATACGAAATTTAGAGCTTTTAGAGATTAATATTGATTTTCTAAATTACATACTTTAAATCGCATTTAGACATTTACAAAATTATTTGTGCAAGAGGTCTATTAAAATTAAAAGTATGTTCACTCCTTGATGAAATCTTACTTATTATTCCGTTATTATAACTTTAGTAGTCTTACGTATGTATTCTTTCTTTAAATATTTTAAATATTGGTTATTAAATATTAAGTATGAATCTCCCACAAACGTTTTTAGATAATAAACACTATTGGCAAATGATTAAAAGGCGCTGGCTGCCTGGATCAATTGTTTTTCTAACTATATTAACTTTAGGTATTGTTGCTACTACTTTAAGGAAAAACGTTTACGAGGCTGAAGCAAGACTAAAATTTAAAGGTAACATTGTTAGTTCTTCGATTACTGAGAAAAGAAATTTTATTGACACAGAGGCAGAAGTTTTACGTTCAGTTCCCTTAGTTAAAAAAACTATTAACGATCCTAAGCTTCAGTTAAAAGATCTTGATGGCAAAAAGCTAACGGTCGAAGATTTTCTCGCAAACTTAAAGGTTTCCTCGATAACTGCTACAGATATTCTCAAGATTTCCTATGCTAGTCCTAATCGAGAGCAAGCTGCCCTAATTGTTAACACTTTGGTCAAAAACTATTTAGATAATAATTTAATAGTCAACCAAGCTGAAGCAGTTTCTGCTAGAGGGTTTTTGGAAGAACAACTACCAAGAGCAGAAGATTCCCTACGCCAAACTGAAGCAAAAATACGGGAATTAAAAGAATCAAATGAATTTGTTGACCTTGATGAAAATACTAGCTCTTTGATTCAGGGAATACGGCAACTACAGGCTGACATAGCCCAAGCTCGTGGAGAAATGGCTAATGCTAAATCTCAAGCTGACTATATTAGAAAAAAGCTTGGTTTAACTCCAGAACAGGCGGTAGTTTTAACTACGATTAGCAAATCTCCAGCAATTAAAGAGACAATAGCTAAACTGCAAAATGCAGAATCCGCTTTGGCGATCGCCAAAGCCCGTTTTACAGCTAATACTCCAAATGTAATCGAACTTCAACAGCAAGTAGATTCTTTCTCAAAATTACTCGATCGACAAACTGCATCTGTTGGCGTAGAGAAAGCTAGAGAAATAGTACAAAAACATAAAACAGACGTAATTTACGAGGAACTTACCGCCCAACTAATTCAGCTAGAAGCTCGTAAATCTGGTCTGCAAAAGCAAATTGACAGCTTGAGCAAAGCTGAAGGCGATCGCCGTGCTAGAATCCAGAAAGTACCAGAGTTAGAGCAAAAGTTAAGTCAGCTTGAAAGACAGCGAACTTCGTCTCAGTCAACCTACGATGCTTTGTGGCAACAGCTACAAAATATAAAAATTGCTGAAGTTCAAGATCCTGGCAACGTTAGGGTGATTTCTAATGCCTATGTCCCTAATAAGCCAGTCTCTTCCCGTTCAGTAGGTTTTTTAGCTGCTGGTTTTCTAGCTTTATTATCCGCAGCTGGAGTTGTTTATCTTCTAGAAATTAGTGATAGATCGATTAAAACCATTGACGAAGCTAAACAGCTATATGGTTATACGTCTTTAGGAGTAATTCCAGGCATAGACAGAATCAAGCTATTAGCTCTACCAGAATTAGAAGATCGAGACCCCTCCATTCCTAAATTAATAGTCCGTGACTATCCTTACTTAGCACTCAGTGAGTTCTATCGAATGTTACAGTCTAATATTAAGTCTTTAAAAACTGATAGAAAGGTGAAAACTATTGTTATTACTAGTTATGGCGTGCAGGAGGGCAAATCCACGGTAGCTGCTAACTTAGCAACAGCAATGGCTCAAGCAGGCAATAGAGTTTTGCTAGTTGATGCTAATTTATACGATCCTATTCAAGATCGTATCTGGAATACTTATAACGACAATGGCTTGAGTAATGTAATTGCCGAGCGCTTAGATCCCAGAATGGCTATTAATGAAGTTATGCCAAATTTAGATTTGCTTACTTCAGGAAATTTAAATCCCTCTCCTGCAACTTTACTTGATTCTCAAAGAATGAGAATGTTGATAGATTACTGGTCAGAAAGCTATGACTTTGTTATTTTTGATACTCCTTCTTTAGATTTAACTGCCGATGCTCCAATAATGGGTCGTATGGCTGATGGGGTATTGTTAGTAGTCAGACTTGGTTTAGTAGAGCGATCGCAGGCAAAATTTACCAAAGAAATTTTAGAGCAATCAGGACTCAATATGTTGGGGATTGTCTTCAATGGAGTTGAGCCTCAATTTGATTCACGCTCTTACTACTACAATGCTTTTGAAGAGTCATCAGTTATGCTGTCCCATAACAAACTTCCACATATTAGCCCTGTAGAGAATGAAGAGCTTTGGGATACTATTTCTTCTATGGTAATAGAGTCTAAAAAAGATAGATTAGATGTCAACCTTGATGAAGATCAGCTGCAATTAGCACCATTGGATAAGCTAGAGTTAATGGTATTTCATTTACAGCAAGATCTAGCAGATTTAAGTAGAGTGGTTAAAGAACAAGAAGAAGAACTTTTATTGCAGCGTCAGAAAGTCAGAAAACTGCAGCGACGAGCCAATGTTTCTCATGAAAATGAACTTTTCTATCTAGAAATAGAAAATCAATTAAATCAAGAGCAGGAAAGAAAACTTATGCTGGATGAAACTCTAGTGGGACAAAGACGAAATCTGGCAAAGCGTCGAGAAATGCTTTTCCAGTATCAGCAAGTGCTAGAAAATCGAAAAAATGCTAGTTTTCGAGTCTAGTGTGGGATTGTAAGCTGACGCAATCATTAATTCAGGGAAAGAAAAGCAACGTTCAGCTTGTTTTCCTTTTTCTAATTAACTTACTGCTATAAATATAGCAATACGAGGCTGTGTTAGGACACTCTCTGCGGCGAGTCCCATTGGCTACTTTTTACTGTCTTGGTGCGCGTTCCCTTGCGCCTAACGGCGACGCGGGGTCGCACCGCTTTTTACTTTTTCTATCCTAACCGATTAACGTACTGCGATAGAACTCCGTTTAGGCACTCGCCACAGCTTTTAAATCAAAGATTTTGGCGATTACATCCGCCACAACTTTATCGGGGGTAGAAGCACCAGAAGTTATGCCTACAGTAATTGCCCCTTCTGGTAGCCAGTTTTCGACTATAGTAATTTCTCGATCTAAAGGCTTATATTCTAGGCGATCGCGACTTAGAATCCGCTCAACGCAGTCAATGTGATAAGAGGGAATATCATGCTCAACGGCAATTTCTTGTAGGTGGGTAGTATTAGAAGAATTAAACCCCCCAATTACAATCATCAAAGACAAGTTCTTTTTAACCAAATTGAACATGGCATCTTGCCTTTCTTGAGTAGCATCGCAGATAGTATTAAAGCTCATAAAGTGCTGCGTTAACTCAGTAGGACCATACTTTTTCAGCATTGTTTGCTCTAAAAGCCTACCAATTTGCTCTGTTTCGCTTTTGAGCATGGTAGTTTGATTAGCAATTCCGACTCTAACCAAATCTCGGTCAGGATCGAAACCCTGAGAATAAGCGTTTTTGAACTTAGTTAAAAATTCTTGGCGATCGCCGCCATGAAGAATGTAACTAGTCACATATTCAGCCTCTGCTAAATTTAAAACAACTAGATAGCGATCGGCAAAAGAACTCGTTGCTACGGTTTCCTCATGGGCATATTTGCCATGAATAATTGAAGTGTAGTCTCGTTTTTTATGCTTTTCTACCGAATTCCAAACTTTTGATACCCAAGGACAGGTAGTATCAACGATAGTGCAGCCTTTATCATTGAGTAGCTGCATTTCCGAAACACTTGCACCAAAAGCAGGCAGAATAACTACATCTTGATGACCAACAACGCTAAAGTCTTTTTCACCATCAACCAATTCGATAAAGTCAACGTTCATCTCTCTTAGACGTTGGTTAACTGAAGGATTGTGAATAATTTCGTTAGTAATCCAAATTTTTTCGCTAGGAAAATGCTGACGAGTTTCGTAAGCCATAGCCACGGCTCTTTCTACTCCCCAACAAAAGCCAAAAGATTCCGCTAGAAGGATGGTAACATCTCCTCTCTGTAGACGATAATTGCGATCGCGAATAGTTTGAATTAAATCACTTTGATACTCCGTATTCATTGTTCCGGCTACTTCTTCATCGTGTCCAAATCCTCGACGATGATAGTTTTGGGACTGTTGCAAAGAACGTTTAAAAGCTTTAGTATCCATTTTTATATCAGTTATGTTTTAATTCAATAGCTCTAAGCCATAAGCAAGAAAGGTGTACTCACCGCATCTGGCTCTAAGCTTAATTTATCTGTAAAACGCGACAGTTGATTATTAATTATAATTTTATCTACCTACCTGTAAGAGAATTCTGCTTAAGAAAATCAATAAACGCCCAGACTGCATGGGATAAATCCGCGTCTTTAGGAGTAGCCATAACCACAATGCGCTGTAAGGGTTTAGGAAGCTGGCAGACAGTTACACCCTGGGGAATATGAAATACAGATAGCTGAGGTAAAATGGCTGCACCTGAACCGGCTGCAACTAAATTGACGATTGTGTCGCTTTCTCGAACTTGTTCTGATGGTTGAAACTGGTAATTTTCAGCTTCAAAATAGCCTTGAATTTGTCTAAAGCAGGTATTTTGATTGGGATAAGAAATAATCGGCAAAGCCAATAACTCTGTCCAGCTAATTTTACTCCTATTAACCAGAGAAAATTTTGTTTTAGATGGTAACAAAACAATATAGTTATCTCGCAACACTTCTATAGTTTCTAGCTCTTTAGCAGTGGGCAAAATAGTAAAACCAAGGTCTGCTTTACCCGACCCTACCATCTGTTCTACTTGAGGACAGTCTTTTTCTTCCGTGATTTTTATCTCAATCTGAGGATATTTAGTTTTGAAGTTGGCTTTTATTTTGGGTAATAATTGAGATGCTGCACCACGAAAAGCCGAGATTCTAACCTTACCGCCCTCAAGACTTTTATAACGATTGGCTTCTTGCTTTATATCTTCAACGGATTTTAAAATGCGATCGCAATGAGCTAAAACGCTTTCACCAACGGGGGTAAGATTGACACCTTTTTGGCTTCTAAACAGTAACTGTACCCCTAAATCGCTTTCCAAAGTTGCGATCGCATGACTCACCGTAGGCTGAGTTAAATCTAATTCCATCGCTGCCTGACTAAATTTGCCACATCTAGCTACTGCAACAAACGACCTGATTTGAGAAAGTTTCATTAGAGAAATTTTTCACCTTTTACAGAATATTGGCGATCGCTTATTTGTCTTGTCAACTGAATGATGGATTGCGTCGCATTTAGCAAGGAAGATCAAAAAAGATTTTAATTGTGTCTCGATTGTTATCTTCAAAGTAGTTTAAGTTCCAATCATTTTTGCTACTGTTGATTATTGTTATCTCGATCATAAAATGCTAGCAAAAATTAAATTAACGAATGTTCTCAAAATATTTAAAATAAATGCCCAAAAAGATTCGGAAGTTGAAAACATTGTTATCAAAAGCGGGTTGCATAAGCGAACCAGGAAAAGGAAGTCATATAAAATGAAAACATCCCTTAATCAATCGTAAAATTATTCTATCTGGTAGAGATGGTGCAGATGCAAAACGTTACCAAGAAAAAGAAGTTGTGCAGTTGTTAAAAGACATAAAAAAGGCTGAGTTATGAATTTACCTTATAGCATTCTTATTCAATGGTCAGAAGAAGATCAATGTTACGTTGTCTCAATTCCAGAGTTTAGTGATTATTATCAGCCAGTAACTCACGGCGAAACTTATGAAGAAGCTTTGAAAAATGCTCAGGAAGTCTTAGAAATGTTACTTCAAGATAATGTGGCGTTGCCAGCACCTAACCTTTTTCAAACTTAAATTTATTTGCTAAACAAACTTCAATTTTTTCACTAGTAAAGTTCCTGCGCTATTGCTTCTTTTATCGTAAAAATAAATAGTGCGATCGCACCTGTGTTTTGTTGTAAAGTAATGCCTTTAGTTTATACTCGTCGTTTTAGGTACTAGCTTTTTGAGAGCGTATTAGAGATAAAAATGTCACTTTCTATTGATTTTTCCAAGTGCCATGAAAACTATGGGGAATGACGGAGGGTAAAGCAAGACGACACACAGGCGGTTCAAACAAGCGATCGCTTTGGTAAATTCTGACTTCGCTTTTATCTGTATTGCCATCATAGACAACAGTTAATAGCCAACCTTTCTCTGAGTTATCTTGACGAGGAACTAAAATTGGTTCAGAAGGATAGCAGTTATTCCCCATATCGGCGATCGCCATATTCCCAGTATAACGATCAAAACAGGCGATCGCCTCAAATAATTCTTGACCAGGCTTTTCGCCGTAACGATGGACGTTTAAATAGGTATAACGCCAATTTTGTCCTATCTTTGATGGTGCAACTAGGGGAAATTCTCCCGCAGCATCTGATATCTGTTTATTGTTAATTACCTCGGCAGTTTGCGGATCGATAGTAAGCGACCATAAAGTTCCTTTGGAAGCAGTCTCGGTCAAGCCAGATGCTACTTCTTTTAAATACTGATTAGTGTCTAAGTTTTCAAAGCGAGTTAATTCAGTGACGATATTTCCTTCTTTGTTGACATAACCATTAGCAAAATGCCACTGAAACCAAGGATCGGTTTTACCCTGACTGACTAAAGATAAATCGTCTTTGGCAAAAATTAAAATTTCTGTGCCTAATTCGGGTTTCCATTCGAGAGAATCACTATAGCTTTTTTGTCCTAGGACAACAGGAGCAATATTTACCCGCACTGGTGAGACTAAAAAGACTAAATACTCACCTGCCAAACAAAAATCATGGATCAAAGGTAGTCCCGATAGAGTAAAAGAACTGTGCTGCTCAATTTTTCCTGTAGAGTCGCAACGATAAAGATTGAGAGTGCCGCTTACTCCTCCACTTATCCCGTGATTAAATATTTTGCCTGTCACGGGATCGACTTTTGGGTGCGCTGAAAAGGGCTGTGTCTTTTTTAGACCCGATAGAGTATCTGTACCAATAGTAGTTAAAGTTTCTAAATCTAAGGCGTGAGGCTTGCCTCCTTCCCAAAGAGCCAACAAACGATCTGATAATGCCAAAACTGAGGTATTAGCAGCATTTTTAATCGGCTTAAACCAATTATTCCAAAATGCTCCTGATGCCGTCATGCCATAGTTGGGGTAAATAAAAGCATCTTCTTTTTGCTCGTCTAAATAACCTTGGGTTTGTACATAGCGATACATCCCTGTCGCTCCAGAATCGGTAAAATCGACCTTAAGAATAGCCCCGTCGCCGTCAAACCAATGTCCAACTTGTTGTTGCCCTCTAGATAACCTAGCTGGACCGTTACGATATAGTGTGCCTCTTAGGTCGTTGGGAATGTCTCCTTCAATGATTGATAGAGAAGTAGAATCAAATTCTGTAGCGGGTGTTGCGATCGCTTTTGACCAAGCTTTGTGTTTAGATGAGGTGATCATTAGCTGCTTTTATGTTTTTATAACTAATTCAAAAGGTATAGACCAGCGGACAGCGATATACTATCAATGATAACGTTAAAAATTGTGTAAGCTCTAAGTGTAGTTTGAGATTAGCTTAATCTAAATATCATATATAAACATGAACTCAGGAATTGATTTACAAGGAACTTTTGTTCAAACTCTACAAGATTTTGGTCTTTCGGTAGGTTTAGCTAAAGCTATTTGGCTACCGTTGCCCATGATATTAATGATTATTGGCGCAACTGTAGGTGTTTTGGTAGTTGTCTGGCTTGAGCGAAAAATCTCGGCTGCTGCCCAACAAAGAATAGGACCTGAATATGCAGGACCTTTGGGAGTACTACAACCAGTCGCCGACGGAATAAAATTAGTTTTTAAAGAAGACGTTATTCCTGCTAAAGCCGACCCCTGGTTATTTACCATAGGACCCATATTGGTAGTTATTCCCGTGTTTTTGTCTTTTCTTATTATTCCCTTTGGACAAAACTTAGTAGTTACCGATCTAAACGTGGGCATTTTTATCTGGATTTCCTTATCTAGTATTGCCCCTATTGGCTTATTGATGGCTGGTTATGCTTCTAACAATAAGTATTCACTATTAGGGGGCTTGAGAGCAGCAGCACAGTCTATTAGCTATGAAATTCCTTTAGCTCTATCCGTACTAGCGATCGTCATGATGTCTAATAGTCTTAGTACAATAGATATTGTCGAACAGCAGTCAGGCTATGGCATCTTAGGCTGGAATATCTGGAGACAACCAGTAGGCTTTATTATCTTTTGGATTGCAGCCTTGGCTGAGTGTGAACGTCTACCTTTTGATTTACCAGAAGCAGAAGAAGAATTGGTTGCTGGATATCAAACCGAATATTCAGGCATGAAATTTGCTCTTTTTTATCTAGGCTCTTACGTTAACTTAGTCTTATCAGCATTAGTTTTTGCTGTTCTCTATTTAGGCGGGTGGGAATTTTTTGTTCCTTTAGATCGTTTGGCAGATTGGATTGGTGTTGCCCAAACAACTCCTTGGCTACAGGTATTGACTGCTTCTTTGGGCATCATCATGACCTTAATTAAAGCCTATTTTCTAGTCTTTATCGCTATCTTATTACGCTGGACTGTACCCCGTGTTCGGATTGATCAATTATTAGATTTGGGTTGGAAATTTTTATTACCAGTTTCTCTAGCTAATCTTTTGATTACCGCTGCTTTAAAATTGTCCTTTCCCGTAGCATTCGGTGGTTAGTTAAACTAAAAACATTAGAGCAAAGTTAGCGCAAAAATTATGTTTAAAGTTCTCAAACAAGTACAAGATTATGCCAATGAAAGTTGGCAAGCAGCAAAGTATATTGGTCAAGGTCTATCTGTTACCTTCGACCATATGCAGCGTCGTCCTGTCACAGTTCAGTATCCTTACGAAAAACTAGTTCCTTCCGAACGCTATCGAGGCAGAATTCACTTTGAATTTGATAAATGTATTGCCTGTGAGGTTTGCGTTCGTGTCTGTCCTATAAACCTTCCTGTAGTTAATTGGGAGTTTGATAAAAAAGCTAAAAAGAAAAAGCTAAATCACTACAGTATAGATTTTGGAGTCTGTATTTTCTGCGGTAACTGCGTCGAATACTGCCCGACTAACTGCCTTTCTATGACCGAAGAGTATGAACTAGCATCCTACGATCGCCACGAGCTTAACTATGATAATGTTGCTTTAGGACGATTGCCCTATAAAGTCACTCAAGATCCGATGGTAACTCCTCTTAAAGAGTTCGCTTACCTGCCAAAAGGCGAAGTTGAACCTCATGGTTTACCTAAAGGAGCGCAACGGGCTGGTAAACGTCCAGAAGTGATTTTAGCAGAAATTGAAGCAGCCAAACCCAAAGAAGAAGCTAAATCTGAAGGATGAGTGATGAAGGATAAGGGATAAGGAAAGTATATAGCCGATAAATTATTTTCCCCTTAATCATTCACCATAAATCTTTTGTTTTATTGATGAAGTAATTATAAAGAGGAAAAAAAAGTGAATTTAGCTGAAGGAGTACAGATAGTTTCTTTTGGCATCTTGGCAGTAATGATGATCACGACAGCTTTGGGAGTTGTTCTTTTACCCAAAATTGTTCATTCTGCTTTTTTGCTAGCTGGAGTATTTATCAGCATTGCTGGTTTATATATCCTGCTAAATGCCGATTTTGTAGCTGCTGCTCAAATTTTGGTTTATGTAGGCGCGGTAAACGTTTTAATCTTGTTCGCTATTATGCTAGTGAATAAACAAGAAGACTATGTTGAACTTCCTGGTCGTTTAATTCGCAAAGTAGCCACAGCCATAGTTTGCTCTGGTTTATTTGTGCTTTTGGGAACAATGGTTTTAGTAACGCCATGGTCATTAGACAAAACCTCTCCTCAAGTAACTGATACAGTTGTAGCTTTGGGTGAGCATTTCTTTAGTGACTATTTATTGCCTTTTGAATTGGCTTCAGTTCTGCTTTTGATGGCAATGGTAGGTGCAATTATTCTGGCTCGTCGTGATATGATTCCCGAATACTTGGCAACAAAAGAAACTGTTACAACTAGCTTCACTTTGCCAGAACGCCCCCGTAAATTAGCAACTCTAGGTAGTGATAGCGATAAACAAGATTAGTAATGTTAGTTATTAATCAGTTAGGGGCGAATCGTCTTCGCCCGTACATTAGTAATCAGTAATTAAAGTAATGCAGTTAGAATATTTTTTGCTACTGGCAGCAGCCTTATTTTGTATAGGCATTTATGGTTTGATTACCAGCCGTAATGCGGTAAGAGTTTTGATGTCAATTGAATTGATGCTTAATGCCGTTAATCTAAATTTAGTGGGATTTTCTGACTATTTAGATCCTAGCAATATTAGAGGTCAGGTATTTTCAGTATTTGTTATTACGGTAGCAGCAGCAGAAGCTGCGGTTGGTTTGGCAATTGTGCTGGCTATTTATCGCAACCGTGATACTATCGACATGGAGCAATTTAATTTGCTTAAATGGTAGCTTTTGAAGCTTTTTCTGGTCACAGATTACTCCACCACGTCCGATAACAGCGTGGTTCTAGATGCGGAACCAAGTTAGTTCCGCCTAGCCCACCGCTTATAAAGGCATGGGCAAACCCCTTGGCGACGCGGACTGCTAAACGGACGGAGTTTGTTTTGGACATAGATTAAAGTTAGAATCAATTGAAGTGCTATTGATTTTTTATGGAAGCCTGTTTTTTAAAAATAGTTTTTCCGTTAAATTGATTTGGGGCGCGTGGCTCAGTGGATAGAGCAACAGGTTCCGGTCCTGTAGGTCGGGTGTTCGAGTCACCCCGCGCTCATATTGTATAAACCTTATAGAATCAGGGTTGTGGATGATGTCATCATCACTGCAATTTCTCTTTATAGGGCTGATACCAATCTGCTTTACTATCTAATAAACTTTGCACCAAACCACAAGGTTTTTCTTTGTGATCGCCCACTGTAATACTCATAATTTTATGACTCCAAAATTGTTGATTTGTTCTAAGATGCTTTGTTATCTAATCCCAGGTTGAAAGTGATTTCATGAACCCCCGGAATGGCTTTGGTATGCTCAACGATATTTTGAGCAGTTTCTTTGTCCTTAACTTTTCCCAAAAGTTGTACCGAACCGTTTGCCACCTCGACAACTAAACTATCGCTAGTGTATGCTTTAAGGCTTTTTTTATGCCGTCGTCACTTACCACATTTTTCTACACCAGCAGTTCGTTCGACATACTCGATGCCACTATAATGAGTGCCTCCTGGAGTTACCTTCAGATCTTCCTATATACAAATTAGTGCGGGCGATCGCGCAAAAATTGCCTTTAGTAACCTTAAAGATAAACTTGGCGGATTCTTTGACCGCATTTCTAGTTGATTGTCAAAGATAGTTCAGATAAGTCCTTCAATATATACTAATGAGGGAAAAAACTAAAGATAAAAGCGATCAAGTTCATTATTAATCCACTGCTTATTGAGCAATGCCGGCGCATCGATGTTTCAAAACTTGTGATACATTCTTAATTTGCGGCTGCGCTTCTGAAATTTTCAGCCTTCGGTCTATTTGTTTAATAACCGCTCCTGAAGCAATAGTACGGATGCTTTCAGCTTAGTAATAGTCATTTAATTACAAAACTTAATTAAGTTGTAGTATAAATCTGCTTTTTATATTAATCTAATAATAGATTAAATTAAGTGTTTATAAAAAACATTTAAAAAACATGAAGGAAAATTTAGCAAACACCAACTTGACCGAGCTTTCAGTACCCGCGATCAACTTATTTGAAGATCTGCAAGAAAATTTAGTAACTAACAAAACAGTTTCTACTAGCGAAGTCAGGCAAATAGAATCTGCTGTTGTAGACCTCGCACCTCGTCCCATCCCAGGTAGAATTGTCGGAACATCAGAGGACGATCTCCTTACTGGAACCCCTCAGAGCGACCAACTTTTTGCCCTAGATGGTAACGATATTGTAATTGCTTTGTCTGGCAGCGATCGCATCTTTGGCGGTTCTGGAGCTGACTTGATTGTGGCTGGAGGGGGCAATGACTTTGTTGACGGTGAAGCAGGTAATGACCAAATTTTTGGCGACGCGGACAACGACGATATTAGAGGTGGCAGCGGAGTTGACGTAATTAACGGTGGTGGCGGCAGCGATTTCATTAGCGGCAATCGAGGGGGCGACCGAATTTCTGGAGAGGCTGGCAATGATATCATCAATGGCAATGGCGGACAAGACATCCTCAATGGTGGAAACGGCGCAGACATTATTTCTGGCGGTGGCGACAATGACCGTGCCTTTGGAGGTGCTGGCAATGATGACATAGTTGGTGACGCTGGTAATGATGCCCTTAACGGTGATGCTGGAGATGATTTAGTCGAGGGCGGAGATGGCAATGATACTGTCTTTGGTGGTACGGAGAACGATACCGTAGTTGGAGGCAATGGTACAGATGAAGTTATTGGTGGGGCTGGCAACGATTCCGTGTCTGGAGGAAACGGAAGCGATACTTTGATTGGGGTTGAGCCTTTTGTCGGTGCTTTTGGATTTGGTAGTGGCGAACTCGATACTCTAGACGGTGGTGCTGGAAATGACACCTTTGTTTTAGGAGAAAGCGATCGCGTCTACTATCTTGGCGAAGGAAATGGTGACTTTGCTTTGATTACCGACTTTGGAAGCCAGGACACTATTCAACTTCCAGAAGCTTTCAACTCTACTAATAATGTGGCTAGTGAAGTTAATGATGCGGGTCAAAGTCTTGATACTGCCCAAGTAATTTCGGGAGGAACTGAGACGCTCGATAGAATTGCAGGAACTGTTGCTTCTGAAAATGATGTCGATTTGTTCCAAATAACTCTAACTGGCGAAGGTAACTTTTCTGCTACTACCGTCGGTGGGGCTGATTTTGATACCCAGCTATTTTTGTTTGATGAAGATGGCTTTTTGGTGCTGGAAAATGACGATAATGAAGGGCTTCAATCGTCAATTTCAGATGACTTAGCTCCGCTAACTTCTGGCGATTACTTTCTGGCTATCTCTAGCTTTGATAACGATCCGATTGGCTCTCCTCTAGATGGTTTCACAGGTAATGGATTTTCGAGCGGAGATTATACTATCGACTTAACTGGAGTTAAAGCTGACTCCGGTGAAGTAGAAGCAATTTCTCCGTTTAGCTTGGGAGCATCCCCTGCTGCACTGCCATCGGGTACGGGAATAAGTTTTGAAGATGACCTAATTGCTATCGTGCAGGGGGTTTCACCTTCAGACTTGGATTTGAGCGGCGACAGCTTTACTTTTGCTTAAACACCTTTCTTATCGCCGATAATGAGGCTCTTGTAAATCACTAATATCTGGTCCAATGGGAATAATACCGCCTGGATTTAAAGGAAACAAATTACCATAGTAATCTCGTTTGACGCTTTCTAAATCGCAGGTTTTGGCAACTCCTGGTAGCTGATAAATATCTCGTAGATAAGCTCCTAAATAGTCGTAGTCGCGAATACGACGAAGATTGCATTTAAACAGCCCATAATAAACAATATCAAAACGAAACAAAGTAGTAAATAAGCGTATGTCTGCTAAAGTTAGGCGATCGCCACAAAGATAGCGGTTAGTTTTCAAAACGGCATCTATCTGATCGAGGGTGGCAAATAATTCTTGGCTTGCTTGTTCATAAGCCGATTGAGTTTGGGCAAAACCACAACGATAAACTCCATTGTTAACGGTATGATAAATTTTCTCATTCCAGCTATCAATGACAGTTTTTAGAGATTCTGGACAAAGTTCCAAATCAGAATGATCGGCATATTGATTAAATTCTGAATTGAGTATGGTAATAATCTCAGCACTTTCATTATTAACAATGGTATTAGTTTGGTCATCCCATAAAATTGGCACGGTAGAACGTCCTTGATAGCCTGGGTGCGATCGCTGATAAAGTTCGGGTACGGTATTGCAGCCCAATTCTGGCTTGGACAAAACCCAAATTCCCGCATCAGGTGAAGGATAAACAATCGATACGGCGATCGCATCTTCTAGCCCTTTCAAAGCCCTAGTAACTAAAGTACGATGCGCCCAAGGGCAACCCATGCCAACATACAGACGATAACGATTAGCTTCAGGCTGATAAATATTATCTGGCTTGGTATTAATAAAATTTCTTAACTGGCTTTCGGGACGAACATAAGCCCCAGACTTATTGCGGGGAGCAAGTTGAGACATCATAATTTGCCACATTGTTGTCCAGACAAACTTGCCAGATTTAACAATCAGTTTACCTGGAAGAGATTTATTTGCCATTAGCTGGTTTTCTCCATCTAGAAACGAGCGACATTATTCATTACTCTAAGGCAAAAGCCTTTCGCCCCTACTTCAACGCATAAAAACTTAAGGTGGTATTGCCATAAGACTTAGTACGATATATCTCTAACCCTGGTACTTCTTTAGCTTGCCAGAGTTTGATGTTGTGTTCAACTGCAATCGCACCTTGGGGGGTAACTAATTTAAGAGTCGCGATCGCTTTTAAAACTGGCAGATATAAATAACTACGATCGTAGGGTGGATCGAAATATATCCAGTCAAACTGCTGTCCTTCTAAGCTATTTATTTTAACTAATACGTCCCCCTTGATTACTTTATAAGACTGTTCTGGGGAGGCTAGTTGCTGCCAGTTTTGCTCAATAACGTTACAGGCTTTGCCGTACTGTTCAATCGCTACTATTTTCCTAGCACCGCGACAGAGGGCTTCTGCCCCCATAGAACCATTGCCAGCACACAAGTCTAGCCAACGACTATCGATCAGGCGATCGCGCCAAATATTAAATAAAGCCTCTCTTACCCTAGCCGAAGTGGGACGAGTTCTTTGTCCTGGAACTGTTTTTAGCTGTCGATTTCTATAGATTCTCATATTCTTAGTTGATTTAACAGAACGGGATTGTTTTATTCGGTAAGGCTATGATAGGCAAAGAATCAATTTCCGCAGATAAATCAATTCTGTTATGATAACCAAAAGTAATGTCATCTGTAGCGATCCAGATATTATGGGAGGAACGCCTGTATTTAGAGGAACTCGTGTACCAATCAAAAACTTGCTTGATTATCTAGAAGCAGGAGATTCGTTAAACACATTTATCGAACATTTTCCAAGTGTTACTAAACAAGATGCTATTTCAGTTCTTGAATTAGCAAAAGAAATGCTTATTGCTTATGCGAATCCTGCTTGATGAATGTGTTCCAAAACCATTAAAGTGTGAATTTTCCAATTTTAATATTAAAACGGTTGTGGAAATGGGCTGGTCGGGAAGAAAAAACGGAGCATTGCCAAAACTAATGTCTGAGGAAAGATTTACTGTTTTGTTGACTTCTGACCAAAATTTGAAATACGAGCAAAATTTACAGCAAGCAAGTATCGGAGTAATAGTTATGGTTGCGCATACTAATCGTCTTTCTGATTTATTGCCATTAGCATCAAAAGTACGTGAAGCTTTGAATACGATTTTGCCAGGGGAAATAATTGAAGTTAATAATTATTAAATACTGTAATCGCACTACTAGCTAGTTGGACTGATTTGGTTGCGAGATTAATTGTACAAACAAGTGAGTATGGTAACAAAAATTAGTTAGTAATCAGTCTCCAAACCAATAAGTACTAACATCACACACTAATTTATAGCCAATTTTTTGATAAATACTATTTGAGGTAGGATTAGCTAGATCGGTAAACAAAAAACAGAATTTGTATCCTCGATTTAACAAATTCTGACTTAGAGCAGCAACACAAGAGCTTGCGTAGCCTTTTTGACGATATTCTGGGGGAGTATATACAGCATTAATTCTAATGCCGTTGGGAGTTGCACCACTAAAACTTGCCATCGATACAGGAAGGTCATTTTGCCAAATACATAAACTATTCTGACTTAAACGGCAATCGCACCAGTCTTGATAATTTTGTTCTGGTTCATTTTTGCCAATTGCTTCTTCAGTAAAAGCTTTGATCCAACTAATCAATAAAAAGCGATCGCTTTGGGTAGCCAGACACAATCAGTCTTATTAACTGGTTTTAAGGCTTCTAGCTGATAAATACGTTGTGCAATACCGTTCGGTTAAGCCCCCCAGCCCCCAACTTTGGGGGAGCTAGATTTGTGGAAGTCCCCCAATCTTGGGTAGGGCTGTTTCATTCTCAATTGAAGGGATGCAATCGAGAATAAAATACTTAATAACTCGATTAATGGCAGAAAGATAGTAATAATGATAAATTATTGCTCATATAATCTAAAGCCTCGGTCATTGAATCAAAACCATGAACTCTTAGTAAGTTAAGAACCCAACTTTTAATCAAAGAAATATTAGTCGCGGCTTTGCCCTGAAGCTGAGGGCTAGTATCTTCTTGAGTTACGACATCTTTGACCCAATGCAGACGATTCTCGATACTCCAATGTCGTCGAATACCTTGAGGTATTAGTGCAGAAGTTGGTGCTAAAGAACTAATATAATAAGTCGCCGAATCAGATTCATAATCGTGATTGCCTCTTGTTCGCGAACGGAAAACTTTAACGATACTACCAACTTTAGTCCCACGCTCGTCAAGATCCAATGGAGGAGAAAACACTTCTACAGTTCGATGTGTTAGTCGATTTCTAGTTTTCTCAGTCTGCTCAAAACAATTAATTGCACTTGTATTGAGTGTTTGAGACTTGATTAGAGAAATGCAGTGTTTTTTGATTTTTTTTAACTACAATTAAATAATTATTTTTACTGGCGATAATTGTAGAGATGGTTTTTTTTGGCAATGTAAAGCATCCATTGTGAACACGACTCCTTTTAAGTCTAATAATTCCAATAAGTCTTGTACCGCGACAATTTCACTCTGTTTCTTATTTTCCATGACTTTCAATCCTAAGATTTCGCCACGCTCATGAGTAAAAGCAGAAACCATCATGACAAAATTTTGCTGTTTACCATAACAGTCATTAACAGTATTTTTCAAGCTTTTGCCATCGATAGCAATCCATTGACCTTGACTATTATGAGTATATTGAGATGCCCAGTCATTAAATACAATTGCTACTGCCTCATAGTCCAAGCTCATCATTACTCTTCTAATGGTTGAGTAAGATCCCACTCTTGTTTGTGGGATTTCAAGAGTTTTGATTAATTGACGACGATGTCGCTCGACAAATCTGCCCAAACCTCTGTATCTCCAGTAACCGCTCATGATTCCTAAAATCATAATTAATAAGATTAGCCACAGAGAATGTCTTCTACCACCAGATTTTCGTTCATCAGGTATTTGTTTTAGATAGTCGATTAAACTGTAATTTAGGTCTTTTGAATTCATTGAGCGGTTAAATTAGGTTTTTAAACCAATTTACATGATCTAACTCTAGAATGAAACAGCCCTACCAGGTGTTGGGGGATTTAGGGGGCGAACGAAATAACTTGAAAGACTAACCGAACAGCATTGATACGTTGTGCCACCTCCAGTTGAAAAGATTGTCCAGTCAGCGATTGCCACAATTGAGCGAAAGCTAGTGCTTCAGGTTTGGGTGCGATAACACCAGGCAAAGATTTCTGCCGAGAAATCAAATCTCTGACAATAAGAGCGATCGCATCTTTAGATAACGATTGAGATAGAATTAATTTATGAGGTGAAGTGATACAAGCAGCAGCTACAAAAGTATTATTTTCCTTGACTACAGCTAAATAGGGTTACTCTTTAAAATCTTTTTGAGAACACAATCCTAACATCAAGCAGTGAGTGGCTTCTTGCTGGAGCAAATAATCTTTTACAGTTTGATAGTAGCGATCTATATTTTCAAAATGCTCAATTTGCATTTTCTAATTTCCACTAAATGCTAGTTTCTCGATTTTACAAATTTATTGACAGTTGCAAGATTTCTCATTTCTCATCCCTTTAGAAATTTATCCACTTAGGAGAAGTAAGCAAAAATAAAGTGCTGCGAGAAATTGGCGTACCTATACCAGGAAGCTTTAAGCCAACAATACCCGCTTTTTTAACTACTATCTGACCTTTGACAGTACCCCAAATCAGCATTTCTGCCCAGTTACCTAAATCTGGCTGATGTCCCACTAAAGCTAGTTTTCCTTTAGGGTTATCAGCTTGCCATTGCTGTAGCCAGCTTAACCAATGTTCAATTTCGCCATGAGGTTTGAGAGGAGAAAAAGTATCCATCTTTTTAGATAAACCAACTTGCTGAAGAATTTCTGCGGTTTGATAAGCTCGTACTAAAGGACTAGTCAACATTAAATCAAACCTTAATTTGGTTGACAGCAGATATTCTGCTACTTTCTTAGTCTTATAACGACCTTGCTCAACTAAGGGACGCTTTTCATCATCAGTATAAGTTCCTCGTTCAGCAGCAATACCATGACGAATTAGATAAACTTCCATACGATAAACAACCTCAAAGTTTTAAAACCACTTTATATGTAACAGTCGAAGTAGAGGTTAAGACTATAAACAATTATCTCGCGCACCAGACGTAAAAAGATTAAAAAATCTCCTAATCTAGGATTCGATTGCTATAAATTATTAAACGTTACATCTTTAGCACCACTAAACTAATTATCGAAAATATGCTTTGCTAGATGCTGGTGTTATTAAGATTAGGTTGAAATTGAATGTCTACACTGCCAAAAATCGCCATCAACGGGACTTATATTCAAAAACAAGCTAGCGGTTTGGGAGTACTTACCTATAATTTAATTCCTGAGTTGATGAACTTGAGCGACTTTGATTATGCTCTCTATTCTCATTCTGATTTGTTTCAAACTAAATACCCAGACAGATTTATTGCTGTAGCAGGTAGTCTATCTCCTGACTGCGGTTTTCCTGGACATATCAAGCGTCTTTGGTGGTATCAAATTAAGTTACGCCAGCAGCTAGCTAGACAAAATACAGCCTTATTTTATTCTCCCGTGATCGAAGGAATGTTATTTCCTAGTATTCCTCAGATAGTTACTGTTCCTGACTTGATACCTCTTAAATACCCTGAATTAAGTCCTAAATGGCAATATTATTATCGTTATGTTGTACCTTTAATTCTTAAGCGATCGCGAAAAATTATTTGTATTTCTCAACACACAAAAAAAGACCTAATTAAAAATTATCAGCTAAATCCAGGATCGATAGAGGTGGTTTATCTGGGGTTTGATCGAGAGTTGTTTTTTCCCAAACCAAATCCAGACGTTCTCCAAAAATATAGCTTGGATAAATATTTACTCTATGTGGGAGATATGCGATTTTACAAAAACCTTGGTCGTTGTTTAGAGGCTTTCGATCGCTTACCCTGCAAAGATTGTCAATTTGTCATTACTGGTCAAAAAGATGACTTTTTTTATCCCGAAATTAAGCGTCAAACTGAACTGCTGTCAGCCAAAGATAGAATTATCTTTTTAGACTATGTACCCACCGCTGATTTACCTGGCTTGTATTCTATGGCGCAATGTTTAGTATTTGCCTCTCTCTACGAAGGGTTTGGTTTGCCAGTCTTAGAAGCAATGGCTTGTGGTTGTCCTGTAATTGCTTCAGATAGCACCTCTATCCCAGAAGTGGGAGGAGACAGCGTGCTATACGTCGATCCTCATGATGTGGAAAATATTACTCAAGGAATGAATAATATTTTAACTAACCCTAATCTTCGTCACGATCTTAGCTACAAAGGATTAGAGCGTGCCAAGTTATTTAACTGGGAAAAGACAGCTAAAGATGTGCAGCAAATATTTCGAGAATGTCTTTTTAAAGGATGAGGGATGAGGGATTGAAAGTTGAATTTGTTTTTTTAGGACTAATGTACTAAAATGCTGTCACTTATCAATAGTCAACGAGAAACTAATTGCAAATTTTTCAATTATGTCTTATTGATTAAAGAAACGATCTGTTGAATAAATGCTTCATGGTCAACTACTGGTTTAGAGATGTAGCCATCTGCACCACTTTGATTGAGAAAATTTTCGCGATCGCCCTCCATAGCGTGAGCAGTCACCAAGATCACTGGTAAATTTGCGGTTGCGGGATCTGCCTTTAACATTTGGGTGATTTCAATTCCATCTACTGGTTTTCCCTGATAAATACTATTAGCAAGAGCTACATCCATCAAAATGGCATCAATCTCGCCAGATTGAGCATACTGTAGGACTTCTTCGACAATTTCTGTCCCTTTGACCTGCAAATCGCCTTTTTTTGTTAGTATCTTGGAAAAAACCCGCAAATTGATAGGGTCATCTTCTACAATCAAAACCGTTGTCATGGATGTTACTCAGAAAAGTTTTGTAGGATAAAGAAAAACTTGATGTTAAAAATAAGGAGCGAATACCGCCATTGGTTCAGCAGTCGATCGAGGGGAAGACCTCAGGCAATGCGAACCCCAGAATGCGCTCCGATAACAAGAATAAAAAATTCTCTAAGTTAAGATTACTTGCTTTCATTGTGGCTTAAAAAAGTCAGATAGAAAAGTTTGATACCCGTAAGGCTTAACCTGCGTTATGTTTTTATACTCTCAGCATTTATTTTCCCAAGTCTCAATTATCTTTTTGGCATATTTCCTTTAACTCTTGGAGATCTTTTTGAATGGCACAGCAGCTTAACTTACTAGGAAGTGGTCAAATCATTCCTACTCCTCTCCACCAAGAAATGGAGAGATCGTATCTTGAATACGCCATGAGCGTCATTGTTGGCAGAGCCTTGCCTGACGTGAGAGATGGACTAAAACCCGTACATAGGCGCATTCTGTATGCGATGTATGAGTTGGGATTAACTCCAGACCGTCCCTATCGTAAGTGCGCTCGTGTTGTAGGAGATGTTTTAGGGAAATATCATCCTCACGGCGATCAGTCGGTTTATGATGCCTTGGTGCGTCTGGTACAGAGCTTTTCTACCCGTTATCCCCTGCTAGATGGTCATGGCAACTTTGGCTCGGTGGACAACGATCCGCCTGCTGCCATGCGCTACACCGAAACCAGACTTGCGCCTGTGGCTTTTGAAGCAATGCTTACAGAGATTGGCGAGGCGACGGTTAACTTTAGCAACAACTTTGATAGTTCCCAAACCGAACCTGTTGTTTTACCTGTTCAACTACCAATTTTGCTCCTTAATGGTTGCTCAGGTATTGCGGTGGGAATGGCAACTAATATTCCCCCACATAACTTGGGAGAAATAGTAGATGGTTTAATTGCTTTAATTGATCGCCCGACTATAACTGACGAAAAGCTCTGGGAGTTAATACCTGGTCCTGATTTCCCCACAGGAGGAGAAATTGTTGAAGTTAAAGGGATTCAAGATGCTTATCGCACAGGTAGAGGCATCATTAAGATGCGGGGTATTGCTCAGATTGAAAAGATAGCTACAGGCAAGAAACGGCGCAGAGAAAAGAAAGCTCTGGTGATTACGGAATTACCCTATCAGGTAAATAAGGCAGGCTGGATTGAAAAAGTTGCCGATCTGGTCAATCAGGGAAGAATTGAGGGGATTTCTGATATTCGCGATGAAAGCGATCGCAGTGGCATGAGAGTAGTCATTGAGATTAAAAAAGATATTACCGCACCCAAAGTTCTCCAGCAACTTTATCGGCAAACGGCTTTGCAAAGCAATTTTGGGACAATTATGCTGGCATTGGTGGATAACAAGCCAATTCAGCTACCTTTACGCAGTGTTTTAGAGGAGTTCTTAAAATTTCGCGAACAAACTCTTAGAAGGCAGTATGGACATGAATTAGAACAGGCTGAACAACGGCTGCATTTGGTAGAAGGTTTGTTACTAGCTTTAAACCAGATCGATGCGGTAATTGAGGTCCTACGTCACGCTCCTGACGGCACGACAGCAAAAATACGCCTACAAGAGCAGTTAGACCTTTCCCCAACCCAAGGAGATTCAATCTTAGCGATGCCTATGCGTCGTCTGACAGGCTTAGAAAAACAAAAGCTAGAAACCGAACTAGAAGACTTACAAGAGCGTATTAGTAATTTAAATACGGTGCTGAGCGATCGCCATGAGTTAATGAAGTCGCTTAAAAAGGAATTGCGTTCTCTCAAGCGGAAATTTAGTGATGAACGTCGTACCCGCATTGTAAATGTAGTTGTCAGCGAAGAAGTTAAGCCAGCAGCTACTCCCGAAAAAATTACCGAACAGAAAAAGACGACCAAAAAAGATCCTGCTTTAAGCGTATCTCCGACCCTGACTTTTGAACGTTCTCCCCAAGCAAAACTGAAGGTAACTAATTCTGGGTGTGTCTATTGGGAAAATCCGACCAAAGATAGCGAAGCAAGTGTTCCTAAGCAAGATGAAGATTTTATTTTGTATGAAGAACCAATCGGCGATCGCGATAAATTAATCATAGTTACCGATAGTGGCAAAGTCTATCCTGTCCCTACGGGCGAAATTCCGTCTAGCCTTGAAACTACCGAATTATCCGCAGTCGAACTGCTTTCTTCGGCAGCCCAAAGAGACGCTAACAGTACGGTAGCTCATTTTTTCCTTCCCGAAAATCACCATCATTTAGATTTAGTCTTGCTGACCCAACAAGGGATAATTAAACGCCTGGATGCAAAGGAGTTAGATGCTTTGGGCAATCGGGGCTTAGTCTTAGTCAAGCTAAAGGAAAAAGATATTCTCAAATATTTCTTTTTTACCGAAGCAGAACAAGAAATTGTAATTGCAACTACGGGAGGGCGTATTTTGCGGTTACCAGTTGACGATGTGCAAATTCCCATTATGGGACGAAATGCCCAGGGAAATCGGGTGATGCGTCTCAGGCTTAAAGAAAGCTTGGCTGGATCTGGTGCGGTTAGATCTAACGATCAGATCGCCGTAATTTCTCAGCTAGGGTTTGGTAAACGCATCTCCGTTAATACTCTTAGGTTAGGTAATCGCGGAGATATTGGAACTCAAGCAATTCAGTTTACGACTAAAGAGGATATGCTAGCAGGGATTATTTCTACTAAAGGTCAGGAAAATATTACCTTGACCACTAGTATTAATCGCAGGTTGATTTTACCTGTAAAAAGTCTCAAGCTAGCTGATAAAAGCAGTACGGGAGAGAAAATTGGCAACCTTAAGCCAGATGAGGTTATTACAGGGGTTTATCCCTATGTTTAGAAAATCCACAGTTTTGTAGGGTGAGCAAATACTAGAAATTAGATAGTAATATTCAATAAAATAATTATTGCCCACCGATTTAAGGTGCGATCTATCTTTATTAACAAAAATATTCATGCAGAGGTCTATTGATGAAATTACTTCAGTCAAATCCAATAATCACTCTAGAAGAATTTTTAAAATTACCAGAAACCAAACCAGCAGGTGAATACATTGATGAAAGAATTTATCAAAAACCGATGCCCCAGGGAAAATATAGTACTTTACAAATAGAATTAGCGTCTGCTATTAACCAAGCGGGAAAAGCAAAAAAATTAGCTTATGCTTTTACAGAGTTGCGCTGTACTTTTGCTGGTCGGTCTATAGTTCCAGATATAGCTGTATTTGAATGGCAAAGAATTCCTGTGGATGAAAATGGTCGGATTGCTAACAGATTTGAAATAGCCCCTGATTGGATAATTGAAATTCTCTCACCCGAACAATCGGCAAACCAAGTTATCCGCAAAATTATATTTTCGCTTAAAAATGGCTCAAAATTAGGCTATCTCATCGATCCTAATGATGAATCAATTACGGTTTTTCAACCAAACCATTTGCCAGAGGTAAAGGAAAAACAAGATACATTACCTATTTTAGATGTTCTGCAAAACTGGCAAACAAAAGTTGAAGATATGTTTAGTTGGTTGAATTTTGTTTAATCTAATCAAAAATCGAATAATTTCACTATTAAATTTAACTACTTACAAATCATGAATAAAATTATTGGTACTGAGGATCATCTTTAAGGAAATAAGTGAATAGCTCGAAGATAGTATTTATAGCTTTGTTATTAGGAGTTTTTAATGTTTTTTCTATTCAAGAAATGTTAGCTCAACCACAATCAGCTAATCCTTTAGAAACACCAATAAATCAGAACGATCCTTTAATTCCTGCTGATTATGGTCAGCGCAAATTAACTTACTTTGAAAAATATCGAATTAAAAAAGCCATAGCTAAACTCGATCAAAGAGCAAAAGCTGAATTAGCACAAGGCAATGGAAACAAGGCTTTTAAGCTTTGGTATCGTCAGCTAAAATTAGCTCGTACAGTCGATCTAAAGACAGAAATCAAAGCATTAGGAGATGTAGGTGCGACCGCCTGGCAACAAACTCGTGGCACAGATGTGCGTAATATTGCTGAACGTTTAATTGCTATTCAAGAGAAATTAACCACAGAAAAATTGTTATCTCCTAGCTTATTAAATAACTTTGCTACTGCTTATCAACAGGTACGGTATATAGATAAGGAAATAGTTATTTACCAAAAGATTTTAACTAATAGTAGAAAAGCAAATAATTTAGTTGCCGAACAAAATAACTTAAAAACATTAGGTAAATTATATTTAGCAAGATTTGATTATTTTCATGCTGCTGATGTTTACCAAGAATTATTAATCTTAGCCGATCGAGGATCTAAATCAACTCAGGAAGTTGATTTTTATTTGAATACTTTAATGTATATCTACGATCGCACTGAGCAAGCAAATAAAGCGATCGCCATTAAAAAACGTTTAATTAAACAATATACTGCTGCTCAAAAACTTGATAGAATACCCGCTTTGACAATGGCGATCGCCGATGACTATAAAACCTCAAAAAAACCAGATAAGGCAATAAATGCCTATAATCAGGCATTTGAAACGGCATCTAAGCTTCAGCAGTTTGCTCTAGCCAGTGATGCTTTAACAAAGTTAGGAAAAACATATCAACAAAGCAAAAATACAGATAAAGCGATCGCTACTTACACTAAGTTACTTAAAGTTCAACAACAAACTTACAATTACTATGGCTTGATTAATACCTACGACAATTTAGGTCAAATATACCTTCAGCTAAATCAAAAATCTCAAGCTAAACAATATTTTCAACAAGCTTTAGAGTTGGCGAAATCTCTAAACTATAAGATTAAATATTTTGATAATCGAGTTAAAATATTATAGTTATTACTCTTTGAGTATGAGAATTAAAAAGTAATTCTAAGATATGACTTAATCAATTCGTGATACATAACTAAAACTTTTTTCTTAGCGCGAATAATAGCAATACAGAGCAAAATCGCGATCGCGTCCGATTTTATCTTGCTAGATTAAAGCTTAGTTTAAAATGCCTGTGATTAGCCAGAAATAACCATAACAATGACCAACACCATTTCCCAAACAGCCAATAGATCGTACAACGTCGAAGAATGGAAACGGGGTTACGACTCTCAGCCAAATGAATATGAGTATGAAATTACCGATGTAGAAGGCAATATTCCCCCAGACTTATTGGGAACACTGTTTCGCAATGGACCTGGATTATTAGACATTGGTGGTTCGGCGATTCATCATCCTTTTGATGGAGACGGCATGATCAGCGCGTTCTCTTTTAAAGATGGCAAAGCATACTATCGTAACCGCTTTATAAAAACTGAAGCTTATTTGACAGAACAAAAAGCAGGTAAAATTCTTTATCGAGGTGTGTTTGGCACCCAAAAACCTGGAGGATTGTTTAATAATTTCTTTAACATTAAGTTAAAAAATATTGCCAACACGGGAGTAATTTACTGGGGTGATAAACTTCTTGCTCTTTGGGAAGCAGCAGAACCTCATCGCCTAAATCCAAAAACCCTAGAAACTATAGGATTAGAATATCTTGATGGTGTGCTAGAACCAGGAGATGCTTTTGCGGCACATCCTTGGGTAGATCCTAGCTGCGATTTAGATGACGGTGCACCCTGTTTGGTTAACTTTCGAGTCGATCCAGGGCTTTCTAGTAAGATTACTTTATTTGAATTTGCTCCTGACGGAAAATTATTGCGTCGTCATGCCCATAGCATTCCAGGCTTCTCCTTTATTCATGACTTTATCATCACGCCCCACTATGCTATCTTTTTTCAAAACCCTGTTAGCTTTAATCCCTTGCCCTTCCTTTTGGGAATGCGTGGTGCAGGAGAATGTGTTCAGTTTCAGCCTGATAAGCCAACCAACGTCATTTTGATTCCTCGCGACCTTAATAATAAAGAACTCAAAACCTTTAGCGTTGAATCTGGTTTTGTTTTTCATCACGCCAATGCTTTTGAGCAAGACAGCAAAGTTTATGTTGATTCTATTACCTATCAAACCTTGCCTCAAGTACAGCCTAATTCCGACTATAAAGCAGTAGAATTTGAGCGTTTAGATCCAGGACAGCTATGGCGATTTACTTTAGATCTAGAAAACGATTCGGTTGAGCGTCAGATGTTAGAAAGTCGCTGTTGCGAATTTCCTACCCACAACCCAGATAAGGTTGGTCGAAACTATCAGTATCTGTATATTGGTGCTGCCCATAACGATACAGGACGCAATGCACCCCTACAGGCAATTCTCAAGTTGGATTTACATACACAAGAGCGTCAGCTACATTCTTTTGCTCCCAGTGGTTTTGTCAGTGAACCAATTTTTGTGCCTAAACCCAATGCCGACCAAGAAGATGCTGGCTGGGTATTAACTTTAGTTTATGACGGCAGCAAACACCGCTCGACCTTGGCAATCTTGGATGGAAAAGATTTGGCAAAGGAGCCTGTGGCATTATTACATCTTAAACATCATGTTCCCTATGGTTTACATGGTAGCTGGTGCGATGAAGTGTTTATCTAACTGCTGTGACGGGGTGAGGGGAGTGTTTGGGGAGAAGAGAAGTTATTGGGGCAATAAAGTTTCTATTCCATCCTCTCTACCTCCATTACTTCCCCAAGTCCCCAAGTCTTACAGATTGATGAGTGGGTAACATCAGTAACTAATATGTAAGTTTTTGATAAATATATGAAACATGACAAGAGATATAATACACATAACAACTGTTGCTAAAAGTATTCCATGCCCGTAGAACTCCAGACTGAAATCGAACAGGCTGTATCCAGCCGTCGTAATTTTGCCATTATTTCTCACCCTGACGCGGGAAAAACTACCTTGACAGAAAAACTCCTGCTTTACGGGGGTGCAATTCATGAGGCGGGGGCGGTAAAAGCCCGACGAGAACAGCGCAAAGTTACTTCAGACTGGATGGAAATGGAGCAACAGCGGGGTATTTCAATTACCTCGACAGTGTTGCAGTTTATCTACGATAACTTTCAGATTAATTTATTAGATACTCCTGGACACCAAGACTTTAGTGAGGATACCTATCGTACTCTAGCTGCTGCGGATAATTCAGTGATGCTGATTGATGCTGCCAAAGGTCTTGAGCCACAAACCCGTAAGCTATTTGAAGTTTGTCAGTTGCGATCGCTACCCATTTTTACTTTTATTAATAAGCTAGATCGTCCTGGAAGAGATGCTTTTGAACTTATTGATGAGATTGAGCAGGAATTAGGTCTAGAGACTTATGCAGTTAATTGGCCAATTGGCATGGGCGATCGCTTTAAGGGAGTATTTGACCGTCGTGAGCGCAAAATTCACCTGTTTGAACGTCGCTCTCACGGTAGCAAAACAGCACAGGATACGGTAATCGAATTAGGAGATCCGCGCATTGAAGAATATTTAGACCAAGAGCTTTATTATCAGCTAAAAGAAGAGTTAGAAATACTTGATGAGGTTGGTGCAGACTTCGATCTAGCCAAAGTTCACGCAGGTAAAATGACTCCAATCTTTTTTGGTAGTGCCATGACCAACTTTGGGGTAGAGCTATTTCTTCAGGCATTTTTGGAATATGCTCAACAGCCTGAGTCTCATAACTCTTCTATCGGCGTAATTGAGCCTACCTACGAAGAATTTACGGGGTTTGTATTTAAGCTTCAGGCAAACATGGATCCCAAACATCGCGATCGCGTGGCGTTTGTGCGTGTCTGTACAGGAAAATTTGAAAAAGACATGACCGTGCTACACGCTCGTACAGGAAAAACTGTGCGTCTATCCCGTCCACAAAAGCTATTTGCTCAAGGCAGAGAATCCTTAGATGAAGCTTTTCCAGGGGATATTATCGGTCTTAATAATCCTGGGGTATTTGCGATCGGCGACACGATTTATAACGGCAAAAAAATAGAATACGAGGGCATTCCCTGTTTTTCACCTGAAATCTTTGCCTATCTCAAAAATCCTAACCCCTCCAAGTTTAAACAGTTCCAAAAAGGCATCAAGGAATTACAGGAAGAAGGTGCAGTACAGATCATGTATTCCACTGATGAATTTAAACGCGACCCCATCTTAGCTGCGGTAGGACAGTTGCAGATTGAAGTAGTTCAGTTTCGGATGCAAAATGAGTACAATGTCGAAACTACTACCGAATCTTTACCCTATAGCGTGGCGCGTTGGGTATACGGCGGCTGGGATGCGCTGGAAAAAGCTGGCAGAATCTTTAACGCTATTTCTGTTAAAGATAACTGGAATAGACCAGTACTGCTGTTCAAAAATGAATGGAATCTGCGCCAAATAGAACAAGATATACCAGAGCTTAAGTTAAATTCTATCGCCCCTGTAGGTGCTGGTCTACAACCAGATTTTAAGGAGTAAAGTATTTGGAGTAGGGTCGTAGTTGAGTGATTGGGGTAGTGGGGTACTTGGAGTAATAAATAATACTTCATATTTACTTCTTCATCTCCTCTACCTCTCCATCTTTTCTATCTGTTTTAACTCATCAATCCGAAATTGACAGAAGCTTCAGATGAATCAGAAATTAGTTTTAATAGGTGGTGGTCATTCTCATGCGATTGCCTTAAAGCAATGGGGACTAAATCCTTTACCAGACATAGATTTAACCTTAATTAGCGATGTCGAAAAAACCCCCTATTCAGGGATGCTTCCTGGTCATGTAGCTGGTTTTTATAGCTACGATCAAACCCATATTGACCTGGTTAGACTAGCGAAATTTGCTGGTGCTGAGTTGATTATTGATCGGGCAATTGGTTTGAATACAGACAAAAATAAAGTTATTTGTGAAGATCATCAGCTTGCGTTTGATTATTTGTCTATAGATATTGGCAGCACTCCCCAAACTATTACCGTCCCTGGTGCTAAAGATTACGCTATTCCCGCCAAACCTGTCCCGGTATTCCTTGATGCCTGGTACAGGCTCAAACAAGAAGCCATATCTGATCCCAAACAATTTTTATCTATTGTTATCGTTGGCGGTGGCGCGGGAGGTGTGGAATTGGCTTTAAATATGCAGACTTGTTTAAAAGCAGGGGGACAAAATAATTTAGAAATCCATTTAATCCATCGTGGTCAACAATTACTAACTGGTCATAATGATTGGGTAAGTAATCAGCTAGCCAAAATTATTCGACAACGGGATATTAAGCTGCATTTACAAGAAAGCGTTGTCGAAGTTTTAGCAGATGAGGTTATCTGTCAACCAGGATTAAGCATCAAGTACACCCATCTGTTTTGGATAACCCAAGCTACTGCACCTAACTGGATCGAAGAATCGAACCTGACTACGGATAAGCAATGCTTTATTTTAGTTACAGATACTCTTCAGTCTATATCTCATCCCCAAGTTTTTGCTGCGGGAGATATTGCTACGATGACTAACTACAAACGTCCTAAAGCAGGAGTCTTTGCGGTGCGTCAAGGACAACCTCTTGTAGATAACTGGCGTAATATACTTATAGGTAAACCTCTACAGGCTTATGTTCCTCAAGAAAAATACCTAGCATTGATTGGGACAGGAGATCATCAGGCGATCGCATCTTGGTCTGATTTTGGCTGGCGATCTACTTTGTTTTGGTGGCTTAAAGACTATATTGACCGCAAATTTATGAATCAGTTTGTTGATTTAAGCAAAACAACAGTAAAAAACGGCGTTGCTGATTGAAGGTATGAAACCGTCACGACGAGAGTTGATTACTGTATTGTGACAGACTCCCGTTGAACATTCAATCGCTCTGAAACTCATGTCATTACAGTACAGCGTTAAACAATGCTTTTTGACTTCATTTGAATAACCTCTCGAATCATAAGTATTAATGAACTGACAATTGCAGTTACGACAAAAATAATGTCGGCGCGATCGCCTCTGGAGGTAGATTTGGTTCGATTATCGGACGCAATTCTTTTCAGCGTTCCCATGCTGATGCGGTTAAACTAGTAGGGGAAATTATGGATATCTATAGGGGTAAAACTGCTTTGTTCGAGCCAGTCCTATCCGTATAAAGATTTAGCGTCGATTGACGTAAGTATTAAATTCAATCGTTTGAAAGAGGCTTGCACCTACGTAGGTTAAAGAAAATATATACTTCATACCTCATTTGAGATTTAAGACCAGATGCGTACCAAGCACGACACAGATCGGCATCAGAACTCTAGCAGAAAATGGTGGGCATTTATTGGTATGTCTTTGGGAACTTTGATGTTTACTATCGATAGTAGTGCCGTAAATATTGCTTTGCCAACCTTAGTCAAGGCTTTCAAAACTGGTTTTGCTACTACAGAATTGGTCGTTACCAGTTATCTATTAGTTATTACCTCACTACTTTTAGGTGCAGCGCGCTTGGGAGACATCTGGGGCAAAAAGAAACTGTACTTGTTAGGATTAGTTATTTTTACAGTTAGTTCACTGCTGTGCGGTTTTTCACCTTCAATCTACTTTTTGATTGGCTTCCGCGTATTACAAGGGCTAGGGGCAGTCTTTATTGCAGCTTTAGGTCCTGCTCTTGTTACCGAAATCTTTCCTAGTTCAGAAAGGGGTAAAGCGTTAGGAATTTTTGGAACTGTTGTTTCTGTTGGGATCGCTTTGGGACCAACAATTGGCGGGTTCTTAATCGGTATTTCAAGCTGGCGTGCCGTCTTCTTTATTAACGTACCAATCGGTTTTTTGGCAGGATATGTAATTACTCGTTTTGTGCCTAAATCGACAACTGGCGATCGCCATAGCAAATTTGACACAGTAGGAACAATAATTCTCATGCTTACTTTAGTCTCTTTTACGATTGGCATGAATCAAGGGCAAAATGAAGGCTGGAATAATCAAACTGTGGTTATCTGTGGCGCGATCGCTATTATCGGTCTAATTAGTTTTATTTTTGTCGAAACTCATCTCACTCAACCAATATTGGACATAGGGTTACTACGCAATTCTCAGCTAGCGTTGGGACTATCAACTAAGTTAATTGTATTTATCGTGCTTTCGGGCGTAGTCTTTATTTTACCCTTTTTTATTGAAAAAGTTATGCAGTATTCCACTCAAAAAACAGGCTTGCTGCTGGCATCAGGTCCAATTTTGGGAGGTATTTTTGCTCCCCTAGCAGGAATTTTATCGGATCGTTTTGGTTCGAGGATCATTGGTCTGTTTGGACTAATCCTAATGACAATCGGTTGTTATTGTCTGAGTACATTCGATGCTCAATTGACCGATTTGGGATACATTGCTCGAATTGCTCTTTTTGGGATCGGGCTAGGAATATTTCAAGCTCCCAATAATAGTGCAATTATGGGAGCAGCACCCCCAGACAAGATGGGAGTTGTTTCGGGGTTGCTGGCACTGTCTCGCACTGTAGGACAGACAATGGGAGTACCAATAATGGGTGGTCTTTTAGTCGCTTTTACGAGTGGTATGGCTTCTGGTCAGGCTGCGGAAGTTATGTCGGCATCGACAAAAGCTTTAGTAGGTGGAGTAAAGGCAACTTTTTTAGTAGCCACCGTAATTATGAGCTTGAGTGTAATTGCAGCATTGTTCGAGCTTCAGCAGCACAGTTTTGGTGGTAAGAAAGATAGTAGGGCAGACAAAAGTACTGATTAAATATTGTCAGGACATCTGATTAGAAGCTGATAGTCTATAGGTAGATGCGATCGCAATAGCTATACGAATTGGTATCTCAGACAAGGTTGTCATCGCGACTGAGAGTGGCGATCGCCTTTTTAAGACACATCAGGCTTTAGTAACACTACTTTTCTATTTTTGTTAGAGAACAACTGCACATTTTTTTATTAGATTTCTCAACCAAAGTTACAGAAAATTAAATTTTCTGTACATTTTAAGTAGGTTGAACTAATAGCTTAAGTTAGCATTAAATAACCTCAACTAAAAACTAGAAAAAAAATATGATGATACTTAATCATAAAGTGGCTTTAGTCACTGGCGGAACATCGGGAATTGGGCGAGCAACCGCGATCGCTCTGGCTGCTGCTGGTGCAAAAGTTGTTTTCTCAGGCAGACGAGAGGAAGAAGGAGAAAAAACGGCTACACTAATTCGCGATGCTGGCGCAGAATGTTTATTCGTGCGCTCAGATGTATCGAATGAATCAGATGTTAAAGCTTTGGTGCAAAAGACAATGGCCACTTATGGGCAACTTGACTATGCTTTTAACAATGCAGGCATCGAGCCACCTGCAAAACCCCTGCACGAACAATCAATCGAGGACTTTGACAAACTGATGTCTATTAATGTGCGGGGACTCTTTTTGTGCATGAAATATGAACTTCAGCAAATGGTGTCTCAAGGATCGGGGGTCATCGTCAACAACTCTTCTATGGGAGGCTTAATTGCTTTTCCTGGGATATCTCCATACATTACGAGCAAACACGCAGTTATGGGGCTAACGAGATCGGCTTCTCTGGACTATGCCAAACAGGGTATTCGGATTAATGCAGTCAATCCTGGCATTATTGCAACTGACATGATGGATCGTCTCGTCGATGAAACAGGTGTTACAAGCGATGCCTATACATCCACAGTGCCAATGGGGCGCATGGGTCAGGCAGAAGAAATCGCTCAAGCCGTGGTTTTCCTTTGTTCTGACTCTGCTAGCTACATTACGGGACAGCCTTTAGTCATAGATGGCGGATTCACGGTGAACTAATTAAGGCGATCGCCAATTAGCCGATGAAGGATTCTTTTGTCTACCCAAATGATTAAGATTCTACTTAAAAAGCTACCCTAAAATCTGGGCAAGATTTGACTAGTCAGAGCAAAAAAAGAGAAGATAATAACTAAACAAAAAATATCATTTTAAAATAATATAGTAGGCAGTTACAAGCCAAAACTTTATTAAACAAACTAATTTAACGGTTTTATCAAGACAGTTGAATTTATCTAATCGAGTATCTAATCATGAATTTACACAACAAAAGCTCAATTTTTACTGGGGCTATTTTTCTATTTTTAATCAGCTCTATAGCTCCAGCGATCGCCTTAACTAAAGAACCAGTCCAGTATGTCGCCCAAAGCCGAACTATCGAAGCCAGAAGCGCCCAACAAAAAACTCTTTATCTCAACAATAATCGCGTCTATTACTATAATTTAATTGCCACTCAAAACGGAACAATCGGTAATGTTACCGTTCCTGTAGGTGCAACTATTGAAGGAAAATATGTTCCAGCAGATGGTGGTTTGCGATATGTAGCCACAGCCGTGACCTACGGCAAGTATAGTTATCCGATTAATGCTAAGTCTCAAACTCTAACAGGTGTCAAAGATCCTCGCGACACATCAGCAGGGTCGGTAGCTGAGGATGCAGGTATTGGTGCTGCTGGAGGATTGGCAATAGGTGAAATACTCGGTAAGGGAAATGTAGGAGAAGCCATTGGCGGTGCTGCTGCGGGTGCTGCGGTAGGCAACCTTACTGCCGATCACGTTATTGTCGTCAAGCCAGATGACTCAATAGCTTTGTATGATTATAATTAATTTCTGATGAACAATACCGACGAGCCTTTAGGTACATTAGCTATAGATATTGGCGGTAGTGGCATCAAAGCGATGGTGTTAGACGAGGTGGGGAATTCAATTAGCGATCGCCTGCGAATCTCCACTCCCGATCCTGCTACACCAGCAGCAGTAATGGACGTAATCTTTACCCTAGCTCACAACCAAGGTTCTTTTGACCGTATTTCAGTCGGTTTTCCTGGAGTGGTCGAACGAGGTGTTACTAAGTCGGCTCACAATCTCGATGATGACTGGTTGGGCTTTGATTTGAAGAGCGCAATCGAGCGACGTTTGGGTAAACCCGTACAGGTTAGAAATGATGCAGATATACAGGGCTATGGTGCAATATCTGGTAGAGGAATAGAGTTAGTTATTACTTTAGGTACGGGGTTTGGTTCGGCTTTGTTTCATGATGGTAAACTGATGCCCAATTTAGAATTAGCTCATCATAATTTTCGTAAGGGTAAAACCTACGAACAGCAGCTAAGGAAAAAAGCTTTAAAGAAAAAGGGCAAAAAGAAATGGAATAAGAGAGTTAAGAAAGCGATCTCCTCCCTAGAAGCAGCTTTTCATTAAGAGCGCCTTTATATCGGTGGTGGTAAAGCTAAAAAGATTAACTTCGAGCTGCCAGACAACGTTAAAACTGTACCTAATATAGCAGGAATTTTAGGCGGAATTGCTCTATGGTCAGATAATAATTCTGATTCTCGTACAAATCAATAATTGCCTAGAACTTAAACATAAAAATACTCATAAACTTCCTATCAAAGAAATGGCATCAAACAACCAGATAATCATTGAACCGTCGATTTTATCGGCTAACTTTGCCTACCTGGGCAAAGGAGTGACAGAGGCACAAGAGGCAGGGGTAAAGGGAATCCAGATTGATATTATGGACGGACAGTTTGTGCCTAACATTTCTTTTGGCTGGGATACGGTGGCTGCAATACGTTCTTTAACCGATATGTTTCTCGACGTTCACTTGATGATCGTTCAGCCAGAGCGTTATCTAGAAGCTTTTGCTAAGGCGGGTGCAGATCGCATCATCGTCCATCAAGAAACCTGCACCCATCTACATCGAGTCTTGTCTTCAATTAAAGAGTTAGACATAGAAGCGGGAGTAACCATCAATCCTGGTACTTCAATTGATACGATCTTACCTATATTAGATTTAGTAGACCTAGTGCAAATCATGACCGTAAATCCTGGTTTTGGCGGTCAATCTTTTATCCATTCACAGTTAGATAGAATTGCCAGCCTCAAGCAGATTATACAGGAGCGAAATCTTGATATAGCGATCGCCGTAGATGGCGGTATTCATCCTGAAACTGCACCTTTAGCAGTGGCAGCAGGAGCAACCGTTTTGGTAGCGGGTTCAAGCGTTTATAATTCCAAAGCCTTGATTAAAGACAATTTAGCCACTCTTTATGCAGCTATAGAAAAAGAAACAAAATAATTGCAATTCTTAGACAATTTTGGGTCTTACACTCTTTTGGTGATCCGAGAAAAAGGGCGATCACTATCTAAAAGTAAGGTTAATGGAAAAAGATTTTGTGAGTAATGTAATATTAAAGTCAAAAGAGTGGTGATTTATGTCCGAAATTAAGACTCATGATAATTCTTCCTTGCTACTACAACATTTACTGCCTGATTTTTTTGTCTCAAACTAATTTCGTGGTCAATCAGTGAAGCAGAAAATAAATTAACGATACAAGTTAAAGCTCAAAATATATATGCAGTTTGTCCGATTTGGGCGTTGGTGAGTGCGTAATGCTGAAAGAATTAAAATAAAATAGTTGAACTAGCTGTCGAGCAATGTACTGTCCTCAGTGTAAATCTTCTGATAAAAGAAAAACGGCTTCCGCCGTGGAAAACAATGCTACAAATGCTCCCGATTGTGGCTGCCAATATGTCGAAAACCCTAAACCAAGATCGTATCCGAATGAAGTTAAACAACTATGTCGAAAAATGTATCTCAACGGTAGGGGATTTAGGGCGCTCGCGAGAGTTAGCGATATAGATCATGCCACAATTATTAACTGGGTAAAAGAAAAAGGAGAAACGCTATCTGACGAGCCTCAAGATGAAGAACTTCCCGAAATAACTGAAATCGATGAACTGCAAACTTTGGTTGGCTGCAAAAAGAATAAATTTTGGGTTTGGACGGTAGTAAATCATTAAAATCAGGGAATCTTACTTTGGACAATAGACGATCATTCTCACGAAACTTTTGAACAGATTTGGCAGGTTATTAAATGCTGGCACAGCTTTTGGTACGTTACGGATGGCTAGAAAGTTTATCCGATGTACATTCAACCTGAAGATCATTTGGTCAGCAAAACATATATGACCAGAGTTGAGGGTGAAAATACTCGTCTTCGTCACTATTTAACCTGAGTTCGGGATAAGCCGAAACCCTCATGGTAAAAGTATTTGAAAAATAATATTTTGCGCAGTTTTTTACTCTAGAGCTTCTGGAGAAAAATCTAAAAAGCTTATAGCTTATGGCTTAGAGCTTATAGCTACCTCCGTTGACTCATTTTATTAACCCGAACTCAGGTTATTTAGCTAGACTGCATCGCAAAACTCTCTGTTACTCCAAATCTTTAGATATGCTTGGATATTCTATTCGTCTGTTGTTATTTTATCTAAGATTCAAAACTATACCTGCTTCGATTTAAAACATTACGCATTCACCAACGCCTATTTTATTTCTATATTAAGTCTCCAGTTACTTTTAGTAAGTGGTATTACCTACCCAGTTAAGAAGAAAACTTGGTACTAACAATAGGAACATTAATAAAATATCTCAGCTAGACTGACAGTTAGGTTGGGTAGTGCATTTTCTCCAGACAAACTGGCGGGGTTATCTAAAACTTCTTTGTTTCTTTCCCGACGATAGATTTCTACCAATTTATTATCAGGATTAATCAACCAACCTAGTCTTACACCACAGTTCATGTATTCGACCATCTTTTGCTGTAACTCAAATAAATCATCGGTAGGAGACATTAACTCGATAACGAAATTGGGTTCTGTAGGCGCAAACTTCCTTTGCTGTTGCTTGCTAAGACTATTCCATTTGACATTTTCTACCCAACTAACATCGGGAGAACGAGTCGCACCATTGGAGAGTTTGAATCCAGTAGAAGAGTCGAAAGTAACTCCTAATTTATATTGGCGATTCCATAATTCGACTTGGAAAAATAAATCTCCATTCATTTTTCCACTCTCACTTCCAGTTGGCGACATAACGATTAATTTTCCTTGAGGAGTGGTTTCAAATTTGGTTTCGGGATTGTCCGCGCACAGCTTTTCCAATTCGCGATCGCTTATCCTCTTTGTAAAAGCAGAAATATTAATAGCAGTCATGATTATCAGTAATCCAAGTTGTTAGAGATGGTAAATTAAATATAGATATAAAAGCTTGCTCTTTGAGCGGTTGCTTTTTCCATTTCAGCAAGGTCAGCTTTTGAGAGGGAAGTTTCCTACTCAAAACGTGACCGTAATTTTTTGAAGTTCTTTTCCTTTTTTCATTCTAAACTTCATCTAAAGAGGCGTAGCTAAAAGTACAATTGCTATTCATATAGCTGACTTTTTGAGTGACTACGGCTCGACATTAATTGTTGATTGCGATCCAAATCGCACAGCCCTATCTCGATCTAAAAACAATCTGGAAATAATTAAGGATTCACCTAAAGTCAAAAAACTTCTTTTAAAGAAAAGGAAGTGTTTAATTGCTCGATGCTCCAGAGAGAGAAGAAATTCCCGAAATACCAAGATAGATGAATTACAAACATTTATTGGGAACAAGAGGAACAAGGTGTGGGTTTGGACAGTAGTAAATCATTGGAAACCTGGAGTACTATTATGGACGGTTGGCGATCGCAGTAAAGGAAAAAAATATTTGGTGGTGGTCAAAGGAGCTACAGAAGAAGTTAGCCTTGCTAAAGAAATCATTAATCGTCAAGGTAGCGTAGTCGAAGAAGCAAATAGACGATAATTCAATTTATCTCATTAAGACCAGAGTAAAAAATATGGAAACTACTTTAGAAGTGCGCTGGTTTGTTAGAGGAGTGCCACCAGCAGTTGTGCAGCGTTGGTTTAGGCTTGAATGTCCAGGAAGGTTATTAGAAAAGTTAGAAACTAGAAAAGACTGGTATGCCTACAAACAAAAAACTTTTGTAGATAAAATTGGCAGATTTTCATCACGTGTACTTGATAGTGAAGAAGTTAACCTTAAATTGCGCCAGAGCAATCTTGAATTAAAATTAAGACAACAAAAATTTGGGACTTATGGGTTTGGACATCAACAGCGATCGCAGAGCGTGGATGCAGCCCAATCACCTATCTGTGAAGGCAAAGTCGAACAGTGGTGTAAATTTGGTGAACAAGAATTAAGAGATTTTGCTTTTACTGCCTATGATTTAATATCGGAAACAGACTGGATTAGCGTTGACAAAGAGCGCAAGCAGAAAATAGAACAGGGTGTAGCCAGTGAATTGACTTGTCTAAAAATTAACAATGAACCCTGGTGGAGTATTGCTTTTGAACTGACTCAGAATAATGACGATCAACAACAAGATGTCTGCTTTAAAGAAGTTGTCGAAAGAGCTTGTCAAACATACTATGGTCCTAAATTATCAGCAATCAATTCTTATGGCTATAGTCGCTGGCTGCTTGAGCTTGAACCCTATATTAACCTCAGTTCGGGTTAAGACAATTAACTAGTAAGTAATAAGTAGAAAGAATTGGTAGTAGTAATTAATAATTAGTAATTACTACTACCAATTCTTAAAAATAGCTAGAGAGATAAGGCATCTTTAAAATAGTTCCAGCCCGCTAAAGAAATTATCACTTCGCGATTTAAGTCACTTAAAATCCGAGCAACTTTTTCTTTTACATCATCCAAATTATCAAACCATAATGAGCGTAGGCGATATTTAATATATTCCCAGACTCTTTCAATCGGATTGACCTCTGGGCAGTAGGGAGGTTGGAATAACAGAATAATCTTTTCGGGTACTTTTAATTTTTTTGCGGTATGAATCGGTGCATTATCTAATTGAATAATATGTACCTGATGCTCATTTTCTTGCTGAAACTTCTCTAAAAACGCACTCATACAATCAGAATTGAAAGGAGAAAACTCATAGAAAAAGCGGATGCGACCCCCTAAAGGGTTCGACAGTTTGCTCAACGGGGGGAACCCCCGCAACGCAAGTGTCTCACCGCGTCGCCGTTAGGCGCAAGGGAATGCTGACCTAGCAAGACAAAGGGCTTGCCCGCATGTACGCGCACCAAGCAGATTCGCCCCGCTATTGGCTCAACCAATCCATAAATATAATAATAGTCGTAATGCCACTGAAATTTCTGTTGTGGCTTCACTCCTTTTAAGTTGAACGAGGGCAGAGGGCAGAAGGATCGATATAGTGGGGGATTCAAACCCGCCACTAATCGTAAACCGCCAAAGCTGCGCTTGGCGGGGGCTTTAAACCCAAAAAGTTGGTATTAATGACTAAAAACTAATTTTTTAACCTTAAGTTGAAGAATAGTGAAGATAGGATTTTGGTTGCTGGGTCAGGTTAATTTGGAGATACAGAATTTAGAGACACGCTAGAAATCAATGGACAAACTTCTTGGGGCATTGATTCAGGATTGGGGTTATTTGTCCAAGCAGTGCGATATTCTTCTAATTCCGTTTTAAATAAAGTCATTCGCCTTATTTGAATTTGAATTTGCTCAATCTTACTATCTAATAAACTTTGCACCAAAACACAAGGTTTTTCTCCGCGATCGCGTACATCGAGAACTTGTTTGATTTCTTCAAGGGTAAATCCTAAAGCTTGAGCTTTCTTGATGAATTCTACTTGTTGACCAGCATCCTGACTATAGTAACGATAGCCGTTATCCCCTCTTTGTACTGATTGCAGTAGACCTAAATCGCTGTAGTAACGCAAAGTCCCCACAGCAAAACCTGTTTGTTTTGCCAGTTCGCCAATTTTGAGATTAGTTGATTTACTCATCATGCCTTAGTGTCTCATAATCATCTTTTTTAACTGTAACTCTTTAGTTTGCTAGAGAGTCAAGATTTTACAATCAGCAGCTAAATTAAGGCTTGAGGGATCTTTAAGCAATTTCATTATTAGATATAAAATGGTACTTTTAGTATTTGTTTAAAAGTTTTGTCTTCTGTGAATCCCTACGTCGCTAGATTATTTATTTACCCAATTAAATCTTTAGATCCTGTAGCGGTCGATCGCGTTACTATTTTGGAGTCTGGAGCTTTAAAAGGCGATCGCACCTGGGCAATATTTGATCGGGCTGATAATTTTGTCAACGGCAAACGGCACCAAAAAATTCACGCCTTACGTTCAGAATTCGATCTAGCAACTAATGGCTTATCATTACGAATACAGGGGACAGATAAAACAGTAACTTTTGACTTACAACAAGAACCAGAAGCGGTTTGTAACTGGCTAGAAACATACTTTGCTTTTCCTGTCAAAATAAAGCAGAATTTAAGCATGGGGTTTCCCGATGATACCGTTTCTCCTGGAGCAACTATAGTCAGTACCGCCACTTTAGAAGCGATCTCCTCTTGGTATCTTGAACTAGATACAGAAGATATTCGTCGTCGCTTTCGCGCTAACATTGAAATTGCTGGTGTACCTGCTTTTTGGGAAGATCGATTATTTACCACTCCAGAGCAAACGGTCAAATTTAAAGTCGGTAATGTAGAGTTTGTGGGCGTAAATCCCTGTCAACGCTGTGTTGTTATTACCCGCGATCCCGAAACGGGAAAGTCATATCCAAAATTTCAAAAGACTTTTATCAGTCAAAGAAAAAAAACTCTGCCTGAATGGACAGAGCGATCGCGTTTTAATCATTTTTTTCGTTTAGCAATTAATACTAGGCTACCTCCAACTGAAGTGGGAAAGGTAATTGAAATAGGAGATATCGTATTTTCGCAGCTATAGAAAATTCATTTTGAATCTAAGTTATTAGGCAAAAGCCATTTTATCAGCCTAACTACTAGCAAACCAGAAATTAAGCCTATAATATTAGCTATCAAATCTTTAAATTCACAGTAGCGGTTGACATATGGTTGTAACAACTCAATAACGCCACTCCAACAAACAAAAAAAACGCCAATCATGAGCCAATATTTAGGTTTCCTCAACGCCGTAGGCAACATTAATACTCCATAAGCAATAAAATGGTGAATCTTATCACTACCAGGTACAGCAGGCAGTTGTGATAGTGGTCGAAGAGATAAAAAAGTTATGACTGTTAGGATAAAAAGCGTGGTAGATATCCAGTATCTTCTAATAAAGTTTAATAGTGCAATCATTAGCAATAACTCGGAATCTAATTTAAACAAGTTTCAAGAGTAACATTCCGACTGCCAGAGACAGTCTATTAATACTTTTTCTGTTGGATTTTGTAAGGGTTCATTTTTGATAGATAATTACAGTAGAAATAAGGTATGCCTTGTCTCTACTGCTCTAACTATATACTTTCATGACCACTACACCTTTTACCTGGCAACAACTATCAGAACTTACAAATTTCAAGCTAGATACGGTCAACGGCTTGACTAACTCTCAAGCTACCTTGCGTCTATTTGGTCAGACAGAAGCGGATATTCGCGTCACTTTATATCGGGACAATCATGCCTGGTGTCCTTACTGCCAAAAGATTTGGCTGTGGCTAGAAGAAAAGCACATACCCTACCGCACCAAAAAGGTAACTATGTTTTGTTATGGCAAAAAAGAAAGCTGGTATAAACAACAAGTACCATCGGGGATGTTACCTGCTATTGAACTGGACGGACAAATGATTACCGAAAGCGATGACATTCTAATTGCTTTAGAGCAAGCTTTTGGAGTTTTATATTTAGGTATGCAAGATCCAAAGGTATTGCCGTTAAGACGTTTGGAACGATTGTTATTTAGAGCTTGGTGTGTTTGGCTATGTCAGCGAGCTATATTTCCTGGACAAGAAAAAAATAGCCGTCAACAATTTATGGAAGCAATTAGTCTAATAGAGGAGGCTTTAGCTAACACACCATCCTCATACTTTTTAGCAGAGTTTAGTACTGCCGACGTTGTCTTTACTCCTTATGTAGAAAGAATGAATGCGAGTCTTTACTACTATAAAGGCTGTTCAATCAAAGATGAAAATCCGCGTATGTCTGCGTGGTTTGAGGCAATGGAAAGCCGAACTACCTACCGCGGTACGCAAAGTGATTTTCATACCCATGTTCATGACCTACCGCCACAGATGGGAGGATGTTACGCTAACAGTGAACCTCAAACTCTGCTCAACCAAGAAAAAGTAGACCGTGGTTCTTGGTTTGAATTACCTGATGTGACTTACCCTGAACCTGAAACCTCAAGGGCTGAGGCTTTGCAACGAGTAATCAAGCATCGCCATAATATTATCAAAGTCAATCCTGCTGACGATCGCTTGTTTGATGAAGCTCTGCGGTGTGCTTTGACCAACATGATGACAGGGACAACCTGCACTCCACCTTTAGGCTCGGATCTAGCTTTAAGATATCTAAGAGATAGAATCAATGTCCCTAGAGATATGTCTATTTATGCTGCTAAAAGACTGCGAGAAGCATTAGAAAGTACTGCTGCCTTAATAGGCGATCGCCAGCCAGAACCTATTCCCCTCAAACATCGTTACGATCAAAACCCTGTTAATTTTGCTTTTGGCTAAATTTTACAAGAGTAGAGAATAAAGAAATAAATTTAATTTTCATACCCCTTAAAAGTCCTCCTTCTCTGACAATTTAAGCAAGAATGTAAAGAAAAGTGCCAGGATATCAGAAAACTTTAGAAGACTTTGAGACACTATAGTTTAGTCTATCGGGCGCGAAACAGAACTTGGGTTTGAACGAAATGAAACTATCAGCAAGAGTAAATCAAGTATCACCATCTCTTACCTTGGCAATTGCTGCCAAAGCTAAAGCTATGCAAGCTAAAGGCATAGATGTCTGTAGCTTTAGTGCAGGAGAACCAGATTTTCCGACACCGAAGCATATTTGCGAAGCAGCTAAAACTGCCTTGGATGAAGGCAAAACTCGCTATGGTGCTGCGGTAGGGGAGTTGAAGCTGAGAGAAGCGATCGCCAATAAACTCAAAAAAGACAATAATCTTAATTACGAAGCGGACAATATTATTGTTACCAACGGCGGCAAGTTTTCTTTGTTTAACCTGATGCAGGTGTTAATTGAGCCAGGAGATGAGGTAATTATTCCTGCACCTTATTGGTTGAGCTATCCAGAGATGGTTAAGCTGGCTGGTGGTACGCCAGTTATTGTCGAAACTTTAGCCGAGAATGATTATAAAATTACCATAGAGCAGCTAGAGCAGGCTATTACGCCCAATACTAAGCTGTTTGTGTTTAATTCGCCTTCTAACCCTACGGGGACAGTTTACGCACCCGATGAAGTTCGCGCCATAGCTAAGATAATCGTTGAGCGAGATATCTTAGTAGTTTCGGATGAGATCTACGAAAAGATTCTTTATGATGATGCTCAACATCTAAGTATTGGTTCAATAGATGAAGAAATATTTAGTCGTACCATTACCAGTAGTGGTTTTGCCAAAAGCCATTCCATGACTGGCTGGCGGGTAGGTTACGCAGCAGCACCAATGGAAATTCTAAAGGCAATGGCTAAAATTCAAGGGCATAGTACCTCTAATGTTTGCACCTTTGCTCAATATGGCGCGATCGCAGCACTAGAATCATCTCAAGAATGTGTGCAAGAGATGCTTACAGCTTTTGCTCAACGCAGGAGCTTTATGTATGAGGCAGTTAATGCAATTCCTGGCTTAAGCTGTCCTAAACCTTTTGGTGCATTTTATCTCTTTGTAGATATCTCCAAGACTGGTAAAAAATCCCTCGATTTTTGTAATCAGCTGTTAGAAACTAAACAGATGGCTGCTATTCCTGGTGTGGCATTTGGCATGGATAACTGTATCCGCTTTTCCTATGCTACAGATATGGACACGATTAAAGAGGGAATTAAAAGATTAACTGAGTTTGTTGATAGTTAAAATAGCTGGTTGATTTTTAAGCTTGAAATAAATTAGCTACTGCTTGCTCGATATTTTCTTGCTTGACTAAAGATTCTCCAATTAAAACTGCTTTTGCACCTGCTGCTTTAACGGTGTTTAAGTCTTCTGGGGTATGTAAACCAGATTCACTTACGACTAAAATACCGCGCTGTTCGAGTGTTTCTTTTCTAGCTACCAAAATATCCTTAGTAGTCTCTAGGCTAACGGAAAAATCTTCTAGGTTGCGGTTATTGATCCCAATTAACTCTACTCCCTTAACTGTTAGTACTCGATCTAATTCTTCTAGGGTATGTACTTCTATTAAAGGAGTCATACCCAAAGCTTTGGTTATTTTGACAAAGTAATTTAAGTCTTTATCTTCTAACACCGCAGCGATTAGCAGTATGGCATCTGCACCCTTAGCGCGAGCGAAATAGATCTGATAAGGATAAATAACAAATTCTTTACACAACAAAGGTAAGTCTACTTCCTGTCTGATTAAATTTAGATTATCAAAACTTCCCTGAAAGAATTTTTGATCGGTTAAGACAGATAAACAGCTTGCACCCGCTTTTTCATAAGCCTTGGCGATCGCCACTGGGTTAAAGTCTTCTCTAATTACTCCTTTGGAAGGTGAAGCTTTTTTGACTTCGGCAATTAAAGCAGGATTGGTTTTACCATTACGTAAAGCAGCTAAAAAATCTTGAGGCGGACAAGCATCCTTTACCTGCTGTTGTAATTGCATTAAAGGCAGGCGATCGCGCATTTGTTCAACTTCAACTTCTTTATGCCAAACTATCTCTTCTAAGATATTATTTGGTTCGGCATTAGGAATCTTTGATTGATATACCACCTCTCCTGACTTGACTTTGGGGTTAGGATTTCTACGTCTAATCTGCATTATCTAATTGTTACTGGAATAATCAATCCTTTATCTTAGGTTAAAACAGTCCAAGATAAATCAAACTATAGTGGTTTTCATTCATTCTAAGAGAACATCTAAAAAGCTGTTTTTTTCAAAAAATCAAAATGATATTCGTTAATAGTTAACGGAATGATGAGGTTTTTAAGTCAGGCGATCGCTAGATGATTTGCTTAGATCTTAATGCAGGTTTCTCAAGAAATTCTTGTGAATTTTAAATGTTTTGCAATTTAATTAAAAGTAGAATATGATTATTTTCAAATTTAGAAAACAAAGTTACTGGAGTTGTCTTAGAGATAAATCTAAAAATTATGACTATTTTTCTCATGTTAGGTGTAGTTGTTGTAGCTTTAATCTGTTTTATTACTGAATTGCTACCTGTGGATATTACTGCTTTGTGTGTAGCGGTAGTATTAATTGTTTTAGGGCTAGTTACTCCCGATGAAGGCATAGCTGGGTTTGGTAACTCTGCCACAATTACCGTCATGGCAATGTTTATTCTCAGTGCAGGAATTAGTCGTACTGGAGTAATTCAAGTTTTTCGCGATTTACTCCTTAAGTGGGGTGGCAAAAGTATTACTCGCCAGATCTTAGTTATGGGATTACTTGTCGGTCCCATTTCTGGGTTTATTAATAACACGGCGGTAGTAGCAATATTTCTGCCAATTGTGGAAGAATGGTGCAGAAAGCGAGGCATATCACCTTCTAAGCTTTTAATCCCACTGTCTTTTGTCACTATTTTAGGAGGCATGATTACCGTTATTGGTACATCGACTAATGTTCTTGCCAGCGGTATTTCTAAAGATTTGGGATACGGAGAATTTCATCTGTTTCAGTTTACGGGGTTGGGTATTATTACTTTTTTAGTTGGTTTGGCTTATTTGGCGTTTATTGCTCCCCGTCTATTGCCCAACCGCAAAAATCCTACTAGTGATCTAGTTAGTGAAGGCTATGGCTTAGAAGATTATGTTACCGAAGTGGTCGTTACCCCTAGTTCCAAATTAATTGGCAGTACCTTTCGCTCGGCACAATTGCAGCGTAATTCTCAGGTAGATGTATTAGAAATCATCAGAGACAAAGAGCGTTTACCTCAGCCTGTTACCAGCCGAACTATTCGTGCCAAGGATATTCTCTTAGTACGAGGAAAAACAGAAGATGTATTACAAATCAAAACAGAGCAAGGATTAGATATATTACCTGATGTTAAATTCAACCAAAAAAGTTTAGAAACAGAGTTAAATTCTGCTAGTGAAGGGGTTGCAGAGGTTTTAATTCTATCTAACTCTCGTTTAATTGGGACAACCCTCAAAGACTTGCGTTTTCGTCAACGTTATAACCTAACAGTATTAGCTATTCGTCGGGGAGAAGAACTAATTAGGGACAGATTAGGTAAAGTGAGTCTGCGGTTTGGTGACTTGCTGTTGGTTCAAGGAGCGAAACAAAGCTTACTGGGTTTACAAACCACAAGGGAATTATTAGTTATGGAGCAAAAAGAGCCTGAATTAATCCGTCGTGATAAAGCTTGGATTGCTATAGGCATTATCTTGGGGGTTGTTCTACTCGCTGCTTTTAACTGGTTGCCAATCTTAGTCAGTGCTTTAGTTGGGGTAGTGCTGATGATTATTACGGGGTGTTTAAAACCTGGAGAAGTATATGGCGCAGTGCGTTGGGACGTGATTTTTCTCTTGGCAGGATTAATTCCTTTAGGTACAGCGATGGAAAACTCTGGCGCAACTAAATGGCTGGCAGATAATATTTTAGCTGTTGGTGGCAACTTAAGTGGCTACTGGATATTACTGTTTTTCTTTGTTATAACTTCTCTGATAACTGAAATTCTTTCTAATAATGCTTCGGTGGTGTTGTTGATTCCCATTGCAGCCAAAGTAGCTGAATCTCTCAATCTCAATCCTGTGGCAGTGATGTTTGCCGTTACCTTTGCTGCTTCTAATAGCTTTATGACTCCGATTGGTTATCAGACAAATACAATGGTTTATAGTCCTGGCGGGTATAAGTTTTGGGACTTTTTCCGAGTTGGCGCACCTTTGAACTTAATTATGGCGATTGTTACACCGTTGCTAATTATGAGACTTTACGGGCTGTAGATAAGGCAACACTGGCGAAGATATTAGACTTTTACAATTAGTACTTGGCAAAAATCAAGAGAACTAGCTGGTATTCCTTTTTAAGTTCATCCCCATCAACGCAGCCGCGAATGCGGCAGATCGTCGTGCTTCGCGACGACTGGTAACGCTTTGCGTTACGCCCATGGGTGCGGTTATTATCGCAGTACGTTCAATCGGTTAGGACAGAAAATTTAATTGCTCGTAAGTAGCCAAGGGGTATCCCCCACAGGGAGTGTCCTAACACAACCTCGTATAGCAGTCAATCGGTTAGGGTATGATACTAGGGCAATTCAGGATTATTTAGGGCATAAAAACATCCACCATACGGGTTCGTTATACTCAATTGTAACCCTAACGGTTTGAAAACTTCTGGATGGATTAAATCGGAGAAGCATTTGAGATAGATTAAACCGAAGATGATAGATAGAGAAGAATTACTCCAAAAGATGACCTTTTTTATCAAAACTAGAGTAATAATCTTCGGACAGATTAATCTGTGCAGCAACAAAAATCTCGCCATTTGAAGTCGAGGGACGCTGCTAAACCAAGTAGCTTGTCCAATCGACTTGTCAAAAGGGGATTTTGGATTCGTTCATGTTGAGTTTTAAACAGTAATTATATACTACTTCATTCTCATTTCAATTTCTTGCAACACAACCAGATCATCAAACCACAAATCAACGCCTGATTGCTTACATTATTCTTTAATCTACTGGTTATTGAGCAACGCACCATTTAAAGGGTTGTTTGGAATTTATCAATGTTGAAGTTGCAACACTACTTTCTGGTTAGCTCCATAAATTTTTGTCGAACTCACCTGTTACAAAATCACTTTCAGAGATCGAGTCAGGATTAACACCGAATAAGGTGGCTAAAAGCTTTCCATCCTTTTGTATTTCGGTTCTGCCAGTGTATCCTATTTTGACAAAAGTTAAGTCACTAAAGCTTAATCCTGCAGATAAACCCAGAAAATCCACGCCATCTTCAAAACCATTTAGAAAATCGCTACCGCTATTTTGTTCTAATACATAGATATCAGAGCCTGAACCTCCGTCTAATGTGTCTTTGCCTCCGCCACCAATGAGGATGTCACTACCGTCTGCACCGAGCAGATAGTCATTACCGCTATCTCCTGACATTCTATCGTTGCCTTCGCTACCCCACAAGCGATCGTTATCAGCACCTCCAAACATAAGATCATCTCCCACACCACCATAAAGACTGTCCATACCTTGATCGCCAAATAGCGTATCATTTCCTGAGGTTCCTCCCAACGAATCGTCACCAGATCCACCATAAAGCAAGTCTTCGTCGGCTCCACCAGATAAAGTGTCATTGCCTGCACCACCATATAAAACATCTTTATCAGAATCCCACCAATTTTGGCTAGGATCCCAAGCGGCATCTTCACCACCCATAAGTAAATCGTCGCCATTACCACCTATTAGTGTATCGTTTCCGATGTAAGCATCTAAGCGATCATTACCGTTACCACCATCTAAGATATCATCTCCAATACCATCCCATATAGAGTCATTTCCCTCGCCACCAACCATACTATCATTGCCATCACCGCCATAGATTTCATCGTTGTCATCACCACCAAACAAGGTGTCGTTGCCCAAATATCCACTCAGCCTATCATCACCTGCATAACCATACACAAGGTCATCCCCCTCACCAGCCCATAAGGTGTCATTACCAGAACTGCCATACATAATATTATTGCTATGAATTGAAGCCATATTGATTTCCTCTCAAAATTCTTTTTATAATCCCAAGTTAATCTGCATTCCGTAGGTTCCTTATGAGTCAAATCACAAAGAATAATAGACACTCATCACTTCCAATGATTGTGTTGCAAGAAATTGAGATGAGATGATATTTTGCGGTGCGACCCTGCGGATTTATAATCCGAATCGCGAACGCGCACCAAGAGTCAAATTGAACGTGGGGGAGGCAGAGGTTTCTGACCCTTGTCCAACCACGTTATTAGGTTGATTTATTCTCTATTTGGGATAGCTGTCTAAAATTGGATAAAAGACAAGTTGATTTAGGGCTTATCTTTATTTTCTTTCTCTTATCTCAAATTTTCGCCACACTACCAAAAAGCGAAAGGAGCGAAATTGAAAGAAAAGTTCAAGCAGCAAATTTATGCCACATATAAAACTGGTTTTTTACCTAAAGCAAGAAGCGATCGCTCTAACGTTTCCAATTTAGTATTATGGCTGGGCTCGAGTATTCTCCAAACTTCTTTTTTATTGATGCTCAAAGTCTTAGCAAGCTGGTTTAGTTTAGGTTTTTCTCCTGCATTGCCAACCAGATTGAAGCTTTAAAAGAAGTCTGTAATGGTGTTGATACCAAATATTCATTATTTAGCTCGTTTGAAGAGGAAAAGCCTTTGTTCTTCCAAATGTGAACAGATACTTCAAGCATCTATCAAGCTTTTATTTTACTAACTCTATTTTCGATAATATTCCTGTTTAAATCATCCCGCACCAGATGCAACGCCAAACGTTTGATGTTTAATCAGGTGGAATCGAGTAGTTCCATCTGTCATCAGTAATTTTACTCAAAAAGTATTGACTTAAAGATTGATTTGCGTTAAAAATACTTAAAACAACACTCAACATAATTTATTTTTAGTTTCCAACAGTTTTATACCATAGGTAATTTCATGGAAAAACATAAAATCTCGATTCTTGGTACTCGTGGAATTCCTGGCAATCATGGTGGATTTGAAACGTTTGCAGAACGTTTAGCCCTTTACTTAGTTAATAAGGGGTGGCGTGTAACAGTTTACTGTCAAGTTAATAGTAAAGAACGCTTCTATAGTACTTGGCAGGGAATCAATCTAGTTCACATTCCAGTCCCTAAAAATAGTGCTTTTTGGTCAGTCATATTCGATCTCAAAGCAGCTATTGATGCTTTGAATCAAAAAGGTATTATTCTTACTTTAGGTTATAATACTGCCGTTTTTTCGCTACTGTATCGCCTCACAAACCGAGTAAGCATAACTAACATGGACGGCATGGAATGGTGGAGAAAGAAATGGAACCCTTTAGAAAAAGCTTGGCTATACTTTAACGAGCGTTGCGCTGTTTGGTTTAGCAACCATTTAATCGCGGACCATCCACAGATTAAATTTTATTTGCGTCAAGAGGTCAAAACTACTAAACCAATTACAGTAATTCCCTACAGTGCAGAAGTTATATCCGAGGCTGACGAAACGTTACTCAAAAAATACTGTCTTGTTGCTAAAAAATACGCCTTAATAATTGCTAGACCCGAACCAGAAAACTCTATTTTAGAAATTGTATCTGCTTTTTCCCAAAAACGGAGAAACTTACCTTTAGTAATCTTAGGAAATTATTTTCCCGAGACAAAACCCTACCATAAAGAGGTTGTGGCGGCAGCTAGCGATGAAGTAATGTTTATTGGAGCTATTTACGAGCAAAAAATAGTTCAAACCTTGAGATATTATAACCGGCTTTACATTCACGGACATCAGGTAGGAGGGACTAACCCATCTTTAATAGAAGCATTATCCGCAGGCAGTCCTGTACTGGCACATGATAATCCTTTTAATTCATGGGTAGCTGGAGAAGGTGCTAGTTATTTTAAAGATAAAACAGATTTGTCTCAAAAATTGACTCAAATACTACATGATGAAACAAAACTAAAAACAATGAGACAAAGCAGTTGGGCTCGATATTATGAGGGGTTTTCTGACAACCTAGATTTAAAAGCTCATGAATCTTTATTTCTAAGTCTACTTGGACAAGATAGATATAAAAATGATAACAATAATAAATTATTAAGCAAGTTAGAAAGCCATAGAACTGGACTTGCAGAAATGTTGAACGATGAAGAAAGTAAAAAGTTGACTAAAAAATAGTAGAATTAGCCAAAAATATTCCCCATAAATTATCTATCGATACTCATACCAAGTTTACTCAAAATAATCAAAGTCAAAGATTTATGATCAGACTTATCGAAGAATGATTATCTAGTCCTAAATACATTTAAGTTTGTATCTTTTGGATACTCAAATCTAACAGTATCAATTTAGTCCGATAATCTTACCATTTAGCATAAAGTAGCCCTGGTATTGGCATTTCAATTAAAGTTACGATAAACAACGCTAATTTTTAATTTATTGCTCGAAAAAGATTTGACTGTTTTTGTTAATACTTTTATAAATCTGGTACTATTGTAAATAATTATATAGATATAGCAATCCTATTTCATTTGGGAACAGCTAAACATCGGTATGGTAAACAGAGAACAGTTAACAGGAAAAAACTGGCAATTTGTTGAAGATTGCCATATAGAGTTGATAATTAGTAAGCTCAAATCGAAACAATTACATCAAGGCGATCGCAGAAATATTACGAGATTGTTTAATATCTGTAGTTCGGTCAAACGCGACTTTCACTACTAAGTTTGTTCAAGTTTTATTACTAATAGCTCGACCAACAAACTAGCTAATTAAATATTTAAATACTCATAAATATTCAGTTTTTAATAATGATTCGCATTCTTATCGTAGACGATCAAAAAGTAATTCGAGAAAAGCTGCTCTATATGTTTCAGCAAGCTCTAGATATTCAGGTAGTTGGTACTGCCACTAATGGTGAGACCGCCCTGAAACAAATAGAGGTTTTGCAGCCAGATATTGTACTAATGGATTTTGATGTGCCTGAGATGAATGGCATCAAAACTACCAGAATTATTAGTCACAAATTTCCTGATACCAAAATTATAGTCCTCAGTGATTTTAATAGTGAAGAATATGCTGCTAAATCGCTAGAAGCGGGAGCAAAAATTTTTCTGTCCAAAAGTCTTCCAGCCAGAGAAATCAAAAAATCAATTAGACTTGTATTCCAAGGTAGTACCGAGGCGGTCGCTTCAATACTACCAGGGCAACTAGCTAAGGACAACTGGGTTGAAGCTAATTCATCCACATTTAGTTCGGTGGAAACAAATAACTCACGATTGAATAAACTTAAAACTTCAGAACTCAACTCCAGAAATGAACTAGGTTTAGACTCGAACAATGGCGCGATTGTCACTACAAAAAAATCGTGGAATAAAGCCGAGCCAGAAAAAAGGTTTCGTTGGAAACATTGGCTAATTGGTTGGGCTATTCTAAACATTTCTGTTTGGAGTTTAACATTGTTATATTTTAAAATTAAGCCTCTTATCTACACTAGCGAATGGTCAGTAATTCTACCAGCAAAAGCAAAGGTAAATCTTAGTTTACCAGATGTGGGTCAAGCTGATTTTGGAACTGATAATTCTGTTGAAGATTTCGATCCTCGAAACAACATATTGTACCTAGCCAGCAGTTCATCGGTATTATCGCAAGCTGCCAAATCAGTCAATCTATCGTTGACAGATTTTGGCGAACCAAAAATTGAACTAATTACTGATTCCTCTATAGTCTCCTTTAGTATTGAAGGAAATACTCCAAAAGAAGCTCAATCAAAAGCGATCGCTTTACATCAGTCAATGCTCAAACAGATAGAGTTTCTTAAAGTCAGTCAAGCAAAACAAGATGCAGAAAAAGTTCGTAGTGAAAGGCAAGCAGAGCAAAATAAGTTGCAACAATTGCGACAGCGATTAAATAAGCGCAAGATAGATTCAGATTTAATTAATCCCGAACAAATTAATAATCTTGCCGGACAAGTAGAAAATTTGCGCCAGCAAAAAAGCCAAGTGGAACGAGAATTACAAGAGACAAACAATTCTATTCAGTTATTATCTGATGCATTAAAGCTTTCTCCTCAGCAGGCCGTTGATGCTTCAAGTCTTCAGGCAGATCAACTATTTCAACAATATTTGCAAGAGTACACTCAGCTTAGTGCAAACCTTATAGATTTACAATCCAGATTTACATTTAATGCTCCCACCATTCAAAACGAACAGGAAAAATTGAAAGAAGTTGAAACTGCTCTGTTAAATAGAGGTAGTTCAGTTCTTGGCAAACCTGTAGAGCGAGCAACTTTAGAAAAATTAAACTTTAAAAGTTCTGATGATAGTCAAGATAGAGGTGAAGACAAGGAAAGTATGATGAAACAATTAGCAACGACTTGGACTACTCGACAAAATCTGACCGTGAGAAGACAAACCATGGACAACCAGATTCAGGAACTAAATTCCCGCCTCAAATACCTTGCTCGGGAACAATTACCGTTAGATAATCTTCAGCGAGAGGCTGAATTTACTGAAGCTATCTTAACCTCGAAGACAGCTCAATCCGATATCAAGGATGATGCTACAACTTTTCCAGCTGTACAATTACTGTCAGAACCAGAATTACCAGACCAAGCTAGTAATTCTGATATAAAACCACTTTTGCTGGCTGACATGGTTTTTACCGTTATTTCTCTTGTTGGTTTAGTCTTGCTACGTAATGAGAGAGAAAGCACTGTTTGGAATGATGAACATTATTAGTCTCAGCAGTATGAAAAACAACAAGCTATTATTCATTTATTTCGCTCGTCCAAAAGCTTAGTTACAAAAGGTTTAGATTTTAAAAATCCTAATTTAAAGGAGTATTAGCTTAACCAGAATAAATATTATTTACTCCTAATAACTGTATTTTAAATCTCAGACAACAAATTCTAATCTTCATTATCTTTTTATACAGAGTGTAACTTACCAGAAAAATTGGTTAAATTTTTATGACCAAGTTGAAAAAATATTTGAATAATTTCTTACCATCTTTTCTCTTAAAAAAGCTAAAAAATACTTTTTTTAAAAGCTTTATGGGGGTGATGGGTTTAAAGGTCGTATCTTCAGGTTTGGGTTTTATACTTAATGTTTTGCTAGCTCGTCTTTTGGGAGTAAAAGGTCTGGGTGTATACAATTATACTTTGGCATGGCATCAGTTACTAATTATTCCAGCACTTCTAGGACTAGATAATTTATTAGTTCGGGAAGTTGCTATATACAAGGCGCAATCTTCTTGGGGTTTACTTCGTGGTATTTTGCGTTGGTCAAATCAAATAGTACTAGTAAGTTCTTTGGTCATCGCGTCTGTTGCGATCGCAATTGTCTGGAACTTAGATATTAAAGATCAGCCTCAGATGTTTATGGCATTCGTTATAGCTATGTTGCTATTGCCACTAACGGCGTTGAGAAACGTCAGGCTCTCGACGATGAGAGGTTTAAATCTAATATTTATGGGATTAATGCCAGAAATGCTCATTGTTCCTCTAGTAGTAATAGTTTTAACTGGGTGTTTGTATCTATTTATCGATCAACAATTAACAGCAGCTTGGGTTTTAGGAACAAGACTAATTGCTACTATTATTACTTTTGCGATCGGGATTTACTTATTGCAAAAAGCTTTGCCAGAACCAGTTAAGCATGCAGCATATGAATATAGAACCAGAACTTGGTCGACTCAACTTTTACCTTTTATGCTTTTAGGTGGTATGTATGTAATTACTTCTCGAAGTGATGTTTTAATGCTAGGAGCAATAAAAGGAACTGAAGCAGCAGGTCTCTATAGTCCTATTGTTCGGGGAGTACAATTATTGGCGTTTGTCTTGACGGCTATTAATAGTGTTTTGGGTCCTAGTATAGCTAGTCTATATGCAGAAAAAAGACTGGAGAAAATTCAACAAGTAGTTACCAAGAGCTCGCGGATGATGTTATTAATATCGTTACCAATTGCTGCTTTTCTGCTTTTCGGTGGTAACTGGTACTTATCTTTATTTGGCTCTGAGTTTTTACAGGCTAGATCGGCTTTGAGCATTTTATGTCTAGGACAATTATTTTGTATTGCCGCTGGTTCGGTGGGTACTATATTAAATATGACAGGTAACGAAATGTATAACCTAAAGGCGAGTGTGGTTAACGTACTACTGAACATTATTTTAAATTGGTTGTGGATTCCCACCTGGGGGATCAATGGTGCGGCGGCCGCTACCACGATTAGTACTGTTGTAGTGAATACTTTACAAATTATATGGGTACGCAACAAAATAGGCATAAACTCTACTGTATTGGGCAGATTCTAAATAATAGCTAAATTTATAATTACAATATTTTCCTTTGTTTATTATCGGTTGAAGTATAATCTAGACTTACATCTTATCTCTATTTGTCAAAAAGGTATGACAAATTCATTAAACAAAATTTTTTAGCTTCCGTCATTAATATACAATCAGATTATTTGAAGTTTCATTGAAGTTGAATATTAACAATCGATCTAAAATCAGACCTTTGAAAATCTTTGTGTTAAACATGATATTTTTGATAGATTTATATCAAGATAAACTTTAAATTAAAAGTTAAATCATAGAATATTTATGCTGTCATCCACAAATACCCAAAAGAATTTTTTATACAAAAAATATTCTTTCATAGATCGACTAAGCTACTGGCTAATACTATTTCTTGTTGTTTTTACACCATTTGAAGATTTTTTACTTAAATTTTTACCAGTTTCAGATCGGCTTTATTTTTATGCTCGGTTTTTAAGTGAACTATTTATTTATATTTTGTTTGCCACTGTTGTTATTCAAAAATTAATTAAAAGAATGTCTTTTTTTAGGACACCATTAGATTTGCCAATAGTCATCTTTCTTGGAATAGTATTGATATCAACAATCGTAAATAAAGCAAATGTGTTTGAAAGCATAATAAGTATTAGACCTGTTATAAGATATATAATTTTATTTTATCTAATAGTTAATATAAATATTACTTTAACGCGAGCAAATACGATTATACGCTACTTTATTTATGCAGGAACAGCTCAACTTACTATTGGCATTGTTCAGTTTTTAAGTAGGGGGGCAATTAATGACTTTCTTAAACCAAGGTCTAGCGAGATGGACATTGCGGGGATTACAAAAGATTATGCGCTCTTGTCAGGAAGAGAAATAGGCAGTATTTATGGGACTACAGGAGATACGGTATTATTTGCTACCTTTATGACTTTATTTTTGATATTAATTACCAGTAAAATGTATATAGCAAATTATCAAGTTAAAAAATATGACAAATCTCATTTGATGAAGGTTAGCAACAAGAAAAAAAATGTACTCTCAAGTATTTTAATATTTGGCACAATAATCGCAATTGGTTTGAGCTACGTGCGAGTATGTTTGTTAGCTGCTTTAATAATAGTGATAGCATATTTGCTACTTAAATTTTACAAAAGAAAGCAAAAACGTATAGGAATTATACTGATTCTAATTAGTTTATTAATTCCTATTATATCAATCAACATTAACTTTTTTAGTGATTTCCATGGTCCACAATATGTTGGCAATGCCCGTCAAACAGAACAAAGCGTGTTTGATAATATGACCGGTATCTTTACGGCAAAATATATTGATATTGCCAGAAAACAAAGACTTGGTGCTTTAATAGATATTCCATTAACTGTAATTTACAATAAGCCATTTCTGGGATATGGTCCAGATGAGCTTTTAACAATTGAAAATCTTAACAATAGTCCGACATCATTTTTAACAAAAGTGTGGACGAAAGAGGGGTTTAAGGATGTTTACTGGGTTTCAGTTATGGCATTCTATGGCGTTGCTGGTTTATCTACTATGATCTGGATATTTTATAGATTATATAGGTGGGCTAAAATTATATATATTCGAACCCAAGAAAAAGTAATTAAAGAAATATCTTTATCTGTTTTAGCTATAACTTTAACTACTATTCTTTTGCTATTTTTCAATCGAACCATCGAATTTCGTATTCATAGTCTATATTTTTGGTCGTTTCCAGCTCTAATGTTTAATTTATATAGTCAAGAAAAATTAATTTCATCAAAAGAAATCCCGTAAGATATGCTCTTTTTATGCTCATAAAAAGAGCATATCTTATTACAAAGCAAAAACAAAATACAACAATAATTCTTGATTTTTAAAATGTTTAATCAAAGTAAACAAAATAAACCATTAGTATTTATAGTTGGTAATAGCCGTAGTGGAACTACTATGATGGGACGTATAGTAGGAAAACATTCAGAAATTTTCACTTTTAATGAACTACATTTTTTTGAACAATTGTGGACTGCACAGGAGCAAAATGACTGTATTTCTGAAAATGAAGCCGAGCAATTAGCCGCAAGATTACTTTGTATTCAACGAGATGGTTATCTCAACCAAAAAGATTCTAATTGCTTCTTATCAGAAGCAAAAGAAATAGCTGCCAAGACCCATGCACAAAATCTAACTTCGGCTAGCATATTTAAAAAGTTTCTACTTTATGAATCAGCTGTGCATAATAAAGTAATTCCTTGTGAACAAACTCCCCGAAATGTTTTTTATATTAATGAAATCCTTAAGCTTTATCCAGAAGCAAAAATTATTAATATGATTCGCGATCCGCGCGATATTCTTCTGTCCCAGAAACGAAAGTGGAAACGGCGTTTTTTAGGAGCTAAAAAAATTCCTTTACAAGAAGCTATTCGCTCCAAAATTAACTATCATCCAATTATTATTAGCAAACTTTGGAATTCTTCTGTCCATGCGGCCGATAAATTTGTTAATCACGATCAAGTTTATTCACTATATTTTGAAGAGCTATTGAAAGAACCAGAAAAAAAAGTCAAGGAAATTTGTAACTTTATTGGTATATCTTTCAATCAGAGTTTATTGCAAGTTCCTCAGATTGGTTCTTCTAGTGGATTAGATCGACCAGAACAAACAGGTATCGATCCAATAAAAGCAAAACACTGGCAAAAAGGTGGGTTGAGCGCAACAGAAGTATTTTTATGTCAGCAAATAACTAAAAATCTTAGAGAAAAACATGGCTATTATTCTACTCCGACTCAACCTAATCCTTTTGAGTTAATTTATAGCCTAATCTTTCTACCTATACAATCAACTTTAATATTACTTGTCAATTTTAAGAGAATGCGAGGAATCAAAGAAGCTATTAGCAAACGATTAGTATAGTTGCCTTGCGTATTTATTTATACTAGCTGTGCCATTATAAATATCTCTAATATTTCATGATTTAATTCTAACAATAGGGATCTAAAACTTACTATAATATCGATAAAAAAATTAATGAAAGACAAACTACTTGTAAGCATAATTATCAACAATTTTAATTATGAATCTTTTTTAACTGAAGCTATTGATAGTGCTCTGAACCAGACTTATTTTCATACGGAGGTAATTGTGGTAGACGATGGTTCTACTGATAACTCACAACAAATTATCGCTAGCTATGGCGATCGCATTATTCCTGTATTTAAAGAAAATGGTGGGCACGCGTCAACTTTTAATGCAGGTTTTGCGGTTAGCAAAGGAGATATTATTTGCTTTCTTGATTCTGATGACGTTTTTTTGCCCGAAAAAGTAGCAGAAATTGTTGATATATTTATAGAGCACCCAGATAGCGGCTGGTGCTTTCATTCTCTTAACTTAGTAAATAAGATCTCTAAAGAATCAGTTGGTGTTAGTCGCGAAAAAATATCGCGCAAATGCAATTTTACAACACAAATTAAACACGGGAAACTACCTTTTTATCCTCCACCAACTTCAGGACTGTGTTTTCAGCACTCTTTAATTAAGTCAATTCTCCCTATGAATGAGTCACTTGAAATGGGAGCAGATCGCTATTTAGTGCTTATGGCGATTGCATTGAGTCAAGGTTTTTTTTTAGACAAAAAATTAACAGTTCAGGGAATACATAACGACAATGATAATACTTTAAAGCAGGGAAAGATATTTGCACAAAAAAGAGCATATAAAGATATTGTTGTTGCTTATTTTATGCACTTAAAATTACCAGATTTTGTCAGATATACTAATAAAATTTTTGCTAGAGGTATCAGTATTTATTTAAAAAATAGAGTAATTAACAATGAAGAAATTAATTATATAAAATGTTACTTATTTAATACATCATGGCTAGACAAAATTAAAATATCAATGATGACTTCTTATTATCTTTTTAGTTCTTCAAACAGGATTTCTCCAATTAAAGTTAAAGAAAAATAGTAAAGGAGGAAAAAGTGGTAAGTTAATAATAAAACAATAGAGTAGTCTCTTATTGTTTATTCTCAAAATCAAATTTCTAATTGTTTTTTTACTATGTCCAGTTTCCTAGAACATCAATATTTAATTGTTGGCGGTACTACTAAAGCTGCAACAACATCTTTATTTAATTATTTAGCAGTTCATCCAAAGATTTGTAGTGCTACTAGAAAAGAAACTCGTTTTTTTATTGATAACGATTATCCAGTTCCATCAGTTGGAATTAATTGGTCAGATGGTTTGGAGAAATACAATACATTTTTTCAGAGTCAATTAGATTCAGAACATATAAGATTAGAGGCTTCGCCTGAATATCTATATTCGTGGGGTACTCCTCAAAGAATCAAGGCAACATTACCTAATACCAAAGTTATTTTTATTCTTCGTGAACCAATTTCTCGACTAATTTCTTGGTATAGATATGCAAAACAAAGAGCATTCATTCCTAAAGAAATGACATTTGAGGAATATGTAGAGAAACAGCTAGAACAAAATAATTCTAAATTAGAAGTGCAAGATAGTGAAAATTCATCTGAATTTATTCCACAGATTTACTTCTTCAATATGCTCAAACAAGGATGTTATTCAAATTACTTGCAGCCATATTTTGAAATATTTGGTCGTGATAATGTCTATATTGGTTTTTATGAGGATTTATGCTCATCTCCTCGCTCTGTAGTCAAAAATGTTTGTGATTTTGCTGGCATTGATTCTGCTTTTTACGATGAATACAAATTTGAGATATTTAATCAGACTAAAACCATGAAAAATCCAGAACTACATGGTGCTTATGAACGGTTTCGTACCAACATTCGACAATACACGCATAACCTACCCATTCATTTTTTCTTACGCCAAACTAGACGCTGGTTTGATACGCTCTATTATAGACTCAATACCGCTTCTACCAATGAAACAGTTGAAATTCCAGCAGCAATTCAAAAAAAACTCGAAGAATATTATTATCAAGAAAAGATAGTTTTAGCAGATTTATTGGCTCGTCCTATTCCTTGGTAATTACAAACAAGTAATTATAAATATAAATTACCCTATTTAACTGTTTAATATCTAACCTATAACCAACTAAGACATCAGTGAGCCTTACAATCGTCAATGCTGGTCAAAATTACCATATTCGAGGTGGATCGGAGCGATATCAATTCGCTCTTGCTCAATTGTTACATCACTATGGTCATCAAGTGATTCCTTTTGCAGCAGAACATCCTAAAAACGAAATTACTCCCTGGTCTAAATATTTTCCTATAAGGATAGATTTTGAGCAACCAACTCCAAAAGATTTACTTGAATTTGTATATTCAAGGTCTGCTGCATTATCCATGGAAAGTTTATTATGCGACCATCAAATCGATCTTGCACACCTACATATTTACTATGGTCAACTTACTGCTTCGATTTTATCGCCACTCAAAAAAGCTGATGTTCCTATAGTGCAAACCTTACATGAATACAAAATAGTTTGTCCTGTTTATACTCTTCTCTCTGATGGTAATATATGCCAAGCTTGTAATGGTCACGCTTTTTGGCAAGCAACCTTAAAAAGATGTAATAGAGGTTCCTTATCAAGATCGATCTTAAGTACCGTAGAGTCTTATGTTTCTAAAATGTTGGGTTCAGTCAGTAAAATAGACCATTTTATAGCGGTTAGTTATTTTCAAAGAGAAAAATTAATTGAATTAGGTCTTCCGTCCGATAAAGTAACTACAGTACATAATTTTATTGATGCATCAGATTACCAACCAAGTACAGCATTAGGAGAATACTTTCTTTACTTTGGAAGATTAGAGCAATCTAAAGGTCTTTTGACTCTAATTGAAGCTGCATCGTTAATTAAAGATACTCCTTTATTGATTGTAGGCGACGGCACCGCTCGTCCAAAGCTAGAAAAACTAATTCAAGAAAGAGAGCTAAATCATATAAGTTTGTTAGGATTTAAGCACACGCCAGAGTTACAGAAGCTTATTCGCCATAGTATTTGTACTATAACCCCATCGCAATGGTACGAAACTTTTGGTCTAACTTTGATTGAATCTTTTGCCCATGGAAGACCAGTAATTGCCAGCCGAATTGGTGGAATGACTGAGATAGTAACTGACGGCATTGATGGTTATCTTGTACATCCAGGAGATGTAGAACAATTACGAGAACGAATGCTGTGGATGGCTGAACATTTAACTCAGGCGAGGGAAATGGGTTTAGCTGGTAGACGCAGGGTAGAAACACATTTTAGTTCAGAAAATCATTATCAAAAATTGATAAGCGTTTACCAGAAGGTATTATAATAAAAACTAATCAAGCGTTTTGCTTATAGGTTTATAAACTTTAATAACTTTAGCAAATAAGTTTTATTACTCTAACAGAATAACTGCTGATCGAGTATAATTTTTTTAATCTAATATAAAGTTTTATATTAACTAAAATTAATCGCAAACAAATTATTTTTTCGTCAAGATTGTTGAAATAGTAGATTTGAAAATCATCAAGGTTTTTTAATCATTAAACTATGTAGTCTTACAATTAAATTATTAAGTTGGTTTGGATTTGGATATTTTTAGTCTTTGGTTGAAATAGGAATAAAAAGTCCCCAAATGAATTTATTTTAAATAAAATTAGAACTGGCTATTGAATATGAAAATAGATAGTAGAAATAGTCGTTTATCTCAATTCATTAATCTGCTTGTTTTAACATTTATCCTCTTGCTAGTAACGACTTCTTGTATAGGTAATAAAAAATATAATTTGTCGTCAGCTCAAAAAAAACAATTTTCAACTCGATCTGATAATTCTCAGGAACTTTCTATTGCTACTCTCTCACCTTCTATTCGATCGCTTTCACCTAATTATGTCTGTTCTAATGTAAATTCTCTGCGAGTTGAATCTTGGCACGACCAAAAATTTTGGAATTCTGTTGACAAATTAAATCCAAGAATGTTACGTATACCAGGAGGAACTGCATCTAATTACTGGAATTGGCAGAAAGGAGGACTAATAGAAGATACTAGTAACTTACCTGAAGGTTTACCTCATTTTGTGTCAAATAAAGATCGTCAATATAGTGCAAGTAAACTTCAAGATTTTTCTGCTGAATTCAAAACAAATAGTTTAACTCCATTATTTGTTTTAAATATGCTTACTTCCGATCTTAAATCTCAACTAAAAATGTTACAAACAGCAAGAGATTTAGGGATGCCAGTTAAATACGTAGAGCTTGGTAATGAATTTTACTTTGGCACAAAAAATTATCGTAAAACGTTTCCTCGCCCTGAGGATTATGCCAAAACAGCTAATCAATGGATATCTGCAATAAAAAAGGAATTTCCTGAAGCTAAAATTGCCGTAATTGGAGCAGGCAGTAGAGGAAAAAATAGATCGAGCCGACGTGACAAATGGAATGAAGAAATTATCGCCACAACCTTGCCTTTAGCAGATGCGGTAACTATTCATGATTATTCTAGCAATGGCTTGGAAAACCGAAAAATCTCAATTAAAAAATATCCTTATTTCCTCAAAGAAGATGTTCCGCTTATCTTAGTCGAACCTTTTAAAAGCTGGTACAAGACTAGTAATACTCTTAGGGATTTTCCTGAAAACAAGAAAATTTGGGTTACAGAATACAATCTAATGGAAAAGATTAACACAACTCAAGAAGCAAAAAGACAGAGAATTGCAGGAAGTTGGATTCATGGAATGTATACCTTATCAATGAGTTTACTTTTCTTAGAAGATTCTCGTATCGATATAGCCTGTAATCATATGTTGATCGGTAGTTCTCAATTCTCAACTATTCTAGAAAACGAAACAAGTTTTAATGATCCTGCCGATAAAAATGCTGTATCTCAACCTTTTACCCTGTCAGCTACAGGTTCTGCTCTAAAAATGCTAGGCGATGCAGCTGACGGAATGACTAACGCTCAAAGGATTGATTTTGCTAATAATCCTATTCCAACAGGTAAAGACGAATTTTCTTTGCCCACATTGTATGGCTGGATGTTTACCAATCAAAAAGAACAAAATTCACTGATTCTCAATTTATCTCCTCGCCAAATTGAAGTTGTAATCAGTTCTTTATTCCCAGAAGAAATAGATTATAAAATTATTTCAGGTTCTCCAAGAGATTTGATTACTAAACCAGGAATATTGCAACAAAAAACAGGTAAAACAAAGGAAAATATTATACTTCCACCATATTCTGTTACTCAAATGTACACCAAGGAAAAGTGAAAACTAAATTGTTTCTATGATAGGTAATGTTTTCTCTTAGCCATTACCAAAGATTGTTGTATAGACATAAAGTTAGAGTTGTATGAAGGTAAAGCTTGAAGATCAATGTTCAAACTGGATGAGGTTTATGTGCTTCTCTCGACCAGATAGCAAATTTTGCTCTCTTTTTTCTGGTGCTTACCCTGACAAATATTGTGGCGACGAAGGAATATGATATTATACAAAGAATTTAACAATTACTCTTGAGAATGGTTGCTCAGCTTGATAATTTATATATAAAAACAAGACCTACAAAAGCCTTATCTCGTCTGATCGGCTATACTCTTTTTGAAGGTAGACCTTTAACTACTAAGGGACAATGGATTAACCCTTTGATTTTTAAGTTTTTTGCGATCGCACAAAGCTTACCACAGCTTAAAAAAGTTGAAAAACCTATTTTTATAATTGGTACGGGACGAAGCGGTACTACTATTTTGGGAGTAATTTTATCTTTACACAAACAAGTTGGCTTTCTGAACGAACCAAAAGCACTTTGGCATACAATTTATCCAAAAGAAGATTTGATCGGTAGTTATAGTCAGGGAGATGCTCGCTATCGCCTCGGGGCAGATGATGCAACCGATTTGTCTATACATACAGCACATCGTTTATTTGGTACCTATCTAACTGCTGTTGGTGCCTCTAAATTAGTAGATAAGTATCCAGAACTCATTTTTCGAGTACCCTTTGTACGACAAATTTTTCCCGATGCTAAATTTATCTTTTTAGTTCGTAATGGTTGGGATACTTGTCGATCAATCAATCAATGGTCAAAACGCCTCGGTGTTAACGTCAAAGATGACACTTATGATTGGTGGGGTCTAAATAATCGCAAATGGCATTTACTGATAGAACAAATAGCTGCTACAAACTCATCTTTGCAGAACACCTTGGAAGCAATTACCGACCATTGCGATCATACAGATATGGCAGTATTAGAATGGATTTTGACTATGCAAGAAGGTTTGAAGCTAGTCGAACAATTTCCAGACAGCGTTTATCTGCTTAAATACGAAGAATTAGTTGCCAAACCCCGAAATAGCCTAGAGCAATTACTTGATTTTTGTGAGCTACCAACCGACGAAAAAATGTTTGATTATGCTGCTAAGACTCTTAGCAGCAGACAAAATCATCAAGTTTTTGCTTTACTACCCGAAATAGCTCCTCTATTTGAACAAACTATGAATGCACTGTGTTATACCTAGGTCTAAAGCTTGATTTGGTTTTGTTACAAAAACTTGAGGTAAATCTGTAGCGACGACAAGGACGTTCGGGAGCGATCGCACTAGCTTTTGCCTCTAAGTTTAAAGGCGTTGCTGAATGAGTAATGATTTAAGCGATCGCCCCAACAGTTTTGAGCTTAAGATAACGTAAGTTTGGGATAAGGAAAAAAAGCAGCTAGTAAGCTGAAAGTAATTACTTTATTCTAAAGGCATTTGACAAATAATTTCAAATCTGCTACCCCTTAACCTTTTCCCAGTCCTAACCAAAAACTTAGTGCGTAAGTCCTATCTATGTTTTTATAATACTTTGCCCAACGGTCAAAATTGACATAAAATTGACATATGATCGAGATACTTTATAATTAACATAAATTTCGATCAAAAAATCAGAGTTCAGTCAGCCTAATCATCTAGTCAAGCTTGAGTTAAGCAAGATTAAAGAACGGGGGAACCAATAATTTTTGGGGCGTATTTCTATAGTTTTGTAGAAAAGGACATCTCTCAGTCCAAGCCCGTCAGCTAACCTCGTAGGCATTGAGAGGAGATTGGAGAGATACTGTTTTAAAAACGTTCTCATCATTATCCTTTGCTATTAACTGCTCTCTACATCAAGTTACTAAGGAAACTCTAATTAGATTGATGAACCAAAAAACTGTGTCCATACTTAATTGCGAAACTGCAAATATTGCTTGTTTATAAGTCGAATAAAATTTTTCAGTATTCTTGGTGAATAACATTGAGACAGTTGCTAGACTTCTAGTTGTCTATTTGACTGCTTTTTTTCAACAGAGTTATAGCTAATCAAAATGGCGGAGGGCATTAAGTTGCGATCGCTTATTTCTGCTAAAAATATACATAGCTTGATTTTTAAGAGCAACCATGGAATCTATCTCTGAAACAATACGCGAGCCTATATTTACCTTTGCCCTACTCTTAGCAATTATTTTGCTAGTGCCACCAATTTTTGAAAAAATAAAGCTGCCAGGATTAGTAGGCTTATTAGCAGCAGGAGTAGTATTTGGCTCTAGCGGTTTGGGTTTGCTAGACAGCAAATCGGAAACTATGATTCTCTTGGCAGATATCGGTAAGATTTATCTAATGTTTGTGGCAGGATTAGAAATTGACCTAGAGCAGTTTCGTCGTACCAAAAATCGCTCTATGGGTTTTGGTTTCGCTACTTTTGCTATTCCTTTAATTGGCGGTATTTTAGTTGGGCGAGTATTTGGTTTCGGCTGGAATACTGCCGTCTTGATTGGCTCACTATTGGCTTCTCATACTTTACTGGCATATCCCATTGTCAAACGCTTAGGGGTAGTCAATGACGAAGCTGTTACCGTCACCATTGGCGCGACAATTTTTACTGATATTAGTGCTTTATTAGTATTGGCAATTTGTCTAGGGGTAAACGAAGGGAATTTTAGCGCAGCAAAATTAGGTATCCTATTAGGCTCTTTGGCACTTTATACCCTGTTGGTTTTATTTGGCTTAGACCGTTTAGGTAGAGCTTTTTTCCGTCGTTCTAAAAATGACCAAGGTAATCAGTTTCTGTTTGTCTTGCTGGCTTTGTTTGTGGCTTCAGTATCGGCAGAGGCAATAGGGATCGAAAAAATTGTTGGCGCATTTTTAACTGGTTTGGCAGTTAACGATGTGATTGGCGATGGTCCTGTAAAAGAAAAGGTGGAATTTATCGGCACAGTTCTATTTATTCCGATTTTCTTTGTAGATATGGGCTTACTGCTCGATCTAAATGCCTTTAAAGATATTTTTCGCTCTGTGGGTATTCCCCTCTCAATTGTAGGGGCGTTGCTGCTGAGTAAGTTTTTTGCAGCTTGCGTGGCTAAATTTGCCTATCGCTATAGTTGGCAACAAACCATAACCATGTGGTCGCTATCTTTGCCCCAGGTAGCTGCTACCTTAGCTGCTGCTTTGGTTGGTTTTCAGGCGCAGATTATTAACGAGCGAGTGTTCAATAGCGTTATTTTACTAATGTTAGTTACTTCAATCGCTGGTCCTTTGATTACTTCTCGCTTTGCTGCTCAGTTGCCCGTTAGAGATTCGACTGAATCTGAAGCAGAATCCGATCTGGATGTGAAATCAAAAGATATATTTCGAGTTGTTGTCCCAGTCTATAACCCGCAAACAGAGCGTTATTTGTTAGAGTTAGCATCTTTACTAGCTGAAAAAAATCAGGGCGCAATTGTTCCTTTAGCGATCGCCAAAGCTCAAGCTCGTTTAGATTCTCCACAACTTGAAGTTGATTTCCAGCGTTGTGCCAAGCTACTCACTCAAGCCGAAGCAATTGCCACAGAACTTAAGATTAAGGTTCAACCAGAATTAAGGGTTGAATATGATATCGCTCAAGGAATCGCTCATGCTAGTCGAGAAGTTAACGCCGATTTAATTATCTTAGGTTTTGGTACTTTGACTGGCTTTCGCTCGCGCTTTTTCAGTTCAGTTACCGATAGCATATTATGGTCGGCTCACTGTTCTGTAGTAGTGGCTCGCCTACTTACTTCACCCCTAGCAATTAAACGCATTCTTGTACCAGTTGAAAGCATAAACCCCATTGGCTTGCGTCCAGTACGCTTTGTCAAAAGCTTAATTGCTAGCAACGAGACAGAAATAACCTTGCTTCATGTTTGTCCTTCAGGTACTTCTAAAGAGCGTAAAGCTAGTCTTCATAGTCAGTTGGAAACAGTGGCAAACCGTTTCTTAGCAGAAGCGACAGTAGATATTCACATTACCGCTCAAAACAATTTTGTCAGAGAAATTTTAAATGCTAGTCGTACCCATGAACTAGTGATATTGCGATCGCAACGTCAGCGCGTCGGTGTAGATAGTTTGGCTTTGAGTGCTACAACCAAACCCTTGCTCGGAAACTTGAATTGTTCAATTGTCTTGCTGGGAGAACTTTAATAATTGATAATTGAAGAGCGACCCCCTAAAGGGTTCAACAGTTTGCTCAACGGGTCACAGACCCGCAACGCAACTGTTTCACCGCGTCGCCGAGAGGCGCAAGGGAACGCGCGAGTTTGATAACTGATAACTGATAATTGTTTATATAACGTGGACTCTTCAATCGCCGATTTACGACAAAACTATACTCGAGCAGGATTATCCGAAGCTGATGTAGATGCCGATCCCCTTAAACAATTTGAAATCTGGTTTCAACAAGCTTTAGATGCCGATCTAATTGAACCAAACGCTATGACTTTGGCGACTGCTACTCCCGACGGGAAACCTACTGCTAGAATTGTCTTACTCAAAGGCGTTAACCAAGGCGGTTTTGTTTTTTATACCAACTACAAAAGCCAAAAGGGTCAACAGTTAATTGCCAACCCTTATGCTGCGTTGGTTTTTCTCTGGGACAAATTAGAAAGACAGGTTCGTATCGAGGGAGAAGTAGAAAAATTGGCTACCAAAGAGTCAGAGGCATATTTTCATAGTCGTCCCCAAGCTTCACAGTTGGGTGCATGGGCATCTGCCCAAAGTCAAGTAATTCCCAATCGCCAGGTATTAGAACAACAGTTAGCAGATCTAGAGACTAAATACAAAGGGGATACTACTGTTCCTCTTCCCGAACACTGGGGCGGATTTCGCGTTATACCCAACCGTATTGAATTTTGGCAAGGTCGTCCCAGTCGTCTCCACGATCGCCTAGTATACGAGCTAAAGGCTGATGGTAGTTGGCAGATTGCCAGGTTATCTCCTTGAAGAAGTAATCGTACGGGCGGTTCGCGAACCGCCCGTACGTAGGTAATATGTAGCAAGTAAAAATGTAGAGTGGATAATTTAATTTCTCTAGACACTATCGATTTAGTCTTATGTTTAGGCATGATCGGCATGGCGATCGCTTTGTCCCTTTGGCAAAAGCTAGAATTAGAAAAGCAGTTGGCATATAGTGCGGTACGCTCTTTGATGCAGTTAATTGCCATTGGCTATATTTTAAATATAGTTTTTGCGATTAATAATTGGCTGGTGGTATTGGGCATTTTATTCATGATGATTACTATTGCCTCTATCGTTACCCGCAACCGCATCGATAAAAAGCTTCAGGGACTTTTCCCCGTGGTATTTTTATCTATTATTGCCAGTAGTGCTTTTACTTTAGGTTATGTAATTCTATTGATCCTGCAACCCGATAAATGGTATGAACCTCGCTACCTGATACCTTTGGCGGGAATGCTGTTTGGCAATGCCATGAATGGTGCTTCTCTAGCTGGCGATCGCTTTTTAAATGCCGTCAATCAAAATCGTTTAGAGATTGAAACTCACCTATGTCTTGGTGCTACTACCAAACAAGCTATATCTCCTTATCAAAAAGAAGCGATTCGCACTGGCTTAATTCCTACTCTGAATAATATGGTAGTGATGGGTTTAGTTAGTTTACCTGGAATGTTTACAGGACAGGTTTTAGGAGGCAGCGATCCTTTAGATGCAGCTTCTTATCAAATCATGATCTTATTTGCCATTGTCTTAGCTAATTTGATTTCGACAATTTTAGTCACCGAAGGAATATATAAACGTTTATTTAATCAGGATAGTCAGCTTATTGGCTAGATAATTTAATTATTAGTTATTTAGTTATCAACTTATGCCCGTCCTCAATAGCCATAAATATGCGATCGCTCTCCATACCAGTACACCCCAGCTAGGAATAGCTCTCAATAATTATCAGGGAAACAGTCGCCATGAGGTTTGGGACTTAGGACGAGATTTAGCATCTCATCTGCATCAATATTTGCAAAAAATAATCCTACCGCAAACCTGGCAGGATATTGAGTTTATTGCCGTAGCAAAAGGGCCTGGCGGCTTTACAGGAACTCGTGTAGGAGTTGTCACAGCGCGCACCATAGCTCAACAGTTAGATATTCCCTTATTTGGTATTTCTAATCTAGCAGCAGTGGCAGCAGCCCAAAATCATCTTGGCAGTGAATTATTGGCGGTACAAATGGCCGCCAGAAGAGATGAACTATTTGTCGCTGTTTACCAGTTAGATGAACAAGGGCAACTTCGAGCATATATGGAGGATACGTTAATGAGTCAGTTAGCTTGGCAAGAAATCTTAGATAATTTGGAATCTTATAAACTAATTATTGCCGAGGATGATCTTGCTGCTACGGTAACTAATGTATTGGATTTGGCTTATGCCGACTGGCAACAGGGAAAGTTCGCTCATTGGTCAGAAGTTATCCCTTTTTATGGTCAACATCCAGTCAGTCATTAGTCTTAAATCTCGAATCCTTGACTCTTTTATCACCAGATAATGATTAGAATAACTATAAGTTTTCTAAATACCTGTATATAGCTAACAATATATTTAATGACTTCCACTATTACCAAACAGCCTAAGCTCAATGCTCCAACTATACGTCAATTAGATAATGGCTTAACTATTATCGCTGAACAAATGCCTGTGGATGCGGTGAACCTCAATGTGTGGATTAACGTCGGTTCAGCCAAAGAAAGTGACGATATCAACGGCATGGCGCATTTTTTGGAACATATGGTGTTTAAAGGCACGCCCAATCTAAAAATGGGTGAATTTGAGCATTTAATCGAAGAACGGGGTGCAGTAACCAATGCAGCTACTAGTCAAGATTATACTCATTACTATATAACCACTGCTCCCAAAGATTTTGCTGAACTAGCTCCTTTACAGCTAGACGTGGTTTTAAATCCTAGTATTGAAAATGAAGCATTTGAACGAGAAAAATTAGTTGTACTCGAAGAAATTCGTCGCTCAGAAGATAGTCCCCGTCGCCGTACCTTCTATCGCTCGATGGAAGCCTGTTTTGAAACTCTTCCTTATCGTCGTCCTGTACTAGGTCCAGGCACAGTAATTGAAAACTTGCGATCGCAACAAATGCGCGATTTTCATGGTGCTTGGTATCAACCCCAGTCAATGACCGCAGCAGTTGTAGGTAATCTGCCAGTAGAAGAGCTAATTGAGATTGTTGCCCAAGGATTTGCCCAGCATTATAATTCTAGTGAGGAATATACCAAAAATACTACTCCTTCGGTAACTCCAGAACAGCCTTTTAATAAAATAGCTCGTTATGAATATACTGACGAAACTTTGCAGCAGGCACGATTAGTCATGGGTTGGCGTGTTCCTGGAATGGAAGATTTAGCCGAAACCTATACCCTAGATATTCTGGCGGTAATCTTAGGACAGGGTAAGGTATCCCGTTTATTTAGAGAGTTGCGTGAAGAAAAAGGTCTGGTTAATCAGATTGGCGTTAGTAATATGACCCAAACCCACCAAGGAGTATTTTATATTTCTGCTGCTTTACCTACCGAAAATCTTGCGGTTGTAGAACAGGCGATCGCCCAACAAATTAAAGACATTCAGACTGAACCTATCGCAGCTAAAGATATTGAGCGTATTCGTACTCAAGTGGCAAATCGATTTGTCTTTGCTAATGAACGACCAAGCGATCGCGCTAACCTTTATGGCTATTATTATTCACAGCTAAAAGATTTAGCACCCGCCCTCAATTATCCACAACATATTCAAGCTATATCTGCCCAAGATTTACAGGCAGCAGCCCAGAAATATCTTAATCCAAAAGCCTATGGCATTGTCACCATGAAACCTGAGTAAACGAGACAAGTTCGTAGCTTTAAACTTTTATAGCGTGAGTGCGGATTAAGACAATTAGACGCTTGAGGCATAAAAGCTGCCTCATCCCTCATCCTTCTCTTTAGCTTTTGTCCACCAAGCCAAACCATAGGATTGCACTGGCTCGTTGAACTGATGGCGATAACGCACTCGAATTTTATAACGTCCAGTAGCAGGAATAGGGCAAAAAATGTGTTCTACACTATCTTCAAAACTTGAGGAAGAACAGGTATTTCTCATGTCACTCTCTCGATCTATAGGTAAGAGATAAACATCTAAATTATTTAAACCGCGATCGCTAAAACTCTCTCCCTCATCATACTGCTCATTGCGATTGAGATCATTTAAGATTACTAAACGATCCCAAGCTAAAGTAATAACTGCATAACTTCCTTTAACTAAGGGTTTTTGCAAATAGTATTCTTGATAATTATTGGCTGCTATTTTTCTATAATCCCAACCAAGAGCATTTACAGGTTTGTTTTTGTTTGTCTGTCCTGCACTAAACTGTTGGTATGCTCGCCAAACATTTAATTGCCCTGTACCCATCTGCATATCTAGAGGCACACGGGGATTTTGATAGGCATCAGAATCAAACCAGCTATGGTTTTTTTTCCCCAGAATAGTATGCTCCATACCTAACAATAAGCCATCGCCGCGATCGGCAATTTTATCGGCGGAATTTAGCAGCACAGCCTTCATTACTTCATGGCGACGGGAATCTAAACTCCAGTTAGATGATTTTGATTTGGATGTCTGTTTTAAACGCTTATCCCCATATTCCTGTAACAAAGCCACTGCACCTGTAATATGGGGTGCCGCAAAGCTTGTACCACTAACTTTTTCTATTTCCCTTTTTTGATTAAAAACAGCAATTTGTCCGCCAGGAGCAAGTAAACTAACAGCACGGCGATCGCCAAAATCAATCTCTTTTTTAATAAAGCTACGTCCAATTCCCTTGGGTAAATCGCTTAAATTAGCAAAATCTACCTTATTAAATTTACCCTTCCTTTTTGTAGTGTAGGCAGTAGTAATGCCGTTAAAATTATCTGTAGGAATCGGAATTCCCCCCTCCCCCTGATTTCCTGCTATTACATACAAAACTTCATGGTTGCGGGCAGACCAATCAATACAGGAAGTTAATAATGCTTTGCCGTCTAACTTTGCCTCATCTCGTTCATCTCGCTCTAGAGATTCTCCAAAACTAAAGTTAATAGCTCTAATATCACCGCTATTCTGTTGAGCAATATGCTGACTTGCCAAACATTCTTGAGGCTGTCCTCCTTCATTTAAAGAGCCTACCGCCGAGGCATACAGCTTGGCTTTGGGGGCAATACCCTGTAGCTGTTTATCTTCAGCAATCATTACCTCTGCAACCATGCTGGCATGATCGTCTACGTTTTTATCTGTTTTAGCAGTTTGATCGCCATAAAAAACTGCCCATGGAGAAATTACTTTTAAGGTATTAGCTGCTTTATCTTTACCTAGTTTAACAGGACGACCTACCTCTACTTGACCAATGCCAATTTTTCGACCCAACAAATTATAGGGAGGTTTGTGCAAACGCAGGGCATCAACTCCTTTTTCGCTGATAGAATCATTTAAAGCCAAAACAGGAGTGACTAACCCAACAATTATCCATCCAGAAACCAGAAATATTTCTTTATTACCCATAATTGTTTATTGCTTATTATTGGCTATCTTTACTTTGTAGAGTAATTACCGTACTAATTGAGACAAATCCTTGCGAAATAGTATATATTGAGTTAAAAGTATGTCAGGTTAATCTGAGAACTTCAGGCTTAAAGTTTCAAAACGTAAGCCAAACAGAAACCAGACCCTAAACTATTTAATCAACATATCATAGCAGGCAAAAAATAAGCGTATGACAAAACAAGTTGCGCATCCGATGATGAAATTGCAGCGCAAGGTATCTTCCTTGGTAGACTCTAATATCGTTAAACCAGACGATCGTATTGGCAAAATTGCTCTTTTATTAGGTAATGATTGGTCATATTGGAAAAATGAACTATTGGACTTCGATTTTTCTCCTCAAGATCCTATCTGTGAACTACTCTCTGTAGAAGATTGGGATGAAAACTAGTACTGCTCTGGGGAAGTCAGAAGTCAAAGGTCAATTCGAGCATTTCCTTGCGCCTGATGGCGACACGGGATCTCGAAAGAGGTCAGAAGTTTGAATGCTCAATGTTTAATGATAAATGTTCAATGTAACCTTATAGGCAAGTAGAAAGAGCTTCCTTTAGTTCTTTAGCTGTTTGATAGCGGTCTTTTGGTTCGGGTTGGCAAGCAATTGATAGAACTTCTCCTAAGTTGGTAGGCAGCCCAGGAATGCTATCAATATCAAACTCAAATTTGCTGCTTTGATAGCGATAATATTGCATTGGTGTATGGCTAGTCAAAAGAAAAATAATCGTCGTGCCTATTCCATAGATATCTGATTGAGGACAGGGTTTGCCCCGATATTGTTCTGGCGCACTGTATCCTTCCACACCAATGCGAGTTTCTAAAGCCGTACCTAGTTCCTTTACTGCCCCGAAATCTAACAGCATTAGGCGACTATCTAAATTACGCAGCATCAAGTTGGCTGGTTTGATATCTCGATGTACCAAAGGTGGGTCTAAGTTGTGCAGGTATTCCACAATATCGCACACTTGAATCATCCAGTTTATTGTTCTGGGGGCATCGGTTGCTCCTCGTTGGTTAACTAACTGCTCTAAATTATGACCATGAATTAATTCCATGACAATGTACTTGCGGTTGTTTTCCACAAAAAAATCATAATATTTAGGAATACCTTTATGTTCTAAAGACTTTAAAATACGTGCTTCTCTTTCAAACAATTCTCTCGCTTTGGCAATGCGCGCCATATCTGCGTTCATTTCCTTTAGAACTAGTAGCATAGGTGCATTCTTGATAGTACGGTTGCGATCCCAAGCCAGATAGGTAGTTCCCATTCCTCCTCTACCAAGAGTGCGTAAGACTTGATAAGAGCTAATATAATGCTCATCGCTGACTATTGGCTCGCCACAATGGCGACAAAAAATACTGCCTTCTGGATTATCTTGATGATCGCAAATAACAGCAGGCTCAAGAATCTGAGTTGTTTCTACCTCTTCTTGGTTTTCAGCTAAGTAAGATTCTAGTTCAAACTTAAATACAGGTCCATTTTCTGCCAGCCGAATCAAATCATCGTGATTTAAGATAGTTTCGGTCACAAAATCACTATTGACTAAAGTACCGTTAGTTCCTCTACTAATTAACTGCCACTTTTCTTGTTGAGGATCTATGAGAGTTAATTCTAGATGCTGTCGAGAGACTTGAAAATAGCCATGCAGCACAATGTCATTATTTTGAGCGCGACCAATACGAATCACTGATTGCTCTAAAAACTCCCACTGTTGAAGAGGTTGGTTTGTCTGCGGTTCTAAAAGCGTAAAAATGACCATATTGGGCAATTATCAATTAGGGCGTGTCATCAATTAGAAACAAAGTGCTTTTTTCGCTATTTCTCGCGCATTCCCTTGCGCCTGACGGCGACGCGGTGAAGCAGTCCGTTGGGCGGGTTTCCCGACTTGAAACAAAGGACTTGTCCGCATATACTGCTGAACCCTTTAGGGGGTTGCTCGTTTTAACGACCTACTTCGTCGAAAAATAACGGGCGGCACAAGGTCTTGAAATAAATTCAAGACACGCGCCCTCACCTCCGTAGCCCTGCTATGCAGAACATTTTTCTTCTTGTATCTCGCTAAAATGGCGAGCGACCCCGCGTCGGCGTAAGACGCAAGGGAATGCGCAAGCGTTACTCTCAAAAGCATCTTTCCCTCCAAATGATGACACGCCCTGAATAAGCAAAAAGAACTATGGTCTTTAAAAATCAGGCTTTAGCTTGACTCTTACTAAGACAGCAGTGATATTATCGTGACCATTATGTTCGTTAGCAAAATTTACTAGTTTAAATAGACCTCCTGGGAGATCGCTTTGGGAACTGAGCAAAGGTTTAAGATATTCTTGCCAGTTTCCTTCTAATAAATCATTATCTGAAAGACCATCAGAACAAAGCAATAGTAAGCAATCTTCGGTAATTTCGCTAAACTGAATCTCAGGACGCACATGGTTGTTGTCTCTAGGTCCTAAGGCTTGAGTCAACTGATAGGCATCAGGTCTGCCATAGGCAATGTCGGGTTCGACCCCTCGATTAATTTCTCTTTGACCAACTTCATGATCCAAGGTTAAGCGTTCTAGTCCTTGCTTACGAGTAAGGCGATAAATGCGACTGTCTCCGACATGAGCGATCGCTAGCTGAGTATCTTGTAAAAAAGCCATTACCAAAGTAGTTCCCATTCTACCGCTACCAGAACGAAAATTATCTATATTTGTTTGATAGAGAGCTTGATTAGCTAATAAAATCCCCTCTTCAATAGTTTTTTGCTCTGGTAATTGTTGCTGCCAGTGGCTTTGAAAATACTTTTGGAGATTCTCTACCGCCATAGCACTAGCGACTTCTCCGGCTGCATGACCGCCCATGCCATCACAGACTATATACAAACCACGCACGCTAAGGTTAGTTTCGGTAGTATTTTCTGCTTTCTCAACTAAGGTTTTGACCCCAAAAAAATCTTCATTATGGTCTCTTTGAGAGCCAATATCAGTACAGCTAGCATCAGCAACACTTCTTAGGTGCATAGGTATCATTGCCGTGGCTTGTTCTTCAAAATCGCTAGTGTACATCATATCTTCTTCTTCCTGGAAAAAAACTGGTTGTTCAGCAGATTTTAAATCATCGTTGGATTGAATTTTATCGGGTTCAGATTGGGGAATGTTCACGTCAGAATAATTAGTATGAATATCAAAGGACTCAATTTCGTCTTCACCAAGACCAATATTATGAAGCTCAAGTCTCAACTGTTCTATTTCATCTATCTCTCCTGAAATAACTCTCTCTAATAATTTATCTAGTTCATCTAGACTATCTGAATTTGATTGGGCAAAGCAAACTTGCCATACTTTAGCTAAATCTTTGAGAGTTGGACAACTATCTGACTCATCCATATACAGTTGCTGTAAACAAAAGGACTGATCTTCATCTATGCGTAAATTTTTGTCTACTAGCAAACTTTGAGCGCAGCTAATTTGCTGCAAAGGTTCCCACATTTTTGCCATTTCATCTAAAAACCAAATTATTTGTAGCAGTGGCAGTTTTTGTTGAGACCATACATCTTTAAGTAATTGCCACCCAGAACGGTCTGGTAGCAAAACAATGCCCCGATCTTCTTGCTGCCACGCATCATAGATTCTGGGAACTGTAGGCGTATATTTTTCTAAAATTATGTAGGGTAAAGCATGAGTTGGCAGCCCGACTAAATTCCAGTATTGAGCCACTTTTAAATGGGAGTTGTTTAAACTTTGGCTTAATTCAGCAAACAAATCCATTTGCTGTTTTTGAAGAGTTGCTAGGTGAGATTTTTGCAAAGGATATTTATCAATTACTTTTTTTTGTAGATATGTATGCTCAGAATTATAGTCATTAGTAGGTAAAAATGTTTCAGAATTATTATCCTCCTCAATTTCGTAGCGACTTGAGGTATGGTCTTCTCCATGAAGCTGTAATAGAGATTTGGCTTTCTCTCTATATTCAATAAATAGGTCAGATATACTTTCGATTTCTAACTGTTGATGATTGTTGTTATAAATACTGAGTGCCTTAGCTAATTCTGCTTGAGGTAAAGGTTCTGCTACTGGTTTTTGAGAAATTATTGCCCACAGTACAGTGTAATTAGCAGCACCGCAAAAGCTACAGGTTTTTGCTTCGATAGGAATATTTGCTTGGCATTGACAGCACATTTTGTCTGTCAGCGAAACACCGCAATTTTGGCAAAATTTATGAGCTTCAGGATTTTCAAATTCACACTGTGGACAAATAAGCATAATGTACTTTCCTAATAGATGTAATTTTTGCCTACATTAATTTATTTTTTTTAATAGGTTAATTTATCAAGGTATTTCACAGATAGATTTTTATTATGGAAGGCAGTCCACCGCAAACCTTGCCTCTATACAAACAAAGACCTTTGGCAGGGTGAAGAACGGTTGACCACTAAGTAGAGTGGATTTGTGAAGGTAATAATTATGGTTATCAGAGAAGAAATAAAGAATAAAGCTTAATTTAGTTGACACAATGAATTGAGATCTAAAAAATAAAGGTAATTATATCTGCAATCTTAGCTCATTGTCTTTTTTTGGCAATCCCTGCTTAAACGTCGTTGATTTAGAGGCTAGTTGATAATACTGTATTATGTATGGTTTCTTGATTCAGTCGCTTCATGCGGCTTAAGCCTTTGACGACGGAAACCGCCGAGTCCGCGCTGAATCGCTTCTAGCTTTTAAATAATTGGAAATTGAGCTAGTACAGACAAGGCATTCCTGGTCTTTTCCTACTTTTATTTATTCAGAACCAAACTTGCTAGAGATTTTATTAATTAACCAAGTAACAAATGCCCCTAAAAAGATAATACCGATCGCTGGATTGAAAACTGGCTGCCAAAGTTTGTACCAAATATCGAAACCCAAAGGAACATTAAGATAACGACCAATAACGGCGATCGCAAACCAGATAAAGCCAAAGAAAACGAGGAAGACATCAGCAACGAGAATGCGGTTTATCCAAGTAACAATTTGTTCTTTCATTTTGCTGGACTCATTTAATTAATCGTGGCTAATTCTGGCTGTAAAGACTGTTTCCAGGCAGCTAAATCGGCAAAAGAGCGATCGCGATACTGACCATATCTTTCTCTTTTGTTTTTAACCTTGGTGGGCAATGGGGGAATAATACCAAAGTTAGGAGGCATGGGCTGAAAGTGCTTGGGAGATGCTGAACTGATAAAATCAAAGAGCGCGCCCATCATCGTTGTCTCAGGAATACTCTGAGGCTTTTGTCCTAGGGCTAAACGAGCAGCGTTTGTTCCTGCTAACCAACCTCCTGCTGCTGCTGCAGTATATCCTTCCGTACCAATCAATTGACCGGCAGCCAACACAGTCTTTTTGCTTTTAAACTGCAAAGTCGATTCTAATAGCTGAGGAGAATTGATAAAGGTGTTGCGGTGCATTACTCCCATGCGCACAAACTCGGCATTCTCCAAACCTGGAATTAATTTAAAGACCCGTTTTTGTTCTCCCCAACGTAGATTGGTTTGAAAACCGACCATGTTCCAAAGTTGCCCCGCTTTGTCTTCTTGACGAAGCTGCACTACGGCATAGGGACGTTTACCCTTGTTTTCTAAAGCGCGAAAATCTCCTAAACGAGAATCAAACAAGCCTACTGGCTTGAGAGGTCCATAGCGCATAGTATCCTCTCCCCGTTGTGCCAGTTCCTCAATCGGTAAACAGCCTTCAAAAAATTTGGCAGTTTCTCGTTCAAAATCTTTTAATTCTGCCTGTTCGGCTTTAGATAATTCTTGCTGAAAATTGAGATACTGCTCTTTGTTCATCGGACAGTTGAGGTAAGCAGCCTCCCCTTTATCATAGCGAGATGCTAAAAAAGCGACTTCTCGGTCGATAGATTCACCGACAATAATAGGACTGGCAGCATCAAAAAAACTCATATATTCCATTCCCGTAAACTTTTGCAGGTCTTCTGTTAACCGAGGACTAGTTAAAGGACCAGTAGCAAGCACGACAATGCTATTCTGGGGAATTTCGGTGATTTCTCCTCGCTTTAATTCAATCAGAGGGTGGCTGGCTAAAGTTTTGGTTAAGTCACTACTAAAGACTCCTCTATCTACCGCTAATGCCCCGCCTGCGGGGACAGAATGATAATCGGCGGTGGCGATAATCCTCGAACCAAGACGGCGTAATTCTTCGTGGAGTAGACCCGCAGCGCGATCGCTATTCTTCGCGCCAAAAGAATTACTACAGACTAATTCGGCTAATTCTTCTGTATGATGAGCAGGAGAAGTTCTAATAGGGCGCATTTCATAAAGAGTAACAGCTACGCCTGCTTGAGCCACCTGCCAAGCTGCTTCTGTTCCCGCTAAACCACCACCGATTACAATTACTCTGTCTTTGGTCATTTCATTTATATATAATTGATTATTTAATAAACAGTTATGTTACAAAGTATTAACTGATTTAATTGATCGTACCCAAATTAGTTAGGGTCGAACAGCCTTTGCCCGTACAGCATCGAGATAATTGTTAATCCTTTAATGTTCGAGGTTAAAAGCCCATTACTCTGGCTACTTTTTCTATTTCTAGAGGAACGCCTAGCTTTAACTCGTTGAGGCTATGATCTACTGCGCTACTAGGATCTTTTAAACCATTACCTGTGAGAACGCAAACTACCGTAGCGTTGTCTGGGACTCGATCTTTAACCTTAAGCAAGCCTGCTACTGAGGCTGCACTAGCTGGTTCACAAAATATCCCTTCTTCTGAAGCTAAGAGACGATAGGCATCAAGAATTTCTGTATCGGTTACGGAATTAAATTCTCCTTGGCTGGCTTCTTGAACGGCGATCGCTTTTTGCCAGCTAGCAGGATTACCAATTCTAATCGCTGTTGCCAAGGTATCAGGATTATGTACGCGCTCACCTGTAACTAGAGGCGCAGCCCCTGCTGCTTGAAAGCCCATCATTTTTGGCAACCGAGAACATTTTCCAGCGGTATGATATTCACAAAAACCCATCCAATAGGCGGTAATGTTTCCAGCATTGCCTACAGGAATACATAACCAGTCAGGAGCATTGCCTAAGACATCAACTACCTCAAAAGCTGCGGTTTTTTGTCCCTGAAGACGATAAGGGTTAACCGAATTAACTAGCTGAACTGGATAATTCTCTGAAAGTTGTCGAACAATGGTCAAGGCATCATCAAAGTTACCGTCTACGGCAATTATTTCTGCACCGTACAGTAAAGCCTGAGCTAGTTTACCCAACGCCACATAACCATCGGGAATGACCACAAATGCTTTTAAGCCAGCACGACGGGCATAGGCTGCTGCGGATGCCGATGTATTGCCTGTACTAGCACAGATAACGGCTGTTGCCCCATCTTCCTTGGCTTTAGAAATAGCCATAGTCATGCCTCGGTCTTTAAAGCTGCCTGTAGGATTTAAACCATCATATTTGACATAGACTGTGACCCCGCGACCAATTTTAGACGTGATCTCATGAGCAGGAATCAAAGGGGTATTACCTTCTAGCAAAGTAACGACAGGAGTAGCTTTGCTCACGGGTAAATAAGAGCGATAGGTTTCAATCAAACCCTGCCAGTTATTTGCTGCTTTGGCAACGTTTGAATGGGATAGGTTGGTTAAGGGGATACTTAGTGTCACGAGGGCTATGGAGGGTTATTTCAGTTAACTTTGGATCAAAGTTTTAAGCTACTAGTTGTGGTCTAGCGACAATAGCTGGTAGCTAATAACTTATTGAACAATAATCTTTATTTAACCACAGCAAGCCAACAGTTTTGAGTCTATTGGTATAGTTAATTAATTATACTTTGGTTCAAAACTGCTAACTCAATCGTAATTATTTATTGTTCAATAATCACTTGGGATCTGACTTTACCTTGAGGCTTAGTTCTGGGAACTGATTTAGACTTACTGCTACTGCCGTAGCTGCCTCTACGAGAAGAACGACCTTTTTTGCCTTTAACAACTGGTTTGGAAAAACTATCTTCAGGAATCTCCCAATCGCCTTTCATCCAGTTAGGACAATCGCGGTCATAGACCATTTGCAAGGCTGCTGCTGCGATCGCTTGAGGATCGTATTCATCGCTTAATTCTCTAACTAAAGGCAAGAATGATGCCATCCTCTCCCCTGCTAGGGTTTCTTTAATTTTTGCCTGAAGCTTACCAATGCGCTTGGCTTCTACCTGCGCTCGATTGGGAATTTGAGCAATATTTAGCTTCGAGCGGATGCGACGCTCAATTTGTTGGAGACTACGACGATCTCCTGATTGGGCAATGGCAATCGCTGTACCTGTTTTGCCAGCACGACCAGTCCGCCCAATACGGTGGATGTAAGTTTCTGCGTTATCAGGTAAGTCGTAGTTAATTACGTGGCTAAGATCCTGTACGTCTAGTCCTCTGGCTGCAATATCTGTAGCTACTACCATTCTGACTTTGCCATCGCGGAAGCGTTTTACCAGTCTTTCGCGCTGTACCTGACTCAAGTTGCCATGATACTCGTCAACGCTGTGACCTGCTTCTTGTAACTTACTAGTTAACTCGCTAGCAGTCCGCTTGGTACGAACAAATATAAGCGCAGATTCTGGCTCTTCTAGCTCTAAGATAGGCTGTAGTGCCTTAATTTTCTGCCAACCACGAGGCACCATGTAAACGTGTTGGTCAATTCTAGTTGGTGCTGCTTCTTGTTGCTTAACCGTGATGTATTCGGGAGAATTTAAAAAGTTTTTGATCAAATCTTTAATTTCTCTCGGCATAGTGGCAGACAAACAGGCAGTTTGTCTTCCTTCAGGGGTACGACGCAGAATTTTTTTAATGTCGTCGATAAAGCCCATACTCAGCATTTCATCAGCTTCATCTAGAATGGCTAGCTTTAGCTGATCTAGATTTAGTTCGCGACGTTCTAGAAGGTCAATTACTCGTCCTGGAGTACCGACAACAATTTGAACTCCGCGGCGCAGTCTACTGATTTGTCTTTCAATAGATTGACCACCATAAACCGTCATAGAAAAGACTTTTTGTTCTCTGGAGGTGAAATCTTGAATTGCCTGACCCACCTGTTGAGCTAGCTCTCTAGTAGGTGTCAGAATCAAAGCCTGTACGGCTTTATTATTGGGATCGACAATTTCTAATGCAGGAAGAGAAAAAGCTGCGGTTTTCCCTGTACCTGTTTGAGATTGACCAACAATATCTTTGCCTTCTAGTAAGGCTGGTATGGCATCTTGTTGAATCTGAGTAGGTTCGGTAAATTCGAGCTGTTCTAGCTGTGCTAAACAAGCGTCTGATAGTCCTAAGTCTTGGAAAGTGGTTGTCATGAGTTATGTACTTCTACTGTTTATTTGCTAAAAAACTGTGCAGTTTGATACCGCTATAGATTCTCAGCACCTCAAAATTGCTTTAGCTAAAGGTGCTAGAGACTTTCTACGAATTCCCAACAGTCTGTTTAGACTGCTGCATAAGCTGCTACGGGAGCAACTTCCCCATAAAGGTCGTAAACATCTGCGGCAGTGATATTTACAGGAATTATTGAACCTAGAGAAGCTTCACCACGAACGTATACAAGTCCGTCAACTTCTGGAGCAAATTGTGTAGAGCGACCAATTAACTGCCCCGAACTAGGATGTTCTTGTTCGACAAGAACATTTAATTTTTGACCGACATAAGCTTGGTTTTTAGCAGCAGCAATTGGTTGCTGTGTCTGCATTAAAATATCTCGGCGACTATTGCCGATCTGGGGATCGACTTGATTTTCCATGCTGTGGGCAGGAGCTTCTGGTTCAGGAGAAAAGGTGAACACCCCAACGTGGTCAAACTCATGTCGTTTGACAAACTCTACTAAATGCTGAAAATGAGCTTCTGTTTCCCCAGGAAAACCAACTATAAAAGTAGTCCTCAACACTGCCCCTGGTAATTCTTGTTTAATCCGCTCAATGATGGCATCGTTTACCCTTCCCTGCCAAGGGCGATTCATGGCTCTTAAGATTTCGGGATGGGAATGCTGTAGAGGCAAGTCGAGATAAGGCAGAACGTTGGGAGTATTTTTGATAGCGGCTATGACATCTGAAGTTAACCCCGTAGGATAAGCGTAATGAATCCTGATCCAAGGCACATCAACTTTACCTAACTCGATTAAAAGTTCTGCCAGCATTGGTTTACCATAAAGATCTTTGCCGTAGTTGGTAGTAATTTGGGAAATAAGAATTATTTCCTGTACTCCCTGGGATGCCAAAGACTTAGCTTCTGCGACAATTGACTCAATCGAACGCGATCGCTGATTACCCCGCAGATGAGGAATAATGCAAAAAGCACAGCTATAATCACAGCCTTCTGCTACTCTCAGGTACGCTACCCCTTCTGTGGTCGTACGGTAGCGAGGAACTGTCTCATCAGCAATATAGACTGGTTCTTCAGTGATTTCGGTGACTCTTTCCCCTGTCTGGGTGCGCTCAATCACGTCAACTATTTTATGATAGTCGCCACTACCCACTACCGCCATTGCTTCGGGTAATTCTTCTAAGAGTTCTTCCCCAAAGTGCTGCGCCATACAGCCAGTGATGACAATCTTTTTATCGGCTTCGGCTAATTCAACTAAGGTACGAACTGATTCTTCTCTAGCTTCTTGAATAAAGCTACAGGTATTCACAATTACATAATCAGCTAATTCTTCGTTAGAATTTACTTGATAACCTGCTTGAGCCAGCAAGCCCAGCATATGTTCGGAATCTATACGGTTTTTTTCACATCCCAAATGAGATATAGCTATGGTTGGCTTATTTGCCATTCTTTATCCTAAATTTTAAAGACCAAATACAAAAATTACTAATAGTTAGTTTGCACGATCGCCTGAAACTTCTACACCTAAGGGCAACAAAAATCTCTTTGATCAGGTGGTCAGACTCAATATCTTATTTACGTGGAGCGTTAACCCCATGGTCCTGAACAACTATAAAATATAAATTATAAAATATAAATATTTAGACCAACTGTTGGATTATGCTTCCTTAGTTTCGCGGCGGAGCAGGAGCTAACCAGACAGTTTATATTCCGCAAAACTATTTTTTATTGAAGACACCGCTTCTGACGGAGTTTGACTTTTGGCTATACATATCAATCGAGATACGTTAATAACCCTTTCGTTAAATTATATTAACAGATAAATTACCCAGTGGGAATCAAAAGCAGCAAAATTATCGGATCTAGCTGCAAAATCACATTTAGTTGGAACTTGATGAGAGTATATACAGTATCTAGCTTTGTCTGAGATAATAGTAACTTTTGCAGAGGAGAAACAATAGGCGTGGTGAATTCATAGTGGAATTAAAACAAATTTTTCAAACAAATCGTCCAGTAATTGGGGTGGTTCATTTATCTCCTTTACCTACCTCTGCTCGTTGGCAAGGTAAACTTCAAGAGGTCATTGCCAGAGCCGAACAGGAAGCTACTGCCCTAGCAGCGGGCGGAGTAGACGGTATTATTATTGAAAACTTTTTTGATGCTCCTTTTACGAAAGACTGTGTCGATCCTGCGGTAGTCAGTTCTATGACCCTAATTGTTGATCGTCTGAAGGGAATGGTGATGCTGCCCATCGGCATTAATGTGCTGCGGAACGATGCTAAAAGCGCTATGGCGATCGCCACCTGTACAGATGTGCAATTTATTCGTGTCAACGTTCTAACGGGAATTATGGCAACGGATCAGGGATTAATTGAGGGAAAAGCTCATGAATTACTCAAATATCGTCGAGAATTAGGCTCAAAAGTCGCAATTTTGGCAGATGTTTTAGTTAAGCACGCTCGACCTTTGAGTACGCCAAATCTGACCACCGCAGTCAAAGACACCATCGAAAGAGGTTTAGCAGATGGAGTAATTTTATCAGGCTGGGCAACAGGCAGCCCACCAACTCAAGAAGATCTCGAATTAGCATCCGCAGCAGCAGGAGATACTCCTGTATTTATTGGCAGTGGAGCAAATTGGGAAAATGTAGCCCAACTTATGCAGGCTGCTGATGGCGTAATTGTTTCAAGCTCTCTCAAACGCTATGGCAAAATCAGCGAAACTATCGATCCCATTCGCGTATCTCAGTTTGTCGAAGCAGCTAAATCTGCTCCTCAAGAGAAAAAGCAAGCAAGTTCTAATTCTTCAGTTAAACAATTTAGCTAGTCCACCCTTAAGCTGAATTTCAACTCAAGCTATAATTTGGACAACAAACCATTGATCGTAATGATAAATATTTAATGTTTACTGTTCAATGAAAAAACGAACTCATAAAATTGACATATACATATAGTTGTTATGCGCCGTAGACGTTCTTTACCCTGGATATATCGCTGGTCACGTCCCTTAATTGGGGTAGTAGCCATTGCAGGAGCAATCTTAACTGCTTTTTTAACGGTCAAAAAGCTGACTGGAGCCACCTTAGAATGTGGCATTAACTCTGCTGGTGGTGGTTGCGGAGGTGTCTTAAATAGTCCTTACGCCGAAGTATTTGGATTGCCTTTGAGTTTATTTGGTTGTTTGGCATATATTTCCATGGCAGCTTTTGCTCTTGTTCCCTTAGCAATTAGTTATGACAAACAGAAAAACTTCAAAAAGCAGCTAGAAAACCTCACCTGGTGGTTATTGTTAGCTGGCAGTATTGCTATGGCTGTATTTAGTGGCTATTTGATGTATATTCTTGCCACAGAATTAAAGACAGTTTGCCCTTACTGTATTGGTTCGGCAGCATTTTCTCTAAGTCTATTGGTTTTGACCGTCACAGGTAGAGACTGGGAAGATATAGGACAAATATTATTTACGGCAGCCATAGTGGCATTGCTTACCATAGTTGTCACTTTGGGAATTTATGCCAACGTTAACCCCTCCATCGCTCAAGCAGATAGCTCTCCATCAGAAGTAGTCGATCCTAAAGATGGCAAGATTGTTATTCCTGAACCTATGGGAGATCCTACACCACCCAAAGGCTGGAATATTACTACTGTTTCTGGAGAGGCGGAAATTGCTTTGGCTAAACATTTAACAGCAACTGGTGTCAAGATGTATGGAGCGTTTTGGTGTCCTCATTGTTACCAACAAAAGGAATTATTTGGTAAAGAAGCATTCGCTGAAATTGACTATGTTGAATGCGACCCCCAGGGTAAAAATCCGCAGCGAGATGCTTGTATAGCCAAAGGCATTCAGTCTTTTCCTACCTGGGAAATTGATGGTCAACTTTACTCAGGCGCAAAGGAACTAGGCGAATTTGCCAAACTATCTAAATACGAAGGCGAAAAGAATTTCAAATACAAGCTGTGATCTTGTAGCCTTTTTATATATTTCCTTGTCCCTCATCCTTTTTTATCTCTATTTGTACGGCAAGCTGATAGTATTTAGCTTTGTGTAATCAAGATTGAAACTAGATATGGTTTTCAATTGAGAAGGGAGTAAAAGGCGATCGCATGAGTAAATTGTTGGTTGGGCTAGCTGGTGGGATTTTGCTACTATTAAGACCAAGTTTCGCTGATGCTCAACCAATAAAAATACTAGGTAAAAATAAGTTAGAACAAACTAAAATCACCTTTACACCTTTAGCAGAACAGTTATTTGCTCAACCTACAGCTAAACATTTAGGTCAAGGAGATGTTTTAATCAATCTCGATACCCGCAGCTTTTTCTTTCCTGATTTAGTTAAAGATGCTGTAGATAATAGTGATAGTGCGGTCAACTTTAATACTGGCTTTAGCTGGGGTATTAGCGATGGTTTACAGCTAAGTCTTCAGTTCCAGCACGTAGACAGTAGCTCGCCTATTAAGCAAGGAGATTTTACCTCAGAACGCACTGAAGATAACGAGGCTGCCTTAGAACTCAAGCAAAGGATCTGGAGTAATCAAGCCCAAACACAAGCTTTAAGCGGTGTATTTGCTGCTTCTTGGGGAACTCGCGGCTTTAAGTTTTCTCAAGGACAAGAATCGACGGAATTTAATAATCGGGATATATTTGTCTCTTTGGCTGTGCCTTTTACTGCTGATGTTGGCAATCGCTGGCAGTTTAATATTTCGCCGACGGTGGTATTTTTTAAAGATGAGAGTGCAGAGTTTTTTCGTCGTCTGCCTGATGATAACGAGAGTTCTTTTGGTACGGTTTTGGGTTTGGGTGGAGCAGTTTCTTATCAGGTAAACCCAAGATTATTTATTTTTAGCGATGTATTTTTGCCTCTGACTGGCAACAATAGCATCAATCGAGATTCAGGCAAACCAGCTAAAGCGATCGCCTACAATGCGGGATTACGCTATTTAACTAATCCCCGTCTGGCTTTGGATCTATATGCTTCTAACACTGCTGCTAGTTTTGCCCCTCTTTCACTAACTGCTGACAAAGACTTTGTGGGTTTGGGAGCTAATTTGGTCTTTATGCCTGATGTATTCTCAGCAAATCGTAAGTACAGTGACACCTTCTCAGCAACTTCAACGAATACAGAATCTTTTACCATCGACGGTTTAGCTTTTTTTGATGGTGGCACTATACCCAGTGGCAAACTAGCTTTGCAACTTCAAGGAGGCAGTCAAGGAATTTTAACTGCTATCGGCTACGGTTTGCTTAAAGACTTGGAAGGGGGAATTTTTCTTGACTACGTTGCAGGAGATATTGATGAATCAGAACAAGGTATTAGCGGTAAGGTACGCTTGCTCAATCAAACTGAAAATGCGCCTTTGACCTTAAGTGCTGCTGTAACCGCTAGTTTAACTAATGAAACTTTTCTCAATTTCTTTGAGAATGACACAACTGCTTTTAAGCGTTCTGGGTTAGATAAAACCGTACCTATTTTTACTCCAGGAGGAGACGATGCTGCTAGAGGAAAGCGACTCATTGTGACTTTTGCTTTACCTGTCCACTACAAAATAAACGATGGTGCAGCAGTCTGGGTAACGCCCATACTTGGTTATGTACAACGTCAGAGTATAGAAACTGGGGGATTAAACTTTGGTGGCGCGATCGCTTTAAATCAAGAAGTTAGTTTTATTGCAGAAGTCGGCGCAAACTTTGTTGACGAAGGAAATAGTCTTGTTGATGGACAACGAGAGAATAAAATTCCCTGGACGCTTGAGGTGCGTTGGACACCTCTATTAGGCAAAAAAGCCAGTACTGACAACAGCGATCCTCATTTAGAACTGTATCTTACCAATCGAGTTGGCTCTTCTACTTGGCATCAATTAAGAGTTAGAGAAAGCAACAATATAGGTGTTGGAGTAGGTTTGTTTTTCCCTTTTCCCTAAACTCAACCGAAATTTATGGGACTTATGCAAGAGGTCTATAGTCTTAACTTAGGGTGAAATCACATTTTTGTAGCCCAATGAAAATTAGATTATTTCGAGCAGAAGATACTGAACAAGTAGCCCAGCTATTTCACGATACGGTTAGACGTATCAATATTCGAGACTATTCTAGAGAACAGGTTAAAGCTTGGTCACCTGATGATATTCATTTTAGAAATTGGCTGGAAATATGTTCGAGCAGATTTACTTATGTTGCCGAACAAGATCTTAGAATCATTGGTTTTGGTGAATTAGAAGCAGATGGTCACGTTGATTGTTTCTATTCTCATCACAACTATCAACGTCAAGGAGTCGGCAACAAAATATATAAAGCCATAGAAAATAAAGCTTTAGAGTTAAATTTAACTCGTTTATTTACTGAAGCTAGCATTACCGCTCAACCATTTTTTATCAAGCAAGGATTTAGCGTGGTCAAAGAACAACAGGTAGCCTGTAGAGGAGAAACTTTTAAGAATTATTTGATGGAAAAGCAACCAATTATTAGGTCGCGATGATTTAGCTATTGTTTGTTCTATAGTCATTTCAAATAGAAACCATACGAAAAAGGAAAAATTTTGTAAGTACCTCAAATTTTTCTGACTTCTGACCTCTAACCTCTGACCAGCTAATCATGAGGAAATTAATTGGAATGACTATAAAATTAATATTTCTGCTTTAAGACTGCTAATCTTAGCAGCAATTTCCTGCGATCGCACTGCTGGTTGCAATCTGCCGTCGATAAGTACTGTTGCTAGACAAAGCCACCATTGTCACGGATGACTTGGGCGTTAACCCAGCCGCCTTCGGGACCAGCAAGAAATGACACCATATTGGCAATGTCATCGGGCTGACCCAGGCGTTCTATCGGGGCAGCTTTACTCAACCCGCTAATCTGTTCATCCGTTTTACCTTTAAGGAACAGATCGGTAGCGACAGCAGGGCTATTTCATTCTAAAAAGGGATAAAATATGCTCTAGTCCAAATTGCGATTTTCTCTTGGCTTGAGCCATGTTTTTAAAACCAGCATCTCGATAAAGATTGAGTGTTAAATTTCGGGCAATCGACCAAATCTGAGCAAGAGGTTCAGTACGAATACGAGACCTATCTTCTCCCAGTGTTACATCTTTACAGTAGTGAACTTGATTCTCTACTCCCCAATAACCGCGAATACGACGAGCAAAATCTTTTGCTGTTTCTTGTAAGTCAGAAATGTAATATCTAGTCTCAGTCTCGTGTTGATATCTAGTAATTCTTTGAGACTCAACGCGGATTGTTGTAGTAATAGAATTCCAACCAGCCAGGAAAGAACTGAACGGACAAATACTAACCGTTCTTTTCTCAATACGACCATGACCCTTATTAAGGCTACAAACAGTCTGATGAGGAGTAAACTGTTGTCTAACGGTACGATATAGAGTAAGTTGATTTCCTTTGAGTGCGGCTAAATAGTGATTTCCACTACCCACAATCATTGCAATGGTTTTTTTTGAGTATTAATCGCATCAAATGCAAACACAATTCCTTCCAAAGCCAATGATTCAATTAATTCTGGTAGAGCTTTGATTTCATTGGTTTTTCGATCTACTTGATGTGTTTGAAGAATCAATTTTCTTTCGACTAAATATGCACTTACTAGCATGATGGCAGGATGTGGTTGACAATCAGGATTCGTGTTTTCTACCATAAATGACCCTCGAAGCACTTTTCCATCTAGTCCAATCGTCTCTCCTTCTAAGGGAGCAATTTGAAAGAATGCTGCCAATTTAGATGAATAATCAGCATAATTTATCTTCAGCAATACTCTGCGGATTGTACTGTATGAAGGAAGACGATTGACTTTGAATAATTGTTTCAGTTGCCCTTGATAAGAATCGATCCAATCTCCGATAGCTAAAAATCCTTGATTTCCTGCCACTACTGCTAATGTAAATATTGCCAAGCACAAAGGAACTGAGTGTCTTCTACCTTGCCCTCTACGAACATCAGGTACATCAGCAAATGCTTCTAGTATCGATATTTGAGACATTTCTATTTTCTGCTCTTTAACATTAGCAGATTATCTTACCATCCAGAATGAAATAGCCCTGGTAGCGACAGGGCCAGGCGCGATCGCATTAACCGTAACATTACGACCCCTTAGCTCATTAGCAAGTACACGCACCAAGCCTTCAACTCCAGCTTTAGTCGCAACGTAGGCACTTAAACCGTTTTTTACTACAGCTTCACTAAAGAAAAGCTGGCAGAAAAGGATTTCTTAAACAAGTTTCTTATACTTTGATTTATAGACGTGCTGACGGATGAATGTATTGATATCATCGGGGAGATCGACCTGCGCCAACTCACTATTGATTCGAGCAAACCCTATTTAATTTAAATGCAGTATAAGCCTAGGCGATTGCTGCTACTAGCCAAGTGTCTCTAGTAGCCAAAGGCGGAGTAGAGACTAGGGGCAGTGATGCCGATCGGCTTTTAGTATTGCAAGGTTTTTATAACTTCAGACTTGGTAAGCCTTACTCGTGTTTATCTACCAACTTCTGGATGTACTGTCGCAGCGTGCGGGGTTCTCGTCCAAGAATGGCTCTCAGTACCAGGGCGTTACCTCCAGGAAAGCCGTACTGGTCGTAGTCGGCGAACATATGCCTCATGCCTTTTTTGACCGTCCCGTCTGGAATATGAGCCACCTGCGCCCATTTATCAAATGGCATCTCAGCAGCCTCAATGGTGCGTCCCAAAGCCTCGCTCATCATTGAGGTAATTTCCAGACGATTAACCATACCAGGGGCGCATAGCTCAAAGGTGCCGTAGTCCAGCTTGTTTTCGGTTAGAGCGATCGCCACTGCCTCTGCCACGTCGCGATAGTCTACGTAGCACACCTTTGCCTGCTTAGAGTAGGGCAAGACAAAGCGACTCTGCTTAAGCACGGCACTCCAACTGCTGTCGAGGTTCTGCATAAACATAGTGGGCTGCAATACGGTAAACGTCATACCCGATTCATACATTGCCTCCTCAACTGGTTGCTTAGAGGCATGATTAGTCATCTTCGAAATAGATGGGTGGATGACACTAGAGAAGACAAACTTATCGACCCCCGCTGCTTTAGCGGCTTCAACCATTGCCACACCAAGGTCTGCCTCATTTGGTGCGAAGGCTGGGTTAATATGAAAAACGCCATCCATCCCTATTGCTGCTGCACGCAGACTGTCAAGGTCACGAAGATCGGCGATCGCTATTTCCTCTGCTCCTTGTTGTCTAGCTACGTCCGATTTATTTTCATCCCGCACCAGCGCCCGAACCGTTACGCCACGCTGTATTAATTCGGGCATAACAAGGCTGGCAAATTGACCTGTTGCTCCTACCATTAAAACTTTCATCTCAATCTCCTTCTTTTTCTTTTACGCTTTTTAAGCTGATTTAATCATCAAATCCCTACCTGCAAACTTGGTTACAGTGACACTCGATACGCCTGAATTAATCGGTTTTAGAACTCTCCACCATCAACAGCGAGGGTGCTGCCAGTGACATAGGAAGCGTCATCGGAGACTAAAAAGGCGACTGCTGCGGCAATTTCTTCTGGCTGAGCCAAACGCTGTAATGCTCCAATACTTTTGAGTAAAATTTCGGGTGGTAGATCTTTGAGGGCTGGGTGTGTGTAAAACCTCGCATTTTTTTCCGCCATGTCCGTCGCTGTACCGCCAGGCGCGATCGCATTAATCGTGATTCCCCGCTCTCCCAGCTCAGGAGCCAGGTTACGTACTATCGCCGAAACGGCAGCTTTGCTTGCGCCATAGAGCGTGTGATAAAAAACAGAAATCTTGGCACTGACAGAAGAAGTCAGTACAATACGTCCACCAGAGGGAAGATGGGCAGAAGCAGCCTGCGTGACAAACAGTTGACCCGCAACATTGACTGAAAACACCCGATTAAAATCTTCTAGGGTAATTTCTTCCAGTTTTCCGAAATGTTCGATACCTGCATTACTGACCAGAATGTCTAGCTTGCCGTACTTCTCAACTACTTTTTCGACTAGTTGCTTACTCTGGTCAACCTGACTGACATCAGCCTGTATTGCCGTAGCTTCGCCACCCTGTTGCTCAATTTTGTTGACAACTTCTTCAGCTTCGTCAGGGCTACTTCTGTAGTTGACAATTACTTTAGCTCCTTCTTGCGCCAATCTCATCACAATCTCTTTACCGATTCCACGACTCGATCCGGTGACGATGGCGACTTTTTCTTCTAGCTTTTTCATTGATAACTCCTTTGTTTGTCGATATAAATAGGTGGTTGTAGTTAAGCGATTACCGCTGCGATCGCATAATGCGTTGTCTATGTATAGAAGAAATGATGCGTGAGCGAGGATTAAATGTTGACCATAGCACTATTAATCGTTGGGTTTTTGATTACCCCCGCCACTGCGCCGCCGTTTCCTCGGCGAAGGTGCGGTAGGTGCGAAGCGGTCGCTTGAGCATTGTAACGAGGCGATCCACGGCACCCGGCATTGGTAGGACTCCGATCTTCTGCCAAGCATCGAACATCAGCGTAATGTCATAAGCCATCTCCGCTGGCAAGTTAGCACCGATCTGCTTCTCGAATGCCTTGAGATCGTCGCCCGCGTAGGCGATCGGCTTGCCAAGCACATCAGTCCAGATTGCAGTGATGGCATCTGCCGTTAGGATTTCCGAACCAGAAATGTCAACGAGGTCGCGAGGCAGTCGTTCGGTCGCCCTCTCTCTCTTGATGAGTTCGAGCGTCGCGACCTCGGCAATATCACGTATATCGACCATTGCCGCACCGGTCGAGCCGATCGGCATCGCATAGACGCCTTTCAAAAGCGCATCTTTGATCGCTGCGTCGTTCTGAAAAAAGTAGTTCGGTCGCAGAATGGTTGCGGGCAAGTCCAGCGTTTCGATCATCCGCTCAGCGGCGAACTTGGCAGCAGCATGCGGTACGTCCACCAGCGCATTGGAATTGACCATCGAGAAATAGACAATGCCCTTGACTCCGGCATCCGCCACGAGCCTGAGCGTCAGCAAGGCGCGCGTGAGTTCGTCAGCGACAACTGGGTTAAGCACAAAGACGGTGTCGATCCCTTTCAGCGCAGCCCGCGTGCTTGTTGGGTCTAATCCGTCGCCTTTCACAGCGGACACGCCAGATGGCAGTTTCGCCTTCTCAGGATGCTGAGTGAGGACGCGCACTTCCGCGCCTTGCTCGGACAGGTGGTTGACCACCAGCGATCCGATTTGTCCTGTTCCACCCATTACGAGAATCGTCATACGTTTAGCTCCTTTTTTACCTTTGTCTAAATGGTAGCTTGTACAGAGAAGAAGAAAAAGTGGTTAAAATTCAAAACAGTTATGCAAAAAATTCAAAAATACGTTGGCATTAATGGACAAACTAAAAAGCTTGACGATTTTTATAAGCTCCGCTCGATGTGGCAGCTTTTCGGAAGCAGCACGACGGTTGGGCATAGCTCCATCAGCCGTTAGTCGAGCTGTTATGCGCTTAGAGAATGATTTAGGGGTCCGCTTGCTTCAGCGGACGACTCGCAGTTTGACGCTGACCGAAGATGGCAGCCGATTTTATCAACGCTGTCAGCAAATTCTCAATGACCTGGAAGAAGCTGAACTCGAAGTCAAGCGATCGCAAGCAATACCAATCGGAACCTTGCGGCTCGATCTCAGCTTTACGTTTGGCAAAATGCATATTGCTCCGGCTCTGCTAGAATTTGCCACACAATATCCTGAGCTGAATTTGAATGTTTCGTTTAACAATCGCCTGGTCGATCTGATTGAGGAAGGCATTGATGCGACGGTGCGGATTGGCATGATCGGGGATAGCCGTTTAATCATGCACCACCTGGCAACGGCACGCCTTGTCACTTGTGCCACGCCCCAGTATCTCGCCCAGTATGGCACGCCGACAACACCCACAGAACTATTGCAGCATCGCTGTGTCAACTTTATCTTTTCACAGACCGGGCGAGAGCCTACCTGGAGGTTTGAACAAGATGGAAAATCGACTGACCTCTCCGTTGACAGTTATCTTCGATTCAATGATTCGGAAGTCATTTTAGCGGAAGTCATCCAAGGAGCTGGTGTGGTTCAATTGCCCAAGTTTATTGCAGCGCAAGCGATCGCCCTCGGAGACCTTCAACCAATTCTTCAAGCCTACGAGCCTCAAGTTGGATTACCGATTGTAGTGCTGTATCCTCAAAAACGTTATCTCTCGGCTAAAGTTCGGGTTTTTGTTGAGTTTATGAAAGAGTTGACGGCTACTTTGAAACAAGTCGATGTTGTAGATTAAAACTCTGTGAAATATGATGAACATTGTAACGCGATTTAAAATGTCCAGCTCGGAGGACAATTAACCTTTCAAAGTCAACCCGAACAAGGAACTTGTATTCTGGTTCAAATTCCATTAACTTGCTAATTGCCATGACTTCATCCGCTGATATTTGCGTTTTAGTAGTCGATCATCCGATTGTGCGAACTGGTCTAACCACAATGTTTAACTCTGAACCAGGTTTAGAATTTATTAGTGAAGCTAAAAAGCGATAAATTAGAATAAAGCTATTTTACATCAATCTAGTAGGTTCGACCACGCCATTTTGTCGGCTTTTTTAATGAAGATAAACATATTCGCAATACGGCAAGAGGATCGGCAAAAGGAGATAGCCAAAAAAAGAAAGACGAACCAGAATAAGAAGGTGCGATCGCGATCAACATTCCCCAACGCATTATTAGCAAGAAAGCATTTGTACTAAGTAAGGCAATAACGACAGGATAATGAATGCCTGAGCTTAGAAAATACAAGCTCAGAAATAGCATCGGCAGCGGTAAAGCCTGCACAAAGAAGAGAAACAACACATCACCCCATACCTGGGCATTTGAGGCTGCGTCTTTAAGATCGAGCGATCGCCCCCATTCATTCCAGGTTTCTTTTGCGCCTTCGTACATTTTGACCTTAATTACTTTTGAGCCATCAAAAAAGCCCACTTTATAACCCGCAGCAGCAATGTTTCTGGCTAAGGTTACATCATCACAAAAAGAGTCGGCAGCAGTAGTATAACCATCTAGTTTTGCCAAAACTGAGCGACGGCATAAAAAACACTGTCCATTTGCCATAACTCTACTAGAGCTAACAGCATCTACTCCCGCAGAATCAAAGCGATACAATAGAGTCATCAATAAAGCAGGCTGTAAAAACCATTCCCCTTTGTATTGCAGCATAAATTGCGGTGCGAGGGATACCATATCATAGCCTTCTGCCTCAGCAGTCATAACTAAACTAGGAATTAAACCAAGTTGAGGCTGAGTATCTGCATCTATACCTAAAAACCATTCACTGTGGCGTGAAGTGTGTAAATAGCCTGTATGTAAAGCCCAAGGACGACCCACCCAGCCAGGAGGTAAAGGATCGTCGGTAATTAGGCGAAATCGGGGATCTTTTTTTCCCACTGCTTTAACTAGATCCTGGGTGCCATCCTGGGAATTGCTATCAACTACAATAATTTCTCTGAGTTCATAAGTTTGAAGAGTCAAACCTGCTAAACAAGGAGTAATGCGTTCAGCTTCATTTAGTGTAGGCACAACAACGCTTACTTTACCTATTAAATTAGGGTTAGCTAATTGGGGTAGTAAAGGAGATCGCCTTCTGGCACCCTTGAGTAAGCGAGATAACAGAATTGCCGTGGCTACTACTTGAGATAACAAAATCCCCAAGATTAATATATACAAAAGCTCGAAATCCACTCATTACTCCAAAAAGTTCTTAGTTCTTAGTAATTAGTTCTTATAACAATTCTTAAAATTGCTGCTACAAATCTTTCTCCTAGTCTCCTAGTCTCCTAGTCTCCTAGTCAGTCATTTGTAGCCAACATAAATAGAAACGGTATTAGTTATTGGTTGCTAGTGCATTTTCAGGAGAAACCGCTGGCTGATTGGTTGCTATCCCATATAAAATCACTAGAGGCAAGATACCCAAGACAAACCCTAGCAGTACGGGTACATAAAATCCTGCTGCCAAACTCAAAACCGTGGCGAAAGTGAAGTTGGCTAAGTAAATTGCTAGGGGTAACTTTAGATCGTTATTGGGCAAGGTAAAAGGTTTTACTCTCCAAAACAAAGTAGCCACCGTCATAAAAATAATTCCTGTACCCATCCAGCCTGCAAAGTTTTGATAGGGCATACCAAAAAATGCTCCTGGTTGATCCCATACCCAAAAAGGAATAGGTGCTTGACTCATAGCAGGATCGAGGACAAAATCCCAGGATGTCAGGCACAATGCACCGCAAATAATTGCTCCCAACTGGCAGATCCAGTTTTTTATTTCCAATCTGCTTAAGCCAGCCAGGGCAATAATGTAAGCACTAAAGCCCAAATAAAACCAAGATAAAGGAATGGTAAACGGCACCAACCCCGCAATTTTATAGCCCAAACCGCTAAGATAACGATATTCGCCAAAAGGAAAGCCTGTACTAGTGCCTAAAAGCTCGCTTCCTAATGATAAAGCGATCGCAGGAATCATAAAGCTCAACCAATGCCACAATCCTAAAGTGCGATAAGCATAAAGAGCCACGGCAGCCGTAGCAAGAACCATATAGGCTACACCACCACCAGCCATAGACCAGCCAAAAATTGTCATACCCCATTCAAACTCGCCTAACTTTGCCAAAAAATTAGGATTGGGTAACACTAAAATAATTCCTGCCAAACCAAAAGCCATCGCTAAAATATGACTAACTAATAAATAATTTTCGGTACTGGATACTCGCTTCATAAGTGAAAAAATTGTTTTATAAAAATTAGCTTCCTCAATTAGTCTACAAATATCTAAAAAAGAATGTAGGGTAACGGCGATGATTCATATTTAATTAAGATAATTTTCAGTAGATAAGATAGTTTTCGGCAGAGCAAATAAAAGGATTTTTTTAGATGCCCCAATTTGTTTGGCTGCAACGAGATTCTGAAGCGTAAGTCAAAAATCTAATCGAAATTCTAAACCTCGTTTATGAAAATCCGATTTTTAACTGTCTTTTTCGACAAGAGAAAATTTAATTCCTTTGGCGTTGACAGTTTTTGATTTAATTTTCATATTAGCGATCGCCAGAAAATATTAACTTTACTGTAAATGCTAAGTTAATCAGAAACGAAATTATCGATCATTGTCTACAACATAATCATAAATATAAAGATTGGCGATCGCACCTTAAACAAAAATCGGCGTTAGTAAATCCTCTGTTGGAATTCGTACTTAGTTGACTACAAAAATATGACAACACAGATATTTGTTCTACTGCATAATAAACTATATAGGTCTTTCTACTACAAAGTTCTAGGGAATTAAAATAGAATGGGGATTGAGCAACAAGAATACCGCCAACGTCAGCAAGAATTAATGTCAAAGATTGGCAACGGTACGGCAATTTTCCGTAGTGCGCGGTTGGCTACTATGCACAATGATGTTGAATACACCTACCGCCAGGAAAGCAGCTTTTATTATTTAACTGGATTTAATGAACCAGAAGCGGTGGCGGTGTTCGCGCCTCATCATGAAGAACATCAGTATATTCTCTTTGTGCAGCCTAAAGACCCTGAAAAAGAAACTTGGACGGGCTATCGTTGTGGTGTGGACGCAGCAAAAGAAATATATGGTGCAGATGAAGCCTATCCCATTGCCGAATTAGACGAAAAACTACCTCAATACTTAGTTAATGCCGATCGCATTTATTATCATTTAGGTAGTGAAGAAAATTTTAACAACACCATTATCTCTCACTGGCAGAGACTAATGCGAGGCTACCAAAAACGCGGCAAAGCCCCTTTGGCACTAGAAGATACTCGTCCCCTTACGTTTGCGATGCGCTCAGTCAAAAGCCCTGGCGAAATTGCTATGATGCGTCAGGCAACCAAAATATCGGCAATAGCTCATAATCGCGCCCGTGAATTTACTCAACCAGGACTTTATGAATACCAGGTACAGGCAGAAATTGAGCATATATTTCGTAAGGAAGGTGGAATCGGCATTGCCTATCCTTCGATTGTGGCATCGGGAGAAAATGCCTGTATTCTGCACTATATAGAAAATGAACGCCAGATGCAGGACAACGAATTGCTGTTAATCGATGCTGGCTGTTCCTATGGCTATTACAATGGCGATATTACCCGTACTTTTCCTGTGGGGGGCAAGTTTACCCCAGAACAAAAAGCCCTGTATGAAATTGTTTTAGAGGCACAGCTAAAGGCGATCGCTGAAGTTCAGCCAGGTAAGCCTTATAATGAGTTTCACGACATGGCTGTCTGTGTAATTGTTCAAGGTTTATTAGATTTAGGATTACTTCAAGGCGACTTGGAAGAAATTATTAAAGAAGAGAAGTACAAACCTTTTTATATGCACCGCACAGGACATTGGCTAGGTTTAGATGTCCATGATGTAGGAATATATAAGCATAACGAGGAGGATTGGCAAAATCTTACTCCTGGACATATAGTCACAGTTGAACCAGGAATTTATATTTCTCCCCATATCAAACCTGCCGAAGGACAGCCAGAAATCCCCGACAACTGGAAAGGTATTGGCATTCGGATTGAAGACGATTTACTCGTAACTGCCGATGGACACGACATTTTGACTTCAGACGTGCCTAAATCCGTTGCGGATATGGAAAGATAATTACTGATTACTTGGTGGGCATTAATGAGAGTGTATTTTTATGATGAACAAAATTTTATTTCATGCCCACCCTACTACTACTTTACATTTAACTAACTAAAGTGAAATTAACTAAATTAACTAAGGAAATTACTGAGGGTAAAGGTTATGTTGTCCTACCTGATTTATTAAGTCTTCAAGAAACAACAGAAGCAAGAAAATTAATTCTTGAACTTGCCCAACAGGAAAAGCAAGAAAACAAACTGGTTGTTCAAGATAAAAAAGAAAGACTGTATGGCTTGATTTATAAAGGAGAGATTTTCGCTAAATTAGTTCAAGATCGGTTAATCCTAGAAGTTGTTGAAGCCATTCTAGGGGAAGATATTATCTTAGGTGGTTTCTCGGCACATATTCTGAACCCAGGGGCAAAGAGAATGGGAATTCATGTCGATTATCCCTACTGGGCAATGACTTCTCCTTTTCCTACACAACCAATTTTAGAGATTCAGGTTATTTGGCTAATGGAAGATTTTACTGCGGATAATGGCGCGCCACTGTTTGCACCTGGTACGCAAAATCTAGCTACCAAGCCCAACAAAAGGAAGTTTGAGCGCACTGCTGAAAAAATTACGGGAACAGCAGGAACAGCCATTATTTCTCATGGTCTGTGTTGGCATGATACTTCGGTTAACAAAAGCGATCGCCCTAGGGTATCTTTACTGGGTAACTATACGCCCCAATATGTTCATCCTTTAGAATATAATCTATTCGATTATCAACCAGAAACAATCGCCAATTCTAGCCCCAAACTAAGGAAGCTATTGAGACACACCTGGATTTCTAAAAACCAGCCTATGTATGGCATGAATTTTGTTAAATAACAGAATCAATCTTGCTAATTTCAGATATTAGGCTTTAGTCAAAATAAATAAACTGCCATCTCCACCACGACCAATTCTCATTGTTTCATCAATATAGGTTATGTCTAGACTAGGGATTCTACCTTGAGGATTTTTAGCTTCTACTACTTTGAGCGGATCGAGTATCTTAGTTTTGATTCCTAGTATCTTAGTAATGGCAATAAAGCGTTGTCTAAAATTTACGTTAATTTTTTGATTGGGAAGCAGATCGTCCTCTGTTAATGTTGGTTCAAACGTGGCTGTTACCCTGACATATCCTGATAACAAACCCGTTTTGTGTTCTACCCAGGCTCTATTTTCAAAGGATGCAGTTTTGATGTCGATTATTTGATATATTTTGCCAACCAAAAAACCGAAGGGTAAACGTCTTAAAGAGCGAATTTCTCTAGCGGTTGAGTATTCTAATAGCCAAGCACTATCAAGTAGCTGGCTAGCATAAGCCAGAGGACGAGGAAAAGGAGTAAGGTTTTCTAAATTAACCGTCAATGCTTCTATCTCTTGAACTTTTTTTTGGCTGATTTCTAAATCTGTAATTGGTGAACCATCAAGGGCTTGACGATTGTTTTGGAGTTTCTTAATTTCTGCGAGTAAATTCTGTTTGATTTCCAGTCTATTTCGTACTTTTGGCATAAAAAAAATTGTTAATCAAATTAAACAAGGGCTTAAGATTGTGAGCCGTGCTATGTAAAATTAATAACTAGAGGAAAAGAGCAAAATGCGATCGCATTTTTCTCTCTTCTCAAAGACTTCTATCCCAAGCGCAACAGCACTAGCCTCTAGTGATCTTAATGTGGCTCATAATTCTACTTTTGCGTTCTTGCTGATTAAGAGAATTAAGATTGTAATTACCTTTGCTGCGCTCTATATGTTCTTTTCGACTTTTCTTACTACTAGATAAGGTGGCAGATCGATCGTCAGGATTATAATTTTGGGGAGAACGCTGAAAATCGACTTCGCCACCAGAACTTTTTGCTAAATGCTCTCTAATCCGCTTTTGGCGATCTGTCGAGAATGATTGATCCCTTGCCATAATTTATTTAATGTATCAAATGTTTCCAACTATATTGTGACTCAATTTGTTGCACTATCGAAAAAAACAGTCACTAGATCGAACTGTCGTGGCATTTGGCATTACTTGAAAATATGTGCGATCGCTGTTGAAACAGAGGGATCGATATTCCGTTCTCTGGCAACTGCCACAAAGTTTCGCGAGCATGACTTCAATAAATATATTTAACTCTTCATTTTAATGCCCTATATCTATCCCTCTACCTGGGAAATGTCTAATGTCAACGCTATTGCTGTAAATCTTTTTGTAGTTGAGCGATCGCAGCATATTCGGTTTTAAAGCTATCTAAAAGACGACAATAAAGAGGCAAAATCTTTTGATAGTTGGCTACGTTACTAGCAATTGGTTGATGCTGATGAATCTCGCCATTTATGAGTTGAGATTCGCTCAAATCAGCGATTTCTCCCATAGCATACAGTCCTAAAATTGCTGCTCCCAAACTAGAACTTTCATAACTTTCGGGGATACTTACTTCCCGATTAAAAACATCAGCCAACATCTGTCGCCAGAGGGGAGAGCGAGCAAAACCCCCTGCTGCTTTAATGTTTTTTACTTCGCCAGTAATGGATTCTAAAGCTTGAAAAACTAAATATAGATTGTAGACTACGCCTTCTAATACCGACCGAATCAGATGAGCTTTATTATGATGCAGTGCCAAACCAAAGAAGCTCCCTCTAGCGTTGGCATCCCATAATGGCGATCGCTCTCCTGATAAATAAGGGTGAAAGATCAGACCTTCTGAGCCTGCGGGAATAGTTTTGGCGATCGCCGTCAATATATCATAGGGGTTTTGTTTGAGTAACTTAGCCGTATCAATTTCCGCATCGGCTAATTGGTCGCGCACCCAGCGCAAAGTGATTCCCCCGTTATTGACCGCACCGCCAACAACCCAGTAATCTTTGGTTAGAGCATAGCAAAACAAACGTTGTTGGGGATCGGTTTGGGGTTTACTGACGGTTGCCCGAACTGCGCCACTTGTCCCAACTGTCACTGTGGCAATGCCAGGAGCGATCGCACCTACTCCTAAATTGGCTAAAGCTCCATCACCTGCACCAACAACCACAGGAGTATCTGCTGCAATACCCATTTCATCTGCATACTCTGTCTTTAGCGATCGCAAAATATGGGTAGTAGGTACAAGTTGAGATAGTTGAGACGCTTTAATTCCTGCTAGATCGAGTGCTTGGGTGTCCCAAGTTAAGCTATTGAAATTAAATAAGCCCGTTGCTGAAGCGATAGAGTAATCGACGATATATTCTTGAAATAGCTGCCAGAGAATATACTCTTTGATGGAAATAAATTTTGCTGCTTGTTGCCAAAGTTCAGGCTTACTTTCCCGTAACCACATTAACTTAACCAGTGGTGACATTGGGTGAATCGGTGTTCCCGTACGGGTATATATTTCATGTCCTCCGCACTCTTTTAGCTTATCTGCCCAGTCAGCACTACGGTTATCTGCCCAAGTCAAAATTGGTGTCAAAGGTTTTCCCTCACCATCGACCACAATCAAGCTGTGCATCGCTGCGCTGAAAGATAGACAGAGAATCTCAGACTGATTTACGCCACTGTTCTCAACTATCTGCTTTACAGTTGTGACTACCGCTTGAAAGATTTGCTCTGGGTTTTGTACGGCTGCCCCTAGAGTAGGTGCATTTAAAGGATACTCGACTGCGTGCTGTTCAATTAGTTTGCCGCGATCGCTATACAATATTGATTTAGTGCTACTAGTACCAATATCAACACCAATTACATATTTACTCATTCTTCCTCTTGCGTTGATTATTTATTTGGGCGAATAACCATTCGCCCCTACCTAAGAAAACTTCAAATAAAAAAGCTAATCAAAAATCCCACCAAAAATCTCACGCATTCTACTATAGTTTTCATTCCCGCCCAGGAGCGCAAAGTTTGCTGTTTGACCCATCCCCAGAAAACGTCTTACCAGCCAAAAGCCAGAATCATTAACCTGAGATAGTACAGTTGCCTCACAGGCGATCGCGATTGTAATCGCGCCGACTAAGGGGACAGAATAGCTACTTGCTTTAATAGCTACTAAAAAATATAGGCTAATAAGATAGCGGCGATCGCACCGATAACAGTATTGATAAAATTAACGATATCGTTAGTTAACCAGGCGAAACGAGATTCTAAGGTTGCGCCGATCAGGCTTTCTATAGTAGTGGCAATAAAAGCTGCGATCGCGCACCAGATAATTCCTATTGCGCTAATCATGCCAATAGCCCAAGCAATAATGGCTAAAACTACCGAAGCGATCGCACCTGCCAGTGTTCCTTCTAAACTTACCGCTCCCTCTGTCCCTCTAGGTACTGACTTCAGGGTAGTAATTAAATAAGTTGTTTTACCGTAGGCTTTGCCGACTTCACTGGCAGTAGTATCAGAAAGCTTGGTACAAAAACTAGCTACATAACCGAGAACAAATAGCTCTTTTAAGGGGGATGAGAAAAACAGAGTTGCGATCGCACATATAGTCGCAGTTAATGCCGAACTCCAGACATTTCCTGCACCTCTGGTTCCCGAACGTTCTTCTGCTATGCCTTCAGCTTCTTTTTGCTCCATAGCAACGAAGGTCAAGCCCGAACCTACTAAAAAATAGAATACAACTACCACATAGCCACGCCAGCCCAAAGTTCCCCAAACTAATACTCCTAAAATAAGAGCGTTGAGATAACCAAGAGGAGTCAGCAGCTTTTTCGGCAAAAACCAGGCAATTCCTAATAGAACTGTATTTACGGCTATGGCGATCGCCCAAGAATTAGACGAGTTAAGAGTATCAAGCATTTATAAAGTTAGTAAAATAATTGTATTTTAAGCTTATCAACCAAAGATGCTTAATAATAAAAGATCGATAATTTAATAAAAGCTAATTATGTCCCTTGACAAAACTGAAGCAAAACAAATTCTAGAGCGAATGATCTTTGACGATCAGCCACCTAAACAATGGGTAGAAGATATTTGGGGTCTTACTCCCATGCTAGGAGATAGCGCAGCTAAACTGTACGAAGCTTTTGAAGCCCTGATTGAATGTTGTCCTGAAGATAAGCTAGACAGTTTGTTGCAGACTTATTTACAAGAGCAAATGGATAGTTGAGGATTTTAATTTGTTTTTGATTTGATATTAATAAAAGACGCTAAGGAGTATTAAATAATATGTTCTGGGGTATGGAACTAACTTTTTCAGAGTCAGAAATTCTTCGTAAATATTTTCCGATTCTCAAAAAATATGGAGTTTATCTTGACGAAGAAATCTGTGATTTGATTGAAAACTGTAATAATAATTTAGAAAGCAAAATACAGGCTTTTATCGGCTGGTTTCTTAGCTTAGAGCATTCTGCTTTGACAAAAAATGAAGAATTAACTCTTCCTGATGCCAATGAAATTTTATTTAGAGCTTTAAAAGAAGGCTGGAATCCTACCGATTTTCAAAAAGAAAGGTTAATGGAAGCTGGTTTGTATTCTTTTGACACTACGATGCGAGAAAAATTAGCAAAAATCAATTTCTTTAAGGGGATTACTTACAATATTCCCAGAAACTCAAATAGAATTCAGTTTTTTAACCGTGGTGAAATGATCTGGGAAGAACAGATAACCGAGCTTTTGGAAGTTTCTAATCGAGGATTGATAGAAATGTATAAGTTTCAAGTAGATCTGCATCAAGAAAACCCATAAAAAACAGATATCTTAATGTATTAAAATGCGATCGCCTTACACTTTTAAAAAAATTATTTCAATTAAAATTTTATTCCACTTTTTCCATAGGAGCGATTTTGGGAATGATTTTAGTTACTCCCATGCTCAGAAATTTAACTGCTAGGGTTGCCTTTTTGCCGCTGCCCAAAATATGAGTAACTTCTCCGTCTCCAAACTCATGGTGTAAAACGCGATCGCCTACATTCCAGTCAATATCAATAGCTTGTGAGGTTCTTTCGGCGCGGGTACGGCGACGATAGGTAGTTGCCAAATTAATATTACTACTAATTAACTCTCCTGGAAGTTCCTGCAAAAACTGGGAGGATACCGCAGGTTCTCTTGTTCCCCAAAGACGGCGTTCTCTGGCGTAGGTAAGAAATAACTGTTCTTGAGCGCGAGTCACTCCTACATAACATAGGCGACGCTCTTCTTCTATTTCTAAAGGATCGTTCAAAGTTCGATTGTGGGGTAACAAACCTTGTTCCATACCAACCAAAAAAACCACGGGAAATTCTAAACCTTTAGCCGAATGTAGGGTCATCATCGAGACTTTTTGCTGTTCTTCGTTCAAATTATCCAAATCTGAAGAGAGAGATGCACTAGCCAGAAATGCTTCTAAGCTATTTTCTTCATTATCTTCCTGAAACTGCTGCACCGCATTATATAGCTCGTAAATGTTAGCAATACGGTTATCGGCTTCGTCTGTACCCTGTTGCTGTAATTCTGTGACGTAACCCGACTGTTCGATAATATGGCTTAAAACTTCTCCCGCCGTTAGATTCTCTAGCTGATCCTTAGTTGCTTGAATCATTCGGGCAAACTCATTTAAAGATTTTGCTGCTCGTCCTCCCATAGTATTAATCGAGGTTTCGTCGTTCACAATTTCCCATAAAGGTATGCCCATTTGCCCAGAAGCATCCATTAATCTATTCATGGTTGTTTTACCGATACCGCGACGGGGAGTATTGATAATTCGCAGCAGGCTAACGGTATCTTCTGGGTTAACTATAATGCGTAAATAGGCAATCGCATCTTTAACTTCTTTGCGATCGTAAAACTTCAAGCCACCGACAATATTGTAGGGAATATTATTGTGTAGCAATAAATCCTCAAAGGGACGAGACTGAGCATTAGTGCGATACAAAATAGAAAAATCACCCCAGTCTATTTCAGGATGATTTTCTTTTATCTGCTTTATTTGCTGCACTACAAACCGCGCTTCTTCCTGCTCTTCATCGGCTTTGTGCAGATAGATTTGTTCTCCTACTCCCCGCGTCGGCTTAAGAACTTTATCAATTCTTTGGCTATTATGAGCAATTAAATGATTCGCTGCCTGTAATATATTTTCGCGGGAACGATAATTCTCTTCCAGCTTAATCATGGTGCGGGTATCTTCATCGGCTAGGCCATCACCAAAATCTTTTTGGAAATTTAGCAGAATCGTAAAGTCAGCTAAACGGAAAGAATAAATCGACTGATCCGCATCTCCCACCACAAAAAGCGATCGCAACTTCCAATTCCATTCACTTTTATTTGTCTCTCCATTTGTTGCCAGTAGCCGAATCAAGTCATACTGAATACGGTTGGTATCCTGATATTCATCAACTAAAATATGCTGAAATTGTGTATGCCAGTATCCTAAAATAGACTCATTTTGCTGAAATAGTTTGACAGGAACCCAGATTAAATCATCAAAATCCAAGGCATTGTTTGCGGCTAGCCTGGATTGATACTCATTGTAAATTTCTGAGATAACTCGCCCACGATAGTCTGGCTCTTGTTTAGCAAAGTCATCGGGAGTCAAACCCTGATTTTTAGCATTACTAACGGTATATCTAATCTTGCGGGGGTCAAATTTCTTACTATCTAGATTTAAATCTTTAGTAACAATATTCTTAAATAGACTTTGAACATCTGACTCATCAAAAATCGAAAAATTGCGCTTCCAAGTGCGCCCTCGTTCATCTTGATATTTATTAATATCAAAGCGCAATAGCTTGGCAAATAAACTATGAAAAGTTCCAATCCATAGTTTTTTAGTTGTTCTTTTATATACCCTCGATTTTAGAGCCTTTTGCTCATACTCTGTCAAAAACTCCAGCCGTTGACCATGGTGTTCTATAGCTAACTCCGTGGCAAAGATATATTCAATCCTTTCCCGCATCTCCCGCGCGGCTTTATTAGTAAAGGTAACTGCCAAAATATGCTCTGGATCTACCTTTTGGTTACGAATCAAATTAGCAATGCGATAGGTCAACGCCCTGGTTTTACCCGAACCCGCCCCCGCAACTACCAACATTGGTCCACAGTAATGCTCTACAGCAAGGCGTTGTGAAGGATTAAGTTGGCTCAGAAAGTCAGACATTTTGTAAAGATGAGGGCAGAAGTATAAGGATTAAAAATGAAATAAATAATTCCTGGTTGTTTATGTTATCAAGATTTTGATTTTAAAGCTCAATGTATCTTACTATCTAGCAACTGAAACATAAAATTTATTACAGTGGTAGCGCAGGCAAATAGCTAAAATAAACTTACAGTTCCTCGATTTCTATCTTTCTCTTGAGAGGTAATGACATTGGCTTAGCATCAGCTTGGGGTAGTTCTATTAGTTCTTTTTCCTTCTGTTTGACTTCTTTGGGTAACAAAATTGGCATAGGCTCTTGTTCGTCTACCCAATAGTTAGATACAGGTAAAGTATGTTCTAAATCTTCTAGCAGTCGGGGAATTACCATTACTGCGTGTAGTTCGCCTATTCTTTCTGCTTCCTGCATTCCTGCATCAATAGCAATTGCCACGTTAGCAATTGAACCACGAATAATTGCCGTACACAGACCATCACCAATTTTCTCGTAGGAAGCAAGCTGTACGTCAGCAGATTTAAGCATGGCATCTGCACCACCCACCATGGCGGGAAAACCTCTGGTTTCTAATAAGCCAATAGAACGATTGCTTAAGCGACTATAGCCTCTTCTTTTTTGAGTTAGTTCAATTAAATGACTACCAATAGGAAAAATCGCCTCTAAGTTAGGCATAGGACGGGCAATTACTAACTTAGACACTAGCTGACCGAACTTTTCGGCGGTTTTTGCTCCTTCTTCTACTGCTAGCCGCACATCGGCAATGTTGCCTCTAACTACAGCAGTACAGTATCCACTGCCAATTTTTTCATAACCTACCATGGTCACTTCTGCTGACTTGAGCATCATGTCTGCCGTACCAACAATTGCAGGAAAGCTTTTGGTAGAAACTAAACCTAGGGCGCTGTCTTTGAAAGGATGCTCGCTGGTATAGCTTGGCTCTTTACTTACCCTAATTAAGGGTGTCTTTCTGTATTCTAAATTAGACATTAAGTATTTCTTTCCTCTACAAATGTGCCACGACTAGCAGGTATTTATTTCTTCATATCCAGTGTAGTCAGAAAAATGAATCGTAAGCTTGCTTATAGTTTAACCGATTAACCTCAACACAAGTTAGATATTAATAGTTGAATACATGATATTCAACATTAAATTAGTTTATGATTAGCGATCGCTGTAGTTAATCCTTCTAAAGTAAATTCTTCAGCTTCTAAATCAAATCTGCCCAATAGTTCGCCACAAGTTTTTGAGGTTTGTGGTCCAATAGAGGCAATGCAAACATCTTTCAATACGGACTGGATTTCAGCTTCAGATTTGACTTGTTTCAATAACTGATAAAAGTTGGTTACTGTTTTTGAGCTGGCAAAGGTTATTATGTCAATTTGCTGTTGTTGTAATGCTTGCCATACAGATAAATTTAACTTGTCAGGGCATTTAGACTGATAGGCAGCAACTTCAGTTACCACTGCACCTTGATTAGTTAATTCCTGAACCAATATTTCTCTACCGCCAGTTTCGACGCGGGGAAAGAGAATCTTTTGACTAGTTATATCTTCAGGGAAATGAGCAACTAAAGAATCAGCTATATAGTCTGGGGGAATAAAGTCAGGCTGAAGATGTTTTGTTTGCAAGACAGATGCGGTTTTACGTCCAACAACAGCAATTTTAATTCCTGCCAAAGCACGAGCATCGTAACCCAAAGTATTTAAGCGATCGCAAAAGTAGTTGACTCCATTAGCAGAGGTTAAAATAAGCCATTGAAACTGATTGATATTAGCGATCGCCCGATCTAAATCTGTCCAGCTAGAAGGAGGCGCAATTGCTAAGGCTGGCATTTCAATTACCTTTGCGCCTTGTTGCTCTAATAAAGCTGTAAATTTACTCGATTGTGATGCAGCGCGAGTAACTAATATAGTCTTATTTACCAAAGGCAGAGAAGATAGGGTAGGGGAATCTTGATTAAGTTTCACAACTTTTCCAATAACGATAACTGCGGGAGAAAGAGATACTCCAGTGGTTATTTCTACTATATCGGTTAAAGACCCTTGAAAAATCTCTTGTTGTAATCGTCCACAGTTACGAATAATAGCAATCGGTTCATCAGGCGATCGCCCATTATTAATTAAATTATCAATAATTTGACCGAGAGAACGTCCTCCCATTAAGATTACCAAGGTATCAATGCTAGCTAAAGCTGACCAATCTAGGATACTTGGCTCATGTCCGCTAACCACAGCAAAACAGCGACTTAGATCTTTATCTGTGAGAGGAATTCCTGCTAACAAGGGCGCAGCCAATACCGAAGAAATACCAGGAATAAATTCAAAGCTGCAACCTGCTGTTTTTAGTGCTGCAACTTCCTCGTTAGCGCGTCCAAAAATTAAGGGATCGCCACTTTTTAATCTGACTATTTGTTTACCCTGAAGACAATATTCTACCAATAGCTGATTGATTTTTGCTTGGGGAGTGCTGGCTTTTCCTCCTCGTTTACCAACGCTGATTTTAAGACAATTTTTAGGAGCTAAATTTAACAATGACTTATCTACTAAAGCATCATAAATCAATACATCAGCAATAGTAAGTAGTTTTTTAGCTTTAACAGTTAAATATTCTTCGTTACCTACTCCCGCACCAACTAAGTAGACCTTACCGCCAGAAAACATAGACTGATATTTACTTTGAAAGCATCCAAGTTTAAGATAACTCTATTTGCGATTATAAAATCAATAAAATAAAAATCGCGATCGCAATCAAACAACATTACCTTTGGCTACAAAATTATGCTAATAGTTTTAAAAGCAGTAATTAAGTACGTTTATAGATCGCGTAGACGTGGGCGCAAATAAGCTTACCAGGCGAAATGCTGCGAACAGCCTGTAAATTTACTTATTACCTATTACTTCCGCGTAGCGGTACTAGGCTATCACGACAAAACCAATGACCGAATCAACTATCGAGCATAACCATTTAGATTCTAAGCAAATATTAATCTCTCCTGATTTATTATCTTTACCAGATCGACTTCAGGTTGAATCTTTGCCTCTACAGTTAGGAATCATGGCTTCAGGTAGTGGAACGAATTTTGAAGCTATAGCCAAAGCGATCGCTGATGGTAAACTTAACGCAGAGATTCAAGTCTTAGTTTACAATAACCCCCAAGCCAAAGTTAAAAAACGTGCAGAGAAATACAATATCCCCACGGTATTAATTGACCATCGACAGTATCAAAAGCGAGAAAATTTCGATCACGAGATAGTTGCTGTGCTAAAAGCTTATGGTGCAAACTGGGTGGTCATGGCGGGATGGATGCGAATCATTACTCAGATTCTGCTTGATGGCTACCCCAACCGTGTAATCAATATTCATCCAAGTTTATTGCCTAGTTTTAAGGGTATTGGGGCAATAGAACAGGCATTAGCTGCTAAGGTCAAAATCACTGGCTGTACCGTCCATTTAGTTAGTTTAGAAGTTGACAGTGGCGAAATAATTATGCAGGCTGCTGTACCTGTACTACCTAGTGATAATTTGAAAACTTTACACTCTAGGATACAGACACAAGAACATAATATTTTGCCCCAGGCGATCGCTTTAGCTGCATCGAAGTTTTAAACAACATACATCTAAATAAATTCTATAAGCTTGATTCATTATCAATTATTAATTAACCTCGTTTTGCCCGTTAATAACTCCTGTATCATACCCTGCTTGATGGCTTTGTATTTGTCTGGCTTTTTTCTAAGCTTTCTATCTTTGTGTCTACATTACTCAATATAGAGTGTGATCGCGCTGGATTATTTAAACCTCTAGCTTAGTTAAACAAAAGTGTAGAAACTGCAATTTATCCTATTAACATTATTACTATTATTATTATCCATAAAAAACTATTTATAGTCCTTATAGTAACTACGAACTAATTTTTACCAATATTTTTTTCCATGAGTTTATGTATAAACCTCCAATGCAAAAAAGCAAAAAACTTTGATACACTGCTTTTTTGTGAAAGCTGTGGTTCAGAGCTTTTAATAGATGGGCGATATCGAGTACAGCTGCTACTAGGACAAGGAGGATTTGGTTTTACTTATGAAGTATTAGATCTCAATTCTAGACCAAAAGTACTAAAAGTATTGGTGGACAATCATCCTAAATATGTAGAGCTATTTCAACAAGAAGCTCGCGTATTAGAAATCATGAATCATCCTGGTATTCCCAAACTTGATTTGGATGGTTACTTCACTTACTATCCCCAAAGTTGTCAAGAGCCTTTGCACTGTATTGTGATGGAAAAGATTGAAGGCTTAGATTTAGAAGAATACCTTGATAAAAGAGGCAACAAACCAATATCTTGTAAACGGGCTTTACGTTGGTTAGCTGAACTAAGCTTAATTCTAGAACAGGTACACAATTTAGATTTTTTTCATCGTGATATTAAGCCTAGTAATATCATGTTACAAGCGAATGGTTGTCTAGTTTTAATCGATTTTGGCACAGCGAGGCAGCTTTCTAACAGTTATATTCAGAAATTCTCGGCAGGTAAAATTACTGGGGTAATATCTAGCGGATATACCCCTATAGAACAAATGAGAGGTAAAGCTGTTAAGCAGTCAGATTTTTATGCTTTGGGAGGCACGATGATCTATCTTCTCACTGCCCTTAATCCTCTGACATTTTATAATGCTCATCGAGACAAAATAGAATGGTCTAAAGCCGTTGAAAATATTCCACCCGAACTGATTAATCTTATTGATTCGATGATGTCTTCTCTGCCTGCAAATAGACCAACGAGTGCTAGAGCTATTTTTCAAGAAATTGTTAAGATTGATTCTAGTCTACAAAGCGTAGAAAACTACTGGTTGAAGCCATCAGGTATTGCATCTTTTGAGTCAGTTAAAGCTCGCAGTCAAACAGCTTTTTCCAATAATAACTTGACACAACCAATTGAATCTTATCAACAAGTATCCTCTCAATTTATCGATCTCTGTTATCATAATTTAGCAGAGTTTATTGGACCGATGGCAACAATTATTTGCAGCCAAACTTTAGCTGCTAATCCTTATTTATCGAATGAGGAGTTTGTCCAAGCCTTGGCAAAAAAAATTCCTAATGACCAAGATGCCAAACAATTTAAACAACGTTTGCTGTAGATAAACTATCATAGTTTAAGATATACATTTAATTTATTTTGGTGATTGATTGTCAATCATTTCCATTGCCATTTTCAGACTCACCTTAAGACGATTTAAAGAACGAGCTAAAATGCCAATTTCATCGTTACTTTTATGTTTAAACTCAACGCTAAAATCTCCAGTACTTAGATTTTTAGACTGGGAGGACATCTTATTAATCGGGTCGGTAATAGTAAATTTAAGAAATATATTTAATAAGATGATTCCTAACACCAAAAAGATAGACACTCTGCCAAGAACTAGCCAGCGTAAATTTTGGGCTTGTTTTACTACTTGACTTGCAGGAACAGAAATAATCTGCGCTCCTACAATTTCATTCATTTTCCAGCCAAAACCATTATCTGTGCCATAAGTAGCAATCTGGCTAGCAGGAGCATTTTTAGGGATACTATGACATCTTAAGCAACTCTCTTGCTTAATTGCCAAAGGACGAGCTATGTAAAACAATTCCCCTCCTGGTATGGTATGAAAACCATGCTGCTGTAAATCTACCATTTTCAGATCGGCAGAATTAGAGTTGTCTCGAAAAGACTCTATAATTTTGGTTTCAAACTTGTCTGCTTTATCTCTCAAATTGGTGGGGTTAAGAGTAGCTTCTTTGTAAAAAAACTGGCTGTATTCTTCATTGCTTCTAAAGTTTTCAAAAACTTCTCGCGCTGAGTAAGCAGGTACAGTTTGGGGTATAAAAAACTTTTCTGTTTCTAGTCTTGACGCTAGTTCGGGATTAACCTGAGTGCTAGTATATTGACGTACAGAGTTCATAGTTTCGATTAGCAGCGATGCTCGGTCAGTAACAATCTGTTCTGCATAGTTTTGCAATATATTAGATAATATCAAGCTGATAGTTAAGGTTAAAACTAAAAGAATTATGCCTAAAAGAAGATTTAGCTTTATACCCAAATTAATATTTTTAAACATAGAGAGTTTTACTTCAAAATGAAGCAAATAATATTATTTTTAATCCACAATTCTAAATGTATTAACTAGAACTTCAACAATACATTAGAAATCAAAGCTCATTTTCTTAGCAATTAATAAGTTTAATAAATAATAGTAAACTTGGCGTTACCAACTTTACTATAAAGTCGTATGTTTACTTGTAATAAAAATAACTTGATTTGTTGACTGCAAATATTAAATATTTTTAAAGACTTTTAGCTGAAATTATAGGAATAAATAACTATGAGGCTGCATCGTTTTTTGGTAATAATACTTATTTTTGGCACAATAATAGCCTGCAATCAAGTAGAATCAGGGGTATCTCAACAATTAGCTATAGGTGTGGTAGGTTATGGAGAAGGCGATCGCTCTTTAGATCGATACTCCGACTTACAAAACTATTTAGGTATTGAACTAAAAAGCATTATAGAATTAGAGCCAGTTTATAATGAAATTCAAGCTTTAGATAAACTTGCCAAGCAAGAATGGGATTTAGCTTTTACTCCTCCAGGTTTAACGGCGATCGCAATTCATCGACATCAATATAAGGTGATAATTCCCCTAGAAGGAGTTGAAGAACTACGCTCGGCAATCGTCGTTAATCAAGACAGTAGTTTGCAGAACATTAAAGATCTTACAGATAAAACTATTGCTTTAGGACAGGAAGGTTCAGCAACTAGTTATTATTTGCCTATCTACAATCTTTATGGTTTGGCTTTAAAAAAAGTGCGTTTTGCTTCCACTCCCCAAATTAGCTTAGAATGGCTCGAACAAAGACAAGTCGATGCTGCTGCTTTATCTTTGCAAGAATTTAATCAATATCGTCCAGATTTCCCACAAAAGCAATTTCGCATTATTGATGTCGATACTCACATTATTCCATCTGGTGCAATTATCATTGCTGACAAAATCAAGCCAAAACAAGCTCAAGTAATCCAAAATGTTTTGGCTCAAGCCCCCTCTAATATTGCTGCTTCTGCAAATTTATTACCTAACGAACCCGTTCCTCGGTATGAATATTTAATCAAGGTAATTGAAAGGGTGATACCCATTAGCAAAAGAATCAAAGAGCAGCCAGCTTTATTTTATAACTCCCACAAAAGTTTGGCTGAGTGAACAATTATAGCAACTATTTATTATGAAATTGCAGTCACCAAAAAATAACTATAATTCTGGCTCATTAGTTATTTAAGTAGAATTGGCAAGTTAAAGATGAGACTGCTCAAATTTTAGATGATGCTATTGGGTTAATTAAAATTGGCATTAACGATACTAGAAAATATCTGATTTCAATACTTTAGTATTTGTTAAGGTTAATACCCGCTTCTTGCGCCATTGTGCCAATACCTTTTTTCTCTAGAGTTTTGATCGCTTTAGTAGATAAGCGCAATCTTACCCAGCGGTTACCTTCGGCCCACCAAACTCTTTTCCACTGCAAATTTACACCCTGCAATTTTTTGGTGCGACGATGAGAGTGTGAAACTGCCATCGCATTGTTGGCTTTTTTCCCTGTTATCTGACATTTGCGAGCCATAATTAGCCTCTGATTATATATTACAATCCATTATTATAGCCAAAGTTAGACTCAGACCCGAATTTTATTTTTGGTACTGATTGATAATGATGAACAATATTCAAGACTATTATCAAATAAGCGATCGCCTAGCGACTTCAGGACAACCTACCAAAGAACAATTTAACTTAATTGCTAAATCAGGATACCAAATCATAATTAATTTAGCCATGTCCACGTCAACTAACGCCCTGGCTAACGAAGGAGCAATTGTTACTGACTTAGGTATGGTTTATATTCAGATTCCCGTAGTCTGGGAACATCCAAAGATAAAAGATGTACAGCTATTTTTCCAGACTATGCGCTTTTTTGAGGATTATCACATTTGGGTACACTGCGCCAAGAATATGCGAGTTTCCTGCTTTGTTTATCTCTGGCAAAAATATGTTCTGCAACTATCTGAAGCCGAAGCTCGATCTACTATGGATCGAATTTGGCAACCCACAGGAGTTTGGCAAGAACTGATTGAGCAAACCGAAGCTAATTTTAGTTAAATATGGTAAATATCAAAAAATTTTAGGTATGGTGAACAGTTGTATAGTTGTATCTCATAAGCGAAAAACCTATGAATAGAGCCGACCGAGCTTTGTTCGATCTCCCCAGGGAGATTGTCTATCTAAACTCTGCCAGTATTGCTCCAAGACTTAAAGAAGTGTCAAAAGCTGGACATCAAGGCATCGATGTTTTTTCTAGCCCTTGGTCGATTACTCCTGACGATCGCTTTGGCAACCCAGAGATACTCCGTGAAGAATTTGCCCGTTTTATTGAAGTTGATGCTAACACTGTTGCCCTAGTTCCCTCTGCAAGCTATGGCATCGCGATCGCAGCCAAGAACATTCCCTTAGAAGCAAACGCAAATATCATAGTTCTCGAAGATCAATACCCTTCAAACGTCTACGCCTGGAAAAGACGAGCCGACGAATCGAGAGCAATTATCCGAGTTGCTCAACGAGGGACAAATAATTCTCTGACTGAATCAGTGTTAAACCTTATTGATTCAAATACCGCCGTAGTTACAGTTCCCAACTGCCACTGGACAGATGGTGAACTGCTTGACCTTGTTGTTATTAGTGAAGCGGCTCGAACTGCAGGTGCTGCATTGGTTGTTGATGCTAGCCAATCTTTGGGTGCTTTGCCCATCAATTTTGATAGGGTTCGACCTGATTTTGTCGTTTCAGTTGGTCATAAGTGGCTACTGGGTTCTTATGGACTAGGATATTTATACGTTGACCAGAAATGGCATAGTTGTGGAATTCCCATAGAAGAATCTTCGCTTACCCGTCGAGGAAGCGAGGACTTCTCGCAGTTAACTAACTATGTCGATCGATATCGCCCAGGCGCACGCCGATTTGACTTTGGAGAGTTCACTCAATTTATTTCAATACCTATGGCTATAGCCGCCATTTCACAGCTCAACATCTGGGGCAGCTTATATGTCCAGAAAGAACTCTTCACTAGAACACAACGCATTCGTGGGATCTGCAATCAGCTTGGTTTTAAAACACTTCCTGCTGAGCGAAGTGTTGGACACATTGTCGGCATAAAATTAAACGCTGCACAGCAGACTATGAAGCTTGCAGCCGTTCTCAAATCAGCTAAAATTTATATTAGCGTTCGCAGTAACACAATAAGGGTTGCACCGCATCTTCACATCGATGAGCAAGACCTCGAACGATTCTGCTCCGCGCTGGAGGAATATCTCATCTAAATTGTTTCTATATACATTGAGTTTTTAATCCTAAAATTTATTCGTCGAATTAATTTTGATTAAGCTTGTCCGTAAATATAACAACTTCATCTGCTTTTTGGCTATTACCTGCGCTTTGATTTAATTTTAGAGCTTGATTAAAGGCTGCGATCGCTAAACAATTAGAAAGCAGCAGTTTATGCTTAACTACTAACAACAAAATACTCCTTGGTCAATTAATCAGAAACCAAGAGCAAGATAACTTTATTTAATTTCGATATATATTTAAAATACACCCCAAAACTTTAAACTATAATTAAAGGTCTTGCTATTAAGCTTTAAGAGGTTGTCTGAAAAGTCTCATTTGCTACATTAACGCCCCCTAAATCCCCCAAACTTGGGGGACTTTTAATTGTTCTCCCCCAATTTTGGGGGTCGGGGGGGGGGCAAAACTAGAAACTTGAATGTAAAAAAATAACTTTTCAGATGTCCTCTAAATTTCTAAGTATGATTTGAGATCGGACATCGCTGCTTAAGATAGTGATTGGCAAAAATTAAATTTAAGCTCAGTATTCAGTTTATTAAATTGAAATGTGGCAAAAACTTATTTTTTTTAGTTAGGCTGGAGTTATTCTTAAATCTTATATATGTATCTAGTAAATAAATAGCTATATATAACTATGAACAAAAGCCGTCAGACAAAAGTAAAAACGCAATTACCAAATTCTATTTCAAAACCCAGCAACCGTAAGAAAAACAGTAAAATAAGCACTTCAGTAAGAAGGTTAGCTGCGGGATGGATAATATTTCAGACCCTTTTTCTGGCAACTCCTATTTTGGCACAGCAGAAATCTAAAGATAATCTCAATTACGGTGAATTTTTAAAAAAATTAGCCCAGAATCAGGTTACAAAAGTAGAAATTGATGAAACTACTAATCTTGCCAACGTGACCTTAAAGGGACAGGCAAAAGACTCTCCTCCCCATGAAGTAGTTTTATTTGAACAAAATCAGGATCTGATTCCGAAGATACGGGCTAAAAACGTCGATTTTGCAATCAAAACTTCCGTAGATCGTTCAACAACTGTAGGAGTTTTGTTGAACCTATTGATCTTTTTTGTCCTTATATTAGGGCTGATTATGATTGTGCGTCGCTCTGCTAATGCTTCTGGTCAAGCTATGAGTTTTGGGAAATCCAAAGCCAAGTTTCAGATGGAGGCAAAAACGGGGATTCAGTTTGATGATGTAGCAGGAATCGAAGAAGCCAAAGAAGAGTTACAAGAAGTGGTAACCTTTCTCAAAGAACCAGAAAGATTTACGGCAATTGGCGCAAAAATTCCTAGGGGAGTATTATTGATTGGTCCTCCTGGGACAGGTAAAACTTTATTGGCAAAAGCGATCGCTGGAGAAGCTGGGGTGCCATTTTTTAGCATCTCTGGTTCTGAGTTTGTCGAGATGTTTGTGGGGGTAGGTGCATCCCGCGTTCGCGATTTGTTTAAAAAAGCTAAAGAAAACGCCCCCTGCATTATTTTTATTGATGAAATAGATGCAGTTGGTCGCCAAAGGGGTGCGGGGATTGGCGGAGGCAACGATGAGCGAGAACAAACTCTTAATCAATTGCTGACGGAGATGGACGGTTTTGAAGGCAATAGTGGCGTTATCGTTATTGCTGCTACCAATCGTCCTGATGTTCTAGATCAGGCTTTACTTCGGCCTGGTCGTTTTGATCGTCAGGTAATGGTAGACTATCCTGATTTGCAGGGAAGACTAGGTATTCTAGAGGTTCATGCCCGTGGCAAGAAAATTGCCCCTGAAGTATCTTTAGATGCGATCGCTCGTCGTACCCCTGGGTTTAGCGGTGCAGATTTAGCAAACCTCCTGAATGAAGCTGCAATTTTGACCGCCAGAAGACATAAAGAGGCGGTAACAATGTTAGAGGTAAATGATGCCGTAGATCGTATTGTCGCAGGGATGGAGGGCATTCCTTTAATAGATAGTAAGTTCAAAAGACTAATTGCCTATCATGAGGTTGGTCATGCGGTCGTCGCGACTATGATCCCTGGACACGATCCAGTAGAAAAGGTCACGATCATTCCCAGAGGAGGAGCAGGAGGTTTGACTTGGTTTACTCCAGAAGAAGAAATGGGGTTAGAAACCAAATCGAAAATTCTGGCAAAAATTACTTCGCTTTTAGGCGGTAGAGCAGCCGAAGAAATAGTATTTGGCACAGATGAGATAACTCAAGGTGCAGGTCAAGATATTCAAATGCTGACATCCCTAGCGCGCAAAATGGTAACTAAATTTGGAATGTCAGATTTAGGAGCATTAGCATTAGAGGGTCAAGAACAACCCGTATTCCTAGGCGGTGATTCAGGAAGGAGAAACGAATATTCTGAAGAAGTTGCTGCCCAAATCGATGTACGTATCCGCAATATTTCTTTAGAGTGCTATCACAAAGCCAAAAATATAATTAGTGAAAATCGTTTAGCTGTTGATCGGATTGTAGATATTTTGATTGAAAAAGAAGCAATTGAGGGTAAAGAGTTTCGCAAGTACCTCGCTCAGTTTTCTTCCCATTATCAATCTGAGGAGAAAACAGATAAAGCCCTTAGTCTGACTAAAAAGTAGCAACTAGTTAAAGCCTTTTAAAGCGATCGCCTGTACTTAATCTAAATACAGGCGATCGCTTTTTACTTTTTACTTACGAGCAATTAAATTTTTTGTCCTAACCAATTAACGTACTGCGATAACCCCTGCTGTGTGGATGTCGATCACAATTAAAGATTGAGGTGAGTTTTTGATGCTCTCTCATGCTTTAGATTGCCTTGAGATGGTTTTCTTTTTGCTGACGATTACTCCAACGCAACAAGCCGAATGAAGTTTCCCAAGGAAAAATTGCATAGCCATAGTTATATTGTTTAACTATATTTATTTGTTGTTGGATCTCGGCTAAAGGCTTTTGATTTGTCAAACCACCTGCATAAATACCAACTGCCACGTCTACATAGTTTTTCACTTCAGGTAAAATAGAGTTATCGATTGACAGTGCGACTTCTTGGCTAGTTTGACGATAAAGCTGCATCACTAATTCATCGATTAGTCCTGCTTTAATCCAAGCTAGCCAATCTTGTGAGTATTTATTTAGGGAAAATCCTAAAGGATTAGGAGAAAGAGAAATAACTAAGTCTGGTCTCAATACTGTTCGGTTAGTCTTTCAAGTTATTTTGTTCGCCCCCTAAATCCCCCAATCTTGGGGTAGGGCTGTTTCATTCTCAATTGAAGGGATGCAATCGAGAATAAAATACTTAATAACTCGATTAATGGCAGAAAGATAGTAATAATGATAAATTATTGCTCATATAATCTAAAGCCTCGGTCATTGAATCAAAACCATGAACTCTTAGTAAGTTAAGAACCCAACTTTTAATCAAAGAAATATTAGTCGCGGCTTTGCCCTGAAGCTGAGAACTAGTATCTTCTTGAGTTACGACATCTTTGACCCAATGCAGACGATTCTCGATACTCCAATGTCGTCGAATACCTTGAGGTATTAGTGCAGAAGTTGGTGCTAAAGAACTAATATAATAAGTCGCCGAATCAGATTCATAATCGTGATTGCCTCTTGTTCGCGAACGGAAAACTTTAACGATACTACCAACTTTAGTCCCACGCTCGTCAAGATCCAATGGAGGAGAAAACACTTCTACAGTTCGATGTGTTAGTCGATTTCTAGTTTTCTCAGTCTGCTCAAAACAATTAATTGCACTTGTATTGAGTGTTTGAGACTTGATTAGAGAAATGCAGTGTTTTTTGATTTTTTTTAACTACAATTAAATAATTATTTTTACTGGCGATAATTGTAGAGATGGTTTTTTTTGGCAATGTAAAGCATCCATTGTGAACACGACTCCTTTTAAGTCTAATAATTCCAATAAGTCTTGTACCGCGACAATTTCACTCTGTTTCTTATTTTCCATGACTTTCAATCCTAAGATTTCGCCACGCTCATGAGTAAAAGCAGAAACCATCATGACAAAATTTTGCTGTTTACCATAACAGTCATTAACAGTATTTTTCAAGCTTTTGCCATCGATAGCAATCCATTGACCTTGACTATTATGAGTATATTGAGATGCCCAGTCATTAAATACAATTGCTACTGTCTCATAGTCCAAGCTCATCATTACTCTTCTAATGGTTGAGTAAGATCCCACTCTTGCTTGTGGGATTTCAAGAGTTTTGATTAATTGACGACGATGTCGCTCGACAAATCTGCCCAAACCTCTGTATCCCCAGTAACCGCTCATGATTCCTAAAATCATAATTAATAAGATTAGCCACAGAGAATGTCTTCTACCACCAGATTTTCGTTCATCAGGTATTTGTTTTAGATAGTCGATTAAACTGTAATTTAGGTCTTTTGAATTCATTGAGCGGTTAAATTAGGTTTTTAAACCAATTTACATGATCTAACTCTAGAATGAAACAGCCCTACCAGGTGTTGGGGGACTTTAACGAATCTTACTCCTCCAAATTTGGGGGCTGGGGGGCTTAACCGAACGGTATTGAGTCTGGTCTAATTTTTCTGATGGCTTTTACTACTTTGCGGGTTAACTGCGTCACAGCAACAGTTTGATTGCCAAACTGAATTGGTATACTCCAATGATCGTCAATTTGAATACCGTAAAGATCGAGATAGGACGCTGCAACTTCAGTAAATAAATTTACAAAGTATTGCTGTACTTCTGGGTTAGCTGGATCTAGCCACCAATGATGATCGATTAACTTTTCGCCTTGACTAGTGGCTAAAATCCAATCTGGATGTTGTTGAGCTAATTCTGAATTAGGAAAAGTCATCATTCCATGTTCATACCAAGCATATACTTTTAAACCTTGGCGTTTTCCTTCTTTAATAGCAGTTTTCAAAGGATTGGTAAAAGGCAAAGATACGAGATAGTTTCTGGGAGCATACTTGCTAGAATAAGCTGTCCCATTATTGTAAACATCAACATAAACCCGATTGTAATTAAGACGAGATAGTTGATAAAAAGTATTGTCCGTCAGGTTTGTATAAGTTAAAAAAGCATTGCCAAAATGACTTAGCCAGATGCCTTTGATCGACTCAGATTCTTGTGGCGTATGGCTTGGTACAGTAGTCAAAAGACTTGGAAAAAAGAAGACAGTAACACCAATAGCGAATAGTAAAATTAACTTTTTAACTTGAATAATAAACTTTAAAATCACTGTTTTTTGCTTTCCAAGTACGCCATGACGATAGTGTAGGTTGTCTTAGCTTGTTTGTCCCCAACAGTAAGGCGATCGCCAATATCTACTAAATCACTGAGTGCGATCGCCTTATCAGTGCAGCATTTAGTTATATATTTAACATTTAGAGAATTGGTATTAATCTTGACCATTGACAAAACTTCTACCAACACAGAGAACAAGACCACCAAAACCAGGCGTAAATCGCCCAGTAAAATTCTTAAACAGCGATCGCACTCTATCTTTTCTCTGTTAACAGAACTATATCCCGATGCCACCTGTAGCCTAAATCATGAAACTCCTGTACAGCTTTTGGTGGCAACTATTCTTTCGGCACAATGTACAGATGAACGAGTAAACAAAGTAACTCCTGCCTTATTTGCTGCTTTTCCTGATGCTCTTGCTTTTGCAGGTTGCGATCGCGAGCAATTAGAAGCTTTAATTCGTTCTACAGGCTTTTATCGTCATAAAGCCAAAAATATCCAGGGTGCTTGTCAAATGATTGTCTGTGACTTTGATGGTCAAGTTCCTAACGAGATGGAGCAACTATTAAAACTGCCAGGAGTAGCCCGCAAAACAGCAAATGTAGTCTCTGCTCATGCCTTTGACAATATTCAAGGGGTAACGGTAGACACCCACGTTAAACGCCTTAGTAATCGTTGGAAATTAACTAAATCTGATAATCCAATTCAGATCGAAAAAGATTTGATGGCTTTATTACCTCAGTCAGAATGGGAAAATTACTCGATCCGTACTATTTTTCACGGTAGAGCAGTTTGTAAAGCTCGTAAACCTCTGTGTGAAGTTTGTGAGCTTGTTCACCTTTGTCCTTCGGCAAAAGAGTATTTAGGTTAATTATTAAGTAAATATTTTGCTATCTAGTTAGTATGTATGCAGTAAATAAAGCTATGGAAAATCATTGTTTGAAAGGCGAATCTATTGCGATCGCCGATGAACAAGGCGTTAAAATCGTTCCTGCCAAAAAACTTACTCAAGCAAAGAAAAATACATAACAGACATTTGGGACAAATCCTAGATCGGGACATCTCTTAATCTCTTTGCGTCTTTTTCGAGACCCCGCGTCGCCGTCAGGCGCAAGGGAATGCTCGAATTGTGCCTCTGCGCGAGATTTCAGGTTATACTAAGAAACTGTGTGTTTATATTGATACCAATAAATTTTTATGGCTAAGAAAGCGATGGTCGAGCGAGAAAAAAAACGCGCTCGTTTAATTGAAAAATATGCTGATAAAAGAGCAGAATTAAAAGAAAGTTTGCGGACATCCAAGTCCGCAGCCGAAAAGCTCGATATCAGTCGTCAGATCCAAAGACTACCTAAAGATAGCTCCGCTACTCGTAGACGTAATCGCTGTATGATAACTGGCAGATCTAGAGGATATTACCGTGACTTTGGCTTATCCCGCAACGTATTACGCGAATGGGCGCATGAAGGTTTACTACCTGGAGTAGTTAAGTCTAGTTGGTAGATTTCAATTAATTTAAAAATGAAAGGGATAGAGGGGTTTAAGGACATATTAGTATTTAGCCTTGTCCCCAATCCCGATATTATTACAGAGAAACTTTTGTCTTGGCAAAGATCAATTCCAAATCCCAACTAGAAGCAATCTGGGCTAGTTTTCGTGTATCATTTAAATTCTTGATGTAAGGCAAAGTACCTACAATTGGCACTTGGGTTAAAGCCTGAATCAAATCAGTTGGGGTCAAATCTTCAATGTTTGCCATTGCTTCGACTTGAGAACAATTAAGAATGATTCCTTTAAGATTTATATTAAGACTGCGTGCCAAAGCTACATTCGCTACGGCATTGGCGATCGCACCAAGCTTTACAGGTACAACTAGAACCGTAGGTAAACGCCAGTCCGCAGCAATATTGCCTACAGTCAGTTCATTGGTTACAGGAGAGCCTAAACCACCTAAAGACTCTAGTAGCACTAAGTTGGATTTCCGTTGCGAAGCCTGCAACTCCTGCCAGATTTTACCCAAATTAATTATCCTACCTTCTTGAGCAGCAGCGATGGGTGGTGCTAAAGGAGCATCAAAGCGCAGCGGGACAACAACATCAGTCAATTCAGACTCAGCAAATAGGCGGTTGTATAATTCGGCATCCCCTGAACCAGTTTGCATTAATTTAAATATGCTCAAAACGGTTTTCTCACTTTTATATTTATCCAATTGGTAGCGTTGCCAATAAGCTGCCAAAGCAACGGTCACAAATGTTTTACCCACATCCGTATCTGTCCCCGCAATTAATAGTGCTGTCATAACCTATTATATAATTGTCGTTTTTTATACCTGCTCTATTACAATATCAAGATTATGTAGTAGATAAAGCTAATGAGATCTACCATAGTAAGATGTACTGATGTTGAAAAGTACCGAAAAAAATATAATATGTTAGAGAGATTTGGTATACAGATGAACAAATATCATCCAAAAGCCCGAGCAAAAGCTAAATTTTTGCTTTAAATATTTGTAATTAACTAGGAGTTTTAGGTTTTCTCTACCAAAAATATTGTGTATAACAATAGCCTAGTCAATGATAAGATTGCCCTGAATTAAGTTGAATATATTTGCCGTGAGCCATAGTACCACCTTAGCGCCTCAGTCGATGGAGCAAACTCCCTTTTTCTCAGATTCCAATCGCCTTAGATTGTTTTCTGGTTCTGCCAACGTTTTTCTTGCAAGAGAGGTTGCCCGCTATCTAGGAATGGATCTCGGTCCAATGATTCGCAAACGGTTTGCTGATGGGGAGCTTTATATCCAAATTCAAGAATCAATCCGAGGGGCAGATGTTTACTTGCTTCAGCCTTGCTGCAATCCTGTAAACGATAATTTAATGGAATTAATGATTATGATTGATGCTTGTCGTCGAGCATCAGCACGTCAGATAACTCCAGTCATTCCTTATTATGGTTACGCTAGAGCAGATCGTAAAACTGCGGGCAGGGAATCTATTACAGCCAAACTAGTAGCCAATTTACTGACAAAGGCAGGAGCAAGTAGAGTTTTAGCTATGGACCTGCATTCGGCGCAGATTCAAGGCTATTTTGATATCCCTACAGATCATGTATACGGTTCTCCTGCTATTTTAAATTATTTATCAACCAAAAATTTAGACGACATAGTTGTGGTTTCACCAGATGTAGGTGGTGTAGCTAGAGCCAGAGCATTTGCCAAAAAGCTTAATGATGCTCCTTTGGCAATTATTGATAAGCGTCGTCAGGCTCATAATGTAGCTGAGGTGATGAACGTAATTGGAGATGTCAAGGGCAAAACCGCGATTCTGGTAGATGACATGATTGATACGGCAGGTACTTTAGCCGCAGGCGGCAAATTGCTGAAGAAAGAAGGTGCCAAGGAAATTTACGCCTGTGCTACCCATGCTGTTTTCTCTGAGCCAGCCGTATCTAGATTATCTAGTGGGGTTTTTAAAGAGGTCATTGTTACTAATACGATTCCGATTGCAGATGATAAAAAGTTCAAGCAGTTAACTGTACTCTCGGTAGCTAATCTCTTAGGAGAAGCGATATGGCGTATTCATGAGGCTAGTTCGGTTAGCAGTATGTTTCGCTAGTCAATTTTGATCCAATTATACAAAAATTCATACCTATACTTATGAATAACACTCTTGAGACCAACCTATTTTTTGTCTACAAGAGCATTTGTTTGCCCAGCGTTTTTTTTATAAACGAGATATAAAATAATTTACTTATATGAAATACTTAAATGTTTGCTACAAATAAAGCATCTAAAATCAAATCCCATCCTGTAACTGATGCGATTGTAGATGAAGTTAATTTTGATAAGACATCAGATAGCTTTTCTCTTAAGCGGTCGAGGTTATCGAATAGCGACCATTTAAGATGCTTCTTGATTTCTTTCCACAGTCGCTCAATCGGATTGACTTGGGGACAGTAAGGAGGCTGAAAAAACAAAATTACATTATCAGGAATCTCAAGCTCTGAGCAAATGTGCCAGCGACCATTATCTAGCTGAATAATATGTAATTGCTTGGGATAAGCCTGAGAAAACCAATTAAGGTATTGTTGAAAACAAACACCATCGACATGAGAAAATTCAGCAAAAAAACTCGCTCCTGAACGAGGTTCAATCAAGCCATATAACCAAAGATAATCGAAGCACCATTGCTCAATACCAACTGGTTGAATTCCTCTAGCAGTTAGTTTCCTTGCCCAAAGTGTGATTAGTCCAATTCTCGATTCATCTTGACACCAATATCGAACTTGCTTATATCGGGCTACTTTATCTTGATTCTGGTGAAGAATTTGCTTAAGACGTTTTCCTAGTTTTTTTTAAAGTCTTCGACTATTCCCGCCTCTTGTTTGATGTGAACTGGACGAGGAACTTTTAACTTAGCTTTTAATCGATACCTGACCAACTGATGAACCCCTGTATAGCTCATTTCTACATCATGAACCACTCGCAGCCAAGTTTGAACTTCTTTATAGCTAGAAAATCCCTGTTCATCTATTAATTCTCGCCTGAGACTTGCTTCGACCAATGGATTGAGTTTGTTTTTTCTCCCGCTACTTTTACCTTTTGTCAGCAAAGCGTTGATGCCTTGTGCTTTGTAGCTGCTTAGCCATCTCGATACTGTGACTCTATGTTTTCCAATTAAGTTCGCGATCGCTTTTGTTGTTTGTACTTGACCACTTTTGAGCCAATACAATGCTTGTACTCTTTCTTTAACCTCCTTAGTCTCAGTTGACTGGAGCAGTTGTCTTAATTCGTCAACTGTTTCCAAAATTTCTATTTTGATTACACCACTCATTAAGTTCTCAATTTATTTTTCTCTCTCATTTATTTGTAACATTCTTTTTTGTATTTCATATTAGATTGAGGATAGAGAGGTTCTTTATAAAGAGATCCAAGTCGCTTAGGAGGCCAAAAACGGACAGTTGCTTTGCCAATTATATTTTCAAAGGGAACAAAGCCCCAGTAGTGAGAATCATAACTATTATTGCGATTGTCTCCAAAAACGAAGTATTGCCCTTGAGGAACTTTGACTGGACCAAATGTATAGTTAGGAGCATCAAGGATGTATTTTTCAGTTAATCGTTTGTTATTAACGTATACTCCATGGTTCTTCACTTCCACAGTATCTCCTGGCAAACCTATTACTCTTTTAATAAAAGCCTGCTTATAGTCTTGTTCTTTTAAAGCTTTTGTAGGCGAAAAAACCACAACATCTCCTCGTTCTGGTTTATGAAAATGGTAGCTTATCTTTTCTACAATCAAACGGTCATTAATTTCTAAAGTGGGAAGCATTGACTCAGAAGGAATATAACGAGCTTCAGCTACACAGGCGCGAATACCAAACGCTAAGATAGCAGCAGAGACTAGAGTTTTTAACAGTTCAACTACTGGATTCTCTTCTTTTTCGGTCATAAGCACACAAATCCTCGTGCGTAATAATGGTTATGGTCAAGTTTTGAGAAATCAAGCCGTATTTTTTGTTTTGCCAGCTGATTTTATTGAATTGGTAGTTGAGGAAAAAAGCTTAATTATCTTGGGGAGATATTAGAGAAAGCAAATTTATGTTGGTATAAATCGCGGTTTTTACGATCATAGAAAATTCTGGAACTAAAATTACAAAATAGAGCTTTAGCGATTCCCCTATAATAAACTAAGTTATCTTGTTTAAGTAATTTGAGCGAAGCTTTTGAGAGCAGCTATTGTGTCGTCAAACAAAAAGAAAGACAATTATCAACAAAATTTTATGGGAGAAGCTAATTACTAATGAGTATTATTCGCTCTCTTGAATCATTTTCACTTCCAGAGTTATTTAAATTAATTGAAGGTGACTCCAAATCAGGTCGTCTGATTATCGAAACTCCAATTTCTAGCAAAACCGCAAAACGCCAAGGTATATACTATATCTGGTTTAAAAAAGGACAATTAATTGCGGTCAGTGATTGCATAAATCAAAAAGGTTTGATTAATTTAATTGCAGGGAGAGGATGGTTGAGTCCACTAATTGTTTCTAGACTAAGGACTTTATGTCCTACCTCAATGCCTTTAGGAGTTTATTTACATAGGAAAAAGCTGTTAAACAAGGAAAGGTTAAGCTTAGTTTTTCAATTGCAGCTTCATCAAGTTTATCGTCTCTTTCAGCTAGATGGCGGTCGCTTCAGGTTTGATGATTTTTCTCAGCTTTCAAATCGAATTTTGACGGTTCCTTGGCTAGAAATGACTGGACAACAGATAAAAACTACTGAAGTTACTATGTATGCCCTGAGACTAATAAGCAATTGGGATAATTTTAGCAATCACTTACCAACGCCTAGTTTTGCTCTGCAACGTGTTGTTGAGCGATCGCATCTTAAACTAACGGCAGTCGAGCGCGAAATTTGGGAGTTAGCTAATGGCAAAACTTCGCTTATAGATATAACTATATTAATAAAGCAATCATTATCAACAATTCAGGAGATCGCTTTTAGATTAATAGCTGTAGGACTTGTAGAGTCAGTTTTTTACCCTAGCTATGATTGGATGAAACCTGATAATCAAGAAGCTCAAAACATTCAATCTAATTACAGTTACAAGCAGTAAGATAAAAAGATAGTATATAATCTTAAGCCCACAATCATAAATTTTATCAGTATCATCAATTATGGATAAAAATCCTGCTTTAGTACAAGAACCTCGTTACGAACCTGCGATTGTAATCCCTCTTAAGCAAGAAGCATCTTTACTAGATTGGCTTAAAGCTAGTAATCGTCTAATTCCTCGTGAACCAGTAGAAGTAGAAAAAGAGAAAGTTAAATCTGACGATGATTTGGATGTTCTCATGGATGGTGATGACGATGACTTTGTAGATGATGTTGTTGTTGCTGATGATGATGATTAAAATTTAGCAGATCGATTAAAAGGAACAAGGATCGCCAAAAAAATAAAATCCTTGTCCAACATTTTGTAAGACCAATAATTTTCGGAAAACTTAACCTAATTTAATGGTGAATGCTAAATCACTTTCTACAGGAAAATGGATTAATCCTTCTGGTAAAGACTTATTAATTTTTCTGATCTGTGTCTTAACCATAGGAGCGATCGCTTTTGAATCTGCTGGTCGTTATCCAAATCAGCAATGGGGTTTGCTACTATTTCCCCTTTTGGGCTGCGCTATAATCAGTGCTTTGTTGGGGTTTTGGGTTGTTCCCATACTCAACAAGCTGAAAACAGGGCAAATTGTCCAGGAAGATGGCCCTCAAAGTCATTTAAAAAAAGCGGGAACTCCCACAATGGGAGGAATTTTTTGGGTGACTGTAGCTATAGCTGCATCTTTGATTTGGGTAAAGTTGACTAATGGTACATCGATCTCGCCAGAGTTAATTGCTGTTTGTTTACTTACCTTCGGCTATGGCTTTATTGGCTGGATTGATGATTGGCAGGTATTGCGACGCAAATCCAACAAGGGCATATCTCCTCGGCTAAAGCTAACCCTGCAAATTTTGCTGGGGATAGTTTTTACCCTGTGGCTTTTCTGGCATCAGTTTCCCTCAATTACAGATATTCGCCTGCCAAGAGAACTGCATTTATCTTTAGGCTGGTTTTTTTTGCCCTTAGCATTGTTTGTTCTCACGGCTGAAAGCAACGCTACTAACTTAACCGATGGAGTAGACGGATTAGCTGGAGGAACAGGCGCGATCGCTTTATTGGGTTTAGGGGCAATTATTAGTCCTAGTCATGGCGATCTAACCATTTTTTGCGCTTGTCTTAGCGGTGGATGTCTGGGCTTTTTGGTTCACAATTGCAACCCTGCCACCGTATTTATGGGAGATACAGGCTCTTTGGCTTTAGGTGGTGCATTGGCAGCAGTTGGACTTAGTAGCGGCAATCTTTGGGCGTTATTTGTAGTTAGCGGTATTTTCTTTGTGGAATCTCTATCGGTGATCGCTCAGGTCACTTACTACAAGGCAACTAAAACCGATGAAGGTAAAGGCAAACGCTTGCTTAAAATGGCTCCCCTTCATCATCATTTTGAACTAAGTGGCTGGAGTGAAACTCAGGTAGTCGGTGTATTTTATCTGGTTAATATCTTGCTAGTGGCGATCGCTTATTTTCTGCACTAGCTTCTAAATTAAAAAGCTAACGAGGTCATACAATACGCTCATTAGCAAAAAATATAGCTTTATTTCTGCGGGGGAGACACGAACAATTAGAAAGCTTGCTGAATTAGGGTTTTCGCCCTCATAGCTTGGCGATAATAGTCATTTTTATCAGTCGAAAAACCGCTTAATTCTTGCACTGTATCTTGGCAAAAGGTATTTGATTCAATCCAGTTTTGACCGTGTAAACCAAGAGAAAAGCTACTATGTCTTCGATCAAATCTATTCGCTTCGGTAGGACAACAGACATACTTGGCAACCCCTTTTTGCCTGATACATCGTCCTGACAAAGTAGAAATAGAGTCAGCAATAGTCACTAATAAAATGATAGAAATTAGCCGATGAGTGGTAAGTTGAGTAACTTCAAGATTATATCCACCTAATTTTAAATCACGAAACATTGTCTTGAACGGCGCATTCGCCCCAGCGTCCCGAAGGGACTTTGAGCCGATAGGCTCTGTGTCGCTCATGAGGGAAAGCCAAGGCGCGTTTTGGGGTGAGGAAATGCTTCCGTGTAGGAAGCATATTCCACTCACCCGTTGCGAGACAGTCCGTTGCGCGGGTTTCCAAGGGGCTATCTGCCGACGCAGGTTCGGCAGTTTATAAGCCCCGTCGCGTTGAAGGAACTGTCGAGTTTGAGTGGGAAGCTTCTGACTCAAAAGCCGCCATCCCAAGACCGCGACCGCGCTGCATCGCTTCTTCGATACCCATTCGTTTGGCATAAGCAACTCTGGGGTAAAAGAAAAAAAGATACAGCAACAGCTCGATGATCATAAACTATGCTAACCATCAATAAATTTATGGCTCACCATTGGCTGCGATCGATAACTAAATAGATTACTTCTTTTGAGTGCCACTCTGTTTTTACCCAAGATTCTCAAATCGCCAACCAGAGAGTTTTAATATTCAATTGCTCCAGAGATAAAAATCGTGGTAATTTTTTAATTCTACTCCTCAATTGAATAGGTACAGCAAAACGACGAGCTAATTCTTCTCATCGTACTGTTGGCAAATCTTGAACTAAGTTAATCACGATTAACAGAATTAGATACTGAGGATAACTAAACTGTTTTTTCAGGTGTTTGCTATATAATTCAGGTAGTTGAATCATTGCCTTTTCAACAAAAAAGATTATTGATAATAGTCTCTCATTTTCTGGGAGACTACTTTACTCCATTAGCCTCCAAGCTTGCTTTTTAACCTTTTGTGTCGCCCCTATAGGTTGTCAAGTAAGTAATAATTAATCGGTCAATTACCGCAGCAATTTTTTCATGATTTCGCCCTGGGGACACAACCGTTATTTCTCCGTTGAAAAAAGAAACTCGATAACCTGGATATTCTTGAGACTCAAATCTTTGGTAATCTGACCAAGTTGCTCCAGTAATAGTTAGTATCTGATCTTGTTGGCTAAATTTATGGCGATTTATTGGTAAATTTGCCGTAATTAACATGATGGAAATGCTGGTTTAGTGATCTTAATTTTACGATAGGTGGCTTCATAGTGTGAAGAGCGATCGCCATAGCAGAGAACTGTTAACCTCTTCTTAATCGTTATATCAACTTTTTGATATGTTGATTATAAAATTTTTAAGTGTTGGCTGACTACAGTAAGCCACTCTGCAATCAAATTGATTTTATTTTAATGAGTAATTCTTCAATTAACTCTAATGCCGTAAAGGCAGGGAGTCAGCTTGGTTTTTTGAGAAGTATCTAACCCTATGGGTGACAGCCTGCATTACGGGAAAGATTATTCTCGGAAAACTATTTCCTAGTATTGCCCAGACTTTAGATAATCTGAGCGTTTATAACGTTTCTCTACCTATTGCCATATGTCTCTTTTTCATGATATATCCGATCATGGTCAAGATTGATTTTTCTTAAGCAGTGCAGGCAGCTAAGACTCCTAAACCCGTAATCTTGACTTTAGTAATTAATTGGTTGGTTAAGCCCTTTACCATGGTGGCTTTTGCCCAATTTTTCCTTGGTTGGCTATTTCGCCCTTTACTCAGCGCGACAGAAACTATTAGGGGGTAGAAGTAGCCTTGGCAGATTCCTATATTGCGGTAGGGCTGTTTCATTCTATAGAAAAGAGATGCGATCGCGAATAAGATAACTATCAAACGAATTAATGGCAAAAAGAAAGCAGCAATGGCAAATTATTGCTCATATAATCCAACGCCTCAGTCATAGAATCAAAACCGTGAACTCTTAATAGATTGAGAACCCAGCTTTTGAACAACGAAATATTAGTCGATGCTTTCCCCTGGAGTACTGGACTAGTATCTTCTTTGGTTACGACATCCTTAACCCAATGCAAACGATTCTCGATAGTCCAATGTCGTCGAATACCTTGAGGAATAAGAGAAGAAGTCGGCGGTAAAGAACTAATGTAATAAGTAGCTGAGTCCGATTCATAATCGTGATTACCTCTTGTTCCCGAACGGAAAATTTTAATAATGCTATGAACTCCTACCCATCGAGGATCGAGGTTTGACGGCGGAGAAAATACTTCTACAGTTCGATGAGTTAGTCGATTTCTCGTCTTTTCCGTCTGCTCGAAGCAACTAACTGCCTTTGTACTCATTGCCTGAGATTCAATTTGCCGATATAGTGTTTTTTGATTTCTTTTGACCACAATTAAGTAGTTGTTACCACTATTAATGATTGCTGATACCGTTTTTTTTGACAGTGTAGGGCATCCATTGTGAAGACGACTCCTTTTAAATCTAGTAATTCCAATAAATCTTGTACGGCGACAATCTCACTTTGTTTCTTATTTTCCATTATCTTTATCCCTAAAATTTCGCCTCGATAGTGGCTGAAAGCCGAAACCATCATCACGAAATTTTGCTGTTTACCATAACAGTCATTAACGGTGTTTTTCAGGCTTTTTCCATCGATGGCAACCCATTGACCATCACTGTTGTAAGTATATTGAGATGCCCAGTCATTAAAGGTCTGAGCTACTGCCTCATAATCTAAGCTCATCATCACTCTTCTGATGGTCGAGTAAGATCCCACTCTTGCTTGTCGAATCTTTAGAATTTCAATTAATTGACGACGATGCCGTTCGATAAATCTGCCTAAACCTCGGTATCCCCAATAACCGCTCATGATTCCCAAAATCATGATTAATAAGATGAGCCACAGAGGATGCCTTCGACCACCTGCTTCTCGTTCATCAGGTATTTGTTTTAGATATTCAATTAAACTCTTCTCTAAATCTTTTGAAGTCATTTTGCATCTAAATCAAGCATTTACTTTAATCTACATGACTTTGTTCGAGAATGAAACAGCCCTACCAAGATTGGGGGGGCAATTTTACTGGGAATTGCTCCCTGTACGGCGATGGTGTTGATGTGGGGCTATCTTTCCTACAGCAATCAGGGGCATACTCTGGTAATGGTGGCGGTAAACTCCTTGGCAATGTTGTTTCTATATGCACCTTTGGGTAAATGGCTGCTGTCGGCAAATAATTTAACTGTTCCTTGGCAGACAATTGTTTTATCGGTGTTGATCTATGTTGGACTGCCTCTAATTGCAGAAATCTTAAGCCGTTATCTTATTTTTAAATACAAGGGCAGACAGTGGTTTGAGACGCAGTTTTTACAATATCTTGCCTCAGTAGCGATCGCAGCTATGCTAATTACTTTGGTGTTACTTTTTGCTTTTAAAGGAGAGCTAATTTCCAATAACCCTTTGCATATACTGTTGATTGCCATTCCTCTGTTTTTACAAACTACCTTTATCTTTTTTATTATCTATGTGGCAGCCCTAAAGCTGGGCTTAACTTACGAAGATGCTGCCCCTGCTGCCTTAATTGGTGCGAGTAATCATTTTGAAGTTGCGATCGCTACTGCCATAATTTTATTTGGCTTAAATTCTGGTGCAGCCTTAGCCACCGTTATGGGCGTGTTAATTGAAGTTCCTTTGATGCTGATGCTGGTTGAGTTTTGCAAAAAAACTGCTTTTTGGTTTCCTCGTCAGCCAGAAAAAGCAACCTTGTTAGATCCTAGATGTTGTAAGTAGCAAGCAAATGTCAGATTTTAATCATCCACCGAGAATATTATTTTTATATAGCTCACTACGAGAACGCTCCTATAGCCGTTTAGTAGCTGAGGAAGCAGCCAGGATTATTGCTGATATGGGTGCAGAAGTGAAATTTTACGATCCCCGTGAACTTCCCTTAAGAGGGCAAGTAGAAGAAACTCATCCAAAAGTTCAAGAATTGCGAGAGCTAAGTTTGTGATCCGAGGGTCAAGTTTGGTCTTCTCCTGAAATGCACGGCAACATTACAGGAATTTTGAAAAATCAGATAGACTGGATACCTTTAAATATCGGTTCGATTCGTCCAATTCAAGGAAAAACTTTAGCTGTGATGCAGGTTAGCGGAGGTTCACATTCTTTTAATGCAGTCAATACTTTAAGAATTTTGGGGCGATGGATGCGGATGTTTACTATTCCCAATCAATCTTTAGTCGCCAAAGCCTATCAAGAGTTTAATGAAGACGGAACGATGAAAGACTCGGCATATCGCGATCGCGTAATAGACGTAATGGAAGAACTCTATAAGTTTACTCTCTTATTGCGGGATCGGGTTGATTACCTTAGCGATCGCCACAGCGAGAGAAAAGCAAAAGCTATTAATAAATAACAACTAAAATCAATGAAAAAAATAATGTTTGTTTGTCGTTGCAATTCCTGTAGATCCCAAATGGCAGAAGGGTTTGCCAAAACTTTAGGTAAGAGAAAAGTAGAAGTTACTTCTTCGGGTTTAGAAGCTAGCCGTGTTCATCCCACTGCTATTAAAGTTATGTCCGAGGTTGGTATAGATATTAACGATCAAACTTCTAATGCTTTGAGTAATTTTAATGCCAAGGAATATGATGCGGTAATTTCCATGTGTGGCTGTGGTACGATTTTACCTTCTGAGTGGGTAACCCAAGAAATATTTGAAGACTGGGATTTGGACGATCCTGATGGACAACCTATAGAGACTTTTTACCGCATTAGGGATGAGATCGAGCAACGAGTTTCAAAGTTAATTGATTCCCTATTTTTGAAAAAGATCCAAAAGCGATCGCCGTAAAAGTTCAAGGAATTGTTTAAAGTAGAGAGAGTTCACAACTAAAGAAAATTAGTTTGATACCTGCAAAGTTGAACCTCTATCTCCTTTGTAGACTTCAATTCTGGTTTGAAATGCCTCTTTAAACTGGGGCATATGAGTTACGGCTAGGATACAGGCAAAATCTGAGGCGATCGCATTTATTGCCCCTACTAGTCGGCTACAGCCTTCAGCATCCTGTGTCCCAAAGCCTTCATCGACGATCAGCATTTGTAGAGATGTGCCTGAGCGTTGTGCCAGCAATTTGGCTAGGGCTAAGCGAATAGAAAAGTTAATCCGAAATGCCTCCCCGCCAGAATAGGTTTCATAGGCACGAGTGCCACTGGCATCGGCAATCAAAATATCCAAGGTATCAATCAGCTTGGTTTTTTTCTTAGATGTTCCTTTGCTAGCTCGTTGAGTGAGAAACTGGACATGAAATTGGTTACCCGTTAATCTGGCTAAAATTTGGTTGGCTTCGGCTTCTAGCTGGGGCAAGATGTTTTCAATGGTTAAAGCCTGAATTCCGTTTTTACCAAAGGCTTGAGTCAATTCTTGATAGATGCGATATTGTTTTTCGTTTTCTTTGAGTTGTTTTTCTGCATCTTGATGTTGGACTTGTAAATTGTCTAACTGGGTTAAAGATTGTTGGAGTCTACCGCTACGAGTAATTAGTTCATCTAGCTGTTGACGGCGTTGATAAATTTGTAGATCTAAAACCTGTATTTCTTGACGCTTATCGGCAATATTTTCTTTTTGAGCCAGATGATATTCTAGTTGTGATTGGCTACTTTGCTTACTCTCTAGCCTTTGTCGTAATAGCTGTTCTAGTTCAGTTAGCTTGGCTTGGAATTGAGGATAATCCTGCTGCGCCTTAAGTAATTCTTGGTGTTTTAGCTGCCAAGATTGAGACTGTCGCAGGGAAGTTAATAGGTTTTGATGAATAGTGCGATCGTATCCTAATGCCTGGATCTTTTGCTCAAGGGAATTAATTTGCTGCTGGATATCGGAATTGACGTATAGTTTTTCCAACCTGGTTTGTAGATCGCTAAGTTCTTGGAATAACCGAGGTTTTTGTGCGTCTAGTTTTCCCTGGCGTTTTTTTGCATCTTCAATTTTTGCCTGTTTAATTTCTGCCCAACGCAAGTCTCTTACTTCTCCCCGTATCAGAGCATGGGTTTTTTCATCGTAACTGAGAGTCTGTAATTCTTGAGTTACCTGCTGAATTTCCGTCTGTAGCTCTACCGCATACTGACCATTTTTGAGAGATGTTTCCAGATTTTGCTGTTCTTCTTGAATAGTCTGTAATTGTTCATAAATAGCCTCTGTTGCTTCCAATTGCGCTTCTAGCTGTCCATATTGCTGTTGTAGAGAATCATAGGGAGAAATCTGGCGATCTATCTCATGATATTCTTGAATTAATAGCTGTATTTCACGATCGCAAGTAGATAGCTGTTCTCTAATTACCCAGATTTGTTCTTCGATCTCCTGCTGTTGCTTTTGAGTTTTTCCTACTACTTGATGTAGATGATGTTCATCTAATTCGCGATCGCATAAAGGACAGGTAGCATCAGGGTTAGCCAGCATCTGGATTTTTTGCTGAAGCTGATGTAGCTGTTTTTCATAGATACGTTGATTTTCCTGTAATTTAGTCTGAAAATCCCTTCTTTCTGTGCCTTTTTCTTTGACTCTATTTTGATAGATTCGTTTTTTATTTAATTCCTCAATTTGGGCATCAACGGTTAATAATTGATGACGTTTTTCAGGCACCTGTTCAATATCTAATGCCAGCTTTTTGGTAGAGTACTGGATTTGTTCTAGCTTTGCTGAGAGTTTTGCTTCCTCGCGGTTTATTTGTGTCTGTAAATCGTTTTTTTGCCTAATTAAAGGAGAAATATACTGTTGAACTCGGTCTAATTCTGATAACTGTTTACGGCTGGCTTCTAGCTTAACTAATGCCGATTCTACATCTTGGGTTTTGGAGAGAACTTTAGTAATTTCTTGTTCTTGTTGTTTGATACTTTCGATGCGAGTTTGAATCTGATTGATTTGCAGATTTAACTTGTTTTTTTGCATTTCCAACTGCTTTTCTAGCTGCTGCTTTTGCTGTTGGGTTTCTTGGTGAATTGCAAACTTGCTCGACAATTCTTTTTCTTGATTTTGCCAGCTTAGTAGCTGATTATAGCCTGCACTAATTTCTGTTTCTAGTTTGATTAAATTATCTAAAGATGTCAGTTGTCCTTGCAGCGCGTTAATATCTTTAGTAGCGCGATCGCAATCTTGGGTCAAATTTTGATACTGAGCTTGTTGAAAGGTTAACTGTTTTTCCCAATTGAGTCGCTGATATTCAATTGCTTTGAGTTGCTCAAGCTTAGTGCGATCGCCATCTTGGATAGCCTGTAATTGAGTCAATTCTTGCTTTAACTGAGCTAAATCATGGCTAATTTCTTTTCTTTGAGATAATTCTTCCACTATCGGCTCTAGACTTTGCTTTAGCTGTTCTATCTTGCCCTTATATTCTTTTGCCGTGTCTTTAGCTTTGATTGCCAAATCTTCATAGCGGTCTAGCTTTAACAAATCTGCCAATATCTGTTTACGCTCATTCGGACGACGCAACATAAATTCATCGGCTCTTCCCTGACGCAAGTATGCAGAGTTAGTAAAGGTATCATAATCTAACTTCAAACAAGAAATAATTTCTTCTTGGGTAGATCGCAACCCTTTTGCCGTCAGGGAACGAAAATTACCTGCTTGTGTTTCCACCTGAAATTCTAAGGAACTACTTCTGCCTCTAGTGCGAGATCTAATCACCCGATAAGTTTGTTGATTGCAGTTAAAATCAAAATCAACGCGGACATTATTACCACCGCTATATATCACATCATCTTCTGTTCCTGCACGACTTTTACCCCAGATTACCCAGGTAATTGCTTCTAAAAGTGATGATTTGCCTGCACCATTTGCACCACAAATACAGGCAGTATGTAAGCCTCTAAAATCTAAGGAAGCATCTTGGTAACTGAGAAAGTTTTTTAAAGTTAGCTGCAACGGAATCATACTCTATGACAACGCCTTTATCTAAGAAAGACACAGTTTTATTTAGTATCTTTACACTAATTTTTGGTCTATGGGCTGAAATCCACGAGATTTAAGCCTTTTATCCCAGGATTACACAAAAATTAATAAAGTGCGACTATAGCTTTTCCTGATTGAAAAAAGTATTTTTTTCAATAAACGAAGTTTGAGCATTGTTTTGAGAGGATTCTTAATTGGCTATGTAAGGCTGAATTATTTCGGTTTTTTCTCTGGGAACAAAAAAATTGTTATCACAATCAAATTGATCTAAATAAAATTTATTATTAAAAAATTTATAAATGTCATATTCCCAGTTTTGCAATAAATTATGAACTTTGTCTTCTTTGGCTACACCTTCAATTAATAAAATAGGACGATTATTTTTGATAGTTTCCTCAGAACCAAGTAATACCTGATATTCAAATCCCTCTACATCTATTTTGATAAATTCTGGTTGCAGTTTAAAACTATCAAGAGTATTGACATCAACAGTTATTTTTTCGATTTCTAATTTATCAGCATCAAAAAAGTAGATAGTATTTTTGTTTAACCAGCTTTGAGCTTTTTGGTAGTCATATGAACCCAAAGCAGTCATTTCTTTACCATTGTATATAGGATAATAAAAATCAATTATTCCAGGTTCATCACCTAACCCAAATTTCATATATTTAAAATCTTCAAACTTATTTGATAACCGATCTAAATAAGGATAGGTGATAGGATTTGGTTCAAAGGAGATTACCTGAGAATTTGGCTTTAAAGTAAAAAAGGATAATGCAGACATCCCAACATTTGCGCCAATATCAAGGAAAAGTTGAGGGCGATCTTCGCAAATTAACTTAAAGGCATTAAAGTCAGGCTCATGAACTTTATTTAAATGAAAACTTAAAAAATAATTGTTCTTAATGTTGTGTACAAAATCATAAACTTGAGGTGTCTTTAGTAATAAAGAACGTACAGTCTTATTCATAATCTTTATCTTTTCAAATTTGACTAACGGTCATAGCAGCGCGAAGTTAAGGTGCGTTTTGCGAGACAGTTTCTTTTATGCGGGGTTTTCCCAGACGTTCATGAGTGTGGGCTAGGCGGAGTAATCTCTGACTCATTGAAAAACTACCGATATCATTTGTACCTAATACATAATCGAGCTTGAAAAACCTAAATTTTTCAAGCTGTGTAAGATTTTTAGTAAATTGTAGTAATTGCCATTTATATTAAGGTCGATGTTGTAAAAAAACAGTAACTAGAACATAGGTTTGGGTTTCGTTGAGTTAGGCGATCGCACATAACGTAATAGATCATAAGCAACGATTTAACTACAAGCAGCGGACGGCACTAAATTATATACAATAGCTTACAATAATTTTTGTACAAGTTTAAGTTTATTCTTCTAGATCGGTTTCTTCATCCTCGTCGAGAATAGCTTCAAGTTCATCTTTGACCCGATCGTCATTAAATCTATCTGATTGACTAGGCATAAATCGACCAGTGCTTTTAATCCATCTAAACAGAGATTCATTTTCTCTGGGGGCAATAATCGCAGCGGGTTCGCCTATTGGTTCTTGTTGAAGTGCAGGATTTACGTATTTTTTAGTCATTTTTGTTGTGGCTCTAATTTTACTGAATAAACTGTTTTTTGATAAAAGGTGAAGTCATCGCCGTCAAAAGACTGCCATAATCTAGGTTGAAATTTACTCCTACTCCAACTTTTAAAGCCGAGTTTTTGCAGTCGAGAACCAGATGATCGCTGCTTGCTCCCAATATTTCGAGATCTCGATCTGGACTTAAACCAGATATCGAAGTGTCCTGCTTTCCTAAAGCAATTATTGCTCTTTGGTGCATACCGCGATCGTGAAACACGGGAATATTACCAAAAGCATCCTGACAAACTTCCCCAGAGGGAATTGAAGGCTTTATTTTTGATTCAATAACTTCCCCAATCAGTTTAAAAGCATGAGTATGTAATTTGGGAATAGTTTGGCGGTTAACAGTTCCACAGCCCAAAAGAATTGATTCTCCCACACGCAGATTGTTAATTCTGCCGACGTTATTTGTCGATTTGTACCATTCATAGTTGGCTGAATTTCCCCCAGAAATTAGGGATAACTTTATTTGAAATTTTTTTTCTATTGCATCGGTTAATTCTGACATTTGCAACATCTTTTGATGGTCAGGTTTAATACCTCCGTAACAAGCTAGGTTACAGGCTATTCCTATAATTTTGAGATAAGGCAAGTCGAGAACTTGGTTAACAAAAGGGAACATATCCTGGGGCAGTATTCCTTCTCGCAAGTCACCCATTTCCACCATTAAAATTATTTGATGGATTTTATTCTGCAAAGATGCGTAATAGTTAAGCTTTTCGAGGGTGTCAATTTCTGTATTAAAGCTAATATCTACATCTTCAATAATTGATTCTGCTTGACTTAAGGCAGTGCGGAGTAAGACAAACTGAGCCGATATTCTCGCATTTCTCATCCTTTGAATATTTTCTAAACGAGAGTCGGCAATAAACTTGACACCCCCCTGAATCATTGCCTGGGCAATTAAAGGTTCTCCTAATACCGCCTTGGAAACTCCCATTAAAGAAATACCTTGTCGTCCGTAAAGTTCGCATAACGTCCGAGTATTATGCTGTATCTGAGATAAAATAATCTCTATTCTGGGCATAAACGCTTTCGTAGGTTTTATAGCAACGTTTAGCATTTACCCTGTTGTAATTAAAGGAATTATTCGAGAATTTTGTTTATTTTGCCGCTTGAGAGTCGGGAAAAAATTAGTCAAAGCATTTATTAATTTTGAACAGCCATAGGTTAAAACATCAGTAGTTGGTAAGAGTAGGCGGTCTTCATAGCTTTTGATAGTTTGCTGAATTTCTGTTTGGGTCAAATTTTCGTGGCTTAAGGCGATCGCAATTACCTGAGTTTGAGCAATTGCTTTAATTAACTTAATTTCGCTGACAACATTCGGCATTGATAGAAGAGGGAAATCACAGCGATATTTTCTGCCAGGAGGATGCTGTAATATCACTCCATCGGGCATACACCCTTTTAGAATGCCTACAGAACTCATAAAAGCGGGGTGAGAAACGGCACTTTGTCCTTCTACCAGAATAATATCGGGACTTTCTTGTTTAAAGGCTTGAACAACAGCATTTTCTATTTCGCCAATCACAAACTGAGAAACCAGAGCATCAATAGATACACCATATTTTACCCCTTGCATTAAGCCAGTTTGACCTGTAGCAACAAGCACTGAGTTGATTCCTTGATTATTTAGGGCTTTATTTAATTCCACGGCAGTAGTCATTTTTCCACAGGCGCAGTCGGTACCTAAAATAGCAATTACAGGAACATTTACCTGGGATATTTGACCAGTAAAAACATGAAGATCTTTTAATTTTGGCGGTTTTCTAATGTCTTGAATTTTAACTCCACAGCGAATAGCCATCTCGATGAATTCAGGATCTTCAGAAAAAAATTCATGTAGACCGTTGATTATATCCATCCCTTTGCTCATGGCTTCTAAGATCAAAGCTCTTTCGGCTATAGATATGGTTGCGTCTAAAGGAGCTTTGCCATAAATGTAGCAATCGGGAATGTCTAGGAGGTTATCTAAAGCTGACTGTAAATTGGCAAAAATGGGAATATAGTTTTTCTGATTATCTAATTCTTCTCCTGCATCCTTGCCTGCTAAGGAACTATCGACCACACCTACTATTTTATAAGTTTCCGAGTGTCGAACTAAACCTGCTGCGGTTTTGCCGTCCATTAAGCCAAATTGATTTTCACAGTAAATTAAAGCTGTTTTTTTTGCGATCAACATATAAGGTTATTTTTCCCAATTGGGTTGAAAATTTTGCTGGGCTGAATTATTTTACGTCTCATGTTAATAACTTAGTAATACTACTAAAATATACAGTTTTTAAACTTATGACTATGCTTTTTAATTTATTAGCTAAAGTGATGATTTTAAATTTCAAAAATAAATAAAGCTGGACAAAAAAAGGTAGAGTTATTAACAAAATGTTAATTAAAATATTTCCCAAATAAAAGCAGAACGATTTAAATTTAAATAGTTTTTAAGTAAATTGATGAGTTCGGCAACTATACATCAACAGTTTCATTTTAACGAGTCAATCTATAATTTATATTAGAAAGACACAAGTCTTATTAACATCTTAAAAACCAGACTTTGATATTTTTAATGTGCTTTTTCAACTTTCTATTTTAATAAAATTATAGTTTCAAAAAACTGAAAAGTATATTCAACAATCAATTCAGCCCAAACGAAATTTTATATGGTTTTTGAAACTGCTATTTTTTTAAGACAAAAAACTGGAGTTTTAATAAATTTAGTCATCACCTATGTCCGCGAAGAGTCAGACACTGCGTTAAAACTATGGAACATTAGGTTTAGCTGTTTAAACCTATTAAATTATTAGTCAGGATGCTGAACAATGATAATTCCACGACTGTTTTGATAATTGACGATGACATTGATTTTAATACTCTAGTAAAATTTGTTCTAGAATACGACACCAATTGGAATATTCTGACGATTTCAGAAGGAAGACAAGGGATCGCTCAAGCCCAATTACAGCAGCCAAGCGTAATTTTGCTCGATTTAGTCATGCCCATGCTCAACGGATTAGATATTTATAGTTTACTTAAGTCTAATGCTGCTACCTGTTCTATTCCCATCATTTTTGTCACGGCTATGATTCAAATGCGAGAAATAGTTAAATCACAAATCACTGAAGATATAGAAGTGATTATCAAACCTTTTGATATTATGAAATTAGCGCAGCAAATAGATGATGTGTGCGATCGCACCAGACTGGCGCAGCTTCGGCGATCGCGACAAACCGAGCGACACTTTCAAAAACTAAATAATATTTAATTGCTTTATCAACTTTTTTATCTTAATTCTTTACCTTTTTAATTGTGCAAGTATTTATCAATTGATAAATATTTCCAGGTAAAGTTTTTACATCAATGCAGGCGAGAAAACAATCAATATGGCTAATTTTATTGGTACTTCACAAAGCGATGATTTCCGAGTCATTTTTCCTTTAAGTGCCGAAAATGATGAAATGGATGGTCGTGAGGGAGACGATACTATTGATGGTTACCTAGGTAATGATACTCTCCTTGGCTTTGATGGAAACGATAATATTAATGGTGGAGAAGGTGATGATTACGTGGCAGGAGAAGATGGTGACGACACCTTACTTGGCTACAATGGTCTAGATACTCTCTCAGGTGGAGAAGGTGATGATTTACTTTCTGGAGAATTAGATCGAGATATTCTCTTTGGCTTCGATGGAGACGATACCTTAGATGGTGGAGATGGAGACGACGAACTTTTTGGGGAAGCTGATAATGATACTTTATTAGGAAGTTCGGGTAACGATATTTTGGTCGGTGGCGACGGTGACGATATCCTGGAGGGAGAGGCAGGAGATGATCTTCTTAATGGAGGTTTGGGGGCAGATACCTTTGTCTTTGCCACTATTTTAGGTACAGGAGTTGACACTATTCAAGACTTCTTTTTTCAAGAAGATGACAAGATTGAAGTAGTTGCCGAAGGATTTGGTATAGATACCGATGAGATAGATCGCTTTAGCTACAATCAAGGTTCGGGAGAAGTATCATTTGATGGCGAAACGTTTGCCGTTATTGAAGGGAACGTTGATTTTATTCCTTTTGAAGATATTAATATTGTTTAGATTAAGCTCGATGCAATTGCTATTCTTCTTAGACAAAATTTTATAGACATTAATTAAAATGTCTGTTTTCTGTATATCTTAAACAAAAAAATCTTATGTTAGAAATAATTTGTGCTGGTTCATTGGCTTTGTCGCTTAATATTTGTCAGGGTAAAAACTTAATTGAATTAAATCCTATTCAGCAAAACATTACCTTAGATGAGAGAGGCTATTTGGCTAAAGGCAAACCCAACGAATCAAAGTACAGACAAGAAACAGATCGGGATTTGGGAAAAGATGAATTTGAATATAGAGATGGTAGAGGCAGCAGAGATTACCAAGAGGCCGAACAGCGTCGAAGAGAAATAGAATATGGAAGAGATCGCGAAAATGTAAATGATATTTATTACGATCAAGATCGACCTAGTAGAGAAGAAGATAGATACTATAGAAACGACAGATCTAGAGAATAACATCCTCGAAGAAGTGAATATTATTGGCATTAATATATAGCGTTAACTAAATTAAATGCCATGACTTTTGCCAATTACCCAGTGGCGACGAAAAAAGCGCGAGAGGCTAGATTCTTCGAGGGAAAGATAAATTGGTCTACCGTGAGGGCAGGTGCGAGGATTGCGAGTAGTTTGCCATAAATCCAATAGGTTTTGCATCTCTTTTATACTTAAAGGTGTACCGTTACGAATTGCGCTACGACAGGCACTAGCTACTTGAGCCGATCGCAAGTCTCCTCCCCAGCTTAACTCAATCAAAGCATCAGCACAGTCATTTCTATCAGCAAGTATTTTGGGCGCATTGCGGATTGCCCAAATGTTTTCGCCAAAAAGTTCGACGTTAATTTTTAGTTTCTGTAATTGCTCAAGCTGAGATTGTCTTAAATATTCTAAAGTGATGGGAGTTGTTAAAGGTACTAATTCCCAGCAACTCTGTAGCTGCTCATATAGTACTCTTTCGTGGGCAATATGCTGTTCAACTAGCCATACACCAGAAGAATGTTCCGCTACAATATAGGTTTTGTTAACTTGAGCTACTGCCTTTAGCTTCAGAGAATTAAGCTGAGGCGAAGGTGTTTCTGCTTCAAGTTTGGCGGTGAGATGGCGATCTACTTGATATTTGCCTGAAGCTTCGGCTACTCGTAGCATTTTACCGATTCGGCGATCGCCCACCGCAGCAGGCAGATTAACTATATTCAACTTTAAGGCGTGAGAAATTGCTTTGCTAATTTCTGTCTGCCAATAAGGAAGAGAATGAAGATAAATTTCGGTCTTGGCAGGGTGACGATTCCAATCAATTTGGCTAGGACAGGTATGAAGATGTAATAAACATACAGGAAAGCGATCGCGTGGCAGAGTTTTCGCCATGCTGTTTAAAATAGTCTGTTCTAGTTCAGGCGATCGCACATAACGATTATTGACTGAAACTTTTACCCAGTCTGCTTTATGACGATGGCAGCGATCTGGTAAACCCATGACTAATTCAATCTGGGAATTGGACTGCTGCTGGTTGATTTTAGGCGAGGCTGAATTATCTTTAAGAGGAGTAGGAATTTCTATTTTTAGATGGTGTAAATCACTACCGCTAACTCTTCTAAGAAATTGCGGTAAAACATCTTTGGCGGTTGCACCAGGGCTGACATAAAACCAAGGACTATTATTTTGTTTAATTTGCCAAGTAATTTGTGGATGACACAGGGCAATTTGCTGAATTAGTTTTTGAACTGCCTTTAACTGCTGATTTATGGCGGGCAAACCTCGACGACGTACAGGAATCTTGGCAAACAAGTTAGAGACGGTAATAATCGTGCCTGTGGCGATCGCTACTGCCGACTCAGGCTGAGATTTACCCTCAGAATAATTAACCTTCCAGCCAACAGGATCTAATTGATGCTTAGTACGGCTACAAATGTTTAAATCTGCTACTTGAGCAATACTATGGAGAGCTTCACCCCTAAATCCCAAACTAGTAATGTACCAAAGATCTTTGCGACTACGAATTTTACTAGTGCTGTGAGGTTGAGCGCAGATTCTTAAATCATCTAAAGACATTCCCTTGCCGTTGTCTATTACCTGAACTTGCCATAGTTCAGGATGTAGAGAAATAGTAATTCTATTTGCCCCTGCATCAAGGGAATTTTCTACCAATTCTCTTACCACCGCTGCCAAAGAATCAATGACCTCTCCTGCAGCGATGAGATCGATCACCTCATCTGGTAAAGTTTGGATCTCACAAGGCATACACTTCTCAATCTAGTTAGGGAAACTACGTAAGCAAAGGCTTTTGCAACTTAAATATTCAGGTAGTCATCAAATTTAAGCGTACCTTATGCTCATTTATCCTACCCCGTTTTGTTTAAGTATCGCAGTACGTTAATCGGTTAAGACAGAAAATTTAATTGCTCGTAAGTAGCCAAGGTGTAACCACCGCAGGGAGTGTCCTAACACAGCCTCGTATTGCTGTAATTAGTAATTTTATGGGCTTTTAACAGTCCTATTTGCTCTAGAGTCCTCCATAAAATTTTGGGAAATAGCCCAAGCCGTATTGATTAGCTGCATCGCTTTTTCTGAGCCATCCAAATCTGGATGATATTTAAAGCTCATTTTAAGATACGAAGAACGTCCAAAAAGCGCAAAAGCTACTGCATACCAAATTAAATCTAAACCATCGACAATATAATTTTGATAGGTTTTATATTCTTCTAAGTTACGAGCTACTAGCTGCTGATATATCTTTTCTGCATGAGGTAATGCTTGCCTAATTTCATCAATGGAAATTGAGTAATTGGCGTAGTTGGGATTAGTTTCGGGAATTTCTGAAGTTTCTGAAACAACCGCATATGTATCTAAATTGATGATAGGTTGATTAAGAGCCGTTTTGTGATTGTCATCAACTGAGATATTAGAAACAGAATAATATAAAGTATTTAATAAATCTTGATTATCCTGACATTCAGCGTGTAGTTCTAAAAACTCTTGGGATAAATTAGCAATACGCTCTAATTTACTTAGTTTGGGTCTTAATTCCTCAGCTTGAGTATACAGCCTCAAAGCCTGTTGATCGAGCTGATTACGAAGCTGTTGTTTTTCCTGTAGCTTTGTTTCCAACTCGACTATACGTTGATTAACCTTTGCTTGTTCTTGCTGATTAGCTTTTTCTTGTAGCTCTATCTGCTCTAGCTGAGACTTTATTTGAGCAATAGTCTCTATTATGTCCATATTTTTATAATCAATTATATTTAGATCCAGCTGACCAACAATTATTGATTTTAGTTAGCTAAAAATTGCTTTAGCCTATATTAGTTATTTTATGGATTTATATTTTGATTGTCTCTAAGTAATTTATAAACAAGACCCCCTACCTTTATTCCTTAACCTACAAAATGTCCGCTATACATTTAAGTGAATCGGATCTTTGTAGCGCAAAAGTAGTGTGGCACAAAGGTGTATCAAAGTATAATTGGCGGCTCATGTGAATCAAAATAACCTATTAAGGCAGTTTCATACTCGTTTGCAAATTTTTTGCCTCTTGATAATAAGGAGAATTTCTTGATAGTAAGGCTGCTGCTGCTGCTGCCTGTTTCAAATTTCCGCTAGCAGCTCGACGATTAGCAATAAGATATATTTGCTCGTTCCATTGCGCAATAAGATCTTGAGCTTCTGAATATTCCTTAACCTCTGGGCTTATTTTCTGTAATATACCAATCGCTTTATTGTAGGATGAAGCTTGCCCAGGTTTGATAGTTGTTTTTGCTTGAGCCAAATAATTTTGGTATAGATTCTGTTTTCGCGCTCTTGATTGCCATATTTGAACTGCTTCAGTTGCCTTTTGAGCAATCAATTTAGTCGGAGAATCATCTTGAGGCGCAAGTTTAGCAGCAGCGATCGCACCTGTCAAATCTCCTTCATCAGCTCTTCCATAAGCAATATCCAAAATCACTTCACTCCAACGAGTAATGTCAGTTTGCGCCTGTTGGAAAAAAGGAGAATCTGATTGAATTTCTTGAGCTTTGTTAATTGCTCGATTAAAAGTGGAAGCTTGATTGTTTTTGAGATATATTTTAGTTGAATCAGGCAGATAATCTGCTTGCTGAGAATTTAAATCGGTATAAATTTTGGGATTGCGGTCGTTTAAATAATCTAATGATTGGGTGACAGCGATTACGCCCGCTGTACCTATACCTATACCCATCAAAATATCAGTTAGTTTACTCATGCAATTACTTCAATAATCAAATATTTCTCTCTAACATAAATAACACGTCGAGCTTTTTTGAATCCGAATTTCTCAAATTAAATATCCAAAGGAGACTTAAAAGTTGTCTATTACTACTTTTGATGATGTCACCCGTACCCGTAACAGCACTGTTCATCGTTCAAAATCGTACGAGTTGATTTAATCTTGCTTTTATCTTACAACCTTTTCCTTAACCTCGTATATTTCTTGCTTCTGCTTAACTTGTCTTGATAGCGATCGCATTACCTTTTAATAAATGGGTTTAAAGCCCCGTGCTGAATCCACGATTAAAAGACTTGGGGACTTGGAGACTATGGGACTTGGGGATTGCAAGACAATGATATCTTGAAATTCCATCTTTTTATTTTTCTCTCTATGGCGATCGCAATTGTTTGGATGTTTATGCTCTAATACGCCTTTACATAGCATTAGTTACATCTAACTCAGACTATTGACTAAAAATTCTAGTTCAATTATCTCTCAATAACATTCGCAATTGGTTTGCCTATTCCTGCTACTATATCCGAGCAATTTAAGAACCGCTATACGACCGAGTTGATGATTATTTGTTGCTATTAACACCCAAAGTACTTGAAGCCTAAACTTTTGTGCTTGGAGAGATAATTAAAGTTAACAGTAATTAAGTACCCCAGACGCGATCGCTAACATGTATTTCGATCCAGCTATTTCTTAATGTTGCACCAATTTTAATTTCTCCTCCAGGATCGCTATAGCGTAAGGCGTTAGCTATGAGATTAGTTAATACCCAAATTATTTTATTAGCATCTACCTTAGTTTTTATATTCTCAGATAGAGATTGTTTAACTAAAGTAACCTCATTTTGTTTTGCCTGGATATTCAAAGCGGAAATCGCTTTATTTAATAAGAAGTTGACTTCGATATCGACAAAATCAAGGTCAATTTTACCCGACTCAATTTTAGATAAATCGAGCAGATCGTTAACTAAACCCCTTAACCTTTCTATATCTTCAACTGCTGTATTCAACAATTCAGATTCCGACTCAGACAGCTTATCTTCGGTGGTTTCTGTCAGCAAATTAAGGCTCATTGCCATTCCCGTTAAAGGAGTGCGTAACTCGTGCGAAGCCGTAGCCACAAATTCGCTCTTGAGATTATCTAATTTCTTTGAGCTTAGTCATATCCTGCAATAATAAGATTGCGCCGACAACTTCTCCTGCTTCTGTGACTACAGGGGTTATAGCAAATTTATAGTAAAAACTATGTTCTCCTCGCTTAACGGTTAAAATATCGTCCTCTAGCTGGGGAGATTTGCCCGTTTCCGCTGTATGCCTCAGATATTGATAAAGGTTGCGATCACTAAATACGTCCAGAAAATGATTATTTGTTGCCAGCATCGACTTAACGCTGGCAATATTGGCGGCTATAGGGTTGATGGCAATGATTTTTAGTTTGCTATCTACCACAATTATCCCGTCAGCAATACTTTGCACAATTGCCTCGCTACGCTGCTTTTCGACAATTACTTTACCCACGTTGAGATCGCGGAATGCTTTGAGTTTTTGACTCATGGTAGTTATTTCTCGTGCCAGCATCCCTAATTCATCTTTTGATTTAACTTTAAGGGCAATATCATATTCACCCCTGGCAATTTTTTCCGTCGCGGTAGTCATTTCTGTTAAAGGTTGAACAATACGACGGGTCAACAATAAACTAAAGCCGATACCAATACCTGCTGCGGCAGCTCCTGCAATTGCCATCGACCAAATTGCCTGGCTTGATATTTGTTGCGCTTTTTTTGAAGCTGCTTCCATTGCTTGTTGGTTTACATTTCGCAGTTTAATACAGCGATCGCGTATTTGTTCAATGATAGGTACGATTGTTTCATAGTAATCTTCGGTAGTTGGGTTATTTTGCTGCTGTAGTCTAAAGAAAGCCGTCAGGTAATCTTGATAAGCATCTTCGATACTGGCAACAATTTCTGCTTCTCCTGGAACAGTAATATTACCTTCTGCTCGTCCCAACCACTTCAAAAATTCAATTTGATTTTGCTGAAACTGCTGACTACCTTGTTCTTTATTTTCTAAAAGAAATAGCAAAATTGCACTGTCTTGTCGCTCAAGAGCATCAATAGTATTTTCTGCTGCGAGGATGCTATTGTAGTTGTCCTTGAGGATTGCTTCGCTAGCTTTGCCCAAACGATCACCAGTTATCCCTCTTCTGTCAGTTTCCGAAAATTGAACTACAATAGAAAAAGTTCTTGGTAGCTGTGAGGTAGAGAGGGTAACGGATGTAGAATTACAAATTCTCAACAGGCGAGTGGAATAAGCTCCCTAGACGGGAGCATTTCCTCGCCTCAAACATTTAAAACCAGAGGCTCAACCGACAGTTGCGCTCATCGATCAATATTGCTGGGCTTATAATGACTTATTTTCCGATGTAAGAAGTTATGAATGTTTTAAATATTTACGTGACTGGAATTATCTCACCAATTAAAAGGAAGTCACTTTAATTTAGTATTAGCTGATAGTTTGTATGGAGAAGCTGGTTCATTTATCAGAACATTAGACCAACACAATCTAGCTTGGGTTTTAGCAATTAGAAGTAATCATGGTGTCTGGCTGTCCGCCCAACAGAAGGTTAGAGCTAACAAGCACTGTAAATTCAAGAGAACTTTTAGCAACCAAAAAGCGGTGCGACCCCGCGCCGACGTAAGGCGCAAGGGAACGCGCACCAAGACATCAGAAATTAGATATATCAGAGAAATAATTTAGGGCAAGCGAAATAAAAGAACTTATTGGGAAATAACTACCGCTCCTGAAACTATGCCCGAAAATTCTACTTCTTTTGTGATGAGGAATATTCAGTCAAGCCGAAGCAGAATGAAGAGTACTTTAGGCAATCTATATCGATCAAGAACGTGGGTAGAATACGGATTTAGACAATCTAAACAAGAACTAGGATGGACTAATTATAGATTCACAGACTTTCAAGAAATTAACAAGTGGTGGGAAATTATTTTTTCGGCTTATTGGATGGTTAGTTCTTCCTCCACAGTTTTGTGTAACTTGAATCAGGTTTTTGAGTCTGTTGTTGATTTTACTTTTCATCCGCAATGGTCTGACAAGCAAGGATGGAAGACTACTTTAAACAACTTTCGTTTAATCATTCAACCATTAATTCTATTCTGGATGATTACTCCTTGGCTAGAGATTTTTTTTAATCGTTCTTGATTACTTGGTTTTCACAAGCTAATTGCCGTAATGAATCAATTTTATTTCTCTGTTCCTGATCGATAAATTCGGTTTCTGCTACTCTTGAATCTCGGAAACTGACAGAAGAGGGTTAAGTCAGCATATTTTTCAAATATATTGCGATCGCCGACAACTTCATTGGTTTCAACGCTTTTTAGAAGACCAAGAAACTAAGAAGGAAGGTAAGCATAAACATTCTAGTGGTTTATTTACTCTTCGTTCGGCGAAACTAGCATGGAAAGAGGGTAAGAAAAAAAACACAGGTAAATCTTGGAGCGATAACCGCTTAGTTTTATATTGCACTGTAGACACAAGATTTTGGTCAGTAGAAGGAACACAAGTAGCCAGTCAAGAAAAAGAGGCTAAACTGCTGAAGACTATTGATAATATGAAGGAGAAAGGCGAGTTAACTGCGAATCAGCAAGCCTTTGTTGCTCGAAAGCAAGCTACATTAGTCAAACTACACAACTCTTTCTCCCGTCCTTCTCGAACAGTCTATCAAAGCAAGGAAAATATAACTTTAAGTGTGACAATAGGACTAGACAAACAAGCCACAGTCGCTATTGTTGATAGCAATGCGGGAAAAAAGATAATTGTTCGCAGCATCAAGCAACTACTGGGTAAAAACTACAGACTTCTTAATCGCCAAAGACAACAGAAGCAAACTTTATCCCATCTGCGACACAAAGCCCAAAAACGTTCTGCCGATAGTCAAAAGGGAGAATCCAATTTAGGAGAATACGTAGACCGATTGATTGCCAAAGCTATTGTGCAATTAGCCAAACAATATCAAGTAAGTGCGATCGCAGTTCCTAAAATTGAAGACATAAGAGAAGTCGTGCAAAGTGAAGTTAAGGCTAGAGCAGAAGCTAAAATTCCTGGTTATGAAGAAGGTCAAAAAAAATATGCCAAACAATACCGCATAAACATCCACAATTGGAGTTATGGTAGATTAATTGAAAACATTACTACTCAAGCCAGTAAATTAGGTATTGCGATCGTAGAAGTCAAACAGCCTGTTCGCGGAAGTCATAAAGAAAAAGCGCAAGATATAGCGATTTGAAGGAAACATAGTATTTTATTTATGCTGTACCTCGACAATTTAATAATCTTCAACAGTGCCGCAGTTCATGTTTTTACCTCTGTACTGTGAAAAATGCGGGTTAGTTTGATTACCGAAAGGTAATCTTGCTTTCTGACCCTAGTGGCTGCTCACCCTGATGCTGCTGTCTTTGACAGGAATAAGGCGCACTCCCAGCAAAAAGGGCGCGGGTTTACTACTGTAGTGGCTACCGAATCACCTCCGAGCAAGGAGGAATCCATCCTCATTTTTTCTTATTTTGGCGAACCTAAGCGTGGGCGAAATCTCTAGTAGGTTCGCCAAAATCTTGAAGCTCAATCTTTAAAAAGGTTTCAGGTGAATGGATTGAAAGTACTGGTATCGTTTCTGGGACAGAAATTTCTCCCAAGTTTAAACAATATGTTCGTCATTGGTTGGATTAAAAGGTGTTAACGCCAGCCCAAGAAGATTGATTCGCTTAACATTTCTGGGTTTTAATTTTTCCTAAAAAAAATCGCGCCGTAGTTCATGTCAAAAACCTCTGTGCTGCGAAAAATGTGGGTTAGTTTGATTATCTCTTGGTAATCCTGCTTTCTGACCCTGGTAACTACTCGCCCTGATGCTGCTACTAATTGAAAAATTAGTAGAAATAAGGTGCGCTCCCAGCAATAAGGGTATGGGTATACTATAGTAGTGGTTGCCGAATAATCTTCGAGCAAGAGGGGCTTTTCATTAATCTAAGAATGAATGAAAATCGAAAGAATCGATTAGTCGTAGGCAACAAACAAATAAATGTCAAACAAATTGTTAAGTGACAATTATATTATCTTGTTAAGACGACATTAATTTGTTACCGATGACAAATAAAGTGTTAATGTACAACAATTGTATTATGTATACTCCCCAGGTAGGATTTGAACCTACGACCAATCGATTAACAGTCGACCGCTCTGCCACTGAGCTACTGAGGATTGCTTTAGTAACCATTAGCCATAATAACGAAAACTCCTACAATTAGCAAGTTTTCTAAGCAAACTGATTTGGAGTCTACCGATTTGCTTAAGGTTAAGTATATCCTAGAAAGAAAGTGAGCTTTAGCTACTAAATATTCTCCTCATGCAAGTTAATCGCTACCAAACTGTTTCTCTTTCCCTAATTTCAACAGATTTACCAATCTGGAATGTAATTGAAGCAACTGCATCGTTATATCAAAAAGACCGAGAAAGATTTCATTTATTATTAAACCAGCAAAAACTGCCTCATTCTACCTCGCCTTTTGTTAATCATCAAAGTAAATCCGATCAAGGATTGTTTTGGCTAGAAATATCTCCCGATCGAGTAGTGATGACAATGCAGAGTAGAGGAAAGTTGAGCTATCGACACTTTTGGGAAAAAGGAGTGTATGGAGTGAGCCGATACTGTTTGAATACCGATCCTAAGCAACCAAGTCAATCCTTGCGTTTTCGCAATTTTACACGTTACTTGAAAGTAGATAGTGATTCTTTTCCTAAAAATTTACGCATTGAATACGAAATATGGTCAGCAAAAGTTCAGTTGGGTTCTTATATTCTGCATCTTAATATTCAGGCTTAGTCTTTTTAGCCATCTCAGCTACATAAAATTTAATCTTGACTACAATTAAACCTCGCGATCAAAGCCAAACTTATCTCGAATTTGAGAATTAAAGTATTGACCAACAGAGCTAGTTTCTTTTAGCTCCTTATAAATTGACTCAGGAACATCAGAATACTTGTAAACGCTTCCATTACCAAAGGTAATGCGGAGAGTTTGCTTATCTGTATCGTAATCAAAGTCTTTAACCGCCGTACTTTGATTTTTCAGCAGCGGAAAGGCAATCACATCTCGAATACTGGGAGAATCGGTAAGCAGCATCACTAAGCGATCTATACCAATGCCTAAACCAGCAGTAGGAGGCATTCCATATTCTAGTGCTGCTAAAAAGTCCTCATCGATATCATTTGCTTCTAAATCCCCTGCTGCTTTTTTGGCTGCTTGAGCTTCTAGTCTCGCTCTTTGATCCAAAGGATCGGTTAACTCCGAGAAGCTATTAGCGGTTTCTCTGCCCACCATAAACAGTTCAAACCTTTCTACCAGCCCTGACTTATCGCGGTGAGGTTTGGCTAGAGGAGATATTTCTACAGGATAATCGATGACAAAAGTAGGCTGAATCAAAGTGGTTTCTACTTTTTGTTCAAAGGCTTCGTTGAGCAACTTGCCGATAGTTTGACAGCCTGCGGGTACTTCAATTCCTGCGTCTTTGGCTGCGGTTTTAGCTGAGTCAAAGTCAGTAAATTGAGCAAAATCTACTCCAGTAGCATCTTCAACAACCTCGTGCATAGTTACTCTGCGCCAAGGAGGAGTTAAGTCTATATCTTGACCTTGATAGATAACTTTAGTTGTGCCGAGAACTTCTTGCGCCACATCACTAATCATATTTTCCGTTAACGCCATCATGTCATAATAATCAGCGTAAGCCTGATATACCTCAATAGAAGTAAATTCAGGATTATGACGGGTAGACACACCCTCATTACGAAAGATTCTGCCCATTTCAAATACGCGCTCAAAGCCACCCACAATTAGCCTTTTGAGGTGCAATTCTGTAGCGATGCGGAGATATAAGTTCATCTCCAAAGTATTGTGATAAGTGATAAAAGGACGCGCTTCTGCACCACCTGCTTCGCTTTGTAAAACTGGGGTTTCAATTTCTAAAAATTCTTTAGTTTCTAAATAACGACGAATTGCAGCGGTAATCTTGGCTCGAATGCGGAAAGTTTGTCTTACCTGGGGGTTAACAATCAGATCTACATAACGCTGACGATAACGCTTCTCTGTATCCGTTAAACCGTGCCATTTATCAGGAAGGGGTAACAAAGATTTAGTCAGAATTTGAAACTCGCTGACATATACAGAAAGTTCTCCTTTTTCTGTTCTTTTGATAGTGCCTTTTACTCCTAAAATATCCCCCGTATCAGACAGCTTTTTTAGATGATTAAATGCCCCCACCAAGTCTTCTGACATAGTGTTGTTGATTCTTTTCTTTTCCAGATAAAGCTGAATTTTGCCTGTTTCGTCTTGCAGTTCAAAAAATGCTAGCTTACCAAAGACACGACGAGCAATAATTCTACCAGCGATCGCAACTCGAGCTTCTACCTCTTCTCCACTGGCAAGATCTGCATACTTTGACTGTAACTGGGCAGCATGATGAGTTGATTCCCATTTATAAGCGTAAGGATTCAGTCCTAACTCCTTGAGTTGGTCTACCTTCTCTATTCTGGTAGCACGAATTTCTTCTAAGTTAGAGGCACTTTGAGGCTTATTGCGGGAATTATCTTCACTGTTCATCTTTTAACACACTGCTTTTTTAATAATCGGTATAGCCATCTAGCTACACACCCTGTTATCCTGCCAATAATTAACTTACCAAACTTTCGCTTTACCTGTAGTGTTTATCAAGTGAGTCGACACTAACATGATTTGTCTAGCTAGCGTTAAACATGGTTTTTATACTTAAAATGCCTTGAATTCATACTGCTCTTTCGGCTAATTCCAGCCAACGTTCAGTATTAGTATCAATCTCTTTGTTTAAGGTTGCCAGTTTCTCTGATAGTTCTTGTACCAAATTGAAGTCACTACAGTTAAGAGCTAAATCATTCTCTAGTTTTTCCTTGTCTGTTTCCAACTGAACAATTTTAGCCTCTAGTTTTTCGTATTCTCTTTGTTCATAATTAGATAGAGATTTATTTTTTTTATTGCTGGTATTGTTGCTGATGTTTTGAGCTTTATTTACCTGGGGTTTTTCCTGACTTTTTTCTTGTTTTGCTTGTTTTTCTGCTTTCTTTTTATGCTCTAAATACACAGAATAATTACCAGGATAGTTGCGTACTTCTCCCCCAGGCTCGATCGCAAAAATAAATTCGACAGTACGATCTAAAAAGTAGCGATCGTGAGAAACTACAATTACACAACCATTAAAGTTTTCTAAATAGTCTTCTAAAATAGCTAAAGTCTGCACGTCTAAATCGTTTGTCGGCTCATCCAAAATTAAGACGTTGGGAGCTTCCATTAATACCTGCAACAAAAACAGACGACGCTTTTCGCCTCCAGAAAGTTTGTGTATGGGCGCATACTGTTGAGCAGGAGGAAATAAAAACTTCTCCAACATCATAGACGCGCTGATTTGATCCCCGCTAGCGGTGGTAACAACCTCGGCTACATCTTTAATATATTCAATTACTCTTTGTTCTTGGTTAAGAGCATCTAAGATATTGTCTGAATGCTGATCGAAATAGCCAATGTGAATTGTCTTACCAATGTCTACCTTGCCTCGATCTGGCTCAATACGTCCTGTAATAATATTCATCAGGGTTGTTTTCCCTGTACCATTACCGCCAATAATGCCAATGCGATCGCGCGGGGTAAATTCGTAGGTAAAATCTTTTATTAGAATGCGCCCATCATAACCTTTGCTAATATTTTCTAGTTCAATTACCTTCTTGCCGATACGTCTACCTGGAGTATCAATATCTACCTTGCCCTGAGCTTGTTTAAACTCCTTATCCTGCATATCACCGATGCGATCAATGCGAGCTTTTTGCTTAGTACTACGAGCTTTAGGACCTTTTTTTAGCCATTCCAATTCCCGCCGTAATACTCCTTGATGTTTGCGCTCGCTGCTGGCAGCAGAATCTTCCTGTAAAGCTTTCTTCTCTAGGTAATAAGAATAATTACCCGCGTAGGTAAACAAATCAGCACGGTCGATTTCTATGATACGAGTAGTAACATTATCCAAAAAATAGCGATCGTGAGTAATCAACAGAATAGCACCGCCAAAACGACTCAAATATTCTTGTAACCACTCTACTGACTCTGCATCAAGATGGTTAGTCGGCTCATCCATCATCAGCAGATCTGGTTCATTGAGTAAAGCTGTAGCTAAGGCAATGCGCTTACGATATCCTCCAGAAAGATCTCCTACCCTAGCATCAAAGTCTTCGATGCCTAATTTGCTGAGAATAATTTTTGCTTTGGTTTCTAGCTCCCAAGCTCCGAGGGACTCCATTTTCTCGTTTACCGTTGCCAAACGAGCCATCAGCGCATCTAGGTTATTTCCCTTTGCCTGAGCTATTTTATGGGACAAATCTTCGTACTCTCGTACTAAACTCATTTGCTCGTTACTATCAGCAAAAATCTGATCGATCACGCTCAGATTTTCGTCTACTTCTGGCTGTTGGGGCAAGTAAATAATTCTGGCACCACTTTTTACCAAACGTTGACCACCATCAGTTGGCTCAAGTCCAGCGATCATTTTTAGTAGAGTAGACTTGCCAGAGCCATTTACCCCAATTAACCCTACTTTGTCATTTGGTTCAATGCTAAAGCTAGCATCTCGCAGTATTTCTTTAATACCAAAATCTTTTTTGATGTTTTGTAGAGTTAAAATGCTCATTTGTAATGCCTTTTGTAAAATAGCGACCTTGATATTTACTGGTTTTATTCTTGATTCTTAGCTTGTAGCTTTATGATATGCAATGGGTCTATATCTCTGTTTATTCTGCAAGAATCACGGCAATATCTCGTTCAGCATAAAGTATACGAATTATTTCTACCAAATCATCAGAATATCGATAGAAAATAATATATTTGTCAGACCTTTTTATCCTCCATTTTCTTAAACCCTGCAATTTTGGATTAGATACTTCATAAGTAGTTCCAATCCCTGGAGTTTTTGCTATTTGATTAAAAGTTTGTCGTGCTAAATCGAAAAACTGTAATGCTATGTCTGGATTATCTAAAGCCATGAAATTATATATTTCTTCTAAATCAAGGCTAGCTTGTGGGGTAATAAAAATACGTCGTGTCATCACCCTTGTTGACGACGTAACTTAATCAAACGCTCTTGTTTTTCTTGCCACCATTGATCGGTTACTTCAATTGATTTACCGCTTTCTAAACCTTCTAGTAAAAGACTATCTAATTTTTCTTGTGCTGTTTGCTTCTGTGCTTGACGAATAAGATCGCGAATATACTCACTTGCAGTACTATAACCACCTTGAGCAATTTGTTCATCAATAAAAACTCGCATCGAGTCAGGCAGAGAAATATTTAATGTTGTCATAGAATTTAAATGATAATACTTATTAAATCTATTTTGGCAAATATTGACAAATATCGCTATTCTCTGTTTAGTAATATATTTATTTATGTTGTGTATTGGACATCGAGGAGCAATGGGACATGAGCCAGAAAATACTCTACTCTCGATTAAAAAAGCATTGGCATTGGGAGTAGATGCTGTAGAAATTGATGTTTATAATGTCGAGGATAATTTAATTGTAATTCACGATCGCTCTTTATCAAGAACAACCAACGGCACTGGTTATTTAGAACAATATAGCTTTGAGCAATTGCGATCGCTTGATGCTGGCAAAGGCGAAAAAATTCCTACCCTACAAGAAGTCTTTGACACCGTAAATCAACAAGCTATGATCAATATTGAATTAAAAGGAAGTAATACCGCCAGACTTGTTGTAAACTTGATCCGAGAATACATTAGCCAGGGATGGACTGAGGCAAATTTTGTGGTTTCCTCTTTTAACCATTATGAATTAATCAGAGCAAAAACGCTTTATCCTGCCCTAAAGATTGGGATATTAATTTATGGTTTGCCTTGGGAATATCTAAAAATAGCTCGAAAGCTACAGGCTGATACAGTTATTGCTGGTTTAGATTTTGTGACCCCAGACCTAGTAGATTCTATACATCAGCAAAACTTGTTGGCTTGGGTTTACACCGTTAATGAACCTACTGATATTAGTCGTATGCAGGAATTAAAAGTAGATGGCATATTTACCAATTATCCTGAACGAGTTGTTTAAAAGTTTCTAGTTAAATACTCTTGGTTTGCCAACTATAATCATCAAAAATATTATCATTAATTATGTGCCGACTATGAAAGCAAAACGATTGAGATTTGCCAGCGTAGTAGCGTTATGGGCGTATTTAATTCTGATCATAGCTTTAATAGGGTGCAATCATAAGGCGGCGACTAGCGATCGAGGAATTACTATCTCCACACATACAGTAAGTCAAGCACCACAAGCAAAAAATCCTCCTTCTCAAGAGCAACAAATAGCACAAAACAATCAGCAGCCATACCTTGACGATCGCAGTACTCCAATACAGGTTCTCAAGTCTTATTACAACGCGATTAACCGCCAAGAATACGTGCGTGCTTATTCTTACTGGGGGCAAAAAGGTACTAGTGCTAAATCTCAACCGCCAGCATATGCACAATTTGCAGCAGGCTATAGTAATACGGCTCAAGTAAAGCTGACAATAGGCAAAACCAGAGGCGAAGGTGCAGCTGGCTCAGTATATACGACTGTACCAGTTACGCTGGCGGTAACCAACACCAACGGTTCAAAAGATACTTTTGTTGGCTGCTATACTCTTCGGCAAGTAAATCCTAAAATATTCGCAGAGCCACCCTTCACTCCTACACACATCGAGTCAGCAAACATCCGAGAAATAACTGATAATGAGAACGTGGCTTCATTGATGGAGCAAAGCTGTACGTCAAAATAGAATAATTTAATTTACATTAGGGTTACTTACTATCAACTCTTAACTTTTTAGAAAAAATCAAGGCTAAACCACCGAGTAAAATAGCAAACCTTATAAAATTAAAATAATCACTGCAAGCCATTGTCTAGCTTCGCGACGAGCAATATTAAAACACAGTTGAGGGATACTTTGTGAAAACTCAAATGCCAGGTTTCTATCAATTTGAGCTAGGCGATCTTACAATTACGGTGCTGAGTGACGGCACAGTCCCACAGGATCTTTACACTCTCTTGACCAATACAAACTCAGGAAAAATCGATAGTCTCCTCCATCGAAGTTTCCTGACGAACCCAGTCGAAACTTCGATTAATATATTTCTAATTGATACTGGAGATAAACGAGTGCTGATCGATACAGGTGCAGGAGAATTATTTGGATCGAAGCTAGGTGGAAGGCTACAGACATCGCTGAAAGCAGTGAACTGTGCGCCCGACGAAATCGATGTAGTTCTTCTAACTCATATCCACACAGATCACAGTGGCGGTCTGGTCGAAGGTGGACAGCGGATGTTTCCTGTCGCCACAGTCTATGTGGGTCAGCCAGATGTCGATTTTTGGCTCAATCGCGTTAATGCAGAAAAATTACCGCCCAACCGCAGAAGGTCGTTTAATGGAGCAGTCAAGACGGTCAAACCTTACCTCGATGCAGGCAAGCTCAGAACTTTTTCTGGAGAGACGGTAATTTTACCAGGGTTTACGGCACATCCCACCCCTGGACACACCCCTGGACACAGTTGCTATCTCGTTGAAAGCGGAGGGCAGAGCATTAAGTTTTGGGGCGATATTCTTCACTTCGCCTCGGTTCAATTTCCGAATCCTGATACTACGATTGTCTATGATGTCGATCCTAGTGCAGCAGCAGCACAACGTAGGAAACAGTTCGCTGATGCAGCAAAGTCACGTTCCCTAGTTGCAGCAGCACATTTGCCCTTCCCTGGGGTGGGACACATTCGTGCAGAAGAGCAGGGTTATACCTGGGTGCCGATTGATTACCAATGGCGCGAATAGTAATCCCGATGCCTTGGAGACTATGCAATCAATTAATGAGCAGCAGCATTACTACCAGCCTTGACTTTTTTACAAAAAACTAGAGCCAAACCGCAGATTAAAATGGCAAACCCCATAAGATAAAAGCAATCGTTGTAAGCCATGGTGTAAGCTTCACGACGCACAATGTTATCGATCTGCGCGATCGCCTGCTGGTTTGCCGTAACGGCATCGCTACCTTTACTAATAAAGTTTTGAGTTAACTCATTGAGTCGTTGTTGAGTTTGAGGAGCATATAAAGAAACAGCATCGCCAATGCGATTAGAATGAAACTGCTCTCGTCGTGAAAGTATAGTAGACAGGGTAGCAATGCCAATTGAACCACCCAAGTTGCGCATTACGTTAAACAAGCCAGAAGCCGAACCCGCCTGTTCTGGTTCAATATTGCCCGTGGAGATTGTAGTTAGAGGTACGATCATCAACGGTTGACCCAATGCCCTAACTAGTTGCGACCACTTTAGTTGTGTAATATCCGTCTGGCTACTCATGTTGGAGTTCATAAAACAGCTTACGGCAAAAATACTAAAGCCGACGGCAGCGATAAACCTAACATCAAAACGCTGCATTAATTTTGGCACAAATGGAATCAATACTAGCTGGGGCAAACCAGACCACACAATTACTTCCCCAATTTGCAATGCCGTATAATCTTGAATTTGAGCTAGATATAAAGGCAAAATATAAACTGAGCCATATAAACCTAGTCCCAAACCCATTCCCGCAATACTGCCGATCCCAAAGTTACGTCGCAACAGCAAACGTAGATTAATAAAAGGTTGACGACGAGTAAGCTCAATCCACAAGAAAATAGCGATAAAAATTACGGCAAAGATAGCGCAACGGGTGACCAACTCCGAACCAAACCAATCTTTGCGATTGCCTTCTTCTAAAAATACGGTTAAACAACCCAAGCCGATTGCCATGCTGAGGATTCCCCACCAATCTCCCCGCTTGAGTTGATTAAGCTGCATCGGTTTGGCAGGAATAGCATAGGCGATCGCTGCTAACATAATTATCCCAGGAATTATATTGAGATAAAAGATATATTCCCAGCCAAAATTATCCGTCAGCCAGCCACCAATAGCTGGTCCAATCGAAGGCGCAAAGGTTGCAGTTACAGCAAACATTGCCATGCCAATAGATTGTTTTGATTTGGGTAAAAAAGTCAAAACTATGGTTAGTGCCATGGGAATTAAAACTCCTCCCGTAAAACCTTGACAGGCACGAAGAGCAATCATCATCCCCAGGCTAGTTGACTGGGCGCAAGCAAATGAAAAGCAAATAAATAAAGTGACGTTGACTAAAAGATAGCGACGCACCGAAAATACTTGTGACAGCCAGCCTGAAATTGGAACTACCGTGATTTCGGCAATTAGGTAAGCCGTAGAAATCCAAGAACCTTCGTCTAAAGTTGCTGCTAAAGCTCCTTGAATGTCTTGTAACGACGAGTTGGTAATCTGAATGTCTAGCACCGCCATAAATGCGCCTAACATGGCACCAATGACACCAATCCAGGTTTTGAGACTGACTGTATCTTCTTGTTGCTGTTGTTTGACTGTAGTTGTTTGAGACATTTTTTTAAAGGGATGAAAAATAAAGAATGGGGAAGTAAAAATTAATGGACTTCAGACACACTCGCTTTTTTGTTGCCTTTACCAAGAAGCAACAGCAAAGGCAAGGTACAAATAAAAACAATACCGACGATTTTAAAAATGTCTTCAAAAGATAAAATTGACGACTGAAGATCGAGCGTCTGAGAAATGACTGCTAATGCCTGTTGATGGGCGGTATCGGCATCCATACCGCGACCTTGAAACGCACCAGTTAAGGCATCAAGCCGTTGATTGGTTGCTAAATTATAAAGACTGACGTTATTGCTTAAAATATCGCGATGAAAAGCTTCTCGTCGGGCTAAAAGAGTGGTTAGAATCGCAATACCAATACTGCCTCCTAATTGACGGGTGAGATTGTAAAAACCAGATCCTGCGGGGATATCGCTTTTGGGCAGCGAACCTATAGTAGCCAAACTCAAGGGTAAAAACATCAGCACCGTCCCGACTCCCCTCCAGAGCAAAGGATAGAACAAGGCTTCTGTTCCTGTATCAGGATTAATTTTTGCCAGTTGAAACATGACTAAACTAGTAACGATCGCACCACTACCAATTAATAGTCTAGAGTCGATTTTGCTTGTTACCTTACCCAAAATAGGCATCATAATTCCTGCTGCTAAAGCCCCTGGAAACAACAGCATCCCTGTTTGCATAGCGGTAAAGTGCAGCACGTTTTGGGCGAAAATTGGCACGGCAAACAACGTGCCATAAAGTCCCATCCCGACAACTGCCGAATAGAGACTGCCAGCAGCTAAAGCACGATGACGTAAAACCCGCAGATCGACTGCTGGTCTATTAGTAACGAGTTCGCGCCAGATAAACAATCCCAACCCGATCGCAGCTATAATTCCTAAAGTAACGATGAAGCTAGAATTAAACCAATCGTCCCGTTCTCCTTCTTCTAAAAAAGTTTGTAGGCTGCCTACGGCGATCGCTAATAGCCCAATTCCCAACCAATCGACTTTTCTGCCAGATTGCCCTGTTGCTTTTAAATCCGCTGGCAGAAATAACCAACACATAATTACGGCTAAAATCCCGAACGGTATATTAACAAAAAAGATCCATCGCCAGCCAACGCTATCGGTTAAATAACCTCCTAAAGTAGGACCAATGGCAGGTCCAACGATTACCCCCATGCCAAACACTCCTTGAGCAGTTCCTTGTTCTTCGGGAGGAAAAGTTTGAAATAAAATTGCCTGAGCTTTGGCTAATAAACCTCCGCCACAGATTCCCTGAAGAATGCGCGAAATTATTAAAAATGGCAAAGTAGGAGCAAATCCGCACAGCACCGAAGAAATTGTAAAACCAACTAGGGAAAAAATGAAGTATCGTTTTTGACCGAACTGTTCCCCCAGCCAGGCAGTTAACGGAATGACAATTACATTGGCGATCGCATAACCAGTTACTACCCAACCAATTTCGGTAATCGTTGCCCCTAAATTAGCCTGCATATCAGGTAGTGCCACATTGACGATACTGGTATCGATGACTTCAAGAATTGCTCCTAAAGCTACGGTAATCGCGATCGCCCATTTGAGCAAATTGGGGTTTAAACTCGCTGCAATCGTGTTTCTCGCTTTATTGATTCGAGTCATTTTTCTTAGGCAACTCTACGCTGGCTTCTACGGACATACCTGGAGCGATGCGCGATTCGTAGCCTTTGATACTCTGGGGATCGAGGACGATTTTTACAGGAATGCGCTGTACCACTTTGGTGAAGTTTCCTGTGGCGTTATCAGGAGGTAGCAAAGCAAATTTCGCTCCCGAACCTGGGGAAACGCTATTTACCGTACCCATAAAAGTGTGACCGTCAAAAGCATCAATTTTGACCTCTACTTTTTCCCCTGGTCTAATTTCTCCCAATTGGGTTTCTTTAAAGTTAGCCGTTACCCAATAATCGTTGCCGACAACTGCCATTAAAGGTGTTCCAGCCTGAACTCGTTGACCTACCTCTACTGTTTTATTACCTATTTTACCCGCAGTTGGAGCAGCAATCTTGGTATAGTCAAGCTGTAAACGTGCATTGTCAAGGGCAGCTTTGGCTTGTACCACATCAGCTTGAGCAGCAGCATAGCTGGCGCGGTTGGCTTCGGTTTGTTGTCCGCTAGCCGATACCTGTTGCAGTTGGCTTTTGGTAGAAGCAAGTTTAGCATTGGCACTATTTACTCCTTCTTGAGCCTGTTCCAACTGTGCCTGAGCTTCTTCTACTCCCTGATCGGCTGCATTTTTTTTAGCCTGAGCAACTTGATAAGTTGCTTGTGCATTATCTAACCGTTGAAGGGTAACTGCTCCTTGTTGATATAAAGTTGAATAGCGATTGTAATCTTTTTGGGCATTATTTAAATCGGCATCGGCTTGGGCTACTTGTGCTTGTGCTGAAGCGATCGCTGCTTTGGCTCCCGATACTGCTGCTTTAGAGTTAGAAATGTTGGCAGTGGCATCGTCGATATCGCCCTGAGCCTGTGCCGATTTAGCGTCAGTTGTGTCTGATGCCAAGCTAATATTTGCCTGTGCTGCTTGGGCTTGACTTTGTGCCGTTAATAAGGCTGCTTGCGCTTTTTCTGCTGCTACCTTGAGATCGCTAGGATCGAGTTTGACTAATAATTCTCCTTTTTTGACCTGCTGGTTATCGTTAACTTCTACGTCAGTTACCGTCCCAGGAATACGGCTGCTTATCGGGTGTACGTGTCCTGTAATATAGGCATCATCTGTAGTTGCGTGGGTAGAAGCATAGTGCCACCAGCGATAGCCAAATATGCCTGCTGCGATCGCTCCAATTGCCACCGCTACCCAAACAAATCCTTTGGGGATTTTTTTACGGGGTTTTTGGGGAGCATCTTGTTCACGAGCAAGATTATTTTGTTGCTTATCTACCAGAGGTTTTGTCTCTGAGGTTAGATCTTTGGCTTGTATATTTGGATCTCGATCTGAGACTCTACCGTTTAAAGTTTTCATTTGCTTATTTCCTTTATTTAATTTCAATATGCTTGGGTAATTAATAAGTAGTCTTTTATTTCGTACGCGTAGTATTTAGTTTTACAAACCCCTATGGGAAACATATCTTTCTAAAGATAGATTATAACCTATGGCTTCATGACATATTAGCGATCGCGCGATCGACTAGTTGCGAAAACTGCTCTTGTTCTCTGGCTGAAAATCCGACCATGACACGTTCTTGCAAGTCTAGAACAATTGGAGGCAAAACTGTTTCGAGTTCTTTACCCGTATCTGTCAGCCAGATTCTGACCATGCGGCGATCACTGCGATCGCGTTGGCGACGAATTAAATCTCTTTCTTCCATACGGTCTAAAACCCCCGTGAGAGTTCCCCCCACTTGTTGCAATTTATCTCCAATTGCTGAAGTCGCCAAACCATCTTCTGTCCAAAGACAGCATAAAACTACCCAGTGAAAAGGAGTCAGACCCCAAGGTTCTAGTCGTTCTTGAAAATTACGGGCTAAAAGCTGAGATAACAGTTTGAGGCGATAGCCAATACTGCATGGGGCTAAAATCTTTCGATATTGTTGAGAACTCAAATTACTCAAATTAGCAGACTTAATAGGCATTAGGCAAAATACTTAGTGTACGTAATATTATCATAAATATTTTAGACAACTTTTGCAAGTTGATTAGCTGTAAAGCTGTAATTACCAAGACATGAGTTGCTATTTAGAAATGTTGAGCAATAAAAAAACTTCTCAGACGACTTAGCTTCCGTTGACCATGAATTAGTTGCTATAGATCACACATGACCTAGATATCTCCATGTTACTAATTGAATATATAAAAAAATCAAAGTATCTATATATATTATTCCTAATTTTAGTTCGAGCCATGCAGTAATGAATCAAGTAACCTTAGTTGAGCAAAAGCCTCATTTGTATACCAACAATATTCTGATTGTAGATGATACTCTTGACAACCTACGTTTACTGTCGCAAACTTTAATCAAAGAAGGTTATGAAATTCGCTGTGCTGTGAATGGAGCTATGGCATTATTAACTATCAAAGCCAAGCTTCCAGATCTAATTTTATTAGATATAAATATGCCAGAATTAGACGGCTTTAAAGTTTGTGAAACATTAAAAGCATCAGATTCAACCAAAGATATTCCAATTATATTTGTTAGTGCTTTGGACGAAATATTTGACAAAATCAAGGCTTTTGAAGTAGGGGCAATAGACTACATCAGTAAACCTTTTCAAATTCCTGAAGTTATTTCTAGAGTTAATAGTCAGCTAAATTTACAAAACTTGAGGAAGCAGTTAATGCAAAAAAATCAGCTTTTGCAAATAGAAATTCAAAGCAGAATGGCTGCTGAACAAAAAATTATTCAGCTTAATTTAGAGCTAGAAAAAAGAGTCAAAGAAAGAACCTTTCAATTAAGATCTGAGATTAGAGAACGAAGACAAGTTCAGGATAAATTAGAATACTTAGTTTGGAATAATTCCTTGACTGGATTACCTAACAAATTATGGCTAATTAAAAAACTAAAAGAAATACTGCTTCTAAAAGCTAAAGAAGGAAAGAGTCGGTTTGCCACAATCATTTTAGACTGTAATCGCTTTAAAATAATTAATGATTCTTTGGGTCGCCAAGCAGGAGACAAGCTGCTAACTATGGTGAGTGAGAGATTAAAATCAAAAGTAATCGGCTCTAGTATACATCTAACTCACTTTGGCGAAGACAAATTTGCCATTTTGCTAGAAAATATAGAAAGTGAGCATTGCGCGATCGCCTTAGCTCAAAAAATACAGCAGTGTTTGGGTGCAGCATTTGTATTTGAAGCCAGAGATATTTTTATGAGCTTTAATATGGGAATTGTGGTCGATGACTTTAGCTATTCCCATTCAGATGAAATTTTTAGAGATGCAGATTTAGCAATTCAAAAAGCCAAAATCTCTAGTGGTTATTATTATCAAGTTTTTAACTCGACGATTCAGAACAATACTCTGCAAATTCTCGAACTGGAAACAGATCTACGCATAGCTTTAAAACGCAGAGAATTTTATCTTAACTATCAGCCAATTATCTGTTTTCAGTCAGAAAAAATTGTCGGTTTTGAGACGTTGGTGCGCTGGCATCATCCCAAAAAAGGCTTTATTTGCCCTGGAAAATTCATTTCCGTTGCCGAACAAACAAATCTGATTTTACCTTTAGGAATGTGGATTCTCGAAGAAGCCTGTCAGCAAATTCGTATCTGGCAAGATCGGCTTGATAATCAGCTAGAAGATTTTAGCGTTAGCGTTAATATTTCTGCTAAACAGTTTGAACAAGAAGACTTTATTGCCCAACTAGATCGAATAATTCAAGATACGGGAATCAATATTCAGCATCTAAAGCTAGAAATTACCGAATCCCTGTTGATGAATAATGCCGAAATCGCCGATCGCGTCTTCAGTCAATTAAAAGCACGTAACATTAAGCTGGCAATTGATGATTTTGGTACGGGGTATTCTTCCCTAAGCTATTTAGATCGCTTTCCTGTAGATACTTTAAAGATAGATCGTTCCTTTGTCGGTCGTCTAAACGAGGAAAACCGAGCCTGTACCATTGTTAAAGCAACATTAGATTTAGCGCACAATTTGGGTTTCAATGTTGTAGCCGAAGGAGTAGAAACAATTGAACAGGGAAAACAATTAAAAGCTTGGGGTTGTGAATTTGCCCAAGGGTATCTTTATGCCAAACCCTTAGATAAAAACGCTGCTTGGCAGTTTATGGTGGAGAACTTGGCTAATCAATGCCAGCTTAAATTAAGACAATTTTAATGGTTCAACAATTAGAAATCTAAATCGCAAAATTCTGGTTTGAGATCCCGTTCCATTAGTGCTTGAATGGCTTCTTCTGGGGTTATTTTAGCTCGTAAGAGTCGATGTACCTGTCGAGCAATTGGTACGGCGATCGCCTCTAAGTCGGCTATTTTGACCAGTACATTTGCTGTATTTACCCCTTCTGCTGTGCCTTCTAAATCAGTTAAAATTTGCTCTAAAGGCTTGCCGTGAGCAAGTCCGTAGCCTACTTGGTAGTTACGAGATAATGAACTATCGCAGGTAGCCATCAAATCTCCTAAACCAGATAAACCAAAAAAGGTTTCTGCCGATGCACCCAAATGAGTACCGATGCGAATCATTTCAGGCAAGGCGCGCGTAAGTAAAGCTGCTTTAGCGTTTGTGCCTAGCTTCATGCCATCACAGACTCCAGAGGCGATCGCAATTACATTTTTGAGCGTTCCCCCTAATTCTGTGCCGATGGGATCTTCATTGACATAAACCCTAAAGGTATCTGAAGCATAAATTTCTTGTACTTTCTCGGCAGCCGCTAAATCATTGCTGGCTACCACTGTAGCAGCTGGTAAACCCTTAGCTATTTCCTTAGAAAGATTAGGGCCAGACAATACCACTACAGAATGATCGGGAAAAGCTGATTGCCAAATCTGGGAAGGGGTACGGGTAGTTTCAGGATCTAATCCCTTGGTGGCGGTGACAATAATTTTATCTGTAGGCAGATTGAGCGATCGCAGTTTAGCAATAGTGGGGGCAACTCCCTTCATCGAAACCGCAGAAACAACAATAGTTGCCTCCTTAACTACAGATTCTAGGGTCACATCACCACGATGAGACCAAAAACGGACATCATGGCTATTACTTTTGGCGATCGCTCCCAAAGCTGAACCCCATACCCCTGTGCCTAAAATGGCGACAATATTAGATGACATATTTATGAATACAATCTCAAAAATAGTATTTTTAATTTCTTTTCTTTGTTAATACTTTAAAAGAGATCCTGCCGTTTATTTTGCTGATATAGGAAATACAAATCATTATTGCCATTTACCCATACTTTAATTTGCAAACCAAAATTGAAAACGCCAGAAGAAAAGTGACAAAATTGGCTAGAAACACAGGCAGATTTTGAGTATAAAAACCATAAATTACCCATAACACAACCCCAAGACAAAAAGAAAGAAACATTGCCAGAGAGATGTCTTTAGTAGATTTAGTCTTCCAGGCGCGAACTGCTTGAGGCAGAAAAGAAATAGTAGTTAAAATACCTGCCAAAAGACCCACGTAAGTCATAAAGGGAAATTCCATAGAAAAATATTTTACTCTTCTCTTTAAATAAATGTTTTCTCAATGATAATAAATAGTAAGGAGATTCAGGCATTTTATTGATATTAACTGCTACCAGCTACCATTTACCAAAACCATAGGTTGTTTAGTACTATTATTCATCCTTCATCCCTCATATCCTATCCCTTATCTTTCAACCGCCATTTAAAGGTTCGGAAAACTACACTACCTAAGACTTACGATTAACTTGCACTATGTATAGAGATAGATGTGATAACTGAGGCGAGAAAAGCAAGCCAATAAGATTCACAAATAGTCTAAATCTATAGCGCATTGTATATTATTATTGCACTGCCTCAAAAAAAATTTTAGTTTTTGTTGTTAAATTCGGAGTATTGCTTAAAGTATGGCAAAAGTTGTTGGTATTGACTTAGGAACTACTAACTCTTGTGTAGCAGTGATGGAAGGGGGAAAACCCACGGTTATCGCTAACGCGGAAGGTTTTAGAACTACTCCCTCAGTTGTCGCTTACGCAAAAAATGGCGATCTTTTAGTTGGTCAGATCGCAAAACGCCAGGCTGTGATGAACACTGGTAACACTTTTTATTCGGTTAAACGCTTTATTGGTCGTAGATCTGATGAAGTAACTAATGAAACTAAAGAGGTTGCTTACGAAGTAGTCAAAGATGGCAATGGTAATGTTAAGTTAAACTGTCCCGCACAAGACAAGCAGTTTGCACCAGAAGAAATTTCGGCTCAAGTATTACGTAAATTAGTTGAAGATGCTAGCAAGTATCTGGGAGAAAAAGTAACTCAAGCAGTTATTACTGTTCCTGCTTACTTTAATGATTCTCAGCGTCAGGCAACTAAAGACGCTGGTAAAATCGCTGGGGTAGAGGTGTTGCGGATTATCAACGAACCTACCGCAGCCTCCTTAGCTTATGGTCTAGATAAAAAAGACAATGAAACTATCCTCGTTTTTGACTTGGGTGGTGGTACGTTTGACGTTTCTATTTTAGAAGTAGGCGACGGCGTGTTTGAAGTTTTGGCTACTGCTGGTGATACTCACCTGGGTGGTGATGACTTTGACAAGAAAATTGTTGATTATCTAGCAGGGGAATTTCAGAAAAACGAAGGTATCGATCTACGCAAAGATAATCAAGCTTTACAGCGTCTTACTGAAGCCGCGGAGAAAGCTAAAATTGAGCTTTCTAGCGCGACTCAGACTGATATTAACCTTCCCTTTATTACCGCGACTCAGGATGGTCCTAAGCACTTAGATGTATCTTTAACCAGAGCGAAGTTTGAAGAATTATGCTCCGATCTAATTGATCGCTGTCGTATTCCTGTTGAGCAAGCTCTGAAAGATTCTAAACTAGCCAAAGAAGCGATCGACGAAATAGTAATGGTGGGGGGGTCAACTCGTATTCCGGCGATCGTTGATATTACCAAACGAGTTTTAAATAAAGATCCCAATCAAACTGTAAACCCTGATGAAGTAGTGGCAGTTGGTGCAGCTATTCAAGCTGGTGTTTTGGCTGGGGAAGTAAAAGATATTTTACTTCTAGACGTTACACCTTTGTCTCTAGGTGTAGAAACATTGGGTGGAGTAATGACTAAAATTATTCCTCGTAACACCACTATTCCTACTAAAAAATCAGAAACTTTCTCTACCGCCGTTGATGGTCAAACTAATGTAGAGATTCATGTTTTACAAGGGGAAAGAGAATTTGGTAAAGACAATAAGAGCTTGGGAACTTTCCGTCTAGACGGTATTCCTCCTGCACCTCGTGGTGTACCTCAAATTGAGGTTACTTTTGATATCGACGCTAACGGTATTTTAAACGTAACTGCCAAAGACAAAGGTACAGGTAAAGAGCAGTCTATCAGTATCACTGGTGCATCTACTCTTCCTGATGATGAAGTCGATCGCATGGTACAAGAAGCAGAGTCTAATGCTTCTGCTGACAAAGAACGTCGTGAAGCAATTGACCGTAAAAACCAGGCTGACTCCTTAGTATATCAAGCAGAGAAACAGCTTACCGAACTAGGTGATAAAGTATCTGCTGATGACAAAACTAAGGCTGAAGGTTTAATTAAAGATCTAAAAGAAGCTGTAGCTTCAGAAGATGATGAGAAAATCAAAACTCTTCTGCCCGAACTACAGCAAACCCTCTACAGCATTGGTAGCAACATCTATCAACAGGGTGAAAGCGCAGGCGCAGCAGATGCAGCGGCGGGTGCAGCACCAGGAGAAGAACCTCCTGTAGACAAAGCTGATGGCGGTGGTTCTAGCGATAGTGGCGATGATGTCATCGATGCCGAGTTCTCCGAAACTAAATAGTCTAGATAGTTAAATAATTAAACTTAGACTTTGAATTTAAAGAGACATGCTTATTACGGTGTGTCTCTTTTTGTTGGTGATAGTCCTATAGCGGATATCAAAGGTTCTAAAAGCATCGGTATGTATAGTGTTTATGTTTCTGGTTACTATGGAGCTAAATGCGATCGCGCCGATCTAGTTTGTCCGAATTTTGCTCAATTGCCAACCATAGTAATTAATGCTAGTTGAAGATGCTTTGAAAGAAATAGATAAGATTAAACAGGCTTATTGAATACTAAAAAATGTTGTTCTGGCAAAAACTCTTTGGTCGTTTGCCATTTTAAGCCAACTATTTTAATACCAATTTTTAAAAGTAGCTAGAGAAATAAAGCATTATAAAAACACTCCCAAGCAGCTAAGGAAGTAATAATTTCTTTATTGAGAGATTTTAATATTTGAGCTACTTTTTCTTTGACATCATTCAAATCAATGTACAACAAAGAACGCAAATGATATTTTATATATTGCCAAATTCTTTCAATCGGATTTACCTCGGGACAATAGGGCGGTTGAAATAACAAAATAACATTATCTGGGACTTCTAGTTTCTGAGCAGTATGAATGGAGGCGTTGTCTAATTGGATAATATGTATCTTCTCTTGAATTTCTTATTTAAACTTATCTAGAAAGATTTTCATGCATTCTGAATTAAAATGAGAAAATTCCGAGAAAAAGCGGATGCGACCCCGCGTCGCCGAAGGGCGCAAGGGAAGCGCGCCAAGCAGCTTCCACCACCAATTGGTTCAATCAGCCCATAAAGATAGTAATAGTCATAATGCCATTGAAGTGTTGGCTGCGGTTTTACTCCCTTCAAGGTGATTTTCTTACCCGATTGATTCAGTTCTAAACCCAATTCTGATTTCATCCTGAGACCAATAAGCTATTTCCCGTTTATCATGTTATTTATTGCTAATTTCTCTAATTATTCCTTGAACTCTTTGCGGTAAAAACTTTTGGAATGCTTGGCCAACTGCGAGCGATTGTTTTTCATGTATGGGACGCGGCACTTTTAATTTGCTCTGCAATTAATTCGTAGCTAACAATTGTGTGTATCGTAGAATAGCTTATTTGCAAATTTAAACCAGCTAAAACCCACAATTGTATCTCTCGATAACTGCTAAATCCTTCGCGAGCAGATAATTCTGGCTGAATTTTTGCTACTGTTTCAACTTTTAGTTTTTTCGGTCTACCTGTTTTTGGTGGTTCTTCCGACAAAAGAGATAATCCTCCCTCACGATATAATCCCAACCAATAATAAATCGTAGATTCCGACCTTCCTATCATTTCATTACAGCTAGGTGTCTGATTGTCTCTGCTGCTGGTATTTTTAGCAAATATCAAGCTTGTATTTTTGCATAGCTCAAAGCTACTTTTTGTTTTTTCATCAACAGTCTTAAGTTTTCTGCTGATTCAGCGAGCGCAATTTTAGAAACTCCTGTCATCAACTTATCTTATTATTTTATTTCTATATCCCTCTTTTATCACTTTCCGAAAATTAAATTATAATAAGAAAAGCGACTAATAGCTGTGAGGTAGACAGAATAATGGATGTAGAGTTGCAGATTCTCAACAGGCGAGTGGAATAAGCTCCCTAGACGGGAGCATTTCCTCGCCTCAAACATTTAAAGCGCTCGCCCGCTCCGACAGTTGCGCTCATAGATCACTATTGCTCTGCTTATAATGACTTATTTTCTGATGTTAGAAATTATGGTCGATATTAAAACTTTAGTAGATACAACTTTAAAGCTAACTTTGCTCAATCATGGTTCATTAAAAGACCCTCGTTTGCCAATACCGCTATTTGGCGCAGATCGTATTGCTTACCGAAGATTACAGGGTATTTACCCAGGTGAGCTTGAAGGAAACAAACAATATTGGTTGTAGTTATTATTGTCTAGAAAAACCTTAATTTAACGTGAGTTCGGGTTAAGAATTAAGCAGACAAAGCTTCGCGATCGATAGCAATAGATGGTTTGCGATCGCGATGGCAATAGGCAATCAATCCACTCAACAAATTAACCACAAAGTTAGTCGGCGATCAATGGCGCGAATGCTCAAAGGTGCGCATTCGCGCCGTAAAACGACGCGGGGTCACACCTCAATTTGACAAATGTGTTTGAGTTTTTCGATGACTGACTCAATCAAGGCTCTTTTACGCAGTAATTGTTTGTCAGACAACTCCATCAGCTTATTATTCAACCTGAGTTCGGGATAAGGAAAAGAGCAAGTAGTAAGCTGAAAATAACAACAAATTCAGAAACTTGCCCTATGTTTAGCAACGCTCAAGGCTTGTGAACCCGAATGCATTCGGGTTCATTCCTTGAGTTTAGATGCTTTATTTTGCGACGTAGATAATGTCTTGATTCAGTCGCTTCAAGTCGAGAAAGGCTTTAGCCGCATCTGACCTGCCCAACGCGCTGAATCGCTTTTTGTCAAAGCTTTGAGCCTCGATGAAAAACAAGATTATTGCATCATGGAGGAGTCAAAAGAATCAGAGCAAAAAGTCTTTGCCTGAGCGAGATTATGACAATTTTAATTGCATTTCACTCTTGCCATTATCGTACCCTCGTCAGTCGCTTCAACGGGTCACAGACCCGCAACGCGCTGACTCGCAATTCCAAGCATTTCTATATCTCGATTATCTAAAACCACACTGGAACTGCGCATTTCCTGGACTTCCTAGTTATCAAAGATTGGTCGAATGGATTCCTTCAACTGTTGTTCCTCCAGCCGAAAGCGTTGTATAGCGGACAGTGTGTTGAATATTCTTATGACCAAGATATTGTTGAATTATTCGCACATAATGCCCATCATTCACTAATTTATAGCCACAAGCGTGTCGGAGCAGATGAAGATGGATGGGAAAAGAGATTGAAGAACATTCAGCTACACGAGTCAAAAGCTTACGAAAACCAGCAGCAGTCATGGGACTGCCTCGTTCTGTGACAAATAGATAGGATTAAGCTGGAGATTCTCGTTTGAGTTTTCTCAATGCTCGTAGTTCTGATCCTATCAAAGGATGAACGCTGGGACACCCCTACTAACGAAATTGACAACAAGAACTTAGATAAATCAACAAAAGCTAACAAAATAGAGTAACAAGGAGATTGATGAAATGCAACCAAAATAGTCATAACTTCGCTCAATTTTAATTGGCGATCGCGACAGCGTTTTCCGCTTGCTATCAATTGTTTACGCCAAGGCGAGTTAGAAATTACTGCTCGTTTTAACGACAGTAAAATTAAAATTACTAACTTTGATTTTGTTCGTAAAGATCTTTAATCGATGGCGAGGATCGCTCTTACGAGTTTAAGTAACGTGAGTTCGGTTTAAGCAGAAGCATATAAAGCAAAGCGATCAATGGCAGTAGAAGGCTTGCGATCGCAATGACAATAGGCAATCAATCCAGCTAACAAATTGACCACAAAATTAGTAGGTGATCGATGAGGCGAATGCTCAATTTGACCAATATGTTTGAGTTGCTCAATTACTGATTCAATTAAAGCTTTCTTACGTAGTAGTTGTTTATCAGATAACTCCATAAGCTTGTTGTTCATGTTTTTTTTGAATTTAATAATTAGTACAATACCTGTGTCTTTTAGCTCGCGAGCTAAAGCCTTGGAAATATATCCCTTATCGCCAAAAAACTTACCATGTTGTTAGTGTAGTTACTTTCAGCTTACTATCTGCTCTTTTTCTTATCCCGAACTCACGTTACATTAGTAATTTCAGGAGTTGAATTATGGATCGAGAAGAATTGCTCAGACTCTACGCTGGGGGAGAAAAAGATTTCACGGGGCAAAGTTTCGGAGGTCTGCGAAATCAACGTATCAGACAAGGAATTTACAGGGAAACCGACTTCAGCGAGCAAGAATTTGACGGAGGGCATTTTAGAGAAGTTGACCTGAGCTTTGCCAATTTCCGAAGGGTTCGTATGTTTGAAAGTAGTTTTAGGAACTGTTACATGGAAGGTATCGACTTCAGCAATGCTGTTTTTGGGCAAGTTCTCTTCAATAAAGTCGATCTCAGTCGAGCCATATTCAGAAATGCTGTCTTCGAGGAAGCAGGATTTAGCAGAGCTAATCTTAGTTATGTCGATTTGAGAGGTGCCAGAAAACTGATTATTGAAAGCTGCAAAAATGTTATTTTCTACAAAACCATCATGCCTGATGGAAGTATCAGGAGCAGCTAAAAGTGCGATCGCCTTGTAGGGTGGGCAAAACATAATTGAGATCGACAAGCGTTTTAGGTAAAGATCCTTGCCCACCAAAACCAGAGTCATAATTCCCAGCAAAATAAGGATTTGAGGTTAATTTTGCCAGTAGCTCCTCTCCTGCTGGCTTGCTACCATTTCTCTCAAGCTCAGTAGCAATAAGTGCCTGGATAATTTGTACATCAAGCTCCGAAGGTAGCTTACGCATTCTTGGGGCAAGATGAGTATTTAACAGATCGTAGGGATGAGCCGATTTGTCTAGGTGTTCGCCATCGAGGGAAGACAAAATAATGTCGAAGATATTTCTTCAACAGCCAATCGCCATTTCTCGGAAAGTCAAATAGAATCTTCACAACATGATATAGAACCAGATTTTGATCCTACTCTTTCTCAACTTAAGATCACTACTTTTTCTTCGGCTATTAGTCAATCAAGGGCAGGTGTTGAAAATATCAAAAATAATTTGAATCGCACAGGCAAAAGCAACAAGGGTAATTATCACCAAGGAAGATAAAATATTACTAGCTAAAGCCAAAACTAGAATAAAGGCTGCTGCACCCAGACGATAAAACGTTAAAATTCTTTTGCACTTAGTTTGTCCAAGTTCGCAGCTTGTCCAATGAAGATTAGAAAGGATAAGCAAACACAAAGCTACTGCTAGGCAAAACAGGAACTTCTCCCCACTAGCTGAATCATGTTTTAGACCATGGATCATCTTTTCTACTCCTACCCCTGTGGCAGTTAAACCAATTGTCAAAGGAAGATGAGAATAAAGCCAAGCAAGAGCAATTTTCATTTGACCTCTTTTCATAGCCTGAAGGGGAGATGCGTCCACCGTGTCAAAATACATCCACCAGAAGCTAAAGGCGATCGACAAACCTAACAAAGCGATCGCCACCGATACAGGAGTCCATTCTCTATCGGCTACTCCACCCACCACCGAAACTATCGACTCACCCAAAACAATAATGGTAAACAGTCCAATTCTCTCAGTAGTGTGCGCCATATCAGGAGGCACGTTGACCACTCTTTTTCCTGCTGTCAGGGGAGTAGCAAAATCAATAATTAGTCCTATACCCCAAAACAAAAAACGCCAGGGGAGGGGAACGAATATAGAAGCCAGCCAAAAGACAATACTTCCAGTAAAACCCCAGGCATACCAATTGGTTAATTGTCTTGCTTGAGGTACATGATATCCTGCATGAAGATATTGACAGATTAGCACTCCACGAAAAGCAATATAGCTCAGGGCAAAACCAACTGAAGAAGAACCTAATCCATGATGAATATTGGCAGCCATTGTAGCCGCGATCGCCATCTGCCACAGCGTAATTAGACGATCTACTAAGCCATCGTTATCAAAACGAGTGTCGTAAAAGGTTGCGCCGATCCAGCACCACCACACAGGTATAAATAATAGTGCTAGTTTAGCAAAGCCTAAAAAACTAAAGTCTGATTTGAAGTTATGAGCTAATTGGGCGATCGCCACCACAAAGATTAAATCAAAAAATAACTCTAGCCAGGTTGCGCGTCGCTCTTCTTCTTCACACTCTTCTCGCCGTAATCTTGGTGGTTGAAAGATGGCTTTAGCCATTACAGTTACCAGTAATTTACCACAAACACTATCATACAATTATCATCATAATGATAATGATTACTCTAATAATCTACACACCTACTATTTGAGCGCGTTTGTATGCTTCATCTAAAACTTCGGAAAGAGTAGGGTGAGTGTGAATATTGAAGGAGAGATTTTGGACTGATTCCCGTTTGGCGATCGCATTTGCCGCCTCTTGAATCAGATCTGAAGCATGAATACCAATGATATGTACTCCTAAAAGTTCTCCCGTATCCTGGCGATAAATAATCTTAGCAACCCCTTCAGTTTCTCCCTCTGCCAAGGCTTTGGAGTTGCCTTTATAGAAAGATTTGACCGTAGATACTTTAAATCCTTCTTTCTCGCCTATTTCTTTGGCTTGTGCTTCAGTTAAACCCACATAGCTAATTTCAGGATGGGTAAAAGCAGCAGCAGGAATACAGCGATAGTCTATTTCTTTATCTTCTCCACAGATATTCTCAACTGCCACAACTCCTTGTCCAGAGGCAGCATGGGCTAGCATCATTTTACCTGTAGCATCACCCACCGCCCAAAGATGAGGAACAGGTTTGCCGTCGCGCAATACCTGCATTTTGTCGTTGACGGGAATAAAACCACGCTTGTCTATTTCAACCGCCAGAGTTTCTAAACCCAGTTTTTTGGTGGCGGGAATACGCCCAGTAGCTACCAAGCAAGCATCTACTTCTAAGACTTCAACAACTTCTTTTGTTTTGGCATCGGTTAATTCAATTTGTACTGGTGCGCCAGGAGTAATTTTGGTCGCAAATACACCTTTGTAAGTTTCAATATCTCGCTGATCGAGTAGAATTTTTTTGGCAATTTTGGCAATGTCAGGATCAAAGCCAGGCATCAAAGTGTCTAAAGCTTCGATCATGGTTACTTCACAACCTAAGGCGGTATAGACATCAGAAAACTCTAAGCCAATATAGCCACTACCAATAATCGCAATCCAGTCGGGAAGAGACTCTAATTTAACCGCGTTATCGCTAGTAAAGACAGTTTTGTTATCAATTTCGATGCCTCTAGGGACGAAAGGAATTGAACCTGGGCAAAGCATAATTTCTTTGGCGGAGTAGGTTTTGTCGCCTTCTTGACCTACAACCTTAACCTTTTGTGTCCCTGCAAGTTCACCCCAGCCGCGAATAATATCCACCTTGAGACGTTTAAGGCTGTTGGTTAAATCTCCTTGAATTTTGTTGACTAAATTTGTTGCATGATCGGCGATCGCGCTACGCTCAAACTGAATATCTCCTAGCTGAATCCCCATGTCCTGTAGGTGATGGCGATCGCCAAACTCTCTAACTCTGCCAGATGCTGCTAACAATGCCTTAGAAGGAATACAGCCACGATTAACACAAGTGCCTCCCATATCCCCCGCTTCAATAATTGCCGTTTTTAAACCGCTTTTAACTGCGTGTAGTGCTGCACCATGTCCACCCACGCCCGCGCCAATAATAATTAAATCGTAATCAAAATCGCTCATTGCTATTTCTTCTATAATTGCTCCAGTCTTATATTGTAAAGTTTAATCGCGGAATTGGGCGGGGCGTATCAAGCACAGAATAATATCTGGTTTATCAATTTCGATCTTGTCTTGCTTCAACAACTTGTCTAATCTCTTTCCATCTCTCTACAATAATTGTTTTCATCTTTTCTGACTGCCACTGAGGAATACTATTTTTTTGGTTGTTTTTGTTTCTACTCATAGGTTTTACTTTGGTAATTGTTTACGATTTTTTGGTTACAGTAATAAGCTCAATATAGCTATTTTTGTTTAATATCAAGATATCATTACCCGCACATTTATTGCAAAATATTCTCAATAAAAGCTGAGTGCTATCGAACTAAGTTTATAGTTAAAGTATGATGCGATACCGTTTAATGAGTGGGTTTAAAACCCTGTCACCGATGAAGATTGGGACAAAGAATAAGGGGTAAAGGATCGATTAATTGGCTACGTAGTCAGTTAACTTCATCCTTTAACCTACGAATCATCGTTCATTCATGACAATGAGGAGTGTCAACTAGTCACGGGAGTAGCTAATTCTACTGCCGATCAAATACCGCTAACTTGAATCAACGTTGCATATACTAATTTTCCAGGCGTATTATTGTTAAACCTTACTCAATTTATGACAATTTGCACGTTAGCCTAGTTATCTATAAAATTACTTTTTTGCACGCCTGATGTGAATTAAGTTTCTTTTTTATCTTAGAAAAAATCTATATATTTCCGTGAATAAAGAGATTTATTATTTAAATTAAATTCAAGCAAGTTTAACCGTATTAATTATGCGGATTCAAACTCTACCTAATTATGGTAAGAATCAATGTTAATGTTTACGTCAGGGGTTTGGGGAGGGTCGTAACGTCCCCAACTGGGGGTCTGGGGGAAAGTTCCCCCAGGAATAAACCACGCTTTTTATAGACCAATTTCATTTAGAAACGAGAATAAACATTTTTTAATTCACATCAGACGTTTTATATATTTATCTATGTATTTAATATCTATTAGCCAACAAGCGTTAAGAAAACTGCGTAAATCGAAGATTTTAGCAGGATTACTAGCATTAATAATGGTAGTCATAATCTCTGCACCTACTATTAGTCAAACCACAGAAAACTATGGTGAAGCTTTACAAAAAGCTATTCTCTTTTATGAAGCACAGCAAACAGGAAAACTACCAGAATGGAATCGTGTACCCTGGCGGGGAAACGCAACCTTAGAAGATGGTGCAGACGTAGGGGTAGATTTAAGCGGTGGTTGGGTAGACGCTGGAGATAACGTCAAGTTTAATTTTCCCCTGGCATTTAGCGTCACAACCCTAGCTTGGGGAGGAATTGAATATTATGATGCTTATAAAAAATCGGGTCAGCTAATCCATTTATCACAAAATATTAAATGGGTTACAGATTATTTTCTCAACGCCTTTGCTAATGATACTCCTGGAGAATATGTGCTTTATGGACAGGTAGGTAATGGTGAACTAGATCATCAATGGTGGGGGTCAGTTGAAGTAGTTAATTACCAAATGGAACGTCCCGCTTTTAAAATTGATACTAGTTGTCCTGGAACAGATTTAGCAGGGGAAACTTCGGCAGCAATGGCTTCTAGCTCGATTTTGTTTCGCAAAAATGGTGATACAGAATACGCCGATTTGCTGGTAGAAAAAGCCGAAAAGCTGTTTGATTTTGCCAATAACTATCACGGTAAATATTCTGACTGTCTTAAAGAGGCGATGCCCTTTTACACCTCCAATAATGGTTATTTAGATGAACTAATTTGGGGAGCAATTTGGCTGCATAAAGCCAAAAAAGCTCAAAATGCTAATTATTCTGGTGAATATTTAGCGATCGCCCAAACTGAATATCAACAAATGGGCAAACCCTTTAATTACACTTATCAGTTTGATGACAAATCCTATGGAATCTACGTCTTACTGGCACAAGAAACAGGCGAAATAGAATATCAACAGCGCACCGAAGCCTGGCTAGATTTTTGGACAATAGGACATGAAGGGGAACAAATTAAATATACTCCAGGGGGTTTAGCTTTCTTAGCGAAATGGGGTTCTTTACCTTTGGCAGCCAATACCAGCTTTCTCGCTTTTATCTATAGTGATTGGTTAAAAACTCAAGGAGAGTCACAAAAAGCCAAAGGTTATTTTGATTTTGGTGTTAATCAAATCAACTATATTTTGGGACAAAATCCTGCAAAACGTAGTTACCTAATTGGCTATGGCGACAACTATCCCCATAATCCTCACCATCGTACTGCTCACGGTAGCTGGCTAAACTCAATGAACGAGCCTAAAGAGACACGTAATCTTTTAATCGGTGGATTGGTTGGCGGTCCCGATGAACAAGAACATTGGGCAGATGACCGCAGCGATTGGATACGTAATGAAGTCGGCGTTAGCTATAACGCTGGATTTACAGGTGCTTTAGCCAAAATGTATCAAGAGTTTGGCGGAGAACCCTTAACAGAAGTATCTTTTGCTCAATCAGATGAACCAGAAATATATGTAGAATCTAAAGTTAGTCAAGGCAACAAAAATGCTGTGGAAATTGCTCTGTCAATAGTTAACAAATCTGCTACACCAGCACAAGGATTGGAAGAGCCTGTAATGCGAGTTTTATATACTGCTGGTTCAAATAAGGTAGAAGACATAGCAGCGTCTGCAACGTCTAATGATTGTTCTATTGATTCGGCAACCGTAATAAAGCTGAAAAAAGATCTTTACTATACTGAAATTGCCTGTGGAAGAACGGTTGTTTATCCTGGCGGAGAAGAAAAATATATGAAGCGGATTTCCTTAAAATTAAACGTCGATCAAGCAAATGATAGTAACTTATTTGGCAGCTTGAGTTCTCTGTTTAGCAAACCTTTGCAAATTACTAAAATTTGTTTATATGACAAAAATGAGCTAATTTGGGAGTCTGATTCTGCGGTTTAATTTAGGATTATTAACTACTGACCTGGGGCGCATTTAATCTAACTGCTGTGACGGGGTGACGGGGTGACGGGGTAGATACTACGCAGGTAGCAAATCTCTCCTAGTCCCAAAATTCCAAAGTCCCCAAGCCTTACATATCGATGAGTGCGTAACATTATACTAAATTCGATTACCAAAGTATGTGTAAAATGAAGCTAGAGAAGAGAAAGAAATTGAATGCCAAAAACAGCTTATTTAGCCAATCATTTTAGTTCGGGTGAACTTAAAGAAAAATATCTTAAAAGTAAAGACTCCGTAGAAGCTAGAAGATGGCATCTACTATGAAAAGTATCTCAGGGGTGGACGATTAAAAATAGTGCGTTCGCAATACGGTGTTCTTATCCTGATGCTCAAAAGATTATCAATCGGTACAACCAAAATGGAAAAGAAGGTGTTAGAAATCGCCGAAATAAGACCAGCAATCATGTTAGAGGAAAAAAAAGATTACTATCACAACCACAGTTAGAAAAACTCACAAGAGCGATCGAGAAAAAGCCACCAGACGGCAGAATCTGGACGGGAAAAGGTAGCTCGCTGGATGGAAAAAGAAACGGCGAGAGAGAAAGTCTAAAATCACAGAGGATGAGACTACTTAAAAAAGTGCAACTACTCGCTTGCTGAGTCCAAGACCAGCACCTAAAAAAGCGGATAAGTTGGAGCAGGAAATATTTAAAAATAACTTGCCATTGAAATTAAAAAAATTCAAACGAGAAAATCCAGATGTGGAAGTAGAACTGTGGTTCTTTGACGAGCATAGAGTAGGATTAAAACCAATACTTAGAAAGGTTTGGTCGAAAGTCGGTCATCGACTCCTATGCGGTCGTACAGCATCGCTACGAATGGTTGTACGTTTACGGATTTGTCAAGCCAAAAACTGGAGAAACTTTATGGTATTTAATTCCCAGAGTTAATACGTCATGGTTAAATGTTGTTTATCAACAGTTTGTTATTGATGCTGGAGTCAGTAATCAAAAAAAATTCTTCTAGTAGAAGATAATGCGTACGGGGCATCGTAGTAAAAAGGCAATTATTCCCTCGGGAATAAAGATTGAATTTTTACCAGCTTATTCTCCAGAGTTACAGCCAGCCGAAAGGTTGTGGCAGTTAGTAGATGAATCTCTGGTAAATCAATATTTTGAAACTATTAATGAGATAGAAAATGTTTTAGTTGAGCGTTGTTGCGTAGTCAGTGAAATAAAAGATGAAGTTCGTAAATTGACTAACTATCATTGGCTAAAAAATACTTGTTGTTTACACACTTTATAAATCGGATTTAGTATTAGTAGTTAATACAAACTTCTTTTCGGCGTTCCCAGCTTGAAAAAATAATAGATTAACCATAATCTGCATACTCATAGTTGTACAATTAACAGTTGTATTCTGCTAAACAGACTGTGATTGAACGCTATACCCTGCCCGAAATGGGCGAAATTTGGACTGATAACTATAAACTCAAGACATGGCTACAGGTAGAGATAGCAGTTTGCGAAGCACAAGCAGAACTAGGTTATACTCCCCAATCAGCTGTTGATGAAATCAAAGCAAAAGCTAACTTCGATCCACAACGAGTATTAGAAATTGAAGCTGAAGTTCGCCATGACGTTATTGCTTTTCTGACCAATGTTAACGAATATGTAGGCGATGCAGGGAGATATATTCATTTAGGATTGACCAGTTCTGATGTTTTGGATACTGGACTTGCTCTACAAATGGTTATTAGTCTTAACCTGATTTTAGAAAGATTGGAAGAATTGACTCAGGCAATTCGTTACCAAGCACAGCAACACCGCTATACCGTCATGGTAGGCAGATCTCACGGAATTCACGCCGAACCAATTACCTTTGGCTTTAAGCTGGCTGGATGGCTAGCTGAAGTATTCCGTAATCGCGATCGCCTGGTAAGATTGCGTAAAGAAATTGCCGTCGGTAAGATTTCTGGAGCAGTAGGTACTTACGCCAATGTCGATCCCAAAATAGAAGCGATCGCCTGTCAAAAGTTAGGCTTAGAACCAGATTGCGCCTCAACTCAAGTAATCTCTCGCGATCGTCATGCCGACTATGTTCAGCAGTTGGCTCTTTTAACAGCCTCTATTGAACGCTTTGCCGTAGAAATTCGTAACCTTCAGCGTACAGATGTTTTAGAGGTAGAAGAATTTTTCTCCAAAAAGCAAAAAGGTTCTTCGGCTATGCCTCACAAACGCAACCCCATTCGTTCTGAACGATTAACAGGCATGGCGCGTATTGTCCGTGGTAACGCGGTAGCAGCCTTGGAAAACGTTGCTCTCTGGCATGAACGAGATATCTCTCACAGTTCCGTAGAACGAGTTATCTTACCCGATAGCTGTATCCTGACTCACTTTATGCTCAAGGAAATCACAGGCTTAGTTAAAAACCTGCTGGTATATCCTGAAAACATGAAGCGCAACATGAATGTCTACGGTGGCGTGATCTTTAGCCAACGAGTAATGCTAACTCTGGTAGATAAAGGCATGAACCGAGAAGCAGCCTATGGTGTAGTGCAAGAATGCGCTCATGAGGCTTGGAACAAAATTGATGGCGATTTTCGTAAACTAATTTCTCAAGACGAAACAGTAACTAAAACTCTATCTACTGAGGAAATTGATGCCTGTTTCGATCCAAATCACCACTTGAAAAACCTGGATGAAATTTATCAACGCTTAGGAATTTAATTTTTCCTCGGTTTTGTAGTTGGGTTAGAAGTCAAACGTCTATAGATAGCTTAACCCAACAACATCGAGCTAAGACGCTAAATATAGCGATCGCTTGAAATTTGACAGTGCAAATGCACTTATAATAATATCAGCCTTTCTAAAAATGTACAGTGACTAATTATTTGTCATGATGACTAATTGTTGTCATCGGCACAAACCTAAGCAATACGAAGGTTTTAGAGTTTCAAGTCTATTTTACGCTATTAATCCCAGTGACAAAATAGTTGTCGTCTTTTAAATAAAAGGCAAATTAACTGTCGTCAATCCAAAAACAATATTTAAGGAAAGTGACAAAATCTGCGTCACTTTTTTATTTTCCTGTAGAATTACATTATCTGCTTTTAAAACAAATCTTTTTAAAAAAATGAAAGATGAAGATGCTATCTACAAAGTACCAAAATTGGTAGAAAAAGGATTGGAAGTAAAAGAGGAAACTGTTGTTGCTTCTGAGCTAGAAGGAATAGCAAGAGTAAGACTAGAGGTAATTCAAAGCCTGCTCTAACCATGCGATCGCGCTACTTATGGAGAGAGATTGAGAGCGAGAGCAAAGAAGCTCGATATATCAGTATGTTCGTTACAACGACTATTTAAGAAGTACCAAGCGCAAGGCTTAACTGCTTTAGTTTCTACGAGTAGGGCAGACAAAGGAAATCATCGAATTAGTCAGTTTTGGCAAGGTTTTATTCTTAAAACCTATAAGCAGGAAAACAAAGGAAATAAGAGAATGAGTCCCAAGCAGGTTGCTTTAAGAGTACAGGCTAATCTAAAGACATCACTACAATTTGGGTTTATCGCCAAGAAACAGGAAAGGAAGTATTTTTAACTCGCGCTTGTGCTTTGGGTTTGGAAACAGAAATACTTTCTTTGTATGAAGCTAGGGCATATGTGAAACGCATACGCCAGGCAAAGAGAAAAATAAGTAATGAATTTATACATCAAGAAATTCTTCATAGAGATAGTGCAGTAGAGAAGAAGAAAAGTCGCAAACAACGGCAAAAAGAGGAACAGAGTTATAAATCAAACTCAACTCAAAAGAATTTTTCAGACATAAAGGAAATCGAAAAAACAACAGATGACTTTGCCAATGAGATCGCTGATGTCGAAGTATGGGATTTTGATGAATTTTAAAAGAGAAGAATTGTAAATCATGACCAAGGCTCAGGAAATTGCTCAACAACTAGGCAAAACAGAATTAAATGATGACGAGTGGGTGAAAAATGAAATTGCTCGCTTGAATAAGAAAAGTATAGTAGCTTTAGAGCACATTGAGGAATTACATGATTGGCTGGACGGAAAGCGAAAATCCAGACGTTCTTGCCATCTGTTAGGAGAATCCAGAACTGGCAAAACTGTCGCCTGCAAATCTTATGAGTTAAGAAATCCTCCTATTAAAGATGGTCAAAAAATCCCTATATTTCCTGTCGTGTACATTATGCCTCCTCCTAAATGTGGAGTGAAAAATTTTTACAATGAAATACTACACGCAGTGAAATATCAGGCAGAGAAAGGTTTGATTTCTCAAGTCCGCAATCGTGGAATGGAAGTTCTAAAAAGTTGTCAGATAGAAACCTTAATCGTTGACGAAGCAAATAGACTCAAGCCTGAAACTTTGACTGACGTTCGCGATATTAGAGATAAATTAGAAATTTCAGTAGTTTTAGTTGGTATAGATAGTCTAAAAGCTTTGTTGAAAACTAGTGACGAAGTTTATGGCAGATTTCGCTCTCACAGACGTTTTACTACCCTAGCAGGAAAAGAGTTTACAAAAACCGTGGCGATTTGGGAAGAAAAAGTTTTGAAACTGCCTGTGGCTTCTAACTTAACTACGAAAGAATCTTTAAAAATTCTTGTGGAAGAAACACAAGGCTATATCGGTAGGCTAGATGAAGTTTTACGGGAAGCTGCGATCGCATCTCTGTCTCAAGCGAGTCAAGACGTAAAGAATTAGCTCGTCATTTCGTACAGCGTCGCCGTGCGGATGTTCGTAGTTGGTTGGGCAATGAAACTCCGTTTCCAGAACGGGAATCTCTTGAATGCGCTTACAAGCTGTCTAAAGAATACCGTGCTTTATTTGAGCAGGTATATAGTTTGGCAAGGGAACTAGTTAAAGATGAAGACAGTAATCTTTCTTATGCTCAACGTCGGGGTAGATATTGGTCTGCTTTGGCGATTATACGCTGTGTAATGTCCTCTCCTGCTGCTGCGATCGCAGCTTTGTCTTGTCAACTTAGTAAAAAGAGTAATTTCGATGCGCTTGAAGAAATAGACGAGGAATTGGCTGCCAATCAGGTTTATGATTCTACGGGAACCGAAAGAGTGATTGATGTTGCTCCTACTTCGGTAATTGAAAATGTCAAACAAACCTACAGTGAATCTCAAAAAAGGAAGTTAAAAGAGTTTGTTAAAGTAGCAGAAGCATTACAGGGAAGCAAACAAGACAGTAAATTACAGCAGCTTGTTAGTTTAGTTCAAGATTTATTGGCAGAAGGATACAATCCAATTATCTGGTGTCGCTATATTGCTACGGCTAATTATGTAGCCGATGCCCTTAAAGATAAGCTAGAGAAAAAGAAAAATAGTCAGGTTCGAGTAATTCCAATTACAGGAGAACAGTCAGAGGACGAAAGGGAAATTCGCCTTAATGAATCAAAAGAATATTCACATCAGCGAGTGATGGTAGCGACAGATTGTTTGAGTGAGGGGATAAATCTCCAAGAACATTTTACGGCTGCGGTTCATTACGATTTGCCTTGGAATCCAAATAGATTAGAACAAACAGAAGGAAGAATTGATCGCTATGGGCAAACTGCTACTAATGTTAAATGTATTTTGCTTTACGGACAAGATAATCCCGTTGATGGAGAAGAATTGAATACATCGGACGCAATCATCCCTTTGTTGAAGAATTAGCAAGATATTTATTGAAAGAGGCAATTTCTACAAATAAAGAGCCTACGGCTACTAGATGCGGAGTAACTGTTATACCAATTCTCCATGAAGATATACCAATTCTCCATGAAGATGCACTAAATTAATAATAATGATACGGTACGGAAAAATGGGGAATAAGTTTGAGGTAGAAGTTAACGAAAGTCCTGAAGAATTGAAACATCGATTGCATCATGCGGTTACTGCTAGCAGCAAAGAAAGATTGCAGATGCTGTATTGGCTCAAACAAGATGCGATCGCCACGAGAAAAGAACTATCTCAAAAATTGGGCAGAGATGAATCAACAAGGAAGACTTGCTCAAGGTGAGGAAACCTCACCGAGCTTCCTTCCTCAATATATCGATGGCTGAAGAGATACCGTCAAGGAGGTCTTCCAGATTTACTTGATGTAAAAACTCCTCCAGGTAAAAAAAGCAAAATTTCCGCACAAGAAATGAATCAGTTAAAAGAACGTTTGAATCAACCTCAAGGATTTAAAAGCTATGGAGAAATTCAAAACTGGCTGAATCAAAGGTTTGGTGTAGATCTTGCTTATAAAAGCGTACACAAAATTGTTCGCTACAAACTGAAAGCCAAACTGAAAATACCACGTCCACAAAGTCCCAAAGCCAAACCTCAAGTTCAAAATGCCTTTAAAAAAGCGCACCGCCCCGTCTGAGGTTTCCTCAGACATAGGGACGGAGCAAGAAAACTAAAAACCATAATTAAAGTACTAATCGACTATTTGGGGACGGGTCAACCAGTTCGTTACTGGTGTCAAGATGAAAGCCGTCTGGGGCTAAAGACATTAACGGGGAAAATTATTACTTTACAAGGGATTAAACCTCAAGGAATCATGGGTTGGGCAAGAGACAACTTTTATCTATATGGATTAGTCGAACGGCAACCAACGTAAGGCGGGACAAAAAGAAGAGTTAGTTCGCGGGTCATAATCGAGAACTAAGATTTTTTCTTCTCTTCTAGGTCGGAGTATAAATCTGACCAACTGTCTCTCAGGGCATCAATTGATTTTTGAAGTTCATCAATTTGATTTCTTCTAATCACCATCATCACTCTTTGAATGTGAGACTCTGTCCCAGCAGCACCTAGATGCTGATAACGAGAAAGTTTAGCTGACTCTTTTTTTGAAGGAAAAATTGCTTCTTTTGCTTGTAATTTATAGTACCAGTAAGCTTTGTACTGTCCTCTGGCTTGATAACGAGCCAAATGGCAGCCAGTCGGAGCTACTTCTCCTGAAGCTTCGATATCTTTAATCTGCTGCTCCAAAGCAGCAATGGTGGTTAATAATCTTTCAGCACGATTTATTTTGTCTAATTGGTTTGCCTCTTTAGTTTTGGCAGACATGATTGAAATGGGGTTAGGACAACTAATATAATCTTAGTATTGTTCGCGAGTTACAGTCGCGAACAATACTAACTCTAGTCTATCTCACCATGAATTTAAGAGAACGTTGTCAAACTGTATTTAAAGCAGGATATCAGTTTAGCTGCAATTCATTCTGCGCCATAGCACAGGAAACTGACCTCTCCAAGAGTAGTGTACACCGACTCTATCATCGAATAGTAAATCGAAATCAACATCCAGAATCTTCTTTATGGGAAAGTTCAGAGGGGCAGGAGTGGCTTCGTCTATTGGTTTTAGCTAGTATTTTGATCTTTGCCCTTCAAGGAGGAATCGGTTGTGAGAGACTTTCAAGGTTCTTTCATTTACTACGTTTAGAGCATCATATTGTCGTTTCACCTACAGCATTACGAAGTTTACGCGCCCGAATGGAATCAGCAATAATTGAATATCAACAACAGCAAAATGAAGTGATTAGCAAAATCTCGTCTCAGGTGGAAGTTTGTTTGGCAGCAGACGAAACTTTTTTTGACCAAGTAATCCTGGTGATGCTGGATTTGCCGTCGGGCTATATTTTTGTCGAAGAAATGACGGAAAATTGTCAGTATGAGACTTGGCACTCACGAGTAGTTGAAGCTTTCAAACCATTGGGCTTAAAAGTCAAATATTTGGTGAGTGAGCGAGCCAAAGCTATTATCAAACTCGCTTTGAACGACCTAGGAACTGATTCAATTTCTGATTTATTTCATGTACTGTATGACTTAAATCGAAGCATTGGCTTTGAACTTAATTGCTTGGCTACTCGTTTAGAAAAACAAATTTCAAAAGCTTTGCTCAACCAGAGTAAACCAGAAATTATCAAACAACTCAAAGTTAAAAAACAAATACTACAGAAATCAAAAATAATCTACAATCATTGCTGTTACAGTATTAGCATTTGTTTGCATCCGTTTGATATTAACCACAATACAGTTCAAACTACCAAGTTGGTCGAATTTAAGCTAGAAGATATTCAAGCCACTCTTCAAAATATCTATACTACTCACAGGTTGCAAGACCCTCGTAATGGTGTCAGAAAATTGAAAAACCAAATTCAATCTCTATCAGCAATCGTCGATCTTTGGTGGTTTTGGGTTGACCAATGTTTAGCTGACAACCAGCATGAAGCGAATGTGATTCTCTGGGTTAAAGAGTCTTTGCTTCGAGCAGTTTATTGGCAAGAGCAAAGTCAACGTACCAAAAATCCTAATCTAAGAAATGACTATAATACAGCTTACATCAAAGCTTTAGCATTTCTTGAACAACATCCAGTTACGATTGACCTAAGTAAGTTAGATCGAGAACAATGGTGGAATTGGGCGATTTGGATGGTGAGTAAGTTTCAACGTTCTTCCTCGGTGGTGGAAGGACGTAATGGATATTTATCTCAAATTCATCACAACCGACGAGGATTATCCAGTAAGCGATTACAAGTCTCAACTATCATCCATAATTTCTCTCTTAAACGGAATGATGGCACAACTGCTGCCCAGAGATTATTTGGTCAACAATTTCCCGATTTGTTTGAGTATCTTGTTGAAAGTATCGGTGAGTTACCTCAACCGAGGAAGTCGAGAAAATCATCTAAGGCTCAAACTTTTACCCTGCCTACTGTCCCGTCTTAAGTTGGTTGTCGTCGAACCTATGAGTGGAGAAAGTTTCTTTTGGGAATTTTCCCATCTCGATAGTCTTTGTTTTCAGAATTTCTTGGATTTATTTTCCCAAGGATACCCTGATAGCTTAAATTTAATTCAAATGGATAATGGTAGTTTTCATAAATCTCAAGACTTAAAATGGGCAGATAACATCATTCCCATTTTTCAACCCCCATATAGTCCTGAACTTAATCCTATTGAACGCTTATGGGAACACATTAAAAGTAAATTAGCTTGGGAATATTGTGATAGCTTAAGCCAATTAAGAACAAAACTAAAGCAGGTTCTCGATTCCATTTCTGAAGACACGATTGCCTCTATTTGCGGATGGGACTATATTACATCCGCTTTATTTAGTGCAACTTCATAGAGAATTGGTATAAGAGACTATTTAGCACGCCAATTTGCTCAAGTAGCCAAAAAATCGAGTGCCGATCGAGGCACAGGAAAAAGCGGTTTAATTGCGATCGCACCTTTAGGACAAGAAGTATTAGAACGAAGTGCGGTATATATTAATGATACGCAGCTAGAGTTACGTTTCATTGTCGGATTACCTGCCAGGGGCAGAAAAATCCTGGGTCGTCAAGCAGCCCAAATGTTATGTCAAGACATACCTAATATAGTTACCTCTCTACTATATAAATCATTAAATGCTACGGCTATACAGAAGCACGTAGAAACCATCGAAGATGCAGACTGGCTGAGTGAGGCAACAGTTACCAAGAAAAAACCTGTCGGCTTTTGTGGCAAATGGCGCAATTTTACCTCGTCGTAGCGGTATAGATCCTCGTCCTTTGTTAGATGCTATTCCTTTTCAGTCTCCTCCACCATTAGAAGTAGAGTTTGATTGTCCCAATCAGGGAGTAATCACAGGTATGGGTATTCCCGCAGGGATTAGTTTGATTGTGGGTGGTTGTTATCATGGCAAGTCTACCCTACTCAAAGCCATTGAATTAGGAATTTATAATCACCTGCCTGGAGATGGCAGAGAATATATAGTAAGTAACCCCCAGGGAGTTAAAATTCGCGCCGAAGATGGACGCAGCATTACAGGAGTTGATATCTCGCCTTTCATAAACCATTTACCTCAAGAAAGATCCACTACTAGTTTTATAACAGCCAACGCTATTGGCAGCACTTCCCAAGCAGCAAATATCATCGAGGCTTTAGAAGCAGGTGCAGAATTACTCCTAATTGATGAAGACACATCAGCAACTAACTTTACCATTCGCGATCGCCGAATGCAGGCTTTGATTGCCAAGCAAAAAGAACCAATTACCCCGTTTATCGATAAGGTGCGTCAGCTAGATACCGAATATAATGTATCGACTATTTTGGTCATGGGTGGAAGCGGAGACTACTTCGAGGTGGCGGATCGGGTAATTGCTTTAGATAACTACTTACCTGGGGTTTGAGTAGCAACTGTACAGAAAACCACGCTAAGGCTAAAAGCTAGGCTGTGCAGAGCTTTCAAACTCTGCTAATCGTTGATTAACCTCCTCAAGGTCGCAAAGTTCAGAATCGAAACTTCCTTCTACCCACTCCAAAAAACTTTCATGTTCGGGATGATTGGGATTTTGTATCGCCTCTAAAAACTCCATGTATCCCCAAGCACCGCCACAATCTTCGGGAGGACAGGCTCGTTTGGCTTTGATACACAAGGGATAAGAGACTTCTGGCTCTTTGGGTAACATCTTCTCAACTAAAATGGAGTGTTCCCAACTATCTCCAAAGTCATAGGTATAAGAAAACTTCGATTTTTCTGGTTTAATGACAGAACTAAGTTTTGCTTTATTTTCATTTCTTAGATCCAACCCATAATCAGGGTCAGGTTCGCCATATTCAATTCCCTAAATAGAAAAGGAGTGTAAGTGACAGTTGTACCAACCCATTGCTGCCTGAATAATCAGGTGTAACTGTGACAGAGTAGTTGAACCTTGTACTTGGACTCGTCGCCAAATTGGAGGTCTAATATCTCTGAGACTGATTTTTAGTTGATAGATAGTTTTTGAGTTCGTCATGGTTGAGGATGAACTAGAGGGTTACATTTGCGCGTCTATGACGTTTGACAATTTCATTCACAGTTGTCTTACTTAAATGAAGTTCCTGAGCTATATGTCGATAAGAATGACCTTTCGTAACCATCTGCAAAACTTTAGGGGCAAACAAATCTGCTTTAACTCTCTGTCCTGGTTTTCGACCTAATTTTTTCCCCTTAGTCTTTGCAGCAGCCAAGCCAGAACAAACTTTTTCTCTGACTAAATCCCTTTCAAACTCAGCCAATGAAGCCATTACCGAAGCAATTAATTTTCCTTGAGGGGTAGTTAAATCGAACTGAATTCCCGTCGTAGCTATCACCGAAACTCCCCAGTGAGCTAAATCCTGTAAAGTGCTAATCAGGTCGATAGTTGAGCGACCCCAGCGAGTTAGTTCTGTAACTAATACTCCATCAATTCAGAAAATCACCTACTAGAAGAAGAGAAGTGCGCCTAGTTTAGTTAATGCCTTAAATCGTTTGGTGACAATTCGCGCCTTGGGTATCAATCAATTGGATGTGGGCAAAATTCCTCCTATTCGCTTCAAGACTCTATCCAAAACCGCTTTTACCCTGAGAGCGCAGGCGATTGCCAGAATGTCCACTAAAAGAAGAATCGCTACTTTGGTGGCTTGGGCTTATGTCATAGAAGCGATCGCCATTGACGATGCTCTCGATGTTCTGAACAACGAGGTAAAAAAACGAGTACTATTGCCAAAGCCATTGGCGAGTTGGGAAAAATCACCAAAACCTTGTATCTACTCAACTATGTTGATGATGAAGCTTACCGCCGTCGCATTCTGACTCAACTCAATCGTGGAGAAAGCAATCATAGTCTAGCTAGAGCGATATTTTATGGTCGTCGTGGAGAGATACGCTTCTCGTTACCGTGAAGGTCAAGAAGAACAGTTGGGTACTTTGGGGCTTGTAACAAACGTGCTGGTGCTATGGAATACCTATTACATGGATGCAGCTATCAATCAGTTACTTTCTGAAGGTTGGGTAATTAAGGAGGAAGATAAGGCTCGTTTGTCTCCCTTGCCTCATTCTCATATCAATATGCTCGGTCGCTATCAGTTTAATTTACCTGAAGAGTTGAAGGATGGAGCATTGCGACCACTGCCGGATGTTGAAACTATTGATGAATTAGCAGATTTGGATTTCTGGTAAGTCTTTTTGTACTAATCGGGTTTTTTAAAGAGCTACAAAGTATATCCAGTAGACAATACAGCCTTAACGTGGTTTTCTGTACAGTTGCTACTCAAACCCCGATATTATCCTTATTGATAATGGGGTAGCGGGTGACGATCACTTCAGTGCCACTAATTATATGCGGAGCAATTACCGTACCTGGTTTGATATCGGCAGGTTGAGGTTGAGCCATAGCAGACTCTAGTGTGTTAGCTCCCTTGTTTGCTAGTTCTAGCCAGCGTTTGCGTAACTGGTCGCGACAAAATGAGACAATTTTGGGGTGGTTGGCTAATTCTCCTTTAGTATCGGCACGGAGAATTTCAATCAGACCAAACTCATTTTTTTCTTCAACCTCTTCCAAACTGACTCCAAAGAATGTAGACGACCGTAAGCCAATACCTGAAATGAGTGAAGGAATTTTTGGTAAGTTATTTGGCGCTCGCGGTTATATTTCTCAAGATTTATTTGAGCAACTTTATGAGCAGCAGCTCAAACTCATTACTCGGTATAAGAAAAACATGAAACAGAAGTTGCTCAAGCTGATAGACAAAATTCTTTTGCGTCAAAGAGCTTTGATTGAGACGGTCAACGACCAGTTAAAAAATATCTTTCAACAAGTCGATTAGAGATGCTTTCTGACCGAAAGCCTCTCTCGACTTCAAATCGAGCATTCGAGACATCGGAGTATCTGGAATTTTCTGGTTAATCTGATAGCGGGATTAATTGCTTATTGTTATTTACCGAACAAACCTTCGCGCTTATTTAGAGCCAAAAGGATTACTGGCTCTACCTCTGGCTGTTTTTTAATTTTGTCGAACTGACTTTGGAGTAAGCTGCCAAGAATTGCGATAATCCTGAAGCTCGGCGTTGGAGTTATTTCCCAACACCAGTTCTGGCATTTGATACACTCCACAAGCCAGGCGATCGCGACCCCAATCATAAGCATGTGCCAGAACATCTAAAGCCTGTTTGCTCGGTTGCTGGAGGATGTAGCTTTGGTCGTTAGGATCTACTTGGTATTGGACTCCTTGGTTTTGTGAGATAGTCGGCAAATAGCCTAGATCCGCAAGCTGCTGAGGGTTGAGATTGGGTTTGGGAGTCAACCGCCACTGATTATTGACCTGACTGACCTGCATTGATCCCGTATTGTTAGCCCATCCTTTAATCGAACTGCGATCGAGAACTAAGTCATAACCTCGATTTTCTGTGCGTCTACTATCTATAGCTACCGTACCTTTGGCGATAAATGCTGGGAGAGGACTATCGGGACTGGAGTTTGCCAGACAAAATTGAAAAGGCGTGTTTTCTTTTCCTCCTAAGATTTTTGCCAAGCGAGGTGATATTTTGCCGTGACAGTCTCCCACCCGTAGTTCTTTAGCTACCTTACGCTCCATCTCACTTTCATGCTCAAAATCGATGATCTTAACGGTTATAGATCGATCTAAATTAGCAATGCCTTCGGTGCAGCTCGATACCAATAAAGAACCGTATCTACAGCAGTGGTCGGGTTGAGAGGCAAAAAAGCGATCGCGTACCTGCGCTGCTACTTCTGGTTCAGCCATGTACACCGTACCACCAGAAGCGAATAAGACTTCAGTACAGTTGCCTAAGCTGAGGCGATCTAGCTGCGGAAAATAAGCCTGGAGGTTGTAGGCAGGGTCTTGTGTAGCCCTCAGCAGTTCGTCATCAACCTTTACTGCAATGATTCGCTCTTCTGCATCGGGAATCAATTGGGATAAAACACAATTTCCTAAGTCTTGATGTCCGTCAAAATTTTGATGAGCGATATTGTAAATCCTGACTTTCAAGCCATAATCTGGTGTTTTGCTCATGGTTTTCTCGTATAATCTTGAAAGTTACATCCGCAGTTTAGATGTGGTAGATTCTATCAGCCCTAACTTACTCAACAAACTAGGTCGTACTAAAGTCCCATACATAACTAAGAATTTATTTGCCATGAGCGTTGGATGCAGTAATAGTCGAGTCAGAGTTCCCAAAGGATTTAATTATGATGCGGTAGAACAAGCACTAGAACTTCAAGAGCCAGTTTCTTTAGCGGATGAGGGTTGTTATGTTGCCCTGCAACTCTGTACGCCTAGTGTGAATTAAATTTTAGAAAGTAAATGAGGATTGAAAAGTCAAAACATCAATCTCAAAATGATGGCGCAGGAAAAGTCGCAAAGTATGAGAGGTCATTTTGAGTGCCATATGAGTAGCTAGTCCACCAACAGTTTTGTTGAGTAATCGCTCTGGATTACGACCAGTATTTTGAATTTCATTGAAAACTCCTTCAATTCTTTGTCTTACTCGGCTAATCAAATGTTTTAAAGCAGAACTTACTTGTTGATGTTGATTTTCTCGCTGTATCGTCCAAATACGATTAGCAGTAGCCTTAGTTATCTCTGATTGCCACTCTTGACCAATAAACCCCTTATCTCCATAGATATCGCTACCATGAACCATCTGAAGGACTCCTTCAACAGCTTTACGCTCATCAGTGTTAGCCGAAACCAGTTCATAAGCCACAGGTATCCCCCCCAGAGTTGAAAGAACTACTAGTTTGTAGCCGAAATATTTCATCTTCCTTGCTGCACAATAGCCATAATTGGCACTACCATCAAAGTCACTATGTCTTTTGCTTCTTTTGTAACCGACTACAGGTATCGGTTTAGTGTCAATAACAAAACTATTGGCAGCCTCAACTCCTAGCTGTTTGACCCATCTCCTTCTGAGAGTTTCTATTTCATCTCCCAATTTTCGTAAGCGTCTATTAAATTGACTCCGCTCTAACAAATTAGGAAACCATTCTCCATAATTGGCACGAATAAAACCGATAAACTGAGTTTCTCCTGGAAATGGTAAATAGTCCATCATCAAAGCCAAAGTCATAATTTCACTATTACTCATTTTTGGTTTTGCCCCTGAAACACTGGGTTTTGACGATTTTCTCTCTAGCTGATACCAGTCATCTACAAGGACAAAAACTATGACTAACAGGCTTTCAAAGTCTATGCTATTCATGAGGAAAGATATTTAGATGGACAGCTTGGTAACTTTCATCTTCTGTCTTTTCCTCCTTTTTTCCTAATTCACACTAGGCGTTCTGTATTCAAGATTATCGCCAAATGTTTGAGGCTAATTTTATTGATGGTCGAGATGGTTGCTTTACCATCGATTACGAATATCAGACTTTTCCCTTCTACTATGTTCTACATCCACCTACTCCTGTAGATTGGGAGAGGGATTCGGTGGAGATGATGATTGATAAGTCTACTTTTTGGGATCGGTTGTAAATTGTCATATAGTGGCTTTAACTCGATTTATAGCTCGTAGATTATGAGCTGTTTTTAGCAATGACTAAAAAATATGTCTATAAATTTTTTTTAAGACAACAATTGAAACTTAGTTGTCTTCCAGCCAATTTTCTACTTTTAAATTGGGAATACGCGAAAATTCACGAACATTTGCGGTAACTACAGTTAAGTTTAGAGACAAAGCATGAGCTGCAATTAATAAATCATTTGCCCCAATAGGTTGTCCTTGTTTTTCTAAAGTATTGCGAATTTTGGCATGGTAGCGATCGCCAGGAGAAGCAAAAGGTAAAACGTCAATAGCATCCAAAACTATTTCAAGCCTTTCTGTCAGTCTATCTAAATTCTTTTTTTTTGCTCCAAATCTTAATTCACTAGCGACAATAATATTTGTGCATATCCTTTCTTCACCAACTTTTTGAACCTTATGAAAAACAGTTCCTTTTGGATGTTTCATGAGTTCTGAGATTATATTTGTATTTAATAAATATAAATAACTCATAACTAGAACTCGATATCATCTAAAGGTAATAGACCTTCATCAATATCGCCAATTTCTTCTTCTAAATCTTCTAGATTTGCAAGAACTTTCAATAACGATTTTTTCTTGTAAGGTTCAATAATTAATTTTTCCTCTTCTTGTCTGATAACAACTTCTGATGTTGATAGGCTTAATTCTTGAGGAATGGATAGGCTTTGAGTGTTTCCATCTTGAGTGAGTTTGACATGATATTCTGCGGTCATGATAATTCTCCTTTATCTAAACGTAATTGACGAAATTCTTTTACGAGTTCGTCTTCTGTAATTCCCCGATCGGCTAATAGTCGATCTAACTTTTCTGCTGCAACTTTTAAAGATTCTAATTCTGCTTGTTCTAGTTTTTCGTGAGTAGGTAAAAAATAACCGACAGTTTGACCATAGCGCATGACAGGTACTGGTTCGTTGGTGTTAATATATTTCTCTAGGTTACTTCCAAATTCTCGTATCCCAATTTTTTTCAACTGCGTTTTGCCTCTTGCTCGATCTGTATTCACCTTTTGCGATCTTAGCTGACCTTAATTCCTGCTTCTCGATTTACGTGACTTTTGAGGACGAATAACAATCTCAATATCCTGACCAAGCAAATTCAAGAATTTAAAGAGGCGATCGCTAGAAAATCCATCTAGATTGCCTCTAGTTAGGGCTGATACTTTAGGTTGATTGATACCCAATATATCTGCTGCTTCAACTTGAGTTAAATTTCGTTCCTGAATGACCGTACAGATTTGATTGGCTAACTCCGCTTTGGCTAGGCAAAGGGATGGTTCGGGAATGTTCAAGTCGGCAAAAACATTGCCACTACTTTCTTCTCTGTGATTAACTTCTGCCATAATGCTGCCTCTTACTAATTTGATAACTGTTGATAATCGTCTTTTGCCTGTTGCAGTCGTTTCTTAATTAAGTCTGGATCTTGCTTGAGGGTAGAAATTCCTTTTTTAGACTTCTTCTTACGTGGTTGGATATGCCGATGCAAGCTCGGCATCCCCCACGCGCTTTTGAAACGCATGAAGCACATAAATTATTCCTGCAAATTTAACCGTACAAACTGCTCTATAGGTATCACCATCGAATCTTTCAACAATCTCTAGAACGCCAGCACCACCAAAACCCTTCAAAGGTTTGGTATTAATATGTTTACTACCTGACTGAGCTTGAAACAAAGCAAAACCTACCGCCTGCCTTACTGAGAGAGGAAAGTTTTGTACTGCTTTTTTGGTTGAGCCGAGCCAAATTACAGGTGTTGGTTGTTTTTCATTCATATATCCTAAATATGGGATATTTATGCCTGTTTGTCAACGTTCATCAGGACTCAGCGTCCCGATGCTGCGTTGACTTCGTCAATTTGAAAGTTAATTCATGACTAGCAAGCATCTAATAGCCAACACAATTTTTCTTCAGAACCAGCAATAAGCATTCAGGTTGGGAGACAGTTTATCTGCATCTCACTTTTCATATGTTCAAACAATCGGCGATCACATTTACTGGGACTAGGATTATAATCGTCGGGATGAGAATGCCATTCACCTATGTACTCAAGCATTCCTGCTGTCTTTTTGCCAATCGCTAAAATTTCGTCTTTTAAACCACTACTACCGCGTGTATAGCTACTCGGTTTTTCAACACTATCGGCTGGAGAAGCCACAGTATCTACAACGTAAATAATCTTTCTTTGAAAATCGTACGAGCCAATCAATACACCTCCCGTCTCGCAGGGTAGTTTAGCTTCTCTCAAAGCATAAATCCGAGTAAGTAACTTGGTATAAGTATAAATTATCCAGTCTTCGGCTTGGTAAATATTAGACATATTAGGAATAACTAGTAAATCTGCCTCTATTTGATGAGAGGTAACACTCATATCTTGACTGTTGATTTTCCAGATTCCAATAAATGCTTCTGACTTCTTGACTATACTGCGTAACATTCTGCTGGCAATGGCGGAATGCACAGAAACAAAATCATGGGGAATTGTGCTGCTCAAGTCGCCACACGAACGTCCATATCTAGCATATTTATTATCGATTGCTAGGTGCTGAGAAAATTCTTCTCGCTCGCTAATTTCCTGATAGTACTGGAACTCTAAATGATCTAATCGAATTTTTCTAACAGCATCTTCAGCTAAGATAACCAAGTCTGTACCAGAGGGATTGAGAAACATAGAGATTCTTCTCGCATCGGATTGCGCCTTGAATGCTATATGTTTGCTAACAGAAAGCGCGGCAGACATATCTAGGATGATGTCCGCTGCTGCATAAGCTTCATTTAGCTCCTGTTCTCGATCTTTTGGATCGATAATATCGGTTATGATTGGTTTGGCAATATCGTCTTCGTCAATAATGGTTTTGGCATATTCGCTAAGAACGTGAGATTTGCAATATCCAACAGCCGTACCATCGAGTCCGTGCCTAGCTAAATTATGTGGTGAAAGATAATCTTTATCTACTGATATCCAATCACCATAGCCTGCCCGTACTGAATTAATTAGTACCTGAGAACCCAAAGCTCCAGCACCAATAGAAAGTATTTTGTGGTTTTGTGGGTTATCGATTCCATTGAGGTAAGCTGCTGTAGCGCGAGATAGAGTAAATAACCTGAGTTCGGGTTAAGCAGATTGGGGCAAAAGCCAGTCAAGGCGAAGACTGGGCTTCTTGGGTTGATGGCAATAAGCAATCAATCCACATAGAACATTAATGCAAAAATTAATCAGCGAGCGATGTCTCGAATGTTCGATTTGAAGTCGAGAGAGGCTTTCGGTTAGAAAGCATCTCTAATCGACTTGTTGAGAAATATTTTTGAGTTGGTCATTGACCGTTTCAATAATAAAACGTTGACGAGACAAAAGCTGATCGTGAAGGCGCATCAGCTTATTTTTCATATTTCTACGAGGTTTGGCAAAAAACTGAATTCCGATTTCTTGGAGAAGCTGATCGGTTAATTTTTGGGAGACATAGCCACGCTCTGCAAAAATCTTGCCGAAAAGACCTTGCAGTAACTCAGGAATAGGACGACGCTCGTCTACGTTACCAGGAGTCAGTTGGACATTCAAGATTTCGCCAAGTTCATTGATTACCAAATGAAGTTTGAAGCCAAAAAACCAATCTACAGAAGTCTTTCCTCTTTGAGCCAAGCCATCAAAAACTTTGTGGCGAGAAATTCTGCGGTTCTGGCAAACTTTAAGACTAGTTGAATCTACAAATCCAATACCAGTACAACTACCAAAACAACGTTGAAGATAGACACATCAAGGAATCAAAGTAGAAGGTGTCCATTCGACACACACGCTTCGTGTGTCCAGAGCGAAGCTCTGGGAGCATCAAAGATGCTCGTTGATAACTGGGCAGTTTAGGAAAAGCTAAGTACCAGTATTGCTTCACCTGATTAAGATAAAAATGCTTGAAGTTGCGAGTCAGCGCGTTGCGGAGGGGCTGTGGGCGTGATTGTATCGCGCCCTTTATAAGCCCCGTGGTCTGTGACCCGTTGAAGCGACTGACGAGGGTACGATAATGGCAAGAGTGAAATGCAATTAAAATCGTCATAATTTCGCTTAAACACATACTTTTGGCACGAATTCGCTTTTTTCCTCCATGAGTTAGTAACGTTTTTTGCCATTGAGATTCAAAATCATTACAAAAATCGTCAACGTCACAGAATAGAGCATCTAAACTCAAGGAATGAACCCGAATGCATTCGGGTTCACCAGCCTTGAGCGTTGCTAAACATAGGGCAGGTTTACTGAAGAAAGTTGTTATTTTCAGCTTACTACCTGCCCTTTTTCTTATCCCGAACTCAGGTTAATTATGCTGTTGCGCTCACTAACGCTGACTTTATTAGTGGCGGACTAAATCTTAATAGCAATATTCGCCGCAATCGATTGTTCACAGCCGATAAAGCAATAGTTCTCTATAAAGCAGGTCAATTAAAAGTAGATAAGATGAAGAAAGTAACCGATAAAATCGTTGATATCTTAAGCTGATGCTAAAAATTAACTACGCAACGTCACATCAAACTTTTTAACTAAAGTATCGCGAACTTTTTGATGCACAGAATCGACATCTTTGTCAGTTAAAGTGCGATCGCCTGCTTGATAAACTAAGTTAAAAGCCAAACTCCGCTGTCCTTCGGGGACGTTTTTACCTTTATATTCATCAAACACTTCTACCCGCTGTAGCAATTTACCACCCGCTTTACTCATTGCCTTCTCAAGGGTTGCCACAGATAAATCTAGTGGGGCAAAGAAAGCCAAGTCTCTAGCTGAACCTGGATAGGTAGAATAGGTTTTAAATTTGGGTGTGGTAATGGCTCGATCCAAGGCTGTCAGCAAAAGGCTAAAATCCAGTTCAAAGAAATATACTTCGTTAGCCAAATCTCGCTTCTGCGCCAGTTGAGGATGAATTTGTCCAAAAACACCCAAACGCTTACCCTGTAGCCACAAAGCAGCAGTACGCCCTGGATGTAGTCTTGCTTCATCGCTTTCTGGACGATATTCAACGCTAACAGCCAAATTACTAAAGACGTTTTCTAAAACTCCTTTCGCCTGATACCAATTTATCGGTGTCCCTTTACCACCATCAACCCACATACCTTGCGAGGTAATATTGCCGCCTATAATTCCCGCAACAGAATCTCTTTCTTTTAAGCGATCTTCCTCCTGATAGAATATTCGTTCAATTTCAAAAGCATTGAGTGCGCCATTACCCTGAGACTGATTATAAACAAAAGCATCCAATAAACCAGAGAATAAATCAATACGTAATGCCGAATATTCCGCAAACAAAGGGTTGGCTAAAATAACTTCTTTTCCTGTCGGTTTAACTAACGAATACTGCACCACTTCCGTTAAGCCAACGCCTCGCAAGACAGCACGGAGTTTATTTTTGAGCGCATATTCAGAAGAAAGATAACCAGGTTCAGTTTTGGCAGGAAGAGTATCACAAAAGCGATCGTAACCATACAAACGGGCAACTTCTTCAATTAGGTCAATTTCTCGCTCTAAATCGCGATAACGATAGGGAGGAACTTTAACCAGCCAAGTATCTTCTATCGGAAAGCGTTCCCTTGCGCCTGACGGCGACGCGGTGAGACAGTCCGTTGGCGAGGTTCCCCCGCTTGAAGGAACTGTCGAACCCTTTAGGGGGTCTTTCCTCTTTCCTGCGGCTGGCTTTAAATTACAGCCTAATGCACCCAAAATTGATTCGACATCGGCAGCCTTAATATAATTAATACCATCTTTATTGTTTACCGTACCTAAGATCTGATTTATTCTACTTAAACGCAGTTCAATAGTGTCCAGCTTAGAAAAATCGTCACGATGATCTGATATAGCTTGAGCAACAGGAGTACCGTTAGCTAATTCTTGTAATAGTGCGATCGCTCTTTTACAGGCAGATTCTAGCTCTACTTGGTTTACACCTCTTTCATAACGAGTAGAGGCTTCGCTGCGGAGACTTTGGGCGCGGGATGAGCGACGGATAGCCACAGGATCGAATAAAGCTGCTTCTAGAACTATATTACTGGTATTACTATCAACTTCCGTCTCTTCTCCTCCCATAACTCCCCCCAAAGCTACAGGCTTGTCATTGGCGGTAATTAATAAATTCTGAGTAGCTAAATTTCGTTCTTGTTCATCAAGGGTTTTTAACTTCTCACCTTCTTGTGCAAAACGCACACCGATAGTTAAATCATTATTACCTGCAACCTGCTGTAGCTTCTTTCGATCAAAAGCATGAAGAGGTTGTCCCCATTCCAATAAAACATAGTTGGTAATATCTACCACGTTATTTATCGAGCGTGTTCCTGCTGCTTCTAATCGCCACTTCAACCAGTCAGGAGAAGGGGCAATTTTTATCCCTTCAATCACTGTGCCAATATATGCCATACAGGCTGCTGGTTCTTGAATATTAATTGCCAAAAAACTATTAGACGCAATATCCTGTTGTTTAACTTCAGGTAATCTCACAGTCGGCTTTTGAGTGGGAAGCTTCTCACTCAAACTCGACAGTTCCTTCAACGCGGGAAACCCATCGGCGCGTTTTGGGTCAGAAGATTCTGTCCCAAAAGCCGCCGAGCGCAACGGACTGTCTCGCAAAACGCGACTTACTTCTGCACCAGTTAAAGCCGCAACTTCTCGTGCAATACCTACCATGCTTAAAGCATCAGCACGATTAGCAGTAGTCGCCAAATCTAAAATAACATCGTCTAAACCCAATAAAGGACGGACATCATCTCCAGGCTTGATATCTTTTTCGGCAAATATATATATCCCGTCGGACTCTTTTTCTAAACCTAACTCCGTTAAAGAACAAATCATCCCCTCTGAAGGTTCACCCCGCAGCTTAGTCGGCTTAAGTTTTAAATTAATTGCGGGTAAAAAAGTTCCCACCGTAGCTACAGGAACAAATATATCTGCTCTTACATTAGATGCACCACAGACAATATCTAAAACTTTATCTGCACCAATATCTACTTTACAGACGCTTAGTTTATCAGCATTGGGATGTTGCGATCGCTCTACTACCTTCCCTACTACCACCCCGTCAGCATTAGCGCGCAGATCGATCAGTTCTTCTAATTCAAATCCTGCGATAGTTAAAATTCTCCCCAACTCTTCTGGGGACATATTGATATCGACTAATTCTTTTAACCAGTTTAGAGAGACGCGCATCGAAGCCCTTGTTGATGATTTGTATATTCCGCTAAAGTATTTTATCGTTAAATCGCTTGTGGTTGTTTGCTAATTCAGCGATCGCACTTCAACCGGGTTTTCATCACATTTCCAAAATGATTTTACTATTCGGCATTTAAGTTTTTGAGGATTTTTTTTCGCATTAAATTACGATCGTGCTTTTGACATGCGGATAATGTTGAGTTTTGTTCCTGGTAATCATAGCAAATTTAAAAACTGCACTTTTAGATAGATCGTCGCTATTCCAGATATTTCAAGTTCTTAAAATCAATGTTCTGGAAAGCAAAATCAACAATCTTGTAGGTATATGTAGAGAAATCAAACTCAACAAAAATTTACTATAATTTTGCTTATGAGGCGATCTCAAAGCATATTTTGTTATAAAGCGATCGCCTCAACCGTTGAACAACTCAAATCTATTCCAAAAAATAGGTTGCTAAACCCAACTTTGCTAGCGATCGCTCTGCTTGTTTGGCTTTATCCCGATTGTTAAATGCTCCTATTTGTAATACAGATTGTCCCTCGAAAACAGTCTCAAAAGCTTCGGGATAGAGCGATCTCACTTCGTTTTCTTCACTGCTATCTAAGGCTTCAACCAAAACTTTATATTTAACAGGGTTGATAGACGAACTACTAATTGTCGGCGGGAATGGCACTGGTTGAGGTTGAGCAGTTTCGATAGTCGGCACAGAGGACGAAGACGAAGCGGTAAACACTAATTCCTTGTTGCCAGTACTTGGTTCACTTACAGGGGGTGGTGCAGGTAGAGAAGAATTAGCAGTAGTATCTATTGCTGGAGTTGTAGATATAGGTGCAGGTGCGGATACAGGTGCAGGTGCGGGTAGATCTAACTGAGCAACAGAGTGTTTGTCCTCACTGGGTAAGGGTGGCAGAGGAGAAGACTTTTGAGTTGAGTTACTGAGGGCGACAAATTCTCCGCTATCAAAATTGATGTCACCGTCTGTTTGTCCACTGGTTTGTGTGCCAACTGCCACAATTTCATTCTTGCTAGCGTTCTGAATGTCTAGTTTTCGATTGCTACGAAAGGTATTGTTTCCAGGTTCAGAACTAGTACCTAGATCGACCTGAGAATCGGCGATCGCCGTTAAGCCAGAGTCCGCAGAATTGATGATCTCATTATCTCGCAAGACGGCTTGAGAATTGCCTTCCAAGATAATACCAATTCGATTGCCGTCAAAGCTATTTTTGGTTAGGGTAGGAGCAGCATTCTGCACGACACTAACTCCAAAGCCTGTGTTTTTAAAAGTATTGTCCATGACTTGTGGTTGCGAAGTGCCATAGATCAGCAAACCGTTGCCAGAATTATTATAAAAGTAATTATTGGCGATGACGGGAAAACTATTTCCGTTAACAGAAACTCCAGTATTACCATTGCGGGTGAAAATATTGCTAACTATCTCTGGGCTGGAAGACTCAAGCCATAAACCATGTCCCCGTGATTGGATATTAGTTACAGTGACCCCTGTAATACCTGCTGCATCTTTTAAAGCAGCGATCGCCACATTCTGTCCTGCACCAGTAGGACTGATAAAATAGCCACCGCCTTGAATGACAGTATCGTAGCCTTGGTTATCAGCATTACCTTGGAGAGTAATTTTATCTTGAATAATTAAGGGAAAAGTTTCTCCCGTCTCGGCACTGTAAGTGCCTGAGGCTAATTTAATTATGCTGCCAGAAGTAGCTACCTTCAAGGCTTGAGTAATAGTTTTGAAAGGGGCAAGTTTTTCACCTGTTTGCGAGTCATCTCCTATTTTGGGATTAACGTAAACGATATTTTTGTTTAAAGAAGGTATTTGAGCAGTTACTTGAGCCAGACTTGATTGAGCTTGCAGCACAACATTTACAGGCAAAGTAAAGGTCAATACCGCTAATAACCAGGTAAAACGTTTATTTTTACGAGATTGCTTTAGTTTTCTCCAGCTATCTCGATAACTTTTTTGGCGATCGCTGCTTTCCATAATCTAGCTCCTTAATAATGGATATTGCTTATGAGTTGAAGTATTAAAATAAATATAAGTGCTTATATCTGAGCAATAATAAATCGGCTTTTAGTAGTTTTGTTCAATCATTTAGTAATTTAAAACTGCACATAGTAAATAACGTATAATTGCCTAAGTTTAAATTTATTGACCCTATATATAATATTTGTCTGAGCGTGAAATTATTTGTTTATCATACTCCTGAAAGTACTCCAACCGAACTACTGCCAGACTGTGCCGTAGTTATTGACGTTTTACGAGCAACCACTACAATTGCCACTGCTCTTGATGCAGGTGCAGAGGCTGTCCAAGCATTTAGTAACATAGAAGAATTGAAGCGTCAATCTAATTCATGGTCAGCAGAGAAACGTTTACGAGCAGGTGAGCGTGGGGGCGAAATGGTAAAAGGCTTTGATATGGGCAATTCTCCCCTTGCCTGCACTCCTAAATTTGTCAAAAATAAACGATTATTTCTCACCACTACCAACGGCACTCGTGCTTTGCAGAGGGTGGAACAAGTTCCCCAAGTGATTACCGCAGCCCAAATTAATCGTCAAGCAGCAGTTAATTATTTACTCGAAACCCAACCAGAAATAGTGTGGATGGTAGGTTCTGGTTGGCAAGGAGACTATTCTGTAGAAGATACAGCTTGTGCAGGAGCGATCGCTCAGTCGATTTTGCAGCAAAGTGATGTACCTAAGATTAAGCTATTTGGTAATGATGAAGTGATTGGCGCGATCGCGCTTTACGCGCAATGGCAAGATAATCTGTTAAATCTCTTCCGTTTATGCAGTCATGGGCAGCGTCTTCTCAAGCTTGATGGAGATGAAGATCTTAGGTACTGTTCGCAAACTGATATTTTAGACGTTTTGCCAATTCAGAAAGAGCCAGGGGTTTTGGTTAAGCGTTAAAAATAAGTAATAAGTAACAAGTAAGTAAAGAAATTGCTTTTATGCTGTCGTTACAAAACGAATAATTTCTCTAACATGACCTACTATTTATTACTTCCACAAGAATCAGGCAAAGTTGTATTTACCTTTACTTTTTGATCACTATTGGTACTGCTTAAAAGTTGAGTAATGCTAATTTTTGCCCGCTCATTAGCCGTAGTCAAAATCCCTTCATCACAGGCAGTATTAACGATTTCTGTCAAGGTTTTTCTTTGCGCCAGTGTTTGTAGCTGCGGGGCGACATCGGGACCTAAATTAAGAAATCCGCGATCATAATCATAGACACGAGAGTTATTTACGTCAATTTTGCTATTTAATATTTTGGCTGGCGGTAAATCAATCTCAATACTATTATTGCTGATTTTAATATTGCTATCTGTAAGCTGGCTCAAATCTACTCCTGCTCTAATTTCTCCTCTAGCAATATAGAGTAAGCGAGTTGTCGCCAAGGAGATCTCGCCTAATTTGCGTTCCGCGCTCGCTGGCATAATAGTTTCCATTGTTTGTACAGTGGTGGTTAACTCTTGAATATTTCTAATCTTCTGCACGACTGTACTTGAGCTTTCAGTTCTGGGTTGAACTGGCTGAAATTTGAACATATTGCCAATAAAGTTCAAGGCGCGATCGCCCGTGCGCCAAATACTCAGTAAAATAAGTAAAATGGCTATATTAATACTGCCAGCACTCCACAATATTACACGCTGCCAAAATGAATAATATCTAGATGCTTTCATAAAATTTAAAATTACATACATATTATCTTAAATTTAGTACAAATATTCTGACATTTAACTTATAATTAGAAATACTAGTGTTTTATGATAAATTTTGTTAGGCTATAACACCGTATATAGCGTTAAGCTTTAGATAAAATTTTATGACTTCATTCTTAACGAAGCCTCAAGATATAATGTCCTCTAACCGCATTTTCAATAAGAGTGGAGATGACAAGGTAGAAAATCGCTCTATTTGGTTTGGTAACACTACCAATTTAATGCAGCTTAATGATGTACGTTATTCTTGGGCAATTGGCTTGTATCAACAGATGCGCGAGAACTTTTGGATTCCTCAAAAACTCGATCTTACCCAAGATGTAACCGATTATTGGAATCTGACTGGCGAAGAAAGACGTGCTTATGATGGTATTTTAAGCTATTTAACTTTTTTAGATTCGGTTCAAACCTGTAATATTCCCCACATCAAAAGCTGTGTTACTGCACCAGAAGTAAGCATCTGTATGGCAGAACAAATAGCCCAGGAGGGAATGCACAATCAAAGCTATCAGTATATTATTGAAACCGTAATTCCAGGCGATCGCCGTAGCACCGTATACGATTTTTGGCGCACGGACAAAATATTATCAGACCGTTGTGAATTTATCGCCTCTATTTATCAAAAATATGTTGATAATCCTACCCCAGAGAACTACTTTGTTTCGCTTCTAGCCGATTACTTGTTGGAAGGAATTTATTTTTATAACGGTTTTATCTATTTTTATAATTTGGCTTCACGGATGCTAATGCCAGGAAGTGCTGATATTTTTAAAATGATCAACCGTGATGAACTTTCTCATGTTCGACTTTATCAAAAACTACTTCCCGAAGCGATGCAGTTGTTTCCTCATTCTGTCGAGCAAATCTACGAAATGTTTGACACGGCGGTACAGCATGAATGTCTCTGGACGAATCATATAGTTGGAGATAGCGTTTTGGGCATTACAGAAGCCAGCACCGAACAGTACACTAAGCATATGGCTAATATGCGTTTGCGATCGATTGGCTTAGAACCTCTATATGCCGATGAACAATACAAGAAAAGTCCTTACCGACATCTAGAAAGATTTTCTGATACCAAAAAAGAAGGTCATACCAAAGCCAATTTTTTCGAGGCTGGGGTAACTAGTTATGTCATGTCTTCAGGAGTTGGTGGTTGGGACGAGATATAACCGAAAGATTTTAATAAGTTTATTAAGTTTAGTTGTTTCATTCAGCAGAATAATGACTAAATGCGTAACCATGTTTGTTTATTATTAAGCAATTATAAATTTTATCTTGAGCGTTAAGTTTATTTTGAGTGTTAAGGCACTCTTTTTTTGTCTAAAATCCCAGAATTTAGCGAATATAAGCCTGTTTTTTCTTAAAAATACAATGTAAATACTTAACAAATCAAAGATTAAGTAAATTTTTTGATAATGCGTTTAAAATTTAGTAAATACCTATGTGTAAATACTTATCTTTCTGTATGGTAAATATAAAATAGCTAAAAAGAAGTTAGCTTTTACTTCGGAATACAGGCTGTTTGCAGTGGGAAGTTCTCCTTAGCGTTAAATTGACCTAAGTAAAAATATTTATATACTATATATACTATTTTAATTCGCTAATGTTTAAGCTATTTCAAAACCTGCTTCCATCTGAAACTGGAAAAAAACAATCTGACTCAGCAGTTTCTTCAGACTCTAATACTAATGATTCATGGGAAACGCAAATTGCTCAGGCTGATGTTCTTTGGGAACAAGGCAAATTAAGCGAAGCTTTAGCAATCTACGGTTTAGCAATAGAAAAGTATCCTCATTTAATAGAGATTCAGCAACGCCTAGCAGAACTTTTAAAACAACAGGGAGATTTAGCAGTTGTCTATGAAAAACTAGCAACAGGGTTGAAAAATCACGGCAACGTCCAACAAGTAGCTAATTACTATCGTCAGGCAATTCATCTCAAGGCTTTGACGGGGAATACAAAAAAACAGCTATTTAGGGCGAACGTAGCTAGTCCTCCTAGTCCTCTCAAAGAAGCAGCATTTTCTTTTCAGCCTCTAACTAAAATCAATTCTGCTTTAACCAAAACTTCTGACCCTCAACCGCCTCCTAGAGTTGAAGTTGAGCTGAATAATAATATATCTCCTTCTTTTTTAAAACCACTCAAAACCATCAATCCACAGCAATTTAAGGACATTGACTGGGAAACAGCGCAGGTTTATCTCCAAAAAGCATTAGAACATTCAGAAAAACAGGAGTGGGAACGTTCAGCACTAGCTTGTAAACAAGCAGTCCAAATTATGCCTAATATGGCAGAGGCTTACAAAATTTGGGGCAATGCTTTACAAAGAATGGGCAAAACTGGGGAGGCGATGTCATGCTATGCCAAGGCGGTAGAGGTAGAACCCAATCTAGCTGAAGTTTACGCTGGAATTGCAAATATTTATACTCAACAAGAAAAATGGCAGCAGGCAGTCAAACATTATCAAAAAGCTATTATTATTAGACCTAGTGCAACCATTTATCGCAGCTTAGCTGAAGTTTGGCAGCAGTTGGGAAACTTGGATAAAGCTGAGTTAAATCTTCATCGAGCTAGAGAATTAGAAACAGTTTCTCAAGCAGCTAGTTCAGATTTAGATGATGAGGCTCTATTTGATTCAAAACCCTCAGTAGAAACATACTGTCTCCTCGCTGAAAAATTAGAGCAGCAAAACCAATGGAAACAGGCAGCATTATACTATCGAAAAGCTTTAGAATTAAGCGACCTAGGCACGACTCAACCTGCACTACCAGCAGCTGTGAAACCAAAACCAAGTCAGCCAAAGCCTTTGTCTGCGGAAAAGCGCGGTCTTGCGAGACAGTCCGTTGCGAGGCAAAGCGTTGTGGGGGTACGTGCGGCTAAGCGCGAGGAAGCGTTGCGGCAGATGCGGACAAGTCCTTTCTGCGACCCGTTGAGCTTACCGAGTAAGAATCCCTTCGTCCCCATTGTAGCTATTGCCGAGGGTGCGGAGGTTGTCTCTGTTGAAGGAACTGTCGAGGGCGGGGGTTTGCCCCATGAGCAACTTTTTCAAGACGCGCTTGACGGCGACGCGGTGAGTCCAGTTCTGCGGAGGGAAACACGTCCGCAGGGAACTGGCGAATCCTTTAGGGGGTCTGACCGTTGGTCAAAACAATTAAAGCATGATTCTCAGGAAACGAAAACCAATACTTCTACAACCCAGCTAGATAAGGCAATCAAACGCTATCATAAGCAATCTAAACTGCAACCTAACTCTCCCAAAGTTCATACTGATTTGGGAAACTTGTATGGCAAAAAAAGAAAGTGGCAATATGCGATCGCCTGTTATTGTAAAGCTATAGACCTTAATCCTCAGTATTCTAAAGCTCACCTAAATCTAGCTAGAACCCTGCTTAAAATAGGCAAGCAACAAGAATTTATCCGAGAAATGCAGTTAGCTTTGGCTCTTGAACCAGAAATAGGTACAGCTATAGATCACTTTTATTTGGGCAATGCCTTAGCAGATAAGGGTCAATCACAACAGGCTCTAGGCTTTTATTATAAAGCAATCGTCTTAAATCCTCTATTTTCTCAGTCTTATTATCGCCTGAGCGAAATTTTAAGTAATCAGGGTAAACATAAAGAGGCAATAGATTTTTTAAAGCTGGAAATTAGCAGTAACCCCGACAATGCAGAGTCCTATTTTTGCTTGGGTCAACAGTTAGAATTAATTGATAATTGGGACGGCGCAGTAAAAATTTATAGCAGATTGCTACAGATAGAACCACAATACCCTGGTGCATCTCAAAAATTAAATCACGCTTTGGCAAATAAATTGAAGCTAAATCACAAATCCTCAAATAACCCTGCTAAAATAAGCCCATCCTCAAAAGAGTAAACTTCTTGCTTGGTTATTGGTTGATTGTATATTGCGATCGCGATTGAAGAAAGAGATAGCTTCATTGCCTTGGCAGACTGTTAGCTAGAAGCTGCGGGGGAGACACGAACAATTAGAAAGCTTGCTGAATTAGGGTTTTCGCCCTCATAGCTTGGCGATAATAGTCATTTTTATCAGTCAAAAAACCGCTTAATTCTTGCACTGTATCTTGGCAAAAGGTATTTGATTCAATCCAGTTTTGACCGTGTAAACCAAGAGAAAAGCTACTATGTCTTCGATCAAATCTATTCGCTTCGGTAGGACAACAGACATACTTGGCAACCCCTTTTTGCCTGATACATCGTCCTGACAAAGTAGAAATAGAGTCAGCAATAGTCACTAATAAAATGATAGAAATTAGCCGATGAGTGGTAAGTTGAGTAACTTCAAGATTATATCCACCTAATTTTAAATCTCGAAACATTGCCTTGAACGGCGCATTCGCGCCAGCGTCCCGAAGGGACTTTGAGCCGATAGGCTCTGTGTCGCTCATGAGGGAAAGCCAAGGCGCGTTTTGGGGTAAGGAAATGCTTCCGTGTAGGAAGCATATTCCACTCACCCGTTGCGAGACAGTCGTTGCGCGGGTTTCCAAGGGGCTATCTGCCGAACCTGCGTCGGCAGTTTATAAGCCCCGTCGCGTTGAAGGAACTGTCGAGTTTGAGTGGGAAGCTTCCGACTCAAAAGCCGCCATCCCAAGACCGCGCTGCATCGCTTCTTCGATACCCATTCGTTTGGCATAAGCAACTCTGGGGTAAAAGAAAAAAAGATACAGCAACAGCTCGATGATCATAAACTATGCTAACCATCAATAAATTTATGGCTCGCCATTGGCTGCGATCGATAACTAAATAGATTACTTCTTTTGAGTGCCACTGTGTTTTTACCCAAGATTCTCAAATCGCCAACCAGAGAGTTTTAATATTCAATTGCTCCAGAGATAAAAATCGTGGTAATTTTTTAATTCTACTCCTCAATTGAATAGGTACAGCAAAACGACGAGCTAATTCTTCTCATCGTACTGTTGGCAAATCTTGAACTAAGTTAATCACGATTAACAGAATTAGATACTGAGGATAACTAAACTGTTTTTTCAGGTGTTTGCTATATAATTCAGGTAGTTGAATCATTGCCTTTTCAACAAAAAAGATTATTGATAATAGTCTCTCATTTTCTGGGAGATTACTTTACTCCATTAGCCTTCAAGCTTGCTTTTTAACCTTTTGTGTCGCCCCTACAGAGCTAGAAGGCAATAAAGTTATTGTTTTTAATCTTGAACCTATTTAACTAGAGGGCAGTAAACGCCCAATAGTGCGATTTTCGGCTGTAAAAGTAGTTTGAGCTACTCGCTGAATATCTTGGGGAGTGATTTGTTCTAATTTGGTTAGCTCATCAAAAATATTGCGCCAGCTACCTGTCTTAACGTCGTATTCTGCCAATATACTTGCCATTCCCATATTAGAATCAAGAGTTCGCAATAAACCTGCTTTAAGCTGAGTTTTCACCTGTTCTAACTCCGCAGGTTTGACCGCTTCTGTTTTTAAACGTTCGATCTCGGCTTGTAAAGCAGTTGCCAATTGTTCAATGCTAGTACCTGGAGCAGTTAAGGCATAAACTAACATTAAATTAGGATATTTATCTCCAGGGAAACCGTCAAACCCTTGTGCCGATAAAGCTACCTGTTTTTCTTCTACCAAAGACTTATAGAGACGAGAAGTTCTACCACTGCTAAGTAATTCCGAAATGACCTCATATACTATATAGTCAGGATCATTTAAAGCAGGAATATGATAGCCTTCTAAATACAAAGGCTGGGAAGGAAAATTAACGGTAACTTCTCTAGTTTGCTTTTGAGGCGGTTCAACTTTAGCTACTTTAGGTGGTTGAAGTTGAGGTTTAAATCGTCCAAAATAGGTTTGAGCTAGTTCTTGGACTTGACCAGAATCGACATCTCCTGCGATCGCTATGGTTAAATTTTTAGGTATATAGTAAGCCTGGAAAAACTTTTGAACATCTTCTCTACTTAAATTTTCGATGTCCTCTTGATAGCCAATTACGGGACGTTTATAAGGATGAATCGTGAAGGCAGTATCTAAAAATTCTTCAATCATCTTACCAATAGGAGAATTATCAGTACGCAACCGTCTTTCCTCCAAAATTACCTGCTTTTCTTTATAAAATTCTCGGTATACAGGGTCTAAAAATCTCTCTGATTCTAAAGACATCCATAGTTCTAGCTTATTAGCAGGGAAACTATAAAAATAAGTGGTACTGTCAGCAGATGTAGCTGCATTTAAGCCTACTCCACCTGCTGTATCAACAATTTCGCCGTATTCGTTTTGCTTAACATACTTGCTAGCACTTTCCTGAGTGGCAACAAACTCATCGGTGAGTTTAGCTAACTTGGCATTATTTCCCGACTTTTGTGCCTGTTTTATGTCGGCAAATAAACGATCTAACTTATTTAATTCTTTAGCTTCGGCAGGATAGTTAGTTGTGCCAATCTTTTTAGTACCCTTAAATGCTAAATGTTCTAAAAAGTGAGCCACCCCCGTTTTACCATCGGGTTCATCTACACCACCAACATTAGCATAGGTGACAAAAGAAATAACTGGAGCTTCATGATTTTCTAAAATAATAAACTTTAAACCATTCTCTAGGGTAAATTCCGTTATCTGTTCCATTACCCGATTCAGGTAAGGTTTAATTGATGCACTTGACTTGCTTTCTTGGGGTGCAGCCAAAGCAGACAACTCAGAAAAATTCCAGAATAATAAAGCAATCAAGCATACGCTTAATCCACGAATCGCTATTAGACTCACCCATCGCCCTTTCATGTAGTTGAAAAAGTGATTTGCATGGGTAGAAAATCTATGTAATATGCTTAATTTCATCTAATATCCCCAAAAGTGTCTCAATTTGGCTATTTGTATCTTACTGCGGTTATATTTTACTTAGATTTTAATGATTACTGTTTTTGTAAAGAATTTAATAAAATAAATAATACCTGACTAACGGTCACAGCAGCGTGAAAAGCGAAGCGAGGCGGTCTTGGGGTTTCCCCCATGAGCCATCGCTTCAAGAAGCCGTTGCGGGGGTTTCCCCCGTTGAGGCTATTGAGCAAGAAGGCTCCGTCCGTTTAGGAGTCCGCGTCGCCTGGGGTCTCCCCAGGCGTTTATGTCGGACGTGGCGGAGTAATCTGTGACTAAAACCAAAGGGAATTATTGTGAAATATTAAGCAATTCTACTCAAAACATAAGGGAAAATTAGATATTTTCGATTTTGCTATACTATTAAGCCCATCACAGTTACTAATCAATCACAATTACTATGCCAGTTTTTTCTCAGCAAACCTGGAAAAAGATGCGTCAAACTCCTGCTACAGAAGAGGACACCCGCACTAAAATTTTACAGGCTGCACTGAAACTATTTGCTCGCCAAGGTTATGATGCCACAACCACCAAAGATCTGGCAAAGTCAGCACAAGTAGCTGAAGGAACTGTGTTTCGTCACTTTACTAATAAAAAAGCAATTTTAATTGAAGTAGCTACTGCGGGATGGGTTGACATTCTGACAGATTTACTAATGGAACTTAGCGAAATGGGCAGCTATAAAGCAGTATCTCAAGTGATGCGTCGTAGAATGCTGAATATGCGTAAAAATAGCGATTTGATGCGAGTTTGCTTTATTGAGGCTCAATATCATCCTGAATTAAGAGACAGTATTCAAGCAGAAGTAATTGACAAGATGACTAATGTGGCAGAAGCCTTCTTTGAAACCGCCATGTCCAAGGGAATTTATCGTCAGATGAATCCTAAAATAGTTGCCAAGGTATTTTTAGGAATATTTGCGATCGCTGGTTTTTCGGAAGAAACAATTCTTGACCCTGATTCATCACCTCAAGCTATGCAGGAAATGGCTGAAGGTATTTCTGATATCTTTTTACGGGGAGTCTTGAACAATGAACAATAGAACAATGAATAGCTTGCTACTTAGTCGTTACTACTTAAAAGTTTATAGCCTATAGCTGTTAGCTACGAACAGTATAGCTTACAGCTTAATAGTATAAATCAGCAGCGATCAAAATGACTATTGTCACCAGATTACCTAAAAGAAGAACTAGAAAATATCGACCTAATCTCTGGTTTGAGAGGTTAATGGCTTTAGTGGCTGTAATTAACATAACTATTGTGGCTTTCGATCTTAGCTATATTCCTTTAAGGGATTTTTGGCTATCTGGTCAGGTTACAGTCGGCGGCATTAAAACGGCTTACATCAAATACGATGGTATAAAGTTAGATCTGATTCCTACGAATATATCTAAATTTATTACTCGCTATGATGCCATTAAGGGCATCATTCCTAACCGAGACACCCAAGAGTACTTAGCCAAAGTAGAACAGTTAAGACAAGAGTTAGCTGTAAATGGCGTTGATTCTCCTGTTGTCAAAAATCTTTTCGGAGATCTTCGTCGTCGCAGTATTGAAATTATTCAAACCAATGCCTTTTCTGAGGCAAACAAAACAGGGAATTTAGAACGGATTAAAAATAGAATGCGATCGCATCTTCCTAGCCGAGATAATTCAGCTAAGGCAGCATTTTGGCAATATTGGAATCCCAATAATTTTCTGGGCAAAGTCACTGAGGAACTAAACTTTTTTGATCGCGAAATCAAACCTTTAGTGGCGACAAACTACTATCGCGCTGTTGGCGATAATGGTGGCTATATAGATTATTTTGGCGTGATCGATTTCCCTTTTGGGGTACTTTTTGCCTTAGATTTTTTGGGACGCACTTGGTTTATTAGCCGTCGTCGAGTGGGTGTAAGCTGGCTAGATGCTATGCTTTGGCGTTGGTATGATATATTTTTTCTGCTTCCTTTTTGGCGTTGGCTGCGGGTCATTCCCGTTACGGTTCGTCTAAGTCAGGCACAAATTATCAACCTTAATTCTATTCAGAAACAGTTAAGCCAAGGATTAGTAGCAGGCATAGCCGAAGACGTGACAGAAGTGGTAATTATTCGCTTAATCAATCAAACACAGGCTTCAATTCGTAATGGCGATCTTGGCAGATTGCTATCTCAACAAACGACTAATTCCTATATTGACATCAATGATACCAACGAAACCGCCGAAATTATCAGGATCTTGGCAAAAGTTTTTGCCGATCGCGTATTACCTGCCATTCAGCCAGAAGCAGAGACTCTACTAAAATACAGCGTCGATAAAGCTTTAAGACAAAGCCCAGCATACCAAGGCATCAAAATGCTTCCTGGAGGCGATCGCACTATGACTACCCTAAGTCATCAGCTAGTCTCCCAAATCTACAGTGCCTTTAGCAGTACCTTACAAGCAGCACTGGCAGAAGATGAACAGTTTGACCGTTTACTACAAACTCTGGTAGATAACATCGGTAAATCGGTTTCTAGTGAGCTACAGGCACAACAAAGCATGAACAAAATTGAGCTTTTATTAATAGACTTACTAGAAGAAATCAAGATTAATTATGTTGAACGCCTATCTCAAGAAGATATTGAAGACATTCTCGAACAAACCCGAAGCTTACGCAATATAGCCCATAAATAACCTCTTCATTTATTGATTATTGATTATTGCTGTACTATGTTTAAAATATCTTCACTATTGAAAGGACAAGCAAAGAAATATCCCTGTCCATATTCACAGCCCAAACTTCGTAATATTTCTAGTTGAGCTTCGGTTTCAATACCTTCGGCAACAACATCTAAGCCTAAATTATGAGCTAGATTGATAATTGCCTTGATAATATCGTAATTAGTACTATTGATCTCTGTTCCAATAAATGAGCGGTCTATTTTTACCGTATCCACAGGTAAATAGCGTAAATAGCTCAAAGAAGAATAGCCAGTCCCAAAGTCATCCAAACACAGTTTGATATCTCGTTTTTTTAACTGTTTTAAGATTTTTGCTACTGCTGAGGTGTTTTCCATCAGAGTACTTTCGGTAATTTCTAGCTTTAGATCTTCGCCCTTTAAATTTAATGATTCTAGAAGACCGTCTATTTGAGGAATCAACTCAGGATGATAAATCTGGATGCGGGACAAATTAATACTCATCGTTAAAGGTGAGTCAGCAGCAAACAACTTCTGCCAAGCTACCAGTTGATAACAAGCTTGCTGAAGCACCCACTGACCTAAAGCAATAATCTGACCAGTTTCCTCGCAAATAGGAATAAATTTGTCTGGGGGAATTGAGCCAAGAGAACTATGTTTCCACCTGACCAAAGCTTCCAAACAATTAATTTTTCCTGTATCTAAAGAAACTATAGGTTGATAGTTAAGATATAGTTGCTTATTGTCGATCGCCTTTTGCAAATCATTTTCTAAGCGTAGCTTTTCTACTGCCTTACTCCGCATTTTTTTAGTGAATAAGACCGAAGTTTTGACCAAATTTACTTTGGCATGCTGCATAGCCGTATCAGCCGACTGCAAAAGCTGGGCAGGAGTTTGGTTATTGCCTCGATCAAGAGCAATACCGATACTAACTGTAGAGCAGACTGGGGTGCTTTTGATTTGAAAGGGTTTAATAAGCTGACGATGAAGTTGTTTAGCCCGATTCATAATATCTTGAGTACTAACAACATTCGTCATCAGCAAGGCAAATTCATCCTCACCAATCTTGGCAACAAGATTAAATTCATCTTCACTGATATATTCTTCTAATCGGCGAGCCATCGAGATTAATAGCTGCTCGCTAATTTCGTAACCTAAGCTATGCTTTATGCGACGAAAGCGATCAATACTCAGCAAGAAAACAGCTAAGACATTTGATGATGTATTCCCGTTTAAGCTCTGATAATCAACTTGTTTTTGTTCCTGCTGACGAGCTATTTCACGGCTGAGGTGTTCAAAAAATAAAGTCCTGTTGGGTAAATTGGTTAACTTATCGTAAAATGCCAAATATCTAAGTCTTTTTTGGGCAGCGCGATATTCTTCTCTGAGGATTGCTTCTCTTAACTCTCTTTCCACAGCAGGAATGAGGCGAGATAGCTTGCCTTTGATTAAATAGTCGTGAGCGCCTGCTTTCATCGCTGCTACTGCCGTATCCTCGCCGATTTTACCTGATACAATTACAAAGGGCAGATCTAGGTCATGTTCTTTTAATAGTTCCAAAGCAGCGATCGCGCTAAACTGAGGCATGGAATAATCAGCCAGCACAATATCCCAGGATTGGGGTTCTTGTATAGCAGACTGCATATCTGCTTTGGTTTCAACTCTTTGATAAATTATTTCATAATTACCTCTTTTAAGTTCAATGGCTAGTAGTTCGGCATCATCTTCTGAATCTTCAACAATTAAGACTCGCAGAAGTTTACTCATTCAGGACTCCAAAAACAGCTGGTAACTGATTGACAGTCAACCAATACGTACTTATTTGTTTAACATAAATTTGTAGTTTTGTAAAGTGTATCGGTTTTCGGATATAACTGTTACAACCATTAATATAACTGTCAATGAGGTCTTGTGGCTCATTTGAAGAGCTTAAAATGACTACGGGGATTAATTTTGTCTGCGGATGAGCGCGAATCTGTCTTAAAACTTCAATTCCATCTATTTTTGGTAAATTGAGATCTAGCATGATTAAGGCTGGCAAAGGCAAGTTTTCTTGGTTTAACGATGTAGATCGCTGATTGGGGAAATTATCTTTACCTAACAAATAGTTTAAAGCCTCAATTCCGTTTGACACGACGACCAAGTTGTGGAGGGGAATTTTTGCTTGAGAGAAAGCAAGGGTCATTAACTCGCGATCATCAGGATTATCTTCTACTAATAAAATGTTTTTAATTGACACTATATATATGTTTTCGATATTTATTGTCACTCAAGCACTGATTTATTTGGTTAACTGATGATTAGGATTAATACTGCTTATAAATTAAAATAAAGGAACGCTTCGCTCCAGCTATAAGCTATAAGCTTACTCAAGCAAGACTTGCTGATGGCGACTAAACGTTGCCCCGCTTTCTTACTCAAACAGCGTGACACTGCGTTGCGGAGGTTTCATCTCGCTTTTTGCAGTCAAAAAGGCTTTTTTAGCTCAAAGCTTTAAGCTTTTTGATAACATATCCAAACGTAATAGATGTTTTAATTACTATGGTTAAGTTTGTCAAAACTATATTTTATTTTAAGCTTTTATTTTAAGCGTTTTATTTGCTTCAAATCGTTCATAAAAAATCAAAATAACCGAAACTGTTGTTGATTTTGTTTTCACCAGTCAGCCCAAAATTTTCAGGCTAATAATTATTATAAATAATTTTACTCAAAGTGTTTTAAATTGTTGTCAAAAATTTACTAATATTATTAGTAACTATGGGTATTAATAACCAAAAATGAATGATTATCCTAATTTGATACCTTACGGATATAAAATAAACGCCGAATTAGGGCGTAATCGCGAAGGAGGTCGCATAACTTGGAAAGGGGTTGCTCTAAATAATCAACAAACAGTAGCGATCAAGCAATTTTGCTTTGCTACAGCTGGCTCAACTTGGTCAGGATATAAAGCTTATGAACAGGAAATCAAAGTATTACAAAAACTAAATCATCCTGGGATTCCTAAGTATTTAGGCAGCATAGAAACAGATGATGGTTTCTGTTTAGTCCAAGAATACATATCAGCCTCTAGTTTGGATAATTTTGCCCAATTATCATTACTTCAAGTCCAGCAAATTGCCTGCAAAATTCTCGAAATTTTAGTCTATTTACAGCATCAAAATCCACCTATAATCCACCGCGATCTCAAACCAGAAAATATTTTATTGGCTGAAGATTTACGGGTATATTTAATCGACTTTGGATTTGCCAGCCTAGGTAGTATTGAAGCATCTGGTAGCAGCGTCTTTAAGGGGACTCCTGGATTTATTGCTCCTGAGCAAATTATTAAACCAATTCTTGCTTCCGATCTTTATAGCTTGGGAGTTACTCTTATCTGTCTAATATCAGACAAAAGTATTACCGAGATTCGCGACTTTACATCGGCAGATGACCCTTATCAATTAAACTTAAAATCTTTATTGCCAGAGTTAGAGCGACAGTTTAGACAGTGGTTAGCCAAAATGACTAATGCCAAAGTAAGCAAACGTTTTCCCAATGCTTTAGCTGCTCAAGATGCACTATCATATTTAGTGGCTACATCTAGTAGTATCGCACCAGTTAACGACTCCCAATTAAATACCCAGTCTAAACCAATTATTATCGGTACATTAGGAATTTTTGGTTTAAGCATCTCAGCCACATGGAGTTTGAGCTTTGTTGATCGTTCTACAGAACCAACTTTAGCTAATATAGCGATCGCCACTGTTGCCGCGATCGCCATTGGTATTACCGAATTGGGTGCAGTCGAGATTGCCAAATTAGACTCTCAGGCAAAAACTCAGGGGGCTATTCTTGCCATAATCACTCCAGCCTTGTTAGTTATCCTCAGTAGTATATTCTGGGGCATACAAGAAGCGGTAAGCATAGCAGCAGCGATTACAGTCGGAGAAATTGTGCTTTTTGCTTACTTTTGGTGGCAAATACCCATTGGCAAAACAAATAGCTCTTTGGCAAAAATTGGTTATTTATCAACAGCGATCGCTTTAGGAATTAGTCTGGGATTAAAATTAATCTAAGAAGATGTATAGCAGTCGAAGCAAAGATTAGGACATAATAAACAGATAAATCTAAGTAAAAAAAGCGAGATGCCAATTGCCTATAGTTACGATCTTAGAACGAAAGTAATAAATGCGATCGATGAAGGAATGAGCAAAACTGAAGCAAGCAGAGTTTTTCAAATAAGCCGTAATATGGACTAGATTACTGGAGAAATTGGGGAAATTGGAGATTTAGCGTTGATTATATTGAAAATCAAACTGGACTCGATCTTCTGACCAATATTCCCAAAGAAATTCAGAGGTACGGGTAATTCAATTCGCATTACTTCTTTACCATCGGGGTCATAGCGATAAAGATGAGAACCATCCTACCGCGCTGACCAAATGTAACCCGATTCATCGATGGTCATACCATCGGGAACACCTTCATTCTTTGGGGTAACTATATGTACCTGTTGGTTACTAAGATTGCCAGTAGCGCGATCGTAATCAAAAACATAGATTGTACGCCGATCTGAGTCGGTGAGATAAAAGTGTTTATAGTCAGCGCAAAAGTCCATTGTTTCAATATCATACCAAAATGCTCTGGTGGAAAAGATGAGATTAAAAACCTTGTCTGGCTACATTTATACTGCCATCACAAAACTCATTACCAAAATTGAGCGATATTGCTTGAGCCGAGTGCGGTGAAAGTTGCACGCTCGGTTCTTAGGGGGGAAAGGGGTAGCAATACCCCTGACCTACCCGACAACTCAAAAATTTATCGAGCATTTTGACAGGCTTGCGCCGCAGCAGATTCGCCGAGATCGGTTCTCACATTTTGAGATTGCCAACCAGCAAATCCTTCTTGCGGAATTTGACTACAACTATCGCGAGTACAAACTAACTTTCTTTCATAAAGTAGTTTTTGCATACATTTTGAAATTCCTTCAGGCGAACCACCTATGGATTGATTGGGATAGACAACAAGTGGTGGAGTAGCGGGAGATGTGGAAGCAGGTTGTTCTGAAGGCGGACATCCAAATGCACTACATTCTTCACCCATAGGTGGCTTCGGGCATCCAAATGCATTACAGTCTGCCGTTTCAGATTTAGAACATCCAAAAGTATTACATCCAGCAACGGCAGGTTGAGCATGAAGTGTCCCCGTAATTAAGCCAACTAGAGTTATTGATAAAAAAATCTTTTTCATTTAGTTTTCAGAAAATACTATTAAACACGTAAAAAGTAAAAAGAATTACATAAATGTAATACTTTTTACTTCAAACGGCATTTTTTTAATTATTTTTTAATGTTTAGTATTGAACTAATTGCGGGTTTTGAATACAGTTGAGAGAAAATATTTAACAATAAAACCAAATCGAGCAGAAGAGAAAGTAAAAAGCCCTATTTTGATATTTTTCTCGACTACCTTCTCTATATTTCCATTTTTAAGTCAGGATAAATCGAGGGTCTTTAGGAACAAGACTCTAGAATGCAGATAATGAAAGAATTAGTGATTTGAGTCACTTTAGCTTAAGTTGATGAGATTGATATTAAATGAGGCTTTCAGGCAAGTTTCCTCAATCAACAAAACCCGCAACCAGTTCTTAGTAAGAAATATGGTTGCGTACTCCGTGGATTTGGATGGTACACTCAAATTAATAAAACTCGATCAATTCTTTCAAAAAAACTGTTTAATATTTAATTTTTTGGTAATGAAGAGTCGAAATCAGAGCAAGTGTATTATAAAGTTATAAAATTTGATGTTTAGTAGACTGTCTCAAGGCAAGAATATTAATTGTTGGAGCTTATCTGGATTAATATCTTCATTTCTAGTCTTTATTATCCAAACACCTGTATTATCTGAAATTTTGAGAGTCGGTACAAAACCGTTTGCACCTTTTGCTTTTGTACAAGATGGTGAATACATTGGTTTTAGTATCGATCTTTGGGAAGAAATAGCTGAAGAACTAGAATTAGAATATGAATTATATGGCGAAAAGACGGTTACAAATCTTTTAGAATCAGTAAGTTCGGGTGATACCGATATTGCGATCTCAGGTATTACGATCACTTCTGAACGTGAGAAAACCGTAGACTTTTCTCACCCTTTTTTTGAATCGGGATTGCAAATATTAGTTCCTATACATTCTGAACCTTCTCATATAAAAACTTTTTTTTGGCTGATTTTTTCGCCGATTTTATTGAAAACTATCGGGATATTGCTAATAGTAATTAGCATTTCTGCTCATCTAATTTGGTTTTTTGAGCGGAAAAACAACCCTGAAATGTTCCCCCAAGAATATTTCAAGGGAATATGGGAAGCCTGCTGGTGGTCTGTGGTAACGGTAGTCACTGTTGGTTATGGAGATAAAGCTCCTATTGGTGTTCCAGGCAGAATTGTTGCAACTATCTGGATGTTTATAGGAGTCTTGCTAGTCTCTTATTTCACTGCTTCGGTTAGTTCGGCTTTAACAGTACAGCAGCTAGAAACTTCTGTTCAAGGGGTGGAAGATCTTAGCGGCAAAAGAGTGGCAACAGTAAAAGGAAGTACCGCAGCAGAATATTTAGCCAATCGTCCGATGAAAAAAATTGAATATGAGTTGATAGAAGATGCCTTTCAATCTTTAGAAGAATCAAAGGTAGATGCTGTAGTTTATGATGCGCCTGTACTCCAAAACTATGCTGCGCGAGATGGTGTGGGTAAAGCCAAGGTTGTTGGTTCGACTTTTGAACGGCAAAGTTATGGTATTGCTTTGAAGACGAATAGTCCTTACCGAGAAGAAATTAATCAAGCCATACTATCCATTGTCGAAAGTGGTGCTTACGATGAGATTTATAAAAAATGGTTTGGAGAAACCGAATAGAAAATTATGAATTTAATTAAATCTGCCATAATCTTATTACGCCTTGATCGTCACTACCTGCAAGAGTTTGTCCATCAGCAGAAATTGAGATCGCTCCCGTCTGCCAACTAGGAGTGGAGATCGCAGCTATTTCTAGTTGAGTTTCTTTGTTCCATAGTCTAATAGTTTTGTCTGCTCCTGCACTGGCTATTGTTTGCCCGTCGGGACTAAAGCTAATGTCACTAATACCTTGTTTATGCCCTGCTAGCACTGTCGTTTCTTCTTTGGTAGAGACATTCCAAAGCTTGATTGTTTTATCTTTACTACCACTAGCTAATATCTGTCCATCGGGACTAAATGCCAAGGACTCAATGGCTAATTTGTGTCCTGCAAAAGTGCCTACTTCTTTTCGATTATCAAGATTCCAAAGCTTGATTGTTTTATCTGCACCACCACTGGCTAATGTCTTACCGTCTGGACTAAATGCTAAGGACTCAATAGCTAGTTTGTGTCCTGAAAAAGAAGCTATCTGTGCTTGATTGGCAAGATTCCAAAGCTTGATTGTCTTATCTGCACCACCACTGGCTAATGTCTTACCGTCTGGACTAAATGCTAAGGCGTTTGCTGCTAGTTTATGTCCTGTTAGGGTACCAATTTCTCCTTGATTGGCAAGATTCCACAGTTTAATTGTTTTATCCTTAGCTGCGCTGGCTAATATTTGTCCGTCTGGACTAAAGGCCAAAGCTAATACTGGCTGAGAATTTCCTGCTATCTGATATACTTCTGTGGCAGAGATTAAATTCCATAAAGTTTTACCAGAGTTAAAACCGATAGGAGTATTAGGTCTTGAGGTAGCTGGCGGGACAGCAGAAGTAGAAGTTTTGGCTTCTGAAATGGTGGCATTAACTGTAGCTTGAGTAGGAGATTCTTCTTTTGCTTCGAGTGTAAGTTTAATTACAGGCTCTTGTTTAGGTTCGGATTGAGGCTCGGCAATAGATTCCTTTTTAACTGTAGGCTCTTTTGCTTCAGCTATAGGTGCTTTGACAGGTTCGGGTTTAATTTCTGGGGAAGCAGAAGTAGTTTTTTTAGTTTCAGCTTCTGGTTTAACTTCTTTAGCAGAGGGAATAGTTACCTTGGCTGCTATAGCTTTGGGAGTCTCTATAGGTCTGTTTTGTAATTTAGATGTACTAATTTCAGCTTTGACAAGTTCGGGATCGAGCTTCATTTTAGTAGACTGTACCATCACGGTGGCATTGAGAGTAAGGCATTCAAAGGTAAACTCAGGACCTTTTGCTCCTAAAGTAATGCGGTCGCCTGATTTTAGCTGTTGAAGATGATCGATTAAGCGATCGTTGACTAGAGTACCATTGGTTGTTCCCAGGTCGTTTATTTGCCAAGTAGCATCAACCAATTTGATCTGTGCATGACGACGAGACACAGTAATAAATTTATAAGGATCTAAAGGAATTTGACAGTCGGGAGAACGACCAATAATCGTGTTTTCTGTAGTTGATAACGTGTGTTTGGTAATAGCAGAATTATCATCTGAGTTGGTTTTCAAGCTCAGGGTAGCCCAACCTGCTTGATTGTCTTTAGTCATAATTTTCTCTGCTCTTAGAGATCTCTTAAACTTTGTCAAAATTCACTAAAAGAAAACATTATATTCAAAAATGCCTATTACAAAAATTAATTTTTGTAATAGGCATCAATTATTAAAAAATATATATTATTTTTAGATTTTTTTCGCTAAAAAACATAAAATACTTCTAATAAATAACATCGGATAAATAGCAGTCTAAATATTATTTGAAAGAAGATTGTTTTGACAGTACTTTGCTGAAAATTCATAGTATTTCAAAGTTATACGTCTGATATTTAGTAATTATTTATACTAAAAAGAGCGAATAGTAACTACATATTTCGTAGTTACTATTCGTACCTACCTAAAATATCCAACTTCAAATAACTTACTTGAAGTTGGATATTTTAGAAGTTTGACTGCATAATTCTTAATCGTAAAAAAAATGGCTGAAATTAATGAATTGATTGACGAATGCGACCAAAAATCTCAAGTTCTGTTAACCGATGCAGAAACGGCTTTTGATGAAGTTGACCAAATTGTAGAATTTGCCAACAATTTGGCTGATGAATTGACTACCGCTAACCAAGAAGCTCAAGAAAGTTGGTCAGCAATAATTGCTGAATTAGAAGAAGCGGAGGAATCTTTGTCAACAGAGATGGAAGGTACAAAAGAAAAGCTGACTTCTTTCCAGGAGAAGATTACCGAAGTTGGCGATAGTGTCACCGAAGCAATGGAACGGTTTAATACTCGTTTAGAAGAAGTAAAAAGCCGTAAGTCGGAAATGGCAGAACAGCTAGCCGAGGAGAAGGAAAACACGACTTATAGCTTAAATACCTTTGCTGAAAACCTAAATACTTTACAAGAGGCGATCGCCAGTTATGAATCAGCAGCAAATAGCAACATTGAAGAACATAATGAGGCTGTAAGCTCTGCTCAATCAAGTTTTGATGAGAAAAAAGTTGATTTAATCGAGCAGTTTAATGATTTGGAAGCCTTGCTACAGGAGCAGCTAGAAACTTTGGACGAGAATTTCTCTACCGTCGATGAAGCCAGCGGCAGTAAAAAAGAAGAATTGGCAACCAGCTTTGACTCTTTAACTGAAAATGTAACTACAGCGATCGCTTCTAAGTTTGCCGACGAAATCATGGAAGAACTTACTAGCTCATCAGAAGGATTAACCAAGGCTTTCTCTGCTTTAGATGAGGCGGGAGGAAAAATGGGAGATCTGCTCAAAGACAGTATCGGCGACATTGTCGATAAAATCTCTGAGGTTACCGACCTAATTGAAGAAGTTAAACCAGTATTAGAAACCGCTAAATCATTACTGGGTTAGTGTTTGCCCTTTTACCCTTTCCCGACCACTGCACAATATCAACAAACTATTAGGAGGATTATTATGGCAGCAGCAGAAGTATTGACACAAAATGTCGAAGAATCTAGTGAGAAACTGCAACAGATTATTGACGCAATTGAACTAGCAGCGACTCAAATGACTGAGCTTTCAGGACAGTTAGAATCGACGAATACTAGCTTAGAATCAGCCAAAGAAAGCATAATCGAAGTCTTAGAGGCTACTACCCAAGAATTTGAACAGACTCAAACTGAGTTTGCTAGCTCTCGCGACGAAATGTTGAGCGTGATGCAGGGCTTACAAGAGTCTTTGATTGACTTAGAAGAGAAAATAGGCAACGGAGGCGAAACGTTAGACAGTTCTGAGAATGAATTTGGTTCGGCAAATGACAGTCGTCAGAGCGAACTAGACAGTAGCTTAGAGGAAGTAATTGCAGCATTTAATGAACTAGCTGAAACCATTACCGAAATGGAAGAAAATACCGAATCTAGTTCAGAAAAGACAGCCAGCTTTTTTGAAGAATTTACCGAAAATGTTAAAGGCTTGCAGGAGAAAATCGAAACTACCCAAGAGGAGACGGAAGGTGATTTTGAAGACACTGCAACCAATATTGGGGAAACTCTCAAATCTAATCTTGACTCTATCTTAGGTGAATTCAGTAGCGATCTTACTGACAACCAACTAGAAGAAATTAGCTCGGGCTTTGAAGAGTTAAGCGGTAACTTTGAAGATATGTTTGATTCCTTCGGCTCAGATATAGGTGAACTAGGAGACAAGCTCAAAGATACTCTCAATGAAGTGCTAGAAAACGCCCAAGAGTATGCAGGTGAGCAGATGAAAGGCAAGATTACTGAAAGCTTCCAAGATGCGATCGAAGATTCGGTAAAGGCCATGATGGAAGAAGCGATCAAAAACGCAGTGATGATGAGTGTCGGTACAAGCGTTACCAGTGCCTTGTCTCCTATATTACCTGAAATCGCAGCAGCTAAGGTTGCCACAGGTGCAATCAATGCGATACTGCATCCTTTTGGTTAACAAATTATTTAAATTTTTTTTAGGAGTACATAATTATGAGTCAGTTAGGGGAATCGTTAGATTTGATGTCTCAGCTTGTTACAGATTTTCCCGACCGCTTAGACGGCATTATCGTGCAAGCGCAGGAAGTAGAAGCGGAGGCAAATGAGCTTACAGAAAATGTTGCCGAAAAACAGCAGCAGGTAGCCGATATTTTGGCACAGGTGCAGCAAGCTCTTAATGAGATGAGGGAAGAGGTAGCCGAACATCAGTCCCAAACAGAGACACAGGTGGAAAGCTTTGAAGCTAGCGTTAAAGAATTGACAGGATTTATAGAAGAAGCCACAGAAAAGCTGGACGGAGAAGTTGAAGCGACTCAAGAAAAGCTAGGTCAGTTTCAAAGCCAGCTTAAAGATAACCAGGAATCAACTAAATCTCAATCAGAATCAAGCAACAGTGAGCTAGAATCAGCGCGAGATGCAATTAGTGAAAGCCAAGAAAAGCTAGCTTCGGCAATGGAAAGCACCATTGCCAAGATTGACTCCCTACGAGAGAAGTTAGAGTCTGCTAGTAGTTCGATGGGACAAGAGGTAGACAAATTCAGCAATCGAGTGAGCCAGGGACAAGAAGAAGTTACCAGCGACATTAGCACGATGGCGAGTGAGTTTGCCAGCATTGCTAGTAACTTTAAAGACAGTCTGAATGATACTGCTGATATGATGTCTGGCGGGGTGGATGGCTTAATAGAAAAAACTAGAGAAACCATTGATGATGAGATTAAAGGGTTGATCGATACGGCAGTAGAAGAGATTACTGGCTCAATCGACGATATGGCTAAAAAAATGTCCGACTCTGAAGAAGAGTCTTCAACTCAAAGACAGTTATTAGAGCCATTATTTGATACTTTAGATAATTTAATCGCGCCACTAGAAGATGGGGTAGAGTCGGTGAAAACAGTAGCCAGTGAAGTTGGTGTTGATTTTGATTAGAAAGATTAACAATTATTGAGTTTAAACAATTAAACAGGAGAATGACAGATGGCAGTTGATTTTGAAACCACCGCAGCCGAGACGGTGATCCAGCTTCAAGAATTAATGAATCGCGCTGACGAAGCAAGCGAAAACTTATCCACTACTAGAGAAAAGCTGGCTCAGGTATCAGCAGAATTTGATAGTAATTGGAGCAGTTTGGCAGAACGAGCAGAAGGCTTGTTAGAGCGTATTTCTAGTGCTAAGGAAGACTTGAATGGTGAATCTGAAGCCGTTACCCAAAGCTTTGCAGACATGGAAAGCAGCGTCGAATCGCTCCAGTCCAGTGCCAGTCAGGAACTAGAAGAAACCATCGGCGAACTGCAAGCATTAGGAAACGAAGCCGAAAGTGATGGTTCAGAACTCAATGATGTATTTGAGTCAGTGCGAGAAACTATTACTAGCCTGCAAGAGAAAGTGACCGAGGTTCAAGAAAACTTGACCGAAAAACTAGCTGAGTCGGGAGATAATCTGGAAAACGAAGTTAGTGATGCGATCGCCGAATTTCAATCGGAAATTGAAGATAAATCTGCCGAAACTCAGGAAACAATCTCAGACGAAGCAACTAACAAACTGACAGAAATGCTCAGTAATTTAGCTACTCAGCTAGAAACTATCCAGACGGAGTTAGCTGAAAAAGGCGAAGCTAAAGCCGAGGAAACTAGTAATTCTTCTAAAACAACAATGGAAGAATTTACCAGTCAACAAGAAGAGATCTTTGGCGAACTAATTGAAAAGACTGAAGAGTTAAAACAAGCCATTACTGATATTGCGGAACTAGTTGATAAGACTAGCGATACTGCTGACACTGCCAAAGATACTTTAGTCGATGGGGTTGAATTAACCAATGTTGGCTTAGGTACGGTAATTGGTATCCTCGACGATATTAAAGATATACTCGGTGTGTTTTAACTTTAAACTATCAGCTATTAGCTATTAGCCTTTGGAATGCATGGATATTGCCCATTTAGCCATGCCCAATTAATTATCTGTTCATTGTTCATTGTCAATTATTCATTGATAAAGCCTGTCCATGCCCCCCAAAGCCGAAAAGTTAAGTCAAACCATTGAAAGCCTTCAGCTATTTCTGAGTAGGAAAGCCGAGGAGAGAGAAGATCTTGCTGAGATTTGCCGCCAGCTTGCTCAATATAATAAAATCTTGAAGCAAAAAAAACTGACGGTGCAAATTGTTAGTCAAGAACCTATTTTAGCCCAGGCTGCATTTGATTTAATTAATGCAGAGAAAGAACTCAAGCAATTTTTTCAGCTTAAGTTTGATGCCCTTCCTCCTATTCCCAAGCAAACTACCCCTAAACAATGCGCCAGCATTAAGCTAAGACAGTATTTAAATAATGGTACTGGTTTACAGCAATATAAAGAGCTAGATGCTAATCGAAAATATGCGATCGGCAGATCTCCTGAATCGGATATTACGATCGACAGCAAGCTTTATCAGGGTGTTTCTTGGAATCATTTAGTTGTCTTGCCCTTGGCAGAAGGAGGACAGGCTACCCAGTGGCAAATATGCGATCGCGGTAGTACCAACGGCACATTTTTAAATGGACAGCAGGTAAAGGATGATCAACTGCTAAATTCGGGGGACACGATCACTTTAGCCTGTCCGCAAACGGGGGAAAGGGTGGCAGAGTTGGCTTTTGACGTTCGGGTGGAGGCTTTGGACACAGCAGCGGATCGGGAATACTGGGAGGCAGTGGACTGCGATCTTTTGATGGTGGTAGTAGATAGCAAAAAGCCTTTAGCAACTGAGATAAAAGACTTTATCCAAAATCTAGACCGCACCTACATTTCCCAGCAATTTTTATTGGTGGATACTGCCGATCCCAAAAAAGAGCCTGACATAGCCAAGGATGCGGAGAATAACTATAAAGCGATCGAAAACTGGGTCAAAACTGACCTTAAGGATAAGGGGATTGAATTAGTTCCCTTATATCTCAAATCCTTTCTTACAGAAGCTTCTAAGGAAGAATTTGATCCCAGACAGTTAAAGAAACAGGAGAGATTTATTCAGATTCTGGGTAATGTTGTCAAACGTCAGCCAGAGAATATCCTGGCAAAACGAATAGCAGTCAAAGTAGTACGATCTGCCGAACCTGTCGAACCATTTTTATCCCAGCAGCAACAGGAGTTAGCAGATAAGCTAACGGAGGAGGAACAAGCACTAGTCAGCTTGGGAGAAATCAATCTTAAGGAAGTTAGCAAAAAGGCGATCGCCGAAGCTAATCAAGACAAAGACAAATTCTTCAAGCAAATCAAGTTAGACATGACACAGTCTAAGGCTGCACTATTAGATGTCTACAGTAAAAAAAGCATCGTTTATCAAATTCAAGATTTTGTTGATGGTTTAACTCCCGTCGTGTCCAATAAAAATGGACAAAAAATGATTCAGCTTAATGATGATTCTTCAGATTCAAACGATATCAATACTAGCTTAGTCAAATTTTGTACTCAATCCTTAGAAATTTGGGCAGTAGTGGAATTGAAGAGGATCGCTCATTCTTATGGCAACGGTGGCTTACATGGCTTGCTCGATCGCCTGAATCAAAAAACCAACATTATTCCTGGAGTCCTCTGTGAGTCTCTTTTTTCCGAGCTTGATGATATTAATATCCAAAATAATTTCTTAATGTCTTTTGCGGGGACTAATTGTAAAACAACCTATATACAAAAATCTCTTGGTGGATACATCATGAAACAGCTTAGAAGCCAAATGATGCAGGTGATGATGATGCTAACTTTGGGGCTGAGTATAATCGGTATCACCGCCAACAAAGGCAAGCTAATGTCGGGTATGTCCAACTACTTTAAACAGTATCCTTGGCTGTTTGGAATCTTTGTTTGTGGCGTAATATTTTTACTAGTCAATGCCTACAATAGTGAAAACGATTCAAAACTAGAAGAAGCAGGAGTTAAGCTCAAAAAAGACTTATCTAGTTACTATCAATCCTTAACTAAAAACTTAATAGATAGAGTAATTCAAGATATAACCTTAAATTTAGAATTAGAAGACCAAAAAATTGTCGATGGCTTAGACATTGTTAGTGAAGCCTATAGCGATCGCCTAATTGAAATTGATAAAAAGCAAATTCAAATTAAGAGTAATTTAGAAAAATATCAGGCGCAACAAAAAAGCTTAAATACAGAACTATGGGAGTTTGAAAAACTCAAGCAAATGTAATTAATTGTCAATTTTTTAATATTCGAAATTACTAAAAATGTATTATTCGGCGAAAATATAGGGGTAGAAGAAGCATTGAAAACCAATTTGCTCGAAAGTATGAATGATAATCATGAGCAGGCAGAAAAAACTGTTGAGCTATTTGACAAAGTGAACAATTAAAAAACTTTTTTAGCTTAAAAAAATTGCAGAAGTATTGAGATAAAAGAAGAATGTTTTAGTGCAAGACCCAAAATTTTGTATTCTTTAAATTACATGATAGTCAGCGCAGATACCTTCATTTTACGGCGGTATCTGCGCTAGCCGCATTCCGCGGTCAAATATACATAAATCAACTTAAATAAACTGTTAAACTCATGCAAGGAAATATCTTAGGTTTGCGTTATCGAATAATTGAATACATTGCTAAAGGTGGATTTGGTAAAACTTACTTAGCGGAAGATACTCAGCTACCAGCAAAGAATTGGTGCGTAGTTAAGCAGCTTTTTCCCAGTGTTGATGACCCTAATTTTATTCAGATAGCCCGACGTTTATTTAAGACAGAGGCAGAAACTCTAAACACTTTGGGATTACATGACCAAATACCTCGACTAATGGCATATTTTGAGGAAGATGAAAAATTCTATTTGGTACAAGAATATATTGAAGGTCATACTCTTTCTCAAGAATTAGTTACGGGAGAAACTTGGTCTGAAGCTAAAGTAATTGACTTACTTAAAGACTGTCTTGGTATCCTTAATTTTATCCACAGTAAAAATGTAATTCATCGGGATGTTAAGCCTGATAACCTGATTCGTCGTCAGTCTGATAATAGGCTTGTGTTAGTAGATTTTGGCACGGTAAAAGCAGTTATTGCCGAACAAACTCACTTAGTGCCTTCAACCGTAGCAGTGGGGACTAGAGGCTATATGCCCACTGAACAGGCAAGGGGCAAACCCAGAACCACTAGCGATATTTATGCTTTAGGGATCATTGCCATCCAAGCTTTAACGGGAGTTCATCCTACCCAATTACTAGAAGATGATAATGGGGAAATAGTTTGGCGATCGCAAGCTCAGTGTAGCCCACAGCTACAAGAAATTGTAGCAAAAATGACTCACTATCATTTTAAAGAGCGTTATCAATCGGCAGAGGCGATCGCAGTATTAGATAGCTTAAGTAGTAAACCTCAACCAGCAACAGCAAAGCTAAAAATGGAGTATACTCCCACGGTGCAACTTAATGATGCCGAGCTAGCCCAGATGTCAAAAAGAGAAGCTACTGCGGTGGAAGTTTCCTTCTTCTCTAGCGATCGCTCTGTTTTAGAAGCACCTCAAAATTTGACTAATTTTTCTGCTGAACCCCTAGAAAATATTATTGCTGGAAATGCCCTGACTCCTCAACCTACAATTCCATCTAATCTTGTTGAAAACAAATCTAACTCCATGTCTAACGCTCAAAAATCTGATAAAAAACTAGCTACTTTAGGAGTAGCCTTAGTAGTTGGCGCGATCGCATCTGGGGGAATGTATTTTCTCAATCAACAATCTACCAAATCATCCCAGAACAGCATTGAAGCACAAATAAACCATTTTAGTGAAATGTTAGAAAAGCAAGAATATCAAGCTTGCTATGACGAAGCAGTTGCAATGAATACTCCGACTGCTGATGTTGACATCTCAAAGAATATGCCCAAAGAGCAACAGCAAGAGTTTGAAGCCAAGTGTGGTCTAGCTCAAGCCCAAGCAGAGGCAGAAGATCTTAAGTATGGCACAGCTCTAGCGATCGCCAAAACTCTACCGAAAAACACTTCTATAGATGCAGAAATTCATCAACAAGTCGATAATTGGTCAGAGCAGCTATTAGAACAAGCAACTAAACTCTACGAACAAAACGGAAATATTGAAGAAGCGATCGAGACAGTCAAGCAAATCCCCCAAGACAGTACCGTCAGATCTAGGGTGATCGATCTTAAAGACTCTTGGAAAGCAGAGTCTGAAACTAATCAAGCAATTATGACCACTGCTGAAAAAGCCTTGAGTGAAGAAAAATGGGTGTACGCCAAACAACAAGCTATCAAAGTTAAAGACTCATCTCCTACAATGTATTGGCAGGAAAAGGCGAAAGCAATTATCTCTCAAGCGGAAAAAGGAATTACCGAGACGACCTCCACTGAAGTTACGACTCCCAAAGTTAATAAGCCAGTTGTTCCCTCAGTTACACCAACCAAATCTAAAGCAGTTATTTCCGAGCCTAAACCAACAATTCGCGTCAACCAAGATTCATCAGAATCATTGCGAGATTTAGATGACAACGGCGAATCTTTCCCAAGCGCACCTTCTAGTTCCTCATCACCAAATAATGCTCCTTTGAGAGATTTGTAATATCGAGTAATAAAGTAGGAAGCAGAAAAGCAAGGAAGAAATGAAGCCTTTTATCTTGTATTTAACTTGCTATTTTGTTCCTCTTTCTTCAGCCAATTTTGAAGTTTCAAGCTATAAGCTAGTTAGCTACAAACTTCTAAGATTTTCTTCCGTTGGCGCGTTGTTTTGGCTAGCGGGGTTTTCTGTAGGAGCATTATTTTGATTGGGCTCAATCTCTGGCAACTGAAATTGATTTTTTTCAGATTTTTGTCTTGCCTCCTCGTTGCGAAGAGCTTTTTGAGCTTGGTTTAAACTGTCCGTAGCAACGTTATAGCTCTCTTCATTTCCTTGTTGAAAAAATAGTTGCGAAGCCTTCTCAAAATCGGCTACTGCCCCTGCAAAATCTTTTTGCTCATAACGAATTGCGCCACGGTTATGATAGGAGTTACCATAGCCAGGATCGATTTTAATTGCACTATTGTAGTCTGACAAAGCTCCGGAAACATCATCTAAATCTTCGCGTACAATACCGCGATTGAGATACGACCAAGGATCGGTCGGATTAATTTGTAAGGCTTTATTATAGTCTTCGAGTGCTTCTGGTTTGTTTCCCAAGCGATAGTTGGCTAAACCACGACTAAAATAAGCTAAAGAAAAATTGGGATTAACTTTAATTGCCTTGTTGTAATTAGAGATCGCCGAATTAATATCTCTTTGGGTGTAGTCAATCAAACCTTGATAATATACCGCTAAGGCATTATTGGGATTTTTTTCTGATGCCTCGATTAAATAATCATTCGCTCTAGAAACATCACCGCTTTGAAGCAGTTCAATACCTTCAACATATTTTTTGGTTGCTTCAACATCAACTTCTCCCTCTTCTTTATCAGGCTTGTCACTATCTACAATTAGACTCAATTTATTTAATCCTGCCAAATCGAGAGATTCTAGAAAGCTATCAATTGGAATAGCTGCATTAAAACCTGTTTTCAAAGGTTCGGGAATACTAGAAGACTCGTTTTTGACACTGCCAATAACATCCCCTTGCCCATGAATCCCAATTAAATGACCACTAGCATCAAATACTGGTCCGCCACTCATGCCACGGCGAGTTAGTGCCTGATAACGTACAGCATAACCTTCACTGGCAGCCTCTCGAACGCTAGTTACCATACCTGTAGTAAACTCATGTTCTCGTTCGGCATTAATATCCACTGACAAAGGAAACCCCGAAACATAGATGTTCGCTCCAGCCGTAGCATATGCTGAATCTCCGAAGGTGGCGGTAGGATAAACTTCAGTACTATCAAACTTCACCACCGCTAAGTCTAACCCTGTTTTTGCTTCAAGACCGATCACTTCCTTGGCAGAGTGTTGCTGATTTTTGATTTTGATGATGTAGCCCACGTTAGGGTTGAGAACTACGTGATTGGCAGTAAGCACCGTATAGGTATTATTTTGTTTAGCAATAATCACCCCCGATCCCCCTGGAATTCCCAGGGTATTCTCAATCTTGACTGTCGTTTCTGAAGCGATCACTGCAATTTCCGTCGCGCTTTTTGCCATTACCCCAGAAGATTGAGTTATGACTAGTGCTGACGTAACTGCCGTTGCCGATATAAGACTTGTTACTAAACTAGAATTTAAAAAAAAACGATTCATATATAAATTAGTTTTGTGATGCTTGGGAAGTAAATTGTAAATAAGTTGAAATGGGAATTCCCCAGCTAGAGTTAATCATGGTTTCCAGCATTTCGGGCGTTGGTTCGCTACCATCTTCAAAAGTGTATACACCAAAATCGGGGTCACGATGCTTACCTCGACCATGAACCCCGACCAAAAAACCCTTGGTATTAAAAATAGGTCCTCCACTCATGCCTGTTTCTGTATTATTGGTATATCCTAAGTGATACCCCTCTGGTAATGACTTGGGCGGAATTAAAGATATTTCCCCTTGAGTCAGTCTGAATGCTTGAGTTCCCAAAGAAATAGTATTAACCGAACTATCATTTTGTTCGTAGAGAGGGAAACCCGCTGCATATACTTTTTCTCCTACTTCTAGATTATCAGAAGCAACGGTAGCCACCTGATAGTTCTCAAGACTTTGAAACTGGACAATAGCCAAATCAAAACTACCTAGGTGTTGTGGAGGTTTCAATAGCTGATGTATTTGACCGTCGGCAGTCATAACTTGAAAAACATTATCAGTCCCTACGACGTGCCAGTTAGTAAGAACAGTATATGTTTGTTCTGCTTGATAAATAAGAACCCCCGTTCCAGCAACATTATCATGAGTAATTCTGACAGTGCTAGACTGTGCTAATTTATAAATATCTTGACTATAGGTATCGTCAGGAAGAACGTAACTCGGTACTGCTTGGGTGTGTAAGGGTCGTTGCCAAACACCTCCACAAATTATGACAGTAAGTAAAAATATTTTTAATTTCCATTTATAGTTATTTAGCAAAGTATAGAACCGCGTATTTAAGAATTTTTGGTTGGAATTGTCTGCGACAAATTTTCATTCTGTTCGAGCGCCATTCTTGCTTATAACTTTCTATAGTTGCCAGGAGTTACTTGTTGCGGTGCAGTTTTTTTAATTGTGCCAGTTTTAGGTTCTGATGTTGCTTCGGCTGTGGTTTCATTTAGTCTTGTTCCTACCTCAATATAGGGAATTGCCGTGACTGATTCGTAATTTGACTCCAAGCCTTCCTCTCCTTTACGCCAAGCAAAGAGATTATTTAAGGCTTGTATTCCGTCTTGACCAGGTTTAAGAGTGTAGACAATTCCTTCACATGGTCCTTGATCTTTGCTAGCAACACAAATAACTGATTGATTATTAACCGTACCTAAAGTCACATATTTTAGTTTCTTGTTCTTGCGGTAGGTTTCCAAGCGAGAACTTACCTCTTTGCAACGTGTATCTGGACTCCATCCAGAACCAGAAAAATAATCGCTAACCCACTGAATCCAAGGTTCTGAATTTCCTTGAATACTTTGATACATAGTTGTCGGAACTTCTCCACTAGTATCGCAAAAAAAACCAGACTGGAGTGTTGAAGCAGGAGTTGTTACTGGTTGGACTGTCGGCACAGGGTTTTGAGTATGATTAGGAAATTGAGCCAGACTAGGTAGAGAGATCGCGCCAAGACAACTGACCATAACAATATAAATCAAGCTTGCTTTACATTTCATAATCAAATATATGGTACTTTTATATATTGAAATCATCTTATTATAACCGTAAGACTAATTTTAAATATGCTTATAATTTTTTCACAATTTATTATGCTTTACAGTTTATCGATGGGGAACATCCCATTTTTTGACTAGGCACAAATACTCAAACTGATACACTTGTTTAAATAAGCCCAACGAAGCCTTAGTATTTGAGACACATTATTTGGATTCCATTGTGCGCCAACAATTTTGATTTTTGAACCGATTTGTTTAATCCAAGACTCGACTGAGCCTGAACCAATACAAATACCAAGCTGTTGATCAAGCTGATAATCAGGAATTCTCAATCTGTGTTTGCCAAGGTAATTCTGAAAGTTTCTCGCTTGTTTTTTCTGAAAATCATCGAATAGCGCGATCGCATCATCAACTAAACCTAGCCAGAGATAGTTTTCGGCTTGTCTAAGTCTTTGATTGCTAGCTCCTACTTTATGGAGATTTTCTATAAGCTGATACCAATCTAAAATCTCTCTTCTTTGATGCTTCGTCCCAATCTGTTCAACGATATTCCAGACTCCATCGTGTCCGTCTCCTAAACAGTTTGCTGTTCTACTCAACGGTTGTCGAGCAACCCAACTGAGTAAGCTTTGATTATCTTGAAAGAACGCCATTCCAATTTGGTCGTGAATTTTGACGGCCTTGTAGTTTTTTCCCTCGCTTGGTTTTCCTAATGGTGTTCTCAATCTTATTGTCCCGCCATCTATACTTAAAGACCTTGCTTTTTTGATGATCTTTGGTTCTGGTAACTCATAGCTATTAACTAGCCGATGTTGTGTACTATGGGGAACTTTAATTTCAGTTGAAATCTCTAGATCTCGTGACGCATTGACGAATGATTCATTCTCTACGAGCAACAAGCAGCATTTCTCTATTTGAGGACTCAAGCGATTTCCCTTTTTTTACTTCAATCTCATTGCTTGTTTGCTCGAAATCGTTATTCTACCGATACAGGTTTTTATTTTTCGTTCTCTTCCTGCTTTGCTTCCCCCTGCTTTATAGAAAAAAATTGACCTATTCTCGGACTTACCGTCTTTAAAAGATGATCTCTGAGACTCAATTCTATACTTTCAAAAGTGTCTAACTCTCTATCGGGGGTATTTTTGTAAAGTATTTCTGCTACTTCTTTCAACTTTCGATTTACAGTCGCTTGTTTTTCTGGTGTCATGCTTATTCCTCAAGAGTTTTTTTCATATTATTCTAAACATGTTTACTCACTGCATAAGTGGGATGCTCCCCTATTTAATTGCTGTCTTTCCTTTTTCTGCTGTTTTTTGCCTAAAGTTGCTTTTTTTTTACTTACCTCGCACAGACTTTGATGAATTATTTAGTAATTTATTACAGCTATTTCTAGCTTAGAGAAAAAAATCGTCAAAGCATTACCCTATTCTTGCGGATTTATGTTCAAATCTTGCTCGGTTAAACAAAATAGGCTAGTTCCTACTCTGGCGATATGCTGCTGGAGTTACTCCTATATACCGCCGAAACTGCGCCGTAAAATGACTAAGATTAATGTATCCTACTTTAATTGCTATTTCCTGTACCGAAAGCCTTGTTACGGTTAATGAAATCTTAGATCGTTCCAAACGACGTTGAACTAGATAGCGATGAGGAGTTGTCCCTACAGCCTCTTTAAAAGCACGAGCAAAATGAAACTGATTGAGATGAACTAGGCTAGCTAATTGAACAATACTTAGTTTTTGGTCTAAGTTATCTTCAATAAAGTCTTAAAGCTGCTTAACTTGTAAGATAGATAGACTAGCTGTTTTCGCTAGCTGTTTGGTTTGCGATCGCCTAATATTGCTATAGTTACGAATAAGATGGACTGCTAAAAGATTTCTGATTGATTCAATGTAAATTTCTTCAGCCACACTGCTTTTGACTACTTCTGCCTTAAGTAGTTGTGCCAAATGTAAAATGGTCGGATCGCAAAACAATACACGGTATTCCAATTTCAAATTGTTAGATAAACCGCTTTCTTGGGCTACGCGGTTCAAAACTTGTGGTTTTAACTTGATGTAGAGCCATAGGCTTTCCTTTTCACGATAATGCCAAACAAAATTACGATTAGGATGAATCAAAACGCTGCCAGGAATTACAGGAGTTGCCTGACTGCTTCCTCCATCTACTGACCAAATAGTGCGATCGTGTGGTGCAAAAGCAATACTAACTCCATCTTGAGGCATTGCTAGAGCAAAATCTCCTGTAGCTGCCATGTGGCAATACTTTACTTTAATACCGTTCCAGTTTGATTCTAGAACAGAGATATTAGGGTGAGAATTATTTACTTCCACTCTTTTTAATGTTTAATCCGAACTTAAGTTACTGAACTAAGCTGTATTTTAAAGCCAGTCTAATTAATTCAATACGGTTATTCGTATCTGATTTACGTAGTAAGCTACTGACGTATTTTTCAATCGTACGGTGGGATAAATGAAGTTTTAAACCAATGTCAATATTTGAATAGCCATCTATCAGAAATTTGAGAACTTCTTCTTCTCTGGAAGTTAGCTTTAGCTTTGGCTGTAGTTCTTGTTGATTTAATTGAGTTTCTTGAGCGTTGCTGGGCAAGTTTGGTTCTGGTTCAAGGGTTTTGCCACCTTGAGGAAATCTTAGCTCAGAATGAACAATTTGCGATCGCTCTAACAAATTACGAATTATTGCCCTCAATTCTGCCATTTCAAACGGCTTGGATAGGTACATATCACATCCTACCTGATACCCTTGAATCCGCTCGGTTGTCTTTTTACATTCAGTCAATAATATCACTGGTAAAAGACGATATTGAGGCAATTGACGGATATTTTTGACTAATTCATAGCCGTCTTTTTTGGGCATTTTAATATCAGAAATGAGCAGGTGAGGATGATACTTATCTAATTTAGATAGGGCTTGCTCACCATTCTCGGCTGTGATAACTGAATATCCCCATAGCTCTAAGTAATCGCTTACAGATAAGCGTATTCCTGGATCATCTTCGGCGATTAAGATTAATAAGGGCATTAATTCTGGCGTAATTTATTAAGCTTATTCACTGTTTTTATATTGTATATAAATGTCTCCTTTTTATATGTCTCTTGGCGTACATTAATGTTTACCGAGCTTGACTTTTCAAAAATAGCCTTTAGACTCAATATCCCATCTTTATGATGCAGAATTAGCATAACTATAAAGGCGGGATGATATTAGATAAAGCTAACAAGCTAACTTCAGGATGTATGTCTCAAATGCGGTTTAAGAACGACGAGCGATAACAGGGGCAGGGGTAGCTGTAGAGCTTGAGCGTTTTCTTCTTCTTGTGGTTTTTATAGGCTGCTGTTCGGGAGTCTGCAATAGCAAGACTAATAAAGGACGACTGCGTAATTCTCGCTTAATTAAACGCTGCAAACCACCTTCTATTTCTAAGCGCACTTCGCTCCAGTCAACTTCCGTTTCGCCATTTTCTGTGTAGCTAAACTCACTCCAGCTATCGCTTAAAATCCGTTCTATGGTTCTGGCTACTAATTGCTGTAATAAAGATTGCTCTACTGATGTTACTACACCCCGTAGGTGTAAAGCGGGAGAGGCTACCAATTTACCAGACATATCGATTGCTGTAGCGACGGTAATTACCCCATCTTCAGCTAGCTGCTGCCTTTCTTTCATCACATCGTCTTGGACAATTCCCGCGCGGTCTACAAGCGCAATACCAGAGGGAACTTCACCATTCATGCCAATGCTGTTTTCGGTTAGCTCGATCACATTACCGTTTTTGATAATTACAATGTTTTCTTCGGGAATACCCATTGCTTTTGCCATCCCAGCGTGTTCGATTAGCATTCTATGCTCACCGTGAACAGGCACAAAGAATTTAGGTCTGGTTAAATTGAGCATTAACTTATGATCTTCCCTTGCACCATGACCTGAAACGTGAACTCCTTGAGCGCGACCATAAATTACTTTTGCCCCTTGCATCATCAGGCGGTCGATGGTGTTGACTACCCCAATCGTGTTTCCAGGAATAGGATTAGCCGAAAATACAATTGTATCTCCTTCTTTAACTCTAACTTGTCGATGTTCGCCTCTAGAGATGCGGGTCATGGCTGCTAAAGTCTCTCCCTGAGAACCAGTACAAAGAACCAAGACCTTATTGTCTGGTAAACGATTGACTGTCCGAATCTGCTCAAAAATATCATCGCGACATTGGATATATCCTAACTTGCGTGCATGAGCGATGACGTTGAGCATGGAACGACCAACTACCGCAACTTTGCGACCATGTTTTTGCGCCAAATCGAGAATCATATTTACTCGATGCACTGACGAAGAAAAGGTTGTAACCATTAAGCGTCCTTCGGCTTGTCCAAAGATACGATCAAGATTGGGGTACACAGAACGTTCTGAGGGGGTATGCCCTGGTACTTCAGCGTTAGTAGAGTCACTCAGCAAGCACAATACGCCTTTTTCACCGTGTTCGGCTAATTTTTGTAGGTCAAAATGTTCTCCATCTACAGGAGTATGGTCAAATTTGAAGTCTCCTGAATGAATAATTACGCCGATGGGAGTGTGAATAGCAACGGTAAAGCTATCGGCAATCGAGTGGGTGTTGCGAATATACTCAGCGCGAAAATGCTGACCAATTTGCACAATTTCTCTGGGGACAACGCTTTTAAGAGTAGTGCGATCGCTTACTCCCGCTTCTTCAAGCTTATCACTTAACAAAGACATTGCTAGTCTAGGGCCATAAATTACGGGAATGTCAAATTGCTTTAGGTGATATGCAATTCCACCTATATGATCTTCATGACCGTGGGTCACAATCATGCCTTTAATCCGATGAGAATTATCTCTAAGATACGTCATATCAGGTAAAACAATATTGACGCCGTGCATCTGGTCTGAAGGAAAACCTAATCCTGCATCCAGCAGAATAATCTCGTCTTCATATTCAAAAACACAGGTATTTTTGCCAATCTCATGTAATCCTCCCAGAGGTATGATTTTTACGGTTGGCTTGTTGGCTTTTTTTATTACTTTGGTCATTGATGTTTCTACTTTATGTAAGTTATTTGGACTTTTTTATTTAATCAATAAAAACTGAAAAATATGCCTTAGAATCTTGTCGTTTGAAGAGTTTTCTAAGCGTTTTAAGAAATGTTCGCCACAGTCAATCCCCTGAATTGCTATTAGCAATTGCTAGAATTACTTGCTTTAGCGATTATTTATATTGATGATGCCATCGAATGAATCGAAATGGTAGTTTAACCTTATTTTTATTGATAGTGGTTTATTTTTATTAATGATAGAGAATCTAAACTAGCTTGTTTACTTATATACAGGTCAGATTTTAGCAGTGGCTTAAGTGATAATAAAATTAAACTAAATTTAATTCTTTTAAAACTATTTTTAAACTTTCTAATAAATCTAATTGTAGCTCACATAAAGGCGTACGCAACTTACCCACATTCCAACCCTGTAAATTTAGAGCTGCTTTGACAGGAATGGGATTAGTAGCCATAAATAAAGCCTGAAATAGAGGAAAAAGCTTTACCTGAATTTTAGTGGCTTGCTGATTATCTCCTTGATTAAATGCCTGAATCATTTCTCCCATTTCCTTACCTACTAAATGAGAAGCGACGCTGACTACGCCGACACTTCCTACGGTCATCATTGGCAAAGCCAAAGCGTCTTCTCCTGAATAGATAGCAAAATTAACAGGAGTCAAACATTTAATTTTACAAGCCTGTTCTAAATTACCGCTAGCTTCTTTAATTGCTACTATATTAGCAATTTGCGCCAGATCTGCCACTGTTTCTGGTTCTAAATTGCTGCTAGTTCTTCCTGGTACATTATATAGCATCATCGGCAGATCTGGGCAAGCTTCGGCGATCGCCTTAAAGTGCTGATATTGTCCTGACTGGGGTGGCTTATTATAATACGGTACTACCTGTAGTGAACCATCTAAATTTAGTTTAGCTGCTTTTTGCGTCGCTGCGATCGCTTCGGAGGTAGAATTAGAACCTGTACCAGCAATTATTTTAGCTTTGGTTCCAACTGCTTGTTTTATTACTTTAAATAGCTCATATTCTTCTGACCAGCTTAAGGTGGGGGATTCTCCTGTTGTACCACAGATCACTAAGCCATCACTGCCATTTTCTACCAGATGATTCGCCAGCTTTTCGGCTACTCCATAGTTTACGCTACCATCCTCAGCCAACGGCGTTACCATTGCCGTAATTACCCTACCAAAGTATTCTCCACTCATTAAATCTAGACTCAAATAATTAATTTATCAATCAAGAAAAGCAAAAGCTAGACGCTCACGGCTGAATCAGACGTTATTAACAGATTTTTGGCTAATAGTAATTCCGCTATTTGAATAGCGTTAAGAGCAGCACCCTTGCGAATCTGATCTCCACACAGCCATAGTTCCAAACCACAATCTTGAGAAATATCTTGGCGAATCCTGCCAACTAATACAGGATCTTGTCCCGTTGCATCGATGGGCATAGGAAAGTAATTACTTTGCCAATCTTCAACTACTTTAACTCCTGGTGCAGCAGCAATTATTTCTTTAGCCTTAGCTACCTCAAAGGGTTGAGCAAACTCCAAATTTATAGCTTCAGAGTGAGCGCGTAAAATAGGCACGCGAACGCAGGTAGCAGTAATCTTCAATTCAGGAGCGTCAAAAATTTTTCTGGTTTCGTTAACCATTTTCATTTCTTCTTCGCAGTATCCCTGCTCATTTAAAGGAGAGTTATGGGGAAATAAATTAAAGGCAATAGGATAGGGTAATACTTCAGCCTGGGGCTGTTTGCCATCTAAAATATCTCTAGCTTGGATCTTAGCTTCCTCCATTGCTCTAGCACCAGCACCAGAAGCAGATTGATAGGTAGACACAACTACCCGCTTGATTGGCTGTACCTGATGAAGAGGATAAATAGCCACTCCCATTAGAATAGTTGTACAGTTAGGGTTGGCAATAATTCCCTGATGTTTCGCTGCTGCTTCGGGATTAATTTCAGGAACCACTAAAGGCACATCATCATCCATCCGAAAAGCACTGGAGTTATCAATAACTACTGCTCCTGCTTCTACAGCTTTTTTTGCCCAGGCTTTGGAAGTAGAGCCACCCGCAGAAGCCAGAACAATATCTACACCTTTAAAAGACTGTTCGCTAACTGCTTCTACAGTTATTTCTTGACCATTAAATACAATCTTGCTGCCAGCAGAACGAGGTGAAGCTAACAACTTCAATTCCTTGAGCGGAAACTTGCGTTCTGCTAATAATTCTAACAATTCTTGACCAACTGCTCCCGTCGCTCCTAAGATAGCGACATTTACTTCTTTAGACAATGAAATTGACCTCCATAACTTGTTTTAACGTAATTTGAATTAAACTAAAAATCTTGATTATTTTTGCGTATGTATCGTTATTTTCGAGATAAAAATTTAAAACCCGAAGCTAGTGAAATTAAATCTTGACACGGCGGTACTGGTTTATGTATCGGATTATCCTATCATAATGTTTTTAACTTAATTGGCTAAGGTTTACAGTCTGCAATAAGTATTTGGCTGATTCAGACTTATAATGTACAGGCGAAAATGGAAATAAAGTCCATTTCAATAGATATACTATTATGACTATTGGTCAATAGGGACAAAGCTGTTTGAAATTACCCATAGCAAAAACCGAATATAATTACAAAAACTAAAATTGCCTACAAGTCCCGATAAAGATCCACAATAGAATCAATTAAATAGTTTTAGAATAAAAGCAGGACATGAAAGTAACCCAGGAAAGACTTCCTGAAAGTCAATTAGGTTTAAATATAGAAATCGCACCTGAAGCATCTCGCAGCGCCTATGAAAAAATGGTGCAAAACCTCTCTCGTTCCAGCAATATTCCTGGGTTTCGGAAAGGAAAAGTCCCCCGTCAGGTTTTGTTACAGAGAATTGGCAATGAGCGGATCAAAGCTGCTGCATTAGAAGAATTGATTCAAAAATCATTAAAAGATGCCATTGAACAAGAGTCCATTGAAGCTCTTGGTCAACCAAATTTGCGCACTGATTTTGAAGAACTGTTGGGGCAGTATAATCCTGGAGATACATTTACTTTTTCTATAGCGGTAGATGTACCACCCTCAGTGGAACTGGCTGATTATGGCAGTTTAAGTGTCAAGGCTGAAGAAATAGTCGATCGGCCAGAAAAAGTAAATGAGTTTATTGAACAACGTCGTGAGCAAAAAGCTGACTTAGTTCCCGTAGAAGATCGTACAGCAGTGATGGGAGATGTTGCTTTTGTCGATTTTAAAGGCACTTTAAGCGCAGAAGAGGAAAAAAACCAAGAAATAGAAGGTGGTAGTGCTACTAACTTCCAGGTAGAATTAGTAGAAGGCAAGCTTATTCCTGGTATGGTTGAAGGAATAGTGGGCATGAAGCCGGAAGAAACCAAAGAGGTAGCGGTAACTTTTCCTGAAGATTATCCCCAGGAAGATTTGGCGGGGAAACCAGCGGTCTTTAGCATTACTCTAAATGAACTAAAAACTAAAGAATTGCCCGAACTGGATGATGACTTTGCTCAGGAAGTAACTGATGAAGAGTTTGAAACCATGACTGCCTATAAAGAATCAATTGTGAAACGCTTTAAAGAGCAAGCGCAAGACCAAACCAATAATAATATTAATGATGCGATCGCCGATGCTCTATTAGAACAGAATACTATAGATTTACCAGAATCTTTAGTTCAAGAAGAAGTAACTAATGTTCTCACCAAAACCCTAATGCAGATGCAGCAGATGGGATTAGACGTTAGACAGCTATTTAATTCTGACAATGTTCCCATGTTACGGGACAATGCTCGCCCTGAAGCTTTGACTAATCTTAAAAAGTCTTTAATAATTAAGGAAATAGCTAAAAGAGAAGGTTTAGAGCCTGATGGAGCAGCAATTGAAGCCAAAATAGCGGAAATTAGACCACAATTGACTGGGCAAGAAGTTGATGAAGACCGTTTAAAGGAAATGGTTACTCAAGACTTATTAAACGAAAACGCCTTTAAGTGGTTACGGGACAAAGCTCAGGTAGAGCTTGTCCCCGAAGGTTCTTTATCTAATGAAGCGGATACTGATGAGGCGATAGAAACGGCTGAAGTTGAAGTAGTGGAAGATTCTGAATAAGCCGTAAATCAGGAAAATAGGTTTTAAATAACAGTGACCTGGGGAAAATAGAAATGCTGATAATTATTCTTCTATGTTTCGATCCTCCCCAGGTTACCTCACCTTAATTGGACAACTGATCGCAATTTAGTTAAGGCATAATAAATAAAAGAGTTAAATACATCTTTTAGCTGAGCATAGTTGTGCAAGCTTAATTTAAGAACATATTTCATTAGTGAAAAATTTTTGGCAAAAACTTATGCTGGAATCGCTTTCAAATTACGACTTTCGCGTGAATAAAAACAATCCTGAAATCTCCTCTTATCAACCAGCTGGTAACGTAGTGCCAATGGTTGTAGAGCAGTCTGGGATTGGCGAACGAGCTTTTGATATCTATTCTCGTCTTTTGCGAGAACGCATTATTTTCTTGGGTACAGCTATCGATGATAAGGTAGCCGATTCAGTTGTAGCTCAGTTATTGTATTTAGAAGCCGAAGATCCTGAAAAGGATATTCAAATTTATATCAATTCTCCTGGTGGCTCAGTCTATTCTGGACTGGCAATATACGACACCATGCAGCAAATTCAGCCAGATGTTGTAACAATTTGTTATGGAGTCGCTGCCAGTATGGGTGCTTTTTTACTATCTGGTGGTACAAAAGGAAAGCGTATGGCTTTGCCTAGTTCGCGAATTATGATTCACCAACCCTTAGGAGGCGCGCAAGGGCAAGCATCAGATATCGAAATCCAGGCAAAAGAAATTCTTTATATCAAACAAAGACTTAATGAACTGATTGCAGGACATACCAACCAACCTTTTGATAAAATAGCTGCCGATACAGAAAGAGATTTCTATATGTCTTCTGAGGACGCTGTGGAATATGGCTTAATTGACAAAGTTATTATCAAGCCAGAAGTGTTAAGCTCACCCACCTAAATTTGCCCTATAAAGTACGAGGTATATATGTCTAAATACGACTCCCATCTAAAATGTTCATTTTGCGGAAAATCACAAGAACAAGTCAGAAAATTAATTGCAGGGCCTGGGGTTTATATTTGTGATGAATGTGTTGAACTATGTAACGAAATTTTAGATGAGGAGTTGATTGAAGAGGGTGCTGTAGTATCTTCTGCTGCTGTATCTGGAAATCCTGAAGCTAAGGCATCCAAAAAGAAAAAGTCTAAATCGGGTGGCATTTCTTTTAGAGACATTCCTAAGCCAATTGATATAAAAAGCTGTTTAGACGAACACGTAATTGGTCAGGAAGAAGCAAAAAAGGTTCTTTCTGTTGGAGTATATAATCATTACAAGCGTCTGAGCTTGGCTAACAGGGCAAAGGATGCTGATGATCCTGTAGAGCTACAAAAGTCTAATGTTCTCTTAATTGGTCCTACAGGCTGTGGCAAAACTCTTTTGGCACAAACTCTGGCTAAAGTTTTGCAGGTACCTTTTGCTGTTGCCGATGCCACTACTCTTACAGAAGCGGGATATGTGGGAGAAGATGTGGAAAATATTCTACTCCGTTTGTTACAGGTAGCTGACTTAGATGTAGAAGAAGCACAGCGAGGCATTATTTATATTGACGAAATTGATAAAATAGCTCGTAAAAGCGAGAATGCTTCGATTACCCGCGATGTTTCAGGTGAAGGGGTACAGCAAGCATTACTAAAAATGTTAGAAGGAACAGTAGCTAATGTACCACCCCAAGGCGGTCGTAAGCATCCATATCAAGACTGTATTCAAATTGATACCAAGAATATTTTGTTTATTTGTGGTGGTGCGTTTGTTGGCTTGGACAAGGTAGTAGAACGTCGTCTGGGTAAAAAGTCAATGGGCTTTATCCAGAAGGGAGAAAACCCTCCTTCAAAAGAAAAGCGTAGCGCAGACGTATTACAGAAGTTGGAGTTAGACGACCTAGTTAAGTTTGGCATGATTCCTGAGTTTGTGGGTAGAATTCCCGTTACCGCAGCATTAGAGCCTTTAGACGAAGCTACGTTAGTACAGATATTGACTAAGCCGAAAAACGCTATTGTCAAACAATATAAAAAACTATTAGGAATGGATAATATTGAGCTTGAGTTTACCGAAGGTGCAATTAAAGCATTAGCAAAAGAGGCTTATCGTCGTAAAACTGGAGCTAGAGCTTTACGGGGTATTGTTGAAGAACTGATGCTAGATATGATGTACGAAATTCCCTCTCGTGAAGATTTGAGTAAATGCGTTATTACCGAAGAAATGGTGGAAAAACGCTCTACTGCCGAGTTGATTATCCATCCAACTTCTTATCGCAAGCCTGAATCGGCATAGCTAGAGTAAATAAGATTGAGTTTAATTAAAAAGAAGCGATCGCTTCTAAAATAATTCTAGCAGGCGATCGCTTTTTAAGGTCTAAATCTTAGTGAGAGTTAAGTTACAAAGCGCGTTGGCGTGAAGTGGGCCATTCAGGACTCGAACCTGAAACCTACGCCTTAGAAGGGCGTTGCTCTATCCAGTTGAGCTAATGACCCAGATTTGCTCAATAATAGTAACATATTCATCTCTGAGATTGTCAACAGAACTGAGCTATTAAAATCAATGGCGTTGCATCTTTATGGGATGGTAAAGGCTGACTGGGGGACTAGGAGACTAGGAAACGCGGGGAATCATTAATCTTCTTCGTTCACAATTATCCCGCAGCTATGCAACGCCAGATTAATATTCTAATATCTACAGCTATTTACTGCGTTCAGTTAATGTTAGACATCAAACAACGATAATCGACTTTTGAAAATAGAGAATATAAGTTAGGGTGAACGAAACTCTGCCTTCGGCGGTCAAATTGTCAATTGCTAATAATTGCAAAAGATTTAATCATTTTTTCAACTGTAGGTAAATAGCTATCGTAGTTTTCTGGTTGAGCTGTATAGGTAAATATATAAGCCTGCTTATCTTTTACCAACCAAGCCTGCATTCTCTCTACGGGGTAACCGTTTTCTTCTCCGTGATAGACAACTTGTCGTCCTTCACGACCTCCTAACCTAACTGCTTGAGCCTTACTTACGTTAGGATCAGAAAGCTTTTTGATTTCCGCGATTGATTCATCGGTATATCCCGCCAAAGAGGCTTTCTCTGGCAAGTTTTCTACCAAAACACTAACTCGTTCTTTAAATTTATCGCGATCGCCATTTAAGGGGGCAAAAAAGACAACTCCTGTAGCAAAAAAATCGTCTCGATTCTGCTTTAGCCAAGGTTCAGGATAATCTACCTGAAAACCTTGGTCAATATTTTTATACAGAGAAAGTTGAATCTTTGGCTGTGAATTAAATTTTTGAAACAGTATCCGTCCTCCTAAGATAGTGGCTAGCAGCGTAACGCTAGCGATCGCCAAAATTATTTTAAACTTTGATCTTTTAAACTTAGCCCTTGTAGGTAATTTACGAGGGACATTTTGATTGGTACTGCTTTGGCTGCTAATGGTTTTTGTTTCGCGCTCAATTTTTGGAACAGCCTGAACTTTTATCGATGAATTGGATGAAGTGGAATTAGCAACCAAAATCGTTGCTTTATCATTGTTTGTTAATGCGTCTAACTGTTCTAAATCTGATAGCACAGCTTGCGCCGAAGTATATCTTTGTTGATAACGACGGCGCACCATAGTATCTAAAATATCTAAAAATCGTGGTTGATAATTTATCTGATGATCGAGTTTATTACGCCAGATGATTTCACTATCTTCATCAACAGTCAAATTTCGAGGATGAACTCCTGTTAAAGCTTGGATAATAATAATCCCAACGGCATAAATATCGCTATAAAACCCAGGATGACCAGTCATTTGCTCTATGGGCATATAGGATCTAGTGCCAACTGCTACTGTAGGATTAACTTGTCCTGCTGGATTAACAATTTGCGTACTTATTTGTTTGACTAAGCCAAAATCAATCAAGATAATTTTTTGATCTCGATCGCGGCGCATCAAATTTGAGGGCTTTAAATCACGATGAATAACATTATTTTGCTGAACAAACGTCAACACTTCTAAGATATCTTTAAGCAAAGCGATCGCTTTAGCTGCCGACCAAGGTTGACCAGCAATTATTTCCTGACTTAGATCATGCCCTTCAACTAGCTCCTGAACCAGAAAAAAATCCTGGTTGTGTTCAAAATAAGCTAGCAGGCGCGGAATGCGATCGCAGTCTCCTAAGCGATTCATGATTTCTGCTTCGCAATTAAATAGCCGTCGAGCTATTTCTAGAGTTTTAGCGTTGGCTAATTTTGGTTTTAGCTGCTTGACTACGCAGGGACTATTAAAACACTGTCGATCTTCTGCCAAAAAAGTGACTCCAACACCGCCTCTTCCCAGTTGACTGACGATGTAATAACGTCCCTGAATAATTTGTCCTACAAGATTGTTATCCATCGACACAATTTTTTAACCGTGCAACTAATGCTCTAAGTTTAAGAACATATTCTACGCCCGCTCAAAGAGCTAAAAGCTTGTTTGAGCAGAACGAGTTTTAAAGTTCTTCTTCTTCACCTTCTTCTAGAGGTGGTACGGGAGCAACAGCAGCGATCGCATCGTCTTTATCTAGTCTCTGGACTCTAACTCCAGTTGCATTACGAGACTGTAAAGATATTGCTTTTACCGCCTGACGAATCATGATACCTCGATTGGTAACAATCATCAGTTCATCATCTGGATTGACAATATCAATTGCTACTAGGCAATCATCTTTTGATTTGAACTTAATAGCTCGTACTCCCATACCCGCACGGTTTTGCAGGCGAAATTTGGCAATGGGAACTCTTTTGCCATAGCCGTTATTGGTAATAGCTAGTAACCAAGGTCCTCGATCTGTCTCTTCATTGACGATCGGCTCTTCGCCGTTGTCTTCATCTTCTTCATCTGTTGTCTCAGCAATAGTGGCAACGATCTGTGCAGGAATAATATCCATGCTGATTAATTCATCTTTACCCCTAAGCTTCATCGACTTGACCCCTTTGGTGGATCTGCCCAAAGGACGCAACTGCTGTTTATTAGTTTTGAAGTGAATTGCTTTTCCTTGCCGTGTACCAATGATTACGCTGTCTTCATCTGTCGCTAAACGCACCCACCGTAGTTCATCTTCTGACTGTAAAGAGATAGCGATTAAACCATTGGAGCGAATGTTAGCAAAAGCTGAAAGAGCAGTTTTTTTGATATTGCCCTTGCGGGTGAGCATGATTAAATACTCATCTTCGGTAAACTCGCTTACTGCAATCAGCGAGGTAATTTTTTCTGCCTGAGAAATGGGCAACATCTGCACCAAAGGAATTCCTCTAGCCGTGCGCGAGGTAGCAGGAATTTGATAGGCATAGAAGGAATATACCACCCCGCGATCGCTAAAAAACAGAACTTTATCATGATCGCAACAGGTCATGAAGTGTTCTACGCCGTCGTTTTCCCTCATCTTGGCGGCAGCTTTACCTCTGGTTGCTCTACTTTGAGCTTCAAAGGTACTTATGGGCATCCGCTTGATATATCCTTGCTCAGTCAGCAGAATCACCGACTGTTCATTGGCAATTAGGTCTTTATCTAATAGTTCCCCTTCTCCCTGAACAATCTCAGTTTTACGAGGAGTAGCATGAACATTCTTGATTGTAGTTAGTTCCGACTCAATGATTTCTTCAATTCGTTCTCTGCGCGCTAAAATATCGTTTAAGTCGGCAATTTGTGTCTGTAAGTCTTCATGTTCGGCATTAATTTTTTCTGCTTCTAAGGCAGTTAGACGACGCAGCTGCATCTGTAAAATAGCATCTGCTTGAGTTGAGGATAAACCAAACCCCTCAATCAACTCGTCTTTCGCGGTGGCTGTATCCGCTGCACCCCTAATTAGTCTAATTATGGCGTCAATGTTTTCTAAAGCAATCAATAAACCCTGTAACAGATGATCTCTCTCTTCAGCTTTGCGAAGCTGGTAGCGAGTCCTTCTAGTAATTGCTTCGACACGGAATTCTAAGAATACCTGCAAAAAGCGACGAATAGTCAGTAACTGAGGATCATTATTGACCAATGCCAACATATTTGCCCCAAAGTTGGCTTGTACGGCGGTTTGCTTATAAAGGTTATTAAGTACAACACGAGGATAAGCATCTCGTTTAAGCTCAATGACTACCCGCATTCCCGTGCGATCGCTCTCGTCCCGAATATCAGAAATCCCGTCTATCCTTTGATCGTTAACCAAATCGGCAATCTTTTCAATTAAAGAGGCTTTATTGGTTTGGTAGGGCAGTTGGGTAATAATGATTGCCTCTTTGTCGCCTCTACCACGCTGTCGTAGGGTTTCGATTTCGGCTACCCCTCGCATGGTGATTGAACCTCGACCTGTGGTATATGCTTCTTTAATGGCTGCTCTACCAATAATTTGCCCCCCTGTGGGAAAATCAGGGCCTTGGATGTACTGCATCAATTCAAGATCGGTAATTTCAGGATTATGAATTAAGGCGATCGTACCTTCGATCACTTCTCCCAAATTATGAGGAGGAATATTAGTTGCCATGCCCACGGCAATACCTGATGAACCGTTAAGCAAAAGCTGAGGAATTCTAGCAGGCAGCACCACTGGTTCTTGCTCTGAACCATCAAAGTTATCGGCAAAGTCTACTGTTTCTGCCTCAATATCTCGCAGTAGTGAATCGGTTGCCAATGCCTGTAAGCGACACTCGGTATAACGCATGGCTGCAGGAGGATCGTTATCTATCGAGCCAAAGTTACCGTGTCCGTTAATTAGGGGATTTCTCATGGAGAAATCCTGCGCCATCCTCACCAAAGCATCATAAACAGCAGTATCACCGTGAGGATGATATTTACCTAATACTTCCCCCACGACACGGGCGCACTTACGAAACGGACGGTCTGGGGTTAGTCCTAATTCGTACATCGCGTACAGGATGCGACGATGGACTGGTTTAAGACCATCCCTAGCGTCTGGCAATGCCCTGCCGACAATTACGCTCATGGCGTACTCCAAATAGGAGCGAGACATTTCGTTACTCAGATCAGTGGGGATAATCCGTTCCTGGGAAGTGGTCATACTGTAAAAAACTCCAAATATATGCAATAATTTGGATTAATGGCTAATAAACTGTGCTTACTTCTCTTTTATCGCCAATAAAGCCCAATATAGTAGCATTTTATAAATAAATTCTAGCACATTTTGGCACTTTCTGGTAGGACTAAAGACCGCACTACATCTACAATAGAGTCTTTCGGGTCATCAAAAATTCTTCAGACTTATTTTCTAGTTAGCCTCTGCTGTAACTTAGCTAAGATTTTCTGTATTTTTAACCTGTTGATCCGTCTAGTATTTAAGCTATTAATCGTGGTTGCAGGCTGACATTCTTCAGATAGCAGAAAAGGCGATCGCATTTCAAAAAAACTATTAATCTCAGCCAGAATTACTTTAAATTTAGCAACTAAGTTTTCTTGACGATATTCTGCTAACAGTGAATCGATTAGCTTAAAATCTAGTGGTCGATCCAATGCTTGAGCAATTCGATGCAGGTCATATTCTAAGCTATATCCCGCAATTTTATGACAGTTAAATCCAGGATCTAAAAAATCTGACAGTCCATGATTAACGCTAGAGAAAACTGTACAGCCACAGGCTAAAGCTTCTAATGGTGGTAAACCAAATCCCTCGCTTACCCCGCTTGTAGCCCAGTATTCAGCAGAATCATACAGATAGACTCGGCTACGATTAAATAGTCCTGCTAAATCTTCTACATAGCTATCAAGAACTTCAACCCGATAACGCTCTTGTAATGCAGGAATTAATTTTTGCAGCAAGTATTGTGAAGACTTGCGCGTCTGCACCACTATCTCAATGTCTCGCGGTTGATTTGCGTTATAAAATTCATCACTAATTTGATTGGGAAGATAATAAATCAAGCCGTTTGCAGCTTTTTGACCCCAATAACCCATCGTGTTGCGACTAACGGTAATAATAGGAATCTCTGGAGGTAGATCGAAACCATAGCCTGCACTATGAGCATGATAGATAATGTTTTGATTTTGCCCCTGAAGTTTAGCAACCAACTTAGGAATATCAAAACCCCAACCAATAACAAAAATTGAAGATTGAGCATCAGTCATTGGCAAAATGTCAGTCAAAAAAGTGCAGTCTTTTTCTCGTTGCCGATAGGTAACTACTTCAGCAGCACATATTTGCTTTGCCAAAGCACAGGTTTTCAATTCTGCCCATAATCCCCCTCCACCAAACTTTCCTGTTGTTCCTGGTAATAAAAAATATAATTTCCGCATCAGTTTTCATTGAAAACAGGTAGCCACACAACGGAGGTAGTACCAGGACTATCTTTTGATAAATTGTTGGGACTAACCAACTCAATTTCCCCCTGCATTTTGACAATAAGTTCTTGAGCGATCGCCAGTCCTAAACCAGTGCCAGGAATATCGCTTTGTGCCTGTATTCCACGATAATGTCGCTCAAAAATACGCTCTTGATCGGCTATGGAAATACCATAGCCAGTATCACTAATTGCTATGCCCAACATTTTTAACTCAGTTGCCAACTGCTTTGTTTTTAGGTCAAGCTGTATCTTACCCCCAGCAGGAGTATACTTTAAGGCATTATCAATTAAGTTATTAAAAACTTCTCTCAAAGCTGAAATATCTCCTCTCACCTTAGGGATGATTGAGGGAATGTTAGTAATTAGTTTAATATTTCTGTCTGTAGCAATCGCCTTGGCAGCATTTAATAGAGGTTCGAGAATTTGCTGTAAATCTAGAGAATTTAATTCTTGGTTAGAGCTTGGTAATAAAAAGTTACTCTGTGCAACCGTACGCTCGCCTGCTTCTAAAGCAGGGGTCTTTCTGCGCTCAAATTCTTCGGGATTAATTGAATTTATGGCGTTTGACTCGGTTTCAAACTGTTCTAGAAGCTGTTGAAAACGATCGCTTTGTTCTAAGATGCTCTGGGCAATTTTACGATTGTCATCTCCTGGCAGCAAGCGTTTAATCAGTAATTTACCAAATGTCCGCAGTGCGGTTAAAGGGTTACGTAGCTGATGTAACAGATCGTCTAGGCGATCGCGCTCAAGACGTTGCAGATTTTTTTGAACGGTCAATTCTTCTTTAGTCCAGTGGTATTGAAGCTCTAAAAAACGAGCGATCGCAATAGTTCGCGTAATTTCTTCGATCTGCTTTAACTCTGTTGATTGCCATTCTCGATCCTCTCGTCCAGTCACTAGCAAACCAAAAAAAGTGTCTTGATGAATCAAAGGTACTATTAACTGTTTTTTCTCTTGTGATTCAGATTTTAGATTAGATGCCGATTGATTTTTGGTACTTTTGTTGGTCAAATTAGCAGGTAGTAACTGAGCAGCCGAATGAGACTCCAACTGTTGCCAAAACTCAGATAATTTAACAGACCGAGGTTTTAAAAGCTTTTTATTTTTACTTTGAGGATAAATTGCCAGAGGAAACAACTGCGCCTGTCCATCTTCGCTCATTTCCTCCGTTAAATAAATCACACTCCATACCGCTCCCAAACTTTTGGACAGTATTGTTATCTGGGACTGACACAAAGCGATAAATTCAGTACTGGAAAAATAGTTGTCCGACATTAATGCTCCCAAGACAGAGATTGCGGTAAATTTAGATATTAGCCAAAGAACAATTGCCGTCAGCTTAAGCTATGTATACCTAATTTTAGTTTTACAGCTTTATCTTTTTCCATCATAAATTATCAAATAAGACATTTTTTATTTAGTATTTCTATCTAAATATCTCTTCGATAATATCTTCTGTAGGTAGTTGATTTTTATTGTTCATTACGATACAATTAGCACATAATAAGTAACTAATGACACAGTATTCGCATAGGGAATATTAGGAGGTAAAAGGGTTGGCAAGGAAACGCAAACGTAAAAGCCGTCGTCGTCAAGAAGGTCGCAAAATATTAGAATTGGTCTCTCAGTATCATATCGAAAGTGGCGAAGAAAAACCAGTAACCGCAGCCCGCAATCATATAGCCAACATGGGTATTCAACCTCCAGCAGTTTTGGTGGTTAAGAGAAACGAACATACCACAGATAGATACTTTTGGGCTGAAAAAGGATTGTTTGGGGCGCAATATGTAGAAGAAAATCATTTCCTCTTCCCTAGCTTGCAATCTATTGAACTTCAGGAATGGGATAATAGCAAAGCTGCTGCAACCACAGCAACTCGTTAATAGACAAACTATGAAGTTAAAAATTCCATATTCAAGTAGGTAAAATGTATTTTAACATCTTATCTAAAGTAAAAAAGGGGACTGCAAAAAGCTAGTCTCCTTTTTGCATTCTGACTAATAGCTTTAGCTATTATTCCCGTTTTATTAATACTCAAAAAATTATTATTTTTAATACGATTTATTAAGATATGTATCATAAGTAAAAACTAAAAAGCCAGCAATTATTGCTGGCTTTTTAATTGTTTTGTTAATAAGGATTTCCTTAAACTGCCTGCACTTCTGCTTGCTGAGGAGGCTGAGTTTGGGGTTGAAATTGGAAGAGAGAATAAACAACATTACGACGAATATCAATCATCATTTCCAAGAACATTTCATAGCCCTCTTGTTTATATTCAATCAAAGGATCTTTTTGTCCATAACCTCGTAAACCAATAGATTCCCGCAGAGCGTCCATCGCCTGTAGGTGTTCTCGCCATAGAGTATCAATCTGTTGCAGAATAAAGAATCTTTCTGCTTGGCGCATTAACCCTGGCTGCATACCGTCAATTTGATGTTCTTTAATGTCATAGGCTTTGCGAACCTCTTCACATAAGAAATTTTTCATTTCATTGACGGTCATGTCTTCTATATGAGCAGGTTCGACATCTTCGAGCAAATAGATAAACTCTTTGGCTTTATCCACCATCTTATCTAGTTTCCATTCTTCAGGAGGTAATTCGGGATTAACATAAGCATCGACAATTTCTCCCATGGTTTTCTCTGCATATTGAATCACTTGTTCTTTGAGGTCGAAACCTTCTAATACGCGGCGGCGTTCAGCGTAAATAGCACGACGCTGATTGTTCATTACCTCATCATATTCAAAGACCTGCTTGCGAGTATCATAATAAAAAGTTTCCACTTTCTTTTGCGCTCCTTCTAAAGAATTGGTAAGCATTTTAGATTCAATGGGCATATCGTCTTCAACGCGCATCATATTCATCAGTTTTTCAACGCGATCGCCACCAAAGATCCGCAACAGGTTATCATCTAAACTAAGGAAAAATCTGGTTGAACCAGGGTCACCTTGTCTTCCCGCCCTGCCTCGTAACTGATTATCTACCCGACGAGAATCATGGCGTTCTGTACCAATTACGTGCAGTCCACCGTTAGCAATCACCTCTTCATGCTCTGCATCGGTAAACTTATCGTACTCTTTACGAATAACTTGGTAAACTTCTCTTAGTTTTTGTAGTACAGGGTCATCTACAGGGGCGTTTTCTGCTGCTACAGCAATTTTTTCTTCTACTTCAAGCTCAGGTAAACTTTGTTCGCCATATTGTCGCATGGCAAACTTAACCGTTTCCTTGAGCATATTTTCCGCTTCTGTTGATAGTTCTGTAGGGAAAATTTGTGGAGATGCTTTCCAGGTTTTTACTTTTTTGCCATTGTTGTTAGCAGCAAAGCCTTTAGCACCATTTTTGCTCATATTTATCCCTGGGACTGATGCCATAAAATTATCATCTTCAGGGGCAACTATTTTAGGCATTAAATATTCTCTAACTTTCAGCCTTGCCATGTAGTCAGCGTTACCACCTAAGATAATGTCTGTTCCTCTACCAGCCATATTAGTCGCGATGGTTACGGCAGTTTTACGACCAGCTTGAGCCACAATTTCTGACTCTCGCTCGACGTTTTCAGGTTTAGCATTGAGCAGATTATGTTCAATACCCTTTTCCTGTAGCAATTGAGAAATTGTTTCTGATTTTTCAACGCTAGTAGTACCGACCAGGACAGGACGACCTAAAGAGTGCATATTAGAGCAGTCTTCGGCAACAGCTTGCCACTTACCAAGCTCTTTTTTGAAGACTACATCGGAAAGGTCGGCTCTTCTTGAAGGTAAGTTAGTAGGAATGATTGTTACCTGAAGATTGTAAACTTTCTCAAACTCAGTTTCTTCAGTTTTCGCTGTCCCTGTCATCCCTGCTAGGGTAGGATAAAGCAAGAAAAAGTTTTGATAAGTAATACTGGCTAAGGTTTGAGTTTCTTTTTGAATTTGTACACCTTCTTTGGCTTCAATTGCCTGGTGCAAGCCGTCACTCCAGCGTCTTCCTGCTAGTACACGTCCAGTAAACTCATCGACAATTACAATCTCGTCATTGCGCACCAAATAGTGAACGTCTTTAGTAAAAAGCTCTTTGGCTTTAACAGCATTGGAGACGTAGTGCGCCCAAGGGTTATCAGGATCGTATAAATCCGTTACGCCGATAATTTCTTCTGCATGAGCAAAACCTTCGTCGGTCATGAGAACATTACGAGCTTTTTCGTCTACCTCGTAATCACCAATACCTTCTTCACCATTGATCTCTTCGTCGTAATTTTCTATTTGCTTGACTAGTTGCGCTGCTACCTGGGAAGCCTGAAGATACTTTTCTGTCGGGCGTTCTACCTGTCCTGAGATGATCAAAGGTGTTCTGGCTTCATCAACCAGCACAGAATCTACCTCGTCAATTACACAGTAGTTGAAAGGACGCTGGACAACTTCTTCCATAGACACAGCCATATTATCCCGTAGATAATCAAAGCCCAACTCACTGTTGGTAGTATAGGTAATATCGCAGGCATAATTTTTTCTTCTTTCTGCTGGACTCATTCCTGCCTGAATTAAGCCTACGCTTAAGCCGAGAAAACGGTGAATCTGCCCCATCCATTCCGCGTCTCTGCGGGCTAGGTAATCGTTGACCGTAACAACGTGAACTCCTTTCCCTGTCAAACCATTGAGATATGCAGGCAGAGTACACACTAGAGTTTTACCTTCCCCAGTTTTCATTTCGGCAATTTGCCCTTTATGTAATACTATGCCCCCAAGCAACTGTACGTCATAGTGGCGCATTCCCAAAACACGAATTGCTGCTTCTCTGACTACAGCAAAAGCTTCGGGCAGAATATCATCAAGAATATCTTTAATTTCTTCGTCGTTAGTAGCTTTGTTGATTTGCTGGCGAAATTCTGCTGTTTTAGCTCTTAACTCTTCGTCAGATAAATCCTTAATATCCTCTTCAATGAGGTTGACTTCTGCCACCAACGGCTGAAATTTCTTTAGTTTACGCGCGTTGGGATCGCCTAGAAGTTTCTTGAACATAGTATTTTTTTATGAATAATCTGTATTTCTATCTGTCTAATATTTGCTTTTTAAGTCTTGATTGCCCAGTTGGATACATACATTTAATAATTCTACCATTTGCCTAGTTACACTGAGTTTAGGGATATCTACCCATAATTGACCACAGTTGACCAAAAGCCTCATAGCCGAAAGATTTTAAAGAATTATAGACAGCCCGCTTAACATTTTAATTTATAGGTATAGTCGATCGGTACTCAGCACAAAAGAGGGGTAGTAGAAGTTCATCAAGAATATGCCTACTTTGTCTTACTGCCAACTTTCGGCACTGATTGTTGCAAATTCTAAACTTAAGCTATTATTTAATTCTTCATTTTGCTTAATAGAATTCGATGCCTCAATAATCAAAAAACTAACGGTCGAATAAAATAATAAATCAATCCCAATTTTACTAAATTACTATATTGTAAAAACATTTAATTATCTCTTTAAAATAAATATAACTCCAAGATTATACTGAGGATATATTTGTTAATAAAGAATAGCCGTATTTTTACATATAACCGAAGAAAACTAGACTGATTATTGAGATAAAAGCTTGATTTAAATTATTTTGTAGTTACATTTTGTGATGTAATCTAAATTGAACGTAACTTTAACCATTATGCCTGTATATTTATATTGGGGAGAGGATGATTTTGCGATCGCTAGTTCAGTCAAGAAACTACAGGCTCAAGTCCTTGAACCTGATTGGCTTCAATTTAACTACCATAAAATTGCAGCAGACAGTCCCCAAGCAATTATCGAAGCTTTAAATCAAGCGATGACCCCAGTATTTGGTATGGGAGAACGTTTGGTTTGGCTAGCAGATACCAATCTTTGCCATCAAAAACCGACTGAAGAGATTTTATCTAAGTTAGAACGCACTTTAGAGGTAATTCCCGATACATCTCATTTACTATTAACTACTAACAAAAAGTTAGATAAAAGATTAGGCTCAACTAAGCTAATTCAAAAATTTGCTCAAGTAAAAGACTTTAGTTTAATTCCTCCCTGGAAAAGCGATCTTATTGCTGCTCAAGTTAGAGAAGTTGCTTGGGAAAAGAAGCTTAAATTGACCAATAAAGCGATCGCAACCTTAGCAGAATCCGTCGGCAATGACACCAGACAATTATGGAATGAATTAGAAAAATTAAAAACTTATCGAGGGGATAGCGATCGAGTTTTAGATGAAAACACCGTATCGGCTTTAGTTCTCTACAATACTCAAAACAGTCTCAAGTTAGCAGCAGCCATTAAAGACGGGGATATCGATCGCTCTTTGGGACTGGTTACAGATTTAATCAACCGTAACGAACCAGCCTTAAAGATAGTCGCTACTTTAGTTGGGCAGTTTCGCATCTGGACAATAGTTAAGCTAATACAGTCAACGGGGGAAAAAGATAATAAAGTAATTGCAACTGCTGCGGGTATCGATAATCCTAATCGTCTTTACTTTATCAATCAAGAAATTAGCAGTGTAAGCACCAAGCAATTTTTAGCAGTATTGCCCCTATTGCTAGAGCTTGAATATAGCCTTAAACAAGGTGCTGAAGCAATGCCAATGCTGCAAACGAAGATAATTGAACTCTGTCTTATGTTCACTTTACGAACATAGATCTCACCTAAAATAAAGTCTTTAGCCATTAAGCTATGCGATCGCTTTTACTCTACTTTATTTATTAAGAATGAGCCAGAACAACAGTCGGATCTGGAAAAAACCACCGTATCATCCTCCATTAAACTGCGATCGCGTTCATTTGTGGCGTGCCAATTTAGATTTGCCACCAGCAGTAGTTGAGCAATTAGCCAGTTTTTTATCCAAGGATGAAATAGCAAGAGCAAACAAATTTCGATTCTCTCAACACCAAAGACGCTTTACTGTAGCCAGAGGCATATTAAGACATTTATTAGCCAATTATCTGCAAATAAGCCCAGTTGCTGTACAATTTGAGTATGGCGATCGCGGTAAACCAAGCCTGGCAATACCATTTTCCAATAGTTCACTACAGTTCAATATCTCCCATTCTCAAGAATATGCTCTGTATGGCTTTACTTACGATTATCCTCTTGGAGTAGATCTAGAATATTTGCGGTCAATGGAAGATGTAGCCAAAATTGCCCAGCGTTTTTTTTCTACCCAAGAATCTCAAATGATCGCCAGTTTAAGCGGTCAGCAACAACATAAAGCATTTTTCCAGTTGTGGACTGCTAAAGAAGCTTATTTAAAAGCGACTGGTATAGGTTTAACAGGCTCATTGGCTGATGTAAATATATGTCTTGACCAGACTGGATCTCCCTGCTTACAATCCATTCAGGGAAATAAGCAAGCAACAGCAAATTGGTCAATGTATTCTTATCTTCCCGTAGTTAATTATGTTGCAGCTATAGCGATTAAAACCAAAACTAATCAGCAACAAATTGATTGCTGGAATTGGCATTGTAGTCTGTGTCCGACTATCGCTTGATTAGAGAAGCATTTTATTTGCTTAGGTATACACTTCAAAACATAATAAACTGGGAAATTGATGTATGATCTCTTATGATTTCTTAAAATTATAGTAAATAGAATTTAAGAAGAGGAATTTTCTATGACGACAATTTCCTTTGAAAAGGAAAATAAGGAAGTGATCGCAGCCATGGGCTCTAATCTGCGCGAAAAAGCTATCCAAAATCGAGTTGATATCTATACCCTGGGAGGAAAACTAAGAAACTGTGGTGGTTCTGGTCAATGTGCCACCTGTGTTGTCGAAGTTGCCGAAGGAATGGAAAATTTATCTCCTAAAACGGATTTTGAAAAACGCAGATTAAAGAAAAAACCTGATAATTATCGTTTGGCTTGCCAAACTATGGTTAATGGATCGGTAAAAATTATTACCAAACCAAAGCCTTCTAAGAAAAAATAAGCATGGGTCGATGCACCTATTAGCCTAAGTAATGATATCCTAGACTAGGAATATCATTTTAATAATCACTTATTTAGAGGCTGCTATTGTATGGAAGTTAATGATCTGGGATTTGTAGCTACTATCCTATTTGTTTTGGTTCCTACTGTCTTCTTGCTTATTCTCTTTATTCAGACTGATAAAGATCAAAGAGAAGGTTAAGCTAATTTGGAGAATAGTTTTTTTACTTTTGAGTCGCAGATTAGTCCGTCGTCTTGAGGCGAATTAATCTGCGACTACTGGTTAAAGTGCGATCGCCAAGCCGAAGCTATGTCCATGTTAGCTTTGTTTTTCTATTGGCTAACAAGCCTAGCTTTGCTTTGATAAGAAAGCGGCTGAAGGAGAAATCTTTCATTTGTGGAGGGGATCGTCAAAGCGAGAAATTAATAATGGCGGTAAAGTCTTTTTGAATTACATCTATGTTTCTGACGCTAAGCACAGGAACATGAATAAAAATACAGGGAATTTTTAAAGTATTTGCCTGAGTATATTTGAGAATTTCATAATACAAGCCCTCGCAAACAAACTTGCCTGCATTATGACTAACTTCAGTATGTGCTAAACAAGTAATCATTTTATTAAGATCGACCATAGTAAAAATACAGTCTTCTTGGCAAACAGCATTAGACTCTACCATCAGTTTTTCTCTTGATTCTGCCATCCCACAGCAAAGAATGCCTGTAGGCTTGATAGCTTTAATCGTTTCAATAACTTGTCCAGAAGCTAATTTTATATCAACAGGTAGCTTTCTGAGAAAAAATAAAGAATCCTCAGCAAATTGCTGCTTTTGGATTGTTTCTAATAAGTCATCAGCAGAATTTGATATTTGGTGAGGTAGCCAAGTTTGAAAAGAAGTTAGAAGCAGTCTATTAGACATTGATCCAAATTTTGTATTAATGAAGTATACTTTAATCTCTTTTGGGTAAAGGATAAAAATTTGTACCTAAATGAGTCTAAGAGTTTCTATCTATTTAAAAAGATATAATCCAAAAGTTGCTTATTTTGTAAAAGGTTCAGAAAAAGAATATAACTTATGACCGAATTGATCGGTATAAATTTCGCTTAATATACTTGATATAACCAAAAATAAAAATTACTGGATGGGAGTTGTACCGTTGTGACCCATTGCTGAGAATCGAAGGAGAGCGATCGCCAGATTCTCGGACAGTAATAATCAAAGTTAAGCTAACTAGGTGCAGAGTTTTTATCGCTTCCTCTGCTTAACTGTTACCGAGGGAAGGCGCAATCCTTCATCAAAACGGTCTTAGGTAACAGACGAAGAGTTAGCAGCTTAACAGGAAATAAACATTCACTGGATGTAGGTTATATCTTTATAATTTACTGTCCGAGAATCGAAGCAGAGCGATCTCCAGATTCTCGGACAGTAGTATTTAAAGTTAAGCTAATCATGTATAGCTTGTGCAAACGGGCGATCGCCTGAAAATATTGAAGTAGTGTACTGGCAAAATTCAATTACACACGAAAAGTACAATATAGGATCGACTTCAGTTAAATGTGGTGTTTTTTTCTTTTGATAACCCAGTAGATAATCAAAGAAATTACGGCAATGGCTACTGAAATGCTTATGGGCTTAAGATAAGTTCCTACCAATTCGTAGTTCTCCCCCAAAATATAGCCAGCATAAGTCAGCAAGCTAACCCAAACAACCGATCCCGCCGTTGAATAAGCCAAGAAAGGCATCAAAGACATCTTGCTAATACCTGCGGGAATAGATATATAAGTTCTGATGCCTGGAATAAGACGACCAATGGCTGTTGCAATATAGCCCCTGCTATCAAACCATTTTTTAGCTTGCTCCACGTCTGCACCAGAAACAGATAACCATTTGCCATATTTATCGGCGATCGCTTTGGTGCGTTTCAAGCCCCAATATCTACCCAGGAAATACCAGGGAATTGCCCCTGCCACTGAACCTATAGTCCCTGCTATAATCACCTCGACTAGGTTCAGCTTGCCCTGAGTTGCGGCAAACCCAGCTAAAGGCATAATCAGTTCCGAAGGAATAGGCGGTATTATATTTTCCAACGCCATCAACAAAGCGATTCCTACGTAACCGAGAGAATTTATACTATTAACAATAAATTCAAGCATGAAATAGTTTTCAAACTCCTAATACGCTACTGTTACCAGGAGCATTATAAATATTCCAGTTGCTGATTTGGCGATTAAGCAAAATAGCTTCTGCACCATTTATCTCTGCTTCTGTACCCTTTACTAAAACCAGATAACTTCCTTACCCTTTACTAAAACCAGATAACTTCCTTGGGACAAAAGCTGATCGTAGTAAGCTGCCTGATCTTCAGGAATTCCCCAGCCAATCAGCGCACCAACTAAACTTCCTCCTGCTGCACCAATACCGCTGCCCAAAAGAGCATTACCCAACAATACGGCAACCTCTGTAGCCACTCCTACTCCAGGTATTGCTAAAATACCCAAGCCCCCAATTAAGCCTAATATCCCCCCTGTTGTCGCTCCCATAAAAGCTCCTGTTTCCACACTTTCTTTGACTCTTTGGGATGTTGCTTTGACTTCCACATCGGCTAATTTTTCCTTTTTATCTGGGTTTTGAGCGATCGCCGAGATTTGATCCATATTAAAACCTGCATCTCTAAGCTCTATTAGGGCTGCTTCGGCATCTTGGCGAGTGGCAAATGTCCCTACAGCGCGTTTGGGCTGTTTTTGGTCGTTCATAAAATAAAAACAAGTCTTTTTAGTTACGCCTCTATTTTGCAGATATTTTACCAAAGATACATCTCACTGTAGATGGAATATTGAGCGCATTGCTAAAATGTAGCGTTGCATGATTGAAGTAAGATGTAGATTAAGATATTATTGTAGTTACGAAAGTAGCTACAAGGTCAGACATGAAATTAAACATTCGCAAAATAGGTAATTCCCTCGGTGTGAGTATACCCAAAGAGCTTCTCGAACAGTTAAATGTTACTGAAGGGGACTGTTTATATGTTACCAAAACTTCCGAAGGGGTTTTAATAACTCCTTATGACCCAGAGTTTGAAGAGGTAATGGAAGCCGCCAAAGGAATTTCCAATCGTTATCGTAACGCTCTTAAAGAGTTGGCAAAATGAGCCAGGTTAGATTTGTTACCCTAGCTCAAGCCAAAGCGATCCATGCTCAACAGCTTGCTCTTTTTGGTGGGACGACTGGAATGATAGATGAAGGGAGGCTAAAAAGCACATTATATAGACCTACTAATATTGCTAACTATAATCAAGATGCTAGCTTATATGAGTTGGCTGCTGCGTTGGGTTATGGAATCGCAATTAATCACCCCTTTGTTGATGGAAACAAGCGGACTGCATTGATTGTGATGGCTGTTTTTTTAGAAATTAATGGTGTTCGTTTAGCAGCTACCGAAGTAGAGGTGGTAAAGATTATGTTGGGTGTGGCTAAGTCGGAGATTTCCCAGACAGATTTGACTGTATGGCTACAAATTAATTGTCAATAGTTTCTACGCTTAGTGTGCATTAGCTTCGTTCAGATTCATTAGTTTTTAGCTCTTAGCTTTTAGCTATCAGCTTTTAGCCACTACGATCTGCGAGTAAAGTACGACTTACTTAGCTACGTAAATACAAAATTTCACTCTTTTAGGACAACCAATAGAGGCATTTGAAAATTTTTAAATTCACACTAAACGTATTCTATTAAAAATCAGTCTTTTAGAAGAGGTTGAAATACTGATAAATCAGCCATTATCTAGAGACGAGATTTCAAATAACTTTAAACTATGACAACTAAATTCAAACAGGGCGATCGCGTGAAGTGGAAGGTAGGGAGAGGAGAAACTACTGGAAAAGTAACTCAAAAAATTACTGAATCTATTACGGTAGATGGTAGAAAAATCAGCGCGACCAAAAATAAACCCCGCTATTTAGTTGAAAACGAAAATACAGGCAAAACCAGCGTACACAAAACTAGAGCTTTGTCTTCAATAAAGGACGATAAAAAGCTCGAACCCAAACAGAAAGAAGTATTAGAAGATTTTCAATCGGCAGTCAATATGAATGCTTCCAAAATTAGGCAATGGCTAAAGACGGAGGAAAGCAATTCTGTAGGACAAAAAGATAAAAAAGGAAAAATCAAAGGGCGTAAGTCTGGCAAGAAAATTGTCAAAATTTTAAATAAAGATCTGTCTGACTATCAGAAAAAAGACTTTAAACACATGAAAAAGGTAGTGGGCTATGTTCATCGTCATTTGGCACAAAAACCATCAGGAGATATAGAAAAAACTCCCTGGCGTTATTCGCTGATGAATTGGGGACACGATCCGCTAAAAAGCGACAAGGGATGAGGAGATAAATAAATCATGCTGGCGAAGGATCAGATAGCTAATAGCGACATCGTTAAGACTTTGGACTTAGAACCAGAGAAATTTGCTCAACTTGCTGGCTTGAGATATGTTCGGGCTGATAGTTTGCAGATTGAACGGAAAAAAGTTGGTCGGGGTTTTAGCTATCTTGATCGCAAAGGCGATCGCATCACCGATGAAGCAGAATTAGAACGTCTCAAGTCTTTAACTATTCCTCCTGCCTTAACCGATGTCTTTCTTTGTCATCTACCTCATGGGCATCTACAGGCGACTGGCAAAGACGCTAAAAAGCGCAAACAGTATTTTTACCATCCTGACTGGCGCAAAATTCGCGATCGCCATAAGTTCAATCGAATGGTGTTATTTGGTGCTTCCTTACCCCAGATTAGGGCAACTACAGCCAAGCATCTACGTCAAAAAGGCTTATCTAGAGACAAGGTTTTAGCAACGGTGGTACAGCTATTAGAAACTACCCTAATTAGGATTGGAAACAGCCAGTATGCCAAGAAAAATCGCTCTTTTGGCTTAACCACCCTGCGCGATCGCCATATAGATATTACAGGCACAAAGGTAAAGTTTGAATTTCGTGGCAAAAGCGGTGTAGATCATGAAATAGAACTACGCGATCGCCGATTGGCAAACGTGATTAAGCAATGCCAAGAAATACCAGGATATGAAGTGTTTAAGTATTACAATAAATCTGGCGAGAAGCAACTTGTTGATTCAGCAGACGTAAACGAGTATCTTCAAACAATAACTGGTCAAGAATTTACAGCTAAAGACTTTCGCACTTGGGCAGGTACACTACTATCTGCTATTGAGCTAGATGAAATAGGTGAATTTGACTCAGAAAATAAAGCACGTAAAAACATTACCAAAGCAATAAAAAAGGTCGCAGAACAACTTGGTAATCGCCCTGCAACCTGTCGTAAATACTATATTCATCCAGCTATTGTTGAAGCTTATGAAGATGGCTCTTTGCTAGACTTAATGAGCCAGACGGCAAATAGAGAATCAAAACTCAACCAGCTCAGTCCAGAAGAAAAAGTGGTTTTTAATATCATTCAGCAAAGTATTCCTCGTCCGTAATCGTTAGCCTAGTTGGTAAACAGCGTTTAATATCAACACTGATCCCAATCGCTTTTTCTGCCATCAGATCCTCAATATAACCAGACTGAATTTTCTTGGCTTCTGCACGAGAATCAAAAGGACCGAAATAGTAGGTACAGGAAGGTTGCTGTGTAATGATTTCCACCCAATAGGGTTGAATAAATTTATTTTTAATTAGAGAGTCAGCAACAGTTTTCAAACGTTTGGCAAAAGTTTCAAGTAACATAAACATATTTTTTCTTTTGGGTTTATTTAAAGCGGTTTATTTAAAAACGAACAATTAATCAAATCAATCCCAAACGTGAGGCGTGAGTTGGACTGCTTAACAGGAAAATAGCTAAATTTCTAGAACCAGAGCCAAGATAATAATTTTTATCCTATCGTTGTCAGATAAAAATAGCTCCGAAAAAACTGCTATTAAACTGATGAATCTTTTAGCTAAATTATAAATTACTCTATAGTAGACTGCTTAAAAATAGGGTAGTTTATAATCCTTGGTCATGCTGTTAGAAGGTATACGAAAATAAGATCATTTCTTTTTTTAACTCGCCTATAAATCAAAAATTGTAGAGAATAGAGACAATCCAACCCAGATTTTATCCGCTCACATCTCTATCTAATCTATCTAAAGTTAGATCTAAACATTATCCCTAAAGCAGATGTGACAATTAATATATTTTTATTAAGATCTTTGTGGTAAAAAAATAACAGAGAATAATAATTATATGCCTATAGCTCTAAGAGACGATGTAATGTACATCCTCCTTAATAAAATTCATCAAGGAGATGGCAGTGGACAACACTCTGTAGATTTTCAAGCTACAGACTTTACGGGACGGAATTTAACTATATCTGATTTTTTAGGTCATCTTGATTATTTAAACCAAAAGCAATATATTGATGCTGACTTTTCGGGTAATGCTTATGCTAATCAAGAAGATGTACCTGATTTAATCGATGAGGAAGAAGTAGATTTCCGCGTTGCCAACACTTTTGGCGCACCTGATGGTCCTTTACCCCATTTGATTAAGTTTAAAAAAGCAAAACTTACCGCAAAAGGGGAAAAAATGCTTGAGCGGATGGAGAAAAATCCCCCAAATGATATAGATAAAGGACCTTCTACACCTATTGCTACCAAAGACACGCCTTTTCTAGAGAAGGTTATGCTCAGAGGTGAATTGGAAGATATTTTTGATGCTAGAGACTTAACTACTATCGTTTATCGCACCATGCGCGATCTCATGACCACCGAAGCATCTAAAGCAGTAGAAGCAGAATTACACTCAGAAGCAGAGGAAAATGCTAGTAACAAAAGACTACAAGAGGAAATAGCCAAGCTTTGGCACGATGATAATCCTATAGTCGCCTGGTTAAGTAATATCCGTCCTCCTTTAAAATTTGATGCGGATACCTTTATCTATCGTATTGAAAAAGAAGGTGGAGTACCTCGCAACACAACTGCCGAAAAAGTGATTGAGGCAGTTTTTTCAGCTACCAAAGAGGAATTATCTTCAGATAAAATTAGCCAGGTTAGTGAGTTTTTACCAGGAAAAATTAAAGATATGTGGGAAGCTGCTTAGAAAATATAGCATTGTAAATCTATTAATTTAATGTTTAAATATTAAGGACGTTGATTTCAGCGTCCTTATTCTTTGATAATTTACTATCGAAAGAAGGATGCGATCGCTTTTATCTTAAGCCTCTATTACCTGTAATTTCTAACGATTGATTTGATCGATTTTGCTGTAGTTCAAACTTTCCTTCAAGGTGGCAATGTCTATATTCAAGAAGATATGCCAGCAAATGCAGATGTTTTAGCTGTTTTTCGCTATTGCGTGCGTATATGCAATAGCCAGTCCATAGCTAATATACAGTTTAATATTACTTACCCTCAATAAAACTGCTCCAACTGTTGTTTTATATAGTAGGTATCCCTAGTCTGTATCCCTAGTCTGTCACTTTTAAAGAATAGATCCTCACGCGGAGGGGATTACAGTCATTTTCTAATTCGAGTTTTTATTATTATAAAAAAATTAAGCCATCCTTATCTCTATAAAGGCTCTAGAATTTAGAAATGACAAAAGTTTTCCACAAGTGCCGACTGCTCGTAACCAAAAAAGCTCACTCTTTCGGCTTTAATTTGGTTTTTAAGTTTGTCTCACCCTCTGTGGCTGATTTTGTCTCTCAAAAGAGAGATAGTTACTTGCGAAAATATTAACGACGTTGAATACAGCATGGCAATTAATAACACCAAGTTAAATTCTCTGCCTAAACCCCCTGGAGGAAACGGATTACCTCTAATTGGAGAGACGATCGCCTTTTTAAACGATCCAGACTTTAATCAAAAGCGAATTAAAAAATATGGCAAAGTATATAAAACCAATATTTTTACTCGTCCTACGGTAATAATGATCGGTTCAGAAGCTAACACCTTTTTATTTCGCAACGAGAATAAATATGTAGTTTCGGCTTGGCCAAAAAGTACCAGGGTTTTATTAGGAAAAGAATCATTATCTAATAGCAGCGGTAAAGTTCATACCTCTCGCCGAAAGTTGCTGTATGAAGCATTTCAGCCTAGAGCTTTGGCTAGTTACATTCCCACTATGGAACAGATTACCGAAAAATATCTTCAAAGATGGAAAAAGATGGGTACTCTTACTTGGTATCCAGAGTTGCGAAACTTCACTTTTGATATTGCCAGCAATCTATTCTTGAGTACCGATGGTGGTGCGCAAAGCAAAGTAGGAGAATTATTTGAGCAATTTAGCGATGGCTTGTTTAGTATTCCTGTCTCTCTTCCTTGGACAAAGTTTGGTAAAGCTTTGCACGCCCGTAAAGAATTACTAGAGCATTTAGAAAAAATTGTCATCCAACGCCAACAAGCAGATGATCCTGGTCAGGATGCTTTAGGGTTGTTGATTCAGGCTAAAGATGATGAAGGAAATAGTTTGAGTCTAGAAGAATTAAAAGATCAGGTATTGCTGTTATTGTTTGCAGGACATGAAACTTTAACCAGCGCGATCTCCTCTTTTTGTTTTTTGACAGCACAGCATCCAGATGTAATGCAGCGTTTGAGGGACGAACAGGCTCGCCTAAATATAGCAGATACAACCACACTGGAAAATATTAAGCAAATGACCTATCTAGAACAGGTACTCAAAGAAGTCATGCGAATTATTCCCCCTGTGGGTGGTGGTTTTAGAGAAGCAGTCGAAACTTTTGAATTTAGCGGTTATCGTATCCCCAAAGGTTGGAATCTTCAATATCAAATCGCTCAAACCCACAAAGATGAGGAGATTTATCCCGAAAGCGATCGCTTTAACCCCGATCGGTTTGTGCCTGAAAATTCAGCGGATAAGCAAGCCAGCTTTGGCTATATTCCGTTTGGCGGTGGCTTGAGAGAATGTATAGGTAAAGAATTTGCTCGCTTAGAAATGCGTCTTTTCGCCTCAAAACTTTTGCAAAATTATGATTGGGAACTTTTACCCGATCAAAGTTTAGAATTAGTAACTGTACCTACTCCTCATCCCCGCGATGGTTTGAAGATTAACTTTAATTGTCGTTAAATAACGTGAGCGCAAATAAGCCTATCAGTTGAAGTATAGCAGTCGAAGCAAAGGTTAAGACAGTAAGTAATTATCTCACGCAAAGACGCGAAGACGCAGAGAGATAAAAAGTTGTCTTAATCTATAGTTCTATAGTTCGATTGCTATACTGCTAAAAGCTTGTAAATTTATACTCCCTGCGGAACTTTGTAAATAGTAGACCTTATCGGAATTAAGTATGTAAAATGAGTAGCAAGAAGTTGAGTAAGAGAGGTAGAGAGTGAAAGTCAACTATGCAGAGCTACAGAATAGACCTCGAACTCTACAGAGCTTAACAGGATTAAAAATCGAAGAATTTGAAGCTTTATTAGCTAGCTTTGAACCTGCATGGTCAAAGTTCATAGAAGAAAATTTTAAGCGAGGAAACAGACACAGAGCATTCGGAGGTGGCAGGAAAGCGAGGCTTGAGAAACTGGAAGATAAATTGCTATTTATTTTGATTTACTTTCGACTTTATCCAACCCAAGAAGTACAAGGATTTTTATTTGGAATGAGCCAAGCCCAGGCAAATGAATGGGTACACAGACTAACAAAAGTACTCAATCAAGCTTTGAAAAGGGAGAAACAATTACCAGAACGTGAACCTGCAAAGCTAGAAGATTTACTGAACACCTGCCCCAGTTTAGAATTTATGATTGATGGGACGGAGCGAGCGATCAATCGACCACAAGATAAGGAAGAGCGTAAAACTTTCTATAGTGGAAAGAAGAAAGCTCACATGGTTAAAAATAATGTGGTGAGTGAGCGAGGAGGAAAAGTGTTGTTCTTAAGTGACACTTATGAAGGCAAAAAACATGACAAGAAAATTGCCGACGAAGAAGACTATCATTTTCCCAAAGGGAGTATTCTGTGGCAAGATACAGGATTTCAAGGATTTGCACCATCGGGAGTTAGGATTAAACAACCGACGAAGAAGCTTCCTAAAGCAGAATTAACTGATCATGAAAAAGAGAAAAATCGAGAAATTGCGAAGATAAGAGTTGAGATAGAACACCAGATCTGCGGAATCAAACGATGTCAGATCGTGGTTCAGAAATTTCGTAATTGGGTCGATCACTATATTGATGATGTGATGGAAACAGCTTGTGGACTGCATAATCTTCGTCTTAGTCATCGTCAGAAAAGAGATATTAGATACATAAAATTCTCCTAATTTTAAGAAGAGAAGAGAAGAAACTAGTTCTTCGAGCTTTTCGACTTATTTCCGATAAAGTCTAGTGCAAACAAGAAAAAACCGCTTTGCACTATTTATAAAATATATGAGTTAAACGACAACGTTATTTATTTGTTCAATGTTCATTGCTCACGTTTATCTACCCATGCCAATATAGCGCATCCCAGCAGCCTCAACAGCTTTGCGATCTAAAAAGTTTCGTCCATCAATTATTAAAGGATTGTTCATTAACTTGACTATTTTAGTAAAATCTAGCTTCAGAAATTCTTTCCAGTCGGTAACTAAGACCAAAGCATCACAACAGTCTGCCAGCATTTCGGCATTGCCTTCAATAATTACGTTAGACAAACCATGACTCAAACCTGATTGAGAGACAATAGGATCGTAGGCTTTGACTCTTGCACCAAGACGATTGAGTTGTTCAATTAAGTCCAGTGCAGGGGCATCTCTCATGTCGTCAGTGTCTGGCTTGAAGGTCAAACCCAATAAACCAATGGTTTTACCCTTGAGAATTTTTAGCTCATTTTGCAGCTTCTCTAAAGCTAGCAAGCGTTGACGCTGGTTAACGTTGATTGCTGCTTTGAGTAGTTCGGATTCATAACCATAGTCATCAGCAGTATGAACCAAAGCCGAAACATCTTTGGGAAAACAAGAGCCACCCCAACCAATACCAGCACTCAAAAATTTACCGCCAATGCGAGAGTCTAAGCCAATTCCCGCAGCAACTTGAGTCACATCTGCCCCAACACGATCGCATATATTAGCTACTTCATTGATAAAGCTAATTTTAGTTGCCAGAAAAGAGTTGGCAGCATATTTAATCATTTCGGCTGAACTCAAGTCTGTTACTACGACTGGAACAGGAGGGGCGGACTTATCTTCGGCATACTTCCTAGTAACTAAGGGACTATAAAGTTCCTGCATCATCGAGATTGCTTTATCGCTATTACCACCTAAAACGATGCGATCGGGGTTAAAAGTATCATATACTGCTGAACCTTCACGCAAAAATTCAGGATTACTAACCACATCAAAAACAGGTTCTATATTACTGCCAGCTTCTTTATTGCCATCTAATATTAGCATTCTTACCCAGTCACCAGAGCCAATCGGCACGGTTGACTTGTTGACAATTACTTTATATTCACCTTGCAAATGAGTCCCAATACCCCGCGCAACGGCTTCCACATAGCGAGTGTCACTTTCCCCTGTAGGTAGAGGTGGTGTGCCGACAGCTATGTATAGAATTTCTCCGTGGCTTACACCTTTTGCCAAATCAGAAGTGAAAATTAACTTTCCAGATTCAGACGAAGACTTCATTAGTTCAGACAAACCTGGCTCATAAATAGGTGATTGTCCAGACTGCATTAACTTAACTTTTTCTTCGTTGTTATCGACACAGATTACATCGTGTCCGATATGAGACAAACATACACCCGTAACCAAACCGACATATCCAGTACCAATAACGCAAACTCGCATAGAACTTATTAACCTCTTATATTACTTATAGAAATTTTTTTTATGTACGTAAATTAAAAATCAAGCACATCAAAAACTCGAAAGAATGATATATATTACTTCTCTTTTACCAATTTTGTCTAAGCTTCTCCACTTTCAATTCGAGAACGAAAGTCTTCAATAGTCATTTTCAGTCCCTCTTCTAGGTCAATAGTGGGTTTCCAACCTAAAAGATTTTTAGCCTTGGTGATATCAGGTTGTCTTTGCAAAGGATCGTCTTGAGGAAGTGGCTCAAAAGTTAATTCCGCATCAGGATTAACCATTGTTTGAATAGTTTCAGCCAGTTGCAGGATCGTATATTCTCCAGGGTTACCAATGTTAATTGGTCCAATGTGTTCGCCGTTCATCAACCGCATCATACCTTCGATAAGATCGGCAACATAGCAAAAGCTGCGGGTTTGTGAACCATCGCCATAAACAGTTAAAGGTATGCCTTTGAGAGCCTGAACAATAAAGTTGCTGACTACACGACCATCATTTTCAAACATCCTCGGTCCATAAGTATTAAAAATACGCATTACTCTGATGTCTACCTCGTTTTGACGATGATAATCAAATGCTAAAGTCTCAGCTACTCGTTTGCCTTCATCATAACAACTGCGAATACCAATAGGATTTACGTTACCGCGATATTCTTCGGGTTGAGGATGCACATCAGGATCGCCATACACTTCTGAAGTAGAGGCTAGTAAGAACCTAGCATTAACCCGCTTGGCTAAACCGAGCATATTTAATGTTCCCAACACATTGGTTTTGATGGTTTTGACGGGATTATATTGATAGTGAACTGGGGAAGCAGGACAGGCAAGATGATAGATTTGATCTACCTCTAAAGAAATTGGCTCAGTAATGTCATGACGAATCAATTCAAAATAAGGATTGTCCAGCCAATGCCTAATATTACGTTTGTGACCAGTAAAAAAATTATCTAGACAGATTACATCATGACCTTGCTTCATCAAGCGATCGATTAGATGGGAACCAAGAAAGCCAGCACCACCAGTTACTAATACTCTCATGTAAATTTTTTACTTTTTACTATTTCAGATAACAATCTTAAACTAAGGTTGCCCAATTTGGGATATTAAAGTTTGTTCATCAACTCAAAACAAAACAGACTTCATAAAGATGTATAGAGAGTATTTCTTTGTTGGTAGCGACGATTTAAAGTAGCGATCGCCTGTTGTAAATTCTCTACTGACATACAGGTACCTCCCTGCGCCCCTGCCATGGTGGTAATATGCTCTTCCATTAATGTTCCACCAATATCATTACAGCCACACCCCAGGGCTTTTTGCGCTCCTTCTAGACCAATTTTGACCCAGCTTGGTTGATGATTGGGTATCCAGTTACCCAGAAAGATGCGGGCAACGGCAGTTAAATGCAATACTTCTGCTACATCTGGCTGATTTCTACCGACGCGACGACGAATGGGGGCAGGGGCTTCTTGTCCCACAAAAGGTAAGATAATAAACTCAGTAATCTGGGCTGGATAGTCATTGGCAACGGCAGTTTGTTGGAGCGATCGCAATTTAGCTAGATGTTCGATCTGCTGCTGTTTTGTCTCAATATGACCCGATAGCATGGTGCTGGTGGTGGGTATACCCAAACTAAGAGCTAAACCAATGATCTCTAACCAAGTAGCGCTGTTAATTTTTTCAGGACAAATAATATTTCTAACGCGATCGTCGAGTATTTCGGCTGCTGTGCCAGGCATTGAGCCTAAACCAGCTTCTTTTAAAGCTAATAAGACTTTTTTGTAGCTAATACCGTCTTCTCTGGCAATAAATTGGATTTCTTGAGGGGAAAAAGCGTGAAGATGTAACTGGGGAAAGTTGTTTTTAATTTCCCTAACTAGATTGAGATAATAAGCTAAAGACTGCCCGTTTATTTTTGCCTGAAGATTTAAGCCACCTTGCATACAGATTTCTGTTGCGCCAATGTTTACCGCCTCAGTTGCTTTAGCGATTATTTCTTCTCTATTCAGCCAAAAAGATCCCGCTTCATCAGCATCTCGACGAAAAGCGCAAAAACTACAGTGTTGCTCACAGATATTAGTAAAGTTAATATTGCGGTTAACTACATAGGTTACGGTATCTCCTACCTGATTTTGTCTGAGAAGATTTGCAGTTGTGGCGATCTCACCTTTGACTTCAGAATCTTGTTGTTGAAGCAGATAAATTCCCTCTTCTATCGAAATATCTCCGCCCTTTTCGGCTTTGTTTAAAATATCTGTAATACTTGTATCCTGAGCTTGATAAACCACTATGTATATTTAAAAATTTTATTTATTATCCCTATAGATTAATTTTAACGTTTTAAAAATTACTGCCAATTTTGTTCTGCTTTTTGCAATACATAAGCACTAACGTCTGCTATTTGTTCGGGGGTGAGTTTATCGCCGTAGGCTGACATAATACCCTTACCATTAGTTACTATAGATGCGATCGCTTCAGGAGTATCCATTTTGTATTTATGAAGAGCTTTTAACTTTAGGTTTTTGCCTCGTCGCACAATATTTCCCCCTTTGGCATGACAACCAGCACAGTTGGCTTTGAATACTTTTGCACCAGTATCAAAATTAGTAGTAACATCAGCCAAAACAGGCGAACTAACGGAAGTAAATAAAATAATGATAGCAACGGCAATAATAGCGAGCAATTTTTGCAAAATAATAGTCTCTTTTTAAATTAGTTAATGAAGAATAAGTTAATTAAAGTCTCCCAAAATTGGGAGACTTGGCGATTATTTTGAATATCAACCGCAGACAGAAGTCTAAAGGTAAAGGGCAGAAGCTCTAGTCATCTCATAAAATTACCAACATCCTAAAGCGTCAAAGACTGGGCATCAGTCTCTATCAAAGTTGCTAAATCTTTTAGGAAACCTGCTGCTTGTGCGCCATAAATAATACGGTGGTCAGAAGTGATATTTACCTTCATCTGACGTTTGACACCCATCATGCCTAAATCATCAGCAACTAACTGAGGTTTTGAACCACCAACGGCTAAAATTGAACCTTGTCCTGAAGGTAAAATGGCATCAAAATTATCCACTCCAAACATTCCCAGGTTAGAAAGAGTAAATGTACCAGTACTATATTCTTCAGGCTGAAGTTGCTTAGATCTAGAGCGGTTTACTAAGTCTTTCCAGGTGCGAGATAGAGAATAAATATCCATTTGATCCGCATTACGCAATACAGGAGTAATTAAACCACCATCTGGCATTGCTACCGCTACTGCCACGTTAATTTGGGAATTATAGCTAATGGCATCTTGAGTATAGCTAGCATTGACTTCTGGATGCTTTTGCAGGGTAACGGCGATCGCTTTTACCAACAAAGCCGTCATAGTAACACCTTTAGGCTTAATTTGCTTGTAGAGCCGATCTAAAGCATCAGTGGTGATGGTATATGCCACATGAAAAACAGGCACCTGTAAACTTGCCATCATGTTTTGTACCACTGCTTTTTGCAAAGTATTGAGAGGTACAGTTTCGCCAGAGCCAGCACTTACAGCACGAGCAGGAGCAGTAACAGGTTGGACAGCAGCAGCCACTACCCCAGGAGCAGTATTAGAAGTAGCCATAGGAGCAACACCGATGGGAGTTGCAGCAGGCGCAGTTACAGGTTTTCCTGATGCTTGTTCTACATCACCTGCGGTAATTCTGCCATAAGGACCACTTCCCTGAAGAGTTTTTAAGTCTACTCCCAGTTGTTTTGCTAGTTTCTTAGCTCTGGGTGAAGCAACAGTCCTACCAGAGCCATTGCTACTACCGTTGCTTGGTGCGGTCGTGGTAGCAGCAGCCGTTTCTACGCTTGGAGGTGCAGTGACTGCTGTAGGTGTCGCTTGGGAGGGTGCGCTCGCTCCTCCTTGATGAGATGCAGCTTGTTTTTTAGCTTCTTCAATTTCTGCTTCAGTTTCGGCTATCAAAGCGATCGCACTACCTACAGGTGCTTCTTGCCCTGCTTCGACCATAATAACGGCAAGATAACCTTCATTAAAAGACTCTACGTCCATATCGGCTTTGTCCGACTCTACAACTAATACCGTCTCCCCTTTTTCTACCTTATCTCCAGCAGATTTGATCCACTCGACGATCTTACCTTCGGTCATGGTGGAACTAAGGGCGGGCATAAATATATCGTGAATCATGGTGTGCGATCTTTACTCTTGTAGTTAATATATTGATAATTGAGATTAAAGAAAACCAAATAGTTCTTCTTTAAGTTTGTAGCTATATTCTGCCTTGATTACAGCTTAAAGATGATAACATTTATCGCAATTTTCATTCCTTATAAGCTTTAGATTATCAGAGCAAAGACATACTCAAGCCACTCTTCTTTGCTCACTCTCATTTACTATAGCTAGAAAAAAACAAAAGTCGTGTTTAGTTGACCACCATTTTGGGAACTGGTTTTGATTGTCAGTTTGCCAAAAGCGATCGCTAGATTTATTTTGGTTTTTTTATTTTTCTGAAACTGAAAGGCGATCGCCAATTAAAGGAAGTTAAATCTTTTCATAATCATTTCCTTTGAGAAAATTGGTGTTTTGGATAATCAACTATGTTAGATTAAATTATGAGAAGAATATGAGAAAAAAATGAATGACTGTTCCTAAACAGCAACTCAGTTTGCCAGAAGTGTATCGCACGATTGCCATTCCTAACGGTAAAGGCTTTTGGCGCAAAATGTTGGCTTATGCAGGACCTGGATATCTCGTTGCGGTAGGCTACATGGATCCTGGCAACTGGGCAACTGACTTAGCTGGCGGCGCTCAATTTGGCTATATGCTGCTGAGTGTTATCTTACTCTCTAACCTGATGGCGATCGTGTTGCAGGCACTTTGTGTCAAGCTGGGCGTGGCAACGGGACGAGATTTGGCACAAGCCTGTCGGGACTATTACAGTCCGCCTGTCAGCTTTTTCCTGTGGGTTTTATGTGAGATTGCGATCGCCGCTTGTGACTTAGCAGAGTTAGTCGGAAGTGCGATCGCTTTAGAACTCTTGTTCGGCATTCCCCTAGCTATAGGTGTTTGCATCACAGCTTTAGATGTCATAATGGTGCTGTTTTTGCAAGGTAAAGGCTTTCGCTACGTCGAAGCTTTGGTGATTACTATTATGACTGTGATTGGTGGTTGCTTTATCGTTGAATTGATCGTTTCTCGTCCCGATCTAGCCGATGTTCTCCAAGGCTTTATACCTCAGTCAGAAGTAGTGCGAAACCCAACGGCACTTTATATTGCGATTGGAATTTTGGGGGCGACTGTCATGCCCCACAACCTTTATCTACACTCTTCAATTGTGCAAACGCGCGATTGGCAAGAAACTCCTAAAAAAAAGCGTGAAGCCATCAAATTTGGCATTATTGATTCAACCGTTGCCTTATCAATTGCTTTGTTTATCAACGCTGCTATTTTGATTTTGTCGGCGGCGACCTTCCACTTTTCCAATCATCAGGATGTAGCAGAAATTCAAGACGCGTACAAGTTGCTGTCACCTGTGCTGGGATTTGCGCCTGCAAGTATTCTCTTTGCGATCGCGCTACTGGCATCAGGACAAAACTCGACCTTGACTGGAACTCTAGCTGGACAGATTGTGATGGAAGGGTTTTTGCAAATTCGACTTAGACCTTGGCTACGACGCTTGCTGACTCGTCTGGTGGCAATTGTTCCAGCCCTATTAACCATTTTATTTTGGGGCGAAGGTAGCACTACTAATTTGTTGGTTTTAAGTCAGGTAATTCTTAGTTTACAGCTTTCTTTTGCCGTGATTCCGTTGGTAATGTTCACGAGCGATCGCCGTTTGATGGGTGAGTTTGTCAATCCGCCTTGGCTTAAGATTCTTGCTTATGGGGTATCAACGATCATTGTGGGATTAAATGCTTGGCTGCTATTGCAAACATTTTTGGAGTGGCTCAACTTGGGCTAAATACTACATAGCTGTTGAGTATTTCCTGATATTAGTTCGGTTGAATAGCTAAATACTTTGAATAAAAAAATTTCAGCTTAAGCCATCATACAAAATTGATGTAACAGGGTTAGGAGCATATGAAAGCAGTATAAAAATAAAAATTAAATGCCTGACTTAGACAATTAGGCGTTGCTGATTAAGTAATGTCGTACAAAAGATGACTGTTCATAGCTGTAAGCTCTAAGCTCTAGGCTTTTAAGAAATCATCACTACTTAATAAATAAGCTAAATATACTTTTAGCATTACACATTCAGCAACGCCGACAATTATTTTAATCTAAACTACTGCTACTAATTACTAATAATTGGCTTCAATATCGTCACAGCATAGCGTTCGGGAGATAAATATCGGCTAAGGATTTGTCGTAGTCGATCTGGCTGTTGTTGAGCGATAATCTGGGGGTACAGTGCTGAATCAGAAGCTGTAGCGACAATATTATAAAATCCGTAGATGCTAGCTAGTTGGCTAGGGGTTTCACTAGAAAAAATATAATCATTGATTAACTGTCGTTTGGCGCGGTTAATTTCTGCTGTAGGGATAAGCTCATGATGTAACTTTTGCAGGCGATCGCGGATGATATTTTCTACCATTTCCAAGTGTTCTACTGCTAACCAAGCACTAATTAAAAACATACTTGAGTCTTTTTGTAAAGATAGATTACAGTCAATATCTATAACTAACTGTCTTTCTTCTCTTAGTTCTCTAACTAAACCCGAACTGCGCCCTCCAGCAAAAATTAGAGCAATTAAATCCAAAGCGATCGCCTCTTCTAAAGACTCTGCACCAGGGCAAATCCAAGCCATTAATAAGCGTGCCTGTTCGATTCTGGGCAAATGCAGTTCTTGGCGACGAATAGTTACCGCTGGCGGTTCTGCTGCGATCGTGGTAGGCGGACATTCTGAACGTGCGCTAAAATCACTAAAATTTTTATCGATTAAAGTCAAGGCTTTTTCCTGTTCAATACCACCCACAATCACCACGCTCATGTTTTCTGGCTGATAATGGGTGCGATGAAAACAACGCATCTGATTGGGCGTATGTTTTAACAATAATTCCTTGTCTCCCAAAATTGAGCGTCGGTATGGATGATGCTGATAGATGTTTTGACACAAAGCCTGAAACCCAACAAAATCGGGATTATCGTTGCTAGCATATATCTCTTCTAAAACTACTTCTCGCTCGCGAATAAATTCGGCATCAGGAATAGTTGCCCTTAATAAAATGTCCGCCAAACAGGGTAAGGTCTGCTCTAGATGTGGTGCAGCTGTGGTCAAATAAAAATGAGCATAATCATAGCTGGTAGCTGCGTTAGCTATACCTCCTGTATTCTCAATCAACGAGTCAAATTCTCCCACCATCACATTGGGAGAACCCTTGAAAATCATGTGTTCTAAAAAATGTGCCATTCCCGACCATTCCCCAGGCTCGGCGATCGCTCCTGCCTTTACCCAAATATCTGCAACGACTACAGGAGTAGCAGGCAAATGCTGATGAATGATAGTCAATCCATTACTTAGCTCAAATTTATTAGCGTTAAATTTGGCTTGCTCAAGGGATGTGGATAGTTCTGACATTAAATGGCTACATTGGCAAATATTGAGCAATCATAACTCTTGAGGTCTTGTTATTCCTGTTACATATTTAACAGAAGCTTTCTAATAGCTTGGGTTTTAAACAAAATAAAAGAGAATTTGCCAACAGAGCCCCAGAAAAAGGGAGAGAAATGAGAAGATCGTTCGCAATTTCCCTAGGCTAATTTCAATCGACTCATATAATATTTATCTATAACAAGATTAAAATCTAGGATCAAAGTTAGAAAATAATTATGCCTTTAATAAAAGTTCAGTCCTCTGTCTCTCAGCCTGAAAGTGCAGCAGTTGCCAGCCTATTAACGGGACTATCCGCTAAACTGGCTGAACATTTGGGCAAGCCAGAATCTTATGTGATGACAGCTTTTGAAGCCGATGTACCGATGACTTTTGCAGGTACATTCGATCCTGTTTGTTATGTAGAGATTAAAAGCGTTGGCAACATGAGTTCGTCTCAAACCAAAACTATGAGCCAAGATTTTTGTCATCAAATCAGTGAGAAATTAAGCGTACCTGCTAACCGTATCTATATTGAATTTGCTGATGCCAAAGGCTATATGTGGGGCTGGAATGAGTCAACTTTTGGTTAAGTTGATTGGTTCTTTCTCCTTGCCTGAACGTTTTTCTGTTTCTTGTTTAATTGCTTTGAGAGTTTTTGCTAACTGATCTTCATAAATATTAAAGAATATACTGTCGATTGGTGTTTTAGCTGGCTCGACGGTAACGGTATGAGTGATTAAAACCCGATCGGGAGGTGCGCTGGGGTAAGGAGACACGGGCTGTAATAGCCATGTTCCATTCATAGTTTTTAAGTCACCAGCTATGGCTTTGAAAGCAATTCTTTGAGGATAAGATTCGGTTGCAGCCACTTCTAATCGTGATTCGGTGCTAAAAACGAAGGTTTTGATTTTATTAGTCTGTTCAAATATTTTGCGGTCGCCATCCGTTTCAATTAGTTTGCTACTCATAACTCCAGGCAGAAATTCCGCAAAATGATCGTAGTCGGTCAACACCTGCCAAACATTGTCCATGGTAGATTTTGCTAACATTAGACTAGTATATTTGCCTTTTTTGCCAATCATAATTACCTCTCCTCTTCTCAAGGAAACTCTTTGTTCTAAAGGTAATCGATCTACTGGCCCATCAAATAGTTTAGCTGTAGCTTCAGGACTAAATACGAGACTTGAAATTAAGGCGATCGCCATCAAAAACGAAAATATCCCTAGCTGATATTTTCGTCGATAAAATTTATTAATCAATTTGTAGTATTTAGTAACATTAGAATATTGAGTTTTGCTTATTCTAGCCAAATTTAGGTTGATTTTTTAAAAATCTTGCACGCCAAAAAAGTTCAATAGCACATTACCTGCTTCGCTGAGGCTTTTGCCAAAGGTGAGAATGCCTTCTTCATGACCACTCATAACGATAATTTTCTGTGTTTGAGCTTCTTTTTGCTGACACAGCCTAATAATTTCCTCTGCCATTTCTGGTGTGCCATAGGCGCAATTGGGATTAGTAGTAGGGAAATTATTTATTAATTTACGCCATAAGTCTGCATGATGAACATGAACTACGGCATTTACTTGAGGTTGGGCAACGTAAATTGCACCATGGGTCAAAGTCTCAGAAGAGGCTTTAATTAGACCTTTACAGATGACATAATTTTTGTGCCAGTTAAAACCAGTAACTTTGGTATAGTGTCGCGCGCTGAGTTCGGCAATTCCCCCCGTTTGGGTGCCTGAAATGATGATATTTTGAGACTGAGGAATACGAACACTCAGATTACCAAAACCTATTCCGTTCTCGTATTCGCCGATTAAACCTAGCTGGTATAGCTGGTTTCGCCATTGATTTAACTCGACAATTTCCTCTTCATTAATCGATGGTTGATTTTGCCAATGGCATTGATATTTGATATATCCTTCGTCGTACATAGGGTGGAATTTGGTAGTCTACAATAATTGAAGATATTACGATTAATTAAGCAAAATGTAGAATAAAGGTTACGGCTTTTACCACTACATATTGATAACTAAAAAAGATAAATTAAATAGAGAAGATAAAGAAATGTTAATACTAAAGAAGAGGAGTCTTTTAAACGATGTTTGAATACTTCAATGAGAAGGCTATTAAAAACGTTGTACTTGCCCAAGAAGAAGCCAGAAATACTGGACACAATCTTGTCGGGACAGAACATATTTTGTTGGGGGTGATTGGAGAGGGAACATCTAAGGCAGCAGAATTACTGGCAAATTTTGGTGTTAATTCCGCCAGAACTAGAGAACTAGCCATAGAATTTGTGGGCAAAGGTTCTGGGTTTATCCCTGCTAATATTCCTTTTACACCAAAAGCCAAAAGAATTCTTGAGCAAGCCTTTAATGAAGCACGTCAGTTAAAGAGTAATTTTATTAGTCCAGAGCATATTTTACTGGCAATTGTTAAGCATCCTGATAATATGGCTGCCAAGCTGTTGACCAAACAAGGTGTCGATTTAAGACAGCTACGTACAGACATTATCAAAAAGTTAGGTGAAGCCGAGACAGTCGCAGCGACGGCTACTAAAGAAAATCCCTTCGGTTTTGGTGGCGGTAGAGAAAAAGCTACTAAGCTCAAAGAGTTTAGTATTAACCTGACTGAACTTGCTAGAGAAGGGAAACTAGACCCTGTGATCGGCAGATATCCAGAAATCGAACGCGCAGTCCAAATATTGGGCAGACGCACTAAAAACAACCCGATTTTGGTTGGAGAACCAGGAGTAGGCAAAACGGCGATCGCCGAAGGACTTGCTCAACGCATTGTTGATGGTGACGTTTCTTCTCTTTTAGAAGATAAAGAAGTTATCAGTTTGGACATGGGTTCGCTGCTGGCAGGAACAAAGTTTAGAGGCGAATTTGAAGAACGCCTTAAATCGATTGTGGAAGAAGTTCGCGCTGCGGGTAATATAATTCTGGTAATTGATGAGATTCATACTATTGTTGGTGCTGGAGCAATGGGCGGAGCAATGGACGCTGCTAACATGCTCAAGCCAGCCTTAGCCAGAGGCGAAATTCAATGTCTTGGTAGCACTACTTTAGATGAGTTTCGTCAGCATATCGAGCGAGATGCCGCCTTAGAGCGTCGTTTCCAGAAAGTAACCATCGGTGAACCTTCATTAGAAGATGCGATCGCTATTCTTCAGGGTCTACGCAAAACTTACGAAGATTTCCACAAGGTCAAATATACCGACGCAGCTATCGAAGCTGCGGTAACTTTTTCAGAAAGATACATCAGCGATCGCTTTTTACCCGACAAAGCAATTGACTTAATTGACGAAGCTGGTTCTCGGACTCATCTAAATCACTGTTTAAAGCAAGACGAAGAAAAATCCGATGTGCCGACTATTAATCCCCAGGCGTTGACTCCTGTGGTTGATGAAGAAGCGATCGCCAAAATAGTTGCTGCTTGGACTGGCGTACCCGTCACTAAAATGACGGAAACAGAATCCGAAGCCTTGATGTATCTCGAAGACAACTTACACGAAAGAGTAATTGGTCAGGATGAGGCTGTACGAGCCGTTTCTCGCGCCTTACGTCGCTCTCGTTCTGGATTAGGCGATCGCAATCGTCCGATTGCCAGTTTGTTCTTCTCTGGTCCTACAGGGGTTGGCAAAACCGAACTAGCAAAAGCTTTAGCAGTACAAATGTTTGGTTCTGATGAGGCGATCGTGCGGGTAGATATGTCTGAGTACATGGAATCTCACACCGTATCAAAGCTAATTGGTTCTCCTCCAGGATTTGTCGGTTATGACGAAGGTGGACAGTTGACCGAAGCGGTACGTCGTCAACCATACACAATTGTCTTATTTGACGAGATTGAAAAGGCTCATCCTGATGTCTTTAACTTAATGCTACAGCTACTTGATGATGGTCGTCTGACCGATGCTCAAGGACGCACCGTTAGCTTTAAGAATACTGTAATTATCATGACTTCCAATATCGGTTCTAAAGTAATCGAGAAAGGTGGTACTGGTTTAGGTTTCGATTTCGCTGGCGATAAAGATGACGCACAATATAATCGCATCAAAGATCTAGTTAATCAGGAATTGAAAAACTATTTCCGTCCTGAATTTATTAACCGTCTTGATGAAATTATTGTCTTCCGTCAGTTAACCAAACCCGAAGTCAGACAAATTGCCAGTATCTTGCTGGGCGAGATATCTAGCAGACTAGAAGAACAACGACAAATTACTATTGGCGTTACCTCCGCCTTTGAAGACAAGGTAATTGACCAAGGCTTCGATCCTAGCTATGGTGCAAGACCATTACGTAGAGCAATTATGCGTTTATTGGAAGATAGTTTAGCCGAAGCGATTCTTACAGGTCGCGTCAACGATGGCGATAACGCTTTAGTTGATATTGATGAAGATGGCAATACTACCGTCTGTGCTGTACAACAGCAAGTTTTGGTAGAAGCAACTCGTTAAATAAATAAGTTAGTAGTTAGTGGTCAATCATTTGATAAATTAATAAAGAAGGTGAGTAATTAGCTCACCTTTTTTATTGGTTGTTCTCTCTGCGCGAGACAAATTAACTAAGCTAAAGTTTCTGGACAGTAACCCAATCCCCTGGTAAACTGCTGGCGGAATGCCTCGATATCTTTAGTATCGGGTTTGCCGTGAGAAACAACTGCCACTTGATAGCGACGCATTACTTCTACAGGAGATTGACCTGTTTCTAAGCTCCAAAACACCATTTTAAGTCGCATCTCTGGTTCATAAGCAATCCCTAGTTCGGACATAAAAGCTTTAAAGTTTCCATGCAGTCTAGGTTCAAGAGCTTGGGGGAAACTAATTTTGACAATCCAACCGTCTATTTGATGAATTACAGTTAAACAAGCTTTTGATGTATGCTCCATATTAAGGAGATAATCAATCGTTCTGAGAGTTACGCTGGCATTTGCCAGAAAATAAAGATAATCCATAAACACCATTTTCACTGAGGCTTATTTATAGTCTGACAATGAATAGGTCAGTTGCGCTAGGGGAAAAGCACCCGATCTTTTAAATTTCTTATAGGGGATATTACCCAATAGGGATCGCTTGAAATGAACTAATAAATGAAAATGAATCAGGATTTTTTACTGTCTAATTATACCTATCATCTACCTCAAAAGCTGATTGCGCAAACGCCTGCAATTCCCAGAGACAGTTCTCGTTTGCTGATAGTAGATTCACCTACATCTTGTACCCATAGAGTTTTTCACGATTTGCCCCATTGGCTTCAATCAGGGGATTTATTGGTTCTCAACAACACCGTGTAATTCCTGCTCGTCTACACGGTCATAAAACTAGTGGTTCTAAAGTTGAAATTTTACTAATCGAAGAAAGGTTAGATAACTGTTGGCTGACTTTAGTCAAGCCAGGTAAACGTTTTACTCCTGGAGCAAAAATTATTTTTGAGCCACAAAATAATACTCAGGCAATAGCAGGTTTTCAGCTAAAAGCTACTGTAGTTGCCACAGACGAAGCAACAGGGGGCAGAATTTTGCAATTTGAGCTGCCTGAAAGCAAATCATTATGGCATTTCTTAGAGGAATACGGAGAGCTACCTTTACCGCCCTATATTACCAATCGAGAAGCCGATCGCGATCGCTACCAAACAGTATATGCTCAACAGTCAGGAGCGATCGCTGCTCCCACTGCCGGACTACATTTTACGACCGAACTACTGTCCAGATTACAGCAGCAGGGTGTGGCACAAACTTCTATTACCCTCCATGTAGGAATTGGTACTTTTCGTCCTGTAGAGTCGGAAAATATTCTTCAGCACTCCATGTACCAAGAGTGGATTGAGGTTAGCCAAGCTACGGTCGAGCAAGTTTTAGCGACAAAAGCCAGAGGTGGGAGGGTATTTGCGGTGGGAACAACCGCAACTAGGGCATTAGAGGGAGCAGCAAAAATAGCTGTCGAGTTGGGAAATGTTTTACAGCCTTTTCGAGGCAAGACTGATTTATTTATCTATCCAGGTTACCAGTGGCAGATAATAGATGGTTTGATTACTAATTTTCATTTACCAGGCTCTAGCTTATTGATGCTGGTTAGTGCTTTGATTGGTAGGGAACGTTTACTGGATCTATATCAGCAGGCGATCGCCCTAAATTACCGTTTTTATTCCTTCGGCGATGGGATGCTGATTTTACCCACAGCTAGAATCCACGAGCATTAGACTTAGAACCCATGCAACTAATCGCCAGATTGGGATAATAATTCAAACTTAGCAACAACTTCAGCTAAAGGCAAAGAAATTTGTACTGTTGTCCCTTGTCCTTCTCCTCCACTGTACAAGGATATATGACCCTGCATCAATTCGATTAAATTGCGAGAGATGGCTAAACCCAAGCCAGTACCACCAAACTTGCGGGTAGTTGAACCATCTGCCATGACAAATGAATTAAATAATTTATCCTGCTGGCTTTTCTCAATCCCAATTCCCGAATCTTCTATAGTCAGTAGAACTTGCTGGGAAGGTTCTAATTCCTCATAGCTAGAGTTAGTGCTGTGATAATTTTGCGCGGTCGGCAAATTAGGTTTTTCAGTGGGAAACAGCTTTGGCTTATATTTTTGTGAGGGATCATAATAGTCTCCAGAAGCTAACAGATATTGATGCTCTGCCTCACTAATAATTTCTTCAATAATCTCGACTTTAATAGCAATAGTACCCTGTTCGGTAAATTTGACGGCGTTGCTGACCACATTAATCAATACCTGCTTTAGCTTGGCTGGATCTGCCAAAACATAGATATTCTCTGACCAACTTGGTCGATCTAAGGTCAGATTTTTATGCTGAATTGAGACTAAATGCAAATCAACTACTTCATTCAGTACCTTTTGCAGGTCAGTTTTTTCAATCACCACAGAAAGTTTACCCGCCTCAATTTTAGAAATATCTAGCACATCATTAATAATTCCTAATAAATGGATCGCAGCATCATCCGCCTGCTGCAAAAATTCTCGCTCTTCTTCTTTATTATCACAGTAGCCATCTTGCACAATGCGAATACAGTTAATAATCCCGTTGAGGGGAGTTCGCAATTCATGGGAGGTAGTTGCTAGAAATTCGCTCTTGAGTTTATTAGCAGTCTGAGCTTCTTGCCAAGCCGAAACAATTTCTTCTCCCCAGGCTCGTAATCGACTGACCATATCATTGAGAGCTAGAGAAAGCTGATTAAACTCACGGATTTGGAAATTTTCGGGAAGGCGATCGCTAGTAGACTGAAAATGATCTTCTTTAAGAGAATAGTCTCTAATCCGTTCTAGAGGACGAGCCAATTCCCGCGAAACATATAAAGTAGCTAAGGAGCAGGCTGCAATTAACCCTAAAGTCAACCCTACTAAAGCTTGGCGAATATCTTTTAGGGGTTCTAAAGCTGCATCAATCGGACTCACCGCCAAAATGATCCACTTTTCTTTGCTGCTAGCGGTTACAGGAGAAGAAATTGAGCTGTATCCTGCTACTAACTCCACACCATCTGTTTCCAAATAAAATAGATGGAGAGAATCAGGCTTGTTGGCGATCGCATTTTTCATCAGATCATTTAATCTGGGAAAATCAGGCATCTGCTTGATATTACGTCCTACCCGTTGCTCAAAGGGATGAGCCAAGATAGTTCCATCTTGATCGATAACAACAGGATAACCCTCTAAAGAACCTGGCTCAATAATTTCTTGATCTAAAATAGCCGACTTGACGCTAAGTGCATAACGAAGGTTACCATTTTGATCGTAAACTGGAGCAGTTAATAAGAGTTTAAGCTGTCGTCCCATTGGATTTTCATCAGCATCTTCTGAATTTTGTACCAAAGAAGTTGAGGGAATTAACAACTTGACATTTATTTGCGCAGGAGTGGTTAAAACCTGTTGTTTTTTCTTTCGCCAAGTAGTACTCTCTAGTTCTACTGGTTCTTTGCAATTGCTGGCGGTTATTTTATTAGTATTGAGATCCGTAATTTGAGCGCATAAGATATCTGCGGGTAATACTTCTTTTAACTGCGCGATATATGTTTCAGGGTCAAATGTATTTGAACTTTTGATTGCTGCATCACTTGCAGTAGCCAGGTTATTACGGAGAGCTTTGGTTGATTGTTTAATAATTTCTCCTTTTCTGACGGCACTTTCTGTCAAGTTTTGTCTAGCGGTTTCTAAAAAAGCCGATCTAGCTTTTTGATAGGTAACGTACACTCCTACTAGCAAGACTGGAACGCTAACTAAAAGAATACGCGAGAGTAATATACGTCGGAAGGAAGATTGACCAAGTGCCATAGTCAGAGGTTTAGGCTCACGCTTAAACTATATCTCTATTATTGTATTTTAATGATATCCATTCAAATATCATTTGCCCTGCCTATAGGTAAAAAATGAAGTAAGCATGATTTTTAAAAGCCTTTAACTAAATGACACGATAAATTTATCTTTAATGAACAATAGACCGCAAATTATAGCTATTTTAGCAATGACTGCCGATGGTAAAATTGCTGACTATCAAAAATCTCCTGCTCGTTTTGGTTCTGTCAACGATAAAATACACCTAGAAAAACAGGTTTCTTTAGTAGATGGAGTATTATTTGGTGCTGATACTTTAAGAGCTTACGGTACAACCATGTCCGTGTCCAATTTTAAGTTAATCCAAGGACGAATAGAGCGATCGCAATCATTACAGCCAGTACAAATTGTGGTCTCAGCATCAGCAAATTTTGATCCTCATTGGCGTTTTTTTCGGCAGTCAATACCACGATGGTTATTGACTGTACCTAGTGGCGCAGAATTATGGCGAGGTAAAAAAGAATTTGAACGTATTTTGATTATTCACGGTACTAAAGAAAACAACTCGACAATTAATTGGGCATCAACTTTAGTACAGCTAGAGGGATTAGGGTTAAAAAAACTAGCCATACTCGGTGGAGGAGAATTGGTAGCATCTCTTTTCGCCGTAGATTTAATTGATGAGCTTTGGTTAACTGTTTGTCCCGTAATTTTTGGGGGTAACAGTTCTCCTTCTCCCGTTGACGGAGCTGGGTTTTTGCAGTCTCAAGGAAAAAAGCTAAAGCTGCTACAAGCCAAGCAGATTAATGGAGAAATTTTTCTCCACTATCAAGTACTAAACTAATGAACAATTATCAATTTGCGTTTTTATATCTTTGCTATCTTAAAAGACTATGGGCTTCTAATTAGATGAGTTTCCATACATATTTTGCTGATTCTTATCTAAAGGCGCGTCAAAATTTTCTAACTTCTTGTTTGGATGACGCGACTTTAATTGAGTCTTGGCAGCACCCTTTAAGGGGTATGGCAGGAGAAAAACTATATGTCGATTTGGCTTGGTTTGGCAGTCTTGCTGCCCAAAAAGCCTTAATATTATTATCGGGAACTCATGGAGTAGAAGGATTTAGTGGTTCTGGTATTCAGGTAGGTTCACTCAAAACTAACTGGCATAAACAGGCTGACAATGATGTAGCCATAGTTATGATTCATGGACTTAACCCCTGGGGAATGAGTTATTATCGGCGCGTTAACGAAGATGGTGTGGATCTAAATCGTAATTTTCTAGATTTTGAGCAACCACTTCCCAAAAATGATATTTATTATGATTTGGCAGATATCATTGTTCCTTCAGAATGGACGGTGGAAACTCAAAGGCAAACTCTTCAGCAGTTATTTGAGTATCTGTATAGTCACGAATTTTCAGCCGAAGCAATAGCTCAGGGACAATACAGCCATTGGTATGCACCTTTTTATGGTGGAGAAGTTCCTGCTTGGTCAAATCGTATTTTTCAGAGAATAGTTGCTCAATATCTTCAGGATAAGCAAGCAGTTGGCTTACTTGATTATCATACAGGACTTGGACAGTACGGCACTGGTCAACTTATGAGCATCACCAATAATTCTCGCACTGCCAATTTAGCTGCAACCGTTTGGGGCGATAAATTAGTTATGACTGGTTCGGCTAACTCGGTTGCTGCCTATAAACCTCACGGAACATTAATTGCTGCCCTACAAAACAACTTAGGTCAAACAATTTGTCTTGCTGCTGCTTATGAATTTGGCACAATACCAGAAACCGAAGTTTTTGATGCTTTGCGCGCCGATCGCTGGCTACATTATCACGGGGACGTAAATAGTACCCAAGCCCGAATAATTAGACAAGGAATGATCGATGCTTTTTATAATCACGATCCTGATTGGCAAGAATCAATCTGCCATCTTGCCTTTACCGCCCAAGCAGAACTATTGGCAGGTTTAAAATTTCTATAAGTTATTTCCTTATCAAAATAATTCTTAACAATTTTTGGTTTTTAACCTTTTTTTTATTGTGGAATACAAAACATTAACTGCTATTTTCTGAAGAGGATATTTCTGATAACATTTGCTGTAGTGCTTTTATATTGTTGATATGTTCAACACTTAAAAATGAGTTTAAAAATAGTCAAGAATTATGATACAAGCTTCGCTCTTGATTCGACAGCTAAAGATATTTTATTTGGCTTGTTGACAAATAAGACTTTTACCAACCAGATTAGCCAAAGACTTCACGAAAACGAGATTCATTTTACTAGCCAAGTTTTTCAACCTGTTCCCTATAGCCAACATACTCCTAAGGGAATGCCTCCAGAGTTCGAGAGATATCATGGTTCTGATGACTACGTTATTATCAATGTGCCGCCAAATTTTATGTTCCAAGCCAAAATTTTTAAGCCTAGTCGTTTGTGTGCCATCTATCGCAAACTCTAACTAGCCCGATCTGATTGAGCAGAATAGATAATGAAGCTTTAGTTGGGGGGGGGAATATTCCCCTTGGCTTATTTCTTGATTAATTTAACTAATAATCGAACAATTTATTTAACTTCAAAAGCGCATAGCGAAGCCATGCCGTAGCGCGAAGTTAAAGCGCGTTTTGCGAGACAGTTGCGTTGCGGGTCTATGACCCGTTGAGCAAAGTGTCGAAAGGGTTCCCCGACTTGAGCAAACTGTCGAGGTTGAGTAAGAGTATTCTTTCTCAACAGGCGAGTGGAATATGCTCTCGGTTAGAGAGCATATTCCACTCGCCTCAAAAGCCGCTGTGCGTTGCGGAGGTATCCGCCGTCGAAGCACACTTCGTAACAAAGGGCTTGCCCGCATGTAGGCTTATCGCCATATTTAAATATATAAATTAAGCTGAAGATAAATAAAGGCTACAGACAATACAGTAAAAGTAGCCCAACAAAATATAATGAATATTCAATAGCAATTAACAATTATGTCTATCCAAGTCGAAATCCCGCCTCTTTCAAGTTTGAAATATTTGGCATATTTAAACAATGATGGGTGCATTGATGAAGATATTCAAGGAAAAATAGGAGTTTATGCAATTTTTGATCGAGTTCAAGAATTGCAGTATGTAGGCTATTCCCGCGACGTTTATCTCAGCCTCAAGCAGCATCTAATTCGTCAGCCTGAAAACTGTTACTGGGTAAAGCTACAAACTATTACTCGCCCCAGTCGCAAAATATTAGACGATATTGCCTCGGCTTGGATAGCTGAAAATGGACAAACTCCTGTAGGTAATGATATCAACCAGTCTCTTTGGAGCGAACCTATTGATGCCAATCCGACTATGACAGAGGAAGAAAAGGCACAATATCAGCAAAACGATGAATTAGGACAAACTAAAATACGAAAAAAGGTAGCCAAACGCGTAGAAGCTAAAATTCAACAGCAATTAAGTGATCGCGGAGTTAAAATGAATATTCGCTTCAATCCCAAACTAAAAGAAAAAGGTCTATTAGACTTAAAGTAAATAATCTTTATTTAAAGTTGTCATCGGCTGTACTAATTAATTCATAATCGTCTTTAACTATAAACCAAGTTCTAAATTAATTATCACTTGATACACGTAAAGTATGAAAGCTGTACTGCTAAACAACCGCTATCGCATCATCAAAACTCTGGGGAGAGGAGGTTTTGGTGAGACATATTTAACTGAAGATACTCATATGCCTTCAGGACGTAAGTGTGTGCTAAAGCAGCTCAAACCAATCGTCAAGCAACCAAAAACTCCTTTGTGGATGAAGGAAAGGTTTCAGCGAGAAGCAGCAATTTTAGAAGAGTTAGGGCAAGACAGCAGCCAAATTCCTCGGCTTTATGCTTATTTTTCTGAAGATGACAAGTTTTACTTAGTACAGGAGTGGATTGAAGGGCTTACCCTAGAACAATATTGGCAGCAGTTCGGAAATTTGCACCGCAATGAGGTGAGGCAAATTCTGGTAAAGCTTTTGCCTGTATTGGATTATGTCCACAGCCGTCGTATTATTCATCGAGATATCAAGCCCGAAAATATTATTCTGCGTCAGGGAGATAAACAACCATTTTTGATTGACTTTGGGGCGGTAAAAGAGGCGATCGCTACAGAAGTAAATCAATCTGGTAATACCTTTTCCGCTTCTATTGGTACTCCTGGCTATATGTCTTCAGAGCAAGCAGCAGGTCGTCCTATATATTCTAGCGATCTTTATAGCTTAGGCTTGACCGCAATTTTCTTGCTCACGGGAAAATCCCCTAATGAACTGGAAACTGACCCCCAAAATGGCGAAATTGTTTGGATAGAACACGCCTTTAACCTCGATTCTGAGTTAACAGCCATACTTGAGCGAACAATTAAGTTTCATCCCCGCGATCGCTTTAGTACTGCTCAAGAAATGCTAAATGCTCTTAATAGTGGATTTAATACTGCTCAATCTAGCAATCTTACAGGAGCAACCTTAAATCTTGCTCCAGGGATAAATTCCCTCGCTAACAACCACACATTACCAGAAAATAGCAGTAATACTGTTGCTATAGCCTCTAGCAAGCTTAAAAAGCCCAAAAAACGCAGCTTATTAGCAACTATGGGTTTATTTGCTCTAATTGCCACGGGAGTTGCAGCAGGAACTTTGGCTACAGGCTTTATCGTCATTTCTAATTTATTAAAATCTCCTGAACCAACTCAACAACAAGCCCAGGTTGAGCAACAGACCCGTAAACCAGATATATTTCAACCCACTGAAAAAAAGGCACAAGAAGAACCCACACCAAAAGAGAAAAAAAATAGAGACAAAATTCAGCAAGAAAAGCTAGAAAAAATTGCCTTAAATATTAAACAAGAAAAACAAAATTCTGCAACAGAAGTAAAAGAAAATGATTCAGCAACAACTACAAATAGTAAACCACCCAAGACTTTAGCCAAGGTTGATTTAGACCCAGCATCAGAAATAAATATACCAATTTTGACTACAGGAACGTCGGAAAGCCAGCTAGTCAGCACTTTAGGGCAGCCAACTTCAGAAAGAAAAGGCTGGCAGCCAAACAGCAAAGTTCTTGTTTACTATGATGTTGTTCCCGATCGGGTAAATCTTAGCTATCAATCCGATAACACGGGCAAAATACGCCAAACAGACGTAGCCCTTAATCAATCAGTAAGCTTAGGCGCGATGCAGCAAACCTTAGCTAAACTGTTGGGAGGAGAAGCACCAGCAGATGTCAAGGAAAAATTACGCAGCGTTTATGATCGTCAAACCAACTTTAGTTTTTTCAAGTTAAATAATCTAGAAGGTAAAGTTCAGCGAGATTCTAAAGATCGAATCAATATTTCCGTCTGGGAAAGAGGATTTCAGTAACGAGCAGAGGTTTACTAGATTGACCAACGCTCACAGCAGCGCAAAAAGCTAGGAGTAATCTGTGACTATCCTAACTTCCTTGACTTTTGTTTTGGGCATTCTCCAAGAAAACTCAAAAATTACGCTTTGCTCTAGACAAAAAATGTAAAATAGACGACAGATACTTTAAACAAACTGTCAGCAGCAATTGGTTATATGAGTCAGGGAACACTATTTGATAAAGTTTGGGATTTACATACCGTCGGCACATTGCCTTCTGGTCAAACTCAGCTATTTATTGGTCTACATCTAATCCACGAAGTAACCAGTCCCCAGGCTTTTGCGATGCTGCGAGCCAGAAACCTCAAAGTATTGTTTCCTGAGAGAACATTTGCCACAGTCGATCATATTGTGCCGACGGAAAACCAGGCTCGTCCCTTTGCCGATCGATTAGCAGAAGAGATGATGCAGGCACTAGAAAAAAATACTCAAGACTATGGTATTAGATTTTATAATGTTGGTTCGGGTAATCAGGGCATAGTCCACGTAATAGCCCCCGAACAAGGTCTGACTCAGCCAGGAATGACCGTTGCCTGTGGTGATTCTCATACCTCAACTCATGGAGCATTTGGCGCGATCGCTTTTGGCATTGGCACCTCCCAAGTCAGGGATGTTTTAGCTTCCCAAACCCTTGCCCTGGCTAAACTAAAAGTTCGCAAAATTGAGATAAATGGTAAATTACCCCATGGGGTATTTGCTAAAGATGTGATTCTGCATATCATTCGCCAACTTGGAGTCAAGGGTGGGGTAGGTTATGCCTACGAATTTGCAGGTACTACCTTTGAAGGGATGAGTATGGAAGAACGGATGACTGTTTGTAATATGTCTATTGAAGGTGGGGCGCGTTGCGGATATATAAATCCCGATGAAACCACTTTTACCTATCTCAAAGGTCGGGATTTTGCGCCTCAAGCAGATGCCTGGGACAATGCTGTTACTTGGTGGCGAAGTATTCGTAGCGATGATGATGCAGTTTACGATGATGTAGTTACCTTTGAAACTGCTGAGATTGAACCAACCATAACCTGGGGCATTACTCCAGGACAGGGATTGGGTATCAGTGAAAATATCCCTATGGCTGATGGTTTACCTCCAGGAGAGCGAGCGATTGCCCAAGAGGCATATAGCTACATGAAATTAACTCCAGGAAAACCGATTAAAGGTACAAAAATTGACGTTTGTTTTATTGGTAGCTGCACCAACGGTAGAATTAGCGACCTAAGAGAAGCGGCAAAAGTTGCCCAGGGGCATCATGTGGCATCGGGAGTCAAAGCCTTTGTTGTTCCTGGTTCAGAAAAGGTAAAACAAGAGGCAGAAGCAGAAGGCTTAAATACAATTTTTAAGCAAGCAGGGTTTGAATGGCGTGAACCAGGCTGTTCAATGTGTTTAGCAATGAATCCAGACAAGCTAGAAGGAACGCAAATTAGTGCTTCCTCTTCTAATCGTAACTTCAAAGGTCGCCAAGGTTCGTCTACAGGCAGAACATTACTCATGAGTCCAGCAATGGTAGTAGCAGCAGCGGTCAAAGGTCAGGTAGCTGATGTGCGAGAGCTTTAGTATACATTTGCTTGAGAAAAGAAGATTGCGTTAAACATATTCTCCTGGAAATGCGCGATCGCTATCCTTAAGTAGAGTTACGAAAAATAGCGGGATTATGAGATATACCAATACGAGGCTGTGTTAGGACACTCCCTGCGCAATACCGTTCGGTTAAGCCCCCCAGCCCCCAAATTTGGAGGAGTAAGATTCGTTAAAGTCCCCCAATCTTGGGGGATTTAGGGGGCGAACGAAATAACTTGAAAGACTAACCGAACAGTATTGACTCCCTGCGGTGGGTACACCTTGGCTACTTACGAGCAATTAAATTTTCTGTCCTGTCTTGGTGCGCGTACATGCGGCTAAAGCCTTTGTCTTGCTAAGTCAGCATTCCCTTGCGTCTTACGCCGACGCGGGGTCTGACTTCTGTCGGCGACGCGGTGAGACAGTTGCGTTGCGGGGGTTTCCCCCGTTGAGGAGGGCGTGTCGTCGTACAGCGGCTTTTGAGTAAGAATACTCTTACTCAAAACGCGCTTTAGCTTTGCTGCGACGTTTATACCGCCCGTCAAACTGTTGAACCCTTTAGGGGGTCGCACCGCTAACCGATTAACGTACTGCGATATTGTTGCTCATGTTTACTTGACGATTGATGACCAAAAAGATATCGTTATGCGATCGTCAACTTAGAAGTTGCTCAAATCTCTCTTCATAATCAATTCATCTCTTTCAATGTTTTTTAAATTGATAGACTATTTTAGGAAATTGAGGTAGAAATGCCTTTTTTTATTAATTTACACTAAACATAAAAAATAGAATACAAAAATATTTTATTAATATTTCCAAGCTGATGAAATCAGCTATCTTATTGCTAAAAATTTATCTAATAGATTAACCTTTAGATAGATGAACTTTAGATAGATGTTTTTTATCTGGAAGAGTGCCAGTATTGGGAGCGTAAATAAAAATAGAATTCTTACATGAATAAACTATTTACTTTTTTATCTCTTGTTTAGATAATTAACAGCGACTTGTGTAAGGAGTCTAATCAGATTTCGCTAATTTTAACTTGAATCAATTCAATGATTCAAATAGCTTAAGACATAAATAAATTAAGGATAAAAATATGGACAATCATAAGAAATTTTATAAACGTGCTTCTGGACTATTTTATAGTCGCGACGAAGCCGAAGCAGCAGTTCGCGAACTAAAAGACTCTGGTTATGACATGGATCATGTATCTGTCATTGCTAGAGATGCCGACCAAATAGGCGGACACGAAACTACTGAGCATACTGGTAATAAGGCTGATGATGGTGCGGCTACAGGTATAGTAACAGGTGGCGCTTTAGGTGGTATAGGTGGATTATTGGTAGGTTTAGGTACATTGGCAATTCCTGGTATTGGACCTATTCTCTTGGCTGGTGCAGGAGCGACAACCCTCGCAACTACATTAGCTGGTGCGGGTATTGGTGCTGCTGCGGGTGGGCTAATTGGAGGTTTAATTGGTCTAGGCATTCCTGAAGAAAAAGCCAAAGTATACAATGACCGTGTTAAAGGCGGAAGTTTCTTAGTTATAGTTAACGGCACAGCAGCAGAAATAGCCCGTGCAAAACCAATCATGGAGCATCATGGTGTAGAAGAATTTGGTATTTATGATGTCCCAGGCGCTACACCCACGGCTGTTACAGATGTAGACGAAGATCTAAGAACTAGAAACGATATAGCCGATCATGACAAAATTAAACTATATGAAGAACGCCTGATGGTCAATAAGCAGCGTGCTAAAGCTGGCGAAGTTTCTATTGGCAAGCGAGTAGAAACCGAAACTGCTAGCGTTTCTGTTCCCGTAGAGAAAGAGCGTATTATCATTGAACGTACAGACGCTACCTCTGGCACTGCTGTTGCTCCTGGTACTGCTAACTTCACTGGCAACGAAGTAGCAAAAGTAGATCTTTATGAAGAAACTGCTGACATCCAAAAGCAAGCTTTTGTTCGTGAAGAGGTCAATGTTCGCAAAGAAGTAGATACAGAAACCGTCCAAGCCAGAGAAACTATTCGTCGTGAAGAATTAGAGATAGACTCAGACGGCGATGTTATTGAACGTTAACCGCATTAGACATTGAGCATTGATCAGCAAAAAAAGGCGATTAATGTTCTAGGTCTGATAGTAAATTTTCTACTTCGCAAGTTTCAGGCAATCTGTATCTGTCTAAGATTAAATACACAAAATTAAATGTACAGCTAGGTAATTTTTTATTCCAGTTGTTACATTTTTGAAAATAATTTATATATTTGTATTTTTAGTCATTCAGCTTAATTGTCAAGTCATTTATCAAGTTGGTGGTGATACTTTCACCACAGTCAGTCAATAAAATCAATTATTAATCAGCGAGAAAACAACATACATAATGAACAAACTAACAACATTTTTACTAGGCGGTATTTTACTTTTCGGTGCAGTCGGCTGTAATGTAGCTAGAACTAGTTCAGATGCTCCTACTTCTACTAGTGGCAAAGTTGAAAACCCTGAACAAGAAAAGGATACCAAAGAAGATGCTACCAGTGAAGTTCGTCAAAAGCAGCTAGATTCTGACATTCGTGCTAGGGAGCAACGTAATGACATAGCAGGCAATCAAGAAAAAAGAGACGATTCTGATCTTGAAAGTGAAATTAGAGCCAAACTAGAGGCTAATATACCTCGCGCTAAACTAACTATACAGGCAAAAAATGGCAGTGTAGCGATCGCGGGAACTGTTCCTGGTCAAAAAGAATACTCAACCATTGAACCTTTAGCTAAAGGTATTAAGGGAGTTAACAGTGTAAACATAGATCAGGTAAAAGTAGTTCCTGGACCCGAATCATAGATGTAGCTTCTAATTAGTTTCCAACTCGTCAGATATAGTAGCCAAGCTAGAAAGTTATACAAATAACTTACTATGTAAGAACATAACTGTTTATGTTTAGCAAATAAAATGTATTGGCATCTGTTCCTGACGAGTTTTTGCTTAATTTGTTTTTAAATAGCTCATCATGTTTGGCAATTTCAATCCCTTTTTAGAAGTATTAATAACCGCCCCCATCGGATACGTAGCAATCGTTATTCTGCTACGAGTGTCAGGTAAGCGAACCTTAGCCAAATGGAATTCTTTCGACTTTGTAGTTACCATTGCCCTCGGTTCAGTTTTAGCCAGCATACTTTTATCTAATAAAGATGCTTTTAGTAAAGGAATTTTGATATTTGCCCTGCTAGTATTATTTCAATACATTATTACCTGGGTTGCAGTTCGTTCTTCAATTATTCAAAAATTGATTAAAGCAGAACCAGCAATGCTACTTTATCGAGGAGAAATGCAGCGAGAGATTATGAAGCAAAAGCGCGTTGCCGAAGAAGAAATATTGGCAGCTTTACGTAGTAGTGGTTTATCGGCAGTAGAAGATGCTGATGCCGTAATCTTAGAAACAAATGGAAGCTTTAGCGTTATTCAAAACCTGGACGACAGTTCGGCTTCTGCTGAGATGTTCGGGAGTTTGATCGCACTAAAATGGCTCGTGCAAATTAGAAATTTAAAAATGCCGATTATAAATGTTGATTGTTTAAAATAATGAAACTTTGGCTATATTACCTTTTCGCCTTTTTTGGTATTATTCTTGTACGATACTTTTTGGTTGCAGGAGGAACTTATTGGTTGTTCTATTCCTCTAACCACAAGTCTTTGGTCAAAGGATCTGTAAACCTTAAATCTCCAAGTCGCAAGTTAATCAAACAAGATATCACCCTATCTATTATCACTACGGCTGCGCTAGCTATTTGTGCTGCAATGGTAATGACCGTTTATGATTCTGGTGCTACACGTATATATAGATCGGTTGATGAATATGGAGTGTGGTATTTGATTGCTAGTTTTCTAGGCGTGATTTTGCTACAGGATACCTGTTTCTATTTTTTTCATCGCGGATTTCACCATCCCCGATTATTCAACTGGCTGCATCGTGGGCATCATCACTCCAAACATCCTACTCCCTGGACATCTTTTGCGCTTGATTTCCCCGAAGCACTAATTCAGGGTCTATTTTTAGTGGCGGTAGTTTTTGTAATTCCGCTACACTTCGGCGTTTTGACTTTATTACTGATCACTATGACTATTTGGGCATTAGTCAATCATCTTGGTTTTGAGCTATTTCCTCAGTTTCCTCAGCATTGGCTAGGTAAATGGCTAATTAGTTCAGATCATCATTCTTTTCATCATCGCCATTATGCTCAACATTACGGACTTTATTTTACCTTTTGGGATCGTTTGCTAGGCACTAACTAAAGCAAATAAAATTTTTTATTTAATACAATCTGAGGATCTTAAACACAATGGGCAATTTTTTTAATGATCAAGCTGTACAACCTGACTCTTTTAATAACGATGTTGAAAAAACACAAGCAGAAATACGAGAAAACTATCAAATTTCTTTATTAGAAGAAAAATTAGTCGTCGAACGCCATAAGCTTAAAGTAGGGGAAGTTATTGTTCGCAAAGAAGTGGAAACGCGGATGGTACATTTACCTATTCGTCGTGAAAAGCTAGTTATAGAAAAAGTAGGCGTAACAAATGAGTACTTGACACAGGTTGACTTGGGAGAAGGAGAAATTAACGGCGTTAAGTTTGGCGATTTGAGCGATACGGATAATATTTACCAAGTACAAAGTGATTTTATTTCTCTTGAGGCAGCAAAAGAGCTATTAGCTAAAATTGATGATTTTAACGCTCAGCCTAAGGATCGCTCTAATCTTAAAAATGTAAAAGTACGCCTAGAGATAATTACCGATAATTCTCAATCTCAACAAACTTTTCAAGCTCTTTGCGATTCTATGGATAGTTCTTTCAACTAATATAGCGGTTCTCAAATTAGTCAGGTACAAAGTAAATTGTTTTAAGGCAGAAGGAAGCAAGGCTTGTTCGCCGCAGCTAGGCAAAAGTTAGATGTACTTCAGTAAACTGAGAAATGCTATAAAAGCCGTAATTAACTAAGAGCAGAAACCTAAAAGCAATAGTATTTGTATGTAGTTAATAACTATAAATACTATTTATTGTATCTATGTATAAAGATTTTTGCTTTTTTTTCTTGATATCATCAATAGCATACAAAGGATTAATTGTCATTACATAAAAAAAGTAAGCTTTAAATATTTAGAAAATACAATACCAAACAACCGCAGGATGGTCGGTTGTTACTTCAGGATTGACAACACTTTTGCTTAAGATTCTTCCTAGCAACTCTCTTTGGTGGGGAATTGGACTTTTAATTGTTGGTGTTGTTGTGCTTTTCGTTCGTAAAAGTTGATGCTGCCAGCACTTAGACGATCGCATTATGATCAAGAATCAAGGCGATCGCCTTGATTTAATCTGTTTAAGATAGCTGAGTTTTTATAGCTATAAACTGCATTTTTCGTTTCAGGTTTGCACAATCTTTTTTTTGCGATCGCTCAATTAATCAGTCAAAAATTGCTCGATAAAATGCCTTTTGGTTTAGAAAAAGTAGCTTAAGATTTAGAACAATATATAGTCATTCCAATTAATTTCCTCGTGATTAACTGGTTTTAAGTCAGAGGTCAGAGGCTGGTTGACTGACAAAAATTGAAGTTAAGACAGCTAAAAGGAAGAGTAGTCAGAGGATTAAGAGGGTTGACCAAAGTATGAGGGAGTCAGCATTGTGAGATTAGATTCCACTCACAATTTCAGAATACTAGGAAAAAAACTCCCGTCTTTACCATGCCTTGAATCAATGGATGAGTCAACCAGCAGATTGGTCAGATCTAGGCCATCTCAAAACCTGCATCTGGAAGATAATTGCTTTAATACATACAGGTAGTGTAAATCTTACTAAATGGTCAATGTACATACCCTGTCGAGGTATATTTGCTCAGAGTAGACAAAGACGTATTCAACGCCGGCTCAATAATTCTCGCATTAACGTTCATCGAATCTACAAACCACTGATTAAGGCTGCTTTAGCAGGGTGGAAAGAAGAAAGTATTTTTTTGACTTTTGATACTTCTCTATTCTGGGACAAGTACTGTCTGATCGGTTTGGCGGTAGTTCATCGAGGTAGAGCCTTACCCGTATTGCCGACTTTTGCTGAATACGGATTGCGCTTTGATATCGAAGAAAACTTTTTAGACGATCAATCCGCTGGTTGGAATGTTCAACGCTCGATGATTCGAGACGTTTGTGCCTGATCGCGCTTGTGGTTTATTTTATCCGTAGCAACCCTTTATGTCAGCGCACCAGGAGTTCAAGTCGTCGATAGTGGTAAACGACGATGGGTTGATACTCACTGGTTTGGCGGTAATAGCTATTTTCGGATAGGCTGGGATTGGGTCAAAGCAGCACTCCTTAATGGCTGGAAGTTAATCTACTCTGTCACCTTTTCTAGTCATCACGACCCTACTCCTGCGATCGCATCACTCAAACAATATGAGCAACGACTCTACCAATTAGAGTTTCAAGTTCAAACCTATTCCTACAATGTCTGCTGAAAGTTTTGTCAGTCAATCAGAGTCAGAGGTCAGAGGTCAGGAGAGTTTGAGACATTTATCACAGTTTTCTTTTTTCGTATGGTTTCTATTTGCGAGTGACAGATTACTCCGCCCTAAACGGACGGAGCCTGCTGTCACCTTTGGTCAGCGCGTTGTGGAGGGGCTGTTCCCGTAGCTTGGCTGCGGGAACAGCCCATAATGACCCATTAAAGCGACTGGCGAGGGTGGAATGATTATATATGCAAATTTGATTGATAAAATTGGCGAAGACAAAGCTAGACTCTATGGTGAATCAAACAATAATCTGCGTTTTAGCTAGGTAATCATCGAGTGGAATGGGAATAGGAGCAATAGGGGTAATACCCTATAATATCTAAAAGCGATCGCTTTTAAATATAGCAATCGAATTATTGATAGTGAATCAATCGAGCAACCGAGAAAACTCTTCAGCAATTAGCCAGTAACATTCGCAGGCATGAGCTTCTAGCTTTTCGTGAGAGACAATACGTATTAAGCCACGTTGATAGTGAATAATGTCTGCTTTCTTAAATTTGCTAGCTATTTCGGTTACACCAGTACGGCGAACTCCCAGCATTTGGGAAATAAATTCTTGAGTTAACCCGAATTCATCTTGTTGAAGATTGTCTCGTAGCATGAGTAACCAACAAGCAAATCGCTGTTCGAGGTTATGATAGCGATTACAGGCAGCAGTTTGACCAAGCTGGATGATGCGAGCTTGAATGTAGCGCATCAGCAGAAATTTTAACGCTCCTTGACGATCTAACTCTGCTTTTAAATGTTCGGCAGCAATTCGATAGCCACCGTCACCCACCTGAACCATAGCGGTAGAGTTTGTATAACCACTATTCAAGATAATTGGTAGTCCCACCATGCCTTCATTGCCAATGATTCCAATCTCTATTGTTGAACCGTTTTCCATAATCGCCACGGTAGAAACAATTGAGTGAGAGGGAAAGTAAGCATATTTGTAGTCTTCTCCAGCATGATAAAGAACTTCATTTTGAGTCAGCTTTACTGGTTCTAAATGGGGGGCAAGGCGTTGATAATCTTCGGTTGGTAGAGCAGCTAAGAGCCGATTGACTGGCTTACTTAAATTGGATGAGGACAATTTGTACATATCTCAAAATCTTACTAGCGTTAGCTAGGTCAGCTAATACTAAATCATTTTGTCCAAAATGATTTAGTATTTTTTATTTTGGCGTTGCTGAATGATTAGTAATTTGAGCGATCAAAAACAAACTTATTAGCGTTAGTTAATCAGATATACCAAGACGAATAACACCAACCAAATTACATCAACAAAGTGCCAGTAAATCTCTGCTGCCTCTACGCCAAAATGGCTACTGCTAGAATAGTGTCCTTCTTCGCGCGATCGCCATAAGACACAAAGTATTAATAATACTCCTGTCATTACGTGCAAACCATGAAATCCAGTTAAAACATAAAAGCAACTGGCAAAAAGATTAGTGGTTAAACCAAACTCGGCATGAGAATACTCATAAATTTGTCCAGCTAAGAACACTGCGCCCATAGCTGCAGTGATGCCAAACCAAGTTTGTAACCCTTTTACATCGTTATTTTTAAGAGCAGTTTGTCCTCGGTGCATCACAAAGCTACTGGCTACGAGGATCGAGGTATTAATAATGGGAATTAATAATTCTAGTTCTGGCATACCTTCAGGAGGCCAAACTGGCATAATTGCTCGATAGATGAGCAACGCAGCAAAAAAACCGATAAAGGTCATGCTATCGGAAACTAGAAAGATGTACAGACCAAACATTCGATGATCGGGATGTTCGTGATGCCCATGTTCGGCTGCCTCTTGTTCTGAGGCGATCGCTATTTGTGATTTATTATCTACTGTTGAACCTTGCATATTAAATTAACTGATTTTGTTTTAATTAAGTTGGTTAAGACAGTTATTAGTTATTAGTTATTAGTCAGGAGAAAAGGAAATCAGGTTTGAAGAAGATGCAAATTACTTTACTTCTGGATCTTTCCTCATCCTTTATCCCCGATCCTTTTTACCTGCCTTCTGCCGTTACGGCTGCTAACATATCTTCAACCTCTTCATCCCCGTCAATACTTTCAGTGTCTACACCATAATCATAAGGTCCTGCCCACAAAACAGGCTCTTCTTCAAAGTTTTCAATGATTGGTGGAGAAGCAGTTTGCCATTCCAAGGTCAAAGCACGCCAGGGGTTACGACCAGCTTTTTCTCCTTTATACAAACTCCAAATAATATTGATAATAAAAGGAAAGGTAGATAACGCTAGGATATATGACCCAATAGTACAGACCATGTTGAGAGTCTGAAATTGGGGATCGTAAAGGGCAATACGACGATTCATACCCTGCAAACCCAACTGATGCATGGGTAGAAAAGTAATATTAAAGCCGATAAAGGTCATAACAAAGTGAATTTGACCCAGGGTTTCATTAACCATCCGCCCAGTCATTTTAGGAAACCAATGATAGACCGCTGCAAACAAACCGAATACAGAACCGCCAAAGAGAACATAGTGGAAGTGAGCCACAATAAAATAAGTATCGTGGACATGAATGTCAAACGGCACAGCAGCTAACATCACTCCGCTTAAACCACCAATGAGAAAGGAAGAAAGAAAACCTACGGCAAAAATAAAGGCACTGTTAAGGCTGAGTTTTCCACCCCAAATAGTTGCACACCAGCTAAATACTTTAATTCCTGTAGGCACGGCAATAATCATGGTGGTTGCCATAAAAAACATCCGCAGCCAACCAGGAGTACCGCTGGAGAACATATGGTGCGCCCAAACAATTAATCCTAAAAAGCTAATTGCCAAACTAGAATAGGCGATCGCTCTGTAACCGAAGACTGGTTTACGAGCATGAACTGGCAAAATCTCAGAAATCGCGCCAAAAAAAGGCAAAATCATAATATATACCGCAGGATGAGAATAGAACCAGAACATATGCTGGTAAACTATGGGATCGCCACCCCCCGCAGGATTGAAAAATGCTGTTCCTGCCAGAAGATCGAAAGAAAGCAGGATCAATGCTGCTCCTAATACAGGAGTACCAATCAAGATTAAGCCTGAAGTTGCTAACATTGACCAGCAAAACAAGGGCATACTGTGAATGTCCATATCGGGCATCCGCATCAGCAAGATAGTGGTAACAAAATTAATTGCTCCCAACATCGAGGATGTTCCCAAGATCAAAATACTTAGAATCCAAATCTCTTCTCCCGATTTACCACTTATCAAACTCAAAGGTGGATAAGAAGTCCACCCAGCTTGAGGCGCACCGTTAAAGAAGCTACTTAGCAGTAAGATACCGCCTGGGGGAATCATCCAAAATGCCACGGCATTAAGACGGGGAAATGCCATATCTTCTGCCCCAATCATCAGCGGAATCAAATAATTAGCAAATGCTGCCCCCGCAGGGATAATCCACAGAAACAACATAATTGTTCCGTGCATAGTCAAAAGCTGATTATAAAATTCGGGCTGCACAAAATCAGGGTCGGGAGTAGAAAGTTCAGTCCGCATTACCTCAGCTAATGCGCCACCTATAAAGTAAAAAAGGAAAGCAGTAGTTAAATATTGAATACCAATTACTTTGTGATCGGTACTAAAGCCAAAGTAATCTTGCCACTTTCTTTGGGGATGTTCATCATGTCCGTCTACTGTAGTCGGAACATTTCTTTCTAGTGTTGTACTCATTCTGTATGTAATTTATGAAATCTAATTTATCTTTTTAGATAGCTATTAGCTTTTTTATTTGTCTTTCGTAAGTCTGGTTAGCGTCCAGCTTTGATGATTACAAAATACTTATTACTAAATTAAGTAGCGTAACCCAACAAAACTAAGGCTTTAACTGTGCTAAAGCATTTGCGTCTACTCCAATATCTTTAGCATAGGGTGCTAAAAATTTGGCATCAGTATTGGGTGCAGGATTCATGGCTACGGATTCATTGCTGTCATTATTCATAGCAAAAGTATTTTCTTGAATCCACTTTTGATAGTCTTCTTCACTATCTACATAAAGCCGAGTTTTCATTCCACCATGATATGCACCACATAGTTCAGCGCAAACGACAGGATATTGCCCGACTTTATTAGGTGTAAAGACCAGCTTAGTTTCCCTACCAGGAATTACGTCCTGCTTGATTCTAAATTCAGGCAGCCAAAAGGCATGAATTACGTCCCCTGCCGTCATGTTCAAAGCTACAGGGCGATCAACAGGAACGTGTATTTCTCCTGAAATTACGCCACTTTCTGGATAGGTAAATATCCAGGCGTACTGAATACCATTAACCTTTACTTCTAGAGGGTCTATACCTTGATCGGAGTCAGGAGAAACGCCCAAACCTAAAGCTATGTTTTGTCGGTCGGGGTTTAATGCTACTAACTGTGAATGATGATGAGCATGAGCTAACTGAGGTCCAGAATCTCCTGCTGCCATAGGATCTAATCCCCCCATACGGTTGTATATTTCAAAACTGTAAATGGATAAGATAAAGACAATTACTGTAGGTATGGCAGTCCAGACAATCTCTAGAGGTACATTGCCCTCTATAGGTGGTCCATCAGTGGTGTCGCCTTTTTGACGACGGAATTTAAACAAGGAGTAGACCAATACTCCTTCTACCAGAAGAAATAAACCAGTAGCAATGGTCATCATGAAATTAAATAGTTCATCTACATCTCCTGCATCGTTAGATGCTGCTGTAGGAAGAAGCCCATGATTTTGTCCGTACCACAGACTAATTAAAGTCATCGTAATTCCAGCGATGAGAGTGATTATGTTACCAGGAATATTCACGTTTATAGATTTTAGGTAGTGTTTTCAAAAAATGAGTGCTAGGCGATCGTCTTCTGAGGATCTGACTTATTTATAATTTACGACTTATGGATAGAAATTGTTGATGGAAATAATACTAAAATTTCAGCTACAAAATATTCTTTTGTCTACTATTAGGTTAGACCAAATTGCCAGAGGATAGGCAAATATAAAGCTCAAGTTTCTACTATTGGACTTAATTCTTTAGCTTTTATTTGGGATCTATTAGATCCATGACAATGGAGTTAGTCTATAAGATTGCTGTTGTCAGTCAAATTTTATTTTTTCTTTATAAAGCAAGGCCTGTATCAGAGAATTTGCTAACTTAATCTGAAGAATATCTAAAATGATCGAGCTATCAGAAAAAGGTCGTTAGAGTATTAGTAGAGGAAAGTAAGACAAAACCCAAGAAAGAATAATAGCTTTATAGTTTGAAATTCAAGCGAACAGTATTATAAATTTAGCAAAGTTTTCTTCCATTTAATTAGTCAAGTGTGCTATGACAGAATCAACTTTTCAACCACAAACCAGCAACAGAGAAGAACTTCCTCAACCCCAAATCTGGATTCGCCGTTTAGTTTGGAAAATTGCGATCGCCACCCTACTTTTGATGGCTGTAGGTAGTGCCACCAGAGTTATGAACGCGGGGTTAGCTTGTCCAGACTGGCCTTTATGTTATGGTCAGCTTGTGCCAACTAGGCAGATGAACCTCCAGGTGTTTCTAGAGTGGTTTCATCGTTTAGATGCTGCTTTGATTGGAATTAGTGCGATCGCCTTATCTGGTTTATCCTGGTGGTATCGTCGCCTGTTGCCAAAATGGCTGCCTTGGGCTGCTACCTTTGCCCTATTTCTGATTGTTTTCCAGGGTATTTTAGGCGGACTTACAGTTACTCAGCTACTACGCTTTGATATTGTTACAGCACATTTAGGCACAGCACTATTATTCTTTACAACCCTAATTATTATGGGAACTGCCCTGCTACCTTACCAGGGAACAAAAACCGCAGGAAAACTAAGTTGGTTAGGCTTGAGCGCAGCAGTTTTAATTTATCTACAAAGTATTTTAGGGGGTTTAGTCGGCTCCCGTTGGGCATTGCATCAGTGTTTTGGAGGTTCTCAACTGTGTAATATCATGAATGCCCATATTTTGGGAGTTGTGCCACCTACTTTGGCAACAGTTGCCTTAGTTTGGTTTGCTAGAAGAACTCCTGGTTTACATAGAAGTTTACGCATACTAGCCAACGCAGCAGCAGCCATAGTCAGTCTGCAAATTTTACTGGGCTTTGCTACTTTTAAACTGCACCTTCAGGTTGAGCCTTTAACAGTTACTCATCAGGCAGTAGGTGCAAGCTTGCTCGGAGTATTAGTAGCTTTCACGGTGCTAGCTATACGGGACAAAAGAGAACAGGCGATCGCTCAATAAAATCAAAAATACTTTACACATAATCACAATAAATTAAAGGAAAAATCATAATGACAGGGACAAGTCTAGCCCGCCAAAATCAAAATTTAGCTGAAGTGGTCAAAAGCTATTATCAGCTAACTAAACCCCGTATCATTCCCTTGCTGCTAATCACTACGGCTGCATCAATGTGGATTGCTTCTGAGGGCAGAGTAGACCCAATTTTACTATTAGTTACTTTATCAGGGGGTACATTAGCAGCAGCTTCGGCTCAAGTACTCAACTGCATCTACGACCAAGATATTGATTACACCATGACTCGGACACGAAAGCGTCCGATTCCTTCAGGTAAAGTCCAACCTCGTCACGCTTTAATTTTTGCTGCCGTATTGGGCATACTTTCATTTTCTTTGCTAACTTTATTTGCTAATTTATTGGCAGCATTATTAGCAATGTCTGGCATTATCTTTTATATGCTCATTTATACCCATTGGCTAAAGCGACACACGACTCAAAACATTGTCATTGGTGGTGCTGCGGGGTCAATTCCACCTTTAGTTGGTTGGGCTGCGGTCACAGGCAGTTTAGGCTTTATTCCTTGGCTATTGTTTGGCATTATCTTTCTGTGGACACCTCCCCATTTTTGGGCTTTGGCACTGATGCTCAAAGAAGACTATGCCGAAGTAGGAATACCAATGTTGCCTGTAGTCAAAGGTGAAGCAGAAACTGTTAAGCAAATCTGGGTTTATACTTTGTTGGTAGTTCCCTGTAGCCTATTGTTAATGTATCCTGTGGGTAATTTGGGTATTGTTTATGGCGCGATCGCAACTTATCTCGGCTACAAGTTTATCTACAAGGCTTGGGAATTAAAACAAGATCCAACTAGCAATCAATTAGCCCGGGGAATGTTTAAGTATTCCATCTTCTACATGATGCTGTTGTGCGTGGCAATGATTATTGATACCTTGCCTCTAACTCATCAGTTAATAGGCATGGTGTTTACCTGCGGTGGATAAATTTAAAACTACTTAGTGTGGATCGATAATATGGCATCAGAATTAAAGACCGTTGATTATATTTCTGTCCACACCACACTGTAGTATTTGAATCGATGGATTATAAACTACCCCTTATCAAACTATTTATTTGCCATTTACCTAAAAACTTGGAACTGCATCTAAGCTAAAAGCCCCAAACTTATTTGTTAGGGCTTTTAACTTAAGATTTAATTTTAAGAAGAACGTTCAGCCTTGACTAACTACTACTATTGTTTTTGTTCAGAATGTCAATCTCAACTGAAAGTTAGAAAGTATTAACATAATGGCTAGTTTGTATCTAAATGATCAGCGAGAGTTCTTACACTATGTAAATAACTTTGATCGTTGAGAGTAGATTCTGATAGCCTACCTGCTGAAATGGCAGTTTTAACTAAATCTCTAGGTTGTAATTTGTTAGTTTTGATTGCGCCAATAAATTTGCTACCAGAAGGAATTCCTTGATCTGTAAAACGACCTTGATAGGCTGCTGATACTAAATTAGACGGACTAACTTCGACGATATTATGTGCTTGTTGATTATTGGTAGCAACTTTTTCTTGAGCCAATAAAGGGGAAGAAAAACCGATAGTTGTTAATATTGATAAAGTGATAATTGAAGATAGTTTCATGGTCTTGTTCCTATAAATTAATTTTAGTTTTGAATCATTTTTTGCTTGATTCGATTACCATATTCAATCAGTTCACTTAGATGATGATTAGGGATATCTGAAGCAGTAATAAGATATTGCTGGAAAAAACTAACCAATAAATCAGCAAATATTAATGTGGATAATTTACGATTAAACAAGTCTAAATTTGATAAACTCAACTGTAGTTTTAGAAACTGTTTGTAAAGTAAATGTTAAAGATAGAGAAGTGGTGAAGATGGAGGAAAGGCGTAGAAACTTCACTACCCCAAACATCCCAAATACGATCCTACCCAACAGCAAGAAAATTAAATTTTCTTTTTACAAACAGTCTCTTATGTGTGGACGGGGTTTATTTAATCAAAAATCAGTCTTTTGATAGATACCCAATAATAGTTTAGTTGGTATAATAGCAATATTTTAATAGTAGAGAGAAGCACAATAATGAGTATCGAAGATAGAATCAAAGCTACTGCAAAAAACGTTGAAGGTAAGATCCAAGAAACAGTGGGCGAAGTTACGGGTAATCCCCAAGATAAGGTAGAAGGACAAGATAAACAGGCAGAAGCTCAAGTCCAGCATAGTGTAGAAAACGTTAAAAATAACATCAAAAAAGCGATTGATTAAATGAATTATGGCGTTGCATCTCTGCGAGATGATTTTTACAGAGGAATGGTATCGAAATGGAGATAATGAAGTAGAAGTTTGATTGATGCTCGAAGCATCTCTTCGCATTTGGAGTAACACAAAGGACTTGTCCGCATGTAAGTCTTTCGTTTTAAACGAGCTAAATAATGTCTCAAGCGGGTGTTTTCTCCTTCAACCCTCGTCATGTATGTTTTCCAGACTAAATGGTCGCAGCTATTGATCGAACAGGGATAAACAAGCCAACCATCGGTAACATACCAAAAAGATTGCCATCCCCGAATTAATTTCCATAAAGGTTCAAAGGTTTGAGCCGAGCGATCTCCCCATACCCATGCCAAGATGCCTGGTTTCCAGTGATTAACTGTCGTCCATAGCCACATTTTGTTTTTTTTTACCAACATAAGTTTGAAGCTCATCAATCTCAGTTATTTCTGGAATCTCTTCCACTTGTGGAGCATCGGGCAAGGTAATTGCACTTTTGCCAACCCATCTGATGACAGTATTGTGATTCACTCCAGTCACTCTCTCTTTGGCTCTAAATCCTAAACCGTTAACATACATTTTCCCGCAATTTTCTGGAATTTATCGGGAAGATCCACGCTTTGTGTACTGAACGATAAACTGGCGATCGCATTCTTGACAATGGTAATTCTGTTTTCCTCGCCGATGACCATTTTTACGAATTTTATCTGACTGACAATTAGGACATTTCATTCTCTACTATTATCAGGTCATCCCGCAGGGATGCAACGCCAAAATTATTTACAGCGGTTTGCACATAAATTTGAGACAATAATCGAAGAAAAATACTAAAAAAGTAGGATATAACAATTGAAAACACTGAGTTACGAGAATTGTGGCAGTTAGTTGATTACAAATCTCTAATTGAGGTCAATAACAAATAAACAAAACTCAATATAAACCTGCAAAACAAATGTCAATCTAGAAGTATTGAATCAAAAGCTAATAGTTGAAGGCTAAAAGAAGGGGCTATGTGCTTAACCCGCGATCGCACTGTAAACAAACAGTATTTCTCTTAGTTTCACACCTTAAATCAACAATGCCTTTAAAATATACGCTTGATGTGAATCAAAAATTACTCTTAATATAGGTTGATTTATAAGTTTTAAGGGCGGTATTCAAAAGCTAAAAACAAGTAAACTAGAGCGAAGTAATTCACATCAGACGTATTTGGGGCATGATGGTACTCAAATCATCTAATGCAACTGGAGCAGGAGCAGCCATATCTGAAGGTAAGAAGATACGCGCACTCACTGCAAATAAAGCCAGCAGAAAAATTATTAGTACGGCTAAAGGGGCTATATATTGGCGAAGAAATGTCATAATTCCAGAAAGTTAGCAATAGTAAACTATAAAAGCGATTAAAATGAAAGCTGATTTGTATAAGGGGCTAGACAATAATTTTATCGTTAACCTGAGCTTTTATCTTTCAAATAGCAGGAAAATTAAAGTATGACACGTATAAAGCTTAAGTTTTATACAGCAAATTATAAACGGCAAATAAATTAAGTATAAGATTCCCTGTATACTACAGCTAACTGCAATCTAAAGTAAGTTCGATCTTTTAACGATGTTCGCTACAATTTAAAAATCTTGTGTTTCAGATATGCCATGTCAGATTCAGATTTCACTATTCCTATTTCTCAATCCGAAGGCTTAAACTCTGAACGGAATACTAAGTATGGCTACAAAACTCTTAAATCAGGAGATATATTAAAAGAAAGGTTTTCTATTGTTAGAGAATTAGGTAGTGGAGGATTTGCTACCACTTATTTGGCTTTAGACAAACAACTGGCAGGTGAACATAAGTGCGCTGTCAAACAACTACAGCCAAGATTTAACACTTCTGCCGTATGGGAAAGTGCCAAAGAGAGGTTGGCAACAGAAGCGATGGTCTTGCAGTGGTTAGGTAAACACGATCAAATTCCTCGATTTATCGGTCATTTTGAAGAGAAAAAACAGTTTTATCTAGTTTTAGAATTTATTGAAGGCGAAGAATTTGAGCAGGAAGTCCATCAACAGGTATTAAATGAAGTTCAGGCAATTCAATTTTTGTTTGATGTTTTAGAAACACTTAAGTTTGTTCATCAGCAAGGTGTAATACATCGCGATATTAAGCCATCTAATCTAATCAGACGTAAACAAGATGGCAAGATGATTCTGATTGATTTTGGTGCAGTTAAAGAAATAGGCACCTTGGCTTTTGATACCAGCAAACAGCAGGTTAAAACCCAAATTATTGGTACTCCAGGGTATATGCCCCCAGAGCAAAATAATGGCAAACCAATCTATAGTAGCGATATCTTTGCTTTAGGGAAAACAGTTATTTTTGGGATGACCAATAAATCACCCTTGGAGTGGGAGGAAGCTGAAGCTAGTGGCGTAACTGCCTGGAATAAAAAAATAGCCATTAGTGAAGCTTTTTTGAAGATTATTAATCGCATGACTGCTGGTAACTCCTCACAGCGTTACAACAGTGCCAAAGAAGTATTGTGCGATCTTCAACCATTAGAAATGATTGGTAAAACTATCGCTAATAAATATCAGATAGCTAAATACCTGGGTGGCAGAAAAGAAACACATTCTTATGTAGCTAATAGCCTAGAGGAAAGTAAACTTAGATATTATTTAGAAATTCTCCAACCTCTGCAATTGAGAGAATCGTCAGTATCGGCAATGAATCAAGAGATAATGATTGGCTTTAGTAATTTATCAGCTATTGATAATGATCAGAAAACTCCAGAGGTTGTTGAATATTTTATTGATGAGTCTAGAATTTATATTGTTCAAGAGTATGTAGAGGGAAAAAATTTAGCGCAAATAATTGAGGATCAGTTTATTCTTTCAGAAACTGAGGTAGTTGAGATTCTAATTAATGCTGCTACTGCTTTACGTCCATTTCATAAACAGCAAATTATTCATGGCAACATTAGACCTTCTAGCCTAATCAGACGGCACAAGGATAATAAAATTACTTTGGTTGATTTTAATTTAGTCAACGAAGCTATCAATTTAACTCCTGAAAGCAAAACTGGCTATATTCCTCCAGAGCAAATTGCCAACAGTCCTACTTTTGCAAGCGATATCTATGCTCTAGGTATGACTGCTATTCATATACTAACGGGAACTTCTCCGCAAAATTTAGAGAAAAATCCCCGCACTGGAGAAATATTGTGGCATCGAAAAGCCCGAATTAGTCCTAACTTTGCCAAAATCCTCGATAAAATGATTTATCTAGATCAAAATCAACGGTATCAATCGGTAAACCGAGTAGTCAAAGACCTCAAAAAAATCAAGCACAAATCTAGATTTAGGGAATTATATAAATACTTTATAATTGCTCCTATTTTGTTTTTTGGAATTCTATATGGCTGGACTCAATATAGTCAGAGGGCGGCAATTTTGGAGTTTTATCGCGGCGATACTAAGTTAGACAAAAATCAATATCAAGCAGCTATTGATTATTACGATAGTGGACTGGGAAGATTACCAAATACTAGAAGACAGGTAAGAAATTTTGAACAAGTTTGGTTAAAAAAAGCCAAGGCACAAAGACAACTGGATGATTATCAAGCAGCTTTGAATACTTGTGACACAGCTTTGAAATACTATCAAAGTCCTCAGCTCTGGAACTGCAAAGCTTTAACTCTGTATAATCTTGATAGATATAATTTGGCGATCGCAGCGTATAATCAAGCTATTGAGATTGCTCCTGAAAATGTCTGGTTATGGAACAATCGTGGTGAAACCTACACCCGTTTGGGGCAGACAGACAAAGCCATAGCTGATTTTCAAAAAGCGATCTCCTTAGATCCAGATAGAAGCTTTGTTTCCTGGAATAATTTAGGCAAACTATACTTTGAAAAAGGAGATTATCAACAGGCATTAGAAGCCTATCTAGAGGCATTAGCTGTTAAACCAGATTATTTGCCTGCCTTAATTGGATTAGGCAATGTGCAAAAATCCAGCCGACTATATACTCAAGCTGTGGATTCTTATAATCGAGCATTGGCTATTAATCCCGATTATCATGAAGCCTGGTATGGTAAAGGCTCGATCGCCGAATATTTACAGCAGTATCAGACAGCTAAAGAATACTATCAAAAAGCAGTAGATTCAAAGCCAGATTGGCAAGCAGCAAATCAAGCTTTAGAGAGAATCGATCGTAAACTGGGCAGTTGATTGAGGTAAGAAGTAATAGGTAATCAACAATTTACTAAATGAAACAAATTTTTGCTCAAATTAAACCTTATCTACGCTGGTTTATTCTGGGAGGTATATTATTTTTCTTGATCGAGACACTTAAAGATCGCTTGATAGAAGTTGCTTCAGTTGAAATCAATACTCAAGGCTGGCTGATATTGACGGCAGCATTAATCATAACTATCTGCGCTCATGTTTGGTCTGCGTGGGTGTGGACATGGATTATCAAAATTTTCAAACAGCCTTTAAGCATCAAAGAAGGTATTAGAGTTTATCTATTAACCAATATTGCTAAATATTCCCCAGGTAATATCTGGCACTTTTACGGCAGAATAACCGCCGTCGGGCGCAAAGGAGGTTCACGAGGGGCTGCAACTCTTTGTGTTTTATTAGAGCCATTATTAATGGCAGCAGCAGCTTTATTTGTTGGTTGGACCAGTAGCGGATTGGTTTGGTCAAAGGACATAAATTCGCCAATTTCGTTATTTATCCTGAAGATTGTTAATTTAGTTACTAGTAAATTAAGCTGGCTTGCAATTAATGTTGATTCACAGATCTTGTTATCTGCTATCAGAATCTTTAGTATAGTTAGCTTAGTAGTAGTGCTAATCGGCATACATCCCTTCATTCTCAATCAACTCTTACACCGATTGAGCCGTAGCAAAAACAAAGCTGATGCCATCGCAGCCCAAGTTATTAAATTAGATCGATATCCTTTTATTCCTTTTCTGGGGGAAATTGGATTTGTTATTTTTAGAGCAACTGGATTTGTGCTGACTTTTATGGCGTTGCAGTCTGTGACGTGGCAACAAATTCCTCAGTTAACCAGTGCCTTTAGCTTTGCTTGGTTGTTGGGTTTGGTTGTTCCTGGCGCACCAGGGGGATTGGGAGTATTTGAGGTTACCGCTTTTAGTCTTTTAGATAATACTCAGTTTCCTGCAGAAATTGTGGCAGTTGCTTTGTATCGTTTAATTAGCATCTTAGCAGAAGCGATCGCAGCAGGAATATGCTGGAGAAAAAATAGTCATTGATCGGTTTCGGTTTGAAGAGACTCCGCACCAATAACTATTTCTCCTTGCTTCTCTTTTTCAGCTAATTCAAGATTTAATTCTAAAAGTTTTTCCAAGATGTTATCGTCAGCTTTAAAGTTATAAGTCTGCATGACTAATTTATCTAGCTGTTGATGTAGCTGATAAAGTTTACTGGCTGGTTCATGAAAGTATTGGTTATAAAGTTGCGTAATTCCCCATTGTTTCTTTTCCATTTGTTCAGTGCGATATTTATGCAATTCAATGGTTTTATTACGGATTTTTTCCGTAGGGGCGTTTCGCGAAACGCCCTTACAGGGATTTTGCGGAAAAGGAAAAGTTTCAAAACAAGTTTTATGAGTGTATCGAGTATCGCCTTTTAAAGTAGAACTTTGTGCTTTTACCCAGAGGCGATGAATTTTAGATGTCAATATTCCTAATATATAAAAATCATCTGACGCAACAACAATGTTTAAATCTCCAGGCAACCAATTGATAGGTGCAGGAATAAAAATAGCCCATTTAGAAACTCTTGGTACTGTAAAATAATACGATAAAGGTGCGATCGCATTTCTCATTTTTAAAGCATTTACACCAAATTTCCACCAATTTAATCTTCTACGGTCACTACGATTTTTATCTCGCTCTGGTTTTATATAAGTTTTTATATGTTCAAAAAGCAATTTATAATCACTCGCTTCCTCTAATGATAGATTAGCAAAATCAATAATCCATCTATCGGGTTTACCATTAGTATTTTGAGCCAAATTATGACCCATAGAAAACAATTTTAAAACTGATTTATTTTTAGAATCTTTAGTAATCCATTCCTGAACTTGCTTTTCGGTAACAATAAAATTTTTACCCACAGGACTTACTCCTTGAAAACATTGATCTAAATTTGCTTGCAAAGTTTTCGCTTGACTAACATCGATTTGAGGCTGCAAAGAAGAATTAATAAAACCTACCTCTTGATCATCTAAAAAATATTGCTCAGGTTGTTCAAAACTCCAGTTAACAATACTAACGTGAACATTAGCTTCACCAGACCAAACTTGACTAGAAATCGCTTCATGAATATGTCCACCTTTATTGGTCACATAATCTAAAGTTGCTTTACGGCTTTTTCCTTGGCTGATTGAATTAGTTCCTACCAAACCTACTCTTCCTGTTTCACAAATATTATCGTGAGCTATTCTGAACCAAGAGCTGCAAAAATCGGCATCTTTGATATTAGGATATTTTTGAAATACTTTATCAACGTATTCATCGCCTAAATCTCTTCTCATATTCTTTCCTCCTAAAAAAGGAGGGTTGCCGATAATTGCGTCTGCTTTCACCCAAGGAGTAAACAAAGCATCTTTACAGATAATATTGTTATCCAAAGTATCGAGGGGTAATTGTTTTTCAGTTAAATTCAGGCGATCAATCGCAACTTTTTTAGCAATAGTTAAAGTAACTTTTGCTAACTCCACTGCAAACTGATTAATATCCATGCCGTAAAACTGTAACGGGGTAACTAAACCTATCTATACTTGCTGTTTACCTGTTTCTGAACGACGGCGGGAAGCTATTTTATCGAGTAGAGATTTTTCAATTTCTTTTAATTCTTGATATGCCATATATAAGAAATTTCCCGAACCACAAGCGGGATCTAAAACACGATAATTTTGTAACTGTAACTGTAAAGAATTTAGTTCAGAAATAGTATTAGCAGCATCTATTTTTGCCTCCCAATAATTGCTAATAGTTGGCTTTACAATTTTCATGATGTCCGCCTCGGAAGTGAAGTGCATCCCGTAAGCATGACGTTCTTTTTGATTTGAAGTGCCTTCAAAAATATTGCCAAAGATAGTAGGACGAACTTGTTTCCAGTTTTCTCTCGCTGCTGCATCGAGATAGTTTAATTCTTCTTTAGTTAATTCAATCGGATAAACTGTAGCGAACAAACCACCATTAAAATAATCTACGCCCTTATACTTGCCCGCAGGAGTAATTCCTGGGCGATTCATCTCCTGAAATAAACCACCCAAAACATCATAAGAACTTTTACCCCCCAGACAGTCTTGAATGCAATCAACAAACATATCTGGCGGTAGCAAACCGCGATCTTCAGCGAACATTGCCAATACGCACTGTAAAACCAATCTTTGTGCAGCTAAAGTATCAAAACCTTCCCTTTTACCTCGTTGCTTGAGAATTTCGCATAGTTCGCCCATTTTACGAGCAGTTTCTTTAGTTACCTCTACTTGATTATTTTGGAAGATGGAGTTTTTTTGTTCTAACCCCATAAAGCCAAAAGCAGATGCCCTTTCTGGTAATTTCAGAAGTTCAATAACATCAACAGGTTCGTCAACTTGATTATCAAAATCGTAAATCCAAAACTGATCGAAGTTACATAGCATCACGTAGCGCGGACGATTGGGAACAATTCTTGTCCAATAATTAAAAGCCTGACGATAATGTTTGCCTAAATCTTCCCCCTGCTTTTTCATTTCAATCAAAACGCGGGGTTTCCAGACTAAATCGGCAAAGCCCGTTTTACCTTTGTTGCTTCCCTTTTTTATGGCAACTTCATATTCTGCACCAGCTTCTAACGCACCCTGATGTCCAAAAGCTTGAAAAAATCTATCTAAAAATACCTGGGCTTGACTTCGTTCTTTACCTGAAATGTATTGCAAACGATATTTAACAAACTCATTGAGACTTTGGGCGATGGCTACCATATATCTAGTCCAATAACTAATATAGATAGCGTTCCCGCCTATTTGCCCTAAGCTATACAGAAAAATACGTGATTTTGATTAATATCTATTAGTTTTAGTTGCAGCTTTTAACTTCATGTAGGTATTTTCTGCTAATTTAGAGGTTGTCTGAGAAGTATAAATTATCACTTGAAAGCCCCCTAAATCCCCCAAGTTTGGGGGACTTAAAGTTATGTTTCTCCCCCAGAATTGGGGGCTGGGGGGCTAAACCAGGATCTCAGATGTAAAACAATAACTTTTCAGATATTTTCTTAAAGCGATCGCACTTTGTTTGAATTGTAAATACCATATTAAAATCTAACTTTCTATAGATTAATTATTAGTATCTAAAAAATATAACTAAAGGTCTAGTATAGCCAAAGATCAATCATCTGAAGATGTTTAATAATAATCAAACAAAAAATAGCTTTAAAATTTCTGCTTGGATGACAACGGCAGCAGTCATAATCGGTGGGGTATCATTATATCCTCAACAAGCATTAAGTCAGCAAAAGTCACAAATATTAGTTGCTCAAAATTCTAGTTCTGATTTGTTAGCTAAAAGCGCGCAAAAAGAAACTTTGTATCTTAATAATAATCGCACTTATTCTTATAACCTAATAGCAAAAGAAAAAGGTGAAATTGATGGTGTAGTTGTTCCCGCAGGAGCAACTATAGTAGGTAAATACGTTCCAGCCGAAGGCGGATTGCGCTATGTTGCTAACGCTGTAACTTACGATGGTCATAGCTATAGCATTAATGCCTCTTCTGGAGTAATCAAAGATACCAAAGACCCTCGCGATACATCCGCAGGTGCGATCGCTGGAGATGCAGGTATCGGTGCAGCAGGTGGCACTATTTTAGGTGAAGTATTCGGTCATGCAGGTGCAGGAGAAATTCTTGGTGGTGCAGCAGCAGGGGCAGCAGCGGGTAATCTCACTGCCGATAGGGTTGTAGTTATCGATCCAACTTCATCGATCGCGCTGTATAAATAACTAATGTTACGCACTAATTAATTTATGAAACCTAGGCAGTATTTGTACTAAAAACTGAACGGAACTATCAACTTTAACTTTTTTTCCCAAAAATTCAAGCAAGTGATTAGTTGTTTTTGCTCCATGTGAAACAGAATTTTGCTCCTTTATTTAACTCCGATTCTAGCCAAATTTTGCCCCCTTGATTTTCGACAATTTTTTTGACTATAGATAAGCCAATCCCAGTATTTTCTTTGGTATCTTTTAAAGCGATAGTGTGAAAGATAGTAAAGATTTTTTCGTGATGTTCGGGAGCAATTCCTATGCCATCATCGGCTACTGAAAACTGATAAAATTCCTGGCTTTCTGTGGCAGAAATAGTAATTGTGCCATCATCGCGATGATGATGTTTAATGCTATTACTAATGAGATTACTAAACACTTGTTGTAAAGGTAAAGCTTCTGTTTGCAAAACTGGCATCTGAGCATCAATATTGATCGTAAATTTGGCTGGAGGAGCAATTGAATCGATAATCTCATGCAAAAGTTGTCGGACATCAATCGTGCTTTTTTCCCTTTTGACTCTTCCTACGCGGGAATACTCTAATAATCCGTCAATAAAATCATTCATACGCTGAACACGATTACGCAATAAAGCCATATTCTGGCTAGTATCTTCATCTAGCTTGTCTTCTATATCTTCCTCAATCCATTCAGACAAATTAGATATTGCCCGTAATGGTGCCTTAAGATCGTGAGAAACTATATAAGTAAATTGATTCAATTCCTGATTACGTTCTTGGACGAGTTTATTTGTCGTCGCTAAACTCTGGTTTGCCTCAGTCAATTCCTGGGCTTTTTGTGCTAACTCACGTTCAGATTTATAATAAAATCTGGTTGCTAGCCAATAACCTACTAGTCCACTAAATATAGTTACGCCTATCAAAACGTTGGTAATTCTGCCAATTTTATCCAAACGCTGTTGACGAAGATTAAGCAACTGTCGCTCTCTACTTTTAAAGATACTTACTGAGTTGCGGGTTGCATCCATTTCTGTCTTGCCTCTAGTTAAAAGCTGAGCCAACCGTGGCAAATTTGTTACTTCTGGTACTGGTTTAACTGTATCTAAGATTTGGCTTAACAAGTTTAATCGACTTTGTATTTGCTTATCGATCTTTTGTAATTGCTGCTGTTGTTCTGGGTTGTCTTTAGTTAATTCTTTAAGCTGTTGCAACTGCAAAGGAATTTCTGGTCTTGCTTGGTTGTATGGCTCTAAAAATTCAGCTTTTTGGGTAATGATATAGCCACGAATTCCTGTTTCGGCATCTACTAATGCCAACATCAAAACATCGCTGTTTCTAATTACTTCCTCGGTCCGATCAATCCCGAAATAAGCTTCACTTTTGGCTTGATATGACCAAATCCAGCCTGCGATCGCTGGTATGATAGAAATGATCGGAATTGCAATAATTACCGCACCACGATACACGATTGGTAATTTTGACCAACGATCGGAATAGTCTCTATTGCTATTGGGTGAAGCAATCTCTGACCGAAATTGTTTCCAGCGATTATTAGTAAACTTGAACATTTACGAGATGGCAGAAATTAACAGTACAGTAACTTAAGGTTTATTGAACATGGTATCCGATTTCTACAAGCACCATATTGTCCACAGGCAGAATTGACCAACGCCCAGAGATTAAAAGGGCAGAGTAATCTCTGACAAAAAGGGCGTTGCTGATTAAGTAATGTCGTACTCGTACAAAAAACGATATTAATTTCGCCCACCTGCCCCAACTGTGCGCGAGTTGGGATTTAGGGGGCAGATGCGTAAATCCTAATAACTTTGAATGGAAGCGAAACAACTCATTCTCTTGATAGATGTTAGCAATCGTTGATTTTTTATACTTGCATCCATCTTTTGATAGATGTTGGCAATTGTTAATTTTTTTATACTTGCATCCATAGTCCCGATATTTACAATCACTGTGGGACATCTGTAACAATTATGACTAATTTAGTAGAATTTAAGTTATTTGCTCCATATAATAAAGAGGCCGCCGTTATTGGTTGTTTTTCTGATTGGCAACCTGTGGCAATGTCCAAGGGTGACGATGGTTATTTTAAAACTAAAGTGGAATTGGAAGATGGGAAATACGAATACAAGTATCGCGTTCGTTCCCTAAGCTGGTTTTTAGAAAAAAATGAATGGGTAGAAATAATCGATCCTTATGCGGTAGATATTGCTCCAGAAAGCCAAAACGGGACAATAACTATTAAAGATGGTGCAAAAATCGTTGATACCTATGTCTGGCAGCATGACGATAAACCACTACCTGCGGATAATCAATTAGTTATTTATGAACTCCATGTCGGCGACTTTTCAGGTGGAGAAGATGATCCCAAAGCCAGAGGAAAATACCAGCACGTAATTGAAAAGCTAGACTATTTAGTAGATTTGGGTATTAATGCCATTGAATTGATGCCCGTTAAAGAAAACCCAGGTACTTATAGCTGGGGTTATAGTCCTCAACATTTTTTTGCAGCCGAATCTAATTACGGCACTACCAACGAATTAAAGCACTTGATTGATGAATGTCATGGCAGAGGAATTCGGGTATTTTTGGATGGAATTTACAATCATGCTAATACCGACTGTCCTTTGACTCAAATAGACCACGACTACTGGTTTCATCATGACCCAACCGACCCTGACAATAGCTGGGGACCAGAATTTAATTACGAAATGTACGATGAGAATCTAGATGTTAAACCAGCCTGGAAATTTATTGGTGAAAATGTAAATTTTTGGATCAGTGAATATCATATTGACGGCATTCGCTATGATGCAGCCAAGCAAATCGCTAACTACGATTTCATGCACTGGATTGTCGATCGCACTAAAGAATATGGCGGAATGAAGCCCTTTTTTAATGTCGCCGAACACATTCCTGAAAAAGCAGCAATTACTAATGTTGATGGACCGATGGATAGCTGTTGGCACTATAGCTTCTATGCTAACGTAGTTGCTCATCTTTGTGGCGATCGCTACGATCCAGAAGAATTAAAAGACGTGCTTGACTGCAAACGCAAAGGTTTTTTGGGAGCAACAAACGTAGTCAACTATCTTAGTAATCATGACCAAACAAGATTAATGGTTGAGTTGGGCAATCGAGATATTGTAGACGAGGCTGCCTTCAAGCGAGTCAAACTGGGTGCGATTTTATTAATGACCGCAGTTGGTATTCCGATGGTTTGGATGGGTGAAGAGTTTGGCGACTATCAGCCACTAAACCAAGAATCCAGCAAAATCGATTGGACGCTATTGGCAGGAGATCGAAATCAGCATCTTTTTGCTCACTATAAAGGTTTGATCGATCTACGGAAAAATAATTATGCACTATACACAGAAAATATTGATTTCTTTTATGAAGATCCTGAATCAAAGGTAATGGCCTATACTCGCTGGAATGATGAAGGCTCTCGTATAGTAGTGGTAGTCAACTTTAGCGAACAATTCTTAGCTGATTATAAGATTCCTAACTTTCCTGCTGATGGTACTTGGCATGAATGGACTAGTAATTATGACATCGAAGCTGGCAATGGTCAGATTATAATCGATTTACCTGAATATGAGGCACAGGTATTTGTTCTTCAATAGTTACAGGCTAAAAGCTTCGAGAAATTTAGCAGGGTAATGGTTGATGATTGCCCTGTTAGGTTTGGTGGGTAAAGTTTATCTGTATCATTGTTCCCTAATTTCCCATACCTCGTCAATCTATCAAAACTTTTTTGCTGGACTAGTTAGCTAACAGATAATTGCTGTAGCTGCATTGGTAAACTGGGGCGAGTTTGATTTGTAGGGGGATAAAAATCAAGTTCTGCTTCCATCAAATGATGCGGTTGATCGCGAATAGAAATTTCTTCAATTGAGTTCCAGTGTAAACGTTGAAAAAAGCGCACGTTGGGTAGTTGGACTGTAGCTAAAAAGCGATCGCAGCCCCAAGCATTAGCAGTAGTCACCGCTTTATTGATTAATTCTTTGCCAATCTGACCGCCTCGTCGATAATCTGGATGTACCCCAAGTCTGCCTCCATACCAAAGTCTAGGTTCGGTTTCATAAATCCTGACAACCCCGACAACCTTGTTATCTTGATTAATTGCAATAATAGGATAAGCAACTGAGTCATATCGATCGCGATCGCTAATTTGAAAGATACCTTGTTCTTGGCAAAATATTTGTTGTCTCAGTAGAAAGTAAGCTTCTATATGGCTTGGAGATAAAGCTAGTTTAAATTGATAGTTTTGTTTCATTGGTAATTAATAATATAAATTAATCCGTAATACGCTCATTTTCAAAGGTAGAAAGTGCAGAACAAGCACCACACTTGGCACAGCCTGCTTTGATATCTTGGGAGGACATACCTGCATGATTTAACATTGCACCTACCTGTTCGTAGATTGCATACATAAATTCGCTGCTGGGGGGTTGGTGGTTGGCTAAGGGTGTACCTGTTATAGGAACAAAGGGAACAACAAAGGGATAGACTCCTGTTTGAATCAAGCGATCGCAAGTATCGGTAATAGTTTCCAGGCTATCTCCTAAACCTGCCAAAATATAGGTACTAACTTGCCCCCAACCAAAGACTTTTACTGCTGCCTCAAATGCTTGAAAGTAATAATCTAGAGATACTTTTGCTTTGCCTGGCATAATGCGATCGCGTACCTTCGGATCTATTACCTCTAGGTGCATTCCCAGGCTATCTATCCCCCAGGCTTTCATTCGTTGAAACCAAATAAAATCATCGGGAGGTTCGCATTGTGCCTGAATAGGTAAATCCACTCTCGCTTTGACTGCTTTGGCGCATTCAATTAAATATGCCGCCCCTCGATCTGTGGTGTTGGGTGTGCCTGTAGTCATTACTAACTGTTTTATACCGTCAAGCCTGACTGCTGCTGCTGCCACTTCTGCTAATTGTGCGGGGGTTTTTTGGGCGATCGTTTTTCCTGCTGCTAGAGATTGTTCGATGGCACAAAATTGACAGGATGTGTTGCGGTTACTGTAGCGAATGCAGGTTTGTAAAACCGTTGTTGCTAAAACATTGTGACTATGCAATAAAGCAATATGACTGTAGGGAATCCCCTCGGCGGTTTTGAGGCTATAAAATTTGGGCTGGTTTGGAAATTGAATTACACCTATACCTTGTCCCGCTTTGGCTAAAACATGAGATTTTTTATAGTTGACAGAGTTTTTGTGAAATTCTGCTAATGTATATTCAGATTTAGCAGCAACACTAGTGTAAATGGGGATCATTACCGTTGTGCCATCTATTTTTATAGCTTTGTGATCCGATGGTCCTGCACCACCTTTTCTTCCTGCTGCACCTGTACTGTTGACAACATTTAATCCTTGAGACTGTAGATCTGTAATTAATTTGCGTTTTTGCTCATTGGTCATGGCGATCGCGACACGATTTAGGCGCGTAGAATTATTAGTTATAGGTTTTTTGTTCGTTAATTTTTGGTAATTCTGGAGTTGGTAATTTGCTATCAATAGTTAGTTCTTTTTCTAAGGCGTTCAAAGAATTTACGGGGGTTTGTTGCCACACATTACGAGAGTCTTGATTTATCTGGAGTTGCAAGAGATCGGGACGGGAATAATGTCCTACAGAATCCATCATCCGCTTACGTTTAGTAATTAAAGAAAAATCTAGATCGGCGATCGCCATTCCTTCTCCTTCTATTATCGGTTCACACAGGGGAACACCTTCGGGTGAAATAATTGTGGTGTAACATCCACCAGTTAAAACCCGTTGAAGATTCTCATCAGGACAGATCTGTGCCACTTGTTCAGGACTTAGCCAGCCAGTAGAATTAACCACAAAACAACCAGCCTCTAAAGCATGATGTTTGATTGTCACCTCTGTTTGATCGGCAAATATTTGTCCCACCATCGAACCAGGAAACTGAGCGCAGTGTATTTGTTCCTGCTGTGCCATTAGGCTATATCTAGCCAGGGGATTATAGTGTTCCCAACAGGCTAAAGCACCCAATTTACCCACGGCAGTATCTAACACCTGTAATCCCGATCCGTCTCCCTGTCCCCAAACCATGCGTTCATGATATGTAGGGGTAATCTTGCGTCGCTTAAGCAATAAACTTCCATCCCCGTCAAAGATTAACTGGGTGTTGTATAACGAACCCCCATCTCGTTCGTTAACCCCCAAAACAACTACCATCGAGTTAGCTTTAGCTGCTTTACTCACTGCCTCGGTAATAGGACTAGGAACTTCTACCGCCTCCTCATATAGCCTCATGTGTTCTTTTCCCATCAATACTGGTGGCTGAATAAAAGAGAAATAAGGGTAGTAGGGAATAAAAGTTTCAGGAAAAACAATTAACTGTACCCCTTCTTTGGCTGCATCGGCGATCGCCTTTAGTACTTTCTCAGTAGTCTTTTCTCTGCTATACAATACGGGCGATATCTGCACAGCAGCAGCTTTGATTGTGCGGGAATAGTCCATAACTTTTAAGAGATGAAGATGAGGAAGAAAAAAAACTTATTACTTATTACTTGATTACATCGTCCAAGTATCAAGAATAAATGAGCCATCTTTACGGTGCATCAGAACAATGTCTAATACATCTAGAGGATTGATGGGGGTAATGCCAGGAATTAGAGAAGGTTCGCCATGTCCATATAATGCTTGCAGGGCAAAGCGACAGGCATAGACTTTTGCACCCTCTTCCATAATTTTAATTAGCTGGTTGTTCATTGCCTGATGTCCAGGAAAAGATTCATCACCGATCTTAGGAAAGCCTCGCTGTATTCCTAACGTCACCCCAGGACCATATAGCAACACCGAAGTATCAAAACCTTTACGAATTAGGCGAGTAGCCTGTAATAGATTTACTAAACCAATCGATCCTTCAAAAGCCACGGTATGAAATGTAACTAAGGCTTTCTCTCCAGGTTCAGCTTTGATATCGGGAAATACTTTCTCTTCGTAATCAACAAAGAAATCGCCAGCTTTGTGCGCGGGGGTAGTAACTTCAGGCATGATTTGTTTTCCTTAAATAAATGGTTTTAATCAATAATATTGTTAGTAGGGGCGATTCGCGAATCGCCCCTACGAGCCGATCGCAGCTTCGTTAACAGCCAGCAAAGTACCTGGATAGGCATATTTCATCTTGTTGGCAATATAGTCAGACAGATACTCAGCATCTCTGGCTATGCCCGAAAATCTTCCCGAACCCCAAGTATATAGCCAAGGAAGACCAAGGAAATATAAACCTCTAACACTTGTGACACCGCGATCGTGGCTAGGATAGCCTAGCCCGTCAAATACGGGAATTTTAACCCAGTTAAAGTCAGTTTGATAGCCAATACACCAAATTACAGAAGTAATGTTGTTTTCTTTGTAGTCAAGTTCTAAAACTTCCGTATCTGGTTGCCAAACTGGTTGATAGGCTGTTTCGGTAGGCGCATCTATTTCTTTTCTGACAATGTATTCATCGATAGTTTTTTTAATACTTTCGGCTACATCATCGGCGCGATCGAGATTGTGCTTTAGGTTGGGTTTAAATTCTAAGCTATCTCCGTGAATATCTTTGAGTGAACCATATAGCTGCATTCCCTCTTTAGCAAACTGTCTTAAATCTATTTCATGACCACCATCGCGACCAGTAAGATAATGGTTAGTTTTGTTTCTTACGCTTTCGGGATCGGAATGTTTATCAATACTGAGATCGTAATATCCTAGTTGGTCTAACCAATCTACAACATCTTTACCTCGATATTTGCGAGGCGATCGCGGTGCGCCACCAACGCAGAGATGAGTTTTTCTGCCTGCCAAGTGTAAGTCTTCTGCTATCTGACTACCAGATTGTCCACTACCAACTACCAACACTTCGCCTTCTGGCAATAATTTGGGGTTTCTGTACTCAGAAGAATGCAGTTGCACTACCTCGCCCGTAAACCTTTCAGCCATTCTCGGCACTTTTGCCTGATGATAGCTACCTGTAGCGACAACAACCTGATCTGCTGTATGGTTGCCAATAGAGGTAGCTAGTTCAAATAACCCTTGAGAATTATTCTTAACTGAAAGTACTTCTACTCCTTCTTTAATTGGTGGGTCAAAAGATTTAGCATAATCTTTGATATACTCAACGATCGCATCTCTTTCCATGAAACCATCAGGATCATCCCCTGGGTAGTGATAACCAGGCAGAGTACATTGCCAGTTAGGTGTCACCAGACAAAAGGTATCCCAGCGTTTTTGTTGCCAAGAATAACCAATCTGATTCTTTTCTAGGACAATATGGTCGATGCCTTTTTGCTTCAAGCAATAACTGATCGAAAGACCAGCTTGACCACCACCCACAACTATTACGGAGTAGTGCTTTTTCATTGATTCACTCCAAGACTGATTTACTAATAGACTAGGAGTTTAGTCCCAGAGAAACCTGTGTATTTTGCTACGGAATAGACGATACTAGCGATAGGTACAGGAATGCAAAGTAGTTAAGCTGAAAAGAACATTATTACCTGTTAAAAATGACAGGTACAAGGAAATACGCAATTGTTTTCTTGGCAAACTTCTAATAAAAACTATTTTTTTCAAGGTATGAATAGAAAAAATTACTATGTTCTCTCAACAGCAGAAGCGATTAATCCTTGGGAATATGCCTGGTAAACTGCTTGAATGCGGGTTTTGGCATTGAGTTTAGTTACCGCGTTATTAATATGAAACTTGACAGTGCGATCGCTAATAAATAATTTCTCAGCAATTTCGCGATCGCGCATTCCATTTGCCAAAAGTTTAATTATTTCTTGTTCTCTATCAGAGAGATTTATATTAGATTTGGCTTGTTGTTCGTAAGGAAGAGATAATTTAATTTTAATTATATTGTTGTCTAAAACATCGGTATTGAATTTACCTCCTATATTGCTAATAACAAAACTAATATCCGTAAAAAGAGCTTCTATTTTTAGATTTGAATTTAAGACTAACATTGATTCTAAATCGAGGCGATCGCTTTGGTAAGTAAGACGACAGTAATTACAGTTATTTGTTTTAAGAATTTCTGCGGTTTTTAATAAAATATAGTTGCCAGAAATATTTAAGGGTTTTTCCGTCCCGACTAAAATCAAACGAACGTTAGTCAAAATATTTGATATTTGTTCGGAAAGAGGCGTATTAATTGATAATTTTGAATTATGATGCTGTAGTCGTGCTTTAGATTCTTGCTGATATAGTTGAGCATTGTTTAAAGCTACCGCTACCGAACTACAGAGTATTCTCAATGCTTCTAAAAACTCTGCTGGCATTGGTTGATGACTAAAAACTACTAGTACTCCAATTGCTTGACCGGCAATGGCTAGAGGCAAACCTGCAAAGCCACAAATCTGGTTATCAATTGCCCATTGACGATCTTTTACCCAAGACTCTTGAGCTAACTGGTTACTCAAAAAAGGAATACAATGCTGGGCAATTTTTCCCACTTTATAAGCACCCATTGATACTGTAGCAAAATCACCATTCAGACGAGTATACAAACCCGATGAGGCAACTAAGGTAAGTGCAGTGCGATCGCTTTGTACTAGCCAAAGACGTACAAAAGAACAGTCAAAGCGATCTACCAAACCCTCTGTTATCTTAGTTGCGATCGCTTTTGGTTCAAGACAGCTAGACAAACTTTGATTCAGGCAATTAATTTTTTGTAGCTCAAATAACAGCCGAGTCGGGTTGATTAGATCATTATTGTCGTCAGACACAATACTAGAACTAGAAACAGATAAGCTAATACATCTATTGAGATGCAAGTTACAAATTTCTCCTGTATTCAAAGTTACAAATATAGATTGATTTCTAATCGTGTAATTTTACTTTGAAAGGAAGTAAAATATGATAACTTCTCAAGTATGTTTTGCGATCGCCATATTTTTTTGAATCTGACTGCGTTTGCCGTTTAAAATTAGAGGAACGCCATCATCAGGAGCAATTGTAGCACCGCGACGCTTAGGAAGAATAGCGCGATCGCTTTTCAAGCTCAAATCCCAGTTAGTCAAAGTTGTTGCCAGAACTAACTTCATCTCTAATAAAGCCAAAGCATAGCCAATACAGCGACGATTACCGCCACCAAAAGGCAAAAATTCATAGGTTGAATAGCGGTGAGACCCCGCGCCGCCGACAGGCGCAAGGGAATGCTCACCAAGACGTTGACGCTCTAAAAACCGTTCAGGCTTGAATTGTTTGGGTTCAGGATATAAATCTTCTCGATGATGAGTTAAGTAAATAGTAGGTGCGAGCATTTCTTCTGGGTCAAACTGATGCCCCATAACTGTAATAGGCGATTTGGCAAACCGCAAAAAAGCAATAAATGCCACGGGATAAATCCGAAGAGTTTCATTACAGACAGCAGTTAAATAGGGCAAGCGAGAAATTGCCAAAGAATCTATATCATCACAACTATCCAATTCTGCTAATAATTTTTGTTTTACTTCTGGTAGTTTGTGAACCCAATACAAAGCCCAAGATAAAGCCGTAGCAGTAGTTTCATGTCCTGCTACTAACAAGGTCATCATCTGATCTTTTAGCTCAATGTTGCTTAAACCTTCTCCTTGTTCATCACGGGCAGACATCATTAAACTGAGAACGTCGTTACCTGCTAATTCTGGATTAGCTCGTCTTTCGTCAATTTCCTCTTGTAATAGCTCGTAAATTTTGCGTTTACGTCGCACTACCTTACCCCAAGGACTCCACTCACCTAAATCCTGTTGTAAAAAAGGTAAAAAGATAACGCTAGCCTTGATCGGAGAACCAGTTAAGTCTAATAGCTCAATTAGCGGAGGTTTTATTTGCTGGTAACGTTCCCCTTCACTTAGCCCAAAAACAACGTGTAGAATCGTTTCTAAGGTAATATCCTGCATTGCCTTTTGAGCCACAAAAGTTGATTTCTCTTGCCATCGATTTGCTACTTTGTCAGTAATTTGACAAATAGTTTCTGCGTAAGACTTAACCTTTTCGCCATGAAAAGGAGGCATCATCAACTTGCGCTGTCGGCGATGCTGGAAACCGTCTAGCAACACCAAAGAGTTATCCCCCAGCAAACTAGCAGCTAAATTATTAGTACGTCCCACATCAAACTTTTTGGCATCTACGCTCAAGATTTCTTCAATTCCTTGAGGATCGCTGACTACGGTAAAAGGTGGCAAGCCCATTAAGTTTAAACTAAATGTATCTCCATACTTTTGGTTGCATTCTTCCAAAAAATCAAGAGGTCGAAAAACCCAGTTCATTAACTGCACAAATGGCAAACTTTGAGGTCCGTCTAAAGATTTCATGGTTAAATTTAAAGATTAATAATTTGCTTTTTTGTAGAATTTGGTTTTAATTTAAATGCGATCGCGATGGAAATCAAAAATTTTACTTAAAATTATTTTAAAATCATTATGAAAATTGCCTTATTTACCTATTCTACCAAACCTAGAGGTAGTGTAATTCATACTTCAGAATTAGGAGAGGCACTACAAGCACAAGGACGTCAAGTTTGCATTTATGCTTTAAATAAAGATAATATTGGCTTTCATCGTCCTTTAGATTGTCCCAGTAAATTAGTCCCTACTAAACCTGTAGCCGACAAGCAGTTATTGTTGAGAAAACAAGACTGTTTCAAAGGTGAAATAGAAGATCGAGATTTAGATCCTGTAGACGAACTAATCAAACAAAGAATACAAGAATTTATTGCTTATTTAAGTCTAGAATCTGAAAAATACGATATTTATCATTCCCAAGACTGTATTAGTGCTAATGCTTTGAAAGTCTTACGAGACAGAGGAACTATTCCTCATTTTATTCGTACCGTACACCATATCGATAAGTTTAATAGTCCTTATTTACAGGCGTGTCACGATCGCTCTATTTTAGAACCAGATTTATGTTTGTGTGTTTCTAAGTATTGGCAGCAGCAATTACAGCAGCAGTATCAAATAGACACATCAGTAGTTATTAATGGCGTTGATACTCAACGATTTTCTAGCCAGATGAATAGTAAAGAGGCAGAATTAAAACAGCAGCTAGGAATTAAAGGCAATCCTGTTTATCTAACCATAGGCGGAATTGAACCTCGTAAAAATTCTTTAAAGCTGCTAGAGGCTTTTCTTGAGGTGTTAAAAATTCATCCCCAAGCACAGCTAATTATTGCTGGAGGGGAAACTCTATTTGATTATGAACCTTATCGCCTCAAGTTTTTCAACTTTGCAAAACAAAATAATATTAAGATCGCAGAGTCTTTAATTTTACCTGGAGTCATGGCAGATGAAAATATCCCAGTTTTATATCGCTGTGCTGATGTCTTTGTCTTTCCCTCTGTTAAAGAAGGCTGGGGACTGGTGTTACTTGAAGCGATCGCCTCTAGACTACCCATAATTACCTCTAATATTCCTCCCTTCACTGAATTTCTTGACGATAAATCAGCCTTACTTGTAGATCCCAACTCAAGTAAAAATATCGCGATCGCCATGCTTAATATTTTAAATAAAAACCTCGCTCAAAAACTAATCGAAAACAGCGCAGATATCCCCTCTCAATACTCCTGGCAAAAATCAGCCCAAATGCACCTAAAGCATTACTCAAAACTATTACAAATACAAGATAATTAATTTCTTTCCTCATCCCTTAAAAACCATGCCTGAAATCAACTTTCAAATACAATGGCCAGACGGTACACAGCAAAGCTGTTACTCTCCTTCTTTGGTGGTAAAACAATACTTTACTCCAGGAGAAGAATACCAATTAACAGAGTTTGTCGCTAAATCCCGTACTGCCCTTAATATTGCCAGCGATCGCGTAAAAGAGGCTTATGGTTTTCCCTGTAGCCGCGCCTTGGGACAGCTAAAACAAATAGAATCTAAAGCGTCTGAATATCAAAAGCTATCCGAACCAAAAGTGCTGTTCGTTGATTTTCAGGAATAGTGGCGATAATTTTCGCTTAAGGTAGAGATTGAATATAATTAACTTCTTCAAAGGAGACTTGCCTTTGCGCCTGACGGCGACGCAGGCTTCCTCCTTCAAACTACGAACGACAAACTTAATGTTTAAAATGCTTTTCCCAATCTAATTTGGTGATGATATGTTAAATTAATCCACCGCTGGGGGGTTTGAAAGATTCTCCAGAACTTTTCTTCTCAGAAGGATTAAATTTGACAGACTTGGAAGAAAAAATGTTTTTCTGTCTAACAATATTTTGATAGGAACTAGAAACAGACTTTAACCAAGATATACGCGAAGGAATAGGAGCGCGAGCGGGTTTTAATCCTTGAAGCACGTCTGATAGCTGCAACCCTTCTAAAGGCTTGGCTTCTTTGATTTTGTGCCACACTGAGCGAGACATCAATAAAGTATGCTCGACAGAAGTTGCGCCTATTTTATTAAAGTATTCTTCTCTTTCTGGTTGATAGTCAGCAGAGACTATTTCTAATGGTTGAGCATAAAACTGGGTTTCAGGTGCCAAACCCTGTTTACGCTCCACGGATTTCTGCACTATCTGTGCCATCTGCGCCGTCAGCTTCGGATACAGCCATGTATAGGCAGGGTTGACGGTTAACTGCGCCCGATGAGGACGAGAACCATCTTTAGAAGATTCTAGTCGAAAGTAGCCAATTGCTGCTTTGCGTTGTGGTTCAAAAACATACCCACTAACTACATCGGTGCCGTTGAGCCAATGTCGAATCTGACTAACTGCATTCTGAACTATGCTGCTTTTAAAATCTTCTGCATGGCGGTCAAAAACTTGCCGTAGCAAGGGAGGCATAGAAACACAATCTAGCTGATAAAGTAATGGTGCATCCGCATTACTTATAGGCAGAAAATTGGGTAAGTCTGGATTTTGCTGTGCTAATTGAGTGATTAATTCGGCTGATATTTGCCAGTACGTCATTTGAGCTAAAGGCTGAAAACCATTTTCTCGATAAAGAGCTAAATGATTTTTTTCATTCACGTTTACCTCTAGCATCCATGTCCTTGCTTCCCAAATATTTTGCAGACAGTGACGCAATAACTGCGAACCAATTTCTTTTTGGGTTTTGAGTAACTCCACTTCAGACGAGTTGCTATTGAGCAATACCCTTTCTACTCTCCAAGTACTACGAGTGCTGTTGAGAGAAGCAACCTGAATTAAACCTAGAACTTCTTCTAGATGTTGAGCTACATATACTCGCCAACCATGATAATAAGAACGAGGTAAAAGACTCAAAAACCTTTTTAGTCCGTACCAAGAACCTACTTGTTCTAATTCTCTATCGATAGTTATAAGACGCTTGGAAGTTTCTTTGGCAACACATTCGCTTACCAAAGCATTAATTGCATCCACGTCACGATATTGAAGAGGACGAACTATAAGCTGTTCATTATTAGGTATGGATGAAGTCATGATTTTTTATTAATCAACCCTTTCTAACTGCCACAAAATTTGATTTCCTTCTCGTCTGACTCTAGATACAACCCAATTGCGCCATGACCAATGATCGCCTCTGCTAGTTACAGCACTGGCATTGATATCCATTAAGTCTGCAAGCTCGGAACTGCTGATGAGATAACCTTTGCTAGCTATTTCTTCGGCGATTCTCAGAGTATCAATTAAATCTCTTAATTGAGGAACTCTTTCCGCACTTGATATTCTGGTTTCTTCCATTGTACTGTTTGATAATTCAGTCATAGCTAGCTAGAATATAAATATCTAATGATTAGTTCTGAAGATGAAAGTACATCTTACGGATAATAAAGTGTACCCGATAACTTGGTTACCGTCATCTTAGCTAATTTGAACGAGAATTATCTGCTACTAGATTAATATATCTTGAACGTGCTGGTTGAAAATCGGGCTTGATTTCTAAAGATTTTTCATAGCTAACAATTGCCTCTGTCCAATATTCTAGTTGTTCTAATCCGCAACCGCGATTGTACCAAAACAAATGATTGGCTGGCATGATCTTGAGAGCATTGTTCCAGCTAATAATGGCTTCTGCCCAATTTTCTAGTTGATACAAAGCATGAGCGCGATCGTTCCAAGCTTGGTAATTGTTAGGATCGATAGTCAGAGAGTTTTGGAAAGACGTTATCGCCGACTCATAATCACCTAAACGTCCCAAGGCACTCCCGCGATTGTGCCAAGCTTCTGACAAATTGGGGTTTATTTTTAAAGCCTTTTCCCAGGAGGCGATCGCTTTAGTAAATTCTCCTGTACTAACCTGCTTTAGTCCCAAATTAAACCAGCTTTCGATTAGCTCTACATTAGCAGAATCTAAATCATCAGTTTGTATCGTCTGGGATTGCTCTAGCGTTAAGTTGTCTAACTTTACAGGAGAAATATTTAGTTTTTGAGATATTTGCTGTGCCAATTCTTTGTCTTTTTGAATTAAGCTGATTAGCTGCTGTATATCAATAGCTTCAGTCTCGACCTGAGGTTCGACAATTGATGCTAAATCTGTTGAGCTTAAATCTAAAGGTTTAGCTTCAGATGTATTTGATTTTGCCTCAGTAATGGATTTCTCTTCTTGATAGGATGCTTGGGGATTTAATTCTACAGATAAATCCTCAGACTCAGGTAATTCAAATTCAAATTCGCCCCTCGATAAAGGTACTTCGTCTGAAGTTGTTGAAGCCGAATCAGTCGATGTAACATTCTCGTCTAAGCTTTCTGCAATATCTGCTGTTGGATTGTTTTCTTCTAGGGATAAATTTAATTCTGTTCGATCATCAGTAAAAGTTTCCCAGGCTTGAGAGACTGGCAATGTTTCATTTACTGCTTGCTCATCTTCGGCTGTGGGATTGGAAGCTAAATTAGTTTCAGCATCATTAGGAGTAGATAAACCTAGTGTCGTAAAATCAGTAGGTAATCGGTTAGACAGTTCTTGCTCTGTTTCTATTTCAGGGTCGTCATCTGTTAAATCAGAACCAACATATTCCCAAATAACATCTTCTGTATTGCCAAATAATAATTCTCTGCCAATGTGGTTAGAGATTGCGCCAATGTGTTTGACTTCTGGGGCAGATTGAGTCAGTTCGCCAAGACGAATCATCATTGTTCCTAATTGACGCTTAGACTCAATTGGCAAAGCCAATACTTGAGTTCGTAAACGCTCTAGCCAAGCAACCCAATCTTCTTGGTTACCGCGATCGCCTAATTGGTTAAAAAATTTAACAATTCTGCGATCGTGCCAGCCATGGGCAATTCCTTCTAATAGTTGATTAAATAAAAATTCATAATCAGCATCCGCCAGAGAAGAGATAGGTGTTTTATCTTCAGGCTTTGGCGAGTCTTGGCTAGTCTCCGAAGCCTTGAAGTTTGGCTGTTGATTGTTTTGTTGGAGTTGTCCGATCGTATGACTCATTACCTTAGATCAAATATACTGATTTTAAGAGTTAACACCACCCTGCGGTGAAGCTAAACTAATTTCATTTAAAGTTAACAGTTCTTTAACAGAACGGCATTGCTTTGAGCCAACTAAATATTGCTCAATTGTACAGGGATAATTTTCTAGTAATTAGTGGAAAACAAAAAATCCACATATAATATGCCTTACGAACCTCTTCATCACAAGTACCGACCACAAACTTTTAAAGATTTGGTAGGTCAAGAGACGATCGCCTTGACTCTCAGCAATGCTTTGAAACAGGAAAAAATTGCTCCAGCATATTTATTTACTGGACCTAGAGGAACAGGTAAAACCTCTAGTGCTAGAATTTTAGCGAAATCTTTAAATTGTTTAAACAGCAATCAGCCAACTCCTGAACCCTGTGGGGAGTGTGAAGCCTGTTTAGCGATCGCCAAAGGTTCAGCGTTAGACGTGATGGAAATTGATGCTGCTAGTAACACAGGAGTTGATAACATTCGCGAAATCATCGAGCGATCGCGCTTTGCTCCCGTGCAGTGTCGTTATAAAGTTTATGCAATTGACGAATGCCATATGCTCAGTACGGCAGCATTCAATGCCTTGCTCAAGACTTTAGAAGAACCACCCCCAAGGGTAGTTTTTATCTTAGCTACTACCGATCCTCAGCGAGTTTTGTCCACAATCATTTCTCGTTGTCAGAGATTTAATTATCGCCGTATTCCTTTGCCAGAAATGATTGGTCATCTTAAATACATTGCTGGCGAAGAAAATATTGCGATCGCCGATGATGCGATCGCTTTAATTGCCCAAATTGCCAACGGTGGCTTAAGAGATGCCGAAAGTCTATTAGATCAGCTAAGTCTGCTGCCAGAAGAAATTTCTGTGGCAAAGGTATGGGATCTTGTTGGGGCTGTACCCGAACAAGATTTGTTAAAATTACTTCGGGTAATTAACGGTAATGATTCTTTAGCAGTATTACAGCAGTGTCGTAGTCTTTTAGATCGAGGACGAGAACCCATGATTGTGTTGCAGAATCTTGCTAGTTTCTATCTCAACTTATTAATTGCCAAAACTGCCCCGCAGCGTCCAGATATGGTGGCAGTTACTGAAACCTGCTGGCAACAATTGTGTACTGAAGCGACAAATTGGAACGCTTCTGTAATTTTGAGTGGACAACAACATTTAAAAGAAGCAGAACCTCAGCTAAAACATACTACTCAGCCTCGTTTATGGTTAGAAGTAACTTTATTAGGACTATTACCGAGTGCCAATCAAATTGTTAGCCAGCCTCTAGATGTAACTAAAGTCTTAGTTAATCATCCTGCAAGCACTCCATCTCAGCAGACAGATACTCAAAAAAACACAACTAGCTCTGATACCGCTGCGTTGCGAGAAATTACAGAAATAAAGCCTTCAGCTACAGCACCAAAGGAGGTAAGCAAACAAACTGCAACAAGTAAAGTTACATCTTCTGTACCTTATAATCCTGGAGCAAATAAAGTTCCTGAACCAGATCCTGCTATTGTTAAACCCACACCACAGCAATCATCATTAAGTCCTGAATTAGTCACCAATGATTTTGCCAAAAATAAAGAAATCTGGAGCAAGGTTGTGAGTTGTTTGCAACCACCTACAACTCAGGCGCTTTTAAAACAACAGTGTTATTTAGTTGACTTTAATGGTTTAAGTGCCATTGTGGGCATTAGCTCTGCAAAATTACAAAAACTTAATCAGGGTAAAGTTCCTAATATTGAGGCTGCTTTTGCTCAGGTTTGCCAACGTAAGGTTAAGGTTCAGTTAGAAGTTGCTACTCCTAAAGATAGCCTCGCACAAAATTCGGCTACACTAAATAATAAGCTACTTCAAGCATCTCAACCTGCTCCAGATTTAGGTAATTCTCTTTCAGAAAACAAATCCATAGCACCGCAGCCTGAAGTAAATTTAACGATAGCTAAAAATTTTCTTAACCATAACTCAGAATCTCCCAAGCCCGAAGCAAACATTGCTGTAGCAACACCTTCTTTATCAACGAGTGATTTACAGTCTGCTAAAAAGAAAGATTCTGTTTCGTCATCTTCTCCTCTAGCTGAATTGGAAGAAACAATAGCTGCAAATCCTTTACCTATTGAGCAAAATTTGAACAGTGATAATACAGACGATCATTTACAGCAGGCAATAGATAGCCTGACTCAAAGCTTTGAAGGCGAATTAGTAAAAATAGATAATGCTCAGGAGGAATTACCAGAAGTTGGTAGACCAAATGTAGAAGATTATGACGACGAATGGTAGATAAACCGCATCCAGTTTGAAACCAGGAGTTTTTAAGTTGACTGTTCGTAAGTAGCAAGTAGCAATTATATCCTGCTGTTTGACTAGCTTAATCTCCGATTCAAAAACTACGGTTTTCTATGTAGACGGGGTTTAGTTTCTTGGCTGATTAAAGTTTTTAGCTTAATTGGTGACGAAGCCTGACAAATTATTCAAAAATAAAGTGCGAAGAATAAGAACGATGAATAAACCTGTATGTGTAATAGTTGGTGTTGGTGCGGGAAATGGTGCAGCTTTTTCGCGTAAGTTTGCAGTAAAAGGTTATCGTGTCGCTATGTTGTCTCGTAACATTGATTATCTTGAGAGTTTAGCAGCCCAAATTCCAGATTCTCAAGCTTACCAGTATGATGTTACTGAAATTGACAAAGCAGTCGAGATATTTAAGCAGATTGAGTCAGAAATGGGAACAATATCCGTTGTTGTTTATAACGCTGGTGCTGGAGCTTTTGCTAATATTGATGATGCTACAGTGAAATCTTTTGAGCGTGCTTGGGAAGTCAATGCCAAAGGTTTATTTATTGTTGCCCAACAAGTTATTCCTCAGATGAGAAAAATTAATGGGGGCAATATTGTAGTTATTGGCGCGACTGCATCAGTCAAAGGCAGTGCTAATTTTACTCCCTTTGCTTCGGCTAAAGCAGCCCAACGTAGTTTAGCTCAATCATTAGCACGATATTTAGATCCTGAAAAGATTCATGTTTCCTATATTATTCTTGATGGGGTAGTCGATTTAGAGCGTACCCGCAAAGCAATGTCCGATAAACCTGATGATTATTTTATGAGTCCTGACGATATTGCTGAGTCAGTATTCTTCTTAACTCAGCAACCACAGTCTGCCTGGACGTTTGAGTTAGATTTAAGACCATTTGGTGAAAAGTGGTAAGTGGTTGGCAAAAATTAACTTCATGGCTGGTTTACATAATTTTAAACTAAGTTTTACTCGCGATCTAATTTCTTGGTCATTAAGACTTTTTGCGAGTTCTGTTTCGCCCTCGAAGATAATCAATAGCCGCGATCGCCATCAGCCCCAAGCTCAGAGCGCAAACTCCACTCCAACCGAAGTTGCTCCAGGCATAATTGCCTAAAAAAGATCCCAATGCGCCACCCACAAAGTAAAGCATGATATAAACAGCATTCAAACGACTGTGAATTTCTGTTGGCAGCTGATAAATACTGGTTTGATTAGAAATCTGGGTCGCTTGTACCCCCAAATCAAGTATAATTACGCCTATTATCAATCCCCAGAGCTGATAGCCAAACGCCCAAAAGACAACAAAAGAAAAAGCGGTCGTTACAAGCCCCAGTCCAACTGCAAGGCGAGGGCTGCGATAGTCCGCAACTTTGCCCGCAATAGGAGCAATGACTGCACCGACAACACCGACCAAACCAAACAGCCCAACAATGTCACTGCCGTAGTGGTAGGGTGGCTGTTCCAACAAAAAGGCAAGCGTACTCCAAAAGGCACTAAAGGCTCCAAACGTCATCGCGCCTATTAAAGAAGCGTGCTGGAGTCGAGGCTCGGTTCGGATCAGGTGGATGAGCGATCGCATCAACCCTCCATAAGACATTGTCAGAGTGGGCTGGCTGCGTGGCAACACTTTCGCCATCACCACCGACAGTGCTAGCATCAGTCCGCTAGCGATCCAATACATCGCCCGCCACCCCAGGCTCACGCCCACAAATCCGCTCACAGTTCGCGCCAGCAAAATGCCAATAAACACTCCGCTCATCACTATACCCACCGCTTTACCCCGATCCTGAGACTTTACTAGCTGAGTCGAAAAAGGAATGATAATCTGTGCGGCAATCGTGGTCACGCCAATCATAAAGCTAGCGATAATTAGCCAGGTCAGGTTGGGCGAGTTGGCTGCAATAGCTAGGGCTAAGGACGTTAGTATCATCATCATGACAATGAGTCTGCGTCGCTCCCACAGGTCGCCCAAAGGTACAAGCAACAGAATACCTAGTGCATAGCCGATTTGAGTCAAAGTAGGGATTAAACCTACTGCATTAGCTGAGACGTTAAAATCTTTTGCCAGTAGCGCGAGTAGGGATTGGTTGTAGTAAAGGTTGGCGATGGTAATCCCGCAGGCGATCGCCATGAGCAAAATTAAAGGCGTTTTCTTACCAGATGAACGCTTTGTTTTCGTAGTCATTGCGATCTCGCATCATAAAAGTTTTGTAGCATAACGACGACTTGGTTTTTTATTGCAGTCATAGAAGGTAAAAGAACGAAGAATCAGAAAAAGAAAACTTGCTTGTAATTAATAAACTTCTTGCATAAATAATAGAATAATACTTTTTCCCTTTTACCTTTCCCCTTTTACCTCTTAGCAAGGTAGTTGACAACGATTTGTGCAAGAAGTCTAATAATTATTTGCTTATTTGCAGAAATTGGTCAATTTTTGCTGCTGCTTGACGGAGAGTTTCAGGATCTTTAACCAAGGCAAAGCGCACATATCCTTCTCCTGCTTGCCCAAAGCCTGCACCAGGAGATACTGCCACGCCAGTTTGAACCACTAATTTAGTACAGAAGTCAACGGATCTATGTTGCCAAAACTGAGGAAGTTTTGCCCAAATATACATGGTGGCTTTTGGTAATTCTACCTGCCAACCAATTTCATTGAGAGCTTGAACAAAAACATCTCGACGCTGTTGAAAAGTTTGGACGGTTTCGCCTACAGACTCTTGTGAACCAGATAAAGCTGCGATCGCACCATTAAGAATTCCCTTATATTGGTTAAAATCGACAACGGCTTTGATTTGTCTCAAAGCCTGAATTAAAGAACTATTGCCAATGGCATAACCAATCCGAAATCCGCCCATATTATAGGATTTAGACAAGGTAAAAAATTCTATACTTAAATCTTTACGAGGATCGGCTTGCAGAATTGAAGGTGCAAGGGAATTAGTATCAGCAGAATTGGTAAATACCAGATCGACATAGGGAAAATCGTGAACGAGAACTAGGTTGTGCTGACGACAAAAGCTTACAGCTTGTTCAAAAAAAGCTAGAGGTGCGATCGCTGCTGTGGGATTATGGGGATAACTCAGCACCATCATTTTCGATTTAGCTAACGTGGCAGCAGGAATGTCTTCTAAAATGGGTAAAAAATTATTGGCTGCTAAAAGAGGCATGGGATAAATCTCTCCTCCTGCTAAATAGACTCCTCCAGCATGGGAAGGATAACCAGGATCTTGTAATAAAGCGATATCTCCAGGATTAAGAATTGCTAAGGGTAAGTGTGCAGTGCCTTCTTGAGAACCAATTAGCTGTAATACCTCAGTTTCAGGATCGACAGCCAGACTAAAACGATGGCGATACCAGTTAGCTACTGCAACCCGAAAGTCTTTAGTGCCAGCATGAAGTAGATAGCCATGAGTATCAGGATCTTTTAAAGAGGCTTCAATCACCTTGATTGTTGAATCAGCTACAGGTAAATCTGATGAACCCAAGGATAAATCAATAATTTCCCTATCTGAATTTTTAGCTTCAGTTTTGGCTCGATCCATATCTGCAAATACATTGCGAGCGAGATTTTGGAGGCGATTGGCAAATTGCATTAAATTTAAACTAATTTATCGATTCACTAATTTTAAAAGCTTATAGCTTATAGATTACAGCTTATGGCTACGAACAGCATCACTATTAAACTCATACTCCAACTTAACAACGTCAATATGGCGATTAAAAATTTCTTGAGATAAAATTGACCAGCTTTCTTAGCCGAATTCTTTATATGCGTGAGTTCGATGAACACAAATTCTAGTACTTCAACCCTGCCTTCAAAAAATAGTATTAATTATCACAATTTAGACACTCAATCTTTGACGATAACTCAACCAAATCAATTGGATCGGCCAACTCAACAGCAGAAAAAGTCAATTGCGCGGATTTACTCAGAACAAGCGTGGATGTATTTCCAGGAGCAAAATTGGCATAAAGCCATAATTGCCTGTAAAAATGCTTTAGAAATTGCTCCTGATACTGTAGATGCCTATAAAATTTTGGGCAACATCTTGCAACGTCAGGGTAAACAAGCTGAAGCTTTAGGAGCATACGCTAAAGCACTAGCCTGTAATCCTAATTCAGCAGCCATATACGCTAATTTGGGCAGTTTGTATGCTGAACAAAAAAACTGGCAGAACGCTTTGGACTACTTTCAACAGGCTGTAATTTTAGATCCTAATCTAGCTGGAGCATATCGTAGCTTGGCTCAAATTTGGGAGGAATTGGGGGATATAAACCAAGCTTTAGAATATTTTTGTCAAGCCGTAAATTTAGAACCTGAAATCTTAACTGCCGAAGAATATTTTAATTTTGCCCAAGAACTATATCAGCAAGGAAAAATTAAAGAAGCAAGTGTTTTTTACATCCAGGGAATCAAGCTAAATCCCCAGGCAAAACAAGAACTAATACAGCTAGTAAAAATTTTAGAAGAGCTAGAAGAATGGAAAAAAGCTGTATTTTACTATCATCAGCTAATTTCCTTAGCTAGTCCAAATAGCGATCGCCAAAACTCAATTAAAAAAGATAAGCCAATTAAAAATCTGTTATCTCAGTCTAAACTTAAAGGCAAACGCAAAAATGTTCCACAAGCTCACATAATTTCGCCATCACCAAAAAGTGCTGTACCTCGATTATTACCTGAAGCAGAATCTAGTTCTTCAGCCTTAGCAGCTATATCAGCTAAAAACCCTGCATCAGAGATGCAACATCCTGATTCTGCTGCTGCCTGGAATAATCTGGGTAGTTTGTATGCTCAAAAACAGCAGTGGGTCAAAGCAATTAGCTGTTATCAAGAAGCGTTACAGCTTGATGCTAAATATAGTAAAAGCTATCGTAATTTAGCAAGAGTTTATCAAAAGTTGGGAGAACAACAAAAAGCTGCTCTTTATTGGTACGAGGTATTTACTTTAGAACCCAATCGAGTTAAACCTGAAGAGTATTTTAGTTTGGCAAAGAATTTACTCGAACAACGCCAATTTGAAGAAGCGATCGCCTGTTTACGTCGTACAATTGAGCTTAAACCAAACTTCGATCAGGCTCATTTAATTCTAGGTAAATTGCTTGAAAGCCAAGAAAAGTAATTTTAGATTCTAGTGTAGGGGCAAATTCACGAATCACCCCTACTAGGCTGTTTGCTATTTACTTGTCGAGTTGAGAACGTAACTCATCTAATTCTGCATCAATTACCGCATCTTGGGGTGCAGGTGTGTCGGCTGCTGGTGTCAATATTGGGGTTTCCGCAGAAGTTCCAGACAGTTGGGCTTTCATCGCTGCCAATTCATCATCAACACCACTACCAGCTTCTAAGGCTGCAAACTGCTGCTCTAGACCAGTACCGCCTAATGAGACTGCGGCTTCAGATTCTGCCTCTACCTGCATTACCTTTTCTTCCATGCGCTCAAATGCGCCCATCGCACTGCTAGTCCCAATGTTGTTCACCGAGTCCTGTAGCTGCTTGTTGGCTTTGGCAGCATTTGCCCTTGCCTTGAGCATATCTTTTTTAGTTTTTGCTTCAGAAATTTTGCTTTCTAAGGCAATTAGATTGCGTTTGAGAGTACCAACAGTACCACTTTGCTGATCGAGCTGCGTTTTTAGAGTAGCAGCGGTGTCGGCAAAAGATTTTTTGCGGACTAATGCTTCGCGAGCTAAATTCTCATCTCCTTTGGATAAAGCTAACTGCGCCCTTTGCTGCCAGTTATTAGCCTCTGACTGATTTTTATTGTACTGTTGTTCAGTGCGTTTTTGAGTTGCGATCGCTCTGGCAACAGCTTGACGTAGCTGCACCAAATCTTCCTGCATATCAATTACTGCCTGTTCCAGTACCTTTTCTGGATCTTCAGCTTTGCTGACTAGATCGTTAATATTGGATCGAACAACTCTGCTAAGGCGATCAAATAATCCCATGACTTTGTATATCCTTTAATCGTTTACAAAAAAGTATAGGCTTGGCAGACTCCAGGATACTAAGCCCACCATCAACTATTTATTAAGAACGTGATTTTACTTTTCACGTTTCTAGTGTGACATATTATCCTAGTGTACTGTCGATCTTCGAGAAAATGTACTATTACCTGAAAAACAATAAATTTTGCAGGTTGAAATTGTCCAAATTGAAGCAGTTACTATCAACCTGTAATTTATAGCAACTCTCAGAGTCATGAGGTACAGTATTTTTCCCTTTTCCCTTAGTCCTTTTCCCAAACACAATCAAGGTGTATCTCATGACTCTGAAAAACACTATATTTGCAGTCTTGTATATAATTTAAAATAAAAAATTCAGTCGATTTATGGTATGAATGACATTTCCATTTCCTGCTAATTCAAAAATTGAAGCAATTACAAAATATCTTTTGCACAAATATAAATCAATTTTATTGTCTTAGGGTAAGTTAATTGGCGAAAAAATAAAGTTAATAGAGTCATATAATTACTATCAACAAAATTAGTTGAAGGGGTATATATAAGCAGCAAATTTTTCTTTTTGTAGTTGACCTACAAACCTACCAGCTTGTTCTCTGTCGGTAAAAGCTCCTAAATAAATAAACACCCCTTGAGGCAAATTAACTAAAGAAATTTGTTTGACTTTTTGTCTAGCTTCAAACAAAGATTTATCTCCTGTATATTCAGTTAATATGTAGTAATATTGAGTATTAATTGCTAAAAGATTTGTAATATTATTTAAAGGTGCAAGAGCAGGACTAATAGGCGTAATATTGGGCTTTGATTCTTCTATTGAAGTATCTTTAATCGGCTTCATTTTGCTCAATGTACTCAAATTTAAAGGCATAAATTCTTGGGCAGATAAGTCGGCATTTCCTACCGTAGATACTGACGAGCGACCCCGCGTCGCCGTCAGGCGCAAGGAAACGCGCGAGTTTGCTGAATTTGCCTGGTTAGGATTGATGACTACAGAAGCATTGCGCCAGATAACCGCACCCGAAATCAAATTGGCAAAGAAGAGAATTGCGATCGCGCTAATTCCCCAGGGACTGAGTAAGCTATCTAGCCAAACTCTATCCTGATATTCTCTTTCAGGTAATTCTAGGACGAATGGCTCGAAGATAGAGTTTATTCCTGTCTCCTCCGTCTTCTTCTGTAATTCGGCATTTAAAGATAACTTAGGCTTGTTTATTTCTCCACTTTTCTTACTTCGATAAGGATTGAAAATATTAATTGTTCCCGTGGCAAATGGTTTATGAACAATACCAGATTTTAGCTGAGTATTAACCGTGGGCTTTTGCTCTTTGTTATCCAAGCTTTTAGAAGACATAATTCCTAGACGATTTAAATATAAAATTAAGTCTAATTTAACTAGCGAAATGTCTAGCTTAACCCCATATTTAAAAAATCGCTGCTGCTATGTAAATAATAAAATATCAATTCCCTAAAATTAGTTTTTTGAGACGCTCAACTAAAGAAACCAATTCCTGAAAAATCTGCTCAGAACTAATATTAAAAACAATTTGTAATAAAAAAACGATAGCAGCGATCGCCAAGAAAGTTGTAATACTGGCTTTAAAAACTTTTATTGACCAGGTAAGCAGCAACCACAAAATTAAAACCGCAGCGATGGGAATAATTATTTCCATAATTCTTAACTTTTGTACGAGCGAAAAGCTGTTCGCCCCTAATTACTAATTACTGAATTTAGTTTTCCACTACGATAACCTTCTAGATCGAGAGTGACGTAAACAAATCCTAAATCTTGAAAAGCCTTGACTAGTTGAGGCAAATCAACCCGTTGCACAAACTGAGTAATTTCTGCTGCGGGGAGTTCAATTTTAGCGGTGTCTGATTGCGATCGCACTCGCAAATTTTGATAGCCCAATTGACGCAGATAAATTTCGGCTCTTCCCACCCGTTGCAGCTTAGTAACGGTAATAGCTTCACCATAGGGAAAACGAGAGCTAAGACAGGGTTGAGCGGGTTTGTCCCACCAGGCTAACCCCAGACTACGAGAAATTTCTCTCACTTCGGGTTTGTTAACGCCGACTTCAGCCAAAGGCGATCGCGCTCCTCTTTCTGTTGCTGCTTGGATTCCAGGGCGATAGTCTTGCAAATCATCGGCATTAACTCCATCTACAACATAAGGATAGCCACGCTTGAGAGCCAGAGGCTTTAAAGTGTCGTGAAGTTCACTTTTACAAAAATAACAACGGTTAATGGGGTTAGAAGTATAGTCGGGATTATCCATTTCATGAGTTTCCACTAGCTCGTGTTTGATGCCAATCTGTGCTGCTTGGGTTTGAGCATCAATCAATTCTTCAGGAAGTAATGAAGGGGATACGGCAGTTACAGCCAAAGCGCGATCGCCTAAAACATCGTAAGCCAATTTAGCAACTAGAGTACTATCAACTCCTCCAGAATAGGCTATCAAAGCCTTTTCCATGCCCTGAAATAAACTTTTCAACTGTTCTAATTTCTGCTCACTCATTAAAACTAACTATCCATTGCTTACTACTTTTATGGTAGCTAATCTCGATCGCAGAAGTTATATAAGCAAAAAAAATTTCTGTATTCATTGTTTATTGTTCATTGTTCACTGATACTGAGGTATGCAAAGCGTAAAACAACTACCTTTACCCAAGCCAGAAGTTACTGTAATATCCCCTTGGTGAAGCTGGGCTATTTTTTTCGAGACTGTCAAGCCTAAACCAGTGCTTTCATGGTGATTAGTAATTTGCGGAAAAGGCTGAAATAGTTTAGTCAGGTTTTGAGGCGAAATACCCATTCCCGTATCAATTACTGAAAAATGCAGCCAATTTGCTTTCAGCTTGACTTCTAGAGTTACTGAGCCGCGATCGGTAAATTTGATGGCATTACTAAGTAAGTTGACCAAAATTTGCTTGAGACGAACAGAATCGGCGGTGCAAAAGTCAGTATTATCTTCTAAATTAAAAATTAAATCCAATCCTTTTTGTTTGGCTTTTTCGGCAACTATAAATAAAGATGCCTGACAAATTTCTGCTACGGCAAGCTTTTCTATGTCTAATATTTGCTTGTTGGCATCAATTTTAACTAGGTCAAGATAATTATTGACCAGATCTAGCATATATTCGCCTACACTAAGCAAGGCACTAACATACTGCATCTGCTTACAGTTGAGAGTCCCATAATATTGCTCCTTGAGCATTCCTGCAAAGCCCAATATAGAGGAAATAGGATTACATAATTCATGATTTAGATGGGCAATACGTTCCTGGTTTAGCTGTTCTCGATCCAGCCAGCTTTGTCTTTCTGTTTCTAGCTGCTGGATCTTCTTTTGCTGCTGTTTAATTAGATTTTGTTGTCGATTAGCAATATTTTGTTGCTTGACACAATCAGATAGAGTTTTTGCCAGGATATTAGGTAATTTATACAGCTTTTGTTTTAGTACATAACCACTAACACCAGACTGAATTAATTCTACTGCTCGCTCATCACCTAAATAATCAGTGATTAAAATCAAAGGTGCATCTGGATATAAATAACGCCACCACTGAAGATTCTCGACTAAAGCATCAGCAACATCCTCATTTGTAGCCTGAGCATAATTATAAATAACGGCACTATATTGCCCATAAGGTAGATTAGTATCTAATTCATTTATAGCGACAATATCATAGCTAAAATCAATTTTGGCTGCATACAGAGAAGCTGTAATATCGTGAAAATCAGCAGGGTTAGCAGTAGCAATAAGAAGATTCACGTTGCTGAGTGCTGTTATTTTTGTTTGTAGTTGTAAAATAGACCCAGAACTATCGGACATATTAATTAATGCTTTGTAAGGGCTTAATGTATATTGGATGGTTTTGCTCTTATAATACCGTCAAAATTATAATCACGATCGCAATTTGAGATAAACCTTTGCTCAATGTTTCTCGATAAATTTTTAAGTATTATTGTTGCAGCAATTTTTGTAGTAGTCAAAAGCTTTTTATCTTTCGGATTCAGAAGCAAAAGCGATTGTGTTAGTTACTCAATTCATTAGTGTCAAAGAATTTTTATGATTAAGGTATTAGGAATAATTTATCCGCGAACAAAAATTGAATCAAAACAAAAGTCGTTAAAATTCTTTTTGAGCAAAAATCATCATTGAAATAGTCAATAGTAAAGCTGTATACAGCAAACCATATAAAGCATGATTTAAAAGTTCGGTAGAACTAGGGAGCAAACCATATACTGCTTCATTCTTTAAATCTAGCCGTGAAAGATTAGGTAACACTAGATACAGACTGGTAGTTAAACTTTCGATACTGGCATTTTTGCTAAGTTTACCTAGTTCTACTAAGTCTTCGCTAAAGTGTCCCATTAAATAGACACCAAAACTCAGCAGGGTAGCTAATATTGAACTGGTAAATACGCCAAACAAGATGGCTACAGCCACAATTAAAGATAATTCTAAAAGCAGATAAGCCCCCGCCGTAATCAATGCACCTGTAGGGTAGCTAATATCTGAAAAACTGAGCATGGCTAAATAGATACCCATCATAATTATAATCATTACTGCAAGTACCGCAGTTAGCCCTAAATGCTTACCTAATATAAGTTCGGCGCGACTAATCGGCTTAGGGATTAACATCAGCAAAGTACGCTTTTCTATTTCCTTGTTGATTAAAGCCGTACCTACAAAAATTGCCACAATCACGCTTAAAATAGCGATCGCACCAATACCAAAGTCTAAAAGAATTTTCTCATGAGTCCCCGCAGCAATCTCAGGAATTATTCGTTGGGCAAGCAGCAAGAGCAAAGTAAAGAAACCAATAAAATAGAGAATGCGATCGCGCATGACTTCTTGGAAACCATTATTAGCGATAGTAAAAACTCTGACTACGTTCATCGGCTTTTAAAAAATATTTCAGGGTTTACACTACTATTGTTCCCAAATCGATCTCAAAAATTAACGTTACCTATTAAATTTGTCAGTAATCTCTTTGACAGCAAGAGAAATCAAGACGGAGAATACCTAAAAATGTAGATAGAGGCAAAGCTTGTAAGGGTTTCTATTTAAGCAAGATACGGTTAAGTCAACGGTACACCGCCGTAAAATCAGAAAATAATAAGTAGCAAGTAGCAAGTAATACCATTTTAAATTTAAAATATGACAAATCATTTTTGTAGGGGCGAATGGCAATTCGCCCTGACGATCTATGTGTAAGACAATTTATTTAATTTGGTATAACAATTAAATAAATTGTCTTAACATTTATACGCTGATTTAATTACTGAGTCTGATTTCGCTGTGGATCGCCTAAATACCAGTTTTTTTGTTGCGCCAAACTAAAACTATTAGGTGTTAATTCCCATATCTGAACTAACTGGTTTAATAACTTATCCTGTTGTTGGCGAAAATACTCCACCTGACGACCATAATTTATGATAGTGAAGTAAACCTTACCGCGATCGCCCGTAGGCATAACACCAGCTAAAGCACTAACATTATCCAGCGTACCCGTTTTGATAGTTGTACCAGGAGGTAAGCCTCGATTCTTCACTGTGCCAACAGTATCTTTGCCTGCGGTAGGAAATAAGTCTGTTGCACTAAAAGAATATTCTTCAAGCAGTCGATCAGTAGTCATTAGCATTTGGCAGATAGCGCGAGGAGAAATACGATTTTCTTCCCCTAATCCTGAACCATTAACTAAGTGAATTTCTGTGCTGGGAAAGCCAGCTATATCGGCAGCAGCTTGAGCAACTTTATTTGCCCCACCAGCTAAATCGGCTAATATCTGTGCCATCTGATTATTACTGTAAATGTTCATTTGTCTGAGGATCTCTGCTAAAGGCAAAGACTGGTGAGTAATTAATAATCGAGCATCTGATGGCACTTTTTTAATTGCTTTAACTTGACCTGCGATCGCAACTTCTGGCTGTTTTGTTCCTGGTGACATTTGCAGATATTGCTGAGTGACTTCCCCTTGCCATAACTTTTGATTTAATCCTTGTTTTAATAATTCTCCTGCTTCTGGCTTGTTTTTAAAATTCATATAAAACTTGTCTGTCACTAAGATATCGCCCTGCACCTGACGAATACCTAGTTGATTTAAGGTGTTGCCCAAGGCGATCGCTTCTTCCCAAACAAATAAAGGATCGCCACTTCCCTCAACAATTAAATCTCCAGTTAGAATACCGTTTTCAACTCCACCTCTGCCATAGATGTTAGTCACAAACTGATGTTTTGCGCCCCATTTATGCAGTGCGGTCAAAGTAGTGGCAATTTTGCTCAATGAAGCCGCAGGAAGCAGCGTTTTTCCCTGATTACTAGCTAATGTTGTCCAGCTTGATTGCACCCATACTCCCTGTTGTTCAGGTTTAATTCCTTGGGTAGTTAGATTTTGGAGATAAGTTTTAACAATGCTTTGAGTCAATGGATCTTGAGTAATAATAGGCAGATTAAAAATAACTGAATTTTGCCAAGGAAACTCTCGCAAAGGCTGCAAGTTTTGCTTAGGTGGCACAAAGATATTTAGCCAAGCAGCAATCATGCTTGAAGTAATTAAATCTAGCATAAATGTAATTATCAATAGATAAAGAATGAGCAACAAACCTTGTTGACTAATGGCTTCGTTGTATAACTATGAGCAATTACCAGAAACCAGAATTATCCCTTCTCCCAGCAAAAATAAGAACTTTTACAGTTGTAAAGTTAAAATGGCATAAACACAACGTCAACATTTTTTATAATTGTTGGTTAAGTTCTTTAGTTATTTCTTGTAGATATTAAAAAGATCTAACCTCAGACTGTTAAAATTTGTGAGGCTTTTATAAAATTGGCTAAATGGTATTAAAGCGCGCAAGAATCGCAGTAGACGCTATGGGGGGAGATTTCGCCCCTGAAGAAATTGTGGCGGGGGCAGTTCAAGCTTCAGCAGAGCTAGGTTTAGATGTCTTACTAGTGGGAGATGAACAACAAATAAAGCCCTTGCTGGAAAAGTATAACGGCAAAGGAATAGCCCAAGTTGAAGTTGTTCACGCTGAAGATGCGATCGCCATGAAGGAAGAACCTCTAAAAGCGATTCGCCGTAAGCCCAAAGCCTCGATCAATGTGGCAATGAATTTAGTTAAGCAAAAGAATGCTGATGCGGTAGTTTCTGCTGGACATTCTGGGGCAGCAATGGCATCGGCTCATCTAAAATTAGGTCGCCTACAAGGTATCGAACGTCCTGCTATTGGTGCAGTATTACCTACCATTATTCCTGGTCAATCGGTCATCGTTTTAGACGTGGGGGCAAACGTAGACAGTAAAGCTAAATATCTCGATCAGTTTGCCTTGATGGGTACAATCTACAGTAGATATGTTTTGGGCAAGGAAGAGCCGAAAGTAGGATTGCTCAATATTGGCGAAGAGTCTTCTAAGGGCAATGAGTTGGCACTCTCTACCCATAAGTTGCTGTCGAATAATTCCCAGATTCTTTTCGTGGGGAATGCCGAAGGCAGAGATGTTTTGTCTGGAGATTTTGATGTTATCGTTTGCGATGGTTTTGTGGGCAATATTGTTCTCAAGTTTGCTGAAGCAATTGGGGAAGTGATGCTGCAAATTATGAAGGAAGAATTACCCCAAGGATTGCACGGTAAGATGGGAACAGCTTTACTTAAGCCCAATTTAAAAAATATCAAACGTCGAATAGATCGTGCCGAACATGGTGGGGGGTTACTGTTTGGCGTAGCGGGAATCTGCATTATCAGTCACGGTAGCTCTCGTCGGGGGTCAATGTTTAGTGCGATTCGCTTGGCAAAAGAGGCAATAGATAATGATGTATTAGCCAAGATAAAAGCTTACAATAACCAAAGAATTGAAGAAGAGACAAATTATACAGAAGCAGCTTCTGCTAAATAAATGTATAAATCAATCAATAAGCCCTAATAAATAACGGAGTGGGACATTGTTGAACAATATGGGCGCGGGGATAGCGATTACTGGATGTGGTTCGGCTGCACCAGAGGCAGTTTTGACTAACGATCATTTGGCGCAGATGGTTGCCACCTCTGACGAATGGATCAATACCAGAACGGGTATGAGAAATCGTCACATCGCCTCAAAATGCGAATCTCTCAGTCAATTATCCGCTGTGGCTGCCCAAAATGCGATCGCCATGGCAGGAATTACCGCCACCGATATTGATTTGATTATCCTGGCTACCTCCACTCCCGACGATCTGTTTGGTAGTGCCTGTAAAATTCAAGGGTCGATCGGGGCAACTAACGCAGTGGCTTTTGATTTGGGTGCTGCCTGTTCTGGGTTTATTTTTGCTTTGATTACGGCTTCTGGGTTTATTCGCACTGGAGTGTACAAAAACGTTCTGATTATCGGCGCAGATATATTATCTCGTTGGGTAGATTGGTCAGATCGCTCTAGCTGTGTTTTGTTTGGCGACGGTGCAGGGGCAATGGTATGTCAAGGAATTGATCGAGGCGATCGCCTATTAAGCATGGGAATGTATAGTAATGGTAGTCAAAATGACTCTCTAAATTTGAATTATCATAGTCAATCTAAACCACTAATAGAGAATATAACTGCTCAATACGGTTCATATCAGCCAATAACCATGAATGGTAGGGAAGTATATCGCTTTGCTGTGGCAAAAGTCCCCGAAGCAATTAGCAAAGCTATGTTTCAAGCTAACTTAACGGCAGATGATATTGATTGGCTGTTGCTGCATCAGGCAAATCAGCGCATCATGGATGCAGTAGCAAAAAGGCTCAAAATCCCTACAGAAAAGATTTTAAGTAATATAGCTGAATATGGTAACACCTCTGCTGCTTCTATTCCCCTTGCATTAGATGCTGCGGTTAGAGATGGGAAAGTTCAGCCAGGGCATATAATTGCTGCTTCTGGCTTTGGTGCGGGTTTAACCTGGGGTGCAGCTATCTTTAAATGGGGCTAATTAAGTAAGAACAAACTGTGGAAAAAATTAGTCTTTCAATGATTATTTAGGTAATTTTTCTGAAGTTTATTATAAAACAAAACATTATTATTGAAAGTATAATAATCAGATTTTAATAGGAAAAGTAGACTATGTTGATATTAGCCTTTGCATCAGTATTTAGCTTTGTTGGCATCATCGCCATGCTTGAGACTTTGGGAAATGAAACAAAGTCTTAATTTGATATTCCAAAGTAAAATATTAGACCTCTTGCATGAATAGAAGATTAATCATTCTTGCTTCGTCCCTATGCTTGAGGAGACCTCAAGCGGGGCGGTGCGCTTTTTCCCTTTAACCTTTCCCCTTTTGCCTACTAAATAAGTAGTTCATAGTGATTCGTGCAAGAGGTCTATTACTTAAACTTTAAGAGGAGGTCTTATTTAAAAATTAGGCTTCTTTTTTTTGTATGATATTAATCAGAATGTCAGCTAAAAGTACTTATACTTTAAAATGAGTTTTTTAAAAGGGTTAATTAAGTCTGTAGTAATTAGCTTATTTATCTTTTTATTTTCCAGTTTCTTAATTATTAATTCTGTTAATGCCAAAAGTATTACTGGTGGCTTTGGTACAGGAACTATAATTACAACGCCCGATGGAAATATGGCAATTGAAGACTTACAGCTAGGCGATCGCATTATGGCTATAATTTTAAAGCACATCAAGGTGTATTTTATTAATGGATAATTAATAATTAAAACTATCCTCTAAGCGATCGAGCATCAAATCATCAGGGCTAGGATTACGCCATAGCTGATTTAAGCCACTAGCAGGCATAGTTAAATATAAAACGTCTTGAGGCTGCAAGGATGTTTCTAATAATTGCCAATTATGTAAAGTTTGATTTTTTCTTTCTAAATACAAAGGCACAAAATCTCCGTTAATTGCTGCGGTTTCCACAGTCTGACCAAAAAATGGATGTTTTGGCGTAATCATGGTTGCCAAAGCTACCCAAAGCAAATCTTGAGTCATACCATTACCTAAAATTCTGCCTCCCAAAGCTGCTGCTGCAAACGAATAGGTTGCTAACTCTACAGGAGACAAAACATGGTCAAATTCAAATACTTCCTGCATTGATTGAGCAAACTGAGGATCGCCACTACGCACTACGGTTTTGATGTACGGTGACAACGCTTTGGCAGTAAGACTGATCTCTAGGTTGGCTGTGTCATGACTAGTAATAGCAATTAAACTAGTAGCGCGTTTAATATTAACTGCTTTGAGAGTTGAGGGCGTACTAGCATCTTCTATAATTACGGGAATTCTTTTAGAACGAGCAGAACGCAAAAAACGATTATTGGGATCGGATTCAATTACTACTACTTCGTGTCCTTGAGCATGGAGTTGACTGGCAACTTTGATTCCTAATCCGCCCAAACCACAAACGATATGGTGATTTTGTCGAGGAATTCTGGCTGCATCTAATGTCTGCCGAAAACGACTACCCAAAACAAAATCATTAATCAAGGCGTAACAGATACCAATCACTCCTGCACCAACAATCATCATGAGCGCTGTAAAAACCTTGATGTAATTAGAACCTCCTTCAGCAACTTCTTCTTTTCCTCCTGCGCCAGTAATCATGCCCACAGAAAAATAAAGCGCATCAGGGATGGAAATCTGTTGATTAACGCTGACGTAGATTAAGGTGGCAATAAAAATTACTGTTAACAAAGCAAGACTGACTAAAGTTACGGGACGAGCATAATGTTGATAACGAGGAAGATTTAAAATTGCTTTTAAGATTTTTTTCTGCCAAGATCGGCGTTTGGTAACAACATTAGGTTTTGTGCCAACGATTAAGCGATCGCCCAATTGTAGACGACTACCCTGTTTGATTGCCGAAACCAAATCTATTTCTCCTTTAGTAGGTAAATAGTAAATCAGCATACGGTTAGGGTTATCCCAGAGTTCATTTAGTTTTACACCTAACCAAGGATGATCGAGATCGATAATTTCTTCCTGTATGGGCCAAGTACGATTAAATAACTGTAGTTGACCAATAGCTTTATTACCCAAGGCTGCGAAAGTAAACAGTGGGGCAGAAAGAGCCGCCACGCTCATTGTAAAGTGATCGGGTAAGGTCAAATCCAGGCGATCGCCCAAGGTATGATTTAAGAGACGATTGATAATCCTAATCTGGGGATTTAAAACTCTAGCCTGAGTCAAAATAGCTAGGTTTAAAGAATCATCATCATGAACCAAAACTAAAGTCTTGGCGTGCCTAATCCCCGCTTGAATTAAGGTAGCGTTGTTGCGTGGATCGCCAATAATAATTTGTTTACTGGGAAATCTATCCACTGGACGCTCACTAACTGCTACGACTTCCGCACCTTGCTGTTTTAACAAACTGTATATTTTAGAACCAGTACGCCCTAAGCCACAAACAATAATCTTGGTTTGCATAAACTTTTTCGTAGAGTATGAGAATACATTTACTCTGACTACTTAATTGTCTTCAACAAATAGCGCGCTTGCTGTATACCCGCACACTTTCTTCAGGGATGAGGAATAGAAGATAAGGACTAAGGAAAAACTAAAGTTGAAATAAGAGCAGATCGAGATGCTAATAAGCAGCAGCTAAATATAAGTTTGAACGTTCTGTTAACGACTGCGATCGCCATTGTAGTTTCAGCAGTTGTCAATTCGATGTAAAAAAAGAATTTCTATCGCTATTGCAAATATTTTACCTAGACAAAGGCGATCGCAACACCTCAATCTTCTATAAAGTAATCAGAGTCAATTTTCTTAACTTCATATCTGGTTATTGAAGTTACTCCGACGTTATGCTCAATCATTAATTCTGTTAATCTATCGCCATTGACCAAAATAATTTTGCTGTCGATGCGGGTTACATAATCAATAGCACCATTTGTAAAGTCTGAGGTAGTAATAAATATTCCCTTTTTTGCACTTTGTCCTAATAGCGCACCTGCAAATTTCTGTATTTCTGGTCTACCTACTACATTATCCCAACGTTTAGCCTGAATATATATAACATCCAAACCTAATCTATCTTCTTTGATAATTCCGTCTATTCCTTCATCTCCAGATTTCCCGACAGCTTGACCAGCTTCTTTTCTTGAACCTCCATATCCCATGCTTACTAGTAAATCTACAACTAGATATTCAAAAAAGTATGAAGAACATTTTTTTATACTTTCTAATATTTCTCCAGACAAGTTTTCTTGCAATTTTTGGTGAGCAGATTCTAATATTTCTTCTGGAGTTTCTACTATTGTTTTGTCTTCTATATTTTTTATATTATCATCATTTTTAATCTCTATGAATTGAACAAATTCATCATATTTCTTTAAAAAATTAGCTGTAATGCCTTGAGGATTTTCTAATAACAGCTGTATTCCTCTTGATGTAATAGCGAAAAAACCTCGACGAGGATAACTTAATAAATTTGCTTTTTTCAAATATGTCCTAGCCCAACTAACTCTATTATAAAATCGACCTTCTCCTCCGCTAGGTAGTAATTCGTTTTTCTCATCTTCTGTCAGATTAAATTGATTCGCAAGAATACTAACTGTTTCGATTAAAGAGTGTTCTTGTTTGTCTTTAGCAAATTTGAGAAGCGGAAGCATAATAGCTTGATAGTCTGGAATTGGCATTACTCAAAAAGTAAACTAAACGCTTAATATATAATTCCCATAATCTAATACTTTCTATCTCTTCTTTGCGTCTTTGCGCCTCTGCGCGAAACAAAAAAGAGATTTAGAGATGACAAGGATATTAAAATTATAAAATACCTGAATTAATATTTAAGCAATTTCTTATTCCAAGCTTTCATTGTTTTCCTATTCATAATATATTTTGTCACTTCCAATTTTCTTTAGCTCTATTGTTAATTTCGTCTATAGTTTGCTCTTTATAAAGCTGCTGAGAAAGTTGTACATAATCAGTTGCATCGTCATGAAGTAAACTTAAAAATCTCCAAGTAGCAGTAGAACCTAGAGACTTTTGTAAAGCATTTATTCCTTTTATAGTTACTTCAGTATTACTCATAGTTGGTTTTTTATTCATTAGTTTATCTTTCTTCTAAAGACAAAACTAACTTTATATTGTTAGCTTCAGCTTGAGTGAAAATTTCTTGACAAGCTAAAGCCTCTATTTTTATTCTAGTCTGTCGTAGATCATCAAATCCTCTTTGAAAGCAATTGTAGTCGAGATAGATTAGATCCCTCATCAGGTACTAAAATATCTAGCAGCAGGATGATAAGTAATAATCGCCGTGGTAGATTGTTCAGGGTACAGTTGTTCGCTTTCATCCATGTACATATTGATTCGCTTAGTATCGAGTAGATCTAATTGCTTATATTGATCTGGAATATGGGGACAAGCAGGATAACCAAAACTATAGCGGGAACCTCGATAGCGTTGTTGCAAAATATCGCGAATGTTGTCTGATTCTTCTGCTGCAAAACCTAGTTCATGTCTAATTTTGGCGTGCGTCCATTCTGCCAAGGCTTCTGCCATCTGTACCGCCATACCGTGATAGTAAAGGTAATCGGTGTAGTTATCCGCTTTAAATAGCTTTTGAGCATACTCTGTGGCAACTTCTCCCACCGTTACCGCCTGCATGGGAAAGGCATCAATTTTGCCTGATTCTTTAGTAGCAAAGAAATCGGCGATGCAAAAGCGTTTACCAGAACGTTGACGAGGGAACTCAAAGGAGGTTATTGGTTTGACAAATCCTTTATCGGTAGGTTCATAAATATAAAGGGTGTTTCCTTCGGCGTTACAGGGAAAATAACCATAAATCACGGTGGGTTGTAATAAATTATCGGCAACAATTCTTTGTTTCCATTCTTCTAGAACCGGCTCGACTTTTCTAGCTAAAAACTCATCATACTGTTCTCGTGATTGCTCTTTTGGCTTACGGAATTGCCACTGTCCTACATATAAAGCCTGTAGATCCAAATAAGGAAAGATTTCATCTAAAGGAATATCCGCAGATTCTAAGATCTTTGTACCCCAAAAAGGAGGAGTAGGGCGATCTATATCTAAAGCCACTTCCTCAGAACGTTTTGTATCAATTACTTTTGGTTCTTCTTTTCTGCTAACTTCATCGACAAAGATTTTATCTTGGTTTTCTCCTGCAAATGGTGTTGCCTCGCTTTCTTCTATGGCTGATAAATCCTTTTCATTTAAGAACCCTTTAATATCATCCCAGTTACTATCTACTTTAGCGGGCATCAGCTTATCCATAAAATGCAGGTCTGCAAAAGCATCCTTGCCATAAATAACCTTGCCTTTGTAGACATTTTGACAATCCTGATAAACAAATTTAGGAGTTAAAGCTGCACCACCCAAGATAACAGGAACACTAATACCTTTTTGATTAAAAGTTTCTAAGTTGTCTTTCATAAATGCCGTAGATTTTACCAGTAAGCCACTCATGGCGATGCAGTCTGGCTGGTGTTCTTCGTAAGCTTTGATAATATTTTCTACAGGCTGTTTAATACCTAAGTTAATTACTTTGTAACCGTTATTAGAAAGAATAATATCAACTAGATTTTTACCAATGTCGTGAACGTCACCTTTTACCGTGGCAATGACAAATTTACCTTTACCACTATCGTCAGCCTCTTCTTTATCCATATAAGGTTCTAGATGCGCCACCGCTGCTTTCATAGTTTGCGCCGACTGAAGTACAAACGGTAGCTGCATTTGTCCCGAACCGAATAACTCACCAACAACTTTCATGCCATCTAGAAGAAAGATGTTAACGATATCTAGAGGTGGATACTGTTGTAAAGCCTCGTCTAAAGACTCATCTAAGCCAATACGTTCCCCATCAATAATGTGCTGTTTGAGGCGTTCTTCTATAGGCAGGTTCTTATCTACTGCTTCGGACTTTTTAACTTTCTTACCATCAAAGAGAGTAGTTAGTTCTCCTAAAGGATCGTAGGTACATATATCGCCATCAAATTCTCGCTTGTCGTAAATTAAGTCGTGGCAAATTTTTTGATGTTTAGGATCGATTTTAGCTAGGGGTAAAATTTTACTAGCGTTGACAATTGCCGCATCTAAACCTACCTGCATACATTCATGCAAGAAAACTGAATTTAATACTTGTCTAGAAGCAAGGTTCAAACCAAAGGAAACATTAGAAACACCTAGAAGTACATGACAACCAGGTAGTTCTTCCCTAATTCTTTTAGTTGCCTCGACGGTAGCTTTACCGTTTTCTCGATCTTCCTCAATACCTGTAGAGACGGGTAAAGCTAAAGGATCGAAAAAGATTTCTTGGGCAGGAATGCCATAGGCTACTACTGCATTATAGGCACGCTTGGCAATTTCAAACTTTTTATTTGCGGTACGTCCCATACCATCTTCATCGATAGTACCAATTACTATTCCTGCACCATATCTTTTGGCTAAATCTAATACCTGATAAAATCTTTCTTCTCCGTCTTCATAGTTGGTGGAGTTAAGAATACATTTACCACCTGCAACCTTTAACCCCGCCTCCATTTTGGTGTACTCAGTAGAGTCAAGCATCAGAGGTAAAGTCACATTATTGACTAGACGAGATGCTAGTTCGTGCATATCTTTTTCCCCGTCTCGTCCAACATAATCTACGTTGACATCAAGAATATGCGCCCCTTCTTTTACCTGAGACTTAGCTAAAGAAACTAAACTATCCCAGTCTTCATTATTTAGTAAAGTGCGGCATTGTTTAGAACCACTGGCGTTTAATCTCTCGCCTACAATCAGGAAAGAATTATCTTGAATATATGGTTGAGTGCTGTATATAGAAGCAGCGGAAGGTTCATAATGAGGATGACGTTCTTTTGGGGTTAAGTCGCTCGTCATCTCAGCTAAAGCCTGAATATGATCAAACCTAGTTCCGCAACAGCCACCAATGATCTGCACACCCAAATCTTCGACAAAGTGCATTAACGCCATGCGAAGTTCCATTGGTGTCAGCTTATAGTGTGCTTGTCCCCCAACGTTTTCAGGTAAACCAGCATTGGGAACACAAGAGATAATAAAAGGAGAATGTTCAGCCAGATACTTGATATGTTCTTTCATCAGGTCTGGTCCTGTAGCGCAGTTTAGACCTAAAATATCTATCGGATATCTTTCTAAAATTGCCAATGCCGCATCAATTTCTGTGCCGACTAGCATTGTACCCATCTGTTCCATAGTCACAGAAACCATTAGGGGAAGCCTTGCGCCTTTTTTGTTAAATACTTCTTCAATAGCGTTTAAAGCAGCTTTAATTTGCAATACATCTTGACAGGTTTCTACTAATAGTAAATCCACTCCACCGTCATACAATGCTTCTGCCTGTTCGACGTAAGCATCTTTTAAACTGTCAAAATCTATATGTCCTAAAGTAGGTAACTTAGTACCAGGACCCATGGATCCCGCAACAAAACGAGGCTTTTCAGGAGTGGAAAACTCGGCTGCAACTTTTTTAGCTAATTGGGCTGCGGTTTTATTAAGATAATAAGCTTGGTCGGCTAAATCATATTCAGCTAAAACTAGCTTTGTTCCCCCAAAGGTATCCGTTTCAATCACGTCCGCACCAGCTTCTAAAAAGCCACGATGCACTTTTGCAACTGCTTCTGGTTTGGTGTGGACTAAATATTCATTGCACCCTTCATAAACTTCACCACCAAAGTCTTCGGCAGTGAGATTTTGTACTTGCAGATTGGTTCCCATCGCGCCATCTAAAACTAAAACAGGACGGTTGGGACTATGGAGACGTTCTAAAAAAATACTGTTCATTGCTAGCGACTGCTGATCAACAGGTTAAGTTACATTAAGTCCCATTATATGAAGTTCTTTGAGTAAACGGGAAAAATTATTTTAGGCAAATAACAAATAAGTCAAATAAAAGAAAAAATGAAATTATTATTTAAAACGAGGGAATTATTAGATCGATAGTTAGTTTCCAGAATTAAATTAAGCTGTGGACAATATTTTTATCGTTGTCATCTTCATAACCTTGTCTTTTCTGATTTTTATTTTATTAAGAGAAATTAGAAAGCAGAAAAAAGCAAAACCTAAGCATAAATTAGATAAGAGTTTAGAAAAGCAATTATTAACCATGTTGAGCGGTGACAAAAAAGCTGCTTTGAGATTGTTAAGATATGCTCGCCAAAAAAATCCTGGTCAAACTTATCTTTGGTATCATGAGAAAGCGATGCAGCGCGGTCTTGAAGGTTTCCTTCTTAGAGCGACTGCATCAAGAAGTAATTAGAGATTTAGAAAGAGATAGAAGATATTAATCAGCACAAGTGATATTTTTAGCTCGATAGTAAATTGCGATCGCTTCTTTATGAATCGCTTTTTTTGAGATTGTCGAATATAGAATTACCAGATGTTCGCGTTCTAATAACTCATACCCAGCATCTAGCCAAATCAAATGGCTATGTTATGATTGTGCCAAATTAGGCGCACCCAACTAATGCTAGCTACTACTAACCCGATCCAATTTAGCCCCACTACCACCAATAATTTATTAGTAGTTTTTGCTGAATTTCTGGATATAGACGTGAGTGCGGGAGATGCCTCTACAGATACCCTCAAGACTTACACTCGGCAGCTACAGCAGTTTTTAAATTGGTGCGATCGCCGTCAGTTAAATCCAGTCATGGTCACCAAAGACGACATTAAAAAGTATCGTCACTGGATGATTAAGCAAAAAGAATATAAACCAGCCACTATTGCCTTAAAGCTTGCCGTAGTGCGCCGTTTTTATCAGGCTGCGGTAGAAAAAGGTTTAATTACGTTCAATCCTGCTACAGGAGTCAAACCACCACGAGAAAAACGCGATCCAGCCGAAAAAATTACTTATTTAGAGCAAACAGAAGTAGAAAGCCTTTTGGGTATTATTCCTAATGATGGCACCCTGAAATCTGCCAGGGATAAAGCCATGTTAGCAATTATGGCTTTAGAAGGACCTCGTACTGTTGAACTCCACCGTGCCAATATTGCCAGCTTAGTTAGACAAGGAAGAAACCTAGGTATTAGGGTAGAAGGTAAAAGAAGCATTCGCGTTGTTCCTCTTACCCCCGATATTGCCGATCTTTTGGTTGATTACCTGCATCAACGAGAAACAAGAGGAGAAGTTTTAAAACCTGCTAGACCATTATTTATTGCCACGGGTACTAATTCCATCGGTAATAGGATCTCCCGTCGCGGTATTAGATTAGTAGTTGATAAATATCTAGAGCAAGCTTGCCTTAAGCATACTCCTGGTAGAACGGTTTCTGCCCATAGCCTCAGACACACGGCAGGTACATTAGCACTGCGATCGGGAGCCGAATTGCGCCAAGTACAGGATTTATTAGGACATAGCGATCCTCGAACTACCTGTATTTACGCTCACGTAGCCGATCGCTGGGAAAATAATCCTGCACTAAAATTAAAGATTGACATTCCTTCTATTTAGATTTTTGAATTTGTAAGATGAACTAAATTTTGCTGCGTTCAGACTGTTGAATAACAGTTCGTGGCGGAATTGAAATTGAGTTTTGTTTTTTTCGACCTATTATTGCTAGCTTTTCTAAAGGCGTTAAACCAGACTCAACCTGTTTGGGTATGCACTCGTATAAAATTTCAATCTTGTCATTGTTAACAAAAATCTTAAAATAATTCAGTTGAAAAGAAGGATAGTAAACTGCTGGCAGAAAACGAAAAATAGAAGAAATTCGCTTCAGTTTTTTGAGCCAGCTACCAGTATTGAGGACATAGCGATCGCCTGAACCAGACCCTTTATCGTCTATCTTAGTTAACGCAGGTTGATGGGTATGTCCGTAGACAAAAGCAAAAACATCTTTGTCTTGTTCAAAAACTTGCTGTGCAGCTTGAAGATAGTAGCTTTGTTTGTGAATTTTCAGACTTTTTTTACCTTTATAGCCATATCGACGCAAAGTTTTCTTAATATCTCTAAACACAAATGATAAAGGAATTAATACTAAAATTAAGCTTCCTAGAAATAGCGTATCAATAAATAAAACTAGGTTTACTGTAAAATCTAAAGCTTTACCTGCAAAACCAAAATTATGTAAAAATGCTAGCCAGGGTTTGGAGAAAAAGCCACTGGTAACAATTCCTGCTCGTTCTAATATGGCACTAATTAATATAAAAGCACTGACGCTGAGCAATAGCAAAAAAGGTAACAAAATCCAGCGCAACCAAAGACTCATCTCTTTATAAAAATAGTTAGAAAAAAACCAGTAGGGAATTTGCTCATTGGGATACACTGATTCAATATCTTTAAGCCAGCGATATTTGCCCAAACGCGACCTTTCTACTAACCCATCTACAATTTGGCTGACGATATAGTAACCAATAGGTGTGACATAAGGATTACCAAAATCAGCAATTCGATTAAAGCTGTCGTACTGATTACCATGTTCGAGCCAGATGGTTTTTCCCTGTATCTGGCGAGTAATAGCTTCTTTGGCTTCTAAATTGATGTTGTAAGCTTGAAGCGTATGTTTAAATTTGGCATGACAGGCGAGTTCGTAGTCATGATTTCCAGGGAGTAAGGTAATTTTGATGCTTTCACCTGTGCGTTTAAACTGCTCGAACAATTTCGGATGTTGCTCAATAATAGTTTCTAATTTTTCTGTGGATGAAGTGCGGGTCATTTCCCAAAAGCTAAAGGCATCACCGACGATAATTAACTCTGTAGAATTGGTTTTGCTTTCTAAAAGCTGCAAAAAATCAATTAACTCGGTTTCAAAATCACAGACTGTTAAATTTCCTTCACCACCAATGTGAAGGTCACTAATGAAATAATATTCTGGACTAATCATTTAGATGATTATGACTGACTATACTTAACTTGTTGACATATTTCTTCTTTAGTTATGTCATAAAAAGGCTATATATTCCACAGAACAATAATTAAGAAGGTAGACAAAGCCAAAGCAAAAAGAATTGCCTTTGCCGTTTGCTTACTAATCATGCCAATAACGATAATGAGCGTAAAGACAATCAAAACAACGCCAAAATCGATTAGATGTTCTGCTTCATAATCAATCAAAGAATCTTGCTGCGACCGCTGAGGCTGTTCTACCTGAGCGATCGTCAATTGCGGTTGTAATTGAAAAAACATTATTTTAGTCAATTGATCGCAGTTTGTTTTTGAGTGAACTGTTAAGGCGAGGGCTGAGTTGTCTGCCATACTGCTATTGAACCAGTAATTAGGGCGATCGCTTATACTCTATCGAAAGCTTTATTAGCGATCGCATTGATCGACAACTATCGCTTGCTTAGAAGCAACTTTGTCATTTAGCTACATACTAATCTTCGATCTTTAACTAAAACTAACGTGAATTCGGGATAGGCTAAAACCATTATTGTCTCGATGACTGAAAATACTATTATTTTGTAAAATCGCTCACCAAATTGTCTCAACTCGAACTGACGTTAACTACATTTTGGTAATGTTGCTTGTCTACTGATATTTTAAGCTTCCATCTTCTTCATACTCCAGTTCATGATATTTACCTCCCATTTTCAAATCCCATAAACAACGCTGATAATTTTTTGCTCCCATATCGAATGGATTAGTTCTATTTAGTCTTGCCCACTCAGCAACTTTTTGTTGAGAGCTTAAACCTGTAACATCCATTGCAAACTTGGCAATTTCAAAAATCATTATTTAATATCCTAGTATTTTATAAAATAGTCTTTTATCTTTATAAGCTATTAATTTTCAAATATTGATGATTTTAATCACACGTAAAACTAAAGTTAGGATTAATCAACGTTATTAATTATTTATTTTGGGAAACTCTACAAGATAAGATCGCTCAAAAATACAGTCAGATATTAATATAATCATGACATCAACGTCTTCTCGTCAGGGTCGATCTAAGAATAATGGCATAATTATCACTACTTTAGAAGGAGTACCTGGAAAAACGGTTATGGTTATCAGCGCAGTAACTTATCTTGGTTTAGGCGCGATCGCCATTATTTTAACCTTTCAGACATCTTCTAACTTAGAATAATTATCTGTACACTTGCTGCTTAAATGCCTTAATTAGTAATCATTCGGCAGTATACAAACAAGCCTGATTTCTTCCTTGCTCTTTTGCTTCATAAAGTGCTTTATCTGCTAGAGCAACTAGAAGGTCGGGTGCGGTGTCAAAGTCTGGTATGAGGCTATGTACACCTAGACTAATAGTCACATATTCACTAACCAAAGAATTTTGATGAGCAATATGCAGTTGGCTAACGCTAACGGCAATCTTTTGAGCTACTCTCAGGGCTTGTTGCTTATTAGCATTGGGCAAAATAATTCCAAATTCTTCCCCACCATAACGAGCCACTAAACCAGGAGTAGATTCGATTACACATTCAATCGCTAATGCTACCTGTTGTAAACAGTAATCACCAATGGGATGACCATAAGTATCATTGTAGAATTTAAAATAGTCTATATCGCACAAAATCAGTGCCAGAGGAGCTTGTTCTTGTTTGAGCTTCTGCCATTCAGTAATTAGATAATCATCAAACCGACGACGATTTGCCACCTGAGTCAAGCTATCAAGGACGCTTAGTTTCTCTAATTCTCTATTTGCCAAACTCAAGGCAGCCTGTGCTTTCTGGCGATCGCAAATTTCATTATGTAGCTGTGCCTCTACCAAGTCTGCGTGTTCAGTAGTTGTTTCCAACATGATTTCTAGATCCGCCTTTTCTAGTTTGACTTCCTCCAACTCTTGACGCAGATGTTCAATTTGAAATAATAATTGTTCTCTAGCTATTTGTTCATCTAAAAGCGAATTGTAATCATCTATCTCTGCTTGTGCTGGACTAGTAATTTCAGCAGCAATAATGCTTTCTAAGATATCTTTATCTAAAGGTTTAGATAAATAAAATCCTTGACCATAATCACATTTTAAAGCTTTTAATTGTGCTAACTGATTAACAGTCTCAATACCTTCGGCTGTAGTATCCATGCCCAAATTACGAGCTAAGGTGACAATTGCGCGTACAATGCCTGATTTCTCAACATCGTCACCAATAGTATTAACAAAAGAACGGTCAATTTTTAAAGTATCGAAGGGAAACTGATGTAAGTAACTCAAAGAAGAATAGCCAGTGCCAAAATCATCCAGGGAAAATTCAATGCCAATTGTCTTCAACTCTCTCAGGATGGCAATAGTATGCTGAGTGTCTTCTACTAAAGAGCTTTCGGTAATTTCTAACTTAAGGTTATGAGGATTTAACTTAGTTTCTTGTAAAACCTGCTTAACTTGGGCGACAAAATTGGGTAAAGCTAGCTGTTTACTTGATATGTTGACGCTAACTTTCCAATCAGCTAAACCACCAAACTTGACTTGCCAGTCATACATTTGTCTGCAAGCTTCTTCTAGTACCCAAAAGCCAAGGGAAATAATTAATCCCGTTTCTTCTGCTAGAGGAATAAACTTGCCAGGGGAAATTAAACCTTTTTCTGGATGTCGCCAACGTACCAACACTTCAAAACCCTTTATTTGATTACTTGCCAAAGATATTATGGGCTGATAGTGGAGAATAAATTCTTTTCCTTTAATTGCTCTTCTTAAATCATGTTCAAGCTGTAGCAAAGTCAACGCTTTACCGCGCATTGACTGATTAAATATTTGATAATGAGATTTACTATGCCTTTTGGCATCAGATACGGCTAATTCGGCATCTCTTAATAAATATTCGGGTTTAGTATAATCTTTATTTCCTGGGGCAATACCAATACTAGCTTCAATAAAAACCTCATAACCACCAAGATTAAAAGGTATACTTAGCTCACGCTGGATTCTTTCTGCTACATTAGTAGAATAGTTCAAATGTTCAACATTACTTAGTAAAATGGCAAATTCGTCGTTACCCATGCGGGCAATAAAATCATAAGAACGTAAACAAGTCTGCAATCTTTCAGAAATTGCTATTAACAGGCGATCGCCTAATATTCTCCCCAAGCTGCTATTAATTACTTTGAAACGATTAATATCAATAAATAAAATTACAAACTCGTACCCCAGCTTTTCTTGGGCAAAACAGATTTCTTGTTCAATATTTTCTAATAATAAATTATAGCTAGGTAAGCCAGTCAAGCGATCGTAGCTGACGCTCTTTGTGGCGGTAAAGTCGATAATATCTTCAATGGGAGCATACTCTGGCTTTACCTTTGGTTCGCGAATAGCTAAGGATTTTTGCTGGTTTAGCTCGTGCAAAAATTCCTCTGACATCTCTAGCTTACTTAGGCTCACCTCTAATTCATCAAACTGATTATCCTCAAAGGCATTAATTCTTAATGGCAATTCTTCTACTCTAAAACTTACAGCTTGCTGTACGATATCTTGAGTTTTAGAGCGAATCCAGTCTCCAATTAGAGAAATATCAGCGCGATCGCCTAATACTTGTTCAGCAGCAGGATTTAAGAAGATACAGTTACGACTATCATCAAAAACAATAGCTGCATCATATATTTTTTCTAATAAGAGTATAGAGCTAGAGGAACAATTATTTTCAGTTAGCTGAACTATTTTCCCTGGCTTAAATTGCATTTCATAGAACATTTTATAATTACCAATCAATATGCAGTTGGTTTGACAATTTATTAAATAGGGCGATTTTATTAAGCTGGATAAATTCCATTTAATGAAATTTATCCAACTGCTCAAAAATAATTAATACGGTATTTATAAATTAAAAGCAGATTGATCGAAAAGCTGTGATTTAGATCTATAGCCGATTTATACGCTTGATGTGAATTAGCATATTTCAGATTCTGTCTGAGCTTTAATGGCATACTCTCTAAATCGCTCTAAATCTGCCATTACGGTAGACTCAACAATGTTACCGATTAAGCTATCCATTAATTTGCCAAGAATGCCAGGTACAGCGTAAGCAAAGGTCATTTTGACAATGCTAGTATTATCTTTGCGAGCATAAAAACGAATAGCTCCTTTGTTTGGTAGACCATCAACAGATTGCCATTCAATAATCTGCTGTGGCACAACCTGAACAATACGAGATAGCCAGGTGAAATTAAAATTTCCACTGGCTAATTTCCAGCGAGATAGCTCAGGATTATCTTCTAAAATCTTGACTGACTCAATCCACTTCATCCAAATAGTCATCTGTTCGAGATCTGACCAGAGACTCCATACAAGTTCTATGGGTACGGGAACTTCTATTTGTACAGTGTGTTCTAGCCAGTCTGACATCGTTTTGAGGGTTGAGTGTTTTTAACAAATTAAACTAAAACTATACCATTACTGCTTTTAGCTGTTCTGCATTAGCTAAAATTGCCTTAGCTGCTTGCTTTCCTGATAGAGTCGCTCCTTCCATGCTATCGATATAATCCTGTTGAGTATAGCTACCAGCAAGAAAGAAATTAGCTACAGGAGTTTGCTGAGGTGGACGATAAGGATCCATTCCTGGTGCTTCACGATAAAGGGATTCAGCTAGCTTGACCACGCTATACCAGGTCATATTGAGCTTCCTAGCAGAAGGAAAAAGCTGACGTACCTGTTCTAAAATATGCTGGGCAATATCTTCATTTTTTTCTTTAATAAAAGGATCTCCTGGAGTTAAGACCAATTGCAGTAAAGAACCTTCTCCTGGTTTGTAATAATTTCCTGGACTTGTTAAAGCTAGATCTGCAAAACAAGAAAAGTCAGCATCAGGAGTGTAGAGCAAATTATCAATACCTACAGCCTGTAGCTGCTGACGATTAGCTGCATCGTTAAGCTCTGTAACCCAACCATCAAAACGTAGCTGTACCGTCGCTACAGGCACAGCATCAAGCTTGTAAATATTGTCAAACTCAGACCATTTACGCCACTGCTGAGGAATTACTTTTTTAATTCCTGGAACATCGCAAGCGCAAACATAAGCATCGGCACGAATTGTTTCTTCTGTTTCTCCATTAGCCACCACAATTCCTGTAACTTGCGTGGTGTCTTTTGAATCTGCAAATAAAATTTCTCTCACCCGACGACGAGTATGAATCTTCGCACCTCTTGCTTCTAAATAATCAACAATAGGCTTGTGTAAATATTCACTAGGAGAACCTTCTAACATTCGCAAAACGGAGGCTTCAGTTTTGGTAGCGAAAAACTGAAAAATAGTCAGCATACAGCGGGCGGAAATGTTTTCTGTATCAATAAAGCCTAAAGCATAGGCAATAGGATCCCACATCTTTCTCAAGCTGCCGTTGTTTCCCCCATGACTACGAAACCAATTAGCAAAGCTAATTGAGTCTAAACCGCGAATAGTATTCATTGCGCCTTGCGAGTCAATTAATGCCCGTACAATTGGACTCGTACCCAAAGCCAGAGAGTTCGCTATCTTGTCTGCTGCGGTCAACTGAGAAGTAGTAAAAAAAGCTTTTAGACCATTAAAAGGTGCGCCTGTAAGGAAGCGAAAATCTAGCTCGCCTACTCTACCACCTTGATTAATAAAGGTATGAGTATGTTGTTTAAGCCGAAGATTAGCGATCGCACCTACTTTTTCCATCAAGCCAAACAGATTATAGTAGCAGCCAAAAAAAACGTGCAAACCCATTTCTAGGTGATTTCCATCTTTGTCAGTCCAACTGCCAACTTTGCCGCCGACAAAAGGACGAGATTCAAAGATCTCTACTTCAGCACCTGCATCAACTAAATCTATAGCTGTTGCCATGCCTGCTAACCCTGCACCAACGATTGCTACACGCATCAAATTTATATTCCCGAAAAGCAGATTTGTCTTTACATATTGTAATATGAATCACTGCCCTTCTAACTTTTCTTCGCCAAATGTTTTTAGCTTGTTAAAAAAGGAAGACACATCTGGTAAAGGAATAAACTGGTGAATCATCTTATTGCCAATAGCAAATTCACACCAATCAGATTTGCCAGGAAGTCTTAAAGTTGAAATTAGAGGAATATTGCTTGGCGGAGTATCTAAGCTAGTTGAATCTCCAAAAGCTTTTTTTGGGTTTAGATTATCGTTGGTGAAAGTAGCGTTTTCTAGTTGGCTAATTTCTGGTTGAGTCGGCTTGACCTCAGTCAAAAATATAATTTGTTGGCGATTCAATTCTTTAGCGTCAGAAACAAGCTTGTCGTTAGAGGAAAAAGTGATTTCTGGCTGTTGGTCGCTGGCTGTCTTGGTTTCGCCATCGATTATATCTTCAAGATCGCTTAAATGCTTTGGTAACTTACGGCAAATTAGTCTTTCAAATTCAAAGGTGAAGTGAGTGTTAGGATTACCAATACGCAGCCAAACGTTTAAAATATGTTCGATAGAAATTGCTTTATAGCGTCCCAGATATAAAGCTTCAATAGTTGCTAATCTGATCCAGCTTGCATGATATATATCTAACCAATATTCTAGCAGTTGTTCAGCATCATCACCTCCCAAATCAAAAGCGTAGCTATCAATCAAAGAGTGTGCTTGGGCTAAAGACAAATCTTTTAGTTCAGTCATCGACCTCAATTGTTTATAATTATGTTTTAAGTATGTATTACTTTGTAAGCAAAATATTGGCTGCTATATTCTAACGGTTAAATTAGAATAAGTCTACTTTTTGTTATGACAGCAGAATTATTATCCAGCCTTCAAAAATAGTTGCAATTCTATTCTGCCCAAAATTTTAGACAAAATTGATATGTTTAGTTTTTTTGCTCAAAAAACTTTTTATCTTCATCTATTTTTCTTATTCTTACGGAACGTCAACTACAAATCAATAGTGAAACTAGCTCGATGGTGAAAATCCGCTTTAGAGGCTGGATGATTTAATGCCCAATAACTAAGCTGAGCGTCGTGATTTTCAGTTACAGCAGTAATACCAACCTCTAAATCTTGTTCGGGATCGATAATTTTATTAAGGTTAACTTTCAGCTCTAGCTCTATTGTATCTGTCTGTTGTAAGTTAAAAGGCAATGAATTAAAAACCGTTTCTTCAGCTATATTGTGGCGGTACTTTAAAAAACGAAATACGTTCCAATCTCCTGAAGGCGAGAGATTAAATTCCCAATACTTGTCAGTATCTTTTAGTCCTAAAAAAAATTCAAAACAAGTATGTTCCCAAAGATCGTATTGCCGAGTAGGATTTGCCGTTGGGATCAAAATTACAATTGCTGGTAAATTGCTTACAAGATATTTAAGATTTAACTGATTATGATGCCGTGAGATATTGCCAGTGATGTCAATATTAGGTGCAGTATTTGCCGAAAATGGGATTAAAGAAAAACTAGACTTTTTCATCGCAAATGCTCAATTATGTTTCGTATTGCGGTTGCTTGAGTTTCTATACTCTCAGTAAGCTTGAACTGAACTAAAGCTCTAGCTAAATTGTGTTCTGCGTGTCTGACATTAAAATAAACATTGCCTTCCAAGTAATCTGTAAAAAATCGCAATCCCAATTCAAAAGCCAGTAAACGAATTGAATCGTAAATATATTCATAATCATGGGCGGTAAGAAAATTCTGTGCCACCTTTAAATAGCCTCTTAAAATAGCCTCTGCTAAATCTGGTTCAAATAATACCTTTTCCCAGTTATCGGTTTCTTCTCCCAATCGATTGCAGCCTGAGCGCAAACAGTCCCCAATATCATAATGAATCAAACCAGGTTTGACCGTATCTAAATCGATCATGGCTACTGATTGTTTAGTAGAACAGTCGATCATAATATTGTTTATTTTAGGATCGCCATGGATTATCCTCAGCTTTAATTTTGCTGCTGCTTTAGCTTGTTCAAGAATATGAGGCAGAGTAGGGCGATCGCGAATAAATTTTAAACAATAATTAATCTCAGGAGACTGTTTGACTTTAGCCGTAGCCAGCACAGAATTGTAATGTTTGAGATATCCAGGGGTAATGTGAAATCCTTCTAAAGTATCGGCTAATCTTTCTACTGGTAAGTTACTAACCATATGGTGAAACATACCTAACCCATAACCAATTTCTTGTCCGTGTTGAAGATCTTGAATGGTGTCAAAAGACTGGGAATTATCAACAAAGCTCATGGCACGCCAAAAAGAACCATCTGCTGCTTTCCAATGATTTTTTTGCTCTCTTGTTAACAAGACTTGAGGAAATAACCAACGGCGATTTTGAGGAAGATTACAAGGCATTAATCTCGGGCGAACATAGTCAGACAAAATACAAATATTGTCCATGACTAATTCTGGCTGAGTAAATACTGTCGTGTTCAACCTTTGGAGAATAAATGGTTTTTGGCTATTAAAGGTAACTAAAAAGGTACTGTTGATATTGCCACTACCATACTGCTGAATGCCTTTAATTGTAACTTTGGGCTTAAATTGATTGGCGGCAACCGTAATCAGATTATCTGTCATATCCTCCCCAGCCTTGATGAACAACCGTTGCTAAAAGTCTCTTCCACAATTAGAACATCTTAGTGCCTGGAATGAACTTAATACACTGTAACTATAAAAAAATAAATCTACTTGTAGCTATATGTAATCATAGAGATAAATTGGTATTTGTATCTGGATAAAGACTAATCAAAAAACTAACTAGATTGGCTCTATGATAAAAAATTAAGTGTAAACACTGGTTTGATCTACCAAGAAAATTATATAAGTGTTAAGGAGTTGAATTTTATGGGTGTATCTACCAGGGTTAATGGGGTGCTGAGTCCTGGTGCTTGTTTGGCAAACGGGGAATATAGAATCAATAAACCTTTGGGACAAGGAGGCTTTGGCATTACCTACCAAGGTATCGACACCAGATTAAATCGTGCCGTAGCGGTAAAAGAGTTTTTTCCCGAAGGATGCTGGAGAGAAGGTTCGACGGTGGTATCAGCAGGTAAATGGAACTATGATACCTACAGCAATGCTAAACAAAAATTTCTCTTGGAAGGTCAAACTTTAGGACAGTTTAATCATGCAGGAATTGTTCAGGTTTTTTATTATTTTGAGGAAAATAATACCGCCTACATGGTGATGGAATATCTTCAGGGAAAAACTATGGCTCAACTGCTCAAGCAACGTCAGGGTAGACTAGTCCAAGCAGACGCTTTAAAGTATATCGCTAAAATTGCCGCAGCCTTAGAAGTCTTACATCAGGCTCAATATTTACATCGAGATATTAAGCCTGATAATATTATGCTGGTAAATGATGGCAGGGTTGTCTTGATTGATTTTGGCGCAGCTAGGGACTTTACCGCCAGCAGCACCGATAAATATTCGACGATGTTGACTCCTGGCTATGCACCCTTAGAACAGTATGGACGTAAGCTTAAATATGGGGCATTTACAGACATATATGCTTTGGGTTCAACTTTATATCATTTATTAACTGGAAAAGCTCCTGTATCCGCCATTGAAAGAGCAGCAGGAGTTGAACTAAACACTGTTAAAGAGGTTGCCCCCCAGGTTAATTCTCATGTGAGTGAAGCGATCGCCAAAGCTATGATTATGGATGTAACCAAAAGATTGCAGTCAGTGGGTGAATTTTTAGATTTATTGCGTTTAGACTCTAATAAACTACACGTTAAAATTAACTCCAACAATTTTTATCGTGCAGCAAAAGATCCCTGGAACGCTTTTAGTCAAACAGAGGCTGTTTCTTCTGGGTCAGTTTATGCCAAAACCAGTAAATGGTTTTAGAGAATATGAAACTCGAAGATATCAAGATTACAATGCTAGGCACTACTGGTGCGGGAAAAACCAGCTATCTGCTGGGAATGTATGCGGTAATGCAAACGGGAATTCAAGGATTTACCCTCGCAGCCAAAGACATGGACTTGGATTTAGAATTAACTCAAAGATGGGAAAAATTAATTTTTCTTGAAGGCGAAGACCGTTGGCCAACCCCTAACGCAGCGACCATAGAATACTATAAGTTTGACTTTAGCTATGGCTATCGTCCTTTAATGGGATTTGAATGGTTAGATTATCGGGGTTTAGCCTTAAGCGATCGCTCTACCGAGCAAGATGTATCAGACTTGGCTCAGTATGTAACAGAATCTGAGTGTTTATTTCTCTGTATCTCAGGAGAACATCTAGTCAATGAAATTACTCCTGGCACCGTACGGGAGCTAAAAAGCGATCGCCTGAATCAATTTATTCAACAATATGTGAGCGTTAATAAAAATCCTAGCCTCCAAAAACCTTTTCCCATCGCGATTATCATCACCAAATACGATCTTTGCCATCATCGAGAAAGAGATGACATTATTACCGACGTTAAAAAGCTGTTTCAAGCACTATTTACACCCAACTCAGGCTGGCTAGTTATGATTTGCCCTGTGAGTTTGGGACGGGATTTGTGTGACGATCCCCATGGAGGAAAAATTATTCCTGTCAATGCTCATCTGCCAATTGTCTTTGCTATTTATGCCCAACTAAGAGCCTGTAATTTAAAGTTGAAAGCACAGCGAGAGCATCAAACTGTAGCTGTTAATGCCCTTAAGCAGACAAACCCGATTGTCCAGCTATTAAAAGCTTCAGAATTAAAAGAACAGACTAGCCAACTGCAAACATCTGAAGCCGAAATTATTGCTATTGAAGAGAATATGAAGCTTTTGTCTCAAGAATTACAGCAGGCTTCTTTATACTTTAACGGCAGCGAGGTTACAGCAGATGTTTAGACAAGATTGGGCAGCAATTGTTTATGGACGTAGTTTTTATCTAGATTTTCGCTATATTACTGTTCCCCATGATTTTACCGCCAAAGATATCACCTGGGCATCAGCTCATATCTTAGCCACAACTCATCAGGCTCGCAATCTAGCGGATCATCCTCGTTGGTCGCTGCTCAAAAATAATTCTCACTGCATTGTTGGCGTTACCTGCATGGTAAGAGATTTGATGGCATTTAGAAAAGATTCAATCGAAGTGATGGCAAAAGATGACCAAGATAGACCGCTATATGTATTTGTTGGTTATGTTACTCAGTCCCCTCAGCAAAAAAGCCTTCTCAACTTTCCTGCTTACACAGAAAAACACCTAGGGGGTTTTAAACCTCTATATCAACAAATGGAAAAGGTGTGGTTGGTTAAAGATTATGACCAGCAAAGTAGACAGCCTCTACTGAGTCAATATCAGCCTTTAGACTCATCTGTAGAATTGATTCAGCCAGACAATAAAATTGATTCTATTCCCCAGATAAATAATCTTCTAAAACAGCCTGACAAAATATATTCTTGGTGCAACTCAAACCAGCAAAATAATCAGCTATGGATGGCTGCTGCTAAATGTTCAGTCGAAACTTCTCTATGTTTAAACATCAAAGCAAAATGTATAGCTAATAGTCCTTTTTTGAATCAGACTATCATTCAACTAAATCAGTTCACCATCAGCGATCGCATTTCTACCCAAAAACTCCGTTTAGCTTCGGCGCAACCGAATCATCAAAAGCAGACATCAAAGCCTAAATATCTTCAGAATCATTCATTGCCCCAGATCATTTCAACTAGGGCTAAAAAAGATTTTGACCTAACTTTAAAACAAGCTGCTAAGGTAACAACAGCAAGCCAAGAATTAATCAATAACTTTACAAATCAGTTTGACCAACCCTCAGAAATGACTCCAGAAGTAGACAAATCTGGTGAAATAGAAAATTTTGGCTTTAAAACTAAAATACATTCACCCACTACAGTTAAGAAAGATTGGTTTTGATGCTTAAATTTATGGTGAGAAAAAATATTGACAAAAAAGCGATCGCTACTTTTGCCAGATACCTAATTAACAAGGAGTATTTAAATGTTTAATTTATTAAAGCGAGGATGGTTAATAGCCGTTATTTCTGGAATAGTGGCACTCTTAGTCCACTTATTTTGGGTAGTTCCAGCATTTTCTACTGCACCATCTCCACCCCAGCTTACTAAGACAAAGGTAAATGGCAAAACAGAAAATATTCTCTTCATTACTCGCTCTGAAGATAAGGTTTTGGTTAGATGTTATCCAGGCTTCGCACCAAGTTTAATAGTCGGAGAAAAACAGCCCAATGTCTCAACTACTGGCTATCTTGAATGTCAACAGGAGAATTGAGCGGTTGATGAAAGCGATCGCCTTACTTCTAGTTTTTCAAAAACAAAAAGCATCCAAATTCTTAGATTAGCTGCTTAATGTTCAATGCTTAACTCGCGCATTCCCTTGCTAGGTCAGCATTCCCTTGCGCCTGACGGCGACGCGGTGAAGCAGTTGCGGTGGTGATACACTTGCGTTGCGGACGGCGGCTTTTGAGGCGAGGAAATGCTCTCGGTTAGAGAGCATATTCCACTCGCCTGTTGTGTGTGAATCTTCATACACAAAACGCGCCTTGTCTATGACCCGTTGCGAGACAAAACCGTTGCGGGGGTTCCCTCCGTTGAGGTTATTGTCGAGGGCGAGCAAAGTGTCGAAAAGGTTCCCAAGGGGCTGTGGGCGGAACCTACGTCCGCACTTTATAAGCCCCGTCGGCATAAGCAAACTGCTGAACCCTTTAGGGAGTCGCTCGTCAATGTTCAATGCTTAATGTAAAATGCTTCATGGCGGTTGTATTAAGTCCTGTATAGACTCAATTAACCCATTAGCCTTAGAAGTAGCATTCTTCTGGGTATAAATCATTGTTTTAAGCTAATTAATAACATTCGGAGGATTTCATGGACCTATCTCTTATCCCAGCACAGCCAAAATCTGGCGTAATCAACGTTTTAATTGAAATTGCTGGCGGTAGCAAAAACAAATACGAATTTGATAAAGACATGAACGCCTTTGCCTTGGATCGCGTTCTTTTTGCCTCGGTAAAATATCCTTATGACTATGGTTTTGTGCCTAATACCCTAGCTGATGATGGCGATCCTTTAGACGGAATGGTAATTATGGATGAGCCTACTTTCCCTGGCTGCGTCATTGCTGCTCGACCCATTGGTATGCTAGAAATGATCGATGGTGGCGATCGCGATGAAAAAATTCTCTGTGTACCAGCCGAAGATCCTCGTTACGAAGAGGTCAAGTCTCTTAAAGATATCGCTCCTCACCGTTTGGAAGAGATTGCCGAGTTTTTTAGAACTTACAAAAACCTAGAAAAAAAAGTTACTGAAATTCAGGGCTGGAAAGATGTAGATGCAGTTAAACCTTTAGTAGAAGAGTGCATTAAAGCTTATAAGTAATTAGCATAGTTATTATATATTGGTAGGCTAAGACATCTTGCTTGCCTGCCAGATATCCCGATCGAATAATCTCACAAAAAGTATTAATATGCTTGTCAAATCAACTACCCGCCACGTTCGTATCTACAGTGCAGAAGTCCAAAATAATGAATTAATTCCTAGTGATAATGTTCTCACTTTGGATATCGATCCAGATAATGAATTTAACTGGAGCGAAGATGCTTTGCAAAAAGTCTATCGTCAATTTGATGAGCTGGTAGAACAAAGTAATGGCGAAGATTTGAGTGAATTTAATCTTCGTCGTATTGGTTCAGATTTGGAACACTTTATTCGTTCTTTGCTACAGAAGGGAGAAATTAACTATAACTTGGGTGCAAGAGTACGCAACTATAGTATGGGCTTACCCCGTATGAATAGTCCTGATACGGTCGAAAAATATCGTTAGATTAAATTAAAAGCTTTAAGCTTTAGGCTCTAAGAGGATGTCTGAAAAGTCAAAAAAATGCGTTCGCTGACAAAAAAAAGAAAAACTCTCGCTAAATTAAATTTGTCAATCGCTAAAAAGACAGGCAACGAGAGTTATGAATCAATCATATCGTACTGATTTAACAGATGAACAATGGGAAATAATTAAGACTTTAATTCCTCCCTCAAAGTCAGGAGGTCGTCCTCGGACAGTTGATATGAGAAAAGTAATCAATGGAATCTTCTACATATTGGTAGCGGGATGTGCTTGGTGTATGTTGCCTCATGATTTTCCAAAATGGAAAACAGTTTATTACTATTTCAGACAATGGCGCATCAACGGAGACTGGGAACGCATTCATGAGCAGTTGAGACAATGGGTTAGGGCGATTGAAGATCATCATCCGAGTCCATCGGCAGCCGTTCTCGATAGCCAATCCGTTAAAACAGCAACTATGATTCATACCGAAGTTGGATATGATTGTGCCAAGAAAATCAAAGGACGTAAACGTCATGTCCTGGTAGATACTCTGGGACTGTTAATTGTAGTAGTAGTCACTGCCGCCAATTTACCCGAAAGAGCAGTTGCTAGATTAGTCTTCGCTCAAGTCGAAAAAGAACGCATTAAATTCTGGCGGTTGGTAAAAATTTGGGTTGATGGAGGATATAGAGGAGAGGAATTTATGAAATGGGTAATGGATACCTATCGATGGATTCTAGAAACGATTCTACGCTCAGACAAAGAAAAGGGATTCAAGATTTTACCTCGACGTTGGGTCGTCGAAAGAACTTTTGGTTGGTTTAATTGGTGTCGTCGTTTAAACAAGGATTACGAAGTTTTACCCGCAACTTCTGAAACTATGATTCGAGTCGCCATGATTCGTCTTATGCTAAGAAGACTGGCATAATCTCATACTTTTCAGACATCCTCTAAAGTACACAACCTTTTGTTCTGGAAACTCTCTAGATGGGGTTATAGAAGACACCCTAATAAGAATAAAACCTGGATAAATAACAAGTACTGGTGTACTATTGGTATGAATAACTGGCGATTTGCGTGTAAGGATGGTGAGATAGAATATGTCCTACCTATGCACCCAGAGACTAAGATTGTCCGACACATAAAAGTGAAGGACGATACCAGTCCATACGACGGCAATTTAACCTATTGGGCATCACGAATGGATAAACACCCTGAAGTTAAATCTTCAATAGCAAGATTGCTAAAGAAACAGAAGGGAATATGTAATCAATGTGGACTCACTTTTAGAACTGAAGAGAAAATCGAAATCGACCACATTACCCCTCGTCAAGCGGGTGGTAGTAAAATAAAAGATAATATTCAGTTACTTCACAAACATTGTCACGATGTTAAGACTAAAACAGATTTATTAACGATTAAAAGTTATAAAATCCGCCAAGGATGGATAAAGGTATATAAAAGATTTCAATTATAGTTTGAATCATCAAACTGGTTTTGGGATAATGACCTTCCCACTCTAGTCTGAATGGTGTTCATAACCAGAACCTAATTAGAGAGGAGCCGTATGAAAGGAAACTTTCACGTACGGTTTTGAAGACAAGTCGCCCTGGTGACAGGGTGACTTAGTTTAACATAAATTCAGTTGAATTAGCCGCTCAAATTTGTATTTGCAATGTCCAATACCTACGCCGTCAAAATAAATCATCAAGGTAAAACTCAAACTATCCAGGTTGAAGAAACACAAAGTATTTTAGAAGCTGCTACCAATGCAGGTATTGATTTGCCTTTTTCCTGTAGTGCTGGAGTATGTACTACCTGTGCTGCTCAAATTCTCTCAGGAGAGGTAGAACAAAGTGAGGGTATGGGAGTCTCTCCAGAATTACAGGACGAAGGATATGCCCTCTTATGTGTAGCGTATCCCCGTTCAGATATTAAACTAGAGTCTGGCAAAGAAGATATTGTCTATCAAAGACAGTTTGGTAAACAGTAGAGACAAGTCATGCCTTGTCTCTACTGTAAAAAATGTTGCTAATATTTAAACTATGCCAATACGCTCAAAAGGCCAAAATCGCAGTACAGCATGACCAATGATATTCTCTGTTGGTAAAAATCCCCAGATGTGGGAATCATTGCTGTTGTTGCGGTTGTCTCCCATGACAAATACTTGTCCCTCTGGGACTGTAACGGGCATAAGCTCATAATTAGGGGGTGCAGCAATATAACCTTCTGCTAAAGGTTGGTTATTGACATAAACTATTCCATCTTTAACAGCTACTGTCTCTCCTTCTATAGCGATCGCTCTTTTGATAAAAGCCTGGTTTTTTTCATAACCTAAAAGCCTAAGTTTGGTTGGCGGTTCAAAAACAACAATATCTCCTCTGGCTGGAGGATTAAACTTGTATGCCACCTTTTCTACGACTAGGCGATCGCCAATTGTCAAAGTAGGGAACATAGATTCTGAAGGGATATAGCGAGGTTCGGCAATAAAAACCCGAATTAAAAAAGCTAAAACTAGAGCAATAGCGACTGTTGTGCCGTTTTCTTTAACATTGCGCCATAAACTAGCTTTTTTATTTATTTCAGTAGAAGGCATAAATTATCAAATAACCAATTATCTTTGAGCTGTGAATTTATCTATTAATACTATTGTCGTTCCTCAAGGGGCAGAATACCAAGCTGTCTGTCGTGGGTTACAGCAAAAAGCGAATAAGATTCAAGTTATTGCCATCCCGATTGGTACAAAAGATGTATTACAAGTATTAGTTAAACGCTCTTTTGAGTTTACTACTCCCCAGAGGGTGTTAATTTTGGGCTTATGTGGCAGCCTTTCTCAGCAATATTCTGTAGGAGATACAGTTCTCTATCGAGACTGCTGTAATCTAAATCGGCAATGTCTTAATTTAGAGCCTGAATTAACTACTATGATCCATAATAAATTATCGCTTAATTTAGTTACGGGCTTAACTAGCGATCGCCCAATTTGTCTAGCTACCCAAAAACGTAAGCTTGCTCAACAATATGCTGTTGAAGTTGTGGATATGGAAGGTTATAGCTATATTAAAGAGCTACAGCGTCAGGGAATATCTGTAGCTATGTTACGGGTAGTTAGCGATAATTTAACAGGTAATATACCCAATTTAAGCCCAGCTATTGATGAGGATGGTAATTTGAAATTTCTGCCACTGGCGAACGTATTTTTACGTCAGCCTATCGCTGCAATTAGATTAATCAAAGGTTCTTTAACAGGATTGCAAAAGCTGCAACAAATTACTGCTAAATTGTGCCTGATGGAAATGAGCTTTGTTCACAACCATTACATCATATAGATGGAAACCATGACAATTGGAAATACAAGAATTTAGTAGCAATACATTAATTTTGTCACCAATTCATACACATGAGCAAAAGCAGCAGCTAAGAATATAGTGGTTCTCAAATTAGTCAGGTACAAAGTAAATCGTTTTAAGGCAGAGGGCAGAAAGCAGAGGGCAGAAGGCAGCAAGGCTTGTTCGCCGCAGCTAGGCAGAAGTTAGCCCTCTTTTGTCACTTTCCGAAAATTAAATTATAATAAGAAAAGCGATTGATAGCTGTGAGGTATACCGAATAATGGATGTAGAGTTGCAGATTCTCAACAGGCGAGTGGAATAAGCTTCCTAGACGGGAGCATTTCCTTGCCTCAAACATTTAAAGCGCTCGCCCGCTCCGACAGTTGCGCTCATAGATCACTATTGCTCTGCTTATAATGACTTATTTTCCGATGTAAGAAGTTATGAATGTTTTAAATATTTACGTGACTGGAATCATCTCACCAATTAACAGGAAGTCATTACCAGAGATTGCTAACTCGCGCGTTCCCTAGCGTCTTTTTAAGACGCTAGACAAAGGGCTTGGCTTGCCCGCATGTACGCGCACCAAGAGGGAAATTAACGATTCAGTGCGACGAACTGTGGTCATTCGTGGACAATAAAGCTAACAAACAATGGGTCTGGTTAGCTCTTGAGGTGAAGACTCGTGAAATTGTTGGGGTTTATATTGGCGCTCGCGACGAAAAGGCTGCTCAAAAAGTAGGGAACTCCTTACCTTCAGTCTATCGTCAGTGTGCGGTGGTTTATACTGATTTATGGGCAGCTTATACCAATTCTCCATGAAGATGCACTAAATTAATAATAATGATACGGTACGGAAAAATGGGGAATAAGTTTGAGGTAGAAGTTAACGAAAGTCCTGAAGAATTGAAACATCGATTGCATCATGCGGTTACTGCTAGCAGCAAAGAAAGATTGCAGATGCTGTATTGGCTCAAACAAGATGCGATCGCCACGAGAAAAGAACTATCTCAAAAATTGGGCAGAGATGAATCAACAAGGAAGACTTGCTCAAGGTGAGGAAACCTCACCGAGCTTCCTTCCTCAATATATCGATGGCTGAAGAGATACCGTCAAGGAGGTCTTCCAGATTTACTTGATGTAAAAACTCCTCCAGGTAAAAAAAGCAAAATTTCCGCACAAGAAATGAATCAGTTAAAAGAACGTTTGAATCAACCTCAAGGATTTAAAAGCTATGGAGAAATTCAAAACTGGCTGAATCAAAGGTTTGGTGTAGATCTTGCTTATAAAAGCGTACACAAAATTGTTCGCTACAAACTGAAAGCCAAACTGAAAATACCACGTCCACAAAGTCCCAAAGCCAAACCTCAAGTTCAAAATGCCTTTAAAAAAGCGCACCGCCCCGTCTGAGGTTTCCTCAGACATAGGGACGGAGCAAGAAAACTAAAAACCATAATTAAAGTACTAATCGACTATTTGGGGACGGGTCAACCAGTTCGTTACTGGTGTCAAGATGAAAGCCGTCTGGGGCTAAAGACATTAACGGGGAAAATTATTACTTTACAAGGGATTAAACCTCAAGGAATCATGGGTTGGGCAAGAGACAACTTTTATCTATATGGATTAGTCGAACCGACAATCAACTTAAGACGGGACAGTAGGCAGGGTAAAAGTTTGAGTCTTAGATGATTTTCTCGACTTCCTCGGTTGAGGTAACTCACCGATACTTTCAACAAGATACTCAAACAAATCGGGAAATTGTTGACCAAATAATCTCTGGGCAGCAGTTGTGCCATCATTCCGTTTAAGAGAGAAATTATGGATGATAGTTGAGACTTGTAATCGCTTACTGGATAATCCTCGTCGGTTGTGATGAATTTGAGATAAATATCCATTACGTCCTTCCACCACCGAGGAAGAACGTTGAAACTTACTCACCATCCAAATCGCCCAATTCCACCATTGTTCTCGATCTAACTTACTTAGGTCAATCGTAACTGGATGTTGTTCAAGAAATGCTAAAGCTTTGATGTAAGCTGTATTATAGTCATTTCTTAGATTAGGATTTTTGGTACGTTGACTTTGCTCTTGCCAATAAACTGCTCGAAGCAAAGACTCTTTAACCCAGAGAATCACATTCGCTTCATGCTGGTTGTCAGCTAAACATTGGTCAACCCAAAACCACCAAAGATCGACGATTGCTGATAGAGATTGAATTTGGTTTTTCAATTTTCTGACACCATTACGAGGGTCTTGCAACCTGTGAGTAGTATAGATATTTTGAAGAGTGGCTTGAATATCTTCTAGCTTAAATTCGACCAACTTGGTAGTTTGAACTGTATTGTGGTTAATATCAAACGGATGCAAACAAGTGCTAATACTGTAACAGCAATGATTGTAGATTATTTTTGATTTCTGTAGTATTTGTTTTTTAACTTTGAGTTGTTTGATAATTTCTGGTTTACTCTGGTTGAGCAAAGCTTTTGAAATTTGTTTTTCTAAACGAGTAGCCAAGCAATTAAGTTCAAAGCCAATGCTTCGATTTAAGTCATACAGTACATGAAATAAATCAGAAATTGAATCAGTTCCTAGGTCGTTCAAAGCGAGTTTGATAATAGCTTTGGCTCGCTCACTCACCAAATATTTGACTTTTAAGCCCAATGGTTTGAAAGCTTCAACTACTCGTGAGTGCCAAGTCTCATACTGACAATTTTCCGTCATTTCTTCGACAAAAATATAGCCCGACGGCAAATCCAGCATCACCAGGATTACTTGGTCAAAAAAAGTTTCGTCTGCTGCCAAACAAACTTCCACCTGAGACGAGATTTTGCTAATCACTTCATTTTGCTGTTGTTGATATTCAATTATTGCTGATTCCATTCGGGCGCGTAAACTTCGTAATGCTGTAGGTGAAACGACAATATGATGCTCTAAACGTAGTAAATGAAAGAACCTTGAAAGTCTCTCACAACCGATTCCTCCTTGAAGGGCAAAGATCAAAATACTAGCTAAAACCAATAGACGAAGCCACTCCTGCCCCTCTGAACTTTCCCATAAAGAAGATTCTGGATGTTGATTTCGATTTACTATTCGATGATAGAGTCGGTGTACACTACTCTTGGAGAGGTCAGTTTCCTGTGCTATGGCGCAGAATGAATTGCAGCTAAACTGATATCCTGCTTTAAATACAGTTTGACAACGTTCTCTTAAATTCATGGTGAGATAGACTAGAGTTAGTATTGTTCGCGACTGTAACTCGCGAACAATACTAAGATTATATTAGTTGTCCTAACCCCATTTCAATCATGTCTGCCAAAACTAAAGAGGCAAACCAATTAGACAAAATAAATCGTGCTGAAAGATTATTAACCACCATTGCTGCTTTGGAGCAGCAGATTAAAGATATCGAAGCTTCAGGAGAAGTAGCTCCGACTGGCTGCCATTTGGCTCGTTATCAAGCCAGAGGACAGTACAAAGCTTACTGGTACTATAAATTACAAGCAAAAGAAGCAATTTTTCCTTCAAAAAAAGAGTCAGCTAAACTTTCTCGTTATCAGCATCTAGGTGCTGCTGGGACAGAGTCTCACATTCAAGGAGTGATGATGGTGATTAGAAGAAATCAAATTGATGAACTTCAAAAATCAATTGATGCCCTGAGAGACAGTTGGTCAGATTTATACTCCGACCTAGAAGAGAAGAAAAAATCTTAGTTCTCGATTATGACCCGCGAACTAACTCTTCTTTTTGTCCCGCCTTACGTTGGTTGCCGTTACTCCAATCACTCCAATTACCCCGTCACCTGAGCAGCTTGTCCAATCGACTTGTCGAGTTCATCAAGATCGTGTTTTGATTTACAATAGCAGAAAATCAATAAGTTCTCTTTGCCGTTGCCAAACGGGAAGCGACACTAGTAATCAAGACCATTAGCACCAAAATAAATGCTGCACCCCAAGCTAATTCTTGCTGGTTTTTGAAAGGAACGATCGCAAAATTATAAACAAGTACCGCCAGAGAAGCCGTAGGTTCAGCTAAACCATTACCCCAATTAGGCCAAAATTGAGTAAACAAAGAGGTAAACAGCAACGGAGCGGTTTCCCCAGCGGCACGAGCGATCGCTAAGGTAACACCTGTAATAATGGCGGGTATGGCAGCAGGTAAGACTACTTGCAAAACTGTTTGGTATTGATTTGCGCCAATACCTACTGATGCTTGTCGCACTTCTTGGGGAACAAGTTTAAGAGATTCATCAGTGGTGCGGACGATGATTGGCAACATCAAAATCGCCAACGCAAATCCTCCTGCCCAAGCAGAATATGTTCCAAAAGTTAACACAACTGCACTATAGGCAAATACACCCACAATAATTGAAGGTACGCCACTAAGTACATTCGTCGCAAAACGAATCCAATCCGCGGCTTTACCCTCATAAAATTCCGAGAGATAAATTGCAGCCATAACTCCTATCGGCACGCTAATTAATGCGCCAATGCCTACCATAATTAACGTACCTAAAATGGCATTTCCAAAACCCCCGCCATCTACCATCGGCGGGGGAGGTAGCTCGGTAAAAGCAGATGCAGAAAGAGAGCTAACTCCTTTAGTGATTAAATAAGTCAGGATGATAAACAAAGGAATTATTGCTAGCAGAGTGAAAAAGCCAGCAATACCACTCATAATCAAGCCAAACAGAGTACGAGGAGAGGAAGAATTTTTATTGAGGCTTACAACGTCAAAACCTGATTTTTGTGAGGTGTTTATAGTCATTATGTTTCTAACTTGTTTTGCTTAATTTCTGACAATCTCTTAAATTCTTTGTAGCCTAGTAACTAATAACTGAGCTAAAACATTCACTACCAAGGTAATAAAAAACAAAATTAAAGCCGCATACATCAAAGCTGCTACCTGTAAGCCACTAGCCTCAGCAAACTGGTTTGCCAAAAGAGATGAAACTGTATTGGAGGGAGCAAAAACCGAAGCAGCGACTTTATTAGAGTTACCAATCAACATGGTTACTGCCATTGTCTCTCCTAAAGCTCGACCCAAAGCCAGCATAATTCCGCCGATAATACCAGAAGAGGCAGCAGGTAAAACAATTTGTAAAATAGCTTCCCAGCGAGTTGCTCCTAAGCCAACGGCAGCTTGACGCATACCTTGGTCTACATTGATAATTGCATCGCGAGATATAACGGCAATGGTGGGCAAAATCATTACCGACAAGATTAAAGCAGCGGGTAACATTCCAGGCCCTCTAAGGGGGGTAAAGCCTTTAAGAAAGGGAATCAAAACAAAAATTCCCCATAAGCCATAGACAACGCTGGGTACGGCTGCTAATAACTCTACCAAAAAAACAATAATTCTTTGAACCGTAGGAGGCAAATAATCTTCACTCAGAAAAATAGCTACCCCTAAACCAATTGGTACTGAAATCGCCAGGGCAATAAATGAGCTAACCAAGGTGCCGTAAATTGCTGGCCAAACTCCATATTGACTATTGACAGGATTCCAGCTACTGCTAGTCAGAAAGCCTAAGCCAAATTCACTGATTGCAGGCATAGCTTTAATAGCTACTTGAATTGTAATCCAAACTAAAACACCGGCGATCGCAAAGGCTAAAATCTTTGATATCCAATAAAAACTAGTGTCTAAATTTCTTTCTATTCCCGAACGGGGTTCGATTCTTGGCTCATAATTATCATTCATAACTTGATTAAATTGCTTTCTATTCTATTGGTACTGAAGGATAATGATTGAAATTAAAATAGTTATCAACAAATATTCTACTAGTATTTATTTACCCTACTCTCATTAAGAATATGTAAAGAATAAGTTATCTGCTAAATCCAAATAAAAGCAGTTTTAAAATTACCACTGCGTATTTTGAACAAATAACTCTGTAGCATCTTGTTGGGATAAAGGTTTAGCAAAGAGATAACCTTGTCCATATTCGCAGTTAAAGTCTTGAATGATTTTTCTTTCTGACTCTGTTTCCATACCTTCAGCGATGACATCCATACCCAGTTTGTGAGCCAAAATGACTATGGTATTAACAATTTCTAAATTTTTGACTCCCTGACTCATATTACTAACAAAGGAGCGATCTATTTTGAGAGTATCCGTGGGAAAACGATGAAGATAACTAAAGGAAGAAAACCCTGTACCAAAGTCATCCATGCTGATTTTGATATTTAGTTTTTTTAACTGATTGAGTAAAATAATTGTATTTTCTACATCGTCCATCACCATGCTTTCCGTAATCTCCAACTTCAAATTAGCTGGATCTAATTCTGTAATGATTAAAGCTTTCTGAATTTGAGCAATTAAGTCAGTTTGAGCAAACTGTCGGCTAGAAAGATTGACGCTCATAACTACTGATTGTGCTTGAGCAAATTCTCTTCGCCATGCCTGCATCTGACTACAGGCTGTTTCTAAGATCCATTTTCCCATAGGCACGATTAGACCTGTTTCTTCGGCAACGGGAATAAAAGACCCAGGAGAGATAAAACCCCTAGTGGGAGATTGCCAGCGCACTAAAGCCTCAAAACCACTGAGCATTCCTGTCGAGAGGGAAATAATGGGCTGATAGTAAAGCTCAAATTCTTGATTAGTAATCGCCTGGTTTAAATCCGCTTCTAATTGCAGTCGCTTTAGTGCCTGTTCATGCATCTTAGTGGCAAATACTTCATGTTGGCTTTTCCCTGATACCTTAGCCTTATACATGGCGGTATGAGATGCTTGCAATAGTTCTTCTGGTTGAAAATCTTCCCCCAGGTGATAGAGAGCTAAACCAATACTGGCAGAGGTAAAGATATTTTGTTGACTGAGTTTAAAGGGAATAGATAATACTTGATTCAGTTTATTAGCTATCTTAATCGCTTCTGTAGTTGCTTCGGTGGTTTTAAGAGCGATCGCAAATTCATCAGCCCCGACTCTAGCCAGAATTGCCTTTGAATCCAAATTGTCCTGCAAACGTTGAGCCGTTTCGATCAAAATGCGATCGCCCGCCTGATATCCTAAACCATCATTAATTAATTTAAAACGGTCTAAATCTAGACAAAGAATGGCAATTAATCCTTTTGATTTAAAGCGATTTCTCTGTTTTAGTTCCTTGAGCTTTTTGGTAAATAAAGTACGGTTGGGTAGTCCCGTCAAAGAGTCGTAAAACAGGTTATAAAGAGATTTATATCCTAAAACGCTGGCGGTGGTTATCGCTAAGGTAATAGCAGGGGGAACAAAGGGAATCCAACCGTTAAAATAAAAGGTAACTAGGCAAATTCCCCATAAACCGCCTATGCTCACTATACCCACAGTTGCAATTGCTAAAGGGTGCCTCAGTCTCCAGGCGATCGCTGCCCCTAATAATGCCCATCCCCAAATCCAGATTTTTTCAAGCCATTCAGACCAAAACCAAAATAGAGACCCGTTATCTAAAACCACGTTTAGAATTTGACTGACCATTTGAGCATGAGTCATTACTCCTGGCATATATCCCTTAGCACCTTTATAAGGAGTGGAATGAATATCTTTAATGCTAGGGGCGGTAGTACCAATTAAAACGATCTTATTTTTGATTAGATCGTGTGGAACTTTTCCCGCTAATACCGCTGATAAAGTTACTTTTTGGGCAATATTAGGAGAACGATAATTAATTAAAGTTTGCCAGCCCGCAGTCTCAGATGACTTTAGCTGATAACCACCTGAATTTGCTTTTAAATCGGGAAAAACTGCATTACCGATTTGCAAAGAATCATCATGAACTTGGAATACAAGATTACGCTCTGCCAAATATTTAAGACTTAAGCGCAACGAAAAGCCATACATCTTTTCCTCTTCTTTTTTACCCAACTGAACATACATCAGATTACGACGCAGGACATCATCTTCTGCGTCGATAACTATGTCATTAAAACCAATTTGCTCAGGCTTTACCCCTGGAGGAGCAGAGACACTATTATTACCATTTCCTAATAGTTGAATGGCTACTACATTATCTTTTTGTAATTCTTGTCTCAGTAATTTTGTACCTGGAGGATAAGCCACTTCTCGATAGAGGTCAAAGCCAATTACCTTTGGCTGATGCTGCTGTATATTTTTGAGCAACTGAGCCATTGTTTTATCAGTAATTGGCCAGCTATTTTGTGATTCAATATCTTTATCCGTGATTTCAACTACCAATAATCTTGAATCAATTTTGTTTTTGCTTTTAAAATTGACCATCCAATCGTAAGCCAATAATTCTAATCCCTGTAACCCACCAAGCTGCCTAACTCCTAATACTATTAACGTAACAAAAGCCGTTAATAACAGTAACGAAAAACTATATGCGCCAATCCAGTTCTTGGCTTTTTTAAAATTAAAGTATTTATAAACTGTTTTAGCATTATCGTTATTCATTAACTAGTTAATTCCTACACAATCGAGAGTTTAAAGAGCAAAAGAGTATATTATCAATTAAGTAAAATTACTAACAAAAAAGCAAATTTGGTAAAACATTCAGTAAAAATATTTAATTTATTATCTAAAAAATGTTGCTTTAAACAAGTATAGTTGGAATTAATAATTATGGACATTAATTGGCAAATAAGACTAATATATTTATATATTATTAATTAACTTATTAGTTAATAAATGACGTTAAATATTAAATGTATGCTAGGTAAACTCAATAGATTATTCGGCTTATTAATTACTTTAAATTTGTTACAGGTAGGTTTAGTTAATCCAGCTACAGCCGAACAAAAATCAGAAAAAAGCCAGTCCGCCAATTCTAATTATGGTTTACCTACTAATCGTCGAGATGGCGGAAGTAGAAGTGGTGGTGATAATTGTTTGGCAAATGTTAATGATAGCAATCTAATTGCCTTAATCCCCAATGAAGCCATAGGAATCAATGCTTCTGCCTCTCCTACGCTTTTCTTTTACGTCCCAAAAGTTAGTCAGCAAAAAACTATTGAGTTTGTGCTGCGCAATGAACAAGATGAATTGATATATGAGGCTTTTTTGACCACTCCAGGAAAAGGGATTATGAGCGTCAAAATCCCTGCTGTGATTAATTCAAATCAACTGAAAACCGATCAAAATTATCATTGGTATCTATCAATGATTTGTAATCCTCAAGAGCGTTCACGCGATATAGTGGTCGAAGGCTGGCTGCATCAGGAGGAAATTGATCGGGCTGTTCAACAGAAACTTCAATTTGCCACCTCCGTAGAAAAGGCTGAATTATATACTGAACGAGGTTTTTGGTATGATGCTATAGATACACTGGCTCAAGAGCAAGACTTTAATGCCGAACAATCTGTAGCCAGAAAGAAATGGACAGAATTATTAGGGACGGTTGGTTTAGCTGACTTGGCTTCTGAACCTTTTATTAAAAGTAAAATGATTAACAGATCGGCAAATTCTCGATGAATTAGCGATATTTTTAGATGTAATACCAAATAGAAAAAAGAACGCAACAGATCGCTCGTAGGGTGGGCATTGCCCACCCTACCCTCAGATTATTTTTTATGTGTCGCAAACATTTATTAATTTGGTGTAAGATTGTCATTCGATAAACTTAGGAATTGATCGCAAAGAGGAATAAAAAAGAACTTGTCCGCATCTAAGGCGCATCTAAGGCGCATCTAAGGCGCACTTCCACATCTAAGAGACTGTTTGTAAAAAGAAAAGAAAATTCTTCTATTGTTGGGTAGGGTCGTATTTGGGGTCATGGGAGTGATTGGGGTGTTTGAAGGAGTAAAGTTTCTACGCCTTTCTTCCCTACCTCCATCATCTTCACCACTTCTCCATCCTTAATATTTACTTTACAAACATTGTCTAAGACTTTAGCCACATCTAGGCGTAAAAGAACGTGGCATCAAGTCAAGAAAAAGAACTGATTATGTAGCCAGACAATATTTAGAGAGCGCCCTTGATATTTTGCAGTGAAGTTTGAATATCTATGGCGATAAAATCTATAAATTTTATCGTTGTAGCTTTGCTAACCGCATTTTTCAGTTTAAGCCTTCAGATGACACAACTAAGCCGACAGTTTTCTTGAACTAATATAGTATGATAAATTAAGTGAAAATACGTAGATTTTTGCTATCTTTATATCAAAAGTTATTTGCTTGTCATAAATTCTCTTATTTCTGAATATTCTGCTTTCAACACCTGATTAAAAAAGAATTTATTCCATTTTTTAATAGACTAATAATGACTAAAACGCCTAGCAACAAAACCAATAACGGCAAAGATAAATTTAGTTCTCAGGTACTGAAAACTGGTATTAATCGCCAAGTTAATTTAACTAATATTTCTCAGAGTTCTGCTTCATCGAATAACGGAGAAGATGAACCTAAATCAGTTGTCTTTAAACTAGCAAAAGAGCAAGCTGATTCTCATACAGAGAATGTTGACAAAAGAGGTGAAATAATCAGGGTTGAGACAAAATCACCGAGTAAAAACCTAGGCAAATCAATTTTTCAAAGGCTGAAAGCTAAAACAGCAGCAACATTGCTAGGTAGTGCGATAATGTTACCTGTACTTGCAGTAGGAACTGTAACCTACTATTTTGGTAGCCAAGCCGTCAATAAACAGGCAATTTTAGCAAAACGATCTGATAATGTAGATCTGGCAGAAACAGAGTTAGCAAGACAACAAGAACTACTGGCTGCTCTATTAATTGGTACTGGAATAACAGCTTTACTGGCAGGCGCGATCGCTGTTTTGGGGACAAAAAGGCTTTTCGATTCGATGTCTCAAACCTCAAGCTCAGAAATCGCTGAAGAATCTAAACCTCAAGTATATAAAGAGTTTATTCATAATTCAAGTCAGTCTGTTTCACAGAAAGATATTCTCAAAGCAATTGTAGAAGAGGCACGCAACTATTTGAATTGCAATCGCGTTGTAGTTTATAGCCTCAACCAAGATAAAGATGGCGTGATAGTAGCAGAGTCAGTAGCCCTTAATTACACACAAGCGTTAGATAAAACAATAGAAGACCCCTATTTTGAAGCTCGATATCTAGATAAGTACCGTGATGGCAGAGTCAGAGCAATCGATAATATTTATAAAGCAGAAATGACTTCTTACCATAGAGAAAAGCTAGAGGTAAAAGCCAATTTAGTTACGCCTATTATCAATGAAGATAAGCTATTTGGTTTACTAGTAGCTCATCAGTGTGATAAATCACGACAGTGGCAGCAAGGGGAAATTGAGTTTTTACGCCAGCTAGCTAAAAAAGCTGGTTTGGCTTTGGAAAACGCTAAGTTAGTAGATGATCTGGTTTGTCTGCAATCTCAGGTAGAAAGAGAACGCAAATGGACTAACCACTTTACCAATGCCATTGGGTACATACGCGCCTTAACCAAACAAGATGATGTCCTAGATATCAGCGTCGAGGAAGTTAGAAAAGTTTTAGAATGCGATCGCGTTGTGGTCTATAGTCTTAATCAAGACAAGTACGGTGTGGTAATCGCCGAATCGGTATCGGCAGGATATCCCAGGGCATTAAACAAAACCATCAAAGACCCCTGTTTTGAAGCCAGATATTTGGATAAATACCATGATGGCAGGGTCAGAGCCATTAATGATATTTATCAAGCAGGCATGAGCGAATGCTATATCGAACAGCTAGAAAACCTGGAGGTAAAAGCCAATTTAGTTACGCCGCTCCTCAATCAAGGAAAGCTGTTTGGTTTACTAGTAGCTCATCAATGTAGTGAACCTCGCAACTGGCAGGATTATGAAATCCGCTGGGTGACACAAATTGCCACCCAAGTAGGTCTTGCCCTTGAGAATACGAAGGTATTAGCAGCATCAGCGATAACTCAGATTCAAGTAGAAAGAGAACGCAAATGGATCAACCACTTTACCAATGCCATTGGGTACATACGCGCCTCAACCAAACAAGATGATGTCCTAGATATCAGCGTCGAGGAAGTTAGAAAAGTTTTAGAATGCGATCGCGTTGTGGTCTATAGTCTTAATCAAGACAAGTACGGTGTGGTAATCGCCGAATCGGTATCGGCAGGATATCCCAGGGCATTAAACAAAACCATCAAAGACCCCTGTTTTGAAGCCAGATATTTGGATAAATACCATGATGGCAGGGTCAGAGCCATTAATGATATTTATCAAGCAGGCATGAGCAAATGCTATATCGAACAGCTAGAAAACCTGGAGGTAAAAGCCAATTTAGTTACGCCGCTCCTCAATCAAGGAAAGCTGTTTGGTTTACTAGTAGCTCATCAATGTAGTGAACCTCGCAACTGGCAGGATTATGAAATTCGCTGGGTGACACAGATTGCCACCCAGGTAGGTTTTGCCCTTGATAATGCCACACTGCTAAAAAAACTAAACAATGACGGTCTGCCAACTCAACTATTAAATAACTTTAGTCTTAGTATCAGTGAAAAAGTCAACAGATCGCAACTGCTAAAAATTGCCGTCGAACAAGCTCGTAAAGTAATTAAGCTCGATCGCGTAATTGTCTATCAGTTTGATGACATTTTTAACGGAAATATTGTCGCCGAATCAGTTGTCCCTGGTTATCCTAGAGCTTTAAATTCTCAGTTCAAGGATCTCCGCTTTGCTAGAGAATATGGCGAAAAATATGGTCAAGGTAGAACAAAGGCGATCGCTAATGTTTATCAGGCCAATTTAACTGCCTATCATCTAGAACAACTTGAATCTTTATCGGTCAAAGCGAGTGTGATAGTCCCAATTTTGCAGGACGAGCAATTGTTTGGTTTGCTTATTGGACATCAATGCCAACAGCCTCGTCTGTGGTCACAGTCGGAAATAGATCTGTTTGCTCAACTGGCTCTGCAATTGGGATTAGCTTTAGATCGAGTCCAGTTAAGAGAAGCATTAAATGCAGCGAAGATTGCCCAAATAAATGAGACTGACAAACAATACTCAGAACAACAAAGTTTTAATCAAAAGATCTCCAAGCTACTGACAGAAAACCAAGCTGCATTGCAGGATCTCAACGCAAAAATTAGCCATCGCTCAGCAGCAACACAACAAACGGCTAGTAAATCAAAAAATACTCAAATAGAAGATGTTAATGCTGCCCAAACGATGCCTTCAAGCGGGCAATTCGAGCATTCCCAAGTCCGCGTTCCCCCGCTTGAAACAAAGGACTTGTCCGCATATACTGTCGAACCCTTTGGGGAGTCTCGAAGTGGAACAAGTCGAAACGTCCTTCAAGGGGGTGAGACAGCCTTGTCCCCCAGGACTTCTAAATTCGGCGTTGACCCCCGCTCTAGCTTGGCGATCGCCAAGGCTACAGAAAAAGCCGAGGCGTTAAATCAGTCACACCAAAATCTGCACCGCATGGTCAATCTAATTAATGACATGAAAGAAAAGATCGATCTCTCATCAGCACCGAATCAACCAGTCTTACCGATGGGAGAAATTACCCTTGAAGTTAGTGAAGTAACCTTAGAGCAAACCAATAGCTATGATTATGATCTAGATGTGATTACAGGACAGCTAACTGAAACCTCAGAACCAGAACCAAGTTTGCTTTTAATAAATCAATTTATTGGCGATATTACTGACTTGTCAGATAAGATTTCCCAACAATCTTTAATTGTCACTAATTCTTTTCAGAAGTTAGCTGAGTTTGCTCAACAGCTATCAAAACGCAAAAAGTCTTAAAACTAACTAGTCAAGAGGAACAAAGCCAGCCTTAGTTATCAGCTTTTGACCTTGGGGAGTAAGCAGGAAATTAGCATATGCCTGACCAATTTGTGACTTACCGTCTTCACTTTGTCGAAATACCACATATAAATAATGAGTCAACGGATATTTTGCAGTACGTAGAGCGTTGACATTTAGTCTGTTACGTCTTTGAGGGCAGTCAGAAGCAGGTACTAAAGGCTGTTGATAAGGAGCAACCAAATCATTCTTTTGCTTCCCTAGAGGCAACGGTTTGACAGTACATTGAGGCACAATCGTTGCCGCAGAATCATAGTAAATACCCCCTGGATTATTAGCTAATTGGCGCAGAGCTTGAGTAGCTGTTGGCACAAATATAACATTTGAACCCATTTTTCTATTTTGGAAGATCTCAGAATTAATAAAATCGACTATTTCTCCTGTACTGGCAGGACGAGAATAAACGGTAATTGGTAGATCTGGTCCACCTATTTCTTGCCAATTTGATATTATTTTGCCTGTGTAGATTGCTTGAAGTTGGCTAAGAGTTAAACCAGGAATGTCAAGCTTAGGGTGAACAGCTACAGCAATACTATCGACAGCCACTGGCACTTGTTTGAGCTTAATGTTTTTTTGTTTAGCCAATTCGTATTCTTCTGGAAGTAGAGAACGAGAAGATTGAACAAAATCTACTTGACCTTCTAGCAGCATTCTAATTCCTGGGCTAGAGCCTGGCGGCTCATTTTGGGGTTGAACATAGTGAAATTGTATCTCAGGTCGTTCTGACTGAATAATTGAATCTACGGCTAGACGAAGAGAAGCCCAAGCAGTGCTACCGCCATAATTGAAGACTCCAGTGGTTACGTTTGGCACACGAGAAAAATCAGGAATATTTTTGCTGTTTGATCCAGCTTCAATCCTGGATTGGGACAATTGCCAAATTCCTCTGCCAACTAATCCTATCGACCATGCTAAAGAAACAAAGGTTGCTATACCTACAGTAATTAAAGTTAGCTTCTCATAACTTTTCTCATGCGGATTGCCCATAAAATCAATTTTAAAGTCAGTGATGTGTTTACTTTTTACTCATACTACGTAAAAATGCCGACCAAATATTGTGCCAGGGAAAGTCGAATAAAATTGTGCCTAAAAAATTTTCAGACTATTTTACCGATTTATATAAGCTATATTTAAAGAATATTAAGTAATTTTACGCAAATAATTGCTTTAGAACGTTACTTTTATTCCCGAAATTTTATTGTCTAGAACAGCTAAACGAATTTTTTAACTGCAATTATCGATTTATTTAAATGTTTTAGAAGCTATTTAGCCAGGCAATCAATGACTCAATCTCCTAATCTAAAAACAAATAACTACCAGCATCTTGAAAAAATTGTCCAGCTTACCGTTGAGACAGCTAGAAAAACTCTCAAATGCGATCGCGTCATTATTTATGATGCTAATGAACTGCTCAAATCGAAAATAATAGCCGAGTCTGTAGATTCTCAATACGCTTCTATTTTAGGAAAAACAATCATAGACCCTTTCTTAGCAGGGGATTATTTAGAACTGTATTGCTATGGTCAAGCTGTAGCCATAGATAATATTTATGCCACAGATATAAACAAAAGCAAATTAGAAGACTTAGAAAGATTCAAAATTAAAAGTCTATTAATTGCACCAATTTCTGTTAATCAAGAATTATTAGCTTTTTTAGCCGCTCATCAATGCTCTGAATTTCGCGCTTGGAATTCTGAAACTAGAAAATTTTTGACCGAAAAAGCTAAGATGACAGGCTTTGCTCTCTCTAATATTATCAAAGCTCGAAAGTCTGAGTCAAGCGAAAATGAAAGTATACCCCTTAGTCCGCTTTCTAATAATGAAGTTTTAGAAGCAGCACAACAAACAGTAAAAAGCCAAAAAAGCGACAATCCTTTAACAATGGATCGAGAAAAAAACGTTAACAGCAAAGGAAATACTCAACATTTAGAACAACAGAAAAAGATTCAGGAGAACAAAACTAAATTGTTTTCTGATGTTAATGAGAGGATAGCTGATGAATTGGGACAAGAGAATATCCTTAACACTACAGTCAACGAATTACGTCATCTGCTTGAGTGCGATCGCGTGGTGGTTTACAGTTTAGATAAAAATAATTATGGAATAGTAGTAGCCGAATCAGTTGCCGATCAATGGACTAAAGCTAAGGGGAGAATGATAGATGATCCCTGTTTAGCGGTTAAATATATCGAAGAATATCGAAATGGTCGAGTCCGCGCTATAGATGATATTCATAGCACGAATATTACCCCTTGTTATCTCGAACAGCTAGAAGAACTAGAAGTAAAAGCCAACTTAGTTGCACCAATTGTCAGTGAGGGTAAATTATTCGGTCTATTAATTGCTCACCAGTGTTTGGCTTCTCGTCATTGGCTAGAACAAGAAATTAACTGGGTAACTGAAATTGCGGTACTAGTAGGTATTTTGCTGAAACATACCAAAGTGTTGGTCGCAACAGAGTCAGAAGAACAAAAATTATTAGCTGCAAGTGAAAATAAATGGAATCAACATTTCACTGATGCGATTCAATATATTCGTCGATCTATAAATAAAGAAGATATTTTAAAAGCCAGTGTCAAAGAAGTACGACAGGTTTTAGAATGCGATCGCGTAGTAGTTTACAGTCTAAACCAAGATTTTCGCTATGGTACGGTACTGGCAGAATCCGTCGCCCCTGGTTGGACACGGGCTTTAGGTCAAAAAATAAGCGATCCCTGCTTTGAACCTACTTATCGAGACAAATATCTTAATGGTCGCGTCCGCGCCTGGAACAACATTTATGAAGCGGGCATAACTCAGTGTTATGTAGAACAGTTAGAAGAGTTAGAGGTCAAAGCTAATTTAGTTACGCCAATTATTAGCGAAGGTCAACTATTTGGTTTACTGGTTGCCCATCAGTGTTCTGAATTTCGTGATTGGCAACAGGCTGAAATTAGTTGGGTAGCTCAAATTGCTACTCAGGTAGGTTTTGCCCTCGATAACGCCAAGCTTCTAGCTAATGCTAAACGGCTACAGGCTCAGTTAGAAGATGAAGCCAAACTGACCAAGTATTTTACTGATGCTGTTCGCTATATTCGAGAATCTTTGCAGCAAGAAGATATCCTCGAAATTAGTGTTGAAGAAGTACGGCGGGTTTTAAATTGCGATCGCGTGGTTGTCTATAGCCTAAATGAAAATTTTCGCTATGGGTCGGTAATTGCTGAATCCGTTGCCCCTGGATGGACAAGAGCTTTAAACCAGGAAATAGACGATCCTTGTTTTGAACCTACTTATCGAGACAAATATCGCAGTGGCAGAGTTAGGGCTTGGAGTAATATTTATGAAGCAGGAATGACCAAATGCTACATAGAGCAGCTCGAAAAATTAGAGGTTAAAGCTAATTTAGTTACGCCAATTATTAGCGAAGGTCAACTATTTGGTTTACTGGTTGCCCATCAGTGTTCTGACTTCCGTGATTGGCAGCAGCCTGAAATTCGTTGGGTAACTCAAATTGCCACTCAGGTAGGTTTTGCCTTAGATAATGCTGAACTATTAGCTGATGCCAAACAACTACAGCATCAGGTAGAAGATGAAAGCAAGTGGACAGAGTACTTCACCGATGCCATCCAGCACATTAGAGAATCTCTTAAAACCGAAGACATCTTGAAAGCAAGCGTTAAAGAAGTTCGCAGAATCTTAGAATGCGATCGCGTAGTAGTTTACAGTCTCAATCAAAACTTGCGCTATGGTAATGTACTTTCCGAATCCGTCGCTCCTGGTTGGACAAGAGCATTGGGTAAAAAGATCGAAGATCCCTGCTTTGAACCTACTTATCGAGATAAATATCGCAACGGTAGGGTTAGAGCTTGGGATAACATTTACGAAGCAGGGATGACTAAATGTCACATTGAACAGCTAGAAGATTTAGAAGTTAAAGCCAATTTAGTTACGCCTATTATCAATGAAGGTGAGCTATTTGGTTTATTAGTAGCTCATCAATGTTCTGACTTCCGTCAGTGGCAGCAGCCTGAAATTCGTTGGATAGCTCAAATTGCCACCCAAGTTGGTTTTGCCCTAGACAACGCTAAACTCCTCGAACAGCTTCAAGAATTTAATCAGACAAACAACCAAGCATTTCATCAGCAATATGAGCAAACAGAGACTCTTAAAAATCAGGTAGTTGAGATCCTAGCAGACAATGGAGATGCCTATCAAACTCTTTCTCAGGAGGCTATGCGTCAATCAGAGACTACAATTAACGTTCTCCATCAAATCCAAAAGGTTGCTGATTCATTCAACGGCATAGCGTTAAATGTGCAGCAGGTTAAATTCCAAGAACAACAAAATGAATTAGCGGTACATGATACCCAAACAAGTTTAGATCGTGCTGTAGACAGCATTTCTAATATTCAACGCAAAGTTCAAGGTGTCGCAGTTGGATTTGACAATCTCAGTGATTCTTCTGGGAAGCTGGCTGAGATAGTTAATACGATTAGAGATCTAAGTAAGCAAATAGTTCAGCAGTCTATGAGTATAACTAGAGCAGTAAATCGTAGTCAGATTGAAGCAAGTAGTCAAAACTCAGTCATGGATTTATCTGATACTATTTTCTCTTTAATGCAGCAGCTATATGAAGCCTCCGCTAAAGTTGAACCATTGTTTGCCAATATTCAGACAGAGATTAGAGAAAAGACAATTACTCTAGACTCAGGGACGCAGCAGTTAATTAATGGCGTGGGAGAGTTTCAAGCAGTTCGTCAAAAGCTAGAGCGAGTTGTTACTTTACACAACAAGGTAAATTCTCTGATTGAAAATATTTCTAGATCTGTAGAAAATCAGACGCAGAGTTCAACCTTCGCCAAAGATTCTGTACAGGAAGTGGCAAGCATCGCCGAGCGGATTTCGGCACACTCTATGACCATAACTCAATCTTTTAATCAATTAGTAGTATTAGTACAAAAACTATAGTCATTTCAAATAGAAACCATACGAAAAAGGAAAAATTTTGTAAGTACCTCAAATTCTTCTGACCTCAAATTCTTCTGACCTCTGACCAGCCAATCATGAGGAAATTAATTGGAATGACTATATCCCTCTTTTGTCACCTTCCGAATTTAAGTAGTCATAAATCGAGAAAATTATCCAGAAAGAAAAAATGACTGAAACTGATTCATGGTATTAATCAAACCTAGCTCTTGTTTACATTGCCGAAACCCATATTCTACCCATGTTCTTAGTCTATATAAATTACCAAGAGTTTTTTTCATTTTGCTTCGAGTTTCTTGAAGATTATTCATGATAAAAGAAGTTGACTTCTCTGGCATATTTTCTGTATCAGTAGTTAGTTCCCAATAAGTTATCTGACTTCTCTTACCATAAATTATTTCTCGAATGTATCTATCTTCTGACTTTAATGTTCCTTTTGGTTTGAAAATTTTGCAGATTCAAGGAAAGGTAATATTTTTGTATATTCCCTAAGCATTTACCGACACTATTCCATTGTCTATTTTTCCCACACTTGCTAAATGTTGTCGCGCTACATAATCGGTTTTCGTCCCCTGTTTTCTGTCTCCCGTTTCATCAACCACTACTGTGATTCTTTCTTCTTTTAGTGCTTCTAGAGTCAAAGCCAATCTTCTTTCATTTAGTTCTTTGGCTGACCAAAGTGAATTAGCGATGCAGCGCGGTCTTGGGGGTTTCCCCCATGAGCGACTGCATCAAGAAGCTATCAAATGGTGTAGTGACTGAGGTGATGAAATTCCTACTACTTTGACGAGCGACCCCGCGTCGCCGAAGGGCGCTAGGGAACGCGCGAGTTAGCAATCTCTGGTAATGATTTCCTTTTAATTGGTGAGATGATTCCAGTCACGTAAATATTTTAAACATTCATAATTTCTAACATCAGAAAATAAGTCATTATAAGCAAAGCAATAGTGATCTATGAGCGCAACTGTCGGAGCGGGCGAGCGCTTTAAATGTTTGAGGCGAGGAAATGCTCCCGTCTAGGGAGCTTATTCCACTCGCCTGTTGAGAATCTGCAACTCTACATCCATTATTCTGTCTACCTCACAGCTATTAGTCGCTTTTCTTATTATAATTTAATTTTCGGAAAGTGACAAAAGAGGGATATAGTCCTTCGATAGGCGTAGTATAGTTAGCTATCTCTGGGAGAGGACGGAAAAATACCATCTGATCTAGGGTCATATCGATGTGATAGTAATTGCCTTTATATGCCCCCAAACGTTCCCCTAATTCGGCAGGACTTTCAACACGACGGGCAATGATCGAGTCTTTTACATTGGGTGCGTAGTCAGCTAGCTTATTGATTACCCTGTCTGTAACCTGATTTTTTAGTTCATTCGTCCAGCCAGTACCGTTTAAACCTGTTCCTTCTTTGCCATGAATCTGATATGGGGCAAAGAATTCGATCCATAGTGTATGCTTGCCTTCTGGGGCAAGAGATGGATCTAATACTGTGGGTACATCAAGATATAGGGAAGGATTTTCATCAGGTATTTTACCCATAGAGAGTAGAGCGTGAGCCTCTTCTACGTGGTGTACCGAGTCGGCAATCAAGATTGAACCAATATTAAATTCTCCTCTGTGATTATGATATTCAAAACGAGGTGCTTCAGAGAGAGCGCAATCAATTTTGAGAATAGTTTCATTGTTATTAACAATACGTCTATCTAGTCTTTCTCGTAGATTGGGGTCGGCTGCATCACTATCAGCCGCAGATATCATATTCAAAAACAAACGACGGGCATCAATATTAGAAATTACGGCGGTTTTTGCCCAATATTCTTCGCCGTTGCTGGTTCTTACACCTTCTACTTTACCATCATTACTAATTAAAACACTTGGCGTTGCATCCCTGCGGGATGACCTGATAATAATAGAGAATGAAATGTCCTAATTGTCAGTCAGATAAAATTCGTAAAAATGGTCATCGGCGAGGAAAACAGAATTACCATTGTCAAGAATGCGATCGCCAGTTTATCGTTCAGTACACAAAGCGTGGATCTTCCCGAGAAATTCCAGAAAATTGCGGGAAAATGTATGTTAACGGTTTAGGATTTAGAGCCAGAGAGAGAGTGACTGGGGTGAATCACAATACTGTCATCAGATGGGTTGGCAAAAGTGCAATTACCTTGCCCGATGCTCCACAAGTGGAAGAGATTCCAGAAATAACTGAGATTGATGAGCTTCAAACTTATGTTGGTAAAAAAAAACAAAATGTGGCTGTGGACGACAGTTAATCACTGGAAACCAGGCATCTTGGCATGGGTATGGGGAGATCGCTCGGCTCAAACTTTTGAACCTTTATGGAAATTAATTCGGGGATGGCAATCTTTTTGGTATGTTACCGATGGTTGGCTTGTTTATCCCTGTTCGATCAATAGCTGCGACCATTTAGTCTGGAAAACATACATGACGAGGGTTGAAGGAGAAAACACCCGCTTGAGACATTATTTAGCTCGTTTAAAACGAAAGACTTACATGCGGACAAGTCCTTTGTGTTACTCCAAATGCGAAGAGATGCTTCAAGCATCAATCAAACTTCTACTTCATTATCTCCATTTCGATACCATTCCTCTGTAAAAATCATCTCGCAGAGATGCAACGCCAAACACTTTTTACAGCGCGATCGCACAAGACAACCCCGCCTTTTTCTGTCACTAACTTGAGCAAAGCTTGAGTTAATGCTCCTGTTCCACCGCGAGGTCTTGCCATACCAGGGTTATGACGCATAGACATCATCATTGAACCAATACCAATAGTTTTTTGGGAAGGAGGCGCACCAAATTCAGATGCTAACCTAGCTAGTGCTTTAAGAAACTCCGAGTCAAACCAATACTGAAGACTATCTTGAGGAGATGTCAGCATAGTACGAATCAGGTCTAGGGTTTTATCTATACCGCGCCTATAGTAGAAAGTAAATCCTGGACGTTTTTTAGACCATAGTTACCCGCAATATTTAGTCCGGATTTTGGTGGCGCATTAAATATAGGAGTAATGTCTTTGGTTAGACGTTGCCAAAAATCTATAAATTCACCGTATTTCTCAGCATCTCTTTTGTTAAAATGAGCAATTTCTGCAACTACAGGTCCTAAGTGAATAAATTCATGATCGATCGCGCAGAGATTAAATTTAAATCCTGGTGCTTCCTTTGGCATTGCCTCTTCTGTGGTTGCACCACCGCCAGGAATAGCTCTTTTTTCTAGTAGAGCCACGCTATAACCAGCCTTGAGTAGATATGCAGCACATACTAACTCATCATGACCTGCTCCGATAATCACCACATCGTATGTCGGCATTGTTTGCTATTTTATTTAATACTTGCTTCATAAAGCTTAAAATTATTTGGCGATTTGCTTTATCTATCGATAGTTAGAAATAATACTTGATGGGAATAAAAATAAATTGAGCTAAGAGATTGAATACTAAGATGTTACTAATAAGATTATGGAATTAAGGTTAGGAGAGGTAGAAGATATATCGGGTATATTGGCTTTGCAAGGTAAAAACCTTTATAGCAATTTGACAACCGAACAGCGACAAGCTGGATTTGTTACAACTCCATTTGATCAGCAACAAATTAAAGAGCTACTTAATCAAAAAGGGGTATTCATAGCCAAAGATAACAACGTAATATTAGGATATATTTTTGCTGGCGATTGGGATTTTTTCTCTCAGTGGGATATTTTTCCGTTTATGGTTGCTCGTTTTCCTACTCTTAGCTTTAAAGGACAAACAATACAGCGCGATCGCACTTTTCAGTATGGACCAGTCTGTATTGATTCGAGCCAAAGAGGTACTAATTTACTTTCACAACTATTTGAAGTAATGCGTCGAGAATTTTTAACTAGGTTTACAACAGGGATTACTTTTATCAACAGTGCCAATCGGCGTTCTTATGAGGCTCATACTCGAAAATTGAAGATGACGGTAATTGATCGCTTTGGATTTAATCACAATAATTATTACAGTTTAGCTTTTGATACTACCATTTCTGTTGTGTAATTTAAGACAAGCCAAAAGCTATTACTAAAGATAGGTGATTACAAACCAAGTTATGGCTAAATTAAAAATATAGATTAACTAATATAAGATAATGAGTAATATTTGGTACAAAATAGCCCTTTTAGGATTCGTATTAACTTTTGTTTTAGCTCCCTTTGCTGGTTTTGCACCTTTATTTTTAGTGATTTTGATTGCTAGTGTTTACTGGTTTTTAAGTTCTATGGTGCAAATACTAGTTTTTGGAGAACCCAGCGAAAATGATCGCCAGACAACCCAGCATAATAATTAAAATAAATTAAAAAAGCGATCGCGCGATCGCTTTTTTGATTCAAGGCAAGTCTTTACTTTGCTCACCTCGCAATGCAAATTGCTTTTGCCGATCTACCTTATCGATCAAGTTTTCGTAAATAGATTTACCTTCCTCTTCTGGTACATTTAATTTACTCTTAGCCAAATCTTCAGTAGTGGTGTCAACTCGATTAGGATTGCGAGTTTCTTGATAAGTGTCTGTTTGTGCGCTGTAATTATCTCCTGCATAGGCTGGTAAAGTTGCTCCTACATTTAGAATGATAACTCCCAGTCCGAAAGTAAATGCGATCGCAAACGAACGCAACAAATTGAATACATTAATTTTTTTCTGTATCATATCTTTAAGTTAATTACTATTAAAGAAAGCTAATAATTTGCTCAACCCAAAAAGGAATAAGATTTTAATTTTCTCTTAATCGATCAATTTTTACTTGTCTTCTACATACATTTCTGGTTCTATGGCAAAATTATCCATTTTCCCAGCTTCATCAATGATGTAGCCATCCGTAGTACTGACTCCAGTTCCCTCTTCCTGCTCTTCCATTGCTTGAATTTGTTCTTTATTTAATTCTTCATCGGCACCAGAAGGAATTATCATATCAGGAGGATTAACGGCTGTAGACTGTGCTGTCTGTACTCCAATTTGGTCGCCTGGTGCGCCTTTCCCTGGTTCTGCTTCTTCGGGATTGGTTTTAGCAACTACTTTTTTGTCTTGATTGTCTTGATTTTCCATGTTATTTTTTTTCTTTCTTTTTTTATTAGATTAGTAGACTGAATAGTGTGAAACATCTATCTTTAGTAACAAAATATATTTTTTTGTTTCTTTTTATATCTCAAGCAAACAGCTAATCAATTCACTTTATTTTCTCTATCTTTGAGCAGAAGTAATAATCACGCTTATAGCACTACAGTAAAACCAGTCATCGAGTAGCATTCAAATTTATCAAAAATCTTATGAGCGATTCTACTGTTAAAAAAGTTAGTTCTGACAGTTCACCAAAAGGTGAAATGGGTCAAAAATATCTGGTTGCGGGCAAAACTATGGCTATGCGTCTTTGGGAGCAGGAGCAGCCAGGAGAGTCAAAACCCCAACAATCTAGAGAATATGAAACAGTAGGTTATGTTATTGCTGGGAAAGCAGAACTACATTTAGAAGAACAGATAATCAAGTTAGAACCTGGAGATTCTTGGTTAGTACCTAAAGATGCATCACATACCTATAAAATTACCGAATCTTTTACTGCTGTTGAAGCTACCAGTCCTCCAGCCAGGGTTGACGATCGCGATGAATCGTAGATAATAAAAACTGTTTATTGACAAGATTAGGGCGATCAACACTGTTAACATCATGGTACAGAGCGATCGCTTTAACTTTAGATTGGGAAAAATTAACTCCGCAGTTCAACATTAATATCAGAATGTTACTTAGTAAGTGGGCGTAAATAACTGTAAAACCAAAAAACCTAAAATTAGGATATATCAATTATCCTGACTGTGAGGGCGAACGGTTGTTCACCCTTAACTGATTACTTATTACCTGCCTAAACCATTTTCTAATCGATTTTACCCACCTACTTACCACTCAGTTATGAAGGCTAAAAAGTCGCTTCTGAATGAAATTGACAGCATCCAGAATCACTAATTCCAGAAGTGCTAAATTTTGTTCAATATCTTAGATACAGACACAAATTAACAAATCAGAAAAGTGTTGAATCTGTTATTGCTGCTGAAGAAGCTCTATCTTATCTCCTCGATCAAAATGAAAAAATAGAAACTATCTCTCTGAGTGAATCCGCACTTACCAAAGATTGGTTAACTCTAGAAGAGGATGAGGTGTGGCAGCATTTGTAAAAGGAGACGTAGTAATTGTTCCTTTCCCTTTCTCTGATCTAAGCCAAGCAAAACCCCGTCCAGCTTTAGTTGCTGCTAAATTACAAGGAGATGATTTAATTCTATGTCAGATTACCAGTCAAGCTAAATCTAATAATTAACCTGAGTTCGGGATAAACCTAAACCCTCATGGTAAAAGTATTTGAAAAATAATATTTTGCGCACTTTTTTACTCTAGAGCTTCTGGAGAAAAATCTAAAAAGCTTAGAGCTTATGGCTTAGAGCTTATAGCTACCTCCGTTGACTCATTTTATTAACCCGAACTCAGGTTTTAATATATACAGGTAGTGTAAATCTTACTAAATGGTCAATGTACATACCCTGTCGAGGTATATTTGCTCAGAGTAGACAAAGACGTATTCAACGCTGGCTCAATAATTCTCGCATTAGCGTTCATCGAATCTACAAACCACTGATTAAGGCTGCTTTAGCAGGGTGGAAAAAAGAAAGTATTTTTTTGACTTTTGATACTTCTCTATTTTGGGACAAGTACTGTCTGATAGGTTTGGCGGTAGTTCATCGAGGTAGAGCCTTACCCGTAGTTTGGAGGGTAATAAAACATGATACTGCTAGCGTTTCGTTTGCCGATTACGGGGTTTGAGTAGCAACTGTACAGAAAACCACGCTAAGGCTAAAAGCTAGGCTGTGCAGAGCTTTCAAACTCTGCTAATCGTTGATTAACCTCCTCAAGGTCGCAAAGTTCAGAATCGAAACTTCCTTCTACCCACTCCAAAAAACTTTCATGTTCGGGATGATTGGGATTTTGTATCGCCTCTAAAAACTCCATGTATCCCCAAGCACCGCCACAATCTTCGGGAGGACAGGCTCGTTTGGCTTTGATACACAAGGGATAAGAGACTTCTGGCTCTTTGGGTAACATCTTCTCAACTAAAATGGAGTGTTCCCAACTATCTCCAAAGTCATAGGTATAAGAAAACTTCGATTTTTCTGGTTTAATGACAGAACTAAGTTTTGCTTTATTTTCATTTCTTAGATCCAACCCATAATCAGGGTCAGGTTCGCCATATTCAATTCCCTAAATAGAAAAGGAGTGTAAGTGACAGTTGTACCAACCCATTGCTGCCTGAATAATCAGGTGTAACTGTGACAGAGTAGTTGAACCTTGTACTTGGACTCGTCGCCAAATTGGAGGTCTAATATCTCTGAGACTGATTTTTAGTTGATAGATAGTTTTTGAGTTCGTCATGGTTGAGGATGAACTAGAGGGTTACATTTGCGCGTCTATGACGTTTGACAATTTCATTCACAGTTGTCTTACTTAAATGAAGTTCCTGAGCTATATGTCGATAAGAATGACCTTTCGTAACCATCTGCAAAACTTTAGGGGCAAACAAATCTGCTTTAACTCTCTGTCCTGGTTTTCGACCTAATTTTTTCCCCTTAGTCTTTGCAGCAGCCAAGCCAGAACAAACTTTTTCTCTGACTAAATCCCTTTCAAACTCAGCCAATGAAGCCATTACCGAAGCAATTAATTTTCCTTGAGGGGTAGTTAAATCGAACTGAATTCCCGTCGTAGCTATCACCGAAACTCCCCAGTGAGCTAAATCCTGTAAAGTGCTAATCAGGTCGATAGTTGAGCGACCCCAGCGAGTTAGTTCTGTAACTAATACTCCATCAATTCAGAAAATCACCTACTAGAAGAAGAGAAGTGCGCCTAGTTTAGTTAATGCCTTAAATCGTTTGGTGACAATTCGCGCCTTGGGTATCAATCAATTGGATGTGGGCAAAATTCCTCCTATTCGCTTCAAGACTCTATCCAAAACCGCTTTTACCCTGAGAGCGCAGGCGATTGCCAGAATGTCCACTAAAAGAAGAATCGCTACTTTGGTGGCTTGGGCTTATGTCATAGAAGCGATCGCCATTGACGATGCTCTCGATGTTCTGAACAACGAGGTAAAAAAACGAGTACTATTGCCAAAGCCATTGGCGAGTTGGGAAAAATCACCAAAACCTTGTATCTACTCAACTATGTTGATGATGAAGCTTACCGCCGTCGCATTCTGACTCAACTCAATCGTGGAGAAAGCAATCATAGTCTAGCTAGAGCGATATTTTATGGTCGTCGTGGAGAGATACGCTTCTCGTTACCGTGAAGGTCAAGAAGAACAGTTGGGTACTTTGGGGCTTGTAACAAACGTGCTGGTGCTATGGAATACCTATTACATGGATGCAGCTATCAATCAGTTACTTTCTGAAGGTTGGGTAATTAAGGAGGAAGATAAGGCTCGTTTGTCTCCCTTGCCTCATTCTCATATCAATATGCTCGGTCGCTATCAGTTTAATTTACCTGAAGAGTTGAAGGATGGAGCATTGCGACCACTGCCGGATGTTGAAACTATTGATGAATTAGCAGATTTGGATTTCTGGTAAGTCTTTTTGTACTAATCGGGTTTTTTAAAGAGCTACAAAGTATATCCAGTAGACAATACAGCCTTAACGTGGTTTTCTGTACAGTTGCTACTCAAACCCCATCTACGAGAAATCAGTAGTTTTAATGAGCTATAAAAACAAATCCATAAGCCCTTGGATCGAGAATTATGCAATTTCCAAAAACTTTGTTTTTTTGTAGTCTCCACCCATAGTTAATGTTTCAACATTAGGCATTGGTTAATCTAAACAGCGACATATCTCTTAGGGTGCGAACAGCCGTTCGCCCCTACCTGAAAATCATCTATTGTTGACGTTATTTGATTTAGCGTGATTTAACCTGAATACGCTTGCATTATTTTTTTAGCTTAACTGTATAATCCACTAAACTTTGAGCAAAACCATCAAATCTTTCTGCTAGTTTGGCATCTTTTAATTTGCCTTGGGGGTCAAAAGCTTGCCATGCTTGTCCCACTGCAATCTGTTCGGGGATAACAAAGCCATGTACCCAGCGAACAATAATTCTCAGGTCATTTAAAGCATTACTATTGGATTGTCCTCCTAAGACGCTGATTGCCCCAACTACTTTGTCTGATAAATGCTCAAAGCTCATTAAATCTAAGGCGTTTTTCAAAACTCCACTAACGCTACCATGATATTCAGGAGTTGCCAAAATCAATCCATCCGCAGCTTTTACTTTCTCTCTCAGCACATCTACATCTGGATAGTCTGGATATTCGCTACCACCATCACAGAAAGGTAATTTCATTTCTTTAAGATCGAGTATGTCTACTTCTGCGCCTAAAGCCTCAACTCGATCTGCTGCTTGCTGCAATGCCAATGCACTATAGGAATCAGTGCGAAGACTACCTATGATACCAACAATCTTTACCATATTTTGCTAACTCATACTCATTATGACTATGTATAAACTAACAAAATTATTGCCTATATGGCAAATAGCATAAATTAAATTTTATGGCGATCGCTTGAAAGTATTGAAGTCGTGTACTGGCAAAATTCAATTATCACAAAAAATATTAGAATTTCTGTCCCATTGCTTAAGATAGGGGTAGAAATGTATTAATAATTTTAATGTTGACCTATCAAGAAGAATCATTGAAGGTAAAGCCTGTTTCTGCTGAAAACTTAAAAAAGCAGGAACGAATGAGGGATGTTACCCTGCTATTACAGCAGCTTGTCGAAAGAGAAGAAACATCCTTAAAACTGATTATTGATTGTCTGATTGATGTTGGTGCAATCAACTATGCAAATCATAAACTGCACAATCCCTCTCTCAATAAAATTATGAAGGTGCTGGTAGGCTATATTAAACCAGTAGCCCGTATGGTTGCCTTATTTTGGCTGAAAAAAAATCTTCCTGACTTACTTACTGCTTGGTTAGAAAGTAAAGTTTCCTTTGAACCAGTACCAATAAATAAAGAAGAAGCTTTTACTGGCGATCTCGAAACTGTGCCAATTACGGAAGAAGAAGCGATCGCTTTAAACCAAGATAGCGGAACTAATATGCAGGATAATAATCTTTAAATAACAACTCTTACTCTGCCTTAGTTAAAATAATTTTCACATAGCTTGCTCCATTTTCTCAGGCATAAGCAGAATTTAGAAAATTAAAGCAGCTTATGCGGTATTATCTAGAAAATCATGAGATTTATTCCTAGTATTTTACTTAATGCCCTGATTTTTAGCGAAAAAAGAGCGATTTAGGTAAAGTAAAACAAGCCCGATCGCAATTGCCTGAATTAATGAGTAACAACTTATATCAAGATATTCGAGAGTTTTATGATGCCTCTAGTGGACTGTGGGAACAAATCTGGGGCGAACATATGCACCATGGTTACTATGGCAAAAATGGTAATTACAAATTAGATCGTCGTCAGGCGCAAATAGAATTAATTGAAGAATTATTAATTTGGGCTAGTTATGTTGAAAACAATGCGCCAGAGAACATAATTGATGTCGGCTGCGGTATTGGTGGCAGTACCTTACATTTAGCACAGAAGTTTGGCAGCAAGGCAACTGGGATTACTCTATCTCCTGTGCAGGCATTTAGAGCCAAGGAGAGAGCAGCAGAAGCAGGTTTAGATGATCGCGTTAAGTTTGAAGTGGCTAATGCTTTAGAGATGCCTTTTGAGGACAATACTTTTGATTTGGTATGGTCATTAGAAAGCGGGGAACATATGCCCGATAAAACCAAATTCTTAGCAGAATGTTATCGTGTCTTAAAGCCAGGCGGAAGGATGATTTTGGCTACCTGGTGTCATCGGGAAACTGACTCTTTGGCTGGGGATTTAACTGCTAATGAAATTGCTCACCTCAAAGAAATTTATCGCGTATATTGCTTACCCTACGTTATTTCTTTGTCCGAGTATAGAGCGATCGCCTTAAAATGTGGTTTTAATGAGCTTAAATCAGATGATTGGTCGATAGCGGTGGCACCTTTTTGGGATGTGGTAATCGACTCGGCTATTACACCCCAGGCAATTATAGGTTTATTCCAGGCAGGTTGGCAAACAGTTCAAGGCGCATTAGCTTTAAATCTGATGAGTCGCGGTTATGCCAGGGGATTGATTCGCTTTGGGTTAATTTGTGCTACGAAATAGATAGGCGAAACAGTTACGCCAGTAATAACTTTATGAAGATCGATCATGTTCATTTCTACACTAGGAATGCAGCAAGAACAAAAGACTGGTTTATCCACAATGTCGGCTTTCAAGCGATCGGCAGAAGTATTAATCAACACACTCATACTGAGGTAATTGCTTTAAATTCGGCTTTTTTGGTAATTTCTTCGCCCTTAAGCAATACTAGTCCAGTTGCTAAGTATCTTGAACTTTATCCTTCGGGGATAGTGGATATTGCTTTTAGAGTAGATAATATTAAATCAATTATTAGTCAGGGAAAGCATTTAGGAGTAAAAATATTACAGCATCCTCAGACTTATCAATCGTCACAAGGAAGATTTAAAGCTGCCAAAATTACTGGCTGGAATTCTCTCCAACATACTTTAATTGAAGCGACCTCAGATAAATTTAATTATTGCTTACCAGATATAGATATTGAGCCATGTTCGCTCAAGGCTGATTTCCAGACAAATATTACTCACATCGATCACGTTGTTCTCAACGTTGCTGCGGGAAAATTAGACTCGGCTGTCAGGTTATATCAGGCTTTATTTGGATTTAAAATACAGCAGAGTTTTAATATTCAGACTGAAAAATCGGGATTAACTAGTCAGGCTTTAATCGATGATAGCGGTGAAGTGCAGTTTAATATTAATCAGCCAACTTCAATTAGTTCTCAGATTCAAGAATTTATCAATCTTAATGGTGGATCGGGTATTCAACACCTGGCATTGCGATCGCAAAATTTGCTTGCTGACGTGGCTTTGATGCAGCCTCATATTAAATTTTTAACCGTACCCCAGTCTTATTACAGTCTGCTAAAGCATAAATCATGGTTAAGTACGCAAGAGTGGCAAGCGATCGCCAATAATCAAATTTTAGTCGATAGCGATCGAGGAAATTTAAAACATCAGCCTGTTGCTAAATCTTTGCTGATGCAGATTTTTACTCAGCCCATTTTTGAGCAACCAACTTTTTTTCTTGAATTTATTGAACGTAGACAAGAAGCAAAAGGTTTTGGTCAAGGCAACTTTAAAGCCTTGTTTGAAGCGGTGGAAAGGGAACAAGTCAAGCGAGTTTGAGAATTGACCAACGGTGAAAGATTACGCTGCCCCAAACGGGCGGAATAATCTTTCACTACACCTGAGTTCAAGATAAACTAAAAGCCTTAATATTGTTCAAGTTGTTTATTTTGTGGTTGTTTTAGCACGGGATTAACTTGAGATTTGGTACTTGATCGAACTTGAGCAATTAGCTTAACTTGCCCTGCGCGATCGCAACTAGAGAAAATTTATCGATAAATTATAATTTTAAAAAGCAATTAGAATTACAAATTTTTTGTTTGGTTTGGTGGGCAAATTAAAGATATTTTAAATCGTGCTAATTATTAGTTTTTTGCCCACCCTACAGGGCGATCGCACTAATAAATATTGATATTGCTTCGCATAACCTTCTCAGATGACAAACCAAAATAGAACCTAGTTGCTATCTTTAGATAAACGCAATTTCTTCTAAAGCAATTATGAGAATTATCAAGCCAATTTTATTATTTTCGTTATTAGCAAATCTGACTTCAAGCTTTATGCTGATTAAGTTTTTCCTCGAAAAAAACAATCTATACATAAGAAAACCAGAATTAATAGTCAAAATAGATAACAGTACAATTGCCAAAGATAAAATTGAATTTGAAAAAATAGTTAAAGAAAAATTCAAGTTTGGTTTCTCAGAACAGGAACTAATTAGAGAACTAAGTAGGCAAGGATTTATTCCTGGGTGGTCTTACGAAAATAAACCTAAAACTGCCTATTTCGTAAGGTCTACTATTGCTTGTAATTCTATTTGGTCAATCATGTGGGAATCAGATAAATTTGGTAACGTAAATAAAATTAGCGGTCGATACTCAGCTGGATGTTTGTAAAATAAGTACGGAAGTATGATCGCCGTCACTGACAATAACAATTTAAACTATAAATCTGTATCTTTTATAACATCTGAGAATAGTAAAATGTTAATAGTTATATTTAGCTAGCCCTTATTATCTAACAACGTAATTTATATTATTTATTTCTAATATTATAGGGATTTTTAATTAATTAATAATTTTATGTTTAAGTAATTATCAGCAAGCGAAATATTTATTAGTCAAAATCATTATGAGCTAAATTAGATTGAGCTAATTCAAATTAATTCATTATGGTTTTTATTTCTAAAATTAGAATTAAAAAAAAGATGATTGGATTTTTCTGGCGATCTCAACTATTGTAAATTAATTAATAAATGATAAGATAACTTTTAAAAGCGATTAGAATTGCAGAAAATTTGTTTTGTTTGGTGGGCAAATTCAAGACATTTTAAATCGTGCTAATTATTAGTTTTTTGCCCACCCTACAGGGCGATCGTACCTATCGATCATCTTCATACAAAGGCGATCGCAATTTAAATAAAGGATGGATAAAAGCGATCGTTCGTATTAATAAATAAAATATTATTCTGGTGGGCAACAATTTAAAATTAAGCAAATATCTAAATTATTAATTTGCCCACCCTACAGGGCGATCGCCTTGATAGTTTAGAGTTGCGATCGCAATTAAAGAAAATTTGTCCTGGAATTTATTGAACGTAGACAAGAAGCAAAAGGTTTTGTTCAAGGCAACTTTAAAGCCTTGTTTGAAGCGGTGGAAAGGGAGCATTTTAGAGAAGTTTAGGCATTACCAAGTAATTATTGATTACTTCTTCGTATACTACCTAAAAAGAATAGCCATTATTCATAATATTGAGGATGAATAATTTCTTGTCTCTGACGGTTTATTTCTTGCTGTCTTCTAAAGTCGTTTTCCTGGCGAACTCTTTCTAGATTTTGTCTTTGTTGATTTTCTAGCTGTTGAATTCTGTTTTTATTTTTCCATTCTTGCTGTCGTTGATTCCATTGTTGTTGATACTGTTCTTGAAATTGCTGTTGTCTGTCTCTTAATAATTGTTCCTGTGGTTCAAGTTGTTGATTTTGTGCCTGTTGTAGCACGGGATTAACTTGAGGTTCGGTGCTTGATAATACTTGTGCGATCGCGAAATTACTCTTTGAGCTTTGAAAAGTCAAATTACCAAAACAAGTAAATATAAATAGATAAGAGAATATTTTGCTTATTGAGCAAATCCAGATATTTTCACGCATATTAGGCTTATTTTGTATTGATTAATGTTCGGTCTAGCGGTTTCTCAAAATCACTTGTTACTGATGCTGTTGAATCCATTTTAATAAAATCGGGTTAACTATTTCTGGAGCTTCATCTTGAGGACAATGACCTAAGCCTTCTAAGGCAACAAACTCATCTACTGTGGATATTGCAGCTAATTCTCTACCCACAGCTACAGGTTCCCAAGGATCTTCTGTACCCCATAACAGAACCGTAGGACAAGTAAGACGGGGAAGCAAGTCTTCTGGTAAAGGACCTTGAGAATAACGAGTAAATGCCAGGAATACATCTGCTGCACCTTTGTCTTGGGCAGGTTTCATCAAAATATCTATTAGTTCATCGGTGACTGCTTCAGGGTGACGATAAGCCTGTAATAAAATCTTGCGTACTACCTTGGGTTTGGCAATTTGCTTAAAAAAGAAGCTACCAATTTGTTTATTACCCAGTACTTGCTGCATCACCAAAGAGCCATAGTTACGATACCAAGGCAGAGTGACTCGTTTGCGATCGTGTAAAAGCCTAACCGAACAATTAATCGCTGCCACACCTAAAGTTAATTTAGGGTGGTCTACCGCCGTTTGCATAACTACAATACAGCCAATCGAATTACCAATCAAAAAGGCAGGACTACCAACCACTTCACGACAAAAATCAGCTAGCTGTTCACCCCAGGTTTCAAAAGTATATGCAATTTCTGCACTTGGTTGAGGCTTGTCTGAACCACCAAAGCCAATCAGATCGATCGCATAACAACGACAAAATTCTCCCAACACGGGCAAATTTTTGCGCCAGTGTCCCCAGGATGCCCCAAAACCATGTACTAAAACTACTGCCACCCCAGTTTTTCCTGCTTGCTGATAGATAATGTTGTGTCCTTTCCAGTTCCAGGTTTTAGGTGTTTGAGTTATTGCGATCGCCGATGTCATAAGTTTAAATATAAAAGTTGTATCTTTATTATCTAATTTTAATGTGGAACAGCTTTATTTAAATTTCAAAAATAATAGTTCATTGGTCATAGCGATCGCCTTTGAGACAATCAAAGTAATACACTAGATACAATACGCCCAATGTAAATTAAAACTTGCTTTTAGGATAGCTTGCGCCATAGAAATACTAGTTTTTTCGAGTTGTGAGAGAATAAATATGCTTCTTAAACTACCTGAGTGAAAAGTTTTCATGTAGTTTTCTAAAGCTAATAGCTGATAGCTAAAAACCAGTAAATAAGAACGAAGCGTCTTAGTGAGCATTCCCTTGCTAGGGCAGCATTCCCTTGCGCCTTGCGTCGGCGCGGGGTCTGCCCTCTAACGGCGACGCGGTGAAGCAGTCCGTTGGGCGGGTTCTCCGACTTGAAACAAAGGACTTGTCCGCATGTACTGCTGAACCCTTTAGGGGGTTTCACCGCTAATTCACATTAAGCGTAGATAATACCTTTCTTTATTCATACATACTATGAACCAATCAACTCAACAAGCGATTTCCGAACTCTTAAAAGATAAACGAGAAGAGATTATTGTTATTGCAGCTAAACACGGAGCTTTTAATGTCAGAATTTTTGGTTCTGTCGTGCGTCAAAAGGCAAATACTAATAGTGATATTGATTTTTTAGTGGATTATTCTATTGATGAAATAAGTCCTTGGTTTCCTGCGGGATTAGTACTTGATTTAGAAAAATTACTCGGACTTAAAGTAGATGTAGCTACTGAATCCGCTTTGAAAGACAGGATTCGAGAACGAGTCTTGAAAGAGGCGATCGCTTTATGAGAAAAGATCGAGAACGTCTACAAGATATTCTTGAAGCAATTGCCCAAATAAAAAAATATGCGGTTCAAGGTCAAACAGAATTTAAGCAAAATGAACTAATTCAAATATGTATTGTTCATCACTTACAAATTATTGGTGAAGCTTCTAGTCACCTATCTCAACGATTGATTATTAAACATACTGAAGTACCTTGGGCAGAAATTATAGCCTTTAGAAATATTTTAGTTCATGAGTATTTTAGAGTTGATTTAAAAGCTGTATGGAAAATTATTGAGAGAGATATACCTAATTTAGAAATTCAGTCAAAGCAATTTTAAAAGATGAATAAATATAAATACTGCAAGTCACATGAATTATTAAACTTAAATGATGACAACAAAACAATTTATTGGTTCAGAAGCTCAAACAACCTACGAAGAAGCAAAAGTAGTTATTTTGCCTATCCCTTATGAAAAAACAACTACTTACCGTAAAGGTTGCCAAAATGGTGCAGCAGCGATTATTAAAGCCTCAGATCAGCTAGAGGCTTATGATATTGAACTAAAAAAAGAAATATGCCATGAATTAGGAATTTTTACGCTAGATGCGACCGCCAGTACTATAACTAATCCCGATCTAACTCCAGAAGCGATGATGGATATTGTTACTGCTAGGGTATTTGAGTTGATTGCCAATGGTAAATTTGTCATTGCTTTAGGGGGAGAACATAGCATTACCGCAGGGATAGTCAAGGCTTATCAACAGTTAAGTGAGCCGTTTACGGTGATTCAAATTGATGCCCATGGAGATATGCGCCACAGCTACGAAGACTCGATCTATAACCATGCCTGCGTTATGCGCCGAGTGTTAGATATGGGGTTACCGACTTTGCCTGTGGGTATCCGCAGTATATGTTTAGAAGAAGCGCAGTTAATTGCAGAAAAGCAAATTCCTGTAGTTTGGGCAAAAGATATTTATCAAAACTTAGACTGGATTGACAAAGCACTCTCTCACATCACCACTGAAAAAGTATTTATTACCATCGATCTTGATGGACTAGATCCAAGTTTGATGCCTGGAGTAGGAACACCAGAGCCTGGAGGATTAAACTGGTTTGAACTGACTAAATTTCTGCGGACTGTATTTAGCAAGCATCAAGTAGTAGGCTGTGATGTCATGGAGCTTGCACCGACTTCAGACTCTGTAGTATCGGAGTTTACTGCTGCCAAATTAGTTTACAAGTTAGTTAGCTACTTTACATTATCTTGTTAAAATAATCGAGTTCAAAAGAGAAAATACTTTTATTTAAGCGATTAGATTCTTGCTTATTTTCGATGCAGCCCAAAATATTCCTAAAAAGACTTAGCTTACACTCAGATTCAAAATAAAATTGATAAAATTAGTTGTTTGCAGAAGATCTAAGACTTTTTAGAGGAAATAATATTTATGAACACAATAGGTAATTTTGCTCCTGATTTTGAAATCCCAGGCATCGATCGAGAAGTTTATCATCTTGGTAGCTGTCGCAAAAAATTTAAAGCGATCGCCGTGGTTTTCATCAACAGCGAAAGTCCTGAAGTTGAGCAATATCTCGAACGTCTTAAGCAACTTCAAGCTGAATTTGGCAGCCAGGGTTTTACAGTCATGGGCATCGACTCTAACCATCGCTCAGAAGCGATCGCCGACAGCATGGAAGGCATGAAGCAATATGCTCATGAGCATGAGCTTAATTTTCCCTACCTGCGAGATACAACTCAAGATGTAGCCAAAGCTTTCAAAGCCAAAGTTATGCCTACTGTCTATTTATTAGATAGTGATGCTGTCATTCGTTATCAAGGTAGAATTGATGACTGTGCCGAATCAGCAGATCGAGTCAATCATCATTATCTTCGTGATAGTATCTCCGCAATAATTTCAGGTAGAAAAATTGCTAAAGATTACGTTCAACCCACAGGCACTCCTATTAAGTGGCGCGATGCTTAAATGATTTATACATCAATGAACAAAAGCAGAAACGGAAGAAGAGTAAATAATTTTCCAAGTTTTTTTAGAAACTTCTTCCACCATTTTTTATCTTGATTACTTAATCTAAACTTTTAGCATTAGTTAAAATTACTAATAGATATTCTCGTTTTCAGACCGCCTAAAATTGTAAGATTTACCTAATACTTGCAGTTTGATAAACGAAGGATATATTTTTATGACCGTTGCCACTAATATTCCCGCTTTTTGTCAAGGGATTAAACACTTTCAAGAACAGTTGCCTGGTTTCGAGCAATACGGGCATTCATCAGCAATAGAAAATGGACAAACTGCGATCGCCTCGCCTACAGATAAAGCAGCAGTTTATCAAACTATGTTGGCAGCGGATGCTTTACGCTATTTAACTCTACAAATTACCGCTAGCAAACAGTCAGGACACCCAGGCGGGTTTGCTAGTATCGCCGATACTATTGCTGCTTTGGTGATGTTGGGGCATAAAAATATTATTACTGAAGTCGGTCATCATGCTCCAGGATTTTATAGTAATGTCTTTTTGGATACTTCTCTAGAGACAATGGGCATCAATAATGTTCAAGATCTAGGCGATCGCTTTCGAGAAATGCACGGGCTTTTGGGACACCTTTCAGGACAAATTCCTGGCTTACTTAGCCCCGCAGGACCACTAGGACAAGGACAGCACTTTGCCATGGCAGGGGCAAAACTCCATCCTGGGGTCTTGTTTCCTGTAACTATTGGTGATGGTGGCTTGGGTGAACCCTATATCATGAGTAGCTTTGGGCATTTTAATACCGCCTTTCCCCAGGTGACTAACTTTCTACCTATTTTGGTTTGGAATGGTTATTCCCAAGAACATCACAGTATGGTTTCTACCAAAACCAATGAAGAAATGATTGCCTATTGGCAGGGTAACGGTTTTGCAGAAGTAATTCTGGTTAACGCCAAAGACTATGACGACACAAATCAGCCAGGAGACTATGTAAACAGTACTAGATTTTCTTTTGAAGCTAGAATGGCTTTTACTCAGGCAATCTTAGAGGCAACAGATAAAGCTGCAAAATCGGCGTTAGGTGGTAAATTGACTGTTTTAATCGTCAAACAGCTTAAAGGTTCAGGAGTACACAAAGACGGCGCACAGTCTCATAATCTTTATCCAGGAGATCGTGTAGACAAAGATTATATTATGGCTGCTTTAAAACAAAGGGCTTTAACTCCCGAAGCCTGGCTGCTTGTGCGTAATAATTATCTTCGTTCTAATGGTGGTGCAGCAGCCCATACAGCCGTTACCGAACAAGAATACCCTATAACCGATTTAGGCAATATTCCCCTAGAAGAATATGCCGTCGGTGGCGATAAACAGGTTGCCACTACAGCCATGGGGGCGATCGCTGCTTATGTCGGACAACAGGACAAAAACTTCATTGTGGCAAATGCTGACGGGAATGCAGCCTCAGGCATCAAAAACATTAATGCTGCTTTAAAAATTATTCACCCCACTACCGACGAAACCTATTTTCAGCAGCCTAATGGACAGGTTTACGAACCCTTAAGTGAAGATGCTTGTGCAGGATTAGCAGCAGCACAGGCTTTATTTGGGGCGAGGACTCTTTGGTGTTCTTATGAATCTTTTGCCGTTAATGGTTTACCTATCTGGCAAACGGTTACCCAAGCGATGACAGAATTACGCCGTACCACTCCCTCTACTATTACTTTATTTACCGCAGGAGCATTAGAACAAGGGCGCAACGGCTGGACACACCAACGCCCTGAAATTGAGAATTACTTTGCAGGTATGATGCGTAATGGCAATATTTTTTCTCTTTTCCCCTGCGATGCTAACAGTATTCAGGCTTGTTATGAATGGGCATTGGGTACAAAAAACAAAGGAATAACCATTACCGCTAGTAAGTCCCCCTTAGCCATTCGCACTACTCTAGAACAAACGCGAGAAGGATTAGCTAAAGGTGGCATTGTTCTCCAAGAAATAGATCCCCCCGCAGCCCCCTTATCAAAGGTAGGTAAAATGGTTGTTTTTGCAGTAATTGGCGACATGACCCTAATTCCTGCCTTTGAGGCTGCCGAACAGCTAAAATCTCAGGGTATTGGTTCGAGAATTGTCTCTATAATTAATCCCCGTCGTTTATATCGTTCTACAGATGTAGCTTGGGATACTTGCAATCGTGAACAAGACGGTAATTTCCTTAGTGATGCTGAGTTTGACCAGATGTTTGCTGGCGATGCCTTAATCGGGGTAACTGGTGGTTCGAGTGCCATGCTAGAACCTGTGATGTTGCGCAGTAATAGTAAACGAGATGTTTTTGCTTGGAAACGAGGAGAAACTGCTTCTAGTGCTGCTCAAATTATGGAATTTAACGGTATCACTGCTGATAACTTTGTTAAAAGAGCTAAGGAATTGATTAGCTAGGTTTAAAAATACAAGGGTAGGTATTAGCTTGCCCTTGAGTCAAATAAAAACAAGGTAATTAACTTATTGGGTCAGGAGGCAGGATAATGAACATTATGAGCCATAGAAACGAATTATTTTTGTTTTTTGCGATTATTTCTGAAATCTTGGCTACCACGTGTCTAAAAATGACCAATGGATCTTTAAAATCTATTTATTTAATAGGTGTTGTCATAGGTTATGTTTTAGCTTTTGGTTTTTTAAGTATAGCTATTAAAACCATAGATATTAGTATTGCCTATGCTATTTGGTCTGGATTGGGAATAATTGGAATTACTATTATCGGTATATTATTATTTAACGAAAGTATTAGTTCATTCAAAATAATTTTTATTGGTGCAATTCTTATTGGTGTAATTGGTTTAAATTTATTAGAGCGATCGCCTTTTTAGGTGAATAAAAAATCATAATATTTTAGATGTAAATTGAATTATGATAGGCATTATTATATAGTTATCTATTGTATTTACAGACTGTAGTATATCAGTTTTAAATTGCTATATCTAACTTAAGATATTAAAAAGAAATGCGATCGCCATCTATGACTTAACTCTACAAGTTTTTAAGTAACTTGCCATAATTACTATGCGAACCAATCTAAAACCAAACAATTATTTCAGAATCTTTCATAACTCCTACAGTTCGCCAACCTATTCCTGCTCTTACCGAATATATAGGTTGTTTTGTATTAAGCTTTTTAAATTCTAAACTAGGATGATATGAATTTTGTTTCCATAGCTGATAATTTTTTCTGGCAGTTTTCTTGACCCTTTCTGGTAGTTCGGCAAAACCTTGAATAAACTCTATGGTTAGTTCCGACTTCATAATTCGTCAAAACCCATCTCCTCTGTTGTCCCATTTGCCGAATCTTTGAGTGCTTTTGCTACTAATTGTTCTAACTTGCTGTGTTGTGGTTGAGATAATGATTGCTGCCATTTGAGTTCACCTTCAATATCTTCAATTAATTGCTGTGCAAGTTCATCTTGTAAATGAGCGGGTAAGTTTTGTGCCTTACTAAATGCCTGTGTCATACTAAATCCTGTTGGCGTAGGTTACTTATACTGTTAGGTAGTAGGTAGTAGGTAGTAGGTAGTACAATTCTGACTACAAACCACAGACTACGAACTACAAACTTAAAAGAACTACAAACTTAATGTTTAAGATACTTTTTCCAATCGGATTTAGTATCAGAAGGTCGGTCATAATTAATATCTAAACTAAAAAAGTTAGGTTGATAATTAAAATTTTAACGCGATTGGCGAAGCCTAGTCGAAAGCATCGCTCTATTTAAAAGTGTTGAGAAAAATGCGATCGCATCAACTATAATCACGCTAAATTAAAAAAATTAATAATATGCAAATGCAAACATTAGAAGAAGCTTTGAAATTTGCTCAGAAAGTAGAAAAAAAAAGATTAGGACATTTCTTAATTTCTTTGCGCCTTTGCTAGGTCAGCATTCCCTTGCGCCTTCGGACGACGCGGTGAAGCAGTTGCGGTGGACAGGTTCCCTGGCATAAGCAAACTGCTGAACCCTTTAGGGGGTCTGACCTCTTTGCGCGAGATAATTACTTATAGTCTCAACCTTTACTTCAACTGCTATAGAAAAAGATTAGCTGAGGATAAAGTTATCTGTCTTAAAATCCCAAAATAGATGAGATTGCTGTTGTGACTCAAGGATTAATTGAGAGCCTTGGGTGATTTCTCCAACTAAATTACACGAAATGTTTCTTTCGTTAAATTGTCTTTTGACTACATCTAAATTTTGGGGCTTAATTGATAGTAAAAATCCGTAACTAGGAAAGCAAAGTAACCAGGTTTCTAAATCTACATTGACAGGACAGACAATATTATCTAGATTTAAAACCGCACCACACTTAGAAGCTTCAATTAACATCAATAGAGTCCCGACAATTCCCCCCATGCTAATATCTTTACCAGCATTGCAGAGGTTATTCTCCGCTAAATAAGGAAAAATGGTCAAATTCTCTTGTAATTGACTTGCTTTGGCTCTGGTAGCAGCATTCCAAAAGGGAAATTTAGAGTGCATTTCCCCTTGCAAATCTATTGCCACAACTAGCAAATCTCCAGGTTGGGCTGCAAAACTACTAATCAACTTTTTTGCCCGTCCTAAAATAGACACGCTTAAAGCATTATAGACGCTATGAAAATTAGTATGTCCGCCGATGATTGGTACATTAAAAGCTTCAGCAGCAGCCTTCATTCCTTCCAGTATTGGTATGGCTTTGGCAGTATCTTCAGTCCAGATCGTATCGACAAGCGCGATCGCCGTTCCACCCATGGCTGCAATATCGCTCACGTTGACCATGACTGCACACCAACCTGCAAACCAAGGATCTGTCTCTACTAATACGTGCCATATTCCTTCAGCAGCTAAAAGTAAATAACCATCGCCGTCGGGGATAGCAGCGCAATCATCACCAACCTCGATCTGATTATTTTGTAAACCTAATATTTGGCTAACAACCTGAATATCTTGCTTTTGGATTATACCAAGTGACTGCTTGAGTTTTGCTGCTAGCTGTTCGAGATTTAGAGAAGAGGAATTGCTCATATAGAATAATATCTGCGATCGCCATAAACTAGACCCTTTTAACTATACTGAACTGAATAATCCTTTTCTTCTAGTCTTCTTCTACACGATCTCAAGTTTAAAACTGTTCGGGCGATCGCCTAAATTATTATATAGCAATACGAGGCTGTGTTAGGACACTCCATGCGGCGAGTAGCCATTGGCTACTTTTTACTCTCTGCGGTGGGTACACCTTGGCTACTTTTTACTTTTTCTGTCCTAACCGATTAACGTACTGCGATAATTCAGCAACGCCCTACCTTTTACCTTCTAAAGTTATTTTTTAAGCCAAGCTTGAGTATTTTGCTGTAGTTTTTGAGTTAGCAACCAGTAAATAATCCTCACTCCAATGCTGGTAAATACAAGTAAAGTTGACATGGCTGCTGCTGGTGCAATATCTCCTGCATCATCCATATTTACAATTGCCACTGCTGCTAGAGGTAAATCAGCAGGATAGATAAAAATGATGGCTGAAATGGTAATTAAGGCGTTAACAAAGTAATAAATACCAATTTCTAAAATAGCGGGTAGTGACATCGGTACTGTGACTCGCCAAAAGGTTTTATAAAAAGGGACTGAGAGAGAAGCTGATGCTGCTTCAAACTCAGGGTCTAGTTGTTTAAGGGCGGTATTGGCGGTTAGGAAACAAACTGTATAAAAGTGAATTACGTTACATAGTACCAAGATGCCCATCGTACCGTACAAAAAGTTGAAGGGATTGAGGAAAGCAAAATTAGTTAGGGGAATGGGAATTAGCTTTTGATTGAAAAAGAATACATAAGCAAGACCTAATACTAATCCAGGTAATGCCAGAGGAAGAGTCGATAAAAAATAGTTAATTCCTCTCAGCCAAGATACGCCTTTACCTTTCTCTACTAAATATGCACCGATAAAGACAGCTATAGTACCCAAAACTGCCGTGTAAAATGCCATGCGAATACTGTTCCAATAGGCTGCATAACCACCACCTCCAACTCCACTAAAGTCGTAATGACGCAGACTAAGACTAAAATTATAGGGCCATACTTTAATCACCGAAGCAAAGATAATTGTGCCAAATACAATTAAAGCTGCTGCAACTAACAAAGAACAAAAACCAAACGCCGTCCAGTCTAGGAGGGCATTAGGCTTTGCTTTTAGAGGTACAGCCTTGGCACTTACTAATGCCGTTTGTCTTCTTTGAATAATGCGATCGACCACAAAGGCGATTACCGTAGGTACCAATAAGAACACACTTATAGTTGCACCCATCGAAAAGTTTTGCTGTCCAATTACTTGTTTATAGATATCCGTCGCTAAAACGTTAAAATCTCCACCGACAACTTTAGGAACGCCAAAATCAGTAAAAGCCAGGGTGAAACAGACAAATACCGCGCTTACCAATCCGTATTTAACTCCAGGAATAGTTACGGTGAGAAATGTCCGCCATTTAGGAGTACGTAAAACTTCAGCAGCTTCATATAAACGGGCATCAGTGAGACTTAAAGCAGTAATTAAAATAATTAAGGCTTGAGGAAAACAGTAAAGCACCTCGCCGATAATGATCCCATTTGCACCATAGAGATTGATGTCCCAACCAGGAATACGGTCAAAAAAGCCTGTGGTAACAATACCTTGATTGCCAAATAAATAAATCAAGCCGATCGCATGAGCCAATGGAGGAATATAAAGGGGTAACATCCCCAAAGTGCGAAATAAGCTTTTCCCTGGCATCGCTGTTCTGGTAACACCATAGGCAAAGATGAAGGATAGAAATACAGCAATTAAAGTAGATGCGATCGCAATATACAAACTATTGGTAAAAGATTGAGCTAAAGAAAGCGTAGTCAAATATTTGATATAGTTTGCCAAACCAACAATATCGCCACTGCGGTTTTGAAAACTGCGAATCAGCATCGGATAGAGAGGAAACACTACCCCCACTAAAAGAAAGAGAGTTCCTAAAGCAATAAAGGCTCTCATGATCCAGTCTTCAAAAGTGGTAATATGACCCTTTTTTTGCGGTTTGAAGGTTTGGGAATTATTGTTTACGCTCGTCATATGTAATTAAATAATTTGTAGGGGCGATTCGCGTATCGCCTCTACGTGGTTGGTTGGTTATCACTATTCGGGAAATATCTGAATCAATTCTGGTGGTAGCTGAATTATTAAGGTGTTACCTACGTTTAGATCTAAGTTTCTTACTTGATTGATTGATAAATTGATCGATAATTTTTCTTGAGAACTTCCTGCTAAATGTAAAATCATCAAATAAGAAGAACCAAAGAATTCTGTCCCCTCAATTGTGGCTCGATGCACATTGGCTAAATTAAGCCTATTTTCATCACTTAGAGGCAAAATATCTTCTGGACGAATCGCTACAGTTATGTTGTCTCCAACATTGATGCCTTTTTGGGGGACATCAAAATGCAACTTGCCACAACGCACCTTTCCAGACTCAATTACTTGTCCAGGTAAGAAATTCATCGTGCCAATAAAATCAGCTACAAAAGCAGTATTAGGTTGCTGATAAATAGCGTGAGGAGTGCCTACTTGAGCAATATAACCCTTGTCCATGACTACAACGCGATCGCCCATTGCCAAGGCTTCTTCTTGATCGTGAGTTACCATTACCGTAGTAATTCCCAGTCTTTTCTGTAGTTGAGCAATTTCTGTCCGCAGCCTAACTCTAACTTTGGCATCTAGCGCGGATAAAGGTTCGTCCAGTAAAAGTAAACCTGGAGACTGTGCTAAAGCCCTCGCTAATGCTACTCGTTGTTGCTGTCCCCCAGACATTTGAGCGGGGTATTTTTTCTCTAAGCCTTCCATCCCAACCATGTCTAATAACTGACTAACTCTAGCTTTAATTTGTGGTTTAGACTGTTTGGCATTTTCCAAGCCATAGGCAATATTTTGGGCAGCAGTTAAGTTAGGAAACAAGGCATAGGATTGAAATACAATCCCAAAATCTCTTTTAGAAGGTGGCAAATTAGATACATCTTTACCATCCTGAATGATGCGTCCGCTAGTATGTTCTTCTAAACCTGCAATAATCCTTAGTAACGTAGTTTTACCACAGCCTGAAGGGCCAAGCATACAGACAAACTCACCAGGATAAACATCTAAATAGATTTCTTTGAGAGCGGTGAAGTTACCAAAGTTTTTGTAGACATTTTCTATTTGCAGATAAGGTTGAGCTTTTCCTTCTTGTACTGCTACTGAACTAAATGATGTTTGAGATGTTTGACGTTCGCTTTTTTTTCTAGAAGTTTTTTTTTCTGAAGGGTATGTCATGCTTTTGAGGGATGAAGGATTAATGTTTAATTCGTATCAATTTAAGAAAATCCTTGGAATACATACATCTTGGTGAGGGCGAATAGCCATTCGCCCCTACTATTCTTCTTTTGGTTCGGATTTAGAATCGTAACGATTAGTCCATTCTTCCAGGATGCGATCGCGATTTTGAGCAGCCCATTGAAAATCATTTTTGATTAATTGAGCAGCTGGATCGGCTGGATACCCTTCTAGTACTTTGACGTTAGTTTTTGTTCCTGTAATGGCAAAGTTTTCGGCGTATTTTTGGCTAACTTCAGGAGAAATTGCCCAGTTTAAGAACTTTTTAGCAGCAGGCTTAATATTATCTTTCTTAACTAAAGCATTGGCTTCAATATCCCAGCCCGAACCTTCTTGGGGAAATACTGCTTCAATCGGTTCACCATCATTCTTTTGCTCAACAGCACGATAGTCAAAAGAGACACCAATAGGATATTCACCTGCGCCTGCTGCTTTACAAGGTTTAGAACCAGAGTGCATATATTGTGCTACATTTTGATTCAAAGCATCTAGATATTGCCAGCCTTTTTCTTCTCCTTTGAGTTGCAATATAGCCGACACGGAAAGAAAACCCGTTCCCGATGAGGCTGGGTTAGACATGACAATCATGTTTTTATATTCAGGCTTAGTTAAGTCATCCCAAGATTGGGGTACTGGTAAACCTTTCTTTTTCAATTCCACGGTATTAGCGCAAAATGCAGACATCCAGGCATCGATTCCTACCCAATGAGGCGGGGTGCGATCGTCTTTCATTTTGGGCAAAATAGTATTAACTCCTTCTGGCGCATAAGGTTGGAGCATTCCTGCTTGATCGGCAACTAATAAACTAGAAGCTGCTAAACCCCAAACTACATCCGCTTGAGGATTATCTTTTTCTGCTATTAATTTAGCTGTCACAATCCCTGTAGAATCCCGCACAATATTGACGTTGACATCAGGATTTTCTTTTTTAAATAAAGGTAAATATTCAGAGATTTGGTCGTCTTCGAGGGCAGTATAAACAGTAATTGAATCTGTACCTGCTTTATCGCTTACTGCGGTGGCATCACTACCACCTTCGGCTAGATCGGGTGTATTGGTTGATGCTTGAGGTTGTTGGACGCAACTGGTAATACCTACGGACAAAAGTAAAGCCGTACCAGAAACAATACCTAAGATTACTTTTCTTCTATTATTAAACATAAATCAAGTTGAGATAAAGATATTTTTTGTATAGTTGTCTAAACAGGATTATCTTAAATCTATGTTATTAAGTAAGTGTTATTACTGAGTTAAAAGAAGTTTAATCTTTATCGGTAGGAACTTGGTTTTCAGCTTTCAAATATTGAAAGAGAATACATTTGAGTAATGATGTTTAGCGAAAATAATTGGAAAAGCTACTCTGAAGACAGCAACCGAGACACAATCAAAACCTTTCTTAACTCTTTTATTAGTCTTTCTGCTTGATGTTGATACAGAGGAAGAAGGAGAGTTTGAGGCAAATTATTCATTGTTTTTCTAGCTAAAGCTAAATTGCAGCCTGTAACTCTGACGATCGCATTTGCCCCTTCAAAAAGAGCATCGCTAGTTAATGCCTGCATCACTTCAATATGCCATTTTTTAGCTGCTAAATTTAATCTTCCTTGTTCAATGCGACGCAATCCATCAATAGTAGATAAGACAACTAAGCGATCGCCAATTTTTAGCAAAAATCCGTCCAAAGGCAGTGAAACTGAGGTACGATTTGGTTGTTGATAAATTATCGGTACAACCCCATAGCCATAAGCAATATCAGCCAACAATAACCCGTGGAGGGTGTCCCCAGCCTCCACCATATATTCTGTGACCAAAACTGTCTTGTCTGCCAAACGAAATAAACTCAGAATATTTTCTCCAAAAGCTGCCCCTGCAAAGGCTGCTGCTGCCACAGCATAAATCCCTACAATTTGTGCCTCTGGTAATAACTTCCCAAGATGATGAGAGATGCGTATTCCTGAAGTTTTCAGAACTATATTCAAATCTGAGGCGATCGCTTTAATCATTAAGGCAGCTTCTAAATTGAGAATTTCATCATCAGTAACAATTACCGCGCTTTTGGCATGGATTAAGTTAGCTTTAGCCAAACAACTTTTCAGATTACCAGTAATCAAAGGAATTTCTACCGCGTATTGTTGATAAAAATTTGAGTTAAAGGTTATTCCTACCATCGGTTGCTTAAAGTTTGACAATAAAGCCCTAACCTTTTGCCCTGTTGTTCCCATGCCTACTATCACAACATGATCTTGCTGAGGAATTGAGGCTCTTTGCTTCACAAATTCAAATTGAGAAGAAAGCAAGGTTTCAGTAAGTAAAGCATACAACACACCCACAAAGACAGTTCCTAATACCGTCAAAATTAAGCTAAATAATCTAATCCACCAAGGAATAAAAGAGATGTCGTCTAATTCGGCAAATAAATCACCATATCCCCCTAGAAGCAAAATAGCGGTGGCAAAAAAAGCCGAAAAAGTGGTGATTTTAGGATAATACCAACTAAATACAAGAGTTCCCGTAATTAATAAACTCAAAATAATAATTGTGCTAATTAAAGCAACTTTTCTGATTTGCTGTCGGAAATTTAGTTGAGTAAAAGGACTAAGTGCTTGTCGAAAACGTACTCCTAAAATATCAAACCAGTTGTCGGTAGTCCTAAGCTGCTGAGTAGCAAAATTAGCGTAGGATAATCGCGTATCGAGATTCTTCGCTATTTTTAGATACACGAGAGTATCTCCAACCCGAATCGAGTCATTGGTATTCCAATCTCCAAAAGTTAGATCGGACATATTCTGAGAATCCTGGTAATGAGCCAGAATTCTTCTCTGGTTATCTTCTAGACTGATGATAGAGCGACCGCGCCAAGAATCGTCAGCCGTAATTGAACGTCGATACACCTGCCAAATCTGTCTGTCCAAATCAAAAAAACCTAGCACTTCTGTGCCTAAAGCTGCCAAAGTAAAAGCAGAGGTGGATAATTCTGTTGGATCGAAGGCAATAAAATTTCCCAACTGCTGAGATAAGAGGTAATTGAGATTTTCTTTAGCCGAACGCATGACCAAACGAGTACGAGGATTTAGCTGGCGTATGGCGATCGCAGTTTCTACATTGACGCGATCGTCTGTAGTGACAATTAGGGCAGCGCGACAATTATTTATTTTGGCTCGATGTAAGATATCGTTATGACGACAGTCTCCAATGATTAATTCTTCTAATAAATCTCTCAAAAACTCGATATCCCAACTAGCAGGGAGTTGCTGTTCGATGGCAACTATTTTTACCCCAAATTCAGTGAGTGAGGAGACGCAATGTTGCCCTAAGCTACCCAACCCACAAACCACAAAATATTCTAAATCGGTAGGAACTTGGTTCTCAGTTTCTTGTGACACTGCTAAACGATTTTTTTCGCTCTAGATTTAATTTGCCCACATCTAATCTTAAATGAATACGGAATCGGAGACTATATTTAGCTAGTTAGTACCAGTTTCATATCATCCCCACGAAACCGAGTTACACCGTACTCAATTACTCGCCCTTTTTGGTCTTCATTAATCGATTCAACTAACAAAATTGATTGATTTAATGCTATCTGTAAAGTTCTGGCATCTTGTGGTCTAACTTGTCTGGCTGAAACATAAGTATGGCGACGAATATGTTCACAGCCGTAAACCTCTTGCATTAACTTAGAAACAGATTCGATCGCCTCTAAATGCTGCAACAGATCGGGAAAAAGCGTTAAGGGAAAATAGCTTGTAGTCAGAAGAAGAGGATGCTTGTTCGCAAATCCTAGCATTTGGACTATTGCTACTGGTGCGCCGATCGCTATTTCTAGTTTTTTGGCAATGTCTGGTTCTGCTGCTATTTGAGCCGTCTTGAGTAGTTCGTAACTGCCTTTTTTTCCCTGTGCTTCTAAAGCTTCGTTATAGCGTACCCGTTTACCAATAGGATACTCTAAAGGTGGAGTAGCAACGAAAATACCTCGTCCTTTGTCAGTCCTTAATAAGCCTTCATCTTTAAGTAAGGCGATCGCCCTTCGTAGAGTATGACGATTTACGCCAAAGCGATCGCTCAACTGATGTTCGCTGGGTAGTTTTTCTTCAGCTTGATACACTCCCTGCTGAATACTTTCTCTTAACTTCTGAGAAATTTGAATATAAAGGGGCAAAGCTTCATAGTTCATTACCATTTTTGCTTTTTGAGTTTCTGACTATAAATTAGATTTTTAGTATATTTGTGTAGACATCTAGATAGCTACTTTTAAAAAGATAATATCTTTTCTTATTCAAACCTTAACCACAAATAGTACGGCAATTGTCGGACAATGGCAAGAAAGAACTGAGTTGAAGCTCTCAATGACACAGAATATAAAGCCTTGATTGAATCTGCTAGCCAATTAAGAATCAGCAAATCTGAAGTACCAAGAAGGCTTATAGAATCACAAATATAAAGATTGATTTTTAATTTTTTAGCTGAAATAAATTTAGCTTGATTTATCTTTTATTTTCTGTTAGCGTATGAACAAAGTTGTATAGACAACTATACAAAATATTAATTTAATAAAATTAGCAATTTTTCAACAGAGGTCATGGCAATGTCTGCGATCGGGTTAGTGGTGTTTGATATGGCAGGTACAACAGTTAAAGACGAAAATGAAGTTTTAGACTGTTTTATACAGGCTACAGAAAATAGTGGTTTGAAAATAGATGCAGGTAAGCTTAACTTCATGATGGGATGGGCAAAAAAGCTTGTGTTTCAAACTTTGTGGGCAGAACAAATTGGTAAAGAGCATCCAGACTTTGAAACTAAAGTAGAAACTTCTTATAGCAAATTTAAACAGATTTTAGAAGCTCGTTATCGCACTCAACCAGTACATCCTACAGAAGGGTGTTTGGATTTATTTGCTTGGCTCAAGTCTCAAAATATCAAAATTGCTCTTAATACGGGCTTTTATCGCGAAGTTACCGATATCATTTTACAGCGACTTGGTTGGGATAAAGGCTTAAACAGTAACTATATAGGTTCATCCGAATCAATGATTCAAGCTTCGGTTACTCCTTCAGAAATCTACAACAATGAAGGTCGTCCCGCACCATATATGATTCAAAAGGCTATGTATAAATTGGGTATAAAAGACCCACAAAAGGTTATTGTCATTGGTGATACTCCTTCGGATATGCAGGCGGGAATCAACGCTAATTGCTTTTGGTCTTTAGGAGTAACGAACGGTACGCACACAAAGGAACAACTAGAAAGTTATTCTAATCATGGCTTAATTGATTCTATTGACCAATTAAGAGCAAAGATAGCCAGTTTGTAAGCTTCATTTTGATATTTTGACTAATAAAACTATGAATTTTAGCATTGGAGATATAATTACTCTTTTCAAAACAAAAGGCGATCGCCAGTATGGAGGCGAATCTATTAGTCAACTCGAACACGCCTTGCAATGTGCGACTTTGGCTAAAGCAGAAGATTCAAGCCAAGAGCTAATTGTAGCTAGTTTGTTACACGATCTAGGTCATCTTCTTTCAGATATAGACGAAACGAGTGAAAATGACCTTCATGAATATAAAGCTATTCCCCAATTAAAGAAACTTTTTGGTTTAGCTGTCAGTGAACCAGTCCGTCTTCATGTAGAAGCAAAAAAATATCTTTGTGCGGTTGATTCTAACTACTGGAAATCTTTATCGTCCGCTTCCAAACAAAGTTTAGAGTGGCAAGGTGGAATTTTTTCCGAGGAAGAAGCAAAAGCATTTATCGCTCTACCTTTTGCTCAGCAAGCTGTGCAATTAAGACATTGGGATGACCTTGCTAAAGTTGTCGGCTTATCAACTCCAGATCTAGCTCATTTTGTTTCTTTTTTAACTGCTTGTGCCAAATAATTAACTATGAATACAGCTAATCAGACAGATATTATCATTGTTGGGGCGGGTATTGTAGGTATGGCTCACGCTTTAGCTGCTGCCAAACGAGGCTATAAAGTAACTGTATTTGAACGTAATCCCTATGCTGTAGGTGCATCAATCCGTAACTTTGGTATGATTTGGCCCATCGGACAACCCCAAGGTAAGCTGCGTCAAAGAGCTTTAAAAGCGAGAGAAATTTGGACAGAAGTAGCATCAAAAGCAGGTTTTCATCTGAATCAATCTGGTTCTCTGCACCTTGCTTATCAAGAAGATGAATTAGCAGTTTTAAAAGAATTTGTGGCTATTGAAGCTGAAAACTCTGATATTGCTTTACTTACTCCTGGTGAAGTCACTGCTAAAAGTCCTGCTGTTATTAATGATGGCTTGTTAGGTGGACTTTGGAGTGCTACAGAAATGATTGTCGATCCTAGAGAGGCAATTAAAAAATTACCCAGCTTCTTAAACCGAGAATATAGAATTGAATTTCACTTTGGTACTGTAGTTACTAATATTGAATACCCCAACCTCATTGCCGCAGGAAAGAAATGGACTGCAAACAAGCATATTTTTCTATGTAGTGGTGCAGACTTTGAGACTTTGTATTCTGATATTTATCAAGATAGCGAAATCACCAAAGTTAAGCTGCAAATGATGCGGACTTTCCCCCAACCAGATAATTTTCGGATTGGTACATCTCTTTGTGGCGGACTAACCTTAACTCATTACAGTGCATTTAATGATTGTCCTTCTTTACCTGCTTTGAAAGACCGAATTTCAATAGAAACACCTCATTTTCCAGAATGGGGCATTCACGTAATGATGTCACAAAATTCAGCAGGGGAACTAATCATTGGTGATTCCCATGAATATGGATTGAATCCAGAACCATTTGATAAAGTAGAAATAAATCAATACATCCTCGATTACCTTAAAACCTTTGTTCGCGTCCCCTCTTTAGAAATTGCTGAGACTTGGCATGGCGTTTACGCTAAGTTACCAGGAAAAACAGAATTTATCGCTCATCCAGAATCAGGAGTAACTATTGTTAATGCTCTTAGTGGTGCAGGTATGACTCTTTCTTTTGGATTAGCTGAAGAAGTAGTAGCTAATTTGCAAGAATCTATGAATTTGATGGCTGTTGGTTAATTATGAAGATTGAGCTACCAACGATTAAAAAATCTGTTATCGATCGCGAAAAACGACTGGCTGGTTAACTTTTTTCAGGTTACAACAGGCTTTAATTATCAATCTTTAACGCATCTAAATCCAGCAAAAATCTGTCTTACCTCTGGATAATACCAATTGCGAAAAGTAGTTCTTAGCACTGAATTATTAGTAGCCCAACTGCCGCCCCGCAATACTCGGTGTTGATTGTCAAAATAAACTTCTGAATAACCAGGATAAGGATAATTACTAAAGTCTAGATAGGCAGCAAACCAAGAAGCTGTCCATTCCCAAACATTACCCAGCATATCTTGGCAGCCATATTTACTTGAATCTGGATAAGCATCTACTGAGCTAGTATGTCCAATTAAACGGTGATGATTTGAGTTGAAAGATGCTCCTGCTGCTGCTTTTTCCCATTCTGCCTCCGTAGGTAGTCTTTTGTGCTTAAATTTGGCATAGGCTTCGGCTTCGTAATAGCTAACCCCACATACAGGATGATCGATCCAATCTAGGTTATCTGACCAAAATAAAGGCTGAGAAACAGGATTTTGCTGTAGCCATTGCCAACCTTTGTCGCTCCAATAGTGACGCTTTTGATATCCTCCCGCAGCTATGAATTGGTAGTATTGTCCACAGGTTACAGGATAGCGATCAATCCAGTAGTCATCTAGGTGTACCAGATGAGCAGGACATTCATTGTCCAGAGCTTGAATAGCGTCATTACCCATGACAAACTCTCCTGCTTCGACTTTGACCATTGCGTCTAATTTAGCCATCTCGTTAGTCAAGCTTTGAGAGCCAAACTGGGAGGTTGAGTGACTAAAATTAATTATGTTGTGGCGCAAGTCATGGGTTTGCTGATGCAGTTGCCAAATAAAGGTGATAGTCTCGCTGTGTTGGCTTTCGTGTTGAATTAACCACCGCCAAAGACGCTCTTGTTTGGCTACGGGAGCAATTTTTAAATAGTTATATACTTTATCTCTTACAATCTGCAAATAGTCTTGAATGACCATCATGCTAGGTAAATGCTGACGTTCTTGTTTTGGTAGTCCATCGGCAGAGAATAAACGTTGATACTCAGGAAATAGAGGAGCGTATCCGCCAAGGTATTCTAAAATCCAGTAGGCTTCAGTAAAAGCTATATGACCAAAGTGCCAGCCAATAGGACTAAACTCTGGATGAGCCTGATGGGAAAAGAAAGAATGATCGATTATGGAAAGCAGATCTAAAGTATTCTGGCGAGTCTGGTATAGTCCCGTCGCGATCGCTTGTTTATGAAAGGGAATTGAGGCTAATTTCAAGGTTTTCTCCTACACCAATAATGCTGTGTTCTGGGCAGCTAATCCAATTACCCTCAAACATAGGCTCTGAGGCGATAATTACTGCTTCTGCATAAACTGAATCGTTTTTTATATAGTATAAGCTAGGACTAATCTCACGGTTAGAATAGCGACAGGCTGCTAATTCTTTGCCATTACTCAAAATTATGTTGGCAGAAAAGCATATTTCATCTGGTTGAGCTAGTTTTGCTAAATGAGTAATAGTATTAGTCAAAGCCTGTTGAAGAGTAGTGTTTTGATCGTTGTCTAGCTCATTAACTACCAGGGCAAAAATATGTTCAGAATCTGTAGTGCCTTCAATACGTTGATAAGCAAAATCGTCTAGGCTATTGCGGATAGGTCGGTAAAGGGTTTTGCGAAAATGATCGATAAAGCCATTGTGAACAAACAAAAGGTTTTGGTGGGAAAAAGGCTGACAATTTATCATATCTACCGAAAGATTGGAAGTCGCACTACGCACGTATCCTAAGTAACATTTAGATTCGATGTAGTTTGCCAACTGGGGTAAATTAGCGTCATTCCAAATAGGTAAGATGTTTTTATAGATGTATGGTTGATTTTGTTTTGTCCGATTGTACCAACCTATGCCAAAACCATCGGCATTTAATAACCCCGCAGTCATTTCACGGGGTTGATAGCTTTGGACAATTAAAGAATGCTGAGGCTGAATTAATATACGGTCTAACTGAATCGGTGAACCTAAATAGCCTAATAATCGACACATTAAATTTATAAATACTTAGTTTTCTACCTGTTATATTCAATCATGGCGTTAGAGATATTGAGATATAAAAGTTGGCTGAATTAATTCAGCCCAATCAAATACATATAAAACCAGGTCGAATTTAGCTTAAATAAATACTGTCACCAAACTATATCTTAAGTTGACCCTTAAAATTAATATTTAAGAGATCGCTGGATTAGAAGCCAAATCTGTTAAAAACTGTTGACGATCAAACTGATAGCCTTCAGCTAAAAAGTCAACTATTCTTTCTGTGTCTTCTAAGGCGTTTTGCAAGCAGGTAGAAGCTCCTGGGGAAGGAGTAATATTAAAGATAATTTTATCGCCAACAATTTTAGCTTCTCCCATTTCTAAAGCGTGAGTATTAAGATTTACTACCTGTGGTCTAACGCCACCATATCCTTGAGCATAATTAAGATCATTTAGCTTAATTGCGGGAATTATTTTCTTTACTTCTTTAATAAATAGTCTCTTGCCAATAATGGGAAAATCATAAATAAAATTGAGGGCAATATAGTTAAAAATAATTGGATCGGCTAAGATTTTTAAAAAGCTGATAATTGCTTTAATACTCAAGCCCGCAGTTTGAAAATATTCTAGTATGCTAGAGTAATTATGACGTTCTAGTAGCGGTAATACTTTTGCTGTTGGTCCAAAACGGGCGATCGCGCTATTGTGTACTTCAGGATCGCCGTGAATTGCTGCAAAAGGAAGCTTTTTGCGCTGGACAGTATAGACTTTACCATTGAGAACTCCAGGGGCAAAATAGAAACTTCCCGCCACACTAAGCAAAGCGTAATTCAGACCATAGCCTAAGGACTTGGCAAACAATAGACTATGCGCTCCTGCTGCTATGGCAACAGTTTTTGCTTGAATAATTTTATCGGCAATTTTGATTTGATAAAGATCGTTTTTTTTAGTTATTTGCTTGACTTTAGTATTTAACAACAGACTAATATTCTTATCTGATTTGGGCTGAGAATTAACTACAAAAGAGCGAGCCAAAAGATTAAAGTCTACTGTATAACCTTCATTGGTAAATAGAGCTATAATCTCTTCTTCTGTAGACCTTTTTTCCAAAACTTTTGGCTCTTTGACCGCTATATCTGCCTGATTTAATAATCTTAAATCAGGAAAAAGCTGTTTGAACTCTTGATATCTATCTTTTAATTTTTGGCACTGCTCTAGACCAACTCCTAAGACCATTTTATGATATTTAGTATAAATATCCTGTTGGCTATCGTTTTTTAATAAATAGTTTTTAACCAAGCTAGCTCCAGCATTAACCTTCTTAGCTTTGGCTAAAGTATAGTTAGTTTCAATATCGCCAAAGTGGAGAGTTTGGCTATTACTATTAGTATAAGAATTAACTAAAGCGATATCAGATTCCTTTTCGATTAAAGCAATATTCTTAATATTGGTATAGTTGCTTAGAGTATATAGCAAAGCTGTGCCGCAAATACCACCACCGATGATAACAACTTCGTAAGTTTGATTATTCATAAAAATAAATTAAATTAGGGCAGCATTTCGTTAGCTAGAGAATACTTTTTCTTGGTTTAGCTAAATTTTGATGTAAGTTATAGCGGTTCTCAAATTAGTCAGGTACAAAGTAAATCGTTTTAAGGCAGAAAGCAGAAGTTAGATATACTTCAGTAAACTGAGGAATGCTATAAATTAGGTAGCTAACGTTAAAATATTAGTGGAATTAATATTTTAACGTTAGCTATAGCCAGGAAAATAATATTTACAATTTTTTTAGAACAGCCTCGTATTGCTATCGATTAAGTTTGGCTAATGTTTAAAATTTTTAACTCAATCAACTTTAGAGCTTATTTATCAATGGTTAACCTAGCTAAATTTTGGGAGGGGGAACAATACCTGGTTTGTACAGTAAAGCATCAATATTTTTCAGAGTTTGTAGGTCGGCATCAGGAAGCCGTGAAGAATTGGTAAGATTGGATTCTAAAAAAGAAAATGCTTGACGAAATTCTTGGGGAGTGATGCTAACTGGGGCAGCAAAATGACAGGGAATAATTTGGCTAAAATTCCAAAGCGCGATCGCATCTGCCCATTTTAAAGTTTCTACGGGGGCGCGATTGAGAATGAGGGTTCGTAAAATCGGCGCAACTAAAGGGCGACCATCATTACGTAAAGTCTTAAATGCCTCTTCCCAATGAACTTGCCATTGAAAAGGATACAGTCCCCAGTATGCTTTTGCCGACTTATCTGGCGATCGCACCGCATCAGAGATAGTTTTGCCTATACTTGGTATATCTAAGAGGTTGTCTGAAAAGTCTAATTTGTTACATCAACGCCCCCTAAATCCCCCAATCCTGGGGGACTTTTAGATCTTGTTTCCCCCAAATTTGGGGGCTAGGGGGGGCAAGACTCAAAATTCTAATGTCAAGAAACAACTTTTCAGATGTCCTCTAAGACACTAGAGCGAAAATACATGGCAAACAAACAAATTCTTTGCCAACCTCGCAGACGATTGCCTTGAGTATCAGATATTGCTTCGGTTGCGCTGTCCCTAGCGTGAAACAGCAAAGGATAAAGATCCTGCTCAATAATTTCAGGGGGCTTTTCAGGAATAGAAACAATCGAGTCTGTAACCAAAAGAGTTTGCGATCGCTTGTGTAAAAAAGCAACTTCCGCAAATTGACCTAACCTTAAATCGATATCTCCTAAAATTGCGTAATCAAATTCATCACTAAAAGGAGTTTGACTACTGTCTTGGGGTAATACCTTAGTCCGTTTGCCAGGAAAACCCAGCCAGCTTAAGGGCAAATCGACAGGAAAACTCCATTGCTTAGGAGCAACATATACCGTCGCCTGGGGAAACTTACGGGCAAAAGGACCAACAAAGTATTTATGTTCTAGACCTGAAATGGTGGGCAAGATAATGTATTTAACATCTCCATGGTCTGCCACCAATTCTTAAACTAAACGAATACATTCAGGTGTAGGTGCAACAGGAGCGTATACTAATAGTCCACCAGACTCTAGCTTAATAATGGTCATCCGAATGGGGACAATAACATAAAAAATGCCCTGGAGTTGGTCAAAAGTCCAGATAGTATCTTTGAGTATTTCTTGGCGGATGGTGCGCCTTTTGCTATAAGGATAAATTGGTACGTTCGCCCAAAATCGCCAACGATGATCCTGAGAATTTTTTGGTTGACGATGCAACTTTGAGCTTACTCTAATTTCGTCTTCTTTGTACATTTCATTTAATTTTCCCTCTTCACCTAATTTTCTCTAAAAGTGAGTGTTTAGTAAATTAGTTCTTAATGAGACTCAAACAAAAATCAAGCCCATATAACCCTAAACTAGCTTTATAGGCTAATGAATTTTCTTACCATTGACACTCGTATAATTAACCATAGACTCTTCTTTGGTCATCCAAACAGTTAAATAGTTGGCTAAAGTTTGATTTTTAAGCTTTAAACAACGAATTGAATATCTGGTAATAATGGCTCTTTGACAATGCCAAAGCCAGAATAGCCCCAACGTTGCTTTAATTTTATAAGTTGAGTTGGAGATGCTGTTTCTACGGCAAGGTAATTTCTATATTCTTGACCGTGGGCATTAATATAGCTAAGTGCATCATAATCATAATTAAATACCAGTAAATAGCTAATCTCTGCTCCATTTTGGTCTGGCAAACGAGCGACCAAATATTTACCATCTTTTTTTGAACGAATTAAATAATTTATTTGTAATAACATTCTTACTTTAAGTCTGCTAATTTTATTTTGGGATCTACCGCTTTTAAGAGTAAGTCTGCTAATAAATTACCGATAATTAACATAGCTGCTCCCATCATCAAACTCGCCATTACTAAATACTTATCTTGAGCCTGAACCGCCTGTAAAGTCAAGCGTCCTAAACCAGGCCAGTTGAAGAAAAACTCGGCGATAAATGAGCCACTAAGTAAACTGGCAAATTCAAAGCCAATCAGGGTAATTAAAGGGTTAATGGCGTTTCGCAGCGCATGAACATAAATAACCTTATTTTCTGGCAAACCTTTAGCGCGAGCCGTCTGAATATAGTCTTGTCGCAGCACATCCAATAGCTGCCCTCTGGTTAAACGCTGTAGTCCAGCAAAACTAGTGATGCTTAAGGCAATAGTAGGTAAGATCATGTGCCAGCCAATATCGAGAATCTTGCCTACTAAAGATAGTTGGTCATGATTGATGCTGGTCATGCCTCCTACGGGAAATAAAGGAGACAAAAACTGAGCAATAATCAAAAATATTAGGGCTGTGATAAAGCTAGGAAACCCTTGCCCAAAGTAACTTAATACCCGTAACACTTTGTCGATCGCCGTATTTTGCTTGACCGCACTCAAAATTCCTAGAGGAATGGCGATCGCCCAAGTGACAATAATTGATGCCACGGCTAATAAAAGAGTGGCAGGTATACGTTCAAATAACAAAGATTTAACTGAACGAAAATAGACAAAGCTTTCACCAAAATCAAACTGAGTGACCACCCGCCACAGCCAACGACCATACTGAACTATGGATGGCTTGTCTAGCCCAAACTGCTTAGTGAGTTCAGCAATACGCTCTTGAGTAATTTGGGGATCTTGTTTGAGAATATCTAAATAGTCCCCTGGTGCTAGCTCGGTAATTGCAAAGCAAAGAGCAGAAGCCAGAAGTAAGGTTAACGCAGCCTGAAGCAGCCTTTTAAAGATATATAGGCTGGTTTCACTATAAATAAAATTTTGGAATAAAGATAAGGGCGATCGCCCAGAAACATGATTACTTTGAGCCATAGATTTTTAATTAACCCACCACTACAACAATAGCTGGTTAGCAACTAAGCTAAATAAGCTGCAATCCAAAATAAGCTGTCAACCAAAATTGTACTCAAAACTGCTCCAGCAAACGCCCACCAGTGTAGCTCCATTTTCTTTAAAGACCACCAGCTAACTGCCAGAAGGATATTAACCAGCACTATTGCCCAACTTATACCCCAAAAAGTTTGCACCTGAGTTAAGGCAGCCTTAAATATGGGTGAAGCTAAAGCTGGATCTAAATCTACGGTCATCAGTTTACGCCAGTAGGGAATGACGTTAACCAGATAAAAATACAGGTCGGTAATAGCTGTACCTAGTAGAGAGCCTAAATAGAAAAAATTGCCAATTTTTCCCCAGCCTCGCCAAATACACCATAGAGCAAAAGGCAAACCAATGGCTTCGATAGGAAGATGAATTAAAGGCTCAGATCTCAGCCAACCCCAATAAATTGACCCTGCTAACCAACTCCAGCTAAAGCCGAGGATAATATCTCCCCACCAACGACTCTGGGGACGCTGATATAAAAACCAGCCCAACCCCACCCAAAAAAAGGTCAACAATAAACTAACTTCAGGAAATAATCTCACAATTGGAGCTTGAAAAAAAACTGGTACGGAAACTAAAAACGAAGCCGTAAAAAATACTCGCCAAGCTTTACCCTCTAAGTTTTGTTGTAGAGTCAAGCCAAGAACGTTAAATGAGTTTGTAGAAGAGCGATCGGTACTAGAGGAGGATATCACAAGTAAAAAAATAAGTTGCTTGAGTGGACTATTTCTAATTTTCGTTACGTATCTTTACTTTTATTAAAATACCACATTTCTTAATTTAAATGCTGGGGGGGGGGATTGGATTCAAACAAATCTAAGCTTGAGTATAATGTTAGTATTAATGTCAAATATCGGGTGTGGGCAAGGTAATCTAAATCTAAATAACCTTGCCTCGATTTCTAAATTATTCAACACAGGAAGCAAGAGAAATGTCGATTTATGTCGGTAATCTTAATTATGAGGTTACACCAGAAGACTTACAGTCAGTTTTTGGCGAATATGGATCTGTCAAGCGTGTCCATCTTCCCTCAGACCGCGAAACAGGTCGCAAACGAGGTTTTGGCTTTGTAGAGATGGAAACAGACGATCAAGAAACAGCAGCTATTAACACCCTTGATGGGGCAGAATGGATGGGGCGTACTTTAAAGGTGAATAAAGCTAAACCCAGAGAATCTAGCGGTAATGATGGTGGTACTCGCAGATTTTCTAATTAGAGTTTTTGGCTTTTGTGTGTCTGTGTAGCTAGACATAGGAAATCCTCATAGTTAAATTCCTGACTGCCTGACACATCTTAGTAAGAGTTAATTGGAAGTTTAGATAAATATTGAGGAGCTTAATTACCTCTTCAAGAAGTAATCGTTCCGATATAGCGAGACTGCCAGCGCAAGGTTGCCCTAACTCCAGACCAAAAGAAAATTCACAGCCATTGTTGTAATTGCGATCAGTTTTGAAATAACAAGCGATTGTTTAGGGCTGCACTGATAATCTGGCTAGTCAGTCAATTGGGCATGAATTTCTACCCTAACTAGAGGTTTTAGGCTTTCAAACAGACTACTGCTATAAGAAGTGTAGAACAAATTGTTAAAACTCTTGGCTACATAACTAATCAAAATAAGGCGATCGCCTTGTTAATAATTTGCAGAATTTAAATAATAAATGTCAATTAAAATTACATTCTTTCCAAGACATTAATACCTAACAATGACAAGCCCAATTTAATAGTACGTGCTGTTAAGTTAGCCAAGATTAGACGAGATGTGCGTTGGGGTTCTTCTGCTTGAAGAATAGGACATTGGTCGTAAAATTGATTAAACTTCTGACTTAATTCAAACAAATACAAACAGATACGGTTGGGTAATAAATCTTTTTCTACATTTTTAATAACTTCTTCAAACTGTAAAATATGTTTGGCTAGAGTTAATTCGCTGACCGCTGCTAATACAATCCTGGCATCAGATAATTTTCTAAAATCAACATTGCCTTTGCGACTAATTCCCTGTACTCGCACATAAGCATAAAGTAAATATGGTGCAGTATTTCCTTTAAGATCGAGCATTTTATCGTAGCTAAATCTATAGTCAGAGGTGCGATTTTGGCTCAAATCTGCATACTTAACAGCACTGATACCGATGACTTTGGCAGACTCATTGATAAATTCTTCAGATTCGGTTCTATTTTCTTCGTCAAACCTAGTTTCTAAATCAGCGCGCACCATTTCAATCGCTTCGTTTAGCAAGTCTTTAAGCTTAACGGCTTCCCCTGAGCGAGTTTTTAGTTTTTTACCATCTTCGCCCAAAATTAGACCAAATTCTGCATGAACAAAGTCGTGTTCGTTGGTAATCCATCCCGCACGTTTGCCTACCTGAAATATTTGGGCAAAGTGATTGTTTTGTTCTGAACCAACAGGATAAATAACTCGTTGTACTTTATCTTCTCTAACTCGATGGCGAATGGCTGCCAGATCTGTCGTAGCGTAGTTATATCCGCCATCTGACTTTTTAACAATCAAAGGCAGAGGATCTCCGTCGCGATTGGTAAAGCCTTCTAAGAAAACGCACATTGCGCCTTCGCTTGCTTCTAATAGACCGAGTCGATCTAATTCTTGCAGAGTTTGGGGGAGAAAAGGATTATAGAAAGATTCCCCTCGCTCGATAATAGAAGACAGTCCCATTAAGTCGTAGATCTGACGATAAGAACGACTAGACAACTGACAAACAATTTTCCAGGCTTTAATTGTGTCTTCGTCTCCTGCCTGTAATTCCACAACTGCTTGCCGAGAAGTATCTCGAAAACTTTCATTTTCGTCAAATCTTTTCTTTGCCTGACGATAAAAAGTAGACAACTCTCCCAAGTTCATTTCTTGCTTAGATGTTAATGCTTCAGGATAAGCTTCTGTTAAATAAGCAATTAACATTCCAAAAGGTGTACCCCAATCGCCTATATGACTAATACGTAGGACATCATGACCAATAAATTCTAAAATTCTACTCAGACATTCACCAATAATCGCCGATCGCAAATGTCCCACGTGCATTTCTTTGGCAACATTAGGACTTGGGTAATCTACTATGACTCGTTGAGGATTTTTTGTTGGTTCAATACCTAATCTCTCGTCTGATTGGATTTGGTTTAGCAGTTGCCCAATGTAATTAGATTTTAACGTAAAGTTGATAAATCCTGGTCCAGCGATTGTCGGAGTTTCGCACATATCCTCAAACGAGACTTGCGCTTGGGGAGGTAAACTCGGAGCGCTTCCTCCTTGTATTTGAAGCTGCTCGACAATCGATTGGGCGATCGCTCTAGGATTTTGCTTGAGAGGTTTGGCTAAAGACAAAGCCACGTTAGACTGATAGTCACCAAACTTAGGATTATTTGTCGGCGCAATCAAAGGATCTGTATCTGCCAATTCTGCACCAAAAGCAGCAACCAGAGCTTGGCTAACAGAATCTTGGAGCTGTTTTAGTATGGAAGTCATATTATTTAGTAGAGAAGCCGCTCTATTAGTTTAGAACGTTGTTAATTTGATGTATATAACTGTTTCTAGCTTTAAGCTCTAAGTAGAAGTAGTTATCCAAAATTTATTACAAGGTTAGGAGAGAAAATAAGCAGTTAGTAGCGTATAACTTTTTTTTGTTTAGGTACTTATCTATTAGTTTGTTTATCACAAAATTCCTAAAGGATTAGCTTCGCTTCCTCCTAAGGTCGCGTCAACGCTTGACGTATAGTGAGGAAAAAACTACTTACTACTTACTTTTTAACTCAACAGTTAAGTAACCTACTTGAATAAGAATTACTTAGCTTCTGTAGACATCAAGATTGAACCCTGATGAGCTTGAGGAGCAGATACGTCTTCAACAGTTATAGCAACTATCTTAATTGTTTTGGGTTCAAGATATGGTTGAGGAACAGCAATTTCATGAGCAAAATTGCCTGATTCGTTTACTTGAAATACCGCAGTCAAAATAGCTCCTTTTTCATCTGTGGTATAGGGAACATCTGTGCCTACCACTGTCCACAGAGCATAGGCTTTTTCTGGAGGTAAAGGAGGTAAATTATTAACCTTGAGGGTAGCATTGAGTCGCTCTGGAAAGACAACTAACTTAGCTGTTGATTTTTTAGCTGCATCTTCACCCTTTAATAAATAGGTAAGTTGATCGCTTTGTGTATCTGTTGTTTTTGCGGTTTGAATTGATTGCCACAAACGATAGTTAGCAACGCCTAATGTCGTAATTGCAGCTATGGCGATCGCAGCTAAAATTTTGTTCCAGGGTAATTTAGACTTTGAAGTTACAGTACTTTCTGAGTTGCTAGTGATCGAAGATGTCGCTGCTTGTATATTTGTCTGAGAACTAGCTGCTGTTAAAATGCGATCGCGAAGGGTCGCTGGTGGCGATACTTCTGGAGGAGCGTAGGCTAAATCTAGAGCTTTTTGCATAACTGCAACCTGCTCCATTAAATCAGGATTTTCGGTCAGCAATTCTTTAAATAGTAGGGCTTCGGCTGGACTTAGATTGCCTAATACATAGCCCGAAACTAATAATTGTTCGCATTCTGGAGGTAGTGTTGACATGATGTTATGACTGCCTCCTATAATTTGTCAAAGCCAGACGTAATTTAAGTAAGCCACGACGGGTTCTCGACTTCACCGTTCCTATTGCAGTACTCAATCTTGTAGCAATTTCTGACTGGCTTAATCCTTGATAGTACGCCATTCTTAATACTTCTCGTTCTTTGGTTGATAGCTGTTCTAAAGCCTTGAGAATTTCTTGCGATCGCTCTAGTTGAGCAACTTCTTCCATGGGACTTCCAGACAACAATTGCTCATTTTGTACTGCTTGATGGCGAAGTTTTTGTTGTCTTCTGGTGCGGGTTCTAAGGCGATCTAAGGCACGCGATCGCGTTAAGATTCTTAGGTATGTGCGTAAACTTCCTCGCTGAGGATCGTAAGCAGAATTTTTAGTCAGACTTAGAAAAACATCCTGAGTCAAGTCTTCTGCTTCGGCTGTATTTGCTAGTAAATGCAACGCTATCCCATAAACCAAGGCAGCATGGCGATCGTACAAAGTAGCTAGAGCATCGGTTTCTCCATTTTGCAGTCGCAAAAACAAGTCTGCATCAGTCTGATTAGGGTTCTCATCCTCAGAATAATGACTAGGGGGTTCAGGAGACATATATAATGATCGAGAAATATGGCATTGTTACATAATATCTTTTCTTAGACTATATAAATTCGGTTAATCTTAAAAATTACTTTAGAGGTTGTCTAAAAAGTTAAATTTGCTTCGTAAAAGCCCCCTTTGTATCTTAGAGATAGTGTAGGAATTTTATAATCCTCAAATTGTTCGCTAATTATTTAATTTCCAGAAATAAAGCCAGAACTACTGTTTGTAAGGAGAGGGGGGGATTTGAACCTCAAATAGTTTTCGAGACTATTGTATCAATATTTTAAACAGTCTAACTTGGATAAACAAATACAGAACGCATACAAAGCAACGATCGCAAAGTAGAATTAGGTCTCTGCACTGTCTTTGTAGTGTTTTGTAAATGTTCTAATCTTAATGATTTGGGTTGCAGATCGATCTTTCCAATTAAGTCAGGACTTATTCTTGGCTGATTTTTATAAAAAGGTTATTATTCATCTCAAAATTTGAGTCGAATCATCTAAAAACTCTAACCTAATCAATAGCGATCGCCCGTCCCTCAACTCAGATCGCAATTAATAGTAGTCAGACAAATTAATCACATTCTCAAGTCTTCTACTTACCTCCAAAGCTTGCCAATCTCCGCCCGACCGAGTTTTTTAACTTAGCTAGATCTTGGTAAAAAGTAGCCCTGGTAAAACCCAACAAAAAACAGATTTCTTCGGGATTAAGCTTGTTTAGAAGAACCTCAGTCTGCCAATTACTTATTTATTACGAATGTATTTTATAATATCAGGCGATCGCATATCGTTACACCCAAATTATCTAGTAAGACATAGCCAAATCTCAAAGCAAACCTACTTATTTCATATTTATAGGTTTGTCCCTGTTAAGGCTAGAATAGGCAACGATATCAAATGACTAAGAAAGAGGCATAACTTATGACAATCACGGGAGAGATAAAGTCTAAAATAGATAAGCTATGGACTACTTTTTGGAACAATGGCATTAGTAATCCTCTTTCAGTGATTGAACAGATTTCTTATCTACTATTTATCAAGCGTCTGGATGACCTGGAACTGCTCAAAGAGCGAAAAGTGCAGCGGTTAAGGCAGCCAGTTAAAGATAGTATTTTCTCAGATCGACAGCAGCAGTCACGGTGGTCACATTTTAAGAACTTGAGTGATGCAGATGAAATGTTGCGAATCGTTCGTGACGAAGCCTTTCCCTTTATCAAAAATTTGGGCGGTACGGTGGTAGAAACTGCTTACGCTCGACACATGAAGGATGCAGTATTTTTGATTGCTAGTCCTCCTGCCCTGCTGACTAATGTAGTATCCCAGATTGAGCAGATTCCAATGGAGGATCGCGATACGAAGGGCGATCTTTACGAATATATGCTCTCCAAGCTAACCACCGCAGGAACTAACGGACAGTTTAGAACTCCCCGCCACATTATATTATTAAGATGATGGTGGAGTTGATGAACCCAGGAGCAAGAGAAATTATTTGTGACCCTGCCTGTGGTACTGGAGGTTTTTTAGTTGCTGCTGCGGAATATTTAAGAGAATTAAAAGATAGTGAAGGTAACTCTGTCCTTAATGCTCCAGGCAATCGCGAACATTTTAACAAGGAAATGTTTCACGGATTTGATTTTGACGGAACAATGCTGCGGATTGGCAGCATGAACCTGATGCTGCATGGTATTGAAGACCCCAAAATTGAAGCTAGGGATTCTCTAGCAGATGCTTATTCAGACATCAAAGAAGCTTTTACGATGATTCTGGCTAATCCACCGTTTAAAGGGTCAGTTGAAAAATCTACGATTGAAGGACTTAACTAAAGTAGTTTCTACCACCAAAACCGAATTACTGTTTTTACCTCTATTTCTCCGCCTGTTGAAAATTGGCGGACGCTCGGCTGTAATTGTTCCTGATGGGGTTTTATTTGGTTCTTCCAAGGCACACAAAGCTATCCGCAAAACGTTGATTGAAAATCACAAGCTAGATGGAGTTATTTCTATGCCTTCAGGAGTTTTCAAGCCCTACGCGGGAGTTTCAACGGCGGTAATTATCTTTACTAAGGTAGGGGTAGAAAAAGCGGACGGGCGCGGTCTTGGGACGGCGGCTTTTGAGTGGGAAGCTTCCCACTCAAAAGCCGCCTTGGCTTTCCCCCGTGAAGCGACCCGTTCAAGAAGACGGTACGGATTTTGTTTGGTTCTACGACATGAAAGCCGATGGTTTATCCCTAGATGATAAACAGCAGCCAATTGAAGATAATGATATCCCCGATCTATTGGAGCAATGGCACTCGCGAGATCCAAAACAGGAATCAGACCGCAAGAGCAAAGCTTTTTTTGTACCCAAAGACAAGATTAAAGCAGAAGGCTATGACCTCTCAATCAACCGCTACAAAGAGATTGAATATGAAGAAGTGGAGTATGAACCGCCCAAAGTAATTTTAGGCAAACTGCGATCGCTTGAAGCAGAAATTAGCTCTGACCTTGATGCACTAGAAAGTATGTTGGGGTAGAGAATGGGCAAATATGAAAAGCTGCTGCAAAGGATTCTAAAAGGCACATCAGACAACAACATCAAGTTTTCCGAATTATGTCAGCTACTGAAGAAACTGGGCTTTGAGAAGCGAGTAAAAGGCGACCACTTTATTTTTACCAGGGATAATGTAGAAGAAATTATTAACATTTAGCCCACAGGTAGCAAAGCCAAAGGTTATCAGGTTAGACAAGTTAGAAATCTCATTGTGAAGTACGGTTTAGGAGATAGTGATGTCAGTTAAATACGAATTGATTATTTATTGGAGTGAGTCAGACCAAGCTTTTATCGTGGAAGTGCCAGAATTACCTGGATGTATGGCACAAAGGGCTTGCCCGCATATTGGTCAAACCTATGTCGAAGCGGTAACTAATGCCGAGGTGGTAATCTCTGAATGGATCGAAACGGCTCAAGCATTAGGGCGGGATATTCGTACTCCAAAAGGGAGGTTGCTTTATGTTTAGTAGATCGCTTGAAGCTGAAATAAGTTCTGACTTGGACGAATTAGAGAAGATGTTGGGCTGAAAATTATTATAGAAACAAAGAGGATAACATTATGACTGAAGCTACATTTAAGGAGAATAATAAGCAATGAGTTTTAAAGAATTAATTCAAGCTGAACTAGAATTTCTCTCAGAAGAAGAGTTACGAGAGTTGTATGACTTGGTAAAAAGTCGAAGTCAAAAATACAAAACCAACCGTGACGATTTGGGTTAATTATTAGAACGCTGTAAGGTTAATACGGGAATTTCCGATCTTTCCTATCAGCACGATCATTATTTATATGGCACTGTTAAAAAAGAAGCTGAGTAAGTGAATCAAGTTTTTGTCGATACCGCTGCTTGGATTGCATTGCTAAATATAGATGATGTTTGGCATCAAGAAGCCCATAGAGTTCGGTCAGATTTGGGAAATAAAAATTATGTTTTTGTCACAACTGATTTTGTTTTACTGGAAGTTGCTGATGCTCTATGTTCGCCAATTTGTAAAGAGAATACTGCTAATTTTTTACGTAATGTTGATCGATTGCAATCTACAAGAGTAGTCCCGTTAAATCGAGCTTTATTTTAAGCAGGTCTTGATTTATATGAAACAAGATTAGATAAAGATTGGGGTTTGACGGATTGTATTAATTTTGTGGTGATGCAAAGGGAAGGAATTGTAGAAGCTTTTACTTCTGATAAGCATTTTGAGCAAGCTGATTTTACTCGTTTATTGAAACCAAAAGTATAGGAGGCAAAATATTGATTATCTATCGGAATGAAGAAGATCGAGATGGATCGCTTGAAGCAGAAATAATTTCTGATTTGGACGAACTAGAGAAGTCGATCTCCCCTAGCCCCCCTTAATAGAGAAGTCAATCCCCCCTAGCCCCCCTTAATAAGGGTGGAATAGTTATGAAAAAGAGTGATTTTCATTTGCCGTATAATCCTGGACTAGTGGCGAAAGCTAAAGTGTTGCGGAAAAATATGACCGTAGCAGAAAAGAAGCTCTGGTATAGTTATTTGAGAAATTTTAAGTTTCGGGTATTACGACAAAGACCGATCGCCTATTTTATTGTTGATTTTTATTGTGCTGCTTTAAAGCTGGTTATTGAGGTAGATGGAGATTCCCATTTTACTGATGATGGTAAAGCCTACGATGCAAAAAGAACTGAGATTTTGCAAGGTTATGATTTAAAAGTAATTCGATTTACCAATGATGAAGTTTTGCATGATTTTGAGACAGTTTGCGATCGCATTGCCCATGAGATTAGAGCCGATCTTGATGCTTTAGAGAGGATGCTGGGATGAGTAGGTCTAATAGTTGGCAGTATTTAAGCATAAGAGAATGTTGCAATGTTGTTTCTGGCTCGACTCCTAAACGAAATAAACCAGAGTACTGGGATGGTGACATTGATTGGGTAACACCAAAGGATTTAAGTAATCTCAATATCCCAGTCCTAAAAGAAGCCCCTGAGAAGATAACAAAATTAGGATACAAAAGTTGTTCAACAACATTGCTACCAAAAGGATCGATTCTATTTAGTTCTCGCGCACCCATTGGGCTTATTGCCATAGCGGGTAAAAAGATGTGTACGAATCAAGGGTTTAAAAGTCTTGTTCCCAATGCGTTGGTTGATTCTGCATATTTGTATTGGTGTATTCGCAATTTTACTCCTCAATTAGCTGCACAGGGTTCAGGTACAACTTTTAAAGAACTCTCGAAGAACAAAAGTGTATAGCTGCGATTCTGGATAAAGCTGATGCTATCCGACGATCGCGCAAAAAGGCGATCGCGCTAACTGAAGAACTATTGCGATCAACCTTCCTCGATATGTTCGGCGATCCTATAACTAATCCGAAGGGGTGGAAAACTGGAAAATTAAACGAAGTATGCGACCGTATAACAGATGGAACACATCAGTCGCCTCAGTGGTCTACAGAAGGTGTACCCTTTTTGTTTGTAAGCAATATAGTAGAAGGCGAAATAGATTTTAATGTTAGCAAGCATATTACAGAAGATTGCTGGGAGTCATTAACTGGAAGATGCCCTATTGAACCTAATGACATCTTATACACAACGGTAGGAAGTTACGGCAACGCTGCATTGGTTCGTACTACGAAAAAATTTTGTTTTCAAAGGCATATTGCCCACATAAAACCAAATCACAATAAAGTTAATCCAGAATTTTTATTGGGTCTTATGCAGTCACCTGGGATTAAAAACCAGGCAGATAGACAGGTTCGTGGTATGGCTCAAAAAACTCTTAATTTACGAGAACTAAAAGAGTTTGAAATATTTGTTCCGCCTCGAAGCGAGCAAGATAGATATGTATCCATTAGAAGAAAAATTGAACGTATCTTAAATTCCTATCGAGAGTGTTGCAATACTAAAGATTATCTTTTCAACTCTCTCTTACAAAAAGCCTTTCGTGGGGAACTCTAGCCACACACTTTAAAATATGCCACCCTCGATCAAAGCAATAGAGAAAATAAAACAAAAAGATAAATCCATCATGAACTCAGAATATCAAGAAAAATTAATCGAAACCAAAGTAACTTATTCATTAGAAATTAATGGTCAATTTTTCCTCATCGAAAACGTTCCTGCAAGAGTTAATTCAGAAACTAGCGAACAATTTTTTGCTCCCGCTACTGTAGAACGCATTCAAGAAATTATCAATCGGCAACAAAAGCCTAGTCACTTTATCAAAACCCCTGTTTATGATTTTGTAGCTTAGTTTGGATCGAGTAAAAGAGGAAACACAGCAATGGATAACTTAACTCAATATCGTCAGATAATTGAAGATACCTTAAATGGATATACTGCCATTCCCTTTAGCTATGGGGAAATTGACCAGCGAGTATTTATTGACCAAGCAAAAAATAATTTTTTCCTGTTTAATGTAGGTTGGCATAATAAAAAGCGCGTTCATGGTTGTGTGGTTCATATTAAAATTATCGATGACAAAGTTTGGATTCAACAAGACGGTATTAGAAGACGGAATTGCCAATGATTTCTTAGCAGCAGGGATTCCTAAAGATAAAATTGTGCTAGCTTTTCATCCTCCTAGCGTTCGCCCCTATACTGAATTTGCGGTTTCTTAAAATCAACCATTAAAACCATGAATATCGAAGAAAATGTAATAGAAAAACTACGTCAATTACCTGTAGAAAAACAACAAGAATTATTAGATTTTGCTGAATTTTTGGCTCAAAAAAATACTATTCAACCCAAATTAAAAACAATCAAAGGTTTATGCGATGATTTAACAATAGATATTACTGAAGAAGACATTTCCGAAGCCAGAAAAGAAATGTGGGGTAATTTTCCGAAGGAGATTATTTAATGACCTCAGTAGTTGCCGATACCCATACTCTTATTTGGTATCTTTGCGAGACTAGAAAATTATCAACGGTAGCTTTAGCAGCTTTAGATGAAGCAGTCGATACTAATAATCCTATTTATGTTTCTGCTATTTCCCTCATTGAAATTGTCTATTTAATCGAGAAAGGACGTTTACCTTCAGAAGTCTTGGGCAGAATTTTAAATGCTATAGATGCTCCTAATGTTGGTTTAACTATAACAGCATTAGATCGTAATATTGCAGAAAAATTGAACCTAATAGAACGAGCAATTGTCCCTGATATGCCCGATAGAATTATTGCTACAACAGCGTTACATTTAGCTATTCCTTTAATTACTCGCGATAATAAAATTCAAAACTTGACCATAATTCAAACAATTTGGTAATTAATATCTGAAAAATAAGCACATTTTGGGAACTCTAATATAATACCAACTCTCTATGACAATGCACTCTTCTAAGATATATCTTCTTTGCGTCTTTGCGCGAGATCCAAACCTAAAATATTAAGTGCAACTTCAAAGAGAAATGGTATAAGAACAATAGGAGCAAGTACATGACATCTAATTTTGATTTTCTCAAGGAACAGTTCCCCGAACTATTTACCCATGCTACCCATACTGAAAGCATGGCATATTCTGCTCCCCGTGCCAGTTGCTTCTATTCGCGCTTTACTTTAGAACAGGCGGTTCTTTGGCTCTACGATAACGATGCTTACCTACAACCTCCCTACGATAATAACCTCGGCGCATTAATCCACGAACAGACTTTAAAGACAACCTCAAGCCTGGGCTATTTCCCAAGGTAAGGGCGATTCACAAGGTCGGTAATTTGGCAGTCCATAGCTCTAGCCAGATTACCGAGAAAGACTCATTACGGATCGTTGAGGAATTATTTTACTTCCTTTACTGGCTATGTCGCTACTACTCAAAACCCCCTCGATCCCCCCTTCAGTTCCCCTCTTATCAAGGAGGGTTAGGGAGGATCGTCTTTAACCCCAAATTAATTCCTGCCCCTAATGCACAACAAGATCAATCTCAGGCTGAACTACAGCAGTTAGAAACTAAACTGTCTCAAACCGAGCAGATGCGATCTATTGCCGAGAAAAGGCAGCAGCAATTAACCGCTGGTTATTTAATCAGGATACGGTAGATCGGGCTTTAAGATTGCTGATGGAAAAAGGCATTAAAATCGAAGGGGGCGATCGCTTGGGTAAAACTATTATCTTTGCCCGTAATCATGACCATGCGAAATTTATCGTCAGACGGTTCGATGTTAACTACCTCAAACACAATGGCAAGTTTGCCCAGGTAATTGATAGTCACAATAATTATGCCCAAAGTTTACTAGATGATTTCTCAAAGATTAATAAAGAGCCTACCATCGCTATATCTGTAGATATGTTGGATACAGGGGTTGATATTCCTGAGATTGTAAACTTGGTGTTCTTTAAGCCCGTATATTCTAGGGTCAAGTTTAACCAGATGATCGGTCGTGGGACTCGTATCTGTCCCGATCTGTTTGCTGTAGGTCAAGATAAAGAAAAATTCTATATCTTTGATCTCTGTAGCAATTTTGAATTTTTTAGCCAAGAAATTGACGAAAAAGACCCCAAACCTGCCGATAGTCTTTCTACTAAGCTAGTCAAAGCCCGTCTGGAGTTAACTAAGGTAATTTCAGACAATGCTCAAAACCAGGAACTAAAAAAGTCTTTACTGGATAATCTGCACCAGCACGTTTCTACAATGGAGAAGCAGAACTTTATGGTGCGTCAGCATTTAGAGCAGGTAGAACAGTTTTCTCAGCGCGATCGCTGGAATAATTTTAGTGAATTTGATACTGAAGCGATCGCCCAATCTCTAGCTTATCTACCCAACGGGCTACCAAGGAAAACGAACTGGCAAAACGCTTTGATTTACTTTGCCTCAAGCTTCAGCTAGCTGTTCTCAAAGACTCAAGTGACTTTGTAGAGCTACGGGATAAGGTCAGAGATTTACTTGACCGTCTAGAAGAGAAGCAGACCGTGCCAATGGTCAAGCAGCAGCTTCCTTTGATTCAAGAGGTACAGGATGAAAACTGGTGGTCAGATGTTACTCCAGCAATGATCGAATCAATCAGAATTCGACTACGGGACTTAGTTAAATTCATTGACCGTACTGAGCAAACCATTGTCTATACTGATTTCAAAGATGAACTAGGCGAAGTAACTGAAGTTGATGTTCCCATTCAGCAAACAGGCTTTAGTCCCTACCAATATCGTAAAAAGGTAGAAGCTTACATTAGAGAACATGAAGACCATATTGCGATCGCTAAACTAAAGCGGAATATACCCTTGACTGAAGTAGATCTAACTGAATTAGAACAGATGTTATTTTCATCGGCTGAAATTGAGAGTAAAGAAAGATTTGAGGAAGTCTATGGTCAAGATACGAGTCTTAGGCTATTTATTCGTAAGATAGTTGGATTAGACCGTCACGCTGCTAAACAAGCTTTTGCGTTGTACTTAGAAGGTAGTAACTTCAGTGCCAATCAAATTCGCTTTGTGAAAATAATCATTGATTATTTAACTCAAAATGGGATTATGAACCCAGGCTTGTTATATGAGTCGCCCTTTACTGATATTCACTACGAAGGTTTAGACGGGGTGTTTGATGAAAATGATGCCGATCTAATTGTTTCTTTAGTCAGATCATTTAGCGCAACCGTAGCTTGAAATCATCAACAAGCAAGACTTTTCTTAGACTACAATCTTATATTGCTCTTTTAAGCCCTAAAACTATGCCCGAACCTTTCACTATCAAAATCTTTGTTCCTTCTTTGACTAGCAATGCTGGTGGATAGTCTTGCATCTGCGAGCAGTCAAGATGAAAATCTCGTGGGGACGAATGTGATTAAGATGTGGTACGGAGAGGGGGGGATTCGAACCCCCGTGAAGTTTGACCCCCAAATAGTTTTCGAGACTACCGCATTCAACCGCTCTGCCACCTCTCCAGGTTAGGCATTACATCATAAGTTATTCTACTGAGGTTTTGCTGTCTTTGCCTATTATGCCTATTATTTTTTACAAAAGTATGGTTACGTTGCGATATAGCTTATTTGCTTAAAGTCAAATCTTAATTTATAGTTTGATTGCTATGCTAAGTAGAGAAAACTGCGACTCTTCAATTGTGTAGTATAATTTCCAAGATTTAGCATCTATCTTGATTTTTATGGGAACAAAATTAAACTCTTTTTTTGAACATCGAAAGTCAGGTTCAATACTCAAATTTATTTTAGTTTCTCTGATCTTTGGTTTAGCTTATACTCAAGATCCTATTTACAATTCGGTTGAAAACCAAAATACAAAATTTCTCCACGGTTTAGCTAATGCTGGCTATGGTTTTCTTAACCAAGATTGGGTTGCAAATACAATAGATCCCCTTCCAGCTTTTACATGGCTGGTGCAAGCAACATATGAATATATTCATCCTGAATATATGTTTTATGTATATTATTTTTGCTTATTTGGCATCTATGTCTACAGTATGTTTGCTATAGTTGACTATGTTTTTAATTTTAATAAATCCCAATTAAAATATCTTGTTTATTTCGCTGCGTTTATTGTTATTCATACAGTTCATCTAAAAATATTTGAGTTTGATACAGGAATTGATTTACACTATGGCGTAGCCAAACAATATATTTTAGGGCCTGTATTTCAACCATCAACATTTGGTGTCCTGCTCGTTTGTTCAATCTACTATGCTCTTGATTGCAAATACTATTTAGCGGTATGCTTAACTGCGATCGCTGCAACTTTTCATCCAGCTTATTTAGTTAGTGCAGGTATCTTAACTTTTTCTTACCAAATTACGATTTTAGTAATAGAAAAGAACATTTTAAAAGCAATTTCAGTCGGCTTATTATCTTTAGCTTTAATATTACCTGTTTATAGCTATATGTCCTTGACCTTTACGCCGACAACTCCTGAAATTTGGCATCAGGCTCAAGATTTTATTGTGCGGATCAGAGTGCCTCATCATTCTTTACCTCAAGTTTGGTTAAAACAAGATGATCATAAATCTTATATTCAAGCTCTACTAGTTATTATTGCTTTGTGGATAGTACGCAAGACAAATCTTTTTTTGATTTTACTAATTCCTTTCGTTTTAACGGTAGCTTCAACGATTGTTCAATTAATAGTAGATAGCGACACCATTGCCTTTATAGCTCCTTGGCGAATGTCAATTTTTTTAGTCCCAATTTCTAGTAGCATAATTCTAGGTAAAATTGTATTTTCAGCTTTTGATAAATATCAGGTATCTATAGCTAAATATCAGCAGCGAATTACACGTTTGAGTATTGCAATTATTTCGATCATAGTCATCGCTGGAACTGTAGATCAGGTTTTATCTTTTGGCTATGGAAAGACATCAAATCAGATGCTAGATTTTGTTAAAGAACAAAGACAATCTGGGCAAACCTACCTTGTGCCTCCAGATTTAGAGAGCATGAAGAAATTTAGACTTCGTACTGGAGTACCCATCTTTATCAATGATAAAACGCATCCCTACAAGGATACTGAGGTATTAGAGTGGATTAATCGTCTTGGTCAAGCTAGAGAGTTTTATCTTATGAGCGACAAACCCAACGGCATGGCGACTCTACGCAGTTGTCAGTTGTTAGATAATCTAGCTGCAAAGTATAGCTTAACCCATCTGGTACTCTATAAAGAACAGCGCAATCTTAAATGCGATCGGTCTAACGGTATGGCGAATCTACGTCTTAAGCCAGTTTTTAACAATAAAAGTTATCAAGTTTTGCAGATTGAAAAGTCACCTTCCTAAAAGGTAAGAAATAAGATAAAACCTATACGGTTCAATTAATTTAGCCTATTAGCCCATCAAACACGGTCTATTCAGTACCTAAGCAAAATTAATTACACAGCGATCGCAATTAAAGCAGATAGATAATTATTTATTTATTTTATTAACAAATCAGATCGATAATTTGACATTCAAGACAATCGCTACTTTACTTTATGCTTGGCATTTAATCTATGGGTCAATATTTTATCAAAAGATTATTGATAGCTATACCAACTCTCATAGCTATTAGTTTAATTATTTTTACCATTTTGGCGTTAGCACCAGGAGATCCTCTGGGAGAATTTGCTTCAAATCCCGCAATTACAGCCGAAGTGAGAGAAAATATCCGTAAATCTTTAGGTTTAGATCGCCCAGCCTATATTCGTTACTTCAAGTGGTTTGGCTCATTTATTCGAGGCGACATGGGCTATTCTTTTAACAGTCGCAGTCCTGTGGCACAACTACTATGGCAGCGTTTACCTACTACTCTTTTAGTTGTCGGGACAGCTTATATCATTGGTTTATTAATTGCTTTTCCCTTAGGAATTATTTCAGCAATCAAACGCTATTCTATTACGGATCAAGTAATCACGACGATCGCCTTTTTAGGTTTTTCGATTCCGCCTTTTTTTACAGGCTTACTTTTTATCATTATTTTTAGTGTTAAGCTGCGCTGGTTTCCCTTTATTTTTAATAGCACTTTACAGGTAACAGATTGGCGAAGTTTTATTACCCAAGCCCAACAGTCAATTATGCCCATAGCTGTTTTATCGTTATATCATGCAGCAATATTAATGCGCTTTATTCGCTCGGCGGTTTTGGATGAATTAAAGCAAGAATATGTCACAACAGCTTTATCGAAAGGTTTGAGTAAATTTGCGGTTATTAAAAATCATGTCTTGCGGAATGCTCTAATTCCTGTAGTTACTCTAATTGCTCTAGACATTCCCACTATTTTTACAGGTGCATTAGTCACAGAACAGGTGTTCCGCGTCCCTGGCATTGGCGCATTATTAATTGAATCTATTTACCGTAGTGATACCCCTGTAGTGATGGCAATTACCTTTATCTACGGTATTTTAATTGTCTTCTTTAATTTATTAGCTGACTTAGTTTATGGTGTCTTAGATCCAAGGGTCAAATATTAATATAAATATTAGGGCTGACGCAGCGAAAGAGCTTTAATAAAAATTTTTAGCTTGGTCGTAATTGTTTATTTCGTTAGATAGAGGTCTGGGCTTACCTTTTCTTGTTAGTAAATAAGAGTTGCTATAACAGTGGCTTTTTAAAAGCAAATATTTTTTATGGTCAGCAACTTCAATTTACCAAAAAAATCTTTTAGAGTTTTTATAGTATGCCCAATCAAGAACAACCCAACTACATAAATCGCGAAAAAGACGAATTTGATCGAGATCTCAATCCCCATCCAATGGCTGGTCAAAATATTGGTCCAGAAGCTAACCAACCAGGAAGATTTGAGAGGACGGCTATGGATGTCGATGGGCTACAGCAGAAGCTAGAAGGCTTTAGTCATGATGAGTTGAGACAAATTCCCATCTTAAAACCAGGTACTCGTCTCAAACAAGGTGCGACCTATATCAATCTTAACGATCCTGCCCGTCTGGAATTTACGGGAATGGGAGACATGGAAGCTGATGAAAATAACTTATTTGTACCAAAAGATGAAGTAGGCTATCTAATTTGGAATCGTTTGATTGGCGTGGAGAGATAAAGCTTAAAGTGCGATCGCGCCTTGCAGTTTATCAGGCGATAGGCAAGCGGGTACGCGATCTACCTGTTACGCCCAAGGTGTAATCAATCTAATTAATTCTTAAACAAAAAGTAGGGGAATGATCTTAATCGTCCATTTGCCAAGGTTGAGTAAGATTGCCCTCATCTAGTATCTTCTTGGGACGCAAAATCAGGACTAGTTGACCAACAATTGCTACATTGGGTTCAGCTTCAAACCAACGTACCTTTAGTTTTTCTTCTATTTCGGCTACAAAATAGCTGCCAACATCCCAGGTTTTGTTAGTTCGATCTAAGATGACCAAAACTTCTTCGATATTGCCACCAAGATATTTTGGCAGCAGATCACTCGGACATAAATAAGCGACAGGATCATCTGCTTTGAGAACCGTTTGCCAACCAGGAACAGGTATATAAGTACCACCCGTAGCCTGTATATTGCCAAAAGGCTGTTTGATTTCTACTTTGTCTATTGCCTGTATCTCTTGGTTACCAAGGGGATATGAACCAGCCAAAGGCACAATACGGGGCAACTCTTCTTCTGATTCTAAGCGATATAAGGGCAACAATGGTGCAGTGGCAGTTTTGACTACGGTAAAGTCACTTAAAAGCTTAGTAATTTCGTCTCTAGCAGCACTAGAATAGGCAAATTTTAATCCTTGAGCAATTAAACGCGATCGCTCTTGAAGATCTTTTTTGCTTTTGGCTCTTTTCCAAGATATGTATGCTACCCAATCTCCAGGATGATTAGTAAAGGCATCTGGTAGTTGAGACATCCGCGACACGTCCTGTACCGCTTTGGCTACTATATGCGCCCCGTCTATATCAAGGCGTTTTTCATAAGCAAGCAGGCTAGCATCAACTCGCTGTTTCTGGTTTAATACCCGAAACTCATATAAGACATCGCTGCGAGGTCCTTTAAAGTATTTTAATATCTCTGGTTCAACATCGCCCTGAACTAAATTATCAAAAACTTGAGCAGCCACAATGACCAAATTTTGCTGGCTATTCTGAAATCCAGTATCTTCAAAGATTTTCTGGCTACTATATCCAGCTTTTTGCAGCTTTTGGCAAATTTGCCCCCACTCTACCCAAGTACCTTCCTTATGCAAAAGCGATCGCATTAATTCTTGTCCTTCTGCTGCTGATATTTGAGTCTGACTATCTGGAATATGATTCATAGCTTTTAAGTTTACTCTTTCTCATCCCTTGTCTTTCATTCCTAACCTCTGATTAAGCTATACCAGGAAAACGACGATATTTAAGCAAGAAACCAACAATCATTAGCAAAACGATAATCGCTGTACCGATACCGATGGGGCTGGGTAGCCAAAATACGGCTTTAATATGATTTACCTCTCCTGGATGGAGTTGCCAAACTAAACCTTTTTTAAGGGTGTTTTTGATTGGCTGAAGGTTATTTGCATTGGAGATGCTGTGAGCAATCCAAGGTGTATTTAGCTGAAACTTCAAGTCAGCCAAAGAATCTCGATCGATGACAATATTTTCTTGTCTACTTAGGACTCCTAACGCTCTCAAGTCTATAGCCAAATCGATGCTGTTACGTTCAACAAAAATCAGATTGCTTTGATGTAAATCTACCTGAGAATTAAGCTCAATTAACTTAACTTTGTCTTGAGGGATAGTCGCGTTGGGAACAATAGTAGTTTGAAAAAGCTGATTAAACTTTTGTGCCAATTCTGCACCGTTACTAAAGGGAATGGTTAGCAAAAGTTCTTGAGAATCAAGCTTTTTGACGCTTCCTCTGAACTTGCGAGATCGCTTTTCTAAACTATTTAACCACTGTCTTGTATCTGATGGGGCAAAGCTGGTTAGCTTATCATCAACTTTAATATGCTGCGTAATTTCGCCACTATAGGGAGTCTTAAAGTTTACCCCTACTTCGTAATCAACGCAGCCAGTCAATAAGGTTATCAAACACAAAATCGGCAACAAAAATCTTAAAAAATTACTTGTTTTCATTATTACTGTACGGGCGATTCGCGAATCGCCCCTAACTAATTACTGATAATTGATAATTGTTCATTGTCTAGCTGCCACACCTAACTTGGCAAAAAGAATATGGGGAACATAAGAACTGCTACCTACCCATTCAGGGCGATCGCTCATATCCACTACATTATTAAAAGCTTCAAAAATGTTTCCTGCCACCATTGTATCTTTTACCCTGCCGACAATTTTACCCTGTTCGACTTTATAACCTAAATCTATATTGACGGAAAATTCTCCTGCCAAAACATTAGATTGTCCCGCACCCAAAACCTGATCGACAATAATACCTTCCTCCATGCCAGCAATGAGTTCATCGACGCTGGTTTTACCAGGGTCAAGACAAACATTGGCTAGACTGGGGCTAGGACGGGATATACCACCCCGAAAACCATTTCCACTAGACTGTACACCATGACGGGCAGCCCAGCGTCTATCCCAGTAAAACTGCTTGACAACACCCCGATCGATTAAATGTTTTTTGCTGGTTTCTACTCCTTCATCATCAAACTTACAGGCAAAAACTCCCAAACTAGGATCTTCAAATACATTAATGCGCTCATCAAATATTTTTTCGCCCAGTTTGTCAGTTAAGGGAGAGGCTTTCTGCACTATCGATTGACCAGAAAAAATTGTGCCGAACATACTGCCCATAGTGCTGCTGGCTGCACTGGGGGTAAACAATACAGGATACGTCCCGCTGGTAATACTTGCTTTGCCTTCTGCGTGCTGATATTTTTGGATTAACTTGTGTAAAATTGCTTCATAATCAGGCTGGCGATCGCTTGTTACCTCATAAGCATAAGCCTGTAAAAAGTCCTCGCCTCTTACTAAATTACCTGAGATAACTGCACTAAGACTTTGACCATTTTGTTCGGTATAAACATCGGTGGTAGTAGCTAGCTTTTCAATACCTGAACGACTATGAAAACTGACATCAACCAAGATATCTTGGTTGTACTGATGAACTTTGCTGATTAAATCTTCTCCCACATTAACTAGCTTTTCGGTGTTGGGAAATTGATAATTATCTTCGGGTTCAACATAATTAACGTCTTGAGTAAAATCAAACTCTACAAGATCGCCAATCTCCGCCGTAGCCACTGCTGCATCCACCAAGTCTGATAAACGAGTCAGATCGCTCGAACTAGCAAACCCTAGCTTATTATCGGCAATTACTCTCAAGGCAATTCCCTCAGAAGCTTTAGTCTCCAAAGATTTTAAACGATTATTTGCAAATTCAATCGGCGTATCCCGACTAGAGGCATAATAAACCTCGGCTTTAATACCCTTTTTCTTTGCCAGGTCGATTACCTGCTCAACTATCCGATCTTTCAATGCACTTGCTCCTTTACTTGCGATGTTGGTGATTTTGAATGTATAAACCGAAAATAATATTGTTCTTAGCTTTCAGCTTTTAGCTCTTAGCTTTTTTTAACAAGCAGTTAAAAGTTTTTAGTTTTGGCTATCATATCCCGATCCAACAACGTCTTTTTGCGTTTTTCTATTAGAGATTGGGGACTGGGGATTAAAAACATTAGATTTGCTACTTGCTATCTGCTACTTGCTAATTTATTCCTCATCCCTCATCCTTCATAATTTATCCCTTTATTCCTCTTCCCAATCAGCATTCTGTGCCTCGCTGCCACCGCCAACGGTAACTAGATCGATTTGCTGACGATAGTAGTCTACACTTTTTACTTCTACCTCGACGCGATCGCCTAAACGATATGCCGTACGATTTTTTCGACCGACTAAACAGCTATTACGAGAGCGGTATTCGTACCAGTCGTCTTTTAGAGAACTAACATGAACTAAACCTTCTACTAGTAAGTCTTCAATTTCGACAAAGAAACCATAGGACTGTACTCCTGTGATTAAGCCTTCAAAGATTTTACCTGTACGTTCTTTCATTTGTTCGGCTTTTTTCAGCCCCGCCAGATCCTTTTCTGCATCTTCTGCCTGTTTTTCGCGGTCATTTAAAAATGGTAGCGTAGTTTGAATATCGGTTTCAATCTGCTCTTGAATAGTCGGAGGCAATACCTTCCAGTTGATTTGTCCATGACAATTGCTGCTATTTAGGTCTACACCCTCTTTGGTACGACTATGACGGCGATCGCGTCCATGCTCAAATACTGCCTTCAAAATTCGCTGAATGATCAAATCGACGTATCTCTGACCAGGGGAAATGCAGTGAGCATAACCATCCTCATAAGCCAAGCCAAAGTGTTTTCCAGGTTTAGTCTGATACTTGACTGGTTTAAAGGTGGTTTGCAACAGATAATTTAACACCATCATTGCCGAAGACGTATTAAATTGTTCAGTTAGTCTTTGATAATCCTGGGAAGATACAGCGTCTTCTACATCAATATCTATCTCTAAGCCTAGATTATTACCCAGCTTGATTAAATCTTCAAGCTCTTCTATGTCTGGCTCTGCTTGAGTACAGTAGACTCCTGGTAGTTCCAATGCCTGTAGATGTTCGGCAACTACTTTTCCTGCCAGTATTGTTAATTCTGTTAGCATCGAATGCACAGGTAAAGCGGACACTCCCAAAATTGTTCCCACTCTTCCCTCATCTTTGAAAAGACTATGAATTTCTGGTGTGGTTACTTCTAAACCTCCCCTTTGCAGGCGTTGAGCTTTAACTAATGGACTTAGGCTAAAAAACAAATCCTCCAGCATAGGTAAAAAAGATGCTAGCTTTTTCCCTGGTTTTTCTTCGCCACTGATTAATTCTTGGGTTTCTTGATAGGTAAGCTGATGATCGACAGAAATTACGGTGGGTGCAATTTGATATTCAACAATATTGCCTTGGGCATCTAAAGTAATTATTATCGAAATTGCCAGACGATTTTTGCCTGGAATTAAAGAACAAAGCTTACTAACTTTTTCAGGAAACAAAGGCAAAACTTGCTTGCGAAGATTCACGGCAATACCCCGTTTTCTGGCTATGCGATCTAAGATCGTATCTTGTTCTATGTAGTGAGCTACATCGGCAATATGTATCCCTAGCTGCCAGTTGTCTGCTTCAGTTTTTTCTAATGTAAAAGCATTCTCAATCCAGTCACTATTGGCTAGATTAGACTCAGATTCAATGGTAAAAGTTAGCTTGTCTTTTAAATCTAAACGACTTTTGCTTTCGGCTGCGGGGATGCGCGCACTGGGTAATTTAGCAGTAGCAGCGATCGCTTTTTCAGGAAAATCCTGGGGCAAATCGTGTTTACAAGAAACAATATCTACATCGGCAGCTTCCTCCGCATCACTGCCCAACACTTTGGTTACCTGACCTAATGGAGGATGTTGCCCTAAAGGATAGCGCAGGACTGATACGTGAACTAGGTGTTCTATGGCTGCCTGGAGGTCTTTACCATTGTCTTTGAGGTCAAGCTCAAATAACAAGCGGTCATCAAGAGGTATCGCCCGATATTTTTCTTCTTTTGCCGTAACCGTGGCTAACAGCGAAGGATTAGAACGTTCTAAGATTAACTTAACTTCACCTTCAGGAGAGCGACGACGACTGCCTTCTTTAATGATTTTGACAAAAACGCGATCGCCATTCCAGGCATTACTTAAGTGGCTTTCTCGCACATAAATGTCATCGGCATTTTCTTCATCTTGAATGGCAAAGCAAAATCCCTTACTAGAGCATCTTAATTTTGCTTCGACTACGCCATCTTCATACAGACGACGATATTTGCCTCTTTCTTTGGTTAAAACGCTAATTTTTTCTAAAGCATCAAGAGTTATCTGTAGTTTCTGAATTCCCTCATAGTCTTCACAACCAAGTTTTTTTTCTAAATTTTTGCCCGCGACTAATTTATCATCAACGAACTGAGCTAATAATGTAGCGATTGAAAATTCCATCTAAAAATTATCCTTATCCAATAGTAATTTAGTAACTACAACGAAGATGACTATATTAACTCGTACCCTATGGTCTGCACCTCATGCCAGGGTTTTCTGAGACGGAAACTACCTGTTTCGCGGTTGGGGTTTCCCTGAAAAGGGAATCTCTCTTTACATACACAACAGAGGTTAAGATATCAAAATGTAGGTCGCTCGGTTGTTACTCTGCATTTTTATAGAGTTATCGGCTAATAGTCTCCTTATTTAAATAATGGCTTTTACTCACTTCGTTCGGAGCTTCTAAGCTCTAAGCTCTAAGCTTGGATTTGAGTCCCGTCTTCTATCTTGAAAAGATGAAGAGCATTCAATTAAAAGTAGTTTAAATCTAGTTTTAATTGGCTTATAGCTTAAAAAATTATAGCTTGTAGCTAACCGCGAAGCAGATTTAAAAGTTATGGTGAGATTTATTATCCACCCAATTTGCACTTTTTACAGCCAATAGTTTTAGCTTGCGATCGCCAATAAATCAATAATAATGTAAATCTCAATTACAAAAACTACGAGTTATTTTATAGTCAAGTCAGTATCTATTGTAAATTCTCAATGCTGATTGGCAAATTTCTTTTTTCTGTGAGCAATAAATAGTAAATTAATACTAACAAACTAAAGATAAATCTAAAGGATATGATGCTAACTAAATTTCGTGAACGATATCCTCAAGGAAGTTTGGTCAGTGAATTGGTAAAAATAGACCGAGGAATGTACATTGTCAAAGCTTCAGTTCAGATAGACAGTATTGTTTTAGCTACTGGTTTGGCAGCAGCGGACAAAATCGAAGTGGCAGAAGACAAAGCCAGAGAAAGAGCGATCGCTATTTTGGCTTTAGATCTGCATCAAACTGCTGTTGATAATTTAAAAACAGAAAAACCAGCCGTCAACTCTACCTTGCCAGATAAGCCTAGTAACTCTAAGCAAATGCCCTCAGTCCTAGCAAATATGAACAGCAACACTAGCGATAATAACCATACCAGCGATCTATCAAAACCTTCACCAGCTATTGAGCCTGAAACTTCTACAGCAAAAATCGAACCAACTATAGTTTCCGAACCGCCAACACCAGAACCTTTTCTCGAACCTGAAAATCCAGAAATTAACTTAAATTCTGAGCCAGTAGTTAATTATGGTAACTTATTTGAGGGAACGGCTGCTAAGGAGCAATACGGCAATCCTCTAGCTGAAAATAATGATATCACTTCTCAACTGCCAACTTCTAATATTAATTTAAATCCAAAGTCAGAAGCAACAGAAACCATCGACTTTAATGAAATCAAACAAAAAACTGATATCGAAATAAAAAGATTGGGCTGGACAAAAGATGACGGACGGGAATTTTTAAAGACTCGCTACGGTAAACGCAGTCGTCTTCACTTGACTGATGAGCAGCTATTAGAATTTCTGCGTTACCTAGAAAAAGAACCAACGCCAGTAAAATAACCCAGAAATTATCAAAGATTTGTTACCATCAAGTACTGATATCATAAATTTAATTTTGTGTCATCGTGTCAAAATAGCAATAATAAAGATAGTAAAGTCTACTAAAATAGGAGTTACTCACAGAGGAAAAACTCATGTTACACCGCAAGATTTATCAACTCTGTCAAGATGGTCGTGAAGTTTGTATTTTCTTGCGGGATCAGCAACGCTGGATTGAAGGCGGATGTATTGTTGATTTCGAGGGGGATATTGTGACGATTCGCTATGAGACAGAAGAAGAAGACGAGATTAGTTCTTGGGAGGAAATGGTGCGCCTAGAAAGTATCGGTGCTGTTACCCAAAAGCTGGCTTCGGTTTCCAAAACCAACAGCGAAATTATAGTTTCCGATGACTGTCCTGAAGCAGAGCAGATCCATCCTCCCTCACCAGAACACAATCAAGATTAGCTACTAAGATCAAAAAAATCCTAATTAGTTTCTTTGGCTTCAAAAACTGGACAGTAGCCTTCTGGCACTACCTTAAAGCCATAAAGAGGCGACATTTGATTCCAGCAACGTTGATTGCCATAGTGTAAACAGCGATCGCAGCAGTCTAAATCTGATGCTATTCGCCCTTGGCTATTAGAACTAAGTAGTTCTCTTTGAGATACTCCCCGAACTACCAATTCATCTCCCTGCCAACGTACCTGGATAATGCCAGTATCGGCGATGTTTTTCCATCTAGTGTCGTTACTGATGTGATCGGGTAAAATCATGGCGATCGCCGAACCAACTTCATTTAGCTCTCCTTCATAAAAAATAGGCTGAGGTGCTTTTGGCTGTACAAAGCGATCGCCAATGGGCAACTCTACTAACATTTCTTGAACAGGAGCATGAATCTGATAGCGGTTACGCAATTCTTCTAAACTAGCAAGCTCCAGCAAATAGTTTAACGAACCGTGGACAAAAATAACGTGCTGGGGTCGTAAATTATGAATCAACTGAGTAGTGTTGCGTCCATCACTATGTTCAGCTAATAAATAAGTCTCAATAGACACCGAAGATAGGCTGTGGAGCAACTCTAGCTGTGGTGAATTTGGGTGAATGTATTCCTGGGGATGTTCTGGTAACAAGATTAACCATTCTTTTGTCTCTGTAGCTGGATATTTCCATAAGTCACTGCGATAATCGACCAAAAATATCTCGGCTTTTTGGTCAGAAGCTATATTATCCAAAGGATTCAGACGACGCATTTTGGGGGATATCCGTTCATCCCAAAACAAGGATTGATGTTTGGCAAAATTACGGACAGATACAGGCAGTTCAGACAATAAATCTAGATAAATATCACAAGCAACAGCGACAGAATCATCCACCCAAATATCAATATTTTTGCCTGTAAACTGATGGTGCGATCGCAATAATTTGAGTATTTCTTGCCCTAAGCCTATTGAAGGCACGGGAAGTAACACATTTTTGTCCTGCATCAAGGCTTGATAAATACGCTCCATTAACTGCTTTTCCTGGAGGCGACGATGGGGATGCCGTACAGTGCCATAACTGCCCTCTATAATTAAAATGTCAGGAGATAGTCCCCGCAGACTATCAATGGACATTCCTTCGACTAGCTGAAAGTTGGAAACAGAAAAATCCCCCGTATACATCACCCTGTAGCTACGTTCTGAGGTAGTGTAGGTAACGACAATAGCAGCAGCACCAGGCAAATGTCCCGCAGGCACTAATTCTATCTGTAGGTCTTGGCTGATGTTTACTGGCGATCGCCAGGGAACTATCGTACACCAATTTAGCTGCTCGAGCCGATCTTTATCATGCCAATGAACAGCCAGTAATTTAGATGTTACTTCACTAGTGTAAATTGGCAGTTGCGGAAAAGCCTGATGTAGCTGTAATAATCCCCGACAATGATCGTCGTGAGCATGAGAGCAAAAAATCAGATCTACTGGAGGCTGATTTTTTTCAAGTAATAGTGGCAAGTTTTCTAAACCGCAATCTAATAAAATGCGATAATTACCAATCTGCAACAGCAAACAAATGCCTTCATCTCCATGACCTGCTGCATACACAAAGCAGGACAAAGGCAGGGAACTAGATAAAGCTTTTCCCTGACTTTTACTCATACAAAGCTCCTGACAACTAAGATCGCCACAAACATTCAACACTAGCCTTTGTTTAAAATCTTAGGTTATTGCAGCAACAAAGTTCAATTTAATTTAAAGAGAAGTTAAGTTTGATTTAAACGATTGAGCAAATACTTTCTAACTAATAATTACCGATTACGAGGTTAATAATTAAATAATCAATGGGCTGAACCGTTACCATCATATTTGTCGGTGTCATAATAACCGCCTTTAGTACCAAAGAACAGACAGCTAACGGTGAAAATTCCTGTTAAAACTAGCAGAATTAATTTAACATCCATGATTATAAAATCTCGTCTACTAAAACTCTTCCTATATGATAGTGCGATACCTTAGAAGTAATTCTGCAAAAAATCTATTAAATTATGCCGATGTGTAGTTGCCCTAATCTTTTTTATTCATAGCACCAACGCCTTGAAACAGCAGAAATAAACCACTAATGACAATAAATAATGCCACTACACCAAATGTCAAATCCATCCAACTGCTTTCCATTTGCTTTTCTAAATTGAAGATAGAATAATCAGTAATACTATTTACATTTTTTCATAATTAATTAGATTAGAATGTTTCGAGTTATAACTCCTGGTTTTGCAGCACAGTATACTCGTTGGACAGATGCTTTAAACAAAGCTAATTCTTTAATACCTAGCTGCAAAGGTTTATTCAAAGATGTGCGCATCTATTATGGAGATAATTTAATTTGGCTTTATAGTCGATCGCATAAATATCCTCAATACATTGGCGCAGGTATTTACGATAAGTTAGCCAAACTGTTTATCGTCGAGGCAATGGAAGAAGAAAAAGCAGGAGAGGTAAAACCAGACGAAATGTCATAAAAAGCATTTATCGAAAAAGCTATTAGTCATTAGCCCGAACATGGTAGCAAATAGCAAAACAAAATAGTTATTTATTTGCTTTTTGTTTTATACTGACTGCTTCACCTACAACTCGCTGCAAACTTACAATATAACATATTGTACTTCAAAATATAGTTACGCTAATAATTTTAATCAAAATAAAAAATACCAAATCATTTTGTCCAAAATGATTTGGTATAGGTTGCCTAGCTAACTGTAGTAAAATCTAAAATCTTGAAGTATGTACAAATTGTCCTCACCAATTTTCAACAAGCCAGTCAATCGGCTATTAGCCGCTCTACCAACCGAAGACTATCAAAGCCTTTCACCCCATTTAGAGCCAATAAAGCTGACTCAGCATCAAGTTCTATTTTATGCTGGAGAAGAATACAAATATGCTTACTTTCCCTCTCACTCAATTGTCTCTACCATAGTGACTATGGAAGACGGTTCAACAACAGAGATTGGAGTTATCGGCAATGAAGGCATGGTCGGGCTGCCAATCATCTTGAATACTAGTTGCACAAACTCTACAGCTATAGTTCAGGTGGCTGACAATGGCTATCGAATCACTGCTAAGCAACTAAAAGAAGAGTTCGAGCGTCAAGGAGCGTTAAATTATCTGCTGATGCGCTACATTCAGGCTCGTATCATCGAGGTTGGTCAAATTGCTGCCTGTAATCGCTATCACCATCTTGAGCAGCGATTTGCTCGTTGGTTGCTCACGCTACGAGATAATATTCAACAAGACGAATTCCAGTTAACTCAAGAATTTATCTCCCAAATGCTGGGGGTGCGCCGTACTGGTGTAACCGAAGTAGCTAGCAAATTTCAAAAAGCAGGCATTATTAACTATAAACGTGGCTTGATACGTATTGTCTCTCATGAAAAGCTAGAAGCTCATGCCTGCGAATGTTACGGGCTAATTGCTAAAGAGTTTTCTAGCTTGTTCGATTGATTCACTTCCTAACAAAGTTAAAAGCCAGAAGTCTAGAACTTACGCATTGACAAAATAAAAAGGTACGGTTATGAACAGTAATATTCTGTACATCATTGCTGTCTTGAACGAGTCGCTCTTTGATGGAAACCTTCACCGCGAGAGTGGAATAAGCTGCTTGCGAAGCAGCATTTCCTCTCGCAAAGACCGCGCTCGTTCGCTAAATCAGCAACGCCGAAAGAGTTATACTACTCAGTTGTTGTTTTGTTGTTAAAAAATGTCTATGGTTGACTTGTTGCGATATTGCGCTGGAATAACTTTATGGGCGTGTTTTCTACAAACATCTTCTTTAGCTTCGCAATTGTCTGAAGTTAAAACAAAAGCAAGTTTTCTGCCTAGTAAACTAAATTTATTAACCGCGCAGCCAGATTCAGACATTACAACAAATTCTCCTCGTTATTTAATTACTCAAGAACGCCAAGGTGAGCAAAGAAAATTTCAAATACCGACTAATCAAGAGTTTCAACCATCAATTCCGATTGAAGAAATTGAGGTAATAGAGGTAATTGCCGATCGCCAAGAATATGACGAACAAAGAAAAGTAATTACCGCTCAAGGGAATGTAGTCATGCGTTTTGCTCAATCTGTGATGAATAGCGATCGCCTGGAAATAAATTTAAGCGATCGTCTGGCAGTTGCTAAAGGTAATGTCGTCCTTAAACGAGGTCAACAGGTATTACGGGGAGAAAAATTTGAATATTATCTAGTTAGCGATCGCGGGATGATTTTTAATGCTAGGGGCGAAATCTATCAGCCCAGCCTAAGTCAAGATACTAACGTTAATCAGAAATTAACACCAGAACAAACGATTTTCGATCGAGCTTTGAGCGATCGCTTGATCAACGCCCAACCCTTGACAGATATAACTGCTGGCGAGGGTATTGGGGCAACTATAGGCAGCAGCAGAGATGTAAATAATAGCAATAATTCCGTAGGCGGGACAATTAATCGCCTGCGCTTTCAGGCTAAACAAATAGACTTTGCTGGAGCTAACTGGAAAGCAAGCAATTTAAGTTTGACTAACGATCCTTTTTCTCCTCCTGAACTAGAATTACGCGCCAAAACCGCTACTTTTAAACAGGTTTCTCCTTTAGTAAATAAACTGACTACTACCAAGTCTCGTGTGGTAATTGATGATAGTTTAGCTCTACCGCTTTTAGCTAGTTCCTATGTCTTTGATGGTCGCCCTGGTCGAGGTGGTGGATTGTTTAATCTAGGTTTTGATGGGCAAGACAGAGGCGGTTTATATATAGAGAAAACTTGGCGACTTCTGGACGGGACAAAATATAGCTTGAATATTACTCCACAATACTTTTTGGAGCGAGCTTTATTTCCTACTGCTTTTAGCTTTAGCAATGCTGATGAAGGGGGATTTGATTTGGCAACCTTGGGCTTGAGAAGTAATTTTCAGGCAAATTTGACCCCTCGCAGCAATTTTGGAGCAAATTTTTCCTTAACCAGCTTTAATTTTAACAATATAGAAGACAATTTACGAGCCAAGGTTGGCATACAGCAAACGGTAGGTAATTTAGCTAATCCCTATACATTCGCTCTGGCATACAATTATCGCGATCGCCTGTTTAATGGTTCTTTAGGCTTTCAAACAGTCAGAAGTAGTATTGGTGGGGTGGTGACTTCTCCCAATATTGCGATCGCCAAAACAGGTGTTAATTTAAGATATCAGGCTTCAGTTCAAAATATCAATGCCGATACTGATAGACAAGACCTCCTTAACGCAGATAGAAACAATGATCGCATCAACCTTACTCGTTATCAAGGAGCAGTGTTTCTCAATAAAAACTTTCCTATCTGGTCTGGAACAGCGTTGCCAAGTACCCAACACCAAGGATTGCGCTATACTCCCGTGCCTGTGGTTCCCTATTTAGAAATATATACAGGAGTTTCAGGAGTAGGTAGTTTTTATAGCAATAGTGATAGTCAATTATCTTTAGAGGGAACTATCGGTATTCAAGGACAAATAGGTCACTTTTCTCGTTCTTGGCTCGACTATACAGGATTTAAGCTTGGTTACTCGCAAAATCTTCGTGGGGATGAATCGCCTTTTCTCTTTGATCGTTTAGTGGATCGTCAAGTCCTCGATCTGGGTATTACTCAGCAGCTTTATGGACCAATTCGCATAGGTGTTCAGACATCTATTGATTTAAATGATAACCAGGAAATCAGTACCGATTATCTCTTAGAATATAGCCGTCGAACTCACAATATTACTCTTCGCTATAATCCCGTGTTGCAAGTTGGTTCTTTTAGCCTCCGCATCAGCGACTTTAACTGGCAAGGAAATCCTCAACCTTTTAATAATGAAGGAATTAGCCCAGTTATTCAGGGAGTTAAACAATAACTAATAACTTAAGTAGCAAGTAGCAGATAACAAGTAGCAATTACTCTTTCAGCTTTTTCGTTGTTGCAATCAGAATTTTTATTATTTGATTTAATTCATCTAGCATCATTGCCAATTTTGATTCTGAGACAATATTATTATCAATTAAAAGTAATATCCAGTAGCGAGTTTCACTTGCTTCTTTTAAGTTATATGACCTAAAAATTCCACACATATTTTGTGACATAGATTATATCGTTGTATATACTTTATACGATAAGTTTTTAATTTATATGAAGTTTCTTAAACAATACACTATTTCTTTTTTCTGCATCATTGATTAATTTTGTGAAAGAAATAATCTCGACGTAAGTATTAAGTCTTGTATTGTATCCAAAATATCCCCCTAAATCTGGTGTCGGGAAAAAAGTGGCATTTTCAGCAAATTCTTTTATTTTCGATGTTAAATCACAAATTATGTATACATAAAAGGGAGTGCTATTTGCTAGGCTTATTAGCCTACCGTTCTCGTCTTCATAATTGCCAGACTGGATTTTTCTTACATAATCGTAAACTTGAGTTACTGGATTTTCTTTTTCAGAATAACCATCTCTCATAGGACGTTTAAATTCAACTATAACTACGGAAGAGTAAGGCTGTTGTTCTCCTTCCACCAAAGCTATAGGATTATTGAATACAAGTAGGTCTGGTCGTCTAGTACTATTTACACTTAGATCTTCTAGACTATCTAATGCCTGATCTGAAGATAAATATCTATGATATGTTAGCCTTTCATCAATAATCCAAAGGTTTTGCTCATCAAAATTGATCTCATCAGATGTTCGTCTCAAAGGAAAAATTATTTCGTGAATATCCTTTTCAAGCTTAAATCTGCCGTCATCATCTTTTCTAAGATTTTTCTTGAAAAGTTCCAGAATTATTTTTCTGTGAACTACGTATTTTGCTAATTTTGCCTGACCAAAATCTGTGTACTGCTCTAAAAATTCGTGATATTTCTGACTATATTCAGGATATTTTTCAAAGCAATCAATTGGATCGCTTAATATTTGTTTTCCAGTCTCTTTTAATGAAATCTCAAACTGGGACATTAATCCATGTAGCTGAAACTCAAGCTGAGTATCATTTAAACTAGGAGAAAGATGCTCTAATTCTTTTGAAGCATATTTTAATAAAGGACGATATTCGGGAGCATCTTTCCGAATATACTGTTTAAACCTTTCTATTTTGTTTTCTTGTATTTGTTTGAGATATGGAGACAATGTATTGTCAATAACTTCTGTTACTGCCATTTTAAGATCATAAAAAGATACATCTCCAAACTCTTTAGAAGTCAACAAATCATAATCTTCAGAGATAGTAAAGCTAGTTCTTTCAGAGTTAACATTATTGTCTAAATATTCTCCAGAAACAAAAGCTAAATACTTAAACAACTTTCCATTTTCATCTCTGATTTTTCTTGTAGGTGATAAGTCAACTATATACTGACTGAGATCTTCATCTAAAACTACTCTCTGATGTCCACAGAAAAATAGTCTGTGATCGGATGTACTGCTGTTATAAAATCTAAGGCTTTTAATATTAAAATTACATTTTCCAATGTTAATGTCTTTAGTTTCAGTATATTTTTTTATATCCTCAGCAAAGAATTTATTAATATCTAGACTCTTTTCTCCGTCAATAACTTCTATAGTAGGGACATTTTCTAGTAAAAAATATGAAATACAATGCTCAAAGATTTTAAGTCCTATTTTTTCTATATCTTGAGGACATTTTATTTTATAGTGACCTTGTAGACCTTTCAGCTTAATAGTAGTCTTATTTTTAATATCTGTAGAATCAATAACTTTATTTTCATGAAAAGATATTGGTTTTTCTGCACTTGTAAAATTAAATTTACGATGATAGTATTTTCCTAATTCTTGGTAATAGCTTTCTACTTCTACATTTGTAAATGCTTTTAGCCATAAGAATCTACCTACACCTTTAGATCCTTTGACAAGTTTGTGTGAGCTATCCGCAGTTAGAAAAGATTTATAATTTTGCGTATTAAACCCTATTCCATTGTCTATAACAGTAAATCCTTCTACTGGAGAGGTATCTCCACCGTCAAGAAGTCTTATCTCCTCAAAAGGTCTGTTGATAATAACTTGAATAACACCATCTTTGATGCTTTCTTTTTTAACTTCTTCAATAGATTGAATTGAATTTACTACTGCTTCAAATAATGGAAGCATAACTTTGGAAATAGGGAGCTTTATCTTTCTAACTTTGTTTACAACATCTGTGTTAAATATATCTGTGGTTATCATTTAAAATTCTTATAAAAAATAATTGTAAATTCAATGCTCACTTCAGAGTTGCAAACTAGGAAGCCTAGTCTAGTATACATTTGTACTGTTTAATATATATTAAAATATATTGAATTACTTGCGATTATTTTACACTGTTTAAACTTTTGAAAATCCCTGTATCTAGCTCAAACAAAATTTTACAAGTCCCTGTTCCACCGTTACGATTCTTTCCTACAATTATCTCCATTATGCTTAAGTTGTCAGTATCATCGTTGTAGTAATCGTCCCGATACAGCATCAAACCCAAATCCATGTCCTGCTCGATATCACCACTGTCTTTTATATCAGACATTAAAGGGCGTTTATTTGCCTGAGATTCAACACCTCGATTGATTTGAGCCAATGCCACAAAAGGAACGTCAAACTCTTTAGCAATGTCTTTAAATGCCCCTGAAAACTTACCTACTGTCTGCGCTCTATTCCCTGCTGCTCTGTCGCCAAGCTTCTGAATATAATCTAAGACTACTAAGCCTAGTTCGCCTTTCTCAGAAACGATTCTGCGCAGGACAGAACGAACTTTAGAAGGTGTTAGCTGAGTAGCAGGAGTATCGTCGATGATGATAGGTAATTCAGCCAATTGAGTCAAACCATTAACTAAAACATCATATTCATCCTCGTAAATTTCATTGTGTATTAGCCTATGAGAATCAATACCAGAGTGCATTGAGAGGAATCTTTTAGTTAGCTGTTCGCTCGACATCTCAGCCGAGAAGAAGACTACAGGCTTTTGTTGCTCGCTGGCAATGTGATTAGCCAGATGGCAAGCCAACCAAGTTTTGCCCATAGAAGCTCTAGCAGCAATTACAATCAAATCTTGTTTAATTAATCCCCCAATCAGAGCATCTAAATCATCTAATCCAGTAGAATAGGCAGGAGATGAACCTTGTTCTATTTTGTTGAATACTGATGCCAGACAATCGTCAATCGGTATAGGTTTGAATTTGTCTTGCTTGTTGGTAGTAAGGTTAAATATTTTCTCTTCTGAGGTATTGAAAACTGTTTCTAGTTCGGTAGCATTATCATATCCCAAAGCCTCAATTTCATTAGCTGTTGCTATGAGTTGACGACGCTGATACTTTTCTAAAGCCAGATTAATGTAGCGGTCAATATTAGTTGCTGAGACAGTACGATTAAGCAGTTGAGATAACTTGGCTGTACCTCCTGCTTTAGTTAATGATTTATGGTCTTTTAACCAAGTAGAAATGCCCATAAAGTCTGTCAACTTGTCTTTATTATGTAACTCTAATGCTGCTTTGTAAATATGACGATGGGCAGCAACATAAAATGCCTCAACAGGGAGGATAGAAGCAGCAATACTAATAGCACCAGGGTCAAATAAAATGCTTCCTAATATGGCTTCTTCAGCTTCTATGTTAGTGGGGGGGAATTTGTTATCAGTCATCTTGATTGTTGAATAAATTGCTTAATTGCTTGAGCTTGTTAGGAGAAATTAATTTCTTATTTGCTTTATCTGTAGCAGTAACGATTTTTGGTTGTGGGGAAACTGATGGCTTACTAGAGGTGGGTTCTGCTTTTATCCAACCTTCTTTGATTGCCTTGTTCAGCCAACCGCCAGGGTTAGGAATATCTTGTTTGAAAGATTGCTCTTTGAGTGCTTCAATTGCAGCTAATACAGTTTCTTCGCTGGCTACCTTAATAGTTTTAGTGAGAGTTGGATTCAGAGTAATTCCCAGCTCATCTAATTCCGATTGGACATCCTTGAAAGCAGCAGATTTGGTCTTTCTCTTTTTGTCAATAGGTGTAACTTTTCTGGCAATTTCTTGTTCGCCCAATTTACTTTTCAAGTCTTCATTTTGTTTCTGTAATCTTTCTACCTGAGATTCCAAATAATGAACTCGATAAACTTGACCAGCTAAAGCTTCACACTTACGTTTGAGTTCTTTATTCTCCGCTTCCAGCTTTTTGATTCTCTCTTGAAGACGGGTGACTACTTTGCCATGAGACGTAGAATTAGGTTTGGCTACAGGAGAAACAGGTAAAGAGTTTTGTTTGCTTCTTAGCACTCCTATATGTTGCTTTATCTCTGGATATTTATAGAGATAACTAACACTAACCTGCGCTTCTCTAGCTATAGTGTGAAAGTTGATCTTGGCATTGAGTTTCTGCAATCGCTCAATAGCTTGATAAACTCGATCCTGAGATTCTTGCTTCCTCTGTTCCTGAGTCTTTTTGAGGTTATTGACTCTAAACTCTCTTGTATCATCGTTACCGCTGCTCATGCTGCCTCCTGTAACGATGCAATTATTTTGTCTAGTTGGTCGGCTTGTCTACTAAATTGTTCTACTAATACACCTTGACCATTCGCTAAAGCTCGTGACTCTTTGGCTCTCAATTCATCACGGAGTTTGATGTATTGTCCAAGTTTCTCAGGGAAGGCAACAAAAGAGTGACAAGTATAACAAGCTCTAAACTTGTTGCAACGCTCATTTAACGGTAGCCCACAGTAGCCATAAATAGGTGTGTTAATATGGTCGCCAGGAAGATCTAATTTATGAGCTTGAGGATCTTTCCAGAAGGATTTAGGTAATGATTCATATTGATGGTATTGACCATCTGCATTAAACAGAGCTTTTTGAATATGACCTGCTTCTTTTTCAATTAGTTCACAACTAACTTGAGTGTAAAAATTACTCGTTGTTGCCAATCTTTTGTGTCCAGCCCATGCACTAACTACTGACAAGTCGTGTCCTTGCTCAAATAATTGAGTTAGGCGTGTATGCCTAATTAAATGTGGACTAAATGTCGCTAACTTACCATTATCATCCCGAATATCTTCTGTTTCGATTAGATATTCAATCGCTCCATAAAACAGGCTATTATTTTTCGGTATTACTTTTTGAACAGGATCTATATTGCTATATTGCCTTGTGCTTGAAGGTCGCTGATAATGACAAAACAAGTAATCCCATTCAGTTCCCCATAATTGCTCTATGTAATCCTGCTGTTCTTGAACTACTTTGGCAATGATTCTTGTAATTGGAACTGTGTGAAAATCTCGGTTTTTTCCACGTTGCCAAGTAATGCTCCAGTGGCTACCCTCTTGTACCAAACAGCCTTTCTTTAATAAAGCTAGTTCTCCAGGTCGCATTGCTGTGAAAAAAGCAATAATCCACATTCTAGCAATAGGCTCTGGTAGCTTATGTAAATTGCTTTCAATCTGTTCTCGAACGCTATCTGGTATTGGGTCAGGATTGCTTACCTTCGCTTTAGGATAATCATTATCTCTTACAAGATCTGGGTCAAGTACAAACCAATTCTGCACATTACCAGTCCAGAAGAAATCTCTAAGTGTCGAGAGTCTTTTTCTGGTAGCGTCTACACCCGTATTATCCCAAGCGAGAAAATCAAGAATTAAACTTCGGCTAATTAAATTTATATTAGTTATATTTTTCTCTACTAAATACCGAGAAAAAATACGAAGATTAATCAAATGATACTCAATTGCACCTATAGGTTTATTGAGCTTACAGAGGTGGTATGTGTAGTGCTTGGTTAAATTTCTAAACCAGTTTGTTTTTACAGTATGAAAGTTAGCAATTAGAATCTTCTCTTGTTTATTTGCTGGTGATTTAATTGCCCTAATATCCCATTTATCGTCTTGAAAAGAAAATGGCTTAACTGGTCTTTTATGAGCATATTGACCTAAATTGCTTTCCGTAAGATCTATTGATTCTCTAGTTTTAGTTCCACAAATATTACACGTAAAACGCTGCTTTTTTTTAGATTGGCTAGCAAGCCTGATATCCCTTGAATTACATTCTTTATTGGGGCAAGCAAACTCTCCTATTTTATAATCTTTGTTCCAATTAATACCAGTATTACTATTAGGAAATTTTATATTTACACACTGAGAAATTCTTTTTCTACATTTGGAGCATCTAAATAGTTTCCTATTTGTATAATTGTCTTTGCCAGCTAAACGTAAACCTTGAATATCGCAATGAGGACAAATAAATTCATGCTGATAATCTCTAGACCAATTTATTTCCATCATCTGTTTTCTTCTACACCTTGAATAATCGCACTTAAGTTATTCCTGTCATCTTCTAATCCTTGTTGTTGCCTAGTCATAGAAAGTGTTTTGGCTACCTTTAATTCTTCCTCGACTCTCGCAAAATCTTCTTTGAGATAATTCAAATCACCATCGGTTATTCGCCAATATTCGCATCTCCAGCAAGCATTAACTGTTTGACAGGGTGATTTTAAAATTGGTCGATGGCATTCCCCGTATTGGGTTGTAAAAGGATACATTTTGCGACGAATAAATTCAGTAATCGGATTTTTACCTTTAATTATTTCGACTACTTTTCCCGATATATCATGATATTTTTTATCCTTAATCAACTCCTCAAATTCATCTCCTAATGTTTGCTTAAGAAGATGTTGATAATGGGGCAACATATCTGGACTACGATGTCTGAGATATTTTTGAGCAATTAAATCTCTGACACCTGCATTGGTCATAACAGTACCCACTGTCCTTCTAAATTGATGAGATTTAAACTCGTAGATTTCACCTTCTGAAGTAAGGATGTTAATTTTTTCGGCTAATCTATTCAGCCATAAGTTAAAAGTACCTGTACTCATCACACTAGAGTTAGGAGAAAAAGAAAGAGTTCCATCTTTGCGATGATGACCAGGATGATTGCTACAAAATAAATTATCAAATTTATCACCGAAAATTTGTTTTATGTATTTTTGTTGTTCTTTAATTACTGCAACTAATTCTGGAACAGTTATTGGTATTTCATCTTTAATGTCGTATTTCTCTGTTGTAAGACGAAGCCTCCATTGCTTACCTCTTTTCCTCAGACAGTCCAATGGTAAATTTAAAAGTTCGCCACCTCGAATACCTGTTGTTTTTATTACCAGGATCATCCTCTGTACTGGTTCTGGCAAGTAATGTAGATTTTCTTCTAGTTGATGCCAAACTTCTTCGGGAATGTAGTCAACTTCATCGTTGTTAACATGAACTCTGTTGCGCTTGCCTCTAAACCAATAAGTATTAACATCAATCCATCCTTCAGTACGGCAGGTATCGAAAAAATTGCAGATTGTACTTCGATAATGTCCCAGAGAGCTATCTTTTAGCCCTTTAGCTTTTAGATAATAGTCAAATTCTTCAAATACTTGATTATCTATATGTTTGGGACTGTAAATATTTCTTTTGTCTAAAAACTTAGAGAATCCTCTCAAATAAATAACAAACCCTTTGATGGTATTACCAGGCTGATTTGGTTTGGCTTTGACTAATATGTATAGCTTGACAAGAAGTCTAAACCAATCTTGAGAAATACTCTGAAAGTTAAGAGTCCATACTTTTTGATGCGGACTAATCTTCAAGTTTAAATCATTAACTGTATGCCATATATTTTTTTGTAGCAGAGGATTTAATAATAATTGCGACGGTAGCTTTTCTTCAAATAGATCTTGATAATCGTCTAGCCAATCAAATTGATTTAAGCTCATTTTTCTTCTCTCTCGATTACTTCCCATAGATTTGTTTCGTTGATGACATGAGAATAGACATCCAAAGTGGTAGCAATACTAGCGTGACCCAACAAATATTTGACTCTCTCTGGTGAATATCCCGCTTTCAAAAGACGAGTGGCATAAGTATGTCTAAATAAATGTGGATAAACTCTAATACCTGTTTTTTCTTCCAAGCCTGTAAGTATTTTGTTAGGCAATGTCAGCATTATTGGCGCACCGATATCCCCTTCCCAGATATTGACAAACACATATTCTGAATCCACGCCTGGATACTCATTCATTAAGTACTCGTCATATAGTTGGAGCAGCTCCTTAGTTACTGGAATTGTCCTCTCTTTTGTCTTAACTAATGCTCCATTAGGGTTGTCTTCTCTTCTGACTACTCGAATAAAGTAATCTCCAAAATCCCCAACGTCTTCGTGTTTTAAGCCACAAAGCGCACCTTTACGTATGCCAGTTCCGTTAAACATCAGAATCATTAGCTTGTCCCTAAGATTGCTACAGGCATCAACTAATGTTTCTATTTGCTCATCGGTCAGACAGCCTGGGAATTTCTTAGTTTCTTTGAGTTTGACTAACTTTTCCCTGGTTGGTTTTGCTTTGGCAATACCAGTCAATATACCTGTCGTACCGACTCTGGTGTTCCCCGTTTTATAGATCGCATGAAACCTCTCAAACTCGCTAAAATCAACTGTTTGGTTGCACAGGTGATAGTCGTAGAAAGTTGACACAGCAGTAATCGCTCTATTAATAGTCTTCTCCGATCTATCGGCTTCTACTGGCTGTAGAGAAATCACCTTTGTATCTCCTACTCTCAACCAATAAGCAAAGTCCTCTAAATCCTGATGAATATTTACATTACGCCAATCCAAGCACTTATGGTCGAGAAATTCCCACCATCGCTTTAAATCTGTTCCATAGGCTTGTACAGTATTAGGCGACTTGGTAGCGCATAAAGAAGTCAAATAACGCTGTATCGGTTCGATTACCTGATAGTCTTCATCCAGCATTATCCAGATGGTTTTATTTGTGTGTGGGTCAGTTCCTTTCTGTAGTGTGAGCATCATGTATTAACTATACACCATAATACTCGTAAAAGAATATAGAATTTGGGTAATTGTAACTTTACTCAACAGAAAAAAATACAACCATTGTTGTTGTTGTTTATTATTAATATTGAGGGTTATATAATTTAAGGCAATAGTTAGTTTAGATCTAAAATCTGCTCTCGATTGTGCGAACTCAGCCTCACAGCAGTTTGCACCAATGCTAGTGCCACTTCTAAGAAACTGTTTAGACAAAACTTTACCAGCATCATCGTATTTCCTCTTGTTTAATTCTACATAGACTTTTATTACTCTATTCGCAAAATTTCTAGTTCTATTTTGTATCGAAACGTTATGATTATTCATGATAAAAATTAAGTTATGTAACTTAATTTTATCGTTGACAAGCTTTACTTAGGTAGCAAATTTTGAACTTTCTTAATTGCTATCTGCTATCTGCTATCTGCTATCTGCTATCTGCTATCTGCTAATTGCTACCTTAAAGCATTGCTATCTGCTATCTGCTACCTTAAAGCATTGCTATCTGCGAAGCGGTATCCTTTAGAATTTACTCCTTTTATGTTTTCAAAGACGGGGCTTTAAACCCATTTATTACTCGATAAAAACAAAGTAGCTTAGAGTACACACAGTAAAAATCAAAAATAGATTAACCATAAGCTGTACTTTAATAGCCAAACTAGTATGTTTTTCAAATTGATTAATTTTATGTCTTAAACGATCCAGCTTGAATTGCAGATTGGCATCTCGCTCTCGGCGATGATCCATTTCTTGTTTAACAATATTTTCTACAGTTTCGTTTAAGTTTTGGGGCGTTGATCGTTCAAATGTACTAATTTTTTGTTCAATTTTAGCCAAAACCGTATCAACAACTTCAAATTTGTGATTTAAATCATAATTTTGTTTTAATGGAGGATTTATGATTGTGGCTTTACCAAGGTGTTTTTCCACCAATTGCAATGCTAATTGGAAATAGCCTTTGTGGACATGGCGGATGGCATCGGTTAATTCTTGGGCAGTGGTATTTTTTAGCCAATATCCTTTTGCCCCCAACTCTAAAGCTCTAGCAATATCCTGCTTACGGTCATGGATAGTAAGCATCAGAACTTTGGTATCGGCAAATTGTTGAACAATAGCTTTTGTAGCAGCAAAACCATCCATAATTGGCATTTCGATATCCATCAAAACTACGTCTGGCTTGAGTTTTGCCACCTGAGCGATCGCAACTTCTCCGTTTTCAGCAAAACCAATTACATTAAGATCTAACTCTGACTTTAGATATGATTCTAAAGTTTTGCGGACAAAATTTTGATCGTCAGCTATAAGAACATTAATCATCGCCATCTTAATTTTTATTCGTGGGAAATTTTAAAAAACAATAAGTCTCGAAGAATTACCAAGAAACTGACCGAATTATAATGTATAGAGGTCTAGTTGAAGTATTAACAATTTATTAGCAAAGTACATCTCGAAAATAAGTTTGGTTTTGAGCTTTTAATCGTTAACATAAGATTGTAAACGGCATACAGCAGCCGAACGTTAGCTTTATCACAATAGACTTGAAATAAAAATAATCTTAAACAAGCTTTTATCGACGGTAATTTTCGTATACCAGAATAACAATAATTGTGAGTTTACTATCCTTGTTATCTAATGTTGAACAATTTTTAGAACATTGCAGCTATTCTAGTGCCGACGCTTTTGCTGCATTTAGCGAACTTTTAAATAGTTTGAAATCTCCTGAGACACAAGCTCAAAGTCGGCGATTTTTTGGCTTAATTTATCAGACTTGGCAGTCGAAAAATCAGCAAGATTATTACTTTTCTTTTGTTACTCAAACGGTTAAAACCTATAGTGGCGATCGCCGAGAGCTTTTACTTTTATTATTTCCCAGTATTTTTGCCCCTGAAGAGTGGTCGTTTACTTTTTACGAGGGCATATTACGCTATCCTGCCGAGGAGTTTTATACTCGTCGGGTGGTAGAGTTGGGCTGTGGTAGTGGCTGGATTACTCTGGCGATCGCTTTAAATTCTTTGCCTGAAGTTATTTATGGAGTTGATATTAATCCACGGGCGATCGTTTGTTCTCAGTTAAATCTATATTTAAACGCTCTAGATGAACAGGGGAATCCTATCTTAGATAGGGAACAAAAGACTTTAATTGACCGCGTTAAATTTGCCGAATCAGATTTACTAGAATTTTTTGACGATTATCCCCATCCCTTAGATCGCATTATGGGCTGTATTCCTCAAGTACTCAATCCAGAACTAGAGGTAATGCGAGATTTGGTTAATCAAGGAGCTAATGACGAATTTCTCCATTCTTTGAGTAATTATTGCGAAAAACAGGGCTATATAGAGGATCAGTTTGGTTTAGGTCTACTGGCTAAGGCGATCGAACAATCAATTCAATTGCTCAGACCAACAGGCAAAGTTATCTTTAACTTTGGAGGCAGACCAGGCGAATCCGTACTAGAGCGATTGATGACTAGAAGAGGGTTAGAAATTCGCCATATCTGGCAAACTAGGGTAGAACAAGATCCCGATACAGATATTTCTGGCTTAGTAGAGATTGAACAGGCTACAGGTCATCGATTTGAGTTTTTTATGACTTCCCGTAGTAATGTGCCAATTAGTGCTGTTACTGCCCAAGTTTACAGCCAGCAGGGAGGCAAGATATATCATTCCGTCTCCGTATATGAAGGAGTTTTGGCTTATCCTAGCTGGCTCAAACAAATTTTCGCCGTACTACAGCATCCTAGCTTGCAAGGGGTAAAAAGCGCCCTAGATTTGACGGAAAATGATGCAGATGTAGCGGAAGAAAGATTTTACTGGCTAGCATCCTTATTTAATTACCTCAATAACCATAGCCATTTTCCCTATGGACATACAGCAGGAGAAAGAGGATTACGCGATCGCCTTACGGCTTATTTTCGCAACTATCATGCAATTCTTTGGCAGCCTGATGATTTGATTATTACCCCCTCTAGAAAAGAAGCGATCGCTAACCTGTTAACCATTTATGAGCCATCATTAATTCTTATTGATGAAGGTTTGCAGCACCTACTACCCCTAAGTTATCAGGGCAATCGGCAGGTTATTGAAGCCCCGCGACGCATTCCCTTAGTTGGCAAATTAATGACCAAGCTACGTCCAAAGCTAGTAGTTACAGGACTCAAAGCTTTTGAAATGACTGCTCAAGAGCCTTTTGAATCTTTAGTCAATACGGCACAAGAAATTGGCGCACTACTGGTAGTGGATATTTCAGATAATTTAAATCTTTCTAGCAACCCTGTAGACAATGGTTTGTTTGAATATTTAGCAGATCGAGGTCTGCCAGATAACGTAATTTTGCTAGCAGATTTAATCAAAAATAGACTTTATCCGAGCTTATCTTTATGTATCTGCATAACTAACCCAGAGTCAATCCAAAAAGACTTAATTAGAGCAGCAGAGTTGAGCTACAGTCGCGTTTGCCTGATTACCCAATATTTCTATCAACAGCTTTTAGAACAATTATTACACTTCCAGACTACAAGAGTGCAGCCAGCTAATAATGAGCTTGATGGGTTTCAAGCCTCTGTTTCTTCTTTCACCTTAGAGCGTTCAGCTAGTGCAAACAAAGCCTTTGCTCATCCTGCAATCAAGGAAAGTGAATTACCTTTTCAACCATCAACTATTCGCCTAGACTATGGCGAAAACTGTTTACCAAGTCCTAAAGCACTCAATAAAGCGATCGCCGAAGCCTTTGCCAGACAGGATATCACCTCAGAAGAATGTGAAATATATAAACCTCTATCTGCTATTTGTTCTCAAAAATACGGAATTAAATACGGCGATCGGGATAATTTTATCTATGGCTCTGGAGTAGCATCCTTATTTAGTGCGGTGGTGCAGCAATGCCGTCAAGAGCAAGGATCTTTTATCTTTCCCCAAGGTGCTTACGGTTATTTCCGAGCAACCTTAGATTTCTATGGAGTTAGAGTACAGACAGTATTGGGACACCCAGCCCTAGGTTTTAAAATCGATTTATCTAACCTAGAGCAGATTCTTAAAACTACTGCTAATTCTTGGCTTTATCTCAATGCACCCATTTCTAATCCCACAGGAGCGTTATATTCTGCTCAAGAATTACAGTCAATTATTCAATTAGCCTGGCAGTACAAAGCAAAAGTTGTCTTAGACACGATTTTTTCTGGTCTAGAATTTGACCAGTCTCAGCCCAAAACTGATTTATCATGGCTGCAAGATCGTCGTCACAGCAATTCAACTAACTTAATTTTACTTGGCGGCATTTCCAAGGAATTTTCCGCAGCGGGAATACGTTTTGGCTATTTATATTCTCCCAGTGCAGCTATAGTTGGGCAAATAGCAGAATTTATTTCTGGTCAGCTTCCCCAGACTACTATGTATGCTATGCGTCGATTTTTTGAGGGGGTGGTCAAAGGCGATGCTGAACTTATCCAACATCGAGAAGCTCAGAGTCAACTTCTACAGCAAAGAGCAAAACAGCTAACGGCAGTATTGCAGCAATCTGGCTGGACAGCCATTAACCCACAGGGCGGATTATTTTTAGTAGCAAAACCGAGTTTTTTCTTGAACAAAAGAGTATTTTACGAACAAGACAATGTTAAATATGAAACAGTTATTGATGGCGATTCTATTACTACCGTTTTGTTTTCAAGTGTCGGACTAACGATCAATGGTGCTACCTGGACTGGGTTACCAAACTATTGCCGTTTTGTACTGTCAGTTTCCGAATCTGAGTTTCAGGAGGCTTTGCAGCGAATTAAAAAGTTTTACAGTTCATTTGAGGTTTGAACTAACATAATTATGGCATGGAGTATATCAAAATATCAGGGTCAGTTGCAGAAGTGCGCCTTACTCTTTGCAGGGAACTGGCGAATCCTTTAGGGGGTCGCTCGCCTACTCCCTATTTTTTTCTAAAGATTGCCTGGTTGCTATTTGGAATGATTATATGTCCCTGGCTTGATTTCCTTGACTATCTGTAACTGATGAAGATGCTCCGCTACTAACCAGTAACTCAACTATTTCCATTCTGGCGTTTCCAGTTGCATACATCAAAGCAGTCTTACCATTTGGCGTTTGAGCATCGATTTCTGCACCACTTTCGATTAGGTGCATAATTATTTGTAACTTGTCCTTAATTGGTCTGGCATCTTGAATACCTAAGATAGCCGTTTTCATCAAAGGAGTAATGCCATTTTTATCTCTGAAATTAGGATCTGCTCCATGAAGCAATAATAGTTTAACAATATGAGGCATACACCAGAGAATAGCTATTTCTAAAACACTACGCCCCAAACTATCCCTTACATTTGGGTTTGCTTTATATTCTAGTAATAACCGCAAACACTTCTCTTTGGCTGTAATATAATAACTGGTTCTTGAGCGATCGCTAATTAACTCCTGAGGCAAGGTGAACCAAACTTTCTCAAATGCCAAAAATATCAGTGATTGAGATGCTTGCTCCACTATTTTTGTATTGGGATCTACTCCCTGCTCCAATAGCTTTTTGACAGCAGCAACATTATTAGTTGCCACTGCCTTAGCTAGTCTTAACTCTTGTCTTTGGGAGTAAAGTCTAATTTTTTCGACAACATTGAAAATAATCCAACTCATGCTGCTTCAATTAAAATTTGCTACCAGTTTATTAAACTACTGACCGTACGGGCAAACAGCCGTTCGCCCCTAACTTTTAACTGGCGTGCGTCCATAAAGATAAGTAAGATGTCGTAAACGACCGCTCAACTCATCATTAAAAGCCTCTGCACGACAACGCCATGACCAGTTTCCTGTAGGTTGAGCAGGAGTGTTCATTTTAGCATTTGTACCTAAGCCTAGAATATCTTGAAACGGCAACACCACCGTATTTCCCACAGAACCTAATGCCAAACGAATTAATGCCCAGTGAATACCATCTTCACCAATACAGCCTAAGTAGTCTATGACCTTCGCCTTGTCTTCAGGCGATCGCTGTTCATACCAGCCTACAGTAGTATTGTTATCGTGAGAACCAGTGTAAACAACACAGTTGCGGTCTGTATAGTTATAAGGTAAAAAACCATTGTCACGGTCAGAATCAAAGGCAAACTGAATGATTTTCATGCCTGGAAAACCAAATTTGTCACGCAACGCTTCGACCTCTGGCGTAATTACCCCCAAATCCTCCGCCACAATTGGTAGCTTACCCAACTGCTTTTCCAACTGTTGGAAAAATTCATCTCCAGGAGCCTCAAGCCATGTACCGTCCATTGCCGTGTCTGCCCCTTGAGGCACTGCCCAATATGCTTGAAGTCCTCTAAAATGGTCAATACGAACAATATCTACATATTCTAAGATGCCTTCTACTCTCCTAATCCACCACTTAAAGTCTGTTTTGGCTAGTTCTTCCCAATTGTAGACAGGATTACCCCAGAGTTGACCAGTGGCACTAAAGTAATCTGGAGGAACACCAGCCATTAGTTCTGCTTCTCCCGTTTTTTTATCTAAACAAAAGATTTTGCCATGCGCCCAAACATCAACGCTATCGTGCGCCACGTAAATAGGAATATCGCCAAAGATTTTCACTCCTTTTTGATTGGCATATTGCTTCAGGTTTTTCCACTGAGAGAAAAACTGATACTGGATAAACTTATGAAAGAATATCTCGTCGGCTAACTCATTTGCCCACTTGACCATAGCTTGAGGCTGTCGATAAGCAATATCTGGTGACCATTGATTCCAACTAGCATGATTATGAACTTTTTTGAGGGACATAAACAGAGCATAGTCACTTAACCAGTCATTTTGACCGTTGCAAAAACGTTGAAATTCTTCTTTATCTGCTTCTAAAACCTGTTTTTTAAAGCGATCGCTTGCCAGACGTAACAAAGGCATTTTACTATCAATTACTCCTCCAAAATCAACATGATCTAGAGGAAAATTGGGTAGCCTGTCTAATTCTTCTGTGGTTAATAATCCTTGACCTTGTAAAATTTCAGGGCTAATTAACAGCGGATTTCCTGCCAATGCAGAATAAGATAGATATGGTGAGTTTCCATAACCAGTGGGTCCAATTGGCAAAATTTGCCATATTTGCTGGTCACTGTTGGCTAAAAAGTCGATAAATTGATATGCGTTATGTCCCAAATCGCCGATGCCAAAACGGCTAGGCAGAGAAGTTGGATGAAGCAAAACACCGCTAGCTCGAAAATCTAACATTTATGATCAGGAAATTTTAGTAATTTTTACCTAAATATCCCAGAAAAACTCAAGCTTTCTGGTAAGTTCAAGATTATTATATTTTACAAAGTTTGCAAAGGTTTGAGTAAAGTTATCTGGCATAGTGTCAAAGATCCCTTCTCAGATGTAGTCAATTTTTGGTAGCGTAATATATTAGGAAAAAAAACCAAATTAAAACATTATTTAAAGATTTGCCAGTTTGACCTTGGCTATCTTACATTTAGGAGAATCAAACAATGACTATTTTATTTCAGTTGGCATTAGCTGTTTTAGTTCTATTTTCATTTGTCATGGTAATTGGCGTGCCAGTTGCCTATGCTTCCCCCCAGAACTGGGAACAATCCAAATCCTTGATTTACGTTGGTTCGGGAATTTGGACTGTTTTGGTTGTAGCAGTTGCTGTTTTAAACTTTTTTGTTATTTAAGGAATAAATTGATCGAGGCGATCGTCTTTTTGACCAAGCGATCGCCTTATTTAAGATTAAACATCCAAAATTACTATACTTATTGTTGAACGTTAGCTTATGGCTGTTTTTGAAGGAACTTTTACAGGGGATATATCTTCTTGGCGGATGGCAATCGTCATTGGTCGTTTTAATGATCTGGTTACAGAAAAACTTATTTCAGGCTGCCAAGACTGTCTCAAACGTCATGGCATCAACATTGAGCCAGAGAATGGTCAAGTAGACTATGTATGGGTTCCAGGCAGCTACGAAATTGCTATGGTAGCTCGACAGTTAGCCCTTTCTGGCGGTTATAATGCCATTATCTGCCTCGGTGCGGTAATCCGTGGACAGACTCCTCACTTCGACTATGTGTCGTCTGAAGCTGCTAAAGGGGTAGCAGCAGCAAGTTTTCAGACAGGCATCCCCGTTATTTTTGGGGTGCTAACTGTTGATACTATGCAGCAAGCCCTAGAGCGCGCAGGTATCAAAAGTAATTTGGGTTGGAACTATGCCCTAAATGCTTTAGAGATGGCTAGTTTAATGCAGCAGCTAGGAGACAATAGCTCAACTAGGCTTCGTTCTGATTTGCCTCCAGCAAACGAAACTATTGCTTTACCTAGAGTGTCTGCTCAAAATGTGAACAATGGCTAAAATCATCTGAATTATGATAGAAATCGCCGTCTGATATTGCTTTAAATCTCGCTTTTGTAGTAAAAATTGCCAAAAATTTGTTTTATTTAGTGGGCAGATAGCCAAAAATTAGCATTGAAAAATAAAAGCGGTCGTTTTTTTATCGCTCAGGCGATCGCACCTATAAATATTATTTTTAGAAAGATAAGAGATAAAAATAGTGAATAATTGGCGTTACTGAATGAGTAATGATTTAGGCGATCGCGCCAACAGTCTTGAACCTAAGAGAGTGGAGTAAAAGACGAATTGAATATCCGCAGCACTTCAATCGATTTTGAGTAACACAAAGGACTTGTCCGCATGTAAGTCTTTCGGTGTAAACGAGCCAAATAGTGTCTGAGTCGAGTATTTTCTCCTTCGACTCTTGTCATGTAAGTTTTACGCACGAGATGGTCTTCTGGTTCAATAAAACAAGGATAAACAGGATAACCATCACTCACGTACCAAAAACTATGCCAGCATTTTATGGTCAACCAAAGATGTTTAAATGTTTCACTACTGTGACCGCCGACTATCCAAAGTAGAATGCCTGGTTGCCAATGGTTAACCACAGATCCTATCCAGACCTTGTTTTTCTTGTTGCCGATGAACGTCTGTAGTTCATCAATTTCCGTAATTTCAGGTATTTCTTCTGCTTCAGGTGTATCTGGTAATTTCATTCTTGCCTCCTCAATCCAGTTCATAATCGTCGTATGGTGAATTTCTGTAACTCGTTCAATCCCTCTTAATCCCATTCTGTTGAGATACATTTTGAGCGTGGGGGATGCTGAATTTAGTTCAGCATATCCAATCCAACCACGCTGTTGAGACACAGTTGCTTAACCTCAAATGGATAGCTCTTAGGAAGAGGGGATTCGACAAACTGACGACCACATAAGCGACATTGATAAGGACACGGGTGGCAAACTAAATTCGCCACCGTGAGATGTCCGTAATATTGCTTACCGCGACGGTAGCCATTTTTTCGGTATGAAGTAGAGTTGCATTTAGGACATTTCATTTTTTTACTGTGCAACACTTATCATTACTCATTCAGCAACGCCTAGAATCAGAGTCAATCCCTCATTTTCTCGGAATTGCCCAATAGGATCGAGGTGAGAAAAGCAATGATTTTGATTATTGACGCTACAAAAAACATACTCCCCCAAGCAGAGAAAAGGTTGCATAGATTTTAACAAAGCCTTAGATTGGTTTCACCTGACATTAGTTTCCAAATTAATTTTAGGCTAATATTTCAGTTAAAGCGATCGCCATGTAAACCCTGAAGAACATCAGGTCTGGCAAACTTTATTAGATGCAATGGCAGATAATTGCCTATAATAACCAAGCGACATCTCAAATAAGAGCAGGATCTATAAGGTCAGATTATGAAAAATAAAATTGTCTTTTTGCTTTTATGTCTCTTTATAGAGACAGCTTTTGTGATACTAGAGACAGCACATACTGTTTTGGCACAAACCAATAAGGACACAGAAGCAAAAAAACAAGAAGAAAAACCGACACGCAGCTACATTGGTTTAGGTGGCAATATTGGTGTTAGTGGGTCAGAAACGGCTTTAGGAAACGGAGGTTTCTCTTTAGTAGGTAAAACTGCTTTTACAAAAAACATATCTCTTCACACTTCAAATATTTTTGGCGACAATAACATCAGTACTTTTGCCTTAACCTTTGGTGTTCCTATCTTTAAATCTTTTACCAGGGATTTAGAATTTATTTACCCTTTTGTTGGTGGTGGAATAGCAATAGAAGATTTTTTTGGCGACTTTAATGTCGATGGCTTAGTGACTACAGGAGTTGATATACCTATATTACCAAGAGTTACAGGGACAGTCCGTCTTAATGTGGGCTTTGGTGAAGATGATACCGATGTGGGCTTACTTTTGGGTGTCGGCTATAACTTTAGTCTTTTTGATCTTCTGTAAAACAACTCGATTAGCATTATGGGAAGGAGTTTGGGGCATACTTTTGGCGACCGCAATTTCTGGCACTCAAGATCTTGCTTAGTGGTTATCAGGACTGCTATTGGGCGCAATAGCCCCTAGTTTGGTTAATTCTGTAGATTTTTTTAGTCTAAAACTACAGCTAGTTTTCTTGGTGCGTGACGCGAGGTTTCTTCGCGTCCTTGTGTCGCCCTTGACTACTTTAGCCTCAGATTTGATAGCGATAAATAATAAAAGGAATTCTGCCTCGCCCTTGTCTGAGAATTGAAGTAATACTATTGGGGTAAGTACCAAATTGAAATACCTGCTCTCTAAGTGCCTCACGGACTATCGAAGTAGGAGGAACTTTATAGCGTCTTATATATGCTGTATAGTTCGTACCTATTCCGTTATCAATGTAGTAAGAGCTATCGGCAAAGCTTGACTCAATAGAAAGATTATCTTCTCCTAAAATGTATGCGTTATTATCTGCCGAAAACCCTGAATTCAAGGCTTTGGAGTCGATACTAATATTATTATTATTGTTAATAATATTCTGACCCTCACTGGTAGCATCTGTCTTAGGCGATCGCTTCTGACTAGCATTGCAAATATCGGTTAAATCTGTCAGTTTTCCAGAATTGTCGATTAGGTAACATTCTGGGCGTTTTTGTGCGAAAGCTATCGGTGTCAACCCACCGATCAAACTCAGGCTAGTTAGAAATATTGTTAGTAGAAATTTATAAGTCATTTTTCTGGCTGGTCATAAACAATAACAGTATATTTACTGATATCTTGATTGTCGCTTAAAAGTGGAGCATTGTGTTACTAGTTAAAGAAATTTACATTGCAAACAGTGCTGACATATACCTAAATGGTGAACTAACGATAGATTTCCCCGAAGATGTCAAGATTGCTTTGAGTAGCAAAATTAAGTTTATTTATTGTAGTTTGAAGTTAGCGATGCCTACGGCTAGCTCCGCGATCACCTTATTGAAAGAACAGTATGCGGTAGGTACGCTAAAAATAAAGATAGAGAAAGCAGAAAACGTTAAATAATAATTCAATGAATCCTAACAACTGGTTTACAGTTTTTTCTTTCTGTGCGATCGCCACTCTTTTAAGCGTGAGTTATGGTTGGTTAGTCAAAAAAGGAAAACTACCATTAAACTCAGTAATGGCTTTTAACGATGCACAGTTTCAATTTATTAGGGTTTGGGCTAAGGTGGCAGGGCTAATAGGGATAATTCTGCCTCTAGTTATGTGGATTGTCTTCTCGAATGAACCAATTGTACGAGTCTTTTTCAATTGTTATTTATTGGCTGTTGTCGTTCAGTTAGCGAGTGAAACAGGTTTAAGTCGTACTTTGTGTAAAAGTGTTGTTGTCATTATTGGAACACTTTACACGGGGTTTCGCATTTGGCAACTATGGTCGGGGTTACATTTAATAACTTATCCTCAGCCTTGGCTTGGTTTGTTGTGGTTAATTTTACTGTTTTGGGTAGCAAATTTAATTATGTTGACCACAATGGCTATTCCTAGTATTCTTCCTAAATTAGAGAGTTATATCAAGTGCGGATAATTACTTTAAATAAAGTGTTCCCTAATTCCCTAAATCCCTAAACCCCTAAATTAAAACATTTAACTGTTCAACCGAACCTGATATTACAGTTTGGGTGGAACGAAAACGGATTGAGTAAGCGTTATTGTAAGTTGGAACGGGCGATCGCTCTGCAATTATTTGTTTTTTAGCTATAGCGCAGCAAATTGATCGCTTGCCCTAATTAAAGCATCTTTAATTCCTGGCTCGGATACAGAATGTCCTGCATCGGCAATAACGATAAATTCTGCTTCTGACCAAACCTGATGTAATTCCCAAGCGGTAATCATGGGACAGACCACATCATATCTACCCTGAACAATGACTCCTGGCAAATGGCGGATGCGATCGACACTGTCTAATAATTGATTTTCACTCTTGAGAAAGCCTTTGTTAACAAAATAATGACATTCAATACGGGCAAAAGCCTCGGCAAATTCTGCCCTGCCAAAGCTAGCTTTACTGGCTAGCGAAGGAATTAATTTGCTAGTACTGGCTTCCCAAACTGACCAAGCACGGGCTGCCTCTAAGCGTATTTGGGCATCTTCACTAGTTAATCTTTTATAAAAAGCAGATAATAAATCATCTCTTTCTGCGGTCGGGATAGGCTTGATATACTCTTGCCAAGCGTCAGGATAGATATTACTTGCGCCTTCTTGGTAAAACCAACGAATTTCCGATGGGCGTAGCATAAATATGCCTCGCAAGATTAGACCTTTACAGCTATCTGGATGAGTTTGGCTATATGCCAAAGCTAATGTACTACCCCAACTGCCACCAAATACTACCCACCGATTTATATTTAGATGCTGTCTAAGCTTTTCAATATCGCTGACCAAATCCCAGGTAGTATTTTCGCGTAATTCTGCATAGGGAGTACTTTGCCCACATCCTCTCTGAGCAAAGATAACAATACGCCATTGCTGAGGATCAAAATATTGCCGATACATAGGGGCAATACCTCCACCAGGACCACCATGAAGAAATATTACTGGTTTGCCTTGAGGATTACCAGATTCTTCGTAGTGAACTGTATGTAGCCCAGAGACTTTTAATTTGCCTTGATTATAGGGTTCGATAGGTGGATATAAATCTTTCATTGGTTAGTTATTAATTATAAGTTGTTAGCTTTATAGAGCGATCGCTACTGTAACGATAATGCCCGTATCTCAAGCCCAGGCAATATTTCTCCTAAGCAACCTAAAAATAGATTCATGTTTCAACTCATTAACGTCGATTAATTTGCCAACTTGTGAGAACTAAAAGAATAGGCGTTGCTGAATGTGTAATGCTAAAAATATATTTAGCTTATTTATTAAGTAGTGATGATTTCTTAAAAGCTTAAAGCTTAAAGCTTAGAGCTTAGAGCTACGAACAGTCATCCTTTGTACGACATTACTTAATCAGCAACGCCAAAGAATAGATACATGATTCAACCTCTGATCGTCTCAGGAGGAGATGTCAATACCGTTCGGTTAAGCCCCTAGCCCCCAAATTTGGAGGAGTAAGATTCGTTAAAGTCCCCCAATCTTGGGGGATTTAGGGGGCGAACGAAATAACTTGAAAGACTAACCGAACAGTATTGGAGGAGATGTAACCAATTTAAACGATAAATGAACAACAGTAAAAAAATACCGCCCAGTGAAGATACTAGGCGGTTCATTACGTAACTGATTCTACATTTCAAGGTGTAGCTTGATTGAGTTAGAGATTACTCCGTCTAGTCCACGCTCATAAACGCCTTTTTTGACGGCGACGCGGTGAAACAGTTGCGACAAGGGAGTCATCTTCTCTCATTTTCGCTTGCAAAGACCGCGCTGCTCTAAGCGTTAGTCACAGATTACTCCGCCCTAAACGGACGGAGCCTGCTGTGACCGTTGGTCAAACTCTACATTCCAGAGCCAACACCACCATAAGAACCGTAGAAAAAGATACCGACAACGGTGATTGCGCCTATGCCAGCTACGGTGGCAACAATCCATATGGGAATTCTTCCATTTGCAAACATTCTTTTTAATTCTCCTCTTGTTATGAATATTGAAATAAGTTGTTTAAGTAACTTGTCTAGTTAAAAAAGTAACTAGAAAAGAGAATACCTAGAACAGCAATTAAAAGTAAACCCAGGTAAAGAGAAGTACGATTTAGCTCTACTGGTTGTCTATTTGTATTTTGTTTTCTTTCCATGATTAACTCCTATCTTTGGATAAATTGCATAGAGGCGATCGCACCAAGAAAAAAAACGGTTGGTACGGCTAAAGTGTGAATTGCCAACCATCTAACGGTAAAGATGGGGTAAGAAACGGGTTGATTAGGACTATTGCTTGTCATATTTTTTTACTTAATTTTTACTGATTAAATTCTTTGATTTGCTCTTTTGCATCATAGCGATCGCTAATCACAGGAATTTCAATTCGTTCCTGGGTAAAGTATTCGTTAGGACGAGGAGTACCAAAAGCATCATAAGCTAACCCAGTGCTAACAAATAGCCATCCAGCTATAAATAACATGGGAATTGTAACGCTGTGGATTACCCAGTAGCGAACGCTCGTAATAATATCGGAAAATGGACGTTCTCCAGTATCTCCAGCCATATGTTCTATTTCTCCTGATTAAAAGTTTTCAAGCCTTGTGAATATTAAAAGCCTTATTTATATAATACGAAACAAAGGTAGCTGCCTACAACTTACCTAAAGTAATTAGGCAGCAGTACCAGCTTCAGGCACATATTTTAGTAGTGTTCCGCGCTCACCTAAAACAAAGCCTTTTTGTGGCGAAAGGAATACTACTTTATAAAAATTAGAGGGCGCGTTTTCTACATCACGGTCTTTTGACCAAGATTGACCACCATCAGGACTTACTAATAGATTAGCACTTCCTCCAGCTACCCAAATCTCTTCGGGAGTACGATAACCAACATCTAAAAAGCCCCAGCTAGAGGAAAATTCAGGATAGATAGGTTCTCCCCATTCTTCATAATTGTCTGATTTGCTAAACTGAACTTGACCGCCACGAGCCAACAACCACAGACTTTCATCATCATTAAAACCCATATTTTGCAGACGACGAGATGAGGTTCTTTGGTGTGGAGTCCATTCGGTTTGACCTGGTTCCCAAGTAGAGTAAAAATTACCCTTAGCAGAAACAGCTACATATTTACCGTTGTTAGAGCGATGAATACTTCTGGCTACTCCTACAGAACCTTCTACTAAAGCTTTCCAGTTTTTACCACCGTTATCGGTTTTGTAAATTGCCCCTAAATTGGTTACCATTTCGGCGGTAGACTTACCTAGGGCAATGATATCAAGAGGTGCGCCAGGAAGTTTAGCACTAAGAGGAATACGCGACCAACTATCACCACCGTCTTCTGTATGCAGCAAAATAGATGGTTGACCAGCAATCCAGCCTTCATCGCCATTAAAACTAATGGCTTCTAGAGTTACCTTTTCATCTCCTAATTCTAAAGATTGCTGCGACCAAGTTTCGCCACCGTCTTTGGTTTCAAATAGGGTTGCTTGAGTTCCTACTAGCCAACCGCGATCGCTATTACTAGTAAAGGCAATATCGGAAAAGATGGCTTCAGTTGGTAAAGTCATAGTCTTCCAGGGATTAGCGGTGGTTGAAGGCACTTGACTACAGCTAATACAAAATATACAAACTGCAAATAATATAGCTGCTTGCTTTAAGTTTTTAACGTAGGAAATGCGTTGCTTTATGGCACACATCCAACTACGTGCTTGAATCAATAAATTCATAAATGTTTTTGTGATTAATTGAGGCAGATAAACAGCAAATTCATGAGAAAAATTAACTAAAATAACTTTCTTTGAACCGCAGGTATGGAAGTAAGATTGCTAGTGTAAGCCGTATAAGCTTAGGAATAACAAAAAGCCCAAACCCAAAGCACCAAAAATTAAAATATTTTTTTGGGCAGGAGTCAGACGATTAACTCCCAAGCCATAATTCAAATTCTCAGCAAAGCCAGATGCTGCGCCTTGTGCGCCAATATTAATAAACTGAGTTTTACGAACACCGCAGACAGGACAACGCCAGTCATTCGGTAATTCGGTAAACGAAGTTCCTGCGGCAACATTTCCCTGATTATCCCCTTTAGATGGCACGTAAACATAACCACAAGAACGACATTCATAACTTGCTGGAGCTTGTTCTGCCAGGGTTTTCTCTTTTGAGGGAGTCTGTTTGGCTAGATTTTCTTCTGGGGTTGATTGTTCTTTAGCTGGCTCATTCATTGCTTTATGTTAAGCAAATATTAAAATATTATTCTTTTATGAATTATCGCACAAAAAAGTACAAGGGTTTAAAGGGATAAGGGATAAAGGATGAGGAAAATAATTCAGAAATACGTGCTAAAAAATTAGCCTGTAACTGAAATTCCCTCTACTATTATTGAAGGCGTAAAACAAGAACCATTCCAAATAGAGTCACTACCCAAAGCAACCACCTCTTTTAATATTTGATAGACATTGCCTGAGATTGCTGTATCTTTTACTCGACCAGTTATCTTGCCATTTTCAACTCGATAGCCTAAATCTAGACTAACGGAAAAGTCTCCACTAATATCTGCACCACCGCCAAGCATCTGATCGACAATAATGCCATTATCTAACTGAGTGATTAATTTTGAGAATGAGCTATTACCTGGAGTAACAATAAGATTTACTAAGGTAGGACTAGGATAGCTATCTAAATTAGAGCGAAAACCGTTTCCTGTTGGTTGAAGATTTAATTCTCTAGCAATAGTGCGATCGCTATAAAATTGATTTAATCTTCCTTGTGCAATAAGCTCCAGTATTTGAGTTGGCATTCCTTCATCGTCAAAAGGACAGTCATAGGGTTGTCGATCTGGCTGTTGAGAAAGACTAATTAATTTTGAGATAACTAATTGCTGATGCTGGCTACTCCAGGGAGATGACTTTTCTTTGACTCTTTTGCCGTTTAGAGCCGATGAGACAGTATCCCAAAGCAAATTAGCAGCATTGGCTGTAAGTAACACTGGTACAATGCCTTGAGGCGGGATAACGTTACGCTTTGCCCAATCTAGACGTTTGACAATTTGCTCAATCGCTAAATCAGGATTTAGTTTTTCTTTAGTGTATTCTCCGTCGTAGACACTCAAAAAATCTTCGCCACGCACTAACTCCGCGCCAATATAGTAGCTTAAGCCAGATTCTCTATAGTGACAGTGTAATCCCTGGGAGTTAATTAGGGTAGTAGTTTCCTGTTCTGATTCAAGCTCGGCAGAACAAACTAACTCAGGATATTCTTCCCGAAGCCTTTCGATTGTTTGATTGCCCAATTCTATTAATTCAGTTACGGTTGCTTGGGCACCTGTCAAATCGTGAATTGCCTTTCTAGGGGGTGCTAATTCTATAATTTCAGGTTGATTGAGATTTGATAAAGCGATCGCTTTACTGACTAACAATTCTGGCTCAAGGTTGCCATAAGCCACCGCTAAACCTGGCTTACTATCATGCCATAATCTTAAAGCTGTACCTATAGACTGAGAACTTTCTAGCTGCTTAAGACGATTTCCCTCAAAAAATACTGGCTGGGATTGAGATGTCACCTGATAAACTTCTGCATGACTTGCTCCTTGACGGGATGCCAACTGAAGCAGTAATTCCAGTTCTTGATTCATAAATTTTAATTTACAGCAGTTTGATACTTTTTTAATTATCGTCTTAGCATGATATCCCTAGTTCCATTGCTGCTGTTGAACCTGCTCTTATCCTATCTCATCGGCTTCAGGTGTCATTTCATTTGTACCGCCTTTCTTTTAACGGGACTGTGATTGGATATATAGCGTTTCATCCAGCTAAAAGTGCGATCGCTTTTCGTTAGATTTTGTTGTTCTGCCTAATTACCCAACCATCTTCTTTTATCATTAAGTGTGAAGAGGTCGATATAAATAAATAATATAATAGTGCAATAATGAAAATCGCCATTACAGGAGCAACAGGTTTAGTCGGCAGTCGTTTGGTAGCCAAGCTAAACCAAGAAGGGCATCAAATATTAGTCTTAACCCGTAATCTTAATAAAGCTCAAAAAGTTTTTCCCGCTTCAGCCTATTCCCAGCTAGAAATAGTTCAATATACTCCCCAAGAGTCGGGAGAATGGCAAAAAAGTATTTCAGGCTGTGATGGAATAGTCAACTTAGCAGGAGAGCCAATTGCCGAACGCTGGAGTCCTCAGCAGAAACAGGCAATTATGTCAAGTCGCCAAATTGGCACGAGAAAACTAGTAGAAGCGATCGCTACTGCCGAGCAAAAGCCCCAGGTGCTAGTGAGTGGATCGGCGATCGGTTACTATGGCACAAGTGAAACTGCTGCTTTTGTAGAAGATAGTCCTGCTGGTAATGACTTCTTAGCTCAAGTCTGCCAAAATTGGGAAGCTGAAGCACAGAAAGTAACTGAGTTAGAAGTGCGATTAGTTATTTTGCGTGTAGGTATTGTTTTAGCCGACGGAGGTGCATTGGGCAAAATGATTGGACCGTTCAAAATGTTTGCTGGTGGTCCTATTGGCAGTGGCAAACAGTGGTTTTCTTGGATTCACCGCGACGATTTAGTTAACTTGATTATCCAGGCAATCAACCAAATTGATATGTCTGGAGTATATAATGCCACCTCTCCTCATCCCGTTCGCATGAACAAACTATGTCAAACTCTAGGTGAGGTGATGAATAGACCTTCTTGGCTACCTGTGCCTGATTTTGTTTTGGAAGTTTTGCTGGGAGATGGAGCAATAGTTGTACTCGAAGGACAGCAGGTGCTACCGCAAAAAACTCAGTCTACAGGCTTTAATTACCAGTATGCAGATCTAAAACCAGCACTGGTAGAAATTATCAAATAGCGTCAATGCGACAACAATTTACTGCGAAAAGACTTTAAGGCGATACTTTTAGTTAGCATCAGCGTATTAGAGCAGCCTAAAAAGCACCAAGTAACCAGAGAAAGACAACAGTTCTAAATCATTCGCTCTGTTGTCTTTTAAATTTAAAACGGTATAAATATCTTTTTGTTGTTTTCAATACAGTTACGAACTGTATTATTTTGTCTTTTGTCAAGATAACACTGAGATAAATATAAATTATGTTAACAAACTTAAGCTAAACTTAACATAAATTTACAAATAATGGCAATCTCAGTCACAAAAACTTGCTTTAATAAAAATGTAAGTAAATAAGAATTAAACAAATCGGCAATTGCATAGCTTGACAATAACCTTTAACCTACTTAACAATTTTTTCTGAACTATGACTATGTGCAGATACTCAAAAAGAAGAATTGTGTTAAACATAAATATGTAGGTTAAATAAATTGATTAAAGGCTATCCAGCAGTACTTTTTCTACCAAGGTTTTTGTTTTAAATTTAGATTGCTTGTTTTATCTTTTTAAAAGATAGTAGCTTTTAAAATCTAGATTGCAAATAACCAAAAAACTAACATCTTATAAAAAAGCCAAGTCATTGCCTTCAATGGATGGAAGAAATTTATAGGAGTTAATCAATGAATTGAGGTAAATTTTACCTCAGTTAGTTTTCTTTCGCCCATAAACAAAAAGATGATTTGTAAATAGTTTACAAAGTAATCTTGCAGATATTTCAGTTGTATTTAGGCAAAAAATAATGAGTCAAATTGAAGCTAAATTCGTAGCTACCGACACAGCGTTTAGAGTTGAAGGCTACGAAAAAATTGAGTACGATCTTCTGTTTGTAGAGGGCGTATTTGATACCAAAAATAAAGAAATTGCAGACAGCTATGAAAAGTTCGGACGTTGTTTGATGGTTGTAGATGCTAACGTGCATCGACTTTACAAAGACCAAATTGAATCATACTTTGAGCATCACGATATTGAGCTAACGGTATTTCCGATTATTATTAGTGAGCTAGATAAGAGTTTACGAACTTTAGAAAAGATAGTTGATGCTTTTGCTGATTTTGGTCTGGTACGTAAAGAGCCTGTATTAGTAGTTGGCGGTGGCTTAATTACTGACGTGGCTGGTTTTGCTTGTGCTAGTTATCGTCGCAGCAGTAACTATATTCGCATTCCTACCACCATGATTGGTTTGGTTGATGCTAGTGTAGCTATCAAGGTTGCAGTTAACCACAAGAAACTCAAGAATCGTCTTGGTGCTTATCACGCCTCGACAAAAGTAATTCTCGACTTTTCTTTCCTACGTACATTACCAGAAGCACAGGTGCGTAATGGGATGGCAGAATTGGTTAAAATCGCCGTAGTTTCTCATAAAGAGGTGTTTGAGCTACTAGAAAAACATGGCAAAGAACTTTTAAAGACTCGTTTTGGCTATCTTAACGGTAGTGAATCAATCCGTGAGATTGGACGTAAGCTAACCTATAAAGCAATCAAAAAAATGCTGGAGTTGGAAGCACCAAACTTACATGAACTAGATTTGGATCGAGTAATTGCTTACGGACATACCTGGAGTCCTACTTTTGAGCTTACTCCCGAAATTCCCTTATATCATGGTCATGCAGTTAATATTGACATGGCACTGTCGGCTACAATAGCAGCAATGCGAGGCTATATTACTCCCCAAGAGCGCGATCGCATTTTGACCACTATGAACAATATCGGACTGGCGTTGGACAATCCAGTTTTAGATATAGACTTGCTTTGGAAAGCTGGCGAATCTATTACCCAAACTAGAGATGGTTTACTTAGAGCAGCCGTACCCAAACCGATTGGAACTTGTTTCTTTATCAACGACTTAGACAAAGACGAGCTTGAAGAAGCTTTAGCCGAACATAGACGTATTTGCGCCGACTATTCTGATTCAGGGTTGGGTACGCAAGTATACATGGATGAAGGCAAAGAATCAACTGAAGAAGTCTTAGCAGGGAGTATATAGTCGTGGTGGGAACAGCAGAAGCTCAGAAGAAAACCGCTAGACCAGTAACTCCTTTGGGAATTCTTGTTCAGCAGCTAGAACACATTCTAAACGCAGCTAAAACCGAATCGATTTCACCTGAATTTAAAACATCCTTAAACAAAGCATATCATTTAGCTGCGGGAATCGACCCCTATTTAGAAGCCTGCACTACTTCTGAATCAGAGGCTCTAGCTAATTTGGCAGATAGAACCCAAACAGAAGACTGGAGTAAACGTTTTGATGACGGCGAAACTGTACGTGCATTAGAACAAGAAATGCTTTCTGGGCATATTGAAGGACAGCTACTAAAGATGTTGGTGTCTATCAGCAAGTCCAGGCGCGTACTAGAAATTGGGATGTTTACAGGTTATTCCGCTTTGGCGATCGCCGAAGCTTTGCCCAATGACGGTTACTTACTTGCTTGCGAAGTTGATGAATACGTCTCCCAGTTGGCGATCGACTGCTTTGCTGCTTCTCGCCACGGTCAAAAGATTGAGGTTAAAGTTGCCCCCGCAATTGAAACTATGAATCAGCTAGTAGATGCAGGACAAAGCTTTGATTTGGTGTTTATCGATGCCGATAAGGGTGGATATATCGATTATGTCAACCTGCTGTTAGAGACTGATTTATTAACACCTGATGGCTTTATCTGCGTAGACAATACCCTGATGCAGGGACAACCTTATTTGCCCGAAGAACAACGGACAGAAAATGGTAAGGCGATCGCCCGTTTTAACCGTTTTGTTGCCGATGATCCTCGCGTTGAACAGGTTATGATTCCCCTGCGGGATGGCGTAACCCTCATTAAACGTAAATAACTCCTGTAGGGGCGATTCACGAATCGCCCCTACCACAATGTACTTAAATTTATTTCAGATGGCGCAAATATTATTTATTTCCCCTGGTTCGGCGATTGTGAAGCTAGCCGTAGGCATCGCCAAAAACCTTGGTACACTGGCATTACTATTGCTGTTGTTTCCTTTTAATTTGGCACTGGTATTTTTATCTTGGACTAAAAACATTATCCCTGGTAGAGGCGATAATGCGATCGCCCCTACCATTAACCCGAAAGAAAAAAAACGCATCCTGATTACAGGTGCAAAAATGACCAAAGCGTTACAGCTAGCAAGATCTTTCCACAGAGACGGGCATGAAGTATATCTGGTGGAAACCCATAAATATTGGCTGTCGGGTCATCGTTTTTCTCGTGCTGTCAAAGGTTTTTTTACCGTCCCTGTTCCCGAAAAAGAACCAGAAGCCTACTGTCAGGCTTTAGTTGATATAGTCAAAAAGCAAGATATCGATCTTTTTGTTCCCGTATCCAGTCCCATTGCTAGCTACTATGATTCTTTAGCTAAAAAAGCCTTAGAACCTTACTGTGAGTCGATTCATCTCGATCCAGAAGTTACGACAATTCTGGATGATAAATACGCCTTTTGCTCAAAAGCGAGAGAATTAGGCTTATCTGCACCTAAAGTGTTTCGCATTACCGATCCACAACAGATATTAGACTTTGATTTTGAGACTGACGGCAGTAAATATATTGTTAAAAGTATTCCTTACGATTCCGTATTACGACTAGATTTAACCAGACTGCCCTTTCCAGAGATGGAAGACTATGTTCGTAGTTTACCTATTGGCGAACAAAAGCCCTGGGTAATGCAGGAATTTATTCGTGGACAAGAATACTGTTTCCATGCAACCGTCCGTAAAGGAAAAATTAGACTACACTGCTGTTCTAAATCTTCTCCTTTTCAGGTTAACTATGAACAGGTAGACAACCCTGCTATCTATCAATGGGTAGAAACCTTTGTGCAGAAAATGAATCTAACAGGACAAATTTGTTTTGACATGATTCAAACCGATGATGGAACAGTTTATCCTATTGAATGTAATCCCCGTCTGCACTCTGCCATTACCATGTTTCACGATCATCCTGGGGTAGCAGAGGCTTATTTGTCTGATGCTGAACTAGGAGAACAGCCCATTACTCCTTTACCCGATAGTAAACCAACTTACTGGACATATCACGAACTCTGGAGATTGTTAAGTATTAGGTCTCTATCAGAACTCAAAGCTTGGTGGCAAAAGATAACTAAAGGAACTGACGCTATTCTTAGCCCAGAAGATCCTTTACCTTTTTTAATGCTTCATAATTGGCAAATTCCTTTACTTTTACTCGATAATCTGCGTCGTCTCCAAGGCTGGGTCAAAATCGATTTCAATATCGGTAAACTGGTCGAAATCGGTGGAGACTAGTAGGGGCGTTTCGCCCTTCGGGTTCGACAGTTTGCTTATGTCGGTGAAACCGCCCACCGCAACTGTCTCACGAAACGCCCCTACAGAAAGATCTTCATATTGTCCACCAAAAGATTAACCATCAATCATCAACAAAACAATGGTAGCAACCAGCGCAAATCCTAACACCGAAGCTAAGAAAAGAGCTTTCGATCTAATGTTGACCTTTGTAAAAAGTCAATGTCTTTATACAGCAACTCGTTTAGGAATTTTTAATTTACTTGATGACACTGGAGAACAAACCGTAGAAAGTTTGGCAGATAAAACTAATACCGATACCGAACGACTATACTTTATTCTTCGTGCTTTGGCTCATGTTGAGGTATTAGCAGAAAAACCAGGACGAGTATTTGCACCCACAGAAACATCTACCTTATTAGTAACTAATAAAGAACCCTCAGTAGGACATTTAGCCATGCACCTAATTGAACCTGCACAATGGGATGCTTGGAAGGTTTTACCAGAAGCATTAGCAAAAGGAGTAGTACCTTTTGAATTAGCTAACGATAAAGGCGTTTATCAATATTGTTACGACAATGACTGGAGTAAGGATACTTTTATCAAAGCCATGAGTTTTCTAACCAACTCACAGGTAGATGGTTTGCTAGATGCCTATGATTTTGGTCAGTATGAAACAGTCATGGATGTTGGTGGAGGACAGGGTGGCTTGATAGCCAACATCGTTAAACGTTATAACTGTAAGGGGATTTTGTTTGATGTACCTGATGTCGCCGAAACCGCCAGAGAATATATTAGTAGTTTAGGTGTCGATCCAGACGATATTGAAATAAAAACTGGAGATGTCTTTAAAGAGATACCCAAAGGAGCAAATGCGATCGTCATGAAGCATTTTATCTCTGCCTGGAGTGACGAAGATGCGATGAAAATTTTGGCAAACTGCAAAGCAGCATTACCCGATGATGGCAAGTTAATCCTTCTACAGTCTTTTGTTCCTGATATTGACGAACCTAAAACTGAAGCGGATGGAATAATGCCAGGAATTTTTGCGGTACAAATTAATGTGGCGACTCCTGGGGGTGGCTGGCGCACTAAAAAACAGTTTCAGGAGTTGTTTGAAAAAAGTGGTTTTAAATTAGAGCGAGTGATTAAAACCAATAATAGCCTGTCAGGAATGGAATTTAGTTTACAGTAACTAGTAATTATTGATCGCTTATTTAGAAGATTGCCGCTTATTTATATTTCAGTGTATTAAAGGGGAATCATAAGAAGGAAAAGTTACATCAATGCTTATGACTTCCGAAAATTGCCCTCAATGCAAAAAGAAACTTCCACCACCATTTAAATCTAGTGGTCGCCAAGTATGTTCTGGTTGTGGTTGGACGAATAAACCCAAATCTGCAAAAGTTTCACCTCTTTCTGTTCAGAAGAATGTAGAACCATTACCACAGCCAGAAGCAGAAACTAAACAAGAACCAGTAGTATCTACTAAGTTAAATTTAAGTATAAACCAACAATCAATTGAGTTGGATCTGGTTTATTTGTCAGGTATTGCTGGTTCAATTATTTTATTTTTTGGAATTTTTACACCATTAATAAGTCTTCCTGTTGTGGGTAGTGTAAGTTTAACAAATGGTAGCGTTAAAGCAATTATAACTACTTGCGTTGTTGCTTCTTTTACACTAACTCTAAAAAAAATGTATAAGTGGCTAACACTGACAGGATTAGGGGCTGCATTAACAATTTCTTACATCTTTTTGGACTTTTTAGTTAGGATTGAGGATGCTAAATCAAATATAGATACTGAATTGTCAGGAAATCCATTTAGAGGTTTGGCAGACGTAGCAGTGGACTCTATTCATCTTGATTGGGGATGGATAATTTTGTTTTTAGGCGTTGGATTGATTCTCAATTCACCCCGATTGGCAAAATTTATTAACTATAAACAGATGATAGGTGGGTTTTTTCTATCTGGCTTGGTCGTCTTTATCTTATTTAGTACTGTCACAGGTATCAAAGCAAGTGGTTCGACACAACAGGCAAGACAATTTGAAGGGAAAAATAACGTAGGGGCATTAATTCGCGCTGAACAGGCGTATAGACTTGATAATGATAAATTCGCAGATAATTTTACAGAATTAGACGTATCTTATCTTAGTGAAGACTCTACTTATTACAGATTAGAAATATCTGATGCAGATAAAGATAAAGTAATAGTTGTTGCCAAATCAAAAGAAGAAAAACATAATTTAAAGAGCTTTGCCGAAGCTGTTAGTTATGATAGCAGTAATTATACATATGAAAGAATTTCCTGTGAGACAGAAAAACCTTCAACCAGTATAAATCTACCTGTTCTTAGTTCAAATAAATGGAGTTGTGGCTCTAATTCTATAGAGAGAGAGTAATTTTAATACCCCTAGTGAATTGCATTTCACATTTTAAAGCTATACCTAAATCTTCTTTGGTATGGCTTTTTATTAGGATGAAAATTTATTGTTGCAGAATTGAGGTTAGCATTAGCTAGTTGCTTTGATAAAATGATGACAACAGAATAAAGGATAATTTTACCCATTCAACAAGAAATCGGCGTACTCTAAATACTCTATTGTATGATTTGCCAATGATAAAGTTTTTTCTACCACTCTGTCATTATTGGATGTCTTTATAATTCCATTTTTGCAGAGAAAGAAATTAGCAGTCTGAAAACCAGTTCTTTTATTGCCATCTATGAAGGGGTGATTACAAACTATGCCAACAGCATAAAGAGAAGCCAAAATGTATAAATCCTCAGTACCCTCATAAAAACAATGATGCCTGGGTTTTTGTAAACCAGACATCAGTAAGTTTTCGTCTCTCAAGCCTTCAGAACCTCCATATTGTGAGATTGCAACTTGGTGTAGTTTTAAGACTTCATCGCGTTTAATCCATAATATGTCAGGCATCGGCAAGTTTTTTCATCGCTTCATCATATTTGGGAAATTGAGTTTTGATGTAATCCTCAACACTCATACTTTTTTTAGCAGTTGGCTTAGTTTGCTCTTTTTTAGTTGGTGCAGCCATAGTTTTAATTAGTATAGTGTACCTATAATAGCATTTACTTTCAAATAGCGAAATGCTTCCATACCTGAGCTTTTGCTTCATTTCATGATACATCTAATCTAATTTTTCATGGCTTATACCCTAATTTCCTTCTTATTTTTCCTGCTATTATTTACTGTTGTAGGTACTTATGCAGCAACTCAAAAGCAAGACAGTACGAGTGATTACCTCCTGGCAGGGAGAAAAGTAAATGCTTGGATGGTAGCTTTATCTGCTTTGTCTACTGGACAAAGCGGGTTTTTATTTACAGGACAAGTAGGATACGCCTACACTCAGGGTTTATCAGCAATTTGGCTGGCGATCGGCTGGGCGATCGGCGATTATCTAGCTTGGACGTTAGTTTTTAAGCAATTACGCCAGGTTTCAGAAGCATCTGACTCAGAAACTGTTCCTGCATTTCTGGCACAAAAGCAGCCTGGTTATCGCTGGATATCCGTTATTTCAGCGTTAATTACAATTTTCTTTTTAGGTACTTATGCAGCAGCGCAACTATTGGCAGGAAGTAAAGCACTAAATAGCCTTTTTGGTTGGGATTATGCTTGGGGTATTATCATTGGCGCAATCATTGTAGTTGTCTACTGTTTCTCTGGAGGCATTAGGGCATCAATTTGGACAGACTCAGTACAAACTATTGTCATGATCGCTGCTTTGCTGTTGTTGTTTGTTGTCACTATTTTTGCAGGTGATGGAGTTGGTAACATATTCACCAAATTAGGGCAGATAGATGCAAACCTAGTAGCTTTGTTTCCTTCAAAATTAGCCTGGGGATTTTTGCCATTCTTTATTGGCTGGTTAGTGGCGGGATTTGGTGCTGTAGGACAGCCTCACATAGTAGTCAGGGCAATGGCACTGGATTCGGCTGATAATATGAACAAAGCACGAAATATCAGAACTATTTGCGGTTTTATTACTGCTTTTACCGCTATTTTTATTGGCTTTGCAGCCAGAACAATATTACCAAACTTAAAAGATCCAGAATTGGCTTTGCTTGATTTATCTCAGGAATTGTTACCAGGAATATTAGTTGGAGTAATGCTAGCTGGCTTGTTTGCTGCCACAATTTCTACCGCCGATTCCCAAATACTATCCTGTTCAGCGGCATTGACTCAAGACTTGTTTCCAGGATTAGCCAAGTCTTATAAATACGCCAAGATCGGTACTTTAGTAGTCACCGCAATTGTCTTAGTAATTGCGCTTGCCAACAACGATAGCGTATTTGGTTTAATCACCTTTGCTTGGTCGATTTTAGCTTCTGGTTTAGGAGTCTTGCTAATAGTAAGGTGCTATGAAAAACCTGTCTCGACTCCTGCTGCGATCGCCATTATGATTTCAGGTATGGCAGTTTCTCTGGTTTGGAAATTAGGCTTTCAGCTATCAGATGCAGTCTATGAAGTCTTTCCTGGCATGGCTGCGGGATTTGTTGTTTATTTGATATTTACTATGTTTAATCAACCAAAAAAAGTCTGATCGTCACCAATAGTGAAGTTTTTACTCTATTTTCCCTACCTCTCCATCTTCATTACTTCTCCACTTCTCCATCCTTAACATTTATTTTACAAACAGTTTCTGATGAATATCTGCTAATTGCTTTAGTCAAATAGTGAGCCAAAGTAGTTGCATCTACACCTAATTCAGAATATTCTTGCGCTGCCATAATTCCTGCTTGAGCGTGCCACCAGGCAGCACTAGCCACAATATTAAATAAATTATTGCTGGTAATTTTTGTTCCTTGAGCAACTAAACCGCCAATTAAGCCTGTTAAGATATCGCCACTGCCACCCCTGGCTAAAGCTGGAGTACTCGCGGGAATTAACCAAGTCAAACCATCAGGATTAGCGACCGCCGTTCTTGCTCCTTTTAAGAGTACGGTAGCTTGGCTTTGTTTAGCTGCTGTCGTTACTGCATTGAGGCGATCATTTTCTGAATCATTAATCTCAGGAAACAAGCGTTTAAATTCTCCCGAATGGGGAGTTAAGACAGTGGGTGCATTTCTTTGAGTTAAAGTTTCTGTTGCTCCTTTTTCTGCCACAAAATTTAAACCGTCAGCGTCTAAAATAAGAGGACATTCTGATTGCAATGCTTTTTTCACTACAGACTTGGCATCACTGCTCAAACCAGGACCACAGGCGATCGCCGTAAATTGCTCTAAATCTGCTGTAGAAAAAGGTAAAGAGGCGATCGCACCCTCTTTGTTTTCAGGACAGCTAACTACTAACGCCTCTGGTAAATGACTAATCAGTAAGTTTTTTAACGATTCTGGCACGGCTATCGACAGCATTCCGACTCCACTAGCTCTTGCTCCTAGGGAGGTTAAAATAGCTGCTCCTGTATACTTGCGTGAGCCACAGATTAAGAGCAGATGTCCTTGACGATATTTATAGGTAACCAGAGGACGAGGAAGAGGTAAAAACTCCAGGGCGATCGCTTTGGTAATTTGTTTTACTGGTGCTGGTTGAGGCAAAACAGACCAAATATGGTGCGGTAAAATCCCTAAATCGATTCTTTCACTATTGCCAAAATACTCTAAAGCTAAATCCTGAAAAAAGGCTCGTTTCCACAAGCCTAAACAAAATGTGTGGCTGGCTTTGATAGCAGAACCTAATACTGCGCCTGTATCGGTATGTATTCCCGAAGGTAGATCGATACTGACTATTGGTTTAGACCAACCATTGACTGAGTTTAACGCTTCAATAATATTATCAGGCAGATCCCGCGTCAAACCAGAGCCAAACAAACCATCAACAATCAACTGGCATTGTTTCAAAGGCTGAATCTCTTCATAAAAATTAATGCCCAAACTATTGGCATAGTTACAGTGTTGGGATGTTAACGTCTTTAACTTAAAAAATGGACGATAAATCTCAACCTGATATCCTGCCAGATATAGTTCGCGGGCAATTACCAAAGCATCTCCGCCGTTGTGTCCAGGTCCTACCAAAATTCCCACGATGCCAAACTTAGATTGAGGATATAAACTTTGGATCCTTTCTGCACAAAGTCTTGCCGCTTTTTCCATTAATGCCGCCACAGGCATACCAGCGTTAAAAACCTGTTCTTCTATTTGCTGCATCTGGGAAGCAGAGACGACAATGGTTTCGACAACATTTTTCATAGCTATCTAATCGGCACTATAGAATTTGCAAGATATATCATCAGGTTATACCAATATCAGCTTATGACAACTATCAAAATAGAATACTGACTGATAAGTACATAGACAAAAATAACTACAGTTAATTATTACTGACCTCTGACCTCTGACCTCTGACTTTGAGCATCAACGTTGAATTTAGTTTTGTCCAACTACTTACTCTTCTTAGCTTTTAAAAGTCACGTTTTCTATCAAGCAGCAATCTTCTTGGATTGAATAGAATTATCTGATAACTGAGGACGCACACACCAATAAACTAAAGTTCCCAGTAAAGGTAATAAGACAGCCAGCCAGTAATAGCCATTTTGTTCAACTCCCCTGCGCTTAAGATCGTCTTTTAAAATGGCGGGAAATAAAAGACACAAAAGACAAAAATCAAGGCTCATTACGTTAACAAATCGATCGCTTTGCCATTGGCTAACAAAATCTGACCAACTACCGTTTGTTAATCCCCAGACTAGCAAAACAGCGATCGCAATAGCTGAAATAATTGCCATCAAACGGGAGTCAAGCACCTTGAGCAGCCTGCTTTTCTCTCCATTCCAACTACTATTAGGCTGCCGTAAGGCAAAATAAGGTAATAACGTAAATGCTCCAAAACCAATCGAACCAATAAAAAAAGGATAAGCAGAAATTTTTTGTCCTGGACTATCAAAAAGAATAAAAGCACCATAAACCCAAGGAAAAATACCCATAATATAAAATATGGAGATAACTATCGGGTTAATTCCCGACCACTTACCGATAGAAAGATTAACTATCAAATTAAAGGTTTCTTCTGGTGCTGCTGGAGGAGAAAAGAAAAAAGCATAAATGACAAAAGCAAGCCAAATCGAGCCAAAGATTATTTTTCGCGCCATTTTCAGAGTTTGTTCTATGTTTATTTAGATAGTAGCAACAAAGCTAGTAAGACTCATTGGACTTTTAGCAAAGCAAAACTTAAAAATATGTTTAATCAAATAATTGATCGTGCAAAATGTTTGGCTTCCATTGCGATCGCAATTGAGGTGCAGGGAAACGAAAAGAGCGATTTGTTAAACCTGGAGGTAGTTTGGCTGTCATCTAGCTGTTTCTCTCTGATGTCTAATTACTTGGCAAATTCATGCTAACAATTTCATCTTGCCAACCGCTTAAACTAAACTTCGATCTGAACTTTAATAAAGATTTAGATCGTTGCTAAAAGTTTTCCAGAATAAATAAATATAATTAACTCATTTAACATCCAAAATGCCTGCAACAGATTTAAATATTGATATCGCTACTTACATCGATCATACGCTGCTCAAGCCTAGTGCTATTCCTGAAGAAGTGAAACAGGTTTGTCAGGAAGCCTGGCAATATAATTTTCCCTCGGTGTGTATTTATCCCGTAGCGGTAAGACAGGCAAAAGAACTATTACACGATAAGAAACCTCAAGTTTGTACTGTAATTGGATTTCCTAGCGGTGCTGTTTCGACCGCAGTTAAACTTTATGAAGCACAAGAAGCAGTAGAAAATGGAGCAACGGAACTAGACGTAGTAATCAACCTTGGCTGGCTAAAATCAGGCGAATCAAGCAAACTATACGACGAAATAGCTCAAATATGTTCCGAGACTGGTCAAACTGTCAAAGCAATTTTAGAAACAACCGTTCTGACTAACGAAGAAAAAAGGCTAGCAGGAAAAATATGTATGGACGCAGGAGCAGCTTACCTCAAGACTAGTACAGGTTGGTTTGGTGGGGCAACGGTTGAAGATGTAGAAGTACTTAAGCAAATTACCAGAGGAGAAGTGGGTATTAAAGCATCAGGGGGAATTCGTACATACGAACAGGCGATCGCTTTAATCCATGCTGGAGCAACTCGCCTAGGTACATCTCGCGGTATAGATTTAATCCGCCAACAAAATGAATCAGTAAAGGGATGAAGGATGAAGGATAAGGAAATAAGAACAAATTGGGTATGCTGCAATTAGCAATTGACAAATAGTTAATGAATCAAAAATATAAGGCTACGGGAATTATCCTCAAAGGCTCATCAATCAAAGAAAACGATCGCCTGGTGACGGTGTTAACGCCAGAATATGGTCTAGTAAGAGCGATCGCACCAGGTGCAAAAAAGCTCAAATCTAGCTTAAGAGGAAGAACCGAGTTATTTGTAGTCAATGAACTATTGATTATTAAAGGGCGATCGCTTGATAAAATTATTCAAGCCGATACTCAGTATACTTATCCTGGATTGAGTCGAGATATTGGCAAGCTGGCTGCTGCTCAATATTTAGCAGAGCTAACTTTGTTTTTGGCAGTAGATGAACAACCTCAACCAGAGCTGTATGAATTACTTAATGAACATCTGCGACGTTTGGAGAAGTTGACCGTAGGCGAATCAGTATATCCTTATTTAGCTCAAGGAGTATTTCATCTAATTGCGATCGCTGGTTTAAGTCCCCAGGTGTTTGACTGCTGTTTGACACCAAAATATATTACTCCAGATCTAGATTCTGCTCAATGGCGAGTAGGCTTTAGTTTTGAAGCTGGGGGAATTGTCGATTTAACTGTAATACAGACAGCGCAGCAGCAGCAAAAAATTGATAAATCTGATGATGCCCAATGGCATTATAATAATCGTCTACCCAAAATCGATTATCGAATTAATAGTTTAGAGTTATCTTTGTTACAGCAGCTTAATCATAATCAACTACCCCCCGCAGCAAAATTTACCACCGAGCAATTGAATAATTTCGATCTCAATACAGCCTGGATCAGAATCGAAAGAATTTTGCGAGAATATATCCAATATCATATCGGTAGAATGATTCGTTCGGCTAATCTAATAGATAACCTATATGTAGAGTTTTAAAATAAACTTAGCACTATTCACAATGCCACTGTCGGAATTAGAAACTTCAGAAAATACAATAAATAATAAAGTTCCCGTAGAGCCAAAGCCAAGAGAAAAATCCCAAGGGTTTGGTCCCGTATTGAAAAATAACCGCTTCTTAATTCTTTGGAGTGGTCAAATATTTTCTCAGCTAGCAGACAAAGTTTACTTGGTACTGATGATCGCCATTATTGCCAATCAATTTCAGTTACCCGATCAGCCAATCAGCCAGTGGGTATCCCCCGTAATGATCGCCTTTACTATCCCTGCGGTTTTGTTTGGCTCTTTTGCGGGAGTATATGTGGATCGCTGGCAGAAAAAAACTATTTTAGTTATTTCTAATTTATTAAGAGGAATTTTAGTACTAGCTCTACCGCCTCTATTACTCTTATCCCAAGGAAAAACTCTATTTGAAGCCACTTCTTTAGGATTTGGCTTCATGTTAGCTATTACTTTTGTTGTCTCTACTTTTACTCAATTTTTTGCTCCCGCAGAACAAGCTGTAATTCCTTTAATCGTTAAAAAAAGAAATTTATTGGCAGCCAACTCCCTCTATACGACGACGATGATGGCGTTGCTAATTATTGGCTTTGCCATTGGAGAGCCATTGTTAAGTATTGCTGATAGTATAGCTGTTGAGATCGGTTTGCCCAGTCGTATAGGTAAAGCGCTTTTAGTTGGTGGAGCTTACGCGATCGCCGGTATTATTTTATTAGCACTACAAACGGATGAACAACCTAAGTCAGCCGACGAAAAGCAGCCCCGCGTCTGGCAAGATATCAAAGATGGTCTTAAATACTTAGAAAAAAATAGCACTGTACGCAATGCCCTAATTCAGCTAGTTATTTTGTTTTCTATCTTTGCTGCTTTGGCAGTTTTAGCGGTTAGCATGGCAGATCGAATCCCTCAGATCAAAGCCGAAGAATTTGGCATCTTGCTGGCAGCAGCAGGAGTGGGTATGGCTATTAGTGCAGCTATTCTAGGTAGTAAAGGAGAGAATCTCGATCCTACTCTATTGAGCTTAATTGGCTCAATAGGTGTAGCAGCATCTTTGGTAGGATTGTCTTTTGCTACGCAAAATCTCTGGTTTGCTCTGATGATGATTGCTTTGCTGGGTGCTTTTGCTGCTTTAATTGGTGTGCCAATGCAAACTACCATCCAGTCTGAAACTCCTGTATCAATGAGGGGCAAAGTCTTTGGTTTGCAAAACAACGCAGTTAATATTGCTCTTTCTTTACCTTTAGTATTAGCTACCGAAGCAGAAACTCGTTTTGGCTTACCTGCGGTGATGTTGGGCTTAGGAGCGATCGCCGGTGTAGGCGGGGTTTTAACCTGGTACATTCTTCAAGAAAGTAAACAATCCTCTTCTCAACAATCATCAAACAAAGCATAAATTGGCTATTTATCATCATTAAAATCAGAAAAGATTAAAATTTAACCCTGGAAAGGCTGATTCTGCAAAAATTAGCCAGACTGCACCCCTAATCTGGTAAATTAACTAAAGTCGATCAACAGTAATTAAAAATCAATTATTAATTGTCGTTGCTTAAAGGAAAAGAGCATTGGAATGCACATCGCTTGGCTGGGAAAAAAATCGCCCTTTTGTGGCAATGTAACCTATGGTCGGGAAATAACTAACTCACTGTTAGACAGAGACTATAAGGTTAGCTTTCTGCATTTCTCTCAACCACAAAGTGATTATGAACCTCACTGGGAACATCAAAAAAATCTTCACGACTCATTTAACTGCCGTGAAATTCCGCTGCCATTTATCTATAAATCTCAGGTTTACACTATTCCTACACTCAAATCTAGTAAGGTTTTGTTGCGATCGCTGCGTAAACTAAAACCAGATTTAGTCCATGCTTCTTTGACTCTATCTCCTTTGGATTTTTTGCTGCCAGAGATCTGCGAGGAATTAAACATTCCCCTAGTTGCTACTTTTCATCCCCCTTTTGACAGCAAAATCCGCAATCTGAAGTCAAGTACGCAATACTTGACTTATCAGCTATACGCCCCCTTTTTAGCTCGCTACGACCGGGTCATTGTTTTTAGCGAAATTCAGCGAGATCTATTGATTAAACTTGGAGTACCAGGCGATCGGGTGGTTATTATTCCCAATGGCGTTGATGAACGTAAGTTTTCTCCTGGCTATTCCAGTCTTAAGTACCAGCTAAATGCCAAAAAACTATTTGTCTATCAAGGACGTATTTCCACCGAAAAAAATATTGAATCTCTGCTTAAAGCTTGGAAATCAGCCGACATGGGAGATGATTGTCAACTATTAATGGTTGGAGATGGTCCGATTAGAAGCTCTCTTCAGCCTCATTATGACAAAGAATACAATATTATCTGGCTCGGCTTTATTGCTGATGAACAACAGCGCATTAATATTTTGAGGGCTGCTGATGTGTTTATTTTACCTTCCTTGGTAGAAGGTTTGTCTATATCTCTCTTAGAAGCTATGTCTTGTGGAGTAGCTTGTCTGGCAACAGATGCAGGGGCAGACGGTGAAGTCTTAGAAAATGGGGCGGGAGTAGTACTAAATACCCAAGGAGTTGCAGCACAGCTAAAAATTTTGTTACCTTTGTTTCGTAATCATCCCGAAATGACCAGCCTGTTAGGCAACAAAGCTCGACAAAGAGTATTAGAAAGATATACTCTCCATCAAAATATTACTAAGCTAGAACGAATGTATTTAGAAATAGCTAATAAAGAATTTGTTTCAGCTTGAATCAATTATTAGTTACCCACTATCTACTACCTACCCCAATAGAGTAAATAACCTACTTGAAGAGAATTTAGTATTATCCTACCTTTTCAATCTGTGATTTATTGATTATCATAAAACATAGAATCACTAGATCGTTCATCTTTCCTCTGCTCCTACGAGAAAAGACGGAAGTAAGGAATAACTCAAACATCCTGAAGGAACGCACCTCACAACTATACAGCAACGGAGGTGAAACTTATGAAACTAACTTATCGGGGAGTACCATACAACGAAGAGCATCAGACTCTTGCCGCACCAGCGGTAACGGTTGAAAATAGAGAGATTATTTATCGAGGGAATTCTCCTAAAGCGAGAATTAACCCTAAATTTCCCTGGCTAAAATATATTACACAGCTATTTCACAAGTCTGAATCACGACTTTTCGATCCAATTACGTTTTGGTATAACCATAAAAGAGAATTTATTCAAGATTGTTGGCATTTGGATCATATAGAAAAACTCGATCGCGCCTGGAATTTGACTTTGCAACTTGAAAGAAGCAAGGCTTTAAAGCAACAGAAAACTAAATTAAAATATCGGGGTGTAACTTATTATAAATAAGTTATGGCGATCGCTCTATCTGTTAAGCAAGACAGCATCGACTATAATAGAATATCGATTGGTTTTCATTTATTTTACTGGTTGACGATCGCGATCGCTTTCTAATTGGCAAAAAACACTTAAAATTGGACCAATCCTCACTAATTTTAAGTTAGAGCCGTGAACAAAAAAGAGGCGATTGAATTACTCAATCATGAAGGTTGGACGAAAGCTGATGCTCAAAGAGCTTTAAAACCAATTGGTTTTAAAGTTAACACTGATGTTGATGAATTATTTGTTCGTCGTGCTGCATCGCAGTTTGCTGGTGCGGAATTATCTAATCGTCAATATCTTCAACGCGCCCAAAAAGCTATGGTCACTAAGCGCAATAATGAAATTCAGTCATATATTGTGCAGATAGAAAAGCTTACTCTAAAAATAGGCAGCAGCAACGGCGAAAATTCAGCAGAAATAAATAAAGAAATTCAAGAACTAAAAAGCAAAATAAGTAAGTTAGTTCAAACTAATGATGAGCTTGATAAAGCCAAAGATGAGTTGATCCAAGCTAACGATGTTCTAAAAAAAGATAACAGAAATCTAAAAAATATAGTTGATGAAATTAGATTTAAATTGACCGTAGAAATTAAATCTTTGCTCAATTTAAAAAATATTTTAGAAATCAGAAAACGTCTGATTGAGCTACTTAAAACTATTTTGGGCTAATCTTTCATGAGCAGTAAAAAATCATCAGCACGAACTTTTCAAGGTATGAATTACCGCAAAGTTCAGCGTAAAAATTCTCGCGATCGCCAGCAATTAACTAAAGAAAATCAAATTTGGCTCAAGGCGTATAACTATCGTAACCTGGGCTGGACTAATGTTATTCAGCTATTTGAAAAAATTAGGGAACTACAGGAACAAGAAACAGTTAAAAGCTTGAGTCTGGAAGAATTATTTATCGAGGCAGACAGCATCGGTAATAAATATCTCAATAGTCAAGAAATTAACCAGCGCAATCATAGAATTGCTCAAGAATTAGATGAAATTGCCGATATTATCGACAGTCAATATCCCGACCAAAAAGTAGAAGTGATTGACTATAGTAAATAAATTTATATTAATCATGGATTTAGAAAACAAAAAATTAAGCGAACTTTTTAAATTAGCCGATAAGATTGGTAGCCGTAGACATAACCGACTAACAAACCAAGACCTAAATGATTATCTAAAATTCAATTACTGGCGATATATAAACGGCGACTTTGAATGTGGCACTACTGCCGAAAGCAGAGCTTGGGTCACAAAACATTCTGACTGGTATTGCCCAATTTGTAGCGAAAAATATGGCGATCGCGGAGGTAAAACTATAGATCATAAATTACCGCGATCGCAATATCCTTGGCTATCTTTAGAATGGTCAAATCTTTGGGTAATTTGTCTCACTTGTAACCGTGAAAAAGGGGAAAAGCACTGGTACGAATACGAACAATATATGTATCACAAATATCTTCAAGATTATCCTGTAATTAAAGCTGCTCGTCCAATCAAGCTACTAAATTCTCTGAAGTAAGAATTGATTTCTCTATCAAAGCGATCGCGCCATAATCTTAACCCCGATACATTTGCCTTTCTCTTTCTTCTAAACGTGCGCGTTCTCTTGCGGCTTTATTTCCTCCTGTCAGATTAGAGACGACAATAAATGCGACTAATCCTACCAAAGGACTAATTAGAGTCGGGAAACCGTCAAAATCCGCCGTAAAAATACCGTTAGGAATATATAATAGCGTGTTGTCTATACCAAAGGTAACAGGCATTAATACAAAGAAAATTAATCGTGTCAGCGAACCAAGAATAATACAGGACAGCGCACCCTGCCAAGTCCCTTTATTCCAGTAAATACCACCAGCTAGAGGTACTAAAAGACCTGCAAAACCCAAGTCAAAAGCGAGTAATAGCAAAACTCCAGTTTGGGGTATTTTTAAAGCAAAAAAGACTCCTAACGCCGTAATCAAAAAAGCCATAATGCGGGTAATTAATAGTAGTCTGTCTCCTGCTGCATTATGGTCGTCAGAACGAATGCCAATTATATTGTGGGCGATAACCGAAGAAGTGCCTAGAATTGCTCCATCGGCAGTAGAAAGAGAAGCAGAAAGGATTGCCATAATAACTATCAATCCCAGCAAGGGAGGTACTACACCATCAATTAGGGCATAAAGGATGGGACCATCGGCAGTAATCCCTGCATCGGCGAGAATTTGGGGTGCAGAAAGAGCAATTAAAGAAAAAGGAATACCAATAATCAAAGTGCCAGCACAGCCAATTAAACAGGCTCTTTGGGCGGTTTCAGGGCTTTTGGCTGCAAATATTCGCGCCATAAAGTCGATCGCTACGATATCTCCCAATCCTAATGCGAGTAATGTTGCCCAGTTAACTACTGCACCAGCACCAGGATCGGTAAGTTGTGCAAAAGCGAATGGACCAGTATCGGCTGGCATATCTAAGCCAAAATTAGCAGCTATAAAAGCTAGTAAACTCAGTGAACCGATAAGAGCGATCGCCACTTGAATCGCATCGGTATATGCTACGGCAAACAGACCACCGCTAGCAGTATAGATAAAGACCACAATTGCTAACAGCATCACTCCTGCTATATAGCTTGTGCCTAAAAAAGCTTGAAATAAATATCCTCCTGCCACTAAATTACCAGCTAGCAGAAAGGAAAAACTCAACACCATTAAACAAGATGCCACTACTTCGGTTAGATGGTTGTATTTGACCCGATAAAAATCTGGCAGAGTAATTAAACCCATACGGTTCATTGGTTTAGCAAAAAACATGGCAGTTAAAAATAAACACAGAGCCAACCCAATTGGTAAAGATGCACCAGCCCAGAAACCAAACTCGGCTACTAAATCCGTATTGCCCAAGGTGGCGTTAGAGTCTACCGACTGCGCCATCAAAGTCGCTGCTGCTAAAGGTAATACTAGCCCTCGCCCTGCAACCAGATAGTTTTCGCTATCTCCCTTAACTTGTTTGGCTGCCCACATTCCAATCGCTAGAGTAGCAACTAAAAATAAAATAATTCCCCAGAACAGCAATTTTGTTGACATAAATTTAATCCTGGTCAATTTTGACCGTAATGTATTTGATATTTGTTGGGGCGAATGGCAGTTCACCCCAACTTTTTTAAACGTGTGTTGTCAACTGTTTGGTTTTGTTGTGTTGGACAATATTCTTCACCCAATCAAACCATTGTTGTAAACCTTCGCCTGTTTTGCCTGAGAGGTAAATGATAGTTACGTGGGGGTTCATTTGCCGTACATTGTCAGCAATGCGATTAAGGTCAATGTCTAAATAGGGTGCTAAATCAGTTTTGGTAATTAACAGGCAATCTGCTTGCTGGAACATCACGGGATATTTTAAGGGTTTGTCTTCTCCTTCGGTGACGCTGAGTAAAGCCACCTTAGCGTGTTCGCCTACTTCAAATTCGGCGGGACAAACTAAGTTACCCACGTTTTCGACCAAAACTAAATCGAAATCGCTGGGATTGTATTGATGTTGAAGAGTATGAATGCCTCCCGCGACCATCTTGGAATCTAAATGGCAAGAACGCCCCGTATTAATCGGAATTACAGGAACATCATATTTACGAAGGCGATCGGCATCTAGTTCAGTGGTCATATCTCCTTCAATAACTACAATTTTGAATTTAGCTTTTAATGCTTTTAATGTTTGTTCGAGAAGAACAGTTTTGCCAGCTCCAGGACTGCTCATAATATTGAGACAGGTAATGCCCCAGCGATCAAAATGTTCTCGGTTATGGTCTGCCCCTTCTTGATTGGCATGAAGTAGATTTAGTTCTAGTGCAGCGTCAAATGTTTGGTGCATGATTTTAGCGTTTAGTAAACAGTTGTTAGTTACCAGTAGGGTCTTTTTACGAAAAGCCCTTACAATCATTTACTGATGAATATTCAATGCGGTCAATTTTTAGTTCTCGACCAGAGCGAATATCTTCCATCGGAGATTTACAATCGGGACAGCTATATTGCATTCCAATTTCGGGTGTATACTCGTGTTGACAGGCATGACAAAAAGCAATCAAAGGAATATCCTGGATAATTAGTTCTACTTCTTCCAAGAAAGTATTACGAGTTTGAACTTCAAAGGCAAACTGCAAACTAATAGGCTCGACACAGGTGAACTTGCCAACTACTAAATGAATCTTGTCTATTTTTAGTGGTTCGGATTGAGAATGATACCAATCTTTGACCGTTAAGATTAAAGCCTTGGTCATATCAGTTTCGTGCATTTGTCAAATAAACGTTGGTTTGATATTGCAGGTAAACTAAACCCAATTTATCACTATATTTCTGGTGTAAATTAGTTAAATTATTAACCAGTTGTTGATGTATATCTCCTCTTTTAGGTATATAGGAAGCACTAAGAGCTAACCCAATTAATTGTTCTTTGGTCATAGCTTGCTGATAGGAAAAACTATAGCGAACCAGATTGGTAAACCAAGAATTAATTAGCTCATAACTATATCCATCGAGACGAGAGTGAATAGGGCTGTTACCAGATGCTTGAGTAATAATCTTTCCATGTTGACGAGTAAATTCGTCTTTTCCATTAATGTCGCGGTCATTCCAAATTAGAGCGATTTTGCCTTGAGATTTAATAATACGAGCAAATTCGGTTAAGGTTAGTTCGGGATTAAACCAGTGAAAAGCTTGAAAACAAGTAACTAAATCGACTGAATTGTTATTTAATTTAGTACTCTCAGCATTACCATCTTTAAACTGAATTAATGGATGAGGAGTTGCTACTTCTCTCATGGCTAAATTAGGCTCGATCGCAATTACTTTAACTCCTCTATCGGCTAACAAGCGAGCAGAAATACCAGTCCCCGCACCAACATCGGCAGCTATCAACTGAGATGGCGCGCCCAATCCCTCTAAAATACAGTCAATAGCCTTAGATGGATAACTAGGTCGGTATTTGGCATAATCTTCGGCGCGATCGCTAAATCGCTCTTGAGGATTCATTTGATATAGATTCTCAGTCATTTATCTCATCCTTTACTAACCAAACCGTTCCTATTTCATCTTTACTATTGCCAGGGTTCATCTACTGCTTGAGCTTCATCGTGAATATAAGCAGGCTTTTCTGTACGAGGTAACTGTCCCGATATAATTAAATGTGCCATTGTGTCGCAGATTACGCGGGTTGCCATTAATGCCGTCATGTCGCTAACGTCATAGGGAGGGGAAACTTCGACAACTTCTATTCCGCATACGGTGGTGTTTTGGACAATTTTCTTGAGTAAATATAAGACTTCGCGGGGTAACAATCCGCCAGGTTCGGGCCAACCAGTACCAGGGACAAAACCTGCATCGATGCAGTCAATATCAAAGCTAATCCAAACGCAATCCGTACCGTCTGTAGCTCGCTCTATGGCAAAATCTGCTGCTGCATCTAAGCCCATTTCCACAATGTCGGTTACGGTCAAAATATTAGTTGCTCTCTCTCGACATACTTTTACTCCTGGGCGGGGTACTTGCCAGCCACCGATGCCCATTTGCACTAAGTTTTTGGCGGGAGCATTTACCATATTGGTTGCATGAAACCAAGGACAGGTGTGCATTCTTTCATCTAAATCAGTTTCTTGGGTATCGGCATGGCGATCAAAGTGAATAATACCAACTTTCTTATCTCCTAGATGACGACAAACAGCCCTAACTGTAGGAAAGCCAATGGAATGATCGCCTCCTAAGATAATCGGAAATGCTCCCGAACTAAAGACGTGTGCCACACCTTTGGAAATCTGATCGAAAGACTTTTCATTATTAGCAGGAATAGTAAATATATCTCCCACGTCGCAGAGAGTAATTTGTTCGCGTAAATCTACTCCCAGCTCAAAGTTATAGGGGGTGTATAAAGCAGAAATTTTGCGAATACCTTGAGGTCCAAACCTTGTGCCAGGACGGTAGGTAGTCCCAGAATCATGAGGCACGCCAATGATTGCTACATCGTAATTACCTACTTGATTTACATTCTCCAAATAGGGAGCTTTCATGAAAGTATTAATTCCTGCATAGTGGGGCAATTCTCCCCGTGAAAAAGTAGAAATAGTTCGGTCATTTATACTTTCTGCTGCTTCTAAACCGTATTCTAAGCCTTGATCTACTTCTTGCTGCCAGCCTGTAAGAGGTAGCTGTCTTTCTTTGTCTAACGCTTTTTGCGCTTCACTGCTGTATTCATTTTCATTGTTATTTGGTGGTTGAAATGGGGGTTGTCCGCTCATTAAATTATTCCTCTGCGATTTATTTCAAATGCAAAAAGCCCAGAAAGATCGAAGCTGTGTTTCAAGCATCGAATCCTCCCGGGCTTTTTTCCCGCCGTGGAGCTACCTAGTAGTAAAATATACTAAAATTATCAACTTTATAGGCAGCTTGCTTCTCTTGGACCAGCCATTTATTAGTTTGCCTTAAATCGGAACCCTAGAAGCTATCTGAAATTTTTCTTATACTCAAGATACTTACTTGCTGTAGACAAAAATGTATAAGTTGTTACCGTAGTTCCATCTAAATGTTATGGTTTACTAACTAAAATTAAGCTGGAAAAAATCATGTATGGAGAGTAGACTTTTGAGGATATACGTATAACCTATAAATTCAGTAATGCTAATTAGCCTCATCCCTTATCTTTTATCCCTCATCGCTTAAATACTTATGGTCAAAGTTAGTGTAATTATTCCCGCCTACAACGGCGATCGCTATATTGGCGAAGCTATAAATGGTATTTTGGCTCAAACCTATACAGACTATGAAATTATAGTAGTAGATGATGGCTCGACAGATAACACCCATCAAGTTGTCAAACAATACGGCGATCAAATTCAATATCTCAGCCAAATTAATCAAGGAGTAGCTGCTAGCCGTAATCTGGGTTTGAAGGCATCTCAAGGGGAATATATTGCTTTTTTAGATCAGGATGATGTTTTTCTGCCTCATAAGCTGGCTTCTCAAGTAGCTTTACTAGAACAAAATCCCTCTTTGGGCATGATTAATAGCGGTTGGCAAATCGTTAATGAGCAAGGCGAAGTAGAGGCTGCGGTGAAGCCTTGGCAACAAATCCCCAATCTCAGTTTTGCTGATTTAATTATCTGGAAACCTGTGTTTTTGGGAGCAATGTTGTTTCGTGCTGCTTGGCTAAGGCGATCGCCAGGCTTTGATACCAGCTTGGAACAAACACCAGATGTAGATTTGGTATTACGGTTGGCTGCCATGGGTTGTACTGCTGCCTGGGTAGAACAAACGACTGTAAAATATCGCCAGCATGAAGCGAATGCCTCTAACAATACTCTGCTACAAGCTCAAGAATTAGATCGCATTGTCACCAGATTTTTTGCTCAATCGAACTTACCTCCAAAAGTTAAAGCCTTAGAGGCAAAATCCCGTTGTCAAACTCTAATCTGGAGCGCTTGGCGATTGTATCAAACAGGACATTTGACCAAAATGAATTACTATCTTTATCAGTCTTGGTTTCACAGTCCAAAATATCCGACAAAAATTATTTTTAATTGGATTGAATCTTTTAAAAACTACTCTGCTGAATATGGCAATGAGTTTGATATTCTTTCTCTTACTTCATCTCTTGAGTGGCAACATCTGATACAGAAATGTATTTTCTAGTGCAGTTTAAAAGTTATACCTACAGCAAATATGACTATGATCTGTAAGGATTGGAAACCTACGGACTTGGTACTTGGGGACTTGGAGAAGTAGTGAAGTAATGGAGATGGAGAGGAGTCGAGGATGAAATAGAAACTTTATTGCCCCAATTACCCCGTCACTCCAATTACCCCATCACCCCGTCACAGCAGTTAGATTAAATGCGTAACGTCAGTTAATAAGCTAATAAAAATGGTCGATGCCAAAACCTACTGCACGAGGATGATTTAATCGGTGAGCTAAGTCGATCGCTGCACTACGACCGACCTTGGTTTCAAATACTGAAGACAAGACAATATCTAAAGAGTTGCTGGTACAAAACTCTTCAATTCTGCTAGGAAAACCCATAATTGCTGCTTTAATGACAAACACTCCTTGCCATTTTTGCTTATATTGCTGGAGTTTTGCAAAGCTAGCAACGGATTCATCTAATGCTATTCGGGTATTATATTCTTGGCTTAATTTTAAGATTTCAGTAAAACAGTCAGGGGGTAGTGGCTGTTCTACAAATTCGATCGCTGGCAATTTATCTGTCACTGCTAACCAGGTTTTTGCCTGAGTTAAATTTAACCCTCCATTAGCATCAAGTCTTAATTTAATGTGTGCAGGAAAGCTTTTAACTAACTGTTTTAAAATCTCAATTTCTGTTGCTAGAGGATATACGCCAATCTTCCACTTAAAGGTTAAATTTGATTGAGCCTGATAAATTGACTGCCAGCTTTCTAAAGCCCGATCGCCTGCGGGTAAAAGATAACAATAATCAAGATTACGGTTAGTATAGTTAGCTAATTCTAAAGGTTGCTTCAGGTTTAGTAAGGCTGACTCAAAAGCAAATTGACAGCACCGTAGGCGATCGCTAATATCTAAAATATCTTTAACGCTAATTGTATCTCCCAACTGCTGACAGAAACTTAGTGCTTGAGACATAGTTTCTGAGCCAAACCAAGGCAAAGGAGCAATTTCTCCTTGAGCAATGCCTGTTGAATCTTCTAAGCTAATAATAATACCCTCACGTATTTGCCAAAGACCATGACTAATACGTAAAGGTTGCTTAAAACGACGTTGATAAATATCAAATCTAAATTTAAACTTATCATTTGTCATTTATTTATATTTAATTTTTTGAGCATTTAATATTATTGACTTTCGATTACTTAATTCAATTTACGCACTAACTTCTATAGCTTAAAGCTAACTGCGAAGCAGTTTAATGTTTACGAAAGCGAATGCCTAAAAATATATCGTATAAAAAGCTAAAAAAGTTTTTATTCCATAGACCTAAAGATTGTTCGCAGCCTTTGGCATCTAATAACGGCTTAGTCTCGTAATAAGCTGCTTGGTACTTATACCAGGGAATAGAAGGCCACAGATGATGGACTAGATGATAATTTTGCCCCAAAATAAGTAAATTTAAAACCGCACTAGGATAAACTCGCGAATTTTTCCAGCGATCGCGTTCTTGAAACGGACGATGGGGTAGATAATCAAAAAATAACCCCAATGCCATCCCTACTACCATTGCTGGTACAAACCAAAAGTTCATTACATAACCGATGAAGTCATAATGAATCCCCAGAGCAACGATAGTAACTAGAAATAATCTGCTCCCAAACCACTCCAACAATTCATATTTGCGCCATAATTTTCTTTTAAAGAAAAAGAACTCATGATAGAAAAAACGGGCGGCAATAAGCCATAATGGACCACCCGTAGAAACAAAGTGGTCGGGGTCGTTTTCAGGATCATTGACGTGGGCGTGATGTTGCAGATGCACTCTGGTAAACACAGGGAAAGCAAAACCCAGCATCAAAGCACTACAATGCCCCAAGATAGAATTAATGATACGATTGCTGTGGGCGCTATTATGAGAAGCATCATGTATAACCGTTCCCGACAAATGTAGTGCCAGGACATTAGCTATAAAACAACACCAAGCTGAGAATCCCCATCGAAAATAACCAGCGGTGGAGATAGTCAGCAACACGATCGCTGCAATCACCATCAACACATTAGGATTGAATTTACCAGGAGCTTTTAAATACTCTCTTGGTACTGTTCGCAGTGTCTGAGCCGACTGCATCTTTTCCTTTGCTCCTCTTACTTTTGATATAGTTAGATATATGACTTTTCTCAGGTAGTTTACACTAATTCTTAACTAGGGTAAAGAAATGTAAACTTTTCTGCATGATTTCTCATTTAGAAACTAATTATTTTATTTATTTATTAACGTTTAAGATAAAGTTTAATTTTACAAGAATGAGCGACGAACTAGAATCGGTGAGTTTTACATTTCTCTGAGATATGTTTGATACCCCAATCTATCAAGTCGCTCTTGTTTGTCAAGCACTGTTTGCGCTAGATTTTGCCGATACTGTTCTACCTTTTTTTGCAGCTTGCGATCGCCTGTAGCCAAAATTTGCACGGCTAATAATCCTGCATTTTGTCCATTGCCAATGGCGACGGTAGCAACAGGAATACCCCTAGGCATTTGCACAATAGAATACAAAGAGTCAACCCCTTTTAATTGACGAGTAGTAACGGGAACACCTATAACGGGCAAAGGAGTCAGAGACGCTACCATCCCTGGTAAATGTGCCGCACCTCCTGCACCAGCAATTATTACCTTGATCCCTTTTTGGTGAGCATTACGGGCATAACTAACCATTCTCTCTGGAGTCCGATGGGCAGAAATGATGGCTACTTCATGAGCAACATTAAAATCCTCACAAACAGCGATCGCTTTTTCCATTGTCGGCAAATCAGAATCACTGCCCATAATAATTCCAATTAACGGCGTAGTTTCAGTCAATATTTTCTACCAATTCTGAACTATGTATTTTATCTTGTTTGGCAACCTTAATTTCTCAAAAGCTAAAAATTTAAGATCGAGGCAACAATCATTCTTTGATTAACTCCAGCTAAAATCTCCGTATTAATATTAAATTCACATATTAAATAAAAACAGCAACGCTATAAATGACAGTCAGCCAATTAATCGTTAATGCCCGTCTTGCTGGACATCAGACTTTACAACAAATTGCTATTAAAGATGGAAAAATTGCCAAGATTGCTTCTAAGTTAGCCGCTCAAGCAACCTCAATTATAGACTTAGATGGCGATTGGCTATCCTTGGGAGGAGTAGATTTACAAATCAATGGAGGCTTGGGTTTGGCTTTTCCCGATCTAGAAGCAAAGGATATACCCAAACTAAAACAAATTTGCGACTTCCTTTGGCAGCAGGGAGTAGATGGTTTTTTAGCGACTATTGTAAGCACCGCAGTTGACAAAATCCAGCGATCGCTAGCTGTCATAGCTCAATTTATGGCAAACCAAGATCATTCACCAAATACGGCACAAGTTTTAGGAGTTCATTTAGAAGGACCATTTTTAAACTATCAAAAACGAGGAGCCCACCCAGAACAATATTTATTGCCTTTAACTATTGCTAATCTTAAAAAAGTTCTAGGAAACTATAGCCAGATTGTTAAGGTGATGACTCTCGCACCAGAATTAGACAGCAGCCAAACAGCAATTAATTATTTAACAGAACAAAATATTATCGTTAGTCTGGGGCATTCTCTAGCTACAGCTAGCCAAGCGAAAACAGCATTCAATCAAGGTGCATCAATGGTGACTCATGCTTTTAATGCCATGCCTGTTCTGCACCACCGCGAACCAGGACTATTAGGCGAAGCAATTGTTAATCCTCATGTATATTGCGGTTTGATTGCCGATGGCAATCATGTATGTCCAACAATGCTAAAACTTATTCTAAAAGCCAGTAATTATGACCAGGGAATCTTTCTAGTTAGCGATGCTTTATCTCCTATTGGTTTGCCCAACGGGGATTATCCCTGGGATGAGCGCAAGATTACCGTTAAGGGGGGCATCGCTCGATTAGCTGACGGTACATTGTCAGGCACAACCTTACCTTTATTAGTCGGCGTAACCAATTTAGTACATTGGGGTTGTGATGCCCAAAAAGCGATCGCCATGGCAACAGAATCTCCTCGCAAAGCAATCAACTTATCAGGAATTGGTATTGGACAATCAGCTAACAATCTGCTGCGTTGGCATTGGGACAAACAGCAAAAATTATCTTGGACAAGACTTAATTTAATTACTTGATGTTACGCATTTAATCTAACTGCTGTGACGATGTGACGAGGAACGCGGGCGACGAGGAGCAACTACGCGAGTAAGGGAAAGACGAGGTGACGGGGTGACGGGGGAAACCTTCGGTTTTATCGATATCCAAGTCCCCAAGTCCCCAAGTCTTACAGATCGATGAGTACATAACATCAGCTAATTATCTATTGGTTCAAAATAACGACACCCTTGACAAGGACCTTCAGGGACAACCGCACAGCGCATAATTTCTGAGCGAGCATTAAAGCGACAGTTAGCGTTGCCAACTACATAGCGATCGCCAATTAAGGTAGTTTCTTCTGGTCTTTTTGATTCTTGGACATGAAGAGTGGCTTTATTAAAACGATAGCCTCCTACCCGATAATGATAAAAGTGATGGCGTTCGAGGATGGCATAGGTTTTACCCTCATAATCCATATAGCTGCCTGGCTGAAGTCGGCGATCAATATTAAGCTTGGCAATACATTGACGAGCAGGTGTCAGAATAATTTCTGTCGGTAATAAATTTTTCTTGAACGACATAAATCCGTATCAAAACTTTAAGAGTCATTGAAAAATACTAACCTGTTCTGGTTTTTCTCGGCAGCAGTTTTTGCTTTGTTAAGGCAATTAATGAGAATATAAAAAATTGTTAGCATATCTTGCCAAAACTAGCTGTAAAATTTAAATCAAGATTAAAATTGCAACCTACAGTATTACTGGCATTACTAAATTATCTTCTACTCTGGACTGACTCTATTTATAATTGACAAATTATGCGTATTGCCCTTTTTACAGAAACGTTTTTACCAAAGGTTGATGGTATTGTTACTCGTCTTAGACATACAATCGAACATTTAGAAAGAAATGGCGATCGCGTTTTAGTAGTCGCGCCAGAAGGTGGCTTAAGTGAGTATAAAGGAGCAAAAGTATATGGTGTCCCTGGTGTTTCTTTACCTTTATATCCAGAACTCAAATTAGCTTTGCCTCCTATTGGGACAAAAAATGCGATCGAAGAGTTTCAGCCAGACTTGATCCACGTAGTAAATCCTGCATTTTTAGGAGTAGGCGGTATTTACTACGCTAAAACCATGAACATACCTTTGGTAGCTTCTTATCATACTCATTTACCCCAATACCTTCAGCATTACGGCTTAGGTGCGTTAGAAGGTCTGCTTTGGGAATTATTAAAGGCTGCTCATAACAAAGCCAGATTGAATCTTTGTACCTCTAGCGTGATGGTCAAAGAATTAGTCGATCGCGGCATTGAAAGGGTAGATCTATGGCAACGAGGGGTAGATACAGAAATGTTTCAGCCTCATTTAGCTTCTGCCCAAATGCGATCGCGTCTATCTCAAGGAAACCCTAAAGCTCCTTTATTACTATATGTTGGTCGAGTTTCAGCCGAAAAGCAAATCGATCGGATCAAGCCTGTACTCGAAGCCATTCCCGAAGCTCGTTTAGCTATAGTTGGGGATGGTCCAAGCAGAGAAGCGTTAGAAACTCATTTTGCCGATACAAAGACTAATTTCGTAGGTTATTTACAAGGATTAGAATTAGCTTCAGCTTTTGCTTCTGCTGATGCTTTTGTATTCCCTTCCCGCACCGAAACCTTGGGCTTAGTTTTACTTGAAGCAATGGCTGCGGGTTGTCCTGTAGTGGCTGCTCGGTCGGGCGGTATTCCTGATATAGTTACAGATGGAGTAAATGGTTATTTATTTGAACCAGATGATCCTGATGGTGCAATCAACGCTACCAAATCCTTATTATCAGCGACAAAAATTAGAGAAAAATTACGTCAAAATGCTCGCTCTGAAGCTGAACAATGGGGTTGGGCTGCTGCTACTAGACAGCTACAGGAGTATTATCGTAGCGTCGTGAGTGCGGAATATAATTTATCTTCTGCGGCCTAAATACTGATGATCGATATTTTCATTAGTTTTTGTTTAATATCCAATGTTTAATGTATAGTAATTGATGAATTTTTCTGCTCAAGCTTGGGACAACATTGATAACATCTATAACTCTATCTTGAAGATGGAGTTTATTCAGCAGCTTGAGCAAGGCTCATTAAGCAAAGAGATATTTCAGCATTACATAATTCAAGATGGCATATATTTGGGGGAATTTGCCCGCGTATTAGCTATTATTGCTGCCAAAGCACCAACTGCCGACTTACAGTTAGAGTTTGCTCTTCATGCTCAAATTGCGATCGCCGTTGAACGTAGTTTACATACAGAGTTTTTTCGGGAGTTTGGTATTCTGCCAGAAGTAGCATTATCCACTCAAGCTTCTCCTACTTGTTTGAATTACACTAATTTTTTATTAGCCACTGCCTATCAACATAGTTTTTCTATTAGCGTTGCTGCTGTTTTGCCTTGCTTTTGGATTTACTTGGAAGTAGGCAAACATATTTATCAACAGGTAAATGAGCGAGATAATTTTTATCAAAAATGGATTGATACCTATATTGATAGTGATTTTGAAGCTGCTGTCAAAAGTGTCATTAACGTGGCAAATGACATGGCAACTAAGGCTAGCAATTGCGAATTGGCTTTAATGAATCAAGTATTTTATCGCGCTTCTCAGTTTGAATGGATGTTTTGGGATAGTGCCTATCATCTCGAACACTGGCAAATAAATTAAATCTCAGGATGATTGTGAGGTGCAATACAGCCATCTGGAAGTAAGGCAACTGATAGAGCAATAGAGTAATATTTAACTTGAATCCGCTCGGCTTTAGTATGCTCTAGATCGATTACTTCATGAATTTTGATAGGAATCACGCTATTGGCAGGAAATGCCCACCAACTACCCTGTTGATAAAAATGATCGCTATATCCTTGTTGCTCACACCACCTACGACACACCGCAGCAGCAGCAGCTTTTAGATCGGGATAAATAGTATTTGAATCAATACCGTTGTTCATCAAGAATATTTTTCTAGATATTTAGCTTACTCCAAGAAATTATAGCAACCGAACTATAGGTTGAGACGTTAAAGTAGTTGCGGATAAATCCTTTATGTCAAGCGCGATCAAGATAATCTCTGACTAAATTCAAAGAGCAAAAATTACCTGCTACTGTCCCTATATTTAGCCTAACCAAACATATCATCCATTATCAATCTCATCGATAATGACACTAGCTTTGGTACAAAGTTCTTCGTGACAGTGACCGTTGGTAGCGACAATACAACCCCAGCGTTTAACATCTCCCTGGTTATAATAAACAGGTTCGCCATTAACGTAGGTAAACTTACCTCCCGCTTCGGTAAGAATTAGTTCTGGTGCAGCAAAATCCCAATCCTTGGCTGCTGATTTACCTGAGAGTGAAATATAAACATCTGATTCTTGTTCTAGAAGGGTAGAAATTTTTCCCCCAACTCCACCCATATATTTCTTACCTGCAAAGGGCAAGCGATCGATTAGCTGCTGAAAGCGATCGTCACGGTGCGATCGACTAACGATTAAATATAAATTCTCAATAGTGTTACGTTCAGATACTTTGATGGGTGTAACCGTACCATCTTTAGTTTCTACAAAAGTACCTTTGCCTTTTGAGGCAAAATAAATTTTTTCGGCTTCAGGAATAGCTACAATCCCAATTACAGGGCGACCTTGATAAGCCAAAGCGATGTGCATCCCATATTCACCATTTTTGTCAATGAAATCTCGTGTACCATCCAAGGGGTCAATAATCCAAACCCAATCATGGTCAACTGGTTCGGCTTTTTTGACATCAAAAGTTTCTTCGGACAGATAACCAAAATCTTCTGTACCTAGCTCTTCTTTAAACCGACTTAGAATATACTTATTGGCAGCCATGTCAGCTTCAGTAACTGGACCATCCTTTTTGTCTTTTATATCCAAGTCAGAAGTATCTTTATGATAAAAGAAGCTCAGAATATCTGCTGCTCCCCAGGCGACAGAACGCGCCACCTTCAAAACTTCTGCTAACTTTTCAGGCTGATTATGATCCAAAGCTATCTCCTGATATTATTCTTCTATATTTGCTAATCCGATTCCCAAAATATATCTTACATTAGCCTCACTAAAGACTAAAGTAAAAATTGAACACCTTGTTCTGTCTCCTAAATTATTGGTGTTGGCAATGTTTTGAGACAGTCGTATAGCGATTAACATTAAGTTTTTGACTCTTTAATATTTTTGTGTTCCTCAACATTGATATAATACCAGAACAATATCATCGGTTCTGCGCGAGAAGCAGTCGCCAGAGGAAACGGGGAAAGTTTGATTTAAGTCCAACGCTGTCCCGCAACTGTAATGAAAGAGATCGCGCTTTCTGAGCCAGAATGCCCGCCGATGTCTATTCCACACTGTTTCATCTGCGAGGTACAGAATGAGAAATTCCCTGCAAGTTTCACGATGGCAACGAACCGAACAGTTCGTTTTGTCGATGCCAGCCCAAGCAATCCTCTACGTTGCGCTGTGGTCGCTGATTATCTGGCTAGTTTATTTCAGTGTTTATCCTCCTGTTCATGATGCAGTTCATTCCCTTCGACATCACACAATGGGTGTTAGTTGTCATTAATATTTGAGTTCATTATTAACAAGAGTTTTTCATTATGTTGTCGAAATTTAAATGGTCTACGTTAGTAGGCTTGGCTTGCGCATTCAGTATCGCATTCTACGCAATCATGGGATTTTCTCAATCACCCCAAGCTTCTGTACAGTTAATTACAGAGCCACCCATCACTCAAGCAATTCCCCTAGAAGCCGAAGCAACAGAATATTTAGGATCGGGGCAGTATAAGTCACCTGTAAAACTAAAGTTTCAAGCGCGAGATGCAGCGGGTGCGCCCTTGCAAAATGCTCGATATCATCTACAAATTCTGACTCCTGCCCCAACTCCTTGGTTTACGACAGATTTTCCAATTGTTGAAGGAACGAAGCTATTGGATATTGAAGGAGATACACCAACAGGTGAGTTTCAAATCCAGCAGGTTTTTCCTATTCGAGGAACTTACCAATTACAAGCTACCGTCTCTCCAATTATAGCTAATGCTTTTGCGCCGATCGCTCAAAAATTAACTTTAAAAGTTCCCGAAAATCCGCTTAAATTTCGCTATTTCCCATTCGTTTTGATTGTGTTACTGGCGATTGGCTTTGTTGGCGGATGGATTATCGGTGGTCGTCAAGCAATCCAGGCTGGAGAAATTGCACCTCGACGAGTTCGATTGCTACTGAGTGGCGTAACTGTCTTGGCGATCGCTACCCTGTTTTTCTTTAATCTGAGTGCTGAATTAGTCCAAGCAAAGGGAAGCATGACAATGGGTGAAGAAACGCCCATAACGGACAACCCTAGCTTAGTGCAGTCCCAAGGATTGAAATTAGAATTGACTGGAGATGATAGTACTGCGGTTGGTCAGATGGCTTCGTTTCAGGCAAAACTCATGGATAGTCAAACGAATCAACCTGTCAGTGATGCGATTTTTGCCATTAAGTCTATTCAGTTGGAAAATAATTGGGTTGCTTTCGCTCATCAAGGTATTCCTGATGCCCAGGGAGTGTTATCGTGGCAAGAGCAGCTTTTTGACGGCGCACCCCACAAGATTGAGGTGCAAGTATCGCCTCAATCAAATGGTCGGCAATTTAAACCATTGCTAGCATCAAGGGAAATTGACGTAGAAGGGATTGCTCCGCCGCTATCAGTACGATTTGTCGGCTTACTTTACTTCACTGGAATATTATCGTTGGGACTGATTGCAGGATTATGGCTACAGCGTCGTCGCTTGCAAGAAACTTAAGGGTAGTTTAACTAACACAGAACAATGACAAATCAGCATATTCTTTTTGTCTGCACAAGCTGTGCTAAAAGTAATCACAAAAGTAAATGTTTAGCGAAAAGCTGTTTGAGCGATTTAAACTGATTGTATTAAAACTTGTTACTACTGCCGTCAATAATTAATTGTCCGTACTAGCAGAACAGGAATGATAGCCTTATTTATTACCGTTAAAGCTTCATTGTATGATAATCTACCTAGGCTTATATAACTATATATTTGAAGGTTATTTTATCAATCTACTTGATTGCGAATTTAAACTTTTGGGCGAAGACAAGCGGTACCTGGATTAATGTTATTACCGTTTTGTTAGGGAGTAGTTTGGGCTTGTTACTCAGCGATCGCCTTTCTCCTAAGATACAAACTATCACTACTCAAGGCATTGGCTTGTTGACTATTTGGATTGGTTTAACTATGGCAAATAGCATGGACAAAGTTCAGTCTGGAGGCATTGATGGCGCAATTTTAGGGCTACTGGCAATAGTGTTAGGAGGGGTTGCGGGAGAATTGTTGCAAATTGAAGCAAAACTAACCAATATTGGTAATTGGCTGAAGAAAAAGTTTCGCGGCAAAGGATTGTTTACCGAAGGTTTTGTTGCTAGCAGTTTGTTATTTTGTGTTGGTCCAATGACTATTATTGGCAGTTTTAACAACGGTCTAAATGGCGACAATACTCTATTAACTTTAAAAGCAACTATGGATGGAATAATTTCTATTGCTCTGGCTAATATTTATGGTGTTGGAGTTGCTTTTTCTATCTTAGTAATTGGGATTTATCAAGGCGGATTGTCTTTAATTGTTGGTTTAGTAGCCGATACTATTCCCGATCCTAGTAATAATCCCTATTTGTTAATAATTACGGGCATTGGCGGTCTAATAATTATGGCAATCGGCTGTAACTTATTAGAAATAACTAAAATTCGCGTTGCTTCTTTTTTACCTGCGATCGCTATTGCGCCTCTAGTTTATTTTTTCGCTAGCTATCTAGGATAGTAAATAGCTTGGCAACTCAAATATTTGCTTATTACCTTTATTTAAGCAATCCAAGTACAAGAACCAATAATAAAAACTAAACAGATAGTACTGATAATACCTAACAACAACCATTGTTGAGAATTTATAAAATCTAGCTGACACAAGAATCGGCTATTTTTATTAGGTATTAAGAAAATTTTTGGCAGCTTTTCTACAGCGAACGATCTTTCGCCATTAATTCTGATTGGATTGATAGACATGATCAAAAATGGGCTTAATTTACAAAAAAAATTTGTCAGCAATTTTGAGTTGGTCTTAAAGTGGATACTCTAATTACGCTCACTACTGTAACAGAATGTAAAGAATATGCCTATTAATTTAAATATTTTAAATTAACTATTTTGTCTTTAGCGTCTAAATACCTAGATCAAATCTTTAAACAAACTTTAAAAACAGAGGCAATTGTATCAACTTTTAAACAATTGACCGTAAAAATACTTAAGCATAAATAAAACGTGTAATAATATCTAAATAAATATACGCAAAATATACGTTTTAAAAATTATGCTAAATGATATTTTATCCTCAAAACCATCATCATTTAAATCATTAAATGTCATCATAATTGAACCCCATAGACAACAAGGACAACAGTTAAATCAACTTATAAAAGTTGCCAGACCAAATCTTCAGGTAATTTTACTAGATAATTCAGAACAGGTATTTTCTTTAATGTATGGTGAGATGACAATTGATGTCTTATTTTTTGATATTGAACAAGAATCTGATACTGATAACTTGGTCTTAATCAAAGCTATCTCGCCCCAAACAAGTTTTATTCACTGGAGTGATTATCAACATCCAGAAGTAATTGAGCTTTTGTATTCTTTGGGAGTTAATTCTTTCTGCACCAAAGAAAGTGATGCTGCGATCATTTTAGAAGCTATGGATTTGGCAATTAATTATCCTCAATCTTTGTATTTAGATGAAAAACTAGATCGATGCTTACCTTTGCTACAAAATTAAGGTTTAGGTAGCTGTTAAATATTAGGTTTAATTTATCGAGCTTGAAAAAGCGGTAAACTTTAAGCTTAAGCCTATTTAAAATTGTGATGTCTAAGCTATTTGCTGAACACAAAAACCGATTAACTGAACTGATTGCTGTCTATAGCGATCGCGTTGACTTTTTGACTATTCGCCTAGAACAAGCAGAAGAAACAAACATCTTTCTCCGCAGCAATAAAATAGAAACCCTCAGCGAGAGTATTGCTTTGGGAGGTCAAGTTCGCGCCTGCTATCGCGGTGGTTGGGGTTTTGCAGCATTCGATGATTTAACAACCTTAGTAGCCAGAATTGAAGAGGCAACTGCTGCTGCGAGAATAGTAGGAGATTCAGAAACTATCCTCGCCCCAGTTAAACCTGTACAGGCAGTCTGTCAAATTCCCCTTAAAGGCAGCGATCCTCGTGAAATACCTTTGGCAGACAAAAAAGCATTATGCGATCGCTATAATGACTTACTACGTGGTTATGATGACTGTCTAACTACTACTACCGTGGGCTACAGTGATATTTCCCAAAAGATAATTATCGCTACATCTGAAGGCAGCGTCATTGAACAATCCTGGTCAGATATGGAAATGCGCTTTTCGGCTACTGCTAGAAAAGAAGAGCTAATCCAAACAGGAAGAGAAACAACTGGTTCGCGTCAGGCTTACGAAGATTTAATTGGGTTAGACTCACAGGTAAAGAGCGCGGCACAAAGAGCGGTAGATGCCTTGTCCTTGCCCAAAATTAAAGGAGATAGTTATACCGTAGTCATCGATCCTATTTTAACAGGACTGTTTGTCCATGAAGCCTTTGGACATTTATCTGAAGCAGACATGGCTTATGAAAATCCTGACTTACTCGAAACAATGAGTATAGGAAAACGTTTTGGTGCAGATGATTTACAAATATTTGATGGTGCTGCACCCAGGGGATCTGAGCAGAATTATATTCATCGAGGCAGCTACTATTATGATGACGAAGGTACTCCCGCTACCACTACCCAACTAATTAAAGATGGAATTTTAGTTGGTAGACTCCACTCTAGAGAAACCGCAGGTAAATTAGAAGAGAAACCCACAGGCAATGCACGCTGTCTTAACTACCACTACTCGCCAATAGTCAGGATGACTAACACCTGGATAGGTAGAGGAAGTACTCCAGTAAAAGAGTTATTTTCAGGAATCTCTAAGGGAGTTTATGCTCGCAATTGGTTGGGTGGAATGACGAATGGCGAAATATTTATCTTTAGTGCAGGGGAAGCCTGGATGATTCGTAACGGAGAATTAACTGAACCTGTCAAAGACGTTACTCTTTCTGGTAATGTTTTCAAAACTCTGGCTAATATTGAAGCAATTGGAGATGATTTTATTTGGGACGAGTCTGGAGGATGTGGTAAAGGAGGTCAATCTGGTCTGGCTGTGGGCTGTGGTGGACCTAGCTTAAGAATTAAAAATGTCACAATTGGTGGAGATTCTAATTAATTAAGGTTGTAATTGAGTTAATTTTTATATTTGCAGGGTTACAATTTACAATATTGTTCTGACAAGAAAAAACCTAGCCCTAAAGCTAGGTTTTGGAGCAAGACTATTAGGTTAGGCTAGCTACGAAGAGCAATATTTATTTTTGGCTAGGCTAACAGCAAAAAAACAAAAAAACTTTGTGTTCGACTATTTTATTTAGTGAACAGAATTATCATCCTGTTTATTGCCATAAATAACAACAGTATATTTACAAGGATTTGCTCAATAACCCTCTTCTTTTTTAGTTATTTCTACTGAAATCAACCAAGTGTTAAGAGGTGCCTGTTAATGATCTTAACTAATTAATGAATCGCGATCGCCTGACTCGTTGGCTGTATCCTGCTTTGGGATCTCTGTTGCTGATTTTCTGTCTTTACATACTCAACCGAGAATTAGGGCGATATAGCCTGGATGATATTTTAGATAGCTTATCTAGGATAAGCGATCGCCAATTATATGGTGCGATCGCTTTTACTATTCTCAATTATTTAGTAATTAGTAGTTATGATTTAATTGCTTTTCTACATCTCCAGTATTATTTAAGTATTAAGCGAATTTTATTTACCACCTTTATCACCTATGCTGTTAGCAACACTACAGGTTTTACTCTACTTATTGGCGGAGGAATTCGCTATCGTTTTTACTCTATCTGGGGTGTCCCAAATAAAAACATTGCCAAAATAATTGCTTTAGGTAATCTTACTTTTTGGCTAGGAATATTAACCTTAAGTGGTCTAACATTTATTTTTAATCCCCTACAGCTGCCTAAATCTATAAGTTTTGATATCTCATTAATTCGCTATCTAGGAATTGTTTGTTTAATCTTAATCGGAATTTATTTATTTTTATGCAGACGTAGAAAACGCTTAAGAATTGGCAGAAAGATAATTCGTTTTCCTAGGCTTGCTATTTCTCTATCTCAAATTGCCATATTATCATTAGATTGGGGGTCGGCAGCAGCAGTTTTATATTGCCTAATTCCTGACTATGTAGGTAAATCTTACCTGAGCTTTTTTGGTATTTACTTATTTAGTATGACGATCTCAATTTTAAGTAATATTCCTGGTGGAATTGGCATATTTGAAACCGTCATTGTATTTTTGTTGCCCAAAATTCCTACAGCCAATATTTTAGGTTCACTTTTGGCATATCGAGCAATTCGTTTTTTACTGCCTTTGTTGACTGCAATTATCTTAGTCTGCTGCTTTGAACTCCAGCGAAAATTCAGACAAAGCTCCTAACTAATACCGCTGCGCGGAAGTAATAAGTAATAGGGAATAGACAAAAAATTAAATCTTTTAGTAGAGATCGCCAAAATACCCCCCCATAGGATTGCTTTTACTCGATAAAAATACTTAAAATCTACAAAAGAAATAGCAATAACTAGAAATATTGCCAAAATTCACAAAATACAAATAATTAGTATTGTGCTATCTATTATATCTTTCGGTAACTGGTTATTTTGGAATTGGCAGCCATCCTTGGCAATGCACATTCCAGATGGGTTTTTAAACCTGCCAGTTAGTTTAGTGACTTGGGTTATTGCGATCGCCCTAATTATCGTCGCCCTAAATCAAGTACAGGCGAAATATCAAGAGCGGACAGTTCCCATTATGGGAGTCTGCGCTGCTTTTATCTTTGCTGCTCAAATGATTAATTTCCCCATACCGGGAGGAACTTCTGGTCATTTACTCGGAGGGACGTTAGCGGGAATCTTACTTGGTCCTTGGGCGGGTACTTTGGTAGTCAGCGTAGTGTTTATCGTCCAAGCGATTTTCTTTCAAGACGGTGGGATTACCGTATTAGGAGCAAATATTACCAATATGGGGTTAATCGGCACTTTTGGCGGTTACTACCTTTATCGGACAATTCGCTCGGCGATCGGTCGTGATAGCTGGCGCGGGATGGCGATCGCTACAGCCGTAAGTGCTTGGACAAGCGTATTTATTGCTTCAATTTTAGCTGCTATAGAACTAGCCCTCTCAGGAACTGTTCCTTTAAACGTAGCCATATCGGCAATGGCATTTTGGCATCTGCTAATTGGCATCGGTGAAGCATTAATTACCTTGGCGGTAGTTAGCTTTATTTGGCGGACTCGACCAGATTTGCTTTACGATCCTCGCCAAAACAAATTATCTCGTTCTCGTCCACTAGTACAGCGTTGATTTAGATCTAATTAAATAAAATTTTAAATTTATGAGTAATAAACATCCAGATCGTAACTTCGCTTTTATTCTTATTGGCTTAGGTGTTGCCCTATTAATTGCCATTTTTGTTTCTCCTTTTGCCAGCCCAAACCCCGATGGACTCGATCGCGTTTCCCAAGATTTAAAGTTCGGAAATCGCGCTGCTGAAGATACACCAGCCCACAAATTGCCTTTTGCTCAAGTATTCGATCAATACTCTCTTAAAGGCGTACCCAAAGGAATTGCTACACCTATGGCAGGGTTAATTGGAACACTGGCTACTTTTGGTTTAGCTTGGGGAATTGGTAAATTAGTGGTCAAAAAATCCCCTTCATCTATCGATAACAACATTTCTTCTCATCAAGAAGAGTGACGAACGAGCAAATTAAATTAATTAGGAAGTAAGCGAGTGCTATTGCTACATCTTGGGGCGTTTCGTTTAGACATCGATAGCAAACAAGCTACTCTCTGGCATTCTCTCGCTCCCCGTACTCGTCTATTGTGTACATTACTTATGGTATTTGCGATCGCCCTAACTCCAAATGGACGTTGGTGGACTTGGGCAATTTACGGGTTGGGAGTATTAAGTGTAGTTTTTTTCAGTCGCGTAACCAAAAAAGTATTGTTCAAAAGAATTGCCGTTGAGTTTGCTTTTATCGGGACTGTACTACTGGGAACTTTATTTCGAGACGGCGGTGAAGTTCTTTGGTCTTGGGGAATACTACGAATTACTACAGAAGGCTTAACTGTTTTGGGGAGTGTCACGATCAAGGCTTTACTATCCTTGCTGACGCTAAACATACTAACTCTTACTACTTCAGTCCCAGCCCTGCTTAATGCTTTGACTGCCCTACGAGTACCTCCCCTGTTAGTTGCCACTTTAGCATCTATGTATCGTTATATCGGCGTTTTAATTAGAGAGTTTCAGGCAATGCGTAAGGCTGCTGCATCTCGTAACCTATCTAATAGTGGTGTTTGGCAACGGGCGATCATTGGCAGCATGATGGGTACTTTATTTATTCGTACTTACGAACGCGGAGAACGAGTATATCAAGCAATGCAAGCCCGTGGTTATCAGGGAGTACCTGTAGTTGAAAAAGTACCATCTGGCGGACGAAGTGATGCAATTGTAATTACTTTGACCACAGCTTTAGCACTACTAGGACAAGCTATTTATTTACCGCAATGGTAGTACCTGATAAAGCAGCTACTTGGTAAGGTGGGCAAAAATATTTTGAGTACGTTATATAAGTTAAATCTAAGTGTTGCCCACCCTACTGCTTCGTGAAAAATTCAGCATCTTTGGAAGAGAATCGCGTTTTTTAGGTGGGCAATAATATTTTTGAGTTTGTTATCAAGTCAAATCTGGATGTTGCCCACCCTACCTAAAAATTAATCGCTCAAATTTTAATGCACCATAATCCAATCATCATTGAAAATCTTACCTATACTTACCCTGATGGAACTAAAGCTTTAAACGATATTAATTTAGCCATCGAAGCGGGGGAACGAGTCGCACTTATTGGTGCTAATGGTTCGGGCAAGTCAACTCTACAATTACACCTCAACGGAATTATTCTGCCCCAAACAGGCAGGATAAAAGTGGGTGAATGGTTCATAAATTCAGATACTTTGCGCGATATTCGTAATTTTGTCGGCTTAGTCTTTCAAAATCCCGATAATCAGCTATTTATGCCTACAGTTTGGGATGATGTCACTTTTGGTCCAAAAAACCGTGGCTGGCGAGATGAAGAGTTAAGCCAGCGAGCTAAAAAAGCAATGATGATGGTTGATATTGATTCAGAATATTATGGATCAAGAAATACCGAAAATTTATCGGGGGGAGAGAAAAAACGAATTGCGATCGCTGGAGTTTTGGCTATGGAACCTCAAGTATTAGTTTTAGATGAACCTTCAGCACAGTTAGATCCTCGTTCTCGTCGTCAACTGATCGAGCTATTAAAAAACTTATCTTTAACTCAACTAGTGGCAACCCACGATTTAGACTTAGCTTTAGAACTTTGCGATCGCACTGTCGTTTTAAGTCAAGGTCAGATTGTTTATGATGGAGCAACTGAAAAAATTATGAGTAATCCCGATTTTTTGGTACAGCATTCATTAGAGTCCCCCCTCTCTTATAGTCGTCCCTATTGTTTGCTAGAAGATACACCAAAGAGCCGTAATTCCCCTCTAAGGCTAACCAATTAAGGCGATCGCACTGTGTCGTTACATTGTTGATTAGTGCCAACCCCAAATGTACATTAAAGCTTTATTTGTCAGTTTTAAATAATTAGTGTCATAAAACAGAATTAGCTATAAGCACTGCATCATAAAGCTTGTAGCTTTTTTTGTGACTAAATAAACTGAAATCCGATTTAAAGAATTAAATGTCAATTTTTTTCAAAGGAGTTTTTGGTTTTAAAGAATTAAGTGTCAATTTTCTAATCTTTTAATTACAATCTAACGCTCCACATATTTTAAATAGACATAGTACCTTGTAATCCCTATTGTGGTAAGATTGCGTCAGTTTTCTTATCTTTAGATTTTTAATTCATTTAAACAATTAGATGTCAATTATTGACTCAAGTTTGCAGAAACAAGATGCCTCACAACCGATAGCGATCGCAATTTACCTGTCGAAATTGTTGATCGTCAACACATCTTTAACAAGTCGGTTTTACGTACGATTCGTTCCTAACGAAAGTGGAATAAAACCCATATAAATCATGGCTTCTAGCTAATAACTAGATGATAACTGTTCGATTAATGGAGGTGCAAGCCCTCCCCCCGAAACTCACGAGTGACTCCTTATCTGCCCACGCCGAGTAGACTCGGAATTCGTGCGGTTCGTTCATGACGAAAGTAGGCAAAAACCTACATAAATCATGGCTTCTAACTAACAAATTAGATGATAACTGATTAGTTGATGAGGGTGAAAACCCCTCCCTTGAAACTCACAAGTGACTCCCAATCTACCCACGATGACCCGACTCGGAATTCGGGAGGTCGAAGCTGGGAATAGGGCGTAACCAGAGCGTATTCACAGCGCACACTGACGCTAACGGGGAGTTCTCACGGTGAAACAGAGCCTAAAAAAGCAACCTAGAGTTAGAAGGATGTGACAACCAAAGATGTAAATCTTAATCCTATCTTACCTGAGCTACGTATCCCGCCAAGTTATGGATTCGACATTGGCAAAGAGTATGGGATTCAGGTGGTTGAAATGGCTACGCCTAAAAGAACAATCAATCAACAGATCGGAGGTCTGTAAATAGGTTGTATTTACGGTAGACCAGACGAGAGGATTAATTCCTTTGATTCGGGTAGGACAGACCGTAACTGGTCTGAGGAACTTAGAACACACAAATTGGAGGAAAGCATAATTGGACACACTAATCAGATTAGTAGTGAATCTTGGGAATTTTTACCCTGGAAGAAATTTCAGGTGAATCTTCTCCGCCTACAAAAACGAGTGTATAAAGCGGTTCGAGCAGGAGATAAAGCAAAAGCAAGGTCACTGCAAAAACTGATTCTACGTTCTCAAGCAGCAAGATTCTTGGCAATACGTCAAGTAACTGAGCTAAATAACGGCAAAAAAACGGCGGGAATCGACGGAAAACTAGCCCTTACATTTAAGGAAAGGTTTGAACTCGAAGAAAAACTGAGGTTAGAAGCTAATGGATGGAAACACAAAGGGTTGCGCGAAATTCCCATTCCCAAAAAGGATGGAACAAAACGCATTCTAAAAGTCCCGACAATTAGTGACAGAGCTTGGCAATGCCTCGCAAAGTACGCCCTAGAAGCATCCCACGAAGCAACATTTCATGCCAGAAGTTATGGGTTTAGAACAGGACGCTCGACGCACGATGCTCAGAAAGTTCTGTTCCATAACTTGAATTCTCAAAGCAATGGTATACAGAAACGAGTCATCGAACTGGATATCAAGAAATGCTTCGACAGAATAAGTCACTCCTCAATAATGGAAAACCTAATCGCCCCATCAGGGCTGAAGCTTGGTATCTTCAGATGTCTCAAAGCAGGAACAAATGTAGGATTTCCAGAACAAGGAACACCACAAGGTGGCGTGGCAAGCCCACTTTTAGCTAACATCGCCCTCAATGGGATAGAAAATATTCATACCTCTGTTCGGTACGCCGATGATATGGTATGTGCGACCTGAAAGGCGCACGGTAGAGTGGGAGACTCTTAAAATCTCCCCAGGCAAGTGTCCAACAGCCTGTGTCCATCCACTCACGGCACTTTGAGTAATTAAAGGGTCGCACAGCGAAAGGAAAAGCCGAAACCGAGTAGGTAGTCACAAACCAAAAGGTAGGCAAGGGCAAGATTAATAAGGACAACGAACAGTGAATTTATCTCATGCTTCGTGACATCGTAACCCCGAAAGGTGAATGATACGGGTGATGGACAACAGGAATAAGGTCATTACCAGCCTTATTTGAGGACACCTAGCCTCGGAGTAAAGATAAAGTCCTAAGTTAATCGTCTCCATACCGTGTGCAACAGGATAACTCCGATAGGGTCTTTGAACTATCTTCCACGTTCAAAGTAGAGAAATCGCAAGACAACTACCAATCCCTTAGCGGGCGTAGGAGGTCTTCAGAAGCGAATGCCGTCGAGGGAGAAATCCCAGAGGAAAGCCATCAGTTGGTATAACTTGACGGATAGGTCAGGCAACAGACCTGAAATAACCAACCTAAAAGGGTGCTGACGGAAGACTGGTAAATCTCTTGAAATTCAAAGTAAAAAACTCTGAACTCTTAAAGCTGATTCGTAAAGAGAATCTAAAGAGAGAAAAAAGTAAGATTCAGTAGACGGTAAGCTAGCGGATGTTGAATAAACCTATAAAAATGAGTCGCCTCCCTCAAATTGCTACACCGACAAGAAAGCCTTATTCGAGTGACTTAAGTGATTGCGAATGGGAGATATTAAAACCATTAATACCTCAACCAAAAGGTTTTGGACATCCCAGAACAGTAGATTTACGAGAAATTCTCAAGGGAATTTTTTACGTTCAAAGAACAGGTTGTCAGTGGGAAATGTTACCTCATGACTTAGCACCATATACTACTGTATATGGTTATTTCCAGAAATGGCAGCGACGAGGAAAATGGCAAGAAATTCACGACCGCTTACGCTCACAAATAAGACAAGACCAAGGAAGAGACATAAATTCAACTGTTGCGATCGCTGATTCTCAATCAGTCAAGACAACGGAAAAAAGGGGGTGGTCTGTGGCTTTGATGGTGGCAAAAAAGTAAAAGGGCGTAAACGGCATATCGTAGTCGATTCTCAAGGACTACTAATCGGAGTCTTAGTGACCGAAGCCAATGGCTCAGAACGACTCGGGGCAGTAGTTGTTTTACATGAAGCAGTAGAGAAATTAAGTAAATTAAAAGTAGTTTGGGTAGACCAAGGTTACTCAGGAAAAAATTTTGCTCGGGCAGTCAAACAAGTCTGTGGTGATTCAGTTCAAGTAGAAGTGATCGAAAGAAAATCAAAGGAGTTTGAAATTTTACCGAAGCGATGGATTGTTGAAAGAACCTTCGGTTGGTTAAATCGTTTTAGACGCTTAAGCAAAGACTATGAACTAGATACAGACATGAGTACAGCGATGATCTACGGTTCATTGATTCGTCTAATGACACGAAGATTTACAGCTTAATCTTTTGTTTACGAATTAGCTCTTAACGGGACTTAAACAATTCTCAAAGTTAAAATAGGGTAAAATACGTATGATAATTAGTTTTCACATCGTTCTTATAAGCGATCGCCATCATGAGAGAAACTACTCCCACAGCAATGCCTCCTTGCTTCGATAAATGGTGTAAAAGGTTTGACGATTTTGTTGAGAACAAAAGCGCAAAAAAGAGAATTCAGACACTATTTAGGGGGATTATTGGGTCAACGTTCTGCTGGATGCAAGCTCCAGCAGCTGCGTTGACTTCGAGAAAGTAAGCGAAAAAACATATATCAAATGGCTTCTGACTCATTGGGAGTAACTTACCACAAATTACACCATTGTCTTGAACGGCGCATTCGCGCCAGCGTCCCGAAGGGACTTTGAGCCGATAGGCTCTGTGTCACTCATGGGGGAAAGCCAGGGTAAGCTCATCTAAATCAGGCTTGACAGAAGGCATTGAGAACCGTCACCATGTAATCATTGTTCATTGCAGCTTGTTTTCTTTTTTGGCGAAGACTACGCTTAAAAGTTGTCTCTTGATTGAGAGTATTAAGTGCTAGTCATCTCAGGAGAGCGAAATTGCGGGGACTGTGACCTGAGCGAATCCGAGAACGATCTTCATTGAAGGTGACATCCAAAGTCCAATGAAGCTGATTTTCGATGCTCCAGTGAGTGCGAATAGCATGGCAGAGAAGTCAAGTAAAATTGAATCTCATGGGTGGTTTCATTCCACAAATGGCGAATGCGTTCGACTATGACGATAGTTTGTAGTCCGTCCCACTGTTGTTGTTGATAAAGACCGTCAAAAGCTGTCAGAGGAATAGCCCAAACGTAGCGTTTTTCAGTGCGATAATGCCCTTTTTCTACCGAGGTATAGTAATCATGCTCAATTTGAGCCAAGTGAGTCGCTCTTTTCTCCTTAAACCATTGCTTAATTTGAGAGAATAAAGTGGGATGATTAGCTTTGAGAGCTACAATATAATCAGCTTTTTTCGCCCGAATCTGTTGAACGATCTTGGTTTGAGTTCCCATCGCATCTAAAGTAACGACCGCGCCTGTGATGTCTAATAATTCCAACAGAGCGGGAATAGCGGTAATTTCATTGGAATGGTTTTCCACTTTTACTTGACCTAACACCAAACGTTGTTCGCTTGCCCAAGCCGTTACTAAATGCAAGGTCGATTGTCCTTGATTACGGTCAGAAGAACCCCTGAGACTTTTGCCATCTATAGGAACAATTTCCCCTTTCAGTGACCCCATTATGGTTTGAAGCCATCTATCTAGGCACTTTTCTAAAGCTTCTGGTTTAATTCTTTCAAATACTCGTCTAAAAGTATCATCACGCTTGTATGCCGTTATCTAATTCCAGAAATTCTTCTAGCCATTGTTTTTTTGCTATACCGTAGTTTTCCATGTCTTCCCAGCCTTCTGCACCCCCAATCACTGCATTGTTTAGCTCCTCCAACAAATCGGCAAATCGCTTCTGTCTTTTTTTCAAAGAGCTAAAAATAGCGTTAAGACTACTAGCTAAACGTCTTTGTAATACAGTTCTTGCTAAAGCTACCGACGCTTGTTTTTTACCTTTTGTCTTGCCCAGATATCTGTTGATATATTTAGTGACGCGATCATACAGAAACTTTTCAGGTTCAGACAGTTCAAAAGGAACTGTTATGGTATGCCTTTCTTTGAATAACTTTCGCCCTTCAAAATCTTTTAAATCCTCTTTAATCCGCCTCAAAAACCAAGGACTATCATCTAGACTGAGCATTTCTGGATTAAGGGTGTCAGAAATAAACTGATCGGGGTCAAGCAGCAGTAGGAAATTATGAAATTGTTCGGCATTTCCCTGATGTGGGGTTGCTGTCAACAACAAGATTCGTTCGCTGACTCTCAATCGCGCCAACCATCTAAATCAAAAAGTTCGTTTATGAAGTAAAAGTTTTTTTACCTACACAAACTTAAGCGATGTCAGTTTGGATCGCCATCTAGTACAATTACTGATTTTTTCATTAGCAATCTGTTTCTGGGTAATAGTAATAGATTATTAGATTGAATACAGGCGATCGCAATTAAAGATAAAGAGTATCTAAATGCTTTTATAGAAGGAATTAGCTTGATAGATGGTGCAGACAAACTCAAAGATGGATTCCAAGATTTGTCTAAAGGAAATGTAGATGATTTTATACAGTCGATTGTAGCTTCTCAGCCCCTTATTGAGAAAACAGTTACTAAATTTGCTTGACAAAATTTGTAAAATCTTGTGTCTGTACTTCAGGTATGAATCAAATACCCATAAAGAATAGCTGATTTTGCATTTTTTTGAAGTTCTTTAACTCGCTAAAAGATTGATTTTTGATAAATTCAAGACTTTTGGCGAGATTTTTAGCTTTTGACCTTCTAAAATTTTATCCTAGATTACAACTTATACCAAATCAATTAATGTTTGCGACAGATAAAGCATCAAGGATAAAACTATATCCACAAACCGAAGCAATAAATTCAGGGGTTAAGTTTTTCGGCGTTGCATAGCTGCGGGATGATTGTGAACGAAGAAGATTAATGATTCCCCGCGTCTCCTAGTCTCCTATTCCCCCAGTCAGCCTTTACCATCCCATAAAGATGCAACGCCTATTTTACCTCTCATTTCTATTGATTTTTCTATGAGCGGGGCTAGTTAATCCCCGCTCGGTATTTGTATTCAATGAAATGTTTGGTGTGGCTTCAGTGACTTTATTGACTCAATGAATAAATAAAAAGCGATCGCTCTATTCATCAATTTAAATAGAAAAGCGATCGCTCTATTCATCAATTTAAATAGAAAAGCGATCGCTCTATTCATCAATTTAAATAGAAAAGCGATCGCACGTGCATAGTGCGATCGCTTTTTCTTGATTTTGTATATACAATTATGTATATTCTAATTATGGAATTTGAGTGGGACGAGGATAAAAATCAAAGTAATATCACCAAACATGGTATTGATTTTCAGCAAGCGAAGCGAGTTTTTAAAGATCCTAATATATTAACTTATGAAGACACCCGCTTTAACTATAAAGAAATAAGAGAGATATCTGTCGGACAATTGATATTAATGACTCAGCAAAAAATAATCATTGTGGTGATTATTCATACCGATAGAGATGGAAAAGTTAGGCTAATTTCAGCTAGAAAAGCGAGTAAACGAGAGAGAAAACTATATGAACAACAGTCAATTTAGTCCTAATATGTCTCTTGAAGAAAGAGAAAAAAAACTGCTAGAAATGTCCGATTGCGATATTGACTTCTCCGATATTCTAGAGTTGGATGAAGCCTTTTTTGATAATGCCAAATTGGTGAAAAAGAAACCAGCGACAGAGGCAATATCCATCAGGGTTGATACTGATACTCTAGAGTGGCTTCGTAAGACAGCCAAAAACAATCCAGAAATCAAAGGATATCAGACCTTAATCAACGATGTACTAAGAACTTACATGATTCATCAAATAAAGAATCAAGAATTCCCTACGAAACCATCGACATAAGAGAAGTTGTTTCATTCTCAAACTAAATATTTAAAAGCGATTGCACGTGCGTAGTGCGATCGCTTTTTTGCATTTTTAATACCATTTTTGGTAGTGTTGCAAAAAATCAGCCAACCACTAATGATAGTGATATTACACAAAAGCTACGACACTACCTGTAGTGTTTGAGAAAATTTTTGCAACACTACCCTGTTTTAACGCTGAAAATCTAAGAGATTGTAATGCCATCGTTTTACATCAAGATTGGATAGAATATATTGCTAAAAATTACTCTATTATTCGAGGCTGGTTGTCTTGGGAATGGTTGAATTATATGCAATCGAAAAATATTAACATTCCTAATATAGTTAGCAAATTATTTATTCCACTACAGAGAGACGCTTTAATTAAGCAGACCAAATACTGGAAGCTGATTTTAAATCATCAAAAAATTAAATGTATTTATTCTAAAATTGAATTAGACAAAGATAATATTTCATTAGATCATTATTTGCCTTGGTCGTTTGTAGCTCACGATCAATTATGGAATTTAATCCCTACAACTTTATCTGTTAACTCTTCTAAATCTAATAATCTTCCTGCGGAAAAATATTTTACTGATTTTGTCAAATTACAGTATCGAGGGTTAGAAATTTTTGCTCAGAATAATTCACGGCAAAAATGGCTGAATTGTGCTGAAGATTATATTGCAGAATTAAAGATAAGTGAAGCAGACGATTTACTAGATTTTAATATTCTTCATAATGCTTACCAAGCCACAGTAAAACCTCTAATTTCCTTAGCAACGATTCAAGGATTTCAACAAAATTGGATTTATCAAAAAAGTCAAAACTAATCTATTCAGTCCATGACAATCGCAGTTTTTTAGTAAATCCGCCTTTATTTTGTCGTTTTTGTTCTTGTTTGCCTAAAACTACATCTTTATCTATATCTAAATTATTAAGTATTGCGTCGATAACTTCGTAAATATCTGCCAATTCTTCTACTAAATTATCTGGTTTAGCTGCTGCTGCTTCTTGAGCTTCTTCAACTAATTTATTGAGTAAAGCTTGATAATACTCAGATTGAGACATGGTTTTAATTTCACATTCTTGTCCAGCTTGGTGGATAATTTCAGGAATGCGATCGCGAATGAGTTTGTTATGTTTTTGGCGCATAATTGATTTGTTAATGATTTATTAAAAAATAATATTTTTATCTTCAAAGAAGGGCGAATAAAATTCTAAAAAATATTTAGTATTATATAAGTAACAAACAATCAAATAGGTTTTCAATATTCAAAGGCGATCGCGCAGCCAAAGCAGTATCTAAAGCAAGAAATCAAGTTGCTGAATTAGTTGGTGCATCGGCAAGAGAAATAATTTTTACTTCTGGAGCAACAGAAAGCATTAATCTCGCTATTCAAGGAACTGTTTTTAAGAATATCGATAAAAATTACCAGCCTCGCATTGCTTTCTCCCAACTGGAACACAAAGCAGTATTAGATACCTGCCAGGCGATCGCCAAAAAAGGATTAGCCGAACTTATTGATCTCAAGGTAGATTCTCAAGGCAAACTGAACCTAGAACACCTGGAACAAATCTGCAAACAAGGATTGTCTCTACTATGCGTCATGGCAGCCAACAACGAAATCGGCAATATTTACCCAGTTCGAGAAATTGGTGAGATAGCTCAAAAATACAATATTCTTTTTCTTTGCGATGCTTCCCAAGCCGTAGGCAAAATACCAATCGATTTTGAACAATGGGGAATTACTCATCTAGCAATATCTGGTCATAAATTCTATGCACCCAAAGGAATGGGAGCATTAGTTGTCAGAAAAGGGCATCATTTAGAACCGATTATTTTTGGTGGTGGTCATCAAAAAGGATTGCGATCGGGAACGCTTAATGTTCCTGGAATTGTAGGTTTAGGTAAAGCCTGTCAATTGAGACAGTTAGAGATGCTAGAAGATGAAAAAGCGATCGCTCAACTAAGAGACAAATTACAGTATCTGCTTTTAGAAAAAATTCCTAACCTAGTAATCAACGGCGATTTAACCTTACGATTAGCTGGAAACCTTCATGTTTCTATTCCAGAGATTCCTAATAGTGCCATTATTTCTAGAATCCGCGATCAATTAGCTATTTCTACTGGTTCAGCTTGTTCTTCTGGAGTCGCAGCACCATCTCATGTTTTGCGTGCTATAAATCTATCTGAAGATTTAATCGAAGGCTCGCTCAGAATAGGATTAGGCAAATTTACCACTGAAGAAGAAATAGAACAATCGGCAGAAATTATTTCTGATGCTGTAGCAAAAATAGAACGCTTGATGTCGGTGTAATTGCTAATCTTCTGGTTTCCTTTGACTTCTTTTCAACCTTTCTAGTTGTCTCTGCTTGAGTTCTTCAGCTATTCGCATATCAGTTAACTCTTCTCCATCAAAAATCAAGCCATCTAATTTAACTAAGCAACCAGCTAGTTTCTCAATCTCTTCATCGTTAGGGCGATCGCCTGATAACAGTTTCTTCAACCTACTGACAGAAATTTTGCTATCTTTTGCCAGGTGTTTTAAACCCCATTCTTCGTTTTGGAGCGTATCTTGAATTGCAGTAGCGATCGTCGGTAGCGAAGAAAAAGTTAAATCTTCTTGAAAAAAACTACTGTTCTGAAAAGGGACTACCTTATGCGATCCCCTTTCCGTAGACTTTTCTTGCTTGCCGATCCAATCCTTGACAGCTTCCTCTAAAGTATCGTTAATGTTTTGTCCCGCTTGCTTGCAAGCTGCTTTGAATTCCATAGTCAGTGATTTAGGAATAAATCCCCTCAATTCCTTATATTCAGACGATCTACGTTTATCAACCACTCGCTATTTATCTACCAATATCGCTTATACCCCATTTTCTCACAGGATTTTCTAGACGAATCAATAACGCTATTATTGCTACTAGTATAAATGTTGCTATTATTGCTAATATTATGTATATTTATCCTATCGATCCTTGGAGCAAGTTATTCAAGCGATCGCTGACATAAACATGAATCAATATATTAAAAACAATATGCCCAAGAATATGGCTTTGCCTAATCTTGCTGAAAATTTGGGCATTGAAAAATTGCAGGCTAAAATTTCTTCTTTGTATGGGTTGAAAAAATCAGAAGACATTAATTTGTTAACTGCATTGTTCGTAGGGTATCTGGCAGATAATTTAGAGTTAATTCAGAAACCAGCACAGACAAAAAATAGTAATCTTTGTTATTTAACTAGTTTTCCCAGTCTTCCTATTAACTTCCCTGAAAATGCAGATATTCCAATATATATTTACGGAGACAAAGTTTGTGTTTGTCGTGAAGCAACAGAAGATTGCGGAACTATAATTGGTCGTTTTTATGCCTTCGATCCCAATAGTAAGCAGTGGCAATGGAAATATCTAATTCTTGACAACGCAGACTATACAAATAATTCTTTTTTTTCTACTCGTGTCTATTGGGAAACAGAACTGAAGCCTTCTGATTGAGATAAAAATATGACTGTTATTACCATTCAATGCCGTCTACAAGCTACAGAAGAAACTCTTTGCTATCTATGGAACTTGACGATAGAACAAAATATTCTAGCGAAATTTTAGAAAGAATTAGAACACATCAAGAATTAGATGCATGGATAGCTCAAGGTTATATTCCTGTTACGGCAATCGATAAAATTATCAAACAACTCAAGCAACAACCTAAATATAGTGAGATGCCTGGTAGGTTCAGCACTTCTGCTGAGACTTTAGTAAAAGACATTTACAAATTTTGGTTTGCCGTTCAGCGAAAGAAAAAAAACAAAATTTGGGGCAAAAAAAGATGGTTGAACATACTTAAAAGTGAATCAGAATTACTAGAGTCAATTGGTTTAACCCTGACTGAATTGCAAGCTGAAGCAAAAAAGATTTTATATCGCGAAGAGAAAAAATACGATAAGCTCAAACAAGACAAAAATTCTGAAATAGAAGTTTCCAAGGATTTGTTTAATCATTTTCTAGAAAAATACGACAAAGTAACCACAAACTATGACAAAGAGAAGAAACCCCATTTAAAAGCCAAAAAACTAATTCAGCAGTGTGCTGTTGTTTATCTCCTGAAAAATAAACTTGAGTTTGCTAACCAGCCAGAAGATCCTGAAAAATATCAACAATACAGACGTAAGAAAGAAATCCAGATAGAACAGCTAGAAAAGCAACTTAAAGCTCGTTTGCCTAAAGGAAGAAATTTGACTGAGGAGGAGTATCTAGAAGCTTTAGCCCAAGCAGAATCTTTGATTACGCAAAATGAAGAAATGGAACTGCTTCAGGCACGTCTGCTCAGAAGCGAACAATCAATCCCTTTTCCTGTTTCTTACAATACCAACACTGACATTTACTGGTCAAAAAATGAGCGAGGACGTATTTGCGTTTCATTCAACGGTTTAACCAAACATACTTTTGAAGTATTTTGTCACAATCGCCAACTTCATTGGTTTCAACGTTTTTATAAAGACTTCGAGCTATACAGACAATGTAAAAAGCAGATTCCAGCAGGATTGATAACTCTTCGCTCCGCCAGTTTAATTTGGAAACAGGGAGATCGGGAATATTCTGAAAAACCCTGGCTGAGAAGCAATTTGTATCTTCACTGTTCGGTAGAGACTGAATTATGGACGCACGAAAGAACAGAAAGAATTCGGCAGAAGAAAATTGATAAAACTTAACAAAAGATTGACAAATGGCTGGAAGTAAAATCATTGTCTAAAAATCAGCAGCAAAAACTTTTGGCAAATCAAACTTCTTTATCTCTTTTAAATACGTTTAGAGATTTTAACCGCCCCAATAAACATACAGTTCAGCAAAATCTTTCGCTCGCGATAGGAGTGTGTATCGGATTAAAAGAACCAGTAACTGTAGCAATAGTGAACTTAATTAATGGCGATATCATAGCTTGTCGCGACACTAAACAACTATTAGATAAACCTATTCAGCAGAAACCGAAGAAAGGGAAAAAAGCTAAACAGCATATTCAATACGAACTGTTTCTCAGGCGTAGACAACAACAGCAAGATAATGATTGTAGAAGACAGCAAGCTCAAACCAAATTTGCCGATAATCGTTTTGGAGAATCGGAATTGGGTAAGTATGTCGATCGCCTGTTAGCAAAAGCAATAGTTGAAATGGCAATTAAATATGGAGTAAGCAGTATTGTTCTGCCAGATTTAGATAATGTTAGGGAAATTCTAGATAGCGAAATTCAGGTTAAAGCCGAAGCAAAAGCACCTGGATGTAAGAAAGCTCAAAAACAGTATGCCAAGAATTATCGCAAAAGCATCCATCGCTGGAGTTATGCTCGTTTGCGTGATGCGATTGCATCTAAAACCGATCAAGAAGGTATTACTATAGAATACGCTCGTCAATCTTCTCAAGGAACATCTGAAATACAAGCTAGAGATTTAGCTTTAACTGCCTATCGTAATCGTCAAAAAACCACAGGGTAGACCGTAGCTTTTAAACATTTCTTATAGTTTTTTTGTACCTAGAAAATTTATTATTAAAGTAATTTGCGCCGTAATTCTAAATAAGAATTGCGATAAATGCGGGGTTGTTTGGCTGTTTATCAAACGGTCTTACTTTCTGAACCCTTGTAGCTACTAGCTCATAGTGCTTGATTCAGTTAAGCAAAGCGTTTTCATTCTTGATGAACAGCTTTGTTGATGAAAAGTACGTTTGCTGCCAATTCCGTGTTCTAGTTGTGGATTGGGAAAAAGCTATATCGAAAAATCTCGTTGTTTTTCATTATAGCCTAGTTTGCGCTACCAGCAAGTGAGCTGATTGATAAGAGAAGAACACTTTATCAGTCAAGCTTACAAACTATTCTATAAGATACGTATCTTAATCTTATGATTTATATGCCCTTATAGAAACAAACGGTTTGTAAGTCTAGCTCCGACTCAAGAATCATTTTATGATGTTCGGGGTACGAATATATCGTCCTGTGGCTACGTTTTCACCCCTTAATGGGGAACTTTTCCACCAAATCTGCCGAACCTAAGCGCGGGCAAAATCCCTGGGGGGTTCAACAGAAACAATCAAACCTTTGTTTAATCTTGCTTTTACAAATCATAGCCAACAAAAATAACCTATATTTAGCTGTTATTTTGATTTATTTAAGAGAGTATTTTTTACCCTTGGCAGAAACGGAGCTAAAAGCATCTGTAGAGAAAGGTTTGAGCGGGCGGAGTTGCTTCGACTCTCCCGATGTGGGAGATGTTGAAAGAATGTAATAGTAATTGTCCCCGTTTAACAAATTAGCGTCGTGAAAACAAATAGTCTATACAGCCTTCTGTGTAAGCATTTTACTGCTATTAATACAATATTCTTAACTCTATTTTTTAAAGCTTGCTTTCACATTTTGTTTGTCGCAAATACAAATGTTTAAATATTTATTTGTCGGATATTTTTCCAAGCAAGTTTTTCTTTTCTGGTAAAGTTTAATAAATTAAATGTCGTAACTTTGACTAAATTTTGATACTATTTGAATTAAAGTAGTAATTTTGAATTAATTGAACTAGAAATCAGTTAGTCTCAGTACGGCTCATGTTAACCGAAAACTTTGAAGATCTACACTCCAATATCAAAAACCGATTGCCATCTAACGAGCTGATCAATGATGTCAGGTTAAAAATGGAGATAGTCCAAAGTCTGACCGAACCATGCGATCGCGCTACCTACAGCAAGAGAAAAAAAGCAGCAGCCAAGAAATTAGGGATATCAATTCGCTCTCTAGAAAGACTGTTGAAGAAGTATCGCGAGCAAGGATTAGTGGGATTAACCAAAACCCGTTCTGATAAAGGTCATTATCGTATTGGAGAAGATTGGGAAGACTTTATTCGAGAAACCTATAAACAAGGCAACAAAGACGGTAGAAGAATTACTCGCCATCAAGTATTTCTCAAAGTTAAAGGTCGAGCTTTACAACTGGGTTTGAAGAAAAAAGATTATCCTTCTCATCAAACTGTCTATCGGATTTTAGACCGTTTTATTGAAGACAAACAGAAAAAACTGCAAGCTCGTAGTGCTGGCTATGTCGGTTCGAGATTAACCCATATGACTCGCGATGGAAGAGAGCTTGAGGTAGAGGGAAGTAATGATGTCTGGCAATGCGACCATACTAGACTCGATATTAGGTTAATTGATGAATTTGGAGTATTGGATCGTCCTTGGTTAACTATTATTATTGATTCCTATTCACGTTGTCCGATGGGATTCTATTTGGGATTTGATGCACCTAGTTCTAATATTGATGCTTTAGCTTTACGTCATGCAATCTTGCCCAAATACTATGGTTCGGGATATCAACTTAAAAATGAATGGACTAGCTATGGTAAACCCAATTACTTTTATACCGATGGCGGAAAAGACTTCCGTTCGATCCACATTACCGAACAGGTAGCCGTAGAACTAGAGTTTAGTTGTGCATTGAGAAGAAGATCTTCTGATGGTGGTATTGTCGAGCGATTTTTTCGTAGTCTAAACGATCGCGTTCTACGAGGATTAGCAGGTTATACAGGTAGAAATGTTCAAGAAAGACCCAAAGATGTGGATAAAAATGCTTTGTTAACAATTGAAGACTTAGAACAAATTTTGCTGCGTTATCTAGTTGATGAATATAACCAAAAAACCGATGCTCGTAGTAAAAATCAAAGTCGGATGGAGCGTTGGGAAGCAGGATTGTTAATCGAGCCTTATTTATACCAAGAAAGGGATTTAGACATTGCTTTAATGAAGCAAGAAAGACGTAAAATTCAGCAGTATGGAACGATTAATTTTGAAAGTCTGGTTTATAAGTCAGAACATTTAAAAGGCATGGGTGGAGAAATTGTTTCCATAATGTACGATCCGCAAGATATTACCACAATTTTAGTTTACGAACGTCTACCTGACTCTACAGAAAAGTTTCTCGATTACGCTCACGCTCAGGGCATAGAGGACAAAAGATTGTCATTCAGAGATCATCAAGCCACAAAACGGAAAGTTCGTGAAGAGGGAGAAGAAGTTAATAATCAAACTATTCTAGCGATGCTAGAGCGAGAAGAATTCGTTAGTAAAACAGTAACTAAAAATCGCCAACAACGTCGTCAAGCTGCCCATGAAACAGTTAATCTCGTCAAATCAGTGGTGAAAAAACTAAATATTTCTGAACCAAAAGTAACAGATTTGGACATAGACGATGAAGAATTAGAACTACCACCCCCATTAAAAGTCCAGTATATGGATGACTTATTTGAAGAAGACTAGGTGAATTAAATAATGACTAACACTCAAGCTGTTGCCGATCAATTTGGTGGCTTTGAACCATCCTCTCCAGAAATTCAAGCAGAAATAGAACGCCTCAGTCGTAAACCTTATCTCGAATTGAATCGAGTTAAAAATTGCCATAGCTGGATGTATGAATTGCTAATGTCCAAAAGTACGGGGCTTTTAGTAGGTGAATCTCGTTCTGGTAAGACCGTCACTTGTAAGTCTTTTACAGAGAGATATAACAAATTTAAGCCTAGTAAAGGAAAAAGAATCAAGCCTGTAGTTTATATTCAAATTCCCGTAAATTGTGGCTCTAGAGAATTTTTTATCAAAATACTTAAGATATTAAATAAACCTACAAACGGAAATATCTCCGATTTGCGAGAAAGAACTTTGGATGCCTTGGCACTTCATCAAGTTGAAATGTTGATTGTTGATGAAGCTAACCACTTGGAACAAAAGACTTTTTCCGATCTCAGGCACGTTTATGATGAAGATGAGCTTAATTTAGCAGTTTTGTTAGTAGGTACAACAAACCGTCTGCACGCAGTGATTAAGCGTGATGAACAAGTTGAAAATCGTTTTTTGGAAGAATATGAGTTAGATCGCCTAGATGATAAGGAATTTAAACAAATGGTTGTTATTTGGGAACGAGATGTTTTACAGTTGCCCGAACCATCCGATCTAGCTAAGGGTAAAACTTTTACTACTTTAAAAACAGTTACGAAGAAATTAATTGGTCGATTAGACATGATTTTACGTAAAGCCGCTATTAGATCTTTGCGTCAAGGTCATCAAAAAGTCGATTCCGAAATTTTAAAGCAAGTGATGTCTTCAACGAAATGGTCTAATGCAAGAAGAAATTAATCATAGCCAGTATTGGCTAACAAAAGTAGAACCGTTTGAAAGAGAGAGTATTAGTCACTTTTTAGGTCGTTTTCGTCGTGCTAGGGGTAATCGATTTTCTGCTGCTAGTGGTCTGGGACAAGTAGCGGGATTAGGTGCAGTTTTAGCAAGGTGGGAAAAATTTTATTTTAACCCGTTTCCCACCCAACAGGAATTAGAGGCTTTGGCTGAAATAGTGATGGTAGATGTCCCTCGCCTTAGATTAATGTTTCCACCAAAGGGAACTACGATGCAATGTAAGCCAACTCTATTATGTGCTACTTGTTACAAAGAAGAACCTTATCATCGGATTGAATGGCAGTTTAAAAATAAGAGAGGTTGCGATCGCCATCAACTTCGATTTTTATCCCAATGTACCAACTGTGGCACTTCTTTTTTAATTCCTTCACAATGGGAAATTGGTGAATGTCAGCATTGCGGTTTGCAATTTGAAAAGATGGCTAAACACCAACAAACAATTCATAAGCGCTCGATTGGGCGATAAATAAAAATATCGACGAAGGAAAAAGAGTTAGTTAAAGTTGACTTTTTAAGTAAGCAGGTTGTTAAAATTCGGTTTTGCTTGTTTACAATCGCGGATCGATTCACTCTCTAGAGCCAACACCCCAAAAACACATTCATGAACCTGTCTTAAGGGCGCACCAGAGACAAAACGCTCCAAAGCTTCAATCCCCAAAGCAAATTCTCTCAATGCTAGCGATCGCTTCTTCGATAACCCCCTTTGCTTTAAAGATGCTAAGTTTTCTGGTAACGAATATTCCAAACCGTAGATAATTCTCAGATATTCCGCACCACGACACTTGACCGCAGGTTGGATTAACTTATTACCATTGCGAACAATAAAGCTTATTGGCTTAACTACCATACCCTCCCCACCAGCACGAGTGAGTTCTTCCCACCACTCAATACCTGCTTGGCATTCGGCTTCGTTGTTGAGAGCGATAACTTTGTAGTTAGTTGCCAGTAAGATTTCCGAGTCACTCTGACAGATCTTTGCAATCTGTTCCATATGCCAACTGTGAGTTTTATCGGTATGAACTTGCCCTTTAGTCGCCAAAATATGAAACGGTGCAAGTTTGAGATCTTCGAGCTTACTGACAGACCAACAGTATTGACGATAGGCATTGACATATCTTTCAGCTAAATCTCGTTTCTGGCGATACTGAGGCAGTAAAAAACCGACATCGATACTGCGATCGCTTGCCTGTTGCAAACAGTTTACCAACGCACTCAAGACCCGTTCTGCTGCTACACCTACAGGTGCATACTGCTGCTTGAGTAGTTCCCGTGCCTTTGCCGACCAAGGCATCAATTCGCAGTCCAGACAAACCCAATCTGTATTTAGATTATTCCAAAAATCACTATTAGTTAAAGCCGTATTGAGACGAGTTAGTAATGCGGTTTCCAATGCTTTGCGATCAAAAAAGCGTCGTCCCGTTCTAGTGTAGCAAATCCCGACACTGCCATCGTCGATACCGAATCTTTTTACAGCAACTTGATAATCGCGACAGACAATAACAATCGCACGAGAACCCATATGTTTCTCTTCGCAGATAACCGTCTTGATTTGCTGCTGTTGGTAATATTCAAAAGCTTCAAGAGGATGTTCCAACAAGTTAGATAATTTAGAAGTAGCTACGGGAGACATGGTAGGCGGCAGATAAATCAGCCACTTGGGATTGACTGCAAAGCGACTCATTACTTCTAGTGCTGCAACTGCCTGTTCTTCGCGGATGGTAATCTGGCGATGAATATTGGTAAAAATTACACGTTTGCCCGTAACATCGGCAATATCTAATACATCGTCTTGCTGTTGCTGGACGCTAAGGTTATCAGATATAGCCTTTAAAGGCTTAACAGGTTCGCAATAAACTCGTGCCGCTTCCACGCTAACTAGTTCTCGTTCGGGATAGCGCAGCGCGGTGAGCTTACCTCCAAAGACACAGCCCGTATCGATATCGACAGTGTTATTTAGCCATTGCGCCTCAACTACGGGAACGTGACCGTAAACCACCAGGCTGTTTCCCCGATATTCTGATGCCCACTCATAGCGCATGGGCAAGCCAAAGCTGTCGATTTCACCTGTAGTTTCGCCATAGAGAGCGAAGTTACGAACATATGCCGAACCTCTACCTTGTAGTTCCTCCCTCAATCCTGCATGAGCTACTACCAAGCGTCCGTTGTCTAAAACGTAGTGACTAATCAGAGAACGCAAGAAAGCCTGAATCTCTTCAGTTACCCCTTGGCGATGTTTTTCAGGAATGACTTCAATCTCGGCTAGAGTATTTTCCAGACCATGATTAAGTTTTACTTTCTTACCATTGAGCTTTCGCAGCAATTTGTTTTCGTGATTGCCCAAAATACAGAGAGCAGAACCCACAGCTATCATGTTGTGTACCAGCTTGAGAGTGTCTAATATCCTAGAACCTCGGTCTACTAGATCTCCCAAAAATACGGCTTTGCGTCCTTCGGGATGGGAATAGGTTGGAAAATCCCAGAAGTGGTTAGTCGTGCCGTTGTTCAAATTAGCTATATAACCTAGTTCTGCTAATAATCGCTCTAACTCATCGCAGCATCCATGAACGTCGCCAATGATGTCGAATGGACCATGTTCGTGTTTGCGGTTAGTCCACATTAACTGTCTTTCTACTTCTACTGCCTGAATTTCTGTTTCCGAATCAAGGGTATAGATGAAGCGAAAGCCTTCTCGTTTGAGGTTGCGGAGCGATCGCTTCAAACTGCTAACCTGATTGCGAACTACGTGACTACTAAACTGCCGATCTGCTCTTTGTCGATTGCGGTAACTTTTTCTAATCGCTGCTGGTTAAGACTAATTGCTTTTTCGATAGCTGACTCTTGGCGATCATCTCCTGTATCTGTTACCTCAAAATCGTTACCCTCTTCTTCAGTCAATCGTTCTAGAGCAATTCGAGTCAGTCGTTTTCTCCGTTTGAGATATCGCTGGGTAATTTTATCTCGAATGGGATGGTCGTTGAGCCAGCTTTCTCCATGTCGCAGTAGTTTCTCAATTTCTGCTTCGCCTACCCAGTAGTGTTTGTCGTCATCTAGTACGGGAATGAAAACGTAGAGATGACTGAGTAAGTCACTAAGTCTAACTGTGTTGATTAGAGTCGCGTCGATATAGATGCTGTTAGAGCGTTCGGTATACGTTTCCTCCAAAGGTATTACTCGTCCTTCTACTTGATAGCCCAACGGCTCGAATAGTTGACGCAGAAAATCATAACCGCCACGACAGGGCAAAACGGGTATATGTACGCTTAAGGGAATAGGCTTAGTTGCTAGTTCTGGCAAGTTTTTACAGCGACCCGCTAGTGCGGTTCTATATACTTCAGCGATCGCCACACTGAGAAAAGAAGATGCGACGTAAGGGCGATCGTTGACGTAGTGAGCTAGTGTTCTCTCTTGCCACGATTTACCTCGAACCAACTCTACTGGATTGATATCTAGAAGCAAGGCGGCAGTGCAGCATTCTACGGTTGCTTCTGGATAGAATACGTGTGCTTTACCAAACGACAGGGAAAATGTCTGGCATTTATCGGGATGTTTGTGGAGTAAATATCCTAAATCTGTGGCGGGTTGATGGGTAGTAGTGATAGTTAATAGCATTGTGGTTGCTTGTTTGCGGGCTATTATAGTTCGAGCTTAGTCAGCTGATTGTTTAAATCCAGGGCGTGCAATCTAGCATTTTTGAGTATCAGTATACACCGATCTGGGTTACATACTACAGGATCGAGAGGGCGATTAAAATATACGTCGCTCTTTATCATTATTGTGCGTAAGCGCGATCGCTAACCGTGAAGTCAGAGAACCTAACGAATTTAATCCCACCAATAAGCAACAACGACTGCATCAAAGCGTTTGAAATTGGATCGATCAAGTAAATTTTTCTCTTTCTTCGCCAAGCTTTCACTCAATCTAATTGGCTCTGGGAAGTTTCAGTCCCGTAGTTGGGATTTAGAGATTAGCGACTACTCGCCAACGCCAGCCAGCCAACCACTGCGATCTTTCAGTCCCGCACTTGGGATTAATAGGTTAGCGACATTTTGAGTTTGGTTGCCGTAGTAAAAGCGTAAAGTTTCAGTCCCGCACTTGGGATTAATAGGTTAGCGACAAGTCAGCCATATATTTTTAATAAAATTAATGATTTTTTGGTTTCAGTCCCGCACTTGGGATTAATAGGTTAGCGACTCCAGTTTTTCCAGTAACGATTAGTATCTTTGTGGTTTCAGTCCCGCACTTGGGATTAATAGGTTAGCGACAATTATTAACTCGCTTAACTAATGAAAGAACCCTAAAACGGTTTCAGTCCCGCACTTGGGATTAATAGGTTAGCGACTCACGACAATCTAGACACAATACAGATATTATTAAAAATTGTTTCAGTCCCGCACTTGGGATTAATAGGTTAGCGACAACGAAAGAATGAGGGTTTGCAGTTATCGGTTAGTTTCAGTCCCGCACTTGGGATTAATAGGTTAGCGACTCCGCCACCCGAAACAATTATAATCAATGCCTTTGACAACTGAAACTGACGAGCCTCCCAAAATTCGCTTCCAATCACTAAATGAAATACGCATAATACAAAAAGCAAACTGCTCAAAGTGTTTAATTGTCAAGGTTCTAGAGTTTTGTCAAACCTTTCAGGGATTACGCCCGCGCTTGAGTTCGACAGAAAATAATTCGACTACAAAATGATTGTATCCTCATATTCTGGTTTTTGAGAACCGTAAGCGATCGCTTTTTTAACAGCAGTAGCATCTAAAACATAAATTCTTACCGAATCAGTTTTAGGTTTAATTAGATTCTCAATTTGATGCTGCAACTTCACGAACTGCATATTGGTTAGGAAACACTCAAAAACACTATATTGTGTCCATTTACCACAGCCACAAAGTAAATCGTGTAATCTGGTACGACGTTTATTCCCAGGCTTGGTATTTGGCAGATCGTAAATAATTAAATATAGTAACTGGCTCATCGCAACATCAATGGTTTATAAGCCACTTTTTCTTGTAAATGACGACCAAGAAGACGAGCTTGTAATTCAATTGCCCGACGATAGGAACAGCGATAACCAAAGACAGGATGTTTAAATTCATCGTTCATTTTGCGTTCAAAAGCCTGAAGGAATTTCTTGCGACCTCGATCGGATAAACGATATGCACCAAGACTGTTGGTAAATTCTTCTAGTTTGATTTCCCGATTATTAATAATGGAAATAACCAAACTATCGGCTACTAGAGGTCTAAATTCTTCCATTAAATCCAGTACCATTGCTGGTTGACCGTGATGAACTTCGTGGAGATAGCCTATATAGGGATCTAAGCCAACAATATGAACTGCTGCTGTTACTTGAACTCGCACTAAACCATAGGCAAAACTAAGTAAAGCATTCACAGGATCGCTTGGAGGACGACGTTTACGCCCTGGAAAAGTCCAGCCATGCTTGAGAATATCGTTCCAATAGCTAAAGTATTCTCTGGCTGCTATTCCTTCTATGCCTCGAACTTGGTCTAATGTTTGTTGTTCTTTTACCAGAGATTTACGTAACTTGAGTGGATCGTCTTTTTGGTCGTGTCGATAGAGAAGCGATCGCTGGTTATGAATTTTAGCTGTCACAATAGCTTTAACTAATTCCAATCTTTTCTCAGTATCTCGATACAGTTCAAATTGCGCTAGTCTTAATTGACCATTGCGGGAATATCCAGGTAAAGCCGAACCTATATATTTGCCAAAATAAGTTAAATAATGGACTGGCATTCCTAAATTTAAGGCATAGGTAAGAGCATCTCCCGTAATCTGAGGATTGCCCATCAAAACTATTTGTTCGACCGTTTGGGCGGGAACCGTTCTCTTTTGCCAAGTACCATCTTCTTGTTTGAGGGCAATTTTAAAAGCTTCGTGGGCTTTGTTGATTACGGCATCGGGTTGAGTAACGTATAAAATAGACATTTCTTTTAATTAACAGAATTAATTTGTTTTTGTAGTTCGTTAATTTTTTCTTCTAAGCGATTAATTTTTCTATCAGTCGCGCTTTCTAACTGAAGTTGAGTCTCTTCCTTGAAGATTTTTTCTCCACGAGGAAAGATATAGTAAACTTCTCCTTGGGCGGAGACTAATTTTTCTCCTTCTAGTTGTTGAACGTATTTATCTAAAGCCTTTTTAGCTTCTTTGGGATTAATTTCTACTTCTGTTGCCAAATCGAAGACTGTAATACAACCGTTAGAGCTACTTCGTTCTGAAAGATATTTGAGTTGTCTAAGAATTTTCTTGGGTTTGTCAATGCGGTATGGAAGGTAAAAAACCGCACCAAACACTGCGCCAAAAACACTAGCTATTAAGCTTACGTCAATTAAAAATTCTGAAATTGGTTCAATCATTTTTGATAAATTAACCTGTTATTTATGAGACTTTATTCTTTAAGTAAATATTTCATTTCCTGGGGAAGACAAATGTTTTTGAGGCTGCAAGCCTGACACTTTTTGGTGTTATTTATGGGTGGGGGCATTTTTCCTTTGGTAGTAGCATGGGCGCATACGATCGCACTTTCGGTCATCTGGCGTAATTGAGAAGTAAATTCTACTTTTTGTCTGCGTCGGTTGGCGTAGTAAAAAATTTCACCGTAATCAATTGTTTTGTTGGTTCTTTCTTCTATACATAAAGCAGCAGCACATAGCTGAAAATAGTCGTTTAGATGCTTTCCCTGACGACCTTTTTTGTATTCGATAGGAATTAATTTACCGTCTTTCTCTTCTACAGCATCGATAATGCCGTTAACTTTCAGGCGATCGCTCCAGACCCATTGATGTCGATGAGTGATGATGTCTTCTTCCTGGTGCGTTCCCTCTACATCTACGTTGCGATGAATATGACGACAAGGATGTATTCATTATCTGCCATTTCGCCTAACTCATATTCGATGTAAAAACGGCGAGGACAATATTCCCAAGCATTGAGATATGCTAGGGGTAAATAGTTCTCATTCATTATTTTTAAATTTGGATTTTAAATCTTAGGTTTAAACTGAACTCTCCCCATACCTAAAGCTGTTTTACGACCAATTCCTGAAAAGTTAGCAAAATTGGCTAATGTAGTGGCTATTTTGGCTTGTTCTACATCTTTAAATTCATATTTTACCCATCCCACCGAACCTATTTCAGTAACTTCTTTTTTGATAACTTGGGTTTTAAGATCGTAAGCTGCGGTCATTACTTGCCACTCAACTTTGGAAAAGTGATATTCTGCTGGCGCAAAAGTGTTCCAACGGCGTAGTAGATTACTAAAAACTAATTCTGGTAAGGGAAATGGCTGAATACAGTTATTTTGCTTAAAGCTTGTGGGAGAAATAAATTTAAGATTGATTTCACTATAAAATTTACTGCTCTCTACCAGTTGTTTATATGTTGCTATTTTTGCCTGAGAATCTAAGCTTGGTAAGGTATCCACTCTAACTATCGCAAATTTATGATTATCTAAAAATATTTCTTTTTCTGTTTCTATTCCTTTGAGTAATATTGGCAAAAAATAACCTTGTAAAAAATTAACCTTGAAAAACAGTCGATTAATTTCTGTACAGCTTCCTGACTTAGTAATTGGAAAATTAGTCCTTCTGATTAATTCAGAAATACTAATTGGGGATTGCTGGCTATTGTGAATTAGAGCAGATATTTCTGGTTTTCCCTTCTTCAGCCAAGTTAAAACTTGAGCGTGGATGGCACGATTAAAACCTGAAAAAGTTTTTCTATTATCTCCTACAGCAAGATTGACTACAGTAGAATGTAATGTGTCTGAATTAGAAATCATATTTCCAAACTATTAACTAACTTGAGATAGCATTGACTGTCCGTATTTAGTTTCTCTGGGTAATTTGTCATCAGGTAATTCCCAGAAATCTCCTTCTAGTTGTGCTTGAGAAACTAGGCTTGATGGAGGCATTACTATGCGGTTATATAGCAATAGTTGAGTTGATGAGGATAAATCAATTGGATTGAGAGGATGTTGGCAAACGAAAATACCAGATTTAGATTTAATATTCGAGGCTTCTATGGGGTTGACTTCGATTTTTATTTTGGACGACCATTTTCCCAACCTAACCCATTGCGGAATATTAATTTGATCTTTGCTTATGATATATGTGCGATAAGTACTACCAACTGCTAATTCTTTGGCTCTACCATAGTTAATTGGATAATTACGATTTGCCCCTTTAGCCCCAAATTGTTTTGATTTTCCGTAATATGCTACTTGAGCAGCTTTGAAAGTATTAATTTGATAAGACCAAGTTATCGGTAGTGCGGGAAAAACATAAATTCCAATATCGTTTAATTGAAATAAGTTTTGTTCGCAATCGCTTTCTAAATAAACAGGCTTTTGAGCTAGTTTTCCTTGTAGTCGGTAGGATTTAGGAATATGAGTAATTTCAAATAAGGCATAAGTTAATGCCCAGTTATGTAGATACTTCTCGGTTTCGTATAGCGTCCCCATTTCCCGACTAGCAAAGAAAACGTTGTCATGCAAAGTAAGATTACACTGATAAAAATATGGAAGATTCATTATTTAATTTTCAATTGATAGTATTAGCGGGCAATAATCGATTAACAAAAGCCAATTAATTATTTTGCCCACTTCTAAGACAGTTAATTAACTAAGGGTTTTTCTTGGTTTTCTTTTTGCTAGTTTTGCCTACGTTTGCACCATAAGTTTGAGAGTAAACTGTAGTCTGTTCGCTCAAAGCATTGAAAGTAGTTTGCAAAGTAGTAGGGCTTTGATAAATTTCAGTAACCTCAGAGACTAAAGATTCTAGTTCTGAAGCTAAAATTACTTTGTTTTTTAATACTAGTTCTCGTTCTAGCAAATTGTTAATAACCTGTTCGGCTTCAGTTTTAATGGCAGATATATTGCTATCTAACATATTCTTGGTTTTCAAGACATCGTATAAGGTTTGCGTAAATTCAAGATTGCTAAAAATTTCGCCATCACAAAATACTATTCCGAGTAAGTGATTTTTTACTGTACCTGTGCGAGACTCTTGTGCGCCATAACGTTTAGTTCTTAATAAATTACCAAGTACATAGATAAACGCTTCATGGGTAACATCTTTTAATGTCTCTACTGTGGGAAAGGTAACTTCAGGAAGAATATGATCTAGTTGATTAATGGCACTCCGCATTTGTCCAGCTTCGCTCATTGTTCCCCCTTCAAAAGGAGCATTAAAAGTGAAACTACGACGAGAGTTTTCATCATAAGGAGTTAGAGAAAAACTCGAATCTGAATACACTTTAGAACGTTCCGAACCACTACCACCGATCGCAAAACCATAAATAATACAATCGGGACATTGTTTACAAGATTTATCTCCGTTATATTCACAATAATTATCGGCTTCTTTATCGGCACTAGTAATATTTAAAGAGCGTAGTGATTCCCTGCCTGTTAATCTTTCTGGAGTAGTTTGCTTGCGTTTAAACTGAACTAGACGACTAATTTTATCTACATTTTCTATTCCTGCTTGAGTACGAACAGTATTCAAAACACCATCAGTTTGAAAAACAGGAAAGGATTGAGTATGACGAAACATTATAAAGTGGATATATTTACCCCCAGCAAGACGAGGAAAAGTAGGATTGAAGAGAGATTTAATTTCAGAAAGAATAGTCATAATACGAAATACTTTGGGTGAATTGCAATAAAAATCTGATAACTGTTAACTGTTGACTGTTGATTGATTATCGCGGGCTAATTTCTGGTAGTAAACAATCACCCCTGATTTGAAGCGGTTTTGATACTGTTGTAGTAAAGCGCGATCGCCTTTACACATTTTGCCGAATAGTTCTTTAACGCAAGTAGTCATAAATGTTTCAATTGCTGTTTCTTCTTGTTGTTGTCTAGTTGTATATTCTTTTACTGTTTTATCAACTAGAAAAGGACGTTTATATACTTTTTGTCTGTCCAAAGCTCTTTTTATTTCCCCCGTACCTTGTAAAATTAATTCTTCATTATCAAAGTAATCTGGTACGGCTAATATTTGCTCTAAAGCTTTAGTAAAAGGTAATAAAATTGAATGACTAGATTCATTTGCGCCGACGCGATAAAACTGATAGTATTGTTCGGTAATTTTTTTAGTTACGGAAAGTTTTTCTGTCATTAATAAATCTCCTTGTGACCATTTTTTGGCATAGGTAATGTAACGGTTGGTTTCTTGAGGCGATAAGTTGTCTCTCCTATCTCTACGTAATCCTTCAAAAGCTAAGGCAAAGATATTTAAAACATCACTCTTAAGTTCTTGTGTAGTGCTATTAAATGCTTGCCATCTCGCATCGGGTGGAGAACTACGAGTATCGAGGTGAATACTATAAGCAATTAGTAATTTGTCTAAAGCTGGTTTTAATTGCTGTATGCGAAGTGATTTGGGTAAACCAAGTAAGTTATAAAACCCCCCTGGTTCATCTATGATTACGGAAGCTTTGAAATCGCTATCACTGTTATACAAAGGCACGAAACTATCTGTAGTAACGACTCTAACGCCTAATAAAATTGATAATGCTAAAGCTAAAAAAGTAGGCTGAACCCAGGCATCAGTTAAAGTTTTACCTCTAGTAGTGGTAAAAATTGTTGCCATAAAAGGTAATTGAGAAGATTCATACCGATCCTCATTTTTATCTCCAGGTTCTACTTCTTTTAACCAGTCCCAAGAACTTAAAGCAGAGATATCCATGTTGTTATTAAGCCAAGTTTTGCGGATATCCCAGAGGTTGATATTATTCAAGCGGTCGCATAATATTTTAATCGCTCCAACTACTTGAGGAGAATAAAGATAGGCAGGAAAGATATATAAAAATACTGGTTGTAAATCGCTAAATTTTCCCGAACGAGCCGACCAAAATGCCTGACGTAATAGCATCTCCAAGGACCAAATTTTAGATATTCCCCGCTTAATTTTGCCACTACCCAAAGCATTTTTATTGCTGTATTGCTGAGGCTTAAATAAAACTACAGAATCAAGTTGATCTTCTGAATCAAACTCACCAGAACTTAAGGAACAAATCGGAGCTTTGGCTTGTTTGGTTTTAGCAATTTGGTAGTTATTTAACTCTGCTGCAAAAGAATCATTAGTATAATCCCATCCCTGTACTTCTAAATATTGATTCAGATAATCATAAAAAATTGCTTCGGTTGGGCTATAATGTTCGGGTAATAAATTATTTTCTTCTGCCCAATTTGCTAACTGTTCAACTAATACTTCTAGTTTTTCCTGTACTTGTAACTCATCTAAAGTAGGATTGCTGGCAATATAATAAGCAGCAGTATAGTACCAACCTCTATTTACTCCTCCTGCTTGTATTTGAGTTTGTTCTGGAGTAATTTTATCGGCTAAGTCTAGATAATTTAAAATCCAGTCAATAAATTCAGGACAATTAGCTAAAAATTCCTTTTGAATTAAGATTATTAATTCAGCCAGGCGATCGCATCGAATATCCGCAACTTTATCTAACCGATCTTTTTCTGTTCGATCTAAATCTAATACATCTAATCTTTTAGGAGTAGCAGGATTATTTATATTCCTAACCTTAACCTCTATCACTTCAGGAAGTTTTCTGATTAACTCTGCTGGCTGGAAAAATTCTAAAGTTTGAGGAGCAACTTTTAAACCTTTCCCATCTCGTTTGAAGCCTATTTCCCCTCCCAACATTTTTTGACCCAAAACACCGCGAATTTGCTGCCAAATAAATTCCGATAACTTTTCTTTTTCTGGAGTTTCATAGTCTGCTGGGGCAAGATAAACCACACCTTGAGCAAAATAAAACAAAGGTTGCCAACCTAAATCTTTAGCAAATGAAACTGTAGCATTATGAATCCTATTAGTCAGAATTCCTATCGTATCTCGTAGGCGATGATAAACCAGCTTTTCCTTTATTTGCAAACTGTTTAAATGCTCTTTTAGTCTCTTACCAGAAGTTTGGGTAACAATATCGCCAGGATCGCTCATATGTACTGCTACATCGCCAAAAGCAATTAGATAACGCAGAGGATTTTTTAGGCGACGAGAATCGTGTTTAAATTTTCGCCAGTTAGCAGAATTTAAGTTTGTTCCGTGTTTACCATGAGTATTCTGTGCTAAAAAAGCAATTTCTGGTAAATAGTCTTGCCAATCATGCCAAAAAGCATCGAAATTCAACTTTTCTCCTAGCTGACGACATGTTTCGATTATTTCTGGTATTTTGTCAGCTTTGGGGGGTTTTGCTCCCTGGTGATTACAGTGTTTATCATAGTCATGTAATGTTATTCCCAGACACATTAGCTTTTTTTCCAAATCCAAAATAGCTTGATTTGGATTAAGATAGGGAATTAAATTCCAAGCAGTAAGCAAAGCATTAAGTACATGAACGCATAGGTTTTGATCGCCCTTTTTTGAGTATCTTTGAGCTTTGTCTTTGGCATATTCATCGCCAGCTTTCACCAGAGTTCGATAAGTCATCTCTTCATCTCCTCCCATCGCTGGTGCAGCAGAAAATTCTTTTTCTAAAGCTGGTAATATATTTTCTATGTAGTTTTTTAAAATTGGATCGATATCTGCGGGCAAAGTTTCCAGCAGCAGATTTTGTAATAATGTAGTCATCTTTTTTAGTTAACAGTTATCAGCTATCAGCTATCAGCTATCAGTCAACAGCTATTGGTTTTTAGTTATCAGTTAACAAGTTTTTGTAGATTTGTTTTTTGCTGTTTCCAATATATGAGCGAATTTTGAAATGCCATAGTCAAAAAATGACAACAACTCGATTTTTTAGTTAAAGTTTTGTTTCAATATTGCTCGACACATTATCCTAATTGCTTTAGCATCAATTCAGAAAATGATTTTTTTGACGATCCTAAGCGTAGGCGTAATCCCTGGGAGGTTCGACAAAACTCCATAACTTATGTAGTTAAATACTTTAAGCAATTGACTTTTTGTATTATGCGTATTTCAATTTCTAATTTGAAGCCAAAATTTGGAAGATCGACAATCATGTTGGTCAAAGCTTTTGTTTATAATGGTTTCAAGTGGCAGCGTTGAAAACCTTATAATCCCAAGTACGGGACTGAAACGCTACTCCTACTACCCAACAGATAAACTATCGGGGTTGAAAACCTTATAATCCCAAGTACGGGACTGAAACCCACCGCTACCACCGCCCCCGCCTGAGGCGATCGCCTGTTGAAAACCTTATAATCCCAAGTACGGGACTGAAACCACATTATTACAAAAGAACTATGAGTATCTTTTGCGACAGGGTTGAAAACCTTATAATCCCAAGTACGGGACTGAAACCCCTTAACACTGCGATCGCCACAAGCGCAATTGTGTGTTGAAAACCTTATAATCCCAAGTACGGGACTGAAACTGTATCTCTTCCACTTCAACCACCCGCTCATCTTTAAGTTGAAAACCTTATAATCCCAAGTACGGGACTGAAACAAGTTTGGATCTGTCAGTGTGATTGTGGTAGAAGAGTTGAAAACCTTATAATCCCAAGTACGGGACTGAAACTTAAATCGCTTTATCCTGAAATAAAAAAAGCTGGTGAGTTGAAAACCTTATAATCCCAAGTACGGGACTGAAACTACTATTAGTTCATTTCTAGTTTTTGACTCTAGTTCGATTTGTTGAAAACCTTATAATCCCAATTGCGGGACTAAAACTATGATGTTGATTGTTAACTGTCAGAAAATTATTGCTCCAGGTTGATCGCGAAATTTTTTAGGCAAGTTGAACTTTAAAGCTTCAAGTAACATCGCATCCTGGTTAAACCCACAGGCATAACTTTCTCCAGAAGCATCAGTGAGACGATACAATCCAAACAAAGGATTTAGTTTTAAAATCCGCGCTACATCCCACTCGCTTTTTTTACCAATATAAATCAGAAAACTTAGTAATTTTTTACCATTTAAACAATTAACCACCTCAGATTGAGGATGTCTGATTATGGTCAGGCGATCGCACAAAAATAACTCTCCAATTTTTAACTTATGACTATAGCGGTTACATTTAATTTCTAGTGGTAAGCGTTTATCAAGCCATTCAGTTATTTGAAGATAGACATCGATGTATCTATCGTTAAATTCCTCTGCGATATGATTGTGTTTGGTTGCAGCAGTGATATAGGTATCGCGATCAATTATTTCCATAAGGGCATAGGGTAGAAGTCGCAGCAGATCATATTGATAAAACCGCTTTTCATCCCACACCGCAGCTTGTAAAGTCGAACCACCGCGAAATCTTATTAGTTCTTCTTTTACTTTGTGTTTTACTTCTTTTGGTAACTCTTTTGACGGATGCAGATTGAAATAATTTAACTTATCACCATAAATACTGTGTAAATCTTGTTTAACGCGGTTTAACGTCAAATCGATTACTTTTGATTCATTTTTAGTTAAATCTTTTTTTATTTGAGCAAACATTCCTTGTGCTTGCAATGCACCCCACTTATGTCGATATTGAGCAAACTGTTGTGGTGGATTGAAAGCGATTTCGACAGCTTTGGTTAACTGTTCTCTAGTAATAACGCTTTCTTTTATTTCTTCTTCCAACCGCGATATTATCCAAGGAGTATGATTAGCAATCAAAACGTAAGCCTGATAATTATTAAACCCCGAATGACGACCTAATCTTCCCAAGCGTTGAATTACTGTTGCTGAATCACTACCCTCACAGATTAACAAGTGAATCTTAAAATCTACTCCCACATCAACCGCCGATGTCCCAACTACTAAGACAGGCTTATTTTCATTTTCTAGTTGTTTTCGGGTTTTTTCTTTTTCATGGCGATCGCATCTTCCGCTAATCTCTCTGAAAATTACATCTGGTAATAATTCTTGCAACCTAGCTACCACTCGACCTGCTAAAGCGACAGAATTGACTATGATTAGTCCTCTCCCTTGGATTTCTGCTTCTAAACTATGACGAATGCGATCGCTATTCTGACACAACCAATCTAGTGTCTTGATATCTTTTTCCAAATGGACAAACTCTAATTCAACTTCCTGTAGAATCTGTCTGTACCCAGATTTTCCATCGTTATTATATTCTCCTTTTATTTCTATTACCTTAAAATCAGCCTGCTTGAGTTGTTGAATAAAATCTTCTCTGGGAGTTGCTGAGGTAAATAAAAACTTTCTTTTCCTTGAAGAAGCTTGTCGAATTAAAGCCATGCTATTTAGTGCTGCTGTTTCCTGGTGACAGCCGAAAATATGAAATTCATCAAACACCCAAAGATCGGGAAAGTCGGCTAAAGCAAAAGGTAAAGTTTCAGCACTCTTAGCCGGATTGCGATAGCTAAAATGTGTAATTAGATGAAAAATATCGGGGTTAGTTAAGATAACTGGCTTCTGTTCGATGGAGTTAATTAGAATATTAAAGTGATCGCTATCTTGTTCTTTTATCCTACGGCTTAACTCCATGCCATAGAGACGATCTATTCTATAAGCAGAATCGAGGTTAAAACGAGCATGATATTCTTGTTGTTGTTTGGTCTGATCTTCTACCAATTCTATTGTCGGATACAAACCCATTATCCGAAATTGGCTGTCTAACAACCCAGGTAAATAAGCAGCTAAAGACTTACCATCACCTGTAGCAGAAGTATTAAAGATAATATCTGCATCCGATTGAATAATTTGTTGATAAGTTTCTACCTGATGCGTAGATAAAGGACATTCGCTATCGCATTCATAATGAATTTTTACTTTGCAAGTGCTTTGACATCCAAGAGGACAACTTTGCACTTTAGAATTTAACTTTGAGTATAAAGGCTTAAGTTTAATTTTCATGTTCGGTTATAGTCAACAGTCTTTGCCTAAACTGTTGCTAATTTAATCCCGATTCAGAAAATCTCGTAGTCGAAAAATAATGATAACTGCTATTGAAGGGGATTGTGTTGAAAGAATTTTTCCGCGTCTTCTAGATTGGCAAAAGGCTGATGCCATTTTTTCCGAGCTGGTAATTTTTTCAAAAGTTCGCCCATAGCCTGACTGAACTTCTCATCATCGTTTCTATGGTCAGAAAGATAGCTTTTCAATTCCGCTATGGTCATTTCAGTAATTGGTTTAGACAAATTCCCACCTACCACTAGTGTCAATAATTATAGCAATGCTGTCTGTCTCGCCAGCTTGGATATAGATTGTTTTGTATCTGCGATCGTATCTAACAATGTTAATTGGCTGAAAATAAGTTGATATTCAATGCAACAGTATTACAGTTTGTCTGGCTTGTTCTACAGTTGGCATTTTGCAGAATTACTCCATTTTAGAAAAAAACCAAAAAATAATCTACGTCAGTATAATCGATTTAGTTTACTTTTGTAGTACCCCTAAATTTCAGCATGACATCAAAAAATGATAATAAATATAACCAAGTTGCTTTTGCCCTCCAAATAATTAAGCTATTGGCAGAAAAACCAAGAAAAAGAGCAGAATTAGCCGATGAAATGGGTCAATTCCTTGCTAGATACGGTAAAGAAAATGGAGATGCTTTACAGAAAGTTACCACAACTATTAGCAAACTCAAAAATTGTGGGTTCGAGATAGACAGTGCGCCCAGCAAACCCTACAAATTATTAGAATCTAGTTTCCCTGTACTTCTTTCCTCGCAACAAAAACAAGCTCTATGCACCGCAGCCTATATTTTGTCTGATATGGGCTTTTCTGCTGAAGCGGGACAAATCGCACGAACAGTAAACATAGATGATATGGAACAGATCCCAAATCTAAAGGTAAACTTTAGCTCCCCCGTAGATTACGCTGAAACCAAAATTCAAGAGACTGTCAAACAACTTCAAGCAAGAATTGATAAAAAATGTCGTTACTCAATCAGATACCGCAGTAGCCAAGGTAACGAACACAATTGGGATATAAATCGTTCGGAATTAAGAATGCATAATGGAGTTCTCTATCTTTTTGCCTATCTTCCCAATTGGAACTATCGTAACCATTGGGTAGAGAAAAACCAGCCTCTTCGAGTAGATCGCATTCTTCGAGTATTTCCACCATCGGAAAGCCAATGGATTGCTACTACTTTTGCTATATTACCGATTACATATCGTCTTAGCAAAGGCATGAGCAATTACAAGCCACGTCGCGATCGTGAACAAATAGCAAACAAAGATTCAAATGATAAATGGGTAGATATAGAAACAAAAGAAGACTGTTTATTTTGGTTTCGACAAAGAATAATGCAATATGGCTCTAATGCAAAGATTCTCAATCCAGCTTGGTTTGTAAAGGACATCGCAGAAGAATTTCAAAAAGCCCATCAAGATTACTGCAAAAGCTAAAGTGAAAATTTAGACTTTTGTATTTTTTATAGTCATAATTCACGATTAATAAATACTCACTATTTATGACCAATCTAACGAATATCTGTTTGGTATTAATAGACATAGGTAAATAAAAGATTGAAGATAAGACTAATGCGCTCAGTTAGATACATTGACCCCCTGGGAATACTGTCAAAAATGGGTAGAATTATCTCCCGAACAAAGAGGATTTAGAAAAGCTTGTGTCATTGCTTTAGCAGAAGCTACTGGCTTAAGTCCTAGAACCATTGGCAACTGGGGTAAAAAACTTGAAAAACATCCCGACCATGTTTTAAAGACTCTTAGCTTAGCAGATCGTTTAAATCAAATCGAAAAAATCATCTCTGAATCGGACTATTAAGAAAAATAAAATGATCGCGTTTCACGACTAAAAACTATTGATTTTAGTTTAGCGATCGCCTATTATACTAATAAGCTTGTATTAATAAATAGGCTAAAGTCATGAGTGTTAAAACCATTGAATGTCGAATAGCAGCTAAACCAGAATCATTAAGATACCTTTGGGAGTTAATGACTCTGAAAAACACACCCCTTATCAATGAATTATTAGCTCAAGTGCCAAATCATCCAGATTTTGACAAATGGTTTGAGCAAGGAACTTTACCACAGAAACCAATTAAAGAGCTATGCGCTCCGCTCAGAACAAAAGAACCTTTTGCCAATCAACCAGGACGCTTTTATACTTCAGCGATCGCTTTGGTTCACTATATGTTTAAATCCTGGCTTAAAGTTCAGAAGAAATTGCATCAAAGAATTAAAGGGAAACAACGCTGGTTAGCAATGCTCAAAAGCGATCGCGAATTAGAAACAGAGTCTGGCAAAGATTTAGCAGAAATTAGATTTCTAGCACTCAAAATACTTCAACAATTTGAGCAGCAACTAAATATCCAAAAAATCAATCCTAAAAAGAAGCAGAAAAAGCGAAAAAAAACTAAATCTAAGCAAAAAAGCTCTACTATCTTTAATTATTTGTTTGACAAATACGATGAAACTGCCGATAGTGCGACCAAATGCGCCATAGTGTATTTACTCAAAAATGGTTGCCAGATTGATGAAGAAGACGAAGGTGACGAAGATCCAGAAGAGTATACGCTGCGTCGGCGTAAAAAAGAGATTGAAATCGAAAATTTGCAAAAGCAACTGAGAAGTCGACTTCCACTTGGAAGACCAACAACTCAAAGAAAAAAGTAAACAAGATAAAAAAGATGGACTTAGAGAAAGCGAATTGTCTGGCGCACTTTTTTGTCTAAGATCTGGAAGAATTTTATGGAGAGAGGAAAAACAGCAGCCAGATAGACACAAAAAGACTATTACTCGTGCTTTTCTTTTGCTGTTTCTTAGCAAAGATTACAAGTTAGCACTAACTTTTCTCCAAGGCTATAGGCAGCTAAAAAAGCGACTGCGTCAAGAACAACCTTGGAACTATCATCAACTATATCTTCAGTGTTCTGTAGATACTAGACTGTGGACACAAGAAGGTACTGAACTAATTGCAGAACAAAAGGCTGAGCAATCCCAAAATGCGATCGATCAGACTGAAGAAAAGGGCAGTCTCGATTTAGAACAACAAAAGCACATTATAAGGAAGCAGACTCAATTAGCTAATTTAAGAAATCTTCCAGTGCGACCTCATCAAGTCTTATACCAAGGAAATTCATCAATTATTTTGGGAGTATCTTTAGGTCTAGAAAAACCCGTAACAGTAGCAGTAGTTGATGTAGTAAACGGTAAAGTTTTAACCTATCGTAGTGCCAAACAATTGTTAGGCAAAAATTATAAGTTGCTGAATCGTCAAAGACAAGAAAAGCTTAGACTGTCTATCAAACGTCATAAAGCTCAAAAACGAAATACACACAATAATTTTGGAAAATCGAATTTAGGTAAATATGTAGATCGCTTATTTGCTGATAACATTATTGAACTAGCTCGCTCTTTTCATGCTAGTAGTATTGTTCTGCCCGAAGTTAGTCAAATTCGAGAAATCACTCAAAGCGAAGTTTAAGCCAAAGCAGAAAGGAACATCTTGGGCTACAAAGAGGGTCAAAAAAAATACGCTAAACAATATCGAGTTAATGTCCATAATTGGAGCTACGGTCGTTTAACAGACTTTATCAGTCAGAAAGCGAATATTGCTGGAATTGCTATTGAAAAAGCACGACAGCCTTTAAATGGTAGCAATCAAGAGCAAGCCAAAAATGTTGCGATTGTTGCTTATAATTCTCGACTTGAAAAAGCCGTCTAAACAATAATTAATGTTTTGAATTGAACCTTGACAATAAAATAAGAATAATTAATAGCGTCGCGGTTCATGGCTTGTAGGTGAGTCCCCTACACCGCCGAAAAATAGGGTTAGTTTGATTGTCGCAAGACAATTTTTCTTTCTGACCCTGGTAAATACCCGTTTCTGAAGCTGCTATCTCTAGTCCTCGCTAATGTAGATAGGAAAGTGCCTTAATTTAGATCTTGTAACTTTATATTAACGGTCAGGTGCGCTCCCAGCAATAAGAAGTATGTCTTAAAGATGAGGAACAGCTTTAGACTAGTCCCAAAATCGGGATACAGATTACTGGAGAGGTAGTTACTGAATCACCTCCTTCATCGGAGGAATCCTTCCCAAATTTATTTTTTGTTGAACCTAAGTGCGGACGAAATCCCTGGGAGGTTTGACAGATATTTATAACTCTTGTTATTGAAAGGTTTTGGTGAAAGCAAACCAAATTAAACCTTTATTTTGCTAGTATTTTTGTGGTCAAAAATTGAAAATATTTGACCTTTAGCAAAATTTCAATAGAAAGTATGGATACAAGAGGAATTTAACGGGTAGTGTTGCTTTGACCTTCCCGAAATGGGAGGTTTTGAAAGTCCAAAATGGTGCGAGATTTTGACCTGTTTGCGTATTTAAAATTTTAATAAGTTAAATTTTGAGAAGGATTGAAAGGAGCAGAGGACTGAAAACTTATAGATTTAAATCGAGTTTCCATGTCTTGATGCCCGTTCTGTTGTTAAGCTAAGTACGCTTGAATTTCTTATAAATACAACCGTCTTACAAAGCAAAGTTTTGAGGATATCGCCACTAGAGTTGCGCGGCTTTTTTTTACATTGATTATTTAAAACTGAGCAATAATTCTCTAATCTATAACGACACTTAATTTGTGAACAGTTTTTCTTGTTTAATACGACATTAATTTGTTAAACAACGACAACAATGTGTGAACTGCGACAACAATGTGTGAACAACGACATTTAATTATTGAATGTAGATGTGTAAATGCCGGGAGGCAGACTTGAACTGCCGACACGAGGATTTTCAGTCCTCTGCTCTACCACCTGAGCTATCCTGGCTCGCTTTTTATTGCGCTAGACTAATATAGCAAACTGAATGTCTGCTTTGCAAGAATGAAATAAATAATTTCTTAAGTTTCAATACCTGAATGTATGTTCATATATAATATATTTATTGACATCATTAAGAAAATATCATGACTACTGCTAATTTAGTAAAATGCTCCTGCGATCGCTGTGATTGTGAAATATCTTTAGAAAATGCAATTAAAAAAGGCGACCAACATTATTGTTGTGAAGCCTGTGCCAATGGTCATGTGAACGATCAAAATTGTAAAATGTCAGACTGTGGCTGTGGTGAAACCTCATAGCACCGAATATATCTTCATCGTCCCTCAGACATCATCATCTTCGTTGCTTCAGCACGGAGATGATGAATTAGACTATTAATTGATATAGGCAATCAAACATGCGCTATGCAGATTTAGTTACTGCGTAGTTGGCAGTCAGTTTGTATTCACTACCCGCAGTCACTTCAATTATTTCGTTAGCCGCGTTGGCAGTTTCTACACAGACAAAGTTTTGATAGTCATGGTCTTCTAAGTCAGCCATATTTGCCGAAATAGTTGCCCAGGGATTCCAAATAATTGCTGTCTTACTATTAGTAGTAGTAATCTTGATCTGTCTTCCTAATGCACCGTCGTTGATAGTCAACTTTGGCTGTACGTTTAGATAAATGCGATCGCACTCTTGGTCAAAAGCCACTTCGCCAGATTGGGTTTTTTGCTTACCATTATCAAGCTTATCAATATAGTCGTTGCCTGCCAAACCTAGCACCTGCACTTGTTTAATATCTCCAACTTTAAAATAAGTATGCAAGGCTTGGGTAATAGAAAATGTTTTGTCTCCTGTATTGCGGGTAATTAATTCAACTGTTAAAGACTTACCAACGGTAATTGCGATCGCAAAATCAAATTCATAATCCCAGATTGCTCTAGTCTCGGCTGTATCTGTTAGTCCTAATATGACTTTAGTAGTACCATCTTGAGTGCTGACTACTTCTCGCATCTGCCACAGGCGATTGCGTACAAAACCATGGCTAGAACGTCCTTTATCTTCTGGATCTGGTCCAAACCAGGGCCAACATATCGGTGTACCACCTTTCATTGCTTTACCTTCTTGGTGATAGGCTTTGCTGCTAAAAAACATTATGTCTTCAGCCTGATCTACAGGTTGAAAAGATAGTACTTGACCTGCGTAAACTGAAATAGAGGCTTTAGCATATTCATTGTTAACTTTAATAATAGGAAAACCACCTTTGCCCTCAATAAACTGAACTTTGTTAGCGATGCCGTAATCTGCGTTTAACTGTTCGATATTCATGATGATTTTCCTGGTAAAATTTAGCTTGAATTACATCTTACTAAGCAGTAGCGAAATTCAGTAACCCCTCAAACATAGCCAAACCATCCGTACCGCCGATCGCTTTATCGGCAGCCCTTTCTGGGTGAGGCATCATGCCTAATACCTTGCCCTGTTGGTTAACAATCCCTGCTATATTATTCATCGAACCATTAGGATTATTATCAGCGTTTATTGCTCCTGCTGCACTACAGTAGCGGAATACTACCTGATTATTGTCTTCTAACGCTTTTAGCGTATCATCATCGGCAAAGTAGCAGCCTTCACCGTGGGCAATCGGCAAAGTAATCACTTGAACTTGATAATTTTTTGTCCAGATTAAATCGTTGCGTTCAACTTTAATGGGGGCGCGATCGCAAATAAAATGTAAACCACGATTGCGAATTAATGCCCCTGGTAACAAGCCTACTTCTGTAAGTATCTGAAAACCATTACAGATCCCCAAGACATATTTACCTTGTTTAGCGTGTTCGATAATGCTGTTCATTACAGGAGAAAATTGAGCGATCGCCCCACAGCGTAGATAATCGCCGTAGCTAAAGCCTCCAGGTAGAATTACTACATCCAAATCAGCAATATCTGTTTCTTGATGCCATACCATGCGTGTCGGTGCATCTAGCAACCCTTTGGTTACCGTAGAAATATCGCGATCGCAATTTGAACCAGGAAATACTATTACCCCAAACTTCATCTTTTTGACTCCTGTGGTGATCTTACGCTGTAGCTAGTTCAGTTAATTCAAAGCAATAATTTTCAATTACTGTATTTGCCAACAGGCGATCGCACATTGCATCTAAATGCTGTTTTGCCTCATCCTCGCTAGCTGCACTTAACTGTAATTCAATATACTTACCAATTCTGACAGATTCTACTTCGGTATATCCCATTTGCCTCAATCCTGATTCTACCGCCGTACCTGCTGGATCGAGTACTGAAGATCGAAGGGTAACATAGATACGAGCGTAATATTTGATCGCCATAGAATTACCGTTAATTATTATGCAAAGCTTGATCGCCTCCTTGATTTTATAGTGAAGACGATACAAAATCAGCAAATTCAAAATTCAATTTCTATCTTTGCCCAGTAAAATATATATCTATATATCTAAATTCGATATAAACAATTATGAAAGCCCAACGCACTCGTTCTCAAGAGCGAATAATGGAAGTCCTTCAGAGTCTAAAACGTTCTATTTCGGCTCAGGATCTTTATATCGAATTACGTAATCGCGAACAAGATATGGGTTTGGCAACAGTTTATCGTTCCTTGGAGGCTTTAAAAATTCAGGGAGAAGTTCAGGTAAGGGCTTTGGCTAACGGAGAATCTGTCTATAGTCCAATTAAAAGCGATCGCCATCATCTTACCTGCGTTAACTGTGGCGTATCTATTGCCATTGATGAATGTCCCGTACATGACTTAGAAAAGCAGCTAGAAAAGTCGCATACTTTTAAGGTTTACTATCATACCCTTGAATTTTTTGGTTTGTGTCAAAAGTGCAGTTAGTGTAATCAGAATGAAAACTCGATATAAGTGGACGGTAGCAGATTATCATCAGCTAATTGAAACAGGCTTATTAGAAGGTAAACCTGTGGAATTATTAGAAGGAGAACTGATTGAAATGAGTCCAGAGGGCATACCCCACAGCTATACCAACGATAGTGTTGTAAAGTACTTGAGAAAAATTTTAAGAGGATTAGCAGATGTTAAGGAGTCACATCCTATCACTCTTGATAACTCTGAACCCGAACCTGACATAGCTATAGTTCGTTTGCCCGAAGAGATATATAAGCAACATCATCCTTATTCAGAAGACATTTATTGGTTAATCGAAGTATCTAATCGTACTTTGGAAAAGGATTTAAAAGAAAAAATTATTACTTATGCTCGCAATGGTATTCCTGAATATTGGGTAATAGACTTACCTAACAAAAAATTATGGGTGTTTGCTCAGCCTGAGAAATCTGCTTACCGCCAGACTAAAGAATTGACTACAGGTACAGTATCTCCTCAGTCTTTTCCTAATGTTTCCATAGAAGTTGAACGTTTATTGCTCTATTAAAAAAATTATAGCGGTTCTCAAATTATTCAGGTACAAAGTAAATCGTTTTAAGGCAGAAGGCAGCAAGGCTTGTTCGCCGCAGCTAGGCAGAAGTTAGATGTACTTCAGTAAACTGAGAAATGCTATATCAACCAGAAAATCTGTTACTTTTACCTTTATTGCAGTCACTATAAAGCGTTTGTAAATTACTCAACGCATTACTACCATCTGTAGAGAAAGAAATTATGTAGAAAAATGTACTAAATAAACGACAAAGTATTATCACCAGAAATCACCTTGCCAATTTTTGAAGCGGTAATATTCTGAGACTCAAACCAATCGAGACTAGACTGAGCTTGAGTAGGAGGCACGATGATTACAAAACCAATACCCATATTAAAAGTATTAAACATTGCTTCTGGTTCTACTTTTCCCGAGATCGCTAACCAGTTGAAAATTGGCGGAATTGTCCAGCTATCGAGTTTAACCTCTATCGACTGATTTTTATTTAAACAACGAGGTAAATTCTCTGGCAAACCACCACCAGTAATGTGCGCCATGGCGTGAACTCTGCCTGTAGCGAGAAACTCTAAAATCGGCTTAACGTAAATTTGGGTAGGAGTAATTAATTCTGCGCCCAAACTGTTTCCGCCCAGTGCTTCTGGAGTATCTGACCAAGAATAACCGCCCGTATCGATAATTTTGCGAACCAAACTAAAGCCATTACTATGCACTCCCGCACTAGCTAGCCCAATGGCAACATCTCCCACCTGCACCTTTGAGCCATTCAAAAGCTGGCTTTTTTCGACTACTCCCACACAAAAACCTGCCAAGTCATATTCTCCTAGCTGATAGAATCCAGGCATTTCCGCAGTTTCACCCCCCAAAAGAGCGCAACCGCTAAGACGGCATCCCTGGGCAATTCCTTTAACCACATCTGCTAACTGTTGTGAGTTTAGTTTGCCTGTAGCTAAATAATCTAAGAAAAATAAAGGTTCTGCACCAGAAGTCAAAATATCGTTGACGCACATTGCAACTAAATCAATGCCCACAGTATCGTGGCGTTTGAGTTCTTGAGCAATTTTTAGTTTAGTGCCAACTCCATCTGTACCAGATACCAATACAGGCTCTTGATAGCCCGACGGCATCTGGAAACAACCGCCAAACCCTCCTAGTCCTCCTAAAACTTCTGGTCGATTTGTACTAGCAACATCTTGGCGAATTTGCGAGACAAAAGAGCGTCCTGCTTCTACATCAACGCCAGCGTCTTTATAATCCATAGGTATTATTGTTTAGATAAAAGTAGCTTTAGGTTTAGGATCAACAATATGAACTCAAGCAAGAAAGGCTTTAGCCGCATCTGTTGCCCTTGCGAGACAGCGCGTTGTGGGTCTGTGACCCATTGAAGCGACTGTCGAGGGCGCGCCTAACGGCGACGCGGTGAAGCAGTTGCGGTGGACGAGTTTCCAAGGGGCTGTGGGCGGAACCTGCGTCCGCCCTTTATAAGCCCCGTCGGCATAAGCAAACTGCTGAACCCTTTAGGGGCTTCCTAGCTCAATTTGATCTTAACCGCGATCGCAACAATCTGCTGATAGTCTAACGACAACAAATATACCACCTGTATATTTTAATCAAACATAAATTATGAGCGTCATTTTACCGAGTATTTAACTTATTTGCTTCTAAAATACTCAAGTTTGTTTTGAGTCTCATTTCTCTAAAATCAAAACTTAATTTTGATTACTTAATTTTGATTACTTAATTTTGATTACTTAATTTTGATTACTTAATTTTGATTACTTAATTTTGATTACTTAATTTTGATTACTTAATTTTGATTACTTAATTTTGATTACTTAATTTTGATTACTTAATTTTGATTACTTAATTTTGATTACTTAATTTTGATTACTTAATTTTGATTACTTAATTTTGATTACTCACTAGACATTCTATACTACCGAGTTTTTAAATTGAACATCTAACCTATATAGCTCAATCACAATGACTTTAAACCGACAAATGTTTTACAAGCTTTCTTCTCTAGTAACTTTGGCAACAGCCTCAACAATGATTGTCTTGTTTCCCACAGTAGCTAAATCGGAACTCCAAGCCCCCAAGGTGCGACGTAAACTACCTACAGTAACAACCGCCAAAAATAAGCGAGTAAAATTTAACTTTTCCAATGCTGATAGTTTTTTAGACGGAAAGACAGCCACAAATATAAAATCTACCGATCCTCAAACTTTTGCACCAAAAAAAGATACAGCCGTACCTAAGTCGATTATAGTTGCTAACGCCTTTGACGGTAACGCTTCCTGGTATGGACCAGGGTTTGATGGTAGCATGACTGCTAATGGCGAAACATACGATCAAAATGCTCTGACAGCAGCCCATCCAACTCTTGCCTTTGGTACTAGAGTTAAAGTGACAAATCTGAACAATGATCGTTCTGTGGTTGTAACCATTAACGATCGTGGTCCTTATGCTGAAGGTAGAGTCATAGATCTATCGGCAGCAGCAGCGCAATCTTTAGATATGATTCATTCTGGTGTCGCCCCAGTTGAGATTACAGTCTTGGGACAGTAGAATGTTTTACAGCTAATATTCAGTCTATAGTTAGTAGGCTCATTTAGAATGAGAGATTAAATAACTTTAAACTGGATATTTTAAGGTATTGACCAATTATGGTGCTTTTGTGTAAAACAATTAATGAATTACGTTCTCAAATAGCAATTCATCGTTATCAACATCAGCATCAGATTGGTCTGGTTCCGACTATGGGGGCTTTACATCAAGGTCATTTGAGCCTGATCCAACGAGCGATCGCCGATAATAATACAGTTACAGTTAGCATCTTTGTTAATCCTTTGCAGTTTGCACCTAACGAAGATTTAGCCAACTATCCTCGTCAGCTAGAACAAGACCTTAAACTTTGCCAGGATTTAGGAGTAGATCTAGTTTTTGCTCCTAGTCCTCAAGAAATAGATAGTCAAGGCGATACGAAAGCCTTAAATAATACGACAGTGGTAATTTCACCGCAGGATATGACACAAGTGCTGTGCGGTAAATACCGTCCTGGACACTTTACGGGAGTTGCCACTATAGTTACCAAACTTTTTAATATAATTGAGCCAGACAAAGCTTATTTTGGACAAAAAGATGCTCAACAGCTAGCTATTATCCGCCGTCTGGTACAAGATCTGCATATTTCTGTAGAAATTATTGGTTGTCCTATTGTACGAGAGGCTTCGGGACTGGCATTAAGCTCCCGTAATCAATATCTCAAGCCCGTTGAGAAAGAAGAAGCTGCTCAAATTTATAGTAGTCTTCAAAAGGCAAAAGCAGCCTTTAATAACGGGGAATCAAAAACCGCAGCCCTAATTAATTTAATCAAAGAAGAACTAAGTTCGGTAGAAAGAGTTAAAATTCAATACGTTGACCTAGTAGATCCTGTCAATCTGCAACCGATAAACCAGATTGAACGGCAAGGATTACTGGCGATCGCTGCTTATGTCGGCTCTACTCGTTTAATTGATAATATCGTGTTGCAAAAACGTCAGCCAATTATAGCTATAGATGGTCCAGCAGGAGCGGGAAAGTCTACCGTTACCCGTCATGTGGCTCATCAACTAGGCTTACTTTATTTAGATACAGGGGCGATGTATCGGGCGGTAACTTGGTTAGTGATGCAATCTGATCTTGCTCTCAATGACGAACCAGCGATCGCTAATTTGATTCAAGATATTAGTCTCAAATTAACCCCTCCCAACGCCGTTGATTTACCTACGGTAGTGCATATAGATGGACAAGAAGTAACTAATGCTATTCGTACTCCAGAAGTTACGGCAAATGTATCGGCGATCGCTGCACAGAGTAAGGTAAGGGCTAAACTAGTAGAGATGCAGCAGCATTGGGGTAAAGCAGGCGGTTTGATCGCCGAAGGCAGAGATATCGCCACCAGTGTCTTTCCTGACGCGGAATTAAAAATCTTTTTGACTGCAACCGTGGCAGAAAGAGCTAAAAGACGCTGGCAAGATCTGCAAAATCAAGGACGAGATGATATTAGTATTGAACAATTGGCTTTAGATATCCAACAGCGAGATGAACAAGATAGCAATAGAGCGATCGCACCTTTAAAAAAGGCCGATGATGCTATTCAATTAGTTACTGACAATCTAAGCATTGAAGAAGTGATAGCAAAAATAACCGAACTTTATCAGCAAATTTAGCCGTAATATTTTACAACCCATAAAATCTTAATCAAAAATAGTCTTATAAAACAATTTTATGTATCAGTTTCTGAATTACTTTCTGATTGGTATAAAATCACAGTAACTACAGGACTGGATAGTTAAGCTATTTTATAAGGCATCAATATACTATACTGTTTAAAAATGAGATTTTATCTATTAACTATTACTAGTTTATGTTTTTTAAGTATAGGTTGTAATTCTTTCTTCACTACAAAAGAAGCTAAGGTTTCTTCTGCTATTCTGGTTCAAAATAGTTCAGAAACATTGGAACTGGCTGAGAAATTAAACGAACAAGGTCTTGTTTCTTATCGTTCTAGAGATTTCAACAAAGCTTTAGATTATTTTAACGAAGCTATAGAAATAAATTCAAGATATGCACAAGCCTTTGTCAATCGTGGAAATATTTATAACAAACTGCAACGACTTGACGAAGCTTTGACAGATTACAATCGGGCGATAGAGATAGAGCAAAATGCCAGAGCATATAGCGGTCGTGGTCAAATTTACTGGAAGTTAGGAGAATTTGGCAAAGCTTTAACCGAAAACAATGAAGCTGTTAGACTTGCTCCTAATGATGCATTTGTTTATCTTAATCGAGGTAATTTCTTTGCTCAACAACCTGCGGGTCTGGAAGAAGCATTAATAGATTACAATCGAGCTATCGAACTGAATCCTCAATACGCTACTGCCTATAACAATCGTGGTTTTGTTAATGAGAAACGACTTGATGTTTACAGTAGACAAAAAGCATTAGCAGATTATAATCGAGCTATCGAACTCGATCCTCAACATTACATTGCCTATCTCAATCGTGGCAACCTTTTCACTAGCTCTATAAGCCAACGGCTAGTAGAAGAAGGAATGGAAGACTATGATAGAGCCATCAAACTTAATCCTCAGTATGCTCTGGCTTTCTTTTTCCGTGGCATACAACGTTTCAGTTTTGAAGAATACAATAAAGCATTAGCAGATTGCAATCGAGCAATTGAAATCGATCCTCAACTAGCTTTAGCTTACGCTTGTCGCGGTATTGCTCATAAGACTTTAAACAATGATTACCAAGGAGAAAACGACATAAACAAATCTCTAGAGTTGTCTTCACAAGGTAAAGAAGGCTATTCTCCAGGACTTTTAGGAATGGAATAAGGATATAGAATCCATAGGTTTGCTGTCTGATAATTAAGCGGAAGTAATTGTTTTGCTTAATTGTCCGAAAATGCTTGATTCATTCTCCACTTAGCCAAGCGATCGCACTTCTAATCCATTCTTCTACGTTAGGATTTTTAAGTAACTGATTATCTTGACTAAGAGCAGTTAAAACCTGTTCGATTTCTTCATTGCTATAACCAAGAGCTAAGAGAGTCATTTCTAAATCCTCTCTGATTTCAGGCTTAGGAGCAAAAACAGCATCAGGCTGCTGCACTTCTACGCCAGATATATTGGAGATTTTGTGCCACTCGGCTAGCTTAGTCTTTAATTCTAAAGTAATTCTCTCAGCGGTCTTTTTGCCCACACCAGGAGTTTTGGTGAGAGTAGGAATATTGCTGGTAACTATTGCCCCAACTAACTCTGATATTCCCAAAGTATCAATTAGTGCGATCGCTAGCTGCATCCCAATTCCGCTAACAGCAGTTAACTGACGAAACAAATCTCTTTCTACTAGCGTTGGAAAACCATAAAGAATCTGTTTGTCCTCTTGGATCTGTAAATGAGTAAAAACTTGCAGCAATTCATCTTGCTCTACATCTAAATGACGTGCAAAACGAGAATAGATTTGCATTTCATAGCCAATATTATTAACCTCCAGAATTAAAAAAAGGCGATTTTGAGTATTTTTGACAATTTCTACTTTTTTACCCTTAAGGTAACTAATCATTAATTTCGTCGTCTAAACAGTTATTTATTACCCTATATTTGTTTATAGTAACTGTTTCAAGTCTCTAATAATCGGCTTTTGTAGAGATAAATCAGACTGATGTAAAATATTCAACTGGCAATTGCTTGATTTTAAATTAATACTAATATTGATTCCGATCAAAGCCACAGGCCATTTCTACGGCTGCACGCCCTTTAACGTTGGCTTCTTCAGCAGTTAAGAAAATACTATCAAAATTAAATGCTGTTCCTGAAAAATCAATAATACAGAAACGATATAAATGATCTAAGGAACGATAAATTAGCAAAGTGTAGCCATTAATTCCTGTTACATTTTCAATTTTCATTGCCAACTCCTTGATGAAAATAGTTGTTTAACGGTATTGTTTTTAATCTCGGTTATTAATATATAAATACAGATAATATGTTTGGATATGCAATATTTGCGAATCTGCTGGCTAATACAAAATACAAAAAAAGGCTACTAGGTTTACTGTCAGATAGTGGATTATTTTGCGATCGGACAATATTTTTTTGCAACTTTACTTTAAATATTATTGTATTAACTATTATTTATTTGAGATATAACTTATATTAAGCTTTTTTTTCAAGCCTAAATCAACCGTGTTCTTACCTAATTAACTATGTGTTCTTGGCTTTTTCAGTATTTTTGCTGAATATATTTTCTATACAAATACGCAGCTTAATCAAAAAGTAGTAATAATATTACAACATTAATTTTTATTTTACTTAATTTTTGCTGCAAAATTAACGTTGGATTAGCCATATAATTGGGCAAAACAGAGTACTTATGGCTTTTAATCAAACTTTAAATCAAGAAGGCTTAAAAATAACTCTTTTGACCCGTCTTTCTCCTATATTTCCTTTTAACCTCTTGAATTGTGCTTTTGGAGTAATAGGAATATCTTTGCGAGATTACTTTCTTGGGTCAATTGGCATAATACCGATGATAATTACCTATGTTTATTTTTATTCTTTAGCCGAAAATTTAACCAGCATTGGCGAAGCTAGTCAACTAGCTCAACCTTAGACTGCAGTTGAGCATCAAAACTATTAGGTTTCTAGCTACACTTGGAGCAACAATCAATTACCCATACTGTTCGTTAAGCTTTAAAGAAATATATACATATTGTGCATGAGACAAGCGAACTTTAAATTGTAGCAATACATTTGGGCAAAAATATACTGATAATACTAAGATCGAGATAGAATAGCTAGATCAAAAATTTAGATATTAGCTATATATTTAGTAGTGGTACTTCCTTAAATGAACTTATCAAAAAAAGCTTTAATTGGCTTGAAAGCCGATCTCTTTCGCCATCCTCTAGACCTACAGGCAACCAATACCTTGAAGCAAATACCAGGAATAGATATAGCTATTCGGAGTGTTTTAGGTTCAGTGGGGGAACAGTTTTTTTATCTAAATAATATTGCCTCTAGTGTTCTAGTTAGCGAAAAACAGCTACCTCATCTTCATAAATTGCTGTTAGAAGCCTGTGAAATCTTAGATTTAGAACCACCTCAGCTATACATACAGCAAAACCCTACTCCCAATGCCTATACTTTTGCCATGAGAGGAAAACAGCCTTTTGTGATGCTTCATACATCTTTAATTGAAATGCTTACTCCCGAAGAAATTCAGGCAGTAATTGCCCACGAATTAGGTCATCTTAAGTGTGAACATGGGGTTTATTTAAGTATGGTAAATATGCTGGTGTTAGCAGCTAACTTACTGCCACCTTGGGGAACTATTTTAGCCCAATCGTTACAGGATCAAATGCTACAATGGGTGCGTTGTGCAGAATTTAGTTGCGATCGCGCTGCTCTTTTAGCCATTCAAGATCCAAAAGTAGTTATGTCAGTCTTGATGAAGCTAGCGGGAGGCTCTCCTACTATCGCCCCGCAGCTAAACTTAGATGCTTTTATTGAACAGGCAAAAGCTTATGATTCTATAACCACAGATAGCCTAGGAGAAGTTTTGCAGGCAGCTCAAACTGCTCAACTAACTCACCCTGTTCCCGTAATTCGAGCCAGAGAAATTAGTCGTTGGGCGAGTTCAGCAGAATATCAGGCAATAATTGATAAGCAGCAAATTAATCAAGAGCAAAAGCTCGGCTGGAGTAACTGGTAACAGATTTTGTTAAATATTGATTACTTAATGCCTCGATTCATCAAAGAAGTAAGTGGTAAACCCAATTTTTTAAAGTTATGACTAAAGCAGAATCAACATCTAGACAAAACCAAGATAAAAACTTGGAGTCGATGAGAAAATTTGCCGAAAAATACGCAAGTCTTACTGGTACTTATTTTTGTAGCGATTTATCCGTTACTGCTGCGGTAATTAAAGGCTTGGCTAAACATAAGCAAGAATTAGGTTCTCCTTTGTGTCCCTGTCGCCACTATCCAGATAAAGAGACAGAAGTTAAAAAAGCTTATTGGAATTGCCCTTGCGTCCCAATGCGTGATGAAAAGAAATGTCACTGTATGTTATTTCTAACCGCCGACAATGCTTTTGCAGGAAACACTCAAGAAATTACCATAGAGCAAATTAATCAGCTTTATGGAGATATGGAGTAAGCAAAAATGGAAGCAGCAGCAAAATTTGAGCAGGGTATTGCTGAATTTAACCAGCAGCAGTTTTATGCTTGTCACAATACCTTAGAAGCAATTTGGGTTGAAGTTCCCGAAGCAGACAAAAGGTTTTATCAGGGAATTTTGCAGGTGGCGGTAGGCTGCTACCATTTGAGTAACGGCAACCAACGAGGAGCAATTATTCTCTTGGGAGAAGCGGTTAGACGCTTGTGTGATTATCAGCCAGACTATGAGGGAATTAATGTTGAACTGCTGTTGGAACAGGCTATTAACTTGCTTCAGGCATTACAGCAACTTGAACCAGAACAAGCTCAAGAGTTTTTTCAACAGCTAGAGCAAAAGCATTCAGCCGATTCTCAAAATAATTTAGTTGATGGTTGTCAGATGCCTTATATAGCTAAAGTCTAAATAATTGAATAGACTTCTTGCACAATCAAGTAACTTTGTAATAGTTAAGAGGTAAAATTTTGACGGAAAGACAACAGTGCTAAACTAAACTCTGTAATAGTTTTGTAGCCCTTAAACCTAGGTGCGGACAAGTTCCTTTCTGCTAAAATGGCAGCTTATTGACAGCAGTTGGCATTGCCGACATTTTTCTCGCTACAAACCTTTGCTGAGTATGGCTTGAGCTTTGATATCTAAGAAGACTTTTTAGATATCAAAGCTGGAGGTTGGAATATTTAACGTTCTGCAATACGAGATGTTTGCGCTATTTCTTTTAATTTGCTTGGGTATGCATCTGCCTTAATAAATTGTAATCTATAAAGGGCGTTGGTGAGTGCGTAATGCTGAAAGAATTAAACTAAAATAGTTGAACTAGCTGTCGAGCAATGTACTGTCCTCAGTGTAAATCTTCTGATAAAAAGAAAAACGGCTTCCGCCGTGGAAAACAATGCTACAAATGCTCTCGATTGTGGCTGCCAATATGTCGAAAACCCTAAACCAAGATCGTATCCAAATGAAGTTAAACAACTATGTCGAAAAATGTATCTCAACGGTAGGGGATTTAGGGCGTTCGCGAGAGTTAGCGATATAGATCATGCCACAATTATTAACTGGGTAAAAGAAAAAGGAGAAACGCTATCTGACGAGCCTCAAGATGAAGAACTTCCCGAAATAACTGAAATCGATGAACTGCAAACTTTGGTTGGCTGCAAAAAGAATAAATTTTGGGTTTGGACGGTAGTAAATCATTGGAATTAGGGAATCTTACTTTGGACGATAGGCGATCGTTCTCACGAAACTTTTGAACAGATTTGGCAGGTTATTAAATGCTGGCACAGCTTTTGGTATGTTACGGATGGCTGGAAAGTTTATCCGATGTACATTCAACCTGAAGATCATTTGGTCAGCAAAACATATATGACCAGAGTTGAGGGTGAAAATACTCGTCTTCGTCACTATTTAACCTGAGTTCGGGATAAGCCGAAACCCTCATGGTAAAAGTATTTGAAAAATAATATTTTGCGCAGTTTTTTACTCTAGAGCTTCTGGAGAAAAATCTAAAAAGCTTAGAGCTTATGGCTTAGAGCTTATAGCTACCTCCGTTGACTCATTTTATTAACCCGAACTCAAGTTATTTAGCTAGACTGCATCGCAAAACTCTCTGTTACTCCAAATCTTTAGATATGCTTAGATATTCTATTCGTCTGTTGTTATTTTATCTAAGATTCAAAACTATCCCTCTTATGTCAGTTTCCGAGATTCAAGAGTAGCAGAAACCGAATTTATCGATCAGGAACAGAGAAATAAAATTGATTCATTACGGCAATTAGCTTGTGAAAACCAAGTAATCAAAAACGATTAGGAAAAATCTCTAGCCAAGGAGTAATCATCCAGAATAGAATTAATGGTTGAATGATTAAACGAAAGTTGTTTAAAGTAGTCTTCCATCCTTGCTTGTCAGACCATTGCGGATGAAAAGTAAAATCAACAACAGACTCAAAAACCTAATTCAAGTTACACAAAACTGTGGAGGAAGAACTAACCATCCAATAAGCCGAAAAAATAATTTCCCACCACTTGTTAATTTCTTGAAAGTCTGTGAATCTATAATTAGTCCATCCTAGTTCTTGTTTAGATTGTCTAAATCCGTATTCTACCCACGTTCTTAATCGATATAGATTGCCTAAAGTACTCTTCATTCTGCTTCGGCTTGACTGAATATTCCTCATCACAAAAGAAGTAGAATTTTCGGGCATAGTTTCAGGAGCGGTAGTTATTTCCCAATAAGTTCTTTTATTTCGCTTGCCCTAAATTATTTCTCTGATATATCTAATTTCTGATGTCTTGGTGCGCGTTCCCTTGCGCCTTACGTCGGCGCGGGGTCGCACCGCTTTTTGGCTGCTAAAAGTTCTCTTGAATTTACAGTGCTTGTTAGCTCTAACCTTCTGTTGGGCGGACAGCCAGACACCATGATTACTTCTAATTGCTAAAACCCAAGCTAGATTGTGTTGGTCTAATGTTCTGATAAATGAACCAGCTTCTCCATACAAACTATCAGCTAATACTAAATTAAAGTGACTTCCTTTTAATTGGTGAGATAATTCCAGTCACGTAAATATTTAAAACATTCATAACTTCTTACATCGGAAAATAAGTCATTATAAGCCCAGCAATATTGATCGATGAGCGCAACTGTCGGTTGAGCCTCTGGTTTTAAATGTTTGAGGCGAGGAAATGCTCCCGTCTAGGGAGCTTATTCCACTCGCCTGTTGAAGATTTGTAATTCTACATCCATTACCCTCTCTACCTCACAGCTACCAAGAACTTTTTCTATTGTAGTTCAATTCTCGGAAACTGACAGAAGAGGGATAGTATCGGATAAATTCGTACCTGTTAAATCAGCAAAGCTGAAATCTGCATTAACGCAATTAGCTTTACCTAGATCGGCATTTTTGAGAGAAGCATTTTTGAGATTTGCCTTTTGTAAATTAGCTGCATATAGATCGACGTTGTCTAGATTAGTATTTGTTAGCTTTGCATAATTTAAGCTGAATTTAGAGAGATTTAACCCCGATAAGATTGCATGAGATAGATTTGGACGAGGAAATTCCAAGTTTTTATTTCCAAATTCGACTTGAGTTAGATCTAGTCCAACCAAACCAGTAAAATCTTGGGTGTTGCGATTTTCTGCTACAAGTTGATAATACTGTTCTGTAGTCAGAATATTCTCTCCTGATTCTTGCTTCTTTAGTAATCGCTCTTGCAAAGCGGTAATCACTAGATCTAAGCCTTCGTCTTGATAGTTAACCGCTTCTTTTAAGGCTGCGATGACAACTTCCACATTATCGCTATTTAAACGCTGTCTGACTCCTTCAATTCCTCCTAACACGACTTGATTTACTGGAGATGAAGTATTTGTATTTTGGACAATATTATCGATCTTAGTTGCGTCGGAATGATTATTCATTGTTGTTTTTCTAATAACTCATACTATCGTCAAAATACTGACAGCGATCGCTAGCCTGGAAAACTAAAGTTTTGACTAAACCCACCTGCCAACAACAACCCGAACCGTTCCATCTTCTAAAACTGACTCTTCTTCAACATCAAAACCCTGCTCTTGTACTGACTGCATCAAGGTTTTGTGAGCGTACTTTTGACTAATGGAATTGACAAATTCTTTTTGATTGATTTTCGCACCCCAAAAATCAGCTACTATTTCGTAACTTTCACCATTGAGGCGAAACCCTAAATCGTAACCATTCTTTTGCTTAATCACATATTCGGCATCAGTTTTTTGACCGACAAAGCCACGTACTTTAGTGTTGCATTCAACTTGATAGCCCAATTCTTGTAAGACTTGATGTAAGATTTTGCCGTTTTTTATTTGAATTTTGATAGTGGTGAAGTGAGACATAATTGCTTCAATTTGATTAAATATCTGGACAAGTAATAGCGGATCGAGGTTTTTGGCAACTAATCTACTTCTAAAGGATTAATATTCTGTTCTAAGTTATATTGCTTCAATAAACTATTGATAAAGCAAAAAAGAAAATATTAGAAGCGCAGCGCGATCGCCTGAATTTACCAGCCGATACACCCTTAGACGAAGTTCCACCCCCAAAAGTTTTAGATATGTTTGCTGGAGGAGGTGCGATACCTTTAGAAGCTTTACGTTTAGGTTGCGAAACTTACGCTGTAGAACTCAATCCAGTAGCCCATATTATTGAGCTTTGCACATTAGTTTATCCGCAAAAGTATGGCGTGAAATTAGCCGATGAAGTGGAAAAATGGGGTAACTGGGTAATTGAAAATGTTCGACAGGAAATAGGCGATTTGTATCCTCATATCAAAGTAGGAGAAATTACAACTGAGCAACATGAGCAACTAGAATTATTAGACCAGTCTCAGCCAAAGCAGCTAAACGTAGCAACAACTTTAACCCCCGTCGCTTATCTGTGGACACGCACTGTCAAATGTCCCGATCCAAATTGCGGTGCAGATGTTCCGTTGGTACGTCAGACATGGCTTTGTAAGAAAAAGAATAAATATGTTGCTCTTAAAGTTATTCCTAACAAACAAACCAAGAAAGTTGAGTTTGAAGTAGTAGAGGCTACAAAGGAAGATGATTTAGGTTTTAATCCTGCTTCTGGTAGTTCGCGAGGCAACTCTACCTGTAGGCATTGTGGAACAACTGTCCCTAGTAAGCCATACATTCAAGAACAGGGTAAAGCTGGAAAGATTGGTCAGCAATTAATGGCAATTGTTTGCACTACTCCTGGTGAAAGAGGAAAAACATATTTAAGTGGGACAAAATACAATTGCTATATTCCAGACGAAATATTAATCAATAATAATCTTGACAAGTTAGTCGAAGAAACAGGCAGAACTATTCCTGATGAACCTGTAAAAGTTTGGTCTGGAGTTTTTAACGCACCTCTGTATGGTTTGGACAATTTTGGCAAGCTATTTACCTCTCGGCAGCTATTAGCTTTAATGACATTCGTGAAATATGTTAGAGAAGCTCACGACAAGATGTTGCAGCAAGGTTATGAAGAGGATTTAGCAAAGGCGATCGCAACTTATCTCAGTTTTGGAATCACAAAAGTTGTTAATCGTGGTTCCAGCGTGGGAGTTTGGAATTCTATTGGAGAAAAAATAGAAAGTCCAGTTGGTAGTGGTCGATTACCAATGTCTTGGGATTTTCCTGAAACAAATCCAATTGGATCGGGTTCTGGGAATTGGTCTAGTGGGCTAGATTACACCATACAAACCTTAAAAGATTTATCTAAGATAAGGAACTTTGCAACTGCACAAAGACAAGCATCGCAAAGATTAAGTCTTCCAGATTCTAGTTTAGATGCCGTTGTTACCGACCCTCCGTATTACGATAATATTCCTTATTCTCATTTGTCTGATTATTTTTATGTTTGGTTTAAACGTTCAATAGGTCATCTATATCCAGAGCATTTTTCAGGAATTACTACACCAAAAAAATCTGAAGCTATTGTCGATCCCTCTCGATTTCATGGGGACTCTTCTAAAGCTAAAGAAGATTATGAAAACAAAATGTTTCAGGCTTTTTGCGAAACAAACAGAGTATTGAAGTCTGAGGGGATCATGGTTGTTGTTTATGCTCACAAAACAACCGCAGGATGGTCAACTTTAGTTGATGCACTAAGAAAAGCCAAATTTATTATTACTGAAGCATGGCCACTTGATACAGAACAACAAGGAGGATTACGCAGTCTTCGAGCCTCTCTTGCTTCTAGTATCTTCTTAGTTGCCCGAAAACGAATTAATTCAGAAATTGGCGACTATGCAATGGATGTCAAACCGCAGCTAGCAGAAATCATCAAAGAGCGTGTCAAAACCCTAATTGAAGAAGGTGTAACAGGTGCGGATTTAATTATTGCCTGTATAGGTGCAGGATTAAAAGCATATACTCAATTTGATCGCGTCGAACTCCCCAATGGTGATGAACTGGATGCTCAAACCTTTTTGGATGAAGTACAAAAAACAGTCCTTGATACTGTTCTCACCGATGTATTGCACTGCGATAAAAAAGGAATTAGCGCCGTTGATAAACCTACTCAATATTACATTCTCGGTCGCTATGAATATGGTGAAGCTGCCGTCGAATTTGATGAAGCTAACACTCTCGCTCGTGGTGTCGGCGTTGAACTAGATGGTGTTGGTGGATTAACCGATGGTAAACACGCCTTGGTTAAAAAGACCAAGAAAAATAGCAAGGTGCAAATACAGCTAAAAAATTATCAAGACAGAGGGAAACTAGAAGATTTAGGCATTCTCAAAGCTGAAAAAAATACAGATGCTACTCCCAACCTGATTGATATCCTCCATCGTCTTCTCTGGTTAGCAGAATATAAACCCCAAGACATACCTAGTTTTCTGATAGCAGCACAACCTGATGCTTCCCAATTGTGCCTTGTAGCTCAAGCTTTAGCAGGACGCGCCCTTACTTCTAATGGCAATGGAAATGAAAGTAATGGCAACGGATTTAAACCCAGAACTCAAGAGCAACAAGCTATAGATACTATTCTTGCTTCTTGGAAACGTCTTATTGAAGAAAACCTGTTCACTGTTAAAAACTAATTATTTTCAATTTTAATTTTTAAACTTTTTAATACTCAATTTTTAAGATTATGACTAACGCTTATCAACTAAAACCCTGGACACAAGTTGTCACTCCCCATGATGATATTTTAAAAGGTAATTTAGACAGTTCGACTTATGCTGCTAGTTTGGGTTCGGTAGTTAGAGGAGAAGATACCTGTCCCAGAGTATATCGCGATGCTCGTGAATTTTTTAAAGCCACCTACATGACCAAAGAACTAAGGAGTCTTTTGGAAGGTGTTTTAAGAGGATTAAACGGAGAAAAAGGCGATCGCGTTTTACAGTTAAGGACTCCTTTTGGTGGTGGCAAAACCCACTCTTTAGTTAGTCTTTATCATCTTGCTAACAACAGGGAGAAACTACAAGATTTTCCCGAACTAGCCAACTTGCCCAATCCTGGCAAAGTAGATACTGTGGCATTTATTGGTCTAGATGTAGGTGCGAGTACAGGAGTCGAAATTGATGGTAAACGTATTCTTACTCCTTGGGGTTACATGGCGTGGAAAATTGGCGGTGCCGAAGTATATGCCCTCTTAGAAACAGAAGACCAACAGCGTATTGCTCCTGGTAATGATGTCTTGAGAAAAGTATTTGGTAACAATCCTGTCCTGCTCTTGCTGGATGAGTTTCTTGTCTATGTTGAGAACGCAAAAGGTTTGGCTGTTGGTGATTCAACTTTTGGTCGTCAAGTATTAACTTTTATCCAAAAATTAACTGAAGTAGTCCGAGATTTGCCTAAAACTGTCTTAGTTTATTCTCTGCAAGCCAGTGTTAAAGAATCTTTCGGCGACGAAGGAACATTAAACATTCTTGATAAATTGGTTAGTCGTATTGATGCTAAAAAAGAGCCTGTTGCTGGTGATGAAGTGATGAAAATTATTCAGCGACGCTTGTTTTCCGAAATTGGAGATACAACCATTATTGAAGAAGTTGCTAATCAACAAGCTGAACTATATCGTAAATTCTATGAAAGCTATGAGGATACTAGCAGGGGCAAGCAACAAGTACAGCAGCAAGCAGATTTACTAGCAGAAAGAATCAAACTCAGCTATCCGTTTCATCCTGATTTGTTAGATTTAATGTATTATCGCTGGGGTAGCTTACCAAGCTATCAGCGTACTCGTGGAGCATTACAATTTCTAGCTCGTGTAGTTTACGCTCTACGGAAAACTCAAGATACCTCTTTATTAATTACTCCTGCTAATATTCCCTTCCAAGACGAAGGGGTTAGGGGTGCTTTCTTCTCTCAAGTGGGAGAAAGAGAACGTTTTGTCAGCGTAATTGATGCCGATATAGTTGGGCGCAAAGCTAAAGTTAAAGCAGTCGATCATCGCATTGCTACAGACTCTCCCGCGCTTTCTTTAATAAAAGTAGGAACTCGCGTAGCTTCAGCTATACTGATGTATTCTTTTGGCGCAAAAGGTGGTCAGGATCGAGGTGTATTAGAACAGGAAGTGACATCTGCTTGTCTTGCAGCTAATCTTAATCGCAATATTATTACGGCTACTCTTAGCGATCTACGAGAAGAACTGCTCTACTTACACTATGTTGGCAAACGCTATCGTTTTGAAACCAAACCCAATTTAAACAAGTTAATTGCAGATGAAGAAAGTAAAATTGCTGTCGATGAAGTTTTAGATGAAATAAGAGCAAATCTTACCAAGTCTCTCAGCAATGCCCGTGGCAAAGTAGTTTTATGGGCTAAAGATTCTAGTTCAATAAGCGATCGCATTTCTAAATTTAGCGTTGTCTATCTTAGTCCCGAATGGGCGGAAAAAAGTCGAGAAGCAGTTAAAGACGAAGCTTTAAGCTGGCTCGAATATCGTGGTAATGATAAGCGAGATTACAAAAATGCTCTAGCATTTGTCATACCTAGCAAGTCTCAAATCGATAAAGCTCGAAAGGGAGCAAGAACTGTATTAGCAGTTACATCTCTAATTGAGCAGAAAGCTAAATACAAGTTTGCAACAGAAGACGTAGAAGAACTAAAAGTAAAAGTTAAAGATGCCAAACAGCAGATAGAAGCGGCTCTTCGCCGTCTTTACGAGTATATTTTATTACCATTACCAGACAATGACGGGACTAATCCCATCCGCCTCGAACTAGTCGATCTTCAGTCTCAACTAAACACTAGCCAAAATCTTCAAGACAGATTACTAGAAGCTCTATTGAACTACTATTTATTTGAGTCTATAAAACCTACCAAATTGCTTAAATATTCTGGTCTTGAAAATCCTGATACACAATATATTAAAGGCGAAGAACTTGTTAGCTACTTTTTCCGCTTCCCAACGCTGCCCAAAATGTTGGACACAAAAGGAATTAAAACAGCTATTCTTGAGGCGATCGAGCAAGGACTTTTGGGTTATACTCCCTCTCTAACAATTGACACTGATAATAACCTTACAGTAGAAAATTCCAGTTTAATAAGCTTTGAATGTAAAATTTCTCTAGAAGAATTAGACTTGGGTGGTTATTTATTATCTCCCAGTCTAGTTCATCAGCTACAACCTCCTGTATTACAAGACAATACTCCTGAAACAACTCAACCCGAACCAGAATATGTTTATCCTTCTAGCAATAAATCAGAAGTCAAAACAACAGTAGTTAGTGAAGACAAGAAAAATGTCGCGTACAAAACGGACGAAAGCAGTAGTTTAGTTCGTACAGTTGCTGTAGATGTAGTAGAAGGCAAAAAGCTAGCGCGTTCCTATAAATTAAATTCCACAGTCAACAAAAAACAAATCTTTCAGCTATTTGAAGTCCTGCAAGCTTTATCTGATAAAGCTGATACCATGACTATTCAAATAGAAGTAAGAGCGCAGACTACCAAGGAATTTGATCGTAATTGGATTAGTAATGCGATCGAAGAACCACTAGATGAACTTGATATCAAAGCGTCAACAAAATTGGAATGACACCTAAATATAAATTTTAAATAACTTTTTGATATTTAATCATTTCAGAAAAAGACAAAAAACACCTCTGACACCAGCCATCAATCCACAACGCAGGAATCTGAAACCTCGCTTTGCAATTGGGACACTCCGACAACAATCTTAACTGATGTAAATGGCATCTATCAGTTTGCTTAAACTGCCATTCCATCTGATGACAGGGATTGGTTACATAGCATTTGGCACATAGGCGAATTGGGCTTAATTTCATCCCCACTTCTTTAGGTGGTAACATTTGCGCTAATCTATCTGCATCTATTCCTATTACTTTCGCTAAAGCTTCCAATTGCTCTCGATCTGGAGGTGGATTAAAGCGAAACTTTTCCCAACGCCCAATCACTGCTCCCAAACCGCTAATCTTGCCTAATTGAGTCGGATTGAGTTCATTTGCCCTTCTAAATCTACCCAAATAATGACTAATACTCTCCCCTTCTAATGGCTCAACCAAAAACCACCAAGGTTGAATTTCTTTTTCCATTACTTGTACTCTCCTGCTACTTCCTTGAGAGTTTCTAAGTCAATTTTTGATAAACCTTTTTTCAACGCTCTTATCGCAGCTTCTCTTAAAACCATGTCCAACAAACCAACGTAACCGAAGGTCGTTTCACGCAAGACCTTCATCATTCTTTTTTCAGTCAAGTTAGAAGCCACAGGTAACTTTAAAACATCTTCCTCCCAAATTCCTACGGCATTGACAAAATCATCTCCTGACAATTTGCCAAAACGATGACAAGCTCGAAAGCGATTATAAACTTGCTCATCCTTCTTAATTACTGCATCTAAGCGATCTGTTCCTACCAAGACTACAGCAATACCCAGCTTATCAAAAATATCTCGAACTTCTGCAAAAGTCTTGGGTTTAAGACGATCCGCTTCATCAATAATCAACATCTCTACACCACAGCTTTTCAATACCCGTAGCATTCTGTCTCTAATCTCTGCCACAGTTCCCTTTGTCATTTGGTACTTGAGATGTTCGATAATTGCCTTGAATAGATCTTTTGCGCCACATTCTTGAGGAATTTGAATATAGACAACTGGTACAGTTGGCGGTTTTCCTACTTCTTGAATTGGCTTGTGTCTCAATCTGTAGGAGTCACAAGCGATAGTTTTGCCTGTTCTCGATTCTCCGACTACTCGACAAGACTGTTTTGCTTGACGTTTTCCTTCTAACCACCCGTGTAAAACTTCTACTTGTTCGAGGGTTACTATTTTCTTTTTGTTTAAACGCTTAATTTCTATCTGTAAATTCTCGTCTTTTGGTGATTCTATACTTCCTAATAGTTCAGCTACTTCTTGTGAATTCTGCACAGTCATAATTTAAAATCCGTAATCATCTATTAAATCTTCGTAATCTAATACTTTTACTTTGGGCGTTTTTTTGATTGGTGGTGTTACTTCCTTTTCCTCATCAATTTCATCAAAAGCTTTAGCTACACCAAATTTTTGCTGGACTGTTAATTCAGCTTGCTCTTCTTTTTGTCTGTCCTTACGAGTTTTCTTATCTGGTGAAGTAAACAAATCGCGATCGCGTATTTCATTCAAAATCGAACGATTGCTGATAGATTTTCCAGCTTTTATAATTTTTCTGCTGACAGCCCTCGCTTCGTCTAAAGAAATAATTTCAGTTTCTAAATCTTGAGCGAAAGCCCTCGCTAGAAATACCTCTTTGTTACCTTCGTTTCGATAAACTAAGACCTCTGTAATATCTCTTGGTTCATACCGTAAAATAACCGTCTCCCCTGCATAGCCAGCTAGATATTCCCCGCGATACATTAAGTTCTCAAATTGGATATAGCCAGCCCTTTGTATTCGACGACGAGCTTGCTTCATCAAACAGATATCCAAATCCCTTGCAGACATAGCATTTGGTGCAGCAATTAAACCCGATTCCCAGCGTTGAAATCTAGTTTGATCTCCCATGCGTGCATCAAGGCGTTGGTTGTAGTTGTCTACGATATAGCGAACAAAAAGCTTATCCAAATCCTTTAAAGTCAGACATGCTTCTTTTTCAGCATCTTCAGGACGTTTTTGCACATTTTCTCCCACATATCCTGGCAAAGTCGAGAACAATTCTGTATTAAAAGTTTTAAAGGGACGCTCGACAATCCCTCCCTCACTAGGACGATCGCGTAAATGACACACAAAACCAAGCTGTACTGAAATTTGATTGAGATGATTGGAACGAAAATCTTTTCCCCCATCAGTATAAAAATGCTGCGGTAAGCCATATGTTCCCCATTCTTCATGCAAATTATATTCAGCACTATAATTCTTAGGTGAAATTGCATGACGCAAAGCTAAAGCTACCAATTGAGAAGCTGGAGCATCAAAACCTAAATTGATTCCCACAATGCAACGTGAATAAGTATCAATAATTGTTGTTAGCCAAGGACGGTTGAGGAGTTTTCCATATTTATCTACTAGCAATATATCAGCGCGAGTATGATCGCATTGCCAGACATGATTACTGTATTCTACACATAAATCTTGACCCGCACGGGTTTTAACTGATAACTGAGTACCTCGCCAACCAGGACTCCGAATACTTTTGACTTGCTTTTTTTTGTCTATTAACGGCTGCAAAACTCGATATACCGTCATGTGAGAAGAAGCTTTAACACCTAATTCTTGAGCTTTTATTTTGGTTCTCATGTAAACTTGCTTGCGTGTAATTCTTTTGCTGCCTTTATTTCCATCCTGGTAGGTCTTGAGGATAAATTTCTCTAATTCATCATCGATTCGGTGACTTCCTTTATCTGTACGTCTAGTTTGAGTCAAACCAGCTAAACCTTCTTCTTCCCATTTCTTAACTAACCTCTGAACTGTTCTTTTCGATTTACCAAGTTTTTCTGCTGCTTCTCTCAACCTTTTGCCATAAGTAACGCGATCGCAGGGTTCAAGTAGAGTTTGAATTACATCTAGTTTTAGCTGCGCTTCTTTATCGAGTTCGATTACAACTTCGTTTGTTTCTCGCTCTATTGGCAAATTTTTTTCTTCAATGAAATCCAACATATACTCACAATTTTGTTCAATTGCAACATATAGGTATTTTACATTCAAAACGACAAACAGTTTGTTAATAAAGATTAAAAAGCCAAACTTAGTCACCTTCGCGATAACGACACTTATTCTGTTATTAATTTGTAAAGCGACCTTTAATTTGTTAATCAGTCTAATTGTTGTTTTGAAGCAATACAATCGGACTAATGAAGCTAAAGTCTTTTATTTGAAAGGATTTAAGACCGTCTAATATTAGATGACGTTATTTTGTTAAGACGACAAATAATTAGTGAATGTACAACGACCTTTTAACGGTCAACCATTTTTTGCTCAAATCTTGCTCAAAAGTGAATATAGCAGCAAGCTGATGACGACATTCTCGTTAACGTATACATTCCATAATGCTTTATCTTCGTTAAAGCTATGCTGATAGTTTATCAAAAGAGCGATCGCCCATCTATTATTCTCGCCCATCTGGGTGCAACTATTGCCGCCATAAGTAAGTATCGAACTAGCAATTTGCGGACATCTTAGTCCTGGTGGTGGTTTTGCTGCGGGGATTGCAGGAGGCACAGCGATCAATTTGCTTGCCATTACCTTATCGTCTCAACAGATGGAAGTATAGTTGCTTATCTTATCTCAAGTAGCTTAGGCGATCGCAATATAAAGCCTAGCTCAGTTATTAGCAATCAGTCGGGAAACCGTATTTTACTGGTCTTTATTTACTGCTCTACAATATAATTATAAATTTTAAAACAATAAATATATTTTATTTATTTTTCTCTTAGCGAGATGTAAGTTAAATTCAGGTTAGATAAATATTATGGGATTTTTTGACTCTCAAGTAGTACAAGAAGAAGCTAAAAAGCTTTTTGAGGACTATCAATCTCTGATGACATTAGGTAGCGAATACGGCAAGTTTGACCGAGAAGGCAAAAAAATGTTTATCGATCGTATGGAGCAATTGATGGAACGCTATCGCATTTTTATGAAGCGGTTTGAGCTATCAGAAGATTTTATGGCACAGATGACTGTGCAGCAATTGAAAACACAGCTAAATCAATTTGGCATGACTCCCCAGCAAATGTTTGACCAGATGGAAGTAACTCTCAAAAGAATGAAGGCTGAAATTCAACCATAATCTTAAATTTAGAGGAAACTTATCACAATATAGCAATTCAGTCTTTTGCTATATTGCCAAAAGCGATCAGCAAGAGCGACATGGCTTTATTACGCAAATTACCAGTTTGGTGATGCGATAATCTATAAAAATTCTGATCTTATTGGCTAACTTGGCTTTTTTAACTTATTGAATAACTACCATTTAATTTGTAAATAACCCTTGGCTGGTTTTTCCAATTCTTCTGGCGTTAGCCAATCCATTGCTTTATAAGTGCCAAATACCTTGTCCCACCAGTCTACTGCCAAGCCAAAATTGCAGTCCCACTGATTATATTTATGATGTACATAATGGACGGGCATTTTTAGCCAAACGCATTTAGTTGGACATTCATGCTGTAATTGATGAGCATAGGCAGAAAAAGCAGCATAGACAATACTGCCTGCCACAGCACTTATTCCTATTGGTATTGAGATAAAAAACGCCAAAAAGCTCAAAGGAACTACCAGCGCATAATCTTTGAACTCTAATAAAACCCCGTTAGCCGTATTGACTCGATGATGTTCATAATGAGGAATAATATCTCTACCTAAGCGAGGATCTATGTGCATCCAACGATGTAGCCAATATTCCACAAAGCTTGCAAAAATAAAAGCTGCTACAAAACAAGCAGTTAAAAGAAGCATAAGCTAAATTTTGTAATTAGTGATGTCAAGAAACAAAATTATATCTTGTTCTTTTTGAATATGATATTAGGTTGATGCAGGAGCTTTTCGCGCAAGCAATCAGACCTAGCGTCGCTCACGCGGGGGTCGCTTGCCTACCTACGAGCTAACAACATAAATATGTCTTAATCTAACTTTGTACGGCTATATATCGCAGTACGTTTATCGGTTAGGACAAAAAATTTAATTGCTCGTAAGTAATAAATAATAAGTAATAAGTAATAAGTAGCCAAGGTGTACCCACCGCAGGGAGTGTCCTAACACAGCCTTGTATTGCTATATTGTCTTAGGCACGGTTTGTCTTATATATTTATTTTGCCAGTAAACCGAAAAGAATTATCGTAACAACCGTATCAAAAAACTTTTAGCTAAAGGAAGACCCTAAAAGTTGGTGTAGTAATCCCTGCTTTGCCACCTATAAAAACTAACAGACAATGCAATTAGTGAGAAGTCCAAAAGTAGATGGCAACACCTATTTTGCTTCTTGATGTTGTTTAAAATACCTCAAAAATGAACACTCAAACTATTGCGCAAGCAACCTACAGTACATTTATTAATGAGATTAGGTCTAATAAAGTTCAGCAGGTGACGATTAAATCTCGCTGGATTGAATATCAACTCAAGGCAGAATTTGGTGGTCAACGCTATCGAACTCAAAAGCATGATTCTGATGAAAATTTGATGAGCGTGCTGAGTCGCCAAAACATTGAGTTTAATCTTGTTAAAGATAATTCAGAGTTTACCAATAGTTTGGTGGCGATGCTCCTTTCTTCAGGAATATTAGTAGGTGTTTTTGCTTGGCTAGCTAAATTAAGCACCGAAAACGGCGGTATCGGTGTTGGTATGGGGATGGGCAAAAGCAATGCACGAGTATATCAAAAGAGTAAGACTGGCATTAGCTTTGCTGACGTTGCCGGAGTAGATGAGGCAAAACAAGAACTGCAAGAAGTTATTGATTTTCTGCAAAATGGTGCTAAATATCGTCAGATTGGCGCAAAAATTCCTAAAGGAGTGTTATTAATTGGTTCTCCAGGAACAGGCAAGACTTTACTGGCAAAAGCCGTAGCAGGGGAAGCAGGTGTTCCTTTTTTAAGTATGTCTGGTTCGGAATTTGTTGAATTATATGTCGGTGTAGGTGCTTCTAGGGTCAGAGATTTGTTTAATCAAGCAAAACGCCAAGCACCCTGTATTATTTTTATTGATGAACTAGATGCCATTGGTAAATCTCGTGGTAACAATCCTAACGGCGGTAATGATGAACGAGAGCAAACTTTAAACCAGTTGCTAACAGAAATGGATGGCTTTGATGGCAATGAAGGAGTAATCTTGATAGCTGCTACCAACCGTCCAGAAATCTTAGATCCTGCTTTGCGTCGTCCTGGTAGATTTGACCGACAGGTATTGGTTGATCGCCCTGATAAAAGTGGCAGAATAGAAATACTAAAAGTTCATTCTCGTAAGGTAATGCTGGGGGAAAATGTAGATCTAAGCGAAATTGCCTCCCAGACAGGGGGATTTGCAGGGGCAGATCTAGCTAACTTGGTTAACGAAGCTGCCTTGCTTGCCGCCCGTAACAATCGTCAGGCAGTATTAATGACAGACTTTAGCGAAGCCTTTGAACGAGTTGTAGCTGGTTTAGAAAAGCGATCGCGCGTACTAACTTCCACAGAGCGTCAAACTGTAGCCTATCATGAGGTTGGTCATGCTCTAGTCGGTGCTTTAATGCCAGGAGGCAATAAAGTTGCCAAAATTTCTATCGTCCCTCGTGGATTGAGTGCCTTGGGCTATACCCTGCAAACTCCAGAAGAAGATCGTTTCTTGATGCTGGAGGATGAGTTGAGGGGCAAAATTGCCACCTTACTAGGAGGACGGGCAGCAGAGAAAGCAGTTTTCAACAAAGTCTCTACGGGGGCGAGTGACGATATTCAAAAGGCAACCGAACTGGCAGAAAAAGCTGTAACTCAGTATGGTATGAGCAAAGATTTAGGTCCAGTTGCTTTTGCTAAAGACGAAGGGCAGTTTCTTGAGGGTTCTACTTCTAGAAGAACTGTAGGGGTCGAGGTGGCAGGTGAAATAGACCGCCTAGTTAAGCAGAATATCGAGCAAGGCTATGAAGTAGCTTTAAAAATTATTGAGTTTAACCGCGATTTGTTAGAATCAACCACCCAAACTCTACTTAAAAATGAAGTTTTAGAAGGCGAGCAACTACGGACAATTTTATCTTTAGTCAAAGCACCAGAGGAATTAAAAACCTTCTTGCAGGAATAGGCTTTTAAAGCTTTTTTGTATCTGGTTATCAAATTTAGTTAGCTAATATATAGGCACGCAGATAAGTATCTGCGTGCCTTACTGTTTTGACGACTTTCATAATTGAGTATAAAAGTTTCCAATGACCTAAAGCTCTATTAATCAATATCAATTGAATTTGGTTTGTCCCTATTATTTGGAGTCGCAGAATTATTGTTCACTTGGTTATATCCTTGATTTTCTAACCATTTGGACAAAGGTTCTTCATTTAAGTTCAAATGCAAAATACCAGAGGCAAAACCACCAGCAAAGGCAATTGGCTGTTGAAGAAATTTTTGTAGGGCAGGTGCAAGTTCGCTTAAAAACATAAATGTAAAGATGATAAAAATGCTAAATTTTGAGGAATTTGAAAGTTATCTTCAAAATTGTAGCGTGTCTAATTGAATAAATGTAGTTCACTGGTTGAATAATTGAAAATCAGCCAGGTCATTTTTTTTAATGCAAATATGAGTCTTTGCTAGTTGCGATCGCAATTTTTTAGCCTTATTTTAGAAAAAGATCATTCAAGCAAGAAAAAGCTAAAATTGATGCTGCAATCTTTGGCAATATTTATTAGGCTAATTAGTAAACTGATTTACTTAAGTTTGTCCTCCAGCCCTGAAAATAAAAATACCTTATGGTTGAGCAGATTAAATCTCAATATTCTATAGCTTGGGTTTCTCAAATTGCCGAAATTCCTCAACCAGACTGGGATGAGTTGGCAAAGCCTTTAAATACTCCCTTTCTTGAATGGGAATGGCTAAACAACATTGAAACTTCTGGTAGTGCTACTGCCCGTACAGGTTGGCAACCATGCCATTTGGCAATTTGGCGCGACGCTCAGTTAATTGGCGCAGCACCACTGTATATTAAAGGTCATAGCTACGGTGAATTTGTCTTTGACCATCAGTGGGCAGATTTATCTCATCGCTTGGGCATTGAGTATTATCCAAAATTACTGGGTATGACTCCTTTTACCCCTGCCGTCGGCTATCGCTTCTTAATTGCCCCTGGAGAAGATGAAGAGATATTGACGGAGATTATAATAGCAGCAATTGATAATTTTTGCGATCGCAATCGCCTTTCGGGCTGTAATTTCTTATTTGTCGATCCTGACTGGGGCGCAATGATGGAAAAAAACGGTTTTCATAGCTGGCTACACCATGGCTATATTTGGTCAAATCGCGATTTTCAAAGCTTTGACGACTATCTCAAAATGTTTAATAGTAATCAGCGCAAAAACATTAAGAGAGAGAGAAAAGCCGTAGCTAAAGCTGGTTTGTATACTAAAACTTATGTTGGTTCAGAAATCCCGCACCATCTATATTCTGAGATTTATCGCTTTTATAGTAGTACCTGCAATAAATTCTACTGGGGCAGCAAATATTTAACCCGTCAGTTTTTTGAACAGCTTTATCCCAACTATAGCGATCGCCTTGTCCTAATTGCGGCATATACTGAGCATAACGACCGTAAACCTGTGGGTATGTCGTTTTGCCTGTGCAAAGGTGAAAATTTATATGGACGCTATTGGGGATGCGATGAGGAATATGATTGTCTCCATTTTGAAACCTGCTACTATAAACCTATTGAATGGGCGATCGCCAACGGTATTCAAATGTACGACCCAGGTGCAGGAGGCAGGCACAAAAAAAGGAGAGGTTTTCCCGCCACAGCTAACCGTAGTTTGCACCGTTTTTACAACGGTCGTATGGCTAAAATTCTTCATAATTACATCGGTGAGGTGAATCGCGGTTCACAAGCAGAAATTACTGCTATTAATGAAGATTTGCCCTTCAACAAAAAACTGTCTTCAAATTTTGAAGTAAATTAATCGGAATTAACAAGATCAAATACTGACTGATACTAAATCCGATTTACAACACGGGAGTGGAATATGCTTTTTAACCAAAAGCATTTCCTCCCGTCAAAACCTACTTTTAAATTAGAAGTTTAGAATGGGGTTAAAACCTTCTGCCCTCTGCCCTCTGCCCTCTGCCCTCACACAACTTTTAAATAGTGTATCTCAACAGGATTTAGTATGAAATCTTCATTTATAAAAAATGGTGAGCTACAACTAAATAGCTCACCATTGATAACTTTACTTTACTTACTAATTTTCCCAAGGGAATTTAATAAGTTGTTCTAGCTAGCTTTGACAAAGCTAACGTCACGTCCTTTAGTAGTCCAAAACATATCATGAATTTTTTGAACTGCTTCCATTAATTCATTGGCGTGTTCTGTACTTACTTCTACTTTACAAGCAGAACAAAGTTTAGCAGCTTTCCAAAAAGTATCGTGAAGATCGGGATATTGCTCCAGATGTACAGGCTTAAAATAGTCTGTCCAGAGAATCAATAAATCTTCTTTAGTTTTTTGAGCTTGTTCTTCTTTGATGGTGACAAAGCGAGACAGAGTATTGTGATACTCGATCATTGCTGACTTATTGCCAATATCTGGATGCTCTAATTCGAGAATTTTCTTAGTCATGGAAACTACAGCCTCAGCCGTAATACGAGCCGAAGCAGGATCATACACACCACAGGGACCATCACAATGAGCATGAACTGCGGGTGCAGGAAAGAGACTTTTGACTTGGGTAATGACTTGTTTCAGTATCATAATTTATGGTGTTCTTTATTCTAGAATGCGATAAGTGCGATCTGAGTTATTCAAAACAGCAATAATTTTAGATGAGGGTTATAAGATGCACAAAAGATATAGATCGCAATTATATATTTTGTTCCTATCTCAACTTAAGCTTAGTTTGATTCAGGGTTAGTTTGCAAGAGAAATCTGTGATTGTTGGTTAGACTATTTATCGCTGACAGGATTAACTTTATCAATCACGCTAAGACTACCATCTTCTCCTACTTGCCATACATCATAACTGCCGACAACATCGCCATTTTTATCAATATCTACATTGCCGCTGGCTCCTTGGAAATTAATATCTTGTCCCTGACGAACTAGCTTCATTGCCTCGCAGGCATCGCTAACTTCTGTGCCAGGAGCATTTGCCACATCTAAGATTTTGCTTTTAATGCCTTCTCCAGTATTGGCATCGCTAGCTTCTGCTGCCAACATCATTAAAACTGTGGCATCCCAATTATGAGGAACATAAGCAGTTAGCTCTTTGCCAGTTTTTTCCTTCCACAAAGCCGTAAAAGATTTTAAAGCCTTGCCGTCTGCTCCTGGTACAGTTCCTAAAGCTCCCGCAATAATAGATTTGCCATCAGCAGTCTTGCCTACCTGGCGGACAAAATCATCGGAATAAACACCGTCTGTCAGCAAAATAGTTACCCCGTCAGTTAAACCTTGCTCAAAAGCAGATTTTAGCAACACACTACCTGTCTCGGCGTAAAGAATCGCTGCTACAGCATCAGGTTTATTTCCAAATGCTGCTTTTGCTTCACTATCTAAGGTTGCTGCTTTAGGATCATAACGTACTGGCTTGCCGACAATGTTACCGCCTCTTTCTTTAAATGCTTTGGCAAACTGCTGTTCAAATCCCACACCATAGTCATTGTTAATGTCAACGATAGAAACATTGTTGAACCCCTGTTTTTTTGCCAATGCTGCTAATGCCTGGGATTGATAAGTATCTGGTGGAGCGGTGCGCGCCCAAAATCCGCCAAATTCACCCTTTTTCGCTCTTTCAGTAAACACAGGACTTGTGCTACCAGGAGACACCATCATCACTTTGTCTCGTACTGCAATATCTACAGCCGCACCAGAAACGCTGCTGGCAAAAGCTCCTACAACTCCAGCAACTTTGTCTACTTCGGCTAGTTTGGTCATAGCGGCACTTCCCGCACTAGGATCGGTTTGGGTGTCTTCGGTAACTAGACTGACGGGGGCTTCATTAACTCCACCACATTCATTAATTGTATCTACGGCTAATTTGACGGCGGTAGGCCAGTTTTGTCCAATGGAGGATAAATCTCCCGTAGTTGGAGACAAAGAACCTAATTTAAGACCGTTGTCTTTTGCACTAGACTGTTTTCCATCAGATCCTCCTCCTTGACAAGAAGTTGCTAATATACCAGCACTCAAACAGACCAGAGTTAATAATGTTTTAGAAGTAAGGCGATATTTTCTTAAATTAGCTAAATCGAGATATTTCATATTCAAAGTCCTAATTCTAACTCCCATGTAGGTTTAATAGATCGGAATTGTACTCGATATACTCGCAATCTTTCTCTTGGGAAGATTAAGAAAACATTAAAAAAAGTTCTTCTTAAACTAATACGGAGAGGGGGGGATTCGAACCCCCGATGAAGTTTACACCCCATAACTCCTTAGCAGGGAGCCGCTTTCAACCGCTCAGCCACCTCTCCTTAAACGTACCGATTTAGAATTATAACAGATTTATTTGAGCTAGGAGGTAAATATAAATTAGGCTACTCAAATTAAATTGTTATTTAAGATGCAGAATTATCGACCAACGGTCAGAGATTACTCTGGCAACCTTAGCAATTTTTAAACCAGAAAAAGCTGACGATTGCCGATAAATAGGTAATTTTGCTGTATACCTCCATAAAATTAAAACATATATCATAATGGATTAGGTAAAATGCTCAATCTAACAATTTAATTTATTGATTAAGGTTAAACGAATGGAAAAAATGGGAACTCATCTGGTTGTAGATGCTTGGCAAGCACCAGCTGAATTACTCAACAATCCCGAAGCTATCAAACAAGGATTATTAGAAGCTGTTAAAGCAGGAGAAGCGACTTTAATCGATCTATGTGTTCATCAATTTAGTCCTCATGGTGTAACCGCTACAGCAACCCTGGCAGAGTCTCATATTGCTATTCATACCTGGCCCGAATACGGTTATTTTGCAGCAGATTTATTTTTTTGTGGTGCAGGAAAACCCAAAGTAGCTATAAAAATTTTGCAAACAGCACTACAGGCAAAACAAGTGAGAATACGCGAGCTTGAAAGAGGATTTATCCCCAGCGTCTTAAATCCCGTCGGCTCTTTTGAACTTTAATCTATTATTTAATTAAGCAGTAGTTGTTATTTGTTGGGCTAATTAGGGTCAAAAATAATCAAATCTAAAATTATCTGCCAATTAACGGATATATATCCAGTTAAGCAGCATAATAGAAATTAGGTTACAGCAACCACAATTAGCACCTCCGCAGACTTATCTAGCTCAATATGGCTAACTACTCCATCGATTTTGTCATCAAGCTAGCTCTTATCCTCTTGTTAAGTATTCTACCTTCCTTAGTCTACTTAGCTATTTTCCGCAAAGCTAAGGAACGCTGGCAAATGAGGTTAAGACGCGCTCAAATTTTGATTACCTACTCCGATCGCCATCGAGAGAGTTTTCGTAATAATGCTTATTATTACGATCGCGAGTCTTATATTATCAGCGATCGCCGTAGACCAATAACCAAATATTTTATTGGTGATACAACCTGTGCTAACAACGCCCGCTCACCCTATCTTCGTTGTGCAATCAATCCTAATGGACCATGTGATGATTGTTCTCACTATGAAAAACGCGATCAAGATTAAACTTGATAGTTTTGTAAGCAGCTCGATCTAGACCAGAATATAACGGGATTTTTCAATCAGCAACAGATAACGTAGAATTATTGGCTGTTATCTAATGTCAGATGAATCTTTTCCTGCTTAATTTATTGGAGCTACTGAACAAGAATGTGGTCATTAATTTCCGAATATAATTTTGATCTTCAGCTTATTTTTAATGGTATTGCCGTTGGTAGCATTCTTGCCTTGGCTGCGATTGGTTTGACACTTACCTATGACATTCTCAATCTTTCTAACTTTGCCCATGGAGATTTTATGACTTTAGGGGCTTATTTAACCTGGCTGGCTAATGACAGTGGCTTAAATATTTGGTTGGCAATGACCTTGGGAGCAGTAGGCACAATTATGGCGATGCTGATTGCCGAATATTTGCTTTGGAAACCAATGCGCGATCGCCGTGCTAGTGATACCACTTTGATTATTATTTCTATTGGGCTAGCTTTATTTATTCGCAACGGAATTTTATTACTTTATGGTGGTGGCAACCAGCTATATCTCCTGCCTGTAATTCCTGCCCTAGAATTTGGCGATCTCCGTATTGCTTATTATCGGCTAGTAGTTATCGGCTTGGCGATCGCAGCTATTGTGGCTCTGCATCTGGTTTTACAAAACACTAAAATTGGCAAGGCAATGCGAGCCGTTGCCGATAACATCGATTTAGCTAGAGTTTCAGGAATTAATGTCGAGAGAGTTGTGCTGTGGACATGGGTGATTACAGGAGTGCTAACCGCCTTTGCGGGGGGAATGTATGGCTTGATTGCGGTGGTGCGCCCCAATATGGGCTGGTTTCTAATTTTGCCGATGTTTGCCTCGGTAATTTTAGGAGGAATTGGCAATCCTTATGGTGCGATCGTCGGTGCTTTGATAATTGGTATTGCCCAAGAGTTAAGCGTTCCTATCTTGGGTTCAGAGTACAAGTTAGCGGTAGCTTTAGCAATTATGATCGTTATTCTTTTAGTGCGTCCTCAAGGGCTATTCAAAGGATAAGCAAAATAACAGTTAAAACTTTTACTTCATACCTTTTAAGTTTGTGTAGGGATAACAATATAACCAGTTTCTAAATCACCTAAAACCAGATTTTTTGCTTCTCCCCAATACCACCAGTAAGCAGCTATATAGGCACACAACAAGCTGTCCAGTTTGTCTTCAATAGATTTTAGTTCTTTACCAGTTGGACTAAAATTATTGCCTAAGCTTATCCCAGGGATGCTGTCTAAACTAGAAGTATGCAAAGGGGGTTCTAATCTAGGTAAAACATCAACAATATAGTCCCGCAATTTATTTAACTCTTGTTGACGTTGGGCAATTTTACCTTTTTTATACCTTAAAATTCTATCCAAACCAAATAGATTGACTATGGCTGGATGAGGAAAAACTTCTATCTGATATCTTCCTGGCTGCTGCGCCTTTATAGTTGGAGCGTGTTGAAAGTTTCTAGCAGCCAAACTTAAGCTTAAACCTACAGTGCGATCGGCAAAACTACTATTAAGATTAGCTGGATAACACCCTGCATGATAACGACCAAAATGTTTATGGGTTAATTTATCAGCTAATCTCATTCCCGTTGGATTATTAATAACCGTAGGTGCATCTACCGCAATTAAAGCTGGTGCGTCGGCTGATACCCAGGTATCTATCCAGGCTAGTATGGCATCAATTTCTAAGCTAGTAGTGATGTCCAAAAGTCTGAGGATATTATCTTGCCAATCCAGACAACATAGACCACTTGCGCCAGATGTCCATCCAAAATCAATACCAATAAATTTCATCAACGACGCTCTATTTTCATTGGGCAGTTTTTGAAGAAAGAATCAATTGCAATCACGTCGGGGAATCATAGTTGCACTACAGCATAAATCACCCAAATATTGCTCTAGCAGGGTCAACTAGGGCAAATTAAGACTATAGTAAATCCAGCGTCCTGACTGTCTAGGAGAAATTAATTTTGCTTCTCTTAAAGTTTTGAGATGAAAGGATAATTTAGATTGGTTAACGTTAAGGCGATCGCATAAATCACAAACGCATAGTTCTTGCTCGCGTAGCAGTTGAACAATTTTGAGGCGCAAAGAATCAGACAAGGCGTGAAAGCCTGTCATAATATAAATATTTGCAGGATTATAAACTTGCATCAAGTCTTCTTAAACTAAAATCTCTATTAATTTAGTGTAGCAAACTCATGTTGTTTAAATCTACTTGTTCGTAGCCGTTTTACGCTCTTAAAATAGGTAAAAATTCTATAGGTGTATCCTTTAGGGCTAACCATAGTAGCTTGAGTAGTATTTCCAGCCACTACTGGATTATTGACGCTGGCAACTTTATTCGCCTCTTGAGTAGAACTAAGATAATAGTTTTAATATTATTGATTCAACTTATAGTGAACTATTTATGAGATTTCTAGTTTAAACTCTTTAGCTGTAGGGGCGACACAAAAGATTAAAAAGCAAGCTTGAAGGCTAATGGAGTAAAGTAGTCTCCCAGAAAATGAGAGACTATTATCAATAATCTTTTTTGTTGAAAAGGCAATGATTCAACTACCTGAAATATATAGCAAACACCTGAAAAAACAGTTTAGTTATCCTCAGTATCTAATTCTGTTAATCGTGATTAACTTAGTTCAAGATTTGCCAACAGTACGATGAGAAGAATTAGCTCGTCGTTTTGCTGTACCTATTCAATTGAGGAGTAGAATTAAAAAATTACCACGATTTTTATCTCTGGAGCAATTGAATATTAAAACTCTCTGGTTGGCGATTTGAGAATCTTGGGTAAAAACACAGTGGCACTCAAAAGAAGTAATCTATTTAGTTATCGATCGCAGCCAATGGTGAGCCATAAATTTATTGATGGTTAGCATAGTTTATGATCATCGAGCTGTTGCTGTATCTTTTTTTCTTTTACCCCAGAGTTGCTTATGCCAAACGAATGGGTATCGAAGAAGCGATGCAGCGCGGTCGCGGTCTTGGGACGGCGGCTTTTGAGTCGGAAGCTTCCCACTCAAACTCGACAGTTCCTTCAACGCGACGGGGCTTATAAACTGCCGACGCAGGTTCGGCAGATAGCCCCTTGGAAACCCGCGCAACGGACTGTCTCGCAACGGGTGAGTGGAATATGCTTCCTACACGGAAGCATTTCCTCACCCCAAAACGCGCCTTGGCTTTGCCTCATGAGCGACACAGAGCCTATCGGCTCAAAGTCCCTTCGGGACGCTGGCGCGAATGCGCCGTTCAAGACAATGTTTCGTGATTTAAAATTAGGTGGATATAATCTTGAAGTTACTCAACTTACCACTCATCGGCTAATTTCTATCATTTTATTAGTGACTATTGCTGACTCTATTTCTACTTTGTCAGGACGATGTATCAGGCAAAAAGGGGTTGCCAAGTATGTCTGTTGTCCTACCGAAGCGAATAGATTTGATCGAAGACATAGTAGCTTTTCTCTTGGTTTACACGGTCAAAACTGGATTGAATCAAATACCTTTTGCCAAGATACAGTGCAAGAATTAAGCGGTTTTTCGACTGATAAAAATGACTATTATCGCCAAGCTATGAGGGCGAAAACCCTAATTCAGCGAGCTTTCTAATTGTTCGTGTCTCCCCCGCAGGAAATCGTCAAACTGTTAAAAAAGCAGCCTACCTTGAGTTTTTATTGAATTTTTAAAACTATTTCAATATTAAAACTAGAGTTACCTACTGAGTAACTGATGTTACGCACTCATCTATCTGTAAGACTTGGGGACTAGGAGGGGTAGAAAAGTAGTGGAGATGGTGGAGATAGAGAAGATGGTGGAGATAGAGTAAAAACTTCACTACTCCAAACACCTCAAACACTCTCGTCACCCCGTCACAGCAGTTAAATTAAATGCGCCCCAGGTCAGTGAGTAAGTTGAGCTAGTATACTTGATTCTGGAAAGGTCATTTTCGGGCTTTCTTCAAGCAAATAGTTTAAAAATGTTTCGGCAATCACCGAAAGTTTTTTACCTGTTAGGTGAGTTACAAACCAACGTCTTTTAATGGGAAAGTTCTGGAAATCTAAAATAGTCAACTCGCCCAATATTCTCTCAGAAATGAGGCAGTGTTCTGAAAGGATAGATATGCCTAATCCTCCTGCGATCGCTTGTTTAATCGCTTCATTACTGCCCAACTCTAGCTTGACCTTTACAGCAATATCATGCTGACTAAATAGCTCAAAAATTGCTTCTCTAGTTCCCGAACCCTTCTCTCTCATAACAAAAGGCTGATCGTTTAATTCAGTCAAACTAATATTTTTTTGCCCTGCTAAGGGGTGATCTTTCCTGGCGACAACAACTAAAGGATTGTTCAAAAATGGCTTGCTGATTAGGTCAATATCTCGGTGAGGATTACTAACCACATACAAATCATCTTTATTTTCTAGCATTCGCTGCTGAATTTCCAGATGGTTAGTTACCTTGAGTGCTACATCAACACCAGGATAATGCTGACAAAAAGAACCAAGCAGCCTGGGAACAAAATACTTGGCGGTTGTAATGACACCTAGATTCAACTGTCCCTCTTTAGTGCCTTTGAGATCTGCCACCTTCATCTTAAAATTATTCAGCTTCTCAAAAATATCTTGGCAGGTAAGCAGCAACTCTTTACCAGCATCAGTTAGATAAAGGCTTTTACCAATTTGCTCAAATAAAGGTAAGCCAACAGCCTTAGTCAATTGTTTAACTTGGCTCGAAACAGTAGGCTGAGTAATTAGTAATTCTTCGGCTGCACGGGTAAAGCTACCATTGCGCGCTACCGTCTCAAATACCTTTAACTGATGTAGAGTTGCTGGAATCAAAAACTGATCCTCCTCAATGGTAATTAACTGATTATCTGCTTTAATCATATACAAAAGTCAATGTTTTGTACAAAGATCATAATCAATTCTATATAAATATTTTAAATTAGTAAGTTTCTGTTTACTTATTTCTTAGTCCACAAGATGCAGCAAAGCGCATTCCCAAACCAGTCGAGGCTGCACATAACTCAAAAGGTAGCGACGAGTTTTTTCCCACTGGTGCATCAGATTACTTTGTTGGTTTTGCTGCCAATAATAATATTGCAGATAGTCTATTAACCAAAGTTGAGTTTGAGGATTCAACTCGTCAGTAATTGTTTGAGCTAATTGGATAGCCTGTAGAGGAGTTTTAATTGACTGCTTGAGTTGGTAGAGTAGTCGATCTGGAATTGTCTGTAGCTGATTCCAGGCAGCGATCGCTTTTCCTGGACTTCCTTGGGCGATCGCCATTAGCTCAGGGTATTCTAGAATTTGCTGATAGCCTTGGTTTTTGAGTACTCTGGTTAAATTAGCTTCAGATAGAGAATAAAACTGAATACGCTGGCAGCGCGATACTAACGTACTTAATAATAGATCCGCATCAGGAGCAATTAAAATCAGGGTGGCTTTGCCTGGCTCTTCTAAGGTTTTTAGTAAGGCGTTAGCTGGTGCTTCTGCCATAGTTTGAGAATCTTCAATAACTACAACCTTTCTACTGGCTTCAAGTATAGGGCGATGAAGAAATTGAGTCAGACTACGAATTTGTTCAATCCGAATTTTGGGAGGTGTTTTGGATTGCAAACCCTGTTCGGCAGCTTGTTTAACAGTATACAGTTCACCTTTATTAAGGTAGGTAGGCTCTACCCAAAGTAAGTCTGGATGATTGCCCGTTGCTAATTTTCTGGCAACTAGAGGCAGCTTTTCTGGAGTTAAACCCATACTGAGCAATAGCCAAGTAAAACTCTTTGCAGCCATACTGCGACCAATACCCGAAGAGCCACAAAACAAATAGGCTGGGGCAATACGGTCTAGCTTTATCGCCTGTTGCAATAATTCAACCGCTTTATCTTGACCTAACAAGTCCTTAAAAGCTCTCATTCCTCATCCCTTGGTTACTCTCCTTCTTCATCTACATCAATCATGGCAGGGTCAATTAAGGTAATGTCATAGGGATCATCAGGAGGAATGGTCGGAAAAATATCATATTCACGATACTGATATACTGCTTCTACCTGAGGACCGAAAATAACTTTATCGCCATGTTTTAGATCGTGAAACCTAACTTTTTTACCGTTAATTAATAATCCATTGACGCTGGTATTGCCTTCGGAGTCACCATCAATAAGCCGATAGCAATTACGCTCTTCTTCTTTTCGCCTCACTAAAGTGGCGTGATGACGAGATACAAATTGAGATTGCAGTATAATACTACATTGCACACCTCGACCTAAAGAATAAACTTCGTCTTTAAGCTTTATTTCTCGGTGTCCTTTGCCATCGGTAACAATTAAGATATGTTCTTCGCGATGTATTACAGGTTTTGCAGTCATGAGCCAAGTCTATATTCACCAACTTATTGTACCGAGGTTTGTTGCTTATAGCCGTTTTCAATTGAATAGACTACGTTTACAATTATTTAGTTCGTAGCTATCAGCTATTAGCTGTCTTGTCGAGCGTTCCCTTGCTAGGTCAGCATTCCCTTGCGCCTTGCGTCGGCGCGGGGCCTGACCTCTGGCGGCGACGCGGTGAGACAGTTGCGTTGCGGGTCTGTGACCCGTTGAGCAAACTGTTGAACCCTTTAGGGGTCTCGACGCTTTTTTGAATTTGACTATTGTGGTCTACTCATCTAAAAAGCGCAGTAAGATAGATAGTTATTGGTTTTTGGTAGCAAAATTGAAATTTAATAAAAGAGAGTTGGTCACCACAATTAAAGAACTAGATGCCATAGCCAATGCTGCCAAACCAGGAGACAACAGTAAATCATATTGAGGTAATAAAATCCCTGCGGCAATAGGAATAGCAAAGACATTATATGCCAATGCCCAGACAAGATTTTGCTTGATTTTGTTGACGGTAGCACGACTAAGCTCGATTGATTCAATCACATCTGCTAGCTTATTTTGCATCAAAACAATATCAGCAGTAGCGATCGCCACATCTGTACTGCCTTGGAGTGATATGCCTACATCTGCCTGAGCTAATGCAGGAGCATCGTTAATGCCATCTCCAATCATAGCAATTTGACCTTGTTGTTGTAATGACTGGATTACTTTTGCTTTGTCTTCTGGCTTTACTTCGGCAAAAAACTGGGTAATATTTAACTGTTGAGCAATCCCTTGAGCCACTTCCGAGCGATCGCCAGTGAGCAAGACTGTATTCAATCCCCAGGCTTGTAATTGCTTAATTGTTTCTAACGCATCAGGGCGTAAACTATCTTCAATCGCGATTAAACCTTTTAAAACACCATCTACAGCTAGATAAATCACTGTTTTACCCGATTGAGCGATAAAATGAGCTTTTAAATTATGATGCTCACTAACTGTAATTTGATGGGTGGTTAGCCACTGCTGATTTCCTAGCAAGACCTTTTTATCTGTAACAATGGCTGATATTCCCTGTCCAACAGCAGTATTGAAATCTTTTGTGGCTAAAAATAACAGGTCTTTTTCCTGTGCTGCGGTCATGATAGCCTCTGCCAGAGGATGGTTGCTGCCATTTTCTACTGATGCTGCTAGCTGTAATAATTCCTCAAAGGTTAAATCTGCTAGTGGGATACAATCGGTAACTTGAGGTTGACCCTGGGTCAAAGTGCCTGTTTTATCAAAAACTACCGTATCTAGCTTATGAACCCGTTCGAGAATATCTCCGCCTTTAATTAAAATTCCTTTTTCTGCACCAATACTAGTACCTACTAAGATTGCTGTCGGGGTAGCTAAACCTAAGGCGCAGGGACAGGCAATTACCAGCACTGCGATCGCTAATTTCAAGCTGAGCAATAAAGGCGAAGTTGCTACTGTCATATCTCCCATGGGCATAGACATAGAATGAGATACGCCCAGTAAGACAGAATCCCAAATTTGTGTGCCAGCAAAATACCAGAAGCAAAAGGTTATAGTAGCGATCGCCATTACGCCATAGGCAAAATAACCCGCAATAGTATCGGCTAACTGCTGTACTGGTGCTTTGCGAGTTTGGGCATCTTCTACCAAATTGATAATTTTTGCCAGAGTAGTATCTTGTCCAATACCTGTTACTTCGATAGTGATGACTCCTGACTGATTGATTGTACCTGCACGGACTAAATCCGATTTAGCTTTAGCTACCGCCACTGATTCTCCCGTAAGCATTGATTCGTCTACGGTGCTTGACCCTGCCACAATTACTCCATCCACAGGAATTTTTTCTCCTGGTAAAACTCGCAGCCATTCAGATGGCTTAACTTGTTCTACGGGGATTTCAATCGTCTCGGCGTTATCTTGTTTGCCAATTAAACGAGCAACAGGCGGTTGCAGAGAAACTAGCTTCTCTAAAGCAGCAGAAGCGCGGTTACGAGCTTTCCCTTCTAAAGTACGTCCTAATAAAATAAAGCCCAAAAGCATCACAGGCTCATCAAAAAAGCATTCCCAACCCAATTGAGGCCGAAATAAGGCAAAACAGCTAGCTAAATAAGCACTGGTTGTACCTAAGCCAACCAAGGTATTCATGTTAGGCATTCCTTGACTTAGACTACGCCAACCATCAATTAAAAGCGATCGCCCTGGAATTAGTAAAGCCAAAGTTGCCAAAGCAAAATGAACCCAGATGTTACTTAGTACAGGTATATAAGGCAAACCGAGGTGATGTAAATGTCCTACACCCGAAAAAAGCAGCAATACAGCAGCAGTAATCAGTTGCTGAACTTGTTGGTTTGACTGCTGTTGTCGTTTTGCCTGATTTGACTGGGCGATTTGATAAATACTGCGATCGCTTGCTCGCAATTGACTAGGAAAACCAGTTTTAGTTAACTTCTCGGCTAAAGCTTCTGGAGCAACGCTTTTAGTCTCGTATTCTACTACCGCCACTTCTGTAATCAGGTTGACGCACGCAGATACTACTCCTGAATTTTGCTCTAGCTGTCTTTCTACCGCCTTGACACAGCCAGCACATTTCATTCCCCCTACGTCTAAGGCGATCGTCTTTAGTTCTGATTTGGCTAAGTTAGAATTTACTCGTTCCCGATCTGGTGGTGATGAGGGAGACTTGACCATGAATTAAGTAGCTTAAAAAGTTTTGTATCTATAGAAATTTTAATTCAAATAGTAAGTAAAATAATTTATTCACTGATGTTACGCACTTATCGATCTGTAAGGCTTGGGGACTTGGAGAGGAATCAAAGTAATGGAGATGGTGGAGATAGAGAAGATGGTGGAGGTAGAGAGTATGGAATAGAAACTTTATTGCCCCAATAACTTCTCTTCCCCCCGAACACTTCCGTCACTCCAATTACCCCGTCACCCCGTCACCCCGTCACAGCAGTTAGATTAAATGCGTAACGTCAGATAGTAAATAAAATAACTTATTCATCTGAATTGTCTTAATCTGAAAGTAGGTTTAATTAGCTTGTTTATGAGGTTAATATTTTAAGTTTTTCCTGCTCATCTTGGGTCAAGTCAGTTGATTGACCAAGAATTTCTTTATACATTTTGATGTATTCTATAGCCGATTTTACCCAGCTAAAGTTTTGACTCATGGCTCGTTGCTGTAATTCTTGCCATCTATCTTTATAAACAAATCCTTCGGAAGCTCGAACCATACAGGTAAATAAATCTAGAGGTTCGTAACGGTCGAAGCAATAGCCAGTACCTGCTTTGTTCATCGGCTCGTGATGACTTACCGTATCTACTAAGCCACCAGTGCGCCTCACAATCGGAATGCAACCATAGCGCATTGCCAACATTTGACTAATACCGCAGGGTTCAAACTTAGAAGGCATTAGAAAGACATCACAACCGCCATAGATTCTACGTCCTAAAGAGTCGTTGTAAAGTAGCTGTACTGACACTCTACCAGGAAAACGAGTAGCTACCTCCCATAGTTGGGTTTCAATTTGGCGATCGCCCGTACCTAAGACTACTAGCTGAGAATTGCTATATGCCATAAAGCGATCGATTATCTGCAACAGCAGACCGATTCCTTTTTGGTCAACTAATCTGGAGACAATTCCCATGAAAAAAACGTTGCGATCGACGCTTAAACCTAATTCTTTTTGTAAAGCGAATTTATTGATCGATCTCTTGGCTACAGTATCTTGAGTGAAGTTTTGCTCAAGAGCTTTATCTTTGGCAGGATCGTAACTATCCGTATCAATACCATTTAAAATTCCTCTAGTTCTACCGCTAATAAAGGAAAGTAAACCTTCAAGTTTTTCGCCATATTCAACGGTTTTAATTTGTTCATTGTAAGTAGGAGAGACAGTATTAACGCGATCGGCAAACTGCACCGCAGCAGCCATCACATTATGCCCCTGCATATACCAAGGACACCAAGTAATCTGCTCTAAATATCCTCGCCAAGGACCTTGGTAAGCTAAATTATGAATTGTAAAAACGCTAGAAATATCAGGTGACTGATTTAACCAAACAGGAAGCATTCCTGTATGCCAATCATGACAGTGAACTATTTCTGGCTTCCAGTAATTCCAGCAAAATTCTGCTGCGCCATTACTAAAGAAAGTAAACCGCCATGCCTCATCTTCTCCTGCATAAATTCTGGGAGGATCGAAAGCAGGATGACCAAATAAATAAACTGGGACATCACTATCTGGTAAAACAGTTTCATAAACAGCAAAACCATTGAACATGGCATTTCCCCACCAGACGGGACTAGAGGGAATATCTATTTTGTCGTTTAAAAAGCCATAATAAGGCATAAAAATACGGACATCATGACCTAGCTTTTTTAATACTTTAGGTAACGCACCTACCACATCCCCTAGTCCCCCTACCTTGGCAATAGGAGCGACTTCTGCTGCTACAAATAAAATCCGCATTTAATTACTATGGTGCTTATTCCTGCTAACGCTTTCTGTGTGATTATATAGGTCGGAGGGTAAAGGCGATAGGGGGAGCGAAAAAAAGATTTGTACGATTGATTTTGAGCAAAGGTCACAGCAAAGATTTTGTAGGGTGGGCAAAAGCTGAAAAATATAAAACCGTTTCGGAAGAAACCCTTTGCCCACCAAATTAAAAATCATAAAATTAATAATTTGTGCTTGATTCTGATTTTGGTGGGCATCAAATAAATATTCTTATTTTAATCATGGTTTTTCTCTGCCCACCCTACGATTCATATCTTTGGTAAATACAAAAAAGGAGTAAGGCGATCGCCTTAATAATATAGAATCAGTACAGTTTGTTTTTCTGCATGAACTCGTGAATCATAGCAATATATCTGACCTCTGACCTCTGACTTCATTTTTAGCCAGTGTTTTCGATTCATGTAAAAAGTCTAGTTATCGACGAGCTACGTTATTTATTTTGAGGGCAGACAAATAATAAGTTAACTGTCAAAATCAATTGCTGATGGTATTACTTACAATTGAATTAATTTAGATCAAAATTTTTGGCGTTCTTTTCGCGAGATGACTTAATGACTACCAAACCTCCTGCTAATGGCAATAACTCTCAATCACCCATTAGTAAAGCTGTCACCCAAGCGGTACAAAAGATTAAAGTTAACTTTAGCCGTGGCAATTTTCAGTCAGGCAAAGCGACTCCAGAGTTAAGAATTAAAGAAGCTAATGGTAAAGAAGAAACATATCCCTTAGTTGGCGATCGCTATACTTTAGGACGTAGTTCAAACTGTGATATCAGTGTTCGCAATGCGGTAGTTAGTCAAACTCATTTAATCTTAAAAAGAAATCGCAAAAAACCTCGTTCGTTTATAGTTCAGGATGAGCAGTCTACTAATGGTACTTACCGAGGTAAGCGTCGCTTTAAAAATTTCTCTTTATTTCATGGAGAAAGCTTTACCTTGGGTCCTCCAGAATTAGCTGCTGCCGTGACGGTTAGATATATCAATCCTCCTCCATTGTGGCTATATATTATCCGTTATTCTCTTTATGGCATGGGAGGACTGGTAGGTTTGATGTTATTAATTTTGGGCATTGAATGGCTCAAAGTCCCTGTGTATCCCATACCTAGAGAATCAACTCTACCTGTAGTAGTTTATGCCCGTGATGGAGTAACGCCGATCAATCCTACGGCACAAAATAACACCCACCGCGAATTAAAAAAACTCTCGGATTTTTCGACCTATCTACCTAAGGCAGCGATCGCTTCTGAAGACAGTCGTTATTACTGGCATTTTGGCGTTGACCCCATTGGCATTAGCAGGGCGGTAATGATTAATCTTTCTTCTTCCCAATTACGCCAGGGTGCAAGTACCCTAACTCAGCAGTTGGCACGTAGTCTTTTTCCTGAAGTCGGCAGACAAAATACGGCAGGGCGTAAGATTCGGGAAATGATCGTGGCATTAAAGCTAGAAACTTTTTACAGTAAAGATTTTATTCTTAAAACCTATCTCAACCGCGTATATCTAGGCATCGGTAGCTATGGCTTTGAAGATGCTGCCCAATTTTATTTTGAGAAGTCGGCAGCCGATCTGGATCTATCTGAAGCTGCTACTTTGGTAGCGATCTTACCAGCACCAAATTTATACAATCCTGTTAAAGATTATGATACTGCCGTTGGCTTACGTAACCGTATTATCGACCGTATGCTGGCATTGGGCATGGTGAATGCAGAAGATGCAGATCGGGCAAGGCGATCGCGCATTGAAGTAAGTCCTAATGCCAAAGAAACACTCAATAGTATGATTGCTCCTTACTTTTATAGCTATGTTTTAGATGAGCTTAAAACTTTATTGGGTGCAGACGTGGCGCAGGAAGGAAACTTTATTGTCGAAACGGCTTTAGATCCCCAAATACAACAAGAAGCGGAAGAATCTTTGGAGTATTCTGTTAATAGTGATGGCGATCGCTTTGGCTATTCTCAGGGGGCGGTAGTTACCCTCGATAGTCGGAACGGCAATATCCTTGCTCTAGTTGGTGGCGTTGACCACGAGCAAAGTCAATTTAATCGGGTAGTTCAGGCAAAAAGACAGCCAGGTTCAACCTTTAAAATCTTTACTTATGCAGCAGCCATTGAAGAAGGAATTGACACCGATACAAAATATTCTTGCGCCCCTTTCTCTTGGAAAGGACAACAATATCGCGGATGTGAGCGTAGTAGTGGCGATATTGATATGTATCAAGGTTTAGCACAGTCTGAAAACGTTATCGCTCTTCGGGTTGCTGAAGAGGTGGGCTTGAAAAAAGTTATGGATGTAGCTCAACGTCTTGGTGTCTCTTCTCCGCTTACAGAAGCCCCTGGGTTAGTTATCGGACAGAGCGAAACAAACGTACTGGAAATGACTGGTGCTTATGCCACTATTGCCAATGACGGCATTTGGAATAAACCTCACGCCATCAATCGCATTTTAGATGGTAATGACTGTAAAAAATCAGGCGAGAAAAATACCTGTCGGGAAATTTATGTTTTTGAAGACGACAAAGCAACCTATCGCGATGTCATCTCTCAAGATGTTACCGATGAACTTACCGATATGCTCAAAGAAGCTGTAAATGACGGTACGGGCAAAGCTGCTTACATAGATAAAGGGGAAGCAGGAAAAACTGGTACTACCGATAACAATGTCGATCTTTGGTTTATTGGCTATGTACCCAAGGATGATTACGACTACGTGACTGGAGTATGGCTGGGCAATGACGACAATTCACCCACTAATGGCAGTAGCTATCAAGCAGCTAGTCTTTGGGGTAGATATATGAAACAGGCGGTTAGTAATTAAGTGAAGGGAAATAACTTTAGGATCATGACTACCAAAATACCAAATCTTAACCAGTTGTATGACCACGACTATCATTTGTGGCTAGAAGAAACTGCACAACTATTAAAAACTAAAAACTTTAGCCAACTAGACATTAAAAATTTAATTGAAGAAATAGAAACCTTGGGCAGGAGTGAACGCAATAAAATAATATCTAGCCTCAGATTGATCTATCAGCATCTACTTAAATGGCAATATCAGCCAGAAAAACGTAGTACAAGCTGGACAAACACTATCGATCGCGAACGAGATAATATTTATGACTATGTAGAAGATCTGCCCAGTCTAAAAAAAATGTTAGACAATCCAGAAATAATAGCAAAAGCCTATCGTCGAGGTAAAAGAGATGCGATTAAAGAAACAGGAATAACAAATCTGCCAGCAGATTGTCCTTTTACGATTCAGCAAGTTCTTGATTCTAACTATTTACCATCCTGCGATTTCTAAATATTCTGGGATCAGAACAATTGAACTAAAAGTCCCCTAGGATTGGGGGATTTAGGGGGCGATACACAAATAATTAAAGTGAATAATAGACATAGAGTTCGTGGTACAACTCCAGAAATAGAACAGGCTGCACGGGAATTGAGGCAAAACCTGACACCAGCAGAGGCTTTTTTATGGTCAGCGTTACGAAATAGGCAACTTCAAGGATTACGTTTTCGTTGTCAACATCCTGTTGGCAGTTTTATTCTCGATTTCTATTGTCCTTCTTGTAAATTAGTTGTGGAAGTTGATGGAGAAATCCATGATAACCAAATTGAATACGACGAAGCTAGAACGGTTAAATTAGCAGAATATGGCTATAGAGTCTTAAGATTTAAAAATAAAGAAGTAATAAATGATTTACCAAAAGTTTTAGCTCAAATAGAAAGTGTTGCTCTTTCGCCCCCCTAACCCCCCAAGCTTGGGGGAACAAGATTTAAAAGTCCCCCAGGATTGGGGGATTTAGGGGGCGGTATTCCTAAATATATGGTTTTGCCCCCCTAGCCCCCAAGTTTGGGGGAGACCAATCGTTCCCTCCCCAGAATTGGGGAGGGGTAGAGAGGGGCGGGGAATTTAGAGAGCGATCGCCAATTCTAAACTAAACTTAAAAGAATAAACTAAACTGCTTCTAGGTTTTTCTCTCCAGTACGAATACGGACAACCTGATCTACAGGATAAACAAAGATCTTACCGTCGCCAATTTCGCCAGTACGGGCAGCAGCGATAATTTTATCTACCACCATATCTACCTGATCGTTTTCGATCACGATTTCCAGCTTGAGCTTTTGCAAAAACTCTACGGTATATTCTGAACCACGATAACGTTCAGTTTGTCCTTTTTGGCGACCAAAACCCCGCACCTCAGAAACCGTCATCCCCACTACTCCAGCGTTAACCAAAGCAATTTTGATTTCATCTAATTTAAAAGGTCTGATAATAGCTTCTATTTTTTTCAACTTACAATCTCCTGTCGTTGCTATAAAAGTTTGACTTTCACTATTTTACGTATATTCATCCAGAAAGCTAGCTGGTTGATGCTATTTTTATAGATTTCCATTATTTAACCTTTGCTAGAAAATTGATTTTTACCGTCGAGTTATAATTTTGATTGAAATCGACAAATTAAAAACCAGTTATGTCAACCCTTGAGCAAATTGAAGCAGCTATCCTTACACTTTCGCCAAATGAGTTTCAACAACTCAGAAAGTGGCTTTTTGACCTGGATTACGAGCGTTGGGACGAGCAGTTAGAGCAGAATGTCGCAGACGGTAAGTTATCCCTCTTTTGTCACTTTCCGAGATTAAAAAATAATAAAAAAAGATTTAGCCATCGGGCAAATAGAACGAGAATTGATTCATGACAGCGATAATTCGATGAAAACCAAGTAGTAAAGAATGGTTAGGAAAAATGTCTAACCAGGGAATAATTGTCCAGAATGCAATTGTTGGTTGAATGATTAAACGTAGATTATTTAAAATGGTCTTCCACCCTCCCTTATTTGACCATTGTGGATGAAGAGAAAAATCAGTAACAGGCTCTTGAATTAGCTTTAAGTCATATAAGACCTTGGAGTGAGAACTAACCATCCAGTAAGCCGAAAAAATAATTTCCCACCATTTTTCAATCTCTTGAAAATTAGTGAATCGATAATGAGTCCATCCTAGTTCTTGTTTGCATTGCCTGAATCCATATTCAACCCAAGTCCTTAATCCGTACAGATTACCCAAAGTTTTCTTCATTTCACTTCGACTTAATTGCAGATTAGTCATCACAAAAGAAGTGGAATTCTCTGGCATAGAGATTGGGTCAGTAGTTATTTCCCAGTAAGTTCTTTTATTCCGTTTGCCATAAATTATTTCTCTGATATATCTAATTTCTGATGTTTGGTTGCTAAAAGTTCGCTTGAATTTATACCATTTATTGGCTCTAACCTTTTGCTCAGATGACAGCCAGACTCCATGATTGCTTCTAATTGCCAAGACCCAAGGTAGTTTATGTTTTTCTAATGTTCTAATAAATGAACTGGCTTCACCATACAAACTATCGGCTAGAACCAACTTAATCTTGAATCCAAATTCTACTAGTTCAGTAACCATAGAAGATGCTAACTCAATCTTGGTTCTGTAGGTATCCGACTCTTTTAATGTTCCTTTCGGTTTGAAAACTTTAAACATTAGAGGCAAAGTAATATTTTCATAGATCCCATAGGCATTCACCGAGACAATACCGTTATCTATTTTGCCTACACTACCAAGATATTGCCTTGCCACATAGTCAGTTTTTTTTCCTTTCTTTCGATCACCTGTTTCATCAATTACTAAGTTAATTTCGCTGTCTTTTAATACCTTCCGAGTTAAGTTTAGCCTTCTAGTTCTTAATTCTTCTACTGACCAGGGGGAATTAGCTAAGAAATGGTGCAATGATTGGGACGAAGAAACTCCTGATATCTTCGCTATTTCGGGTAGTGATTTTCGCTTAATTGATGAGATGATTCCAGTCACGTAAATATTTAAAACATTCATACAGTCGGCTTTTGAGTGGGAAGCTTCCCACTCAAAACGCGATGTAACTTCTCACATCACAAAACAAGTCATTATAAGCACGGCAATATTGATCGATTAGAGAAACGGTTGGTCGAGCATCTCTTTTTAAATGTCTGAGAATCTGTAATTCTACATCCATCACCCTCTCTACCTCACAGCTACCGATAACTCTTTCTATTCTAGTTTAATTCTCGGAAAGTGACAGAATAGGGATAACCCTCTTTTGTCAGACTCCGAAAACTTTTGTCATTTCTAAAATTTAGAGCCTTTACAGAGAAAAGAATTGCCTGATTTTTTTCTAATAATAAAAACTCAAATTTTCAAATGGCTGTGATCCTATTACTGTAAAGATCTATCTCGAGAAGTGACATAAGAGGAATTAGAGGCTTTAGCTGAAGAAGCGATCGCTGAATTTAAAGCAGGTCGTTATCGAGAAATTTGATGCACTATACAACACGACGATTTTGGAAGTGCTATAGTCGCACAAAGTTACGTTAAAACATATTAGTTATCGGCTCAAAAGTAGCAAGTAGCAAGTAGCAAATAAATAATTTGGAAATGTCTTAAGTGTCTTAACGTTAATACGTATTGCTGTAGAAAGCGGTATTACTTGGTTTTGGATTGGAACTCATGGAGAATACGACAAGCCGATCGATAAGTTGTAAACAGAATGAGCTTGACTCTCACTATTTTACGTATATTCATCCAGAAAGCTAGCCCTTCAGTTTATACATTGTAATTTGTTCATTTTATGGTGTGTTTCCTGGGTTTTAGTAGAAAAGCGATCGCACTAATAATGCGATCGCCTTTTTTTTGCCAATTTTAAACCTAAATATTAGTAAAAATACGTATGTTTATTATTAACAGATATTTGGTAATTATCTTCATATCAAATTTATCAAATATCAAGAAGCAACACTATTTCTTTTTATTGAAAGTTCAGTGTTTTCAGGAGTTTACGCTATCCATTCACCACTGTTATTGTTGATTCACTGGCAGAAAAAGTCTGACAAACATAGAAAACATTCAAATTAACTAATACACAAACTATTTATTTAGAAACAAAGGAAATTAATTCAAATGCTTAAATTTATTAATCTAAAAAAATTAACTGCTACTGGTGTTTTGGCTCTGATGATCGCAGGAGCTTTAGTAGTTGAATCTTCAAAAAATAGCGTTTCGGCTGTAACTGGTTGTAATAATGATATCGGTAACAATTTTGTTGTTTCATACACTTTGCGTGGTCAAACTTATACCTTTAGAATCGACCCTGATAATAGTAGTCAAATGAAACAATTTAGAAACGACCTTAAAGCTAATGGATTTAACGATTTTGAGATTGCCAGTGCGGTTGCTCAACTCACAAACGCCAATTGCTCTGGGTCTGGCAGTTCTACCAGCTCGACTGCACCCACTATTCCGGCACCGACTACTCCCGTTCCTACAAGAGCATTAATCAATCCCAGTTTTGAAAATCCTCATTTCACTGAAACAAATTGGTATAGCAGGGATAGCTACATACCTGGAGACGATACTACTCTTCAAGGTTGGTTTTCCACTCACCCTACTACAGGCTTTTCAGGAGATGGTGATAGCAGATACAAAGATTCTCGAACTGGTCAGAATTTCAAACATCTGGTGGAGATCTGGGCAAATTCCTTTAGCGGAGTTCCCGCAGCAGATGGAACACAATTTGCCGAACTAAATGCCCAAGCAGATTCCGCTCTTTATCAAGATATTTTAGTTTTCGCAGGGGAACAAATACCTTGGTCTGCATCCCATCGAGGACGTGGTAGTGCTACAACAGCTGACGTGGCAGAGGTTTTTATTTCCGATCCCAACAATTGGACTGGTCCAAAGTTTTCTGGTACTAAACTTTACTCTACTCAAATTGCTACTGCTAACGATGGTAGTCCTAGAGGGATTACTAGCCCGACAGGAACTAGCACTAGTCCTAACAATAATGGTTGGGTGAAATATTCTGATACTTGGTCTGGACCTTTAACTACAAAAAAATACCGTTTTGCTTTTCAGTCTGTTAGTACAGCTTCAAACAATAATACAATTGGTAATTTCTTAGATAATATTCAAATCAAACTATCCTCTGTCGTAGACCTTGTAAACCCAAACATTAGTCAAGTAAATCCTACAGAGAATAGTGTCTATTATCTACCTGTAAGAATCAATGGTAAGCTTGAATCTCAAGCTACAGTAGAAGTGGATGTATCTTTAGGTGGCTCTGACTTTACCAACTACACTCTTAATACTTTAGCTTCTGGAACAAATGCCGCGGTACCAAGTGGCGTTACAGCAACTAAATTAGCTAATGGTAATGTTCGGATTACTATCCCTGCTGGTCTATACGATCCTAATAACCCCGCTCAATACATTAGCGTACCCATAAATTTCAATCAAGCATTATCTACGAATAATAAAACGGCTGTATTTACTATTGTGAGTGCCAGTGGTGGTAGTGGTTCGGGGGTTCAAAATATGCTGATTCCTCCTGCTGATTCTGGTTTGATCAAAACCCTAAGCACAACAGTTACAAGTGTTAATAGACTTCCCGATGCTCAAGACGACAGTAGCCAGACTAACGAAAATCAAGCTAGTACAATCAATGTCTTGAGTAACGATAGCGATCCTGATAACGATCCCCTAACCGTCAGTGTAAATAACCCTGCTCATGGTCAAGTCAGAGTTAACTCAGACAGGACTGTAACTTATACTCCTAGTAATAACTATGCAGGAAATGATACTTTTAGCTACACTATCTCTGATGGCAAAGGTGGTCAAGACTCGGCTACGGTAAATGTTGTGGTAGTTTCAACTAATGCACCTCCTGTTGCCCAAAATGATACTGCTGCTACTACTGTTTCAAATACGGTTACCATAGATGTTTTGGCTAATGATACTGACCCTGAGGGCGGTGATTTATCTATTGACAGCATCAGTAATGTAACGGGTGGTACTGCTGTTATTCGCAATAACAAAATAGTCTATACAGCTAGGTCAGAGACTGGACAATTTACTTTAAATTATGTAGCCAAGGATGACCGCGGACATACAGCTAATGGTCTTGTAACCATTACCGTCACGCCAATATCAGACTAGATAATATGAAATTATTATCTTAATTCTAATAAATTCTCTTGCTGAAAGGATAAACTATAAGGAAAAAAGATAAAAAATAAAACCAAAATTATAGATATAGTTTTTGAGAAAAGCGATCGCACGTGCGTAGTGCGATCGCTTTTTTGTATTCACCGTTTTTTCAATATAGTATATTACAGTCATGCTTTAATATACTGTACAAAATATATGCCAACACGAGAGCAGCTATTAATGGCTGTCCAAGTTTGCCACTTGCTATCAGAAATGATACAAACCTATCGAAGTGTTTTTATACACTAAGAGAAATGCACAATTCTTTCTGATAGCAGGAAGAAAAGCCAATATTAGAATAACGTTATATCCTGACTTGACAATGAAGATGGAAATTGATGTCTGATAACTTTAAAGAAATGACTAACAAGGAGTTGACTGATTATTTTTTGGCGAATCGCCAGGATATGAAGGCTCTTGAGGAGTTGAAGACTAGAAAAGGAGATATTTCAATTAAAATCTCAGCAGATGCGACACAGGACGAAATGTGTCGCAGTCTTAAAAAGGGAATACAATCTATGTCAAATTAATATTGCTCAACTTATTTAAAAGCGATCGCCTTTCTATTTGTCATACATCAAATTACCAACGCCGTATTTTAGAATTGAGAGAATCATATTTTAATAATTATCATTCATGATAGAAATTGTTTTTTTGGTTGAAGATGATCTTGATGGAGGCTATACAGCAAAAGCATTAGGGGAATCTATATTTACTCAAGCAGATGATTTGGACAGTCTTAAAAAAATGATACGTGATGCGGTTGACTGTCATTTTACAGAAGAGCAAAAACCAAAAGTAATTCGATTGCATATTGTTCGAGATGAGGTAATTGCATCGTGAGATTACCGCGAGATATATCAGGAAAAGACTTAATTAAAGCTCTTTCTTGTCTTGATTATAAAGTTACTCGCCAAACTGGTAGTCATATTAGGTTGACCAGTAAACGTAAAGGGGAACACCATATTACAGTCTCAGCACACGATCCAATAAAAATAGGAACTCTCAACGCTATTCTCAAAGAAATTGCTGAACATAACGGTCTAGATCGTGCTGAATTAATCAGAATGTTATTTGGCTGAAGCCTTTTTTTTTACTCCTTTTTATAATTTTAGCTAGAAAAAAATTGTTAAAAGCGATCGCACTATGTAATGCGATCGCTTTTTCTTTGACTCGGTGTTCAAGCGGTCAAATTTTAGTTATTCTATTGCCAGCTAAGATAGGCAGTTTAGAAGAACAAAGGAAGCCTTGTGTGAAAACAACTCGTTATTTTGAGGAACAAGTATTAGTAAAAAGACCTTATATCAAGCGAGAATGGTGTCACAGAGCAATTCGAGAGTTTGTCAAAAAGGAAATACAAACCGATGGACGGATTCGTCACTGGATATACATTGCCGAACTGAGTAAACATCTTAGAGTCGTTACCCTAGAAGATGGGGAAACAATTCATAATGCTTTTCCAGACCGAAATTTTAATAAATAATAACTATGAAATTTAATTACTATTCTGAAACAGACTCTCTTTATATTAGCCTGAACGAAAAACCTAGCACCGACTCTAAAGAAGTTTCTTCTGGCATCGTACTTGACTTTGATAGTGAGGGAAATTTAGTTGGTATTGACATAGACCATGCTAGTAAAATTGTCGATCTAACTCGTCTAGAAGCAGAAGCCTTACCAATTACTTCTATTGCATTAGCTAAATAAAAAAGCGATCGCTTTTCTATTGTAGTTTAGACTAATTTCAAAGCTAAAAAAAGATGAGATAATCCTTGACTGTACATACAATTTGTATTAACAATTAGATATGTTTGAGCGGGACGAAGAAAAAGCAAAGAGCAACAAAACCAAACATTTGGTGAGTTTCCCGTTTGCTAGCAGAGCGTTTGAAGATGAAAACCGATTGACGATAATTGACAATCGCTCTGACTACGATGAGGTTCGCTATATTACGTTGGCACGTATTGAAAAACGTGTTTATGTGCTGGTTTACACTCTCAGAAATTCCGTAATTCGTCTCATTTCGGCACGAAAAGCTAATAGTAAAGAGGTGAGACGTTATGACAACCGTTAACTACACTCCCGACGCGAACCAAAAAACGCAGCTTACAGAAGAGCAAGAAGCAAAATTAGCGACTCTTTCAGATAAAGATATTGACTACTCGGATATTCCAGCACTCGATGATGATTTCTGGAACAATGCCAAGCTTGTCGCTCCCGATCTGACGCAACCCGTGACCTTGAGAGTAAAGCAATCAGTGCTTGAGTATTTCCAAGGCAATAACAAAAAAGGCTATCAATCGCGTATGAATGCCGTCTTAGAAAGCTATGTTATGGCACAAAAAAACTTAGAACAAAATCAACAGAATTCTTAAGCCAGAAGAAGTTTTGAATTATTAATAATCAAGCAGGTATTTATAATGTCCGTTTTAACAATTCGTTTGCCAAATGAAAAACATGAAAGGCTTAAAGCCTTAGCTAAGGCTAGAGGTATGAGTATCAATAAGTTAATTGAGGAATTAAGCACTATTGCTTTGGTGGAATTTGATGCTGGGACTCGATTTCGTGCTTTAGTAGCTCAAGGAGATCCAAAAGAAGAAATTATTATTTTAGACGCAAGGTGTAAAACACTGCCTGCCATTTACGAAAAGCAGCTTTTTTTTCTTGTTCTTTGAGTGTGGGAACCTGAAATTTGGATGATAGAGCGTTGTGGTTAATTGTCATGATTTTCCTCGTGTTATTTTATATGCTGATTTTCTTTCTCAGCTATCCTTGACGTTTGGAGTCACCCCTTATAATAGGAAAAGCTGAGAGAAGAAACCCCTACTGGGTGTTTCGATAACGCAATCAGCACTAAGTAGCGTATGGGTAGCAACCGCGCAGAAAACCCCGTTAAGAACTGTACCACCCCAAAAATCTATATTCAGTTGCTTTGTAATGGCTTTATAGCGAATATCAATATTGAAAACTGAAGTTGGGGAAATCCAAATGTTTGAGCAAAAAGCTTCAAATTTACTACTAACGCTTATTGATTAGTTTAATACAAGTTTATACTTTTGTACTACTGCAATATAGCTTAAATATCCTGAATTGACTATTCTCTAAGACAATTTTGTATTTTAAGCAACAGTCCGAAAAGGAGGATCGACAGTTTCATTAAACGATCGCACTAGCCTTACAATTTCATCAGCCCGATCATCGTTAAATACCCCATCAAGCCCACTGCTATGAGCATCAGTAAAGGGTGATTCATAAAGCAAGCCTGGATTCATTACCCCATTCTGAGTCAGGTAATCGATAATATTCTCCACAAAGCGAATTTGATTAGCACTAACATTACCAGCTTCCAGATATTTGGCAAAGGCAGCCTTTGCAGCGTTGCGATCGAGTCCCACTATTTGACGGATAAACAGTCTTAGGCTCATATCCTTGCCGTAAACCTGCTCAAAGCGATCGCGACTTTCTATTTCCTCAGCCGAAAACAACATTTCTTCCAGTTCTACTAAATCCCCCTCGGTCAGGGCTACATTGCGCTTAAGCTTGTAAATAGCAATGTGATCTTCATGTTCTCTGATGTAGGCTTCTACTTTTTTGCGGTACTGGTAGGGGCTAAAACCCGTTTGATATATGGGAACATCAACTTCGCTTACTTCTCCTAGTTCATCTTCAAAATCGGTATAGACAATGGCTTGCTGAGTGCGATCGATAAACTTTATCAGGTCGCGTATCCTAAGCCTGACCGACTCAACCATCATCGCGGTCACGTCCGACCACCAGCTTTCATCCTGTACCGCTTCTATGAAGGGAAGCTGCTCTTTGACCATCGGTATGGTTTGTTTTGACTCTAGACGGTCGAGTAAATCCTCGAGCTTATCTCGCAAACTCACAAAGTCTTTTGTCCCTTTGAGGATTGATAACTGAAGCCTGAGGCAGAGGAGATCGAAGCGTTTGGCTAGTTCGTTCTCTTTGGGCAGTCCGTTAGGTAAATGTGCTAGTGATTCAGCGATCGCTTCGGTGTCAGATTCGCTTAACTCATTCCAGCGATCGCGCTCTTGAAATTCCTCAACCTGCTTGAGATGTCTGCGTACTAGAAAATTCTTCTGCTCCATTGTGGCTACGTGCTGGTGCAGGTTGTCGAGTAAGGAGGCTCGTAGCTGCTGGTTTTCTGCCCTGGAATCCTCCCGATCTAAAGCGAGATCTCGATTTGCTATAACCTGACTCAAACTGAGACGAGTTTTTACCAATTTGGCACTAATGCTTTCGGCTGGTTTGGGGTCTTTTTCGACAATTTCCTGGTTAAAAAAATCAAAATTACTACAGAGGTCAAAAATATAGAATTTCTCCTTATCCTGACCGATACCAAAAAGATCGGGACAAAGCCTAGTTCCCCTGCCGATCATCTGGTTAAACTTAACCCTGGAGTACACGGGCTTGAAGAACACTAAACTAACCAGTTCGGGAATATCAACTCCCGTATCCAGCATATCGATGGATACGGCAATAGTCGGTTCCTTGTGGTAGGGCTGTTTCATTCTATAGAAAAGAGATGCGATCGCGAATAAGATAACTATCAAACGAATTAATGGCAAAAAGAAAGCAGCAATGGCAAATTATTGCTCATATAATCCAACGCCTCAGTCATAGAATCAAAACCGTGAACTCTTAATAGATTGAGAACCCAGCTTTTGAACAACGAAATATTAGTCGATGCTTTCCCCTGGAGTACTGGACTAGTATCTTCTTTGGTTACGACATCCTTAACCCAATGCAAACGATTCTCGATAGTCCAATGTCGTCGAATACCTTGAGGAATAAGAGAAGAAGTCGGCGGTAAAGAACTAATGTAATAAGTAGCTGAGTCCGATTCATAATCGTGATTACCTCTTGTTCCCGAACGGAAAATTTTAATAATGCTATGAACTCCTACCCATCGAGGATCGAGGTTTGACGGCGGAGAAAATACTTCTACAGTTCGATGAGTTAGTCGATTTCTCGTCTTTTCCGTCTGCTCGAAGCAACTAACTGCCTTTGTACTCATTGCCTGAGATTCAATTTGCCGATATAGTGTTTTTTGATTTCTTTTGACCACAATTAAGTAGTTGTTACCACTATTAATGATTGCTGATACCGTTTTTTTTGACAGTGTAGGGCATCCATTGTGAAGACGACTCCTTTTAAATCTAGTAATTCCAATAAATCTTGTACGGCGACAATCTCACTTTGTTTCTTATTTTCCATTATCTTTATCCCTAAAATTTCGCCTCGATAGTGGCTGAAAGCCGAAACCATCATCACGAAATTTTGCTGTTTACCATAACAGTCATTAACGGTGTTTTTCAGGCTTTTTCCATCGATGGCAACCCATTGACCATCACTGTTGTAAGTATATTGAGATGCCCAGTCATTAAAGGTCTGAGCTACTGCCTCATAATCTAAGCTCATCATCACTCTTCTGATGGTCGAGTAAGATCCCACTCTTGCTTGTCGAATCTTTAGAGTTTCAATTAATTGACGACGATGCCGTTCGATAAATCTGCCTAAACCTCGGTATCCCCAATAACCGCTCATGATTCCCAAAATCATGATTAATAAGATGAGCCACAGAGGATGCCTTCGACCACCTGCTTCTCGTTCATCAGGTATTTGTTTTAGATATTCAATTAAACTCTTCTCTAAATCTTTTGAAGTCATTTTGCATCTAAATCAAGCATTTACTTTAATCTACATGACTTTGTTCGAGAATGAAACAGCCCTACGCCAAGCGGGGTTCGGAAAACTCATCCAGTAAACTCTGGGAGTAGTTATTATGACTGTCGATTACCTGGGCGAACTTGCCTTGGTAGTGGGGATAGTTAAAATCGAAGCGTTGGACGATAAATTCTGCATGGGCGTGGTTACGAGCAAAGATAATCGTTTTTCCCAGTCTGTCGCCACCTTCTACCTTTAGCCCTTTCTCCATTAGTAACCGCAAGGCTTGGTCAACCGTATCTTCATTAAACAACCACTTATTTATCGCTGCTGAATTCACTTCATCGGGAAATTCGCCAGTTTCTTCGTCTCTAAACTTTTCTTCGTACTCTTCTTTTTCCGCTTCTGATAGCTGACTGTACTTAACCCCCTGGCGTAAGAACTTAAACGGTACGGTAATACCTTGAGAGGGGACTAAATAACCATCGGCGATCGCATCCTGGAGTTCGTAGGCAAAAGTAGGTACACCAGCTTCCAAGTCAAATATTTTATAGGTATCGCGGTGGACTTCAGAACGGGGAGTCGCGGTTAAACCTACCAGCAAGCTGTCAAAATACTCAAATAATGCCTGATACTTCTTGTAAATACCTCGGTGTGCCTCATCGACGATAACTAAATCGAAATAGCCAGGGCTGAGGTAAAATTCCACGCTCTCTTGATTATTGTCTTGGTCAGCGTTCCCTTGCGCCTGACGGCGACGCGGGGTCTGACCGCTGATGCGGTTAAACATAGTGGGGTAGGTGGACAAGACCACGTTAGCACTGCCAGCATTCTTGTCTTTGACTGCCTTAATTTTTTTATCGTCGATTAAATTAACGGGGGTAACGGTAGGCAGGTAGGCTTTAAAATTACGAAACGCTTGAGTCAGCAAGGCGTTACGGTCGGCAAGAAATAACGTTCGTTTGACCCAGTTAGCCCTCATTAGGAGATCGACTAGAGCGATCGCAGTTCTGGTTTTACCCGTTCCCGTTGCCATCACCAGCAGGGCTTTGCGGGCGTTTTATCGGTCGAAGTTTTCGGTGATGCGTTTGAGGGCTTCTAACTGATACGTCCTTCCTGCTATCTCTCGCTTTGGAAATACTAAATCCAGGCTCTTACGATTACTACGGCGGAAGATGATGCGTTCTAGCTCTTCCTTTTGAAGGAAGCCATGTATTTCTCTTGGGGGATAAATTACATCATCCCAAATCCAGTGATTATAGCCGTTGGAGTAAAAAATAACTGGTCGCTGCCCGAATTTCTGTTCCAAACAGTCGGCATAGAGTTTGGCTTGTTGTTTACCTTTAGTCGGGCTGTTACTGGTACGTTTGGCTTCAACTAGCCCTAAAGGTTTGCCATCATCACCCCAGAGGACGTAATCAACGTAACCCTTACCCACATTATTGGGCATCCCTTCAACTTCGTATTCTTTTGTATCAGAAGCTTCTATATTCCACCCAGCTTCTTGGAGGAGGATATCGAGTAGGTAACGGCGAGTATCGGCTTCGTGGTAATCGTGGGTATCGGCTACCGATTCATTTTGCAGTTTTAATGCTGCTATCTCCTGTTTGAGGGCATTAAGTTCGCCTTCTGTTTGCTGTTGCCGTTTCTCAGCAATCTGCTTCATTTCGTCTGCTTGAGACAGCTTGGTTTCTAGTTCAGCAAGCTGTTCTCTGGACATATCCTTCTGGGCTTCGGGATGAGGAATATAGTCGCGGTTAAAAGTAATAGTAGGTAAGTTTTTGCCATTGGGAGAGTAGTAGCGACAGACCCAGTAAAGAAAATGAAATAAATCCTCAACGATACGGAGGGAGTCTTTATTAGTAATCTGACTGGAACTGTGGGCTGCTAAATTACCGACTTTATGAATTGTCCGAATTTTGGGGAATAGCCCAGGTTTGAGATTATCCTTAAAAGTTTGTTCGTGGATTAACGCACCGAGATTATCATCGTAGGGAAGTTTCAGGTAGGCATCGTTATTAGACTTTATCGGAAATAAGTCGAAAAGCTCGAAGAACTAGTTTCTTCTCTTCTCTTCTTAAAATTAGGAGAATTTTATGTATCTAATATCTCTTTTCTGACGATGACTAAGACGAAGATTATGCAGTCCACAAGCTGTTTCCATCACATCATCAATATAGTGATCGACCCAATTACGAAATTTCTGAACCACGATCTGACATCGTTTGATTCCGCAGATCTGGTGTTCTATCTCAACTCTTATCTTCGCAATTTCTCGATTTTTCTCTTTTTCATGATCAGTTAATTCTGCTTTAGGAAGCTTCTTCGTCGGTTGTTTAATCCTAACTCCCGATGGTGCAAATCCTTGAAATCCTGTATCTTGCCACAGAATACTCCCTTTGGGAAAATGATAGTCTTCTTCGTCGGCAATTTTCTTGTCATGTTTTTTGCCTTCATAAGTGTCACTTAAGAACAACACTTTTCCTCCTCGCTCACTCACCACATTATTTTTAACCATGTGAGCTTTCTTCTTTCCACTATAGAAAGTTTTACGCTCTTCCTTATCTTGTGGTCGATTGATCGCTCGCTCCGTCCCATCAATCATAAATTCTAAACTGGGGCAGGTGTTCAGTAAATCTTCTAGCTTTGCAGGTTCACGTTCTGGTAATTGTTTCTCCCTTTTCAAAGCTTGATTGAGTACTTTTGTTAGTCTGTGTACCCATTCATTTGCCTGGGCTTGGCTCATTCCAAATAAAAATCCTTGTACTTCTTGGGTTGGATAAAGTCGAAAGTAAATCAAAATAAATAGCAACTTATCTTCCAGTTTCTCAAGCCTCGCTTTCCTGCCACCTCCGAATGCTCTGTGTCTGTTTCCTCGCTTAAAATTTTCTTCTATGAACTTTGACCATGCAGGTTCAAAGCTAGCTAATAAAGCTTCAAATTCTTCGATTTTTAATCCTGTTAAGCTCTGTAGAGTTCGAGGTCTATTCTGTAGCTCTGCATAGTTGACTTTCACTCTCTACCTCTCTTACTCAACTTCTTGCTACTCATTTTACATACTTAATTCCGATAAGGTCTATTATAGAGCCAGAGAACCGCTTGTTCTAAGGTAAAGCGAGCATAGAAGCAACTGGCACGGGGAGCAGCAATTCCCATACTCTCAGTATGGGTGGCATGGGTATAAAGTTCGGGGAACTGCTCTTTAAGAAAATCAAAATTTGATACCATGTACTTGCTCCTATTGCTCTTTTCTTAGAGTTCCCTCACTAACAATTTTTCTACTCAAGATACGGCGAATTCAGTATAGGGGCGAACGCTAGGAGGATGGAAAGCTAACACGATTTTATCTTTGGGAATTCCTGCGCTCAAGAAATCATTGGCAATGCCATCTTCAATGCCATCTTGTTGAATCCAAATTTTGTCATTGATAATTTCAAGATGAACCACACAACCATGAACGCGCTTCTTGTTATGCCAACCGACATTAAACAAAAAGAAGTTATTTTCTGCTTGATCGATAAATACCCGCTGGTCAATTTCCCCATAGCTAAAAGGAATAGCAGCATATCCATTTAAGATATCTTGAATTATCTGACGATATTGAGTTAAGTTATCCATCCGACTAACTCCTGTTTATCTGGATTGAAAGTGATTAATTTTATTTGCTGATTATTTAATAGTAATTGACCGATGGGTTCGGCAAATAAATCGTTATAAACTTCTTCTCTAATCGCTAAATATAAGATTCTTTCGGTATCCGTACTCTTGAGAATATTTTGATAAAGGACATATTGACCCAAAGCATTTTCTAGATCGTTAATTGGTGATGGACTAATAAAACTTTTGATTTCTACTGCTATTTTTTGGCTATCTTTTTGGGCTGCAATTAATTTCTCTGCTCCTAAGTCCACATACAGAGAACGGCTACCAATGGTAAGTTTTAGAGGATCGTCTGTAATCGTCCAACCATCTTTGATTAAGGCATTTTTAACTGTTTCATGGTAAATGTCTTTTGCGGGCATGGTTAGAGTTCCCCACGAAAGGCTTTTTGTAGGAGGGAGTTGAAAAGATCGTCAGATATATTATTATCTGCATAAATATTTGATTTAAATTTGGATATCTTTTGCCTAAATTCTTTATATTTATTTTGAATATTTAAAGGTGGGACTGGTATCTGAAAATTTTTTATTTTTGTCAAAGTTAATCTTGTAATTGCTGCTCCAGCAATTTTTGTAAGATTTTCTCTTTTTACATTTTCACTATTTAGCCAGTCACAAAGATATTCACTTGTAAGACTTTCTCCAACCTTTAATAATGCCAAACTAGAAAGCATACTAAACTCGAAATTGTAATTATTGATTGCAGCTATACCTGTTGTTGCGCCATCTTTGATGTACAAAACATCACCTTTTTCTGGGTTGCAACGTGCGTATATCTTTTTATGCTCTGTTTCTGCTATAAACCAAGGATTCGAGTGAAAATCTAACCCGTATTTTTTAAGATGCTTGGCTGTAATGTAAGGAATTCCTTCGCTTACTACTGGAGGTGAATGATGTGTGCCGTCTGATATTTTTTTACACATATCTGACAATTTACCTAAATCCCACCCCTTCGGATTAGTCACAGGATCGCCGAACATATCGAGGAAGGTCGATCGCAAGAGTTCTTCAGTCAGGGCGATCGCCTCTCTTCGCTTCCGTCGGATAGCATCAGCTTTATCTAGAATCGCAGCTATGCGCTTTTGTTCTTCGAGGGGAGGGAGGGGAATTTTATACGTTTCAAGTAACTCCTTTTTTACACCATCTTGACCTGCTGTTCTCTCAGAATTAAAAACAACATAGTCAAATAGCTTTTGATTTCTCAGAAAATAGTATAAATATTCTTTATTCAAAATAGCTGTATTTTTAGGTTCAGCCTTCATCAAGGCTACGTTATAAGCTCCTTCCAGCTCTCTTAGTATTTGAAATAAAGGTGGTCCATAGCGACCAATCATGATGTCATCTTTAGTACAGAATCGACGAGCTTTGTCTAGTGGAATGTAAGTTGTGTTCTTATCTGATTTATAATCTCTTATCTGTATTAACCTGATGTACCCTTCCCTTCGTTCAAAAACAAACTCACTTTTTGCTGGCTGACTTCCGCCAATAAAGTTACAAACATCTCTCATTTGAGGATATGTCCATTTGCTTTTGTATTCTGCTACTCTCATCCCAACATCTCCTCCAACGCATTAATATCGGCTATAATCTCATCTTCCAGCGATCTATACATTTTTAATTAGTGGTAATAGTTTCAAAATTAACTTGAGTCATATCGGAATTGTCACTAACGAAATTCAATTTTTCAAAACCAATAACTCGACCACTTTTATTTTTCATTAAAATCACCTCATCACCTGTTTCCTCTACCTCATATTCGTCTTGGGGTTCGCCAAACCAGACAACTAGAGTATTTCCCACACGGTCATGAAAAACTTTTACTTTTGCCATATCATTTCTCCTTCTTTAATTGCACTGGTACGATAAGCAGTAATCAAAAAACCGTTGCCATTTAATCTTTTGGTTACGGCACAAACCCATCTCTTGTTACCGTCCGTTTTATAAAATAAATAAACTTGTGAATCGCTCTTACTTAAATGAATTACATCGGGATTGGTTAAAGTTTGTTTGACATCTTCTAATCTTCCTTTCATTATCGGATGTTTGATAGTGGTGATTAAATTCCAATAATTTACAGTAGTTTGAACCTGAAAGTCGATCGGAGTATCGACTACAAATAAAATCTGCTCCTGACCTGAAAACTCGCTCAAGATAACATTTCCTCAAGTGCATCCAAGTCAGAACTAATTTCTGCTTCGAGCGATCGCAGTTTACCTAAAATCATCTTGGGCGGTTCGTATTCCACTTCTTCGTATTCAATCTCTTTGTAGCGGTTGATTGAAAGGTCGTAGCCGTTCTCCTTAATCTCTTTCTTAGGTACAAAAAATGCCTTGGATTTGCGGTCTGACTTCTTCTTAGGGTCGCGGTTATGCCACTTCTCTATTAGATCGGGAAGATCATTTTCTGCTACTGGCTGCCGTTTATCATCCAGGGATAACCCATCGGCTTTCATGTCATAGAACCACACATAATCCGTACCGTCTTTTTCTACTCCCACCTTGGTAAAGATAATAACCGCCGTGGAAACCCCTGCATAGGGTTTAAATACGCCCGACGGCATGGAAACTACCCCATCTAATTTATGATTCTCGATTAAGGTTTTACGGATAGATTTATGTGCATTGAAAGAACCAAACAAAACCCCATCGGGAACGATCACGGCTGCCCGTCCGCCGATTTTCAGCAGTCGCAGGAATAAGGGCAAAAATAGCAGTTCGGTTTTAGTAGTAGAGATGACTTTGGTTAAGTCCTTGGCGATCGTCGATTTTTCTACCGAACCCTTAAACGGCGGGTTCGCCAGAATCATGGTGAAGGCTTCTTTTATTTCTGAATAAGCATCTGCTAAGGAATCTCGTGCCTCAATCTTAGGGTCTTCAATCCCGTGCAGCATCAGGTTCATACTCCCAATTCGTAGCATCGTACCGTCGAAATCAAATCCGTGAAACATCTCTTGATTGAAATGTTCGCGGTTGCCTGGAGCATTTAAAACCAGATTGCCCTCAGAATCTTTTAAGTCCCGTAAATACTCGGCAGCAGCAACCAAAAAACCACCCGTACCACAGGCGGGGTCACAGATGATTTCCCTCGATCCTGGCTGCATTAAATCCACCATCATCTTAATAATGTGGCGGAGAGTTCTAAACTGTCCGTTAGTTCCTGCGGTAGTGAGTTTCGAGAGCATATACTCATAGAGGTCGCCCTTTGTATCGCGATCTTCCATTGGAATCTGCTCTATTTGTGTGACTACATTGGTTAACAGGGCAGGGTTGGCAATCAAAAACACCGCATCTTTCATGTGTCGGGTATAAGCGGTTTCTACTGCCGTACCACCAAGGTTTTTAATAAAAGGAAAAGCCTCATCGCGGACAACTTGCAGCACTTCCTCGGCATTGGTAAGGTTCTTGAAATGCGACCAGCGCGATCGCTGTTGTTCTGCCGAAAAAATTGGATTCTTAACTGGCTGACCTAATCGCAGGGCTTTACGTTCCTTGGCTAACTCAAGATCGTCGAGCCTTTTAATAAACAGTAAATAAGATATTTGTTCGATCACAGAGAGGGGGTTACTGATGCCGTTATTCCAAAAAGTCGTCCAAAGTTTATCGACCTTAGATTTAATCTCACCTGTAATCATGCAATCAACTCCATTCTATGTGATAGGGCATACAACCCATTCGTCATTTTATCAAAAACTAACGTAAAACCCTGTCCTGAAGGACAGGGATATAAGCGGGCAGCGAAGGGTTGAGAAGTTTGTTTACACAGTAGATTGTTGCATGGTAAAATCATACCATAAAACAATTACGCGGATTTAAATACAGATTTTACCCGACTTCAGCGCAGCGATTAGAGTTAGCGCAAACTTTCGGATGTACTAGGTTTGTATACAACTGGGCATTAGCGTTGAGAACTAATAGCTACTATCAGGATAATGTTTCATTGAGCTACACAGATACATCTAATGCTTTAACTAAACTAAAGAAAGACCCAGAAAAACCTTGGCTCAAAAAAGCTTCAGCAGTGCCATTACAGCAAGGATTGAGACACCTGAATACAGCTTCATCAACTTCTTTGCTGGCAGGAACAAATATCCCAGGTTCAAGAAGAAAAATGGTAGGCAGTCTGCTCACTACGCGCCTAATGCTTTTAAATGGGTAGCTGGCAAGCTAACCTTAGCCAAGATGTCTCAACCATTAAAGATTAGATGGAGTAGATTTTTTACAGGGGAACCAAGAAGTGTAACTATATCTAAAGACCCAAGCAATAGATATTTTGTTTCATTTCTAGTTGAAGAAAAATTAGAACAATGGGATAAAACCGATGGCAAAATCGGTGTCGATCTAGGTGTTAAAGATGTCATGGTAACTAGTACAGGATTCGCTTCTGGCAACCCCAAACACTACCAAAAATATCAGGCTAGACTCAAAACTCTACAACGTAGGTTAGCTAAGAAAAAGAAAGGTTCTAATAACAGATATAAGGCAAGGCTAAAAGTAGCAAAACTACACGCTAAAATAGCCGATTGTCGTAAAGACTTTTTACACAAATTAACGACTCAGTTAGTACGTGAAAACCAAGCTATCTATACTGAGACGTTAGCTGTAAAGAATATGATGGCTAACCATAAGCTGTCAAAAGCTATTGCAGATTGTGGTTGGGGCGAGGCACTGCGCCAGTTTCAATACAAATGCAAATGGCACGACCGAACGTTAGGAGCAATAGATAGGTGGTTTCCATCATCTAAACGCTGTAATCCTTGCGGTCACATATTAAACAAGCTACCTCTAGATGTTAGAGAGTGGCTATGTCCTAGCTGCAATAATCTCAATCTCAGAGACGAAAATGCAGCATTAAACATTTTGGCGGTCGGGCAGACCGTGACTGCTTCTGGACTAGGCACTGGTGGGGAGGCGACAGATTTGTTGTCTCTAGCTATCCTGGGATAAATGAAGAATCCCCTCGCCTTCAGGCAGAGGAGTGTCAACCTCTGTTCTTGGCTGTCAAGAAAATTTCTAGATTGTTCTTCGCTTTGGAAGCAAATACTTTGGTTCAAATTTCTACTTTTAAATAGCCATAATCTTCAACTCTCGATAAAAATTCTAATGGTTTATCCATTGGCAATTTTTCTAAAAACACTACCAATACACACTTATCCATTTGGTCGAGAAATGCCATTGATGGCACGAAAATTGCTTCTACTGTTGTGGTTTGTCGAATAAACTGAGCAGTAGCTCTAGCAATCTTTTTATCGAGAAAACAATTAGGAGCATCTTTGAGAGATAGTTCTTGCCAACCAAGACGGGCGCACAAATTAAGAGTATGATTTAACTTGAGCGTCATCTGATAAACTTTCCTACGTTTAGTTTTGGCTGCAAGCTGTTTGGGGCGATCGAATAGAAAATGACGCGACCACTCTCCTGCTGCTACATCTACACTGCCTGCTAGATAAAGTGTTTGCTCTCCTTGAAGATTCCAACGATTATTTGCTGCCAGTCCTGTATAACTAAAATCATAGACATCATAATTTCCATCGGGTAAATGTCGATAAGCTTCCCCCGACCAAGGTTCAATCAAATATGAGAGCATAAATTAGTAGCCTAATCCCTCATAGTCAGAAGCTAAAGCAGCTATTACTCGGTTGTACTCTCCCAAAGAGATAATGTCATAAGCTGTATGCCCATCAAATTCTTCTTGTGGGGTAAATATAAATTCTTCTACCCCTTGAGGTGTATAAACTTTCTGAGCTAGAGAAGCGATTTGTTTAAGTTTGGCTAAATGCTCCTTAGCTTTACTGCTAGGAGACGCATCGGTATTTTCCCATCGCCATAAAGTCTTGCAACTAACGCGCAGTAAATGGCTCATGCGTTCTTGAGACAGATGAAGTTGCTGTCTAATGGTTAGCGGATTTAATATTTCGCTACTGAGAACCATAAGTTTTTCTATTTATTAAGCAGTATATTCTTATTTTACTCAAAATATACCGTCATTTGTCCAGACACATTTAATTCTTGACAGTTTACCGAGGCTTCGCTATGTTTAGTTGACCCTAGTTTGACTAATACATTATTAGCGATCGCCAACATAGCTTGAGAAACTCTTACATTACAAAGCTTACAGCCAAGCGCGTGGTTTCTTGTACAAATGCTGCTCAAACGCCTGAGTTTTTAAGTTATTAAAGAAATTGTCAGTCGTCGGGGAGCGAGGGTTCGCTAATAAACTGGCCATGAAGCGTAACATCCTGTCGCTTCCCCGATTCGCTTGCGCCGACTGGCTTGAATAAAGAAAATATAACCAGAAAACCAGAAAGCAGGTTATATTGTTATCTGGTTATCTGGCTTTCTATAAATAAAGAAAACATGAAACTAATTACCGTAACTGGTTACAAAGGAGGCTGCGGGAAATCAACCACAGCCATACATCTAGCTACTTACTTTAGCGATCGCGGAAAGACGTTATTAATAGATTCTGACCCGAACAGGACATCAATCGAATGGTCTAAAAGAGGTAGTCTGCCTTTTACCGTAGAAGACGAGCGAAAGGCAATCAAGCTTATCCCTGGTAGTGATTACGTTATTGTGGACACGCCAGCTAGACCTAAAAGCGACGATCTGCAAGAATTAGCCGACGGCTGGACTTATTAATCCTACCGACTATTCCCGATGTAGTAAGCCTACAGCCGATGTTAGCTACTGCGGGGGATTTGCCTAGTAGTTCTAATTATCGGGTATTGATCTGCGTTGTTCCTTCCTACCCAAGTCGTGAAGGGGAACAGATGAAAGACGATTTGATATCTGGTGGCATTCCCGTATTCAACAGTATGATTCGTCGGACATCAGGATTTGGTAAAGCTGCGATCGCTGGAATCCCAATTAGAGAGCTAAAGGATAAAACACGGATAGCTTGGGAAGACTACAAAGCATTAGGTAAAGAAGTGGAGGAAATTATCAATGGGTAAATATAGTGAGATCGTTAAGGGAAAAAATCAAGCTGCCAAACCAGAAAACCAGAAAGCCATAAATATAGAAAGCAGTAAATCTGGTAAGCCAGAAAACATTATTACAAGCAATACAGAAAGCAATAAAACCAGCAAGCTGGAAAACGTGAAAGCCAGAGAACCAGCCGTGCAGAAAACTGAAACGGAGGATATGGTAAACCTGAGTATTAAAGTTCCTAGAAGACTCAGACAGAAATGGGTGGCAGAATCTAGGCTGAGAGGAACTACTCTGACAGCCATAATCTCGGACTATCTCAAAGCCGAGCTTGGAGGATAAATTAAACTCATTAACAGTGAGAAGCTGTAACCCTATCTAGCTTTTTGTTAAACTTATCAGGAGTTAATTTACAGATGGGTTCGCGCTTGGGGTAAATTTTTAGAATCATTGTTGCTGCATCCCTACCCAGACCTTCTGGGGGAGCAATTACCCAGGTAGGAACATCAAGTTCGACAATTTTGGGATACATTAACCTAGCATAATCTTCTAGTCCACCAACATCCCGTGCGTAGTCGGCAAATATCAGCAGTGCTGCGGGACGACCACATCTAAGACAGGGAATTAATTTACTAGCAATCTTTTCAATCGATTTGGGTAGTTGCCCCGCAGCATCAGAGTTTTTCTTGCTAAGTGGCTGCGAACTACCTCCCAAGGCTTTATCTAGTTGGTCGGATATTTCTCTGCCTAGAGGTTCAAAAATAGCTGCGCGTTTGGCAGTCATGGGGTCGTTAGGATCGCCAACCACTTCACAAATAATCTGAGTTTGACCGTCGGGGCGGTCTTGTAGCAGGATGCGACCGAGTTCGCCGAGTTTGGTGTGTCGGAAATTGAAAGCAAAGCCATTTAGTAGTTGTTCTTGGCGATAGGTGACATCAGGGGGAAGCTCAAACACGCTAGTTGCCTAAAATCTTTACTATAGGATATGCCGTGTTATCTAATCAAGATTTTTAGAAGTATTCTTATCTCAATTTTAATTACTAATATGTCCGAAATCACGTTACAGTAGGCTTATTAGCCACTGCGCTATCGGAAATCAACCTTTTCGATATCATGGGACAATCTCTATCACATCTGGAAAACTCATTCAATGCCAAACTTGAGAGACATTTTACTCATACCGAACCCGACGTGCTAGCTCAATTCCTCCTCGACAAACGCAATCCCAGCACGAGAAAAGCCTACTCTAAAGACCTCAATGACTTTTTTCGACTAACTACGGGTCAAGTTGCCACTAAAGATACGGTACTGGAGTTTTTGCACTTAGAACGTTCGGCTGCTGTGGGGGTAGTGCTTTCTTACAAAGCCAAATTATTTGATAAAGGGTTGGCTGAATCTACGGTCAATCGTCGGTTGGCTTCAATTAAAACCCTCTGTAGTATGGGCAGACAGTTGGGTATTTGTGGCTTTACCCTAGAAGATGTTAAAGGGGAACGGGTTCAGCAATATAGGGATACTAGCGGAATTCCACCCGAAGAATTTCGTCAGGTGCTGGAGTCATGCGATCGCTCCTTAATCTATGGCATTCGTGATTATGCTCTATTGAAGCTGCTGTGGGAAAATGCCCTCAGACGTAATGAGGTGAGTTTATTGAACTACGGGGATTTTGAGCCGAGCGCGAGAGAATTAACCATACTGGGTAAGGGTAAGGGGACGCAGACGGAGATGATTGGTATTAGTAGTTCGACAACCAACGCACTACTCGATTGGACTTCCGCCTATAAACATAAAAAGAAAAAAGCACCATTATTTGTCGCCTTAGATTTTAAACACGAAGGACATCGCATCACGGGGGATGGGATTTACAAGTTAGTACGTCGCTACTGTAAAAGAGCGGGAGTAAAAAAAATAATGAGTCCCCATCGCGTTCGACATAGTTCGATTACGGCTGCTTTAGATGCTACTGATGGTAACGTGCGTAAGGTACAGAAGTTGAGCCGTCATGCCAGCATAGATACTCTAATGATTTATGATGACAATCGGGCAAAAGATCAGGTGGAGTTGTCAGAACTGCTGTCTGGACTTACCGATAAATAACTGGCTTGCTCATCCATAGTGGGGATAAATAAGCGCAAAATACTTCAGCTTGCTTACCAAAGTACAACCATCAACTTAAACGTTCAGATGGTGCGCGATGGTTACGCTTGGCACTATGAGAGATATTCGGGTAATTGTCCGATCGGGAGTGAGTTGGCGATCGCTCAAGAAGCTGCTCGGAAAGAAGGTGTCGGAATTTGGAAGGGAAACCCTCAACCGCCCTGGGAATTTAGACGGAAGGCTAATAAATAACCCTTTAAATATATAAGTCCCAGTAGCATCGCTACCAGGACTCTTGGTTTTTATATGGATTAATTTATATATCAATTATCAACTAGAGAATTTATGCTTATGTGCGATCTAAATCTCATGAGATCGGTAATTGCGATCGCAGTATTTATCAAAATAAATAGATTCAAATTATTAATAAGTATTTAAGATATTTGAAATATGGGTTTTATCTTTCATTTAGGATTAGTTTGTTTGCATTGGTTCTTTGCTCTTGCACTGGTTGCAATTCCTTTTATTCTAATTTCGGACTTATTTAAGTCAGGTCTAGGAAGTTTTAAAGAAAATCTAGGAGCAGCAATAGTAATATTTCTAATCTTTTTCTTCACCCCTTCGGATTTTTCAAATAATAAACCAGTTACCGCAGCAACCAAACCATTTGAAACAAGCCCAAGTATTTATCAATCGGTTTCTGAACCCGCAACTATTAATTACTATCAAACTAAAAGCATTTCACAATCTAAACCACGCCACGTTGCAATCCGCGATTCTAAAACTGGAAGCTGTAGCTGTCCCTATGATATAGACAAAGCGGGTAGAACTTGTGGAGGAAAATCTGCATATTCTCGACCCAATGGCGATCGCGCTAAACCAACAGCCTCAAATTCATCTGATTCTTGACGTAGTTTCTGTAAGACTAGCCTTCCCGTCCTTCCCGTTGCTCCAGCGATCGATACTCGTTTCATCCTTTTCCTTGTAACTTGAATACTTGCTGCTTTCTTGATTATCTAACAAATGTTTATTGTCAATCTACAGCAGTATATAGTGGTTGAGTAAATACTAAATGGGAACAATTAAAATATAAATCTAATAACTGCGATCGCTTTGTTATGACAACCACAACCATTATCTTTGAAACTATTACCGCAGCCGTTCAAGCTTAGGATACGCTGCACCTACTCAAACCCCTAGTTTAACAGCTAAAAACTGAGTAGCGATCGCAAATCTCGACTTGATTAAATATTAAATAGAACTTAAAGATCAACTTGAATATTCTTGCTAAATAGTAAGTGTTGCCAAAATTTTTGATAAGGATGAACTACATTAACTGGTTGACTGTCTCGATAAACTAGACGATTTTCATTGATCCATTGAAAAATCGAACCACTCAAATTGAAAACCGTTTTATATTCCATAGATTGAAGTTTTCTGGCGATTCGGCAAGAGCGATAGCCGACAGAACAATAAACAACTATTGGAGTGGAAAAATCGTTTTCACCCTGGTCGATCAAGTCCTCAAGATTGCTGGGAGCTAATTGTGCATTTTTCAGGTGACTGACTTCATATTCTTCCCTAGTCCTTACATCCAAAAGTAGCGGTTTAGATACACCATCTTTTTGTAACCAAACCTCTAAATCTTTTGGGGATAATTGCTGTATTTCTGGAAATTGAAATCGAATCAACAGTTTTATCAGTTGCCAACTCAGTCTTTGGAAAAGAAGCATTATCTTACTCATTTAGCGAACATCTTCATAAAATTGTTTGAGATAGTCGGCAGATCTGCCCATTCCCCACAAAAACCCAATATAAATATAAATAGCATTGGCTTTGAGCCAACCCCATTTGGCAACTCGGCGATCGCTAGATTGTACAGTACGATTTACTAAATGAATTCTACCGTACTTACATAACTTGAGACACAGGTCTGCATCTTCCATAATCGGTAACTTGATGTCAAAACCGCCACAACGCCAAAAATCGCTGCGACGACAAAAAATTACCTGATCTCCAAATAAAATTCGTAAACCTCTAAAAAATAAATGAGGTCGAAAGATTAATGGTGCGTAGTAAGTTTTTAAATAATTATGTAGGGAGACACTCCAACGAGTTTGCTGATTCGATGCAGTCATTAACGAAATAAAACCGCCCCCAGCAATAGTAGGCTCGGCTAGAACATTCTTAATAATTGTAGTCAGGTCGTTAGGCACTAACGTATCAGCATGGAGAAAACAGAGCAGATCGCCTTTTGCTACCTTCGCTCCTAAATTCATTTGTATCGAACGTCCTGCTTGGTCACAGACAAGAACTGAAACCCCCGCTTCCCGCGCAATTTTTAAAGTATTGTCTTGACTGCCTCCATCTACAAGCAAAATCTCAAAGGGAGAAGGATTTAAAAGAGTTAAATTATGTAAAGTCCTTGCCAATACATCTTCCTCATTTAAAGTAAGAATAATAATTGAAATTTCAGAAGGCATGAGAGAGATATTTTTGCTCGAAAATAGTTTATATCTATAAATTAAGCGAAAAAAATTAATAAAACTCCCATTCAACAGAGATTTAAACGACAAGAACGCTTTCATCGCTTTCTTTTTTACTTACTTGTTGGCAACTGGCTTACCGTTTTTACCTGAGAGATTAATTCATCTAGGGTTTGAATCTGGTTTAATTCTGCCTGAGTAATTGCGACTCTAAGATCGTTATCCTCTTTTTTGAGAATTACTGGATATTCAACAGCGTGAGGGATGCCGAGGGTCAGTCGGCATCCCTCACGCTCAAATTTACGAGCATATTTTTGCTCAAATTCGTCTCTGTGCAAAAACTCCATCTCGGTATTTGATGATTCTCTAAATTGCTTCCACTGTTTATGTTCTTTAAACAGCCCAAAAGTTAGATCGCAGAGATTACATTTATAAGTTTGAGGACTGAGTGCTTTATGCCCTATATCTATAAGCGTGTTTATCAAACCGCTATCCGCATTGTAGACAAATATAAGTTTCATATTTCTCAAGTTACAGATATTTTATCTAAAGAATAAATATTAACATCAATCCCAAAGTCCGAGAATTCCTACAAAAATACGATCGCACTCTTTTGGACGACCGAGGAATCATTAAACTAATCCAGAAGCGATCAATGCAGGACATGGTTATGCGCTCCTATGAATTTGAGATTTTAGATAAAGGCGTTAATTATGTTTTTATCGGTAACGAACACAATCACAGCGATTTTAAGTTTCAATATTTTTAAGTTAATAGACTTGTCGGGAAATAAGGGAAAATAAATAAAAGGAATTAGATGTCAGAAAAATCAAATGTTAAAAATTGAAAGCGTAATCAACCAAGATAGATTGTTGAGAGCCTTAACAGGATTGAATAAAAGAGCATTTGAATCATTATTACCGATATTTGAGCCGCAGTATCAGTAATCGTTGCCATCGGAATCTAGAAAACGAGCAGTAGGAGGCGTTCGGGCGGTCAACATCCGCGGGAAACCCACGGATTACGCCCTCAGAAAAGCCCAGCTAGAAACAATCACTGCCAAATTATTTTTCATACTGTTTTACTTCAAATGCTATCCCACGTTTGACTTAGCAGGATTCATTTTTGGCATTCATCGCTCTCAAACGCATTACTGGGTGCATAAATTGCAACCTGTTTTAGAGAAAGCTTTAGGCGTAAAAATGGTTCTGCCAGAGAGAAAGCTTAATAGTATTGAAGAATTTATCGAGAGATATCCAACAGTAAAAAAGGTAATAATTGATGGTACAGAAAGACCGATTTCCAGACCCAAAGATCGAGAAGCTCCAAAAACTAAATTATTCGGGTCAGAAAAAACGTCACACCAAGAAACATATTGCAGCAGTAGACGAAAAAAAGAGGGTACTGATTTTGAGCAAAGCCAGAGAGGGAAAAGTACACGACAAACGCGCTCATGATGAAGACGACATTGTCGGTAGCATTCCCGAAGAGATCCCAGTTAAGGCTGATTCAGGGTTTTTGGGATTACAAAAGCAATACGAGAACATTCATTTACCTTATAGAAAACCTAGAGGAAAGGAACTTAGTAAAACACAACAGGAAGAGAATCGGGTTTTAAGTAGCTCTCGTGTAGTCTGTGAAAATGCTTTTGCTGGTGTCAAACGCTATAATGCGGTTCATCAAATTTATCGTAATCGAATTAAAGACTTTGAAGATCATTTGATGTTAACCGCAGCAGGATTATGGAACTTTTATTTAATGACTGCTTAAGGTTGACTGGGGTGAGAACTTTTCCGAATCAAATATGTTTTCCTCTTTTTTATTTCCCAACAACTCTATTAAATTGCTCATTTTTTTAATTAACCTAAGTTCGGGTTAAGACAATTGATCGGTTAAGGTAGCTATCAGCGCGAACTGGAGTTCGCCGACTTGCGATTACGCAAGGCGAGGCTTTCCAAAGCCTGCTATTAGCTTTTAGCCTTTCAATCAAAGTCAGTTGTTACAACCTATCTGTGCCTTCGTGGTTGTTGAAGATCAAAAATCAATTCATCCAATTGGTAACGAAGAAGTTAGGTTTCAGCTTATCCCGAACTGAGGTTAATTAACCTTTTTACTTATTTAGTTTTGTTGCTTGAATCGCTACAATTACAGAATAAATAACTTTAGATTTTCGAGCTTTCAAAATTTTGCTCGACTTATATATTCTTGCTGCAAGTTAGTTCGAGATAGAGAATTATGCTTAGTTCACCATCAATAACATCGCCCGAAACACCATCACCGATTGTTTCTAGTTTGGATTTGGGTTGGGAATCAATTACTGTTGAGGAATTTGAGCAACCATCAGGAAGTGGCGAATTTGAACCCGAACAAGAGCATATACTTACTCTATGTCTAGCACCCAAACCGTTACGTATTTGGCAGGCTATTGGCAATCACAAATATAGCGGAATTTACTCAAAAGGCGATCTTTCAATTACTCCAGCAAAACAAACAAATTCTTATCAAGCCTATGGAGAAGATCGATATTTACAGATAGGCATATTACCTCAGTTTCTCAAACAAATTGCTACCGAAACGCTCGATTGTAATCTAGATAGTTGGGAATTGAATTTGGAATTTCGCGCTCGCAACCTGCGGATAGAACAGCTAGCAATGATGTTACGTGCCGAACTTTATCAGGGTAAAGATGGAGTAGGAAAGCTTTACATAGAGTCTTTAGCTAATGCGCTAACGGTAAATTTATTACGCGATTATGCAACAGCCAAACCCAAAATAGCGATTTATCACGGAGGATTGGGCGATCGCGCCTTACTTCAAATTGTTGAATACATCGAGCATCACCTCAGCCAGTCAATTAAAATTCAAGATTTGGCGACTTATCTGGGAATTAGCAAATTTCATTTTAGTCGATTGTTCAAGCAATCTATGGGCATTTCTCCCCATCAGTATGTAATGCAGCAAAGAATTGAATTAGCCAAACAGTTATTAAAAAAAGCAAATCTGCCTATTACCGATATAGCTTTAAACTGCGGTTTCAACAGTCACGCTCACCTGACCAAATATTTTCGCGCTATGACAGGAATGACTCCAAAAGCTTATCGTCAATAATATTGTTGAAAATGCCACTTGTGCTTGGGAGATAGCTTTTTACTCTCTTAATTTTCAAGCAGGCAATCGCGACGCGAAGCGCGAAAAGCCGTTGGGGGGTTCCCCCCGTTGAGGCTATTGAGTAAGAAGCTAATCCTTTAGGGCATTTTAACAACCACGGCAGAATATGCCAGTAATTATATTGCTTTTCTACAATTAATTCTCTACCTCTGAATTGTTTTTTAACACAGAACTGATAAGCCAGTATATTAGAGCAGTAGCAATGATGCCGTTAATTGATTTAACTCCAGGAGTAAGATAAGCGATCGCACTAGCTAAGATATAAGCTATAACAAAAGTACTGATAATCACGGTTAAAGCTTCGCCAACTCCCATTTCTCCTAGCGATCGCCAGATAAGAAACATAACCTTATTTACTTCTTAGTTTTTTGTTGCTGTTTGCAGAAATTCTGGCTCTATCCAGAGATTTAAGTCGATTTTACCCAAATGTTTGGCTGTGGGAATCGATTTGAGTTGAGCAATATGGCTTTCTAGCCAATCTTGACGGATTTGCCAATCGGTTATAAATAGATTTGAAGTTTCAGTTTGAGTAGGACTGAGAATGCTTGCTAAAATTTGCGGCTTAATTTTTGTCCATTGACTTACTAAAGGAAAGGCTGAGGGAGTGTTAGCTAACCAGTATTGAGCAGCCATCAAAGCTTTGAGATAAGCAACTACTATTTCGGGATATCCCTCGGCAAAAGATTGGCGCGCTACAACACCATAAAATCCTGGTAAACTACTAGCATTCTCGTCTTTTAAGTATTTAAAACCGCGATCGCTTGCTAGTTGGTGAAATGGTGAAAAATAAGCATATCCTGCTGCTATTTCTGGCTGTAAAGGTGCTTTAATCAGAGAATTTTTTAGAGGAAAAAGCTGTACTTCTGAAAGCAAATTGAGATTGGATAAAGTTCTAAGTAACATTCCATGAGCGGAAGAACCAAAAGGAAGTGCCACAGTTTTGCCCTGTAAATCTTCCACAGTTTCGAGCTTAGATGTTTGAGGAACGATAACCGCACTACCTTCTCCGTTGGGAGCGATGGAAACAAAGCTGACTAACACAGTAGGTTCAAATTGTTGATCGTCACGTTGAGTCGCACTTTCAAGTAGGGGATAGTCTCCTAATATGCCAATATCTAATTTTTTTGAATGTAATCCTTTGACTATTGGCGTTCCCAAACAAAAATCATGCCAGTGAAGCTCGTATTTGACCTGACTATAACGTCCAGTACGGGGTAAAAAATGTTCGAGCAATCCCAAACGCTGCACGATTAACCCTGCTGTAACGGTAGGAATTGTCACGTTTTGAACGCCAAGATTAATAGCAATAGTTTCTTGAGAAGATTGTGAGCGATTTACATAAGCAGGCGATCGCATTTTGGGAAACGCAAAGGAATACTCAATCTTATTACTTTGGGTTGTAGGAGTAGAAAGCAAAGCCAGAAACTTACTGGCGGGATTTTCTAGAGAGCTTTTACTCGATTGCGACTGAGATACGTATATTCTTGCTGCTAGAGCAAATTCTTGGAGAGTAATTGAGGTTAATGTTTGCGAATCTAACTCTGCTTGAAATTCTAGATTAGAAGCAAATCCTAAATAATTGCCTTGAGTAAGATAAGTCCGCATCAAACCAATTGTATCTACAGTCTCTAAGCGAGAAAAATCTGTTAGTTTTAAACCCAATTCTGACAGTCGAGATTCAAAAACCTGACGGCTAGCAAAGCGATTGTTTAACAACACCAAAGGTTTTTGTTTGATATCTGTAAGAGAGAGCCAATTTTTTTTAGCTAAAGGTTTACTGAATGCAGTTAATAAACCGTATTGAATAGTAGCAATTTCCTGCTGCAAAATTTCAGGACAATCGATAAATCTGGTTTCGGAGAAGCTAAGGTCAACAATACCTCGCTCAACTGCCTGACAGAGTAATTTGCGATCGCTAAAAAGTTTTAATTGAGTTTTAATCTCAGGATATTTTTGCCGATATTGATAAATAAGCTGGGGTAGCCAACTATTAGCCAGACTGTAAGAGCTACCGATAGTCAAACGGGATAATTTTTGCTGTTTAAAGTTTTCTAATTTGTTACTAATTTCTGCTTCGAGTTCGACTAACTTTTTTCCTTCTTTTACTAATAAATTACCAATTTCAGTGAGCTGTATTTGTCTTCCTTGGCGATCGAATAAAGAAGTTTTTAATTCTGATTCTAAAGATTTAATTTTGGCACTAACTGCGGGTTGAGTCAGATTCAAAGCGTCGGCAGCCTCGGTAAAACTCAAACAGTGAGCAACTTCTAAAAAAACTTTTAACTGATATATTTCCATTTTAATAAATTACTTATCAAAAAAATTTATAGAGCGATATCAAAGTTTGATAAATGATTCCCCGTAAATAAGAGAAAATTTAAATAAGGAATTTCAAGTTTTATATTGGCAAACAACAAAAGTCTCCAGCAAAATTTATCTAAGTTTTTGTCTAATTTTTGCATCTTTCCCCTATTTGTCTTTATCAAACCTCACTTTCAAACGGAGAACAGTACATGACGAACACCCAGCATCTCAAGACAGACGTTCTGGTAATCGGTGGCGGTACGGCAGGGACAATGGCAGCGATTAAAGCCAAACAAGCCAACCCCGAAGCCGAAGTATTAATTTTAGAAAAAGCCAATATACGACGCAGTGGCGCGATCGCCATGGGGATGGATGGAGTCAACACCGCAGTCATTCCAGGTAACTCTACTGCCGAACAATATGTCCGCGAAATTACTATTGCTAACGATGGCATCCTCAATCAAAAAGCAGTTTATCAGACGGGAAACTTAGGCTACGAAGTCATTCAAGAATTAGATAGTTGGGGAGTTAAGTTTCAAAAAGATACTTACGGTAACTACGATTTAAAGCAGGTTCATCGCGTTGGTAAATACGTTCTGCCAATGCCTGAAGGCAAGGATCTTAAAAAGATTCTCACTCGTCAGGTTAAAAAGCATAAAGCCAAAGTTACCAATCGCGTGATGGCAACCCGCGTCATGGTCAAAGATGGTAGAGCGATCGGCGCAGTAGGTTTTGATGTCCGCAATGGCGATTTTGTGGTCATTCAAGCTAAGGCGGTCGTTCTTAGTACGGGAGCCTGTGGCAGATTGGGACTACCAGAATCGGGGTATCTCTACGGCACTTATGAAAACCCCACCAACGCTGGTGATGGCTATTCGATGGCTTATCATGCAGGTGCAGAATTAACCAACATTGAATGCTTTCAAATTAATCCCCTGATCAAAGATTACAATGGTCCTGCTTGTGCATACGTTGCCAGTCCCTTTGGGGCATACACGGCTAATGCTGAAGGACACCGCTTCGTCAATTGCGACTACTGGAGTGGTCAAATGATGCTGGAGGTTTGGAAAGAGTTACACTCTGGCAAAGGTCCAATCCAGCTAAAAATGACCCATTTAGATGAAGATACCATCTCCGAAATTGAAACGATCTTGTGGGCAAATGAGCGTCCTAGTCGAGAAAGATTTCATCAAAACAGAGGGGAAAACTACCGCACTCACGGGGTAGAAATGCACATTTCCGAAATCGGCTTATGTAGCGGACATAGTGCTTCGGGAGTCTGGGTTAATGAAAAAGCCGAAACCACGGTAACAGGATTGTACGCTGCGGGAGATATGGCTTCTGTTCCCCATAACTACATGATTGGGGCTTTTGTTTTCGGTCGTCTTGCTGGCACCAATGCGATGGAATACGTGGCAGATGTAGAACATTTAGAACCCGATGCCGATTGGTTGGCAGCAGAAAAAGAGCGCATCTATAAACCTCTCCAAAACCCTGATGGTGTTCCTCACACCCAGGTTGAATACAAACTGCGCCGTATTGTTAATGACTATTTACAACCGCCTAAAAATCCTCACAAAATGAAGATTGGCTTAAATAAATTTGTCAACTACTACGACAGTTTAAACATCATGGGAGCTAGAGATCCTCACGAATTAATGCGCTGTATGGAAGTTCATTTTATTCGCGACTGCGCGGAAATGGCAGCGAGGGCTTCTCTCTACCGTAAAGAAAGCCGTTGGGGTTTATATCACTATCGCATTGATTATCCAGAGAAAAACAATGAAGAGTGGTTTTGCCACGTCAATATCAAGAAAGAAGCTGACAACATGACCCTCTTTAAGCGTCCTGTAGAACCTTATATTGTCGATGTCAATCTAGATCGAGAAGTCTACGACGTAAAAGTGACTACAGCTAATTAGTAAGGTGGGCAAGCCTACATTGTTGTTAATTTGACAAGTTCGGATTGAGATTTGCCCACCCTACCTGAAATATTTACCCCAAACTAAACAACAAATTAACCGAAAAATATGGCTTTAACTACTCAACGCGCTGACGTTCCCGTAATTGTAGACGAATCTAAATGTTTAGAAAAATGCCGTGCTTGCATTGAAGTTTGTCCTTTAGATGTTTTGGCAAAGAATCCAGAAACAGGCAAAGCTTACATGAAATATGACGAATGCTGGTTTTGTTTGCCTTGCGAAAAAGAATGTCCGACAAATGCGATTACGGTACAAATTCCTTTTTTATTGAGGTAAAAGTTTGGCGGGGGTGATTACAGATATAATTTTGCCCCCCGACCCCCAATCTTGGGGGATTTAGGGTGGGTGGAAATGCTACACGCGGCTTAAGCCTTTGTGGCTAAGAAGCTTATTCTGAGGGCGTAATCCGTGGGTCTCCCGCGGATGTTGACCGCCCGAACAACACCCACCCGAAGGGGGCATTACTCAAACAATAAAAATTAGGATTATTTTCATGTACGACGATATAAATGATGAATTGAAACCATGGGTGGAAATGCTTCGCTCTTCAGAAGTTGAAGACCGCTTGGTAGCAGTCAAGACTTTGCAACACATTGGAGATGAAGAGGCAATTATGCCTTTAATTCAGGCTTTACAAGATGAAAATACGACTGTCCAGAAACTTGCCATAACTGGTATTTGGGAACTTAACAATCCCATTGCTATCAAACCATTGATGACCTGTTTGCGATCGCCTGATGAAGAGGTTAGAAAAGAAGCATTATCGGCATTAAAAGAATTAATTGCACCAGCAGATCTGATGATGCTGCTAGATGCGGTTCAAGAAGACAACTTTTATATGCAGCTTAATGTATTAATTCTGCTACGGAAGATACACGACGCGCAAGCATTACCTTATGTATTGCCGTTTTTTAAATCGTCAAGAGATGAACTACGAGAAGCAGCTATTACTACCCTGCGCTACCTCAATCAGGTAGAAACCTGTCCCCCTGCTTTAGCTTTGATGAACGATGAAGCCCCAAAAGTGCGTCGGGAAGCCACTTTAACTTTAGGTCATTTAAAAGATGAGTCAGTAGTTAAACTACTCTGTCAAGCTTTAACCAATGATCCTGATTGGCAAGTACGCGGTAGGGCTGCTCAATCTCTAGCTCTACACAAAGATGCAAGTTCAGTCCCATCGTTAGCCAAAGCCCTAACCGACGAACATTGGCAAGTACGCAAGTTTACGGCTCGAACCCTGCAAGTAGTTGCCGATAAGAGCGTTATCCCTGCTTTAGTCAAATGTCTTACCGATGAATACTCTGATATCCGTCGTGATGCAGCAATCGCACTAGGAAATATAGGCAATCGAGATGTCTTAAATGCTCTCCAGCAAACCTTGGACGACCCTGATGCCGATGTACGGATCTTCTCTCAACGGGCGATCGATCAAATTTGCCAACGACAGGGCGTTGCTTCATGAATGACCAAGAACAAGAAACCATTCAACTGCTCAAACAAATTATCGAACCAAATCTGAATAAGGACATTGTTAGCTTGGGTATGGTGCGTAACCTCAAGCTAATAGATGATTACGTCTACCTCAAGCTGTATTTAGGTTCTCATCAATCCGATTTAAAAGACAAGGTTCAAACTACTTTATCTACTCTCGATTGGTGCAAAAAACCTTACGTTCAAGTCTGTACTATTCCTGGGGTCAAGATTACTCTGGCAATTTCTAGTGGCAAAGGAGGGGTAGGTAAATCCACGACATCGGTTAATTTAGCAATGGCATTAAGTCAGTCTGGGGCAAAAGTTGGCTTACTCGATGCCGATGTTTACGGTCCTAATATTCCGCAAATGCTGGGATTAAAACACTTAGATGTACAGGCGATCGATACTCCCCTGGGACAAAAATTTATTCCCTTAGAAGCTCATGGAATCAAAGTAATGTCTGTAGGCTCACTGGTCGAACCCGAACGTCCTTTGGCTTGGCGTGGTCCGGTACTTCACAAAATTATCACTCAGTTTATTAATGATGTAGAATGGGGCGAATTAGACTATCTGTTAATCGATCTACCTCCAGGTACGGGAGATGCTCAAATTACCATCGTGCAAGAAAGCCCAATCTGCGGTGTGGTCATGGTAACAACTCCCCAACAGGTAGCCCTATCTGATGTGCGACGGGGAATCTATATGTTTCGTCAAGTAGGCGTTCCCGTTTTGGGAATTGTCGAAAATATGAGTTATTTGGAAGATGCGGCAGGGAAACGTACGCCGATTTTCGGTAGCGGTGGTGGCGAACAAATTGCTCAGGAATTGTCAGCACCATTACTCGGACAAATCCCTCTCGATCCTCTTATTTGTAGCGGTGGAGACGAAGGAAAGCCTATTGCTATTAGTCAACCTGATTCTTTGGCTACTCAGATATTTGACCAAATTGCCGTTGCTTTGGGTCAAACTTTTAAAAAAAAACTAAATCCACCTGGTTAGCATTTGATCTCTCCATATTACCTCTGAGGTTAATTCAACTCTCCAAAAGCAGCGGAGCAAGTTTTCTTTTGAGAAAGAGATTTAAACCTTTCAGATTTGAATAATTTTTTAATTTTAGATCGCTACAGAAATATACTATGACTTACACGACTAACATTGGTAGCCTTAGTTTTACATATTTGATCGAGCAGTATCGACGGGGGTTGGCTCTAAAATATGTTATGGAAACTATTTCCGATAGCATTGTTGCCCATGGCGATGATGGTATCTGGACGCACGTTCTTAGCAAGGATGCTCTTTTAAGACGAGCTGCTGAGCTTGAGGCAATTGAACCTGCTTTCAGAAAAAAATTTCCATTATGGGGCATTCCGTTTAGTGTCAAAGACTGTATTGATGTCGCCAATCTACCAACAAGCTGCGGGTGTCCAGGATTCAGTTATATTGCAGCGAAGACAAATCCTGCTGTCCAAAAGCTGCTAAATACAGGCGCAATTCTGATTGGCAAGACTAATTTAGATCAGTTCGCTACGGGATTAGTTGGTATTAGAACGGGCTTCAGTATCCCGCAAAATTCCTTTGTTGAAGGGTATATTCCCGGTGGTTCAAGTTCTGGTGCTGCTCTCTCAGTTGCCGTAGGCTTAGTTTCCTTTGCGATTGGTACAGACACTGGAGGCTCAGGTCGAGTGCCAGCAGGATTTAACAATATTATCGGACTCAAACCAACCTATGGATTATTAAGTACAGCTCACATAGTCGATGCGTGCAAAACCATTGACTGTATTTCTATCTTTGCCTTAACGGCGGACGATGCATTAAAAGTTATGCAGGTAGCGAAAGATCCTGACAACCTCTTCCGTGACGACGTTTTTCCTAAAATTCTCAATACTTACCATGAGGGACAAGCGTTTCGATTCGGCGTTCCCAAGGCAAATCAGCTAAAGTTTTTTGGCAATGCTGAGGCTGAAGCCTTGTTTGCTCAGGCAATTGAGAGGCTCATGGTTATGGGAGGTAGGAGCATCGAGATCGACTACGAGCCGTTTTTGGAAGTCAACAAGCTTCTTTTTAACGGACCTTGGTTAGCGGAGCGTTATGCTTCGGTTGGGTCTTTTATTGAAGCTAATCTCGATCGAGTTTTTCCGATTACCCGTGAGATTATCTTAGCTGCTAAAGCCTTTACAGCAGTCGATGTGTTCAAAGGACTCTATCGCCTGACTGCCCTTAAAGGAGAAGTGCGATCGCTTTGGGAGCAGATCGATGTATTTGTAGTACCGACTACTGGTACTGCCTATCGAATTGACGAGGTAGAGAGCAGCCCAATAGCGTTGAACGCCAATTTGGGATACTATACAAATTTTGTTAATTTGCTAGATTTAGCCGCTCTTGCTGTACCTAACGGTTTTCAATCAAATAGTATGCCTACTGGGGTAACACTCATCGCACCGCCTTACACCGAAACCTATTTAACTGGAATTGGTTCAGCGTTCCACCGCTACAGGGTTAACCGACTTGGTGCAACCCCCTTTAGCTTTGCCGATCTCAAAACCTTGCCTGCTAGATAAACTTGCTTCTTATCTTTTTAAAGCTATTGCGCTCAAAAACTAGAGCTATAAATAAAAATTGTGGACTCAGAAAAAAAACTAATCTGAGAAGTGCTAAAACGTAACGAAAACAACAAAACAGCTTGGCAAACGGGTTTTTACTTTAATTACTCTGTATTACGAAAACCAGAGCATCTCAAGAAGATAGTGCGGCTTCAGGATTAATTGAAGGCCGAGCAGTACATTATTCACAGGAAAGAAAATGAGTAAAGAACTTAACAAGTCTGTTGGCAATTGGTCACTTAAACACACAACAGGTAAATTCTTTGGAAGACGTCGGTTTTTTAAGTATGCAAGTTTGGCAGCAGGTTCATTTAGTTTATTAGTAGCCTGTTCGCAAAATACAGACAACCCATCAGCCTCAGCACCTGAAGCTGAAACGGCCACAGAAGTGGCTGATGAGGCAACAGAAACCGCAAGCACTTCTAAAGCCAGTCGTCAAAAGATCAGGATTGGCTACCAAACTGGCGATATTAACAACATCACGATGGTTGCCTTTGAGGCGACTGTTAAACCTGTACCTGGAGAAACATTTGTTCCTGCTTCAATTGAAGTACCGAAAGATTCTCTTCATGTTAAAGCACTCAAAAAGGCGTATAGGCGTTTGCTTGGAAAAGATCCCGTAATATATCGAAAGAATGCCTACTGTGACACTCTGCGGTTTTCACATTCTGGAATTCCTTCAATTACCTTTGGACCGGGAGAAGATGGATGGTCTCCTATAAATGAGTGCATTAATGTGGATAAAGTTGTAGCTGCCACGCAAATTTATGCCCTAGCATCGATCGATTTATTAGAAGCCAAAGTCTTCTGATTCTGCTTCTCTTTTAAACAACTGTAAGAGGATAAAAAAGTGATTCACCGAAACGGTATCTCCTGCGGTTTTGCCGCACCTACTAAAGAATATCAACAAATACTGACTCCTACGCCAGTCGAATCATGAGTGAAACCATCGCCATAGCCGTCAATGGAACTTTGATGCGGGGATTGGAACTTAACAAAAATCTACTGTCAGTAGGAGCTACTTTCGTCCGCGAAGCCATTACCGAATCCACCTATCGGCTGTTTTTGATCGATGATATCCATCCCGCGATGATGCGAGTAGAAACTGGAGGTGTGGCGATCGCCGTTGAAGTTTGGGTAGTTCCCCCCGCAGGTTTGGCGCAGATTCTACTCAAAGAACCTCCAGGCTTATGTATCGGTAAAGTAAGTCTCGCTGATGGTGTAGAAGTTCTCGGTGTGGTTGGCGAATCGATTTGTTGCGATCGCGGTAAAGACATCACTGAATACGGCGGCTGGCGAAATTACATCAACTCCCCAAATTAACACCTCTGTTTTGTAACTTAGATTTTAAAAATTCAAAATAAGTTGTATGTATGACACGAGTTTAATTTTGAACTAATGTGTGCATTTGTTGATAACTGCCGTTTAGTGAGGTGGTTTAGTGCGAATGTAGTCACTCTCTTAATGTTGTTAATTGAAACGAGCTAAACTCTAATGACCGATCAAAATCCATTGCAATTAGACACCCCTGCTGAAACCACTCATGTGCATGAATCTCCACGGCTAAAAACCCAAGCCACAGATATGATTTATGGGTTGGAGGCTAAACCTGCTTTGCGGGAAACTCTCGCTGCTGCTCTACAACATGTACTAGCAGCCTTTGTCAATATCATTGCTCCTGCTCTCGTAATTGGAAACAGCATCGGATTAGAAACTAGTGATATTAGCTTTCTAATTAGCATGTCGCTGTTCATCTCTGGTATTGCCACATTCATTCAAATTCATCGTATCGGTCCAATTGGGTCAGGATTATTGAGTATACAAGGAACTAGTTTTGCATTTGTCGGAACGATTGTGACTGTTGGCACCGCAGCAATCGAGTCTGGTCGTTCGCCAACTCAAACCTTGGCTTATTTACTGACTGTTTGTCTACTGGGTTCGTTTGTTGAGATTATTCTAAGCCAGTTCATTGAACCCCTTAAAAAAGTCATAACTCCTCTGGTGAGTGGCATTGTTGTCGTGCTGATTGGGTTGGGTTTAATTCGAGTAGCAGTTACAGCAATGGCAGGTGGACCAGAGTCAGTGAAAACAGGTACGTTCGCAAGCCTAGAAAACCTTGGTGTTTCGCTATTGGTATTAACTGTAATTGTTGTCCTCAATTGCGTTAGCAGTAACTTCCTCCGTATGTTGGCAATTCTCATTGGCTTAGTGGTTGGCTATCTCGTAGCGTTGCCCCTAGGAATGCTGAATTTTAGCGGTCTGGGTCAGCTTTCTTATATAACTGTGCCGATTCCGTTTCGATATGGATTTGATTTTGGCTTTGCTGGACTTATTCCTTTAGCGTTTTTGTATGTAATTACGACTATCGAATCCATTGGTGACTTGACTGCAACCTCAATGTTAGTAGGAGAACCAATTGAGGGGGAAATCTATTTACGGCGAATCAAGGGGGGAATTTTAGGAGATGGAGTAAATTCCTTCATTGCAGCTTGTTTCAACACGTTTCCTAACACAACTTTCAGTCAAAATAATGGTGTGATTCAATTGACAGGTGTGGGTAGTCGCTATGTAGGATATTTTATTGCTGGAATTTTAGTATTACTTGGAATTTTTCCCATCATTGGAGGATTGTTTCAAGCTATGCCTCAACCTGTTTTGGGAGGCGCAACGTTGCTGATGTTTAGCTCAGTTCTAGCAGCTGGTATCAAGATTTTGTATGAAGTGAATTTGAGTCAGCGCAATACGCTGATTTTAATTGTTTCTTTAGGACTTGGTATAGGGGTCTCGTTCGTACCAGAAATACTCGAAAAAACGCCCTATTTAATTAAAAGCGTTTTTTCCTCTGGCATCGCTACGGGAGGCATAGCAGCCCTCGTTCTCAATATGGTTGTGCCTGGTAGTCGGGAGTAGGGAGTTCGGAGTCTCGACTAAACATTTCTAGCGATTCTTTTAATGCTGATCTTTCCAAGTGCTAGCTTGGGATGATTTTAGTAACCCGAACTCAGGTTATTTACGCCCACGTCTACTAGAAACAAAAATTTAAAGTGTAAAGAGCTATTTAGCATTCAAAAAATTTATTTTACTAAGTTAGAAAAATAGGTATCTTTTTCTTAATTTATTTAGAATTATCTAGTAGATTATCTGACTTATTTATAATAACAAAAAAATATCAAGCCAAATTAAGAGTGTTTTTGGTTTGACATTTTTAATTTTATTTAATCTTGTGCAATTTGATAGCACTAATTAATCAAGATTGAGATTTAATTGTGTTAAAAATTATTTTGTTGTGTCTAATTTATCAGATAAAAACCCAGAAAAATGTATTGCAATTTTAGCAAAAACAATATAAAAAAAATCTATTAATCTATCAATTTCTTTGTTGACTGGATTAGTATTGTGTAGCTTAAATTACAAAAAGCGCAAATTTTAGCTATTAAATTTAGAGTAACAAAAACAATATAGAAAAACACTATGGTTGCTCTTAGATATCGTTCTTGGAAGAAAAAAATAGTTATAACTTTTGTATTTCTAGGCATCACAATTTTAACTAATGGGTGTACTGGTAATAGCCCTTCAGCAAAATCAGGAACAACAGATGCAGCAGAAAACTCTGGTAAAAAAGAAACAATTCGCATTTCAATTGGTACGCAGGATCAGGTAATTAATACTGCCGTAGGCGGAGCTACAGTAAGAGAATTAAAATTATTGGAAAAGCATTTACCTCATACTGGTAAATATGCCAATGTCAAGTATGATATTCAGTGGTCGAGCTATACATCGGGACCACCGATTACCAACAAAATGCTGGCAGATCAAATTGATATTGGTCTGATGGGGGATTTTCCCGCCGCTATTAACTTGACTAAGTTTCGCGAAGCAGGAGGAGATGTCAAGTCTATTTATATCGCTACCTTAGCTTATAGTGCTAGTGGTGCGGGTAATGCGGTAGTCGTTCCTAAAGATAGCGAAGTAATTTCTCTAGCACAGCTTAAAGGCAAAGCGGTTTCCGTTCCTTTTGGTTCTGCGGCTCACGGTATGCTATTAAAAGCTTTAAAAGATAATGGAATCGATCCAGAAAAAGATGTTCAACTAATCTCGCAAGCTCCCGAAGTAGGCGGGACAAGCCTGCGTACTGGTCAAATTGATGCTCACGCCGACTTCGTTCCTTTTGGCGAACTATTTCCCTTCCGTGGCTTTGCCAAAAAGATTTATGATGGAGCGCAAACAGGGGTACCAACTTTACATGGAATTGTCGTGCGCTCGGACTTTGCTCAAAAGTATCCAGAATTGGTGGTAGCTTATCTCGAAGCCGTTTTAGAAGCCAACCAAACCTTTAGAAAAAATCCCGAAGAGATCTCAGCCAAGATTGAGGAATGGTCGGGCATAGAAAAAGAGGTAGTTTATATGTTCCTCGGTCCTTCTGGCTTACAGCCTCTCGATCCGACAATTCGTCAGGTTAATCTAGACGCACTCAAAAACAGTATTACAACTTTGACTGAGTTGGGCAAAGTAGAAGGAAAAGTTGACCCAGAAAAGGTTACGGGATGGGTTGACGAAAGCTATTTAAAAACAGCGATGAAAGAGATGAAGCTCGATCGCCAAAAGGTAATCGCAACAGCCGAAAACTACAAAATTACGGGTAAAGATGCCCTGACGGGAGAACCAATAAAAGATCCCCAAAAGGCTGCTCAGTTATGGATTCAAGACGAACCAACTGTGACTAACTTTGCTTCAATTGCCAACATGATGAAAATGCTAGGACAGTTGCAAAAAGAAGGAAAAGCCGCAAGTGTCATGTTTGTACACGACAAAAACAATGGCTGGAAGTTATTTGCCGAGAATTCTTACTATGTTAACAATGGCGAGGAGGTTTCAGCTTTCTTGCTTAAACAAGATGCCGACCAGTTTGCAGCTTCCTCTGGGGGTCAAGTAACGGCATTTAAGCAATTACAGCAAACCTTAGCTCAGAAAACTGCACCTGCATTGGTCGGTGCTGCTGGTAAAAAATAATCTACCCTTTGTCTCGACCGAATTTCATTAGAACGTTTACTATTAATCACAATTCAAAGGCTCTGAGATGACTAGCTCTTCTAAATTAACTAGAACTCCTTTGATTCAAAGTTTTCGTCAGCTAATCAGCCCAATGTTTGGGAACACTAGCACTCATAAATTGGCGCGACGTATCTTATCTTTGATCGTCTTTTTTGGAGTTTGGCAGTTTTTATGCCAAATAAAGTTTGATTTCATCATCAAGTTTAGCTTTTTACCTTCACCCATAGAAGTAGTCGCAGCCACCTGGGATTTTTTTACTGGCGATCCTTGGATTCATTTCCAGTCCAGTATTACTAGGGTGTTAATCGGTTATGCGATCGCCTCTTGTTTGGGGATTATTTTGGGGATCTTTATTGGTGCGTCTCAAAAAGTCGATGATTTTTTATCACCACCTTTAGAATTATTGCGCCCAATTCCCGCAGTAGCCTGGATTCCTTTGGCTATTTTGATGTTTCCCACCGCCGAAGCAGGGATGATCTTTATTACCTTTATAGGTGGCTTTTTTCCCGTTTTGATTAGCACTATCAAAGGAGTAGAAAGCACCATCAATGACACGCTTTTGATTCAGGTCGGACAGTGTTTGGGGGCAAAAACCCGACATACCTTTATAGACATCATCATTCCTGGAGCATTACCCAGCATTGCTAGTGGTTTGGTTATCGGCATGGGTAATGCCTGGTTTTGTTTGGTAACGGCAGAAATTCTGGCAGGACGCTATGGCATAGGTTATATAACCTGGGAATCTTATGTTACTTCCAACTATCCGCCAATTGTCATGGGAATGCTGCTAATTGGATTGATGGGTGCCTTTAGTTCTTGGGCAGTTAGTCGTTTGACTGCTGCATTAATGCCTTGGAGAACGATTAAAAAATAAATTAATTAAGGAATTTCACAAAGTTATGCAAAATGTCACTGTGCAAACGCCAACAACAGCTCAATTAACCAAAGAATTAGTAGGATTAGTAGAAGTAGAAGGCTTATCGGTTACTTTTGGCTGTCGCGATCGCACCATTAAAGTATTAGATAATATCAATTTTCAAGTAGAACCTGGTTCGTTTGTTTGTGTCTTAGGACCATCTGGCTGTGGCAAGTCAACTCTACTCAATGCGATCGCGGGATTTATTCGTCCGACAACAGGCTGTATTTCAGTAGACAAGCAAACCGTAACCAAACCAGGAGCCGAGCGCGGTTTTGTCTTTCAGCAGTATTCGCTGCTTCCCTGGAAGACTGCCACCCAAAATGTCGAATTTGGCTTGCGGATTAAAGGTATGGCAAAAAAACAGCGGCGCGAGTTAGTCGATGAATATCTCAATCGAGTCGGTTTGTACAAGCATCGTCATGCTTATCCCCACCAGCTTTCAGGAGGAATGAAGCAACGAGCTAGTATCATTAGGGCATTAGTCAATTCTCCTTCAGTTCTATTGATGGATGAACCTTTTGGCGCATTGGATGCACAAACGCGACATATGATGCAGGAACTGTTGATGGAGATTTGGAGCGATTTAAGAACTACCGTTGTTTTTGTAACTCACGATATTGAAGAGGCAGTTTTTTTGGGCGATCGCGTTTTGATTTTGGGCGTAAATCCAGGGCATCTTAAAGAAGATATTTTAGTAGACTTCAAACGTCCGCGTCACATTGATGACACCATGACACCAGAATTTACCCAACTCAGTCGTCAAGTATTTGAAGTTATTCGCGAAGAAACTCTAAAAAGTATGGAACGCTGACAACAGCGAGTGCCTAAAGTTGCTATCAAAAAATTACCGAGCGATCGTGTTTTCTTTTCTGCTATGCAAGCGCCAAATAGAAGATTAATACCTTACGCCTAGTGTGAATTAAATTTTAGAAAGTAAATGAGGATTGAAAAGTCAAAACATCAATCTCAAAATGATGGCGCAGGAAAAGTCGCAAAGTATGAGAGGTCATTTTGAGTGCCATATGAGTAGCTAGTCCACCAACAGTTTTGTTGAGTAATCGCTCTGGATTACGACCAGTATTTTGAATTTCATTGAAAACTCCTTCAATTCTTTGTCTTACTCGGCTAATCAAATGTTTTAAAGCAGAACTTACTTGTTGATGTTGATTTTCTCGCTGTATCGTCCAAATACGATTAGCAGTAGCCTTAGTTATCTCTGATTGCCACTCTTGACCAATAAACCCCTTATCTCCATAGATATCGCTACCATGAACCATCTGAAGGACTCCTTCAACAGCTTTACGCTCATCAGTGTTAGCCGAAACCAGTTCATAAGCCACAGGTATCCCCCCCAGAGTTGAAAGAACTACTAGTTTGTAGCCGAAATATTTCATCTTCCTTGCTGCACAATAGCCATAATTGGCACTACCATCAAAGTCACTATGTCTTTTGCTTCTTTTGTAACCGACTACAGGTATCGGTTTAGTGTCAATAACAAAACTATTGGCAGCCTCAACTCCTAGCTGTTTGACCCATCTCCTTCTGAGAGTTTCTATTTCATCTCCCAATTTTCGTAAGCGTCTATTAAATTGACTCCGCTCTAACAAATTAGGAAACCATTCTCCATAATTGGCACGAATAAAACCGATAAACTGAGTTTCTCCTGGAAATGGTAAATAGTCCATCATCAAAGCCAAAGTCATAATTTCACTATTACTCATTTTTGGTTTTGCCCCTGAAACACTGGGTTTTGACGATTTTCTCTCTAGCTGATACCAGTCATCTACAAGGACAAAAACTATGACTAACAGGCTTTCAAAGTCTATGCTATTCATGAGGAAAGATATTTAGATGGACAGCTTGGTAACTTTCATCTTCTGTCTTTTCCTCCTTTTTTCCTAATTCACACTAGGCGTTTTAGATAAACTAGATTCACATTTTTCTAAGACAGAAAAGTTTGAATAGCCTTTTATCATCCTCGGTAAGCAATTATAGTGAAACTAGGCTTTTTATTAAGAGCGATCACACTACGCACGTGCGATTGCTTTCTCTTTGATTCGGTGTTCAAGCGATCTTCTATAAACATTTGAAAAAACTTGATGGTAGATTAATTTAATCTAAAACCCGATACCATTTGTTATCTTTCAGCTTTCGATCAAAAGTTACTGTTGTGCTGCATTCGTGAAAATGATTGACTGCACCGATGAGATAATCGGCAAAATCAGCTTTTACTAACTTATTAAGTTTTAATGCTTGGTAAATAACAGTACGATTTACAAATTCCAGCTTAGAGCTTTGTAGTAAAAGTTCTATGATTTTTAAAATTTCTGATTGAGAATATTTGTAGGGTTTTCCTCTCAAAACCCAAACCATCTCACACAAAACGATGTTAGAGATAAAACAAGATTCGGCATTATCAATTGTTTCTACCGCTTGTTTCCATTGTGTCTCGTCATCTTTAGTTAAATATCGCACCAAAACATTAGTGTCAAGTCCGATCACTAGCACCCTGGGCGATCGCTTCCTCCATGTCTGCTAAAGAAGCTGCTTTCATTCCTGGACGATGGAGAATACCAAATAAACTTTCTACAGAAATATTTAGAGATATAATTTTTACCTCACCATTTTCATCAATTACAAAATCTATTTTGCTTCCAGTATCTAGGTGTAGATAGTCTCTAATTGCCTTGGGGATAGTAACTTGTCCTTTGCCTGTCAAGCAAGCCTGCACCATTTTAATTTTTTCTTACTTTTGCTCCTTACCTATTATAATCCGAAAATACTTGACGTAAACCAAATTTAAATTATTCCTTTATTAAAAAATCGCAAAAAACACCAAAGAAAGAATTAAACTTAGCAAAAAAACGTATGAAGGATACCAAAAAATGACACGCCTTACATTGGCAAAATTTAAAGAAAAAGCTTTTACAAATAGTGAAGTAAAAAAAGAATATGAGGCTCTTTCTGTAGTTTATAGTCTGCGAAAGAAACTTATTGTCATGAGAAAGACGGCAGGTTTAACTCAAGAAGAGTTGGCAGAAATTCTCTTCACAAAGAAAAGCAATATTTCTCGTTTAGAAAATGTGTAATTATCTTCTTCTCTCAAACTTTCAACTATTGAAAAATATGCTCAGGCAGTTGGATATAAGATAAAAATTGACTTTGTGCCAATTAAGTCTTCTTGATAATTTTGTTTTTTTTAAAATTCACAGAAAAGCGATCGCACTACGCACGTGCGATCGCTTTTCTATACTGGTTAAAATACTTGTTTTTTACCAATTTATCCTTCATGATTTTCGCAACAAAGGTAAATTGCGTATTCTAATTCGTCTTGAATCAACAGTTATGGCAACACCTTTCTGTAATTCCTTATAGCATTCATTTATCACATTTAGAAGTAGTTCTGTTAATGATTTAGCACGTAATCCCTCTATGCGAATTCTAATTACAGAAGGAGAAGAAGCATTACTTAAAGCCAGTAGAGAATGAAAGTCAGCATCTAAAGTAATTACAACACAATTGCTTTCTCTGGCTTTTTGGATAATTTCAATATCTTCAGCAGCCCATAAACCAATTTCATTAACATGAATTGTATCAATTTTATGAGCTTTTAATAATTTTGCTGCTGAACGAGGTAACCCTTGATCAAGCAACAGTTCCATAATTATTAGGAAGTTCAATAATTTGGTCATCTAAAGACAAAGAGGCAAAAAGTAAAGCCTGTTGAATATCTTCTTCTTCTAATTCAGGAAACTGTTGGTATAATTCTTCTCGATTTGGATAAGTAGCAATTAAATTAATTACTCGACGTACTGTCAAGCGAAGATTACGAATGCAGGGTTGCCCATTCATTTTGCTAGGATTACTAGTAATACGATCAAGTTTCATTTTGTGTAAGCTAATTGACAAATTTTTGACCACCTATCTAATAAATTTACCAAAAATTAACTGCAATAAATAAAATTACTCCTCTGGCAAATAAGCTAAAAAAAAGAAAAGTTCCAGAACAACCTCAGCAAACAATTTAAAACAAATCTCAAACGCAAGCGATCGCACTACAGTAAGGCGATCACTTTTTTATTTGAATTGATAAATAAGGCAATCGCAAAATGAGTAAATCAGCATAGTAAAGCTACGGTTGTTCAGATTAATTTACTCGCAAGTTTTTTCGTTATTACGGTATTTTTACGCCAATAAAATTGTTTTGTATTGCTTTTTTACAAACGGCAGAATTTCAGTACAGTTTTATGCTTGTTTTTAAAAGCTGTACTGAAAATCGATAAATGATTGCCATCATTACTATAAGATGCCTACCATATGGAGAGGACCACTACCACTAATCAACTCAACTAATAAACCAATAAAGCCCAACATCGCTAAACGACCATTCCAAACTTCGGCGGCAGTGGTCAAACCCCATTGCCATTTCTCCTGGGGATACATTTTCATGTTTTTCTTAGGATGAGTTACATCTGCAAAGGTATGAGGGGCTGCATCCAATGAATCGGTGACTAAATGAGCTAGTGAATCGATAAAACCAGGGTGAACGTTAAGGGCAGGTACACGATGGAAGTTTTTGACTCCCGCTTCTTTTGCTACTTCGCGATACTCAATATCTATTTCCTGTAACGTTTCGATATGTTCGGAAACAAAGCTGATTGGTACGACGGCTAAGTCTTCAATTCCTTGTTCACCTAATTTTCTAAGAGCATCATCGGTATAGGGCTGTAGCCATTCAACAGGACCTACCTTGCTTTGATATGCTAGGGTGTATTGGTTGGGTCGTCCCAGAGTTTGCATAATTAGGCGGGTACACTCTTGAATTTCTTGCTGGTATGGATCTCCCGCTTCTTCTACATAGCTGACGGGAACACCGTGCGCACTAAAAAACACATGAGCCAGATCTGGATCGGGAAATTTGTCTAGCTCTTGTCCAATCAAATCTGCCATTGCTTGCAGATAGCCTTGATTATCGTACCAAGAGGAAATTAATGTATATTTAACATCCTGTAAAGTCCGATCCGTATCCCACATTTCTTCTAAAATACGGAAGCTAGAACCACTGGTGCTAATGGAAAATTGCGGATAAAGCGGCAAAACCACCACTTCTTTGATGCCGTCTCTTTTTATTTGAGCGATCGCTTCTTCTGTAAAGGGATGCCAATAGCGCATACCAATATAAATCTTGGCATCTTGACCCATCTCCTTGAGCTTGGCTTCTAAAGCCTCTGCCTGTGCCTCAGTTATTTCTCTTAAGGGAGAACCTCCGCCAATTTCTAGATAGTTTGCTTGAGATGTTTTGGCTCTTAAAGTGGAAATCAACCAAGCCAAAGGTTTCTGCAACGCTTTAACGGGTAACCGAATAATTTCTGGATCAGAAAATAAATTGTACAAAAAAGGACGGACATCTTCGATTTTGTCGGGTCCGCCTAGATTGAGCAGTAAAACTCCAATACGACCCATAGTTCTAATAGCTTATTTAAATTTTTAGTTTCTTTACTAATTTTAACAATATATCTTTTCTTTAGGTTTGATTGTTACGAGTATACAGAACTTAATCGATTATACATACACATTTGGCAGTATTATAGTATTTTTTTGTAACTGAACAATAAACTAGACAAATACCAAGCCAGACTACCTCTTAAGTCGCTAACATAGTTTTTGTCGAGTAAAATTTTCCTATTATCTACATATTTATATATTTTTTAGATCATGTCCGTGATTAGCTTGCTGCAACCAAATTTGATTCTTGGAACGACTATTTTTGATTTAACGCCTCAAATACTCCAGAAATATAATATTAACGGGTTAATTTTAGATGTGGACGAAACCCTTGTTCCTTTTAAACAAAGGGAAACTTCCGAGGAATTACAGCGGTGGATTAGGCAAATCCGACAAACAACTCCTATTTGGTTGGTTAGTAATAATATTAGTCATAATCGCATCAGCAAGATTGCCAAATCTGTTGATTTACCCTTTATTTCTGCTGCTCAAAAACCTTCTCGTCGTCGCCTGAGAGAAGCAGCCAAGGCAATGGAACTACCCGCAGAAAGAATTGCCATGGTTGGCGATCGCTTGTTCACTGATATTTTAGCTGGTAATCGTTTGGGAATGTTTACCATTTTGGTCGAACCAATGATCGATCCTTTAATAGCGGTTCGCTCTCATCCCATCCGTGATTTTGAAATTTGGCTGTCAGAGTCGATCGGGGTGTCTTTGATAGCGAATCTAGACAGTGTTACAAAAAGCAATAACTCTTGATTTAGCTAAATATAAAGAAAACATTACGAAATAAAGATGTGATTAAAAAACCTGGGATCATAATAAAAGATTTAAATAAGGTCAGCGAATATAAAGACCTTAAATATAAGTAAAAATAATATATAGAAATGGCACTAAGGCTAGAAAATGTTAGCTTTAGTGCCATTTATTTCAGGCATCTAAACTACCTTTAAACTCCTCAATCCGTTTTTAAAATAGAGAAATAAATTTTTGTAGACTACCCGATCCCAGTTGTGATGTATGGCAATATATGTCTGCGATCGCCTAGACATAGCCCGTAGTAAAATTAAATTCGCGTTGCATCTCTGCGAGATGATTTTTACAGAGGAATGGTATCGAAATGGAGATAATGAAGTAGAAGTTTGATTGATGCTCGAAGCATCTCTTCGCATTTGGAGTAACACAAAGGACTTGTCCGCATGTAAGTCTTTCGTTTTAAACGAGCTAAATAATGTCTCAAGCGGGTGTTTTCTCCTTCAACCCTCGTCATGTATGTTTTCCAGACTAAATGGTCGCAGCTATTGATCGAACAGGGATAAACAAGCCAACCATCGGTAACATACCAAAAAGATTGCCATCCCCGAATTAATTTCCATAAAGGTTCAAAGGTTTGAGCCGAGCGATCTCCCCATACCCATGCCAAGATGCCTGGTTTCCAGTGATTAACTAGACCTTATCGGAATTAAGTATGTAAAATGAGTAGCAAGAAGTTGAGTAAGAGAGGTAGAGAGTGAAAGTCAACTATGCAGAGCTACAGAATAGACCTCGAACTCTACAGAGCTTAACAGGATTAAAAATCGAAGAATTTGAAGCTTTATTAGCTAGCTTTGAACCTGCATGGTCAAAGTTCATAGAAGAAAATTTTAAGCGAGGAAACAGACACAGAGCATTCGGAGGTGGCAGGAAAGCGAGGCTTGAGAAACTGGAAGATAAGTTGCTATTTATTTTGATTTACTTTCGACTTTATCCAACCCAAGAAGTACAAGGATTTTTATTTGGAATGAGCCAAGCCCAGGCAAATGAATGGGTACACGGACTAACAAAAGTACTCAATCAAGCTTTGAAAAGGGAGAAACAATTACCAGAACGTGAACCTGCAAAGCTAGAAGATTTACTGAACACCTGCCCCAGTTTAGAATTTATGATTGATGGGACGGAGCGAGCGATCAATCGACCACAAGATAAGGAAGAGCGTAAAACTTTCTATAGTGGAAAGAAGAAAGCTCACATGGTTAAAAATAATGTGGTGAGTGAGCGAGGAGGAAAAGTGTTGTTCTTAAGTGACACTTATGAAGGCAAAAAACATGACAAGAAAATTGCCGACGAAGAAGACTATCATTTTCCCAAAGGGAGTATTCTGTGGCAAGATACAGGATTTCAAGGATTTGCACCATCGGGAGTTAGGATTAAACAACCGACGAAGAAGCTTCCTAAAGCAGAATTAACTGATCATGAAAAAGAGAAAAATCGAGAAATTGCGAAGATAAGAGTTGAGATAGAACACCAGATCTGCGGAATCAAACGATGTCAGATCGTGGTTCAGAAATTTCGTAATTGGGTCGATCACTATATTGATGATGTGATGGAAACAGCTTGTGGACTGCATAATCTTCGTCTTAGTCATCGTCAGAAAAGAGATATTAGATACATAAAATTCTCCTAATTTTAAGAAGAGAAGAGAAGAAACTAGTTCTTCGAGCTTTTCGACTTATTTCCGATAAAGTCTACTGTCGTCCATAGCCACATTTTGTTTTTTTTTACCAACATAAGTTTGAAGCTCATCAATCTCAGTTATTTCTGGAATCTCTTCCACTTGTGGAGCATCGGGCAAGGTAATTGCACTTTTGCCAACCCATCTGATGACAGTATTGTGATTCACTCCAGTCACTCTCTCTTTGGCTCTAAATCCTAAACCGTTAACATACATTTTCCCGCAATTTTCTGGAATTTATCGGGAAGATCCACGCTTTGTGTACTGAACGATAAACTGGCGATCGCATTCTTAACAATGGTAATTCTGTTTTCCTCGCCGATGACCATTTTTACGAATTTTATCTGACTGACAATTAGGACATTTCATTCTCTATTATTATCAGGTCATCCCGCAGGGATGCAACGCCTCAGAAAAGTTTGTCTTTCTCAGATTTTGAGACGCTTTTATCGTTGTCTGGCTGGATTTTTAAAAGACAAATAGGAAGTCATCGGTTGTGGTATTGTCTACAAGGATACAGACTTTTAATACAGCCCAAAAATAGTCAGGCAAAGAATTATCAAGTAAAACAATTTTTAGAAGCCGATGAAAAAGAAACCTCAAAATTATGATTGGGATGGGTTTATCCCTCTTCTGTCAGTTTCCGAGAATTGAACTACAATAGAAAAAGTTCTTGGTAGCTGTGAGGTAGAGAGGGTAATGGATGTAGAATTACAAATTCTCAACAGGCGAGTGGAATAAGCTCCCTAGACGGGAGCATTTCCTCGCCTCAAACATTTAAAACCAGAGGCTCAACCGACAGTTGCGCTCATCGATCAATATTGCTGGGCTTATAATGACTTATTTTCCGATGTAAGAAGTTATGAATGTTTTAAATATTTACGTGACTGGAATTATCTCACCAATTAAAAGGAAGTCACTTTAATTTAGTATTAGCTGATAGTTTGTATGGAGAAGCTGGTTCATTTATCAGAACATTAGACCAACACAATCTAGCTTGGGTTTTAGCAATTAGAAGTAATCATGGTGTCTGGCTGTCCGCCCAACAGAAGGTTAGAGCTAACAAGCACTGTAAATTCAAGAGAACTTTTAGCAACCAAAAAGCGGTGCGACCCCGCGCCGACGTAAGGCGCAAGGGAACGCGCACCAAGACATCAGAAATTAGATATATCAGAGAAATAATTTAGGGCAAGCGAAATAAAAGAACTTATTGGGAAATAACTACCGCTCCTGAAACTATGCCCGAAAATTCTACTTCTTTTGTGATGAGGAATATTCAGTCAAGCCGAAGCAGAATGAAGAGTACTTTAGGCAATCTATATCGATCAAGAACGTGGGTAGAATACGGATTTAGACAATCTAAACAAGAACTAGGATGGACTAATTATAGATTCACAGACTTTCAAGAAATTAACAAGTGGTGGGAAATTATTTTTTCGGCTTATTGGATGGTTAGTTCTTCCTCCACAGTTTTGTGTAACTTGAATCAGGTTTTTGAGTCTGTTGTTGATTTTACTTTTCATCCGCAATGGTCTGACAAGCAAGGATGGAAGACTACTTTAAACAACTTTCGTTTAATCATTCAACCATTAATTCTATTCTGGATGATTACTCCTTGGCTAGAGATTTTTTTTAATCGTTCTTGATTACTTGGTTTTCACAAGCTAATTGCCGTAATGAATCAATTTTATTTCTCTGTTCCTGATCGATAAATTCGGTTTCTGCTACTCTTGAATCTCGGAAACTGACATAAGAGGGATACTATCAATCTATATTTAGATGATGAACAAGACTGGATTGCCCATTTAGTAGAACTTCCTAATGTATCTGCTTATAGAAACACAGCCGAAGAAGCACTACAAGAACTTTACGTAGCTTGGGAAATGGTGAAAGAAGACTATCAAGAAGACAGGGAAGAGATACCAGTTTCACCATCTCGTAAAGATTACAGTGGATGTTTTAACGTTCGTATTGATAAACGAATTCATAGAGCTTTAGCTATCGAGGCTGCACAAGCTGGAATTTCTCTTAATGCTCTTGTAAGTGCTAAGTTAGCAGGAAATTAGTAGTTAACTTGTTACGATATCAGCTATTTGCTACTTATTCATTCATACCCTCAAAGAAATCAACTGTACTTTTCAAAGCCGTAATAAAAGCATCAATCTCTGCGCGGGTGTTGTAGAAATATAGACTAGCTCTCGCACTGCCAGAGGCATTTAAGATACGGTGTAGTGGTTGAGTACAGTGATGACCTGAGCGAATAGCAATACCTTCGTGATCTAACAGGGTTGCTAAGTCGCTGGCGTGTATTCCTGGCACGTTAAAAGCTGCTAAAGCTGCTCTGCCTTTACCTTCTGGAGTAGGCTTGTTGCCGTAGATTCTGAGGTTAGGAATTGTTTCTAATTGCTTAAACAAATAAGCAGTTAACTCTTCTTCATAAGCGTGAATTTTATCCATGCCTATATTAGTAAGATAATCTACTGCTGCACCAAGGGCGATCGCTTCACCGATAGCAGGTGTCCCCGCCTCAAATTTATGAGGCAAATCCCCATAGGTAGAATGATCGAGAAATACTTCTTCAATCATTTCTCCACCACCCATAAAGGGAGGCATAGATAGCAGGATATCTTTCTTACCATAGAGAAAGCCAATCCCTGTAGTAGCGCACATCTTATGTCCTGATGCCACTAACCAATCACAATCGATTGCCTGAACATCAACAGACAAATGAGGAACACTTTGACAGGCATCGATTAATACTTTTGCATCGTGTTTATGAGCTTCACTGATAATTTCTGCTACTGGGTTAATTACTCCCAAAGTATTAGAAACATGAACAAGAGAAACCAGCTTAGTTTTAGCGGATAACAAAGACTTGTATTGTTCAAAATCAAACTCTTCAGTGGAAGTAAGTTCGACATATTTAAGCACCGCACCAGTTTTTTGAGCGATAAGCTGCCAGGGAACAATATTGCTGTGATGTTCCATTACTGAGAGAATAATCTCGTCTCCAGGCTTGAGGTTAGCTAGTCCCCAGCTATATGCCACCAAGTTAATTGCTTCACTGGCGTTACGGGTAAAAACAATCTCTTCACGAGAGGCAGCATTGATAAACTGAGCAACTTTATCTCTTGCCCCTTCATAGGCATCCGTAGCCCTCCCACTTAATGTATGCGCCCCACGGTGAACATTGGCGTTATCCTGTTGATAATAATGTTGCAGAACATCTAATACTGCTTGAGGTTTTTGAGAAGAGGCAGCACTATCGAAGTAAATTAAGGGATTGTCGTTAACCTTTTGATGTAAAATTGGAAAGTCGCCTCTGACGCGATCGCCTAAAGTTTTCTCTTGGGTAAAAGTCATATTTTGGGTGATTTTTGGTATTTGTTATTGGTTAATAACTTTTTGTTCAATAGTCTGGGTAATTCTGTTTCTCAAAGATTCTAGAGGAATGCGATCAATAATCTCCGCTGCAAAAGCATCAATTAATAATTGATTTGCATCAGCTTCGTTTAGACCACGACTACGCAGATAGAAAATTTCCTCAGCTTCTAACTGGCTCACTGTTGCACCGTGGGCGCACTTTACATTGTCTGCGGTGATTTGCAATTCTGGCTTTGTGTCTACCCTAGCCTTGGAAGAAAGTAACAGATTACGGTTTAGCTGTGTGGCATCCGTAAGTTGCGCTTCTTTGGGAACAAATACCTTACCATTGAAAACTGTGTGGGCGCGATCGCCTACAATACATTTATGCAGTTGATCTGTATTGCCGTGGGGTTTGGTTAGAGCAATAATACTATGGGTATCAGATACCTGTTCTTCCATAGCCACCGTCAAACCATTCAGGTTGCTTTCGGTTTGTTCTCCCTGCTGTAACACCTCTGGGTTATGACGAAACAGTTTTGCGCCCAAATTAATCTCGTTAATTGTATAGTGACTGTCACGCGCTTGAGATACGGCGGTTTTGCCAATATGAAAGCTAGCTGCTGATTCTTGTTGCAGACGGGTATGATTTACCCTAGCGTTATCTTTAACAAAAACTTCGGTAACGGCGTTAGTGAAGTATTCTCCTGTACCAAGATATTCTTCGATTAAAGAAATATTTGAGCCACTTTCCGCCACAACTAAGGTACGAGGTTGAGCAAAGATAGACTCTGATTCGCCATCAGCGACAAACACTAGATGTATAGAGCTTTCTACCACCACATCTTTACTCGTCCAAATCACCGCTACATCTGAACCGCCAGCAGTATTTAGTGCTGTAAAGGCATCCTCTGCACCATGTTGTTGAGCAAAATATTGAGCAGCGTCATAGTCTTTCGGTAAATCGTCCAAACCACCAAAATATACACCTGTGGGCAACTCTGATATGTTTGATAATTCAGCACTGTATCTACCGTTAACAAATACTAATCGACTATTTTCTGTTTCTGGTGTGGGCGAACAGTTGTTTGCCCCTACATTCGATGCTGCTACAAATTTTGCTTTACTTAAAGATGATAAATCAATGAAACGCCAGTCTTCATTCTTGTTTGTCGGTACAGATAAACGAGACAACCAGTTTTTTGACTGTTGACGAACATTCTGCAACCACTTAGGTTCATTTTCTTGTACCTGACACTGCTGCAACAAACCTGTAAAGAAAATATCTTCTATTACTTTTGCTTCATGTAGCTTAGAAACTGTAGAAAAGGGAATCTGTACAGCCATTATCCAACCCCCGCAGGTGACTTATCATCGAGAAAATCGTAACCGCGATTTTCTAATTCCAAAGCCAATTCCTTACCGCCACTGGTGATAATTTTGCCATCCCCCATGACGTGAATAAAATTTGGTTCAATATATTCTAATAGACGTTGATAATGAGTAATTAATAAATAACCCTTTTCAGGAGTTTTTAACTGATTTACCCCATCAGAAACTATTCTCAAAGCATCAATATCTAAACCTGAATCAATCTCGTCCAAAATAGTCAAAGTGGGATCTAATAATGCCATCTGGAGAATTTCGTTGCGTTTTTTCTCTCCACCAGAAAAGCCTTCGTTTAAGCTTCTGGCTAAAAAGCTAGGATTCATTTTCACTACTTCTAGCTTTTCTTCGATTAGATCTTCAAAATCAAAGGTATCTATTTCTTCTAATCCCTGATATTTACGTTTAGCGTTGTATGCCACTCGCATAAAGTCGAGATTGCTGACTCCAGGAATTGCTAAAGGGTACTGAAAAGCCAAAAAGATGCCGCTATTAGCTCTTTCGTCAGGCTCTTTTTCAACAATATTTTCACCCTGGTAAATAATTTCTCCACCAGTTATTTCATAGTCAGGATGCCCTGCGATTATCTTAGATAGGGTGCTTTTTCCTGAACCGTTGCGCCCCATAATAGCGTGGATTTCTCCCGCCTTAATTTCTAGATTGACACCCTTAAGAATTGGCGTGCCATCAACGTTAGCTGTTAAATTGCGTATCGATAAGATTGTTTCGCTCATTGTTTGTTAAATAAACAATTTCTGACTGTGGGTTTAAAGACTCTCAGACTTGGGTAAATCAAGCTATGCGCTGAAGAGAATTATGTAAAAATCAAGGATTAAAACAACATTTTTATTGTTTAAGTCTATTGTAGACTACATTGATTAGCGATATGTTGTCAAAACTGAAAAAATTTCTTGGTCGGTTTATTGATAGCGATCGCTTTAGGCTCAGTTTAGTATTTAAGTAAAACTAAGTCTTCAGTCTAGTTGGACATAATGTATTGCTCACTATTTATAGCCATTGGATTCTTATAAATGCTTGAGACAAACAATTTTAATTTTATAAGTCCAAATAAAATTACTGTATAAGCCGTAAAAGATTAACAGACTTTGTATTAAGGCGATCGCCACTAAAGCTAATTTACATTAGGCGCAATCAACAAACTGTAGTTTTGTTGAGTGACAACAAGTAGAAGCCCAACCCAAAATAATAAACTATATTTGTTTTGATTGTTACATCATGATTTGAGGTGATTAATCACTTTTATCGTACATATAGGCAATATTTATTTAACTTTTGTTTTGATTGTTACATCATGTTCAAAAAATAAAAGCTATTAATGAATGTATCGAACTCCATATCTTATAGGCGTTTGTAGTCTCGCAACAAAGTGATATTTAATTCAGACAATAAAAATAGATAATTTTTCAATTTTAGCCAAGATTATGTTAGCTTTGGTTCATAAAAGTTAATATTAGTATATAATTACGGACAAATTAAATTTACATTTTTCAACACTTTTCAAAATTTAAACAAATTTATTAGGAAAGATATATCCTTTATCCTCAAACTCTTTACTATGAACAATACTCAAACTAAGCAGGCATCAATGCCCCATGTTGTTATCGTTGGCGGTGGTTTTGGCGGACTTTATGCAGCAAAGTCTCTCAAAGATGCTCCTGTCAAAGTAACTCTAATTGACAAGCGTAATTTTCATCTATTTCAACCACTTCTATATCAAGTAGCTACTGGTACATTGTCTCCTGCTGATATCGCTTCTCCTCTGCGGGTAATTTTGAGTAAGCATAAAAACACTCAAGTATTGCTAGATAAAGTAATAGATATCGATCCAAAAGCAAAAAAAGTATTTTTAGAAGATAGAGAAGAGTTAGACTATGATGCGCTGATTGTAGCAACGGGTGTCAGCCATCACTATTTTGGCAACGATCAGTGGCAGAATGATGCTCCTGGCTTGAAAACCGTGGAGGATGCTTTGGAAATGCGTCGTCGTATCTTTATGGCGTTTGAAGCAGCAGAAAAAGAATCAAATCCTGAAAGACGTAAAGCTTTGCTTACCTTTGTAGTTGTGGGTGGTGGTCCAACGGGAGTTGAATTAGCTGGCGCGATCGCCGAAATTGCCCATCAGTCAGTTAAAAACGATTTCCGCAATATCGATCCTACCCAAGCCCAGGTATTGTTATTTGAAGGTATGGACAGAATTTTACCTCCCTACCCCGAAAAATGTTCCGCTGACGCGCAAAAGGCTTTAGAAGGACTTGGAATAAATGTTCAAACCAAAACTTTAGTCACTCATATTGCCGATAATTCTGTAACCTTTCGTCAGGGTGAAGAAACAAGAACTATCCAAGCTCATACTATTCTTTGGGCAGCAGGAGTGAGAGCTTCATTTATGGGCAAAGTATTAGCCGATAGCACAGGAGCAGAATTAGATCGCTCAGGCAGAGTTATAGTTGAACCTGACTTGAGCTTGAAAGGCTATGACCATATCTTTGTCATTGGCGATTTGGCTAACTTTGCTCACCAAGGCGATCGCCCTTTACCAGGAGTTGCTCCAGTAGCTATGAAGCAGGGAAAATACGTGGCGGATTTAATTACTAAGCGCACCGTCGGTAAAACCGTTGGACAATTCAAATATCAAGACTTCGGCAGCATGGCAGTAATTGGGCAAAATAAAGCTGTGGTAGACCTTAACTTTGCCAAATTCTCTGGTTTTGTCGCCTGGATTATTTGGATCTTTGCTCACATTTATTATCTAATTGAGTTTGATAACAAACTAATTGTGATGATTCAATGGGCTTGGAACTATATTACCTTGGGCAGAGGAGCGCGCTTAATCACCGAAGGATCTTCTCTACAGTTTGAAATTGAACCTCCCAAGAAACCAGAGAGAGCTACGTCTCAATCTAAAGAGACGGTATCAGTTTAAGATCTTGATTTTTACTGGATCGGGATACTAAAAGCTTATTTGATTTAACTTCACGCTCGTTTGCCTGACTAAATGATTAGTCAGGCTTTTTTGGCTCAATTTAGTTCATTTAAAGCCTCTGTTATCCTGCCCTGATAAGACGAATAGATGTACCCTGCGGACGCAACTTTTACTTGACTCAATGATAAATACAGCATTACGCATCAAGATTAAAACATTTTATAAATATTGCTACTTGCTACTTTCGAGCCGATAACCAAATATATCCTAACGTAACTTTGTACGGCTATACTCATGACTTTTGGGTATACAAAAGATATCAACTCCTGATAATTCAATAACCAAAGATAATCTAGAAATGTTAGATAATTTCTTTTGTATTACGATACAAGTATTTTATAATAAATGACTCAGATGTAATGGATAAAAAAATGAGTCTAAAAGATAAAATTGGAGAAGACATCAAAACGGCAATGAAAGCCAAAGATAAGATTCGCTTACAGACAGTACGCGGGATCAAAAAAGCAATCTTAGATAAAGAAGTTGAAGTTCGCCCTAAGGGTCAAGATAGTCTTACACCAGAACAAGAAATAGAATTGCTTTCCCAGCAAGCAAAACAACGCCGTGATTCTATTGAGCAGTTTACAGATGCAGGAAGAGACGACTTAGCAGCAAAAGAAAGCCAAGAATTGACTATTATTGAAACCTATCTACCAAAACAAGTAAGCGATAGTGAATTAGAAGCTATTATCGATGCGATCATTATTGATTCTGGAGCGACATCACTCAAAGATTTGGGCAAAGTAATGGGTCCTGCTATGCAGAAGCTGAAGGGGAAGGCAGATGGTAAAAAAATTCAGGCGTTAGTCAAAAGTAAATTGTCTTGATAGTTTTATGTTCGGGGAAAGCAAAAGCTTTCCCTGTTTTTAAGTGTAACGCACGCCATCAAGCAAGCTGACCACAATGTTTAGTCACACGAAAAATCTAAGGCGCAATTGCTTCTATCTAGAGATTTATACTTGGATTAGAACAATAAAAATTACTATCTATTTGTTGAGTCTAAACAAATAAAGAGATCGCTAAGTTAACTTTTTTTAATTTAGGGGAATACTTTGATATATATACTTAGTTCAAAAATTAAGAATTATGGCTTACGCTCATGAAATCAAGTTTTTCCTAGATGGTCGAGAGCTTTATGCTGCATTGTTCGATAATCCATCATTTTTTTGCGATGAATTTTGGATTAAAAATATAAAGGCAAAAGATATAGGAATTTCAAAACTGCCCGAAAATGTAGAAATTGAAAAAAAATACAAAGTAGAAGAGTTAGGAATTAAACCCTTTCACACCACTAAACCCGAATTTGAGTTTATCGATAAGTTAGCCGAAACAGCTTGGAAAACTGGAGTAAAGCTTGGAGTTGGTTCTTTTTTACCCTAATTTAAATTTATTCCTCTTATGTCACTTCTCGAGATAGATCTTTACAGTAATAGGATCACAGCCATTTGAAAATTTGAGTTTTTATTATTAGAAAAAAATCAGGCAATTCTTTTCTCTGTAAAGGCTCTAAATTTTAGAAATGACAAAAGTTTTCGGAGTCTGACAAAAGAGGGATAATTAGCTAGTAGATTAAAAGATGCGGATCAATACTGTTCCAATACTTTTCGGTTAATAATTGCGCTCGGTAGATCTCAGTTTAGGAATAGATAACGATTACATACTTTTAGAAAGCACTCAATCAATTTAAAATATCTCCACCCATCATCCGACGATAGCGGATTTCCAATTCTTGTTTTAAAGATGGTGAATTCTCTAACAACTTATCCGCAGCAATAATTTTTTCTGCTGCTTCTCTGGCTAAATTAAGCACTTCTTGATCTTCTACAAGGCTAGCTAAAGCAAAATCTGGTAAGCCTGACTGACGAGTGCCTAATACTGCCCCAGGACCTCGAAAACGCATATCTGCCTCGGAGATAAAGAAACCATCTTGAGATTCTTCTAGCACTGCTAAACGCTGTCTAGCTTCGACGTTTTTAGTACTGCTCATCAAAAAGCAATAAGACTTACTGTTGCCTCTGCCGACTCGTCCCCGTAACTGGTGTAGTTGCGATAAACCAAAACGTTCGGCATTTTCAATTACCATTACCGTCGCGTTGGGTACGTCTACTCCTACCTCAATTACCGTGGTCGAGACAATAATTTGACACTTGTTATCGCGAAAAGAGTTTAAAGCCGCATCTTTATCGGCTGAACTCAGGCAACCATGGAGTAGAGCAATTTGGAACTCTGGAAAGATTACCTCTGATAATCTTTGATGTTCTTCGGTGGCAGCTTTGAGGTCGAGTTTTTCTGATTCTTCTACCAAAGGAAAAATAATATAAGCCTGTCTACCTTGGGCAATTTCGCGCCGAATTAAATCATAGACTTTTTGGCGATCCTTACCTTTTTTTGCCATAGTAAGGATCGCCTGTCTACCTGGAGGCAATTCATCAATCTGGCTTACATCTAAATCGCCATGAAGAGTCAAAGCCAGAGTGCGAGGAATAGGCGTGGCTGTCATAGTTAAGACGTGGGGAGATTTTCCTTTATTTAGTAAACGCGATCGTTGCTGTACCCCAAAGCGATGCTGTTCGTCGATAACAGCTAGACCTAGCTTATGAAAGTTAACTGGATCTTGAATTAAAGCATGAGTACCGACTAAAAGAGGCAATTCGCCATTTTCTAGCTGAGAATGAATTTCTCGTCGTTTAGCAGTTTTGGTTGAACCCGTAAGCAACTCTACAGGCAGATGCAACAGGTTAAACCAGGTAACTAATTTACGATAGTGTTGTTCTGCTAATACTTCTGTTGGTGCCATTAGTGCTGCTTGATAACCAGACTGAATAGCAGCGAGAATTGCATACACTGCCACAATGGTTTTGCCCGAACCCACATCTCCCTGTACAAGACGATTCATGGGTGTATCAGAAGTACCTAAGTCTTTAAATATCTCGTTAACTACTCTTGCCTGGGCGTTGGTTAGCTTAAAGGGTAATATCTGATTAAATTGTTCGATTAGTTCGCCTTTGGGAGCAAAGCTAGCACTGGATTGATTTTGTCTTAGCTGTTGACGACGTTGCAAAAAGCCTAGCTGAAGATAAAAAAATTCATCAAAGACTAATCTGCGTCTGGCGTGGTCAAGTTCTTCGCGGTTTTCGGGAAAATGAATACAGGCGATCGCATTTTTTAATTTAACTAAGCCATACTGGTTACGCAGTTCGCTTGGCAAAGGATCGGGCAACTGGGCAGCAGCAGGTAAAGCAGCAATAATCGACTTTCTAACCGTATCGGCAGGAACACCCTCGGTTAAAGGATATACGGGTAACAATCGACCAATTTTGATTGATTCAATACTTGCCCCTGCGCCATCTAATACCTCAATTTCTGGCTTATCTAGAGTAACTCCATATTTATTCTGTTTAACTATCCCTGAAGCTGCCGCAAGCGAACCTACAGGATAGTTTCGCTTATATCTTTCCTGTGAACCACGATTGCTAAATCTTGCACCCATTAAAAAGCGATTGAGCTTGAGTCTACCAGTGGCATCTACTAAGATTAATTCAAAGATAGTTAATTTTTTATTCTTGGGGCTGCTAAAACATTTACAGCTTTTAACTGTACCAATTACGGTTACGGTTTCTCCTGCCTCAAGATTGGCAATTTGTACCTGACGGGCATAGTCAAGATGATCGCGGGGATAATAAAACAATAAATCTCTGACTGTATAAAGCCCTAGCTTTTCTAAATAATTACTTCTGCGTCCAATGTCAATTACTCTACTCAAAGGCTGATCTAAAGTAATAGTCTGATTAAAATAAGTCTTAGCTTGGGGACTACTCAAGGATGCGGTGCGGGGGACTTTTGGCTGAGGTGGTATATCGGCAGTTTCGGCGATCGCTTTTTGCTTATAAAGAAAGTTACGAGTACCAATAACTAACTGTTTTCTTTGGGCAGCACTTAAGTTACTATAGCCAGCAAACTTTTGAGCAATATCGTGCCACTGCATTTTGTCTCCAGCAGCAATATTCTGAGGCGGTTTGCCCAAGCTAAGACAGAGAAACTCACTAAAGCGATATTGATTACCAACGATATCTGTATAGCCTCTTTCAGCCTCTACAGACAGTGCTTTTTGCAATCTCACCCAATCTAGACTTTGCTTACTCATCCTCAATCTTTAAATCGCGATCTACACTTTCCCCAGATTGAATCTTAGTTAAATTAAATTAGGGGAGATTATTTAGTTTAGATGACTGACATCATAACTTTTGCTTTTAGTCGAAGTCAAAGTTCTAAACTAGCCTAGAAAAATAGCTATTTTTATGACCAAAAGTCAAAGTATCGTGCGTGGGGCATTTTTTATCGTTGCTTCAGAATTAAGTTTTGCCCTTAGTGCAGCCATAATTAAGCTGGTATCGGTTTCCTTACCCAATGAATCGATTGTATTTTTCCGCAATTTATTTGGACTGGCTATCTTGACACCTTTACTAATTAAGGCTGGCAGCAAAATTCTCCATACTGACTGCCTGCATCTACATTTAATTCGTGCTGGTTTTGGCATGGCTGCCATGTATAGCTTTTTTTACTCTTTAGGAAAAATTCCTTTGGGAGATTCAATGCTTATCAAATCAACTATTCCTCTAATTATTCCCTTTGTGTCTTTAATTTGGCTTAAAGAAAATATTACTAGGCGAGTGATTTTAGCTGGTGTCTTAGGATTTACAGGAGTATTCCTAATTTTAGAACCCAATGGGGAGACAGATTGGGCAAGTTTAGTTGCCTTAGGCAGTAGCTTTATGGCAGCGATCGCTTTTGTAACCGTTCGTAAGCTTTCTGCAACCGAACCTATTCTACGCATAGTTGCTTACTTTGCCATTTTTGGGATGTGTATCTCTGCCATTCCTTTGACTTGGGCTTGGCAAACTCCTACGCCAGAAGAATATTTAATGTTAATAGGCGTAGGATTTACTACAACTATCGGTCAACTTTTATTAACTCGTGGATATCAAAATGCCCCTGCCTCCAGCGTCGGCATCTTTACCTATACTTCCGTACCTTTTGGCACGTTTTTAGGCTGGTTATTCTTTGAGGAGATACTAGATATAAATTCGTTTTTTGGAGCTATTTTAATTATTTTGGCTGGCTTTATTATCTTGAGAACAAAAGTTATTCAAGAACAAGTTAATAATTAGCTTTTGTTTGGCAAAAATTAGTTTTAACATTTGTATCTAGCAAATATTTTATCATCAACTTCAATCATAAATGTTACTGCGATCAAGAGCTTCATAAGGCGGACATTATTATGAGCTAGTTGAGAAGTCAATATTTAAAGATCTTGCCTAGCAAGTCTTTAGACTTATCTCTCTTGAGGTGTTGCCTGTTGCCAGAAAGGTTTCATTTTATAAACATTGCTAGATTATTTCCAAGCACGGGGAACACTCTAACTAAATGAAGTGTAATCCAAAAAACAATTAGATGAACAATCTAGAAATTACCCTGGCTGTTATCGATAAAGTTCGTCGCTCTCAAGATATTAATACGATTTTTGAAGATACTACTCAAGAGATGCGTCGTGTATTAAATAGCGATCGCCTGATAATTTATCAATTTAATCCCGACTGGAGCGGTCAGGTAGTCGCTGAATCAGTAGGTAGTGGCTGGATTTCTTTATTGATCGAGCAAAACAATGATGAAGTTCTCAGGGGAGATCGCATTCAGCAAGATCGCTGTTTGCTTAGAGATTGGTCAAAGGGAAAACAAAGGAATTTTTTTGAACCAGACAGTTTTCTTCAAGGAACTGGGGGAGGAAGATATAGTTACGGACAAAAATTCTCTGCTGTTGATGATATCTATACTCAAGGCTTTCCTGACTGTTACCTTGAATCTCTAGAAAAATATCAAGCCAGAGCCTATTTAATCGTACCAATTTTTCAAGATGAAAAATTTTGGGGCTTACTCGGAGCATATCAAAACAGCGGTACGCGAATTTGGCAAGAATCAGAAATTGGTTTAATGGTGCAAATTGCTAATCAATTAGCTGTAGCTTTGCAACAAGCAAATTATGTCAATCAGCTCAAACAAAAAGCTGAATTTGAAGTAACAGTGGCAGCAAGAATCAAAACTACCGCAACTATTATCAGTAAAATTCGCCAATCTCAAGATATTAATACGATTTTTGAAGATACTACTCAAGAAATGCGTCGTGTATTAAAAAGCGATCGCCTGATAATTTATCAATTTAATCCCGACTGGAGCGGTCAGGTAGTCGCTGAATCAGTAGGTAGTGGCTGGATTTCTTTGCTGATCGAGCAAAATAATGATGAAGTCCTCAAGGGAGATCGCATTCAGCAAGATCGCTGTTTGCTTAGAGATTGGTCTAAAGGAGAACAAGGCGATATTATCGAACCTGATGCTTTTCTAAGAGAAACTAAGGGAGGAAGATATACTCGCGGACAAAAATTCACGGCAGTAGCAGACATTTATGCCAAAGGCTTTCCCGATTGCTACGTTCAGTCTCTAGAAAAATATCAAGCCAAAGCCTATCTAATCGCACCGATTTTTCAAGATGAAAAATTTTGGGGCTTACTCGGAGCATATCAAAACAGCGGTACGCGAATTTGGCAAGAATCGGAAATCGACTTAATGGTGCAAATTGCCAACCAATTAGCTGTAGCTTTGCAACAGGCAAAATATATAAATAGGCTGAAGCAGCAGTCAGAGCAGGAAAAAGCACAGTCAGAAAATCTCAAAAGAGCCTTAAAAGAACTTAAGCAAACTCAAAAACAATTAATTCAACAAGAAAAATTAGCCGCATTAGGACAATTGATCGCCGGGATAGCTCATGAAATAAATACTCCTCTAGGTGCAATTCAAGCTTCGGCTGGTGATAGCACTAAAGCCTTGAATGTCGCGATCACTGAGTTACCTCAATTATCTGAATGTTTAAATTCAAAAGAAAAAACTATTTTTTTCCAATTACTCACTCGCGCCATAAAGAGTAAACCAGTTTATTCTTCTAGTGAAAAACGCCCTCTCAAACGTCAAATAACAGAACAGCTAAAAGAACATAAAATAAGCAATGATAGAACTATTGCTGACTTACTGATTGACATTGGTATTTATAATGAAATTGATTTATACTTGCCTTTATTTAAACATCCAAAAGTAGATTTGATTTTAAATTTGGCATACAATCTAGCCTGCTTAATGGGAAATAATCGCACCATTATCATGTCAGTAGAAAAAGCTGCAAAAGTTGTTTTTGCTTTAAAAACTTATGCTCGTTTTGACCACAGTGAATCCAAACATTTTGTAGACATAACTACAGGATTAGAAACCGTACTAGAAATTTATAACAATCAATTAAAACAAAATATTAAGGTCTTACGTAACTATCAAGAATTACCCAAAATTTGGTGTTATCCCGATGAGTTAATTCAAGTGTGGACTAATTTAATTCATAATAGCATTCAAGCTATGAAAGATGGCGGAACATTAACCATCATCACCTCAAAAGAAAATAACGGAGTCAGAGAATTACAACAAGAAGGCTCTTGTAATTTATCTAACTTTATTAAGGTAGAAATTAATGATTCGGGAAGTGGTATCCCTGAAGATATTCAAAACAAAATATTTGAACCATTTTTTACTACTAAACCTATAGGAGAAGGAAGCGGTCTGGGATTGCATATTAGTAAAAAAATTATTGATAAACATCAGGGAACTATTGCCGTTGATAGTGAGCCAGGACATACTAGATTCAGCATTTGGCTACCACTTACTAATGAATAATCAATGAATAGCGATTAATAACTAACAAAAATCATGTCTAAATATGCAATTGTCTGTGTTGATGATGAAGTTTTCATTCTAGACAGTTTAAAGAAACAACTCAAACGTAAATTTAGCGATCAATTTATTTATGAAGTTGCTGAAAGCGCCGAGGAAGCCTGGGAACTAATTGAAGAGTTAAATGCTGAGGGAATTGAGTTGATTGTGATTGTCTCTGATTGGCTGATGCCAGGTACAAAAGGAGATGAATTTCTAATTCAAATTCATCAACGCTTTCCAAAAGTTACCAAAGTTATGTTAACAGGGCAAGCTTGTGAAACTGCTATCGACCGAGCCAAACAAGAAGCAAATCTTCATGCTTGTTTACATAAACCTTGGACAGAATCAGAATTGACCCAAATTATCACTACTGCAATTAATTAAGTCACAGCCTGCTCTGACCGTTGGTTAATTGGTTAGTTAATCCCTGAATTATATACATAGAAGTATCAATAAAATGAGTAGAGTTGCAATTGTTTGTGTTGATGACGAGGAAATTATTCTCAAGAGTTTAGGAAATCAATTAAAACGTAGTCTTGGTAAAGATTACGATCTTGAATTAGCTTCAAGCGGTAGAGAAGCACTTTCTCTTTGTGCTGAATTAGAAGCAGAAGGAATAGCTGTTGCTTTGGTGATTTCCGATCAGATGATGCCTGGAATGTCAGGAGATGAATTTTTAGTCCTACTTCATGCTGATTATCCCAAAACTCTGAAAATCCTTCTGACAGGTCAAGCTGGTGCTGATTCTGTGGGCAAAATAGTTAATGCTGCGGCTCTTTATCGTTATATTGCTAAACCTTGGGATGAAACTGATTTAATTTTAACTGTCAAAGAAGCTTTAAGGCGTTATGGACATGAGCAACAGTTAGCAGAACAAAATATTGTCTTAAAGCAAACCAACAAGTTATTAGAGCAAAGTAATCAGAAAGTATCTAAATCTCTTAAGTTATTGTTGGCAGTTTTTGAAACTGCTGGTGACGGTATTTTAGTTTTAGATAATCAAGGTGAAGTAATTATTTTTAATCAAAAGTTTGCTGCTCTTTGGCAAATTAATCCTGATTCTATCAAAGGAGATAGCAAACATATTTTAGGTTTAATTTCACGCAGTCTTGCTGAACCTATCACTTTTGATTCAATCCAGAAAAAATCTCAATCTAATTCCTTAGAAAACGATTTTTTAAAATTAAATAATGGCACAATCTTAGAATCTTTTTTTCAAACTCAAAAGTTAGAGGGAAAAATTGTTGGTCAAGTTTGGGGATTTCGAGATGTTACCATCACAGAACAAGAAAGAGCGATCGCCAAATATAAAGCAGTCCACGATACTTTAACCGAATTACCCAAACGGCGTATTCTAACCTGCCAAGTATCTGAAGCCATAGCTAAAGCAGAACAGAATTCTCATCTACTGGCGGTCATGTTTGTAGACCTAGAGCGATTTAAAGTAATCAATGATACTTTAGGGCATCAAGCAGGTGATCGCTTGTTACAACAAGTCGTACAAAGACTTAAAGAGTGTGTCCGAAGAGAAGATATTATTGCTCGTTGGGGAAACGATGAATTTACTTTGCTGCTACCCAAAGTTCACCATCGAGATGAAGTTAGCGCGATCGCAAATCAAATTTTAACGGCTTTAAAATCTCCTTTTAGCTTAGAAAATAAAACCATTCACGTTATTACTACTGCTATTGGTATTGCTATTTATCCCGAACACGGCACAGATACGGAAACTCTACTTAAAAATGCTGATGCAGCTTTATCTCAAGCTCAACAACTTGGCAGACATAACTATCAATATTACGATTCTACTTTCTCTTCTCAAGCTCATGAATTATTAATTTTAGAAGATTTACTGCATTCAGCTTTGAAAAAAGAGGAATTTATCCTTTACTATCAACCTATTGTTAATTTGGTAACAGGTAAAATTGTGAAGATGGAAGCTCTTTTACGCTGGCAAAATTTCCAACTAGGTTTAATAGCGCCCTATATTTTTATTCCTTTAGCTGAAGCAAATGGCTCGATTATACCCATTGGTGAATGGGTACTTCAGACTGCTTGCGCTCAAAATAAAGCTTGGCAAAATATGGGATTACAGCCGATTGAAATATCGGTTAATTTGTCCGTGCGTCAGTTTCAACAACCAAATTTAGTATCTACTATTGCTAATATCTTAAAGCAAGTTCAATTAGAACCAGACTATTTAGAATTAGAAATCACTGAAAGCATAACCATGCAAAATACCGAGTCTGCTAAAATTATTCTTAATGAACTTAATAATCTGGGAATTTCTTTGTCGATGGATGATTTTGGAACTGGCTATTCTTCATTAGGCTATCTCCAACAATTCCCTTTTCATACCCTAAAAATAGATCGTTCTTTTGTTAGAGATCTACATCCCAATTCTCAGAATCTGGCTGTTGTTAATGCTGTAATTACCCTCGGACAAGCCTTAAACTTCAAGGTGGTTGCTGAAGGAGTAGAAACAGAAGAAGTGCGGGATTTACTCAAAAATCTCGGCTGTGAATATATTCAAGGTTATTTGTATAGTAAACCAGTACCTGCTGCTGAGGCGACTAAATTGTTTAAGAAGTATAATTAGATCTCTCACTCAACTATTTTATTGAGAATGCTTTCTCTTACAGGGTGATATAACGGTTTTACATAGTAAAGTCTAAAATCGAAGTGCCTATAATTGCGTTTATTTGAATCAAGCGCCAAATTAAAATCTGGGGAATACCTAACCATAGTTAGATAAAGAATGCAATCGTAGTTTACTAGAGTTATAACAGTTACATAAGTACAAACCCGAACAAATAACTCCAAGAAATAATTTGACTATCACCGTTCATCATTTAAATAACTCCCGTTCTCAGCGCATTCTTTGGCTGTTAGAAGAACTTGGTTTAGAATACGAAGTCAAGCGTTACGAGCGCAACCCAGAAACCATGCTGGCACCTGATTCATTGCGAGAGATTCATCCACTTGGTAAATCTCCTGTTATTACCGATGGAGAGTTAACCTTAGCCGAATCTGGGGCGATTATTGAGTACTTGGTTGAACGCTATGGCGACGGACGGTTCGCTCCTGCCCCAGGAACTCCAGATCGCTTACGCTATACTTATTGGCTGCACTATGCAGAAGGATCGGCAATGCCACCATTAGTGATGCAGCTTGTCTTTAACCAAATAGATCAAAAAACACCTTTCTTCTTAAGCCCAATTGCCAGAATTATTACAGGAGAAGTTAAAAAGACATTTATTGAACCCCAAATTACCCAAAATTTAGATTACTTAGAAGCAGAACTCAAAAAGAGTACTTGGTTTGTTAGCGATGAGTTTACCGCAGCCGATATTCAGTTGAGCTTTCCTTTGGAGGCTGCTGCTGCTTATGCTGGTTTAGATGAGAGTCATCCGCAGCTTATGGCTTTTTTAAAGCGCATCCAGGCTCGACCAGCTTACCAGAAGGCTTTGGAACGAGGCGGTGCTTACGATCTTGAGTCATTTTAATCTAGGCGATCGCGACCTATCAAAAACAAAGCAATACCTAACTAAAGGTGAATAAAGATTGTTGCTAAAGACTCTAGTATGTTTATAAATAGTCTTTTAATATAAATACAAATTTAACGTCGTGAGCGATAAATCAACTGGGAGAATGCTACTCTCGCACAACTTTAATCTACTCAATAATGAACTTCCTGCTTTTAATCAAGAGGAGTTTGCTCAAATATTTATCGATGGACTAAAAGCAAAAGAGAATATTGCCTGTAGCCTAATAGAGAATCCTCACTGGATTGTAGAAATTTTTTTCCCTACGGAAGAATTTGAGCCGAAAGAGGTTGGGCAGATGTGCGGTGATATTTTGACCAGTAAAAGAAAAAGCCAAAAATCTAAAATTGCTATTGATACTTTAATTCTCGGTGGCAAAAAAACAACTCCTGCTACCAGTATGTCAACCACGTCTCTACAAATAGGAGAATGGGGAGTAGATGTAGTTGAAACAGTACAAGCTGATGTCTTTCTTCAGGAAATAGCCTGGGAAAAAATGCTCGCTTCTAAACCTAGCGATGGCATTTTTAAAATTGAATTTTTGAAAACTGCTTAGTAAGGTGGGCAAACTGATTTTTGAAAATTTTGTCAAGCTTTATTTCATATTTGCCCACCCTACCTTTTAAAATTATTTCGACTTTGATTTGTACCGAGTTATTAAAATTATGAACACTGCTGTATTTGAACAATTTTTCGATGATTGCGTTGGTAATTGGCAATCCGATCGCACTTATCATTATCTGACTCACAAGGAAATAGAGCGATCGCAAACCACTTTTGAGGTTAAGCCTCTAAGCAACGAGCAAAAATCAAAGGTTTTGACCGATAACGCCTATAACAAGCTAGACAACCTTGAACAACTCCCTGGGTTTAATCTAGGTTTCTATACCATCTCCGAGAAAGGAGAAGAAGTAAGACAAAACCTTAATCTAATGTTTGTGCCTAAATCAGAAGCTGGTGCAATACTAGAGGGGGATTATTTACGCGATCGCGCTTACGAAGAAGCTAGACCAATTATTTCTCATTTTCGTTTTGACTCTAGCACCAGGGAATTATTAATGACTACCAACTACACCCGTGTAGTTTCGGTTGATTCTATCACTCTGACTAATCCTAAAATGCGGATTCGTAAAATTCTGAATTATGCTAAACCTCTTGCAGGACAATCTTTAGAAAATGTTCTTTTAGTCGGTTTTGGGGTAGAACAAAAAATTTGAAGCTAATTATGTGTTTGGATATCTTTATTTTTTATCTAAAGTGCCGTAATATTTTTTTACATATAAATCAGCCCTGAAAAGGTACTCTGTGATTAGGTTTCATTAAACTTTAGAAAGTTTGAACTAGTTTTTTCGTCAATGTTCTTAGTTTAAAGCACGAGTATGCAACAATTGTTAATAATACTCTCATTAAGTTTTACAAAACTTGATTAGAACGGTTCTGACAGCATTGTATAAATAAACTGTGAACGGCTGCTTTATTCTTAAATAAGGTCAAGTTCTCATTCATTTATCTTAGGTGTTACGAATCAATTTATTTTTCGTTTAGACACTAAAGCAAATACCTTTTTAACAAGCTCTGCACTTAATTAAAATAGTGCATCAATATGAGAGTCGAAATTTCTTCTTAACCAGAGATAATTTACTCGAAATATTTGTAATTAAATAGATGAGCTGGCAGCAACTCTAGTAACTGTAGGGGAGTAAAACATCAAAATAATAATTTTTGATATCTTGCTACTTTGCTTTTGCTACTAGTTAAATTGCTAGCTTAGAGTTTATTTTCTCTCAACCAAGAAAATAAGCAGTGACCAGCAATAAAGTAAGCAGAGGAGTATTTTTACTCAATAAAGAGCTTTACTTGTCGAGTTTTTATATTTACATAAAGCTCATTCTAAAACGGCTGTAGATCTATATCAGTAGTTTAACGAGCAAATTTGACTATGCTCGACAACTCTGGTTTTACATCCCGTAAAAAATTAATTCCTAATTAGGGAGATTTATTAAATGACTTTTGGACCAGCATCCGAATTAGGTGTCGGCTTATTTGAAGATACCGCACCTTTTGAATACGTACCAGGTCGTTCAGAAGAAGAGGTAGAAAGCATTATCCGCGCTGTCTACAGACAGGTACTAGGCAACGCCTATATCATGGAGAGCGAACGAGCAACAGTTCCTGAATCTCAATTTAAACTTGGACAATTGAGCGTGCGGGAATTTGTGCGAGAAATTGGGAAATCTGAAGCTTACTTTTCTCGTTTTTTTACAACTTGTCCTCGTTATCGCTTTATTGAACTAAACTTTAAGCATTTTCTGGGTCGTGCGCCTAATGGCTATGATGAAATGAAGGCTCACAGTGCCACTCTAGATGAAGGCGGTTGGGAAGCAGAAGTTGATTCCTATCTTGATAGCGATGAATATCAATCAGCCTACGGAGAAAACTTCGTTCCTTTCTATCGAGGATATAAGAGTCGCCCTGGTCAAACTATGGTGGAATTCACTCATATGTTTGCTTTAGCACGCGGTGCTTCTTCTAGCGACTTTAAAGGCAGTTTGGCAGGGAAAAGCCCTGTACTTAACAAAAACATTATTCAAGGTACGCCTTTAGCGATAGTTCCTCCTTCTGGTGGTGCTGCTGGCGATGGTTGGTCTTTCCGCGAACCACCTTTATCTGCTCGTACTCGTCAAGGAGTTGGTGCAGGAGCAAACGGCACAGTATATCGCATCGAGGTAACTGGTTATCAGGCTGCTGGAGTTAGAAATCGAGTTGGCAGATTCCCGATTAATAGCGTTTCTAAATTCCGTCGTAGCAATAAGGTTTACTTAGTACCTTATGAGCAGCTTTCTCAAGAATATCAACGTATTCACAAGCAAGGTGGGAAAATAGCCAGTATTACTCCCGTCAACTAGGAAAAGCTGCTGTAAAAGCAAAATTAGAGGACAGGAAAGTTAGAGACTTTTCTGTTCTCAATTAGCAATTTTTTAATTAACAAAAGAATACTTATTTTAGGAGAAACAAGACATGGTCACTGTATTAGATGCACCAGTTGAAATTCGCGCAAATAGCACTGCTGATGACAAAGCGATCGCCATTCGTAACGTATATAAACAAGTTTTGGGCAATCCTCACGTCATGGAGAGTGAGCGTTTAGTTAGCGCAGAATCTCAGTTTTGCGATGGCAACATTAGCTTAAGAGAATTTGTCCGTGCTGTAGCCAAATCAGATTTTTATCGCGCTCGTTACTTTGAAAGCTGTGCGCCATATCGTTTTGTAGAACTTAACTTTAAACATCTTTTAGGACGCGCACCCGCAGATCAGGCTGAACTATCAGAACATATTCAACGTTGTGTGAATGAAGGCTATGAGGCAGAAATAGATTCTTACATCGATAGCGTTGAGTATTCAGAGAAGTTTGGGGAAAATATTGTTCCTTATTATGTAGGAGCAAAAAGTCAAGTAGGTCAAAAGCAAGTTAACTATAATCGCACTTTAACTTTGCTTCAGGGTATTGCTGGGGTAGATAGTGCTAATAAAGGTTCTCGCTTAGTAAACAGCGTTGCTACTAATAGTGCTGTTAGTGCTAAAACTCCTTCGGTTGGTGGACGAATTTCCCCTTACCCTGATGCTACTGCCAAACGGTTCAAAATCGTGGTCACAGGTGCTAAATTCGACAGTCCTCGTCGCCTAAGTAACACCGAGTATATCGTCCCAGGCGATCGCATGACTCCCCAAATTCAGCGCATTCATCGTACTGGCGCAAAAATCGTCAGCATCACCGAACTCAACTAAACAAACAATTTTATTTAGGAGAAACTTAATTATGTCATTTTGGATAACCGATCTTAAGCCAGTTGAACTGCGCGAAAGAGATCCAGACCAGGATTTTAATATTATCATTCGCCAGGCTTACAAACAGGTTTTGGGTAACGCCTATCTATTAGAAGGAGAGCATTTAGAGACGGCTGAATCTTTATTGAGAAATGGAGATCTGACCATCCGTGGTTTTGTCAGAGCGATCGGGCAATCAGAACTATACCGCTCTTTTTTCTTTGAGCAGTGTTCTCAGTATCGCTTTATTGAAATGAACTGCAAGCACTTTTTGGGACGTGCGCCTTTAGATCAGGCGGAAATATCTAAGCACGTGCAGATTTATAACAACTTTGGTTACGAAGCCGAAATCGATTCCTACATTGACAGCGAGGAGTACAACAACGCTTTTGGCGAAAATATTATTCCCTGTCCTCGCACAGAAAGCAATCAGCGCACCTTGCTAAATGTAGGTTTTAACCGTACCTATGCTTTATACAATGGCTATGCTAGTAGCGACAACATTACCAATAAAGCTACCTTAATTTCTGATTTAGCAGCTAACAAACCTACTCCCGTTGTCTTCCCCAAAAGAAGCTCTGGAGGAACTCCTGGTACTAACAATAAGCGTTTCAGCATTAAGGCAACAAAGGCAAGCGTTGGTTCTCTAAATCGCTTTAGCAATCAAACTTACAATGTTGACTATGCACAGCTAAATGCCAAAATTAAAAACTTGCATCGTACTGGCGCGAAAATTGTGAGTATTACAGAAATTTAAAACCGTGTAGCGATTAGCTTTAAGCTCTAAGCCATTACAGTAAATATATTGGGGGGAAAGTAATTTTTCTCCCAAATAAACGGAGGAATCTAAGATCATGTCAGGAATGACTACTACTGGAAACACTAACATCAGTGAATATGCTGGTCGTACCATTGCCATCGAGGTCACAGGAATGTGTCACCAAGACGTAATGCGTAACAGTAATTACACCGTTAAAGTTCCCTATAGTCGGATGTCTCAAACCATCCAAAACATTAGTCGTATGGGAGGCAAAGTAGCTAATATTTCTCTGGGAGAAACTGCTGCATCTGCACCTGCACCCACCCAAACACAAGCTTCTGAGAGGATGTCTGAAAAGTAAGTCTATGTTATTAAGATCCCCCCTAACTCCCCTTAAAAAGGTTGGGATTAAGTATAAAGTCTCCCTTCGTAAGGGAGATTTAGAGGGATCGGAAGTAGCCAATCAGACTTCTCAGATATCCTCTGAGTCTGAACCCGAACAGCGTTCTGGCAAAAAGAAAAATCGCAATCGTAATAAATAGTATTTAAAGTCAATTATTGTTACGGTTATTACTTCCTAGCAGCCACAATCAATGTGCTGCTAGGATAAAAATTAGCTTTCGGCATAGTTACGAATAGCCAAAAACTAAAAACAGATTTAATATAAGTCCAAACAATTCTTTTTAGGCATCATTTTATATACATCTTTTATTGAAAATCTATGAATATCGACGAATTTGTAGAGCGTTCTTTAGGAAAATGGCGATCGCAACGTAGCGCGCACCATTTAGCTTTTCGCCATTTTGAAGAAGTAACTTCTGAGATTGAGATTAAATCTTTGGCTCACAATGACGAGAGAGTTATTGAACTTTGCAAAACTAATCAAGTCGATGCTCATCTCGTTACTAGTCCTTTTTATATGAGTTGGTCGGGACAATCTGATTGGGATGAAGATGAGGTGCTATCAGGTTCAACGGTGCTAGTGCCTGTTCCCGACTTAGAAAACCCTACCCAGGGAAAATTATTGAGAGAACAGGGGTATGCTGAAACTGTTCCAGCGATCGGTTATTATCAGCTTGTAGAAGACGGTTCGTTTATTTTAACCACCAAATACGAAAGAGCAGCAGCAGAAGAAAAAATTTGGTTTGCTACGCCCAATCTAAGACTTCGAGTGTCTTTAATTAAGACAGGTGATGGAAAAGGAGTTACTACCGCTTCTTTCTCTTCTGAGATTCGTTCTTTAAATTTGGATAACTAATTTTTTAATCTTTTTATAACTTTTTGTTTTAACCTACCTATAGAAGACAATGTTGACCAGAGATAACAATTCTACCGAGCAAGATAATGATCTGCTGCATGAGCTAGCTCGTCTGATGGCAGGAGATTTTTGCAATCGTCAACAGTCTGATGCCGATCCTAAAAACTATGCTCATATTCGGATTTTTTTTCGCCCTTTACCCTGGGAATTTTTTTCAGGGATAGGCTTTTATTCTGAACAGGTCTACGATTACGATCTTTGGAGTCCCTATCGGCAAGGAATTCATCGCCTAGTAGATAAGGGCGATCGTATTTACATTGAAAATTACAGCCTCAAGGAAGCGGAGAACTATGCTGGTTCAGGTCACAATCGTGATATTCTCCTGACAATTCCCCCAGATGGTATTGAACGACGTTACAACTGTTCAATGGTGTTTAAAAAAGAGGAAAACTTATTTCGTGGCAGCGTTGAGCCTGGAAACAAATGTTTTATTCACCGCAAAGGCGTAGATACTTATTTAATTAGTGATGTTGAACTAACTGAAACTACTTGGGTTAGCTGGGATCGAGGCATGGATTTAAATACCCACAAGCAAGTTTGGGGTTCAGCCATCGGCTCTTTAAACTTTAAAAAAAGAGCCAGTTTTGCAGCGGAATTGCCATAGTTATCCATCCGTCAAAGCCTAATTATTTTTTAAATAACTAAATCATTTAAATAGCCATATTAAATAAAAAGAAGAGATGATTATATCGGAGCTAACAGCTAGAAGTATGTTGCCACCAGTAGCTAGCAAAAAAATGCAAGCCTGGATCAGAAGCCGTCATCTGATTTGTTCAGGCAACTTTTTTATTTTTGAAACTCTGGAATATTCTACGGTTGAAAGATTTGAAAAATGCGTCGAAGGGTTAGGAGGAACATTTATCTCTGTCGAACCCGTACGTAAAGTTTGGATTGGAAATCATCGTCAGGTGATTTTGTACCAAGCTAAAGCTAGTTTACATACCCCCCACCATGAATTAAAACAATATTGGATTAAATATGGTGGTTTTTATACTAGGTTTGATGAGCGTTCTTGCTAATAACAATTATATAATATAGTAATCAATTTGATTCATATTCTGCTGCTTACAAGTCTTACTCTGATGAAGGAAAGCAATCTGAACAATCTGCTCAGCGATCATCTCGATACTGGCTAAAGCTTGCTGATTGAAAATCAGAGGGCAAGATTTGTCACTTGGCAACTTGCTCTCGATCATTGATGGGCAAAGTTAATGCTCAGAACAAAAAACGGGTTAATTTTGTTCTACAATACTAACCATAAACCTTAAATAAATTACCATTATACTAAAAAAAATCTAGGTATAAAGCTAGTATTGATGTAATCAAAGATAATAGTTAGAACGCAAAATCTAAAGTTCTGATATTGAACCTGAAATGCAATTTATCAGCAATTAACAATTAATAAAACGGTAGCAAGCATTACGTAAATTGTTATTAAATCTTGGCAATTTATAGATTTATCTAGAACGATAATTAAAAAAAAATTTGTTTAGGACATACATAATTAAAAAAGCTTTAACTAAACATCGGAGATAGAAAATAGTATGCCACGTAAAAAAACTAAATCTGGTGGTAGAACACCAAAAAAAACTAGTTTTATAGAAAAGTCTCAGGTAGGAATTTCTTTGACTCCTCAGGCTGTTGAAAATTTAAATAAAATTGTCTTGGAGACAGGTTTATCTAAATCAAAAGTTGTGGAAAGCTTGATTACAGGAAACTTGGCGATCGCAAGTCAAATAGCAGAACAAACTATTTCTATTGAATCAGACGGTGATGAAACCTCGGAAGCTTCATTAACTAAAATAGAAGTAGTAGAAGGCAATATAAGCAGTGAAAATATAGCAAATGCTAATTCGTTTGTAGAAGAAGATACAGATGAGTCTACTGTATTGACAGAATTAAAAGAAAAAATTAATGAGCATAAAGCTAGTTTTCAAGCTCTAAAAAAACGCTCTCAAGATCAAGAAGCTTTGATTGAAAAATTACACGAGCAATTTGCAGAACAAAAAAACATTGAGACAAAAAAAACTGAAGCCGATAGTAATTTAGACCAGCAGCGAATTGATGAAATTGAACAGTTAAAGCAGCAATTAGCAGAACAAGAAGCTGATAGTCAAACTGTCAAAGAAGCTAGTGAAGCTAGTATCAAAGAGTTAGAACAACAATTATCCGCACAACAAGATAATGATGCCAACTTGCAACAGCAGGTAGCAGAGAAAGGAGAAGCGATAACTCAACTACAGCAGCAGCTATCAGACAAGCAAAGTGAAGCTGAGAGTGTCAAAAGCGATCGCGATCACATTCAGCAACAAGTAACAGAAAAAGACGAAGCAATTACTCAACTACAGCAGCAGTTAGTAGAAACACAAAATGAAGTTGAGAGTGTCAAAAGCGATCGCGATCACATTCAGCAACAAGTAACAGAAAAAGACGAAGCAATTACTCAACTACAGCAACAATTAGCAGAAACACAAAATGAAGTTGAGAATACTAAAAGCGATCGCGATAATATTCAGCAGCAGGTAATAGAGAAAGAAGAAGCGATAACTCAACTACAGCAGCAGCTATCAGACAAGCAAAGTGAAGCTGAGAGTGTCAAAAGCGATCGCAATCACATTCAGCAACAAGTAACAGAAAAAGACGAAGCAATTACTCAACTACAGCAGCAATTAGCAGAAACACAAAGTGAAGTTGAGAGTACTAAAAGCGATCGCGCTCGTATTCAACAGCAGCTACAACAAGAAATAGATCGCCTAAATACAGAGAGTCAAACTAATCAACAACAAATAACTAGTAAGCAAGAACAAATCGACAGTTTAGAACAACAGGGCAAACAGCAAAAAGTTCAAATAGAATCAGGAAATAAAGCAAATCAGGATCTTGAACAAAAGCTAGCTGAACAAAAGCAACAAGTAGCAGAATTGAATCAGCAAATATCTTTTAGGGAAGAAAGCCTGAGTCAGATTCAGAAGCTGTTAGAACAAGAAAAAACTACTAAAAAAAAGCAAGTCGCTAGTTTAAGCCAAGAAACAGCTAAAAGCAGACAGTTAGCGACTGAGATTAATGAACATTTAGCTTTGATAGAACAGCTAAATCAGCAGCTTGGATCAGAAAAGGAAAGCTACGCTTTATTAGATCTCAAAGGAAATGAACAAAATAGTTTAATTGAGAGTTTGCGATCGCAACTAGAAGAACAAACATCTTTAGTAGCCAAACAAGGTGCTTCTAGCGGATACAAAACATGGACAATCATCCTTTTAGGAATTCTTTTAACTATTATTTCAATACTTTCAGCTAGGTCTTATTTATCTTTGTGAATGCTACATTTTCAATATTCTAGCTTGATTGACGCTCCTGTAGAAACAGTTTGGCAGTTTCATGAACGACCAGACATATTAAATCTTTTAACTCCTCCTTGGCAACCTGTGACTATAATTCGCCGTGAAGGAGGTTTAGAGATTGGAGCAATTAGCGAGTTTCGCTTATCTTTAGCAGGAATTCCCATACCTTGGATTGCTACTCATACTGAATGTCAGCCACATTACCTTTTTGTTGATGAACAAACAAAAGGTCCAATGGAGTCATGGGTACATCGTCATCAATTTAGCTTGGAAAAAGGCAAAACTAAATTAACAGATGCGATCGCCTACGAAATACCTGGAGGCTGGTTAGCAGAGTTGCTTCTGGGTTGGTGGGTGAATGCTCGTCTTCAAGATATGTTTCGCTATCGCCATCAGGTGACTAAAGCCCAGTGTGAAAACTATAATCATTCCAACTCCTGGCTACTCATAGGCTAATTTTGAAGTTATAAAAGCAGTATCACAATATCTGATAGACAGTAGAAAATTTGGATGTTTGGCTGGATTAAGCTTGTACGTTATCTCAACTGGGTAACAATACAGAAAACTATTGCTGCTGTAATTCAAAAGCGATTAACTGGCTTGGCGGCAGAAATGGCTTTTCACGCCATGCTGGGCTTATTCCCCGCCATTATTACCGTCTTAACTGCCATCAGTATGTTTGAGGAGTCGGTAGAATCTACTTTAGTAAGCTTTGCTATTCACTTTGCAGGAATTGTTCCCATCCAGATTTGGACTTTAATTTTAGAATTTATTGATAATATCAAATCCGCTGAGAATAAAAGCTGGTTGTCTTTTAGTTCAATAGCTACCGTCTGGATCATTTCTGGGGTAATGAGCGCAGCCATGAATGCCTTGGATCAAATTCATCAGGCTGTACTAGAAACAAGACGCTCTTATGTGCAAACCAAGATTATTGCTGTTTCCTTGACAGTCTTGACAATTATATTTCTAATTATTGCCTGTTTTCTTTTGTGGGTAGGTGATAACTTATTGGAAATAGCGTTACAGCAAAGCTGGGACTCTTTATTATTAAACACCTGGCAAATTTTTAGCACAATCGTAATTATTGCGATCGCCACGACAACAGCAGGATTAGTCTATCAGATTCAAACAGGATTAAGCAGAAAAAAAGAGCAAAAGATTAAAAAAACTGCCATTAGTATTTCTGTAATTGTTGCAGCTATAGCAATTTTATTGGTCTATATTTGCTTTCTAGGGGTCAAAAAACTGATTGTTAACTCTAATTTAGAAACAGCCTTTAGTAACGTACTGGTTCATCTGTGGAGAATTCTTGGCTTTCCTATCGCTTTAGGCATAGTTGCGATCGCTTTTAGTTTAATCTATCGTTATGGTGCAAGTATACGCACTAAAAACACGCCAATTTTTCCTGGGGCTATTTTAGCAGCTATTTCCTGGGCGATCGCTTCTCTCGTTTTTCGTTTTTATGTTGCTTACATTGGCTTTTATAGCAAAATTTATGGTGCTGTTGGTACAGCTATAGTCTTAATGCTTTGGCTTTATCTAAGCTCTTTGGTGATGCTCATCGGCGAACAGGTCAATGTCATCATCGGCGAGGCTATTAAAGAAAATAAAAGTTGACGTTACCGCTTGACCCAATTCTATACTGATAGAATTGCGAGTATCCCAAGCAAAGCGATCGGTAGTAGTGTCGGAGATCGCAAATACCTCACAGGCGATCGAGCAATTGCCGCTTTTTAGCTTGGAATTCATCTTCTGTCAGGATACCTTGTTCTTTTAGCTTACCAAGTTTCTCTAAAGTCTGATAAACATCGGCAGCTTGTTCTTGATTATTGTCGAGGTCGGAAACATATGATTTTCCCTGGTTAAAAGCATCCTCATAAGCTTTTTTAAGTTGGTCTTCAATAAAATTGCTGAGATTGCCTGATTTGGCAAAATGCTCGATTGCAACTTGTCCGACAGCATAAGTAGATGCACCAGAAGTAAGAGACATCGAAGCACCACCTAATACTGTACCTATTCCAGGAATAGCTTTAAGAAAACTTGCTCCTAATCTCGCTACGGTAGTACCAGTCAAAGCCGAAACAAATGCTTTACCGTTGCTTTTTGAATAATTTACTCCATAGAGTTCTGCTAGCTGCTGAAGCATTTCTAATTGAATAGCCGTAACTGCCGCAAAATCAACCAAAGGAATCGGAATTAAGCCACCACCCATCGACCACAGAACATGAGATCTAATGATTGACTGCGCTTTAGATTTTTTATCTGCAAACATACCAAATTCGCCTCAAAATATAGTAATTTACCTGACCATATCATATCGATTTCTTAATGGATGTGATTTGGTTTCAGATGACTTTAAAGCAAAAAATACTCAAGTTCAGATGGGATAGTACGATCAATCTCTATAAACAAGACAATTCTCAAAATACAATATTTTAAAGACAGGTCTACTATATATCAGCCTTGTAGGGTGGGCAGAACATAATTGAGAACGACAAGCATTTCAGTTAAAGATCTTTGCCCATCAAAACCAGAGTCATAATTCTCAGCAAAATAAGAATCTGAAGTAAAAGCTGCATTCAAATCACCTTCTGCCGTCTGCCTTCAACTCATCAAACCCTGAATACCCTTCCATAAACCCGTAGTGAGATAGCTTGTGAAGAACAGCAGTGAGTAGATCGTATTTACCATTAGCTTCTGATTCGGTAGCAGCAAGTAAGAAACTGTCAATATCTTGGACGGTGAATTCGGAGTTATCTAGTGGTGTTTCGTCGATAAACCCGCCGATCCCGTTGGCATCATGGTCGATGAGGATTGTTCCTGCATTGAGTTTTCCTGAGTCGTCAAAGCCAGTAATAGTAGCTTCCGCTAGTTGTCCTGTGGGCAAGTCGGTTATTTGGAAATCGATGTCTAGTTGAGTCTCTAATTGGAGTAAGTCTGACCAAATATTAATTGCGGTATTATTGAGTACATTAGTAATTTTAGGGGTTGAATTATGGACAGAGAAGAATTGCTTACGCTCTACGCTGGGGGAGAGAAGGATTTCACTGGACAAAGTTTCAGGGGCTTTAGCGGTAAAACTATCAGAGGCGGAATTTATCGGGAAGCCGACTTCAGCGAAGCCGAATTCGATGGCGGTTCTTTCAGGGATGCTGACTTGAGTTTTACTAATTTTCGTAGAGCGCGAATTTTTGAATGTGTTTTCGCTAAGAATTGCTTTATGGAAGGGGCTGACTTTAGCTACGCTGTCTTCGGGCAAGTTACTCTCAGTAAAGTCGATCTTACTAGTGCTGTTTTTAGAAACGCTACTCTTAGCGAGTTCGGTTTCTACCAAGCTAACCTCAGTTATGTCGATTTGAGGGGAGCTAGAGAGTTCGAGATTGCTAGATGTGAAGATGTCATCTTTCACGAAACTATTATGCCCGACGGTAGTGTTCGTACTGATAACGTTTGAGTCAGCTAGAAGTTGAGAAGTCAAGTCACTATTGTCATTTATCCAGTTTAAAATTTCAGATCTATCTCTACTTTCAATTTTTTCCTGAATTTCCATAGGAACATTAGAGAGAAAATTGTACTTTGTTTCTCCCAGACGATTTTCAAGCGCGATCGCCGAGCTTGTAGATTGGGTTGAAGGACGAAACCTAAAAACTATCGAGACTATCAACTTATTCCATTAGAGCAGTTAGGACAGTTAAAGCAGTTAAAAAGCCTAATTTACCGTTGATTATCTTTAATATCAAGTTCGGATAATTGCTTTAAATACAATATGCATCCATGAAATAATTAAAACTGGGTCTAAAAAACTTGCTATCTGCTATCTGCTATCTGCTACTTGCTACTTTACCTACTACCTAGCCTACAAAATCTCAAAGGGCGATCGCTTTGCTCTTTATTCTTTCTCTCTACCTTTTCGTTAGTCTAAACTACAGTTATTAAGCTAGCAAAGTGGCAAATATGGAAAGTTTATTGATTTTGGCTAGCGGTGGTGTCTTATCTGGGATTTTAGCTGGATTATTAGGAATAGGCGGAGGATTTTTGATCGTCTCTTTACTGGTAGCGTTAAATTATCAGCCTATTCAAGCCGTTGCCACAAGTAGCTTGGTGATTATCATGAGTTCTACTGCGGGCAGTTTTACCAATTGGCGCATGGGCTATTTAGATCTACGACGAGTATTATATATTGCCATTCCAGCCATTTTATTTGCCCAATTAGGAGTAGAAGTAGCGGTAAAAATACCAAACTATGTTTTATTAACGATATTTGGCATATTTTTGCTAACTAATATTTTTTTGATTAAGCTGCGCCAAAATCTTGTAGCCAAAAAAAACAACTCCGACAAATTATTTAATCCCACCTTAGCCAAGATTTTTACGGGGAGTATTGCTGGTTTTTTAGCTGGTTTATTAGGAGTTGGTGGTGGAGCAATCATGGTACCTTTACAAATGCTGCTCTTAAATGAAAACATCAAAGTGGCAATTCGGACTAGTTTAGGTGTAATTGTTGCGGCTACAGTTTCTTCTTGTATAAGTTATGCAGCTAAGGGCAATGTTCTGTTTTATGAAGGCATAATTCTTGGCATTGGCGGGATGTTGGGTACTCAAATTGGTACTAGGGTGTTGCCAAAGCTATCAGATTCTTTAGTCAGCAAAATTTTTGTTTTGTTTCTGGCAACTATGGCTATATTTATGTTTTGGAAAGGGTGGAATGCCTATCAGAGTATTTAATAGAATTAAAATATTAAAGTATTAAACAACAGAAACAAAGGAAATTGCCGAGATTATCTTTCAACATCTTAATTTGGATTTTATATTCAGTTAAAAAGGTGGTTTTTAATCTTGAGAACGCTTTATTATAGGTGTTGGTAGATTAAATAAGCATTCTATATTTTGATGTCAATTACTATTAATAAAAGCAATTTAAAAATCATAGACGATGAGCTTTCTAAACGTCCCATTGCTCTCGATCCTGGTGGTTATTACGTTATTTACTTAGATCGTGAGGCGGGGTTAATCTGCGCTAAACACTACACCAATTCTATCAACGAACAAGGATTAGCGGTAGATCCCCAAACAGGAGATGTAATTGCTTGTGGAGGCAAAAAAGTCGTTGAGCGTCCCGTAAAAAAGCTGTACACAGGTAGAACCGCTAAAGAACTCTGTGTCGAAGTAGTTGAGAAGCCCCAACCTTGTCCGATCACTATGCTAGATCATGCTGCCTATTTGGGTAGGGAATTTGTTAGGGCTGAATATGCTTTAGTTAATGGTACTGAGTATATTCAGGATTAGTGCCAAAGGAGTAGCTTACTTAGTCAGGTGGGCAACGATATCCTTAAGATACTCATTGTGTTTAAAGATTTTAAACTAAGCATTGCTCACCCAACTCTTACTATTTAGAATTAATTGCCCAATCCTACATACCAGTAGTAAGTCGCCATCGGAATAACGGTAGCAACGATTAAAAAGCCAATCACCCAAACGGTCGCACTACCTTGGTCTGTGTCTTCAGCTTTGGTAAATGTACCTTCGATTTGAATTTCGTCTTCAATAGCTGGAGGACCTGGATCTTCTTGACCAGAAAGAACTGCTGTTAGGCGATCGCCTGCATCAATAAAAGCCTGATTGTATTTACTATCTTTGCGAATATTGTAGCCAATAGTATCATCAACAATACTATTAGCTATATCTGCACTAACAAGCCCCTTAGCAGCTTCTCCAGTGCGAATTGTGGCTTTATTAGTTAAAGTATCCATAACGATTAAGGTTTGATTGGCTTGTGCCTCAGGAGTAGGATACCAAGCTGCAAATATCTCTTTTGCCAGACTATCTACCGTTTCGCCATAGTCTAAGCGACGAACTGCCACCATTCTCACTTCTTGACCTGTCTGGCTAGCTAACTCTTGTAAATCTTTGGTTAATTTACTTTGATTGGCGTTGCTAATAGCATTAGCCGTGTCAACTACCCAAACTTGATCGGCATCAAAATCGGGTAAATCAAATAATCCTGTGGCGATCGCTGGGGCTGCCAAACAGGAAATAGCAAACATAAGCAACATCGAAGCAGCAATTAGGTTTTTTAAGCGTATACCAGCCTGTTTCACCGCTATTAGGTAGGACTTTATCATGTTATGTTTTTCTCAAATAACTACTTATTTTAAGGAATATATTTTAGCTGACAACAAAAATATCTGTTGAATGCCTATATAAATAATAAAGCCCAGAGTTCCCCCTAGGCTGTTATAAATTAGTAACTTAAGAGATAAAAACCTTAGTTATCTTTAGTTTTATGCTCTCAATCTCATGAAGATTAAAGACCAGGGATCAGGTTTCTAAAGTCACCGATATAGGCGGTAGAAAGCAAGAAATAAGCAAAGAATGCTCCGCCAGCACCACCAATAAAGAAGCCACTGCCAAACTCACTCCAACCTTCTTTGGTAGAGAAATCAGCAGGAACACTACCTGTAGTGACCGTTTCGGTTGGTTTGCCGCCCATAGCACTAGCATATAGAGACAAACAAAGAGTCAAGATTGCTACTAAACCAATAGATGATAATAAAGCTCCAATATCGGCACTCTGTGTGTCTCTTAATGGTCCCAAAACTAGAAATGGACCATATAGAAAATATCCATGAGCCATACCTACTTCCAAACCACGGCGAAATGGTGCTAACCCATCGCGGTAGGCAGGTAAATTGCGGATTAGAGTTTTGCTAAAGTCGGAAGAATTAAGAGGAGTAGCTAAATTGCCGATTTGTGGATCTCCATCGGGCTGAATTGCATTATATTCGTTCATAAAGATTCAATTTCTCCTAAAGTTTGTGTTTGTACGAATCCTTTAAATAGCATCACTCTATCTTGGTTTAAGTTCGCTTTTTGTTAAGAATCTTTATAACTAAACCTATTGGGGTTAGCCTTAGCAGTAATATCCATGTTGTTAACGTTCTCATCCAAAATAGGAAAGTAAACTATGATTGGCGATTATGCAGCTTCCTGGTTACCTGTGGCTATGGTACCTTTCGTGGGCATTGTAAGCGCAGCAATTTCTATGGCTCTTCTCTTCATTTATATTGAAGGCGAAACCCAAACAAAATAATTCTGCAAAACTGATATCTTAAGTAATCTTGCTTTTGCTTATCAAAAGTTAATACTCTGCCTATTTTGGCGGGGTATTAACTTTTGAAGTAACAGATTATCTGACTGTTATTAATAGTAAAGCGATCGCGATTAAAGCAAAGATACTGCCACAGACAAAAGTTGCTTGAGGGCTAACAGCCTCCCATAAACTTCCTGCAATTAGGTTAGCTGGTAAAAGCGCAATTCCCGTAGCCAAGTTGATTCCGCCAAAAGCCGTTCCCCTTAAATTTGCGGGAACTCGGTCGGCTACAAAAGCCAATAAGACACCCTGACTCATGCCCTGATGAAGTCCATACAAGCCAAATAAGAGCCAAACTTGCCAAGTATGATTGACAAAGGCAAAGCCAAGATAGGTTAAAGCATATAATAATATTCCGTTACTGAATAAACCTATTCGACCAATGCGATCGGATAATAAACCTACGGGATAAGCACTGAGAGAATAGGCTATATTCATAACCACCAAAGTAAGCGGTATGAGGTTAGCAGCAATACCAATTTGCTCGGCTCGTAGCAACAAAAAAGCATCACTGGAGTTGCCTAAATTAAACAATAATGCCACTAGCACTAGCAACCAATAATTTTTACCCAAGCTGCTCAATGATGCCCAGTTCAAGGGATTATTTCGCTGTTGAGTAACCATAGATTTTGGTTCTTTGATCCCTTTTGCCAAGAGAGCTACAGCTAAAATTCCAGGTAGGACAGCCAACCAAAACACAAGTCGGAAATTTTGCCCAGATACAGACATCAAGCTGAAAGCAGCTAAAGGACCTAAAAATGCGCCAATAGTATCGAGGGATTGGCGAAAACCATAAGCAGCACCACGACTAGCTATGTCAGTAGCATCTGCAACTAGAGCATCGCGAGGCGCAACCCGAATTCCTTTGCCCAGGCGATCGCCAAAACGAGCAACTAAAACCCAAGTTGGATTAATTGCCACGGCAAACAATGGTTTGACCAGGGTTGATAATCCATAACCTGCTATAGCTAAAGTTTTACGCTTTCCTAGATAATCACTTAAAGCACCAGAAAAGACTTTTAAAATAGAAGCTGTGGATTCAGCAATTCCTTCAATTGAACCGACAGTAAATAGATTTGCGCCCAAAGAAGAAACTAGAAACAAAGGAAGTACCGAATGAATCATCTCAGTACTTATATCTGTCAATAGACTAACGAATCCTAAAACCCAAACATTATCAGGAATATTGGGTAAAATCTTAAATTTCAAAATCTCTATTGGTTCAATAATTAGTCCATTCAGTATAAATCTAAAATCATTACCTTGCGGTTGTTTTAACGCGATCGCAAATAAATAATGTTCCTGATGCAACACATAAAGGAATAGTAATTAAGTTCAGTAAAGGAATACTAATTAATCCCAAACAGACTAAGCCAAAGCTACCGCTAGCAGGCAGACATTTGTAAACAATACCTAGCTTTTGGCGAAAACTCAGTCTTCTTCTTTCTAAACAGGAATCCAAAAAATCTAGACAGACAATGGTAGTAGTTAAGGTAAGTGAACCAATACTAGAAACGACAGTACCTACTCCAGGAAAAAAGCTGATTAATAATAAAGGAATACCCACTAAAGCAATTAATACGAGCTTTTTTAATTCATATAAAATCGCTCTAGCTAAATCGTTCGCTATATTTAATTCAATCAGTTTAACCTTGCCAGTGAAAGTTTTTTCTAACTGTTCTGACAATTGACCATACCAAGGTGCGCCTAGTAATACGCCAAACTGAGTTAATATAAAGCCTGTAGCAATTAAAAGTAGAAGCACCATTAGTAAACGGACAACTGCAATTAAGCCAGCCACCAGATAAGTCAGAAACCCTAACCATTGAGGCAAATTAGTAACTAATTGGTTTAGCCAGAGAGTAATATCTGTTTGGACATCATTAACAATCTGTAATCCGAAAAAAAGCAGACCGCTATATAGAGCGATCGCCACTATAATATTGACCATAATCGGCATAGCAATATATTTAATCAGGCGAGGATTTTTAATAAAAGTTATCAGGGCTTTAAAAGGATAAGTAGCACCGCTAAGAGTTCCAAATCCGCCTAACATTCTGCTTATAGTCTTTAACATTCAAATTAAGAGCAAATAATAAAGTAATTCTTATTCTAATAAAGTATGATTTAAAGCCTTGATTATGCTCGTCGTATTTCAGAAGTTAGCGATCGTCACCTAGAATACAAGTCGTTGTCTTACTGAAAAGATTTAATTATCATGAATTTGTTTATTTGGTATTAATATATCCCTGTACTTTGACGATCACAAAATTTAAATTTGTACTCGACTGTGAAGGGAAAAATTTTAGGCTCTCGCTATAAAGTTATTGAGTATATTGCTAAGGGAGGATTTGGCAAAACATATTTAGCAGAAGACACTCAGCTACCAGGAAAAAATAAGTGTGTTGTTAAACAACTGTCTCCTAGCGGTGAAGACTCAAAGCTTTTAGCAGTAGCTCGTCGTTTGTTTTACACTGAAGCGTCTACTCTGCACATATTAGGACATCACGAACAGATTCCTAAGCTTCTAGCTTATTTTGAAGAAGAAGAAAAGTTTTATTTAGTTCAGCAATATATTAAAGGTCAAACTCTTGTCCAAAAGTTAACTACTGCCCAAGCTTGGACAGAAACACAAGTTGTTGAATTGTTAAAAGATGGTTTGAATGTTTTACAATTCATTCACTCTCAAGGGGTAATTCACCGTGATGTTAAACCAGACAATTTGATTCGCCGTGATTCTGACAACAAATTAGTCTTAGTAGATTTCGGTACAGTTAAAGAGGTATTACATGGACAAGCAAATGCTAATCAATTAACAGTGGCAGTGGGGACACAGGGTTATATGCCTATAGAACAAGCTAGAGGAAAGCCTCTACCCGCAAGTGATTTATATGCGTTAGGCGTAATTGGCATCCAGGCACTTACAGGAATTGTGCCTATAGATTTAGAAGATGATGAAAAAGGAGAATTAATTTGGGAATCTTTAGCTAATGTTGGTCTCCAATTGGCTCAAGTGCTGACTCAAATGACAAAGTATCAACCTGATGAGCGTTATCAGTCGGCAACAGAAGTTTTACAAGCTCTAGATACTCTGTATGATCTTGAAGTGGAAAATCAGTCGATTGCCGTTAATGAAAATATAAATTGGGAAACTTCAGAAGCAGTTCAGCCTAAAAATATTATCTCTTCACCCGTAGTTGTCAATGCCATCAATCAAAATACCAGTGATAGAGGACAAAATATAGGTCATGGCGTTGCTTTAGATCATCAATTGATGCCAGTAAAAGTAAATCTATCTGAACAAAGTCAGATTAAATCTCAGCTAAATGCCAAAAAGCCAAAGTATAGAAATATTTCTATTTTAGAAATCGCTAGCTTGGCGATCGCTGTGATTACTTTAACTATTGGTGGTATATATATATTATTGCAGCAGCCTAGTTCTGAGTATAAGGGAAGTCCTGCAAATAGCAATGGATCTAGCCTTAGCACTCCAATAAATCAAGGGGAAAAATTTAAAAACGGTTTTTAGAAGAGACAAGGCATGCCTTGTCTGTACTGGACAGTTAGAGCAGTTAGACGAGCGACCCCCTAAAAGGTTCAGCAGTTTGCTCAAGTCGGGAAACCCGCCCAACGCAACTGCTTCACCGCAACGCAATTATTTCACCGCGTCGCTGATAGACGCAAGAGTAAGGCTTTAGCCGCAACTGTGCGCGAGGGAGACAGTAATGAATACTAAAACAAATATAAATTATCAAGAGATTGCCCAGGAATTAGAAGGAATTGAAACAGTTAGCGATCGCGATCGTTTAGCTAAACTATCTTTAGATTATTATCACTTCAGCCCTATTCTCACAGAGCAATTGCAGAATAAGCGGGGAGAATTAGCGGTTTTTCCAACTACAGAAGAGGAAGTAGTAAAAGTTGCACATACTTGCGTCAAGCACAAAATTCCCTTAACAGTTAGAGGTGCTGGAACAGGCAATTATGGTCAGTGCATACCGCTAGAAGGTGGCATTATCTTAGACACTTCTAAAATGAATCAAATTAAATGGTTGAAGTCTGGAATAGCCTGTGTGCAGCCAGGAGTTAAGATGGCAGCTTTTGATAAAAAAGCCAGAGAAATAGGTTGGGAACTGCGTATGGCTCCTTCTACCTATCGTACAGCTAGCATTGGTGGCTTCATTGGTGGTGGTAGTGCGGGCATGGGTTCGGTTAACTATGGACAAATTAGCGATCGCGGTAATCTAAGACGAGTACGCATCGTAACTTTAGAAACACAGCCTCAAGTTATGGAACTGTCTGGAGATGAAGTTAAAAAAGTGCTTCATGCTTATGGTACAACGGGAATTATTACCGAACTGGAGATTGCCCTAGCCCCTGCTTATCCTTGGCAAGAAGTAATTGTCGTCTTTGCTGACTTTATGACTGCTGCTAAGTTTGGACAGGCATTAAGCGACAGTAACGGCATTGTCAAAAAACTAGTTAGTATTCATGCTGCACCAATTACTCGCTATTTTGCTGCCCTACAAAACTATTTACCCGCAGGAAAACATTGCGCTTTGCTGATGGTGTCGGAGTATGATTTTGCTCCTCTCCAAGATTTAGTCAGAGAATATCAAGGAGAAATAACCTATAGCAAAACGGCATCTGAAGCAATCAAAGGTACGAGCTTATTAGAGTTTACCTGGAATCACACTACTCTTCATGTTCGCAATGTCGATAGCAACCTAACCTATTTACAAACTTTCTACTTCACCATCGATAGACTAGAGCAACTGGATCAAGCTGGGGATGAAATTATGATTCATCTAGAATTTTTACGAGCGGGAGACAAAGCTGTCCCTGCGGGGTTGCAGCTAATTCGCTACACTACCGAAGCTAGGTTAAATGAAATTATTCGCAATCATGAATCTCAAGGGGCATTTATTGCCAATCCCCACGTTTATACTATTGAAGACGGCGGCAACAAACAGATCGATCCGCACAAAGTAGCTTTTAAACAGAAGATAGATCCATACGGCTTACTCAACCCAGGTAAAATGCGCGGTTTTAGCAAATAATTTACATCTAAAGTATATGACAAATCAAACGTTATCATTTCCCCAGGCGATCGCCACCACTCAAGCCCTCATGAATAACATGAATACTTCTCAGTTAACTGAAGCTGAAATTGAACAAGAAGTAACATCCATCATCAAGAATAAAAAAGGAGGAAGGGGTTTTTTTGTGGCTTACTTAACCAGTGATCTTACTCTAGCAGATAATCCTTCTCCAGGAGTGATCGATGCTTTAAAATCTTCTCTAGAAATAGTCAGCGAACTATTGGTTAAAAATCTAGCTATGTCTTCAGCGATGATTATTGCTCACAATCGCCAGGACGATTTAGAAAACACTAAAGGTTCACAAAAAGTTCAACAGCGTAGCAGCAACTTAATTCAACTTCTTAAATCAGAGTCCATCGAAAACGAATTGCAAAAGTTACAAACGGCAATTGAAGCTGGAAAGGGAGATTATCAAGACTTTTTACAACGCTGGGGTTATGACAGTGAGCAACAACAAGCAATCAAAGAAGCAATTATTAATACTTTTAATTAAAAGATTTAATCAAAGATTTTTGTACACAACACTTTTTACACGACACTCGGAGTTGCATCTACCTCAAACTTATAGCCAACGCCACGTACAGTTTGAATAAAAGAAGGTTCAGCAGCATCAACCTCAATTTTCTTACGAATTTGACCTATGTGAACATCCACAACTCTTTGATCGCCAACATAATCATAATCCCAAACATTTTGAATTAGCTCATCTCTTCGCCAGACTCGTCCAGGTCGAGTAGCGAGAAAATGTAGTAAATCAAATTCTAACGCCGTAAGTAAAATTAACTTATCGTTTATTTTTACTTCTCGGCGAACTGGATCTATAATCATATTGCTGAATACTAATGGTTGCTTTTCCGAGGTTGTAACTGTTCTTTGCCTTTTTAAAATAGCTTTTACTCGATACTCTAATTCCTGAAGATCAAAAGGCTTAGTGAGATAATCATCAGCACCCTTCAAAAATCCTTCCTTCTTGTCAGCAGCATCAGCACGGCTGGTGAGCATCAGAATAAACACATCAGTATGACGCTGCATTTCCTCACATAAGTTATACCCTAATGCGTCTGGAAGATTAACATCAAGTATTACTAAATCTGGATTGAACTGTTCAAAAACTTTTAACGCAGTTTGCCCATCTTCAGCCGACTCAAGCAAATAGTTTTTTTGACTAAGAAAACGATATATTAGATTACGAATTGCAGGATCGTCATCTACGACTAAAATTTTAGCAGAAGCAGTGTGCATAATTTCAATAAGTAAATTGAGGATAAAAATCTCTTATAGGCTTTAAAAGAGAAAACAAAGCTTATATTCTTGATATCAGTCCTTTAGACAATTATCAACGCATAATTAAATAATGCCAACAACATAGATCACTTTTGCGGTTGTGTCTATCTTGATATGATTAGGTTATGTTAATGACCGCGGAAAACGGTCAGCGCAGACTTATATATGACAAAAGCTCACCTCTACTTCTACTTCTTGCTTATTTTTACCTATCCTTAATTTATTGACTGCGGAAGGCGGTCAGCGGTACACCGCATTTCTTGCGCGTTCCCTTGCGCCTGACGGCGACGCGGTGAGACAGTTGCGTTGCGGGGGTTCCCCCCGTTGAGCAAACTGTTGAACCCTTTAGGGGGGTCGCTCCTCCTTTTCAAGGCGGTGTACCGCTGACTAGATAAATATAGTCAGCCAATTTTCAGGATAGTATTTAATGTTTTATTTATATTTCTTGGGCTATTTTTCTCAAAGCCTTTTATGACAAATATCTCAGGGTTTTAAAACTTTTGTTATTTCTCTAAAAAATATTCACTATTTCTGAACGTTTTTAAATCGCTTTTTGGCAGAGGCAAAAGATTCTTTCATGACTGACTGAATTTTTTTAGGATCGGGTTTTTTACCCCCCATCAAATCTCCAAAATATACACAAGCACCCTCTCCTAAAGACCAAGTATAAGCTGCTGCCCATGATGCTGCGATGACGCTACCAAAACCAGGAATGAATTTAATAAGTTCTCTGCCTATAGCCTGGGCAAAAAAGCCACCAGCGATCGCACTAGCAATTCCTCCGGCTTGAGAAGGAGATAGAGTCTGTCCATACAGTTTGCCTAATAGTCCTACTAAAGATATTTGTAATGCAGTTAAAACAGGCATGGTGGCAAAAGGTAAAGGAACAGCAGCCAAGGTTGCAGCAATAGTAGAAAAGGCTACCAAATAACGTCGGGCGGTATCTCGATAAAGGTTGCCTAGTTCATCTCCACCAGTATTATCTAGTAGCTGATAGATTGTTCGGGATTCTGCCTCTGGAAGCAATTCAGCCAAAGCATCTGTTAACGCTTCTAAACCGTAGAAAGTTGGATTGTATTCGTCTTCTTCTAAAGTGAAGTCAATTAAAATAGCGCGATCGCAAAGCTGCCCAAAGTCTTTTTTAATTGCCCCAAAAGCGCGCTCGACAGCTTCATAATCTGGGGGATATTCTGGATGATCTCCCACATCGCTAGGATAAACCTCATGCAAACAAGTCACTACTAATAAACAAGGAATAGTCGGATGATTTCGGCGTAACTCTTCGGCTACCTGTCGTAAAGTATCGATTGCAAAGTCACTGATTTTAACCGTCAGAATTAGAATTCTGGCACATTGACTTTCCTGTTTTAATTCTTGTTCTAGTTCCTCAATAATAGTTTGGGTATTTTGATTGATATCTCCTAATCCCACAGTGTCTGTAAAGATAAGCAAAGGTAGATCTTCTGAAGGATAAGCATACCTTTGCGTATTTTGAGTATGGGGGCGAAATCCTTGTCCGACAATTTCTGCTGATACTCCCGTTAAACCTCGAACAATTGAGCTTTTGCCAGCTTGAGGTTTCCCAATTAATAATGCTTCTGTGGTAGGCAATTTGGCTCTAACGGTAGTAAGAATCTCTGCTACTTTTTCATCACTAACGCTAAACCAGTCCATTGCCTTTTTAGCAACTCGATCGACAGGAAGTAAATTTTTTAAATGTCGCGTAGCATCATCTATATTTTTTGATGCCCGATTTTTCCAATCATTTGTCCAGTTAAATTTGCTCATTGCTCAATGATTATTGAAGTTATCCACCGCAACAGCGATCTATACCTAGACTAGCTAAAATTAAATCACTTACGGCATTAGCGACGGCAAATTCGCTATAAAAACTGCGACTAAAATCAAAAGCTCGCATTTCAGCAATGATAGCAATCACTAATGAACCCAAGTCATTTTCTCCCTCCATACGCTGACGTACAAAGATCTTTGATGCTCTTTGAGCTATTTTGCCATTAATCGTTTCGGGTAAAAACTCCTCATCTAGCCACTTGTGTAAAGACTTTTTGAGCCATTCTTCTTCTTTTTCTGGATGCTTTACATCTGGCAAAGTGATGGGAGCAATTGGTTGAGGAGAGTCTTTCATAGTTTGTTCTGTTATGTTGAATTTATAGAAGTCCTAAATTACTTAATATTATGAGTAACTAATAATTTAATACAGTTATTTTTAAATTGAAACATCTCCATTTAGAAATAGATAATAGTACTAAAGATGAAAATTGATGTTTCTTCAATTGTTGAAGGATATAGTCAGGGTTACTTTTTAATGTCTGATGATGATGGATTGGACTGGTATTCTAGTCGCCAGCGTACCTTGATACCTTTAGACGATCGCTTTCGTTACCCGAAATCTTTACAACGCGTATTGAACCAAGAACGTTTCTCTGTAGCAATCGATCGGGATTTTAAATCAGTTTGTGAAGGCTGCGCTGATCGCGACACAACCTGGATTTCTGAAGATTTAATCCAAATTTACCTTGCTTTACATCAGGCAGGCTGGGCGCATAGTTTTGAAACTTGGCAGGGAGATCGGCTTGCAGGCGGAATATTAGGTATTGCGATCAAAGGAGCATTTATCGGTGAATCGATGTTTTATCGCCTTAGCGAAGGTTCAAAAGTGGCAATGGTCAAACTAGTCGAGCATCTGCGTCACCGAAAATATATTGTCTTTGATGCTCAAATGCAAAATCCTCATTTAGAGCGTTTTGGCTCTCATGTAATTAGTGGAGCAAAATATCAAGAATTGCTCAAGCAGGCAATGATACAGGACTGCTTTTTTGTTTAAATTCTCGATCATTACTTCTACAGGATTAATAAGCTAATTAAATCAAACGCCTGACAGTTTGATAGCTAAATTAATTCTATTTTGTGATGGCGATCGCACTAGTTCTCTTTTTTATTGAAAACAATATATTTATTACTTGATAATTTATCTTAAATTTAAAAACCTATTTTTATTGCTCAGTAAAAATATTTATTTTTAGTAAAGTCATTATTTCTTATCTATTTTTCCTATTTTTGTCAATGATCTTGAAATTAGCTTTTATTTATTGAAATCACAGTTTTTTTATTTCCAAACGTAGATAATCGCCATAGAGAAAAGAAAATTAAACTTTCCTATTATCAATAACATAAATAAAAAATACATCAGATATTTTTAAGAAAGATGTGATTTTAATCATTTCTTGCTTATTAATATCTCCGTAATTACTGTAAAGAACATTCAAATCAAATAAGAAAATTGTTATGTTTCCAGCAAGAAAAATATTTTCTACTTTATCTCATATAGAAAATAACCAAGATTCTGAGCTACAGGTAGCTGAAAATCTTGAAACTAAAAAACTATATGACGAGACCGCACTTCGTTGGGTAAGAACTGAACCTACTTCTTTGTCAGATTTTACGGCTCGACCAGCAATTATCGAGATGTGCGAACCCATTGCAGGATTGAAAGTACTCGATCTTGGTTGTGGAGAAGGCTATTGCAGTCGTGAACTACGTCGGCGTAATGCTGAGTCAGTCCATGGTATCGATTTGTCCGCAGAAATGATTACAGCAGCTAAAGCCCAAGAAGCTAAAGAACCTTTGGGTATTAGTTATGAAGCTAACTGCGCGACAGATCTAAGTCAATTAGCTGATGGCGACCTCGATCTGGTAGTTGCCGTTTTTCTATTCAACTATTTAACGGTTGAGCAAACTCAACAATGTATGTCTGAAGTACTTAGAGTACTGCGTCCTGGTGGTCAGTTCGTATTCAGCGTTCCACATCCACTTCTACCCTATATGGGACACAAAGAACCCCCATTCTATTTCCAAGTAGAGCAAAGAAATTATTTTAGCGGTAGAAACCAGCTATTTCCTGGTCGTATATGGAAACGAGATGGCTCTTGGTTGGACGTGCAGCTTGTTCACAAGACATTTCAAGATTATTTCGAGACTCTGAGAAATGCTGGCTTCTCTAGCTTACCAGTAGTCAAAGAACTTCATGTTATGCCAGAGCATCTTCTACTTGATAACGAATTCTTTTCACCTATTGTCAACCTACCACTTCACGTTGCTTTTGAGATATCCAAATGAAAACACTAAACTTATCAATACCAATTATAAATACATTCCGTCAAGTTACACTCAATCATCCTTTATGGAATCATCAGTTCTTAACCCGATGCCGTACCCAAAATCTAAATATGGATGAGGTGAAGATTCTGGCAGTTCAAATGTATAAATTTTGTAATAAGTTTTGCCTAATTCTTTCTGATATTTTGGCTCATTGTTCGGATCTTGATTCTCAGATGGTCATTACGGAGAATTTGCTGGACGAAACAGGCTTAGGTAATCCTAACATGGCTCATCCAGAACTATATCGACGTTTTACTAGAGCCTTGGGTATTGACGACCAAACTTTAGATGCAACTCCTGCTACGCCTGAAACTCAAAATTTAATTGACACCTATTTAAAATTGGCTGGAGAATATGGCTACTTGGCAGCAGTAGGAGCAGTTTGTTTTGCTTCAGAAGGAATCGTTAATACTCTTTATACTCAACTTCGCTCAGGAATTATTAGTGCAGGTTCATTTACCGAAGACGATCTGCTTTTCTTTCATCTGCACATTGATATAGATGAAGATCATGCCAAAAATATGGCTGTGGTACTAGAAGAAAAAATTATCGATTCTGAACAGGCTACTGATATCAATCGTGCTATTTTGGAGGCAATGGATGCTAGAGTTGGATTTTTTGATGGTATTGAGCGTGAAATAGCTAACCTATCATCGACTTTCCAAGATGCTGCTGTTATCAAATTAGATACTGAGATCGGCAAAAGCCAAGCATTAGCTTTCTCCCAAGAAGGCGATCGCCTTTTTAATGAATTAGCCGCTAGAATTGCTAATAAACCGAAGCAATATCGACTGCTTTTTGAACATCAACTCAAGTCAGAACTTTTTCAAGAGATTCGGTTTGCTGCTGCCAATTATATCTCCGCCTGTTTGGGTAGTCCCATCATTCTTTCCGAAGCAGAAATGCTGGAAAAACTAATGGCAGAACGAAAAAACCTAGCCAACTACACAGGTACAGGATTGTTAGCTCCTAAAAGGGAACATATTCTCGAATTTAATCTTTTTCAAAAGAGCATTGCTAAAGCATTTTACCAGTTAGGAGCCAACGATCTGATTGATGCTGTCGATCTGCCAGTTAATCTACGAATGGTTTACGGTCAAAGCGATCCTGAAAAAGCCAAGCTTCCTTTTACCAGTTCTAAAGTGCATAGTGACGTTTGGGCTGGAGTTCCAGCAGATGCCACAGTTGTAGTTTTACCAATATTTGGTGACATCGATCACATTACCATTGAAGCTGGGGAAATGCTACCAGAAATGGAGCTTCCTGCAATGAGAGTAATGTCTAGCTTTGATGAAGGCAGGGATATACGCATGGCAACTAAATATAAAAATGCCAAGCTCAAACTAGGAACTATGTATTTTAACGACGCGCGGGGACTACACCAGACCGTGCGACATCAATCTGGCGGATTGAGAATTTCTGTAGACTTTCGTTTTCGGAGGAAGTTTAATGAATCTTTCCGCGCAATGGTTGATTCTAATCAAGTTGGTATAGAGGAAGACATGAGTATTCCTTACTTAGAGTGGCTCAAGTTTGGCAGTGAAAAGCTAGTAGTTTTTGACGAAACAATTGAAGAAGCCAAAATGAAAAAAAATAATGGGTTTTATTTAAAAGGTTATCGAGTTGCAAATATGTTTTAAAACCCAAAAAATATAGCCATAAAAGTTAGCTTTATCCGCTTATATTAGTTTTTAAATTACTTTAATATAAGCGGATTTTTAATTTTTGGCTACCAGATGTTATCTAGGCAAAGTGATTTGGGTATCTATAAGATATAACCCATTTCAAGTTGAGGAAATACATAGTTATGTATGGTCTGGTAAATAAAGCTATTGAAGATATGGTTTGCAGCAATTACGGCGAAAAGGTTTGGCAAGAAATAAAACAAAAAGCGGATTTAGGTTTAGAAACATTTGTCAGTATGGAAGGTTATCCTGATGATGTAACTCACCGATTGGTAAAAGCTGCCAGTGAAGTTCTCCAAATTTCTGCTGATGATATTATGGAGGCTTTTGGTGAATATTGGGTTAAATATACCGCTCAAGAAGGGTATGGTGAAATGTTGGATATGAGTGGTGATACTTTACCAGAATTTCTAGAAAATTTAGACGATATGCATGCCCGCGTCGGCGTTATTTTTCCCAGGCTACAGCCTCCTTCTTTTGAAGTCGAGAGACGCGTCGCCGAGGGGCGCAAGTCCAATCGACTTGTTGAATGTGAAGAAGAACAAGAATCAGATTCTCTTAACAGCGGAGTGGAACATGGCGAGGAAACCTCGTCGTTTCCTCCGCTCAAATTAAAATATTATTCTCATCGTCAGGGTCTTGCGCCGATGGTTAATGGTTTAGTCAAAGGTTTAGGAGAAAGATTTGATACCGATGTAGAGATTGTGCAAACTCAAAGTCGTGAGGATGGACATGACTGTGATGAATTTTCAGTTAAATATCAGCCACGTAATCTAGAACAGTAAATTTAATCTTAGTTTTTAAAGAAGGATGAATGCTAAAAGCCTTCATCTTTAATTTTAATTTTTAGGGATTTCCTCCAAGGTAATGTTAAATCCAACTGACTCAACAAATAAACAACTTCCTTATAACTATGGTTTCTCACCAGAATTATTAAATAAACTTTTCCCCTTTCATCTAGTTTTCAAGCGAAATTTAGAAATTGTCCAGATAGGTAAAGTACTTATTAGACTTTATCCACAAATTACTTTCGGCAGTTTTCTTAGCGATCATTTTTATCCTGAGCGTCCCAAAATATCTCTAAAGTTTGAGCTAATTCTCAAGAAAATTAATTCTTTATTTTTGTTGAAATCACTCACTAATGATATGCCTTTAAAAGGACAAATGATTTTTGTTGAAGAGCAAGATATAGTCTTTTTTTTAGGATCGCCTTGGATGACAGATCTAGAATCTTTAAAAACGTTTAAATTATCTCTTAAAGACTTTGCTGTTCACGATCCAGTTGTGGATTATCTGTTTTTAGTTCAAGCTCAAAATACGGCTTTATTTGATAGTAAAAACCTGACAAATAAGCTAACCGAACAAAAAATCAAGCTAAATCAAACTAATGAAAAACTACAAATTCAATATTCAATAACTAAAATTTTAGAAGAAGTTTCTAGTTTTGAAGAAGCTGTTACTAAAGCTTTAGCCACCATAGGTAAAGTTCTCAATTGTCAAGTAGGTGTTTTATGGGAAGTCGAGCAGATAACCAATACGTACAAGGCTAAAAGTTTTTGGACAGCAGATGTTGATTTATATGCTGCCTTTGAAGCAGCCACCAACATCATTCAGCTTAGTGAGGATAATAGCCTAGCGTATTTATATGAACTAGGGGAAAAGTCAGTATGGGTAAAAGACATTACTAATCTAGCTAATTGTTCAAAATACGATTGTGCTTATGAAGTTGGATTGAGAAGAGTTTTTATTTTTCCAATTAAATACGAAAAAAAAATAATTCGGACTTTTGAGTTTTTTAGCCGCGAGTTTAGCAATCTAGAGCCAAGTTTGGAAACAACTATTATAGATATTTGTATGAGATTGGAACAGTTTGCTGAAAAACATCAGGCTGAGAACGCTAAAAAAGTTGCCAATGAAGCTAACCAAGCAAAAAGTGAGTTTTTAGCTAATATGAGTCATGAATTACGTACTCCCCTCAATGGTATCTTAGGCTACGCTCAAATCCTTAGACAGTCGAGAACGCTGTCAGAAAAAGAGCAAAAAGGAATTGGAATTATTAATCAGTGTGGAACTCACTTGTTGACTCTGATTAACGATATTCTTGACCTATCAAAGATTGAGGCAGGAAAAACTGAGCTTCACCTGTCAGAATTTCATTTTCCATCTTTTGTACAGGGATTATTAGAAATCTGCTCTATTAAAGCTGAACAAAAAGGAATTGAGTTGATTTATGAAGCAGATGAGGGATTGCCTCTAGGAGTGGAAGGGGATGACAAACGTTTAAGACAAGTATTAATTAATTTGCTTGGTAATGCAATTAAGTTCACCGAACGTGGTGCGGTTATTTTCAAAGTTCAAAAAATAGACAATGAAGCTATTCGTTTCTCTATTCAAGATACTGGGGTCGGAATGAGTCAAGAACAGTTAACCAAAATCTTTTTACCTTTTGAACAAGTAGGCAGCCTTGAAAAGCAAGCAGAAGGTACTGGTTTAGGTTTAGCTATTAGTCATCAAATTGTTGAGATGATGGAAAGTGAGCTTAAGGTAAGCAGTGAATTAGATAAAGGTAGTATTTTTTGGTTTGATGTCAATTTAAGAAAAACTGAGTCTTGGACTGAAACCTCTCAGCTTTTTCATAGCGCTGATACATCCACCATTGTTGGTTATGAGGGAGAGCAACGTCACATTTTAGTGGTAGACGATCGCTGGGAAAACAGTTCTGTGGTAGTTAACTTGTTAGAGCCAATTGGCTTTAAGATGCTAGAGGCTGAAAATGGGCAACAAGGCTTGACCAAAGCATTAGAGTTTCAACCAGATGTAATTATCACTGATTTATTTATGCCTGTGATGGATGGTCATCAGATGCTTAGTCAGTTACGTCAGTCATCAAAAATATCTTCAGAACTAGTGGTGATTGTTTCATCTGCTAGCGTCTTTGAAAGCGATCGCCAGAAAAGCTTGGCTGCGGGAGCAGATGACTTTCTACCTAAACCCATTAAAAAAGAAGTTTTATTGGAGTCTTTGCAAAAACATCTAAACCTAGAGTGGATCTACCAAGGACAAGCAGAATTAAACAAAAAAGCTGAGAAAACTGCTTTAGATCCTCAATTCCCCGCAGTTGTTCCACCTTCAATTCAAGATATATCTTTACTTTATGATTTGAGTCGCAAAGGTTTAATTAATGACTTGCTTAACGAAATAGAACGTATCGAAAAACTAAACTCTAAATTCATACCGTTTGTTCAAAGATTAAGACTGTTAGCTCAGGGATTTAAATTAAGAGAAATAAAATCTTTTATTGAACAATATTTATAAAACTACTGCGACTTTACCCAACTATGGCAAATTTACTCAAATATCAAATATTAAAGGAGTTTAAAAAGTGAGCCAAAACATCAAAGATAACAATATTTTAATTGTAGATGATAATCACAATAACTTAGAAGTTCTATCCGAAACTTTAACTAGAGAAGGGTTTCAGGTTGCAGTGGCAATTGATGGGGAAACCGCGATCGAGCAGGTGCAGTATTATAAACCAGAGTTAATTCTCTTAGATGTGATGATGCCTGGAATAGATGGTTATCAAACTTGTCAAAGAATCAAAGCTAATTCTGACACTTGTGATATTCCGATCATTTTTATGACTGCTTTATCTGATACTGAGCATAAGGTTAGAGGTTTTTCGGTCGGTGCTGTTGATTATATAACTAAGCCATTTCAGCGAGAAGAAGTATTAGCCAGAGTTAGAGTACAGCTACAGCTTCGCAATCTTGCTCGAACGTTAGAAGGGCAAAATCGAATGCTTAAAAAAGAGATTCTGCAACGAGAACGAGTAGAAGGCTCTTTGCTCAAGTTAAATCAAGAATTAGAAATTAGTGTTCAAGAGCGAACCAACAAGCTTTCTCGGACTCTGAAAACTCTGCGCCAGGCTCAAGTAGAGTTAGTACAGCAAAAAAAAGATTTAGAAATTAGAGTTAGAGAAAGAACCGCCGAATTGGCAAAGACCATGACTGAGGCAGAAAAAGCCAACCAGGCAAAAAGCCAGTTTTTAGCCAACATGAGTCATGAACTACGTACTCCCATGAATGCCATTATTGGCTACAGCGAGATGCTCATGGAAGAAGCAGAAGATATCGGACAAGATGATTTTATTCCCGATCTCAAAAAGATTCATGGCGCAGGTAAACACCTCCTCACTCTAATTAACGATATTCTTGACCTTTCAAAAATTGAGGCGGGTCGAATGGAATTGTACTTAGAAACTTTTAAGCTTAAGAGTTTGATCGATGAGACAGTATCTACTATTCATCCTCTAATTAAAAAAAATAACAATACTCTCAAATACAATCTGGCAGATAACTTAAATGTAATGCACGCCGACTTGACTAAGGTGCGTCAAAGTTTATTTAATCTTCTTAGTAATGCCAGCAAGTTTACCAAAGATGGCATCATTACCTTGGATGTTACCTCCTACACATTAGAAAATAAGCCATGTCTTGCTTTCAAAGTTACTGATACAGGCATAGGCATGACTCCAAAACAGATGAATAAACTGTTTCAAGCTTTTAGTCAGGCTGACGCTTCAACTACCCGTAAGTATGGTGGAACTGGCTTAGGTTTAGCTATCACCAAAAAATTCTGTCAGATGATGGGGGGAGATATAGAGGTAGAAAGTGAGTTAGGAAAAGGTTCTACCTTTACTATTGGTCTTCCAGTTCAAGTAATTGATTCAGGCAAGCAGCCATTTAACCAGTCTCAAGAAAGTATTCTCATCAAGACAGATCATGACTTCAGCAAAAAAAATACAATTTTAGTCATAGACGATGATCCTACGGTTCACGATTTATTACAGCGATTTTTTGAGAAAAAGGGATTTGAAATTAAAACTGCTCTTAGCGGTCTAGAAGGAATAGATCTGGCTAAATCCCTACGCCCCGAGGCTATTACTTTGGATGTCATGATGCCTGGAATGGACGGCTGGTCAGTTCTAACGGCTCTAAAGGCTAATCCTCAAACCGCAGATATTCCTGTAATTATGATGACGATGGTAGACGATCAAAATCTTGGTTATGCCTTGGGTGCTGCGGAATACCTACTAAAGCCAATTGATAGTCGAAAATTAGAAATGATTCTGCATAAATTTCGACCAGTTTCTAATTCTGATTCGATCTTGGTTGTAGAGGACGATCCTGGAGTGAGAGAGATGCTTTGTCGCCAATTGAGAAAAGAAGACTGGAAAGTAATCGAGGCAGAAAATGGACGAGAAGCATTAATTAAGTTACAAAATTATGAACCAAAGTTGATTCTTACCGATCTGATGATGCCAGAAATGGATGGTTTTGAATTGGTTCACTGCCTTAAACAGCACCAAAAATGGCACTCTATTCCTGTAATTATTTTGACGGCTAAAACAATTACCGCTAAGGATCGCCAGAAATTAAATGGAGGAGTCAGTAAAATTTTTGAGAAAGGTTCATATCAACGCTCAGTATTATTAGATGAAGTAACAAATCTTTTAGATGAGGTAATTTCTCGTCAGCAAAATTCAGTCAATCAACAGTCAATTTCTACTATTGTTTCTACGTAAATCTAAATATTATAGTCAGGTATCTAAGTTAATTCCTTTAAAATTATGTCCAAAATACTGCTAATCGAAGACAACGAAATGAATAGAGATATGCTTTCGCGACGTTTAGAGCGTCGAGGCTATGAAGTATTAATAGCGGTTAATGGAGCAGAAGGAGTAGAAAAGGCTGGTTTAGAAATTCCTGATTTAATTTTAATGGATATGAGTTTACCTATAATGGATGGCTGGGAAGCTACCAAAAATCTTAAAACAGACCCCGCTACTAAGTCTATTCCAATTATTGCTTTGACTGCTCACGCTATGGCTGGCGATCGCGAAAAAGTCTTGAAAGTTGGCTGTGATGATTATGATACTAAACCAATCGATCTATCTCGCTTGCTAACTAAAATCGAAACTTTTATCCAGGTAACTTAGCTTTGTGATTGTGATTTAACTAATTTTTTGTTTACTGAAACTATGTTATGACCACAGATAGTCAATCCCAGTTATCCATTCTTGCTCATTTACGCCATGAATTACGTACGCCGATTAATGCCATCATTGGCTACAGTGAGATACTGATAGAAGAAATTGAAGAGCTTGAGGCAGATGTAGAATATCTGCATGATTTGGAGTCAATTCACGACTGTGGAACTAAATTATTAGTTTCTATTAATAGTTTTTTAAATCCAGAGCCATCAATAGACAGTGAATTTGATTTAAGAAAGATTGTCACTAATCCTCAGCTAAAAATTGCTTTAGAACAACCAACTCAGTTGGTAATCAGCTATTGCCAGCAGTTGATTCCTCGAATAGAAACAGACTTTCTTGCCGACATCAAGAAAATCGATCTCGCCGCCAATAAACTCTTGCAAGAAATAAGTAATTTGATCGATATTTCAATTTCTGAAAAGAAGCTCAACTATCTAACATCTGTTTGCCCACAAACCACAAATAACTCTCTAGAAATAGACTTTATTCTCGATTCAGCCAGTCTAATCGCTGCCAATAACGATCCTCTAGATACTAGCAGCTATAAAATTTTGATTGTTGATGATCATCCAGCCAATCGGGATTTGCTCGCTCGTCAGGTTCAGGCGCAGGGTTATCAAGCTGTTGCAGCAGTTAACGGCAAACAGGCGATCAAAATGATTCAAACAGGAATTTATGATTTAATTCTGCTGGATATTATTATGCCAGAAATTAATGGCTATGAAGTCCTCAAATGGATTCGTTCGAGTTCTTGGCGACATATTCCGACGATCATGATTTCGGCTCTTGATGAAATTGATAGCGTGATTAAATGTATCGAAATGGGTGCAGCAGATTATTTGGCGAAACCTTTTAATCCCACGTTATTAAAAGCTAGATTAGGTGCTTGCCTAGAGCAAAAAAGACTAAGAGATCGAGAATCATCTTATCTAGCGCAACTGGCTACTGCAAACGAGCAAATTAGCCAGCTTAACAACCGTTTATTAGCTGAAAATACTCGTCTGAGTGCCGAATTAGAAGTGACTCAACGTCTACAAATGATGTTGTTGCCCAAAGAAAAAGAACTTAGTCAAATTGAAGAGTTAGAAATTGCCGGGTTTATGGAACCTGCTGATGAAGTTGGGGGAGATTATTATGATGTGTTGCAACATCATGGGCGCATCACTATTGGCATTGGCGATGTCACAGGACACGGTTTAGAAAGCGGAGTATTGATGTTGATGGTGCAAACAGCAGTTCGTACCTTAATGGAAAATAATGAAACCGATCCTAAGCGGTTTTTTGAAGTGCTAAATCGGACTATCTACAAAAATGTCCAGCGTATGGATTCAGATAAAAATCTTTCTTTATGTTTGGTAGATTATCACGGTGGCGTACTTAGCCTTAGTGGTCAACATGAAGAAATGGTTGTAGTTCGCTCAGGAGGAGAAGTCGAAAGGGTAGACACAATCGATCTAGGATTTCCCATTGGCTTGGAAGAGACAATTAAAGATTTTGTCTTTCAAGTTCAAGTACATTTAAATCCTGGGGATGTGGTAGTACTATACACCGATGGGATTACAGAGTCGGAAAACCATTTGGGAGTTCATTATGGACTAGAGCAGTTATGTTGGCTGGTACAGCAAAACTGGCAGCAGTCTGCCAAGGATATTAGACAAGCAGTGATTCATGATGTGCGATCGCATATTGGAGTGGAGAAAGTATACGATGACATCACTCTAGTTGTATTGAAACAAAGATAGCTTTTAGGGTTAATTTGAAATTCACTATATATGAACTATTTACATGAATACTAGTAACATTACCATGGAAAATATACTGGGAGACTTTATTCAAGATTTACCTTCTAGTCAAGAATACTTGATCCTCAGCTTTTCTCCAGGCTCTATTCCTCTGCGTCAGAGATGGCGTAATAATTGTTTGTCAGCAGATTTTTTAGCTGATTATTTTAGCACTTTTTTTTTAGGTAATGGCTGTCGGCAGCCAGATTCAGATAAACAGGCAGAAGTTAAAAGTGCTGTTAGCTACATTGCCAATGAATTATTAGAAAATGCGATGAAATACGGTGTGGAGATGTCTCTTTTTCCGGTAAGTATTCAAATTCATCTCAACCCAGACTTAATTACTTTTCAACTAACTAATAGTATTCGGGCTGAGCAAACTCAAAAATTTCAAAGTCACATTAAAACTTTACTTCAGGCAAATCCTCAAGAGCTATACATTGCTCAACTAGAGAAAAATGCCTTGGACGAAAATTATGAAGCATCTGGCTTGGGATTGTTAACGATGCTCAATGATTATGGAGCAAAATTAGGATGGAAATTTGAATCTTTATCCCAAGAGCCTACAGAAATAGCTGTAACTACAATGGTACAGCTAGCAATTTAACCTGGATTTTTCCATACAAATATTTTTTTAAAGGCTAAAATGGCTGATTAGTTACTGACAAGTAAGTTACAAAAACAAATTACAAATTATTAATTATGTATTTTGGTTTTTATTCCTAATGAGCGTAGATAGTTATCACATATCTTAATTTAGTCTTGATTTGAGTAATTTAAAATCATCAACAATTTAGTTATATAGATCCAATTATTGTTTTTTTGAGATAACTATGGAGATTAAAACCGAAAATTACAATATTATTTATGACGAAACATCTCACAACGTTGTCTTTGATGGTTCGCTGCGCCTCAATGGTGGAGAAGAATATGCCTCTATTTCCGAGTTGTTAGACAGTATTGCTCAAAAAGAACCAGAAAAGATTGTTTTAGATCTAAAAGATTTAAGTTTTCTTAACAGTTCGGGAATTAGTATTCTTTCTAAGTTTGTGATCAAAGTTCGTAAGTCCAAGAACATTCAGATGGTAGTGATTGGAGCGAAAAAAAATCCCTGGCAAGGAAAATCTCTCAAAAATTTGCAACGACTGATGCCTTCATTAAAGTTGGAATTAGAGTAAGGGCGAATCGCAATTCGCCTCTACAATTGACATTATGGCGATCGCCATAGTTTCTTAAAGTTGGCTGCCGCATTCAGGACAAAAATTATTGGCGGCAGGATTAGTTACGCCACAATTACTACAGTTCTTGTGTTCAGCAGCTTTATTTTCCTTCTGGGGTAAACCCAACATCTGAGCGTTACTTTTACCAGGGGCAATCATCGGGTAGCAGTTTTCATTCTTAGTTACCCGCACATCCATTAGTACTGGACCATCATGTGCCAGCATCTGGGCAACTGCGCTGGCTAGTTTAGCGCGATCGCGTACAATCATCCCTTTGATGCCATAGGCTTGAGCCAGAATTTTAAAGTCTGGCGCACCTATTTCCATATTAGAGGAAGAATATCTTTCTCCAAAAAAAGTTTGCTGCCATTGACGCACCATTCCCTGCCAACCGTTGTTGATAATTACGGTTTTAACATTAATATTAAACTGCGCTAGCGTTCCTAACTCTTGAGGATTCATTTGGAAACTAGCATCACCACTAATACATATAGTTTCTTCATGGGGTACAGCTACTTTTGCGCCCATGGCAGCAGCCAAGCCGTAGCCCATTGTGCCTAAACCTGCGCTAGAAATCCAGCGACGGGGGCCATTTTTAAGGAATTGAGCAGCCCACATTTGATGTTGACCAACATCAGTGGTGTAAAAGGCTTGAGGAGCCTGCTTGTTTAATTCAACAATTACTTCTTGAGGGGACAAACCCTCTTTAGGCTGGGGAACAGGTAGAGGATATTCTGCGCGCCAGTGATTGATCTGATCCAGCCAAGGCTTAGTTATCCCTAAATTAGAGCCAAAATCAGCTTCTTTTGCCCGTTCTAGAATCTGCTCTAATACTTTACGCACATCGCCTACGATTGGCACTTCAGGCAGACGATTTTTACCTACTTCAGCAGGATCGATATCAATGTGAATTACCTTAGCACGATTAGCAAACTCGTCTAGCTTACCCGTAACGCGATCGTCAAATCTTGAGCCGACAGCAATCAATAAATCACATTCACTAACGGCAAAGTTGGCATAGGCTGTGCCGTGCATCCCCAACATTCCTACAGCCAGAGGATTATGCTCATCAAAAGAACCCAATCCCATCAAAGTAGTAGTTACTGGTATTTGAAATTTTTCTGCCAGTTCTTTAATTTGAGCATGGGCATCAGACGCTACAGCCCCACCACCAACATACATTAAGGGCTTTTCTGCTTGTGCAATAAGCTTGAGTGCAGCATTAATCTGACGTGGATTTCCTCTTACAGTGGGCTTATATCCTCTCAGGCTGACTTTTCCTGGCTGCACTGGTACATAGTCAAACTCTTCGTAGCCAACATCCTTGGGTACATCAATTAAGACTGGTCCAGGGCGACCTGTACTGGCTATGTGAAAAGCTTCGGCAACAATTCTTGCCATGTCTTTGGCATGGCGCACTACATAGGAATTTTTAACGATCGGAGTAGTAATACCAAAAATATCTATTTCTTGGAAAGCATCAGTACCAATTGAGGCACGGGATACTTGTCCTGTAATTGCCACCATTGGAATCGAATCCAGATGTGCCGTAGCAATACCTGTAACTAAGTTAGTTGCTCCTGGACCAGAAGTTGCAAAGCAAACTCCTACTTTACCTGTGGCACGAGCATAACCGTCTGCTGCATGAGCAGCAGCTTGTTCGTGGCGTACTAAAATATGCTGAACTTGTCCTCTGGCTTCGGCACGATATAGTTCATCATAGATTGGCAGTATTGCCCCTCCAGGATAGCCAAAGATGTGCTTTACGCCATGACGACGCAAACTGTCCATTAGCGCAAATGCGCCTGTCTGACGTTGGGAGGTTTGAATTGATTGTGAGGCTTTAGAGATACTTGTAGATACCACGCTTGCTATCCGTTATTTAACTTGCTTATTATTTTATTGTAAAATCTATTGTCTGCTATGTAACAAAAACCAGCTTAATTTATATCTTTAAGCTTATAAACATAAGTTATTTTGTTCTCCATGTCGAGAAATAGCTGATTAAAAAATGTAAATGTTCGGAGGTTTAAATCTGTTTAATATTAGAGATTTTAGAAATTTAAAATGCTTTCCAAGTAACTTATTACAGAGCAACGAGTTTTGCAACCTGGACTAATTATTTGCCACCCATAACAGTTATCAGGCGATCGCCATAAGTCTAAATGCTCCACTCCAGGCTCGGCATAAAATCCTCGATCTCCTCCACCTAGAATAGCAGAACTCCAGTGAGTAAAGTAGTCGTGACTAAAACGATAAATAGGGAAACTAGCCAATAAAGGCATTCCCCAACCATCTCCAGCAATAAAACTTTTGACTTTGCCTCCCTCTAGTTGCCAAGCTAACGCTGCGCCAAATCCTCCTACCACCCCAGCACTAAAGGCAATAAAAGTTAATGGTTGAGTTTCTAGAGGTGATAATTGTTGCTTCAACCATTGATATACTTCTACAGCAGAGTGAGGAAGGTATCTAGCAGTCGGTAAAATTAAACACTGATGATTACCAATAATTCTTTTTATTCCTTGCATAAACTGCTCGGTTAACTGAGGGGAATGAACGCCAGGACAAATAATAATGGGCATATAGCATTATGTTAATGGTTAGAGCAGAGCTTGTAGCCTATAGCTTTTCACTAATTCGCATTCAGCGTTAAAAATAGATCAGGAGATTCAAGCCAGGAATAGTTCGAGAAAGAGTCCACAGCAGCAGAATAATATATAAAACTCCCAAGCACCATTGATACCAGACTAAGGTAGAGATTAGTCCAGGAAGATATCGATCTCGCAGACGAATATCATTAAACCCTAGCTTGAAAATATTGTTTAAACTAAAGTTGTAATAGTTTAGCCAACTCCAACGTCTATGCCACAAAATAGGCTGGTAGCGATCGCGATAAAAAGGAAACCGAGGCATAATTGGTAAACGCCCTAACAAGAGCCTAAATTCTCTAAAAGAACCATCCTCGACAAAATAGGTAGTATTTAACAGATTGTGATATCTTCCTTTTTTATAAATAAAACCTGTAATTAATGCTGGTATTGGTAAGAAGATAATGCTAATACATAGTAAAGTTAGCCAAGGTTGTTCTGTAGTAATAAAAATGTTAATAATACTCAGACTAGTCAAGCTGAGATAGCTGATAGACATAACTATAATTTCGTAGCGATTGGGTATAATTGGCTGGGAAATACGAGGACGATAGCGATCAATAAACCAAAATAAGACGCTAAAAAAAGCGATCGCCATAATGCCAATACTAAATAGCAAATTTATATTTGTGCCATAGTCTCCTAAGAGTAATAATAAATTTAAGCTCAACCACTGAGGAATTAAACTAAGCCAACCCCAAGTTAATATCTTTTGCCACGATGTTTTAGTTAGTCGTTCGCTTAACTGCCTGACTCTGAGTTTTTCTCTTTTATATTCCAGCCGATTAGCATCAGTTATTTGTTCTAAACTACGAAAGTTACGAATTAAATTTCGTAAAACGGTTTCATTACCTTCTAAACGATTTACGTTGATATATTTGCCAATAATGTTGGTTTCGCCAATCAATTTAGCCTCGGTGCTGTCAAAGGCTAGCCCAGAGATGTTAATACTCGCTCTCGGTGTAAAAAAAGCGTTACTAAAGTCTAGACGATTAAGCAAATGAGCATCCTGTAAATTGATTAGAAAATTAGCGTAACTATCACGAAAGGTAATATTTTTTTCAAAAGTCGTATTGATAAAGAGTAGTGAATCTAAAAATTTACTCTTAGCAAAAACTAGGCGATCGCAATAAATATTATTACTAAAATTAGCCGTTTTAATAAATACGCTACGGGTAAAATTAGTAAGCTGATTAAACATAGAATCATTAAATTCAATTAATTCTTCAAATTGACTATTGCTAAAATCGGCAATTCCTTGAAACTCCACTTGTTGAAATTTTACGGATGCAAAAAAATGGCAAAGGTTAAAATTAATATTTTGATTAAAAATAGCTTTGCTAAAGTCTACTTCTTTACCAAAAAATGAATGATTGTATTTAACTATGTTTTGAAATTTAGTGCCAGTAGCTATTAGCTGTTGTAAGAATAAACTATTAGAGGCATCTACTTCTCCTGTAAAAATAGTGTCATTGAACTTGAGGCTACCACGAAATATATTAATCCTTGGCACTTGCAGATTTATATTATTTTTGGCAGGATAATATTGATTGATTCTTGCTTGTTCTAACGTGGTAAAAACCGAAGATAAGGCACTTCCTATATAGCTATTAATTCCTAACTGATTGAGTTGAAAATTACCCTGAACAATTGAATTACTAAAATTTAGACTAAGAGGATTACCCGCACGGCTAATGATATTATTTATTTTTTGGTAGAATTGCAGACTAAAATCGCTGTCTGGATTCGCCAAATCAATGATGTAATTACTTAAATCGATGGTATCTCTGCCTTCTTGTTTAACTAGATGATCTATTTGATCTTGAAGTATTTCTAAAGTTAAATAGCTACGCTGTTCTGTTTGGGCATTAGCTGATAATGGCAATAAAGTAAATGTACATAAATAAAAGCAAACCAGCAAAACTTTGAGAATTTTAGCCATAACATCTATCAATAATCTTTCTATTCACAGCAGTTTAAAACTGAGTAAATCACATTAATTAATTTAGACAATTATTTGTGAATAGGATGATTTTTTGCTCAGAATCTTCATTAGCTATAAGCTTATAATTTACAAAAAATCAAAATGCTTTAAGCCTTCTAAAATGCCTCCAGCACAAGCAGATTGAGCTAAATACAGGCTGTCATTTTTATTTGCCTCATACCATTGAAGTAGTTCATCTTTAGCATTACTGACAATTAAACCTTTTTCTTGTCCTGTAAACATAGAAATATCATTACCAGAATCTCCGCAAGTTATTGTCTTAGCGGCGGAAAAATTCCATTTTTGACGTAAAAACTTTACCGCTAAACCTTTGTCACCGTTTTTGGGTAACAAATCCAAATCTTGACCGGCACTATAGATTAATTTGATGTCGTAACCTTTCTCACCTAAAGCGGATTTTAAACTCGTAATAGTTTGTTTTGCCACCGCCTGAGCCAAATAATAGCTTATTTTGAAGGGATTTTGTTCTGATTTAGGCTGAGACTGTAACTCGCCAAATTGACTAGCGATCGCCATTATTTCCTGCCGATTCCAGCCTTGAGACAGAATATTTGCCCATTCAAGATCGTATTGTTCATAATCTCGATCAAAATACATTTCTGTTCCTACAGAGGTAATCAAAGCATCTGGAGGGATGAGAGACTTTGCTTCTGCTAAAAGACTATATAAATAAAGCGATCGCCCTGTAGCATAGACAATTTTACTGCTGTATTTCTGGCGATGGCTAGCTAATTGCCGATTAAGCTCGAGTAATGCAGCATCGTCACCAACTAAAGTATTGTCTAAATCGGTGACAAATAAAAAAGGACGCATACTTGGGACTCTCATAAAAAATATTTAAATTGAAAAACAGCAATATGTTATTTCATTTACACATAATTACATAAACACTCAGGTAAGTAAATTTGGCTGAGGATTTGCTAAATATTAGGAAATATTTTGGTTCAGCTTAAAGCAAACTTACGTTACTTAAATGTTTCTCAATAAGTCCATGATATCGTCTACTTGTTGATGAAAAATCGGCTGACGTTTCATTTTATAATCTCGTAGCGGTTGCGTTTGCGTAGCAAGTCGTTTAGACTCAGCAAGTCCGTAGTGAAGCTGATCGCTGGGGAAATTTATCTTAAACTCTTGTTTAACTGTTCCTGGTCTGGCAGAGAGAACATAAATCCTTTGAGATAAGAATACTGCCTCTCTTACGTCATGGGTAATCATTAAAATGGTGCAGCCTGTTTTGCGCCAAATTTCTAATAGAAACTGCTGCATACTTTCTTTGGTTTGAATATCTAACGCCCCAAAAGGTTCGTCCATCAAGAGAATTTTAGGCTTAGTTGCTAAAGCTCGTGCGATCGCCACCCGCTGCTTCATTCCTCCTGAAAGCTCTTTAGGCAATGATTGGGCAAATTTTGCCAAACCTACTATATCTAAATAATAAGAAGCCAACTCTCGTCTTTTACGAGGGGTCATTCCCAGCAGTTTTAGACCAAACTCGACGTTTTTTTGAACGGACATCCAGGGGTAAAGGGTATATTTTTGAAACACCATGCCTCGATCAGCCCCTGGTCCAATAATAGGCTCATTATCCACCGTAATTGTTCCCGAAGTAGGAAGATCCAAACCAGCAATTAGCCTCAAAAGGGTAGACTTTCCCGAGCCTGATGCTCCAACTACGCATACAAATTCTCCTGTCTCAACGTGCATATTAATGTCTTTGAGCGCGATCAGAGGTTCTTTCTTGACCAGAAACTGCTTATATAACCGAGATATTTCTAAGTGCATTGCTATTTATACTAAATCCTGTTGAGATACACTATTTAAAAGTTGTGTGAAGGCAGAGGGCAGAGGGTAGAAGGCAGAAGGTTTTAACCCCGTTCTAAACTTATAATTTAAAAGTAGGTTTTCAGAATCGGATTTAGTATTAGTACTACTGCGCGAAAATAATAAAGGATAAACAGTCATTAGCTTTTGCCCCTGATCGCTTTTCTTATCCTTAATCCCCCTCAATCCTTCATCTCTCATCCCTTTAAAACGCCCATTTGCAGGTGAATCTAAGCAATAAACGAAAAAATAAATCGATCGCAAAACCAATTAAGCCTAAGATAATTAAACAGGCAAAAATTTCATCTGTTCTCAAAAACTTTTGAGCTAATAAAATCCTTTTACCTAAACCTTCATTTGCTGCTAGAAGTTCAGCTACTACTACCAAATTCCAGGAAGCAGCCATATTGACGCGAAATGTATCAATAATACGCGGAATAATATAAGGAGTGATTACTTGTAATAATATTTGCCAACGTTTACCGCCTAAAGTATAGGTTGTTTCAATTAAATCTTGTGGTACAAATTTTACGCTGTCCATAATCATTAAAATGTTAAAAAACACCGTACCAATAAATATTAAAGCAATTTTTGGAGATTCACCGATACCAAGATAAATAATCAAAAGGGGAATAAAAGCAGGTGCTGGCATATAGCGAACAATGCCAATAATTGGTTCAAAAAAAGCTCGAATGCTGGGAAAGGTTCCCATCAAAATACCTAAAGGAACCGCAACTACAGCCGACAAAAGAAAGCCGATGCTTACCCTAGCAAAGCTGCTGAAAGAATCAGTAGCTAAATATCCTTTTGACCAAAGTTCGCCTACAGCTTCAATTACATCTTTTGGAGATGGTAAAAAGATTGATTCTATTCCAGAATATTTAGATATTAATAACCAAATTAATAAAGGAATTGCAATTGATAAACTAGTTAAAATCCAAAATAATGACTGAGGAATATTTTCAGCTATACGCCAAATAATAGTTGGTTTTAAGCTAGATTTTGCGACTTTTGCTGAATCGCTTTTAGATACTATATTGGACATTATATAGGCGGTATATATGTGTTTTTATTTTAGTTGCTCTAATTAATATCAATAGAATTAAATATAAATGATTTTCGTCTTTTTAGACTATTTAATACCAATTCTTAAAATCACTGCTACAAGTTTTTCTCCCCGTCTCCCCGTCTCCTAGTCAGTCATTTGTAGCCAACATATAGCGGTTCTCAAATTAGTCAGGTACAAAGTAAATCGTTTTAAGGCAGAGGGCAGAAGGCAGCAAGGCTTGTTCGCCGCAGCTAGGCAGAAGTTAGATGTACTTCAGTAAACTGAGAAATGCTATAAATAGAAATGGTATAAGATAGCATAAGCAGCTAAAGTTTCAATTAGAATGCTTTAGCTACTTATCGCTCAAATTGTACTTAAACAAGCAAAATTAGTTAACTTTAAAGATATCTATTTAGCAGCTTCATAAGACTGAACAAACTGGTTATCTAATATCTTAGTTAAATCTGGTGCTTCAGGAATAAAATCAACATCCACCATAAATTTAGACATTTTTTGGGCAGCAAAAGGCATATGTTTCATATCTTCTCCATCGCTAAAGGCTTCTAAATTTTCTTCAATGGTAAATATTTTTGTTCCTTCTTTAAATAACTGGAGTTCTTCTACCGTGACATCTGCCCTGGCTGCCAAAATTTCATCAGCTTTTTGGGGATTTTGTGCTATAAAGTCTAGGATATCAAACCAAGTATTGACTAGTGCTTGTGCCTGATCTGGTTTTTTATCAATCAGCTTTTGAGTAACCACTAACAAATCGGGTATTGCCCCTGGAAATGCTTTAGAGGAAATTAATTCTTTAGAACCTTCCCGCTTGAGTGCAGTCAGCCAAAATGGCGGAAAAGCACCCACTGCATCAGTTTGTCCCGAAGCAAAAGCAGCAGCGGCAGCCCCAGTTTCTAAAGGCACAATTTCTACATCACTTCGTTTCATGCCTTTAGATTCTAAAGCTAAAGTTAACAAGAAATCGTCCACCACCCCTTCTTCAACGGCAACTTTTTTACCTTTCAAATCTTCAATTTTATTAATATCTTTGGTAACGATAATTTTGTCATTGCCTGCTGAATTATCATTAACCAAAATTGCCACTTCTCCATTGACTGCATCCGCAGCAAAGCTAATAGTATCGTTGAGAGTTTGACAATTGCCGTCTAGTTGACCAGCAGCAAGAGCCTCCATTGATTCTATGTAGCCGTCAAACCACTTCATTTCGACGTTCGCATTATTCTTGGTAAACAACCCTTCTTGTTCGGCGATCGCCCAAGGCCACCAGCCAGCCCAGTTACTATAGCCGATAACAATAGCATCCCCCTCAGGTGTACTCGGAGCAGTAGTACCCGAATCGGAAGATTGAGGAGCTTGAGAGCAGCTAATAGTTAAAACTAAACTGAGAATAAATACGCTCAGTGTTGATAATAATTTTCTTCTATTCATCTAGGTTAATAATTATTTAGAAAATACAAGCACAAGTTAGGAACTACGAAATTACTATAGCCTGAAAGATAAATATTTCATCTGTATATTAGGCTGAAATAACTTTACCTCAATATGTAACTTTTAAAATTATTGTTTTGGTAAAGAATGTCGTCTAAAAAATTAAGTAGAGATGTTCTAGCAAATGTCTGTAATCGAGATATGCTTGGGATGCGCTTCGATGCGTTTGAACCAAGCTAGGATGGCTGGATATTTATTTAAGTCAAATCCTCCTCGATCTGCCACATGAGTATAAGCATATAAACCAATATCAGCAATGGTATAAGTGTCGCCGACAAAAAAATTATGATTATTTAAATATTGCTCCATGACATTTAGTGCTGCATAACCTAATTTTTGTTTATGCTTTAGTTGCTCTTGATATTTCTCTGGTTGCTTGAGAATACTAATCCAATAACGAGCAGTAGCAATATTGGGTTCATGGCTGTATTGCTCGAAGAAAAGCCATTGCATTATCTGGGCTTGAGCATAATTATTTTGTAGGAAATATTCTGTCCCCTGGCTGAGATAGTACAAAATTGCATTCGATTCTGTCAGAAATTTATCTGAGTCAATTTCCAGCAAAGGTATCTTGCCATTAGTATTTTTTGCTAAAAATTCAGGTGTTCTGGTTTCTCCATTGAGAATATTGACATCAATTCTTTCAAAAGGAATTTCCAATAAACTCAATAGTAAACGAATTTTATAGCTATTGCCTGATGGCAGAAAATCATACAGTTTGTACATTATTTGGCACTGATATTTTTAATCAATCTCAAAATTAAAAGGCAGGCGGGCATAAACGCCACTGGGATCGTTAAATCCTTCCAAGAAGGATAATTCTTGTTTGATTTTTAAAAACTCGGCAGTCAGTGGGTCAATTGTTGCTTGGGATTCGAGATATTTTACAGCAAACAAACGTTGGAGTATTTTAGTTTCAAAGCGATTCTGCTGAGGATATTCTTCTAGCTGCCAATTTGTGCCTAATTCAGCCTTTTTCGCAGCATAGGTGATCGCACTTTCTAAGCCGCCAATTTGATCTACTAAGCCTATTTTTACTGCTTCCTTGCCTGACCATACTCTACCTTGAGCAATCTGGTTAACTTTCTTTTCGGGAAGATTACGGTAGCTGGCTACTTTGTTCACAAAGAGTTGATAGGTTCTATTGACAGATTTTTGATAAATAGCAAGCTCTGCCTCAGTTTTGGGTCGCACATTAGAATCAATATCGGCAAATTTGCCTGTTTTAACCACGTCCCAGGTGACACCATTTTTGTTCGCAATTTCTTGAATATTTGACAGTAAACCAAAAACTCCAATTGAACCCGTAATAGTATTTTCTTCAGCAAAAATCTCATTTGCACCAGCAGCAATCCAGTAGCCTCCAGAAGCAGCCACATTACCCATAGAGACGATAACGGGCTTTTTTTCTTTGGTTAGCAGTATTTCTCGTAAAATTACATCTGAAGCTGTCGCCCCACCACCAGGGCTATTTACCCGCAAAATGATCGCCTTGACGCTATCATCTTCCCTTAGTTGGCGCAAATCTTCGGCAAAGCGATCGCCACCAATGGTTTCAATGCTACCTTGTCCATCGACAATTGCTCCTTCTGCATAAATTACGGCAATTTTTTGCTCGGCACTAGAAGATTCTTCTGTCGGGCGGATAGTGCGATCGGCATATTCACCCAGATCGACCTGTCTAAAGCTTTCTTCTTTCTCAGTCTCTTCAGTTTCACCTGTAAATTCTCGTAGTTTGGAGGCTACATTATCGTAATAACCTACCCGATCAATCAAGCCAATTTTTTTAGCTTCTTCAGGCTCAAGATATCCTTTTTGGTCAACAACTTTTTGAAGTTCATCCGCGTTTAAATTTCTGCTGTCGGCTATGGTATTGAGAAACTTATCCCACAAATCTGTTAATAAGGCTTTAGTTTGTTCTCGATTTGCTTCACTAAGATTGGTACGAATATAAGGTTCGACCGCAGATTTATAATTACCAACTCGAATTACCTGCACGCCTACACCATATTTGTCTAGCGCACCTTTAAAAAACATTTGCTGAGAACTTAGACCATTTAGTTCCATCATCCCCATAGGATTGACAATCACTTCATCAGCCAGAGAAGACAAATAATATTCTTGCTCACTCAGGGTTACGTCATAGGCAATAATCTTTTTACCCTCAGCCTTAAACTTAATCAAAGCTGCTCTGACTTCTTCGGTGGTGGCATAACCGCTAAGGCTACTCCCTTTTCTACCATCCAACAATAAAGCTACAATGTGATCGTCTTTAGTTGCTTGGTCTATTGATTGCAGCACTCGACGCAGGGTAATAACATCTTGCTCCTGGCTAGAAAAAGCCTGAGCTATGTTGATAGGAGGTTTTGAATCTCTTATTTGGGTTGATAGATCAAAAACTAATACTGACTTATCTTTAATTCCTGGAGAATCTTCATCTCTAGCAACTACGGTCAATAAAATAAAAGCTAATCCGCCTGCACCCAGAGTAATAAAAAGAAATAAGCCAATCATGCTACCAAGAGTGCTAGCAAAAGTCTGTTTGATAAATTGACGCATTGTAGTGATTTATATATGTTGATATTTGTCAGATAAATTGCAGCAAATGTCGCTCTATTCCTATAATGCCCGCAGACTGCTCGATCTTTACTATTAATAAATAATAATCTGATTCAGATTGTCAAACTGTGCCAATCTTTGCGCAAATAGATTATAAAAACCAGACTGTCATTAAAAATTCATTTCTTTGTCACAGAAAAGCCATAACCCTTAGATAAATTGAACGTTGTCAGTCCTACATATGATTTCACTCATAAGCTCCTTCAGGCTTTTAGGACTGACTTTACTATTTTATTTATAGTCATTTCACCCTCGCCAGTCGCTTTAATGGGTAATAGACCATGGGGCTTATAAATGAATGTACCCTACGGATCGCCAATAGTTCGATAACATTCATCTTTCTGCATGAACATAATCCACAAAGTAAAACTTAGGCTGTAGCCAATATTTCAACCAACTCCAGATACCCAAACCCGATAGAGCGACGATCGTTAGCGGTAAACCAAAGCTTGTCCTGAGATCATCATTCATTATCGCCACAAACGAAATAGTCAGGATAAAATTGATTATTAGAATTACCTGGAGGCGTTGAATATTTTTGATAGCTTGGCGACAGCTACTACAGTGTTGGGTATGTTGGCTATAGCGATCTAATAATTTATTACGGTCAATATTGATAGGCGAAACATCAGTTGTTTCTAATCCTACCTGCTGCCAAGGCAAATTCCCCTGGCAATAGCGATCGAGCCAACGGCGAAACTCAATTACTAAGCGATCTGCACTGGTGGGTAGTTTATATGCTGATTGCCAACTACCACGCTGTTGTAATAAATGCTCTTGTAGACCTAGGAGGATCATATCCCCATCTAAGACTTGATTGCGTACCTCAATGTGTTCCCACCACCGAGGTGTAAGACGCTGGATATTTCGAGCAAAGTTACGGGGAAATTGGGCAACAATTCTCGATTTACCAGGAGAAATAGGAATACAGTAGGTAACTAAACCCAACTGTTTTTCTTTACCAAAGAATATAGCATATTCTAAGCGGCAGGGTGGTTGAAAAGTAATCGTAGTTTTAAAAGGTTTACCTGAAGTTGCTTCAATTAAATCTGATGTGGACTGGGTAATTGTGAGGGGCAAGGGTTTAGCATTTTCTCTTTTTCCCTGCACCCCATGATGAGCAAACGGTACATGACTAGGATCGGCAACGTTTTCAACTAAAGTTTGCCAATCGTATGCTAAATCGCGCACAAAAGAAGACCAAACAAAGCCTTTTTCGGCATTGATTTGAGGAGATAAGGGTAATGGAGTCTTAGCTGCAATATCTGGCGATTCGGCATCCATCCATACCCATAATAAATCATTAGCATGACTTGAAGGATATACAGTGGCGCATAGCTGTTGATTGTTAATAGGCTTTTGATTATCTGCTTGAGGTATGCGAGTGCAGTTTCCCTGGCTATCAAATTGCCAACCATGATAGCTACACATTATATTCCCCGTAGTTTCGTCTATCTTGCCTTCGCTTAAAGGTGCTAACCGATGAGGACAGCGATCTAAAAATACTTGATAACTATCAGCATTTTGAGGTTTCCAGATAACTAATTGAATTCCTAACACAGTTACCGTTGTCGGTATTTGGGGATTTAAATCTTCAACAGGAGAAAGGGGATACCATTGTTGCCAAAAATTAAACTCTGTTTTCATTTACTATTTACCATTGAACAATTACTTTGCTTCCATCCAGTTTTTACCTGCACTAATATCGACTGCCAGAGGAATACTTAACTTCACCGCATCTTCCATCGTTGACTTAATTATTGGCTGTAATTCTGACCATTCTTCGGGGGGTACTTCTAAAACTAATTCATCATGCACTTGAAGTAGCAACCGCGCCTGATAATCCTGCAGAATGCGATCGAGTTCGATCATAGCAATTTTAATAATATCTGCACTTGAACCTTGAATTGGGGAATTAGCTGCTGCGCGTAAAGTTTGCACATCGATATAGCTCATGTCTAAGCTGTCCAGAGCGATCGCCTCTGGCGAAATTCCTTTTAGTTCTTTAAGGCGATCGCTAATTAAATTAATATAGCGTCTTCTACCCAGGATAGTATTAACATAGCCTAAAGCGATCGCCTGTTTTTTTACTCCTTCTAGGTATTTAAATACCTGTGCATACTCTTGACGGTATTTATCGATAAACTGTTTACCTATTTCAGTCTTAAAACCTGACTCTCTAGAGAATCTTTGCGCTCCCATGCCATAAATAACGCCAAAGTTAATTATCTTACCTAAACGTCTTTCTTCTGAGGTGATATTATCTTTTTCAAATAATAGTTTAGCGGTGACGCTATGAACATCTCGATTATGACGATAGGCATCAATTAGTACTGGCTCCTGACTAAGATGAGCTAAAATTCTTAACTCTATTTGTGAATAATCTGCTGCTACTAAAAGCCAACCTTCTTGAGGAATAAAAGCCTGTCTAATCTGACGAGAAAATTCAGTCCGAATGGGAATATTTTGCAGATTGGGATTGGATGAAGATAATCTGCCTGTAGCAACTACCGTTTGATTAAAGTCACTGTGTAATCTTTTGGTAGAATCTCTAACTAAAGCAGGTAAAGCATCAACGTAGGTAGATTTTAGCTTTGCTAGAGTTCGATACTCCAGCATATTATCGATTACAGGATGGTCGCCCTTGAGCTTTTCAAGTACTGCTTGATTAGTAGAATAACCTGTTTTTGTTTTACGCGATTTTTTGCGATCTAACTCTAGCTTATCAAACAAAATTACGCTTAACTGTTTGGGAGAACTTAAATTAAATTCTTCTCCTGCTGCTTGATAAGTTGCCTGCTCAAGTTTTTGCAGATCTTGATCTAGTTTTTGCGCAAACTTATGCAGATGTTTAGTATCTAAATTTATTCCCGTATTTTCCATCTTTGCTAATACAGGTTCTAAAGGTTGTTCCACTTCTAATAGCAATTTATTTAGCTCAGGGAACTTAGCAAATTCTGTTTTTAGCTTACCTACTAAATAATAGGTAGCATAACAATCTAAACCACAATAATCTGCTACAACTTCGATATTTAGATCGGCAATAGTTTTTCCTTTTGGTATTCCTAAGTCTTTATAACTTTTAGCATTAATTTCTAATCCGTAACGCTCGGATAAATCTCCCAGGTTATGAGTCATTTCGGGATTAAGTACATAACTTGCCAGCATAGTATCAAAAACTACCCCTGCCAGATTAATTCCTTGATAGTGTAAAACTTGGCGATCAAATTTGGCATTTTGTAAAGCTTTAGGATATTTATCACTTTCGAGTATTGGCTTTAAAGTAAACAAAACTAATTCTTTATCTAACTGGTTTCCCTCAGTATGAGCCATAGGAATGTAGGCAATATCTGTATCTTTGTCTCCCCAACAGCAGCCAATACCTACCAATTCAGCAAGATGAGTTTCTAAAGAAGTAGTTTCTGTATCCCAAGCGGTAGGTTTTTCAGGATTGGTATGTTTTTCTAGAATTTTGACTAATTGCTTTAGTTTGGCTTCAGTGTCAATAACTTGTGTATTAAGCTGAGGCGTAAAAAGCTTTTTGGGTTTTAATTTTGACTCATTTTCAACCTCAGAGTTATCTGAAAACAAAGATAGCTGACCATTTTCATTAGCAAGATTATGCTTTTGAGGTTGAACTTCAATAACTTTTATTTCTACTTTTCCACCAAGTTTTAACTGTAATTTATTTAAATTGCTAATAACTTTATTTAGCTCTAGCTTTTTGAGTTTAGGTAATACGATATCGGGATCAAAACCAATTAGCTTATACTTGTTTAAGTCTACGTCTACTGGAGAATTTAAATGAATTTGCGCCATAAATTGAGAATGTATTGCATCCTCTTTTCCTGTTTCTAATTTTTGTTTGGTAGCTCCTTTAATCTGCTCAATATTATTATAAACTTCTCCTAAAGTTGGATACTCACTTAAGAGTTTAATCGCCGTTTTTTCTCCAATTCCCTTTACTCCAGGAATACAGTCAGATTTATCACCGCAAAGAGCTTTAAAATCTACAATTTGTTCGGGTGTAACTCCCATTTTCTCGACTACCATCGCCCGATCAAACTCAGTGTAACTGTAAGCCGTTTTCTTAAAGGTTTGATTGTGCAAATATAAAACGCTAATTGCGCGCTCATCATCTACTAGCTGAAACAAATCGCGATCGCCACTAACAATTTTGACCCGATAACCTTCGGCACTGGCTTTAGTAGCAATAGTACCTAAAACATCATCTGCCTCGTATCCTGGTGCTGTGGTGATGGACAGATTAAACGCAGTTAATAACTCCTGCAAATTTAAGATATCAGGGATAAAGTCTGCTGGAGTTTCAAGGCGATCGCTTTTGTAGTTTACATCAGCTTCATGACGGAAAGTCGGCTCACTGAGATCAAATGCGATCGCCATAAATTGCGGCAATTCTGTTTCTAATACCTGCAATAAAGAATTAATAAATCCAAAACAAATGCTGGTGGGAATTCCCGTCGAAGTCATCAAAGGACCCCGCCGAGAATTGCTCAGGGCATAATAAGCACGAAAAGCTAAAGAGTGACCATCGACCAGAATTAATAAAGGTTTTGTACTATTTAAAGTGGCAGAATTAGTCACGGCAACAGAGGACATAATGTTTTTTTTATTTAGAGAGGAAAATGAATCAAAGTTAAGACAATATTGCAGTTTTTTGAATACTGTAAACATTGGTAAACACATCTTGTCTTGGACAATTTAGTGATGTTAGGTTCTGGACAGGTACAAAGAAGCACACCAATCTTCTTTTTAAGGCAGATTCTAGCAAGTACCTCCCGCTAAGAATCTACACAGTAACTTTCAATTAGATTCTAGGTAAATTATAGATGAATTATTTATAGTTATTATGTCGTTCTATACGGGCAAATAGCACAGTAAAAATTCGCAATCTTAACCAGAATTGGTTTTTATCAAGTCTAAGCACTAATATTAGTTATTGTGCGATATCGTATAACTCTAGTTAAAATTTTTGTACACTACACTATTAAATTTAACTCGACAAAATACTTCATTAGCAAGTCTGACTAAGTTTGCTAAAAAACATGAGAGAGGATATTTTTAAAGGCTAGTTCATTATTTAATAATGTCTTTAAAGTTAAACGAAAGGAGGTTTATCCGATGTTAGCCATATCCTCTCCATCCATCAATTTTTCATAAAGAAACAGAAATTATAATAGCGTCTCATGGCTTTTGATGTCATGGGCGTTTTTAGTATTAATTAGAACGGTAATTCAGTCATTTAGGCATTGGCATCACTTGAGCGTGCATATCCCCTATAAAGAATAAAGAATGGAGGACGATCATTTCTACTGCCCCTACTGTTCCTACTGCCCTCACTGTTGCCTAACTACCCCAAACCAATGCGACCAGCTATGCTAGCACTTAAAGGAATCAAAGTCGTCAACATTAAAAATAAGGACAATAAAGCCCAAGCTGCTCTGCTATCATCAGGTTCAGTTAACTCATTTTGAACAGGACGCTCTAAATCTCGTTGTAAGAATAAAATCAACACTGTCCAATAAAGAGGAATGGGATTTACAGGATTAAATAAAGCCACAATTCCTAGGATAATTAAAGTTGCCAAAGTACTTCTGCGAGCCGTCTTGCGCCCATAAATTGCATGAACGATTCTGCCTCCATCTAATTTACCTGCGGGCAAAAGATTTAATGCCGTAATTACCAAACCTAGCCAACCAATAACAACCAAAGGGTTGATATCAACTACTGCTGACTCTAAAGCTGAACCCAAAATCACTTTTGCCAAAGTTCCCACCAAAATAGATGCTCGAAAGAACTCTGTTGGTAGCTGAAACATACTGCCATCATGAGAAAAAATTAAGCCAGAAACTAATAGCACTAAAGAAATTATGCCTGCTGTAGCTGGACCAGCAAAAGAAATATCAAATAATGCAGTGCGGTTAGGCAATAATGACTCAAAGCGCGTGATTGCTCCAAAAGAACCAATTTGCCAACTAGGTAAAAAGAAAGGAATACTTAAACGGATATTATAACGATTGGCAATTACTCTATGACCGATTTCGTGAGCTATTAAAATAGCCCATAATCCCAAACTTAGGGGAATAGCTTCACCATAACGTCCAAAGTCACTAAATAAATCAAATCCCTGTAATAAACTAGCGGCTTCTAAGCTAGTCAAAATTGTGCCGACAAATAAAATTAGAGCTAGGTTTTTTTGAGCCAGCGTCGTAGTCTGAGGATCGTTTATCTTGGGTAAGATGACTACTATAGGTCTTTCTTCAGGACTTTCAACTAAAAATAAACGATACTTATCATCAAAAGATTGCTCTAGCTTTTGATTTATCCTGGAGTATGCGGTATTTGCTTCCCCACGCAGATTTCCTTTGAAAATTGCTCCATCTTGATAAGGGATTGTTTCTGTAGCAAAAAAAGTGTCGATGCCAAAAATCCCTTTTAATTCTGCCAAATCTTGATCGGGAATAGGCGATATTTCTGACTCTGTGTTTTGCTCAAGTTTTTCAAGGTCAGAAGATTGAGTTGTTTTTTCTGAGATTTGTGTTTCTCGTTTAATTCTTTCGGCTGCCTTTTGCTGTAGCAAGGCTTCTTGCCCTTCTGCTCTTAATTGCTTTCCTAACCAAATATAAACAGCAATTGAGGTAACCAGCAAAAAAAGAATGCCAACTAAGTTAAGATATATGCCGACAGCAAACAGACCAAAAAACAATAGCCACGGACCCATTAAAACGATTGACTGTAGCCACGCTAGCATTCCTAGTCTGCCATAGTCTTTGGATCTATTGTACCCCCAAATAAGTATGGCAAGGACTGCTGCAATAGGTATAAAAGTGGCAATAGACTCTGATCCGTTTAACATTAGTTATTTTTAGATTGTTTTGTTAAGTAGATTAAATTAACCATCAAAAATAGCTCTGTATGCTGTAGTTGATATTTAGTTGTTAGTGGTTTTTAATTTAATTATTTTATTATCTCAGATTAAGTCTACACTCTATATTTGTTAAGAACTTTGGTAATGATTGCAAATACTTCTTCAGGGGCTTCAATCATGGCTAAATGTCCACAGTTAGGAATTTCAAATACGTTGCTATCTTCTGAGGTAAATAATTGATGAAAGCTAGCTAGGTGGTTGACATACTTGATTTCCATCACCCGATCTTTTTCTCCTGCAATAAAATACACAGGCTGTTTTAAACGAGAAACTAATTGAGGCAATAAATGAACCTCAGTTTCGGTAGTGGATTCTAAAAGCGCACCCAAAGCTGCTTTTTCGTCGGCTTGAATAAAATCAATAATTCTTTGCCGACCCCACTTCAATTTTAGAGGACGAGCCACCATCATTCTAGAGAACAAAACATTTAATAAAGGAACGTTACGTAGCCAACCAGGACGGAACTTAACCAGTTGCTGACCCACATTACGAAAACGTTCAAATTCTTCTTTAAGATAAATTCCTCCTCCCCCATTAAGACAAATAACGCCCTCAATCACCTGGGGATATATATCCGCAGACCAAAGAGCAACGCTTCCTCCTAAAGAGTGACCGATGACCCATGCTTGTTTGATTTCCAGATTTTCCAGCAAATATTTTAAATCTTGGGCATAAGCACTAAGACTATAGTAGTTATTGAGAGTGTTTGAACTTATTAGCTCTGTGGTGGCGATAGATTCACCAAAACCTCTGGCATCATAGATCAAACACTGATACTCAGATTTTAATAGTTCTACTATGGGTTGCCAGTAGTGACGGCTTAAAAGCCAGCCATGAACAAAAACTAAAACAGGTTGTTTGAGATTGTCAACAGGAGCAGTCAACTCGTAGACATGAGGTGTTTCTAATATATTTATGGATGGCATCTTTTTATCGTATCATCACATTTTCAACAAATCCTAGCTCTATTATTGTGTCAATTTTGATTAATGATTGCAGGAGCGCAACGGGCGGCTAATCCCTTCGTTTCCCTTGAGGCTGACTAACTAATTTGTGACTGCAAGATTACAACCGTCTGTTTTTCTCTAAGTAAGGCTAATGTTAAGTTCTGTCTCAAATAGTTTTTGGATTGAGATCTGCTTTTGGGTCTGAAAATAGATTAATATAACAAAGATATATAAAAATATCGTACTAAAACCACAAATCAGTAAGCCATATCGGCATGGTCTTTTGGAAAAAACTATTTAGCAATCCAGATGCAGTAGATACCTCGAAAACTACTGAATCTGGCGAAGAAATATTAAATTTGGGAAGTAAAGACGATTCTCAGCTCCAAATAGTATTTAGCACCGATCGCGATCTTGATTATTATGAACTAGAAGAACTTTGCGATCGCGTTGGCTGGGCGCGTCGCCCCCTACGAAAAGTTAAAATAGCCATAGAGCATAGTTTTTTAGTGGTTTCGATGTGGGAAGTCAAAGGAAAAAAAAGACGTTTAATTGGCTTTTCTCGCGCTACCTCCGATCATGCTTTTAATGCGACTATCTGGGATGTGGTAGTCGATCCTAAATACCAAGGTCAAGGTTTGGGTAAGGCGTTGATGAAGTATTCTATTTCTCAGCTACGCAGTGCAGATATAAGCAATATTACTCTGTTTGCCGATCCTCAAGTAGTTAAATTCTATCAAAGACTCGGCTTTATTCTCGATCCAGAAGGAATTAAGGGGATGTTTTGGTATCCAGACTGAATCAATTATCAATTTTGAGCTATGAACACGGCTTTAGTTACTGGGGCATCTTCGGGAATTGGCGAGTCGTTTGCCAGGGAATTAGCAAGTTTAAATACAGACTTAATTTTAGTCGCGCGATCGCAAGATAAATTAGAACAGTTAGCTCAAGAATTAAGTAATAAATATCAAGTAAAAACTAAAATTATAGTCAAAGATTTGATTGAGCTAGCAGCAGGACAGGCAATATTTGACCAGGTTCAAGCTTTAGGTTTGACGGTCGATCTGTTAATTAACAATGCGGGGTTTGGCGATTATGGTGCGTTTAGCGATCGCCCTTTAAGCAAACAGTTAACTATGATTCAACTTAATATTACCGTCTTAGTTGAATTAACAGGATTGTTTTTACCTTTGATGCAGCAGCGTGGTAGCGGGGAAATTATAAATATTTCCTCAATCGCTGGTTTTCAACCACTGCCCTATATGTCAGTATATGCAGCCACAAAAGCTTTTGTCCTTAACTTTAGCGAAGCACTCTGGGCAGAAAATAAAGATACTGGAGTCAATATTTTAGCAGTATGTCCTGGTTCAACTGAATCGGAATTTTGGCAAAGAGCAGACTTTCCTGATAATTTTCCAGGAACCAGTTCTAACAGCATGACTAAGAGTGAGACAGTCGTTAAAGAAACTCTCAAGGCAATGAAGAAAAAGCAATCGACTATTGTTACGGGTGGTATCAGTAACCAGCTTTTAGTTAATGTTCCTCGATTTGTCCCTAGAGATTTTTTAGTTAGTGCTGTAGAGAAGCAATTTAAAAAATAACTTATAGTAGTTAAAGCAGATGTTAAGACACATCAACCTTGTAGGGGCCAACGGTCGTTTGCCCCTGCATTTAATCCTTCGACAAATTTATATTTAATTTCACTTACTTACCCAGCTTAAGAACCGTGAAACATGGCACAATTAAGAAACATTAGAATTGATCAAATAAAAAGTTTTAGTGGCTACTCCCGTTAGCCAACGTAACCGCTCAATAAATAAGGATTGATATGACTGCAACACTACAAGTACCTGCTAAAACCCGTCGTCAGGTATTTCCCTTCACGGCTATTGTGGGGCAAGAAGAGATGAAGTTAGCTCTTTTGCTCAACGTTATCGATCCTAAGATTGGGGGGGTTATGATTATGGGCGATCGCGGCACAGGCAAATCTACCACTATTCGCGCTTTGGCTGACCTGTTACCCGAAATTGAGGTAGTAGAAGGAGATCCTTTTAATAGCGATCCTCACGATGCAGACTTGATGAGCGATGAAGTTAAACAAAAAATAGATCGGCAAATACCAATTAATACCGTTAAGAAAAAGGTGCAGATGGTCGATCTTCCCCTTGGTGCAACCGAAGACCGAGTTTGTGGAACTATCGATATTGAAAAAGCTTTATCTGAAGGGGTGAAAGCTTTTGAACCAGGATTGCTAGCTAAAGCTAATCGGGGCATTCTTTATGTGGATGAGGTAAATTTATTAGACGATCATCTTGTAGACGTGCTGCTTGATTCGGCTGCTGGTGGTTGGAACACTGTAGAAAGAGAGGGTATTTCTATTCGCCATCCCGCACAGTTTGTCATGGTGGGTTCGGGCAACCCCGAAGAAGGAGAACTTCGTCCTCAATTACTAGATCGCTTTGGGATGCACGCGGAGATTCGCACTGTAAAAGAGCCAAATCTGCGGGTGCAGATTGTCGAACAAAGAGCCGCATTTGATGGTAATCCCAGTTCTTTTGGCGAGAAGTATGCCGAAGAACAAATTGCTTTGCAAAACAAGATTATTAAGGCACAAGAGTTACTCCCTTCTGTAACAATTGATTATGATCTACGGGTTAAAATTTCCGAAATCTGTTCAGAGTTAGACGTAGATGGTTTGCGGGGAGATATAGTTACCAATCGTGCTGCCAAAGCGATCGCCGCTTTAGAAAAACGCACAGAAGTGACGGTTGATGATATTCGCCGAGTAATTGTTCTTTGTTTACGTCATCGTCTACGCAAAGACCCACTAGAATCTATTGATTCGGGTTACAAAGTTCAAAAATCCGTAGCGCGTATTTTTGGGTTGGAACTTGAAGCGTAAAACTTAGTTAGGTACGGAAAATTCAAAATCTAAGTTTGACAATTTTTGAGAAGCAAAGCCTATGACAGTAACTACCGATAATCAAAAAATAGCGCAACAAGATTCTCAAGTTCCTTTAATTGAACTGCGAGGAGTCAGTAAATCCTTTGGTGACAAAGCAATTTTAGATCGGGTAAACCTGAAGATAGATCGAGGTGAAGCACTGGTGATTATTGGTCCCTCTGGGACAGGAAAATCTACTATCTTGAGGATGATTGCTGGATTAATGCCCATAGACAAAGGGTCAATCTACATGAGTGGACAAAAGCAAAAAGGCTTAATAGAAGACCAAGAAAATCTCCTCGGCATAAGTATGGTTTTTCAACAAGATGCGCTTTTTGACTCTTTAACAGTAGAGCAAAATGTAGGCTTTTCTCTTTATCAACATTCCAATCTCAGTCGTCGCAAGATTAAAGATTTAGTAGATGCAAAGCTGGAAATGGTCGGTTTAGCAGGAACAAACAATAGTTTTCCTGCGGAGTTATCTGGAGGGATGCGTAAGCGAGTTAGCTTTGCTCGTGCAATTATATTCAATCCAGAAAATCCTCAAAGCAGACCAGAAATAATTTTATATGATGAACCAACGGCAGGTTTAGATCCAATTGCCTCTACCGTAATTGAAGATTTAGTGCGTGATTTACAGTGTACAGAAAAGGGTTGTGGTACATACATTATGGTTAGCCATCAGCACAGTACTATTCGCCGTACTGCCAAGCGGATTATCTTTTTATATGGAGGCAAGATTCAATGGACTGGCACAGTTGAAGAAATTGATACTACTGATAACCCTCTAGTAAAGCAGTTTTTCAGTGGTAGCGTTGAAGGTCCAATTCATGTGGTTGATTAAACTAAAAAGCTTAAGGTGAGAGGAAAATATGCGATCGCGCACTGTTAGAGAAGGTTCGGTTGGATTACTAATTATATTTGGTATTCTGGTGTTTGGAGGTTTAGTCTTATGGATTCGAGGCGTTAGCTTTGGGAAGAAAGGCTATAAGATTACTGCTGATTTTCCCGATGTCAATGGCATTCAATCAGGGAATGCTGTCCGCTATCGAGGCTTAAAAGTCGGCAAAATTGAACAAATCAAGCCTAGCACCAATGGAGTTGATGTGGTTATTGAAATTGACTCCTCCGATCTTGTAATTCCCAAAAACTCCACTATCAAAGCCAGAAGTTCGGGTTTAGTAGGGGAAACGTTTGTTGATATTGTGCCTGAGTCTAACTTACCCAAAGAATCCGCCAGTTTAAGTCCCCTAAGTTCTAACTGCGAGTCGTCCCAAATCATTTGCAATAATGCTCGTCTTCGAGGAGAAAAAGGTATTACCCTAGATGATTTATTGCCTTATACCTATCGCTTCAGTAAAGCCTATGGTCAACCAGAATTTGTGGCTAAGGTGAACTCAGCGGTGGAAAACGCTGGCACAGCAGCAGCAGAAGTTGGCGAGCTTACCAAAGAGGCTTCGGCTTTAGTTAATGATCTACAGCAAGAAGTGGCTTCAGTGTCTGATGCAACTAAAACGATAACTGACGTAGCGAATAATACCTCGGCTGAACTGATTGCTACAGCCAAAACCTATCAGCAAACCGCAGAACAAATTAGCAGATTAACAAGCAATGTCGATGAGTTAATTACTCAAAATAAAACTAACCTTACCACTACCTTAAGCAGTATTGAAACTACTAGCGATCGCCTACAAGGTTTAGCCACAAAACTAAATAAAACAGTTGATACCGCCGATACAGAAAAATTAGCTGCCAATTTATCAGAATTAACCGCTAATGCTGCGGTGGCTTCTAAGAACTTAAAGAACATCTCGACAACCTTTGGCAATGACGAAAGTTTAGTCAGCCTTCAGCAAACTCTAGACTCGGCTAGAGTTACCTTTGACAATGCCCAGAAAATTACCGCAGATCTCGAATCATTTACTGGAGATCCTGCTTTTTTAAAAAATGTTCGCGATTTAGTCAACGGTTTGAGTAACTTAGTTTCTACTACCGATCAGCTACAACAACACATTCAAACAAATAATGCAATCAAACCAATGTCTGAAGCATTATTTGTTTCTCCTAAGACTGGGAAAACAGAAAAAGACAATAAGTGAATAACTACTCTTTTATCAATCTCAAGGAAGCATCGGCAAACCTGAAACTTTAAAAAATATTAAATTGATGTCTGACAAAGGAACTGTAGTTTTTGATATAATAGGCACTTGTTTTTCTCTCGAAAAACCCCGACAGCATTTAATCGAACTGGGTGCGCCAAATTATACTTTAGAACTTTGGTTTGCCCAATCATTAAGAGATGCTTTTGGGTTTTCCCATGCAGGGGAATATCAACCGCTTAAAGAAATTTTACAATCGGAATTACCACGAACTTTAAAATTATTAAAAATTGATTTAAAATCAAGGCAATTATCTGAGGTTATGGCAACTTTCAGCGAATTAGATTTACAGCCATTTGCCATTGAAGCATTTGAAATGTTGACACAAGCGGACTGGAAAATAGTGGCTTTGACAAATGGTAGTGAAAAATCTACTCGTAACTTATTAGAACGTGCGGGGGTACAACAGTATTTTACTGAAGTTTATTCCTGTGATGCGATCTCCGTTACCAAACCTCATCCAGATGTCTATAAGATGGTTCAAAATGATTTAGAAAAAGATGTCTGGCTAGTTGCTGCTCACGCTTGGGATATTGTTGGAGCTATAAATGTTGGCATGAAAACTGCTTTTGTCAGCCAGTTAGAAAAAGATTATTTAAAAGCATATTCTCAACCACAAATCACAGTTGAAAACTTATTAGAAGCTAGTTGTCAGATTATCAATTCTTATACTTGACAATTAAAGTCAGAGATTACTTCGCCACTTCCGATATAAACGGGCAAAGCCTGCTTACTTAATAGCCTCAACGGGGGTTTCCCCCGTAACGGCTACATGCGGCTAAAGCCTTTGTTGAAGCGATGGCTCATGGGGGAAACCCCCACCGCGAGCGTGGAATATGCCCTTTAACTCTGGGCATTTCCTCTCGCAAAGACCGCGCTGCTTCGCTTTTCGCGCTGCTTTGACCGTTGGTAAAGTTCTAATTCTTTATTAATCGACATCAATTTTTTTAACCTGACTAAGTTTACTTGGTAAGCTAAATAATAACCATATAAAAAGCGATCGCAAGACAAGCAAATGATGATATTACCTGGGGCAACTGTGGCAATTACTAATCCTGATGATACCTATTATAAGTTTCAAGGCTTAGTACAGCGTATAGACGATGGTCGAGTGGCAGTATTATTTGAAGGAGGCAACTGGGATAAGCTAGTAACCTTTAACCTCTCTGAGCTTGAAGCCGTAGATTTAACCAAGAAAAAATAACGTTATTATATCGAGGATAAACTTCTTACCTTAGAGAATGCGACTTCCCCTACCTCAATTTACGGTTGACGATCGCAACCCCAAACATATTGGGGAGGTGATTGAAACCTCTACAACTGGATATTTAGCCCAGTGTCTTGAACCTGAAGACTTAAAATTTCCTGTCATGCCTCCTTTTGGTAGCTGGATTAAATCTTTTGATGAAGAATCTGGTAATAAAATTCTGTCCGTGGTTACCTATGTCACCACTAGTCCCATTGATTCTGTTCATCGCGCTAGAGCCTTGGGCTTATCTTTAGAAGAGTTGCGAGAACAACAGCCTCAAATATTTGCCATGCTCAAAACCGAGTTTAAAGCAGCTATCGTCGGTTTTGAAACGCCCGCAAACGTTAATGGTAGCAAGGCGAAATTAGGTCAAGTATATCAATATTTACCTCCTCGTCCACCTCAAATTCACCAATCTGTTTATCACTGTGATGCAGAAGAAATAATTCACTTCACTGAAAAACTAGACTTCCTCAGAACTCTTTTACAGGCTAAGGACATACCCGTAGAATCTCTAGTTGCAGCGTCTGTGCGAGATATTTATCGTCAGCGAAAAGCAAATCGCGATTGGTTAGTTAATGTCGGTCGTACTCTCAGCACGCTTTTAAAAGATGATTACGATCGTCTACGCTATATTTTGAGTCAGATTCATTGGTAAACATCAAGCAATAGCTGGCGATCGCGTACGGTGAAGTTGGGCTAGGCGGACTCGAACCGCCGACTTCCACAATGTCAATGTGACACTCTAACCAACTGAGTTATAGCCCATTACTAAATCTTGATCATTGTATCAAAATAATCTCAAAAAAGCTAGATTTGCCTTCAAAGCAAGAGTTAAATATTAAAAGACTTACATAGATCTTTCATAATTCAATAAGTATGTCTCTAACAAACTACGGGGAACATCATTTCATTAAAACTAACGGCGTGCAGTTACACTATGTCAGCAAAGGAGAAGGAAAGCTGATGCTGATGCTGCATGGATTTCCTGAATTTTGGTATTCGTGGCGACATCAAATTACAGAATTTGCCCAGGAATATCATACTGTTGCCGTTGACTTGCGAGGTTATAACGATAGCGACAAACCAGAGAAATTAGAGGCATATAAAATGTCTGAGTTGATCGAAGATGTTAAAGGCATTATCAGCGGTTTGGGCTATGAAGATTGTATCTTAGTTGCCCATGATTGGGGTGGCGCGATCGCCTGGAATTTTGCCTACGCTTATCCTGAGATGATCGAAAAGCTCATTGTGCTTAATATTCCTCACCCCGCTAAATTTGCCGAAGGCTTGCAAACTCCTCAACAGCTACTCAAAGGCTGGTATATTTTTGGGTTTCAAATACCTTGGCTGCCAGAATTTATTCTACAGTTAAATGACTATCAGGCGATCGCTAATACCTTTAGCAAGATGGCGATCGATAAAACAGCCTTCAGTCCAGCCGATCTTCAGGCGTATAAAGATGCTGCTGCTAAACCTGGCGCACTCACCGCCATGATTAACTATTATCGCTGTATTTTTCAATCTTTGTTTAAAAGCAATCGCCCTCAGTGGCGAGTTTTAAATGTTCCTACTTTAACTATTTGGGGCGAGAATGATACTGCATTAGGGAAAGAATTAACCTATGGTACGCAAGCCTATGTCAGAGATTGGCAGATTAGATATATTCCTAACTGTAGTCATTGGGTGCAACAAGAACAGCCAGGGTTAGTTAATAGTTATATACGAGAATTTTTAAATAGTTGAAGTGAAGTTTGTCTAGGGCAAACGATTGTTTTTCCTAAGAATTTAGATTACGTTAGGGCATTTCATCAAAGCTACTTTCCCCTAAAAATTCTCTAATTTCTTTATCTCTCAATAAACAACTATTGCTAATTTGGAAACAGTTTTCCAGTTCGTTGGATTCAGACAATACTGCTGCAACCAAAGATTTACTTTCAGATTCAGACTTTCTTAGCTGCTTTACCTGTTGTTCTAAAGATTCTATGCGATCAACTAAAGCACGTATAACTGCTGCTTCAGAATCGGGTAAATTTCCATGCTCTAGAGGATCTACCTTGACTCCAGAACGATAGACTATTCTTCCTGGAATGCCAACTACGGTGCAGTTAGAGGGAACATCTCGTAGAACTACCGAACCTGCCCCGATACGGACATTATTGCCAACTTGAATGTTACCTAATACTTTTGCGCCAGTACCAACCACTACATTTTCTCCCAAAGTGGGGTGACGTTTGCCTAATTCTTTACCTGTTCCTCCTAAGGTAACCTCTTGATAAATCAAACAGTAATCACCAACAATCGCTGTTTCGCCGATTACAACTCCCATGCCGTGGTCAATAAAAACTCCTTTACCGATTTGCGCTCCTGGATGAATCTCTACCCCCGTTAAAAAACGAGCAAGATGAGAAATAAACCTCGGTATAAAAGGAATACCAATTTTACATAACCAATGAGCAAAGCGATGAAAAAAGAGAGCCTGCAGGCCTGGATAACATACCAAAACCTCAAGCCAATTGCGGGCTGCGGGGTCGCGTTCAAATATGATGCGAAAGTCAGCAATTAGTGAGGAAAGCATCAGGTGTTGTCCTTTATTGACTAAGTGTTTGCTAGTAACGAAACTATTTTATCGTTTTCGAGTCAATTCTGAACTCTATAATTTGGAGTAATATTACGCCGATATATCACTAATCTCAAATATTTTGACGATCCTTATCCCTTCATTAGAGGCTTTTCAACACTTTTGCATCTTGAATGAGCCAGTTTTCTCCTTGAAATACTAGCTGATAGCGCACTAGCAAATTATCATCATAGGATTGAGCGTTATCTAGTTTTCCAGCTTGATAGTGTTTAGCAATTTCTTTTACTTCTGCTTCTACCGTGGCTTTCTGGAGATTGTTAGGATCGATTTGTGCCGATCGCACGGTAACATTGTGTTCATATTCTCGATAGGAGTTGCTCTTTTGATAATATAGGGCGCGTTTTCGCCAGGTAGCCAGTAAAGGCTCTGCCAAAATATTATTTAGCTGGTCAATTTTATGTTCTTTGCCAAAGGCTGCCGACTTACTAGTTAGCCAAGTTTGAATCACCTGCTGGGATTGCTCGGTAAAACTTACCTTAGGTTTGACTGCAACTTTAGGCTTAACGTTAGGTAACTCAACCGTAGGCTGAGAAATATTGATTCCCAAAGATGCCTGATTGACATTCTTGGCAGGATTCAAGAACAGCCTCATAGCCACAAATGCTAGTGTTCCCGTTCCCAAGATAAGACCCAAGATAAATAATCGACCCTTCCTAACGGTAGCTGAATTTAACTTTTTCTTACGAACAATTCGCTTTTGCCTAGCTTTGCCCTGAGCTTTTTGGATTACCTCTGGAGGAACAGCTCTTTGTTGAGATAGAGGTAAAGAAGGTGATTTAGCTGTTGCTGGGACAGAATAATTAATCCGCTCTGTAGAATTTTGAAGAACTTTTTGGCGAAACCTCGGTTTACTACTAGTCTTAGAAGCAGCATGATTGTGCTGCGGGGCTGAAGTAGTTGGAGTACCTACTGTTACGCTAATCAACTCTCTTTTAGGCTGAGAAACTTGGTTAGATGCAGTGGTTGATGTTTTTTCAAACGCCAGTAGATTACGCCAGCGAGAAAAAAAACCTACTTTATTATTGACCGACTTATTCTTTTGATTATTAGCGGTATCTTGTTGATGAGAATCAAAAGCATTTGGCATCTTCGATGATAATGGTGGGGGAGCAAGCTCTTCGAGATATGCCTGAACCTCTCGATCTGCAAAATATTCTTTGATGGTTAGGCTTGTGTTTGCTAAATCAGAAAACTGGGCTATTACATCTTCCTGTAACCACTGTTCGCTATAAAAACAGATTCCAGGCAACAAATCTGTAGTGTCTAAAGAGTGTCGCTGAACTTGTTCTAGCTTGGTTTTGTCTGGACTATTTTGGAGCTTATAAATCGCTTTTTCTGTATGCCCTAGCAGCAAAGCAGATACAGCTTGTTCCCAAGCCACATCCTGCTTTTCGCTGAGATAATCGAGCTTTCTTTGGGCGCGTAAGACCAATTCGGGCTGCTTAAAGCAAAATCCTCTGGCTAAAAGAGCATAAACGGCTAAATAACTGGCGATCGCCGAATCATTTTGAGCCTCGCGATCGAATAGCTGCTGTTGTTCAATGGAGGTTAAGTAGGTTCTTAACTGCTGTATAAAGCACAAAAACTGATCGAAGTTCAAACCAGAACGATCTTGTCCTTTTCCTTCGATTCCCTGGCGTTGCAACAGCATTTCTCTGAGCAATTCAAATCCTTTTATTCTTGCGGGTGAATTTGCTTGATTTTGCGAAATCAGTTCGAGAACTCGATAAGGACGAAGCTTATATAAATCTAGCTCTATTTCTGCTTTAATCTGAGGAAACAAGTTTTCTCGATCAAGTAAATCTACTCCCATTTGACCAGAAACGGCAGCATTTTCATATTCTCGTCGATGCCACTGTTCTCGCCCCAATTCTAAGTAAGCCAGAGTCAAGGAAAGAATAATATTTTCTTGAGCATCGGTTCTTACTTGCACTTCTCCATCTGATGATTTGTCAAAATCTTGACTATTAAAATAATCTACCCCTAGCTGTAGAGCTAATTCGTATTCCCCTAATTCGTGCAAAATTAGCAGTGCGCCAATCAGTTGTGAAGGAGCAACTTCTATGGTGGGATTTACCACAGGAACATCTAGCCGAAGATCTTCTTGAATCAAAGATTCTGTAGCTGATTCATTTGACTCCGACTCTTCTGCTGCACTAATTGCCTCTGGTATAGAAAGTACGGGCTGCATATTGACAAAGAACTGAGCATCGTAATTAGCCCTTTGTTTGGGATCGGATAAAACCTGATAGGCGTGCTTAATTAATCCTTGACGAGCCTGAATTGCCTGATCGTTATATTCTCGGCGAGGCTGCTGTAAAAGGCGATCGCTATATGCTTGCTCAAGCTGGCTTGAAGTAGCTTTAACAGGAACGCTTAGGATTTGATAATAGTCTAGGGGTATACGCACGGTAATAAATTCCTCTGGACGGCTTTAACGTCCTGGTAAGTGACTTGATCAGTAAAAAAATATAGATTAGCTATGACTGAGAGCAAAATCTTGAGCAATAGCAACGGTCTAACTAACCTCAAGACCGACTACTTCACTTTACTTTTTGCCATGAATTGTAACGTAGTTTTGATAAACTGCCTAAAAAATTTAGAATTTAGTTAAATAAAATACAAACAACTGTAAATTTTGTTAGCAACTATGAATCCAACACAGCCGAAGATTATTGTTCTTGATGACGATCCTACGGGTTCACAGACGGTACATAGCTGTTTGTTACTCATGGATTGGGATATAGCTACCCTAAAACTTGGTTTGCAGGATGATGTACCAATTGTATTTATTTTAAGCAATACTAGGGCGATGAGTCCGCAACAGGCAGCAGTAACCACTCAAGAAATTTGCCAAAATCTCAAAATTGCGATCACACAAGCAGAAATTAAAGACTTTTTAGTAGTAAGCCGTAGTGATTCCACCCTTCGAGGACATTACCCCGTAGAAACTGACATTATTGCTCAAGAATTAGGGGGGTTTGACGCTCATTTTCTAACTCCTGCTTTTTTTGAAGGAGGCAGAATTACCATTGACAGCACTCACTATCTTTTGATCGATGGAGTAAAAACCCCTGTGGCAAAGACAGAATTTGCCCGTGACTCGGTGTTTGGTTATAGTTACAGCTATTTACCCGACTATGTTGCTCAAAAAACTGCGGGGAAAATTCCTGCCACGGCAGTAGTCAAATTTTCTTTAGAAGATATTCGCAGAGATCAAATTGAGCGACGCTTATTAAAACTTAATGATAATCAATGTGTTGTGGTTGATGGCGAAACTCAAGCAGATTTCGATCTGTTTGCCCAGGCAGTCTTAAAAGCCACTGCCAAGGGAAAACGCTTTTTGTTTCGCTCTGCTGCCAGCTTATTGACCTCTTTAGCTCAGTTAGGAGAACAGCCAACCGCTGCTGAAAATATGGGTGATTACAAGCCTACAGATAAGCCAGGGGTGGTTTTGGTTGGTTCTCATGTGCAGAAAACTACTCAACAGCTAAATCAGCTATTGACCGAAGATGATGTAGTCGGCATTGAAGTCGATGTATTGCGTTTGCGCGATCGCCCCCAAGAAAAAAACATCATTTTGCAACAGACCTTAGATGAAGTTGAACAAGCATTTACCAAAGGCAAAACTCCCGTAGTTTATACCAGCCGACAAGAGTTAAGTTTTGCTGATACTCAACAGCGTCTTCGCTTTGGTACGGAAGTTTCGGCACTGCTGATGGATATCGTCCAGGGTCTGCCCCAGGAAATTAGTTTTTTGATTAGTAAAGGCGGAATTACTTCTAATGATGTTCTTAGCATCGGTCTAAATTTAACTGCTGCCAGACTTTTAGGACAAATATTACCAGGGTGTTCCGTAATTAGAACTGAAGCAGAGCATCCCCAGTTTCCTAATTTACCAGTAGTTTTATTCCCTGGAAACGTCGGCAATGAAGATAGTTTGGCTGCTGCGGTGGCATCGCTTAAGAATTTTCTAATTTTCGATTAAGAGCAACTTACGTTAGTATGTGAAGCGTGAAAACTACCCAAAAAGTAGATATACGTAGATATACGGATGATCAGGATGGTTGCATGACTGTTGAGCCTACTATCTCCCTAGACAAAGTTGACGATCAGCTTGATTCGTCTCCCCTAATTAGTCGCTATTCCCAGATCTGCCTGAAAAATGATGGCGATCAACTTTCGCTAGTATTACCGACTCAGGCAGAAATTAATTCTGATTTACCTTGGTCAGAAACTTGGCAAGAATTAAAACATTTGTTACAAACCAAAGAGCAGTCTTGGCAAGTAGGAACAAGAGTATGTTTGGTTGCTAAAGATCGCTTACTCGATTCTCGGCAACTGCAAACTATTGCCGAAACTTTAGATGAGGTTCAGCTATCTTTGACAATCGTTAGCACTAGTCGTCGGCAAACGGCGGTAGCAGCAGCTACTAGTGGCTATTCTGTTGAGCAGAAAACTATTGCTGAATCTTTAAAAGATAATCTGACTAACCTTGATCAGAAATCTTCTCTTAGTTTGGCAGAGCCATTATACTTACAAAATACGGTACGCTCTGGGGTGGAAATACGTCACCCAGGAACAATCGTGATTTGTGGAGACCTAAATCCAGGCGGAAAAGCGATCGCCGCAGGGGATATTTTAGTCTGGGGACGTTTGAAGGGTATAGCCCACGCAGGAGCGCAGGGAAACCATCGGTGTCGCATTACTGCACTACAGATGGAATTTACGCAACTGCGTATTGCCGATGCCGTGGCAAGAGCGCCCAAGATAAGACCAAGAAGTTTATCGCCAGAATTGGCTTTTATGACCACAAAGGGAATTCGTTTGGCTCAAAACTTAGAGTTTGCCAAAAATTATGTTTTCTCCCCGTCAAAAAAGGCATGGGTTGATAAGCATCAAGCAAAATAAATTACAGCTACATAAATCGTAAGTAAGCAATATGAGTCGAATAATTGTTGTTACTTCTGGCAAAGGAGGAGTGGGTAAAACCACTACCACATCAAATTTGGGAGCCGCAATAGCCAAACAAAATCGCTCTGTAGCTCTCATTGATGCTGACTTTGGATTGAGAAATTTAGACCTACTATTAGGATTAGAAGAACGAGTAGTTTATACGGCGATCGATGTGCTGGCTGGCGAATGTCGTCTGGCACAAGCATTAGTCAAAGATAAACGCCTCAAAGGTTTAGTGCTGCTTCCTGCTGCGCAAAATCGCAATAAAGAAGCGGTAAAACCAGAACAGATGCAAAAAATAGCTACGGCTTTAGCCAAAGGCTATGATTATATCTTGATTGATTGCCCTGCGGGTATTGAATTAGGTTTTAGGAATGCTATTGCCGCAGCCCAAGAAGCTTTAATTGTCACAACTCCCGAAATTGCTGCGGTACGAGATGCCGATCGCGTGATTGGACTCTTAGAAGCAGAAGGAGTAAATAAAATCAATCTCATCGTCAATCGAGTTAAGCCTCACATGGTTGAGGAAAACAAAATGATGAGCGTTGAAGATGTTTTGGAATTGTTGGGAGTACCATTGATTGGCGTTGTTCCTGATGACGAAAAAGTGATTGAAGCCACCAATAGAGGTGAACCTCTAGTATTAGCAAACTATGAATCTGTCCCTGGGACAGCATATTCTAATATCGCTCGACGTTTAGAAGGAGAAAAAGTACCATTCCTTGATTTAATGGCAAATCAAGGCAATCTCTTGTCTCGTCTACGTCGAATGTTTGGTGGCTAATCAGCACAATAAAATTTACAGACAACACTATTGATTGTGTTCGTTTTTGACCATGCAAGCAATTTTAAACATGATTAACGGATTTGTGGAAATGCTTTTTCCCTGGAATAATAACGCTAATAGTCGATCTCACGCTAAGAGCCGTTTAAAGCTCATTATTGCCCACGACCGCGCCAGCATCAATCCAGAAATGCTGAAAGCAATGCGGGAAGAAATCCTAGACGTAGTTGCTCGCTATGTCGAAGTTGATCGCGAGGAAATGGAATTTTCTCTTTCTAACGATCAGCGGATGACTTCCTTGACTGCTAATTTACCTATTCGCCAAGTTAAAAGAATGGGTGAACTGCAAGAACAAATAAACAAGATTAATTCCCTGGATATACAAAAGCTAGAAATAGTGGAAGTTAACCAAGAAAATGAAAGCACTGATGCTAAAGCTTAGTGAAGTAAAATTTAGATTGACTAGAAGTGTAACTAAGATACGTTCAATATTAATTGATCGCTGCTTAGAACCATATCTAGTAGTCAATTTGAAGAATCATCATGAACAACAAAGCGATCGAGTAAGCGATGGCATTTGGCTAGATATTATCATCTTGCTGGCTCTGCTTAATTAGTAGTAGTTTTAACCATTGCTCCTTGTCATAGCCGCTATTTCCTAGCTGTCTATGTAAATTTGTTGTTCATATTTTTTTGGCTGCTAATTGTAATATTTGAATAATGCTTTCGACTAAAATCCTCTGATTTTAAAGTTAAAAAAATGACTCACACCATTAACATTAAAGCCTTTACTGATTCGATTAGCGATCGCGCCCTAAAGCAGTTATGTCGAGAAAATCCCGACCTTAGATTTGAAACCGATGCTAACGGAAAACTAATTATCATGTCGCCAACGGGAAGTCAGAGTGGCAAAAGAAATGCCGATTTAATCTATCAGGTTCAATTATGGAATCGACAATACAAGTTAGGAGAGGTATTTGATTCTTCTACGGGGTTTAAATTAGCAAATGGTGCTACGCGATCGCAGTAACGTTAGTTGGATTGCAGTTGAACGCTGGAATAGTTTGAGCGACAAACAAAAAAGAGGTTTTGCACCCATCGATCCTGATTTTGCGAGTCAGCGCGTTGCGGGTCTGTGACCCGTTATAGCGACTGACGAGGGTGCGATCAAATTGATGTCTCCTACTGACAACCTCTCGGAAACTCGCCAGAAGATGATGGAATATGTTATTTGTGGTGTCAAACTAGGTTGGTTAATCAATCCCGATCAAAAAGAAGTAGAAATTTATCGTTCTGATAGAGATAAAGAGATACTCACCAATCCTAATAGTTTATCTGGTGAAGATATATTACCAGGATTGAATGTAGATTTATCTGATATTTTTTAACTTCTAACTAAAGGCTTAGTCTGTTCATCTTTTTTACTTGAGCGATTATACTTATTAAAATCTCGTTATACAATGGCTGCCCAAAGAGAGATAAACTTAAAATTATGTCAATTTTGCTTGTCTGAGAAGATAGATTTTGCTCTATATTTTAGTCAAACTTTTTAAAAATAAATTTATTTCCAGAATGATTTTGCAACGATTATTAAAATCTCTATCTCACAATAAAAATTGGATTCCGCTAAGACAGTCTATTACGAAGATTGCGACTCTGTGCCTACTAATAACTAGTTTTTCTCTTTGCTGGATATCTCCCGCTCTAGCTAGTATTAACGACGATCGCTATGAAGGCAATATTTTTGTTTTGTTTGCTGGCAATGGTTCTTTAGTTCCGCCTCGTATGGATTTACCAACCTCTTTAAAACGGGAAAAGCCAGCTATTTTAGTATTCTATGTCGATGATAGTAGTGACTGTAAGCAGTTTTCTGGTTTGGTAACTCGCCTCCAAGAGTTTTATGGACGAGCAGCAAGTATTATTCCTGTGACCGTTGATTCCTTTATTGATCGGCAGCAATATACTCCTAAAGATCCAGCTTTTTACTACAGTGGCGTAGTGCCTGAAACCGTTATTTTGAATCAGCAGGGTAAAGTGGTTTATGACGGTGAGGGACAAGTCCCCTATGAAGAAATAGACGATGCTTTAAGACAAGTTTTTGATTTATTACCCCGCTCAGAATCTGAAGTTCTCAAACGCCGTTCCTTTAATGAATTTAATTCAGGGATGACTCAGTAATCAATTATCAATAAAAGTTGGTCTTGCTCAGTAATTAGTGGGCAGTTTTCTTTGGCTACAAACGCGGAACTAACGTTAAGATTAGCGCGAGTGGGTAATACGCCAGCTTAAGAAAATTACGGGAATTATACCGACTAAAATGATCGCTAAAGCTGGTGCAGCAGCTTCAGCCAGTCTTTCATCCGAAGCATATTGATAGACTCTAATGCCCAATGTATCGAAGTTGAATGGACGAATTACTAAAGTTGCAGGCAGTTCTTTCATCACGTCAACAAAAACCAACATCGTCGCGGTCAATAGTCCTCCAGACATTAAAGGAGTATGAATTTTCCAGAGGGTACTGGTTGAGCCATATCCTAAGCTGCGAGAAGCATCGTCTAAGCTAGGAGAGATTTTATTGAGACTCGATTCTACTGAACCAAAACTTACTGCCAAAAAGCGGACTAAATAGGCAAAAATTAACGAAAAAATTGTGCCAGAAAGTAGTAAGCCAGTGGAAACATTAAACGTGGCGCGCATCCAGCTATCAATGATATTGTCCAAGCCTGCCACAGGAATTAATATCCCCACAGCAATTACTGAGCCAGGAATAGCATAACCCATTGCCGAAATGCGTACGGCTGTTTTCATTGACCAGTTGGATTTTAGCCTTTTGCCATAAGCCATAAATAAAGAGATAATCATAGCTGCGATTGCCGTTATCATTGCTAAAGTAAAGCTATGTCGTGCTAAGTCCCAAAAACCATCTTCAAACGCTGATTCTAAATTATTTAAAGTTAGCTGTAATAAATAAACAGCAGGAATTATAAAGCCTAAAGTTACTGGCAATAAACAGGCGATGATTGCCAAGATGCTTCGCCAAAAGCTTAGTTGATAGGGAGTTATGCGTTTTAAAGAATTGGAACTTTCGTAGTACTGTGCCGCACTACGCGATCGCCTTTCTAAAACAATTAAGATTAAAATGAAGAGCATCAGAAAAGCTGCCAACTGTGCAGCAGCAGTTTTTTCTCCCATCCCTAACCAGGTACGATAAATTCCTGTAGTAAAGGTATTGACCCCAAAATACTCTACTGTTCCCAAATCATTGAGAGTTTCCATCAAAGCCAAAGCCAAACCCGCCATAATTGCTGGTCTGGCTAGAGGTAAAGCCACAGAAAAAAAACTTTGCCAGGGATTAGAACCTAAAGAGCGACTAGCTTCAATGGTACATACCGACTGTTCGAGGAATGCTACCCGTGCCAACAGATAAACATAGGGATACAGCACCAACAAAAGCATTATTCCTGCTCCCCATAGAGAACGAATACTAGGAAACCAATAGTCTTGAACGCTTGACCAGCCAAATAGACTGCGTAGCCACGACTGCACTGGACCAAAGTAATCCAGCATACTTGTGTAGGCATAAGCCAGAAGATAAGCAGGAGCAGCCAAAGGCAGCAATAGCAGCCATTCAAACCAGGTACTTGCCCAAAAACGACACATCGTTACCAACCAGGCAGTACCTACGCCGATTAGACAAACGCCAATGCCAACTACAAGCATCAGCAATAGGGAGTTAACAATGTAGTCTTTTAAGACCGTAGTGGCTAGATGTTGCCAAATTGCCCCAGATTTGCTAAAAATACTGCTAAAAACAAAAAATATTGGCGTAGCGATGACCAAAGCGATCGCCATTACCAGAATTGTCCAACCACTAAAGGCAAAACGCCTAGTTGTTTTACCGAGTGGAGAGGTGATTATATTGAATTTATCGTTCACTGTCAGATTTTAATTACCCTGAGTAAAAAAAATTACACTAAAAAACTAACTTTATTTGTAGCAATCAAATCCTAAATTAGGACATTTCTTAATCTCTTTGCGTCTCTGCTAGGTCAGCATTACATGCGGGCAAGCCCTTTGTTTGCGCCTGACGGCGACGCGGTGAAGCAGTTGCGGTGGACGGGTTGCCCGGCATAAGCAAACTGCTGAACCATTTAGGGGGTCTGACCTCTCTGCGCGATATAATTGTTTATGATTGCTATAACTTTTTAATCGCCAGCTAATATGCCCAATATAAACGTAAATTTGCCTCAAGACTCTTACGAAATAGCGATCGCTCCTAATAGTCTAGGACGCTTGGGCAGCAAAATGAAGCAATTAAAGATCGGCAAAAAAGCTTTAGTAGTTTCTAATCCAGAGATATTTAGTCACTACGGAGATACCTGTCTTAAATCCCTAGAGAGTGCTGGTTTTGAAACCTGTACTCATTTAATACCCCCAGGGGAAGAACACAAACATCTTCAGTCCATACAGCAAGTATACGATACTGCCCTGGCTAACCAGATAGAACGCTCTTCTACCTTTGTTGCTTTAGGAGGAGGCGTTGTCGGAGATATGACAGGGTTTGCTGCTGCAACTTGGTTACGGGGAGTAAATTTTGTCCAAGTCCCCACTTCTTTATTGGCAATTGTCGATGCTTCAGTTGGTGGTAAAACAGGAGTTAATCATCCCCAGGGCAAAAATCTGATCGGTGCTTTTTATCAGCCAAAATTAGTGGCGATCGATTCAACTCTATTAAAAACTCTTCCACCCAGAGAATTTCGGGCAGGAATAGCAGAGGTAATTAAATACGGCGTTATTTGGGATGAGGATCTGTTTACCAAATTAGAACATACTGAACGTCTAGACAGCCTGGAATACATTGGCGACGAGCTACTCGAAACTATGATTACTCGCTCCTGTCAGGCAAAGGCAGATGTGGTTAGCCAAGATGAAAAAGAAGCAGGGTTGAGAGCAATTCTTAATTATGGACATACCATTGGTCATGGGGTAGAAAGCTTAACTAACTACAAACAGTTTGTTCACGGGGAAGCTGTAGCTATTGGCATGGTTGCAGCAGGAAAAATTGCCCTAGAGATGGGTATGTGGACAAAAGAAGAAGCCCAACGCCAAGATAATCTAATTGCTAAGGCTGGTTTACCCACTGACATTCCTCTAGAATTGACAACAGAAGCTATTTTAGAAACTATCAAAAGCGACAAAAAAGTAAAAGCTGGAAAAGTACGCTTTATCTTACCTACAGCCATTGGTAAAGCAACTATTAGCGATCGCGTAACTCCAGAAATAATCAAAAAAGCTCTCAGCTTTTAGCTACGTCTAAAGTAATCTTAAAAGTAAAGTTCTATTAGTAGCTAGATTTGCGCCAAAGGCTTAGAGAGAAAATGTAGGGTAGGCATTGCAGGATATAGAAAATCAGCAAATATATTATAATCATGCCCACTTAAAAAAAAACTTATAAATTTGGTGGGCAATTTTTAGACAATAAACAACAATTAACTATGCTTATTTTTTGCCCACCCTACAACTTGGATTTAACTGAACTTTCACATCTCCAAGAGTCGCCATAAATTCGATTTAATTACCAAAAATGACTGCACCATCGATCGCAAATGAATTTTAAAGCATATCTAGAAAATTTATCAAGAAAGCGTTATCTAAAAAGATCACCGAAGAAAAGAATGGGTGCAGGATGCTTGTTGTTTGATAACCGAGAAAAATTATTAATTCTCAAGCCTACGTATAAAGATCATTGGTTACTACCTGGAGGAGTAATTGAAACAAATGAATCACCTAGAGAAGCCTGTATTAGAGAAGTAAAAGAAGAGACAGGAATTGATTGCCAATCAATAAAATTAGTCTGTGTTGATTATGTAAGCGATCGCCATTTAGATCTAGAATCAATACAGTTTGTATTTCTAGGCGGAATTATTAGTAATGATATAGTTAGCATTCCTCACAAAGAGATTAGCACATATCAATTTTCAGAATTAAAACAAGCTATTTTAATGTTAGGTGTTAATTCTCAGCGCAGATTAGACCTTATCGGAATTAAGTATGTAAAATGAGTAGCAAGAAGTTGAGTAAGAGAGGTAGAGAGTGAAAGTCAACTATGCAGAGCTACAGAATAGACCTCGAACTCTACAGAGCTTAACAGGATTAAAAATCGAAGAATTTGAAGCTTTATTAGCTAGCTTTGAACCTGCATGGTCAAAGTTCATAGAAGAAAATTTTAAGCGAGGAAACAGACACAGAGCATTCGGAGGTGGCAGGAAAGCGAGGCTTGAGAAACTGGAAGATAAGTTGCTATTTATTTTGATTTACTTTCGACTTTATCCAACCCAAGAAGTACAAGGATTTTTATTTGGAATGAGCCAAGCCCAGGCAAATGAATGGGTACACAGACTAACAAAAGTACTCAATCAAGCTTTGAAAAGGGAGAAACAATTACCAGAACGTGAACCTGCAAAGCTAGAAGATTTACTGAACACCTGCCCCAGTTTAGAATTTATGATTGATGGGACGGAGCGAGCGATCAATCGACCACAAGATAAGGAAGAGCGTAAAACTTTCTATAGTGGAAAGAAGAAAGCTCACATGGTTAAAAATAATGTGGTGAGTGAGCGAGGAGGAAAAGTGTTGTTCTTAAGTGACACTTATGAAGGCAAAAAACATGACAAGAAAATTGCCGACGAAGAAGACTATCATTTTCCCAAAGGGAGTATTCTGTGGCAAGATACAGGATTTCAAGGATTTGCACCATCGGGAGTTAGGATTAAACAACCGACGAAGAAGCTTCCTAAAGCAGAATTAACTGATCATGAAAAAGAGAAAAATCGAGAAATTGCGAAGATAAGAGTTGAGATAGAACACCAGATCTGCGGAATCAAACGATGTCAGATCGTGGTTCAGAAATTTCGTAATTGGGTCGATCACTATATTGATGATGTGATGGAAACAGCTTGTGGACTGCATAATCTTCGTCTTAGTCATCGTCAGAAAAGAGATATTAGATACATAAAATTCTCCTAATTTTAAGAAGAGAAGAGAAGAAACTAGTTCTTCGAGCTTTTCGACTTATTTCCGATAAAGTCTATTACAAAGCTGTTTGCCACATTTGGATAGTCAGACGACAATTTACTTAGAAAATGGACAGCAAGCGTAATTGTCGAAACTTATCAAAGTCTAGTCCTTCTCGATGACTAAAACTTTCTGATACATTAAAGCAGTCGCACTTTACTTCAACATCTGCTTTTTCGATAAAATAATTCAGACATCAAGGATGAATTAGAGGCGATATGGTTAATAGACGAATTGCAGACATTCTTAAAAATGGTAAGCCAGATGAATCTGTAACCATTCAAGGCTGGGTACGTACCAAAAGAGAATTAAAAAAGTTTTCTTTTGTAGAAGTTAATGATGGTTCGTCTTTGGCGGGTTTACAGGCAGTCTTAGATGCTGGTCTACTAGATTATGAAAGTATCTTAAAACAGATTGCTACTGGTGCATCGGTAGAAATCAAAGGCAGCCTAGTAGAGTCTCCAGGCAAAGGACAGAACATTGAGATGAAAGCCGACTCCGTAACCGTATATGGTACTGCCGACCCCCAGACTTATCCTCTACAAAAAAAACGCCACTCTTTTGAATTTTTACGCACAATTAGTCATTTGCGATCGCGCACTAATACTTTAGGAGCAGTTTTTCGGGTACGCAATGCCTGCGCCACGGCAATTCATCAGTTTTTTCAAGAGAAAGGCTTTTTGTGGATACATAGCCCCATTATTACCGCTAGTGACTGCGAGGGTGCAGGGGAGTTATTTACCGTCACCAATTTAGATCTCAATAACCTGCCTAAGAATAACCAGGGAGAAGTAGATTATAGCCAAGACTTTTTTGGTAAACCTGCTTATCTAACGGTTAGCGGCCAGCTACAGGCAGAAGTTATGGCAATGGCGTTTCAAAACGTTTATACTTTTGGTCCTACTTTCCGCGCCGAAAATTCTAATACTTCCCGCCATTTATCAGAGTTTTGGATGGTTGAACCTGAGATGGCTTTTTGTGATTTAGAAGGAGATCAAAACCTGGCAGAGGAATTTCTCAAGCATATTTTTAAGTATGTGTTGGAGCATTGCCCTAACGATATAGAGTTTTTCAACAAGTGGGTTGATAAATCTATTTTGGCGACTGCGGATAACATTATTAGCAATGAGTTTGAGCGCGTTACCTATACCGAAGCCGTTACTTTACTTGAAAAAGCTAAAAAAAAGTTTGAGTTTCGGGTAGAGTGGGGTATCGATCTACAGTCAGAACACGAACGCTATTTAGCCGAAGATTTATTTAAAAAACCCGTTATTGTTACCAACTATCCCAAAGATATCAAAGCCTTTTATATGCGTTTGGACGAGGGAGAGAAAACCGTTTCGGCAATGGATGTATTAGCCCCAGGAATTGGCGAAATCATTGGTGGTTCGCAACGAGAAGAAAGGCTAGATGTCTTAGAAAGACGCATCCAAGAAATGAATATCGAAGCTAATGATATTTGGTGGTATTTAGACCTACGCCGTTATGGAACTGTACCCCATGCTGGATTTGGTTTGGGTTTTGAAAGGCTGGTGCAGTTTATGACGGGAATGACTAACATTCGTGACGTTATTCCTTTCCCTAGAACTCCTTTAAGCGCAGATTTTTAATTAAGAAAAAGACAGCAAGAGGCTTATTTGAGATATTTTTAATTTAGCCTCTTGCTAATAAAAAAGAATTGGTAATTTAGCCAGTAAAACCTTTAAAAACATAGCCAAAGAACATACCAATTAGTAATGCCCAGACTTGCCCTGAATCAATGAAGTTAAACCAAGCATCTTGAATTTGACCCAAGATATCTGGATCTTCAACGTGTTGAGCTAAGAGGCTAGATAGAGGTAATAAATAGTTATGATGAATCTCAATAATTGTCGGTACGAGTTGCTCGTTAAATAAAATTTCCATTGGATTAACAATTTATATATCGAATAAAACTGAATCCAATTTAGTCCTAGATAACTCAAACCGCCACCAAAATTATTGATTTTTTGTTGTAGAGTAGCAGATAGATTTAGTTGGAAAAGCGATCGCGCCCTTTATGTCAGAGATCTAATCATAACAATGACAGAACAAGAAAATTAATGAGCTTAATCGCTGAGTAGCCAAACTAGAATCGACAGTCAAAAGAATTGATTTAGATTTAGAACCTAGTGGCAGAATTAGTAACACCCTTGACGCTATTGAAGATCACCTTGACGAGTATGATAAAAAATTTGATAAACTGCAATACGATTTAAATCAAGCCAACGCAAAGCTAGACGCAATTTTAGCTCGAATTACTGGACTTTCAGACTTGCCAGAAGAATAAATCAATTTTAATTATGTTATGGCGATCGCGGTCTATTTACAAACTAGACAAATTCAATGACAATGCTTGAATTATTCAATCGCTTGAATTTGCATCACAATCGAAGTCATGTCGTCTCCACCTTTACTATTTACACCACTAAATCGCTTAACCTGGTCAAAAATGTGATTTAAGATTTCATCTGGGGTTTCTAGGTGTTGACAAGCCCATTTAAAACAGAGACAAAGGTTTTCTTCATCAAAGCGATCGCCATCTTCATTGGCAGCATCTGTAAAGCCGTCTGTGTAATAAATAATTGTATCCCCAGGAGTAAGCTGTACCGTAGCGTCTTCATATTCTGACTCCATATCCAGACCGATCAGCATTCCCCAGCTATCTAATTTTTCTAAGGTATTGGTTGCTTTACGCCACATCAAAGGAGGATTATGTGCCGCATTGGTAAAGGAAAGGGTTTGCTTTTGTGGATCGTATTCTGAATAAAACATACTCACAAAGCGGTGAGAATTTTCTAGATCGGCGTACATTACCCGATTAAGATGACGCATAATCTGAGCGGGAGAATGACGATTAAGAACTTCGGCTCTTAACATTCCCCTGGTCATGGTCATAATTAAGCCTGCTGGGACACCTTTGCCCATCACGTCGCCGATGACAATACTCCAAGGAACATCAGATGCAGTCTCTAATTGATTGCTTTGTATGAGATCATAATCGGTGCGAATAAAATCATAATAGTCTCCGCCAACGCGACTGGCAGTTTCACATTTGGCTGCGATCGCTAATCCTTTGATGTCAGGACACTTGCTAGGTAAAAGCCGTAACTGAATTTCTGAGGCAATTTCTAATTCGCGATCTTGCCTTTCTTTAGAGCGTAATTCGACCGTCAAATCGTGATTGGCGATCGCCACTGCGGTTTGATCTGCTACTAGTTGAGTTAATTTTCTTTTGGTGGGAGTCCATACATAGTCAAGGTCGGTACTAAAAACATAAAGACGACCCTGATCGACATTTCTAACTAAAATCGGCGTACCAAAAAATTGAATTTTTAATTTTGACTCTTGACTTAGTTTTTTATCAACAATTTCTGACAGCCGTGGTGAATTAACTGCTTGGTTGTGAAGTAAAGAAGACTGATTAATTTGCAAGTTTACTTGCTCAAAGATATGGCGTATTTCTAAACCAATATTGCTGTCTTGACAATGAATGTGTTCTAAGTGTACTTTATTACCTTTATATAAAATTAATGCTCCACCAATAGAATCTGTGACCCTAGCCGCCATTAAAGGAGTTAATTCTAAAAACTGATTCAGGTTACTAAAACTACGTAGAGCAAACCCTAATGAGCTAAGTAAATCTTGAATTTTGTTTTGCTCCCTTTGGAGATTAGCCACTAATTCTTTTAGAGCCACAACAGGATTAGAATCCTCTGCTGAGGAATCGATAACACTATCATTTCCTGGAGAGGGATGGCTATGGGAAGATGCGACAGTCATTGCCTCTACAAATTTAGACATTAATTTTTCAATTCATTAGTCAAGAATATATTTAAAGCAAAATAGAACTTAAGATATTCAATTAGATAGTAACAAAATTTTTTTTGAAACTTAACTTAATCGATCACTACCTAACAGCAAACTAATCAAAGCAGCAATTATATTTTATTTGCCGAGATATTAGGTTGATTTATGATAACCTGAATTATTTAATCCGCCAAGAAAGCAATATAAAAACACAAAAACTTTAAATTTAAGCTAGCACTTAAAATTATTTATTTACTTTAACCATTTAATAAAGCCTCGACAAATTCATAGCTAGAAAAAGGTCGTAAATCTTCAATCCCTTCTCCTGCACCTATAAAGCGAATTGGTAAATTTAGCTGTTGAGTAACCGCCAAAGCTACACCACCTTTAGCACTGCCATCTAACTTAGTTAAAACTACACCACTTAAGTTTGCAGCCTCAGAAAATACTTGGGCTTGACGTAAACCATTTTGTCCTAGAGTTGCATCTAAAACTAGTAAGGATTCTACCCTAGCATCAGGGGCTTTTTTATCTATAATTCGACGGATTTTAGCTAATTCCACCATCAGATTCTGCTTATTTTGCAATCTTCCTGCGGTATCTACTAATAGTAATTCGGTATTTTTGGCTTGAGCAGCAGCGATCGCATCAAAGACCACCGCAGCAGGATCGGTATTCTGACCAGGATTGGCAATCACAGGGGTGTTACTCCTGGCTCCCCATACTTTTACCTGTTCTACCGCAGCAGCGCGGAATGTATCAGCAGCAGCAATCAAGCAAGTATAGCCAGATTTTTGACCTAAATTTGCCAGCTTACCAATGGTGGTAGTTTTTCCTGCGCCATTAACTCCTGTTAATAACCAAATATTAAACTCATCTTTTTCAGGCACAAAAGCTTTGTCTTCTTTCCCTGCTAGGGGTTTATCTAAAATATCTTGGAGGATAGTTTTTAAATAGGCGATCGCCCGATCTGGTGGCAAAGCTTCTTGCTTTAATTTGGACTGTAGGGTTTCAATAATATAGTCAGTAGCTTCAATTCCCACATCAGCCTGCAACAGTAGGCTTTCAATTGACATTACCGCATCGTCATTTAAAGGCCCTTTGCCGACGATGGACTTTAACTGATTAACCAGACCAATACGGGTTTTACCTAATCCTTGACGTAATTTGGTTAGCCAACTAATTTCTTCTTCAGATACCTCTTCTGCTGTTCTACCACTACCCGCTAATACTTTAGATGACCAGATAAAATCTTCATCAAGTTCTACTTCTTTGGCTAATTCTGCTTCTGCGGGAGTGGCGATCGCCGTTTCCTTTAACTTTTCTAAACCCTGAGATTTTTTCATCCAAACAGGAACATTTGCTGCTGGGGCAATAACTTCTTCTGTTTTCTCTTCTATTGCTTGTTCTTGATTGTCTTCAGGAGTTAATGCTACTAATTCTTTTTCTTCTTCCGCTTCTTCTATCTCTGCTTGAGTAGTAGATTCGTCTTCATCTGCTTCATCTGCTTCATCTGCTATATCTACTGCTTCAGGTTCAGATTTCTCTATCTCCTCTACTGATGTGGCTTGGCTTTCTCCTTTTCGCTGCTGAATATTTTGATAAGCAGCCTTAGCAAAAGCAAGATAATCTGGTTCAGCCACCTCTGCTTCAGATTCTGCTGCCAATGTAGTTTCTTCTGACTGAATTTCTGGGGGAGTTGTTTCAGGTTGCTGCTTTGCTTTTTCGTTACGGCGAAACCAATTAAACATTAGAGAAGATGAACTTAGTTGTTATCAATTGTATAGATGATACCAAGGTTCACTCTAATATTGATTTTTTGCTTTGGTGGTAATTACACTACAAATTATGCAGTTACCAGCGATCGCAAGTCATGTTCATTCATATTACTTTTTATTGATCGCCTCAATTAAAAAACCAGATCAATAATTTGACGTTCAAGACAATCGCCACGAAATAGAATTTTTTAAACGGAATTAGGCGATCGCTACAGCACCTTGGAAGTAGTCCTTTAACTGCCGATCGTGATCGTGGCTAAGATTACCCAAAGGTAATTCATCTTTGGTAAATGCTTTAACCTGCAATACTTCTAGTTTGTCCTCTGGGATAAGCTCGCCCTCTGCTTCTACTTCTAATAAAATAGAAATTGAGTGTAAGCGAGGATCTCGCTGAGGATCTGAGTAAACGCCCCGTAAACTTTTGATTTTGGTTAATTTCAAGCCTGTTTCTTCCCTTAATTCTCGACTAGCAGCATGAGGAATATCTTCTCCCCAGTCAATCATGCCTCCAGGCAACCCCCACTGCCCAGTATCACTACGCTGAATCAAGACAATACGACCATCAGGTAACACGGGGATAATGGTTGTACCTGTAACGGGATGGCGGAAGATAATACCAAGTACAGTCGAAAAAAATCGCCAAAAACGACCCATAAAAAAAATGTCAAATAGGATTAATTAGTCAGATTTGAGTTGTTAAATGCCGAAATTCAAGTTTTAAGCCTTGATTTCTAGTAAAGACTTAGCTCTAGCGATCGCCTGATGAACCTGCTCAAAACCAGTACCACCATAGCTATTACGGGCAGAAACTACCTGTTTTGGAGCGATCGCTTCGTAGATGTCGGCTTCAAAAGCAGGATGCAGTTGTTGCCATTCTTCTAATGTTAGATCTTTTAGCAGTTTTCCAGCAGCTAGGCTGGTTTTTACCACTTTACCTACCAAATTATAAGCTTCGCGAAAGGGAACGTCCTTAGATGCTAAATAATCGGCAACATCGGTAGCGTTAGAAAAGTCTTCGGCGACGGCTTCTGCTAGTCTGGCTGTTTTAAATTCAATGCCCTCCTGTAACAAAATGGTCATTGCTTCTAGGCAACCTTTAACCGTTTTGACCGCATCAAAAATCCCTTCTTTATCTTCTTGTAAATCTTTGTTATAAGCCAAAGGTAAACCTTTCATGATTACCAGCAATGCCTGAAGATGTCCAAAAACTCTACCTGTTTTGCCCCGCACTAGTTCGGGGATATCAGGATTTTTCTTTTGAGGCATAATGCTCGATCCAGTAGCGCAAGTATCTTTAAGGGTGATAAAGCTAAACTCTTGGGATGCCCAAAGAATCATTTCTTCACTTAAACGACTTAAATGCACCATAATCAAACTGGCACCACACAGAAACTCGATCGCAAAATCGCGATCGCTTACTCCATCAAGGCTATTTTCATACACCTTATCAAATCCTAGTAATTCGGCTGTATATGCTCGGTCAATAGGAAAAGTTGTTCCTGCTAATGCACCACAGCCAAGAGGAGATATACTGGTTCGTTTATAAATATCTTCCATTCTCTCCCAGTCTCGTTGGGTCATCTGAAAATATGCCAAAAGATGATGTGCCAAACTGATTGGCTGCGCTCTTTGTAAATGGGTATAGCCTGGAATTAAAGTTTCTACGTGCTGCTCGCTATCAGCTAATAAGGCTGCCTGAAATTGCCTTAAATATTGCTGTATTTCTCTTATTTCGGCTCGCAAATATAGCCTGATATCTGTACCTACCTGATCGTTGCGCGATCGCGCCGTGTGCAGCTTTTTACCCACATCGCCGACAATCTCTATCAGTCGTCTCTCTACGGCAAAATGAACATCTTCTGCTTCTACCCCAGGATTAAAATTACCTTGCTGATACTCGGTGCGAATTTGCTCCAAACCAGCAACTAATTGTTCTGCTTCACTATCAGCAATTATTTGAGTTTTACCTAGCATTTTGGCATGAGCAATTGAGCCAGTTAGATCGTACTCAATCAATTCAATATCAAAGCCAATGCTGGCATTAAAAATAGCGACCGCAGGATTTAATGCGGATTCAAAGCGATCGCTCCAGGTCTTTTGCTTGCTCACAGTAGAAAAACAGAATTAGACGACTAAATTATTTTAACTACCGCCGGTCACAAATCTGCATTTTCTCAACAACAACTGATAATTTGCCATCAGCAATTACTAGAATCTCAAAGTACCTAGTCGCTTTCCCAATTGTCATAGGAAACTAAATCACCAATAGAATCACGCAATAAATAGTCATATCTCTCTAGTTCGCATTCTAATTCTCCCCATTCGCGGGCAGGAATGTATTTGCATAGAGTATAGATAGATTGCTGACGATTTACTATCCCTGTTTCGATTAACTGACGCGCTTCATCTTTTAAGGTTTCGATAGAATATCTAATAGAAAGGGAAGGGGATGCAGTAGTGGTATACATGATCGATCACCGAAATAATTATGAATTAATTTAAAGTCTTACCTCTAACTATAAACTAAAACAGTTGAAGATTGAGAGAAAATTATTTTTTCGCTGTATACAAAGTAACAAAACTCTACTAATATCAAGAATTCATATGATCTTTTTAAAGATTTACTATTTATTTTAGGTCAGGATCCCTGTCGTTTTACGGCAGGGCTTGCCTGACCGTTGGTTAATTTAGGGATCTTAAAATCCAAAATTCTTTTGAAAGTTAGACGGTAAAGCTTGAGAATCAAGACTATATAAGGTTTTTAGAGCGATCACTTGAGCTTGTTCCATTTGCCCATAACTAAATACTACGGGCAGAGTTGTATTAATTAAGTTGAACCAATCAAATACGTAGGGACTGCCATAGATAATTATCCCTTCTATTTGACCGCTTTCGATCAGTTGTTGATAAATTTGTTTAGCATTGGCAGTCAAACCAGCATTACCCCGAAAAGGATTACCGCGAATAAATACCTGCAAAAGAGTAGGTCGCAGATCTGCTAGGATGCAGTTTAGAGTACTGTGATCTGCTACTTGTCTTTGATAGTTAAGCTGTTGAGGAATAGCAATAGCAGGAGTATGAATATCTAAGAATGGGGCATTCAATACATCATCAACCACAATCAGGTTGCGGTGATTTTGCTCATCTTTAACCATTAGAGGAATATTTCTTGCTTGTAAAGAGTCTTGCAAAATAGAATCAACTATCATTCTAGCTGCATTACTAGATAACTCTAAGGCTTTAGCTTTAGACTGAGTTACCTTTTGTTTAGCTTTCCAAATACGTGCTAAAGACTGATGAATTTTTTGTTCATTAATGCGTCCCGATCTTACTGCGTCGTAGATAGAGGCGATCGCAATTTCAGGATCGTCAGGCATCAAGAGAATATCATTTCCTGCTTCTACAGCCATCACAGCAACCTCTTCGGGAGACGCATACTTAGTTATTCCTCCCATAATTAGAGCATCCGTAACCACCAAACCAGCAAAACCCAACTGTTTTCTTAACTTTTCGGTGATAATTTCAGATGAAAGCGTAACAGGCTTTTGTTTATCCCAGGCTGGAATTAAAAGATGCGCCGTCATTACGCTATCTACGCCAGCAGCGATCGCACTTTTAAAGCTTGGTAGCTCAACAGCTTCTAGTCGAGCATTAGAATGAGCTAGAGAAGGTAAGTCTAAATGAGAGTCGGTGGCGGTGTCGCCGTGTCCTGGGAAGTGCTTAGCGGTGGTTAAAATAGGAATAGATTTTGCACCTTCTATAAAAGCAGTGGTTAAGGCACTTACCACTTTAGGGCGATCGCCAAAAGCGCGAATATTAATTACAGGATTATCAGGATCATTATTTACATCTACTACAGGTGCAAGTAGCCAATTTATGCCCACGGCTAAAGCCTCTTGCGCTGTAACTTTTCCCATCTGGTTAGCATACTGCTGTGCTTGCAAAGGATCTTGCTCATAGATCGCGCTCAAAGCCATTGGTGGCGGAAACCAAGTACCTCCAGAAAAACGCTGTCCGATACCTTCTTCTATGTCTGCTGCGATTAATAAGGGAATATTTGCCCAATCCTGTAGCTGTTGCGATCGCTTTTGCAGTTCAATGCTGCTACCTCCTAAAAGAATAACTCCACCTAAGTTAAACTCTTCTAGCCACTGTTGTAACTGAGCATTAGAAGCTTCCCAAGCGGGATAGCGAATCTGATGGTCAAATAAATAACCAGAAGCGCGGACAACGATCATTTGAGCGATTTGCTCTTTAAGAGCTAAATCTTGCCAATCTTGTAATTTAGGCACAAGCAAATGTTTATAAATCTTCGCCCAATTCTACTGTCTCTGGATTTTCTTGTCGCTCTTGACTAATTTTATTGAGCAGATTAACCATATTGTCTCCTCTTTCGAGGGAACGATCTTCAAGAAACTTTACCGTAGGCGTGCGTCTTAACTGCATCCGACTACCCAATTCTCTACGGACATAATTAACCGAGGACTCTAAACCCACCATTGTTTCTTCTTTAGCTTCTTCTGTGCCATAGATGCTGACAAAAATTTTAGCGTGTTGCAAATCCCCTGATACATCAACATCAGTAACGCTTACCATGCCTGCACCAACGCGATCGTCTTTGATTTCGCTGAGTAGCATCTGACTCACTTCCCGCTTAATTAAAGCAGCTACACGAGCTACGCGACGACTATTAGCCATAATTCTTATTTGTTCTAATAACTTTAAGCGATGCAACAAAATACTTAAGGTTACACCATAATAGATTGTAGCCCAGTACAGACAAGGCATGCCTTGTCTCTATCCTAACTGCCCTAACTGTTCCAAATGACCTTAACCGAAACCATACTCGCTCAACAATCAGACAATGTACTAGCTAGATTACGACAAGCAGATAAATTTTGGTCAGCTTTGCGTAATGGAGAAATTGACGCAACCGAAGTTGTTACTAATAGTTCAGAGAAAGTTGGCAAATTAGATACAGATATTGTTATCTGTGGTGGAACATTAGGCATTTTGTTGGGTGCAGCACTACAACAATTGGGCTGGCAGGTTAGCTTGATTGAAAAAGGAGTTTTAAAAGGGAGAGAGCAAGAATGGAATATCTCTCGTCATGAGTTAAAAATCTTGACCGAATTAGAACTTTTGACCGAAAAAGAGTTAGAAAAGGCGATCGCCACAGAATACAATCCCGCCAGAGTTAGCTTTCAAAAAGGACAAGAAGTCTGGGTAGAAAATGTCTTAAATATTGGCGTTTATCCTGTTTATTTGCTCGAACAACTCAAGCAAAAATTTCTTCAAGCTGGAGGCAAACTGCTAGAAAATACAGCCTTTAAATCAGCTATAGTTCATCCCGATGGGGTAGTAGTTGAAGCAGGAGATAAAACCCTCAAAGCTCGTCTTTTAGTTGATGCGATGGGTCATTTTTCACCGATTATTAAACAGGTAAGAAAGGGAACAAAACCCGAAGCGGTATGTGTTGTGGTTGGTAGCTGCGCTCAAGGATTTCCTGAAAACAATACGGGAGATTTGATTTACTCTTTCACGCCAATTATTAATCACTGTCAGTACTTTTGGGAGGCTTTTCCTGCCCAAGATGGTCGCACTACCTATATGTTTAGCTATCTTGATGCTGACCCCCAAAGACCTAGCTTAGAATACTTTATGGACGAATATCTTCGGCTTTTGCCAGAGTATCAAAACATTGAGCTAGAGCAGCTAGAATTTCAGCGATTTCTGTTCGGCTTTTTTCCTGCTTATAAAAATAGTCCGATCAAATTAGAGTGCGAGCGCATTTTACCTGTAGGTGACAGTGCAGGGGGGCAATCTCCCATCAGCTTTGGTGGCTTTGGGGCAATGATTCGCCATTTAAAACGTTTAACTAATGGCGTTAACGAAGCCTTAACAGTAGATAAACTAAGCAGTAATGATTTAGCTTTGTTGCAACCATATCAACCTAATATTTCTGTTACTTGGCTGTTTCAGCAAACTATGAGCGTCGAGGTAAACAAAGAAGTAAACCCTCAGCAAATTAACAATTTAATGAACGGTGTTTTCGCGGTCATGGATCGTTTGGGAGATGATGTCCTAAAACCGTTTTTACAAGACGTAATTCAGTTTCTTCCCCTAGCTAAAACCTTGCCGTTAGTTAACCCAAAACTCGTATTCCCTTTGTTACCTCAGATTGGTGTTGGTTCTTTTGTTAACTGGATTGTTCACTATTTTAATTTGGCGATATACAGTGGTTTATATAGTGCTGCAAAATTTGCTCAACCAATAGCCAAAAACTTATCTCCAACCCAGCAATATTACTATCATCGTTGGCTAGATGCTTGGAAATATGGTTCAGGTGGCGATTATGAACAAGATTAATTTGAAATAGCAAAAAACATACTATAGAGCTTTTTTTTAATCTAAAACAGATTAAATATATTTGAAAGTATTAAAGATAGAAATACACCGATAAAGTGTAGGGTTTGCTACTATTTGCAAAAAAAACCTGTATTTTGTGTATCTAGATACTAACCTCAGTGAATTGTCAACATTTTTTTGCCACAATGAAATTAATATTCACAACCTTAGTCTACAAAAAGGGAAGAATTTAATTTATAGACTTTTAATAGCTAATTAAAATTATGGGGTTAATTCAAGGTGTAACCATTCAACCAATTGAATCTATTCAAGGAGGAATGGCGGAATTTTATACGCCTCAATCTAGTAATGAAACTATAGTTGTCAAAGTACCAGCTAATGTTATTGATGACCTTTTTGTTCACAAAAAACAAACTGACCAGCTACTAGTAGTTAGAGGAAGTTTTGTACTAGTAGTTTTATATAATAAGCAGTATCAATATATTCCCTTGAGCGAAGATGTGCCACAGGTGGCGATAATTCCCAGAGGAATTTTACATGGTGCAATTAATTTTGAAAATCGAGATTGTTTACTAGTTAATGCTGTGTTGCGAAATGGTGAACCAAGCGCGAGAGATTATCAGCCATTACCCAAACCTTTTCCCTATGATTTAGAACAAGCTAAAGCTAGCTTAAGTAATTTATCTAATCAAGTTATGACTGAGAGTAGTGTTGCATGAATAACAAATACGCGAAATTCAAATTTAAAGCAATCATCATCAATCAGTCAAATAATGACGCTCGACAAACAACTATTACGTAAAACCGTAGTCTTTTGAGACATAAGCTCAATTAATTATTATTTCCTCATCCTTCATCCTTTATCCCTTTAAACAAATGGTTCGATCAGCTTACGAGCTATTGCCAAATCAAGAATAGAACGAGCGATCGCAAAACAAACTACACTTTGAAATACAAAAAATAATAAAGGTAATAGTTCAGATGAAACAAAGTTTCCCTCAATCAGAGCAAGTCCTCTGACTAAGCCAAATGCCAACACTGCACCATCATTCAAATGTAAATTGCGCTCGTCGCGAATGATATAGCGATAGGTAACGCCAAACAAAAAACCGCTAACTGCACCAATAGCTAACTGGATCGACAACTCCCAATATATAAATGTCGTTGTTTCTGGCTTTGCCACCAGATCGATAATCAAAGTTTTAGCTAGAACAATCACAAATTCAGCCACAGCAAAAGCGACTGCACCCAATATTCCTGCTTTGACAGATTCTATTCTTTCAGTTACTAAACTAGGCACAATCCTCACCACAAAAGACCACTTAAGAAGTATGATAGGGTTTATATTGCCAGATTAATTACATATTTCAAAACTAAAATACTGATATGGATATTTTGACATTAGGATGGGTTACCATTCTTGCTTTATTCACTTGGTCGATTGCTATGGTTGTCTGGGGTCGTAACGGATTCTAAGCTGTGGAAACAAACGAATTACTAAATACTCTATTTCTTGTTGCCGTAGGTATCCTAGGTCTGCTTAGTTTGGGTATTTCATACCTAACTATAGTTCAGTGGCGCGATCGCCGTCGCCAAGGACGCGACAAGCGAGGCGGAGCTTAAAAACTCAACAAAAAGCAATATTTAACCGCAGTAGGGATGCTTTTTTAGTGTCCCTATAAATTTCTAACTTGCTAATTATTAGTTACTGAATAGTCTAAAAGAGCGATCGCACTTTGAATTCAGCTATCGAGAGCAAAAAATAACTGGCTTATCTTTATGCTAAATTTCTGTGAAATTAACGCTTAATCTGCTTAAGCAATAATAATTATTAAATGTTCAATGATAAATGTTTAATGAAATGACTAAAGCCCTTGTCAAATTCTCTTCTGAAGACTGTGGTGTCTGCCACAAAATGTCCTTTTATGATGCCAAAGTTGCTAAAGAGCTAGATTTAGAATTTATAGATATCAAAATGCAGGATACTGCTACCTATCGCCAGTATCGTCAAATTTTGCTGGCGCAGTATCCCGATAAAAAAGAAATGGGGTGGCCAACCTATATAGTTTGTGACTCCCCTAAAGCGGATTTTGAAATTTTTGGCGAAGTCAAAGGCGGTCATCCTAAAGGAGAATTTCGCAAACGTTTACAGGCTATTTTAGACGCTATTAATTGAATATATAAAATTTGCTAAGAAGTCTGCTATTAGTTATTGAGTTCACTGAATCAGTTTAAATTCATCAAATTTAATTGCAGAAGAGTTTGCTTTACGAGTGTCATAACGATAGCTGCTAACTGTTCCTGTTTGAGTTTCCAAAATACTAAATACAGTAATATCGTTACTAGCAATATATGGTAACGGCTTACCTGACTTATCAGTCACTGGAGCAATGCTAGGCATAATTGGATTCAAACCATTAGGATCGCCTATTTCAGCATAGTTGCGTGGACTGTAGGTAGGAATTGGTCTTTTATTATCTTCCAAGTGCGCCCCGTAACTATTACCTACATTAGAAGACTCTAAAAAGTGCATTCCCGAATCACTCTCAAAGCGATTCCACAAATGGGAATGCCCATAATAAACTAACTGTACCCCTGCTGATTCGAGTAAAGGGATTAAGTCACGAATAATATAGTCATTTTCAATTGGGTAGTCATAATATCGCGCAATCACCTTGCCGTCTTTGGCGTAATAAAGCTTTGGTTGCGGATCGGTATAGGCGGGAACAATATTACCCCCCAAAGTATGAGGCGGATGGTGCAGCATAACTATTTTATATTTTGCCTCTTGATAAGCCTCACTGGCTAGCTCTTGTTTTAGCCACTCATATTGGGAACTTCCTTTGGCTATAGGTTCAAAGATGTGCTGTCCATATCCCCAAGCTTGAGTAGGATGAGACATAATCTCTTCAACATTAGGTTGAACAGGAATACGGATATTGAGTATTCCTACAATAGCCAATAACACGACAGTAGCAATTAAATATTCGTTCATTAGGTCTTCCTATACTCCTAGACTAACGATCACAGTCAAGTAATATTATTACTAGTTATCTTATGTGCATTAGACATACTAAATATTAACCAAAGTAAGATAATAAAGTGCGGAAACTAAAATAGATTTTGCAGATCACTCTCCTAAAAGCTCTCTTCTGCGCCGTTCTTTTTCTTCTTCTGCCAATCTTTGACGTAAGGCGGTATATTCATTCCAAGCTTTGTCAGCTTCTTCTTTCATGCTAGTACGATTAGTCAGTTGATCTTCTTCATCGCCCAAAATAGACATTAGTTCTTTTTTTTGGGATGGTTTGAGTTTAGTAAACCATTCTATAAATGCCCCAATCATTTGTCTTCTTGATGGATTGTTATTGTAAGCAATTACACAAGAAGGACAAGTGTAGGCAAGTCTTAAAGTAGGTTGAATATCATTTGGATATCCAATAATTGAATCAAATTTGCGAGGAATATCTTTACTATTAAATTTATAAAATGTATCTTCATCAAATGATGAATTGGTACACTCTTGACTATCTTTATTTTTAGAAGCAAGGCAATCCAACAGATTAGATTGATAGATGCTGTTGTTATCATAAGCTATACGAGAAATCGCGACCGAACCTAGATATCCAGGTAACATTTCGTTATGTTCAGATGTTCAACAGAGAAAATAGGCATTATTAGCACTTCATATTTTTGTTTTTTTTATCGCCCAAATAATAGACAAGAAGTTTTTACCTTGAATTATGAAAATGGATCGAACAGATTTATATTTACTACTCAAGTTAAGTGAATGCTGAAATGTGATTAAGCATTTTTACTTTGAATTTCAAAATAAATGTATTTCTTAATATTGTTTATTGAGTATTTAGACGTAATTTAACAAGCTTCTGGTAGCAATACATAGCAATAAACACTTAATTTTAAATTAGATGTTAAATTGATTACATTTTTATTTAATATCGCTAGTTTTGATAATTAAAAGCCTTGTCTGGGAACTATAAAAATATGAAACTGTTTTAAATATTTTTAATTTAATGCAGAAATTTTTATATAAAGGAAATATTACATGGGAAATATTGTTGGAATTGATTTAGGAACAACCAATTCGGTTGCTGCTTTTAAATTTGCCAATCTCGAAGTGGTCACTGCGCCAGATAATCCTGCACCCGATCGCACACTTACTCGTTCTGTGATTGCGTTGGAAAACAATCAAATTATCGTAGGAAACGATGCTTACCAGAAGCTAAAAGCCGATCCTGAGAATGTCATTATTTCGATTAAACGTCTGATTGGGAGAGGCTTCGGCGATTCTGTAGTTCAACAGCAATTAGATCGTTTTGCATATAAAATCGCTCAGTCCACAAAGGGTACAGAAAATAGTCTTTCGGTGTGGTTAGGAGGGAAAGAATACGAGCCTGAAGATATTGGTGCTGAAATTTTAAAAAAAGTAGTGCAGAATGCTCAAACTTATCAAGAACAGCAAGGACAAAGAGAAAGAATTACTAAGGCAGTGATTACTATTCCTGCTTATTTTAATGACAAACAAAGACACGCTACTCAAATAGCAGCAACTAGAGCAGGATTAGCGGGATCGGAACTTTTACCAGAGCCAACAGCAGCAGCTATTTCTTATGGATTTAAGCCAGACTCCGATGATGTAAAAACGATTCTGGTTTATGACTTTGGTGGTGGTACTTTTGACTCATCTATAGTAACTGCTGCTGGCAATCAATTTATTGAATCGGGTAAAGCAGGTGATTTATGGCTTGGTGGAGATGATATAGACGATCGCCTAATCGATTTTGTTAAACAGCAGGTAGCAGAAACAGAAGATTTAGATGATATTGATGGCTTAATTGCTAAGATGCCGCATTATCAGAGAGTTCGTTTTTTGGGCGATCTAAAAATGGCTGTAGAACAAGCCAAAATTCTGTTAAGTAGCAATTCTACAGCTAAAATTATGCCTTCTACTCCTCTACTAGATGATTTAGGAATGGCTATATCTATTGATGTAGAGATTACCCGCGAACAGTTTGAGAGCATAATTTTACCCCTGGTGGAACGTTCTATTTCCGTCTGTAAAAATGCGATTAAGTATTCTGACTATCCAGAGGACATGATTGATGTTGTATTGCTGGTAGGTGGTTCATCACAAATTCCTTTGGTACAGCATAAAGTTACAGAAGCTTTTGGTGCAGACAAAGTAGTAGTGCATCCCCGTCCGATGTATGCCGTGGCTGAAGGTGCTGCTATTCAAGCTGCTGGTTTGATTGAGAAAGTAGGTACAGTTTCTCGCGACTATTGTATTGAATTAGTTAACGATCCTCGACATAAACTAATCAAACAAGGAGACATTCTTCCTGTTAAGACTACTCATACTTTTAGAACAGAAGCAAACGGACAAAGCTTAATTCACTTTAAATTTTACAGTCCCGATGATGTCAATAATCGAGATGACGAGAGAATAGGTGATATGTGGCTAGCACTAGATAAATCTTATTTTAAAGGAACAGAGATTTTAGTAACAGCAGAGTTAGATGAAAAAAATAACTCACTTCAAACTACAGCTATTTTAAAAAACGATCCTTCGGTAAAAGTCAGTTGCTCTTTATCAACAGGGGGACAAGATGAAAGTATTTCTCGCGATGTAGAGGAGACTATCAAGCAACTTAATAAAGAAGGTAATTTAACCGAACATGGAGTTCAAGAAGCTTATCGTATTGCTGGAGAGACAGTTAAAGCTGCTAATCAAATTAAAACTCATGATGGCAACATAAGAGAGGATCGAGTCAACACAGCCAAAGAAAAATCACAGGAGTTAAAACGATTTGCTGATGATGATTACGATACTGCAAAATTCTTTATTAGATATTTTGAGTTTATTACCCAAGAGTGTGGATTTTTGCTTCCTTCTAGTCAAAAAGAACGACTGGAAATATTATCTAGGGATCTGAAAAAGGCGATCGCTGATAACAATATTTCTGGACTGCACGCTCTTACTGAAGATGCTCAACGTGAGTTAGACAACCTTCCTGAAAAAGTCAATTTAATTTTAGCTTGTCGTGATGGTGTTGCTAGAGCGCATCAAATAGAGCCAAATAAAGCCAGAGTCATGGAATCCAAATTGTGGCAAATGATCGAAGCCCTGAAGCGCGAAAATAGTTATGAAGCAGAAAGACTCTTTATGGAGTTAGCTGAGGATGTTCGTCATTATATAGATCAACCGCTTCCTACTAGTAACAACAGTATTGCCACAGGTTTAACCCGATAACTGCGCCCCCCTAAATCCTCAATCCCTCCGCCTTCGGCACCTCCCTTAAAAAGGGAGGCAAAGGGGGCTTAGATAACTTTTGTTCTCCACATCTTAAAAGAATCATGTTAGTAAATTTAACTTGTCCTGTTTGCGATCGCTCTGAGATCGAAGATAATACTTGTCCTAATTGCGAAACTAATCTTTCTACTTATCGAATGCTGGCAGAATTGCCAGTAGAAACATCCGTAGAAAGAAAAGAACAAAAACGAACCATTCCGATATGGCTACCTGTGGGTGTAGCGATTTTATTTCTGCTACTGGGTATTGGCTTAGGATTTGCAGGTAATTCAGTTATTGCTCGACATACACCAACTTCTTCCACTGCTTCTAATCCAATACCAGAAACTGTATCTTCTACCGTTGCAGAAAACCCCCAAGGAGTAGAAAAATCTGAGTCAAAATCCTGTGGTGGGTTTAACTACGTTGTGAGAAAAGGAGATTCTTTGTCTTTCATTGCTTCTCGCTTTTATGGAGATAGTAACTTTTTGTCGCAGATTATTGATGCTAATCCAGAACTGAAAGGAAGAGAAAATTCGATAGAAATAGGAGAATTCTTATTTGTACCTAATCTTGCAACTAATTGTCCAAACAGTTAATTATTAGGTGCTTTCTACACTTTAAAGCATTCTAACTTTGTACTGTATCAATTCATTTACTTAGTTAAACTTATAAATAATCAACTGTATGTTATTCTTACTTTTTCTTATTTTACTTGGCTTGGGTAGCTTTATATTTGTTCAATATCGAAAGCATCATAAAGCCAATGAACTATACAATCAAGCGAAAGAATTAGAAAAAAAAGATACCAGAAACCCTAACGACACAACTAAGCTTAATCAAGCTCTCACACTATACAAACAGTGCTGTAAATTGGTTAATAAACCTGAATTTGTTAAAGCTGCTAATCAATGTCAGAAAAAAATAGAAGATTGCCAAAGATTCCAAAATTTAGTAGCTATCGCTAGAAAGAATTCCAAACAAAGGTTTTTCAAAGAAGCTTTAAGCGAATTTTTAAAAGCTAAGAGACTTTTTGTTACCAAAGAATTAGAAGCTGAAATATCTAAATGTCAGCAAAGTATTGAGCAGCAAAAAAACTATGAAAAGATTTTAAAACAGTCCGCTCAAATAGCTAGACAAGGACAATTTAAAGAAGCAATTGATTTACTTATACCTGCACTCGATAAATTTCCTCGTGAAGATGGGCAACACTTACTAAGTAAATTACGACAAGTAAAACGAGCAAAAGACTTATATAAATTGGGGTTGATTGCAGAAAATAAAGCTCAACCTCAAGAAGCGATCGCCAATTACAAACAAGCATTAGATCTATTACCAGAATTTACTGAATGCAAAATTAGGTTGGGTATTTTATCTGTTAAACAAAAACCCAAACAAACAATTTCTTATCTAGAAAGAATAGAGGGAGAACAAGCAGCTTATATTCGTGGTTTTGCTTATGCTCAACTAGGAAACTGGCAACAAGCAGATAGAGAATGGCGGTCTATTTCTAAAGTCAGTATAGAAATAGTTCAGCGTCCTATTCTTAAACGTTTGGCAGAATGCGATCGCCTGTTACAAATAAAAGAAATTGAGTCAGCAGTCGATAATAACAACGTTGAGATAGCTAAAGTAATTAGCTTAGAATCTATTAAGAAGTTTGGCTCAGAACCTATAGTACAATATAACTTGGAAAATTGTATACAACCTCTTTCTGAGCGTCAGACTTGGGAAAGTCAAAACTGGCAAGAAATAGCTGCAAAAACCGAACAAATTTGGTTAGAACAACAGGATATTAATTCTCTACACAACTGGGCGATCGCTAGCCACTATCTTTCTCAAACAGATTCCAGTAAGTTAGATTATTTCATTATTGCTTGGTCAACAGCTTTAGCAAATATAGAGTTCAATCCTACACTACAAAATATTCCTTGGTTGGGAAACAACTCCATAGATATAAAAGATATCTTGGCTAAACTAAAACAAATACTGGAAAATGCGATTGATGCTGTAAAAGATGAGGATATTAATAAGTATCTCAAACTACGAGATATTTATCGTCGAGACATGGTGACATTATCTTTAATTCAGCAGAATGATTGTGGGATGAGAATTAGGCAGCAATTGTCTATTCTTCCTGGCTGTTACCAGCGTTTTTGCGATCGCTTTCATGAGGTTAAACTTCCTGCTAAAGTTTGGGGCGCACTATACACAGAGTGGGGTTTAGCCGTAGCAGCTTGTCACGACGGAGATACCGCCCGTGCTATTAAAATTAAACCTAGCAAAAATCCATCTTCCGTTGCCGATCGCTTTGCTAGTTGCTTTGTTGCCTACCATGAAGGTTGTTATTATCTGCAAAATCTAGAATGGTGTAAAGCAATTAAATCTCTTCAGCAAGCTCAATCTGAGATTAAAGTTAAGTCTGATTGGTGTAAGGAAATAGATAAACTTTGTGAATTACAGCGTAAGAAAATAGATGATTTTGAAGAACATCTAGAATTTAGTCAATTCTGGTACGAACTTATAAATAGTCAAGCTGCTAAAAGTTATTTTGCTGAAAAAAAAGCTATACAAGTCGGTATAAAACTGGACGACAAAAAAATTAGTCCCGAACAAGGACTAAAAGAATTGAAAGAAGTAGCAAGTATCGATCCAAATAATTCTTTTATTCTCGATTTGATACAAAGAGTAGATATATCAATCGAAGCGGAAAAAATTGATCGCTTAATAAAACAAGGACAATTTAGTGATGCAATTATGGTAGCAAAACGATCTCGCCATGAAAAAATCCACTTTAGACTTGCTGAGATGTGTATAGACTTACTGCTCGAAGGTGCTGAAAATCGTAGTTTGAACTTTGAAACTATGCACCAACTTGGACGATGGGCTTATGAACTTTGCCCACGCGAACCAGCATTTCAACCGATTTATAGCCAATTAGGAATTTATTAAAGAGAAAATCAATGAACAAATCGCCTGCACCAAACCCTTATGATGTTTTGGAAGTTTTACCTGGAGCATCCAACAAAGAAATTACTGTAGCTTTTGCTATGGCAATGAAGCGTCGTAAATATCCTCCTGATGCGATCGCTCTTGCTCGTAAAAGTTTAATGAATCCTGAAGAGAGAATTATTGCTGATTATCTGCGTCCTATTATTGGTACTGTTAAACGTTTTAAACGCAGCGATTTTTCGGCTTTGAATACACCAGCACCCAAACTAGAAATTTTATCAGAATTTGATGGTTTGGAACAGGCGATCGCAGATAGCAATAAAGTATCAGAAAGCGATCGACGATTGGGAGCAGCATTATTTGCAAATTCTTCTATTTAGACAAAAACCACTCAAGATAATTACTTTTACCAAATTGATTGACTATAAATAAAATAAATAAACCTTGGCTATGACTACTAATCAACTACCAGCTTTAAAACTAAACGATGAACAGAGAAATCAACTTCAACAAGAACTAGGAACTCTGCTTAAAGAAAAAATGTCCCTCAAGCAAACTATACAGCAACAAGGGGAAAAAGCAACATCAGAAAAAGAAGAACTATTTCTGGAATTGCTTGAAGTTTTCGATGCTCTGGAATTTTTTCTTGATTACATTGAAGAAAATCCCGATCCCAATCCCAAATTTTTTAAGCGTTTACCAAAATCTTTGGGAACTATTCAGAAGAAGCTGCTCAATATTCTTGATCGCAGACAAGTAAAGCTAATTGAGTTTCAAAATACCAAACCTGACTATAGTATTTGCCAAGTAGTCGATCGCGAAGAAAGAGAAGATATTGAGGAGCAAACAATTACGAAAGTAGTTCGTCAAGGATTTCGAGTGGAAGATAAAGTTTTACGTCCTATTGAAGTTATTACGTCTAAAAAACCACAAAGTTGAATCCACAATCTTTAGGAAGTTATTTGATATAATTTAACGCTTAATTTTTTGGTTTAACTAATTAAATTAACTGAGTATTTATCAAAAGCAGAATCAACAGATATGATGGGTATCTCCTCTGCTATAGATTGAGCAATAATGAGGCGGTCAAATGGATCTCTGTGATGAAAAGGTAGAGTAGAGTTAATCCTTAGATGCTTTAGTTCAATATTGAGTAACTGTATAGTGCTAGTAGCAACTTCTCTATCGACAAATTCTTAGTAATTAGGGTCTAACGTTAGCTTGCCTAAGTTAAATTTAATCGACATTTCCCAAAGGCTAGCCACACTCAAGTAACCAACATTGCTTGTATCTTCGATTAGATCCTTGAGATGGTTGCTTAGTTTGGGATAATCATTTACGAACCAAAGGAATGTATGAGTATCTAATAAAAGTTTCATTCCATATATTCCTTAAAGTCTTCTAAAGGTTCATCGAAATCACTACTCATCTGTACTTTTCCTTTGGCACTACCTCTTTTTAGGGAGCCTTGCATAGAGACTATAGGAGAAATTTTAGCCACTGGTTTATTATCTTGAGTAATAATAATCTCTTCGCCTTTAATAGCAAGATCTAAGAGTTTAGATAAATCTGCCTTTGCTTGAATTATATCTAGTTGTGTCATAGTGTTAATTTAACTTTCTACTTAATTATCTTTTAATAATTTAAACCTCTTGTAGTAATTGAATTAATGTTTGTTTCTTTCTGTTAACAGGCAATAATTTGTGTAGACGAGCCGTTGTGTTAATATCGTTGCATGACTAATCATTTAAGTATGGCATTGACGCACAACTTATTTTCTTACTCTCTGCTTTTTATGTTGTAATTATCAAATTTCAATTTGAAGACACCATACTTTTAATTCGATCTAATATAACTCTCCATATTGGTTTATAGATTCTACACTTACTTAAGTTTGGTACATAATCTTTTATGTCAGAATCATCACAAGCCCATGATTGAGAATTATCTAGATTGAGGTTGCTTTCTTTGTATCTACCTTGCTCATCTGCTTCTAAACTAGGGCTGCGCCAAATATTGGTTACATATAGAGAGATCAACCTGATATTACCAAAGGTTGTGGCATAATAACGCTTTGTGCCATTGGTGTTTTGGGGAAGGCTAAATATCTCTTCGTAAGTGTCGGTATTAAAAGAATTATTCTCGATCCACTTGGCTTTTAGCTGAAGATCATTTGTCGGATTTATTTTAGTTGCCACAGATTGATAAAAATCAGTAGCTACTTGGCGAGGAATAGGATCGTTGAATACCTCCTTAAGCTTTGATTCAGCAGAAAATCGTCCCATAACCTCATGATTACCGATCGCAGTAAACAAAGGAGCGTGTTGAATTATTTCTCCTCCGCGATAGGTAGTAATAACGTCATTGCTTTCTAGCTTATAGTTAGCTTTGCCCTGTAAAGCAGGAAAAAATGCTCCTCCACGGCGATCGTCAAACCATTCTGAAGCGCGATCGCTAACATTAACTAAATCGCCTGGAAAGAAAACTGCATCTACTTGTCCTACTGTTTTTACAACCTGTTCTAAGTTAGCTGTTGTCATGGGCATTAGCTGATGATCTGAAGTAAGCAGGATTTTTAAGGCTGTATTTTCTGTAGGTAGACTAGCAAAAGTAAAAGCTTCGCTACTGATGTTTTTTTGCCCTTTTATACTAATTACCTTATAGGGCAGACGTTGATTAAGAGTTAAACCCTTGATAGTTGCTTCATGTCGCCAAATATTTCTAGGAGTAGACTGAACAGGAGGATTATCTAATTGCGAGTCTGGATCTTCTCTGACTCGACTTAGTTTGGTAGTATTGGCGACAGCTTGCTGTTCAAACTCTGTGCCGTATTTAACCAAATGGCGATCGCCTGCAAATTCTGTGAACCAAACCACATTTATAGTTGTTTTGGTCGGTAGCTGGAGAAAAGGATCGCTCAATAAAGAATCATTATTATTGCTATGCACTGGTTTTTCAAAAGCAAAAGTCATAGAAGAAAAATAAACAATGCTTAACGCTAGGATAATTAATGTTAGCCATTTGAGTTTACTGCTTTTCATCAAATTGATTGACAACTTAAATTAACCGAAAAACTATTGCTTACTAAGGGTTTCATATTACTATTATTTGTGTCTTGAACAGATTCACGCTAATTACTCAGTACAATTGACTAATAGTTATTATCCTGATTTTAAAACTCTATAAACTAGATATATAGTAATACGGGGCTGTGTTAGGACACTCCCTGCCGTGGGTACACTTTGGCTACTTACGAGCAATTAAATTTTCTATCCTGTCTTGGTGCGCGTACATACGGCTAAAGCCTTTGTCTTGCGCCTGTCGGCGACGCGGTGAGACAGTTGCGTTGCGGGGGTTTCCCCCGTTGAGGAGGGCGTGTCGTCGTACAGCGGCTTTTGAGTAAGAATACTCTTACTCAAAACGCGCTTTAGCTTTGCTGCGACGTTTATACCGCCCGTCAAACTGTTGAACCCTTTAGGGGGTCGCACCGCTAACCGATTAACGTACTGCGATATATAGCCTTTGGTCTTAAATATAGTTAGCAATACTAGAATACATTTATCAAGTTAAGGTAAGCATACAAATAATCTAAAATACGATTAAGAAAGCTCGTTTTTAGAATTGCATATATTTTCAGCATTGTAATATTTACGAGCAAGATACTTTTTCTATAAGCTTTCTAGAAAATAAGTAGAAATATTTCTGAGCATATCAAGGTTATTTTAGCTTTGATAAATACTATTTTACGCCACTTAAATCAACGGTTTTAATAGCTTTTCTGGAATTGACTTTTTAATAGTTTGATAAAGACAGAAAAAGAACTAGTTATTTTTAACTATACTTGTCTATAATGATTAAGTAATAGAAAGAGTAATTTTACTAGGCTATTTGGCAAAAATTATAGTTAGGCTGTATAAAAACATTGGTGTTTTGGTGTTTCAGCTATTTTATAAATAACTAGTGAATTATAAATATTGTGTGTTTTGTGGTGTCCTTCTTATGTATCCCACTCTTTATTTTTTAAGGGTGGGATTTTTTATATTTATTATTACTGAGCCTGAAACTTTTACTGTGATTAAGATCTAGAAAATATCAACAAATAAAAGTATATCTAACTGTTTGATTAGCCTTGCAGCTTTTTTCCTAACATTTGATTTGTCAATTTAGGATCGGCGCGTCCACTAGTTTTCTTCATTACTTGCCCCACAAAGAAACCTTTGAGCTTTGTTTTACCATTACGAAATTGCTCTAGCTCTTGAGGATGGGCAGCAATCACTTCATCAATGATTTTTTCAATTTCGCCCGTATCAGAGATTTGAATTAAACCTTTTTTCTCAACTAAAGCTTTTGCCGAACCACCTTTGGTTAATAAGTCTGGTAAAATTTCTTTACCAATTTTGCCACTAATTGTGCCACCCGTAATTAAACTAACAAGTTCGGCTAGGATTTCTGGTTTTAATTCAGTTTCTGTAATCTTAAGATTGTTGCTGTTTACATAAGCTGCAATGTCTCCCATTACCCAGTTGGCAACCTGCTTGATATCTCCGCCAGCAGCGACCGCTGCCTCAAAATATTCCGCCACGGCGCGATCGTCGGTTAAAACTCTAGTATCGTAGGCTGACAAGCCCAATTCTGACTCATAGCGATGACGTTTAGCCACGGGAAGTTCTGGTAATTCTGCTTTCCAAGTTTCTAATTGTTTAGAAGATACTTCAATAGGAGGCAAATCTGGTTCGGGGAAATAACGATAGTCGCTGCTTCCTTCTTTGAGGCGCATACTTTTGGTTCGTTGTGAGCCTTCTTCCCAAAGACGAGTTTCTTGATAGATCGGTTCACCATTTTCTACGGTGGCAATTTGCCTTTCTATTTCGTAATCGATCGCCTTTTGAATTGCGCTAAAGGAATTCATGTTCTTAATTTCTACTTTAGTACCAAATTCCTCTTGACCCACAGGGCGCACAGAAATATTCACGTCACAGCGCAAAGAGCCTTCCTGCATCTTGCCGTCGCTAATGCCTAGATATAGCATAATACGGCGTATTTCCTGGGCATATTCGGCTGCTTCTTTACCTGTACGCAGATCTGGCTCGGAAACGATTTCTACTAAAGGTATACCTGCACGATTAAAGTCTACCAGGGAGTAAGTAGAACCATCAAGGCGATCGCTTCCACCGTGAGTTAATTTTCCTGCGTCTTCTTCCATGTGCAGGCGAGTAATGCCAATTTTTTTTCTGATCGGTTCAGCATTAGGTTTTTCTGCAATCTCAATTTCAATCCAGCCATGTTCGGCGATAGGCAGATCGAATTGAGAAATTTGATAATTTTTGGGTAAGTCGGGATAAAAATATTGCTTGCGGTCAAATTTACTATAGGGAGCAATTTGACAGTTAAGAGCTAATCCAGCTTTAACAGCGTATTCCAGCACTTTTTCATTTAATACGGGGAGTACTCCTGGATATCCTAAACAAATAGGAGAAATATTAGTGTTGGGGTTATCGCCATCAAATTTAGTAGATTCGCGACTAAATATTTTAGTTTTGGTACTGAGTTGACAGTGAGTTTCTAAGCCAATTATTGCTTCGTACTCTGTTTTGGGTAGTGCAGCGCTAGTCATAAATCTTTAACTTGATAAGAAGTGGTTTTTCTATTTTATCTGTTTTACTTTCGTTCAAAACAGGACATAATCTCTTACTTTATGGGATGGATCGAGCCAAAAAATTTTGTGGCGTTATATATCTTGTTTTAACTTCCTCAAGTATCTATAATTATTGCTATAAATTATTAATTAATAGCAATGACCTTATCAGAATTGAAAACGGGCGAAATAGCTATAGTAGAAAGCATACAGTTAAAACGTCACGGTCAGGGGTTAGCTAAAAGGCTGACAGCTATAGGAATTATTCCTAATAAGCAAATTCAGCTTATACGTAAAGCTGGCTTTGGAGGGCCACTGCATATTCGTGTCGGGTCTACGACTGAAATTGCGATTCGCCACCAAGAAGCTGAAATGGTAGGAGTTCGTTATTTGAATTCTCTTCAAACTCGGTTATGAAATACAAGCCAATTAAATAATAAAAGAATAGAAACTTAAATAAATTTATGACCTGCCATAATAACAAGACAACAATTTTAAAACGCGATCGCGTTAAACGAATTGTGTTAGTAGGAATGCCAAACACGGGGAAATCAACTTTTTTTAATCGCCTTACGGGTGCTGCTGCTGCGGTTGGCAATTGGCCAGGGATGACGGTAGATTTTCTTCAGGCTCAAATTAAAATTGACGGCAAACTCACAGAATTAGTAGATTTGCCAGGAATTTATGACTTTAACGGCTTCTCTGACGATGAGAAAGTTGCGCGACATTTTTTAGAAAAGTTTGCTTTCGATCTAGTGCTTGTCATACTCAATGCTTCTCAGATAGATCGTCAAATTAGCCTACCTCTGCAAATAAAAGCTTTAGGTTTACCCGCAGTAGTTGTTCTCAATATGGCAGATGAAGCAGAGCAATACGGAGTGAAAATTGATACGGATGAGTTATCACAACGTTTGGGGATGCCCTGTGTACTCGTAAGTGCCAAGTACGGTAAAGGATATGCTAACGCCTACCGAGAGATCTCCTATGCTCTTAAAGAACAATCCGATCGCCTCAAAAATATTCAACCCTGTTTAGGCAACTGCGCTGACGTTACTCCTCAGAAAATAGAATCAGTTTTAGCCGGGACAGTAACCATGCCTCAGAGTGTAGGGATTAATTTAACTACAAGGCTTGATCGCATTCTGTTACACCCAGTTTGGGGATTGCCTCTATTTTTTCTGGGGATGTATTTAGTTTTCTCCCTTATTTGGAACTTGGGCTTACCCGCTCAAGGTTTGGTAGGAGATCTGACTAGTTGGTTGCAACAGAACCTGATTGAGCCAATTTTTCAACCTTTTCCCGAAATTGTGCAGAATTTCTTGATTGATGGCATTTGGAATGGATTAGCTACGGTAATTGGTTTTGTGCCTTTAATTATTCTATTTTTTATTTTGATGGCAGTCTTAGAAGACAGCGGCTATCTTTCCCGTTCGGCATATCTAATGGATGCCTTAATGATAAGGATTGGTTTAGATGGTCGCAGTTTTGTGATGCAAATGATGGGATTTGGCTGTAATGTTCCAGCCTTAATGGGAACTAGAGTAATGCGTTCTCAATCATTAAGATTATTGACTATGCTGACAATCCCTTTTGCCTTGTGTTCGGCTCGTCTTCAGGTCTTTGTCTTTATTATTGCTGCGGTCTTTCCTAACGACAATGGAGCAATTGTCTTATTTTCTCTTTATTTACTCAGTTTTGTAGCAGCGATCGCCACGGCTGCTTTGTTTCAAGGAGTATTCAAAAATGATGAGCCGTTTGTTTTAGAACTACCTCCCTATCGCTTCCCCACTTGGAAACAGGTAATTGTTAGAGGTTGGGGAGAAGTCAAGCATTTTTTAACTAGAGCATCAGGGTTTATTACCTTCGGCTGCATTGCGGCGTGGGCTGTCACTAACTTGCCGACTGGGGCAACAGGATTAGATACTATTGGCGGTCAAATAGGTCAATTTTTTGCTCCTGTTATGGCTCCTGTGGGCATCGATCCTTACCTAACTTTGGCACTTATTTTTGGTTTTGTGGCAAAAGAAATTGTAGTCGGTTCTTTAGCGGTAATCTATGGCTTAAATGCGATCGCCGTTAGTGATCACATTACCGAAACCGTAAGCTTTGCCCAAGGATATAGCTTCTGTATCTTTTGCTTACTTTATACTCCCTGTTTAACTACTGTTGCCACGCTTTTGAACGAATCAAAGTCGTGGAAATTTACCTTGTTTTCCTTGGCTTTTTCTTTGGCTTTAGCTTGGATAGCAAGCTTTTGTTTTTATCAAACAGCTTTATTGTTAGGATTTCAATAGTTGAGATCGGGATTTCTGAAATTTGCGTTACTTACTTCTGTTTCTTTGACGACTAAACCAGGTTTGCAATTGCTGACGACAAGAACTCTCTTTAATTCCTGCCAACACCTGTAGTTGATGATAAGAACATTCGCTATCTGGCAAATTCATTACGGTGCGAATTGCTCCTGACTTTGGCTCATCTGCACCATAAACCAGCAGACTCAGGCGTGACTGGATAATTGCTCCAGCGCACATAGCACAAGGTTCTAAAGTCACATAGAGGGTACAGTCTTGCAGACACCAGTTTTGCTTGACTCGGCTTGCGCTACGAATTGCTTCAATTTCGGCGTGGGCGGTAGCATCATGATTTTCTTCTTTTTTATTGGCAGCTTTAGATAGCAAATTTCCCTGAGAATCGATAATTATAGCCCCCACAGGTATTTCTCCCTTTTCTCCTGCTTTATGTGCTAGTTCAAGAGCATAGTTCATCCAATGACAATGAACCAAATAAGCACTGTAATCTAGCTGGTCAAAAGTTTTTTCAACTGCGTTATAGCGTGAGGACGATTGTTTTGCCATCGAGTAAAATCCTCAAAAATACACACAATTATAGATTTACCAAATGTTAAAGACTATTAGAGTGTGATTACTGACAATATAAATATTTATTTTTAAATCTGAAAATGAAAGCAGCAGAAATATCAATTGTTTTAGAAGAGTTATTTGATAAAAACAATATCAAGCATGATGTAAATGAAGCTTGGCAAGTCAAAAATTCCCAAATTCATTTACTCGTTATTCTTTCAGAAGATAGTTCGTGGTTGAGACTATTAACTCCTATTGCAGCAGCCTCAGAAGCTAAATCATTGTTACCTCAGCTATTAGAAGATAATTTCGATCTTACTCAAGAAGTTCGCTATGCCATCAATCAGGATGTTTTGTGGGGCGTATTTCACCACCGCTTAGAAAGCCTAACGGTAGAAGATTTAAAAGGCGCGATCGCATCTTTACAAAGTCTCATTGCCAAAGGACTTTCAGGCTCTTTTAATCAAATGATTGAAAAGCAAATTATTCAGATTGTTAAAGCTGCCAAAGCTCAAGGACAAAGCTTAGAAGCTACCTATCAAACTATAGATAGATTCTACCAAGAAGGAGTAATGGGGGGAATCGATCAAGATCCAAACCAAAGAGAGCAATTTTTAGCAGCTTGGAAGTCTCAGTTAGAGCGTTTGTGGTCTGAGGTTGAGGTTTAATGATTACTAATTACTCGTAAGGTGGGCAAGTTTAATTTTGATGTACACCAATATACTTCGTTTTTAGTTTGCCTACCTTACTTACTGATTACTGAGAAGTAATACTTATGAACAATAATCAATCAACAATTAATCATCAACAGCAAAGGAATTTAATCGCAATTTTAAGAGAAGATTATCAACATTTTCCTGAGAATCAAACTTTTGATATCTACGCAGACGATGTTTACTTTAAAGATCCTTTAAACGAATTTCGGGGACTTAAAAAGTATCAGGCAATGATCGGCTTTTTAAATAACTTCTTCAGCAATGTCGAAATGGAAGTATATAACGTAACTCAAGAAGGTGCAAAAATTAAAACCGAATGGACGTTAAATATGACTCCACCCCTGCCTTGGAAACCCCGCTTATCAATTCCTGGCTGGAGCGAATTAAAGATTGATCGTGATAATTTAATTGCATCTCATATTGACTATTGGCATATTTCACCCTGGAATGTTTTGCGTCAAAATTTCTTTTCGGGTAAAAAAGCGTCACAATAAAATTAAGTAATGTAAATATATTTAATTTAGGATTCAAATTTTTTATGCGGGTAATTTTAATGACTGGTAAGGGCGGAGTAGGTAAAACCTCCGTTGCTGCTGCCACTGGTTTACGTTGTGCGGAGTTGGGCTATAAAACCTTGGTGCTTAGTACCGATCCTGCTCACTCTTTGGCAGACAGCTTCGATCTTGAATTAGGACACGATCCAATTCAAGTCCGTCCTAATCTTTGGGGTGCAGAACTTGATGCCTTGAGAGAGTTAGAAGAAAATTGGGGTGCGGTCAAGCGTTATATTACCCAGGTTTTGCAAGCTAGAGGCTTAGATGGTGTTCAAGCCGAAGAATTGGCAATTCTACCAGGAATGGATGAAATTTTTAGTTTAGTCAGAATGAAGCGTCATTACGATGAGGGCGACTACGATATTTTAATTATTGATTCTGCACCCACAGGTACGGCTTTGAGACTTTTAAGCTTACCTGAAGTTGGTGGTTGGTACATGAGACGCTTTTATAAGCCCTTACAGGGAATGTCCGCAGCTTTGCGTCCTTTAGTCGAGCCATTCTTCAAACCTATTGCAGGTTTTTCTCTACCTGATAAAGAAGTAATGGATGCTCCCTATGAATTTTACGAACAGATAGAAGCATTAGAAAAGGTTTTGACCGATAATACTAAAACTTCGGTGCGTTTGGTGATGAACCCTGAAAAAATGGTAATCAAAGAGTCTTTACGCGCCCATGCTTATCTAAGTTTATATAATGTGGCTACAGACTTAGTAGTTGCCAATCGAGTAATTCCTGATGAAGTGAACGATCCTTTCTTTAAACGTTGGAAAGAAAACCAAAACGTCTATAAACAAGAAATTTACGATAACTTTCATCCCCTACCAGTTAAGGAAGCCCCTTTATTTCCCACAGAGATGTGTGGCATGGAAGCATTAGAAAAGCTTAAAGAAATCTTGTATAAGGACGAAGATCCTACTCAGGTTTATTATAAAGAAAACACGATTAAAATAATTCAAGAAGAAGGTAACTATAGCCTTCATCTATATCTACCAGGGATTCCTAAAGAAAAAATCCAGCTAAATAAAACTGGTGATGAATTAAACGTCAGAATTGGTAATCATCGTCGTAACTTGGTTTTACCTCAAGCTTTAGCAGCACTTGAACCATCAGGAGCAAAAATGGATGATGATTATCTGAAAATTAGCTTTAAAGATATGACCAAAGTTTAAGACGTTTTTTAGTTGATTACAAAGATCTTGTAGAGGTAAACGGCGGTTTGCCCCTACAAACGATTATGTATCACGTCTTCAATTTAAACTGCTATCAAAGTAAATTAGCGATCGCCTGTTCCAACTCTGACTGCTCTAGGGTACTAAGGACGAAAACTTCCTGCACTGTTTTTCCTTGACGCGCAATAATTTTATAACCGCCGCGAATAGGAACAGATATCCGCAGCTTCATTTTTGGGATATGACTTCTGGTCTTTTTGATTCTGCCTGGAGTAACGGTGGTAATTCCTTCATACTTGACTAGTTTTTCCAATATAGGAATCAAACCAGCAAGATGAGTTGAGTGATTCCAGACTAACCGACCATCAGAAGTCATATCTTTTATTTGCTACTATTTGCTAATTAATAATTTAAGCTTTTTCTAATGGTGCCATAGTCAAACCAGCCCGTTTTAACTGCTGATGATACAGTTCTGCCTGTTCTTGAGGTCCTACCCAAACTAAAGCCTGTCCTTCAAAGTGAATCTGTTCGGTTAATTGTCTAGCGCGATCGCCACTCATGCCAGGAATGTATTTCATAAGGCACTCTGTGACGTGGGGAAAAGTATTAAAATCGTCATTTAGGACAATAATTTTGTAGTTGGGGTAATGTTGTTTGATGGTTTGACCAGCTTTCTCTTTGGTTACGGTGGGAGTGAAAGTCATTCCAATAAATCCTAAAGTTATGTCAATTAAACAATGTTTATCTAAACACTAGGTTAGCAGCCTGACGATTAAGACCAAGTGTTAATCCCCAAGCCACCCAAAACTATAGTTTACCTATTTTTAACAATTTCTTCAAAATTGATTTTATTAGTGGCGGTTAGCCTTGAATTTGCTATTGTTTAACTTTTACTATCAGATTTGATGAAAATTGCAATTGGCTGGCTTTATCCGACACTGATGAGTACTTATGGCGATCGCGGTAACGTAATTAGTCTGCAAAGGCGTTGTCAGTGGCGAGGAATCGAGGTAGAGATTGTTCCTCTCACCAGAGAAACAGAGGCGCAAAAATTCAGCCAGGTAGACTTGATTGTGGGTGGGGGCGCACAGGATCGTCAGCAAGAAATTGTCATGCGCGACTTGCGGGGAGAAAAAGCCCAGATTATTAAAGAAAAGCTCGATCGGGGTACGCCAGGAGTGTTTACCTGTGGCTCACCGCAGCTTTTGGGACACTATTACGAACCAGCATTAGGCAAAAGAATAGAGGGGTTAGGTTTACTAGACATGGTAAGTCAACATCCAGGTATTGAAGCGCGACGCTGTATTGGTAACTTAGTATTTGAAATTACCGCCGATCCTATCGCCTCTGAATTAAAACAGATGCTAGGAGAAAAAGCGATCGCAATTGGCTTTGAAAATCACGGCGGTAGAACCTATCTCAAAGATGTTCAGCCTCTGGGTAGAGTAATTAAAGGCTATGGCAACAACGGAGAAGATAAAACCGCAGGGGCATTTTATCAAAATGCGATCGCTACTTATGCTCATGGACCTTTATTACCTAAAAATCCTTTTATTGCAGATTGGCTAATTAAAAAAGCCTTGCAGAAAAAGTATGAGCAAGAATTTATTTTGACTCCCTTAGACGATTCCTTAGCTATTGCAGCCCGTAAAGCAATGTTGCAACGACTTGAATTATCAAACCTCATGGCTACAGTTTAGAAATTAGTTGTTAAACTTTGCATTAGTTGCGTGCGTTGCAACACAATTTGCCTTAATATTGCAATCAGACAAATTATGCAAGAATATCTTGCAATTTAAAAAAGACTTTCGTAAAAAGGTTGTTGCCAAGGGTTATTGTCTTTTAAAGCAATTGACGAATAACGTCAGGAAAAACGTACCGAGTTACGACAGTGCTTGCATTCACACGAGGCTATTTTAGAAGCCTCACTTTGTAAATCTTATGCAATTGCAACCAAAACTATGACTGGAAAAGTACTAGATAATGGTTCTGCTGGAATTTTGGTTCTCATTCTGCCTTTTGCCTTTGGTTTTGTGGTTTTGTATCAGCTATGGCCTTTTTTGCTAGCATTAGCAGTATTAATCGTAGCTTATAGAATTTGGCAAAATATTCAGTGGCAAAAATGGTGTGGAGATATCAATCCCTACTTTAATCAATTAATTAAAGAAAATCGGGGCTACTTAACTCCAGTGGATCTATCCGTTAAAGCAAACCTGACTGCTAGAGATGCCAAAATTTTCCTGAGCCGTAAAAGCGAGGAATATGGTACTCAGCCCAAAAATGTTAAAGATAAAGGCGTTGTTTATTACTTTCCTACTGCTAGTGTTTTAGGCAGTATCTTTGACGATAGTGAACCAGATCAGGCTATAAACTCTTATCAATTAGCAGCTAAAGAATCTAACAAATTATCTGTCAGAGGTATTGCTCAATTGGCAAAACAAGAACAAAATTCAGGAACAAAAAACAGAGAAAATTCTCAAGAATCATCTGCCGTCGCTCAACTAACTAAAACAGAGTCAACAACTACAATCGATGCTGAATCTGAAGTTGAAGATTCAATTGATTATCAACCAGCTTCTATTGATGCTGGACAATCATTAATTCAAGCCGAACTAGCAAAACGTCTCGATCTAAATTCCAGTACCGTTGGTAGACGGAAATCTGAGCCTGATTTTGAAGAGTGGAGTCAAAGCAAAGATCCAGAAGGAGTAGCCTGGAAATATGAACCAGAAACCAAGCTTTATGTAGCAGTCGTTTCAAACTAGTTGCTATTGTTTAGGCGTTGGATTCTCAGTTTTATTTCGTTGAGATATTGCTAAATTAATTTAAAGCAAGAACATTAAGCAATAGGCTTCGGCAGAAATTAAATCTTTAAGCTCTTGAATAATTAGAGATTATCTCGATTGGCGAAAGCTGTGTCGTAGGCATCTCGCTTGACGAAACTTCGTTGTTCTATGGCGGAGTCTGCTTGACCAACGGTTAGAGCAAAACTCCGCCCTAAAGAGAGAGACGCTTGAAGAACAAGGATTAGAAGGTTAAATTCGCTACATAGCAACTTTAACCCCAGTTCATAAGTTCATAGTTCCTCGAACGCCTTAAGTTGAGAGAAAAGTATTTTTACATAAAGACTATAACACTTACAAGTTTGTACTTATTCGTTACTCTTATGCAAAACCAAGAACCTTCTGTTGTCTTCGACCAAGAACGCGCGTCTGCCTATGACAAAGAATTTGCTAAGTTGGCTCCTATGAACGGCATACTTCATTTGCTTACTCGTGCGTTACTCTCTGAACTGCCTGCTAATGCACGAGTTCTCTGTGTTGGCGTGGGTACTGGCACAGAATTGATTAATCTCGCCCAAGCATTTCCCCAGTGGCAGTTTACGGCTGTAGAGCCTGCTGCACCTATGCTAAATATTTGTCGCCAGAAGGTCGAAGAGATCGGCATCACGTCGCGCTGCACTTTTCACGAAGGCTATCTCGATTCACTGCCGACCTCGGACGATTTTGATGCGGTCACTTGCTTTGTGGTGCTTCATTTCCTGTTTCAGCCAGATGAGCGACGTAGCTTATTCCGTCAAATTGCTGCACGACTTCGCCCTGGTGGATATTTGGTCATGTCTACTTTGGCTGCCGACATATCTACCTCTACTTATAAAAATCTGTTTGAATTTTGGCTGAAAATGCTGAAATCTGAAGTAGCTATCGAAGCGGTTAAAAAATTTCGCACTTCTTATGGTAGAGATGTCGCTATATTGTCGCCCCAAGAGATTGAATCGGCGATCGCATCGAGCGGTTTTGATGCTCCAGTATTGTTCTTACAAACGCTTCTTATTCATGCTTGGTATGCCAAGCGATCTGCATAAATTAGAATTGATGTCACCTTTCTATAATTCTTAGTTAATCAACATACAATAATTGCTAGTCCTTTTCAAATTCAAATTCTGTGACTGACTCAGGAAATACCGATCGCATTTGGCAATGGCAAACTTGGCAGGATTATTCCTACCTAACCTGTAATGTATTGTCTAATTGGCAACATGGCTTTTTTACTAAGCAATTTTATCCCCGTACTCCAGAAGATTTAACTTTATTTTTGCAACCTAATACAACTGCTTATAGAGTTAAGCAAGTACACGGCAATATAGTATTAACAACCCAAGAAATTGAAGAGAAAAATTGTTTAGCTGGCTTTTTTCCTGATGCTGATGGAGTTATGAGCCAACAGCCACAACAATCTGTTTGGGCAGCTAGTGCGGACTGTACTCCTGTTTTGATTGGAGATATAGTTACGGGTAAAGTCTGTGCTATCCATGCAGGATGGCGAGGTACAGCAAAAAAAATAGTTTCGGGTGCGATCGCTCGATTTTTAGAGTTGGATAGCAAAAAAGAAAACCTGCGGATTGCTATTGGTCCAGCGATCGCTGGTAAAGTTTATCAGGTAGATGAAGATGTTGCCGTAGAAGTAGGCAAAACTATTGTTGCTGATGCCCAGAGCAAAACTGAGGCTGAAATATTAGCAGCATTAAGGCAATTGCCTAATTCCCCGATTTCGCCTGATGACTTACCAGGAAAGGTACGTTTAGATGTGCCAAGGGTAAATCAAATTCAGTTAGAACAATTAGATATTAATCCCAAATATATAGCGATCGCGCCATACTGTACTTATCAACAAAGCGATTGCTTTTTCTCTTATCGACACACGGGAGAAAAGCAGGTGCAATGGTCAGGAATTGTGGGCAATTAAAAGTTAGTGGCAGTATGATTTTTGGTATCAAATTTATAACGTTGCTTATAGTTAGTCTCACCGTAAAGATTAAATGAGATAGTCGGCTCATCGCCAATAGATTCGACGCTGTGAATAGCACTAGGCATAAAGCTAATGATTTCTCCTGGTTGCAGAATTTTTTCTCCAACTAACTCTAAGCGATTGGGATGTTCAGCAGTTGGCGATCGCTTCCAAAAACGATTTTTTTCTTCGCCATTTATTAAAGCCACGATTCCCCATGCACCATGATTATGAATTGGTGATACGCTTCCTGGTTGCCAAGCTACCATCTGTACCGTCAGAGGATATTCTGGTTCACGATACAGCATTTTGACAGACCAACCAGTTTTAGGCGAAGGACGATCGTATTCCATCTGTAACCAATAAGAACTGGTTAACAAATGTCGCACCAAAGGCATAATAGCTTTGAGGCGATCGCGATCGCCAGGAATATCCAGCAAAATATCTTCTAAATCGGTTAAAAACCGAAAAAGGCGATAGGGATCTACGGTTAACTCTTTTTCTTGAGGATAATAAGCTTCGGTGAAACTATCGTCATGAACTATCCAATTTTCACAGTCTGGGTTGACTTCAATAAGGCGATCGCTAGTATTAGTTGAAAGTTTCTGAGTCATAATTTTTAAAGGGTAAATGCTTAGTAGTAAATAAATTACAGATTGCTAAAATATTTCACTTTCACTTTTTTTTATAGAAAGTATAATGCCTAGAAAAAATTTTAATAAGTTGCCCATACAAATAATAGCTTTAGTCACAATAGCGATCGCCATTATCGGCTGTGACGTTTTTCTATCAGCCAGATCATCCGCAGCTATCACCTCTGAAGAATGCACATCAGATAAATCTTTTGTGTATGTTCCTGCTGGAGATTTTATTTCAGGCAGCGATCGCCAAGAACGAGATTATGCCTATCGTATTTCGGCTGAGTCAATTGCTGATACAGACGCAGAAATTAAGCAAGCTGAACAAAAACTACGTAAAACAGGTTGGTTTGATGAGGAAAGCGATCGCAAAACTTCATCTCTTCCAGGTTTCTGCATTAGTCGCAATTTAGTTACCAACCAAGACTATCAAGAATTTATTCAAGCTACCAATTATCAAACCCCTGGAATTAGCGAAGCAGATTATCAAAAACAAGGGTTTTTAGTCCATCCCTATTCCAAGGTAAAAGAATTTCTCTGGACTAACAATACATATCCCCCCAATACCGCTCAAAAACCAGTTGTGCTTATATCTTACCAAGATGCCCTAGCTTATGCTGACTGGAGAGAAAAAACGGGGGCAGCTTATCGCCTACCAACGGCGGAGGAATGGGAAAAAGCAGCCAGAGGAGAAGATGGCAGATATTTTCCTTGGGGTAATGATTGGCAAAACCAAGCAACTAACTCAGCAACTAGCGAATTGAATTATACTAGCGAAATTGGCAAATTTCCTTTAAGTAAAAGCGTTTATGGCGTAGAAGATATGGCGGGAAATGTCTTTGAATATACGAGTTCGTTAAAATATGATGATACTCGCGTCACCATGAAAGGCTGCGGTTGGGACGATTTACCTGGTTTTTGTCGTGCTGCTTACGAACACACTCGTCCAATTAACTCTCGCCATATTTTGTTTGGCTTTCGTTTAGTTAAAAAGTGAATAGTTTTAAGTTTTAGGATTCTAATAAATTTAGTGTCTTTTGTTTAATATAAGATAAACGGCAACCAACGTAAGGCGGGACAAAAAGAAGAGTTAGTTCGCGGGTCATAATCGAGAACTAAGATTTTTTCTTCTCTTCTAGGTCGGAGTATAAATCTGACCAACTGTCTCTCAGGGCATCAATTGATTTTTGAAGTTCATCAATTTGATTTCTTCTAATCACCATCATCACTCCTTGAATGTGAGACTCTGTCCCAGCAGCACCTAGATGCTGATAACGAGAAAGTTTAGCTGACTCTTTTTTTGAAGGAAAAATTGCTTCTTTTGCTTGTAATTTATAGTACCAGTAAGCTTTGTACTGTCCTCTGGCTTGATAACGAGCCAAATGGCAGCCAGTCGGAGCTACTTCTCCTGAAGCTTCGATATCTTTAATCTGCTGCTCCAAAGCAGCAATGGTGGTTAATAATCTTTCAGCACGATTTATTTTGTCTAATTGGTTTGCCTCTTTAGTTTTGGCAGACATGATTGAAATGGGGTTAGGACAACTAATATAATCTTAGTATTGTTCGCGAGTTACAGTCGCGAACAATACTAACTCTAGTCTATCTCACCATGAATTTAAGAGAACGTTGTCAAACTGTATTTAAAGCAGGATATCAGTTTAGCTGCAATTCATTCTGCGCCATAGCACAGGAAACTGACCTCTCCAAGAGTAGTGTACACCGACTCTATCATCGAATAGTAAATCGAAATCAACATCCAGAATCTTCTTTATGGGAAAGTTCAGAGGGGCAGGAGTGGCTTCGTCTATTGGTTTTAGCTAGTATTTTGATCTTTGCCCTTCAAGGAGGAATCGGTTGTGAGAGACTTTCAAGGTTCTTTCATTTACTACGTTTAGAGCATCATATTGTCGTTTCACCTACAGCATTACGAAGTTTACGCGCCCGAATGGAATCAGCAATAATTGAATATCAACAACAGCAAAATGAAGTGATTAGCAAAATCTCGTCTCAGGTGGAAGTTTGTTTGGCAGCAGACGAAACTTTTTTTGACCAAGTAATCCTGGTGATGCTGGATTTGCCGTCGGGCTATATTTTTGTCGAAGAAATGACGGAAAATTGTCAGTATGAGACTTGGCACTCACGAGTAGTTGAAGCTTTCAAACCATTGGGCTTAAAAGTCAAATATTTGGTGAGTGAGCGAGCCAAAGCTATTATCAAACTCGCTTTGAACGACCTAGGAACTGATTCAATTTCTGATTTATTTCATGTACTGTATGACTTAAATCGAAGCATTGGCTTTGAACTTAATTGCTTGGCTACTCGTTTAGAAAAACAAATTTCAAAAGCTTTGCTCAACCAGAGTAAACCAGAAATTATCAAACAACTCAAAGTTAAAAAACAAATACTACAGAAATCAAAAATAATCTACAATCATTGCTGTTACAGTATTAGCACTTGTTTGCATCCGTTTGATATTAACCACAATACAGTTCAAACTACCAAGTTGGTCGAATTTAAGCTAGAAGATATTCAAGCCACTCTTCAAAATATCTATACTACTCACAGGTTGCAAGACCCTCGTAATGGTGTCAGAAAATTGAAAAACCAAATTCAATCTCTATCAGCAATCGTCGATCTTTGGTGGTTTTGGGTTGACCAATGTTTAGCTGACAACCAGCATGAAGCGAATGTGATTCTCTGGGTTAAAGAGTCTTTGCTTCGAGCAGTTTATTGGCAAGAGCAAAGTCAACGTACCAAAAATCCTAATCTAAGAAATGACTATAATACAGCTTACATCAAAGCTTTAGCATTTCTTGAACAACATCCAGTTACGATTGACCTAAGTAAGTTAGATCGAGAACAATGGTGGAATTGGGCGATTTGGATGGTGAGTAAGTTTCAACGTTCTTCCTCGGTGGTGGAAGGACGTAATGGATATTTATCTCAAATTCATCACAACCGACGAGGATTATCCAGTAAGCGATTACAAGTCTCAACTATCATCCATAATTTCTCTCTTAAACGGAATGATGGCACAACTGCTGCCCAGAGATTATTTGGTCAACAATTTCCCGATTTGTTTGAGTATCTTGTTGAAAGTATCGGTGAGTTACCTCAACCGAGGAAGTCGAGAAAATCATCTAAGGCTCAAACTTTTACCCTGCCTACTGTCCCGTCTTAAGTTGGTTGTCGTATTTCTTATCATTCAGACTCAAAAACGGTATAAAAAATCACAATTTTTTTGAGGTTGCACCATATGACACCAACCTTCTATTTCCGCCAATAATAAACAAACTTCAAAAATCAGAACCACTAATTTGAAGGCGATCGCCAAAATCTAAAAAAAGTGCTCGCCTTATTTTAAGTTATTCAGAATAACGACCGTTAAATTGAACAACTTGGGAATAATCTAAAGCGATCGCGGTTGAGTTTTCTGCGAACCAACAATTATAGAGCGATTGCACTTTTGAACTAAAAACTATCGCATGACGGGACTACCATGATGGTGAACCAAGTACCATTTTTGAGCCATTTTCTGAAAAATATTAGTTGCTGTTGATTGTGCTTTAACTTTTCTGCCTCGACTCGATTGCAATACCGTTTCTCTAACAAGTACATAAGCAAGAGCTTGGTCAACTTCTACTTTAATAATTTCTACATCAATTTCTAATGAATCAGTATTGTCAAAAATAGATGACCAAGAAGCTTGGATTATATCCCATCCCATAAGCACCCTACCGCCTGGATGAACGCACAGACTGGTCGAGCCTTGCCACCACCAACGATTCATGCTGACAATATCTCTATGCTCAAAAGCATCGTAAAAGGCTTGATTAGTAGCTAAAACCGCTTCTCTATCTGATGAATCAGTCATAATATCAGTAAATTTTTTCACAATAGTACCATTGTGTTATCTAAACCCTTAAACCTTTAAACATTTAATAGTCTAATATCTTTATAGGTTTAAATGTTTTCGTAACTCTTCTACATTCTTAACTTTAGCCCAATCGACATCTACATTCTGAAGTAAGTCAATCGCCACACCAATCAAATGCTGTGGATAAACTCTCTCTGCTGGCGGTACTGGTTCTGTGTTGTTATCTCTGACAGTACTAGCCGTATCTGCCAGCCATTCTTTTTGATTCTTCTTGATTTTGATATTCACCGTGACTAACTGTTCCTTTTTCCTGGCTTTGGTTTTTTTGACTACCTTAGCCTCGGATTCAGCAGTTTTAACAGGTTCAGATTCAGTTTTCTTTACTCCAGGCTCGATGGTTTCTGATTTTGATTGTTTTGCTGCTTCTGTTTTGGTTTTTTTTATGCCAGAAAAGTTACCTAAACTCATTCCACCCATTCTCTTTTCGTTCATTTCCACAACCTCACATATTCGTTAGCTAATGATTTATAGGCTTTCGCTCCAGAGCTATGGCGTGCGTATTCGATGACGGGCTTTTGTTGTGCGATCGCTTCGGCTACGGAGATATTTTCTGGCACTAATGTATTTATCAAGGTGTATCCAGCTTCTTTGGCTGCTTCGGTGAGTAGGTTATCGGCTTCTCTGGTAATAACCAATTTAGAGCGATATTTAACCCTCACGACATCAATCGGAACATCGGGGCGTTCTCCTCTAATCAGTTCTAATGCTTCGGATAATCCTTTTAATACCGCAGGTTCATTAATGACGGGCATCAACACGCGATCGCTTGCCAGGATTGCCTGTACTGAGGCGATACCCAAACCAGGAGAACAGTCCATAAGACAGACATCAAAGTCTTTTAATTTATTGAGTGCTGGTGTGAATAAGTCCTTTTCAGCAGTCAACTGAAACATTCCGATGTCTCCAGGTATCAGAGATAGGTTTTTGGTATTAGTTTCTAGAGGTTGAACTTTATCATCATTTAACCAATCTAATGCTGTTGGTGCTTCACCGTCCTTACCCAAGCCAAAACTTAAAGTCCTCTGCCCATCCAAATCAATCAACAATACCTTTCGCTTCGCGGTAGCAAGACAAGCACCCAGATTTAAAGTAGTGGTACTTTTACCCGTTCCTCCCTTGAAGTTGAACACGGCTATTTTTAACATAGTATCCTATTAAGGTTTAATACCTTTATACCTTGTTGGGTTATACCCTTGAGACCTTCAACATTTAAACCTATCAATCGATTAATGTCTAAACATTTAATAGCTTATTTATTTAAACGGTTAATGGTCTAATACCTTTAGAGGTTAAACATTTAATCTCCGTTACGTCTAATACTCTAAACGTCTAATATCTTGAAGAGTTTAACGGTTAATATTTGATACTCTTAAACAGTTAAACATTTAATACCTTTAGAGGTTAAAAGGTTTAACATTTAATACTCTAAACATATAGTATAAACTAAAACTTATACTACAACAGCGATTACAAAAATAGACTTAAAACATTTAATTCAGTTTATAAAAGTAGATGACGCTACACGATTACTTTTAGGCTCTTTAATTCATATCTACTTTTAACTATTGACTAAAAATCCTGCTCCAATTTCTACCTCATAAAGGCGTATGAAAGCTAATAAATTCGACCGAAAAGATATTGTTTGTACCAACATCAACGAGCAGCATCGCACTTATACCTTCATCAGCTATTTTTATTTACCTAAGGAAGCAGACTTCACGGATTGGCTGAACCGAGAAGGAACGAAATATTTGGGGTTTGAGTCTGGTTGGAACTATATACTTGTTGAGTGCAACGACATTACCCAAAATGGTAGTCATGCAGAAGTAATGATGTAGAATAGTCGTCTACTTTAATAAACTCCTATCAATGATCGATTGCCCAAACTGTTCTTCCCAGAAAATCGTCAAAAATGGTCATATTCACAATGGAAAACAGAGATTCAAATGCAATAAATGCAATCGTCAATTCGTTGAAAATTTACAGAAGATATTGATTGACAAAGAGAAACGAGAACTAATAGACAGATTACTATTAGAAAGAATTTCATTGGCTGGAATCGCACGTGCTGCTCAGGTTTCTGAGAGATGGCTTCAAACTTATGTCAATAACAAATATGCCACTGTACCAAGAGAAATAAAAGTTACACCCAAAAAAAGGGTAAGTTGACTATGCAATGTGATGAACTATGGTCATTTGTGGATCATAAAGGCAATAAACAATGGGTTTGGCTAGCTCTGGATTCCCAGACTCGTGAAATTGTCGGAGTACATATCGGCGATCGCGACGAAAGGGCAGCCAGGAAATTGTGGGATTGATTCATTACCCCCAGTCTATCGGCAATGTGCTGTCGCTTTTACAGACTATTGGGCAGCCTATGGAACAGTTTTTCCTGGTCAACGCCATCAAGCTGTCGGCAAAGAAACAGGAAAAACTAGCTATGTCGAAAGATTCAACAATACACTCAGGCAAAGAGTATCCCGTTTAGTACGAAAAACTTTGTCATTTTCTAAATCGTTAGAAAATCATATCGGTGCTATCTGGTATTTTGTGCATTATTACAATGCTTCATTACCTCTTTAGCACTACCAAATTGTGGGTTGTGTCGCAAAAATTGACGCCAGATTTGGTGAAGTTGGGGTATTCTCTCCCCCACCCAGATTAGCCATAAAGGTCTTTTTGTTGTTCCGTTCGCTGCGTCTTGGGGCTCAACAAGTATTAGATGCATGGGATGCTTGGCAGACTGGCGAGGTTAAACCTCTGGTTCTTGAGCGTGCCGCCGTCCAGTACGTATCCTGCGGCTCGATTGGGAATAATGTCCTTATCGGAGATGATATGCGTCCCATTCATGCCGAGCGGCGCAAAGCTCTTTTCGTGCAGGTAGTTTCTGTAAAACCATCCCGTCTCCGCTTCACGGTAGCCAATCATGCGCTTGTTGCCGGATGCCTGTGTTTCCGGCAAGACCGACAGCATCGATAAGTCGCGTCAGGCGGGTCGCGTGGTTAAAGTCCGGCACGCTCCGTGCCGAGACACGGATGTCATGGCTCAATTGCGCGTAGACTTCGGCCACGTTGGAGGCTTCTCGCGTCAAGCCAGCAGCCACCGGCGCATCTGGCAGAACGAAGTTACGATCTGCTTCAAGCCTGAGTTCGCCAGCTTGGAAACCATGGGGATGCCCTCCCACAAGGGTCAACCGACCCTCCGTCCCGATAATCTCGAACGTAAATTTCGTGTCGGGCGGACGGTTGCCTCCGACTTCGATGGATACGATGCAACCGTTGTGATGACGGCTGAGCATCAGCAGATGATCCGGCGTTGAGCGTTCGATCCACTCGTCCGTATCGGTGAGATGGATCGACCCGAACTGAATGGCCGTGAGCGCATCAATCTCGTTGATCCCACCAAGCACATACATTGCCAGATCCAGCGTATGACCGCCAAGGATCGAGGACAGGTTCGCGCCATTACGCGGGTCGTTGAGGTAGGAGTAGGTGCTCGGCATTCGCGGCGCGTAACCCGCCGTTGTCGAGACGATGCGCCCCGATAGCGGCCGACCGAGCGCACCATCAGTCAGCATCTGACGCGCCCTGCGTGCGGCAGGACTCGCACGGCCCTGCAGCCCGACAGCGACATGGACGCCTGCCTGAGCCGCCGCCGCCGCGAGTTCCTCTGCCTCTTGCACATCCCGCCCTAACGGCCATTCACACAGCACATGTTTTCCGGCGGCGATGGCCGCGAGAACAATGTCGCGATGCTCTGGCACTTTCACACAGACCGATACAATATCGACGTCATTGCTGCACGCAAGTGCAAAAGCATCGTCATACCATGAAGCGACGCCGAAGGCTTCCGCAGCAGCGCGTGCGCTTTTTTCGCTGCGCGTTGCGACGGCGCTCAGTTCTAAGTTGGGAAGTTTCTTGAGTGCGGGGATGTGGGAATCCTTTGCCCAACTTCGTTCGGGGTTAGCACCGACAACACCGACGCGTAAGGGCACTATTGGGTTTACCATCGAACTTGTACTCTGAGGCTGCAATTGGACGAGATTTATCCGTTTTTTAAGAGTACCATAAACGGACAAAAACTGTCCACTTTTGAGCGAGACTGATTAAGATTGATAGATCGTCCATGACAAAGCGCCAACGCCCAACTCCCGATCACGTTACAAGCCTGTCTGAATCATCCAATGTCGCGTCCGCGCCTCAACGGCTTCGTCCTGATGCACAACGGAATGCAACTCGCGTGTTACTCCCATCCCACCATAAAACTACCAAAAATAAAATGACGTTAAATCAACAACAATCTGCGTTTTAGCTAGGTAATCATCGAGTGGAATGGGAGTAGCCAAAACTTTCAATGTAGACCGTTCCACCATCTATCGTTTATCAAATGTCTGAATCAACTCGTGATTCATTACCAAACCTTAGCGAATTACCCGAACACTCAAAAGCAATAGCCTAGGAGGGTTGTGTCGCAAAAACAGCTTGATGGTAGGCTAGAAATGCTCGAACCTCGAACTTTGGCTTTTTATGTCTGCTTCATCAACCTTCAAATGGCGACACTTTTTACCTGAAATCATTCTTCTGAATGTTCGTTGGTATTGCCGTTATCCCCTCAGCTACAGAAACTTAGAGTCAATGATGCTGGAACGAGAACTCGAAGTCGACCATAGCACCATTAATCGTTGGGTACTTGATTATGCTCCAGAATTAGATCGGCGTTGTCGTCCTCATCTCAAATCCAACAATGATTCGTGGCGTGTTGATGAGACCTATGTAAAAGTTAAGAAACAGTGGAAGTATTTGTATCGAGCCGTTGATAGTCAAGGCAATACAATCGACTTTTTGCTGACAGCAAGGCGGGATACTGAAGCTGCTAAACGCTTTTTTATCAAAGCACTCAAAAAAAATCATAATCAAGACCCTAGAGTAATTAATGTAGATAAGAATCCTTCTTATCCACCAGCAATTGAGCAGTTCAAGGAGTCTGGCACTTTACCTGAGAATACCGAACTCAGGCAGGTCAAGTACTTGAACAATATAGTCGAGCAGGATCATCGTGGCGTCAAACATCTGATTAATCCTGGCATGACCTTTGGCTCTTTTAATTCAGCCCGAAGAACGATCAAAGGCTACGAAGCGATGAATATGATTCGTAAGGGACAAATTCAAAATGTAGAAAAAGGGGATGTCATAGGACAGATCTGTTTTATTAATCAAATCTTCGGAGTAGCTGCCTAAATCTTTTCTTCTTCTAGATTTTTGCTGCCCTATCTCAATTTTTGCGACACAGCCCTTAATTTAGAGGGTCTTCCTGTTTTAGTCTTAAGTTTTTCTTAGTTTTCTACTATTTCAACCATCTGAGCAAACGTCTCTTTCTTGACCCCACATAAGCGTTTGAACTTTTCCGAAGTCAAATTTTTTACTTTTTCGTAGGTCATCTTTTTTCTTCTTCACTGACCTATTTATCTCTTTTTTATCAGACTTTTGCAAGAGGTCTATTGTTGATTCATCTCTTCCTATTTTTTGGGATAATTCTTTTCTCGTCGCGATCGCACTTTGTTTGATCCAATACAACATTTGTACTCTTTCTTTAGTGCTAGAAGTTACTGCATGGCACAGTCGGTGTTTCAGTTCTTCGATACTTTCATCAACTTTTACCTGAAATTTATTTCCCATTTTTTGCATCCAGTCGCTATTCTTAATTTAGTGCATCTTCATGGAGAATTGGTATAAAAAAACAAATACGACTTCACTACTATCGTCGAGTTTATAACTTATCTTCTTCTCAGTGATCAAAAATTGAGTTTTCGATACATTTTAAGTAGGTTGAATTAATAGCTTTTAGCATTAAATAATTTCAACTAAAAACTAGAGAAAAAATATGATGATACTTAATCATATTAGATAGTTAAACAAATTAGGAGTAATCTCATGCAAGCAATTCGCGTTCATCAATACGGTGAGTCAGACGTGCTGACGTTAGAATCAGTCGCAGCACCTGAACCCCAGCCAAATGAAGTTCTAATTAGAGTGCAGGCGGCTAGCATCAATCCAGTCGACTGTAAAATTCGGGCAGGTAACCTGCAAGAGGTTTTTCCCATGCCTTTTCCCTACACACCTGGAATGGATATTGCAGGCATTGTGGAAGCGATGGGCGATGATGTCCAAGGGTTTCAGGTTGGTCAAGCGGTGTATGGAGAGGTGGAAAAGGGCGCTTATGCTGAGTTGGTGACGGCTTCACCTGAGAAGATCGCACCCAAGCCACAAACCCTCGACTTCGTAGAGGCGGCATCCGTGCCGGTGGTCGCCACGATCGCATACCAAACTCTGTTTGACCATGCCGATCTCCAACCAGGACAAACCGTGCTGATTCATGCGGCATCGGGCGGGGTGGGTATGTTTGCAGTGCAGTTAGCGAAATTGAAAGGGGCGCACGTCTTGGGAACAGCTTCAGCCAAGAATGCAGATTTTGTTCGCTCTCTTGGTGCGGATCGATTCATTGACTATCAAGCTACGCCTTTTGAACAAGTTGCTCAAAATGTCGATGTTGTTCTAGATACGATAGGCGGTGACACGCGAGCGCGGTCTTATTCAGTGCTGAAGCCGGGCGGCATTCTCGTTACAATCGCGGGGGCTCCCCCAGATGCTCAAAAAGCCGAAGAATTAGGTGTCCGTGCTAAATGGGTAGACGGGAAACCATCAGCCTCGCTGTTGGAAGAAATTTCTAGCTTGATTGATTCGGGACAGCTCAAGACAGATATTGCTCGGACTTTTTCTTTGCCTGAAGCCCGTCAAGCTCAGGAACTGAGTCAGACAGGTCATGTTCGGGGCAAAGTCGTGCTGCAAATTAACGCTTAATGTATATTACAAAGATTTTCAAAGCGATACTGTGGGACAAAAGGCAGCCGCTAAAGAACGGCTGGAGAAGCGGTCAAGCTTACCGTACCTGTTCTTTTAGGTACGGCACGCTCGATCGCACCATGTGTGCTTCATCTGAAACTAACCACGCCATATAATCACCAATTTCGTCAGCCGTAATACATTGGGGTTGAGCTATTTCAACAGTTTTCTGGGTCTTTATCAGGCTGTCGATTATGACTTCATTAATCCGTATAGGACTATCTTTCATTTCCTCCATCAAGACCTTTGCCATCATCAGTTGAGCGGCGGCTGGGATGGCTATTAAAGAGTAGTTGGGAATAGCCTTTTCAGCCGCCGTACCGCCGAGGAAGGTGTAGCTGCTGCCTGGTTGCTGCTCTAGTATAGGCAAAAAGGTACGGGCACAGACGAAATGCGTCGTGAGATTGGTAAACAGATATTTTTGCCAATCGTCCATTGACACCTTAATCATCGGCAGGTCACCGTTCCAAGTGCCGCCGAGAGAGGCTACCACGGCATCTAGGCGATCGCACCGAGCCATAATTTGGTCGCGGAGCTTTTCGGCCTGCTCAAAATCCCCTAAGTCTCCAACGATACCATTTAGGCGATCGGTTGCAACGGGGGCAAGTTGCTCCCGCAATTGCTCTAAATGTTCCTGCCGACGGGATGTCGTAAACACGGTCGCACCAGCTTTTAGGAGCGAGCGCACGATGCCCTCCCCCACGCCGCCCGCACCGCCAGCGACAAACACAACTTTTTTACTCAGATTATTCATAATCCTCCTTTAAGTTAATAAGTTAAGTGGCTTTTTCCTCATTAGTCTAGAACGTCAATAGCTTTATCTCATCAGTCATTAGACCAATCGCCAACGTTAGATATTCTGGCAAAAGACAAAGACGATAAGACTTTAGAGAGACAGATGAACACAAACTCGGATGAGCAGCTGAAGTTTTTGGTCGATTCTTCTATTCAGTAGAAGTATGTTCCGATAGTCTTCATCTCACACTATTCATTTATTGCTTAAAAAACAGATACGACTCCAATACTATCGTCGAGTTTATAACTTATCTTTTTCTCAGTGATCAAAAATAAAATTTTCAGTACATTTTAAGTAGGTTGAACTAATAGCTATAAGTTGGCATATAATAACCTCAACTAAAAGGAGAAAAAAAAATGTTAACACTTGAAAATAAAGTGGCTTTAGTCACTGGCGGAACATCGGGAATTGGCAGAGCAACCGCGATCGCTCTGGCTGCTGCTGATGCAAAAGTTGTTTTCTCAGGCAGACGCAAGGAAGAAGGAGAGAAAACGGCTGCACTAATTCGCGATGCTGGCGCAGAATGTTTATTCGTGCGATCGGATGTAGCCGATGAGGAAGCGGTCAAGGCGTTGGTAAAAAAAACCGTGGAGACCTACGGACGACTTGACTGTGCCTTTAACAATGCAGGCATCGATCAACTCTCAAAACCCCTGCACGAACAGTCAATCGAGGACTTTGACAAACTGATGTCAATTAATGTGCGAGGACTCTTTTTGTGCATGAAATATGAACTTCAGCAAATGGTGAGTCAAGGATCGGGGGTCATCGTTAACAATTCCTCGACAGGAGGCTTAGTTGGTTTTCCTGGGCTATCTCCATACATCGCGAGCAAACACGCAGTTATGGGACTAACGCGCTCGGCTTCTCTTGACTATGCTAAACAGGGCATTCGGATCAATGCGGTTAACCCTGGCATAATTGCAACTGACATGATAGATCGCCTCGTCGATGAAACAGGCGGCACGAGCGAAACCTATGACGCTATGGTGCCCATGGGTCGCATGGGTCGGGTGGAAGAAATCGCTCAAGCTGTGGTTTTTCTTTGTTCTGATGCTGCTAGCTACATTACGGGTCAACCTTTGGTCATCGATGGCGGATTTACGGTGAACTAATTAAGGCGATCGCCAAAGAGCCGATGAAGAATTCTTTTGTCTACCCAAATGATTAAGATTCTACTTAAAAAGCTACCCTAAAATCTGGGCAAGATTTAACTAGTCAGAGCAAAAAAAGAGAAGATAATAACTAAACAAAAAATATTATTTTAAAATAATATAGTAGGCAGTTACAAGCCAAAACTTTATTAAACAAACTAATTTAACGGTTTTATCAAGACTGTTGAATTTATCTAATCAACTATCTAATCATGAATTTACACAACAAAAGCTCAATTTTTACTGGGGCTATTTTTCTATTTTTAATCAGCTCTATAACTCCAGCGATCGCCTTAACTAAAGAACCAGTCCAATATGTCGCCCAAAGCCGAACTATCGAAGCTAGAAGCTGTAACTTTCAGATATTAGTGGCGTAAAATCTTTAGAGTTATTTGGCGTAATTAAAATACTTTCAAGAGAGGTATTTACGTTCTAAATTGGCAAGAACAGAGTAGGACTCTAACATAACTCGACTTGACCAACTACGAGGTTTAATTTCTAAGAAATTTCCCGCCAGGATTTGTAGACTAATATCTCTTTGCTGTAGCGTCTGTATAATGTCTATGAAGTTTTGACTATCCAAACAGAGCCTGGAAGTGTCCCAAACAACTAAAATATCTCCCGCTCTAGCATATTCTAAAGCCAATATTAAATTTGACTGGTCATCGAAGACGCGATCGAGCAGATCGTTAAATATTGTTTGACAACCTGCTTTTTTTAAAGCAATGACTTGTTCGGAATTAGTATTATATTTCTGTCCTTTGAAACTGCAAACATAACCAATTTTCATCTCTCCTTAAATTGCTCCAATAACTAAACATTCCCTGGCAGCCTCAACCACTTCTGCTGTGATGCAGTTAAGCTCGTTAATTTTAATTACGCGCTGAATCTGGCGAAACAGGCGATTCAGAAGGCGAAAATTACCATTAGTAATCCGAGCGATCGCAGCAATGGCTTCGGCATCGGTAAAATCATTAGGATTCATCTTCAAATCTAGCTTTTCCCAATAATGAGAAAGCATAAACCGCATTTCTGACTGACTTAAAGCACGATACTGGTGGGCAAAACCAACACGAGAATAGAGTTGAGGATATCGGGATAACGGCTGTGTCGCAAAAATTGAGATAGGGCAGCAAAAATCTAGAAGAAGAAAAGATTTAGGCAGCTACTCCGAAGATTTGATTAATAAAACAGATCTGTCCTATGACATCCCCTTTTTCTACATTTTGAATTTGTCCCTTACGAATCATATTCATCGCTTCGTAGCCTTTGATCGTTCTTCGGGCTGAATTAAAAGAGCCAAAGGTCATGCCAGGATTAATCAGATGTTTGACGCCACGATGATCCTGCTCGACTATATTGTTCAAGTACTTGACCTGCCTGAGTTCGGTATTCTCAGGTAAAGTGCCAGACTCCTTGAACTGCTCAATTGCTGGTGGATAAGAAGGATTCTTATCTACATTAATTACTCTAGGGTCTTGATTATGATTTTTTTTGAGTGCTTTGATAAAAAAGCGTTTAGCAGCTTCAGTATCCCGCCTTGCTGTCAGCAAAAAGTCGATTGTATTGCCTTGACTATCAACGGCTCGATACAAATACTTCCACTGTTTCTTAACTTTTACATAGGTCTCATCAACACGCCACGAATCATTGTTGGATTTGAGATGAGGACGACAACGCCGATCTAATTCTGGAGCATAATCAAGTACCCAACGATTAATGGTGCTATGGTCGACTTCGAGTTCTCGTTCCAGCATCATTGACTCTAAGTTTCTGTAGCTGAGGGGATAACGGCAATACCAACGAACATTCAGAAGAATGATTTCAGGTAAAAAGTGTCGCCATTTGAAGGTTGATGAAGCAGACATAAAAAGCCAAAGTTCGAGGTTCGAGCATTTCTAGCCTACCATCAAGCTGTTTTTGCGACACAACCAGACTTTGCAATCCTCAAAAAAAGACGTATTTATTCTGCTCCTGGCGCTTCCTTGGATGACATCGTTAAATCGTACGGAAATTATTTAGAATGACTATAGAATTAAACGTTTAGCGAGAAAAACAATTTGCTTTTCAAAATCAGAAGAAATGCATGATTTAGTAGTTGGCTTATTTATCAATAAATATGAGTTTGAATTAAATCTTTAAACACACAAAAACAACACCACCCAATTTTAACTTGGAAGAACGTATTTTTCGACACAATTATTGGAATTCGATTATTTTACGATAGACCAAACTGTGGCACTAAATTGAACTGTTTAAGGTTTAAGGGCGATCGCTCTGAGCAAAACTGTCGCTTCTTTTGAAGCCAGAAAATTTGAGCCAATATCCAATCGTTCAAATTTTGACGGCAGCATTAACTTGTCCGCAACTAGGCGGTGAACCTGTGATTAATGCTCAGAACAGTCTTCATTGTAGGAAGATGAAGTAATTTTGACAGTTGCCAAATTATGGGAGTAAGAACACTTTGTCTATCACCGTTACCTCAACTTCAAAATCAACTACCTTCAATTTGACGGATGCAACTATTCAAGATATTGATCGCGCCTTTAAATTCGGGGCATTAACTTCAGAAGGATTAGCTCAACTTTACCTTAATCGTATTGAAGCTTACGACCCAATACTCAACCCTATCATCGAACTTAATCCCAATCTTTTAGAGCAAGCCAAAAAAATAGATGTCCAGCGTCGTCAGGGAAACTTAACCAGTCCCTTAGCAGGGATTCCAGTTCTGCTAAAAGACAATATCGACACAGCAGATTTACCTACAACCGCAGGTTCTCTCGCACTCGAAGGGTCGATTCCCCTCGATGACGCTTTTATCACCTCAGAACTAGAAGATGCGGGTACGCTAATTTTGGGCAAGGCAAGCTTAACCGAATTTGCCAATTTTCTCACTGATGGAATGCCAAATGGCTATAGCTCTCTCAATGGCTTTACCTATAATCCTTACGATCCCACTCCCGAACCCAACGGAGAACCAATTTTAGACACTGGTGGTTCTAGTAGTGGTCCAGCAGTCGCAGTTGCTGCAAGTCTAGTTCCTGTATCAATCGGCACAGAAACATCCGGTTCTATTCTCAGTCCTGGCAACCGTAACTCGGTTGTCGGTATCAAACCAACAGTAGGTTTGGTTAGCCGTGATGGGATTATTCCGATCTCAGAAAGTCAGGATACGGCAGGCCCTTTTGGTCGTACTGTTGCCGATGCAGCAGCTTTATTAGGGGAATTAACTGGGGTAGATCCCAGCGATGAGGCAACCGCTGCTAGTGAAGGACAATCTTTTACTGACTATACTCAATTTCTCGATCCAGATGCTCTCGATGGAGCTAGAATTGGCATTCCTAAAGCATATTGGGAGGGTCTTTCAGAAGACCAAGTTGCATTGATAGAAGATGCTATCTCTACTCTCGAAAGTCAGGGAGCAACAATCGTATATGAAGAAATCTCAACCACAGAAGAGTTATCCGAGTTTGATTCTTCTGTACTCTTCTACGAATTTAAGAGAGACCTTAATAAATATTTAGATAGCTTGGGTGATGATGCTCCTGTAGAAACATTAGCAGATGTTATTGCCTTTAACAAAGCAAATGCCGAAGAAGCTTTGAGATACGGACAAACTCTTGCTTTAGCCGCGCAAGAAATCGATTTAGTAGAAGATAGATCACAGTACCTAGAAGATCGGGCAACAGATTTACGTCTGGCAAGAGATGAAGGCATCGATGCTTACCTCAAACAGTACGATCTTGATGCAATTTTGTTTCCCGAAAATCGCGGTGCCAGTATAGCTGCTAAAGCAGGATACCCCAGCGTTATCGTTCCTGGTGGCTATCTTCCTGATGGTGCGCCTTTTGGCGTAACTTTTTCAGGAACTGCCTTTAGCGAACCACAACTGATCGCACTTGCTTATTCCTACGAGCAAGCGAGCGAACTTCGCGTTCCTCCTGAGAGTACGCCACCATTAAAAGGAGAATCATTTGAATATTTAACTGAAGTAACCGTTTATGGAGATAGTGACAATAATGAAATTGCTCCAGAGTTAGTTGCTGACTTTGATGGCAATGGCGATTTAATCTTTGCTGGGGCTGGAGACGATTTGGTCGATACTTCCCAGTCTTTAACAGGATCGAATCGCCTCTATGGTGGTGCTGATGGCGATGAGCTAATTGTCGGGTTGGGCGATCGCGCTTTTGGTGGCAAGGGTGACGATCTCCTCGATGCTTCGGTGGGTAGGGGACAAAACCGCCTCTATGGTGATGCAGGAGATGATGATTTCTTTCTCGGCAGTGGCGATCGCGCTTTTGGTGGCGCAGGAACTGACAGGTTTTTTGTGATTACTGGCGGTGATAACTTCCTTACTGGTGGTATCGGTGCCGACCAGTTCTGGATTGCTAATGCCCAATTACCAGATGCTGTTAATACCATCACCGATTTTGAAATTGGCAAAGATGTTATCGGTATTGGCGGATTGGGTGTAAGCTTTGGCGACCTCAGCCTGACTCAGCAAAATGGCAATACCTTAATTGCTACCGAAACTGAAGACTTGGCAGTCTTAACGGGAATTACCGCAGATTTGAGCGAAAGTGACTTTGTTTTGGCATAAATACACAACGGCGATCGCACTAAAAGTATTGGCAACCGCTTTATAAAGATATTTTTTGTAGGAGTGAATTTATCATGGCTATCAGAGTTTCTCCCCTTTCAGAACCAACAACCTTTAATTTGGTTGAAGCAACCATCGACGATATTGACAACGCCTTTGAGTTTGGAGCTTTAACCTCAAAAGAATTAGTCCAGCTTTATCTAAATCGTATCGAAGCTTACGATAATTCTGACCCCGCAGTCAATTCTATTATCAATCTCAATCCTAATGCCCTAGACATCGCCACAAAAGTAGATCGCCAACGTTTTACTGGAAAAGACCTGGGAACCTTAGCGGGAATCCCCGTTATCCTCAAAGATAACTACGATACCTTTGATGTTCCGACTACCGCTGGCGCGATCGCCTTGGAAGATTTTATTCCCAAAGACGATGCTTTTCTAGTCGAAAAACTGCGAGATGAGGGAGCCGTAATTTTGGCAAAGGCAAACCTGTCAGAATTCGCTTTTTCCTTTGAATCAACTAGTTCTTTGGGAGGAACTACTCTTAATCCTTACGATCCAAAGCGCAATGCTGGCGGTTCGAGTGGTGGCACTGGAGCGGCTATCGCCTCTAACTTTGGTGTCATTGGCACGGGAACAGATACGGGTGGTTCGATTCGGATTCCCTCAACTTTTAATAGCTTAGTAGGGATTCGACCGACAATCGGTCTTACCAGTCGTTCGGGCATTATTCCCCTGGCTCTGACTCAAGATGTTGGAGGCCCCATAACCCGCACGGTTACCGATGCAGCTATAGCCTTAGATGCTCTGGCTGGATTCGATTCAGAAGACCCCGTTACCGCATCTAGTATCGGTCAAATTCCCGAAAGCTATACCGACTTTCTCGACCCTAAAGCACTCAAAGGGGCTAGAATCGGTGTGGTGCGCGAGTTATTTGGCTCTAATGACGATCCTAGAGTCGCGGCAACCAACGCCGTAGTCAACAAAGCGATCGCCGAAATCGAAGCTTTGGGAGCGACGGCGATCGATGTGAAGATTCCTAACCTTGATGAGATTTTGGAATTTCCTAGTTTGAGTACATTTGAGTTCAAACGGGATCTCAATAATTATTTAGCAGAGCGAGATGCACCGATCGCTAACTTAGGAGACTTAATCGAAAGCAACGGTTATTTAGAAGAATTTGAAGATGCCTATATCGAGAGAAATAACGTCGATCTAAACGATCCAGAAACTGTCGCAGAATACCAAGAAATTATTACCGAGCGACCAGCTTTAACCCAGAGTTCTTTATTGTCAGTCCTAGATGGCAAAAATCTCGATGCTTTAATTTATCCTACCTCCCAAAGTCCGCCAAATTTGTTTGATGAAGATACGAATGCTGGTTCGCAAAATCGTTTGAGTCCTTTTTCGGGATTTCCTGCCATTAGCGTACCAGCAGGATTTACTGAGGATGGTCTTCCTGTAGGAATTGAGTTTCTCGGTCGAGCCTTTAGCGAACCAACTTTAATCGGCTTGACTTATTCATTCGAGCAAAAAACCCAATTTCGGATGCCTCCTGAAAGTACGCCTCCATTAGAAGGAGAATCATTTGAGTATTTAACTGAAGTAACCGTTTATGGAGACACTAAAGATAATGAAATTGCTCCAGGGTCAATTGAGGACTTCGATGGCAATGGAGACTTAATCTTTGCTGGGGCGGGAGACGATTTGGTCGATACTTCCCAAGCTTTAACAGGATCGAATCGGCTCTATGCTGGTTCTGGCGATGATGAGGTAATTGTTGGCTTAGGAGATTTTGCTGTTGGTGGTAAGGGTGACGATCTCCTCGATGCTTCGGTGGGTAGGGGACACAACCGCCTCTATGGTGATGCAGGAGATGATGATTTCTTTCTCGACAGTGGCGATCGTGCTTTTGGTGGCAAGGGAGCTGACCGATTTTTGGTGGTTTGTGGCGGTGACAATCTCCTTTCTGGTGGTATCGGTGCCGACCAGTTTTGGATTGCTAATGCCCAATTACCAGATGCTGTTAATACCATCACCGATTTTGAAATTGGCAAAGATGTTATCGGTATTGGCGGATTGGGTGCAAGCTTTGGCGACCTCAGCCTAACTCAACAAAATGAAAATACCCTAATTGCTGCAGCAACTCAAGACCTAGCCATTTTAGATGGAATTGCAGTAGAAAGCTTAAGCGAAAGTGATTTTTTGTTTTAGTGTGATAGTTAACAAAGGGGTGGTGTTATTTTTGTGTGTTTAAAGCTTCAATTCAAACTCATATTTATTGATAAATAAGCCAACTACCAAATCATGCATTTCTTCTGATTTTGAAAAGCAAATATGTTTTTGCTCGATCTTTTGAGTTTTCTTTTTACCAATTTCGTGTTTATCTTCTGAGAGATGCCTTCAGTTAGCTCCTAATCCATCAGTACAATAATGCTTGATTCCAAATGGTTCTAAGAGTTTCTTTAGTTCTAGAAATACTTCATCTTTTCTTCTGCCAAAGACATAAGCTAAGACTTTTTCTGTCAATCTATCTATGGCGTGCCACAGCCATCTTTGATTTTTCTTGTTACCCACGAAGCTCCACATTTCATCTAGCTCAGAATCTTCAATTCCTGCTTCAGAATCTTGTTCGATTTCTGACCTTAGCTTAATTTCTACTTCTATTTCTTTAGGATTGATTGTGTTTAAAAGAGGTTCATTTACTGTTTTGATGAACGGAGATTTTTTTAAGCTCTTTAATTACTGTTGTTGTACTGATATTTAGTACGCGAGCTATATCTCTGATTCCACTTCCATTGTGGGACATTGACACTATTTTTTGCTTGACTTCTTTGGTTCTTCCTAGATGGGAATGATTGAGAATAAAAGTTCGACGTTTATATTCATAATTTTCACAACGATATCTTTGTTTTCTATCTCTAGAAAACTCATGTTTGAAGATATTATCGGACTGACAATCAGGACAAAGTACGGCAATAAAAGCTGTCATTATTTTTCAATTTACTTCCATCCTAACTATCTTAAGTTAATTTCTATTTTATCTCCCTTTAACCACACAAAAGTTACATTACCGAATCATCTAATGATTTACGCTTTTTGGTCATGGTAGTTGCTTGAGCATTTCAGTAAACAATTTTTCGTACTCCGAAGCCGATTCACTAGCTGGTCTTCCTGGCAATTCCCATACTGTAGCTGATTGTCCTGAAGTGTCAGCGATCGCCTGTTTTTGATGAATGACCGTATCTAATAACATTGCCCCTGGATTTTTGCTCAGTAGAGCGATCGCTTCATCTTTTAATTTTGTTCCTTTAACCGCACGAGAAAGAAACATTACTGCTTTGGGTAAGCCACCTCTAACTGACTGAGCCTGTTTGACGAGTCTCATGGCATCAGAAGCCGAACGTACATCCTCTTAAACAGGCTCAGTTTAATCTAGATGCGATCATCAATCAGATAAATAACTTCGACCAAAAGCTCTACTTCAAAGACCCCTGGCACGTTCAAGTATTTGAGTCGGAGAAAGTACAGGAATTAGCAGATTTAAAACGTAAAGAGTTAGAAGCTTCTATTAATGTTGAAAGAGCGATCGCTTCTCTCGATGAAGCTAAACTAAATTACCAAAAACAGCAGTACGAACACAGTCTTAAAGTCTCAGACTATCAAACCTTGATGCAGAAGCAGCAGGAGCAAGTTAACTCGCTTCAGACTCAGCTAGATACGATTGATGAGGAACTAGATAAACTCACATCGGTTTATTCTCCTTATCGGGGCAAGGTAAGAAGAGTGAAGATACTGGGACAGAATGAGCGATCGATTACTGCTGAGGTGACACTAGATATTCGGGGGGAGAAGTAAGGCGATCGCATTTCTGAGCAATTGGTTAATGTCTAGATTAAAAGAGATGAAGCAGTAAGAAAGCTTTGGCAACTAATTGGTCATTGTCATTAAGCCCAACGTCTTAAGAACCTGAAACTATATTTGAGATAATCAATAACTATGCATAACACAAGTAAACTTATTCTAGAAAAACTTGATGTTTTTGGTGAAGTAAATCACCCACAAACACCGAAAGATGTTCGATTAAGGGAAAATGAAAAGTGTGTTTACGTAATTTCTAATGGATCTAATGTACTTCAAATTGGTCAAGGCAATACAAAACGTTTGCGTAGTTGTATGCGTGGAGGATTGGCTAGTAAACATAATAAAGCTTTTATATGTGCAATTGGAGAACTTATCCTGGGGCAGCCTAATACTTATGCCTATGTCCCACTAGCACGCGATTGCGCTAAAAACGCAGAGAAAGAACTTCACAACTTCCTCGGTGTAACGACTAACCAAGATAGTGCCACATTAGACTTTATCGGAAATAAGTCGAAAAGCTCGAAGAACTAGTTTCTTCTCTTCTCTTCTTAAAATTAGGAGAATTTTATGTATCTAATATCTCTTTTCTGACGATGACTAAGACGAAGATTATGCAGTCCACAAGCTGTTTCCATCACATCATCAATATAGTGATCGACCCAATTACGAAATTTCTGAACCACGATCTGACATCGTTTGATTCCGCAGATCTGGTGTTCTATCTCAACTCTTATCTTCGCAATTTCTCGATTTTTCTCTTTTTCATGATCAGTTAATTCTGCTTTAGGAAGCTTCTTCGTCGGTTGTTTAATCCTAACTCCCGATGGTGCAAATCCTTGAAATCCTGTATCTTGCCACAGAATACTCCCTTTGGGAAAATGATAGTCTTCTTCGTCGGCAATTTTCTTGTCATGTTTTTTGCCTTCATAAGTGTCACTTAAGAACAACACTTTTCCTCCTCGCTCACTCACCACATTATTTTTAACCATGTGAGCTTTCTTCTTTCCACTATAGAAAGTTTTACGCTCTTCCTTATCTTGTGGTCGATTGATCGCTCGCTCCGTCCCATCAATCATAAATTCTAAACTGGGGCAGGTGTTCAGTAAATCTTCTAGCTTTGCAGGTTCACGTTCTGGTAATTGTTTCTCCCTTTTCAAAGCTTGATTGAGTACTTTTGTTAGTCTGTGTACCCATTCATTTGCCTGGGCTTGGCTCATTCCAAATAAAAATCCTTGTACTTCTTGGGTTGGATAAAGTCGAAAGTAAATCAAAATAAATAGCAATTTATCTTCCAGTTTCTCAAGCCTTGCTTTCCTGCCACCTCCGAATGCTCTGTGTCTGTTTCCTCGCTTAAAATTTTCTTCTATGAACTTTGACCATGCAGGTTCAAAGCTAGCTAATAAAGCTTCAAATTCTTCGATTTTTAATCCTGTTAAGCTCTGTAGAGTTCGAGGTCTATTCTGTAGCTCTGCATAGTTGACTTTCACTCTCTACCTCTCTTACTCAACTTCTTGCTACTCATTTTACATACTTAATTCCGATAAGGTCTATTGATCGAAGGTATTGAATATCGCTCGATACCTTCGATACATCAAGCTTTATGGATACGAGCGAAGGATACAGATCGTTACAAAGCACTCGATTCAATAGAAAAGGAAATGGCAGAAGAACTATTCGAGCTGGTAACACACGCGACTGTAAAGATTCAACGCTCTACCAAGCTTATTCCATCCCGCCATGGAGATAACCTTGAAGGTAATATTCTCAAAAAAATCGGTAAAAACTATCTAATCGACGTATTTATTAAGTTGACTAATGGTTATCTGCGCTACGGAAAACATCGTATGAAACCCCAAGAATTTGAGAATTTCAGGTTAACTTATCTTTCCTATAGGCATCATGGTCAACCTTTTGTTTTGTCTTGTAAGCAAAGCTCAAAGTAACATCTATCAAAAATCAATAAACTGACTACTCCCAGCATCGGGCGATATATGTAGATATCTCTCGGTAGTAGTCACACTCGCATGACCCAAACTCTGCTGCAACAACCTTAAATTACATCCAGCTTCTAAACTATGACTAGCATGGGAATGTCTCAACCAGTGTGCCGATGCTCTAGGGTCAATACCCGCTCGTTTACAGGCTCGTTTAATCATCCGATGCACTACAGATCGCTCCATCTTATTATGGTTGCGTGAAATAAATACGTGCTGATTGACTCGATGGTATTTCTTACTCGGTAAGCTCAACGGGGGGAACCCCCGCAACGCTTCCTCGCGCTTCTCAAACTCCTTTACCTTCACCCATAGCCAATCGGGAATAATCACCACTCTAGTCTTACTTCCCTTACCAAATACCGTTACTTTTCCTCCGTCACCGTGTTTCTTAAAATCATTCCAAGTCAGACCCACAACTTCTGACACCCTCAAGCCACAGCCATACATCAGCAACAGCATTAGGCGATCGCGCTCATTCTTGACTCCATACTTAATCAATCCCTTGACATCAGCTAGATCTAAAATCCTTTCAGCTATAGTTTCCTTGGCTTTTGGAGTCTTAAGGAAGCTGCCCACATTGAAAGACAAATAACCAGTTTTCACCCCAAAGCTAAACAGGGACTTAATCACTAAGACTTTGTTCGCCACAGTGGTAAGCTTAAATCGAGCCTTTAATCCCCTCTCCCATAGCTGCAAATCCTCTAACTTCACTTCAGACAAAGGTTTAGCGATGAACTCAATAAACTTAGAAACTGTCGAATGATAACTAACTTGAGTGGTAGCTGATTTATCACCCAGCCAGACTAAAATCAACTCGCGATCGCATTGAGCATTAGTAACTTTGTTCTGTATAACCATTAATACGTAAGTATTGAATAATGTGCATCAATATAGAGCATTTTGTTGCATAGATAGAGTAAAAAAAATGTCTACCTATTCACTCGCTGATAATTTATTGATCGCGCTCAATCAAAGTATCAACTTTATTTTCAATTGCCATTAATCGGCGTAAAACTGTAGGACGATCTTCATCCATATTGGCTAACATTCTGTTTTGCCCTTCTTCTATCCTTGTCAGTCTGGCTACCGTATCATCTAACCTAACTACGGTATCTTCTAAACGTGCCATTCTTTCTTCATGCTCTAGTCTATCCGTGGCTCGCTGTTCTAACATAGCTTGCAGCAGTCGAGAATTAGACTAACGATATTTTCAGTTTCCTGTTGTCTTTGGGCTGTAGCTTCTAAAATTGTCTCAATTCTGTCAAGGCGATCGCTACTGTTTCCGTTGCTACTGGTCACTTGCTATACTCCTGATAGGTTTAAAATTAAGGTAAGTCTCTAGATGTCCAGTCGGGAGGCTTCCTTTCGGAGCGCATTCCTTAGATGACGAAACGTCATCAAGGTCGCTCCTCTTTTTGGCGTTGCATAAATAAGGGATGAATTAGAGAATTAAAGTGAAACGGTTGATTGTATGCAAAGCAAATGAAATGTCCTGAGTGCAAGTCCGAACACGTTCGTAAAAACGGTATGAGAAGAGGAAAGCAGAATCATATCTGTGTTAATTGCGATCGCCAATTTGTAGAAAATCCCAAAAACGATCGCGCTTACAGCGATGAAATCAGAAAAATGTGCTTTAAAATGTACCTGAAGGGTATGGGATTTCGGGGAATAGAAAAAGTTACAGGAGTTCACCATACAACAGTCATAAATTGGGTTAAACAGGTTGGAGAGTTGCTCCCAAATGCTTATGACCCTAAAACAACACCTAAAGTAGGTGAGTTAGATGAACTTGAAACCTTTGTCGGTAGTAAAAAAACAAAATTTGGCTTTGGACCGCAGTAGATCATTTCAAACCGTGTATTTTGGGTTGGGTTTTAGGAGATCGTAGCTCTAAAACATTTGAGCCACTGTGGAAAATTGTTGAAAAATGGCAATGCTACTTTTATGTAACCGACGGTTGGAAAGTTTATCCTGGCTTTATTCCTGACGGAGAGCAAATTATTTGCAAAACATATATGACTCGCGTCGAAGGAGAAAATACTCGCCTCAGACACTATCTCGCTAGGTTACATCGCAAAACTCTTTGCTACTCCAAGTCCAAAACAATGTTGAAGCACTCAATCAGATTACTAATTCATTACCTGAAATTTAAAGATGTGCCTATTCCCTACCGATTCATCCCCTAATTCAGCAATGCCCCTCTTTTTAATTGTATTGTCTCACTATCAGTAGTAGTTGTCCGATCGGAAGTGAGTTGGCGATCGTTCAAGAAGCTGCTCAGAAGAAGGTGTCGGAATTGGGAACGGTAATCCTCAACCTCCTTAGGAATAGCACAAAGCTAATAAATAGTACAATACGCAAATAATACTTGTAAGAATTAATTTAAAGACAGAAATGTACAACTACAAAGATGAATTTAATAGGGCATTTGAATCGACTATTAAATTAGGATTTTCCATAACAAATATTATTACTAATAGAAAGGTTTTTTCCAATGGCAGTAGTATTAAAAAGCTTCAGGATTTATTTCAGGAAACTATGATGCAAGCTATTTAAAATAATATGATTGAAACAAGGCTGAATTATCTAAAAATAAACTATGAAGAAAATTACGAAAAACTGCCGAAGAACAAATCAGATAACAATTATTATTATATAGCTCTCTACAATAATTGTTTGAATATTCATTTATTAGTTTTAACATTAATAGAAAAATACTTCGATGTCAATGCCTACTTAACCTTGGGATACTACAGCGAAGAGATAACAGGAACAAATGTTTTTGAATTCTCCGTATCTGATTTTAAAAGTTGGTTGCAAGAGAAAAATATTGATTTTAATAGTCTTAATATTCATGCTTGGATAACTTTAGATACATTGGAGATTATAGACTTAACTTTATTAACAACTATTGGATTTTCTTATGAAAGAGAAGATTATATCGGTCTAATTTATCATCATTCTGCTGAATACATTGCTCAAACAGATAAACGCATTTATCATCCTGTAATTATAGGTACAGAGGAGTTAATAGAATTATTTATTGGAAGTATTACAAGTTCTTAATGACTATTGACTATTAAAATAACTAGTAAATATTCCTACTTTTTCTCAACTATCTACATTATTTCTAAATTCCCAAACCTGTCTGTTCAAATAAGCTAGCAAAATTGGTAGTTACTACTGATTACTTTCGCCAACAGTATCTTCGCGCTTATTTACCCCAGGAAACAATTGCATCAATGAGCCAATAAGCTTTTCCCTGTTCGGCAACATATTGAACTCCATCCGTATAGAGAAGTCCCATTAAATGTTTGTAGTATTGTGTCGTACTAGTGAATTGAGTTAGGTCAGATTTATTTAGAGTCATAATTATTTGTGGCTGAAGCCTTTTAGGATTAATTTCAGTTTCAGCCACAGGACTTAATTATTTATTTGTTTCTCTGTCTTCGTTCGTAGACAGTGATAATACGTTTTAAGGTTTCGCGGTCAAATAAATGTAATGCTCTATTTAGTTGCTGCCACTTTTCCCATTTCTCTATACAGTAATAGTCGTTTTCTATCCGCTCCTCAGTCCAATCATCTTTCTGGAGAATCTGGTGACAGAACTCGTAGAAATCTAAATTCCAGTGAAGACTTGTTACTGCCAGTTGTAAAGTGCCAAAATCAATACTTTTTTTAGATTCATTGTCAAGTTCGCCATTGACTATTCTAGTTTTGGTGTTGTGCCAACCCGTAAGATAATAATCATCGTCAGAGTTTGGAGTTTTTAGAGTCAGCGCATCATTTTCACCTTCAATGCGGGCAAACAAAGCATCTTCATCTCGGCTATTGAGTTGTGAGTAGTTCATATTTAATTAATTAACTAATTTCACCCAAACCTCAGCACGAGACTATTATTTCTTTTGCTTTTTGTTTATTTTTTTATTCTTATCTTTTTATTTAATTCTGATTACCAAACTAATTTCAGTGTCTCCCCAATCAGCCCAAGGAAAGTCATCTTTGCTAGTCTTCAAAGCTTGTTTTAGATCGTTTAGCTTGGCTTCTACTTTGACTCGCTGATATTCTTCTGGCAGTTCTTCTGGTGTTACTCTGAGGATTACTGGCTGTCTGGTTTGCTGATAAATAGTCGAGTATTTACCCTTGACTTTGCTAATTTCTCGCTCCTGCATAGCTAGCAAAATGTACTGCTTTAGCTTACTGGCATTATTTAGCTTGCTGGCGTATCTTACTTTTAAATCATCAATCATCGATTTAACTACTTCGGCTTCTTTCTCCAAACACTTAGTAGCATAGGCAGCAGATTCTAGTTTGGTCTTCCAGTCTTCTTCTTGACCCAACCAATGTTGAAAAAGCTCTTGGGAACGTTCGTCTTTTTCGGCTTCAGTTAGTTCTTCGCTGTTGGCAATTTCGGCGATCGCATCTTCTAGTTCGATTAAATCTTGAGTTTTGTTCCAAAGATTATTGTTCATGATTTGTATTTTCTTTGTTGTGTTAATTTCATTTGCCCCGAAGGACTCATTATTTTTTAATTTATTTTGGTATGGTTGTATTAACGAGATTTGGTATGGTCATGAATTTAGAACAGCAGATACGCGAACGTCTAATTAAAAGTTGTAGCGAGGTCAAAGCAGATTTGCTTAAGCTATGTTTGTTAAAGTTAACGACAGTAGAAAACAGATCGGCACTATTCATCCAATGTCCTAATTCTTGGACGGGCGATCGCATTAACGACCTTTTAATTGGAAATCTTGATTCAGTGCTTCATTCAATGGGCATTGACCAAGTTGTTCTTGACGATCTCGAAAATCTAATGTCTTACTATTGCTGGGATTTAACTAACCTTTCTTTTACGGGTTATTTCAAAGACGATAGTTTGAATAGCCTCGAAATTATCAACATTCCCACAGGTGAAGAATTAGATAATATGATAGGCAACCAATAATTAGCTGCCTGTCATGTTTTTTTTACTTAAAAGTCAACTTCGACTTTTTCGTAAACTGGTTTGGCGGTTGGGAGTTCTGGGAGTTCTACCTGTCGCTCGTTCATCCGTGCAGCATAAACTTGGTGTTGAGCATCAAATAACTTTAACTCTTCGATCCGCTCTTGCTGACCTTCATTCCAATCAAATTCAACGGCGTAATAAGTCCCCAACTCAGAAGATCGCTTATTCATCTTGGCTGTCACAATTCCTGCACCAATAGCAATCCCCTTAATCCCTAAGTCAAGAAGAAGATTTAGGAAGTTATCAAGAGATTCGGTTTTGAGTAAAATATGACCGACAATATTGTCTGGGTCTACAAAGATAATTTCCAACCAGCTTTGATGAGGATAATTAAATAGTTGCTCTTCAAAGGTTCGGAAGCTGAGAATTTCCAAGTTTAGTTTGTTACCTACAATCTTCGACTCGCCAATCTTAAACACGCCAGCCTTACAATCAGCGCGATATTGACGGGGACGACCTGGAATATAAACAATTCCGTCCATTTTTAAGGGTTCAAAAGCATTGACCATAATCTATTATTCTCCAAATTAATTTTACAATTGCCGAAGGTTTTTTAAATGCCAAGTTTTATTTTATTTGACACTTATTTTCAATCTATGCTGCTACTAATTTTCTAGATTTCTCCAGGTATTCTTTTAACGATGAACAGTTGAGATAATTTAAAACCGAATAGCAATGTTTGCAGCAGGCTTTGCCCAAATGCTCCTTTTGATTAGCCCAGTCGTTACAGTCACAAATTAATTCTTTAACTTGAAGACTAACGTTATAATGAGTATCTTTGTGAGGGTTCAGAACGGTAAATAGCTCTTTATTGTAAATATTAGGTGTAGTTTCTAAGCTATAACTTCTAGCTTTGCGCCAATCAACAAAATGTTGTCTAAAATTCTGTTTAGAAATAAACTTGTTTTTTTGATATCGAACCTTAACTAAGATAATTTTATCCCAGATTTCTATATCTTTAATTAGGGTATAATCGAAGTTTAATATTCTAGCAGCAGCAGCTTTGGAATAAATTAATTTCTGAGCAATCATTGTTTTTTCCTTCATTAATTTCACCGCTACCGAAGGACTTTTATTGTTTTTTTTATTTATTTAATATTATTAATTAATTAGTTTTAAAGGTTTAACTTAACTGCTTTCTATCTCAAATATTGGGGCGGGTGGTGGGTTGGGAGTGAGGAGTGGTAGGGCTTGCCCCTGCCCGACGAATGACCAATTTTAAAATTAAGATAAGCTCAGGACTCACGCCCTGAGCTTGTTTTTATTTATCTGTTGAATCTTTTAGCACTACGCTCTTGATTTAATTTGAGGAGGTATTCTAAAGTTATTTCAGGTTTAATTCGTTTTTTGCCGTATTCAACCATTTCTTCAACAGTCGCTTTGATAAAAGCTGCGTCAAATTCGGCGTTAAATTCTTGTCTTGCTTCGGAGAAGACCTGCTTGATCACCTCTTCAGGAATATCGCCTGGCTCGACCGTACCTGACGCGATTGCATCTGTTAGAATGTTCTTTCTAACTTTATCCCAAACTAAATGACGCAAGGTGTAAAACACCGCCTGCCATTTACGAAAAGCAGCCTTTTTTTCTTGTTCTTTGAGTGTGGGAACTTGGAACTTAGAAGATAGAGCGTTGTGGTTAATTGTCATGATTTTCCTCGTGTTATTTTACATGCTGATTTTCTTTCTCAGCTATCTTTGGGGCAAGGGGTGGAGGCTTCAAAAGTCAATGGGTTTAGTTTTTGTTAGCGAGTTATTTTCTGTTCGGAATACGGTTTTTATTTAGAGTTTATGGACGAAGCGAATTCAATCTAAAAGTAACAATATGAAGTTTTAAAAATAACAAAAGCGAGTCCTATAAACTCTTTAAAAAGCCTATTTCGCTACAGAAAGTTAGAGCTTTACAAAGACTCCCTTGACGTTTGGAGTCACCCCTTATAATAAAAAAAGCTGAGAGAAGAAACCTCTACTAGGTGCTTCGATAATGCAATCAGCACTAGGTAGCGTATGAGGCTTGAATAACAAGTAACATAAATTATTACATTGCCTAGTTTGAGTCCTTTTAGGCAATGTTTTTTATTACACATCTACACTGTCAAGCTGGCACCGTTCTTTTTCAGCCACTCTTTTCTTTCGGCGTAATCAGGCATCACCTTATCTACTTCATTCCAGAAAGCATCACTGTGGTTGGGATGATGCAAATGACATAGTTCGTGAACTACAACATAGTCAATAACTTTCAGGGGAGCCATCATACATGCCCAGTGAAAGTTCAGCACGCCTTTCGTGCCACAACTCCCCCAACGATAGCCCAGATCTTTAATTTTGATTCCCGTCACTCGAACGCCAACTTTGGGGGCAAAATAATTAACGCGATCGCTAAATTTCTGCTGTCCCTTCGCAGTAAAATAAGCTGTAAATGCCTTTTGCGCCCCTACTTTTCCTTCCTGCTCGATTATCCGACGATGAAGGTAAAAACGACCCGCTTTTAATCGCAGACTACAGGATTGCTCGGCGACTAAAGCTAGACGATAGGCACGACCCAAATACAAAAAAGTTTCTCCGTTAACCCATTCCCGTACTACCCTACTAGCATTAAGCTCTTGCCATTCTTCCAAGTTGCGGTAAATCCACAGGCGTTTGCTTTCTACTACTGCATCGATCTGCTCTGGAGTTAGGTGCAAAGGCGATCGCACCGTAACGCTACCATCGCGCTCGATAGTAATATCGGTAGTTCTGCGCTGATGCTGTGGTAGTAACTGGTATTCAATATCTTTGACTTGACGAATCTCGGTCGAACTAATCATCTTGGCTTGCTAAATACCTCGAACAACTTCAGTTCTCAGATTTCCTTTCTAGGTTAATTTTTCGAGTCGGTCAACTAATATAATAGGTTTTTTTTCTTTTCCCTGACTCTACAATCTCCTGAGACTCTAATCATCACAGTCAGATTTGAGCAATTCCCCATGACGATTCTTGGCAAGTTTCATAATTTCGATGGCAATACGCTCGCGATCGTTTTTCAATTCCTCAATTTCACTCAGGGTAAGGGCGGTTTTAATTTTACTGCGGGTTCTCTTTTGCTTGTCGGTATTACTCCAGAAGTTAATGCTGCCGATGTCTGCCTGTAGAGTTTCGACAATGCTTTCGATTAAAGACTTCATCTTTATCTGGGTGAAGGGAGGAACTTCGCTATTGGGGAAGGTTAAATTGGCAATATGGGCGTAAAAGGCGGGGGCTTCTTTGCTCATTCCTGCTTCACTGCTTTGGCGACCCTCGATCGCTTCAGTGCGTAACTTTTCTAGTTCCTCTGCTAATTTTTCCCAACGGTCTTGGTAGCGATCGATCAGGTATTCCACCTTTGTCGAGAGGCTTTGGTAAAAAGCGGGGTCTTCATCGTGGTAAACCATACAGTGTTTGCGAACCGCGTGTTCTATTTCACTAGCTTTGGCTTCGGGATTGCCTTCGGCATGGCGATCTAGCCGCTCCATAAAGTCAGTGGATAATAGCTCTATAGGAGGTACTTTAGGGTTGATGCCCAGACTAATTAAATGCTCGTTAATTAAATTTCGTACTTTTTGTCCCGCATCTCTCAGGTCGAGACTGGTATCTTTGTAGCGTTCCTTTGTCACTCTCAGAATATAGCCTAGGCGTTTGGCAGGTACTCGGTAGCCATTGGCGATCTGATTGGGTAGAATAATATCCAAACTCGTCAGGAATCTTTTTAAGTAAACTTCAAAGTCAGCGCGGATTGTTTCATCTTTGAGCAGCTTCACCGCTTCGTGTACTACCGCAGCATCGTCTTCTAGGGTGGGTAAGTTGCCTGCTACGTAGTCGGATATATTTAATACTTTATGGGCAGCAAATAGCTGTAATAGACGCTGATAGCGTTGTTCGAGGATGGGCATTTCTGAGGCGATATTCTTCAGCCCCAGTGCCAGCTCCTGCTGTTCGTCGGCAGCAGCATAGAGGGTAAGGGCATCAGTAAGATTTTCCGTTAAACCGATATAATCCACTACGTAGCCCCGCTGTTTGCCCTTATATACGCGGTTGGTACGAGCGATCGCCTGAAGCAAACTATGTTCTTTAATTTTCTTGTCGAGATACATCACCTGTTCGATGGGGGCATCAAAGCCCGTCAGCAGCATATCGCAAACGATTAGAAATGCCACGCCCGTATCGGTCTTATCGGGGTCGTCGAAGTCAAAGGATTTGCAAAAGTTGTTTACCGCATCCGAAGCCTTGGCTTGTTTGCGGACGGCGGTGATGTATGCCGCTTCGTTAGTACCATCCCCTGAAATTATCACTTCTGCCTTGAGAAAGGCTACTTTTTTATGTAGTTTGCATCTGAATTTGGCTGGGCGAATAGTTGGGCTACGGTATCGCTTAGAACTTGGGTTATTGCCTTTTGGTAGCGTACTGCCGCCAGTTTAGAATGACAGACTACCTGGGCTTTAAATCCGTTGGGAAAGATATGCTCTAAATAGTGGCGTACCATGTCTTGAGCGATCGCCTTAATTCTGCCTTCGGCTTCGAGTAAATCCCCCGTCGCCCCGTATTTCTTTTTAATTGCCAGCAATTCTTGAGGGGTGCGGTCTTGAAAGAGGTTTTCAAACTGGGTTTCAAAGCCTTGTTTATCGTCAAGGGCAGCATCAGCGGTGCGACCTTCATAGAGAATTTGCAGGGTTGTGCCATCACCTACCGCATCCATCAAGCGGTAAGTGTCGATATATTCGCCAAATCGCTTATGGGTTTTCTTCTCACCGTGGCGTTCTGTAATCAAGGGCCTACCAGTAAAGGCAATGCGGGCAGCATTGGGGAAAGCTTCAAAAATATTATCTCCCAGGTCAGAGCCTTGAGTGCGGTGGGCTTCATCGATCATCAGCACAATGCGCTCGGAGCTGTTTACGACACTAAAAGTATGACCACTGGGCATAGCTTGATATGTACCCAGGGCTTCGGCGACTTTGAGGGGCAAAGAGCGATCGCGCTGCTGGAATTTATGCACCATCACCATATTAAGATCCGAAGTGTCGGTAGCAAGCTGGGTTCTAAGAGCCTCCCGACTGTCAATAACATTGACGCGACCGCCGATAAGGGTGGCAGTGTCTGCTAGTTGTTCTTCTAAATCAATGCGATCGTTAATCAAAATAATTTTGTAGTCATTCAGTTCGGAGAAAGCCCGCAACATCCGCCCTACGAATACCATCGTCAAGCTTTTACCCGAACCCTGAGTATGCCAAATAACCCCGCTTTTATCTTCTGCGGTTGACCCGTGACGCAGGCGATCAATTATTTTATTGGCAGCCCTAAATTGCTGGTAGCGACAGACCACTTTAATCCGCGCGCCACTATCAGTATCCATAAAAACGCTGGCAGTACGGAGGATACTCAGGAGGTTAGTTTTATTTAGCATCCCGTTAATTAGCTGCTCTTGAGGTTTCATGCCCTCGGCAATCTCGTCGGGCTGGGGATACTGGGATTTCCAAGGATAAAAGTGTTCTAGTCCAGAGGTGATAGTGCCGTAGTCTGTTTCTAGAAGACAACTGCGGATTAGCATTAGGTTGGAGTGAAATAGTTTGGGTTCGCCTTCCTTTAAACCATGCTGTGCTGTTTCCCCGCGTTGATTCATATAACGCTGTAGCTGCATAAAAGCTTCGTTCATGGGGTTAGCACAGGTAGAGCTACCTTTTTTACATTCCACGACGATTAGGGGAATACCGTTAATAAACAGTACAATATCGGGAATGATAAACTCCTTAACGTAGCCAGGAGTATTAATACGAAACTGATTAATGGCGTGAAATTGGTTATTTTCAGGACAGGCAAAGTCGATTAGTTTTACTACGGGGTCTTGTTCCCCAGTAGTTTCATTTACATCTACCTGGGCTTTAAACAGCAGCTTTTGAATTGCTTCATTGGCTTCTAAGAGAGTACGGTTAGGCTGGCGCAGAATTCGGTCTTGTAGGTCTTGAATTTGTTTGGGAGTAAGCCAAGTCGTACCGTCGGGGTTGGTGTTAATTGCCGTGAGCGATCGCGCAAACACTTCTGGGAGTAGCAAGGCGCGAAAATTAACTCGCAAACTTTTCTTCGGATCTGTGGGTATCCCCTCACCCTGGTCGATAGTCTCCCAGCCCAAAGTTTGCAACTGCTGTAAAAATGGTTGTTCGACTTCGGTGTATTCTGTCATGGTTAACCTCAACCCTCATTTTGCGCTCTAACCTGCTGTAATAGTACCCAAATCGGTTGATGACCGCATCAGTGTTTTGTTTGGTAAGAAAACGGCAAAATATCTACATAATAATTTCTTAAGTCCTTATCTTATATAGCAGGATAAATTAGCAGCAATTGAAACGGCAATAGTTTCATGAAGTGCGATTTCTAACTGTCCAATTGCTGTAGTAGCTCCTGAATTGATAGCACGGGTATAGGAGAATTTGTAAATCCTTGGCGATCGCGGGTTAAGATTACGTCTAAATTTTGAGCAACTGCACTAAAGATTTGAACAGCATCTTCAAAATCGTCAAAACCAGAATTTAAAGCAGATTCTAAAATAGCTCGGTCAACCGAACAAACTTCCATGACGGTTAATGTCTCGCCGATCGCTTGTCGGGCTTGCACAATACTACTCGTATGTTTGCGAGCAATATAAAAAATATCCGTAAGCGTTGTTGCTGTAACGTAACCAACGATCTGCTCAACATCGATCGCTGCAAATAAAAGTTCTGCGTCTTTTAAAAAGGGTTCTCTTTGTAATAAAAAATCGAGAACTATATTGGTATCGACTAGAACTTTCACTATAAGTACTTCTCTGCCCGTCGCCGATCTAGCATGGCAGCAACTTCCTCATCAGTTGGTGCAGGTCTATCTGTGGTTAATAATCCTCGCATTCTGTTAATCGCAGCAGAGCGTTCGCCTTGAGGAACAGGTGCATTTTGCAGAGATTCGACGATCGCCGTAACCAGTTCGAGACGTTCTTGTGGGGACAATTTTATGGCTTCTGCTTTTAGTTGTTGTAGTCCCATAGCTGACTCTTAAACCTTAGATTTATCTATTTTTTCAGTATATGAGATCGCCCTGTCAGAGCGTTATTTTCCGTCCTTGTTTTAGATAAACAAACCGACATCGACAGAAAAAAATTCAGCTAGAGTTTTTGCCTGAGTTTTGCTGATACTACGTTTGCCATTAATTACTTCTGAGACAACGCCCCTCGAACCGATTACACCTACTAAATTTTCCTGCTTGACATCATTAGATTCCATTAGATGTAAAAGCATTTGCTGGGGTGTACCTGCGGGAATAGGATAGTGTTCGTCCTCAAATTTCTCGATCAAAGCAACTAATAATTCGAGGATTGCTGATTCTTCATTAGTGCGATCGCTTTTATGTTCTAATTCTTCTGCTATGGCAATCGCTCGATCGTTTTCGGCTTCAGTTTCAATAACTTTGGGCTGATATTTTGCCAACAACCGAGAGTAATCTGCGGGGTTAATAGTAAGGGTCATTTTTCCATTTATCCTTGTCGTATTCGGAGTGAGTTAAAACATACTTAATATAGACTCTCTGGCTGGGATAAATAATATTGACTATTAAACGATAGCGATTACCCTTAATATTAAAAACGGTAAAGTTGCCCACAGCTTCGGCAGATTTATAATTAGCTTGGACTTCAGTTAGATTTTTCCACCGAGCTTTACTGGCTACTCTATACCAGTCATAAAGGGCATCACAAACATCAGCATGAGATTTACAGTAATCACGAAGAATCTTTCGACTGATAACACGCACTTATTTGGTTATGAATTAACTTTCTCTATATTCTCCTTTTGAGAACAAAAGGTCAATGCTAGTACTTAAATACTTATAAACTTGAGGCAGGATTATTCTATAAGCGATCGCCTTGAGGAACAGGCGGATTTTTGGGAGATAGCGAATTAGGAAGTTAAAGAGTATCTGAATCGACGTTAACACTGACTTTATCAGTAAGCAGATCGTGCATTAATCCAGATTTTTGTTTTGAAAATTTAACAAGTTCTGAGCAGAGACTGATAATTTTAGCTTCAGTTAACTCGATTTTATCTGCTATGGCTGTTTGTTCCTGCTTACTCATGTATGGAAATACGAGTTTTCCCATAATTTCATTAGACTTTATCGGAAATAAGTCGAAAAGCTCGAAGAACTAGTTTCTTCTCTTCTCTTCTTAAAATTAGGAGAATTTTATGTATCTAATATCTCTTTTCTGACGATGACTAAGACGAAGATTATGCAGTCCACAAGCTGTTTCCATCACATCATCAATATAGTGATCGACCCAATTACGAAATTTCTGAACCACGATCTGACATCGTTTGATTCCGCAGATCTGGTGTTCTATCTCAACTCTTATCTTCGCAATTTCTCGATTTTTCTCTTTTTCATGATCAGTTAATTCTGCTTTAGGAAGCTTCTTCTTCGGTTGTTTAATCCTAACTCCCGATGGTGCAAATCCTTGAAATCCTGTATCTTGCCACAGAATACTCCCTTTGGGAAAATGATAGTCTTCTTCGTCGGCAATTTTCTTGTCATGTTTTTTGCCTTCATAAGTGTCACTTAAGAACAACACTTTTCCTCCTCGCTCACTCACCACATTATTTTTAACCATGTGAGCTTTCTTCTTTCCACTATAGAAAGTTTTACGCTCTTCCTTATCTTGTGGTCGATTGATCGCTCGCTCCGTCCCATCAATCATAAATTCTAAACTGGGGCAGGTGTTCAGTAAATCTTCTAGCTTTGCAGGTTCACGTTCTGGTAATTGTTTCTCCCTTTTCAAAGCTTGATTGAGTACTTTTGTTAGTCTGTGTACCCATTCATTTGCCTGGGCTTGGCTCATTCCAAATAAAAATCCTTGTACTTCTTGGGTTGGATAAAGTCGAAAGTAAATCAAAATAAATAGCAACTTATCTTCCAGTTTCTCAAGCCTCGCTTTCCTGCCACCTCCGAATGCTCTGTGTCTGTTTCCTCGCTTAAAATTTTCTTCTATGAACTTTGACCATGCAGGTTCAAAGCTAGCTAATAAAGCTTCAAATTCTTCGATTTTTAATCCTGTTAAGCTCTGTAGAGTTCGAGGTCTATTCTGTAGCTCTGCATAGTTGACTTTCACTCTCTACCTCTCTTACTCAACTTCTTGCTACTCATTTTACATACTTAATTCCGATAAGGTCTATTATTTAGACTTGGCATAGTTGAGCCAACAGCAAGCCCAACCACTTGCCTTTGAACCATTTCGTTTCTATATATATGAGAGAAAAATCGTGCATCTAAATTGCTTCCTCCCAGCCTCAATATAAAACAACCACTACCACAAACCCAACCTTGCTCTATTTTAGAAATAGATGCAGCCCTGCTCAATTCTCCTCTCCGAGCGATGATAATGTCTCCAATTTTCAATCTATGACGATAAAGGGATTGTGCGCGAGATTCTAATATACGAGCAATTTCCCTCTCCTTAATTTTTCCATCATTGATGTTTTGAGGCATAACAAAAGGTACACCTTCAAAGGTGTATTCGTGAGCATGAAGCTGACTACCGAAAGGACCAGTTTGTAGATGACCGCCAGAGTTTTCTAAAATATCTTTTAAGCGTATAGCCTTCCACTCTTTCGGAATCCAGCTGATCGCACTATTCTTATACAATTCTGGGGCTACTTCACGAGGCGATCGCAGCTTACCATCTGCACCAATACCACGGGTAAATAAGTCATGCATTAATCCCGCTTTGATCTGCTGATATTTTTCGATTAATGCTTCGGTTTTGGCGATTGTGCGATCAATTGTGCTGAGTACAAGAGATATTTTCTTCTGTATTGCTTTATTTTTTGGATATGAAATAGGAAGTCGTTTGACAATACCAGCATTTAAGTTTGATTGAGTCGTCTGAGCAGTGAATTTATATACTGAGGGTCTAATAAAAAGCAATTGATAGTAAAGAAACTCTTGTTCAATTTTCTCATTTACTTTGAGAGCTATAATTGCTTGGTTTGTTGCACAGGAAATTTTATTAATTATTGGTTTTCCTACAGTTGCGTACATTGAGTATAGAATATGTGGTTCTTGAATCAACCATGCAGCACTATTAATCAATCCATAGTTATTAATAGTTTTTGCAGTCGTCTCAAGAAAACGTGAGCTTTTGGTAATGTCCTCAATTACTACAAAAGGAATATCTCCACCATAGTAAGTCGAGTTGGTTGCTAAAGGAGTCCCGCCAGCTTTTTGATACTCTGTTACTTCCTCAACCGTTGAATTAATCCAATCATTCATAACCCAACTCCACTAAAAAAGCCTGTAATTCCCTCGATGCTCGATCCCGTTCAGCTTCAATTTCCTTTGCTGTCACCGCATATTTAGCCCACAGATTCTCGATCGCTTTTATACAAGCCCGTTGGTCGGCTCTGAGATAAGTTTCATAAATATCCATCAGGGTTTGGCGTAACCTCGCAATGATTACCGTGCGGGCTTCATTGGTAGAGATTTTGATCCGCGCACTTTGTACTAGTTCGTCTCGCTTATCTCCAATGGCTTTAATGGTAGCGCGGAGGGTTTTTAGTTCGTCTTCTAGTGCTTGGTGTCGTTTGAGGCTAGTGGTGATGCAAGCAGAGCGATCGTAGGTTTGTTGTCCTGTGAGGATGGCATCTTTGAGAGGGGTAATGTATTCGCTGATATAGCCAACTTCAGCAGCTAGTGCCACAATGCGCTGTCCATTACTAAATTGGGGGTCTTTTTGGCTCATTCCTTCGGTGCAGTAATAGCTTTTATTCTCCATTGGGGGCGGTTCGGGCAGTGCCTTTAGTTCGGTATAGAGATTACCCGCCAGGCTTTTGAGTAATTTTAGTTGTGCCTTCCACTCGGCGTTAGCAGTTTTGAGGTCGTCTTTTTTGCTTTTGACCTCATCGTTAGGTAAAACTCCCGTGTCGTCGCTGTCCTCAAATTCCTCTTCATTGGCTGCTGCGAATAATGCCTGTAGTTCTGCTAGCCTTGTTTGTGACTGTTCTTGTTCTTCGAGGATTTCAGGAAACTGACTCGGTAAAATCTCCTCGTCGGGGATTAATTCTGCGCCCCAACCGCTAGCAGCAATGGATTTAAAATCTGCTTTAAGCAAGTCTACATAGTTGGCAAATGCTCCTCGCACCTGGAAAGGAGTGAGTAAGTTCTGATTAGCTAATGCCTGTTGGATACTGTTGAGTAAACTGCTACGCATTTTATAAACATTCCCCGAATTACCCGATTGGTTGCCTGGATTGGGGGCGAGATCTTGGACGAGGTGGACATTTTCCTGCCACCAGGTAGCTAAAGTATCGCGAAACTGCTGATGACGTTGGGTGACACTTTGATGAGTTGCCACAAAATCAGCGATCGCCCTTTTTTCTGCCAGCATAGGGGCAAAATCTAAATATTTGTCATCTTTAGGGACAAAAGCATCTACTTGGAGTTGAGGATAGTTCTGCCAAAAGTGAGTCAGACTGTCCACTTCAGTGTTCGGAACGCCTCCGTGGAGATGAGCGCGGACATCGTGGTAGGGCTGTTTCATTCTAGAGTTAGATCATGTAAATTGGTTTAAAAACCTAATTTAACCGCTCAATGAATTCAAAAGACCTAAATTACAGTTTAATCGACTATCTAAAACAAATACCTGATGAACGAAAATCTGGTGGTAGAAGACATTCTCTGTGGCTAATCTTATTAATTATGATTTTAGGAATCATGAGCGGTTACTGGGGATACAGAGGTTTGGGCAGATTTGTCGAGCGACATCGTCGTCAATTAATCAAAACTCTTGAAATCCCACAAGCAAGAGTGGGATCTTACTCAACCATTAGAAGAGTAATGATGAGCTTGGACTATGAGGCAGTAGCAATTGTATTTAATGACTGGGCATCTCAATATACTCATAATAGTCAAGGTCAATGGATTGCTATCGATGGCAAAAGCTTGAAAAATACTGTTAATGACTGTTATGGTAAACAGCAAAATTTTGTCATGATGGTTTCTGCTTTTACTCATGAGCGTGGCGAAATCTTAGGATTGAAAGTCATGGAAAATAAGAAACAGAGTGAAATTGTCGCGGTACAAGACTTATTGGAATTATTAGACTTAAAAGGAGTCGTGTTCACAATGGATGCTTTACATTGCCAAAAAAAACCATCTCTACAATTATCGCCAGTAAAAATAATTATTTAATTGTAGTTAAAAAAAATCAAAAAACACTGCATTTCTCTAATCAAGTCTCAAACACTCAATACAAGTGCAATTAATTGTTTTGAGCAGACTGAGAAAACTAGAAATCGACTAACACATCGAACTGTAGAAGTGTTTTCTCCTCCATTGGATCTTGACGAGCGTGGGACTAAAGTTGGTAGTATCGTTAAAGTTTTCCGTTCGCGAACAAGAGGCAATCACGATTATGAATCTGATTCGGCGACTTATTATATTAGTTCTTTAGCACCAACTTCTGCACTAATACCTCAAGGTATTCGACGACATTGGAGTATCGAGAATCGTCTGCATTGGGTCAAAGATGTCGTAACTCAAGAAGATACTAGCCCTCAGCTTCAGGGCAAAGCCGCGACTAATATTTCTTTGATTAAAAGTTGGGTTCTTAACTTACTAAGAGTTCATGGTTTTGATTCAATGACCGAGGCTTTAGATTATATGAGCAATAATTTATCATTATTACTATCTTTCTGCCATTAATCGAGTTATTAAGTATTTTATTCTCGATTGCATCCCTTCAATTGAGAATGAAACAGCCCTACGATGAGGAGGGGGGATTTAGGGGGCAGATATCAACTGTCAAACCCTTGATGCCTATTTAAATATTCCCCTTAAATCTTTACTTCAAAAAGAATTGATTGTCGTCGATGAAGCGGGGATGATTAGCAGCAGTCAAATGCTGAGTTTATTAGAAAAAGCTAATCAAACAAACTCCCGTGTATTGCTAATCGGCGATACCAAACAGCTTGCTGCGGTACAGGCAGGCTCACCTTTTAAATTGCTTCAAGAGCAAACCAACCTGTCCACAGTTGGAATCGATGTCAATGTTAGACAGCAAAATTTTCAGCTAAAAGAAGTTGTAGATCTCTTGTCGGCAGGAAAAATAAAACAGGGGTATCAAAAGCTCAATCAACAGGGGCGTATCAAACAGATGCCTATCGATAGTTTAAGACTAAAAGCAGTGGTCAATGACTACCTAGCCAGAGATGTTAAAACTCAAACACAAACGTTGATTCTCGCTGGCACAAACAAAGAAAAAGATGCCATTACCAAGCAGGTACGTCAAGGACTAATTGAACAAGAAAAACTGAGTCAAGAATCTCGACAGATAAATATTCTCAAAGCCAAAGATTTAGATAAATTCAGCCTTACCCAAGCTAGTAACTACGAGGTAGGAGATGTAATTAAATTTGGTTACACTACAGCCAAATTTAATAAGGATATTTACTACCGAGTTGATACGCTAAATAACAACACAAAAACCTTAACTCTTAGAGATAGCTTTGGTAATCAACACAGTCTACAACTTAACTGCTACAGAGACAGAAGTGTATTTCAATCTGAGACTCGCGAGCTTCGTCTTGGCGAACAAATGAAGTTTACCCGCAATCATTATCAAAATCAAAAAAAGCAAACTAACGGACATCAATTTGAGGTGTTGGGTTTTGATAAGCGTGGGCAAATAGAAATAAAAACTAAAGGAAAAACTCAGATAGTCCATCCCGATGCTCTGCTCTATTCTGACTACCGCTACGTCGATACAGTTCACGGTATTCAAGGAAAAACTGCTAACTACTGCATCTACAGTGCAGGTTCGGGTAAATCTCTCACCGTAGGCAAAGAGAGTTTTTATGTCGCAGCCTCAAGAGCCAAGCATGAATTTAAAGTATATACCGCTAGCACTAAAGCTCTAGGACTATCGGTAGAGAAATCCAGAGGGCAAGAAAATGCTCTTAGCCTCGTTATGAAACAACAAATAGATCGGCAATTATCTACTCCATCGAGAGAACAAGAGTTTAAATTACTCGTTGCTGCTAAATATCTAGTGGAAAGTCAGGGTAAATCAGATCTTCAAAATCCTCAAATAAAAAGCTTTAGAACATCAGATGGAACAGAGATAAAACGAGATCGAGATTCACTGACTATCAGCCACAAAGGTCAGGAACTAAAATTCGACCGAGACAACGCCACAGTCAGGAATACTTTTTCTACTAACGAACTCAAACAGCAAATTAAAACTAGAACAATCGAGATGCAGCAGCACCTCAAACTTACCCGTATTCAAACTCACTCTAGAACCATTAGCAGATAATGAAAGCAAAAAATAACTTCTATCAGACTCTCGTAGCATCGTTTTTTTTACTTATCTTTCTCTCAGTAGCTTTGTGGGCATTAGATAACACTGAAACCGCGCTATCTCTAATTGAACATCCAGAACTAATCCTGTCCTATATAATTGATAAATTCGGCTATCTCAAGCTGCTTGCTGGTGGATTGATTATGTATGATTTTTATGTTTTCACTCTTGTTGATTAAGCCGAAGAGAAATCTTCATCACCACAATCAAAATGTCTTGAGAGGTGGAAAGGTCATACCTACCCGTCAACTCAAAACCATACTCAAAAGAGAACCAAAATCAAAATATAAGCCTCAGCTAGTAGTAGCAGGTCTACCTATTCCCCCTAAGCTAGAAAATCGGGGTTTCTTCATGTTTGGTTCTCCTGGGACTGGTAAAACTCAAGCTATTAGCCAGATGACGGCTCTTATTAGAAACAGAAGAGATTTTCGGGCGATCGTCTTCGACCGCGATGGGGATATGTTGCAGAAGTTCTACGATCCTAGTAGAGATTTTATCTTTAATCCTTTTGACGCTCGTAGTCTTCACTGGAGTCATGTTCATGAGCCAGCCAGACCTGAAACTATGGCAGCAGGATTGATTCCTATTGATTCTGCCAAGGAGCCTTTTTTCTCAAATGCTGGCAGGGCAGTGATGGCAGAGTTATTTCGCCAGACTAAAAGCAATCAGCAGTTGTGGTCGTTATTAACCAGCGATACTCAAGCACTAAGCTCATTTGTCTCAGGAACTTTAGCTGCTAAATATCTTGGAGAAGAAAAAGCCGCAACTTCTGTACTGTCTACTGCTGCTAATTACTGTCAATTCTATGACTGCCTAACTCAGCCTCATAATAAGGCTTTAAGTTTTTACGACTGGGCAAGAAGTGATAGTCCTCGCTGGATTTTTATTACTTTAAGAGAAAACGAGTCTGAATTGCTAAAACCTTTCCACAGCTTGATTTTTGAGTTGATGCTTAAAGGTTTGCTATCTAATGAAGATCGAGAGATGAAGACGGCAATTATTATCGATGAGTTGGGGGCATTGAACCAGTTACCAAGTCTCCACAGGTTACTGAGTGAAAGCCGTAAGTACAAAGGATGTCCTATTCTGGGTACTCGAACTGAGGCTCAGATCATTGACAAATACGGACTACAGCAAACGCGGACTATGTTGCAGGGAACGAAGACTAAGTTGATTTTAAACTGTGCTGACCCTCAGACAGCAGAAACAATGGCGAAGATTATTGGTAAACAAGAGTTTCGTTATCTGGCGGAGAATCATAGTCGCTCCCGTAATTCTGGTAGAAGTGGTAACGGTAGAACTGTAACCCTAAACGAGCAGCTTCGAGAGAGTTATGCTGTGATGCCTGATGAGTTGGGTAATCTACCCGATCTTCAGGGATATCTTAAGATTGCTCAATATTGCGCTCCGATTAAGCTCAAGCCGAAGAAGTTTGTTCCTCGTGCTAGAAAATTTATTCCATTGCCAAGTTCATCTACAGATCAGAATATTCAAGATCAGTGGAATGATTTAGAGGAGTAGACAGTTGCCAGTCGTCGGGCGGCGATGGCTCTCTCAGAGAATGTTGAAATTCTAGATCTCTTCCCAAGCCCGATTCGCTTTGCCGACTGACTTAAATACTTAATTTCCATAATATTCTTCAAAAAGCGAGCGCTCAAATTTGAATTTTTGATTTATTTCGTCTTGCCGAGCAAATCCTCAAAAATCTGCTGAAGAAACAAGCGATGCCTAACGGCTAGCTTCGCAATCGCACCAATAGAGAAAAAGCTTAATTTTTCTTGTCTTGCCAGATACCAAATTTACCTTTTTTAGCGATTGTTTCAGCCCAGGCTAAATGTTCAAACTCGCGACATTGAGCAGCTTCTTTGGTGTCCTGACGGGCTTCACCTCTTTCAATTAGCCAAGTATTGAGGTGAATCTCTTGCCCTACTAATTCATTGGGTTTATTAGATACGTGCTTTACTAGTTCCATATTGTATCCTGGCTTGAGTGACACCCAAGCTTCATAACTATTCCCTACTCGTTCGAGTTCCACCGTACCATCTCCCAATCCAATTACGGAGGTTAGATACTGTTTTGTTACGTTCCCTATAGGTGCAACACCACACAGGTTAACGTTTTTAGTTTCATCATGACGAGTCACAATAAAACTAGAATCGCTATTAATATTAGTTACTTTCCAGGGAGTCAGATCGATATTAGGGTGTGGTCTAAAGTCCGAACATTTATCAGTCTCCACACATCTGGATGAACCGCACAGACTAAATGGGGATTATGAGCATAAAGAGTACAGCGATCGCAGTCTGGAATTTTTGACATAGCATTTTTATCCATAGTTGAGTAGAAGCGACCGATTTCAATCATAATATAGGTTTAATACAGTCTGGATTATCATTTTTGGGACTGTTGACTGTTTTACTGACTTGGTGCATTTGCAGTTCTACGAATGGCAGAGATTCAATTAATTCTTTTCTTCCGTCCAGCTCTCCCAACCAAAGAGCGTAATATTGGGCAGAAATAATTACAGGCATTCTGTGATGAATTTCCGAAGTTGCACCTTTAGCCTCAGAAGTCAAAATCGCACAGGACAAAAGCTTTTCTTCTGTCTCAGGATCGCTCCAGGTTGACCAGATGCCAGCCAACGCAAATAGTTTATTTTCAGTATGAAAGTAGTAAGGCTGTTTGTCCTTCGTCCATTCATAAAATCCAGATACGGGAATCAAGCAGGGATGCTTCTTAAAACCATTTCTAAAGCTAGGTTTTTCTGTAACTGTTTCAACACGAGCATTAATTAAATTACTCTTCCAAGAATCCAAACTCTTAACCCAACTGGGAATCAAGCCCCAACGCATTAAGACAGCTTCGTTATTCTCGCCAGTATTAATGACAACAGTAATGTTTTGAGATGGAGCAACGTTGAATCTAGAGCTATTTAAAGCTACGCTATTACATTTAAACACTTTGGCTATTTCTGCCTTGGTTGTATCTAGACTAAAGCGACCGCACATTTATTCAATTTACTAGTAATAATTACAGTATAAATATACTATTAATAACCGATAACTGTTTTAATACTTTCTATCCCTACACTCAAAGTGCGGAATGCACTGTCGCTTTCCAGCTTGAATACATTCAAGCTGGGTCGGCAGCTTTATCTGCTGTCTCGTATATTTCTTGAGGCTGATGGATTGAAGAATCCCAGAATAAAATTTCATACTGATAGCAAAGGTCGCCAACGTAGTAAACCACCACGCGAGAGTGGAACAAGCCGAAACAAGTTCGGCGTTTCCTCTCGCAAAAACTGCACCATTGATACTAATTAAACGTTCGAGCTTCATAGTTTTATTTAAGGTTAGACAAGACAAACCGAACCGTTACAAGTATAGTTTTCCCAACCAATTTAATTAATTATTTGTTCGGGATAAAAGCACTACTATGTATGGGATACAAGCCACACTTCTTTATTTTTTACTAACTGATTAATATATAGATAACGAAGCGCGAAAAGCCGTTGTGGGGGTTCCCCCCATTGAGGCTATTGAGCAAGAAACGAAATATACAGAAACTCTAAGTTAATCAATTATCCAACTATCAACTATTAGTCACAGGAGACACAAATCATGACTTTAGTAAGATACAATCCCTGGCATGAAATGAATTCACTTTCTAGCCAATTAAATCACTTGTTTGATGACGCTTTAACTTTTGACAATCTAGGTGACTTTGGTAACTTCTCTAAAATCCCTGCTGCCGAACTAACTCAGACTGATGATGCAGTTCATCTAAAATTAGAAGTTCCTGGCATGGAAGCTAAAGACTTGGATATTCAAGTGATGGCTGACCGTGTGGCGATCGCAGGTAAACGTAAATTAGAAACCAAAACTGAAGAAGACGGTAAAACTCGCTCTGAATTTAGATATGGTAAATTCGCGCTTAGTAATTCCCCTACCAGTACGCATTCAGAATACTAACGTTACCGCAGACTACAAAGACGGTATTCTAAATTTGACTTTACCCAAGTCTGAAGAAGAAAAAAACAAAGTAGTGAAAGTAAATCTTCTACAAGAAGAAACTGCCGAATAGTCTAGAAGAGATAATGAACACAGTCAAATAAATATTAGTTACACCCAGTTACTTATATAGTGACTGGGTTTTTTGTTGAAAATAATTTTCTAGTGAGAAATAAAGCCCGTCAATAACAAGGGTAATAAAATCAGAGCAGAGACAATCAAAACTATTGTTCCCGCGTCGATGTTCAGCGTATTTTTCTGTGGTTCTTTCATCACAACCTATTTTTGTAGCTTTATATTATGTATGTTAGTTGGAAAACATTCTTTTAGATTCAGCAGTTATTAATTGTGTCTGTGATATCCTGACAGCTTTGATACCAAACTATTACCAAATGTGAGCGAACAATTAAAACAATGTTTACACCTGAATTAATAGCCACGGTATTCTATGGACTGCTTAGTATAGTCGGAGGAGTTGTGGGCTACATCAAGAGTCAGAGCAAAGTATCTCTGATTTCTGGTGGAGTTAGTGGTTTACTGCTGTTAATTTTAGCTGGCATCATGAATGCAGGTAATCAATGGGCTGTAACCGTTTCGGCGATCGTTATTTCTCTTTTGGTTATCGTGTTTGTTGTCAGATGGTTTAAAACCAAAAAGTTAATACCCGCAGTGCCAATGATCTTTTTTGGTGTTGTCTCACTCATCCTTATCTTGAGTTGAATCAGGCGATCGCTATTTAAATCCAAACTTAAAAATGCGCGAACGATCTTTATTAGTACGGTTACACTAACAAAGGTGATTCAGTTTTCGGATGATGGCAGATCGAACTAGGAAAATTATTCACATTGACATGGATGCCTTTTACGCATCGGTAGAGCAGCGAGATAATCTTGAATATCGAGGCAAACCATTGGCTGTTGGTGCCTCTCCCCGTCAGCGTGGTGTGGTAGCTGCTGCCAGTTATGAAGCAAGAAAGTTTGGCATTCATTCAGCCATGCCATCAAAAGTTGCCATCGCCAAATGCCCAAATCTAATATTTGCCAAACCCAGATTTGAAGTCTATCGCTCGGTATCGACTCAAATCCATGATGTTTTCAGACGCTACACTGATATCGTCGAACCAGTGGCATTAGATGAAGCTTACCTCGACGTTACCGAGAATAAGCAGGGATTACCCTATGCTTCTACAGTTGCCCGACACATCCGAAATGAAATATTTAAAGAAACTAACCTTAGTGCATCGGCTGGTGTTTCGGTTAATAAGTTTCTAGCCAAGATAGCATCGGGAATGAACAAGCCTAATGGCATGACCGTTATCCTTCCAGAAGATGCCGAAGCATTTGTAGAAGAATTACCAATCGAAAAATTTCACGGTATTGGTAAAGTTACTGCTGCGAAGATGCGCCGTTTGGGTATTAATAATGGACTCGATTTAAAAGAGCGATCGCGCTTATTTTTAGTACGTTCTTTTGGCAAAGCAGGTAACTATTACTACAACATTGCCAGAGCGAGGCACGAACGAGCGGTTGAGGCTAATCGTATTCGTAAATCAATTGGTGCAGAAAATTCATTTGCAGAGAACTTAAGCGATAAAGAGACGATAATAACTAAACTCGAACAAATTGCAGTAACGCTGGTCGAACGTATAGAAAGACATCAAGCTACGGGCAGGACTTTAACTTTGAAGGTAAAATTTTCTGATTATCAACAAATTACTCGCTCTCGTACCTTTGAGAACTGTATTAACAGTTTGGATACGATCGTTACCGAAGCTGTAGAGTTACTTAAGATAGTCGAATTGGAGGGTAAAAGTATTCGTTTGTTGGGTATTTCACTATCTAATCTCGATAATGTAAAAAAGCTACAGATAGTTCAGTTGTCATTGTTTGAATAACGTGGAGAACATCATAATCAAAGCAGAAAACCTTAAATGGTTTGCTCGTCACCTTAAGAGATGGGCTAAACAGAATCTTCGAGATTATCCCTGGCGCAGCACATCCGACCCTTACTCTATCCTCGTTGCCGAGTTTTTATTACAGAGAACCGATGCCGATACAGTCGTACCAATCTATAAAACCTTTTTAGACTGCTATCCTTCAGTAGAGAAATTGGCGATCGCTCTTTAGTTAACTTTCACCAAACTTTTCTGGATATACGTCATCCTCCACTAGTGGCAAAGTAGCAATCGCGTCTTCCCGGCTTTTAAAGCAGCCATAAAAGATGTACCTACGTTTAGCTGTGACAGCAACTTTATCTATTTCTCATAATTGGCGATCGCTTACAACCAATTTGAACGCAAAAATGAGTTGAAAGACGATATATTTACATATTTATGTAGCTCATTCAATCCTTAAAAAATTAGCTAAAGCAACACTGTTGGACTTTGATAGTAACTAATCCTAGACTAGTATGGAAGATGGAAAACTGATAATAATGCCGATTCAAAGCGAGCGCCTCTGATTTTTCAATTTATTGTACGAATATGCCATTAAAGTTAGAACCACAACTAGAAAAACGTTTGGGTATTTCATTTGAAAAAATAGCTCAATTTTGCCAGAAATGGAATATTATCGAACTAGCTTTATTTGGGTCAGTGTTAAACGATTGTTTTCACGGCGACAGCGATATTGATATTCTAATTCGTTTTGATTCAAATACTCGTCAGGGATTGTTAACTCTAGCCAAAATTAAACACCAATTAGAAGCAAGTATCGGGCGTAAAGTAGATATTGTCACCTTTGAATCAGTAGAAAATAGTGAAAACCCGATTCGTCGTCAAGAAATTTTGAAGAATGCTCAGATAGTTTATGAGCAAAGATAAAGCATCAATTTTAGATATGGTTAACGCCGCCAAGCGAGTAGTCCAATTTAGTAGAGGAGTGAATAAATCTAATTTAGCAACTAACGAAGAAAAACAATCGGCAATTTTCTATCAGGTTTTGATAATGGGAGAAGCAAGCAAGCGACTGTCGTTAGAATTTCGTCAACAATATCCTCAAATTCCCTGGAAGGATATTGCAGGAATGCGAGATATTCTTGCCCATCAATACGATCGCGTAAATTTAAACACACTTTGGGATGTAATTCAAAATGATATTCCAGAACTTTTAGCACTGCTTGAGCCACTATTGCCAGATTCTAACTGTAAAAATTGACTTTCTAGTTGAAAATATTGTCATAGTTATTCTCCACTTGGGGTGGAACTAGCGAGATTGCCCTTCATGACACTCTCGCTAGTTCCACCCCAATATAGCAGGGCAAACGCATCTAAATTCGCCAGAGAATAAACGCCCGTGTTTTCAACTTCGTCCAACCCTATGTCTATTTAATCGATCGTGAAAGTCATAATCGTGGTCTAATCAACACAGCCGAAGCGGGGTGCAAAGTGAAAAAGCTGGTGCGCAGGGAATGGCACGCTTGTCAAGCACAAATAACGTATTCTCAGATATTTTAACACTTTGAAAAATAGAGAGTCATGTTGTCGCGATCGCCAATTGGGAATTGCAGATTTTCCTGATTCCTGACTTCTCCCAACCTCGAAGCTATTCATTTTATCAAGCCCTTATCAGCCAGAGATTTCACCTTAACAAGCGTGCCATTCGACTAATTAGCCTTGTAAACTAAGAAACCCGTAATCACGTCTCGCAGCGCTTCCGGCTCATCAGCCCGGATCAAATGACCGCTGTTCTCAAAGATTCTCAAGTCGGCATTTGGAATTGCCTTCGCTATTTCCTCAGAAAATTCTGGGGGACAAATCCAGTCATGCCGTCCGCCAATCACTAAAGTGGGTGATGTAATGTTATGTAATTGATTCAGCACGCTGTAAGAGCGCAAAAATCCACCAAAAGCAACATTGATCGCATCGGTAGAGAGAATGATACGGTTCCATGCGTCTTGACGTGAGTTGGGGTCATAGGTGAGTGAGTACAGCGGTGCCATCACCTGAAAGAACTCGCGTAGTTGTTGTTCATTCTCGAATGTGCCGTTCCAGAGGCGTTGTGCGATCGCCTTTTGTTCCTCAGTTCCCCGTTCTGCCAGAATTTCCTGGGCGCGTGTCAGAAAACGGGAATCCGCGACCGTAGAGATAACGATCAGATGTGAGACATATTGAGGATAGCGAATCGCGTAGGAAAGCGCCACCATGCCGCCATAGGAAGACCCAAGCACGACGATTTTGTCCAAGCCCAGATGTTGGCGTAGTGCCTCCATGTCTTCGACATTATTGTCCAGCGTATAGGTTTCCTTGGCTCCCCGCGCTGAACGTCCCTGACCGCGATGGTCAAAATAGACGAGTTGCAGCTTGTGGCTGAGCGGCGAGAAAGTGGGTCTGTCGAGCGTGTGGTCAGCACCAGGTCCACCGTGAACCAGAAATACGATTGGCTTGGAGCGCAATCGCGCTCCCTCGATCGCTAAACCTGTCCCTTCGATATCAAAGTAAATTTCTGTATCCCGTATCTCCGCTTGCATTCGTTAATAATCTCCTTTCTTCATTGCTCTGGTCATCATAATTGAGAAAGTTGTCTTTCATTAGCGTTCTGAGCTACTGATTTGTCGAACGATCCGCAAAAGATTGAGGGACTATATGATCGACCGTGAAGCGGGTGGCAGAAATTCGTTCGGGGGAGTGGCAATATTCGCACAAATAATTAGCCCGTTTTCTAATTAATTCTCTGTCAACGGTCATTTGGCAGCGACTAACATAGTGTTAATGTGGGTAAAAATTTGGTCGAGTTCGCCTATGACTTCTAGTTCGGCTAATTCATCTGGGGTGATCCGATCCGCTTTTTTGTTTGAGAGTAATTGCTCCATCCGCAACTGTAAATCGTCGGTAAATTTGAATAGGGTATGTTTGTCTACCTGTTCCAGTTTGATGCTACCAATCAAAGACGAAGGTTTGGTTGGGATGGGATTAACCATTGTTATGTATAACGGGATAAGTGGCTATTGTATTTATTTTACTACCTGATAAATACTCAAATATTAATTGCCTATTATCGATACAATCTAACAAATTAGAAGTAAAATTTTTATTCTGATGATAGATCCGCCAAAGCATAACTACAGCTTGGCAAAACATTATAAGAGATTTTAGTATCGATTAATTCTGGATAAAGTTTCTCAGCTACAGAAAAAGGTACTTGGATCAAAATGCGCTCGCTGCCAAGATTTAATTCACATTTTGATTTGTCTGTGGAGATACAATCAAGAGGATTGCTTGCCTTAACAATAGCGTTGTTTTCTTGGTTTGAGGGATTACTAAGCTCTATTTCATTGTTAAAAAATTTGCCGAAACGACAAGCAGCAGCAATATTGTCTCCCAAAACTTGGTTGGAAGCAAATTGAACAGCTACCAACTCAACTTTTTTTTCTGGTTGTTCGACCGATTCTTGTCTTGCAGGAATTTCTGAAGCAGATGTATCTGTAATATTGTCAGTTGAATTGTTATCCCGATAATAATAGTTATTTTTATTTAAAATATTTTCCTCAAAATGAGCTAAGGTTTTGAATTCGGAAATTTCATTGTCTAATTCTCCGCTGAGATGCTTTTGATTTAAGGCTTTTGTCATGGTTTCGGCTTGATATAAGCCAAATTCATCTTCTAGCACCATTAAAAAATATTTATTGTCAATTTCATTCTCAATGGCAATCTTTAATCTTTTAAAAGGTTCCTTACTATAGTTATTCAAAAAATAAAATCCACTAGTTATAGCTACACCTAAAGAGAAAGTAAATATCGGTATAGCAAATTTTCGACAAATCTTAAATATTCTAGTCTCGGATGTTTCCTTGACATTTTGAAGAGAGTCATCATTATGTGCAGCTTCTTTCAAATTTTGAGTATTATTTTTGAGCGATTGTGCCACTCTAGTTGCATCTGTTATTAGGCTAATGGGCTGTTCTTCCATTGTCTAAAGCTTTTAATTAAATTCTTTATATTTATTGTTCCCATTAATTTCACTAAAATTTACCAAAGCCTCATATTTATTTCTGCGTAAATTCAAGGGTTATTTTCAAGATGATTTCTTGATAGTAAGGAAAACCCGCTCGCTGTTTTGTGTGCCGTCACAACGCCAAATTGAACTCAAAAATCGAGAGTAGCGATCGCGCTTTCATTGAGTTGCTCCGTCACTCCTAAATACCGTTCCAAAGCAGCTAGGGTCTTATGCCCTGAGATCGCCTGAATGTGCCTCAATGGTACATCCTTATCGCTCATGCAGGTCAGAGCAGTTCGTCTGAAGCTATGGGTACTGACTCCCTCAATTTCTAGCTTACGGCAAACTTCCCGCAGTATCTTATCAGCACTAGCTTTATGAATGCTGCCTCTGCCATGCCTACCTGGAAAAAGATGAGGGCGAGTAGAAAAGCGATCGCTTGTTTTACTGTAGTTAATTAGCGCAAGGGAATGCGTACCAAGACATTGAAGTACCCCTTACCTCCGCATAAATGATAAGTAATGTACATTTTTGCTATTATGTACAAAACAGTCAATAAATCTAGAGCATGAAAAGCTACACTCTAACTAGCACTAGTCACCAAACAGAAACGACCTAGCCACGTTATCCTCTCAGCAGAAGCTTATCAAAAACTAATTGACAGATTAGAAGAGTTGGAAAATTTGAATTTAGGTAAAGTAAAGCAGCAGAAACAGCTTTAACACAATCTTTAATGGTAGGTAGTGAAGAATTTACGGCAACTTTAGAGAAATTGGCTAATGGCTAAACTGGGGTGAAACTAGCGAGAGTGTCATGAAGGGCAATCTAGATAATTTTGCAGCTATTAATGCTTGAGGCAGTAAAAATTGAGCGTAACTAATGATCGCTGTAATATTCACAGGATATAGTTTTTAGCAATTTATTTGCTGATGATGAAAATTCATAATTTTGCAGAGATTAGTCAGAGGCTGCAAAAATATCATTCTGTGGCGATTGCCACAGAACAGTTCTAAAGCTCTTACAGGGCATTGGTTTCGAGCTAGATTGCCCCTGGTGACAGCTTGGCTAGATCTGCCCCCAGTTGGAAGTGTACCTCAGACAGAGAGATTACTTCCACGGTACTCAACTTCAATTACCCAACAGCGACAGTACCTGGCTCAATTACCAGAAGTGATACCCGTGCGAAAGTTGATCCAAAAGCTGGGGCAATACAAGGAACAACTACAGGGAGGACGTTTGCTCTAAATGCAAATCCACTTGTAGATGATGCCCCGGTATCCGGGACGTTCACTTTCACGGGGCAGCGTGTAAAACCTGGACGGTAAAAGACTACAGGCACTCTAAGAGACACCTTTTCCCCTATCCTACTGTCTCAGAATACAAACACGCTCTAGAAGTTCATAACACACTCTATGCAAAGCAAACGCTCTCAGCCCTGATGCCTGCTATAAATTGACAATACCTTCAGCAAATACTGCCCTATTATTCAAGCACTATCCAATTATGGCAAACAAAGAAGACTATTCTTTAATCGAGGCAATGCTTGGACGGCGATCGCTCCTCTACAAGTACAGACTACTACTCTGGTCTGGTCGAACATGGAGATAACGAGAAGTAATAGCAACACTGCTATGTCCTAAAGTCTCTTTAACTAATGAGATCGGCGCACCTTTTTCTAGAGAATTAGTAGCATGGCAATGTCTCAGGGTATGGCTAGATACTGGCTTATCGATACCCATCTCCTTCGAGATCGCCTTAATCAACTGAGTTACAGACTCTCTTCTTAACTTAGATTTAGTTCTAACTGAGATAAATATATAGTCATCTCGTTTACTCAAGCGAGGCTTAAAGTCTTTCAACTCAGCAACTATTTTGGCTGGCAGTCTAACAATTCTGGTTTTACTTCCTTTACCAAACACATTCAGATATTCCCCATTAAGATCCTTCCAGGTCAGATTAATCAATTCATTAACTCTCAAACCACCATAGTAAAAGAGGTTGAGGATTAACCTATTGCGCTCGCTCTTGGAGGCATTAAGTAGGGCGTAGAGTTCCGATTGGTCAAGAATACGTTCACTCAGACTATCTTTAGCCATAGGAGGTTTGACAGAAGCACCCACATTGAAATTAATTAACCCGCATTTGCTGGCAAAGGAAAGTAGAGACTTAGCTGCACTAATATATGTCCTACGACTAGAATCTGACAAATCTTCTTGTGATAGGCGATCGCCCCATTGTTGAATGTCTTCGAGAGTCAACCAAGAATACGGTTTGTTATCCGTCGCGATCGCCAGTTTATTAATGGTTCTGCGGTACAACTCAATTGTATGCGGGGATTTGCCATGTAACCAGAGGTCGGCTATCTTATCGTTAGTAGGAGTATCGGCGGTTATTCTGCTCTTTGGAAGTGAGTTGGATTTAGCTGTCGAGTACATTTTAGTTAGTTCTCACATAATAGTTCTTATGTGCGATAAATAAGGTTTTTTAAACTTAGGTAAGTTTATTTGCCATCCAGAAAAAACCAGCAATACCACCTAAGATAGTAACAACTTGGCTTCCGCCGATAATACGATTGAAAAACTCTTGATTGTTAATTCTCTTTTCTAATTGGTCGCTCTTGGTGTCAATTGCCTCTTTTTGTCCCGATACCTTTTCGTCTAGTGTCTTAATTTGTCCTGACAATTTCTCATCGACATTTTTGATCTGCCCTGACAGTTTTTCGTCAACTGCCTCAATCTTCCCTTCGATCTTGGCTTGACCCACTTCTAATTTGCCCAGGCGATCGCCGATACCCTTTAATTCCTGCCTAACTTCGCTTAATACTTCTGCTATGTCAGTTTGAACAACTGGATTGGTCATTGCTATACTCCTATTAGTATTGATTTGATTGATGAAACATTCCCTCATGATTGGTAGTCGGTGGGGATGTTCTCATTTTATTCCCCAAGCTCGGCTTTTAGATAGTCCGAGATGATAGCAGTCAGGGTCGTTCCCCTCAATCTAGATTCTGCTACCCATTTCTGTCTAAGTCTTCTAGGTACTTTGATGCTTAGGTTTACCATATCCTCTGATTCGGTTTTCTGGTTTTCTGGTTCACTGGTTTTAATGTTTTCTGTATTACTGGTAATAATATTTTCTGGCTTACCAGATTTACTGCTTTCTGTATTGCCAGTTATATTGTTTTTAGTATTTGTTGTTTTCTGGTTTTCTGGTTTACCAGCTTGGCTTTTACTTTTAACGATATCGCTATATTTACCCATTAATTATTTCCTCCACTTCTTTACCTAAAGCTTTATAGTCTTCCCAAGCGACTCGTGTTTTATCCTTTAGCTCTCTAATAGGTATTCCAGCAATCGCAGCTTTACCAAAACCCGATGTCCGACGAATCATACTGTTAAATACGAAAATGCCACCAGATATCAAATCGTCTTTCATTTGTTCTCCTTCACGACTTGGGTAGGGGGGGACAACGCAGATTAGCACTCGATAATTAGAACTACTTGGCAAATCTCCCGCAGTAGCTAACATCGGCTGTAGACTTACCACATCGGGAATAGTCGGCAGAATCAGTAAATCACAACCATCGGCTAATTCTCGCAAATCGTCGCTTTTCGGTCTGGCTGGCGTATCTACAATGACGTAATCGCTACCAGGGATAAGCTTAATTGCTTTTCGCTCGTCTTCTACCGTGAAAGGCAGACTGCCTCTTTTAGACCATTCGATTGATGTCCGATTGGGATCTGAATCTATTAATAATGTTTTTCCGCGAGCGCTGAAGTAAGTAGCTAGATGTATGGCTGTAGTAGACTTGCCACAACCTCCTTTATAGCCAGTTACAGTAATTAGTTTCATGTTTTCTTTATTTATAGAAAGCCAGAAAACCAGATAACAATATAACCTGTTTTCTGGTTTTCTGGTTAGACTTTTCTACTTTTCAAGCCAGTCGGCGCAAGCGAATCGGGGAAGCGACAGGATGTTGCGCTTCATAGCCAGTTTATTAGCGAACCCTCGCTCCCCGACGACTGGCAATTTCTTTAATAATTTAAAAACTTAGGCGTTTGAGTAGCATTTGATGTACAAGAAACCACGCGTTTGGCTGTAAGCTTTGCAATATATGCGTTTCTCAAGCTATGTTAGCGTTCGCTAATTATTCATAATTAAATCGCTATACCCTTTGTACAAAAAAAATTTCATAAGTAAACTACACTTTGTCGTACCAACCTTCTATTATGCCCAAGTCATAGAATTGGATCATAATAGAAAACCGATTGCGTCTCTCATCCTCAAATTAGATTAATGAAATAGCTTCAAATTAATATCAAAAGCTATTATTAATCTTGAATTCTTGTCTAATCTAATCAATAGTTACACGTATTTGAAAATATTTACTACAGCGTAAACTACTTATATAAGACTTAACAGATCTAATTCAAGTTCTTAATGAAATTAACTCTTTCTCGTCTAGAAACCTTGCTGATGACCGCCTGTGATGACCTACGGGGCAGCATGGATGCCAGTGAATATAAAGAATATATCTTTGGTATGCTGTTCTTAAAACGGGCTAGCGATCTGTTTGAACAGCGTCGGGTAGAGCTACGCCAAGAGCTTGCCAATCGAGGGATGACCCCTGAAGATATTGAAGAGGAGCTAGAAGATCGCGATCGCTATTCGGGTAAGTATTTCTACGTGCCAGAACGCGCCCGTTGGAATCAGGGATGGTCGGAGGAAGTTATCGAACAGGGCAAAACTAAGATTGTTAAGCATCCTGCCCTCAAGCACGTTAAGGAAAACGTCGGTACGATTCTCAATAAGGCTCTAGAAGCAATTGAAGATGCCAATCCCGATGCTTTGGAGAATGTGCTGAATGAAAAATATATTAACTTTAATCGTACGATTGGGCAGCGATCGCTTGAAGATAATATCCTCTCAGATTTTATTTCCAAATTTGAAAAGATTCCCCTTAAGGATGAGGATTTTGAATTTCCCGATCTGTTGGGGGCAGCATACGAATGGCTGATTAAGTACTTTGCAGATTCAGCGGGAAAAAAAGCAGGAGAATTTTACACTCCCGCTGAAGTGGTGCGGGTTTGTGTGGAGCTGTGTGAACCTACCGAAGGCATGAGCGTCTACGATCCAACGGTGGGTTCGGGGGGAATGCTAATCCAGATGCGGGACTATCTGCGGGAAAAAGGAGGAAGTGCTGATGAGCTTGCTCTCTACGGTCAGGAAAGCATGGGAACTACCTGGTCGATCTGTAAAATGAATATGCTCTTACACGGCATTTCCCACGCCGATATTCGTCAAGCCGACACCATCCGCGAACCGCAACATTTAGGCGACGATAATGAATTGAGACGCTTCGATCGCGTGGTGGCAAATCCCCCCTTTAGTCAAAACTACATCAAAAAAGACCTTAAGTTTCCTGGTCGCTTCCCCGTCATGATGCCAGAGAAAGGTAAAAAGGCAGATCTGATGTTCGTGCAGCACATGCTGGAGGTGTTAAAACACGACGGTCGTTTAGCATCAGTCATGCCCCACGGGGTTCTGTTTCGGGGCGGTGAAGAACGGGAGGCACGAAAGTATTTTATCGATCGCGGTTATCTAGAGGCAATTATCGGCTTGCCCAGCAATCTGTTTTACGGCACGGGGATTCCAGCCTGTATTTTGGTAATGAATAAAGCAGGAGCGAGCGATCGCGATCGGGTACTGTTTATCAACGGCGATCGCGAATATAGCGAAGGGAAGGCACAGAACCACCTGCGACCAGAGGATATTGATAAGATTGTGTTTGCCTACCGTCAAGGTCAAGATATTCCTGGCTATGCCCGACTTGTACCCAGAGCAGAAATTATTGCCGAGGACTATAACTGCAATATTCGCCGTTATGTAGATAATGCCCCACCCCCAGAACCCCAATCTTGGGGTAGGGCTGTTTCATTCTCAATTGAAGGGATGCAATCGAGAATAAAATACTTAATAACTCGATTAATGGCAGAAAGATAGTAATAATGATAAATTATTGCTCATATAATCTAAAGCCTCGGTCATTGAATCAAAACCATGAACTCTTAGTAAGTTAAGAACCCAACTTTTAATCAAAGAAATATTAGTCGCGGCTTTGCCCTGAAGCTGAGGGCTAGTATCTTCTTGAGTTACGACATCTTTGACCCAATGCAGACGATTCTCGATACTCCAATGTCGTCGAATACCTTGAGGTATTAGTGCAGAAGTTGGTGCTAAAGAACTAATATAATAAGTCGCCGAATCAGATTCATAATCGTGATTGCCTCTTGTTCGCGAACGGAAAACTTTAACGATACTACCAACTTTAGTCCCACGCTCGTCAAGATCCAATGGAGGAGAAAACACTTCTACAGTTCGATGTGTTAGTCGATTTCTAGTTTTCTCAGTCTGCTCAAAACAATTAATTGCACTTGTATTGAGTGTTTGAGACTTGATTAGAGAAATGCAGTGTTTTTTGATTTTTTTTAACTACAATTAAATAATTATTTTTACTGGCGATAATTGTAGAGATGGTTTTTTTTGGCAATGTAAAGCATCCATTGTGAACACGACTCCTTTTAAGTCTAATAATTCCAATAAGTCTTGTACCGCGACAATTTCACTCTGTTTCTTATTTTCCATGACTTTCAATCCTAAGATTTCGCCACGCTCATGAGTAAAAGCAGAAACCATCATGACAAAATTTTGCTGTTTACCATAACAGTCATTAACAGTATTTTTCAAGCTTTTGCCATCGATAGCAATCCATTGACCTTGACTATTATGAGTATATTGAGATGCCCAGTCATTAAATACAATTGCTACTGCCTCATAGTCCAAGCTCATCATTACTCTTCTAATGGTTGAGTAAGATCCCACTCTTGCTTGTGGGATTTCAAGAGTTTTGATTAATTGACGACGATGTCGCTCGACAAATCTGCCCAAACCTCTGTATCCCCAGTAACCGCTCATGATTCCTAAAATCATAATTAATAAGATTAGCCACAGAGAATGTCTTCTACCACCAGATTTTCGTTCATCAGGTATTTGTTTTAGATAGTCGATTAAACTGTAATTTAGGTCTTTTGAATTCATTGAGCGGTTAAATTAGGTTTTTAAACCAATTTACATGATCTAACTCTAGAATGAAACAGCCCTACCCCAATCTTGGGGGATTTAGAGGGCGAACGAAATAACTTGAAAGACTAACCGAACAGTATTGCCGCAGGGAGTGTCCTAACACAGCTTCGTATTGCTATATCTTCCAATGCAGCCGATCCTACTTCTGGCAATGGTTTGTTTAACGGGGCATATTCTGCCCTAGGACAAGTTGTATTTAAGCCAGGCGATAGCTTTAAATTGGGTCTAACCTACGTTAATTCTTATAATAGCAGCGATAATTTTAGCGGTAGTAATCTATCTAACTTTAATTCCTTTACCCAAGCTACAGTAGGGGAGACTGTACCCATCACTAGTAATTCTTATGGTGTAGAAGCCTCTTTTAACATCAGCGATCGCCTTATTATTGCTGGCTGGGGTGGCTATACTACCAATCGCGTTCTTGAAGCTGTGGTTAGAGATGGTGCAACTATAATCAATCGTGGCGATCGAGATGTTTGGAATTAGGCAGTTAGTCTTGCTTTACCCGATCTTCTAAAAGAGGGAAGTTTGGGTAGGATTGTCTTTGGTATGGAACCTAAAGTTACAGGTTCTAATGTCAATATTGCAGGCGTAGCCGAAAATACAGATCCCGACACTTCGCTGCACGTTGAGGCTTTTTATCAGTATCAGCTAACAGACAACATTGCGGTTACTCCTGGTGCAGTCTGGATAATTTCTCCCGACCATGACAGCCAAAATAATGATATCGTTATTGGTACTTTACGCACTACTTTTACTTTTTAAATTTTTCAATCTGTGACTCCTGGCTAAAATCAAATTCACATCAGCGTATTTAACTTTAGCCAGCTACTTATCAAACTTAGTTTCACTCAATAGAGTAAACAACTTTTGCTTTAACAACCCAGCAGCTTCCTCTTCCGTGACATCATCCGTTGAAACAGACATATTTACCCACAAACAACTCCAGTCTCTTAAATCCGATAAGCCGAAAATCCAAGGTAATAAACGAGAAGGAAGATTATTGTTGGCTAATTCGCTAAACTGTTGAGGAGTAAAGGCCGTTTTTCCACTGGAATGTATACAGGTATCAAGATAAGTCTGATTGTTTTTATTCAGCAAACCATAAGAGCCAATCTTACTGTCTGACTTGACTGCTATATCTTCAGGCTTTAGCTGCAATTCTAGATATTGATTCATCAAGCTCAAAGTTTTTCCCCGACTATTAGGAATAAAATATATCTCCATTCCCAAATTGTGTTTTTCTTCCTTATATCTTCTTCCTTCAGTCAATTTAGATTCATAACTCAATTTATCTGTTTTAATTGTCTCCCAACGATCTAAAACAATACTTTTAGGAAATTTATTCTGATTGGGTTTAGTTAAGACAAATACCGCTGATACAAAAATAGCAAAACTATAGCTACCCAATATCAACAGTCGTGACTTTTGCCAATTTAATTGAATCATACTTCGTTTACAGCTTCCCTTTTTCTTTCAATCAGCAACCAATAAACCAAAGCTAATAATAAAATTGCCAGTGTTGTAAAAATTTCTGCCCCTGCGCTACCATGCCAGTAATGAAAAGCTGATTTATGATTGCTAGCTACCAAAAGAGCCATCAAACAAAGGCGCATCCCATTCACTCCCAAAGCAATTAAAGTAGAATATAAGCACAGCAATAATTGCTGGTTTTTCTGAATTGTAAAGTAGAGACACATTACCAAACATGATTGCCATAGCAATCCCAATAAATTAAAGCTAGAACAAGCTCCAGCAATTTTGATTGCTCCTGTGGGTAAAATAACTAAGTTATCGGTTTGGGATACATCAAAGCCGAGATACCATAATATTAGCCAAGAAATCTTCGCATCAAGAATAGAAATTTTGTCTATCGGCGATAACACCGCAACAATATGCTCCCAAGGAATACCAGTTAGGCTGATAATAACAATTTCCCGCCAGTACTGACTTATTTTGCTAGCTTTAGATGCGACTAAATATATTGCTATAGCTGAAAATATAGGATACATTCGCGTAATGACATCAATTGGATGATTGTTGACAACTCCTCGAAATAGCAGCCAGGTAATTAAACTCAAACCAGTAGCTGTAGAAATAAAGTCACTCTCAAAATCAAGCCTATTTCTTCTGCGCCAGGTGATTGATAGTGCTGCACACCAAAACAGTAAATATACCGAACTATAATCTACCAAACACAAATTAAAGACGATTAATAAACCAGCAATAGTTAAAAGCCAAAAACGATGGTCATCAAAACTAAGCTTATTTTTTAACTGAATCATTTTTAGTTTAATATTTTGCTCCTTGCTCTTGTCCAGTTTGTATGTCTCCAAATCAAAACAAAACATACACCAGAAATAATTGCTCCAATTGACCACTTCACCGTAGTCTTAAAAAGACTAGCTTTTTGCTGACTAAATTTAGTTAGAAGTTCTTGTTTTGCTGCTGCTTGTTTTTGTTTAGCTTGCTCGATTAAATTACTTTTTAATTGCTGTACAGAAGTAACTTTGATGTTAGTAGTTTGTTGGTAGTTTTGTAATAAATTATCGAGTTGTTCAGGGCTAGCTTGGTTTAGTTGTTGAAAATATTGTTGAACCTGAGAGTTTTGTACGTCAACTTGATTCATCATTTGAGCTTGCTCTACGCGATGAATGCGAACGGCATTACCAACAATTATAGGGATGATTAAAAAGTAACTAATACCAATAACCAAAACAAACCACGACAAAAAAGACAACAGCCTAAATTCAGTTGGTTTAATCAAATCTTGGTCGCGACGATAAAAGATGAGTAAAAATCCTAACAAAAGACCCCAAACGTTTTCAACCAAGTTACCTCCCGTATTGTAGGCAAAGGTAGGCTCGAAAACTTGTTTAGAGGCTAATAAAAAAACATCATCTAATAATACCAAAAACAACATAACATAGCCGACTAAATTAATAATGTGTGTAGATCTTTGTTCGACTGCTATATTAATTTGTTTATAGCTAAGATCAGATCGAGAGTTAGATTGAAAACTTTTACGTAGTCGCCTAAGACGATATTTCAGCATACAGATTTAGCTGTTGTTAAGAGATAGTTATGTTTTTTTATAACTTAGAAAACTATTAACGGCAATCAGTTTGGATACGCATCGCTTTGAGTCTTAAATCATCAGAAAACCGACGATAATCTGACATAAGACAGATTATGAATAGCTTATTTCGTGAAATAAATCTGGTGGAATAAACTTAAAAAAAATATGATAATGCGAGAATATACTGAAAGGAAAAACAGAGATCTCACTGAAGTCATCTTTAGATAAAAAAGATAGTCTTTATGTGTATTTTATATTTTTTCTTTATGCTTAATAAGTATTTTCAAGTAGCAGGTGTAACTATAGCTGCTCTTCTATCGTCAGCTATGTTTGCCAAAAGCGCTAGCGCTTTAGATTTCAATTTTACCTTTCCTAATAATGGAAATCCTGTATCGGGGACTATTTTTGGTTTGACTGACAATTCCATCGACCAACCTGCATCATCCGTATCTGTTAGTACACCTGCACCTCTTACTAATTTTACTTCTCCAACAAGAAATTTTTTTACAGTAGCTAATGGAGCAATTACAGATGCTGATTACGTGTCTAAGACAAATCCTAATAATTTGGTATTCATCAATAAACAAGGAATTATTAATGGTTCTTATATCGCAATTGGAAACCGTAGTAATACTCCAGTAACTTTTTCTCAGGTTTCAAGCCCGACTCCTGTTCCTTTCGGCGTTTCTCCTGACATGGGAATTTTAATCTTAGCTGGAATGTTTGGAATTTCCCGCTTACGCAACAAAATAGCTGCTCGCAAGCTTATTAATAGCAATCAAGCAACGTAAATGATCTAATCTATAGGCTATGGGGATATTTTATTTCTTTGAAAAATATCTCTGTAGATTGTATAGCAACCGAACTATAGATTATGACAGTGTATTTAATGTAAGGGCGTTTCGCGAAACGCCCTTACAAAAGCAGCGTAGAGTATTACCCTGGATAGAAATATCAAATTGAAACTACTATGCCCAAATATATTATGTGGGGAAGCTATTGCGAAAACGCCTTAGAAAAGCGCAGTCCTCACCGTCAAGCACATTTGGATGGTCTTGGCGGTCAAAAAGAACAGGGAATACTAATTACTTTAGGACCAACCAAAGATAATACTCAGGTTTTTGGTATCTACGAAGCCGATAATCAAGAAACTGTTCGCCAGTTAGTAGAATCTGACCCCTATTGGCAAAATAATATCTGGACTGAATATCAAATAAAAGAATGGATTCAAGCTTTTTAGATAGCTGAAAAACCAGGAGCAGAATATATTCTGCTCCTAAAAATCTTCGCTTCTACCGATAATAAGTAACGTGAGCGTCTAAAGAACTAAAATTCTTAATGTTAGAGAAAAATAAGCTCAGAAAAACTAAGAGACAAAAAGATCCTAACTAATCGATTTTATAGTAAATGTTTGGCGATTAACTGCGATACTTGTTTGGGCTGCACTCTACTGTAGCGATTTCTGCCTGGCATAATCACTAGATTGGGAGCTTGCTTACATTGCTTTAAACAACCAGTAGTTATAATTTCTATTTCCTTTGTCATACTTTTAGCTTGTGATGCCTGCAACATTTCATAAGCTGCTTTTCCACCTTTTTGCCAACAGGTTGAGCTTTGACAAATTAGCACCTTGGCTTTTGGTTTATTAGTTATAGTGATTGTATTAGTGATAGCTTGTTGAGGTAGTAACTCTATTCTGTAAGCTTTATATTCAATCTTTTCTTGATGTAACTTGTATTTGCGCATTCCAGTTACTTTTAAATGGCAGCCAGGTTTGAGATATTTATTGAGAACATTTTTTTGTTCTTTAGCTACGACCATTGAATAGTCTTCTTCTGGGGTAGATAAGTAGAGATATTTGACGCAACCTTTAGAATTAACTACAACATCTTCTAACCTGCCCACAATAGTAAATTCAGACACTAGAGGCTGCACTGATACCATTATATAAATCTCTACTAAACTAAATTTATTCTAATTGATTTTAATTATCAATTAGATCGAGAGTTTATGTGTCTTGAGGTAAACTAAGAATGACAGTAAATGGTAGTTTAGCAAAAATTTGAGGTTTTTAAGTAGGTTTGTTTTTGAGCAAGAGATTTTTTTGATATGACATCTCCTCCCGATCAGATTGGCGTAGCCGTAGTTGGTACAGGGTTTGGACAAAAAATACACATTCCAGGATTTAGGCATCATCCCTGCACTGAATTAGTAGCTGTATATAATCGCGACTTGAGTAAAGCCAAAGAAATTGCTGACGCGAACAAGATTTATTATGCCTACAATAATTTAGATAAAATTCTCTCTTTACCTGAAGTTAATGCGGTAAGTATTTCAACTCCGCCATTTTTACATTATGAGATGGCAAAAAAAGTATTGGCAGCAAAAAAGCATTTGCTATTAGAAAAACCGATGGCAATGAATGCTGCCCAGGTTAAAGAACTATACCACTTAGCTCAGGCTCAAGGAGTTTGCGCGATCGCCGATTTTGAATTTCGTTATGTACCAGCTTGGCAACTGTTAGCCGAACATCTTGAAGCTGATTATGTAGGCAAGAAACGATTAATCAAGATTGATTGGCTGGTAACTAGTCGCGCCAACCCTGAAAGGGACTGGAATTGGTATTCGCAACAAGAAGCTGGGGGAGGGGCATTAGGTGCAGTGGCTTCTCATGCTTTTGACTATATTAGCTGGCTGTTTGGTTCAGTATCTCGAATATGTGGCTATCTCAACTGTGCAATTCCCGAACGTCGCGATCGCCATGATGATGGCAAAATGAAGCCTGTTGATGCTGACGATACTTGCTTAATTATGATGGAGTTGACAGACGGAACACCCGTACAGCTATCTATTAGCTCGGTTACTTATGCAGGTAGGGGACACTGGGTAGAAATATATGGGGAAAAAGGAACATTGGTCTTAGGTAGTAGTAACCTTAAAGATTACGTCCACGGCTTTGAACTGTTTGCTGCGCCTGCTGGAAAGTCTTTGAAAAATGTGCCTATTCCCAAGAAATTAGATTTTACTCAGGTATTTACTGACGGTAGATTAGCTCCCTTTATTCGCGTTGTAGATCGTTTTGTAGCAGCTATTGATTCTGGCACATCTCTTGTTCCCTCATTAAAGGAAGGAGTGTATTCTCAATTATTGATGGATTTAACTCATCGGTCTTATCAACAGCAAAGTTGGGTAGACGTACCTAATATTGAAACGTTTATGAGATCTTGATAATTATATATAACTGGAGCAAAACAATAATGACACCGACTCCAGACATAAAGCCTGAAATTACCGTGTAGGGCATCAAGGTAATATATTTGCCCAAGCGGATTACCCTAAAGAGAATTTGAAATATTCCTGCCAACATAATTGCCCTAAGAACGATCGCTGCTGCGCTATAAGCATCTAATCATATAATGCGATCGCTTGAGCTATTTTAGCAAACATCTTTGTTACTTCCTTGCCTGTCTTTGCCGAAGTTATATAGGTTGCAATTACTTGTTCAGAATCAAAATTGTATGCTTCACTCAGTTTATCTAGCTTTTCTTGTGCCACCAAGTCAGCCTTATTTAAACTTATTACTATTGTGCTTTGAGGGTTGACCTCTGAAAAACGGTCAATATGATTATTTAAGTTATCAAGGGTATCTAAACGAGTCAAATCTGCTACAATAATCGCGGCACTTGCACCTTTAAGATAGCTGGGAGTAATTGACTTAAACTTAGTATTGCCTTCTAAATCCCAGACTAAAAGATTAATTTGATCGATTTCTGAGTCAGTTTTGATATTTACTGATTTACGGGATACCTTAACCCCAACTGTAGATAAATATCGATCGCTAAACTTATCTTCAACAAAGCGTCGAATTAAGCTGGTCTTACCAACATTAAAATTTCCTAGTAAACAAATTTTCTTAGTAATTACTGACATTAATTAGTTTTTACTTGTACTGCTCGTGGGAATAAATGGTTCAAAGTTTACATAACGATCTAACCACGTTGCCTGATTATTTGTATCTTGAGCAACACCTAATTCTGGGCAATAATCCACAAGCCTAGTTGAATCGACTCCTTTGGCTACTAATGCTGCCTGAACATTTTGACAACGCTCTTGATTTAATCTTTGGTTAATTTTGTCTGTGCCTTTTCCATCATTATGAGCTATTAATTTAAGATGTAGCTGAGGATATTGTTCCAAAAACTGGACTATAGAGTCAAGTTTGGCAGAAGTATCGGCAAATTCTAGACGATTAGACCCCAAATTAAAGTAAATATGTTGTTTCACTGTTGGTAATTGAGCATTAGCGTTGAGAATTATTTTGGCAATGCCTGGTACTCGATCAAACATTTCAACCATAAATTCTTGCTCTGACAAGCTGCTCACAAATCCTTTTATAGTTAAGGTTTTAGTTGGAAATTGATAATTAGTTTTGATCGAGTTATTTGACTGTTGATTAAATAAGCGAGTCAACCTTTGAACTTCACCAGCAACCACATCAGGACTGGGAGAAATTTGAATAGCGATAATTTGGTTATTTAACTGAAGATTATTTTGGTTAGCAATTTTTTGAGCAATTGTCCCTGCTTGATTTTTGAGATATTCGCTAGGAACTTTACCACTAATAGTTAGTATTCCCCGATTTACATAGGGTTCTAAGCGATAAATAGATAGTTCTGGGGCAGCATCTAGTTTTGCTGCTGTTGTTTGTTCAATATTTTGAGCTACATTAGCCCGATGATTAATAATTCCCCAAGGAACAAGAACTATACCCAGAATAAAAGCTATTAACCACAGTAAGGTAAGTGGAAAAGCCGATCTTTGAGATTGCAGCTTTTTTTTCTCTTCAATCAACCCTGCCAACATCAAATTAACTTGAGGAGGAACGGTGGTCATATCTCCTTGATAATTGGCGATCGCCTTGCCATGCTTGAGTACGATTTCCCCTAAAACTCGGCGAATTTTGACTCGCAATTCTTTGCTCGGTTCTCCTTTTACCACTACAGCTAGATAAAAATAGCCAGCTACCTCAATGGGAATCTGCCAGTCGCCATAGTTGATTGCGTCCAATTCTGAACCAGAGGTAATACAGTCATTAGCAAAACTACGAATTGCCGTTAACATTCCTGCAATCAGGTCAGAATCTAAATGCCGATCTGCTTCCCTTTTAATCTCCTCAATGACAATTCCCGAATCTTTAGCAATTAAAAACACGGCTTGGACATAATAGCCAATAGACTCTCGAAAAATTAATTCGGCTTCAGAAACCCCCTGAATTTTAGCTTTCACTTTACGCTTAATTCCCTCTGGGCTTAGGGTATTCTCCACCTTTTTATTAATATCCTGTACTACCTCCACCATATATTTAGAAATAGTGCTGCCAATAACGGGGTAGAGTGCATCTACCATGGCATCTTTTTCCAATTCAATTTGAGTTTTAATTGCCTTACCCATTTCTGAGCCTAAAGCTTCGGAGATTGCATCTTGGTCTAAACGGATTTGCTCTTTAATACACAAAGCCAATTCTGGGGCGATCGCCTTGGCAATCTCTTCAGGAGTCAGATTAATACCTTGGGTGATGGCATGGGGCAAAATTTTGGCGATCGCGGCTGCCATTTTGGGAGAGTCTTCAAGCGATCGCTGTTCAATTATCCGATCTAGTACAGGACTTACTGCTTTTATAATTGTCTCTTGAGAATCATCAATTTTATATTTCAGTAGCTCTACCATTAAAGGAATCAGAGCATTTACTGAATCAACAACATCCAACTCTTGAGCAGAATCTGCTTGTGTCTGTAGTCCATCGCTGTCTTTAGCAACAGGCTCGATGGCTTCATCAAAAGTTACTTCCCAAGATGATGGCGGTTCTGGTTCTGAATCGGATGTTGATTGCTGTTGAGGCTCTACAGTCTGTTGGAGAAATGCTTGATACTCAACGGCTTTTTGAAGAGTGAGATTTTCTATTTCGCTTTTTACATCTATTTCTAGATTGGACTCTTCAGTCTGTTGAAAGCTTGAATTATCGGCATCAAAGCTTATCTGTTCTAATTTTGATTCCTCAAGAGTAGAGTCGAAAGCTTTTTCTTGATGATATGACGGTTGCTTGCTATTTGTATCTCCTACCTCTGCCGTTTCTGCTTGGGGTAAGCTATTTGCTGATGACTTTTCAGCTAATAAAAAATTAAGTAAATTGTCGAGCGGCTCATCTGATTTTATTGCTTGAGAATTATTATCTTGGGAAGGTAATTTTTCAGGTGAAGAATTCATAAACAGTTCTACAGTATCCGAAGCTTAGAGGTTCTGAAGCAGAATGTAGAGAATAAAGTTAAAAAGATAATATTACAGATCGTTAACAGATCGTTATTTGTAAGGGCAAACCCCTGTTCGTTCTTACGAGATATCTGTAGTAAATACCATTTAATTTAAAGAATATAAATATTTTTTAGCCAGTTTAAATTAATAATTTTGGTTTAGCTTGATAGGTTTTAAAAATAGTTAATTATCGATTCTAGATGTGGCGATGCCCCTAGAACTATGCGACTTTGTGTCCTCTGCCCTCTAACTTTTGTCTCCTTCAATTAATCAATAATATCTTTATTTATTAAAGTCTTGTTGGTTACCTCGGTGATTTCTAAAGAATTACTTCTTTTTGCTAAAGCCTGTTCCAAGTTTTGCTCTGCTTGCTGAAGAATGCTGCGACTATCGATCGCGTCTGTGGGATCGACAATTACTCCCCCTGCACTCATTTTAAGCGGTAATGACGTTCCATCTGCTTTTTGTAAAGGAGCTTGAGTAATTTTTTCTTGTAAGTATGCTTCATATTCTGTTATTTCTGTTCCTCTCAAGCCCAAAATCAAGCTAATAAAACGCTTGCGGTCTGTGATTCCCAGAAAACTATCGGCGATTACGGCATTGGTAAAACGACTAGTGATCGCTTTATAAACTGCATTTTCACTTCCCACGTCGGCAAAATTTCGCTGAGATTTAGCTGGCTCTACCGTAAATAAGATTGCTGTTAATGATGAGTAGCGGGGATTATTAGGTTGGCTTTTCATTTGCTGGAGCAAATGTTCTGTCAGTTTCACTGTTGCATCCTTGCTCAACAAACCCGTCACCGAATCAGCTAAATTAAATGCCTGAAGTAGCTCTTGTGCCGCCTCTTTTTTAGCCAACTCTTGCTGCTGCTGCTGAGAATTTGTTTTACCTTCCATCTGTAGCTGGGTCTGTAGCTCGGCAATTTTATTTTTTTGTTGAGTATTCTGCCAACCCCGCTTTAAAATTGTGGGAATCGATAGCAGCAGGCTGATAATAATTCCTAAGCCTAAAGTAAGGAGCAAAATAATGGCTAAAGACTCTTTAAATTGCCAGACACCAAAACTAATTGTCACCATCGTGGCATTTTGAAAAGCAAAAAGCACGGCAACTACTGCCATGATTAGGCCAATAATTACTAGAAAAACCATCGATTTATATTTACTAGAAAACTAATTATATGAAGTTATAATACGCTCCTTATTTTATGAGCGCAATCGAATAATTAGTTAAATTCAAAACCAAATGTAATTTAAGTATTAAAAAGTAAATTAGGAAAGTGCGATCGCTTTAGTTAGTAAGACTATATAAATTGATTAGTAGGTAAAATCTCTAATAACTCATAAAATAGGGATATAATTTAGAGGAAAGCTTTATTTGAACTTTGTCTTATGAGCAACACTAATCCTGTAACCAACGCCTTTTTTTTTGGTAGAGCTTTAGCCGAAGTCTTTAGCGAAAAGATGGAAGAATCGTTTACCAACGCCATGAGCGATCTAGGCAAGTTTGATGCTGAACAAAGAGAAAATCTAAGACAATTTATGGAGGAAGTCCAGTTAAGAGCCGAACAAGCAGTAGGTAGCACCTATTATCCAAATAGCACTACTACTACGACTACTAGTCGTCCTAACACTGTCTCCAACTCGATCAATATTGATATCAATACTACCAATTCAAGCGATCTACAGGCAATGCTCGATCAGTTAAGAGCCGAAATTGCCACTTTAAGATCGGAGTTAAAAAAATATCGTGACTAATTAAATGGCGATCAACTAAATTTTCTATTCTTGTAAGTAGCTTGACGCTTTGGTTTTAATCGACCAGATTCTCAAGCAAATAGTAGAGTATTTTCGTACTCACGCTGTTTTTTTGGCAATAAGTCGCTACTATTTAGATTAGTTAATCTTAATTTAATCAAACAACATCACAGTCAAACTTCTGTAAAAATTTAGTGTCTTCTGCTATTCCCAATCAAAAACCAATAGATGATCGGTCTAACCAGTCTGATTCAGCCAAAACCGTCAAAGAAGTTGGAGCAGCAGCCCCTCATAGTCAAGCAGCAGGAGTAATGGTAGCTGCTAAGTCCTACCGTTGGAATCGTGCCAAATATTCACGTAATCGTCGGCGGCTAGATATCTGGCGTTTTGTGTTTACGTTTCTATTGAAAAATTGGTGGGACAGGCGTAAGTGGACTTATCGAGGGGGAATGACCCCAGAGAAACAGGCTTTGAGACGAAGGGAGCAAGCTGTTTGGATTCGAGAAAACTTTCTAGAGTTGGGACCTACCTTTATTAAAGTTGGTCAACTGTTCTCTACCCGTGGGGATTTGTTTCCCATAGAGTATGTTGAAGAACTTTCTAAGCTGCAAGATCGAGTTCCGGCATTTCCCTACGAGCAGGTTGAAGAGACTATCAAATCAGATTTTGGCAAGTCAATAAATCAGTTATTCTCTAGCTTTGAGCCTACTCCCTTGGCAGCAGCAAGTTTAGGGCAGGTACATAAAGCTAAACTGCACAGTGGCGAAGAGGTAGTAGTCAAGGTTCAACGACCTGGTTTAAAGCAGCTATTTACCGTAGATTTAGTAATTTTGCGCCAAATTGCTCGTTACTTTCAAAATCACCGTGAATGGGGCAAAAATCGAGATTGGTTAGGAATTTATGAAGAATGCTGTCGCATTTTGTGGGAAGAAACTGATTACCTCCATGAAGGACGGAACGCAGATACTTTTCGCCGTAATTTTCGAGCAGAGAATTGGGTGCGTGTCCCCCGTGTCTACTGGAAATACGCTTCACCCAAAGTATTGACCTTAGAATATATGCCAGGAATTAAAATCAGCCACTATGAAGCCATTGAAGCTGCTGGTTTAGACCGCAAATTATTAGCCAGATTAGGAGCAAAAGCATATCTTCTGCAAATTTTGAATGGAGGGTTTTTTCATGCAGATCCTCACCCAGGTAACATTGCTGTGGCTACAGACGGGTCGTTAATCTTTTATGATTTTGGCATGATGGGGCAAATTGAAAGTAACATCCGCGAAGGTTTGATGGATACTTTAGTAGGTATTGCCCAGAAAAACAGCAAAATGGTAGTCAACTCTCTGATTAATTTGGGAGCTTTAGTTCCTACAGGAGACATGACTTCGGTACGGCGTTCAATTCAGTTTATGCTAGATAATTTTATGGACAAACCTTTTGAGGAACAGTCCGTAGATGCGATTAGCGAAGATCTGTATGACATAGCCTATGGTCAACCATTCCGTTTTCCCGCAACGTTTACCTTTGTGATGCGGGCTTTTTCTACCTTAGAAGGAGTAGGCAAAGGTTTAGACCCTGAATTTAATTTTATGGAAGTAGCTCAACCTTATGCAATGAAGCTTATGACTAATACAAGTTCCAACGGCAGTACTATTTTTGATGAATTAGGTAGACAAGCGGCACAGGTAGGCACAACTGCCCTGGGGCTACCCAGACGAATCGACGATACAATAGATAAATTAGAAAGAGGGGATTTACGGGTTCGCGTTCGTTCAATTGAATCGGAGCGAGTCATACGCCGATTGAGTGCAATTCAGCTAGCTACGAACTATACTGTATTGTTTAGTGCTTTACTTATTTGTGCTACTCTCCTTTTAGTTGGTAGCCACGAGACAATAGCAGCGATCGCTGCTATCATCGCTTTAGTCCCTGGTTGGGCATTATTGCGGTTGCTAAGACGTCTTGATCGCATTGACCGTATGTTCTAAATTCTTAATAAAGATGTCGGATTTTAATTACCAAGCGCGGTATTGACTACATCTTTTTTGGTTTTTATCAGTTTATTGACTAACCTTTTATGAAGCGTCACTTTATAGGTCTTACGGATACAGGGGTTGTGAGAACAGCCAACCAAGATAATTACTTTGTTGACGATGAATTGGGGCGTTTTTTCATTGTTGCCGACGGTATGGGAGGACACGCTGGGGGACAAGAAGCCAGCAGAATTGCTACAGAAGTAATTCACTCCTACTTAGCAGAAAAGTGGGATGCTCCTCTCTCTTCAGAAGTGCTGCTCAAAGAAGCGGTAGAAAAAGCTAATTTCAGCATCATTGAAGATCAGCAGGCTCATCCCGAACGTCGCGACATGGGAACGACTGTAGTAATACTAATTTTCCGCGAAGATAAGCCTTGGTGCGCACACGTAGGAGATTCTCGTTTGTATCGCCTCAGAAGTTCCCAACTAGAGCAAATTACAGACGATCATACCTGGGTGGGTATGGCTCTAAAAAAAGGTGAAATTAATGCTGAACAGGCAAAATTTCATCCCTGGAGACACGTTTTATCTCAATGTTTGGGTCGTGAAGATCTTCAACATATTGATATTCAAGAATTTGAAGTTAAGACTGGAGATCGATTATTAATTTGTAGCGATGGCTTGACAGAAGAAGTAAGCGACGAACAAATTCAAACTTCTTTAGCTAATTTAGAATCTTGTCAGGTAACTGCTCAGGAGTTGATTGATACTGCTAAGACCGCAGGAGGCTCTGATAATATTACCGTGGTTATTGTCAAGCAAGAATGAAGCTATATTTATAATTAATGCTCTCAGAAATAAAAAACATCGCTCAAAATTTTGCGCCACGACTAATTGAAATTCGTCGTCATATTCATTCTCATCCCGAATTAAGCGGAGAAGAATATCAAACCTCGGCATATGTTGCAGGGGTGTTGTCCTCTTGTGGTTTAAACGTGCAGGAATCTGTGGGTAAAACTGGAGTTGTGGGGGAGCTAATCGGTTCAGGAAGCGATCGCCGTACTTTGGCAATTCGTACCGATATGGATGCTCTGCCGATTCAAGAGCATCCCAAATTTGATTTTGCTTCTCGCAAACAAGGAATTATGCACGCCTGCGGACACGATGTTCATGCTACCTTGGGCTTAGGTACAGCCATGGTCTTATCTCAGCTAGTCAATAAGCTGCCTGGTAATGTACGCTTTTTGTTTCAACCCGCCGAAGAAATCGCCCAAGGTGCAAAATGGATGGTCAAAGACGGAGCAATTGAGGGCGTAAATGCAATTTATGGAGTTCATGTATTTCCCTCAATTCCCGTTCGTCAGGTAGGGATTCGTTATGGAGCGTTAACTTCGGCTGCGGATGAATTAGAAATAGTCATTCAAGGAGAGTCAGGACATGGCGCGCGACCTCATCAGGCGATCGATGCTATTTGGATTGCTGCTCAAGTCATCACTACTCTGCAACAGGCAATCAGTCGGACACAAAACCCATTACATCCGATCGTGCTGTCTATTGGTCAAATAGAAGGGGGTAGAGGGCATAACATAATTGCCGATCGCGTGAGAATGGTCGGCACAGTGCGATCGCTTCATGCCGATAGCCACGCTAACTTACCTCAGTGGATTGAAAACATTGTTCGAGGAGTCTGTCAAACTTTTGGTGCAAAGTGTCAAGTAGATTACCGCAGAGGCGTTCCTTCAGTGCAGAATGATCGAACTTTGACTCAGATAGTTGAATCAGCCACTCGTGAAGCCTGGGGTGATGCAAGCGTCCAAATTTTGCCTGAGCCTTCTTTGGGAGCAGAAGATTTTTCTGTGTATCTAGATCGAGTTCCTGGATGTATGTTCCGTCTAGGAGTAGGAAATGAAAATGATGGGGCAACCAACTATCCTCTCCATCATCCTAAATTTGAAGTGGATGAAGCGGCAATCATCACAGGAGTGGTAACTATGGCTTACACTGCTTATAAATATTGGCAACATTGAGAGAAAATCAGGGCTAACTAGTGCGATCTTAATTCCGTAGGCTAGGCAAATTTAAAATATATCTTTTTTACCAAAAAAAAGCTTTTAGCTATAGGGTTTAATGCCCCCGCTAAACTTTGAAAGCGTGGTCTACAATCGCCGAAGAGTCAAAGCTTTTTCTGCCATGCGCTAAGAGCTAATAGCTGGGCGAAGCCCTTTTTGCATTTTCTTCTACAATTGTCAGCAAAAGAACATTTTTAAAGGGAATGAACCTGAATTTCTTGGTTCAAGCGATCGCCCAACAGATATTGTCTTGGGGCGATCGCTTTTGGTTCATCAGTGTGCCAGCTCTCTTAAACAGTAGTTGAGTATAGTCAGGTTGAACATCAATTGCTTGCTGGTAACTTTGAATAGATTCGGCAAAATTACCTTACTCTTGTAATTTATTTCCTGCTTCAAAGTAAGCTTAAGCTTTTTCTATTAGTAAATTATTCATGACTATAAACCAAACAAATACAGGTGTTTGTCGGGCGACTATTTTCTTGAACAACTGAAATTATTTTCTGCTTAAATCAAACTTATGCAATAAGTTATCTTTTAGCTTTGTATTGGCATGAGCATTGATATACTCTAGCTGCTGATTATCAATTTGGGCTTTAAGACTTTGCCTTTGCTCCCAGTTTTTAGTCGATTGGCTATAGAGCGACTCAAACTCAAAATTACTGTCTATTTCTAGAAAATTGACCAATGCTTCAAAGTGTTCTCGATCATAAGCAAAAAGCCTTTCATATTCACAAACAAACAAATTGTCTTGCTGACTATGCTTAATATATTTCCATGTTCTAGATAAAGAGTCATTCCAATGAATTACTGCTTTTCTATAGTCGGCATTTTCTGGCCACTTATCTTCAGGGTTAGCGGCTCTAACATTATAAGATAAGGCTACATCTACAATATCTCTAATGATAAAAATCCATTTGACATTATTAAATTGTTCATTTATTCGATCGTAAAACTTATAATAATGGGGATATTTATCTCCTAAAAACACATTAGTCCGTAACTGATATTTGGAAACCAGATTTTTATAAAATGTCTCCCACATTATATTAGTTTGTTCTTTTTTTAGATCGAAGAAATATTGTGAACTAAAAGCATCAGGATTAATTTTATGAATATTTTCTTGAGTAGCGTAATGCTTGTATCTTTCCATTCCGATCGCAATTGAGGGATGATGATTAAGCAAATTAACTAGGGCAGTTGTTCCAGAGCGAGGGCATCCACAAATAAATAAATAATTTTGTTTTTCAGTCATAAGTTTTTAGTTACTAAGCAAAATATAAACATCTTAGCTTAACCTATATAAAGAATATTAACCTCTAGAATTTTACTTTAAGAACTCGATTTTGATGTATACATCATTAGCTTCAAACTCTAATTTTTTTTCTAGAAACAATTTAATCTAAATATAATCATTAAGAAGTTTTTGATATTTCCGATAAAAAATCAGGTAACATAAATTACCTAATTTCTGAGAATTAGCTGCCAGCCAAGGATTTTTGGAAAATACTAATATAAGCCTCAGCGTAATTAGACATTAGATATTGAGCCAAAATTAGTTTTTGAGCATTAGCTGCAACTTTATCTAACTCCTGATGATTATTAATAGATTTAATCAGCGCCTGACGCCATGCAGCCTCACTATTGTCTACCAAAAATCCATTGACACCAGATTCAACTACTTCTTTGTAAGGGGTACAGTTGCTAGAAATACTAGGTAAACCAATAGCAGAATATTGGAGAAACTTGAGAGGGCTTTTGCACTGATTGAACTCTGTCTCTACCAAAGGTGCGATTGCCAAACTAAAATTACTGCCGATACTGCGAAACCAAGCTACAAACTGGGGATAGTGACGACATTGAGAAGGAATAGCAATTCTCTTATACCAGGTTGATTCGTTATCTGTTGGAGTTTCACCGCCGATGACGTAAAGCCCAAGAGGGTAGCCTTCTTTAGATAGCTGTTCAAATACTGGTTTGACAAGAGCCAGATCTTCTCCATGGGTTGGATTGCCCATATAAAGAATTTTGATTTCTGAAGTTTTTGTCTCATCGGTTAGGTCGAGAGCTTTTGTTTCTAAAGGCTTGAACCAAGTATGCTCGGGTATAGCGTTGGGAATTATCACAATATTGCTATTGTATTGTCTCATTTTGACTTTTAAAGGTTGAGTACTGACTATGATCGTAGTCGCTGCTTGAGCGATCGCCTTGATGCCCACCGCAGTTTTTGCATAAACTCCCGTAGGATCTTTGGCTAAAGGTACATTAGTCAAATCATCATCAATTTCTAAGACTATAGGTAGATGACGCTTTTTACATTGCTCAATAAATCGCTCTGCAAGATAAGACTTAATTATGTTGCGCTGTACCAACACCATGTCTATATCGAAGACATGAAGTCTGTCGTATAAGAACGAATCAATATCAATAATTTGAAAGTGTATTTTTTGTGCTACTGCATGACATTTTAACCACTCTAAAACCCGAACATGAGTAGAAGGATTTGACTGATTGTTGGCATTTCGATGAACAAAAACGCCGACTTTAATGTACTGCGATTTACTGGCTAAATGCTTGGCGAAAGGTAAGGAAGACTGCAAGACGCGCTGATAGAGATGATGATATTTTTGTGCCATGGTGGCAATGGTGTTTTGTCGTCCATAGGATAGCTGCCAGCGATTAACTTCTTCTACTTTACTCATATATGCCTCGTTGTCAGCAGCTATCCGAAGCAGTTTGGCATACATATCCTCGGCATTTAAACTAGGCTCAATTAGCCAGCCTCCACCATGTTGCTCGATACGTTCTTTTACTGCCCCCAGAGCGATCGCCACGGTAGGTATACCGCTTGCCCAAGATTCGGTTAGAGTGTGGCAATAGGTTTCGGACCAGATAGAAAAAATGCCTATGTAGTGAGGCTTGATTTGACTCACCAGTTTGCTAAAATTTTCCCGCTGATAGCTACCGTGGTAGATACCAACATTTGCATTTAAAATATCCGACTTAGTTCCTAGAAAATGAAACTCTAATCTATTTTCAATATCTAGGGCTTTAATTTGGGCGATTAAATCAGCTCCTTTGGCAGACTGAATATTACCAGGAAAGAGAATACGCAGGGGTTCGCTGTCTAGGGGATAACTAACAGAGAAAGTATTGCCTTTATTGCTTAAGTTGCGAAAGTCGCGACCGTGGGGAATAACTGTAAAATCCCGCTGCTTTAGTTGTGGATAAATATCCTCAAGTAATTTTTTGGTAGAAGCTGAGGTGGTAATGAAAGCATCTGCATAGGGCAGCATATCCGCAATCATTTCTCGCCAGGCATTAATAAAGGAGTGTTTTAACCTGCGTACATGATTGTGCTTCTTCCAAAGCGGTACTTGACAGTCTGCTTCAGTTTTAGTGCAGTTACCACCGCAAAAAACTTGGTTTTCATCCAGCAGGTTTACCGTGGGACAAACAGCATAAAAATCATGAAAAGAGAAGATTACGGTAATTCCTAATCGTTTAGCGACACGACATAGAGAGAGACTATGCCAAGCTATATGACGCACGTGCAGAATTTCAATGCTGTACTTGATTAACCAATCGCCAACGATGTCCTCGTATTCGATAGATTGATGTGCCGTTAGGGTTATAGGTGACTGTAGTTGAGCAGTCTCACAAGCTTCATCTTCATCTGCCTGGGTATTGTAGAGAAAGATTTCTGTGGCACTACAGCGCAAAACTAAGGGATGATAGCGATCGCTCAAGCCATTCATTAAATCCTGGTTAGTTTGAGGTGTGCCTCCTGTCTGCGTCGAAATAACATATAGAACTCTTTGACGAGGCTGATAGACAGGAGTTGACCATTTTCCTTCAATTAGCTTCCTAACTCCATAGCGCATCACGTTCATCTGGGGTGAATGCACAAATACGCCAACTCGCCCTCGATAGTCAGGATAACGTTCGTCTACTACATTACGCCCCGTATCATACAGGCGAGTTTTTTCATCGCGAAAGCTTGCCGATCTCACATGATATACTAAGGTGCGGTCGTCAACTATATTTCTCCAGCCAGCGCGCACTGCACGCATACAGAAGTCATTTTCTTCCCCATAGCCTCTAGGAAAATTAATTTCATCAAAAATGCCAATTTCACAGAAAACCTCCCGTCGAATATAAATACAAAATCCGCTTCCAGTCGGTGTTTCAGGATAAACAATTTTACTGTTTTGACTGACGGCACGAACCATCTCTTCCTTTTCTAACCAGAGAGGAAAGTCATTGGCACGACCTACATCAGGTACAGAAAATGCTCCCGAATTATCAGAAATAGCGGTGGCAGTGGCAATATCTGGCTGATGATAAACCGCCGAACTTAAATTTTGTAGCCAGTGCGGACCAACTACCGTATCACTATTCAACAGAACAATATCGTCATTTTCAGCAAAATTTATACCCCGATTAATAGTTCTGGTGTAGCCAATGTTTTGTTCGTTAGACATGACGGTAACATTGGGATGGCTGCCTGCCCAAGCTAAAAGTTCTAGAATCCTTTGATCTGTACTACAGTCATTTATGATTACCAGCTTGGCTTTTAAAGAGGTGTATTTAAATACCGACTTAAGACATAAACATAGTTCCTCATAGGCATTAAATACGGGGATGACAATTGTTAAATTACGATGCAGAAGATTTTTTTTACCTCGATAAAGAAGGGAAAATCGACCTTTTTGCTGCTTGTACAAAGATTCAGATTCAGGTGCAAAGCTAATATTTATCGGGCTTCTTTGCAGCTTTTGTGATGTTCCCTTGAAAAATATATCGATTTTATAGGTTTCTTTATTTTCTGGTGGCAATGGTAAAGCAAATTCAAATCCATTATTGCCATTACCTAGATTATATTTAAGTAAATCTTTTCTTGATGTATTTGCCTTTATTTCTTGATAGAAAGTTCCATCAAGATAAACATCTAACATCGCAGCAGCACCAAAATGACCTTCTGGTATTGCCCAACCCGTTACGCAATTATCATTCCAGCCATCGATGCGACCAATAATTTGACGGGGAACTATAATTCTTGATTTGATTGACTGCGCTTCATTTTGCTTTTTGTCTAGAAGAAATAATTCAAACTGATGCTCTCGATCATCTAGTAACGTATATGGTAGCTGTATTTGCAGCTTCTTAGGTGTTGCAGTGCAAAGTCCCCCAACCAATGGATAGTCTTCAGTAGCTTTAACTACTCCGATGGGGTTACCGTCAGCATAAATTTTAACTTTGAGTTGGCTATTAGGATTGACGCTATCAATTGCCCAAGCGTTTAGTATCCCCCCTGTACTTACACTGTCAATGCCTGCTAAAAATAGAGATTGAGTAGAAGTGCTAGAGCTTTTGTATTCTAGATAAATGGGACTTTTTTGCAGATGATTTTTAGTTCCTTGAAAAAATACACCTATTTGATAAGACTTTTTTTCTTGCAGACGCGGTAAAAGAATTTCAAATCCATTGTTCCCATTACCCAAGCCATCTTGGAGTAAGTTCTTTTGAGATTTATTGGCTTGGATTTCTGTATAAAAAATATTGTCAATATATACATCCAGGTTTGCTGAAGACTTTGTATGACCATCAGCTAAAGCCCATCCCGATATACAGTTATTTTGACATTTAGTAATACGTCCCAGACCACGACGAGGCACTTTAATATGGGTAGTTGTTGATTGCTTATCTTTGAGGTAAATTAATTCAAATTGATGCTCTTGATCGTCTAATAAAGTAGCAGGAATTAATAGTTTAAATTCTTTGGGTATTCCTCTAAGATTTTGCTTGGTAGTTACCACAACTTTTTGCTCGGCTTTTACTATGCCAATCGGTTGCCCATCCACAACCACTTTAACTTCTAAAGTTTCTTCAGGATTAAAGTTATCTATCGCCCAACCTTGAATAAATCCACCTAAGCTTACCTGAGTAATTTCAGCTACAAAGCTACTGCCTGAGTTGACAACAGTGCTTTCCAATTCTTCTAAATTAGATTGACTATTTTCCTCTGGCGTGATATTTGATGCTTGAGCATCTACGTTTGATACTTGGTTTGCTTGATAACTTGTAGCTTCATTTAGTTTATCGGCTACATTAAGAAAATCTGGCTCAATCTCTAATATTTTGATATATAGTTCACAGGCTTTTGACCATCTTTCTTGCTCGAAAAAAATATTCCCTAAATAATATTTTAACCAACAGGATTCAGGATTAATTTTAGTACCCAGCGTTCCATATCTAAGTGCTTGTTCAAAATCATCTTGTTGAATCAGGCTTTCAATTAGGTGTTCATATACCCAGATTGGTTGACTCTGATTTATTTCAATTGCCTGCCGATAAAATTGTGTACTTTGATGCAAACTACCGTTACTTTTGTAGGCACTACCTAAAGCACGTAATATTTCATCGCTTTTAGCGTCAACCTTCAAGGCTAATTTGCCAATTTCTAACGCCTCATTAACTTTCCCCAACTGATTAAGTAGAGTAATTGCATTTCCATAAATCCATGGTGGCTGCTTTCGATCTACTTTGATTGACTGTAAATAGAAATCTACTGCTGAAGCTAATTCACCTTGCTTATGTTTTTTTACTGCTTGAGTGTGCAAATAATCGATCTGTTCAGATAAGTTAGGTTGAGTTGTAATTGAGCTATTCATGTCTTCTCGATAATTAATTTTAGATAATGTGAATGCGTTTTTAAATTTGGTTGTTTGAAAAAAATATCTTCGGCTTAGCTTTTGTCTATCACAAATATTATTTTCTGATTGGTAAAAAATTTTAATAATACCGCAGTCTAAATACTCTCAACATTTTGAATTTGCGATCGCTGTTTACTTATTCTTCATCAATAATAAGAATTCATTAAAAACAATCCTTATTTAAAGATCAATACAACAGCAACTATATATTGCGATTCATATACTTATAAAAGCTGAACCGTACACAGAAAGGTCTTGTAACTCAAATGTCGTTTTTTTTAATCTTTTATTAATTTATTGCCAATAAATAAAACGAGAAGGTATCCACAAGTTTCACACACACACTTTTAAAATATTTATGTGCATCAAGATAGCATTGTCCAGGTTTATTTGATATGAGTAAATACACTGATAAAAATATTTAGATTAAGCAAATAAACTTAAGTAAAAATATTTAGTTCAGTATAAACAAATTTATTTGTGTAGTTTAAATAGCTAGATAAACAAGATTTGTAGTTAATTTTTTTAAGTTACAGATAAAATTCCGTAATACCACTGAGCCTGTTTGTTAAAATACCGTGTTATTTTTACTTAGAGCTTAAAATTGACTTCAAAGCCTAATCAATTAACTCCAGACTTTTAAGAGATGATATAGCGGTTCTCAAATTAGTCAGGTACAAAGTAAATCGTTTTAAGGCAGAAGTTAGATGTACTTCAGTAAACTGAGAAATGCTATATTTTGCTTTTTTCAATAAATGGTTCATAATATTTAAGCGAATATAAATACAGTCACAAATGAAAACAGAATTTTCTTGACAGACCTTAGCAAAAAAAGGTAAAAGACAGTATTTGCTTAATTATAAAATTTTATTCAATTAAGCAAATAAAAATTTAAACAACTAAAAATGAGTATTAAGAGTCAAAAGTATTATCAATATTGCCAAATCATAAAACTTTAAAGCCGTTGATCGTGATAATCAATGGTTTTAATATTCTAATGATAAAAAAGCAGCAGAATATTCTTATAAAGCACTCTAACGTAAAGCTATGACTAAAGAAAACTTAGTAGAAGAATTAAAAACATATCAGAGTAATCTAGAATACTCAAAATTAGCTCAATTATTAACTTCTTCCTTGAGGGAAAACTCTAGTAAAGTTAATAAGCAAGTATTTAGCTACATACCCAATTTATTTAGAGAAATCACCATTAATAAATCAGATAAGGGGATAAACCCATCTGAAATATTTATTGGTGAGCCAGTAGTATATAAAATTTATTTCCCTTCAAAATCTACGATAGGCAATATTCCTTTTTTTTACTTATTTTGTTACTTAAAAGATGATTGTCGCGAATTAAATGTTTATTTTCAAAGTGCTGCCAAAATAAATATACCTTTATCTCAGAAAGATTATAGTTTAGATAAAGAAAAGGTAGTTTTTGAGGGAATTATGTCTGCCTTTACGGATAATATTTCTACAATATGTATTAGCGATCCAGGTCATTTCATTCCAGGATTAATGTCTAGTTTTTATGTAGGAACTGAAGAATTAAACTTTACCAAATTAATTAGTATAGTTATTGAAAGTATTTGTAGCAACGTAGACATAAGTTTGCAAAATACATTATTATTTGGTTCATCTGCTGGTGCTATGGGTGCTTTATTAACTAGCACCTATTTTAGTCATAAAGTTCAAGTTTTATCAATAAATAGTCAGATATATACGTATGGTCTAACCAAGGTTATGAAAACTTTATTTAAAACAGATGATTGCCAAATGCTGCTTGACAAATTTGGCGATCGCGTTTGTTGCCGACATAGATTTCAGAAGGATATAAGTAGCGTACCTAATATATATTTGTTAGCCAATATTAATGATAATTTACACGATAGAAATTTTGACTTTTATCGGCTATATCAAAAATTATTTTCAGGAAAAAATCAGGGAAATCAGTCTGTTTTTGATAGTTATGACGGGGTTGAGGGTCATGGTCGTCCCGACAAAACTTCATTAAAGAAAAAAATCAAAATTGCTAAAGAAATTCTGACTATGAAGGCAATAACGTCTGATAAGCCTTCATTTATATCTATAAAATCAGAGAAAATTCAACAAAGACGTCAATACATTAAAAAAGTTATCAAGAATTTATTAGAAGCAGAAGTACTTGAGATAGGAGCGTTCGATCAGCCTACATTTACTAAAAGTGATACAAATATATATTATTGTGATTATTTTTCTAAAGAGGAATTAGCCAAAAATCATTCTAGTATTAAGCCTCAACGAGCCAAAAATGCTGTAGCTGTAGATTATGTTATCAAAGGTGAAAGTTATAGCGAATGCATTAATAAAAAATTTGATTTGGTAATAGCTAATCACGTTATTGAACATATTCCCAACATTATTAAGTGGCTACAAGATATATCTCTAATTTTGAAAAAAGATGGCTTTCTATTTTTAACAATACCTCATAAAGAATATACTTTTGATAAGCTGCGAGCAGTAACATCTTTAAAAGAATTGACTTTTAATAATCTACAAAATTTGAAAGCTCCTAATATTCATCAAATCTCCGATCAGCTTTATTATCATAGACCAATTAAAGCCCATGACGTTTGGAATAATAATTATCAGCATTTGTTAGAAAAAAATCGTTTTCATAACGCTAAAGATGCTATGGAGGAAGCTCAAAAAAGGTTGGACGAAAATGTTTATGTTGATGTACACTGTAATGTTTTTACCTATGAATCTTTTATTAGTATTATTAATGAGCTAAAATGCGCACAATATATATCATTACAATTACATTTATCACGTGATGTAGAAAGTCCTCATAATGAATTTTACACATTATTAAAAAACTAGTAATAAATAATGCCAAGAGAATTTCAGGCTTTAGTCTTTCTTATTCGCTCACAATCTAACCTTAAGCAACACAACGATCAATCATTACTTTCAATTGAAGGTGGAACCAGTGTCGAATATGGATGGTAAACATGAGACACTGAAATTTTTACTAATTTGTGCGCAAACCCTGTCACTTAAATCTTGTCCCAATCCTCAATAGCTTTTTGTGATACTTTTGTCCAAGGAACATTATGTTTGCGGGCTAAAATTGCACAGTCTTCATACTCTGGCTGCACATTAATAATTTGCTTTTGATCCCCTTGAGTCCAGCTAGCAATTTTGACTCTTACCGCACCGTATTCAGTTTCTACGGACTTTATTTCCCGATCAAGAATACTCCTTTGTTGAGAGCGTTCTCTTATACCTAAAGTAGTTGTTTCGCGGAAGATTATCGCTTTGCAAGTATTCACCAATTCAGGATGACAGATAACCGTCAGCAAAATACCCGATCGCGATTTTTTCATGACAATGCTTTGGGTAAATACATCTAATGCACCAGCGGTTATTAACCGTTCAAGAGTATATGCCACCGCTTGAGGATTGAGATCGTCGATTTGGGTTTCGAGTACCGTGACAGTTTCTTGCTTTAGTTTTATCTGTGAGCGATCTGCTGCTGATTCGAGGCTTTGCCCGATCCACAAGCGGAGAATATTAGGAATTTCTAGATCTCGCGAACCTGCACCCAGACCAATTTTAGCTAGTTTCATGGCAGGGGGTTCACCAAAATCAGCAGCAAGAGTAGTAGCGATCGCTGCACCAGTTGGTGTAACTAGCTCTTTTTTGATACCATTGCTATAGATTGGAACTTCCCTTGTTGACCACAGCTTGACCACCGCAGGTACAGGAACAGACAATATTCCGTGGGCAGCCTTAACCGTACCGCCTCCAGTGGGCATAGGCGAACAGTGTAGCCGCTCGATATCTAGCCAGTCTAAACCAATGCAGGTGCCGACAATATCGACGATGGCATCCGTTGCACCTACCTCATGAAAATGGACTTTTTCGGGGGGAATACCGTGAACTGCACCTTCGGCGATCGCTAAATGCTGAAAAACATCTAGACTCCATTGCTTGACTCTATCTGGTAAAGAGGAAGATCTAATTAATTTTTCAATCTCTGGTAAATGTCTGGCATCATAATGATGATGGTGATCATCTTTATCAGTAGACCTATGTTCTGGTTGCAAATCGACATAAACTTTAGTTGCTGATTGTCCGTTACGAATAACTTTTTCCGTTCTGAGTTGATATTCTTGTTCTATACCCAAACTTTTGAGACTACTAACCAAATGTTGCCAGGGTAAACCACAATCTACCAATGCTCCCAAACACATATCCCCAGCAATTCCCGTAGGACATTCTAAATAACCAATCTTGCCCATAAAACACCATCAATATACTTGCTCAATCTTGAAATGATTTTAGCCTTTGTATAGATTGGTCAGACAAAAATATTCACTACCATTTGCTAATTTTCATGGCTATTTTACACGAGTTACATCCCCATAATCCCCAACCAAGAACTATCGAGCAGATTGTCGCCGAACTAAAAAAAGGGGCAGTGATGTTATATCCTACCGATACGGTTTATGCTATTGGCTGCGATCTCAGCGTCAAATCGGCAGTTGAAAAAGTGAGAAGAATTAAGCAGATGTCTAACGATAAACCTCTGACTTTTTTATGTTCTTCCCTATCTAATATATCTCAATACGCTACGGTAAGCGATCGCGCCTATCGGATTATGAAACATCTAATTCCTGGACCATATACGTTTTTACTTCCTGCTAGTAAACAAGTGCCAAAACTAGTAATGAGTCCTAAACGTAAGACAACTGGTATCAGAGTCCCAAATAACGTCTTATGTCAAGCATTACTTGAAAGCTTAGGTAATCCCCTGATCTCGACATCGGCACATATTAGAGATGAAGATGGCGAATACCCCACTATGGACGTGGAAAAAGCTTATCTTTTTGATGCTCTAGAAAATCAGGTAGATATAATTATCGATAATGGTACTGACCCAGGTTTTAATGTCTCAACTATTCTGAATTTTGCCACGGATGAACCAGAAGTAATACGTCAGGGTTTAGGTTGGCAAGAGGTAGAAAACTGGTTAAATGTAGTACATTAACAAATAAGTCATCATCCCAAAATGCTAGATCTATCGAAAATAGCAGGACAAATTCCAGGTATTAGTCAACATATGCACAAGGAGGCGATCGCTTCGCGCGCACGTCTAGAACTGGCTAAAAAGTTACAGCAGCAAGCAGCTAGTACCCAAGCAAAATTAATTGAAGCTCAAGCTGATTTTAGCGATCGCCTTTTATTTGCTGCTGCTACACCCATCGAACCTTTAGATCGGTGTTTTGATATTCCCATAGCTCCTTGTAGCCATAGCGTTTTTGCGACAGATGGTTCGCAAATTTCCCCTTCCCACCACGAAATTGCCTATTGCTATTTAATTAATATTGGTCAGATTATGATCCACTATGGGCAGAGTCTACATCCCTTATTAGATAGCGTACCAGAAGTATTTTATAAAACTGAAGATTTATATGTTTCTAGACAATGGGGTATTCGTCTAGAAGAATGGATGGGTTATCGACGTACAGTTTCCGAGGCAGAGATTTTGGCGGACATAGCCTGTAACTGGGTACTTCCCCCAGGAGAACATTATGATACGCCTAATCTGGCTTTAGTAGATGGTTCATTAATCTACTGGTTTTTAGATGGTTTGCCTGTTGAAGCACGGGATAAAATATTACCGCCAATTTTGGCTGCTTGTGAACGACTAAGAGCCACTAAAATTCCCATGGTTGGTTATGTAAGTGCCTCCCGCAGTACAGAAGGACTAAACTTTTTGCGTTTGCAAACCTGTGAGCATGAACACCCCAACTGTGTAGTTAACTGTGGTGATTTAGTTAATAACTATCCCTGTCAGAAAATTGACTCTTTGCGTGATTCAACTTTTTGGAGTAGTCAGCTACTACCAGGGCAAAGAAGCCCTTTATACCGCAGTAACTTACGTATTCTCGATCTTTATGAAGATGCCCAACGGGTTTACTTTTGCTATATCAACGTGGGGGCAGAAATAGCTCGGATTGAAGTCCCTGCCTGGGTAGCCGAAGACAAAGATTTATTCGATCGCTCTTTAGGTATTGTACTGGCTCAGGTACATAAAGGCTATGGTTATCCCGTTGCCCTAGCAGAGGCACATAATCAAGCGGTAGTTCGGGGAGGCGATCGCGCTCGCTTTTTTGGACTCCTAGAGCAACAGTTAATTAAAGCAGGTTTGCGCAACGTGGGAACATCTTATAAAGAAGCTCGTAAGCGAGGTAGTATCGCCTGAACAATTAACAATTATTAATGATTTGTCATGCTCAGCGCGATCGCCCTCTCATAGGGTGGCTAAATCCTGTTATTTATATTTCAACCAACTTCAAATTGATTAACTGGCAATCTAAAATTGCAGTTTGATATACAAATTCCAAACTTCTTTCAAACGTTGAGCATCATTTGCACTAACACGCCCAAATTTGGCTAACAACAAAGATTTCTCTAAACAATCAAGGCGAGAAAGTCGAACCATAGAAGCAACTCATAAACCAGTTTTAGCCCAGTCTTGTAAAAAAACATCAGTTTGAGTACGAGGAGTAACCGAAGTAACTACCGCTACTACTGCATCATTACCATCAAGCCAAAGTACAAAAACGGGTCGCTTCTTAGAGTTTGAGCCATCGGTATATGGAATCATTGCAATCCAAAATTCACCCGATTGGATAGTCATACAATCCTTCATCTTCTGGTGCATAGCCATTATTAAAGGCATGATGATTGCGAATTTCCTGGGTTTGATTGACCTTGGGTTGAATGCTAATGATCCAACTTCCTGCTTCCACTTGTTCAACTAGTGACTCAGGCAAAGTTAAGGTTTCTCCTGGTTGTATTTCGATTTCGTAGGTTAGATTCATCAAGAAACTTTTCATTTTTTCTATCCACATTAAATAGAGTCAAAGCATTATTTTATCTTGGCTTGCTAAAAGTGGCGATCGCTCCGCATCTAAGCGATCGCACTGAGCAGGCTAGGCAAATTGAAGACAATTTTTTCAATTTAATGAACTACTTATGGCTACTCCGCTTCGCTAGGTTGAGCCATGATAATTAGATAATTAGTACGTACGTACGCTATTCCTCTTTATTTTATCTCCACTCCGTTACGATTGAGAGTAGGGACACTCGCGAGGGACTTGTATGTACTTAGTAAGCAGTAATAAGTAATCTATAAACATATCCTTAAGGAATCGTGTGTGTAACAATAATTAGCGTTACTCATCAAAGTAGTTAAGCAACTTATACTTAGATTTAAACATGGAACCGCTTTATCAATATGCCTGGCTAATTCCCGTACTGCCTCTATTGGGGGCGATGTTGGTAGGGATTGGTTTAATTTCCGTAAACAAGGCAACTAACAATCTGCGTCAGATAGTTGCTGTCTTTATTGTCTCCATCCTTGGAGCAACAATGGTGTTGTCTTTTGCCATTCTCTGGAGTCAAATTCATGGACATGAATCAGTTACTCGCACCATTGAGTGGGCTTCGGCGGGAGATTTTCATCTTTCAATGGGTTATACCATCGATCATCTCAGTGCTTTGATGCTGGTAATCGTGACCACCGTAGCTTTTCTGGTGATGATTTATACCGATGGCTATATGGCTCACGACCCTGGCTATGTGCGCTTTTACGCCTACCTGAGTATATTTAGCTCTTCGATGCTGGGATTAGTAATCAGTCCTAACTTAGTTCAGATATACATCTTCTGGGAACTAGTGGGGATGTGTTCTTATCTTCTGATTGGTTTTTGGTTTGAGAAGCAACCCGCAGCCGATGCCTGTCAAAAAGCCTTTGTAACTAACCGCGTCGGTGACTTTGGCTTATTGCTAGGAATGCTGGGCTTATATTGGGCAACAGGCAGCTTTGAATTTGGCGTAATGGGCGATCGCCTGGGAGAACTGGTTGCTTCTGGGGCTATTAGCGCGTTTCTTGCCACCTTATTTGCCATCTTAGTCTTTCTCGGACCTGTAGCTAAATCGGCTCAGTTTCCCCTGCACGTTTGGCTACCAGACGCGATGGAAGGACCTACTCCCATCTCGGCACTAATTCATGCTGCCACTATGGTTGCTGCGGGAGTATTTTTAATTGCGCGGATGTATCCCGTATTTGAAAATGTGCCTATAGCTATGGAAGTTATTGCCTGGACTGGGGCATTTACGGCATTCCTTGGTGCAAGTATTGCTTTAACCCAAAACGATATTAAAAAGGGTTTGGCATACTCCACCGTTTCTCAGTTAGGCTACATGGTGATGGCAATGGGTATTGGTTCATATAGTGCTGGTTTATTCCACCTAATGACTCACGCTTATTTTAAAGCCATGCTGTTCCTTTGTTCTGGTTCGGTAATTCACGGCATGGAAGACGTGGTTGGGCATAACCCTTTACTTGCTCAGGATATGCGCCTTATGGGTGGATTGAGAAAGTATATGCCCATCACCGCTGGTGCTTTTTTCGTCGGTAATTTAGCTATCTGCGGCATTCCTCCTTTTGCTGGTTTTTGGTCAAAAGACGAAATCTTAGGACAGGCTTTTGAAGCTAATCCCGCCCTCTGGTTTATCGGTTGGGCTACGGCTGGTTTAACGGCATTTTATATGTTCCGTATGTACTTTATGACCTTTGAAGGCGAGTTTCGCGGTAACGACGCTGGCATGAAACAACAGTTGATGTCTGAAGCTGGGATGGCTTTCGGTCCTGGGGCAATGGATACCAAAGAGGGGGATAGTCATGGACATAGTGAATATCCCCATGAATCTCCTCTAACGATGGCATTACCTCTGTTAGTTTTAGCCATACCTTCGATTGGTATAGGTTTACTTGGTCGCCCTTGGGAGAATTACTTTGAAGAGTTTATTCACGCCCCAAGCAAAATAGTAGCAGGCGCAGCCGAACACGCCTTTGACTGGAATGAATTTCTGATTATGGCAGGGTTATCTGTGGCGATCGCCGTAGCGGGAATTATTGTGGCACTATTAATGTATCGTACTAAGAAAATCAATCCGAGTGCGATCGCCAAGAAAGTTCCAGTCCTTTATCGTTTTTCCTTTAATAAATGGTACTTCGATGATTTTTATCATAAAGTCTTTGTTATGGGTATCCGTCGTCTAGCCAGACAAATTATGGAGGTAGATTACCGCGTAGTCGATGGTGCTGTTAATTTAACTGGTTTAGCCGCTGTCCTCAGTGGAGAGGGCTTAAAGTACCTAGAAAATGGTCGCGCCCAATTCTATGCCCTGATTGTCTTTGGTGCAGTTTTAGGATTTGTTATTGTGTTTAGTGTTGCTTAATAAGCTATTAGCTTTTAGTTTCTGCTCAATTTTGTAAGTTTTGATGTTGAGCGATCGCCCTTCTTAAAAGAAGAGCGATCGCTACTTTTGACTATTGCCATACCAACTATCTATATTATTCAACCGATCTTTTTTTTAAACACTATTTTTAGAACTCAGTCTTAAAGAGAGACGATTGTTGCGAGTATTATTGCTTATTATTAAACTATAGTTATAAAACTTTAATAAAATACATGATTGCTGATTCCTCTAATTTCAAGAGCTTAAAGAAACTACTACAAGAAAAGATTCTGTTTGGCAATGAACCAACTCCAGAATTATTTGCCATCCTTACGGTTTACTTTGTTCAAGGAATATTAGGATTAGCTCGTTTAGCCGTTAGCTTTTTTCTTAAGGACGATTTGGGTTTAACCCCTGCTGAAGTTGCAGCCTTAACGGGCATTGCCTCTCTACCTTGGATTATTAAACCACTGTTTGGCTTTATATCTGATGGTTTACCTATTTTGGGCTATCGTCGTCGCCCCTACCTAATACTATCAGGATTTTTAGGCACTATATCCTGGTTGGCTTTAGCTAATTTGGTAGACAGTGCTTGGACAGCAACTACAGCAATTTTATTAACCTCTCTTTCTGTAGCAATCAGTGATGTGATCGTCGATTCTTTAATCGTCGAGAGAGCTAGAGAAGAGTCTTTATCTCAATCAGGATCACTACAGTCATTGTCCTGGGGATTTTCTGCTTTAGGCGGGTTGTTGACGGCTTATTTTAGTGGATTATTATTACAGCATCTCAGCAGCAATCAAGTATTTGAAATTACCGCCAGTTTTCCCTTGATTATTTCTGCCGTAGCCTGGCTCATTGCTGAAGAAAAGATTACCAAAGATGATTCTGAATCTAAAATCTCTCCCGTTAAAGGACAAATTGAACAATTATGGGGTGCGATTAAGAAAAAGCAAATATGGTTGCCCATTGCTTTTCTATTTTGTTGGCAAGCCACTCCTACTGCTGATTCAGCATTTTTCTTTTTTAGCACCAACGAATTAGGATTTGAGCCAGAATTTCTTGGTAGAATACGTCTGGTCACCAGTTTTGCTTCACTAATTGGCATTTTTCTGTTTCAACGTTATTTAAAAACCGTACCTTTTCGTAAGATTTTGGGTTGGAGTACAGTTATTGCAGCAGCTTTAGGAATGACCACATTATTGCTCGTAACTCATACTAATCGTGCTTTAGGCATCGACGATCATTGGTTTAGTCTAGGAGACAGTCTAATTCTCACCGTCGTTGGACAAATTACCTGGATGCCTGTCTTAGTATTATCGGCTCGTCTGTGTCCCAAAGGAGTTGAAGCGACTTTATTTGCTCTTTTGATGTCTATCTGGAACTTATCGGGATTGTTATCCCATGAATTAGGTGCATTACTTACCGCTTGGTTAGGAATTACAGAAAACAATTTTGATCGGCTTTGGTTACTAGTAACTATTACCAATCTATCTACCCTGCTGCCACTACCGTTTTTGGGTTGGTTACCTTCAGGAGATCCTCAAGCAGAATCTACCCAAAAATTAGCTCCTGGGGAAGCTCCTATTCATAGTGCAGGAGGACTAGCCGAATCTAGCATTACACCTAATCTTGTACCTGAATTTGCGGTTAACAAAGGTTTGGAAACAAGCCACGATTAAATAGTTTTCAGGAGTTGTAAGGTTAAGGAAAAATAAAAGGCTATAATTAAGGATGTAAGTTAATCAATTAAATCTTTTCTAAATTTCTAAATTTTAAAACCTTCCAAGTTGTGTCTAACGATTAATGAGAGAATAAAAAGCTAAATCAATTGTTAGCTGTGAATATGAGTTTAGATTGGATTAGCCGAGCCGAGCGTTTAAGCGCCTTACCTCCCTATGTATTTGCTCGTTTAGACGAATTAAAAGTCCGTGCCAGAGAACAAGGACTAGACTTAATCGATTTAGGCATGGGCAATCCTGATGGTGCAGCACCTCAGCCCATAATTGATGCTGCGATCGCAGCTTTGCAAAATCCACTCAATCACGGCTATCCACCTTTTGAAGGTACAGCCAGTTTCCGTCAGGCAATTACGGATTGGTATCATCGCTGCTATGGAGTCGAATTAAGTCCCGATAGCGAGGCACTACCTTTGATTGGTTCCAAAGAAGGTTTAGGTCATTTAGCAATGGCTTACGTCAATCCTGGGGACATTATTCTTGTTCCTAGTCCTTCCTATCCTGCTCATTTTCGTGGACCGTTGATTGCAGGAGCAAAAATTCATCAGATACATCTTACGGCAGAGCAAGATTGGCTAATTGATTTGAGTGCCATTCCCGAAGATGTAGCCCAAAAAGCCAAGATTCTTTATTTTAACTATCCTAATAATCCAACTACCGCTACTGCACCGCGAGAATTTTTTGAGGAGATAGTCAAGTTTGCCCGTCACTACAAAATATTATTAGTTCACGATCTTTGCTATGCAGAACTAGCTTTTGATGGTTATCAGCCTACGTCGCTATTAGAAATACCAGGGGCAAAAGAAATTGGGGTTGAGTTTCATACTTTATCTAAAACCTATAATATGGCTGGTTGGCGTGTGGGTTTTGTGGTGGGTAATTCCGATATTATTCAAGGCTTGCGGACTCTAAAGACCAATTTAGACTACGGTATTTTCTCCGCAGTACAAAAGGCAGCCGAAACTGCTCTTCAGTTGCCCGATGAATATATTAAGGATGTGCAGCATCGCTATAGTATTAGACGTGATTTTTTCATCGAAGGCTTGGGAGAATTAGGCTGGCAGATTTCTCCTTCTAAGGCAACTATGTATCTCTGGATCGAAACCCCCGTTGGCAAAGGTTCAACGGAATTTGCCCTTGATGTGTTGCAGCAAACGGGTGTAGTCATTACTCCTGGCAACGCCTTTGGAGATGGAGGAGAAGGCTACGTTAGAATTAGTCTGATTGCCGAATGCGATCACCTGGGAGAAGTCCTCAATCGCTTTAAAAAAGCTGGAATTACCTATAATTAACAAAATTAATTTGCTTTCGGCGCACTATGGATTTAAATACAGAAATAAAAGGACAAGGATATCCTATTCTTTGTTTACACGGTCATCCTGGTTCGTCTTTGAGTATGTCTGTGTTTACCAATTATCTTTCTGGGCAGTATAAAACAATTGCTCCCGATCTGCGTGGCTATGGTAAAAGTCGCTGCTATCAAAGCTTTACAATGCAGGATCATATAACAGACCTGACTGCCTTACTAGACAAATATAATATAGATAGCTGTTTACTCTTAGGTTGGTCTCTTGGTGGTATTATTGCTATGGAATTAGCTTTGGCAATGCCCAAAAGGTTTAGGGGCATAATTCTGATTGCTACTGCTGCTCATCCTCTTAGCAGCCATCCTCAGCCTACTTGGCAAGATCAGCTATTTACTGGCATTGGAGGAATAGTAAACTATATTAAACCAGCTTGGCAATGGAACATTGATACTTTTTGTAAGCGATCGCTTTTTCGTTATTTAATTAATAATCATGCTCCAGAATCTTACTATTATTTAGCCACCGAAGCAGTACCAGCCTATTTTCAAACATCAAAAGCAGCAGATACAGCCTTGTCTACCGCGATTCTACAGGGTTACAATCGCCTAGAAGATTTACACAAAATAGAAGTCCCTTGTTTAATGCTATCGGCAGAAGGCGATCGCCATATTACTGCCGACGCTAGTCGAAAAACTGCCCAGCATCTCCAAAACTGCCACTATATAAACTATCCCCAGGTTGCTCATCTTTTTCCCTGGGAAATCCCAGATTTGGTTTTACAAGATATTCAGCAATGGCTTGAGCAAACCTTTACTTAATATTTATATTGCTGTTTTGATTTAATTAGCTTTTGTCACACAAAAATAGCTAAGGTATACTATTTAAACTTTCTATAAACGTAATTATGGGCTACTAGCATTTATCATTACTAGCGTAGGTTTATTAAATTTGCTTATATCAACTGAATACCGTTGTAATCCTATATTTAATATCATATGCAAACCTTTTTCGTAATCTGGATTGGTCAAGTTGTCTCATTACTAGGTTCTAAATTAACCGAGTTCGCTTTAGCATTTTGGATTCTCGATCAAACCTATAAAAATACAGGGACAATCACTCAATTCGCCCTAACTATATTTTTTATGTATTTGCCCAAGGTAATTATTTCTCCCTTGGCGGGGGTTTTAGTAGACCGATGGAATCGTCGTTACGCTATGCTCATGAGCGATCTGGGAACAGGAATAGTGACTTTTGGGGTGCTTTTATTAGTTTGGTCAAATTCCTTAGCGGTTTGGCAGATCTATCTTGTTTTAATAATTTCTTCTAGTTTGAGTGCTTTCCAGCAACCTGCTTATACAGCTTCAATTACTCAGCTAGTGCCAGCAAATAATTTGAGTCGTGCCAATGGTATGGTGCAGGCATCTTTTGCGATCGCCAAAATTGCTGCTCCTGCGATCGCTGGTTTGCTGATGAAGTTTTTTGGTTTAAAAACAATTTTATCTATAGACATTGCTACATTTATAGTTGCCATTATCACTCTAGTTAGCGTTAAATTTCCTGAATTCAAACGACGCACCAAAGCTAAAAGAAAAGTTGTCCATCAAGTGATCTCCGATGCCCTGGCTGGCTGGAACTATATCGTTCTTAGACCTGGTTTAATCAGATTGGTCAGTTTTATTTCCATTAGCTACTTTAGTATGGGGATCTTAGAGGTTGTCCTCTGGCCTTTGCTCTATCAACCAAATTCTACTGATGAATTGGGGTTAGTCCTTTCCATTGGGGGTTGCGGGATGCTTTTGGGCAGTGTGTTGATGAGCGTTTGGTCTGGTCCTAAGAACCGTGTTAGAGCAATTATCTGTTTTGCGGGATTACAAAGCGTAATTATTTTAGTTGGGGGCATGAAAATATCGCCTTTTGTCCTGGCAATTGGCATTTTTGGCTATTTATTTTCTCAGCCAATTATCGTTAGCTGTAATCAGGCAATTTGGCAGAGTAAAGTTCCTAGTCGTTTGCAGGGCAGGGTCTTTGCTTTACAGCAGACTTTAGAAAGATCCCTGGCTATTTTTGCTTATCTATTAGCAGGACCTCTAGTAGATAATGTTTTCAATCCTTTGATGGCTGAAGGTGGAGTTTTTGCCCAAATACTTGGCAAATTTGTCAACACAGGTATGGGTCAAGGAGTAACGTTATTATTGGTCTTGTTGGGAATTGTAAATGTGCTGGTAGTTGCGGTCGCCTATCGCCAACCCCGCCTACGACATTTGGAAACAGAATTACCTGATCGCAATCGATTTGCGAATACAAAAACCACAGCAGCTTAGCTATTTAGGCTAAAAGCTGTAAACAGGAATTAATGGTTTAACCGAGAGCAAAACTAAGCTAATAACCGCGATCGCTTTGACTACTGCACAAAAACTATTTTCGGTTTAATTTTTAATAAGTCGTTGCGTTCAATTAAAATGCTAATTCCCAAAAAAGTACCTGTTGCTGAGTAAATAATTATGTAACTATCTCTATCCAATAATGATATTTCTTTGCTGCTTGCTGTAGCTTGACCTAAATCTATTAATTGCCCTTGACAAAAGAATTTAGAGTCTTCATCCATCAGAGTCACAGAATCCAAATGAGCAAGTAGTAAACTAGATTCAATTAAACTAAAAGTTTTTTGTTGCAGTTGGCTTTCTATCTCTTCAAAGGTAATGCTGTTATCTAGCTGCATCCCACAGCTTTCAGTACGGATAAGGTTTGCTAAAGTACCACCTACGCCTAAATTTTTGCCCAAATCTCTGGCGATCGCTCTAATGTATGTACCAGGACTACAGTTAATATCTATTTCTAGTTCGTAAAAGCGATCGTTATAGATATCAAGTAATTCAATTTTGCTGATTGTTACCGTTCTCGATTCGATTTCAATCTTTTCTCCTTTCCTTGCCAATTCATAAAGCTTTTTGCCGTTTTTCTTGATCGCGCTATAAATTGGTGGCACTTGTTCAATTGTGCCAACAAAACTATTTAAGTTAGAAACAATTTGCGATCGATCTAGATTTACTCGATCAACGCTTTCAATTGCTTCTCCTTCTAAATCATCGGTAGTTGTCGTTACCCCTAGACGAATCTTGGCGCGATAGGCTTTTGGTGCAGGTAAAAACTGAAGTAGCCTAGTAGCCTTGCCTACTGCTACGGGCAATACTCCTGTTGCAGCAGGATCTAAAGTTCCACCATGACCAATTTTTTTAGTATTTAATAATTTTCTTAATTTGGCAACGCAATCATGGGAAGTAAAGCCAGCAGGCTTATGCAAATTTATAAAACCAAACATTTTAATTGAGGTTTGAAGGTTGTTCAGATCGAGTTAGCATTATTTATGGGTTTCGATAGAGATATAGCATTTCTCAGTTTGCTGAAGTACATCTAACTTCTGCCTAGCTGCGGCGAACAAGCCTTGCTGCCCTCTGCCTTAAAACGATTTACTTTGTACCTGACTAATTTGAGAACCGCTATACAATTCTCGACCAAATCTTTTTTTGTCTTCTTTTTCAACTTTTACTTTGTACTAAGATAATTAAATAGTTCTTGCTCGTTGAGAGTTTTATTTTCTCAAGTCGATGCCCATTCCCTCTCGGCGTACTCTTAAATCGGCATAAATTACGGCTTTAACCGATTGCCATAGAGGAAGTATAAAAGCACTAGCCCCTAAAAGAAAAACAATGTAAAACAAACTCCCAATTCCTGCTAAAGCAGAATTATTCTCTAGTGCAGTACCAACGATTACCTGTAAAACTGCACCCAATATATTAATCGCAATGCCAATTGGCAGACTAATCAGAAAAACTAAAAACACAATAAGCTGAATTCTTCCTACAGAGCCTTTAGTTAATTGCCAGCTTCTCTTTATTGTATTAGTAGCATTAGCATTTTCTTCTATTGCCAAAGGTAGCTCAACTAAAAATAGTTTGGAAAAAAGCCAAATGATGCCAAAAATAAATAACAAAATAGCAGCTACTGACACCAAACTGATAACAACTGTTCTCAACACCCCCAAAGAACTACTGTCAAATAAGGCTCCTGCAATTCCCAAGATAATACCAATAATTAAAGCATAAGGAATGATTGCCCCAAACACAATGAGACTAACTAAAAGTCCCGCGACTAAGAAATTCCACATCCTGGGATTAATATAGCGTTGAGCATCTCTAACTGTTTCTGGTTGCTCGGCAATTTCTTTAAATGCTAGACGAGAAATAATTCCCGTCATGGCTGAAAATTTTGCCCAGCCATAAATAGGCACTAAAATCCATAAATAGCCAAAAAACGCTAATTTAAAATATTTTTTGAAATTATCTCGATAGATACGCAAACCTGCACTAACTACATTACCAACGCTTAAAGGCTTCATAATTTAGAATCAACTCCTAGAGATTGTTTAATAGTGTCGCTACACCTTCAACTTATTTAGTTAGCAGACACTACTAATTTATATTTTTCCCTCAAAGGCAGAATTAATCACTGTGGTTGCTATGTTTCAAATTAGTATTTACATTAAACAACTAAAAATTTAGAACTTTAAAAATGGAATAAAAATCTTAAAGCAACGATTCTCAACGATTTTGTTCATGTAAGATTGCTTATGATATTTTAAGACAGTCTTGATTACTGCGGTTATCTACAAAGAAAAATAAAGCAATATGGCACGTAGCTCCTTACAGTTAAATAGTGAATGGATACCAAAAGTAGAGGAATCTTTAGCTACCAAGCAATTAACGCAGCGAACAATTGCCGATCTCCTAAATATATCCCGTTCATCAGTCTCCAAGTTTATCAATTGTAAGCCGATCGCCCTAAATACTTTTATTCGTCTCTGTCAAGAATTAAATCTTGATTGGAATGGTGCGTCTCAACCAGAAAGAGAATGGAATGACCAAATTGCCAGTTTTAAGTTCAAAAATGAAGATTTTAAGGTAAATCCAGGGGGACAAATATCTCCAGAAGAGATAGTTGGTAGAGAAGAATTAATCGCTAGTATTTGGGACAGATTAAGTCAACAAAGCCTTATTTTTAGTGGTGAGAGGCGGATTGGCAAAAGTAGCATTCTCAAAAAAATGACTGCCGAAGCACCCCCAAATATGCTGCCTATCTATCGCGATTTGGAAGGAATTAGAATGCCAATTGAATTTGTCGAGGCAGTCTGGCAAGATACGGAAACTTACCTCAGAGAAACTGGCAAAGCTAGACGAGTTAGGGAGTTTATCAGTGAGCTAACTGGTTCTTATTTTAGCGGTTACCAGTTTCCCGATCTAGCAGCAGCACATTGGAAAACTTTGTTAACTAAAACAATTGAAGATTTAGTGACCCTGCAAAATAAACAGGTAATCTTTATTTGGGATGAGATGCCGCATTTATTAGGCAATTTTAGCGACGATGCAGCTATGGAAACACTGGATATTTTGCGATCGCTGCGCCAGACTTATCCCGATCTTCGTATGGTATTTTCTGGCTCAATTGGTTTGCATCATATCATTAAAAACTTGCAGAAAGCAGGTTATAGCAACGATCCTACAAATGATATGTATCCCATCGATGGTCAACCACTATCTTTAGAGACTGCAACTCAACTAGCTGTTAATCTACTTGCAGGGGAAGATATAGCCGTCGATCGCCCTCAAGAAATAGCTGAAGAAATTGCTCTAGCAGTAGACTGCATTCCTTTTTATATCCATCACCTAATCAATCAGTTTAAAGATATTGAAGGAGAAGTGACCTCAGAAGATATCAATAATACTGTAGTTGAATGTTTGCGTAATCCTCTCAACCTTTGGAAATTGGATCATTACCGCGAGCGAATTGATAATTACTACACCGATGAGCAAAAACCCTATGCTTTAGAAATTTTAGATATTTTATCAGTTAATCCGCCCACCCCTTTCTCAAGACTATGGCAGTATCTTAAAACCGAACCAGATACTAAGGATAAAGAAACTGCTAGAAATGTTTTAAGACTGTTAATGAAAGATTACTATGTAGTTCAGGAAGATAATTTATCTGGTAGTACCTATACTTTTCGTTATCAACTGGTGCAAAAATACTGGCAGCTTTCTAGGGGTTTGTAATCAAGGCTTGGTCTGAATTAAGGTATGACACCTTATTAAGGGTTAGGTGTTTGTCATTATTGTCACAAAATTGTCATGACCTTGAAATAATTATCTGTTAGTTTAGTGAAAATTAAGAGCTAATTATTTTAGAAAACTATAATTATGAATAATGACGTTAGTATGTCTCCCTTGGCATTAGAAAATGACACTATACGTTTGTCAACCTTAACCTCGGCATTAGACCGTTTGCGTCTTCAATCAGATTCCCTAAGAGAGTCTTATCTTCAAGGAAAGCCCTATCCTCATTTAGTTATTGATAATCTTTTTGAGCCTGAAACACTTAATCGCTTAGTAGCAGATTTTCCCAAATCAGAAGATAGAAACTGGATAGTTTGGGACACTGCCCATGAGTTAAAAACTACTTCTAAAGGTATTGATCATCTATCAATGTTCACGCAGTTGTTCTGTCTTTGGCTAAATTCCAAAGATTTTATTCGTGCCATTGAAGGAATTGTCGGTGTAGACAACTTGGTTGGCGATCCGTTGTTTTTTGGAGCAGGTTTACACGAAATGTATCAAGGTGGTTGGTTAGAAATGCACGCTGACTATACCAGGCATTTTTCTTTACCGTTGATGCGTCGCTTCAACCTATTGATTTATCTTAATGAAGATTGGGACAGTAATTGGGGCGGAGAATTGGCACTGCGAAATCCTCATAATCCTCAAGATCTGGTTAGTTACCCTCCCTATTTTAACCGCACCATTATTTTCCCCACTACTGCTAAAACTTTCCATGGCGTACCCACTGCTTTAACTTGCCCTCTAGATCGTAGCCGTAAACTACTTTCAATTTACTATTGGTCTGCTATACCCATGCCTTTGTGGTCAAAGGCTGGCACTCCTTTACTTTGGGCATCACAACAAAAGAAAGCTCTTAAAAAAATGTTGGGCAAATAAGCTAAAAGACTAGATAATTATACAACAATTGGCGTAGGCAAAAGGATATTTTGAACAAAATATCCTTTTTCTTAGTTGCTCAATTCCATAATTTTCACCTTTTTTAAGGCACGTAAGTTCTTAGTATCGCAGTAAGTCAATCGGTTAGAACAGAAAATTTAATTGCTCGTAAGTAATAAGTAATAGATAGCCAAGGTGTACCCACCGCCGGGAGTGTCCTAACACAGCCTCGTATTGCTATAACTTAGCTGGCGCACCTACGATATCATACTAAATCCGATTTACAATACGGGAGTGGAATATGCTTTTTAACCAAAAGCATTTCCTCCCGTCAAAACCTACTTTTAAATTAGAAGTTTAGAACGGGGTTAAAACCTTCTGCCCTCTGCCCTCTGCCTTCACACAACTTTTAAATAATGTATCTCAACAGGATTTAGTATCAATTGTTATTTGAGTGTGTCAAACTGCCAGTCAGTTGTTTTAAATACTGGAGAATAGCCATGCCAACTATTACGGAGGCAGCACATCCAAACCAAAAGTAACTAGTAAATTGCGGGTGATCTAATGCCCAACCTCCTAATGGGGGACCGATAAAATAGCCAATCGCCCAACACTGAGAATTAATAGAAAAATAGACCCCTCGCAAAGACTCAGGAGCTAAATCTGCCACCAAGCCTGATGCAATAGGGGTGTAGGTTACCATGCCTAGTGACATAATTCCCAGAGTTAAAATTGCCCAATTTAAGGTACTGTTGGACACACTACCCGTTACCCAAACCAAAATAAAGGCAATTCCCCATAAGAATAGAGAAAAAGTTAATCCTGTAATACGACTAAAGCGATTGAGTATCCAGGCTGTGGGTAGTTGACAGATCGCAGCAAAGACAATGTGCCATGTAAATAAACCACTAATAACCTTATCTGAGAAACCTGTCCCCGTATCTCCTATCTGCACAAAGTTTTTGAGGTACAAAGGCATGGTGCTTTGTACCTGAGAAAGATAGATAGTAAATAAGATATTTACCGCTACATATACCATTAAAGCGCGATCGCGCAATGCCAAAGACCAGCCATTCTGTTTTTTTATTTCTGGTTGAGACTGAAATTGAAAAGTTTCGGCGATCGCAAAGTAAATAACGGCAAAAAAGACAATAAAAGAAATCCCATCAATGACAAATAAAGCTCGGTAGTTACCAGAGTTAGCAATCAATGCTCCGCCCAATACCACTCCTAAACTCAAGCCCAAACTGTCAGCTAATCGCGTTACGGCAAACGCTTCGTTGCGCTGCTTGGGAGTTGTCAGATCGATAATTGCTGCTTCGGTGGCGGGCCAGTATATACCAACGCCAAAGCCCATTAGCAGATTACCCAAAATCAAGGTAGAAAAATTAGTGGTTAAAGTCAAAACTACGTCTGCTAGTACAGATACGGCAGAAGCAGTTAAAAGAGTTTTTCTGCGTCCCCAACGGGGAGAATCCGTCCACTGTCCCCCAAAAAATCTACCTGCAACCCCTGAAACCGAACCACTACCCAAAGCCACGCCCACCAGAGTCGAAGAAAGCCCTACCTGATTAACAAAAAAAATCGGCGCGTAAAATAACGTAAAGCCAGTGCCAATTTGTGATAGCAGCCTACCTGCTGCCAAAATCCAAACCTTAAAACTAAAATTTAGTATTCGAGACATTCAATTGATTTGATAATTTTTTGCTTTTAAGGCATATTTATTCTAATTTTAGGTTTATTTACCCAAGCAAGTTGTAAAAATCATGAGTTATGGATTATAAATGATGGATTATGATTATAACTCCTGCACAAGAAGCGATCGCCAATTTAATCGATCTCGCCGAACGAGGTGAAATCGATCCTTGGGATGTTCCCGTAATTAGTATTATTGATCGCTTTTTAGCCGAACTTGGGCTAATGGGCGAAACTGATCTACCACAGCAAGAAGCCGATCTTCCCCGTTCTGGTCAAGCATTTCTTTGGGCATCAATGCTAGTCTTGTTTAAAGCCGACAGTCTGCATTTGTTGCAGTCGGAAATAGCTGAAATAGAAGAAGAATTTTTGGAAGAAAAATTTTTAGAAGAAGTAGAAAGAAGAACTCTACCCGCAAATTTAGAACAGCATCTGCGCCGACGTACCTCCATCCAACCAGTGGGAAAACGCCGTGTCACCCTGCAAGAATTGATTGAGCAGCTAGAACATATTGCAGCGGAAATAGAAGCAGCAGCTACGGATGGTTCTCCCCGTCGTTCTCAACGCTCTCGCAGTGCAGCCATCAAAGCGATCGCTCAACTGGCGCATAATGAAAATTTGACCGAGTTAGCTGCTCAGTTAGAAAGTTTTTTACATATTCATTTAACTCAACTGTCTTCAAATAATGATTACGTAGACTGGGAACAACTATTGCAAAGATGGCATCTTGCCGAATCTACCAAAGTCAAAGATGAGGATAACCATCAGGATCTAGATAGAGCAGGGATATTTTGGGCGTTATTACTACTCTCTGCCCAATCTAAAGTAGAATTGTTTCAAGAAGAATTTTATCAAGATCTTAGTATTCGACCGTTAAACTCCTGTATACAAACCTGAGTTAATAGTAGCCATTGTTGATACACTGAAGTAGTTTAAATAGTTTAAATAGTCTGTCTGAGGAGAAGCTTTAATGAAAGCCATGATTTTGGCGGCTGGTAAAGGCACTCGCGTTCGTCCCATAACATACACAATACCCAAACCTCTGATTCCGATTTTGCAAAAGCCAGTCATGGAGTTTTTATTAGAACTTCTAAGGCAGCATGGCTTCGATCAAATCATGGTCAACGTTAGTCATTTAGCTTACGAGATCGAAGGGTATTTTCGTGATGGGCAACGTTTTGGTGTTGATATTGGCTACTCTTTTGAAGGCAGTATCGTCGATGGTAAACTAGTAGGGGAAGCCGTTGGCTCCGCTGGCGGTTTGCGAAAAATTCAGGACTTTAATGCTTTTTTTGACGATACTTTTGTGGTTTTGTGTGGTGATGCCTTAATCGATCTAGATTTAACCGCAGCAGTAAAGCAGCATCAAGCCAAAGGTGCGATCGCCACGGTAGTAACAAAAAAAGTTCCCAAAGAAGAAGTTTCCAGCTACGGTGTAGTGGTCACTGACGAACAAGGACGAATTCAATCTTTCCAGGAAAAACCTGCCGTTGAAGAGGCTTTGAGTCGAGAGATCAACACAGGCATCTATATCTTTGAGCCAGAAATATTTGATTATATTCCCCCTAACCAAGAATACGATATTGGCGGAGAATTATTTCCCCAGCTGGTTGCCAAAGCAGCTCCTTTTTTTGCTGTTTCGATGGATTTTGAATGGGTTGATATTGGCAAAGTTCCCGACTATTGGCAGGCTATTCGCGGAGTGCTAACTAGACAAATCAAAAACGTTAATATTCCTGGTACAGAAGTTTCTCCTGGGATTTATATAGGGCTAAATGTAGCCGTTAACTGGGATAAAGTAGACATTACTGGTCCTGTTTATATCGGCGGGATGACCAAAATTGAAGACGGTGCCAAAATTATTGGTCCTACTATGATTGGTCCTAACTGCTATATCTGTAGTGGTGCAACGGTAGATAACAGCGTTATTTTTGAATATTCTCGCTTAGGTGAGGGCATTCGCTTAGTAGATAAGCTGGTATTTGGTCGTTACTGCGTTGACAAAACTGGTGCCGCGATCGATTTACAGGCAGCAGCTTTAGACTGGCTAATTACCGATACTCGCAATAATCATTCAGAACAGGAACTAGATGAACACAAAGTGATCAAAGATTTTCTGAAAGAAGACAATTAGTTTAGGTAAGAGGTAGTGATTACCTACTACCTACTGCTCAACTAACAAATAACAAGGCTTAAACGAGAAGTATTGGGTCAGCTCTATGTATTATCAAGAATTGTTATAATAATTTTTCCTAAACTCAAAATATTGTGGGGAAGCAAGCCATTTATACGCCTCCTTTAGCTCGCTTAATTGAGCAGTTACAGCTTTTACCAGGAGTAGGACCAAAAACCGCACAAAGACTAGCACTACACCTGCTCAAACGCCCTGAAACAGAAGTTCAAGCTTTAGCTCAAGCTTTGGTTGCAGCCAAACAAAAAGTTGGTTTTTGTCGCGTCTGTTTTCATCTTTCTGCCGAGCCTGTATGTGCAATTTGTAATAATAAAAATCGCGATCGCTCTACGGTATGCGTTGTTGCCGATTCTCGCGACATTATTGCTTTAGAAAAAATTAGAGAATATAGCGGTTTGTATCATGTTTTAGGCGGTGTAATTTCGCCTATGGATGGCATTGGACCAGAACAGCTAAATATTGAGGCTTTAGTTCGCAGAGTTACCAAGGAGCAAATCAAAGAAATTATTCTGGCGATTAATCCTAGTGTAGAAGGAGAAACCACTACTCTATACATCAATGAGTTGCTTAAGCATTTTCCTTTTGCCAAAGTAACCAGAATTGCTTTTGGTTTGCCGATGGGTGGAGATTTGGAATACGCCGACGAAGTGACTTTAGCCAGAGCTTTAGAAGGTAGACAAGAATTAAATTGAGGCTCTAGCAACGCCAACGGTAATATTTATTGCAGTAAGTTAATCGGTTAGGACAGAAAATCTAATTGCTCGTAAATAATAAGTAAAAAGTAAAAAGTAAAAAGTAAAAAGTGTCCTAACACAGCCTCGTATTGCTATAACTATTTTTTTACTCATGATTTTATACCAATTCTTAAAAATAGCTAAAGAGATAAGGCATCTTTAAAATAGTCCCAGCCCACTAAAGAAATTATCACTTTGCGATTTAAGTCGCTTAAAATCCGAGCAACTTTTTCTTTTACATCATCCAAATTATCAAACCATAATGAGCGTAGGCGATATTTAATATATTCCCAGACTCTTTCAATCGGATTGACCTCTGGGCAGTAGGGAGGTTGGAATAACAGAATAATCTTTTCGGGTACTTTTAATTTTTTTGCGGTATGAATCGGTGCATTATCTAATTGAATAATATGTACCTGATGCTCATTTTCTTGCTGAAACTTCTCTAAAAACGCACTCATACAATCAGAATTGAAAGGAGAAAACTCATAGAAAAAGCGGATGCGACCCCCTAAAGGGTTCGACAGTTTGCTTATTGCCGACGGGGCTGTGGGCGGAACCTGCTTCCGCCCACAGCCCCTTGGAAACCCTTTCGACACTTTGCTCGCCCTCGACAATAACCTCAACGGGGGGAATCCCCGCAACGGTTTTGTCTCGCAACGGATCATAGACAAGGCGCGTTTTGTGTATGAAGATTCACACACAACAGGCGAGTGGAATATGCTCTCTAACCGAGAGCATTTCCTCGCCTCAAAAGCCGCCGTCCGCAACGCAAGTGTCTCACCACCGCAAGTGTCTCACCGCGTCGCCGTTAGAGGGCAGAGGGCGCAAAGGACTTGTCCGCGTGCAGGATCGATATAGTGGGGGATTCAAACCCGCCACTAATCCTAGATCGCCAAAGCTGCGCTTGGCGGGGGCTTTAAACCCAAAAGGGAAGAAGGAAGAAAAAAAACTGAACCTTCTGCCGAGGAACGACTCCGAAACGTGACGCATCCGCGTCACAAGCCTTCTGCGAAGGCGATTGAGCCGTTAGACTCTGTTTCGGAGTCGCAAGCCTCGGCGCATTCCGCGCCTTCTGCCCTAAAACTTCTGCCTTCCAAGACCGAAGCCTTGGTAATTTTTTTGCCTGAGCTTGTTCTCAAACCAAGTCTTGTTTCGTCTTGACACCAATAGGCTATATTCGGTTTCTCAACCCATTTGTTTTTTAGTTGTTGGATTATGCCCTCGATTCTTGCGGGTAAAAACCTTTTAAAAGCTTTTACTACCCCTGGTGCTTGTTTTTCGTGAGCAGGACGAGGAATTTTTAGTTTGCTACGTAATTCATATTTAACAATTCTATAGACCTTATCGGAATTAAGTATGTAAAATGAGTAGCAAGAAGTTGAGTAAGAGAGGTAGAGAGTGAAAGTCAACTATGCAGAGCTACAGAATAGACCTCGAACTCTACAGAGCTTAACAGGATTAAAAATCGAAGAATTTGAAGCTTTATTAGCTAGCTTTGAACCTGCATGGTCAAAGTTCATAGAAGAAAATTTTAAGCGAGGAAACAGACACAGAGCATTCGGAGGTGGCAGGAAAGCGAGGCTTGAGAAACTGGAAGATAAGTTGCTATTTATTTTGATTTACTTTCGACTTTATCCAACCCAAGAAGTACAAGGATTTTTATTTGGAATGAGCCAAGCCCAGGCAAATGAATGGGTACACAGACTAACAAAAGTACTCAATCAAGCTTTGAAAAGGGAGAAACAATTACCAGAACGTGAACCTGCAAAGCTAGAAGATTTACTGAACACCTGCCCCAGTTTAGAATTTATGATTGATGGGACGGAGCGAGCGATCAATCGACCACAAGATAAGGAAGAGCGTAAAACTTTCTATAGTGGAAAGAAGAAAGCTCACATGGTTAAAAATAATGTGGTGAGTGAGCGAGGAGGAAAAGTGTTGTTCTTAAGTGACACTTATGAAGGCAAAAAACATGACAAGAAAATTGCCGACGAAGAAGACTATCATTTTCCCAAAGGGAGTATTCTGTGGCAAGATACAGGATTTCAAGGATTTGCACCATCGGGAGTTAGGATTAAACAACCGACGAAGAAGCTTCCTAAAGCAGAATTAACTGATCATGAAAAAGAGAAAAATCGAGAAATTGCGAAGATAAGAGTTGAGATAGAACACCAGATCTGCGGAATCAAACGATGTCAGATCGTGGTTCAGAAATTTCGTAATTGGGTCGATCACTATATTGATGATGTGATGGAAACAGCTTGTGGACTGCATAATCTTCGTCTTAGTCATCGTCAGAAAAGAGATATTAGATACATAAAATTCTCCTAATTTTAAGAAGAGAAGAGAAGAAACTAGTTCTTCGAGCTTTTCGACTTATTTCCGATAAAGTCTTATGTATTGTCGGATAACTCACATCCAAGTCTAGACAACTTCAAGCCCATCGCTGTATCTCTTTATAACTTACAAAACCTTCAGGGTTCTATAGTTCTTGCTGTATTTTTGCTACCGTTTCAACATTAATTTTTTTGGGTCTTCCCGTTTTTGGTGGTTCTTTTAACAGTTTTTCTAATCCACCTTCACGCTCTAGCTGTAACCAATAAATAATATATTGTCGATTCTGAACGTCTCATCATTACGGCTAAATACCTAATTGTCTCTACCGCCTGTATTTTTAGTAGATACAGAGCTTGTATCTTGGCATAACTTAAAGCTTTTTTCTGATTCTTCATCAATAACTTTAAGCTTGATGCTGATTCCGCGATCGCTATTTTTGAGACTCCCGACATAATTTTTGCTATTTTTTTTTCTTCTATACTAAGTCTCCAGTTTCTTTTGAGAATTGGTATAATATCTACGAAAAAATGTTAGTTTCTTCTCTCCATATCGAAGTAATTGATAAGGCTGAAAATGGCAAACAGGAATTAGAATTAGTTTCTCATCTCAAACCTGATGTAATCTGTACCGATCTGCAAATGCCCCAGATGGACGGCTTAGAATTTACCAGGCAGGTAATGGCATATTGTCCTACCCCAATTTTGGTTTTGAGTAATAGTGTCCAAAAGTCTGATATAGACAATATCTATGAAGTGATGAAGGCTAGGGCAGTAGATGTGATGGCAAAACCTCAAACAGCTTTGGAAGGAAGTATCGAATCAATGCAGAATAAACTAATCGTCAAAATTAGAGTTTTGGCAACTAAAAAAGTTAAAGCAATACCTTTAGGTTAAAGATAAAGGATAAGGGCGGAGGAAACAATTCAATGGGACAACTTGCATAGTTCCTTATCCTTTAATCCCTCATTCTTCATCCTTTTCCTACTCTGCTTCTGCTCTGGCTTGGGCTGCTTCTTCGGGGTGAATACCAAGTCTAGTTAAATTGAGGCGATTTTTCTGGTCAAAGCCACGTATTTTAACCACAATTTCGTCGCCTACTGCCACCTCATCATCTACTTTTCCTACTCTGCCTTCGGCTAGCTGGGAAATGTGGATCATGCCTTCTTTGCCTGGCAAAATTTCGACAAAAGCACCAATATCGATGATTCTAGTTACTTTACCAACGTAGACATCTCCTTCATTCAGTTTACGGGTAATGTTAAAAACCATCTTCCGCGCCATCTCGGCTTTTTCGCCTTCCACCGCAGCGATAACGACTTTGCCATCGTCTTCAATGTCAATTTTTGCTCCAGTCTGCTCGGTAATAGCCTTGATAGTCTTACCTGAAGGTCCAATTACCATGCCAATTAGGTCAGGATCGATCTTTATGGTTAAGAGTCTTGGTGCATAAGGAGATAGTTCTTTACGAGGTTCGGCGATCGCCTTAAGCATTTCTTCGAGGATATGTATGCGTGCTGGTTGGGCTTTTCTAATGGCTTCTGCTATTACCTCCACAGATAGACCAGTGATTTTCATGTCCATTTGCAAGGCAGTGATACCTACATCCGTCCCCGCAACCTTGAAGTCCATGTCGCCTAAGAAGTCTTCAATCCCCTGAATATCTGTTAATATTCTGACCTCATCTCCTTCTTTGATTAGACCCATCGCTGCACCACTGACTGGTTTTGCTATAGGAACTCCCGCATCCATTAGAGAAAGAGTTGAACCACAGACTGAACCCATAGAAGTAGAACCATTAGAAGAAAGTACTTCCGATACTACCCGCAGCACATAAGGAAATTCTTCGATGCTAGGTAATACAGGAATCAAAGCTCTTTCTGCTAGCGCACCATGCCCAACTTCTCTACGTCCAGGCGATCGCATAGGACGGGTTTCCCCCACAGAATAGGCTGGAAAATTGTAGTGATGGAGATAACGCTTTTCGTCTTGAGGATTTAAATCGTCTCTGGTATCCTGAGCGTCTCCTGAAGTACCTAGAGTTGCAATAGAAAGTACCTGGGTTAAGCCTCTTCTAAACAAGCCACTGCCATGCACCCGATTGGGTAGTACTCCTGCTCTAGAGGTTATAGGTCTAACCTGATCTAGCTTACGTCCATCAACCCTAACGCCTTCTTCGAGGATCTGACTCCGCATTAACTTTTTGGTTAGCTGTTTAAATGCCTTATCGATCGCTTTAGAATCTTCACTAGTGGCAATAGCAATCGGCTCGTCTTCTGGTAATTCAGCGACCGCATCTGCAATTTTAGTTTGTTTGATTTCGTCTAAAGCCTCATCACGAGCTTTTTTATCAAAGTCATACTGAGAGAGAATTTGTTTAATATCTTGACTAGCGCGATCGCTAATAAAGTTAATTAGGCTTTGATCTTCTTCAGGCGGCTGGGCAGTAGCTATTTCAATACCTAATTCTTTAATTAGATCTCGCTGTGCCTGAATCAACTCTTGGATTGCTTCATAGGCAAAATCAATTGCCTCAATCACGTCTTGTTCTGGTAGTTGATTTGCTCCTGCTTCTACCATCACAATCCCATCAGGGCTTCCCGCCACGACAATATCTAAATCGCCTTTTTTGATCTCTTTATAAGTAGGATTGAGAATAAAGTCATCTCCCACTAAACCTACTCTCACTGCTGCCATCGGTCCATAAAAAGGAATTTCTGCCAACAAAACAGCTACAGAAGCCCCCGTTACTGCCAAAATATCTGGAGGAACATCTTCGTCCATTGATAAGGTGGTGGCAACAATTTGAATATCATCCCTCAGCCAACCAGGAAATAAAGGGCGCATCGGGCGATCGATTAATCTGCTGGTTAAAATCGCTCTTTCTCCTGGTCTACCTTCTCTTCTAAAAAAACCTCCAGGAATACGACCTGCTGCATATTGTCGCTCTTCGTAATCTACCATTAAAGGTAAAAAATCAACTCCTTCTCTACCTTTTGCTCTGGTAGCAGCAACTAAAACTGTTGTATCTCCTGACTGCACTAACACTGATCCGCCAGCTTGTGGTGCGAGCAAGCCTACTTTGAGTCGTATATCTCGACCATCAAAGGATATCGACTTGTCAAATTCCTGCATCAACTATATATTCCTTATTTTTTCGCTTCTTTTTCTCGTGGGTAGATCCTAACACTATCTGAATTATTCAAACCTATATGTCTCAAGAGAGTAAGCAGTTTATAGTTTTATGTCTATAATTTAAGTTATTTTAAGCTGACTTTGGCAGTCATAAAAGTATCTTTATATCTATATTCATGTTGATATAGTAAAGCTTGTGTAAGGGCGAAAAGCAAATTGCCCTTACGACTGACAAACAATGATTAAATATCCTGCTTAATCCATTGTTTAACCGTTGCTACCACTTCGCCTATGGGTATATCTTGAGATTCTTTAGTAGCCCGTTTAACTACTTCAACTTTGCCTTCAGAAAGCGATCGCCCTGTAACCACGCGATAGGGAATACCAATTAGTTCACTATCTTTGAATTTAACTCCTGCCCGTTCTTGGCGATCGTCGAGCAAAACTTCTACCCCAGCTTGCTTAAACTCTGTATATAGCTTTTCTCCCGCAGCCATTTTTTCAGTATCAGAGATGTTAGGCACAATAACTACTACATGATAAGGTGCGATCGCTACGGGCCAAATAATACCATCTTTATCATAAGATTGTTCTACTGCCGCTTGAGCTAACCGCGAGACACCAATGCCATAGCAACCCATCAATAAAGGTTCGGTTTTGCCCTGTTCATTGGTAAAGTTTGCCCCCATCGCCTCGGAGTATTTTGTCCCTAACTGGAAAATATGCCCCGCTTCAATGCCCCGCGCACTCATTAAAATTTGACTTAGATCGTGAATGGCGCGATCACCAGCCTTTGCCTCTTGAATATCTACTTTAAGTTCAGGTAAGCTAAAATTATCGCCCCAGTTTGCCCCCACAACGTGATAGCCTACTTCATTTGCCCCTGTGACAAAGTTTTTAGCATCGATAACGGTTCGATCTACTAGACGTAAAAACTTTTTGGCTACATTTTTCGAGGTGCTTATATAGTCATCATCAAGATTGGGGGCAATATAGCCTAAAGGTAAAGGTTTGGCTGCCCATTTTTTCTGTGCGGTGGCATTGGGTACGCTAAGAGAAATAATTGTCTTGGCTTTATACTGTGGCGCGAGTTTAGTTAACTCATTAGTTAGCTTGACTTCATTAACATCGCGATCGCCACGAATATTAATTAAAACTAATACAGTCATGCCGTTATCATAAATAACTTCATACAAAACATTTTTAACGATTACCGTCGGCGAACATTTAACCGTCTCTGCTAATTTGGCGATCGTTTCTGTATCGGGTGTAGCAAGCTTTTGATAGCTATTAAAAGGCGATATTTCAACATCGCTCACAAGAGATACTGCTTTTTCGGTGTTGGCTGCATACTTGCCATCTTCAGTGTAGAGAATCTCATCTTCTCCCGCCTCTGCTAGAATCATAAATTCCTGTGAACCAGAACCACCAATTGCTCCAGAATCAGCCTCTACAGCGCGAAACTGCAACCCACAACGAGTCATGATCTGGCGATATGCCCGATCCATTGCCTGATAAGTTTCTTTCAAGCTTGCTTCATCAGCATGAAAAGAATAGGCATCCTTCATAATAAATTCTCTGCCTCGCATCAAGCCAAAACGAGGGCGAATCTCATCACGGAATTTAGTTTGAATTTGATATAAATTCAAAGGCAATTGACGGTAGGAACGAATAGTCTCACGGGCAATAGTCGTGATTACCTCTTCATGAGTAGGACCTAAACCTAACTCCCTGTCACTGCGATCTGTAAGGGAAAACATAATCCCTTCAGCTTTAGTATAGGTATCCCAACGCCCTGATTCTTGCCATAGCTGGGATGGCTGCAATTGAGGCAATAGGCACTCTTGCGCCCCTGTTGCATCCATTTCTTCTCGCACAATCTGAGACACCTTTTGCAACACGCGCCACATCAAGGGCAGATAGGCATAAATACCGCTACCAATACGACGAATGTAGCCAGCCCGAAGTAACAATTGATGACTGGGGATTTCTGCCTCTGCTGGTGTTTCTCGCAGTGTTACAAACAGCATCTCGTTTAGTCGCATAGTTATTTCCTTCGGTAAGCTTGCAGACTTTTTATTTTATCAGTCATTAGATTAGCCAAACCAACTTAATCACGATCAAGGAAAATGCGATCGCACTCTTAGCAAATCGTAGAGCTTTTATTTCAGGTAATTCAGAGTTAAAATAGTATTTTTCAGAACGAAAATGAGATCTTTACCCAAACTGCTGATTTTAATTATTTTGATTGAATTGGCTTGTGGATCTACTAAGCTGACACCAGTTTCTAATGCAGAACTTTTGTCATCAATTAAAGGTGATAAGCAACTATCAGGAAATGCTTTTAAAACCCAAAACAGGAATGCTCAAGTAAAAGGTCAAGGGACTGTGATCGAGATTCTTGCAGATGATCTAGATGGTAGTAGACACCAAAGATTTATTATTAAACTAAGTTCTGGCAAAACTTTGTTAATTGCTCACAACATCGATCTTGTTCCCAGAATTAATTCACTTCAAAAGGGTGATTTAGTTACATTTAAGGGTGAATATGAATGGAATGCTCAGGGTGGTGTAATACATTGGACACATTACGATCCTGCGGGGAATCATCCTGGGGGATGGATTGAACATAATGGTAAAAGATATGAATAGGGATATTTGTTATCTAAAAACTATAGCTATAATCAAGGACGCATTGGTTAATACGTCCCTACGAAAATTAAGCAAAAAGTCAATCAAAGCTTTATCATTCTATTGTTTAGTAAGCAAGAGTCTCTAGAGTTTCTTCTAGATAACGTCTTACTTGAACATCCAAGTTCTCTTTGATGCTCACATTTCTTTCTTGCTTCCAGCTTTGAAAACCAGAGCTTTTGGCGATTGCCTGTTGAAGATTGTTCCAGATTTCTCGATCTTGATTGCTGTCGTCTTGTACTGGTATATTTGAATCTGCCATAAGGAAAGATCTTATATTTCTTACTCTATAATTATAAGCGTACCTGAACTGCAAAAAGAGTTTGTAGTTGGAATTACACAATTGAGAATTTTCAAGAACACTCAGGCATTATCTGTAGTTTCGAGGGTAGGTTCTAAAAACCAGAGTATTTTACTTACTTTTATTCCTGGTGTGGTAAAGCCTTCATTTATTTTTTCTATCGGATATGATTTAATCTCAGCTAGCTTTGATTCTTTGGTAAGCAAAACTACTAAAACGCTTAAAGGCACTTGCAGAAACAGGTTACTCGCCAAAAAAGCCGCAATGGCGCTCGCTAATCCTAATATATGCCATTGGGGTAAAAAGTTGGCAACACCAACAGCCAATGGAGATAAGCGATAGAGCAGCAACAATGCTAAAATCATAATTCCTGCTGCCACCATGCTAAAAAATTTTTGCTTGGCAGTTCTAAACAAAGCTAGTATCTGCCTTTGCTCATCACTTAAGCATTCGGCTTTTAAAGACACTAATAAAATACTAAAAATGTTAAATGGGCGAGTTAGCTGCATTAACAGCACAGGGAAAACACCGCTGCCAATCAGCAAAGCTATTTCTAATATGTAAGTAAAACGATTGCCCAGCGACAAGCCCATCCAAGCTACTTCTAATAAAATAGGAAAAAGAACTATTCCCGATAGATGAATCCAGACAAAGGGTTCAGAACGTAAACGTTTGACATTTAACATTTAATCATAATTAGCGATCGCTAACTTTAAATATACAACTATTTAGCGATATCAAATCAATCGGTATTTACTCAAAATAACAAAGTACAGACAAAAAAAGTAGAGGAAGTATACTCCCTCTACTATCAAGCTTAACTTCTAATTTCTTTTAACCAGAAGTGTGTTTATTTAGTTGCTAAGGTACGACGTTTGAAGACTAGTTCATAAGCCTCGATAATATCTCCTTCTTTCCAGTCAGAGAATTTGCTGGCGCCAATACCGCACTCGAAACCAGTGTTGACTTCTTTCACGTCATCCTTCATCCGTTTGAGAGAATTCAATTCACCTTGGTGGACTATTTTATCTCCACGACGAACGCGAATTCTACAGTTACGAACGATTTTACCAGATAAAACATAACAACCAGCCACAGCACCACGACCAACTGGGAATACGGCACGAACTTCAACTTGACCTAGGCTTTCTTCAATCTCTTCTGGATCGAGCAGACCTTCCATTGCTCCTTGAATATCATCTAAAAGCTTATAGATGATGTCGTACTGGCGAATGTCTACCCCTTCTCTATCGGCTGCCTGTCTTGAACCTGTAGCTAAGGTAGTATTAAAGCCAATAATGACTGCGCCACTGGCTGCTGCCAAATCAACATCAGTTTCAGTTACTTCTCCTGGAGATGCCATTAAGGTACGAATCTGAACTTCATTTTGAGGTAGCTGTTGTAAAGAACCCTGAATAGCCTCTACCGAACCTTGAACATCAGCTTTGATAATCAGGTTTAGCTCTTTAAGATCTCCTTCCTGTGCTTGAGCGGAAAGAGTAGTAAGACTAACCCGACGAGAGGATAGGGACTGTAGTAGTCGGGTATCGCGTTGGGCGATCGCTCTTTGGTCAGCAACTACTCTAGCTTCTCTTTCACTGGGGTAAATATCAAACTCGTCCCCAGCTTCAGGAACATCATTAAGTCCTAAAACTTCAACAGCGAATGATGGCGTTGCTGCTTCTACTTTGTTTCCTGCGTCATCAATCATCGCCTTAACTTTACCCAACACAGAACCAGCGACAATGCTGTCCCCTACCCGCAGAGTACCATTTTGAACTAGAAGTGTAGCAACTGGACCACGATTGCGATCAAGATTAGCTTCAATTACAGTTCCTTTAGCGGGACGGTTTGGGTTAGCCGAAAGTTCTTCAACTTCAGCCACTAAAAGAATCATCTCTAGAAGTTCATCTAGATTGTCTCCCTTGAGCGCGCTTACCTCAACCATAGTGGTATCACCACCCCAATCTTCAGGAACTAATCCTTGTTCAGTTAGTTCTTGTTTAATTCTGTCAGGATTAGATTCAGGCTTATCTACTTTATTAATAGCTACCAAGAGCGGCACTTGAGCAGCTTTAGCATGGCTAATAGCTTCTTTTGTTTGAGGCTGTACTCCATCATCAGCAGCCACTACCAAAACAGCTATATCCGTCACTCTTGTGCCTCTAGCACGCATTGCCGTGAAGGCTTCGTGACCAGGAGTATCTAGAAAGACAATTTGCTCCTTACTACCGTTATGTTCCACATCCACATGATAAGCGCCAATGTGTTGAGTAATTCCTCCAGCTTCTCCAGAGGCTACGGTGCTTTTACGAATTGAATCGAGTAGAGTAGTTTTACCGTGATCTACGTGACCCATAATTGTAACTACTGGTGGGCGATGCTGAAGATTGTCTAAATCGTTGGCATCTAACATTTCTGTATCTTTGGTAGCTGCTGATTTTTCTTCAGGAGTATCTACAATTACCCCCAACTCCTCAGCTACTGTACGAGCCGTTTCTAAATCTAAAGTTTGAGTGATATTGACCGCTATTCCTTTGAAGAATAAGCTTCTAATTATGTCCGTTTCTGGGGTATTAAGTCTTTGGGATAGATCCCTGACGGTTAAATTATCGGACAAAGTAATTAACTCAGGTAAAGTTGGCGTAACAGCTTTATTTTTCGCTTGACGTTCATTTTTCTGAGTTTTCTCTGTCTTAAATGATGGCTTGCGAGGTTTTTTATTAACACTGGCAGCAGGCTGTTCTTGCTGCATAGATTTTGGCTTGCTTGGACGCGCCGTAGACAAACTAAAAGCTTTATTAACTTGAACTGTATTAGAATCAGAATCAAAGTCCTCATCATCATCCAACAAAGGTTTGATTCCACGACGTTTTTTACTGGCTTTTGCTTTTCCAGCCTTTTGTTTTCCTTCATCCTCCTCTTCGTTTTCCCATTCTTTTACTTTGCGAGGAGGAGTCGGACGCTTGAGTCTGGTAACCTTTTTGACTTCAGTTTTTTTGATAATCTCGTCATTATCAATCTCATTCTCATCAGGCAGGTCAATAGCAAGACTATCATCGAGATCATCATCCGATGTTGTTTTGGCTTTGCTAGCTACTTGCGCCTTTTGAGGTCTTTGATTTAATTTAGGCAGAGCAGGAAGAACCTTTTTCTTTTTCTCTTTCTCTTCTTCTTGCTTATTTTGGGGTTGCTCCGCAATTTTTATTTTAGGCTTAACAGGTGAGGGAACTGAGCTAGAGCTTTTTGTCTTTGCCTTGCTCTCCTGGGCGCGAGAAGGAGGAGTAACTAATCGAGGAGGTTTAGCTGCTGTTGGTTTAAAAGCTGGATCTGAATTATTTTGTTCTCTTCGAGAAGATTGTTTAAGCTCATGACGATTGGAATCAGACTCTCTAAATTGAAAAGATTTTGGTGATACCAAAGATTCTGATTGAGATGTTTTTGAAGCTGGGGATGCTGGTCTACTAGGCGGAGATACCAATTTTGAAGATGTTCCACCATTAGAATTATTATTTTTAAAGGAAGCAGGAGCGTCACCTCTATGATGAACAGCCAAAATTTGCTGCTTGCGTTTTGCTAGTGCTTTTGGTGGTTTGGCTTCTTTTTTTGGGCTATTTGTCGTCTTTTCGGCGAGAGGGGATTTTGCAGCCATTGCTTTAACTCTTTCTGCTTGAGATGCTGTAATTGTGCTGCTATGACTTTTAACTGCAATGTTAAGCTGTTCGCAAATTTCTTTAATGTCTTTGTTGTCCAAATTTAATTCTTTCGATAGTTCGTATATTCTTACTTTGCCGTTCATCCACTATGCCCCTGGTGTTAACTGTTTGTGTTTATTTGACCATTTGTTTATCCATGTAGTCTTTCATGTTTCCAATATTGCTAATCTAACTTTTATGACTCTATCAAATAAAATCTAAATTTAAACATAGTAATGATATTGAACAAGTCTTAAGTCTAACGGCAATTACCCCATAGCTCTATTTTAGAGAAAAATATCAGATTGTTTATATGATTTTAAGTTTAAGTTTAAAAAAGTTTGGTATTTATTTTCTGACATTAATATTATCAGCTTAAACGTTCCTGTAATTTTTGATAAATACCTTCAGGTACTTTCGTTCTCAAAGAACTACTTAAGCGGTTTTTAATTTTAGCTTGATTTAAACATTTAATATTGCAACAGAGGTAAGCAGAACGCCCCATGCCTTTGTCCAACTGAATTTGATGGCTTCGGTGTAGGCGAACTATTTGCCAAAATGATTCTTTGGGTGCTACTCGACGACAGCTAACACATCGACGGTAGTTAATCTGCTTCAAACTCTTTTCTTTTCTTCCTAAATATTTCGCGTATTCTAACCTGTAAATTTGTTTGTGCGGTCTTGCAGTGACCGCGCGGGTATAAATTAGTTATTTCTCTTCTTCTGTATCTGTTTCTACTTGTTGAGGTTCTAAATCTTCTTTTGCTGACGATTTAGCAATTGCTTCTGCTTTAACCGCAGATTCAGTATCTTCCACTGCCTCTTCCTCCTCTACTTCTATCCGCTCCTCTACTTCTATCCGCTCCTCTACTTCGCCCTCCTCTTCTATTTCTGCTTCTTCAACAAGTTCTACTGCTCTGACTTTGGCTGCTTCTGTCTGAGCAGCCCATTTTGCTATTTCAGCTTCCTCATCAAACTTATCAATATCTTTGATATCAATTTTCCAGCCTGTAAGTCTAGCTGCCAAACGAACATTTTGTCCTTCTTTACCAATCGCCAAGCTTAGTTGGTCTTCAGCTACCAAAACCACGGATTGCTTTTCTTCAGTATTTGCTAAAACCACCTGATCTACTCTAGCAGGACTTAGAGAATTGGCAATATAGGTAGCTGGGTCGGGAGACCAGCGAATTACATCAATTTTTTCGCCTCTAAGCTCATTAACTACTGCCTGAATTCTCGAACCTCTAGCACCAATACAAGCTCCTACAGGATCGACATCTCGTTCTAAGGTATCTACGGCTATTTTTGTGCGAACCCCAACATGACGTGAAGGAGGATGAGCTTCTCTGGCTACCGCTACGATACGCACAATTTCTTCTTCAATTTCGGGAACTTCATTGCTAAACAGTTCGACTACCAAACCCGCGGTCGCTCTGGAAACCATTAGCTGAGGACCACGATTAGGAGTATCCCTAACTTTTTTTAAATAGACTTTGAAGGTAGTGTTAGAACGATAGGTATCATTGGGTAGTTGCTCTCTTTTAGGTAATTCAGCTTCTACCTCTGGCTGTCCTAAACCGCTAGTAACCGCAACAATAGCTGACTGACGTTCAAAACGGACTACTCGTGCCTGTAAAACTGTATCTTCTAAATCTTCAAATTCTTCTTGAATAAGTTTTCTTTGCTGATCCCGTAATTTTTGTAGCAGGACTTGTTTAGTTTGAATTGCTGCCATGCGCCCAAAATCCTTTTGTTCGGGAGTGACATCAACTAACACTGAGTCTCCTACCTGAATTTCTGAGTCATCAACCTGCTCTTGTACTTCACTCAAAGCTATTTGATGATCCCGATCTTCAATTTGGTCTTTATTAACGTCGACAATGACTTTGGTGGTGAGAATTTGAAACCCTTCGTCTTCTGTATCTAGCTGAACATTAAAGTTTTCAAAATATTCTTCACTAAATTCTTCATCACGGCTTTTAGAACGACGAAACTTTTCGTAGCCTTTAACTAAAGCTTCTCTCAGTGCTTCTTCAACGGCACTATCGGGTAAGTTATATCGTTGGCTGATTTCGGCGATTGTTGCCCTCAGACCAGGCAAACTGACTAAGGTCATTTTGTAGTACTCCTAATAGTAAAATTTAGATTAAGGACATTATTGTGATTAACGTAGTATAAAACTTGGCTAAAAATTCTGTTAGCTAATTTATTCGTCATCAAGCTCTACTTTGGCGATTAAATTACGGGGAATTGCGATCGCTTTTCCTTTTTTATTGATATGAACTGCCACTTCGTCTCGATGTTGTAGTCTTCCCTGCCATTGTTTGTGATTTTTGTAGGCAGCAAAAGTATTAATCTTTACGGCAAAACCTTTGAATGCCACAAATTCTCGCTCTGTGGTTAAAGTACGAGAAATACCAGGGCTAGAAATTTCCAGAACATAAGCTCCAGGAACAATTTCGGTGAGGTCTAGTTTTTCTTCTAAAATACGACTCATTTGTTCGCAGTTTTCTAAACTAGTGTCTGTATTAGGATTGCGAACGTCTATTCTTAAGATGGGTGGGTTTTTATTTGTTTGAAAAACCGCGTCAACTAGCTCTAAATTGAGTTTTTCAGCTAGAGGAGATGCTAGTTCAATAATTTGGGGAACAACAGGATGAGTCATGTTGAGGAAAAAGTGGTTGTCAGCCAACTCTGGTTTCGGAGTTGTTTATCTAATTTAGACAACAAAAAAAGCGGGCTAACCCCACTTCATTTCTTCTCTAGTTATGTATGCAGGTGAAGAGGTGTAACTTTAGCTATCAACTCCTCAATCAATTTATGATACCAATAAATTATAGCTTACGACAATCTCTCAGAAATTGCGTTACTAAACTAAACAGCGAGATACAGTCGATCATTACTCCTCATAGCAAAAATGATGAATAACGAAATACTGTATCTCGCAAACTTAACTAAAACTTGAATCAAACCTACAAACAAATAGGATTTAGAACAAGCCCAAAGTTAAGGATTCGTCGATGGGATAGGTCGCACCAATACCCAACCAAATAGTTACCAAAGTACCAAATACGAACACGCTAGTAGCCACTGGGCGACGGAAAGGATTTTGGAACTTGTTAACGTTTTCGATGAAAGGAATTAACATCAATCCTAAAGGTACGGCTGTTTGAGCAGCAATTCCTAATAGTTTACTAGGAACTACACGTAGAATTTGAAATACAGGATATAAATACCATTCAGGTAGAATTTCCAAAGGTGTAGCAAAAGGATTAGCAGGTTCGCCAATCGCAGCAGGATCGAGTACAGCCAAACTTACAGTTAAGCCAATAGTTCCTAAAATAACTACAGGAAATATGTATAGCAAATCGTTGGGCCAAGCAGGTTCACCATAGTAATTGTGACCCATGCCTTGAGCCAATTTGGCACGTAAAGCGGGATCGCTAAGATCTGGCTTTTTCAAAGTGGACATAATTTTTTCTCCTAAATTTACTGGAAATCAGCTAGTCAAATAAACAAGATAATTGCTATTTACGCTGCTGTAAGTCGATCAAAAAAGTAAATATTCTATTTAGCTTAGATACAATCTACTTACAATCTTAATCAAAATCTATCAGAGGTAACTGATTAAAACCTCTGACATAATTATTGTTCGGTAGTTTACAAAGGACCAGAAATTCCTTGTTTGCGAATCATCAAGAAGTGTAGCAGCATAAATACTGCAATCAACCAAGGTAAGACAAAGGTGTGCAGGCTATAAAAACGAGTTAAAGTAGCTTGACCAACACTTGCGCCACCTCTTAGTAGTTCAACCATTTGATCGCCGACAACGGGAATTGCTGCTGGTACACCAGATACAATTTTTACAGCCCAATAGCCAACTTGATCCCAAGGAAGAGAATAGCCAGTAACGCCAAAGCTGACTGTAATTACCGCCATGATTACTCCAGTAATCCAGGTCAACTCACGAGGTTTTTTGAAACCACCAGTAAGATATACACGGAAGGTATGAAGAATCATCATTAAGACCATCATGCTGGCTGACCAGCGATGGATAGAACGAATTAACCAGCCAAAGCTGACTTCGTTCATTAGGTATTCAACTGAAGTGAAAGCTTCAGCTACACTGGGTTTGTAATAAAAAGTCATGCAAAATCCAGTCGCAAACTGAATTAAAAAGCAGACTAAGGTAATGCCGCCCAAGCAATAAAAAATATTTACGTGGGGTGGGACATACTTGCTGGTAATGTCGTCAGAAATTGCTTGAACTTCTAGACGCTCATCAAACCATTGAAAAGTCTTTGAATCTGTTACTTGTTTAGAAAACATGAAGCCTATAAATTAGCTAACAAAAATAATTATGGATGGTTTTACTGAATTAGCTTCCTTTGAGTCTCAACTATCTTTAAAATTCAAGATTACTTTGCTTGAGCCTACGGATATGTGAGACTACCATAAAGCCTTCAGGTAGAAGAGTGCCAACTTTTTAAAAGCCTTGCTGTGCAGAGGCAGACGGCACAAATGGGTATATTTTTTGTTTAAGTCCATCAAGGGGAAGAACTCATAAATACAATGGTTCTTACCTCTTTAAAAAATGTAACATAGCTTAAAGCTATGGTGGCTTTATTTATTATCGTATTATACGCCATATTTAGGACGGGATAACCAGTGTATCCCAAAAATATATTGTCGAAGCTTACGCGCTGGTCAAAAAATTTTTAGTTTTTGCGTAACAATTAATTAAGATTTTCTAAATTAAAATAATCATTTAGATATAGCTATAGCCCTCAAATATTTCTCATGGTCAAAAAAGTTTTTTCGATCGCCTTATTAACGTTTTTCTGTTTCGTGTCTTCTTTTGGCTGGTACACTGCTCAGGCTCAAGCTTTTACCGAAGAGCAAAAATTATTGTTACAGTCCTGGCGTATTGTCAACCAGTCTTATGTAGATGAAACTTTTAACCATCAAAATTGGTGGAAGCTACGGGAGAAATTTGTTAAAAAGCCTTTAGGCGATCGCAATGAAACTTATACGGCGATCGAGGAGATGCTGGCTAAACTAGACGATCCTTTCACTAGACTACTACGACCAGAGCAATATCATAGTCTACAGGTTAATACTTCAGGAGAACTGTCTGGAGTCGGCTTACAGATTAATGTTAACCCTCAAACCAAGCTAATTGAAGTTATTTCTCCTTTGGCTGGCTCTCCTGCTGAAACAGCAGGAATTCAACCAAAAGATAGCATTTTAGAAATTGACGGATTTGACACCAAAACTCTGACGTTAGATGAAGCAGCAGCCAAAATGCGTGGTGCTATTGGCACTAAAGTTTCTCTCAGGGTGCAGTCTAGTTTGGATAAGGCTGCTAAACCCCATACTGTAGATATAGTACGCGATCGCATTTCTCTCAATCCTGTCTTTACCGCCTTGGATACTAGCACCGATGAAAAAATTGGCTATGTCCGCCTTAATCAATTTAGTGCCAATGCAGCTAAAGAAATCGCTCACGGAGTTAGTAAATTAGAGCAGCAGGGAGCAGAAGCTTATATTTTAGACTTAAGAAACAATCCTGGAGGGCTGTTGCAGGCGGGGATTGAAATTGCCAGAATGTGGTTGAACAATAGCACAATTGTCTATACTGTCAATCGCCAAGGAGCTTTAGGGAGCTTTGATGCCAATGACGGAATGCTGACAGATGCTCCTTTAGTGGTTTTAGTTAATCAAGGTACTGCCAGTGCTAGCGAAATCTTGGCAGGAGCTTTACAAGACAATGAGAGGGCATTATTGGTAGGTGAGAAAACTTTTGGTAAAGGTTTGATTCAATCTTTGTTTGAATTACCCGATGGTGCTGGTTTAGCTGTAACTGTGGCTAAGTATGAAACTCCCAACCACACAGATATTAATAAATTGGGAATTATGCCTGACGATGTCGTATCACAAAACCCGATTACCTACGCGCAGATTGCTACAGAAGCAGACAAGCAATACCAAGAAGCAGTGAAATTATTGACTTCAAAGCAAAATGTTTTAGCTGATGCAGCATGAGAAAGCTTTTAGTTCTTAGTTATTAGCTTTTTAGCTATTAATTACTAAATATTCTGACCATATCTGAAATTAAACAAGGGAATTGCTATAAAATCATCCTATTAGCATTAAAACCGAGTTTTAAAAAGTATTTAAGATGTTTAATTTTTCAGGTGAAAGACCAAATAATTTGGGCGTAAAAGATGGAAAGTTAGCTGCCTGTCCTGGAACTCCTAACTGTGTCAACAGTCAGAGTAATGATGCCAAATCCAAGATTGAACCTTTACCTACCGCGTCTATTGCTGAAGTTAAGCAAGTATTAGAAGCTATGGAGGGAACTAGCATAATTGAAGAGACAGGTAATTATCTTTATGCGGAATTCAAGAGTAAGTTAATGGGCTATGTGGATGATGTTGAATTTTACCTAGACCAAGAATCAAATACTGTTCAGGTACGTTCTGCTTCGCGCCTAGGGAAATCAGATTTAGGAGTTAATCGCAAGCGAGTTGAAGAAATTAGAAGTAAGCTGCAATAATGTTAATTTAGCTAAAGACAATATATAGGTTGAGGTAGCTATAAGCTATAAGCTTTTGAAGCTGAAATTTTGTTAGATAAATCAATGTAGAGCTTGAAGAATATAGGGGTTTTGTCTAACTGAACTCCTATATTTATTGTGTCAACAATTCTCAACCGCATCAAAGGTACTGAATAATTTATACTTTTTTGCAAGTCATAGTTTTAAAATAAATTCGACAAAACTTCAACTGAATCATGCCTACAACCGCTTCTAGTAACAAATCATCTCTCGCTGCTGATATTATTGCCAAATTACAGGCAGGAGAAAGTTTAACTAATGCAGATTATAGTAACTTAGATCTATATGCGATCGCTCTAAATCAAGCTAATTTGGCACAAGTTAACTTTTCTCACAGTATTTTGACTAATGCAGATTTAATAAAAGCAGATTTAAGAGGGGCTGATCTTCAGGGAGCAGATTTAAGAGGGGCTAATCTTCAAAAAGCAGACTTGACAGGGGCAGATTTGACAGGGGCATATTTAAGCCGTGCTGATTTACGTGGGGCTAATCTCAAGGATACTAATTTAGAAGATACTCAGTTTCAAGTCACTATTTACGACAACGATACTGTTTTTCCTGGAGAATTTAACTACAAAAGTTCTGGTGCAGTAGGACCTGGAGCTAGTCTTAATGGTGCTTATCTTAATACGGCTAACCTGCGAGGAGTAAACTTAACAGGGGCAAAAATGATCGGAACTTATTTGAGCGGGGCAGATTTTACAGGGGCGATATTAGATGATGTTTCCTTTAGTGGCGCAAACCTGCAAAAGGCGATTATGACAGGAGCTAGTTTACGCAATGCTCGTTTGGGTAACACGGAATTGAAGGGCGTTGATTTTCGTGCCGCTGATTTGACAGGGGCAAATCTAGATAATATTCAAAATGTGGCGGGAGCAGACTTTAGCATGGTTAAGGGTTTAAGCGAGCAAGCTCGTTCTGCTATTTTGGGGTTTCCTGCACCCGATTTAACTACCTGGAATGCTTATACTCGCTGCAACACTAAAGATAGTTTAGAAATACAGTCTTGACCTTGTTTGAGCTTAAAATCTAACTGTTTATCTCTCTATGGCGATAAAGTGTGTTTTGCAGTACTAAATTGGATAATGACACTGATGGTAATAGTGCTTTTATGAAACCTACATTAATTATCATTTCTGGATTTTCTTGTACTGGTAAAACAGTTTTAGCCAAAAAAATAGGTAAGCGTTTTTCGCTATCAGCCATTGGTAGAGACGACTTGAAAATTTTTTTATCTTACCCGTAATTTAATTAACCTTTTTTAAAATTAAAAGTAAGTTGCACGTACATAATTTCTTTTAGTTTACGAAATCTTTTTATCTCTTTAAAGATTAGATAAAGTCAGTTCAATTTAAAACCTAGAAAAAGCATCAACAGGTAATCTTATTGTTAGCGGTTATTTAAACTGTATACATAATTCTTTAAAAGTGTCCGTTTTAATATTACTATTATTGGCTTAAATACTGCGATCGCTAACTAGAAAACAATTATTACTTATATTATTGTGGAATCTATACTAATTCTGGCAACACTAGTAATGATATCAATATTAGTGGAAATGCAAATATAATTTGTATCACCTTTTGATATCTAGCCAAAAAAAAGGACAAGAAAGCAGAAGAATTTATCTTCAATCTCTTATCCTGTCTATATACAAATAATTAAGTTGGTAGTTGATGGTTAAAAGCCGACAGCTATTAGCTTCAAAATTTAGTTGTAGACTTTTCCTCCACCCCAAAGGATGCCACGAATTTCAGGCTGGATTAAAATATGTCCTGCAACAGCTTCTAAATCTTCATCAGTCAAATTGCGCATCAAAGGATAAAGATCCGAGCGGGTAGTGTTAGGATGAAATTCGTAAATATCTTTTTCCCCGTCATAAGTAGTGGGGTTCTTGAGATAATCAACAATTCCTTCTAAGTTGTCTCTAGCAGGATAAGCACCAGCTAAAGCAGTCAAGCCCAAGTTAACGTTTGGATTAGTTTTGGTTACACCATTTTTATGGCAATAAGAACAAGTATCAACAAACACTTTTTGTCCTTGTTTTACTTGCTTTAGACTTAGAACCATTTCCTCTCCCTGATCGTTTAAGGGAACAGTACGAATATTTTCATCTAATTCGAGCGCGTTTACGCTACCAATATTAAATTGAATTGCCAAAAATAAGGCAGCTACAGCAGCAAATAATAATCGCTTCAACATTGTTTTCCTCAAAAGTTTTAATTTGATAGTGATGCTATTTGTAATGCACCAATATACATAATCTTCAGTTATTTATCTTGACAGAATACCTAGTTTTTAATAAAAACAGTAAACAATCTTATCGCTATAAGTGCAGATAGAACCTATCGAAGCTAAGTTTGGTTACTTTTATTTAGCTTCTGAATTAGCTTTAGCAGCCAGAATTTCCAGGATAATTGCCTTAGCATCTTCTAGTGCTAGACAGGTGCGTTCGTTTTTGTAATTGATTTTAAAGCGATCGCAAAGCTCAAACACTACTTGTTCTTTTATTTGGTATTCTGCTGCAATATCAGCAATTGACAGTTCTGCAAAGCCCATAAGCACGGTCTATATAAATCTCATCAACAAAGACGAAATGATTAATAAATTGTCAGGATTCAGTAATTATGTATTATACTAGGATTTTTTCTCAGATAGACCAAGTATTTCTAGTTAGCACAGCCTGATTCCTAGAGTGATGGTAATAAATCACTGGGCGGGGAATATGCTGCTTGCAAAGCAGCATTTCCGTCTACTAAATATCATCCCATTTAATAGACCTAATTGCTGCAAAAATTTGTGGCGAAGTATAGGGCATGGGTTTTTAAGCTTAATACCGAACCAAATTAATTACCAGCAAAGATTCTTCCTAACTGCTCAGTACAGACAAGCGGTCAGACCCCCAAAGGGTTCGACAGTTCCTTCAAGCGGGGGAACCCCGCCAACGGACTGTCTCACCGCGTCGTCTGAAAGACTCAAGGGAACGCTGACCGAATGCCTTGTCTCTTCTTTAACCGCCCTAACTGTTACGGGGAGATAATAAAGAGCGCAAATCAACTACTTGACCGATTACGGCGATCGCAGGAGCTTGAAAATCGGCTGCTGCAATTTGCTCGACAATTGTTTTAAGAGTACCTATAAGCTGAGTTTGGTCTGGTCTTGTCCCCCAGCGAATAAGGGCAATCGAGGTATTCAAAGGCATCCCTGCTGCCTGTAACTGAGGAATAATCTGCGGTAGGTTATGCACGCCCATATAAATTACTATAGTTTCCGAGCCTTGGGCGATCGCTTGCCAGTTGACTCCAGGGCGATATTTTTCGGTTGCCTCATGTCCAGTCACAAAAGTGACCGCAGAATTATATTGACGATGGGTAACGGGAATCCCTGCATAGGCAGGTGCAGCAATACCTGAGGTGATTCCTGGAACAACTTCGACTTCTACTCCTGCTTTGATTAAATCTGCCATTTCTTCTCCACCCCTGCCGAAAACAAAAGGATCTCCTCCTTTTAGACGTACCACTACAGCACTTTTTTCAGCCTTAAGCTTTAATAACTCTGTAGTTTGAGCCTGGGGCAAAGAGTGACGACCTCTGCGTTTTCCTGCATTAACCTTTTCTGCTTGAGGATTAATGCTCGCTAAGATTTCTGGGCTTACCAAAGCATCGTAAATTACCACATCAGCGTGTTCCAATAAAGTTTTACCTTTAACCGTCAATAGTCCAGGATCGCCTGGACCTGCACCAACTAAATAAACTTTGCCGACATATTTAGCTTGTTTCATATATTTACCCTTCCACTTCCTCAAAAATCAATTGCGCTAAAGATTCACAAGCTCCTAAAGGCTGACCTAGAATCAACTCAACTTGAGGATTCTCTGCCTGTAATGCCTCAACCTCCAGGGCGATCGCCCTGGAGATTTTGCCTGGAAAAAGAAAATAAGGCAGAATAGCAATTTTTTGATAGCCAGCAGCAATTTGCGCCTTTACCTGTTCTCTCAGGCTAGGGCTAATTGACCAATAGGCGATAGTTGCCTTCAACTTGACGCTTAAATTTTGAAAGTACTTAGTTACTGTAGATAAAGAGCTTCCATGTGCCACCAAAATTCTTGTTTCTCCTGATAGTTGAGAAAATTCACGAGATAATAGGGATATCATTCCCGAATATTTACCTATATATGGCAATAATTCTATAGTTAAATGATTATTAATCCGTTTTGTGGCTAAAGTAATCTCGTTAGGGATATCTTTGGTTACATGAATACCAGGAGCGAGAAATAAAGGCAACACCTTAATTTTACTGTAACCTTTTTGATAAGCTGTCTGAGCAAAATTAACCAAACTTTCATTTAAAGAAAGTGGTGCTAACTCCAAAGCAGCAACTTCAACCAGAGTCATCGGTAAATTTTTGACTGTGGTTATTTCTAGCTCAGAACAAGTTAAATTAGTTTTTAAGTAATTTTGCTGAGTTAATATATTTCTATATCTAAATTTTATAGTTAACAGCCGACATAAATCTGATGCAGCAGATTGAGTTCTGCTACTTCGACTGCCATGAAAAACTAATAGATAAGCGGAGGATAAAATCAAAGAAATTTCCGAAACAGTGGATAGATAAGTTATAAAACATACATAAGATTATTTGCAAGATTATAGCGATTGAGACAGTTTATTCTGTAGCCCATGATATACCTTAGATGAAGTATTAATATAAACACTAAAAATACTGTCTAATATAACTAAAAAAAATCAGAGTATCACCATAACAACAAAATTTCCTGACTTAAATATGTTGAGTAATAACTCTAAAGACCCCAATATCAACAATTATCCTGCATCAGCAGGTTCTGCCAGAGACTCCCTAGACGTAAATTTTAGCGAGTATCTACTTAAAGTTAAAAGACGCTGGAAACCTGCCTTGGCGATATTTCTATTAACTTTAGGAGTCACCGGAGGTCTGAGCTTATTACAGCAAAGAACATATCAAGCACAAGGCAAATTACTGTTTAAACAGAAGACCGCAGCCAGCTTGACAGGAGTTGGAGGACAAACAAGTGAATTACAACCTCTGTTGAACACTCAAAGTCCCTTAAGTACTCAAATTGAGGTTTTGACTTCTGAACCAGTAATTCAACAGGTAATTGATCGTCAAAAGCTAACCGATGATGGAGGAGAACCTTTAAAGCCTGAAGATTTTAGAAAAAAACTGGTTACAGACCTAGTTGGTGGTACAGATGTAGTTGCTATTAAATATAAAAGTTCCGACCCTAAACTAGCCTCTAAAGTAGTAAACACCCTAATGGATGTCTATGTTCAGGAGCAAATCAGAAGTAATCAGTCTCAACCTGAAGCAGCTAGAGATTTCATTCAAAAAGAGTTGCCGACTGTTGAAACCAAAGTAGAACAGGCAGAGTCTAATATTTCTAAATTTAGAACCGAAAATAACATTATTGATATTGGTGAAGAGAAGAAAGATTTAGTTGCTAATTTAGGAGCATTAAACCAGCAAATAACAACCACTGGCTCTGAACTACAGGGTACACAGGCTCAAACTTCTGCGCTACAGAGTCAGATAGGCTTAGATATAAATCAGGCTATTGCTGCTAATCAATTAGGAGCTTCTCCTGAAGTTCAAAGTATTTTAGAGCAGCTAGGCGCAACCGAATCAGAGCTAGCTAAACAGCGTCAAAGATTTAATGATAATCACCCTACTATTGTCAGTCTCCTAGAAAAGAAAAATGACTTGACACGGCAGCTACAAGGACTAATTGCTAGTAGTGTAGGACAGGGAGTTAATGTATCTGAAGGTTTATTAAACAGTAAAGACGGAACTAAAGAAAATCAGTTAGAGAGATTTATTACCTTAAAAATTGACGAATTGAGCCTACAAAGACAGGTTGCATCTCTGTATGGATCTCAGCAGCAATATCTAAAGCGGGCTAAAGTACTACCGAGTCTAGAAAAGAAAGATCAAGAATTAGTTCGTAATTCAGAAGCTGCTGGTAAAACATTTAAGACACTACTAGATAGCTTACAACAAGCGCAAATAGCAGGAAATCAACAAAGTGGTAATACTGATATTGTAGAATATGCCTCTGTTCCAGATAAAGGTAGCTCTGGCAGGGTATTGTTAATGGGATTAGGGATAATCTTAGGCGCATTTTTGGCGAATTTATCCGTTATTTTGCTGGAAATGCAGGATCGCTCTCTTCAGACTTTAACAGAAATTAAAAAGAGGTTTGCCTATAACGTTATTGGTATTACTCCCCTAGAGCCACCTAGCTATCAGGGCAGAATTATTACCAGGGAAGAACCAGATTCTTTCACCAGCGAAATTTATCGCATGATTCAGACAAATCTTAAATTCTTGACTAGCGATAAACCACCTAAAGTAATCTTGATTACCAGCTCTGTTCCTGAAGAAGGAAAATCAACGGTAACTGCTAACTTAGGAGCAGCGATCGCCCAACTGGGTCGCAAAGTCTTATTAGTAGACGGAGATCTACGCCGTTCTTCTCAACATTATTTATGGGATGTAGACAATAACCACGGCTTGAAAGACATTGTTGTTAATCATGTCAATCCGATATCAATTATCAAAAAGCCTACGCCAAATTTAAGCCTGTTAACCAGTGGTATGGTTAGTTCTAATCCGTTGGCTATACTTGACTCTCCTGCCTTGAGCGACTTTGTAGGTCGCTCTCGCCGAGAATATGACCTAATTCTTATCGATGCACCTCCTTTGCCTGTTACCGCAGACGTACTTACCCTGAGCAAGCTAGTAGACGGCATTGTTTTTGTAACTAGACCGGGAATTGTTGAACAAGAAAGCGCGGAGCTTGCTCAAGAGGCTTTGGCTACTACAGGACAAAAGGTATTAGGAATGGTAGTTAATGGAGTCAAGCCAAACGACTTTGATCGCTATTCTTATCATGGTCGTTATGCAAAAAGTTACTACGATAAAGGAACTTTGGGCAATCAGATTCCTAAATACAGCGGTCCAAAAGCAAAAGTATCTGACATTTCTGAAAACAATAACATCAATAAGGTCAACGTCAAAAAAGCCAAGATTTAATTTATCAAGCTTTGATGAAGATTTGGGTAAATTGCCAAGGTAAATAATTATTTGCCTTGGCTTTACTTTTCTTAATCTCTAATCTAGATTCTGACTCATCTGTGTCGCTGCGTCGATCTGGCTCAATTATTCTTATACAGAAGTTAACTTAACAACTTTTCGGGCAAACTGCCGATCATCCGCTCAAAAGGTTCGGTATCCTCTAAAATTCTGACTAAAATTAATGCTCCTTGGATTTGAGCAATGGCATCTTGCGATCGCTCCCAAGCAATATTTGGTTCAATTCCTGCATCTGTCAAAACTTTGGCTATGGCTTCGATTATCTGTTTCAATGATGCTTTTACTCGATCGTGAAACAGATTATCAGCTTCACCAAAAGACATAATGGCTAAAAAGCAAGGTTTTTGACCGCGATCGTAAAACTCTTGCAGACTACTACACATAGCTCGAATTTTCGACTTTGGGTCATCTTCTCCCTGTAAAGTCTTCAACACTCGAGCAACAAAACAACCGCTGACGTATTCAAATACAGTTGCAGCTATTTCTGATTTTCCACCAGGGAAATAATGATACAGACTAGCCTTACCTAGATCGCTGGCTTTTGAAAGCAAAGATAATGTTGCACCTTCATAGCCATATTGTCTAAAAGCTGGAATTAATTTGATGATCGCTTGTTCTTTGGACATGAAAAACTTTAGGTCGTTTTGGCAAATACATTTGTTTGTTGTCTTGCCATTGTACCGAACAATCGGTATAGTAATTTTATACGGAACGTTCGGTACAAAAATTAACTAGACTTTAGCCCAAAATAATGAAGATTATTGATTACGATCACGTAGGAATTCGAGTTAGCGATCGCTTTGAAGCTCTAAAATTCTATAAAAAACTAGGATTTATCGAAGAAAGGTATTTTCCTACAGACCAAGCAAGCGAGTTAGTTACGGCAGATGGTGTTTATCTTAATTTAATTTTTAATGGAGCAAAACGCGATCGCAATATTCTCATGGATGAACCTGTTAAGTATCCAGGAATAACTCATCCAGCTTTTATTGTCGATGATTTAGAGCTAGTACTCACCAAATTAAGACAGGAGAATATTCAAGTTACAGAAGGGCCACTTTATCTCGGAGAACGCCGTAGAGTCTGTTTTATTCGCGATCCAGATGGCAACGTATTAGAGTTCGATCAAATCTATTCAGTCAATGTACAACAAAATGAAAATGCTCGGGAAATTTTAACTATGAAATTATACGACTTGGAGCTTTCAGGAAACTGCTATAAAATACGTTTATTCTTATCGCTGTTGAATATTCCATACGAACTTGTTCCCATTGATTTTATGGCTGGGCAACATAAATCACCAGAGTTTTTGCAATTAAACCCTTTTGGACAAATTCCCGTATTAAAAGATAACGATCTAATTTTGAGAGATTCCCAAGCAATTTTAGTTTACCTCGCTAAGAAATATGGTGGAGAGGCTTGGTTGCCAAGCGATGCAGCAGCAATGGCAAAGGTAACTCAATGGTTGTCTATAGCAGCAAATGAAATTGCACGTGGTCCAAATGATGCCAGACTCAATAAAAAGTTTGGCATTGCTGTTAATCTAAAAACTGCCCAACAAAAAGCAGAGTCAATTTTAACCATAATCGAACAACATTTAAACCAGCATCAGTGGTTAGCCTTAAATCGTCCAACCATCGCCGATATTGCTTGTTTTCCCTATATTGCTTTAGCACCAGAAGGCGATGTGAGATTAGATAAATATCCTGCTATTAATCAATGGTGCGATCGCCTTAAACAACTACCTAAGTTTATTGAAATGCCTGGAATTGCTTTCAATCAATAGGGAAATATCTCTATTTGAGAATACCAAAGGCGATCGCGTAAAACCAATTTCAACTGGATTTATCAGCCTCATGGCTGTAGCTATAATTTGTGATTTTTTATTCAAAAATCAGAGTATTAATTGGGTTTAGTGGCAGAGTAAAAACATAATAAATAATGCCCGCGCCCAGAAGTGCTATGGTTAAGCTAAAAATCAATACCCAACGGTCGGGCGGTTCATATGTATCTTCGTCTATATCGTGGCGTACAGCAAAATAATGATAAGTTGAGAGCAGTACTGTTGAGAGTCCTACCAAAGAAAAGATCAATCCTAACTTCCAGCCATTACCAGGAGTAGTAGCTATAGGTGGTCTAAAAAAGCGCAGGCGGACGATGACGACACCAAAACCCATTAAAGAGATTGCTGTCCGCATCCATGCTAGATAAGTACGCTCGTTTGCCAAGTGATCTCGAATACGAGAAGAATTTCTCCGTTTTAATTGTTTTGAATTTACTTGATTTGGTTTTACTTCGATATCCACGATTTGCTATATTTTATCTTTCATGTCCGAAAAATTTAGTTAAATTAAACTACTAACCAATGCTTAATGGTTGAAGAGTGGAATGATTTTGTTCAGATTGCTCAAAACATTTAACCTGAAGCGATTCGAGATAGACTTTTTGCTCTACTTTTAAGTTGAGCCGAGCGAATTTTTCTCGATTTAAATGAGCAGTAACTAGAGAATTATCGCGTAGGATTAACTCCAATTGGATTTCCCAGCCTAAATGAACAATTCGTTGAACTATTGCTGGAACACTATCTTTTTGTGGCGTTGACCAGATTTCAAAATCATGAGGACGAATGAAAAAGCGTGAGTTAGAGCCAGACTGATAAGTATTACTTAAAATCGGACTAGTGGGAGTCAAAACATTAACTTCACCCACAAAGCTCATCACAAAAGGATTGATTGGATGCTCGTATACTTCTGCTGGGGTGCCAATTTGTTCGATTCTACCTTGGTTCATAACCACGATTTTGTCGGCTACAGCCATTGCTTCTTCGCGATCGTGGGTGACAAAAATACTAGTAAGATGTACCTCATCGTGGAGACGGCGCAACCAGTTACGTAATTCTTGTCTGACTTTGGCATCCAATGCCCCAAAAGGTTCATCGAGGAGTAAAACTTCTGGCTGTACTGCTAAAGCACGGGCAAGTGCCACGCGCTGTCTTTGTCCGCCAGAAAGCTGACTAGGATAGCGATCGCCAAAACCTTGAAGTTGGATTAGTTCTAATAGTTCGTTGACTCTTTGTTTAATAACTTTACGGGTTTTTTTACGGATATCTAGCCCAAAAGAAATATTTTGTCTGACTGTTAAATGTTTAAATAAAGCATAGTGTTGAAAGACAAAACCGATATTACGCTTTCTAATATCAAGATGGGTAGTATCGCGATCGCCAATTTTAACTCTACCTCGATCGGGAGTTTCCAAACCAGCGATCGTTCGGAGTAAAGTAGATTTACCAGAGCCTGAAGGACCGAGTAAAGCGACTAATGTTCCAGGTTCGACGTTTAAATCGATATTGTTTAAAGCTTGAAAGTTACCGAATTTTTTGGATACCTGAGAGATTGTAATGCTCATAATGATTAGTTTATTTAATGATGAATATTGATAGCTTATTAATGACGGGTTCTAGTTTCGAGTATTTCTTTGAAAATTAGAGTCAATACCCCTAATGAAGCTAAAATTGCTGCTGCACCAAAAGCCGATTCTGCCTGATAGTTTTTATAAGCCTGTTCGACAAAAATTGGTAGAGTAGCCGTTTTACCCAAAATACTGCCAGATACTACCGATACCGCCCCAAATTCACCCATTGCTCTAGCATTAGTTAGTAAAATACCGTAAAGTAAGCCCCAGCGAATATTCGGTAGAGTAACGCGAGAAAAAACTTGCCAATCACTCGCGCCCAAAGTACGGGCAGCAGTTTCTTGTTCTTCGCCGATTTCTTCTAAGATAGGAATGACTTCGCGGGCGACGAAAGGTAAAGTGACAAAGGCAGTCGCCAAAACAATTCCTGGGATAGCAAACAAGATTTTAATGTTTAAACTTTCAAGTAAACCACCAAGCCAGCCATTTTTACTGTAAAGCAGAACGATAGTTAACCCTGCAACAACGGGAGAAATTGAGAAGGGAAGATCGATAATACTGAGTAATAAAGTACGACCGCGAAACTGATTACGTCCAATTACCCAAGCAGCGCAAAGACCAAATATCGTATTGATGGGAACGGCGATCGCGGTAACGATTAAAGTTAAGATCGTAGCCTGCCAAAAATCGCGTTGATTGACTGAGGTTAAAAAGACATTAATGCCCTGGTGAAAAGCTTCATAGAAGATGGCGATCGCTGGTATTAATAGCAACAGTGATAAATATATTAAGGCGATCGGTAAAAGTACTGCTGATAATTTAGGTTTAGCGAGCATAGCGACGACTCCACTGCTGTAAAAGATTGATGAGCAACAAGAGTATTAAAGAAACCAACAGCAGCACTGTACCAATTACCGTTGCGCCAACGTAGTCGTATTGTTCTAATTTTTGGAACACTAAAACAGGCGCAATTAAATCTTTAAACGGAATACTCGATGCCACCATGACTACCGAACCGTATTCTCCTACCGCCCTAGAAAAACCTAAAGCTACCCCTGTTAAAATTGGGGGAATTAATGGCGGTAAAATAACTCGCCAAAATGTTTGAGAGTCAGACGCACCTAAAGACCAAGCTGCCTGTTCGATTTCTGGTTCGAGTTCGAGTAATACTGGCTGTAAAGTACGAACGATAAAAGGTAAAGAAATAAACAGCATTGCCACAAACACCCCCAGTCTAGTGAAAGCAATTTTGATACCGAAAGGTGCAAAGAATTGTCCAATCCAGCCATTATTGCTATAAATAGTTGCTAGAATCAAGCCAGCTACAGAAGTAGGTAAAGCAAAGGGAATATCGATCGCCCCATCGACGATTTTTTTGCCAGGAAATTGATAGCGGACTAAAATCCAAGCAACCAAAGTTCCCATAATGCCGTTAATTATCCCCGCAGCTAAAGCAGTGACAAAGGTAACTTGATAAGCTGACAGGGCAACAGGATCGGTAGCAGTTTGCCAAAATTCAACCGTGCCGATGCTTAGAGACTTAGTAATTAAAGCTGCCAAAGGCAAGAGTAGAATCAAGCTCAAATAGCTGATGGTCATTACCCAAGGAAGGGAAATTTTCTTGGCGTTGCTTTGCTGATAGTTGCGAGTCAATCGCGATCGCAACTTGGATTGAAGACTAGTCATAAATTTATGGTTTATGGTTTACTGAGGCAACTATTAAGCTGGAATTACCAAATATTTTTCGACTCCTAGTTCCTCCCAGCAATTAATTGTAAAAAACAAATCTTCAAATGTTCCCAAAATTTCTACCAAATACCAGTCAAAGCGATGCAGCGCGGTCTTGGGGGTTTCCCCCATAAGCGACTGCATCAAGAAGCGATCGCTATTGATTACCTGGTAACTTGGAAATAATTTGTAAATCGACCATTGTGACCTGAGCTACATTCCATAGCATCAACTCAGAAAAATTATGCTTGGGAATTTTAAGAGCCAATTTGACCCTCAAAGAGTCAAGATTTTCACAGTATTGTTTGCAGATTCGATTTTTGGTTTTTCATAATTACACCTGAATATTTTTGCTAAGTAGAATTAATTGATGCTTAAAACTATTTTTGGTTGATTTTGGTCATCATTTTGTCGAACTCTGCACCATCATCAAAAAATTGCCCCTGGATTTTATCCCAGCTACCTAAATCCTTGACGGTAAATAGTTTGTTGATTACGGGATATTGTTTGATAAATTCTTTGTTGACAGTTGTTTCGATGGGACGAAAGCCAGCTTGAGCGAATTCTTGTTGTGCTTCAGGAGTAAAAAGAAATTCAGTAAAAGCCTGAGCAACTTCTCTTGTACCGTGCTTATCCACATTGGCATCGACTACCGCTACTGGACTATCAATTGAAATGTTGTAATCGGTAGGAATAATGTAAGGCAAAGTTTCGCCTTTTTGTTTAGCTAGTAAGACTTCGTTTTCGTAATTGATTAAGACATTACCCTGTCCCTGTTGATAGAAAACATCACTCGCTTCGCGGGCATCTTCAGGTAATACAGGAGCGTTGGCAAATATTTTTTCGGTAAAGGCTTCTGCTTTTTGCTGGCTTCCTCCAGCCTGGGTTATAGAACCCCAGAGAGCCAGATAATTCCATCTCGCACCACCAGAGGTTTTTGGATTAGCGGTAATTACTTCAATCCCTGGATTAGCTAAATCCGACCATTTCGATACTTTGACGCTATCATCCCGTTTAACTATTGCCACTACGGATTTATGGGCGATCGATTCATTGGGTAACTCTTGTTCCCAGTTTGGTTCGATCAATCCTGCTTCTTCGATCTTTTTGGTATCTAAAGCTAATGCCAAGGCTACAACATCTGCTTCTAAACCATCAATTACAGCGCGAGTTTGTGAACCAGAACCGCCATAACTCTGCTCGATAACTACATCCTGTCCAGTTTTGGCTTTCCATTGTTGCGTAAATTTAGGAATAATTTTTTCGTAGGCACTCTGAGTAACCGCGTAGGAAACTAAAGTCAGCTTGGCTTCTTCTGGCTCTTGTGCTTGGGCTTGGCTACTGCTACTAGCTTTACCTTGGAAAGAAGAACAACTAGCGATCGCACCGCTAGCGATTAGCCCTGCTAACATCCAACCTATAAATTGCTTACTTTTGATCATAAATTTACGACTTGATTTATTTGAAATTTAATTTTAATACAATCTTAAATAAACTGCAACACATTTACAAAACATTTTTATTTTGGTTGACTGGAAGTAAAAAAAGCCGACTTGAAATTATTTCGTAATAAAGGACTTGTCTACAGGTAACTTGTCGCCAGATATTCGTTTTTTTTGAGGGCGGTTACATGATCCGTAGCCGAGCGATCGCTTTTAGTAAAATGTTCAGCAAGATTCAGCAGCAGGGTTACTCTCAATTGGTCTTTCCTCAAACCACTTGATTCCCCCTCCTGGGGATAAGCATTTTTTATTTATCAAAACTACGGTAATATCAGCAAAAGGACTGGAAATAGGCTTAACATCCGTTATTTGCTGCCAAAATCACGCTAATAACAAAAGCAATGTTCCAAATATTTGGCTACCGCAATTTTTTATAGCGAGAGAACAAACAAAAATGGCTTACGAATTACCATCCCTTCCTTACGACTACAAGGCTTTAGAACCATCAATTTCTCAAAGCACCTTGGAATTTCATCATGACAAGCATCATGCTGCCTATGTTAGTAAATACAATGACGCAGTAAAAGGAACAGAATTAGATAGCCAATCTATTGAAGAGGTCATCAAAGCGATCGCCCAAGATACCAGCAAAGCTGGACTGTTTAACAATGCTGCCCAAGCTTGGAATCATACTTTTTATTGGCAATGTATGAAACCCAATGGCGGTGGTACTCCTACAGGAGAATTAGCTCAAAAAATTGAGGCTGACTTTGGTAGTTTTGACAAATTTGTCGAAGCTTTTAAAAACGCAGGTGCGACTCAGTTTGGCAGTGGTTGGGCGTGGCTAGTTTTAGATGGCGATACACTCAAAGTTACTAAAACTCTGAATGCTGATAATCCTCTAACTAGCGAACAAGTTCCTCTACTAACTATGGATGTTTGGGAACATGCCTACTATCTCGATTATCAAAATAAACGTCCTGCTTATATCGATGATTTTCTCGGTAAATTAGTCAATTGGGATTTTGTGGCTCAAAATTTGGCTGCTGCGTAAGTAGAAATTAAAACAAGAGCGGATATTTTGGATATTTAACTCTATATCCGCTCACTTAATTCATATTTAACAAATGAGTATCGTGACTAAATTCAAAAACTCTCAAACCCGTAGTATTCCTCAATGGCAATCAAACAAAATGAGGCGCATAATTGTTAATAGATGGCAGGAAATTTGGGAAATTGTTGAAGCGAGAAACAAAACCAGTAAAACTTGAACGAGTCGCTAATTCGAGCGTGTAAATAGTTCATTTATTAGCAATCATTTGATTCGATACCGTCAATTTTGTTTTTTGAACAACCATAATGAAGCCTAATTATCCTCAGATTATTCTCTCTTTTGCTTATCGTGGCTGCAAAGTAGAAATAGACCGTGACGAATTAGATGGACACTGTATCTATGCAGCATGGGTCAATCATGAGCGAGGCTGTGCTGTAGCTGTACCTTTTGCTATGACCAGTATAGATGCTATTCGTCAAGCTAAACATTGGATCGATCAAAGATGTAGATCGATTTAATTGGTATTTTTATCGGTAAAATATTAGGCAGAATTAAATTTAGAAGCTGGCGGCAGGTTTGTAGAATGGCTACGTAATGCTAACCTTGCTGTAGGTTCGACGTTTTTCAGCACAGAATATTTTGCCAATATGACTTTACAACTGCGAGTTTATGTTCCAGAACATCCTTTGATTAAACATTGGCTGGCGGTTGCACGGGACGTTGATACACCTTCTGTGCTATTCAAAAGTGCGATGACGGAATTAGGACGATGGTTGACTTATGAAGCGACCAGAAATTGGCTGCCTACTTTAGATACAGTAGTCCAAACCCCATTAAAAGAATGCTCTGCCACATTTATTAACCCTGAGATGCCTGTGGGAATAGTACCAATTTTACGAGCAGGTTTGGTATTGTTAGATGGAGTGCAACAAATTCTGCCTTTAGCAGGGATTTATCATTTAGGTCTGGCACGGAATGAATCAACTCTTGAACCTGAGTGTTATTTAAATAAATTACCCGATCGCTTTAACCCCCAAGTAAGAATCGTTATCCTTGAACCGATGCTAGCTACGGGAGGATCGATTATGATGGCAATGAAGGAGATTGTTAGTCGAGGTGTCCAGCCTGAGTTTATTCGGATTGTCTCCGTGGTTGCTGCTCCTCCTGCTCTTAGACAATTGAGCGAAAATTATCCTGGACTAGAAATTTATACGGCTACTATCGATGAAGGATTAAACAGCAAAGGATATATAGTTCCTGGTTTAGGGGACGCAGGCGATCGCGCTTTTGGCACTTAAATTACCAAACTTCAAATAAACAGTATTAAGTAGTTTGATTACTATGAGTCAACAGAATGGTTTTGGCAGTGGATTTATTTTCGGTTCAATTATTGGCGGTGTTGTTGGCGGACTGCTGGGGACAGCACTGGCAAATCGCAGCGAGAAACAAGTTGTAGAACAAGATAATACAATTTTACGCAGTGGTAAAGCAACACCTTTTGATAGTGAAGAGAGTATTGAACTAGCTCGTCATGGTTTAGAAGACAAAATTGCTCAATTGAATTTGGCAATTGATGACGTTAGACAACAGTTGGGGTCAGTACAGTCTAATTCGATGGAACAAGAACAATAGGCTTATCCTGGATTTACGTCGACTATTTATTTAGGGCATAAACATCCTGAGCTTTTCCCAGGGCAAAGTAAAGAGAATGACGGAAGTTTTTGCCTGCTTGGGTCACAAAGATGACTAGGGCGACTAAAGCCAAGATTGCAGCTAAGGCAAAGATGCCTTGATAACCTCCTAAGACAAAAGATAGAGAACCAAGAATAAAGCCTCCTAGGGCAATTCCTAAGTCAAATCCTCCCATACACAAGGCAAAAACCCGTCCTCTTTCTTGGGCATAGGAGCGATCGGCAATTAAAGCTAAAACCAAAGGAATTAGTATTCCTGCTCCTGCTCCTTCGGCGATCGCAGCTAAGATAAACATGATGGGAGTCTGTGCCAAGGTCAGCAACACCATCGAAATAATATAGCAAACAAGTGCGCCACTGATAAATAAGCCCCGACCATAGCGATCGCTTGCTTGACCAATAAACAGTCTGACTGAAAAAGAGGCGATCGCCGTTGCAGTATAAAATAATCCTACATTAAAGTTTAGCTGCAACTCTTTAATATATAAAGGTAGAAAAGCAACTAAAGTCCCAAAAACCAAACCTACCAGCAATAAAATAATAGTTGGCACAATTAAACCAGGATCTTTGGTTAACTGCCAAAAATCTCGCCTACTGTTACTCAACTTTGGTTGAGATTCTGCTTCTGGTAAGGCTGATTCTTTAATTTGACTAGCCAATAAAAAAGCCAAAATACCGCAGATTATTGAGCTTATAAATACAACTTCGTAGCCCGTACCATCGCGAACAAATAGTTTGCCACTAGCCTGTAAAAATCCCCCCATAGCTGGTCCTACAGACATCCCAATCGGCACAGCCAAATTCATATAGCCAATCAACGTTCCTCGATGTTGTAGCGGTGCTAAATCCACTACCAAAGCACTATAGCCAATGGTAAAAGCGGCGATACTAATGCCGTGAAAAGCCCTAATCTCTGCTAAACCAACTATAGAATCAACCAGTAAATAGCCTATAGGTGCTATAGCTGCTACTAGCGCACCAATTAAAATCACTAGTTTTCGGCTACGGTAATCTGCTACTTTTCCTAACCAAGTACGAGAACCCAAAAGCCCAATCGCAAAACAACTCATTACTATTCCTACCTGTTGAGTAGTACCGCCCATTACTTGGATATAAGTAGGTAAAGTTGGTAATAATAAGGTGATGCTAATCCAGAATAGCAATCCTGCCGTAAATAAGTTAATCAGCTTTTGTTTTGTGGCTTTTTCGAGAACTTTCCAGGCTTTCACAAATTTTCTTAGTGATAAAAATTGCTGAAGGGAATCAGCTACAGACATCTTAACGTTACTTAATAAAAGTTGTAAGGCAAATGAGAGTAGATAAATTGAAAATTAATTTTAACCATCCCTGGGTCAAAACTGTAGCCGAAGCCAAGGAAATTCAGGAGCAATTAAGACATCAAGTAATTACCACAGACACTTTGGGAGAGGTTAAATATGTAGCTGGAGTAGATATTGGCTTTGAAGCTAACTATGCTATTTCCAAAGCAGCAGTAGTGGTATTGAGTTATCCAGAATTAGAGTTAGTGGAAAAAGCGATCGCTCGTATTCCTACAGCTTTTCCTTATGTGCCTGGATATCTTTCTTTTCGCGAAATTCCCGCAATTTTGGCAGCCTTTCCCCAGTTAAATACTATCCCTGATCTTATTCTATGTGACGGTCAAGGTTTGGCTCATCCTCGTCGCCTAGGGTTGGCATCTCATTTAGGAGTGCTGTTAGATATTCCCACTATTGGAGTAGCAAAATCCTTGTTTATTGGTAAACACGAAGAAGTTGCTTTAGCCAAAGGTAGCAAGCAGCCTTTAATAGATAAGGATGAGACTATCGGCATGGTGTTGCGATCGCGCACCAAAGTAAAGCCTATTTATGTATCAATAGGACACAAGATCAGTTTGCCTACGGCGATCGAATATGTGATGGGCTGTTTGACAAAATACCGTTTGCCTGAGACTACTAGATGGGCAGATAAATTGGCTTCTCAAAAGCAATGATATTACAGCAGTTTTCATGCTTGATGGACTACGTTTTTAATTAACTGGTTTTTAGCTATCAGCTTTTAGCTACACAATGCGAAGCATCGAAGCCCTAAGAGTGCGGACTGCGCGAATGCGCTGCGCTTTTAGCTTTTTAGATAAAGTTACAAGTTAGCTCTTCTTCTTCTAGAAAATAATAAGGGAATGAACCAGCCAATAATTATTCCTGCTGCGCCACAAAAAGTCAATAATACTCCTACGGGTAAATTGATAGATTGAAACATGAGAAACTTAAGCGATACAGGTTTAATGTTTTGAATTGAGAAAATGGCGATCGCTGCAACATAACCTGCCCACATCGAAAAATTTAATAAACCTACAAATGCTTTCATGAGCAATAAAAAAGTTAAAACAATAAAAGTTGATCTAGAGCAATTTCAAGATCGGGAAAAGCCAAATGAGAAATTGAACCATCAGTATATTCTGTTATTTTAGAATAGCTATTGTTTTGAGGATGAGTATGAACAATTAGCTTTTTGTTTACCAAATCTATTACCCAATACTCTTGAATGTTGTTACTGGCATAAATGATACTTTTTTCTGCTAAATCTTTACTTAAAGTTTTGTTGGAAACTTCAAAGGTGCGCGTTCCCAAGTCCGCGACTTCCGAATTTATTTCGGAAGCTTGAGTCGGACGTTTGCGCCTGACGGCGACGCGGTGAAGCAGTCCGTTGGGCGGGTTTCCCGACTTGAAGGAACTGCTGAACTCTTTAGGGGGTCGCACCTCTATCAACCAATAAATATCTTCAGGATATGGATGATGCTGAAGATAAATAGTCTTGGGTAATCTAACGACTGCGATATCGGGTTCTGGCTCACTTGCCCTTGAATTAAGGGAATTGTTTAAAGTAATTGGATGAGATTCACGTATTTTAGCTAATCCTTTGAGTTTTGTTCGTAGTAGCTCTGCCACATCATCATTAGTATAGCTATGTTCTTCTCGTTCTGGACTCATTTCAACTATTTCACCATCTAACAACTCAACAGATTTTCCTTCTAATAGTCCAGATTCAATTAGCAGGTGATATTCTTCAATTGACCATTTATAAGTAGTTATAGTCATAATTTCAACTTATAATTCAAGCAATTTTTCTTTCCTCATTCCTCATCCTACTGCACACCGATAGACTGACCTCCAGGAAGTTCAGAACCGAGTATAGTACGGATTTTTATCGGCGCGTTTTGAGCTTGGGGTTCCCAACCTACCTGATACCCAGCATCCCAAGCTTGTTTTCTAGCTGCGCGAAAAGTCTCAAAGCTATCTGGTCTAACAATAAATACCAAATAGTCTTGATTGGGTTTGTGTTGAGACAAAACTTCTTTAAACTGAGAATCTGCTGCCGCTAGCTGGCTATTTGTCTCCCCTACCTCTTCAGATATTGGTCTGAAGAGCAAAGATACACCTTCGTCTACGGCTTGAACCTCATAGTTTTTGGTGCTAGTTCTAAAGTTGCTTTGACGACCCAAAACGCTTAGTAGACAAGACTGGTAATTACTTAGACTCGCAGGTGAATCTAAGCCGTTTGCTGGTTTATTGCAGTTAGGCAGGTTCTCTGTCAATTCCAGTTCTTTTTCTCTTACTTGACGCAGGTTTAGGTAGATTACTTTGTTGTTTTTTATTTCAAACCACAAAGACTCTTTTTTGGTTGGAGAGGATAAAGGAGTCTGAATTGTTACTGTAGTTTTAGGGTTACTACCAGTGGCGATCAAAGTTACAAACAAACTGATAAACATCAATACGCCAACAGTGTTTGTCAGAATATCTAAAAAAGAATCTAAATTTTGGCTGGCATAATTGGTTGTTCGCCTTGCTCTGCTTCTCATTAATAATTTTAGTTTTTAAAATTTAGTTTATTTTGTTAGTCTTAACTTTCTATTTTTAGTTCCAAGCCAAATTCTAAAGGCTCATAACCAATATCAATTCCTTCTTTGTCTACGAGTGCGCGCAGTTTATCAAACATTTCCAAACCATCGGGACGCAAAATAACAATTAAATACTGTTTATCTTTGTTAGCTTTTAACTTGGCAATTGTTTTTCTTAAGGGAGAGTTTTGGTCGTATATATCGGCTCTAGGAGCAAATTCTTTGCTGGGATGAATTATAAAACCATCTTGACGACATTCAATATAAAGAGGAGTTTTGTTTTTATTAATACCTTTACCATCCTTTTCAGCTTTAGCAACTACAACAGCCTCTTGAGGTTTTAAAGCTTGGGTAGTTAAAACGATAATTAATAAAATTAAAGTACCAATGGTACAGGCAAGAACAGAGAGAAAGGGAAATAGCTCTACCTCTGCCTGCTTTTTGCGATGAATATTACGCCTTGACATAAAAAATGCTGTCTAGTTTTACTAAGAATTATTACCATTGTCCTGTTCGACAAAAGTGATGCGACGAGGCTTATTTAGCTGTTGGAGAATGGGCTGAAGCTGAGATAAGTTATCTTTAACTCCTGCTAGAACATTTTCTAGTTGGGCAGTCTTTTCCAAGGAAGCAAAACTTCTTTCTAAACCCAGCTGTATCTCTTGAAAATCAGTCATTTTCTGAGTTGCGGTTTCTAATGAACCAACTCTACTTTCTAAAACTTGAGCAGCTTTTTCTAGCTGGTTGCTAATTCCTTGGGTTTGAGCGTTGAGATCGTTGGCAACTGCCATATTTTTGCTTCTAATCTCTTCTAAAATTGCGCGAATTTGCACGACTAACTCTTGGTTCGCTTGCTGTTGCTCGGCAAAAAAGCTCAGAAACTCATGGCGATCGCGATCTGCCATTTCTCTGACTTCGGTAACTTGAGCAATAACCTGAGAGCTAACGTCCTGAACCTTGCCTATTTCAGATAAAAATCCTTTAGATAGTCTTTCGGCAGCTTGTTCAGCGTAGGCATTGGCTGGCTGGATCAAGTCTTGAGGTTGGGGAAAATATTCTTTGATTGCGCCTTCTACAGCTCGATCGATAGTTGCTGGATCTAGCTGTTCATTTTTCTTTTTTAATCGGGGCAACAATTTATCGTTGATAAAGACATCAATTCCCAAAAGTAATTTAGACTCGTACTTTTCTACTATCACCAAGGGAATCATAACCAGTACACTCAAAAACAGTGCTAGCAAAGTAGTATCAAATGCTACACCTAAGCCTTGTGTTACTGCTCCAATTCCCGCTTTAATTTTTTCGATGTCTCCAGCGGTGTTTAAAAGACCAGAAAAATTATTAACCGCGCTACTAATCCCTACGACCGTACCAATAAAGCCTAAGAGAGGAATTGCCCAAACCAAAATACGAGGTACAGAGTAAGAAGATTCTGAAGCACTCAGATAAAAAGAAGAATCATCTAGAGCAAACTCGTTAGCCACAGTGCGATCGCCACTTTTTACATAGGCTTTCAAGATCCGCCCACATCTTAGTGCTATTAAGTTATTGTCCTTCATCAACCTCTGCTGAAAATAGTCAACCTCATGAGCATCAGGCTGATCTAAAGGTATATGATCGGCAATCCATATTTTGCTCAAGGCAGTATATTCCTTTCTCAGCAGCAAAAATTTCAATATAGTAGTGGACAACACTATCGCTGATAATGCCACTACTAAGTATTGAATAGGACCTCTTTCAAATAGTAGTACCCCAACATAAGATTGCCTCAATGGTGGCACAATACCAATTACAACATAGGTGACTAGAAAAACTCCCAATGCCAATAGCAACAGAAAGATCGGGTCAACTTCTAATTCCTGACGTTTGGAGTTTCGACTACGGGCTTTAGGTTTAAGGCTTAACTTACTCATACTGGTTTTCAATTATGATTTTATGACTATTACAGCTTAGAGGTTCTATGTTTGTTAGTAATAGCTTATGAATTACTTCCTAGTCAATCTACTATCTTAGTCTAGGGAGCTATAGGATTACGATGTACTTATTTTCCTCCTTAGAAAACCAAATTCAAGTAAAAAAAACGGATACAACAAAAAAGCGATCGCTAGTTATCTTGATAGAGCGATCGCCTTTTACAATTAAACGGAACTAGATTCTTTAATTAACAATGGTTCTAACTGTCCTTGAGCATCTAAATCATAAAGATCGTCACAGCCACCTAAATGCTGATTATTAACAAAAATCTGGGGTACGCTTCTTTTACCATTAGCCCGTTGAGCCATTTGCGTTCTAGCTTGTTCATCGCCGTCTATCTTATATTCGGTAAATTCAACTCCTTTCCACCACATTAATAGCTTGGCACGAATACAAAAAGGACAAGTAGCCCAAGTGTAAATTTCTACGTCAGCTTTATATTTTTCTGGGTGACGATTTAAAAGAGGATTAAGAAAATCAAACATTTTATTAACTGGTATATTTTGGGTAAATTATAGCGATTATTGTCACTTATATATATATTCGTTCGCAGGCGAAAGCGATCGCGCTTTTTAAATATCAAGCTCAAATTTACGACATTTATCTAGCCTCTCATAAGCTGCGTAATCAATAGGCAAGCTTTCCTAAGTAACTAAATAATCATCACTCCATTTCTGTAGATAATTATTAAACCAAACGTTATAGCGAATTTAAAAGCTTTATAGCTCGGCAAAATTATTCTTAGATTGTCAAAACTCTGCTTTTGTTACCCTTCAGAAGCAAAGTTTTACTTTTGAGAAAAGCCTAACTAGCTATTTATATTGTGCTAAATTTATTGCACAATGATTGAAAAGTATTTAATTAAATTATGAGCTTTAGTGATATAGTTGAAACAATTAAAAACCTCTCCCTTGAAGAAAAACTGGAAATTCAGGCACTCTTAGCTCAATACTTACGTGAGGAACGACGCGAAGCAATATATAGTAACTATCAAAAAAGCCGTCTTGAAGAGCAAAATAGTAAATTAATTTTTTCCTCGAATGTTGATGAATTAAAACAATTAATTGAAGATTAATGATCAAGGTTAGCTTTAGTTCATCTTTTCGGCGATCGTTCAAAAAAAGAATTAAAGGCAAGACAGAGTTAGAATCTAGATCTTGGGCAAAAATAGAAGTATTTACTAAAGATCCTTTCGATTCAAGTCTCAAAACTCATAAGTTATCAGGAAAACTGAAGGACTTATGGAGCTTTAGCGTAGAATATGACGAGCGAGTTTTATTTTACTTTACAGATAATGGAAACGCTGTTTTTATTGATATTGGCAATCACGATCAGGTGTATTAGTTGGTGTTTTTAAATTGATTAATAATACCAAATTAAATGGTGTTTATTACAGATATCTCGTAAGGGCGATCGCACTTTTCAACTATCAAGCTCAAATTTACGACATTTATCTAGCCTTTCATAAGCTGCGTAATCAATAGGCAAGCTTTCGTAAGTAACCAAATAATCATCATTCCATTCTTCCAAATAATTATTAAACCAAATGTTATTGGGAATGAGATCGTGAGTATCTGCTTTTCCTGCATTATGACTCAGATGAATTGCCCCCACTGAATCAGAATTAAGCAAATTCAGACAAGTCTCTTTAGTTGCAGTGGTGTTACCCTGATACCAAATGTTTACATGAGAGACATCGAGTAATAAAGGAAAATCAATTAGAGTTTGGATACTAGAACACCAATACTTATCCGAAGGCACCACCTCCAAATACACAGGTACTTGTAATGCTTTCTGCATTTTTATCATTGCCACTTCTAATTCTTTTTGACTGCAATGACTTCTTGGTGGTGGATGAAGAGATACGGCTAAAACTTTATGACTGGTAGTGAAATCAGCGTAAGTTTTCCAGGTTAACGGTTGTAAAGGATCTAGTCTATAGCGAAAATAGCGATCATATAAACAAGAATCGTGGAGAATTAAAGGAATATCTAGATAGTCACGATCGATCTCGCATTTACTGCCAATCGCTAATTCCAGATAATCTAATTTTAAAGGTGACTTTAGAGTGTGAAAAATATCCAGACACTCATCAAAACCCCTCAAGCCAATAGCCGTTATACTTAATCCTTTCATTTAATAAATAATCTTTAATAGTGAAATTTTTAAAAAGGAATTTCGTCCCAATCAAGATCTTGCAGTACTTTTCGTGCTTTTAATTTAGATTCAGCCTGTGTTTTGCTATTTTCTAATATTTCTACTAATAAGTTGCCTGCTGCTTCTCGATATTCTTCTGACACGGCAAATAAATTACTGGCTTCAGCTTGACTATGAAGTTCTTCGCCGATTTTTATGTATACTTTTCGCAGCACAATTTCTTCTTTGACAAAAGCAAAGTTACCCTCACCGTCTTTCCAAAACTTGCTTAATAGCTCAATATTTTCTGGCAAATTTATATAATCCAAAACTTTTCTATAATTGTGCCAATAGTCGGGATGATTATCATCGCAAATCTGCTCATAACAAATATGATTATCTTTACACCAAGTGTCCATCTGTCTTGGATGATATATATATCTACTTCGTCTCAAATTGTCCCTTAGCTGTTCATCGTCAGCAATTAGTTCTTTAATTTCAAAAATTGCAGTATAACTATCTATGCCATCCCATTTAGATTCTTCCCACTCATCTTTGTAAGCAACATTATTGTCAATACACCACTTTTTTAGATCGAAATTTGGATTTGCTTTACCCCATTCCAAAGCAAATTTTTTTTCTTTAATTAACTTTCGATGTAAAGTCTCTGCTGCTTCTTTAGCTTGCTTTTTATCTGTAAAGCAATATATGCGCTGAGAATATACCCTTGGGTATTCATGACTATTATTAATCTGACTACGAAGTTGCTCAATATAATCAATATCATCTTTGAGCATATAATACATCTGGTCATCAAATTCTACGCCAGATTGATAAACGCTGTATATATTGATAAACGCTGTATATTTTGTCTCCAGGGTTGAGTCTTACTCCTTGACAAATAGCCTGTTGCGCGTTTTCTGATTTAATTCCCTGCAACAATTGATAAGCAAGGTTTCTAATTTCTAACTGAGAACTATTGAGTGCTGCTAATAGTGAATTTGTTTCTGATTCTTCTGAAGATAATGATAATTCTTCTACATCTTGACCATAAGAATATTTATATGTGTCTTTATACCCCACGATCTGAGAATAATATGGATCGATACTTAAATAAGTAGTTTTATCAAAAACTACTTTAGTGACAAATGCGAAACTGCCTACTAAATCTTGCCAAAGCCAATTTAATAAATCTAAGTTTTCGCTGGATTTTAAGTAACTTTCGACAGTTGACCAATAGATATAGTCTTTAGAATTTGATATACCGTAGATTTTATGCCATCTATCCAAACCTTGTTTTAGATCCTTTTCTGTTTGAAGATCATTGACTGCTTGTGTTATGCCATAGCAATCGCACCACTGTTTAATTGTTTCTCTATCGTCCTTAAGATCGAATTCTGTAATGCTTACTTCAGATATTCTTTTATTGTGTAATAATTCTGCCGATAATTTTGCCTGCTGATAATTAATAAAGTATGGAGCAAAAGTAATTATATAAGCTACTTTATCAAATCTGATGATTTTATAATTTTGATTGATATAGTCATTGTAGTTAATTAAATGTCTTTCTTTATTTACATTTGAGGGCTGATGTAACCTATAACAATGATCGTCAAACCACATTGTGCTTTTTCTAACATAAAAAATTTTATCCCCAGGGTTAAATAAAAGTCCAGGTGCGATCGCTTTTCGTGCTTTCTCCGACTCTATATCTCCCAAGAGTTTATATGCCGTTGCTCTAATTTCTAATTCGGGATCTTCAAGACATTTGACCAAAAAATCCATGCCTGATTCGCCATACTTCAAAAACTCAGGTAGTAAATAAGTTTTGCTGCGATCGCTTTCCCAAGCTCTAATAAGAAAGTTAAAAGACTTTTGTTGATGATCTTTTGGTCTGGCAATAAATTCTGCCACTATGTTTTCTTCAAATGTTCTTTGAGTCAGCTTTTCTTCAATTCTTAACTGAACCTTTTGCTGAATAAATTCTTCTTGGACAAAGGCAAAACGTCCTATACCATCTTTCCAAAACTTACTAAGTAACTCAATATTTTCTGGTAAGTAAAGGTAATCTAATACATCGCTTCTACTCTTCCAATTGTTTTTATCATAATCAATATTGTGTTCGACACACCACTGCTCAAAACTTGAATCTTTTTGTTCCCATTCAAAACCAAGACCGCCAATATTTTCTTTTTGAATAAGTTCTCTATGTAAAGCTTCTGCTTTTTCTTCTGCTGCGTCCTGGTTCAAATAGCAAAACAAACGTTTACTCTTGCAAAATTCCTCTTTCTCATGATAGTAAAAGTAGTCTTCCCCATCAACGAAAAGATCAAACTCGTCAAAATAGGCAATATTGTCATTGAGATAGTATCCACTGTCATCAAACGATGTACCAGATTGATAAACGCTGTAGACTCTATCTCCTGAATTAAATAAAAGTCCTGGGGCTATAGCTTTTCGTGCTTTCTCCGACTCAACATCTTGTAAAAGATCATAAGCTCTTGCTCTTACTTCCAGTTCAGAATTACTTAGGCGATCGATTAAAAAATCAATGCCTGATTCTCCGTACTCTAACGCTTGGGGTAACAAAGATACTTGTTGTTCAATACTGCTGTTAGCGATCGCCTTAAGCAATTCTTCCATCACTAATTACCGACTCTCATTCAGACGCAAAATGATTATAAAATCAACTTGACTAATAAATCAAGAGCAAAATAGTCGGTTGCGAAAATTCCCTGACTCTATTTAAGATGTACTATAGTCACTCCAGAACCACCTTCTTTTTGTTCGGCTAGTTCAAACTTATCTACTTGAGAATGGCGTTTAAGAAATTCATGCACACCTTGACGTAAACGCCCTGTACCTTTGCCGTGAATTATCCAGAGTACTCCTGATTCTATAGCACGGGCGATCGCATTATCTATTTCAATTTCGGCACTATCTACCCGTTGACCACGTATATCTAAGGTATTCTTAGAAGTTCTTACCAGCACCGCAGGTTTTTTTGGCTGGGTTTGTGCCAGAGGTTTTTTCGTGGCTGGGGTTTTAGGCTTGACTTCGGCTTTTTGTCCGTCAAGAGACTCAATCTCTGCCAAGCCGACATTCATTTTCATAATGCCAAATCGTACCGCTAGCTGTTCCGTATCTTCATCAAAGCTGAGTACGTCTGCTGTTTGATTGAGGCGAGGAATTCTGATTTTTTCACCTACTTTTGGCTTGTAACCTGGCTTTTTGGCTTTTGGTGTTTGAGTTTTCGCTAATTCTTTAGCTGTAATTCTATCTAAAGCCTCTGTCGCCTGTTGGGTTTTTTGCATGGTTTGATCGCCCTGCTGTAGCCGATGAATAACTTTTGCCACTTCTTTTTTGGCTTGAGCGATCGCATCTTGTACCGTCTGTTCCTGGTAAACTTTTAATGCCTGTTCTCTTTCTTGAAGAGAAGCCGCCTTTTCTGATACTTCGGCATAAAAACGCTCGGTTTGTTCTAATAGCTTTCCTGCTTCTTGGGCTTTAGCTTCTTGTTCTCGCCTTTGTGCTTCTAAAGCTGCAATTACCTGATTTACATCTTCGTCTGAACCTGTACCCACCAGAGATTGGGCTTGTTCAATAATCTCACTATTTAAGCCTAAACGTTGAGCAATAGTCAGGGCATTGGAACGCCCAGGAATCCCCCACAGCAGGCGATAAGTAGGCTGAAGAGTACTATCGTCAAACTCTACCGAGGCATTTTCAAATCTAGTATCTTCGTACTTAAGAGCTTTTAATTCCCCGTAGTGAGTTGTGGCAATAGTTAACAAGCCGTGTTCTGCTAAATATTTTAAAAGGGCGATCGCCAAAGCACTTCCTTCGACAGGATCTGTTCCTGCACCAACTTCGTCTAAAAGGATTAGAGAGTTGGCAGCAGCATTATCCTTTAAAGCTGCAATTATGCGACTAATACGGCGTATATGCCCCGAAAATGTCGATAAACTTTGCTGTAAAGACTGTTCATCGCCAATATCTGCTAAGATCACATCAAACCAAGGCAACTCAACAGGCACTTGCGCGGGAACAAACATTCCTGCTTTTGCCATAAGCGCAGCCAAGCCCATTGTCTTGAGGGTAACGGTTTTACCTCCCGTGTTTGGTCCGGTGATCGCCACAACTTTTGTTTCGGGTTTTACTAAAACATCAATGGGAACTACTTCTGTTCCTTCCTCGTGACGTTGTTGCCAAACTAACAAAGGATGACGCAGACGACGTAAGGTTGTGGTTTCGCTTTTTGCAGTATCAATAAACCTGGGAGGATTTGCTTCTAACCATAAGCCATATCGCGCCCTAGCTGTAGCTAGATCTAACATGGTGGCTACAGCTAAAACTTGCTCTAAATCTGACTGCACCTCCCCTACCTTTTCTGATAGAGCTTTTAAGATTATTTCTTCTTCCCGCTTTTCCTGGCGTTCCTTTTGCCGTAACTGATTACCTAGTTCTACTACTGCATTTGGCTCGATATAATAGGTTGAACCCGTACTAGAAACATCATGAACAATACCCTTAATTGTCTCTTTCTGGGCTGGCTTAACTGGTAAAACAAAGCGATCGCCTCTTTGAGTAATTACGGCTTCTTGTATTGCCGTAGAGTTACGCTGCATAATGCCCTGAAGCACTTTATAAATTCGACTACGCAGGTTTTTAATTTCGCTGCGGATTTCTGCTAATTTGGGATTAGCGCGATCGGCTATTTCGGCGCGATCGTCGATACAGTGATGAATGTCTTTTTCAATTTCAGGATAGGTGCGGACATCGGCAACTAATTTGGTCAGGGTAGGTAATTCGCTTTTGCTGTCAATTAAACGACGTAGATAGCGCATCCCAGCCAAGGTAGTAGCCAAATCTAAAAGCTCTTGTGCCGATAGTACCCCGCCGATGCTAACTCTTTCTAAGGCTGCACCTACATCTTTTATTCCTTTGAAAGTCCAGCCAGAATCTAACTCTTGTTCTAAGCTATACATCTCGTTTGTTTGGGCTAATAGTCTTTCGCTTTCTGCTTGCGTATTCGGCAATTTCAACTGACGCGCTGCCACAACCCCCAGTTTCGTCGCTGCAAAGGTGGATAAGTTTTGGCATAGGCGATGCCATTCTAATAAATCTAAAGTTTCTGTGGTAATCACGCTCGGTCTATCTTGTTTATATTGCCAATCTTAATAATTAAATTAGCCTGTAGCGGTATGCTTTGTCTTCACTCCAGGGTAAGAGGATCGGTTTTAGACGATCAAAGAAATCTAATTTCTTCGATCTCTGCTTAGAACGCTAAAAGTTTTTGTGAAAGCAATCTTATTATCTAAAGTATATTGCAACGCTTTATGTAAAAAAGTTACACTTAGTTAAGAATAGTTGACCTAAGCAGTTCTCTGCAACTAATGGAGTAATTAATTATGCAAAAGAAAGAAGGCAAGTTTGGCTTTACCAATTATGCAGAAATCTGGAATGGTCGTTTAGCGATGATTGGTTTTGTTGCAGCTATTATTCTAGAAATGAATACTGGACATGGAGTTTTGGCTCAGTTTGGTCTAATGTAATTGTATAATCTAAGGTGGATATTACTTAACCTCTTGACGCTGGATCACTAAATCCGATCAGGAGGTTTTTTCGATTTGTTATTTGCGTTAACAATAATATTTAAGATTACTCATGACTATATAGCGGTTCTCAAATTAGTCAGGTACAAAGTAAATCGTTTTAAGGCAGAGGGCAGCAAGGTGTACCCACCGCAGCTAGGCAGCAAGGCTTGTTCGTCGCAGCTAGGCAGAAGTTAGATGTACTTTAGTAAACTGAGAAATGCTATACAGCAATATCTTCTATCATGATGGTGGCAATATTTTCTCGATCAAGTTCAGAAAGTTTAGTTAGCCTTGTGGCTTGCTTTTCTATAGTTCTCTCAAAAAGATTGCGTACCAATCTACCATTGCCAAAATTTTTATTTCTCTCCTCAAATAACTTTGTAAATTTTGTTAGTAATACTTTTTCTGCTGCTTTGTCTAATTTATAATGATGAGAATTGCATATTTTTTGAAAGATAGTTAATAATTCATTTGGTTGATAATCTTCAAAAGTGAAATAGCGCGTAAATCTAGATTGCAATCCTGGGTTAGATTCAATAAAACGAGACATTTCCTGATTATAACCTGCGACAATAACTACAATGCGATCGCGATAATCTTCCATTCTTTTTAATAAAGTATCAATCGCTTTTTGCCCAAAATTTTTACCCGCGTTTTCTGGTTTTAGAGTATAGGCTTCATCAATAAACAAAACACCATCTAAGGCTGATTCAATTAATTTATCCACCTTGGGGGCAGTATGTCCGATATATTCTGCTACCATTCACGAACGATCTGTTTCGATACAATGTCCTTTTTTGAGAATGCCTAATTCTTTGTATATCTTACCAATAAGGCGAGCTACAAGTGAAGTAATGGAGATGGAGAAGTAGAGAGGATGGAATAGAAACTTTATTGCCCCAATAACTTCTCTTCCCCTCAAACACTCTTGTCACCTGATTCATATCATTCTTTCTTGGAATTCATGCAGCAAAGCCGAAGATTCAAGCAATAATTCATATTGCTTGAATTAAGCTAAGAAAGAATTTACTTAACTTGTTTAGTCCGTTTTTTAAATTCTTTCATTTTTGCTCAGTAATGACTATAGCTTAAACTGCATCCGCAAATTACCTACATAAATATCGGGGTTATCTTGAAAGTTATTGGGGTTAATTGTTAGATAAAAAGCAGGAAGAATAGAGATGTTATCATTTACAGGGAAATTATAGGTAGCTTCAAAGTCGTATTGAGTACCTCCATCACCCGAACCAGATACTAGAAACTCTTCTCCATCAAGCACGTCAAAAGGAACTACAAAAGATAAAGTTCCTAATGCACCTTCTTTGCCCAAGTCAGGGAAAGCTAATCCAGCCTGGAAAGACTGAGCATTCACTTTACCATTGTCTAAAGCGGGATTTGTCGGTCTAATGCTAGTGCTGCCATATTCATAGCGTCCAAATACTCCCAGCTTATCAAAAATTGTCCAGTCAAAGTTAACTAAAAAAGTATCAGAAGGCGCATCTCCAATTGTGCCGCCAAAACCATCATCAGCCACACCATAGATGGGTTCGCCTGTTGACCCACCTACACCAAAGCCTGTGACATTGCCATTTGCATCCAGGATCGGTTGATTATTATCTATAGTAGCCCTGGTATATAATAAGCGAATATTTGCTTTTTCGGCGATCGCCAAATCTAATTCGGCAGTGAGGCTTTGAGTAGCACTAAATAAGCCTTTATTAGGATCAGAAGAAGTATTAAAGAACTCTGCGGGTAAAAACTCAGTGTTTTCTCCTAAATAACCGACTTTAAAGCTTAATGAATCAATAATATCATAAGTTATTATTGCACCCGAACCGCGATCAATTGGATTTACTAAAGTACCACCACTAGAGTTATAGCTACTTGCGCCTGTAAGGAAGAAGGTATAGTTGTTGTTGTCAAAATAGCGATACCAGTTAATTCTAGGTCCAACTATAACCCTAAACTTTTCACCAACAGGAAAATCATATGATAATTCTCGTAGCCCAACGGAATTTGCACCTCCCGCTGCACCTGTTTGGTCGGTAAATGGAACGCCAAAAGTGTTGTAAAGCCCTGCGGAAATATAATTGTTAGCGGGAGAATTACCGTTACCTGCAACTAATTGAACTGTTAAGTTATCTTCTCCTGTAAATGAAGAATCAAAGTTTAACCAAGTGTAATAACTAAAGGTAATTTCTGGATCTTCGGTAATGTTGCTGATTAGAGGATTATTATTTGCATCCCGCCCTGCGTTGCGAAGACTAAAGGGTCCATCAAGACTTGCCGTTTCAGCTAGAACATCATCACCAGCAGTTGCACCTGTAGCGTTCAGAAATACATTACCTGTAAATTTGGCTGTCGTTGAAAACTGACTATCTTCTAATACAGCAGTGCGACTTTCCAATTCATCGACTCTGCCACCAAGGGTTGCTAATTCTGCTGCAAATTCTTGGTTTAAACGTTGGATAGTATCTATATCAGATTGAGAAACGCTTCCTGACGAGGCAATTAATCGCTCGATTTGACTGAGACAGGAGTTTAAACCCGCAGCAAATTCGTAGCGAGACAGGGGTTGACTACCGCGATAAGTTTGATTGGGAAAACCAGCAATGCAACCATAACGATCTACCAATGAACGTAATGCCTCATAAGCCCAATCTGTGGGCGAAACATCTTTTAGCTGCTGAACGTTGGTAACCTGAGACATTTCGCTATTATCATCACGGCTTTCCAAACCTTTTTTTGATTTTAACTGTCTAACATTATTAACCTCCGACATCCCGCTAGTGTCGTCGAAGCTATTCACTTTTTCTGATGCTGTAGCTTCAAGTGCCGAGGTCGATAATATAGCAAAAGGTAAGAATAATAGAATTGAAGTGTTGATTAAATTAAATCTACTGCTAGATTCTAACTGCCATTGTTTTATTTTTGGAATACTCATTTTGACTCTCACACCTGTTGATAATAGGCAAAATTATCATTATTGGCTGAGAACAAAAGTATAGCTGTATACAGTATACAATTGAGTTTTAATAAGCAGGGCAAAATAAAGTTAACTGTTTTTGTATAAGTTAATTTGGATTAGTCAGGCTATCTGGCTCATCTACTAGAGAGTTTAGCTTGGCAGTAATTTTTTCTCGTTGAATAACTAGCATCACACCGATTAAAGCCAAAACAACACCTATCCATTGAATAAAAGTGAGCGTTTCTGACAAAAATATGTAACTAAACAACATAGCAAAAACGGGTGTCAGAAATATAAGTGCGCTGACACTAGTAAGGTTACCGATAGAAGCTAAATAAAAGAAGAGTCCGTAAGTTAATGCCGTGCCGAACAAAGTCGCATAAGCCAAAGCTGACCAACCCGTACTATTTAAATTACTCCATTGATTGGATTCAGTCCATGCAGAGGCAATTAATAAAGGAATTCCCCCTAAGAGCATATGCCAGCCTGTCGCCACAACTACATCTACGTGTTGACGTACATAACGAATCATAATTGTGCCAAAAGACATAGAAAGAGCAGCTAAAAGCATCAATAATTCACCGCTTTGGAGTACACTTTGCCAGCTAAGAGAAGTGAATTGACTTTGTAAAAAGTTAAAATTTCCTGAAACTAGGCTAGTGATCCATTGATTTGGCAGTCCACAACAACAAATCCCAATCAATCCTAAAGTCAAACCTAACCAACCCCATAAACCAATTAATTCTGCGAACAGAAATCTAGAGAGAACTGCCACTACCAAAGGTTGGGCATCAATTAATACTGCACCGATGCCTGCCCCCGTATTAACTAATCCTTCTGTTAGAAAACCCTGAAACATTGCTCCATCAATAAGAGCAAACAATATTATCCACGACCAAGCTTGCCAGGTTTTGGGTTGGGGTAATTTCCACCACGCTGCTAATAGCAAAATAATAATTCCAGCAGGAACTAAACGAAACCCAGCCATAAATAAAGGCGTAGTATCGTTAATGATAGCTTTCATTGCTACCATTGCCGTGCCGAGAAAAAAGAAGGGTGCAATTAAAACTATAGGCGATCGCGCCCAATTATTTGGTGAATTGTTTTCTAAGGTCATTGCTCATTAATTGGTAAGCATCACTACTCGATACTGTATAGATTTTTTTCAGAAAAAACGTATTTAAAATTACAAAATATTTTAAACAGAGCTGTAAAGTATACCGTATACAAAAAACGATGCTGAAATAAAAATGAAAAGATGAGTATTGAAAAAGATGTGTTGGAGAGAAAGGACGTAAGAGCCACGCCTGACAGGAGCGGATGGCAAGGTGCGATCGCTAATTATTTTCAGTTTGATGGTTATGGGACTAATTTCCGCACTGAGATTTTGGCTGGAATTACTACCTTTATGACGATGGCATATATTCTGGTAGTCAATCCGTTAATTTTATCCGATGCCATTTTCCTTAGCGAACCCAAAGATTTATTTACCGAACTAGTTGTTGCCACAGCAGTTTCGTCAGGTATTGGTACGCTGATTATGGCGTTATTGGCTAAATACCCTTTTGCTCTTGCCCCTGGTATGGGAATCAATGCCTTTTTTGCCTACTCTGTAGTATTAGGACTAAACATTGATTGGCGATTAGCTCTAGCCTGTGTCTTTGTCGAGGGATTGGTGTTTATTGGCTTGACAGTTACCGATATTCGCCGACATCTAATTACCGCCGTTCCCAATACAATTAAAGTAGCTACTACTGTTGGAATTGGTTTGTTTCTTGCTTATATTGGTTTGGGTGGTGCGACAGAAACAGGTGGTGCGGGGTTAGTAGTTGCCAATGAAGTAACCAAAACTGCCTTTGGAAGTTTTCGCCAACCCCAAACGCTCATGGCTGTATTCGGTATTTTTCTGACGGCATTCTTCATGATTCGACGCATCAAAGGAGCGTTACTTTGGGGTATTTTAGGCACAGCCATTTTAGGTTGGGTTTTTGGCATAGCTGCTGCACCCAAAGGAATTGCTGCGATTCCTGTTTTTCCCAAAGAGCTTTTTGGCGCAGCCTTCGTTGGTTTGGGTGGGCTTAATGGGAGTAATTTCATCGATTTTATTGCCGTACTGCTAGTATTTTTGTTTGTGGATATGTTTGATACGATTGGTACTCTAGCGGGAGTGGGTACCCAAGCAGGTTACATTGATGAAAACGGCGAATTACCTAGAGCCAATAAAGCTCTTTCTGCCGATGCGATCGCAACTACGGCAGGAGCGATTATGGGTACATCTAGTGTTACCACCTTTGTTGAATCTGCTTCAGGGGTAGCCGAAGGAGGAAGAACGGGATTTACCTCAGTAATTGTCGCTGCCTTATTTTTTATCTCTTTAATTTTTACCCCGATTTTTGAAGCAATTCCCGCCTTTGCCACTGCACCAGCATTAACTATTGTTGGGGTGTTGATGATGATGAGCATTGTTAATATTAAATGGGACGATTTGACCGAAGCAATACCTGCTTTTTTGACTATTTTCTTTATTCCGATGGGATTTTCGATCGCAGCAGGGTTATCTGCTGGTTTGATTAGCTATCCCGTGCTGAAAACTTTTAAGGGTCAAGCTAAAGAAGTACCTTTAGTAACCTGGATTTTGGCAGTTATTTTTGTAATTAGATTTGTCTTTATGACGTTGCGTTTTGGATAAAACCAATTGTTTTAAAGACTTGCTCAAATATCGATTTTGAATGATTTGTGATAATTAGTTTGTCTAAATAGTTTCGATTTACTTATTAATTTATTTTGGAGTTTTAAGATGAATTTGAACCGAGTGCGCCACCAGCTTTTAATTTTAGTTACGACGATCGCTTTTTTCTTAGGTGGTGTCTCCACTGCTTTAGCTGCTAATACTTATGGTAATTATCAAAATAATCAAGAACTCAATCAAGCTGCTACTTTAACTGCTCCCAGTAGCGATCGCCCAATTAAAATTTATCCCCAACCAGATTCCAAAAAGTCGCCTTTAGGTAAAGCTCAAAAAGGCGATCGCGTTATTGTGATCCAGCAGATCGAAGGGAATCGGGGTACACAATGGGATTACGTTAAATTTGAGCAGGAAGATCGAGGCAAAGGTTGGATTCAGCAAGATTATGTGGCGATACAAACTCAACAGTCTTCTCAAAGTGAGCAAAAACCCGCTCAACAAAGCCAAAGCCAATCGAGTCCAACTTATTCACAACAAGAAGACTATCCAAACTCTCAACAGTCAAGCAAATATAAAACTGAGCAAAAGCAAACCTATTCTCAAACCAAACAAAATGAACAGAAAGCCCAAAGCTATAAAGGAAATCAGTAAATTAAAACTTGAGTTTGAGTATTAATTATTCAAAAGATATCTTTTACTATGTCATCATCTACTAAAATAATTCGTGGTTCATTTTTAGACTTTGTTGACGATCCTTTTTATCAATCAGAGTCGGATAGCGTTCGCTATCTGAGCGATGGGCTACTGGTGGTAGAAAATGGCAAGATCGTAGCCTTGGGAAGTTATAAGGACTTGAAAGAACAATATGCTAACGATGAAATTGTTAGCTATCCAGACAAATTAATTACTCCAGGCTTAATCGATCTTCATGTTCATTATCCCCAAACGGAGATAATTGCTGCCTATGGAGAGCAATTGATGCAATGGCTAGATCAATATGTTTTTCCTACAGAAGCCAAATTTAAAGATGCAGAACATTGTCGCACTATTGCTTCTTTTTTTCTCGACGAACTGTTACGCAACGGGACAACAACTGCTGTAGTCTTAACTACTATCTTTCCCCAGTCAGTAGAAGCTTTGTTTTCTGAGGCACAAGGCCGAAAAATGCGCGTTATCGCGGGACAAATGTTGATGACCCGCAACGCACCAGATTTTTTGCTTAATGATGCTCAAGCTGCTTACGCACAGACTCGCGAACAAATTCAACAGTGGCATGGGTTAGATCGATTGCTTTATGCGATTACTCCCCGCTTTGCTATCACTTCAACCCCAGAGGAATTATCTCTAGCAGGTAAGTTAAAAGCTGAATTTCCTGATGTCTACGTACATACTCATCTAGCAGAAAATGTTCAAGAGGTTCAGTTTACTGCCGAACTGTTTCCTGAAAGTAAAGACTACCTGAATGTATACGAACAATTTGGCTTAGTAGGCGATCGCACTATTTTTGCTCACTGTATTCAGTTAGATGATTCAGCTTTTGAGCGACTGGCAAACTCAGGTGCGGCGATCGCTTTTTGTCCAACTTCCAATCTATTTTTAGGCAGTGGTTTGTTTCAACTCAACAAAGCCAAATCTAGCCAAACCCCAATCAAAGTTGCTTTAGCTACTGATGTCGGCGCAGGAACAAGCCTATCTCAACTAACAACTATGTGCGATGCTTATAAAGTGATGCAGCTACAAAATGAGAGTTTATCCATATTTCAGGCTTTTTATTTAGCTACTCTGGGGGCAGCTAAAGCTCTTTCCTTAGAAGATAAAATCGGTAGTTTTGAACCAGGAAAAGAAGCCGATTTTGTAGTTTGGGATTTACAAGCTACACCTGCAATGAAACTGCGTAACCCCAATGCTAAATCTAAAAATCTCACAGAATTAGCTGAAAAAGCCTTTGCCATGATGATTTTAGGGGATGAACGAGCGGTAACAGCTACCTATGTTGCAGGTGAGGCTGTTCAATTTTCCTAATGCTGTAGAATAATATCTTCTTTAGGATTCTGATGACTTGCCATAAAGTGCGTCAATCAGCGATCGCTTTGTTGTCCCTGAAGATTCGGCTAAAGTAAATTCACTAATTTGAGTGCGCTTGGTTGGTTGTGTTAAATCCAAGTTGCTACATCTTTCCAAATGTTCGGCTTGTCTAAATAAAGATAGTTCTCGGACTAATGTATTAGCTAAAGAAGATTGCCCTTTAGTAAATAGTCGAGATAACCAGTTATAAGGTTTAGGAGAAGATATGTTGTCGGGTAATTGTTCCCATTGAAGATAGTTTTGCCAATTGTTTTTCATGTTTTTCAAAAAGGTAGCTATTGTTACTGAAATTTGCTTTTGTTTATGTTCATTATATACGATTTAATGAATTCATCAAAGTTATTAAGGCTATTTTTATTATTAATTTGGCTCTGGATTGGACTAGCAATTGCTCCAACCCATGCAGCAGAAATAAATTCAATTCCCGCTCGAATTATGGTGACAACAACCGATGACGATGGTTCGGGTTCTTTGAGGAAGGCGATCGCCTTAGCCAATCAGTATCCAGATGATAATGCGATCGATCTAAGTCAAGTCAGTGGCGAGATCGCTCTAAATTCTCCTTTACCCAAAATTCACGGCAATCTAGCAATTATCGGCGATGGTAACGATGTAATTAACGGTAACGATCTTCATCAAATTTTTTACATCGAACAAGGAGAAGTAAGTATTAATAAGCTGTCTATTAACAATGGTTTAGCTAAAGGAAAAGATGGTCATAATGGTACTGGTGCATCTGCGGGAATGGGAGGCGGATTATTTATCGACAAGGGAACGGTGATTCTCAGTGAGGTTTCTTTTAGCCACAATCGGGCAATTGGAGGCAATGGTGCGAGGGTGAACAAACATCTAAAAAAATTAGCTCAAGTCCCTTTCAATAGTCGTATTATCGAAAATGACCACGATTTGCAAATTAATAGAGGGGCAGTTTCCGACATCAATGGAATTACTCTCAATAACTTAGGTGATTTTCCTTCAGAAGAGCAAGAGATAGAAATAATGAGCAGTGATAATAAATATGATGTCAATCGCGGTGCTGTAGCAGGAGTAAATGGCATTGGAGTAAACGGCATTGGGAGTATTGTTTTTGGTGGTGGAGGTGGTTTTGGGGGCTTTGGTAATGCGGGCAATGGTGGCAATGGCGGTAACGGAGGTAGTGAAGGAGGAAACGGCGGAAATGGCGGTGATGGCGGTAATGGCGGAACAGGAATATTTGGTAGTTTTGATTTAATCGATGGTGAACAGTACTCCGCCTTAGAAGGACGTGGCTTGCGTTTACTTCATCAAGGTGGCATCGGCACAGTTATCTATGGTGGAGGGGGAGGTTTTGGCGGTTTTGGCAATGCAGGCAATGGTGGAAATGGTGGAAACGAAGGCGGAAACGGCGGTGATGGTGGAAATGGTGGAAACGGCGGTTTTGGCGCAGGAGGAGGAAGTGGCGGTTTTGGCGGAAATGGAAAAATAGCTGGCAACTCAGGTCAAGCAGGAAAAAGTCTCTTTGGTGGAAGCAATGGTGGAGTTGGTTATAGCGGTAGTGGTGCGGGTTTGGGCGGTGCTATTTTTATTCGTTCTGGTCAATTAATTTTATCTCGGACTACCTTTATAGATAATAAGGCGATCGCTGGCAACGGGATAAATCCAGGTCAAGGAAAAGGCGGTGCTATTTTTATGTTTACCAAAACTTTGGCACAACAAGCAAGTATTGACCGCACTCCCTTAGTAGCATCATTAAAATCATTACCTGAATTTAGCAACAATTTTGCTACTGATGCTGATAACTCTTCTAGGGATAATGTTGACGTTTATGGAGAAATTTTGCTTAATTGAAAAGAATTTAATGGGAATTATGTGGGTAGTCCCTGCAATACAGTAGGGACAAAGCTCAAAAGAGCAAGTTATTTGGAAGCTAATTTTACTGCAATTTGATTGCTCTTTTCAATTATTTGCTTAAACTCAATAGTAGTTAAATTACCTCGATCCACAATTTTTTTACCATTAATAAAGCTGTAGTCTACATAATCAGTTTGACAGTAAATTAATGCAGCAACAGGGTCTTGTTGCGTCCCGACAAAACCAGGCTTATCTAAATTAACCGCAATAAAATCTGCTGCCATTCCTGGGGCTAAGTAGCCAATATCGTCTCTACCTAAAACCCTTGCACCACCTAAAGTAGCTATCTCCAAAGCATCACGGGCGGTCATTACCGAAGCATCTTCATCTCTGACGCGGGCAAGTAAAAAAGCTTGGCGGGCTTCATGAAACAAGTTCGTGGCATCGTTAGAAGCTGCACCGTCTACGCCCAAGCCCACAGGAACATTTTTATTCAGCATTTTACGGATAGGTGCAATACCACTAGCCAAACGCATATTGCTACAGGGACAATGTGCAACTCCAGTTCCAGTTTGACCAAACTTATCGATAGAGCGATCGCTTAACTTAACGCAATGAGCGTGCCATACATCATTCCCTAACCAGCCAACGGACTCGGCGTAGTCTCCAGGGATTAAATTAAACTTAGAAAGGCTATACTCCACATCCCCTTTAGTTTCTGCCAAATGGGTATGCAGCCTGACCCCCGCATAACTCCGCGCCATCGCAGCCGACTCTTTCATTAAATCTTGAGAGACGGAAAAGGGCGAACAGGGAGCAAGAACTATTCGCAGCATAGAATAGCGATCGCAATTATGATACTGTTCGATTAATCGCTGGGAATCTTTGAGGATATCTGCTTCTTTTTCAACTAAAAAATCTGGAGGCAAACCACCCTTACTTTCCCCAACGCTCATACTTCCCCGACTAGCATAAAATCGCAAGCCAATATCGCCCACAGCGCGGATTTGTTCGTCAAGGGTGCAATCATTAGGAAATAAATAATGATGATCGCTAGCGGTAGTACAGCCAGATAAAATTAGTTCTGCTGCTGCTAACTGAGAACTATAATACATACTCTCCCCAGTCAAATTAGCCCACAAAGGATAGTGTGCCGTCAGCCATTGAAATAAGTCGCCATTTTGTCCTGCGGGAGTTACACGAGTTAGGTTTTGGAAGAAGTGATGATGGGTGTTTACTAATCCAGGTAAAACAATGTGCTTGTCTTCGAGATCTAAGACTTCATCGGCGGTATCGGTTAATTCTTCGGTTGTCCCTACCTGTTCAATTACATTATCCCTAATCAACAGCGCACCACGTCGAATCTCGCGACGGCGATCGTCCATTGTTACTAGAGTATGGATGTTTTTGACAAGTAGGGTAGGCATTTATTTGAGGAATGAGGAATATAAGTATTCTAGTTGAGATAAGGCGATCGCAACAGTTTCCATGTAATAAACTAAATTGGGCGTTACTGAATGAGTAATGATTTAGGCGATCGCGCCAACAGTCTTGAACCTAAGAGAGTGGAGTAAAAGACGAATTGAATATCCGCAGCACTTCAATCGATTTTGAGTAACACAAAGGACTTGTCCGCATGTAAGTCTTTCGGTGTAAACGAGCCAAATAGTGTCTGAGTCGAGTATTTTCTCCTTCGACTCTTGTCATGTAAGTTTTACGCACGAGATGGTCTTCTGGTTCAATAAAACAAGGATAAACAGGATAACCATCACTCACGTACCAAAAACTATGCCAGCATTTTATGGTCAACCAAAGATGTTTAAATGTTTCACTACTGTGACCGCCGACTATCCAAAGTAGAATGCCTGGTTGCCAATGGTTAACCACAGATCCTATCCAGACCTTGTTTTTCTTGTTGCCGATGAACGTCTGTAGTTCATCAATTTCCGTAATTTCAGGTATTTCTTCTTCTTCAGGTGTATCTGGTAATTTCATTCTTGCCTCCTCAATCCAGTTCATAATCGTCGTATGGTGAATTTCTGTAACTCGTTCAATCCCTCTTAATCCCATTCTGTTGAGATACATTTTGAGCGTGGGGGATGCTGAATTTAGTTCAGCATATCCAATCCAACCACGCTGTTGAGACACAGTTGCTTAACCTCAAATGGATAGCTCTTAGGAAGAGGGGATTCGACAAACTGACGACCACATAAGCGACATTGATAAGGACACGGGTGGCAAACTAAATTCGCCACTGTGAGATGTCCGTAATATTGCTTACCGCGACGGTAGCCATTTTTTCGGTATGAAGTAGAGTTGCATTTAGGACATTTCATTTTTTTACTGTGCAACACTTATCATTACTCATTCAGCAACGCCGAATAATTTATTCACGCAATAAATCTAGCTCAATTATCTATATAAAAGCGTCAATCATGTATTTTAACAATGGGGTTTGGGTATGGGCTTGCTAAGAGGATAAAACTTTGGATAATCTGACCAAGGATTTTGACGCAGTATAAGCTGGCGTATTTTAGCAACCGTAATCAATGTGTAAAAGACAAGCCACATAAAGTATAGTGACCAATGATGGCGATCAAAGTTACCAAGCGTCCAGGCAATAAACCCTCGCTCTAATCGATTGGGCTTGATCTTTAAACTGTTTTTTACTGCCACAATAAATGTGCGGATTGCAAACTGATATTTCATCAAGCCATACATCAAGCGCATGGTCACGACAACATGGAATTTATAGCTTTGACACCATTTTGCATAATCTTGGAGAGGTTGCAAATTACTGTTACTCTGAAGATACTCGTTAATGGCGATCGCAGCTTTTTGGGCAGTCTTAAAAGCTACCTGCACCCCTGAAGAGAGAAAAGGATCGACAAAGAAATTAGCATCTCCTACCAATAGCCAGCCATTTCCTGCAGTTTGCTTGGCAGCATAGGATAGGTTGCGTAACAGTCGAGTTTTTGAAGTTTGCTGTGCTGACTCAAATCTAGTTTGCAGGAATTTATAGCGGTTTATGTAGGTAAGCAGAATATCCTGGGGATTTTTTTTGTGCCACCAGTTACTTTCAGGTTTGTTGACTACTACTCCAACGCTCATTTTGTTTGAATGCAGGGGAATAAACCAAATCCAGCCGTTTTCTATAAAGTAAATGCTGATTGCACCCTGTTCTTTTCCAGGGTTAGGGGTAACGTTGGCAAAGTGACCAAACACCGCCGAGGTTTTGATAGTTTTATCTTCTACTAGCCAATTCTTACTTTTGGCGATTAATGCTTGTCTTCCAGAACAATCGGCAATACATTTAGCTGAGGTAAGATGTTCAAGTCCGTCATCGTCACGCCAACGCGCGCCAGTCGCTTTATCCCCTGACCAAATAATCTCTCGTACCGTTGCTGATTCGCACACCTTTACTCCTTGTTGGCGAGCATGATTTAGCAGCAAGAGATCGAATTGACTACGTTCAACCTGATAGGCGTAAGGATGATTCGGAAAATCTTTTGCCGACCAGTTTTCGGGTTTGGTAAAGTCAATGTTGGCAGACTCATAATCTGGACTATCAGGAGAAAGTCCAATCCTAAATTCGGCACTGTCTTTATATCTCTTCTGCGCTAAATTTTCTAATGATTCAGTAATACCTAGCTTGTGCCAAATTGCTTGAGTTGCGGGTAATAAAGACTCTCCTATATGAAAACGAGGAAATTTTCCTTTTTCTAACAGCAAAACCGCGTACCCTTGATTGACCAACAGGGTAGATAAAGTCGATCCAGCAGGACCACCTCCAATTACCACTACATCATAGCTACTGTGCATAAACAACTTCTAAAGTAGTCTTAACTCATCAAAGTTACATCAAATTAAGCAGATGTTCAAATTATGTTATAAAAAAATTACTTTTATCTTTTGTCCGATTATTTGGCTAAAATATGCAGAATATAGGGTTTTTGAGCGATCGCCTTGATATATTCTGCGCTCAAATAGGGGCGATATTCTCGATCTTGGGCAAGGTAATTTTGAAAGAAAACTAACGAGAGAATGTTTTGATAAGTTTTTGCTACATTAAAAGCCTTTGCTTGCGAAAGTTGCTGCTCTTTTGCTAAAGTGACATTAGAGTGAGGTAATTTTTCGGAAATTGCCAAATGGCGATCGCTATTCTCCAAAGATTTAAATAAAGGCACCTGTTCATTTAGCAGCGAAGTTAAAAAATCTCGATCCACAACCTGCCACATCATAGGAATTGATATTTCTTTAAGCTTCTGTTTATTAAAAAGACTATTGCCAAAAGGAACAAACATATATGCAGCCTTGATACGCTCATCTTTTAGAGACTGCTTTTTTCTCGGCATATCCAAAGCACGACACTGATATAAAACAGAAATATTGAGCAGATTGAGTTGTTGAGCGCAATCTCGTTTTAATTGAGTAAAATCAATCTCTGCCCCTGCCAAAGAAAGAGCAGTCGTCCCGCCGATAGAATAGCCAAAAATACCAACCTGTTCTAGATTAAGACTATTATTTAACTGTTTTTGATTAATTTTTGCTAATTCATCCAAAATATAGCTAATATCCAAGGGGCGATCTGTATATTCTGTGGCATCAAAATTCTCTTTGTATAAACCTCTAACGAAGTCTAATTGTCGTTGACGATCGCTCCCAGGATGATCGGGAATAACCACCGCAAAGCCATAGGAAGCCAAATGATTTGCTAAATCTTGAAAGCGATCGCGTTTTGCACCTAAACCATTAGAAACTACTATTACAGGAGTAGATTTGTTGTTTTCAGGTAGATAAAGATCGGTAACTAAATTGCGATCGCGTTTGGGATCATAAAAGTCTAATGTCTGTTTAGTTACTTGAAATTGACCCTTCTTTGAAAAATCAAGAGCTTTTTTAAAATCTGCTGAAGTTGCTTTTGAGGTTTTCCCTTCGTCTAAGCTGGCAATAAACTCTTGAGTATCATCTTCGGCATTGGAGACTTGCTTAACCAGCTTGAGTAATCCTGAGAGATTGAGGTTAATGTCTGTAGGGAAACGTTTTAAGAAATCAACTAAGTTAACCCCCTCAGAAGATCCTGCACTCTGTACCACCGCAGCCCGCAAACCATAAAAACCATTAATGCCTCCAGGTAATTGAATAATCTCGCCGATGCGCTGCAATATTTTAACGCCAGAAGAAGTACGGGAGTAACGATAGACCAAAACCCGATTAACATTGTAGCTTTGGCGCAGAAGCTTTTGTAATCTCTCAGTTTGCTTCGGTGAGATACGCTTAAGATAAAAATTGAGACTACTGCTAATTTCTCCATATTTGGCAAAGGCTTCTAGGTCTTCGACCTGGATCTTAAAACCTAGCAAACTATAGTTAAAATCAATTCTTTCTGCTGAGATGGCGGGAGATTTAATTGCTAGTGTAGTGATAATTGCGATCGCGCAGCTAGCCAAAAGCATCGCTGATGACAAACTATATTTAGCTAGTCTAAATTTTTGAAACATATACTTTATGATGTAGATAATTTTTATCATAAAATCTCTCAAATGCTGATTCTCTTAAAGTTACACACGATTATTAAGTTTTTTTGGTTTGTTTTCTGACTCTCTTTCTACTTGGCTTGAGCGCAATTCTTTTGATAGACTATTTTTTATCTCTGCACTTATTTCGCTAGTAATTTTTTAGTTTTATCTTATTTCTGAGGAGTTTTTGATGAATCGTCTTATTCCTACTTTGTTATTTGCTTCAAACTTACTCTTGTTTCAAGGTTGTTCGTTACCTTCTAAAACCGATCGTCATATGAGCAATATGGATGAAAGTAGTTCCCACCATGATATAAACATGAATATGAAAGAGGAGACAGTTCAAACCGAGACTAAAGCCAAGCTAACATTACCAGATGCGATCGCCCCCAATCAATCTATACCTTTAGCCATAAATATTCAAGATTCGGCAGGGCAGCCAGTTAGTAGATTTGATTTATTTCAAGAAAAACTGATGCACTTAATTGTAGTGAGCGACGATCTCCAATTTTTTAGTCATATCCATCCTCAATACAAAGATCGGGGACAATTTGATATCCAAGCTAGTTTGTCAAAACCTGGAAACTACACCTTGTTTAGCGACTATAAACCAGCAGGAGATGACGAACGGGTTTCTTTAATGCAGCTATCAGTAGAAGGAACTCAAAAGATTCCAGCTAAGATTGATAAAAGCACTACTAAATATTTTGGAAAGACCAAAGTTATTTTTAGTACCGACCAAAAACAAATAAAAGCCAACAAACTAGTTGATTTAGAGTTCGATCTCAAAGATACATCTAGTAATGTCCCCATAACAGACCTGCAACCCTATTTAGGAAAAAGTGGACACTTAGTGATTATCAAGCAATCAACTACTCTTACTAAAGACGACTATATTCACGCCCATGCCAGTGAAGGCAAAGTTTTAAATCGAGTTGATTTTGAAACTGAATTTCCCGAACCAGGAAAATATAAACTTTGGGGACAATTTAACCGTAACGGAGAAATTGTTACTGCCGATTTTTGGGTAGATGTGTTGTGATTTAAGATGATTTTTGCCTAAGTTCTAACCAATTTAATTATTGCCTAATTTCTGCCAAAAACTGATTGTAAGCTTACTAAGCAGATATAACCAACGGCGTATTCTGCCTCTGGCGATCGCAGATAACATTTTAAGATAAGTAAGAGGATTAGTATATCTCTGGAACAACCCCGTTACATCACTTTTTTTAACGTCACTTAAATACCACTGTGACCAAACCTCCAAAATATCGTCAAGAAACATAGCTTTGCACGCACTACGTTGAACTTTGCCGCTAGAAGTTTTAGGTATACGTCCTGGTTTGAGCAAGACAATGCCGTAAATGTCGATAAAATGTTCTTGAAATATCTGCCAACGGATAGCTGCTACCATTTCATCCATAAATAAAAATTGGCGATAAGTGCGCTCTATTTCTTGAGCAACCACTAATCTTGCTTTTCCCTCCACCTCAATCGAGAAAGCAGCACCACAATTAGGTTTTAATCCAGGATGACATTGTTCTACCGTTTGTTCAATATGCTGCGGATAGTGATTTAGTCCCCAAAAGACAAGCACATCATGAAGACGACCAGTAATATATAATTCTCCATTATCAATAAAGCCTAAATCTCCAGTACGTAAATATTTACCTTGACCATTTAAACTTGCCTGAAAAGTCTCTTGGGTTTTGGCTGGTAGCTGCCAGTATCCTTGCCCTACACTTGAACTAGAAAACCAAATTTCTCCGATTTTATTTGCTGCACATTCAGTTAAAGAATCAGGATCGACAATCGCAATTTTGCCATCCAACCAAGGATAACCCGCACTAACTATCGTAGTTGTCCCTGGCTGAGACTTATCGGCAATAACTACTGTGTTTTCTTCTAAAGCAATTTTGTCTAAATACTTGAGCGTCGGTGACTTGGCTTTATCTCCGCCTGTAATCATTAGAGTAGCTTCCGCCATGCCATAGCAGGGATAGAATGTCGTTGATTTAAAGCCACAGCTAGCAAATTTACGGCTAAATAGCTCCATAGTTGCTGTTTGCACTGGTTCTGCGCCACAAAACGCCACTGACCAACTACTCAGGTCTAGTTGCGCTGCTTGTTCTTCCGTGATGCGATCGCACAATAAATCATAAGCGAAATTGGGCGCACCGCTGGTAGTTGCTTTGTATTTACTTATCGCCTGTAGCCAACGAATTGGCTTTTGCACAAAGCTAATGGGAGAGATCATCACACAAAACGCACCCATGTATATAGGCTGGATCACGTTACCAATTAAGCCCATGTCATGAAATAACGGTAGCCAACCCACACCAACTAAGTCTTGAGTATGACCAAAAGCCTGTTTCAACATCTCTTGGTTTTGCATCAGACACTCGTGAGTAATCATTACTCCCTTTGGTTCGCCTGTAGAGCCAGAGGTATATTGTAAGAAAGCCAAAGTATCGGCATTTATCTTTGGTGGAGTCCAATCATCAATTCGAGTCTGATTGATTTTATCGGTATTCAAACAATATAGCGAAGCGTATCCCCACTTAGATAGCTGAGTTTTTAGCTTATTAAACAAACTAGATTCGGTTAATATTACTTCTGCACCCGCAGACACAATGCGGGTCTGTACTTCTACGGTAGTCAAACGATTTTTAGGCGGATGACAGGGTACAGCCACTATCCCCGCGCACAAACAGCCAAAAAAGGCGGTAATAAACTCTAAGCCACCGCTGTAAGGATATACTAGTAAAGCTTTAGAGCCAGGAGCGACTACTTGCTGTAGTGAAAGCGCGATCGCTTTTGCCTTAGCCTCTAACTCCTGATAGGTCAGTATAATTTCTTTATTCTCACCATCCTCAAGAAAAATATACGCTGTATCCTCGCCTTGAGATATGACTCGCTGCTGTAATATTTCAACGATGTTAGAGTTTGGCTGACTAGACATTGTAGCTATCTTTCACTCGATGCAAATTAAACCATAATATAACTATTTCTTAAAAACCTATTAATTATTAATTATTACCTAAATCAACCTTCCTCCAAACAATCAGGAGAATTAAGAGCAGCTTCAATTTTTAAGACAACCCGATCTTTGTTTTCATAGAGCATGATTAAATGATCTTTTGCTCTTGTTATCGCTGTATATAACCCCGCTTTAGCTTCAAAACTAATTTCTTTTTCTTCTAATTTATATGCAGATAAACTATCTATTCCTGCAATAATTACTGCATCAAATTCTACGCCTTTTAAAGCATTCCAAGAATCAACAATTAAAAAAGGACGATTAACAACATTGCAATCGCGATCACCTGAAGTTTCTGGAGCATGATGTTCTAGATTTAACTTGGTTAATTCTTTGCTTATTTCTTGTTTTAAATCTTTAGCTTGAGGATGCACCAAAATACCAATTGAAGATTCACCATGAACCTCTAAAGCCTCTTGAACTTGAGCGGCAATTTTATCTGGCATATCTTCATAATAAATTTCGAGTAATAAAGGCTTAATACCCGAACTGCGTGAATGTTTTTTCTTAGGTTCAATTACACTACCAATACTAGGAGTATGAATCACTTTCCCCATTTCATCTCGTTCTTTTTTTTCTACTTTTATTTCGGCTGTGGCTAAGGCTGGGACAATAAACTTCCAGGCAAGTTCCAAAATTTCTGGAGAATTACGATAGTTAAGCTCAAAAACTTGCGATCGCCCTCCAGGGATATTGATGCCTAAACTTTTCCAACTCCAATCTGATTTGCATCGATGAGATTGTCCATAAACCGATTGAGTATTGTCGTAAACAATAAATAAAACGTTAGTTTGCTTATCCAAAACTTCTAATAAAGCTTGAAACCATTCATCAGGAAAATCTTGTGCCTCATCAATTAAAATTGCTTGATATCTTTTAGGACATTTACGGGCTAATTCTATCAGTTTACTAACATCATCATCGTAACTATATTTTAAATTTCTATATGCCCACTGATGAAAAGTTAAGCATTCAAACTTCTTAACTTGGTTAGCTTCTAAATTAGATTTCAACCAGCTATTCATAAAGCGATTGTAGGTCAAAATCAAAATTTTATTATAATCTTCAGCTAACTTTTTAACTCTATTTCTTAATACTAAAGACTTGCCAGATCCAGCAGCACCCCTGACAATTGCCGCACCTTTAGAACGCAAATTCTTAGATCTATCTTGTTCTTGATTTAACTGTTCAAGTTCTAATCTCTGCCCTAAGCTTTGTTCAAAATTAATCCACATTTTCAAATTATCAAAATCTTTATTTAGATCCTATGCGGATTTTTTGGCAGCGTCTCTACTGAAAACTACTTAGGGCGTAACTTTATTTAAAGTAATTGACCTTACGCATTTAATCCAACTGCTGTGACGGGGTGACGAGGAGAAACTACGCAGGTAGTAAACCCCTCCCCAAGTCTTCAGGTCTCCAAGTCCCCAACAGCGGAGTGGAACAAGCTAAGCGCGTTTTGTGAAGCAGCGCGTTGCGGGTCTGCGACCCGTTGAAGCGACTGCTGAGGGTGTGTATGAAGCTTCATACACAAAAGCCTCCGTCCCTAAACGGGAGCGTTTCCTTCGCTCAAGTCCCCAAGCCTTACAGATCGATGAGTGCGTAACATCAGTAAAGTAATTATCCGCACTTGAAATTATAGCAAAATAGCGATCGCTATGTAATTTTGCTTAGCTACTAACTAATTACCAATACAGGACAATTAGCTAAACTAATGACGCGATTAGTTGCACTATCCATTGCAGCTTCTTCATCAATCAACCCCAAACCCCGACAACCCATAATAATTAAATCTGCATTAATCTCATCGGCAACATCGCAGATAGTAAAAGCGGGAATTCCTGATCTTTCTATAGTTTCAGCAACAATTCCCTGTTGGGCGAAAAACAATTTAGCTTCTTGGAGTAACTTAGCTACCTGTTCTTCTGAACTCATCGCTCCTCGATCATCGGTTTCGACTACGGATAATATAGTTAACTTGCTATTATGAAACTTGACCATATTTGCCGTAAGCTCGATCACTTTGCGAGCCTCTCTAGTTAGTTCAATGGGAAACAAAACAGTCTTAAACATCTTCCTCTAGAAAAAAAGCTAAATTGATCTTAATACCGCTTTCTTGACTTATTGTTGCAGAAAAACCGATTAATAGCCAAAATTAAATAAATTTACATAAAATCAAATGCTACACATGGGTTTAAGTTATTTAGTAGTTAGGGGCGAACGACCCTAGAGGGTTCGTTAGTCGCTCTTTGTACGGCGCGTTTTTTGTATGAGTATTCATACACGGCGCGTTTTGGGACAGAATCTTCTGACCTAAAAGCCGCCTTAAAAAAGCCGCCTTTGAAACCAACACTGCAAGCGTGGAAGCAAGGGATTAGCCGCAGCTAGCTGCTTACGAAGCAGCATCGAGAAGCATTCCCTTGCGCCTGACGGCGACGCGGTGAAACAGTTGCGTTGCGGGGGTTTCCCCCGTTGAGCAAACTGTTGAATCCTTTAGGGGATCTTCTCTCATTTCCGCTTGCAAAGACCGCGCTAACTCACCGTTCGCCCGTACAGCAGTTAGTAATTGTTATACTAAATCCGATTTACAACACGGGAGTGGAATATGCTTTTTAACCAAAAGCATTTCCTCCCGTCAAAACCTACTTTTAAACTGGGAGTCTCAAACGAGCTTTAAACCCTCTGCCTCCTGCACGAACTGGAGTTCGTCGCCGTTCCAAAGGAACGTCGGTGCGCAGAGAGCGCACGCTTTCTGCTTTCACACAACTTTTAAATAGTGTATCCAAACAGGATTTAGTATTAGTTAAATACTTGGCAAATTAAGTCACAAAAAAAGAAGCCTCAAAACTTATAACTGCTTGCTGCTTCAATTGTTGTTTATTCTTCACTACCTTTAGATTAGTTCAACCATCCTTTGAGACGGCGGGCTACTTGAGGGCGACGTAGCTTCCGCATAGCTTTACTTTGAATCTGACGTACTCTTTCACGAGATAGACTAAACATTCCCCCTACTTCTTCCAAGGTGTAAGCTTGGCTAGTAGATAAACCGTAACGCAAACAAATTACGTCTTTTTCCCGCTGAGTCAATACATCATCTAAAACATCAGTAATTTCCTGACGCATCATGGTTTCATTCATCCGCTCTTCGGGAAGCTGTAGATCGCTATCTTCTAATAGATCGACTAACTCTGTGTCTTCTGCTTTACCAACGCGATGATTGAGGGATAAAGATTGGCGACGCAACTCTAGAAGTTGACGTAACTGCGAAGTAGATGTTTTTAGCTCCTTGGCTAATTCAATTTCGCTAGGGTTGCGCTGTAACTTTTGTTTAAGGTTACGTTGGGCTTTTTTAAGCTTGTTGAGCTTTTCAACTATATGAATAGGTAAACGAATTGTGCGAGCATCATTGGCAATAGTGCGGGTAATTGCCTGACGAATCCACCAATAGGCATAGGTAGAGAACTTATAGCCTTTATTGGGATCGAACTTTTCAGTAGCTCTATTTAAACCGATCGCACCTTCTTGAATCAAATCTAAAAAAGGCACGCCGCGATTAAGATAGCGTTTGGCAATGGAGACTACCAAACGTAAATTGGAGCGAATCATTTTACGCTTGGCTACTTTTCCTCGGTAGAGCAGCAAATCTAGCTGTCGTTCTGATTCTAATCCCATTGCTTGGCTTAATTCAGCCTTAGTAGGTTTTGCTTCTTTTTCCTGCGCTAATTTTTGTCGAGTATTTTCCACCTGAAGCAATAGCTTGACATCATTAGCTAAGATAATTTCTTCCTCAGCAGTTAATAAAGGATAGCGAGCCATTTCTTTGAAAAAAGCTCCAATATTATCCTCTAAAGGAAGCTTGCGCCGACTCCCAACTTCAGCACCATATTGATTTTCTAAGGAAAATTCTGCTTCAACCAGCTTTAAATCTTCTTTTATAAATTCCGAATCTTCATTGCTTAAGATGTCTACGCTGTAATTATTGTTTTCTACTAATTTTACTGTAGTCATTGCTTTGCTTCCTATTTTATTAAAAGAGGTCTTATTTTGAGGAAATATTGATAATTAACCTTTACTGATGTTATAAATATCTATTTGCTTTGCTTATGTTTTTATGTTGAATTTGTGATTAAACTTTAAAACTTTGAAAGTCAAAAGAAGAGTAATTAAGTTGAGTAACTTTGCTTTTTTAACTTAGTTTTTTGTCAGTTTAATTTATATTTTAGTAACTAAAATCTCATGTTTATGAACTACCGTTACAAAAACAAACCTTTTCTTAATATTTTTTTAGCCTAAATTGGAGTGAAACTTTATGATCTAGCAAAAATAAGAGTAACAGCTTTTGTTTACTTATGTTTAGTTATTTAAACAAATTCCAGCCTATTTACAACTTTTTTGGGTAATAATATTATATCTTTTCATAGGATCTAGATAAAAAATGTAGTCGTTCTTACTTAAAATGAATGTTTGTAAGGAAGCTATGACTTATGTTTGGTCATTTTTAGGCTCTTGCTACTAATTAAAGATTAATCACACTTAAATATTTTTATTTGTCAAATTTTATCTACTTAAAAACCCTAAATAAATAATACAAGTAGCATTTATTTAAATTAAAAATTGTAACTTGAGAAACACTAATTATCTTTTTTTCCAAAACCACTATAATTTCCTATGTAAACGAAATTTAAAATTCCTCAGTAAAATTACTTAAGTTCAAGTAAATTGCTCTAGATAAAAGCACAAAAATGTAGGATAGTATTTTTGTACGAGCAAATAAAAGTTTTGTTTTAATGTCAACTGCTATTTATAACAATTTGTCTGAGCTAAATTACGAGGACTTATCTCGCTCAAAATCAGTTACTCCTTTAGCTGTAGCCGAACCTCAAGGGAGCTATAGAGTTAACAGTCAGCAGTGGGTTGAAGTTTTAGTTGATTGTCCTGGAATACAAGGACTATATACCTACAGCATTCCTGATGATTTGCTAGTGTATTCAGGAGATATTGTCAGCGTGCCTTTTGGGATGCAAATAACTGGAGGGATTGCGATTCGTTTGTTGACCTCTCCTCCTCAAAACTTAGACGTTAATAAAATTCGTCCCCTTGATGACGTGGTTATATCAGGTTTTTTTGCCGATACATATTGGCAGTTGTTAAGGCGAATTGCCGACTATTACTGTACCGATTTGATGAGCGCGATTCGCGTCGCACTTCCCCCTAGTTTGTTAGGGCGATCGCAAAGAAGAATTAGATTAAATACTGAGGCTATTCCCTCTGGTGCAGAAGCATTTTGTAGCCTAGTTGCAGGCAATATTTTACGATTGTTGCAAAATCAAAAAGAAGGCAACTATAGCGTTAACTATCTCAGAAATCAGATTAAAGGAGCAAGTCGCGGAATCCGAGAACTAAGCAAACGAGGCTGGATTGAAAACTATCTCGAACCACCAAAACGAGCCAAGCCTAAATTAAAAACTGCCGTCACGTTGACAGCAGGAAGCTTTTTAAATGATTTGACAGCTAGACAGAAAGAAATATTGCAGGTACTCAAAAATCGAGGTGGTGAACTGTGGCTAAAAGAATTAATTCAGCTATGTCACACTACATCGACTACGGTTAAAAAACTGGAAACAAAAGGCTACGTGATTCTCTCTGAAAGAGAAATTCTGCGTAAAGAGCAAGGAGTTGTTCAGGTAGAAGATCGACCCAAAGAACTTAATCAAGCTCAAGCAGCGGCTCTAGCCGTAATTAATGCTCAAGCAGATTATGCCAAGATTCTTTTACACGGGATAACAGGTTCGGGAAAAACTGAAGTATATCTTCAGGCGATCGCACCAATTTTGGCACAGAGAAAATCCGCTTTAGTTTTAGTCCCTGAAATTGGCTTGACTCCCCAACTAACAGATCGCTTCCGCGCTCGTTTTGGGGAACAGGTATGTGTATATCATAGTAAGCTTTCTGAGGGGGAACGTTACGACACCTGGCGACAAACAATCCAGGGAGAACCTCAAGTAGTTATTGGCACGCGATCGGCTATCTTTGCACCCTTGCCCAATCTGGGCTTAATTGTTCTAGATGAAGAACATGACTCTAGTTTTAAGCAAGATCGCCCTATACCTACCTATCACGCCCGTACAGTGGCACAATGGCGAGCAGAATTAGAAAATTGTCCTTTAGTATTAGGTTCAGCCACCCCTTCTTTAGAAAGTTTGGTAGCCGTAGGGGCTGTTCGCGAACAGCCCTTACAATGCAAAACGCCCCTACAGTCAACAAGCAAATCATTTTATCTATCCTTACCCGAAAGAATTGGTTTTCGCCCTCTACCTCAGGTAGAAATAGTCGATTTACGGGAGGAATTGAGTCGGGGTAACCGCTCGATTTTTAGCTTGTCTTTGCAAAATGCGATCGCCGATATGCAGTCACAGAAACAACAGGGTATCTTATTTATTCCTCGACGGGGACACAGTACCTTTGTCTCTTGTCGCAGTTGTGGTTATGTAATGGAATGTCCTGACTGTGATGTCTCTCTTTCCTATCATTACAGCCATGAAGGCGCAGGTGAAATCACTGGGCGGTCAACGTTTCGAGGTTTCCTCGAAGCTACGCCCACCAAACTATTGCGATGTCACTATTGTAACCACACCCGTTTACAGCCTGATACTTGTCCTGAATGTAGCTCTCCCTATCTCAAGTTTTTTGGCAGCGGGACACAGAAAGTCACTCAGGAGTTAGCTAAACTGTTTCCTGAACTTAGGTGTATTCGCTTTGATAGCGACACCACCAGAAATAAAGGAGCGCATCGCCAGTTAATCGATCGCTTTATCCACAAAGAAGCTGATATTTTGATCGGTACTCAAATGCTGACTAAGGGATTGGATATTGCAGGTGTAACGGTAGTGGGTATCGTCGCCGCCGATGGTTTACTGCATCGCAGTGATTATCGTGCTGCTGAAAGAGCTTTTCAAACCTTAACCCAGGTAGCAGGTAGGGCAGGCAGAGGAGACATTCCAGGTAAAGTAATTGTGCAGACTTATTCCCCAGAACACCCTGTAATCCAGGCAGTCAAAACCCATGACTATGATAATTTTAGCCAAACAGAATTAAGCCAGAGAGCAGAATTAAACTATCCTCCTTACGGCAATCTAATTTTACTTAAGCTGAGTAGCATCGACCCTCGAGAGGTAGAACAGGCTGCTAAAACTTTGTGCGATCGCCTAACTGATATCCTCAACTCAGAATACGATATATTAGGTCCCGCACCCGCCAGTGTAATGCGGGTTGCCCGTCGTTATCGTTGGCAAATTTTACTCAAGTTTCCCCCAGCCGAGAAAGCCAATTTACCCGATTTAAATAACGTGCGATCGCACGTTCCCCCATCTGTCAGCCTGACCATTGATGTCGATCCCATTAATATGGACTAGTAGGGGCGATTCGCGAATCGCCCCTACATCAATTATCATTCCTCTCCCGCATGATAAGAACTGCGAACTAAAGGCGCAGAGCGAACGTGAGAGAAACCTAACTCTTGGGCAATTTCCCCTAAGCGAGTAAATTCATCAGGAGTCCAATATTTCTCCACGGGAAGATGAGCCAAGGAAGGGCGCATATACTGACCGATAGTCAGGCGATCGCAATTTATTGCCCGTAAATCTTTAAGAGTCTGAATTACTTCGGCTTCTGTTTCGCCCAAACCCAGCATCAAACCTGATTTAGTAGAAATAGTAGAATCTAGTTCTTTGACATAACGCAAAACATTCAAAGAGCGAGCGTATTTTGCCCCTCTCCTGACTGGTGCTTGCAAACGAGCTACAGTCTCTAAATTGTGATTGTAACAGGCTGGTTTAGCTGCCGCTATCGTAGCCACGCGATCGCGCTGTTTACTTATTGCCTCCTTACCACTCCAAAAATCAGGAGTCAAGACTTCTATCTGCGTTTGCGGATTAGTCAGGCGAATTGCCGTCATTACCTTCACAAACCACTCTGCACCTCCATCGTCTAAGTCATCTCTAGCTACAGAAGTCAGCACAACATAGCGTAAACTTAATAAACTAACTGCATCAGCCACTTTGCAAGGTTCATCAGGATCCAAAGCCATAGGTGCATGACCTTTTTCTACTTGGCAAAAGGCACAGGCGCGGGTACAGGTTTGTCCCATCAACAAAAAAGTTGCTGTTTGATTAGCATAACATTCTCCTCGATTAGGACATCTACCCTCCTCACAAATAGTGTGAATGTTTCTTTGTTTAATAATTCGTTGTACAGTAGAAAGCTCACTCGCCTTGCCGATTGGTCTTTTTAACCAACTAGGTAAACCAGTTAATTCAGTATGCCAATTATTGTTAGTTGAGTTTATTTGTTGAGGTTTGTTTATCATGCTCAATGATCGGCAACATTACTTACAATAGAATACAAAAATAATTGCTGTTTAGATATTTTTTCCTGTTATTTTAGTAGTTTAAAAGGGAACTCTAAGCTTGTAAACCAAAACTAACTGCCAAAACCAGTCTAGTAAATATTAGGCATGAAAAGTTAGTCGCTCAGGAGTAAAACGTGTCAACCCACAAAATTCTAGTTATTGATGACAGTAAAGTCATCAGGATGCGAGTTAAAGATATGTTGCCAGAGGGCAACTTTGATATCATCGAAGCCAAAGATGGTTTAGAAGGATTCAATCTGATTAGAACAGAAAATCCCAATTTGATTATGCTGGATTTTTTACTGCCAAAAATGAGCGGCTGGGAAGTGTATCAAGAGATCCAGAAACAACAAAAGTTTCGCTCCATTCCTCTAGTGTTGATGTCTGGTCGTAAAGAAGAAGTTACAGACAAGATTACTGAGCCTTTTGAGTACTTTTCTTTTGTAGAAAAGCCTTTTGATCGCGAACAGCTAGTAGATGCGATTCGAGATGCTATGCTCAAAGCCAAAAGACAGCCCCAAGGCATTGCGAGAAATTTATCTCAACCATCTGGTGGCTTGAATATTTCGGATACATCTGCTATAACCTCCGAAATTGAACTCTTAAAACTTAAAATTGCCAAACTAGAAAAAGAATCTGAACAAATGAAGAAACAATTTAATCAACTAGTTGGGTTTATTAAGCAAAAGCTGAGATAGTCAGCAAAATTACATAATTTTGGATAAATAAAATATGTTTTCCAAGACAGCTAAATTTTGACGGTTGATCTTAAACAAATACTTATAACACCTTTTTTGGTTTATCTAAATTTTATAGAATTGGCTTAAAGCAACCATTTAATTTTTTAATGATTTACTGGACAATATAACTATAGCACAAATCGCCTATTTTAAGCGATCTTTTATTTTTTACATTTATTCATCAACTCCAGCTTGATTAAATTCCGTGACAAGCCCTAAAGATATATGATTATTTCGTGGCAGCAGCTTTCTTTCTCATACTCCTAAAGCTACATGAATACTCAAATAGGCTTTATTTTTAAAATATTATTGCTCTCGGCTGGATTATCTTTCTTAATTAAGTATGGAGGTCAGCAGCTACCTATCAAGGGAACAAACCTCACTGCTATCACTATTGTTTTGCTACCTTCAGTGGTCATCGGCTTAATTTTAGGTAGGCAATATTACCGAAAATTTATGTCTAATGCAGATTAGCTTTGCCTGTATACCAAAAGAAATTACTTTGCTAAATTAACATTCAATAAAATAAAATCGCAAAATTATGAAAGCAGGTTGGCATATAGACCAAATTTATATCCAGCATTTTTTTCTAAGGAGATTTCAAAGGTGAATTTCGGCACTTGGATTGGTCTAATTGTTTTTTTCATTTCTTTGTATGTTTTATGGCAGATCAAGCAGCTATTACTATTGCTGTTTACCGCGATTATTTTGGCTACCTCGCTTAATATTCTGGTCAAAAGCATTCAAAAGCGAGGCATCAAGAGAAGCAATGCAGTTTTGATTTCTGTGCTGGCTTTGATTTTCGTGGCTGCTGGCTGTATCTGGATTGTTGTTCCTCCTTTTATCGATCAGTTTCAAGCTTTAGGAAACTTAATACCCAAGGGAATAGAAAAATTAGGTATCTGGATCGACCTACTATCAGAGCGACTTGACCCCAGAATAATTAATTTTTTACCGAATACAGACGAATTAAATAAACAAATACAGCCTCTAATTCGGCAATTTTTGGGTGGTGGATTGACAGTTTTTTATAATTCCTTGGGAATTGTGCTGGGTATTTTACTGTTGCTAGCAATTACTCTAATGCTGCTGGTAGATCCAAATTCTTATCGTCAAGGATTTATTAGGCTTTTTCCGTCTTTTTATCGTCGGCGGGTTGGGGAGATTTTGGATCTTTGTACCAAAGGTTTAGAAGGTTGGCTGGTGGGAATTCTCTTTAATATGGTAGTCATTGCTGTCCTGAGTTTTATCGGCTTGTTAGTGCTAGGCATTCCCCTAGCTTTATCCCAAGCAATGTTAGCAGGGGTGATGACCTTTATACCTAATATTGGTCCAACTTTAAGCGTACTTTCACCAATGGCGATCGCCTTAATTGAAGCTCCCTGGAAATCTTTAGCAGTCTTAATTCTTTATATAATTATCCAACAGCTTGAAAGCAATGTCTTGACCCCTATTGTCATGGCACAACAGGTATCTCTTTTACCTGCTGTTACTTTAATATCTCAAGTATTTTTTGCTACCTTTTTTGGTTTTTTAGGCTTATTTCTCTCTTTACCTCTAACGGTTGTTGGTCAAATCTGGTTTAAAGAAGTAATCATCAAAGATGTATTAGATAATTGGAATTATTCATTTGTAGGACATAGAAGAATAAAAGAGCAATCAAAAATTGAACCAGCTACAGTAAATGAGGAAGAATAATTAGTTAGGGGCGATTCGCGAATCGCCCCTACATTAGTAATTAGTAATCAAACGACCATGCGGACGATCGCCGAAATTAACGACAAAATTAGCCGTGGTCAAGTTGTTGCTTGGACAGTAGAAGAAGTTAAAGCCAAAGTAGCAAAGCTTGGAGTCACCAAAGTTTTTAAGCAGGTTGATGTTGTTACCACAGGGACATTTGAGCCAATGGAGTCTTCTGGGGCAATTATTAATCTGGGGCATACCGATCCGCCGATTAAAATCCGTCAGTGTTGGCTAGATAATATATCTGCTTATGCTGGCTTTGGGGCGGTAGATCTCTATTTAGGGGCTACAGCAATGGCTGATTATAATCTCAATGAGACTGACCCTAATCTAAGAGAAGGAGTAGGCTGGGAAAGAGGCGGAGGTCATGTAATTGAGGATCTGATTGCAGGTAAATCAATTCAGCTAAAAGCGATCGGGCAAAAGACTGACTGTTACCCCAGGGCAGTTTGGGAAAATACAATTACCAAAGACAGTATTAATCAGTTTTATCTATTTAATCCCCGCAATCTCTATCAAAACTTTATTGTGGGGGTCAACGGTGGCGATCGCACTTTATATACTTATTTAGGATCATTACAACCTCGATTAGGTAATGCAGTATATTCCAATCCTGGAGCAGTTTCTCCCTTACTAAACGATCCAGATCTAAATTTAGTTGGTATTGGTAGCAAAATCTTTCTAGGAGGTGGTATTGGCTATATAGCCTGGGAGGGGACACAACATTTCCCCTTACAAAAGCGTCTTGCTAACCGTACTCCTATAGGTCCTGCTGCAACTGTGGCATTAATTGGCGATGCTAAACAAATGAATCCTTATTGGGTAAGAGGCTGCTATTTCAAAAACTATGGTTCCTCTTTGATGCTAGGAGTAGGAGTAGCACTACCAGTAATCAAAGAAGAAGTGATCCAAAACTGCGCCGTGGGCGAGCAAGACGTTGTTGCCCCAGTAATTGATTTCTCTATTCCCCGCCGAGTTCGACCCACCTTTGGGTTAGTAAGCTATGAGCAACTACAAAAAGGTCATCTGACCATTGAGGGCAAATTAGTTAGAGCAGCCCCACTAGCTAGCAAATATCGATCGCGCCAGGTGGCATTAGAATTAAAGCAGTGGATCGAAACAGGCAAGTTTACCCTAACTGAGCCTGTTGCTTCTTTGCCGAGCGATCGCACTTTTGTACCTCAAGACACCAATAGATCGATTATCTCTTTGGAGTAACCTGTTAATTGAAGTAAGGGCGAACGAACCTTCGGGTTCGGCAGTCGCTTCAAGTCGGGAAACCCGCCCAGCGCGCTGCCTCACCGTTCGCCCTTACCCTTCATCCCTTTTTCTTGGTTTTGGTCGAGCAGTAGGACTGGGCTTACTTACTCTAGAAGACTTAAGCTGAATCTTTTTGGGATCTTTCTTGAATTTTGGCTTACGTTTTTGAGCAAAGCCTAGATCTGTTCCCTCTTCAATAATTAAATTTTCTTGTTCTAAGCGAACTTTTAAATCCCAAAAGCGTTTTAAAGGCTTGTCTCCTGGAATACCCTGCAACTTGAGTTTAAAGAACTTGGGCTTTTCTCCTTCCTTGCGAGGAAACTGCTTAATTTTGACAATTACATGATTTTCTTCAGTTGAGTAAAAAATTACCTCGCCCCTAATCGAAAAATAACCATGTTCAGCTTCCTCCCCTGGTAATTCTGCCTGATCTCCTTCTTGGCTAAGGGTTTCTGGTTCCCAAACGCCGACAATTTGTACGTGGAGACGATCTTCATTTGTCTTGGTTCGAGGATAAACCACCCACAAATGCTCTTGTTCTAAATCGAGATGATTTTTAATCAGGCTAATCAGCCGACCAAGTAGAACAGCCTCGATTTCTGCTCCGTCTGTGGTGATTAAAGTGCCTTGGGTCATCTGTTCTGTACTTTGCTGATACTTAGCTTGAATCAAGCCAATAGCTCGATACTGTCGAGGATGGGAAGGGGGTGGAATTGGTTGATGTCTTTCAGGACTAGATTGAGCGGAGGAAGTAGGTGAGGCAGAATCTTGAGATTGATTAGACATGATTGACTCGGCAGATTGATTGGCAGCAGTAAAAAGTGGATCTGATATTTTGAAAGAATTATTTTTAGCTAAATTCATAAAGAGAATAAATAGCAGAAATATTATTCAATAGTAAGAGAGATCATATTTTATATTCTCATGGAAGCTAGAATAACTCGCAGTTTTTATCAGCTAAATAGAGCCTATACTATTGGCTTTCTGGTTGAGGATAAACCATACTAGAAGCGACACGGTGACTATAGTAATCTGTCACCGTTGGTCAAGTATAATCTGCGATCTTAATTTAGTTATAAGAATATGAAGAAAAAACGTAGTAGTTGGATTTATCTAGTTTTGGGGATAATGTTGTTTTCCCTTATAACTGTTTCGGCTCTTCCTTTGGTAGGAAGCGTTGTCGAAGGTACAAAGTTTGATAGAAACCCTAACAGTGAGGTTGTTGTACTTTCCCAGCAAGAATTAGCCAAGCTAGAAGCCGAAGCTTCTGGCTATCAAAAAGTCTTAGAAAGAGAACCCGATAACAACACTGCTTTAAGCGGCTTGTTAAGAATTAAGCTTCAGCAAAAAGATATTCCTGGAGCGATCGTTCCTTTAGAAAAATTAGCGAATCTTAACCCTGGGCAAACTGAATATGGAGTCCTTTTAGCTCAAGCAAAGCAACAGATCGAAGACTATGAAGGGGCAGCAGCAGCATACAGCCAAATTTTAGGCGAACATCCAGGAGATATATATGCCTTGGGAGGCATGACGAATTTATATCTAGCTCAAGATTTGCCTGAAAGAGCGATCGCGCTATTAAAGAAAACTATCGCAGTAGCAAGCAAAGATAGCCCCAATGCTGACTCTATCGATCAAGATTCAGTAGAACTACTTTTAGGAGAGCTTTATACTAATCAAGAAAGATACGGTGAGGCGATCGCTCTTTACGATCGGCTAGGCAAAGCAAACGAAGACGATTTCCGCCCAATTTTCGCCAAAGCTCTAGTTTTAAAAAAACAAGGCGATTTAATAGCAGCAAAACCAATTTTGGAAAAAGCCTACATTGCAGCACCAGAACAATATAAAGACCAAATTGGCGATGAAATGGAAAAGATTGTTCAGGGTATCAAAAAAGCTGAACAGGTTAAAGCAGAAGAAACCGAGAAGTAAAAGTAATGCCAATTCAAATTAAAAACACGACAGATCATCCTTGGTAATGGCGAACTGCCGTTCGCCCAAAGAGTTAATCCATGAAAAGATATAGTTAGAGTCTGATGAATTATTAATTGAGATAAGTCTGTGGAAGGAAAAAATCGAGAACCGTTTGCTAGTTTGACCTTATATCATCTGCTGAAATGGTCGGTAGTTAGCCCTTTATTGCATACTTATTTTCGGATTAAAATCTATGGTGCAGAAAAAGTCCCCCTCTCAGGAGGATTAATAGTCGTCAGCAACCACGCTAGCTATTTCGATCCGCCAATTATTTCTAACTGTGTTGGTCGTCCCGTGGCTTTTATGGCAAAAGAAGAATTATTTAAAATTCCTGTATTTAAGCAGGGAATTAAACTTTATGGAGCATATCCCGTTAAACGCAGTTCAGGCGATCGCACGGCACTGCGTGCAGCTATAAAATCTATGGAATCTGGCTGGATAGCCGCGATTTTTTTACAGGGAACTCGCGCTGCTGATGCCAGAATTACCGACCCCAAAAGAGGAGCAGCTTGGATTGCCTGTAAGGCTCAAGTTCCTCTACTACCTGTCAGCCTCTGGGGAACAGAAAAAATATTAACCAAAGGTTCATCCTTCCCCAAACCTGTATCCATAACTGTGCGTATTGGTGATTTAATTAAACCTCCAGCAACCTTAAACAAAGAAGATTTGCAAGCCGTGACAGATCAATGTGCCACTGTAATCAATTCTTTGCACAATCTGGGGCGATGAATATTAAGTCACTGATAATTGATAATCATCAAGGCTGTTTAAATAAATCCAAATGATAGCGATATAGTGCCACAGGGCGATCGCCTGCGGTAAAATAATCAGGATCTTGAGGAGAGAGATAAATAGCCGTAATCTGTTCGGCACTAACCTTTTCTGAGTTTAACAAGTGATAGTTAGAGGTAGTTTCTACCTCATTTAGGTAGAGTCTTTGAGGAGATCTAAATAGCTGCTGAGTAACTTCGGTAGCAATAAATTGCTCTTGACTGGGAATTTCTTTTGCCCGTCCTGTTATTTTAGAGATAAGCTTGCGTTCACCCCGCAAGAAAGTAATCTGCTGATTGGCATTATCAGGATCGATTTTCACCTGATAAACATTGTCATCTCCTAAATATGCCTGGGCAATTTTTTTACCGTTAAATGCTCTATCTGCTACTACAAATGGTTGAGAAAAATTAAACTTTGAGAATAACCCTGTGGGGGGAGAATAGTATTCTGTGCCAAATCTAACCTGAAAAGTGATCGCCCGATTGAGATAATTATCGTTATTTTCAAAGCCAGGAGTGACAATTTCTGGGGCGAGGGGAGCTATTTTTTCGACTAATGTGCTTTCTACGTTCCAGGTTCCAGCCATCCACTTAGGGTATTCCAAATCTCCTTTGGCAAGCTCTACTGGTGGTTTATTTTGCCACTGAGGAAATTGTTTCAAACGTTCGGTAATTGGTGCTGCCAACACAGGGTCAGCACTAAACATCATTAGCAAAATTAATAAAATTAACAAGATGTTTACTAGCTGATGCTTAATCAGATCCAACTTGAAGAATTGATAATTAAAAGCTGATTTGTCCCTCATATTTAAAATATGGCTCAATATACTATTAGCATTATTATCCCAGTTCTTAACGAAGCAAGAGTTATTCAACAAACTGTAGAGCGACTTCAGGGAAATCCTGGTGTCGAGATAATTGTGATTGACGGGGGAAGTCAGGACAATACTATAGTTTTAGCTCAGCAAGTTGGGGCTGAAGTGCTTACGGTGGCAGGTAAAGGACGGGCAGCACAAATGAATGCAGGAGCAGCTATTGCCCAAGGAAATATTTTATTATTTCTCCATGCAGACACTCAACTACCTTTAGATTTTAATTATTTAGCTGTCCACACCTTAGAACAGCCTGGAGTAATTGCAGGAGCGTTTGAATTGGCGATCGCAGGGACAGATAAATCCCTCCGCTGGATTGAAATCATGGTCAAAATGCGATCGCGTTTGTTGTCTTTACCCTATGGAGATCAGGCAATTTTTCTGAAAAAGCAGACTTTCAAGGACATGGGAGGATTTGCTGATTTGCCAATTATGGAAGACTTTGAGCTAGTACAGCGACTTAAACGTCAGGGAAAAATTGCGATCGCTCCTGCACGAGTAATTACATCTGGTAGACGTTGGCAAAAGTTAGGAGTTTGGCAGACAACTTTAATTAATCAACTAGTCATTGCAGGGTATTATTTGGGCATCCCTGCCGATAAACTGAGTAATTTATATCGAAGTAGAAAAAAATAACTGATTATTTAAAAACTAAAAACTAAATAACGTGAGTTCAAGATAAGAGTAGAGCTATTGCAAAGAGAGGTAATTAAAAAACCGTTGATGAAATTTTGGGTTTAGAAAATCAAAAAATCTTTCAAAGGCTCTTCCGTTATAGGTTATAGCCCATTCATTAAACGGTCAGTCCTACTTAGCTGCTTAACCATTTTTACATGGGGAATATTAGCTTCATCAAACTCTTTGCCCACTATTTCAAATCCTAGCTGTTGATATAGCTGGGCGATATAGACTTGAGCATGAACTATTGCTTGGGATTTGTTTTGCAGCGAGATAATTTCTAAAGCTGCTATCATCAGCTTTTTGCCAATACCCTGTTTTCTTGCTTCTGGTAAAACTGCTAACCTTTCAATTTTAGCTGCATTATAGTCAACTTCTCTAATTCTGGCTGTTCCTACTGCTTTGTGATTCCAGTATGCCAGAAAATGGGTTGCATCTCGATCTAATCCATCAAATTCCAACTCAGATGAAACACCTTGTTCTTCTTGAAATACCGTGGTTCTAATATTTTTGATTGCTTCTATTGCGTCTTGATATACTACAGTTTCAATTCTTATTGAACTTTTGGCAGGAGTAAATTCATTCTCGTTCATCAATAGATAATCTCAAAATTAGTGCGATCGCAATACCTATAGAGTAAGTAAATTCAATCAAAAAATCTAGGTAAAATAGCTTAGACTAAAAAAGCTAATAGCTAAAAAAAATGGATATAATACTATGTCATCAAACTGTAGATTTTGACGCTTTAGGTTCGGCAATTGGCTTATCTCGGCTCAAATCAGGAGCAAAAATTGTCCTGACTGGAGGCGCACATCCTACGGTGAAAAACTTTCTGGCACTATATCGAGATGAATTTGACTTTGCCGAAATGCGAAGTATTAATAGTAACGCGATCGCTATTATTTATATTGTCGATACCCAAAAGAGCGATCGCCTTGGTGCAGCAGCAGACTGGTTAAACCTACCTAACCTCAAAGGAATTGAAGTTTTCGATCATCATCTAGATACTAATTCCGATATTCGAGCAACCAAGATTCACACTGAAGCAGTAGGAGCAATTACCACCTACATTACTGAATTATTGCAGGAGCAGAATGTTACTCTAACACCCTTTGAAGCAACGGCGATGGCGTTAGGAATTCATGTAGATACGGGTTCGCTTACCTTTGAACAAACTACCCCCCGTGATGCTAGAGCGATCGCTTGGCTAATGGAACAAGGCGCAAATGTGACTATAATTGCTGAATATAATGAGCCAGGTTTATCCAATGAACTACAGGACTTGTTTAAAGAGGCACTAAATAATTTAAAGCAAACATCTGTGCATGGATACACTGTAGCCACCGTACTATTGCAGACTGAGAAGTTTGTTAGCGGTTTGGCTACTTTAACAGCAAGATTAATCGATCTGACAGAAAGCGATGTCTTATTGTTAGGTCATCAGTTCAAAAAAAGCACAGGTCAAAAACTAGTAGTAATTGGGCGATCGCGCATACCAGAAACCAATCTTAATCAGCTTTTTACACCTTTTGGTGGTGGCGGTCATGGTCAAGCAGCCTCTATGTCTACCCAAACAGATGAGCCTGAGCAAATATTTGAGCAGTTATTAAACGAGCTACAGCAGCAAATTCCCCAGCCGCCAACCGCCAGAGACATTATGTCTTCCCCTGTTAGAACTATTCGCCCTGATGTAACTATTGAACAGGCACAAAGAATATTGTTCCGCTATGGACATTCGGGACTATCGGTAGTGGATGAGAGGGATAGTTTAGTGGGGATAATATCCCGTCGAGATCTGGATTTAGCTATCCATCACGGTTTCGATCATGCGCCTGTAAGAGGCTATATGAGCCGTAATCTTAAAACCATTACCCCAGATACCCCACTGCCTGAAATAGAGTCTTTGATGGTAACTTACGACGTGGGTAGATTACCTGTATTAGAAGCTGACGAATTGATTGGCATTGTGACTCGTACCGATGTATTACGTCAGCTACACGATCAGCGTTCAGATAATCAAGCAGATCCAAGCGATCGCAAGAATCTAACTTCTCGTTTATTACCTACCCTGCAAAAACGTTTAGAACCTGCTATTTGGCAACTGCTACAGCAAGTAACCAACGCAGCACAGCAACGGGGCTGGAATCTTTATTTAGTTGGCGGAGGAGTCAGGGACGTTTTATTGACTAGCGATAGTGAACCCTTGTTGTTACAAGATATTGATCTGGTAGTTGATGGCTATCATCGATCTGCCGATGATCGCGCTGGAGTAGAATTAGCCCAGACAATTCAGGCTATGTATACTAACGTGAGCGTATCTATACATGGAGAATTTCAAACGGCAGCCTTGTCTTGGCATCAAGATCTCGTGTTGGGTAATCTTTTAATTGATATTGCCACTGCCCGCACTGAGTTTTATCCTTATCCCGCAGCCAACCCCCAGGTAGAAGCTAGTTCTATTCGTCAAGACTTGTATCGCCGAGACTTTACGATTAATGCTTTGGCTGTCAGACTCACCCCCCCCAAACGCGGAGAGTTTTCTCGTAAAGGAGACTTGTTGGACTTTTTTGGCGGTTTACTAGACTTGCGATCGCGACAAATCCGCGTCCTTCATGCTAATAGCTTTATTGAAGATCCTACTCGCATCTATCGCGCAGTAAGATTTGCGGTGCGTTTGGGTTTTACTATTGAGCCTCAGACGCAAGAGTATATCGACTATGCTCTTAAAAGTGGTGTCTATGAAAAACTGAGAATTGGCGATCGCCAAGCTCCCGCTTTAACTACCAGACTACGAGCCGAATTGAAATATATCCTGCAAGCTAACTACTGGAAACCTGCTCTAAAATTACTGTCCAAGTTAAATGCTTTGAGTTGTTTGCATCCAGATTTAAGTTTAACTTCAGCCTTGGAATGGGAAATACACTGCGTTTCCAAGTGGTTATCTTACTTTGAATCTCAATCTGTATCCCAACACTGGTTAATTAGATTAGAAGCCTTAATTGCTCACTTAAAACTAAGTGATAGAACCACAGTCGCAAATAATCTTCAGCTACCAAAAGATAGTTTACAACGATTACAGCAGTTGGAAATCTTAGAAACAGAAGTTACTACTAAGTTAAATAATTGCAGTTCTCCCAGTCAAATATATCAGACATTGCATTCTTATAAAACTTTAGGATTAATTTTATTTGCTGCTAGAAGTAAGAAGAATATTCGTCGTTTAGTTTGGCAATATATTACTGATTTTTCTCAAGTAAAACCACTGTTAAATGGTCAAGATTTGAAGACCTTCGGTTTTAAACCAGGACCATTATATAAACAGATTTTAGACGATGTTTTAGCAGCTACTCTTGATAGTAAGATAGGCGATCGCGCTACTGCTGAAAAATATGTAAAGGCTAAATATTAGTCAGGATAAATTACTGTGGCTTGAATACAGGCAGTTAACCATGCACTTTTTTCTTGTTTTAACGAGAGGTAAAACTTTTTACTTTTTAACCTGAGTTCGGGTTAAGCAGATTGGGGCAAAAGCCAATCAAGGCGGAGACTAGGCTTTTTAGACTGATGACAATCCTTGAGCGTTGCTAAACATAGGGCAGGTTTACTGAAGAAAGTTGTTATTTTCAGCTTACTACCTGTTCCTTATCCCGAACTCAGGTTAAGTAAGCTAAAGACGATGGAATTTACGCCAATCACTAAAGCCATCTCGATAAATGCCACAATTGCGCCGTAGTGGTTTTTATCCCAGTAGGAGAAAGGACTAATAAAACGGTAATTAGAGAATGGGAAAAAGTGACGGTGGGCATCATCATCGTTATGGACGGGCAAATCCAGTAGGGAATGGCAAATCATACTGATGCAGACAATTACCCCTGGCTTCGAGTCTAAACGATATAAAAATAGCTGCACCAATTAAAGCTAAGGGAATAGAGTGAAATAAAGCAACTGTATTTTGCCAGAAAGGTTCATAGTATGCCTCTGACCAAATTTTGCCTGGAGGCATTTTGTAGATATACTTGGCGACAAAATAAAAGACGAAAATAGGCATATCAGGAAGAATTGCACCGATCGCGATCGCGGTATTATTTTTAAGAGCAATGGTTTTTCCTAAAAAAGCTAAATTGAGAATATAGTGACCAGGAGTATTCACTAAATTTTGGGTAAAGGGTTGACAGCAGATTCACAAAGTACCTGACTCAAGGATAGCTTCTAAGAGGATCGAAACCTACGCTATGACATTCTAAAGAAAAAGCTTAAAGTTTTTGCTCCCATGCTTAACTACTAAAGTTCCTGTATGCCCCGTTATCAGCCATAAAATTGACCTAGCACCATCCCGCCAGCATTTTTCTATGGGTTCGGGGGGATTGCTCGAAGGGACGGCAATAGGCTCAAAATTTATACCTCGACTACCAAAAACAATATCGCCAATTATCTTAGCTCTGTTCATGTGGTTTTCCGAAGTAATCAAATAAACATTATCTATTCCTTGTGCTTTAAGTTCGTCAACTAAAGTAGTAAAGTTAGTGACGGTATCGCTAGCACGATAATCAAAGTTTAGGCGATCGCGCTTAATTCCCGCATGAGCAAAAATTTCTTGAGCATATTGCTGAGGGCTACCTGAAGAAATCCAGATTGGCAGTTGAGGATACTGTTGAGCTAGTTTGGCAGCAAAACGTTCTCGCTCCTCATGTCCACCCAAAACTAGTAAAGCTTCTGGTGCGGTGGCGACTGAATGATTAATTGGTTTAAATCCAACGCATAAAGAGGCAGAAACTACAGACAAAAACAACAGCTTTCTAATTTTATTAAAAGGATTGACTACGACTAAGTTCGATTCTTCTCTGGATAGGAATTTAAAAAACATAGGCGGAATGACTAAATAGAGCCGTACCAAGTTAAATTAGTACAAGTTTGTTTGATTGCTCGTAGGCAACAAAGGCGCGTAGTTTGCCGTCTGTAGTAGCCAAGGTGTACCCACCGCAGGGAGTGTCCTGACACAAACCCGTATTGCTATAACTGTAACTTATAGCAAATGATGCCCACAAATTACAAGGACTCAAAAAAGTTTTTGAGGTAATTGCGATCGCAACTAGAATAATTCTTTAAAAAGACCCAATCAATTGTAGACAGCATTAAATAAAATGTCTCTAGTTGATATTAATTAGCGCTATTAGGCAAGACAATACTCCGAATTTAACATCGCCAAAAGATTAAACCTCTTGCATGAACAGAAGATTAATCATTCTTGCTCCGTCCCTATGCTTGAGGAAACCTCAAGCGGTGCGGTGCGCTTTTTCCCTTTGAATTCGAGACCCCGCGTCGCCGTTAGGCGCAAGGGAATGCTCGAATTACTTTCCCCTTTTCCCTCCTGAATAAGTAATTCACAATGATTCGTGCAAGAAGTCTATTATTTCCGTGCCGTCGATCGCTAAGATAAAAGATAATACTCTAATCGTCTAATCGTCATCATGCCAACAACACAAGCTAACCCATATCTTGATGGTAATTTTGCACCAGTGCGTCAAGAAATTACCGCTCAGACACTGCAAGTAATTGGTGAATTACCTCCAGATTTGTCAGGGATGTTCCTGCGTAATGGTCCTAACCCCCAATACTCACCTCTAGGTCAGTATCACTGGTTTGATGGCGATGGAATGTTACACGGCGTTCGGATTCACAATGGACAAGCAGAATTTCGGAATCGCTACATACGTACAAAAGGATGGCAGATCGAACATGAAGCAGGTAAAGCAATCTGGAGTGGTTTATTAGAACCTCCCCAACTGGATAATCCTGATGGTTCTACTAAAAATACGGCTAACACGGCTTTGGTTTGGCACGCTGGAACCATGTTGGCAACTTGGGAAGGAGGTGCGCCTCATGCTATAGATATTCCTACATTAGATACTATTGGCAAGTATACCTACGATAACAAGTTGGCATCTGCTTTTACCGCCCATCCTAAGATAGACCCAATGACTGGGGAAATGATGTTTTTTGGTTACTCTTTTACCCCACCCTACCTGCAATATAGTGTGGTTTCTCCTACAGGGGAACTATTGCGGACGATACCTATTGAGATCCCGATGGCGGTGATGATGCACGATTTTGCGATTACAGAAAATTATACAATTTTTATGGATTTACCCCTAACTTTTAGCCCAGAAAGAATGCAACGGGGAGAACCATTATTAATGTTTGAAAGCGATAAACCTAGCCGTTTTGGTATCGTTCCCCGTCACGGTGACAACAACGATATTCGTTGGTTTGAAAGTCCTGCTTGCTATGTCTTTCACACTTTAAATGCTTACGAAGAGGGGGATGAAGTAGTGCTGATAGCTTGCCGCCTGAATTCTACTAACGTGTTGATGTCTGAATCGGCATCTGCTCTTGAAGACAGTACGCCCAGATTGCACCAATGGCGTTTTAACCTCAACACTGGAACTATCTCCGAAACCAGGCTCGATTCGGTAGCTTCAGATTTCCCCAGGCTTAATGAAAACTTTTTAGGACGAGCGAGCCGATATGGTTACACTGGCAGAATGATACAGAGTTCAATGCCTTTATTTGATGGGATAGTTAAGTATGACTTGAACACTGGCAAATCCCAAACCCATGAATTCGGCTCTGGACGTTACGGTGGCGAAGCGGTGTTTGCACCGCATCCAGATGGCAAGGATGAGGATGATGGTTGGTTGATTACTTTTGTCCGCGATCGCCACTCAGAAACTTCAGAATTAGTAATTGTAAATGCTAAAGATGTTATATCCGAACCAGTAGCGCGAGTATTAATTCCTCAGCGCGTACCCTACGGTTTTCATGGTGCTTGGATTAGCGAAGAACAGCTTAATTTTTAATCGAGCCAATCTTCGCGATTTATAATCCCCGTGGTCTGTGACCCGTTAAAGCGACTGACGAGGGTTAGGAAGTAATGGAAATGGAGAGGAATCGAGGATGGAATAGAAACTTGATCGCCCTAATAACTTCTCTTCCCCTCAAACACTCCCGTTACTCCGACAACCAACTTAAGACGGGACAGTAGGCAGGGTAAAAGTTTGAGCCTTAGATGATTTTCTCGACTTCCTCGGTTGAGGTAACTCACCGATACTTTCAACAAGATACTCAAACAAATCGGGAAATTGTTGACCAAATAATCTCTGGGCAGCAGTTGTGCCATCATTCCGTTTAAGAGAGAAATTATGGATGATAGTTGAGACTTGTAATCGCTTACTGGATAATCCTCGTCGGTTGTGATGAATTTGAGATAAATATCCATTACGTCCTTCCACCACCGAGGAAGAACGTTGAAACTTACTCACCATCCAAATCGCCCAATTCCACCATTGTTCTCGATCTAACTTACTTAGGTCAATCGTAACTGGATGTTGTTCAAGAAATGCTAAAGCTTTGATGTAAGCTGTATTATAGTCATTTCTTAGATTAGGATTTTTGGTACGTTGACTTTGCTCTTGCCAATAAACTGCTCGAAGCAAAGACTCTTTAACCCAGAGAATCACATTCGCTTCATGCTGGTTGTCAGCTAAACATTGGTCAACCCAAAACCACCAAAGATCGACGATTGCTGATAGAGATTGAATTTGGTTTTTCAATTTTCTGACACCATTACGAGGGTCTTGCAACCTGTGAGTAGTATAGATATTTTGAAGAGTGGCTTGAATATCTTCTAGCTTAAATTCGACCAACTTGGTAGTTTGAACTGTATTGTGGTTAATATCAAACGGATGCAAACAAGTGCTAATACTGTAACAGCAATGATTGTAGATTATTTTTGATTTCTGTAGTATTTGTTTTTTAACTTTGAGTTGTTTGATAATTTCTGGTTTACTCTGGTTGAGCAAAGCTTTTGAAATTTGTTTTTCTAAACGAGTAGCCAAGCAATTAAGTTCAAAGCCAATGCTTCGATTTAAGTCATACAGTACATGAAATAAATCAGAAATTGAATCAGTTCCTAGGTCGTTCAAAGCGAGTTTGATAATAGCTTTGGCTCGCTCACTCACCAAATATTTGACTTTTAAGCCCAATGGTTTGAAAGCTTCAACTACTCGTGAGTGCCAAGTCTCATACTGACAATTTTCCGTCATTTCTTCGACAAAAATATAGCCCGACGGCAAATCCAGCATCACCAGGATTACTTGGTCAAAAAAAGTTTCGTCTGCTGCCAAACAAACTTCCACCTGAGACGAGATTTTGCTAATCACTTCATTTTGCTGTTGTTGATATTCAATTATTGCTGATTCCATTCGGGCGCGTAAACTTCGTAATGCTGTAGGTGAAACGACAATATGATGCTCTAAACGTAGTAAATGAAAGAACCTTGAAAGTCTCTCACAACCGATTCCTCCTTGAAGGGCAAAGATCAAAATACTAGCTAAAACCAATAGACGAAGCCACTCCTGCCCCTCTGAACTTTCCCATAAAGAAGATTCTGGATGTTGATTTCGATTTACTATTCGATGATAGAGTCGGTGTACACTACTCTTGGAGAGGTCAGTTTCCTGTGCTATGGCGCAGAATGAATTGCAGCTAAACTGATATCCTGCTTTAAATACAGTTTGACAACGTTCTCTTAAATTCATGGTGAGATAGACTAGAGTTAGTATTGTTCGCGACTGTAACTCGCGAACAATACTAAGATTATATTAGTTGTCCTAACCCCATTTCAATCATGTCTGCCAAAACTAAAGAGGCAAACCAATTAGACAAAATAAATCGTGCTGAAAGATTATTAACCACCATTGCTGCTTTGGAGCAGCAGATTAAAGATATCGAAGCTTCAGGAGAAGTAGCTCCGACTGGCTGCCATTTGGCTCGTTATCAAGCCAGAGGACAGTACAAAGCTTACTGGTACTATAAATTACAAGCAAAAGAAGCAATTTTTCCTTCAAAAAAAGAGTCAGCTAAACTTTCTCGTTATCAGCATCTAGGTGCTGCTGGGACAGAGTCTCACATTCAAGGAGTGATGATGGTGATTAGAAGAAATCAAATTGATGAACTTCAAAAATCAATTGATGCCCTGAGAGACAGTTGGTCAGATTTATACTCCGACCTAGAAGAGAAGAAAAAATCTTAGTTCTCGATTATGACCCGCGAACTAACTCTTCTTTTTGTCCCGCCTTACGTTGGTTGCCGATATTCATAAGAGTTGAAATTTTGATACTGATGGAGTATTTATTTAAATTTTTGCTGCTAAGTATTAACTTTTAGTATTTCTCAAGATATACCCCTAGAGGGGATGTTAGATATAATTATTGATAGAGTCTGAATTTAAAGTTATTCCCGCAAAATACAGCGAAAACCTGCTTTAAATTCAATTTATAACTTAACCTAAATTATTGAGGAAGCCGCCAGTGGTTACAATTTCACATCAATCTACAGTTGATGAACATCACCATCATCATGAATCAGAATCTAATCAAAGCGATTGCGTAGCCGTATTGTTAATGGGTTACGGGGAAGTTGAAAGCTATAAAGACTTTGCTAACTATAACGAACAGGCTCTTAATCTTTTGACAGCTAAGTTTGCTCCCGTACCTACCTGGATTTATCCTGCGATCGCCAAATTACTGGCAATTTTTGACCTCCACGAATGGAGTCATCAACACAATAATTTTATTTCTCCCCACAACGCCATCTTTGAAGAGCAAAGAGCAGGAATTGAAAAAGAATTGCAAGCAACCTGGGGAAACAAGGTTAAAGTTTTCAAGGCATTTAACTTTTGCGCTCCCCATTTACCCGAACAGGTGTTAGCTCAAATAAAAGAGCAAGGATTCGACAAAATCCTAATTTATCCCTTGCTAGTTGTCGATTCTATCTTTACTAGCGGTATTGCGGTAGAGCAAGTCAACAAAGCTTTAGCCAATCAAGCTGATGGAGAATCGCATTGGTTAAAAAATTCTCGCTATATTCCCTCTTTCTTTAACAAGCCAGAATATATTGAGCTGCTGGCGCAAATGGTAGAGGAAAAAATTGAGGCGGAATTGGCACAAGGACATTTAGCTTCTCGTACGGGCATCATTTTGATGAATCATGGTTGTCCCCATAAAGCTAAAGGATTTACCTCAGGAATCTACGAAAGCCAAGCCATGTATGAATTAGTTAGAGAAAAACTAATTGATAAATATCCCCTAATTTCCGTAGGCTGGCTCAACCACGACACCCCTCTAATTGAGTGGACACAGCCTAATGTTAAGCTAGCTGCTCAAAACCTAATGGAATTAGGAGCTACTTCCTTGGTAATGATGCCCATCGGTTTTGCGACGGAGAATCACGAAACTTTACTAGACGTAGATCATATTATTCATCAATTACAGCATAAGCATTCCGATGTGACCTTTATTCGGATGCCCTGTGTCAATGATCGCCCTGAATTTATGCACATGGCAGCAGAGTGGGCAAATCCGCAAATTGAAGCTTTGCTTGAAGAATCTGGAATTACAGTTAATCCTCAGTTAGCCAAAACACAGGCTGCTCACGCTCATTCTCATCATCATCATTAAAATTTTATAAAAGTTCTAGCTCAATTTATCGTACTGGAACTTTTTTTTGTGAAAGCTTTGTCGTTTTATACCAATTCTCCAAATCGCCACTACACATAAATCTCCGTGTCTCCCCGTTTCCCCGTTTCCCCGTTTCCCCGTCCCCTATCCAAGTCACGTTAATTTAAAGAGAAACGGTATTACTATCACCTCATGATTTAGAAATTAAAAAAATAATGAAAGCAGGGAAATTTTGAGAGTTTAAAGCCCAATTCCTCGTAAATAACTTTTTGAGGAATTAATCAGAATATGTCCAATTCAACTATCATCTTTTTCTCTGGTTACAAAGACTGTCCCTCATATCTTCTAGTAAGTAGAATGTCCTATCGATTCTTAAGCTGAAGTAAAAAAGTATCTTTATCGTCCATCATCAAAGCAGTTGAGTAGAAAAAAACTAGGTAATCATGTAGAAGTAATGACATAGACTAAAGTTTGACATTAAAATTTATTACTAATGCCGATTTGTTCAAACCGTGGTTCGGGAAAGAGTGTCAAAAACGGTCGTATTCACAACGGAAAGCAAAGGTTCAAATGCAACGAATGTAGTCGGCAACACCGCGATTAGAGATGGCGAGGTTTCCTCGCCCTCTCTCGCGGTCAATTTGTCGAGAATCCACAGAAGATAGTAATCAATCCAGAAAAACGAAACTTAATTGATAGATTACTCTTAGAAAAGATTTCACTGGCTGGAATTTCAAGAGCGGCAAAGGTTTCAGAAAAATAGCTTCAAACATACGTAAATAATAAATATGCTCTTGTTCCCAGAAAAATTAAAGTAACACCGAAAAAAAGCGGTGCGACCCCGGGTCTTTTTAAGACGCTAGACAAAGGGCTTGCCCGCATGTACGCCCACCAAGAGGGAAATTAACGATTCAGTGCGACGAACTGTGGTCATTCGTGGACAATAAAGCTAACAAACAATGGGTCTGGTTAGCTCTTGAGGTGAAGACTCGTGAAATTGTTGGGGTTTATATTGGCGTTCACGACGAAAAGGCTGCTCAAAAATTAGGGAACTCCTTACCTTCAGTCTATCGTCAGTGTGCGGTGGCTTATACTGATTTCTGGGCAGCTTACGGTGCCGTGTTTCCTGTAAAACGTCACCAAGCAGTAGATAAAGAAACTGGAAAGACTAGCTAGATCGAGCGATTCAATAATACTTTAAGACAAAGAGTATCCCGTTTGGTTAGAAAGCAGATGCGACCCCGCCTCGCCGTCAGGCGCAAGGGAATGCGCACCAAGAAAACTCTATCCTTTTCTAAATCGCTAGAAAATCACATAGGTGCTATTTAGTACTTTGTGCATTACTACAATGCTTCATTACCTCTTTAGCACTACCGACTAATTTAATCTTGAATCCAAAGTCTATCAACTCTGTAATAATAGATGATGCTAACTCAATATTGATCGATGAGGGTAACAGTTGGTCGAGCATCTCTTTTTAAATGTTTGAGGCGAGGAAATGCTCCCTAGACGGGAGCTTATTCCACTCGCCTGTTGAGGATTTGTAATTCTACATCTACACCCTGTCTACCTCTCAGCTACTCATCAACTTGTTCTATTGTAGTTTAATTCTCGGAAAGTGACAGAAGAGGACTAATGCTAAGAGGAGCGATCGCCAAAGCTGCAGATTGAATTTTAGGCTTTAACCTCATCTATTTTCTTTCCCTGAATTGAATAATCTAACAATTCAATCGGATGTAATAATTTGACCTGGGAATTTTGTAACTCTAAGTGCTTTTGTATTTGTAAAGAACAACCAGGATTGGGAGAAGCAATCAAACTTGCTCCCGTATTGATCAAATTGGTGGCTTTTTGTTTGCCTAATTCGTCTGCTGTTTCTGGCTGCAACATATTATAAATGCCCGCACTACCACAGCATAAGCTGGCATCAAGAGGTTCGCGTAATTTAACGCCAGGAATTTGTCTTAAGAGTTGACGTGGTTGCAAACTAATTTTTTGTCCGTGTAAAAGATGACAAGCATCTTGATAGACAATTGTGATTTCTGAGGATGTTAAGGGATGTAATTGGGCGGTTAACTCGATTGAGGAGAGAAATTCTTGAACATCCTTAACTTTGCTGACAAATGCTTCAGCTTTGGCTTTATATTCTGGATCATCAGCCAAAATATGACCATATTCTTTGAGGGTATGTCCGCAACCAGCAGCATTAATAATGATTGCATCAAGTTCAAGATCTATAAAGCTATCGATCATTTGTCTGGCTAAAGTTTGTGCCTGTGCTTCTTGTCCTTGATGGGCGGGTAAGGCAGCACAACAGCCTTGAGCTTTGGGAATTATCACTTCGCAACCATTGGCAGTCAAGACTCTAGCAGTCGCTTCATTTACAGGAGAAAAAAATAATCGCTGCACACAGCCTAAAATCATGCCCACACGATAGCGTTTTTCTCCTTGAGCGGGTATTACTTCGGGTAAGTTATCCTGCCAAGCATCAGCAGTGATAGTAGGTAAAATAGCCTCCATCGCTGCCAAACGAGGAGCAAACTTTTTGAGTATTCCTTGGCTACGTAAAAACTTTTGCAAGCCCGATTTTTGATATAGCCACAATGGAGGAAGCAGGTTGCGTAGACGATTGGGATAGGGAAACAGATTAAAAATTAAAGTTCTAATTAACCTATCGGACAAACTGCGAGATTGATTTCTTTCTATTTGTGGACGAGTAGCTGCGATCAATTTATCGTACTGTACTCCAGAAGGACAGGTAGTCACGCAAGCGAGACAGCCTAAGCAGGAATCAAAATGCCCAGAGGTGGCAATGTCGATAGTAGCCTCGCCCTTGTTGATGGCATCCATTAAATAAATTCTGCCTCTAGGAGAATCCATTTCTTTACCAATAACTCGATAACTCGGACAGGTAGCAAGACAAAAGCCACAATGAACACAGGTGTCTATTAGTTCTGGCTTCGGTGGATTTTTAGCATCAAAATTGGTCATTTGAAAGATCGCTACTGATTTGATATATGAGATTACTAATAATACTGTTCGTAGCTGTCAGCTATTAGCTATCAGCTATTAGCTTTTTAACCATGATTTGAGTTAATCTAACTACACTAGAAAACGGCTAGGGTTAAGAATATTCTGAAAATCGAACTGGTTTTTAATTGTTTGCATAGTTTGTCTAGCATTGCCTGTATAGCCCCAAATATCTATTTCTTGTTTAACTGATTTGGGTGCATGGAGGATAGTGAGAAAACCGTAGTTTTGTTGGCAATATGAACGCATTTGGGCGATCGCTTGATAATCTATATTTTTTAGCTGTAGTTCTCCAATGCCACTACCTGCGTGAACTCTCGCCGCGATATTTTGCGACTCAATCTGTTTTAATTGTAAGAAATTTACGGCAGCAGTTGGGACAATTCCTATTTTGCAGGTAATTGCCCCATCTGAATCAGGATTAGTTGCAATCGTGGCGCATTGTTGCCATAAATCTGTTTCTGAGCGATCTTGATAGTTTTTAGAGATTAGGTTTAATTCTTTGGCGATCGCCTGTACTTGCTCAATCTGTTGCTCGATACTTTTTGGTATGGTTTGCCAACGCATCACTAAACCCAGATCTTGACCCAAGTTTAATCGATCTATCACCGCAGCCGAAAGTAAATCTAAGGCAGTGGGAGTTAAGCCAGAATTACGGATCGTTTGACAGGCTTGAGCGATTTGCTCTGCTTTTCCTGTTAATAATAGAGTTTGAGAAGTAGTAATTAGAGGATAAGTCCGAAAAGTAAGCTGAGAAATTAGCCCCAAAGTACCATAAGCACCAGTAAATAATTTCATCAGGTCATAACCCGCCACATTTTTAACTACTCTGCCTCCCGCTTTGGCGATTTCACCATCAGCACGCACAAAAGATAACCCCAGCAGCATATCCCGCACCCCGCCGTAACGCTGTCGCCAACTTCCTGTATCGGCGGTGGCGACTATTCCTCCTAGAGTGGCTGTCTGAAAATGGCTAGGATCGATGGGTAAAAATTGATTATGCGATCGCAATACTGTTTGTAAATCAGCTAGCTTCATTCCTGCTTCTACCGTTACCGTAAGATCTCCTACGGCGTGTTCAATCAGGCGATCGCACTTTTGGGTACTAATTACTAAGTTTATATCCTGGCTTAGATTACCCCAAGTTAATTTGCTGCCATTACCGCAAACCAGAATACGCCATTGGTGTTTATATGCCTGTTTAACTATTTTTGCTAAAGCATCTACACTCTTGGGAAATAGCAAGTATATAGGCGCGTCAGTGTTTATCACTGCCTGATTTATCTTGCTTTGCCAATAGGTATCAGCATTTCTTAGTTCGACTAATTCTATATTGCTATCAATGAGCGATTTTAGTTGAGTTGCGATCGCAGTTGTCATATTGACCAAATCTAACTAGATAGACACAATTCACAGCTTAACTATTTTCTCATGCGGATATTACCATCGACCCAAATAGTGTTCCTAAAAATGAAGATACCGCGATCGCTAATCAATAAAAAATAGATATAGCAATACGAGGCTGTGTTATGACACTCCCTGCGGTGGGTACACCTTGGCTACTTACGAGCAATTAAATTTTCTGTCCTAACCGATTAACGTACTGCGATAATAAGCATTTCTATATTCTATTTAAAGTAGCTTTCACTTAACCTTTAGGCGTTAATTAAACTTATAACTCATAGATGATACCTTCAAATGATTTTCGGGAACTATAAAGTTACACACCTAAAAAACATTTCCTGTAAGCGGTTTCTTGAACACTAATCAGACTGAAAGACCCCAAGCAAATCTTTTAATTGTTGATGATACTCTAGATAATTTAGAGTTACTCGCTGCTATTTTAAATAAGCGGGGCTATCAAACTCGTTGTATTGACAATGGTTTTGAAGCAATAGAAGTTGCTCGATCTGGTTGGGCTGATTTAATTTTATTAGATATTCAGATGCCCGACATGGATGGTTATCAGCTGTGTGAACAACTCAAGGCTGATGCTCAAACTAAAGATATTCCTGTCATCTTTATCAGTGCTTTAGATGGTTTTGCCAACAAGAAAAGAGCCTTTAAAGTTGGCGGGGTGGACTATATAAATAAGCCTTTTGAAATCCAAGAGGTAGTAGTTAGAGTTGCCAATCAAATTACCATCAAGTCCAACAACAGTAAAATTATTGAGCTTAATAATCAACTAGAGCAAAAGATAAAAGAGCGTACTGTTGAACTGGAAAACAGCAATCAGCAGCTACAAGAAGAAGTCAATCGGCGACAACAGGCTCAGGATAGACTATTGAAAATGGCTCTCAACGATCCGATCACTGGTTTTGGTAACCGCAATTCTTTTGTTAGTCGTCTCAAGCAGGCATTACGAGTTACGGGACAGCAGCCTAATTACTATTTTGCCGTGATCTTATTAGAATGCGATCGCTTTAAGACCATTAAACGCACCATCAGTAATGTAAAAACCAACCAACTGTTAATGGCGATCGCTCATCAACTAGACTCTTGTTTGCCCAATTCGGCGTTACTTAGTCGCTTGGAAGGGGATGAGTTTGCCATCTTCTTAGATAATATCCGCAATGTAAGTGAGGCGATCGCTGTAGTTGAAAAAATCAGACAAAAGCTGAACACTCCGTTTGTGATCGAACAAAGAAAAATTTTAATCAATGCCAACATGGGTATAGTGATTGGCAGTCAAGATTATCAAGATATAGACCGTCTATTCAACGATGCTGATATTGCCATGCAGCAGGCAAAAGACTTAGAAGGCGATCGCTACCAGGTATTTAAGCCAGAAATGTATATCCAGCTTCAAGAAGATAGGAAGTTGGCAAATCATGAAATGAGCTTAAAACAGGCAATTAAACGCCAAGAATTTGTCAATTATTACCTACCTATAATATCTTTAGCAACCCAGCAAATTGTTGAATTAGAAGCGTTGATTCGTTGGCATCATCCCCAACAGGGAGTTATTCTGCCCCAAAATTTTATTGCTACAGCCGAAGATATGGGATTGATGAATGCGATCGGTAACTTAGTTTTAAAACAGGCTTGTCAACATATTAAATATTGGCAACATAATAATAAAAGTCAAAACAACCTGGGAATTTGTATTAACCTATCGGCTAAACAGCTTTTTCATCCTAGTTTGGTTGATAAGGTTGATATAATTTTACGTAAAACCGAAATTCAGGGACAACATATTAAGTTTGATATCGCCGAAACGGTCTTACTCGAACAGCCTCAGGATAGTTTGAGTATTTTGCAGAAGTTAAAAAAACGTCGAGTAAAACTTTGTTTAGACAATTTTGGTTCGGGTTATTCGTCTTTGACCTGCCTTCATCGTTTTCCTTTTGATGAATTGTCGATAGATCGTTCTTTAATTGCTCACATTGGTCAAGCAGCCCCTAATTTAGAACAGGAAAAATCGACCACGCTATTATTAAAGCAAATTATTGCGATCGCTCATCAAATGAATATGGTAGTTACAGCCACAGGCATCGAAAATAATTTTCAACTAAATCTACTCAAAAACTTAGGCTGCGATCAAGGACAAGGATATCTAATTTCTAAACTCTTAGATAAAGATGCGGTAGATAAGTATCTATTGATGAATAGTAATAAGCAATTAACAACTAACTAACCTAAGTTCGGGATCGCAAAAAGGATAGCCTTTGCATCAAAGCATATTTTCAAGATACGTTTACTTGTCTCAATTTTGAATCAGTTAAAAATTGCTATATTAATAAAATTATTAAAAAATATTAAGCCTACTCAAAATGAATTTACTTTACGTTCTAGGTTTACTGCTATTTTTGCTAACTGCTAGCATTGCAGTTTACTTATTAACTGCCCGTAGTTATCAATCTGCTGATTCTGTTGCCAACTCCTACGATGAATGGACTGAAGACGGAATTTTGGAGTTTTACTGGGGAGAACATATTCATTTAGGACACTATGGTTCACCACCAAAATCAAAAGACTTTATGACCGCCAAATATGACTTTGTGCATGAAATGGTGCGCTGGGGTGGTTTAGATAAATTGTCTACGGGGACTACTTTGTTGGACGTTGGCTGTGGCATTGGGGGCAGCAGTCGTATTCTGGCAAAAGATTATGGTTTTAAGGTTACAGGTGTCACTATTAGCCCACAACAGGTTAAACGCGCCCAAGAACTAACCCCGCAAGGAGTTTATGCTAAGTTTCAGGTAGATGATGCCATGGCTCTTTCTTTCCCTGATGCCAGTTTTGATGTGGTTTGGTCAGTTGAGGCTGGCCCACATATGCCTGACAAGGCAGTTTTTGCCCAGGAATTATTACGAGTATTAAAGCCTGGAGGTATTTTAGCTGTAGCAGACTGGAATCAGCGCGACGACCGCAAAATACCCCTTAACTTCTGGGAAAAACCCGTCATGCAGCAGCTATTAAATCAATGGTCACATCCCGCATTTTCCAGTATTGAGAGCTTTTGCGAGCTTTTAGCCGAGACGGGTTTGGTTGAAGGAGAAGTTGTTACCGACGACTGGACACAAGCAACTCTTCCCTCTTGGATTGATTCTATTTGGCAAGGAATAGTAAAACCCAAAGGACTAATATTGTTTGGTTTGTCTGGCTTGATTAAGTCTTTAAGAGAAGTACCTACCTTGTTACTTATGCGTTTAGCTTTTGGTAATGGTCTTTGTCGCTTTGGAATGTTTCGGGCTACGCGAGCTAATTCTTCCCAGCCTAAACAAGTTGAAAGTGAAGCAGCAGTACGAAGCTAATACCTATCTTAAGCATCTAATTATCTTAATCTGAAAGTAGCGTTAATTTTTTAAAGCACCATATAAGATTCAACCTCTAAGACAGCGCCAATCATAGCGGTAGTCATAATATCTTCGCGGATTTTCCCCTGTATTTCTACCTTTATCCCTTCTTTTTGTAATTCTGCTACAGGGTCTTTTAGTTGGTAGGTTGTGTTATCATCGGTCACTAATGCCCAAACACCAAAGCCAAAGCCTTTTTTCTCGATTGTTCCTATTACTTTCATGGTGGCTATCTCGTCAATAAAAAACTGAGTTCCAAATTATATTAACAACTTAGAACTCAGTACTTGAAATATTTAATTGATTAACGACAAAAATAAACTTTCCTCATTCTTTTAAACCCTTGCTGTTCTCGTTTCTTTTTGACAAGCTAAATATGCCAAACCTAGACAGAGAAAAGCATTGACTATTAGATAAGTACGGGCGATCGCACCACTGCCCAAAAGCCAGATACCAGGATCGACTACAGCACTGACACCCAAACAGGCAGCTACGCCAATACTTGAACCAATGGCAAACCATTTCCAGCTAGAATTTCCCAGCAAAAAGATAGTTAGAACAAAGGGAATTAAAACACTGGCAAACAAAGGATTAAGACTAGAATTACCTAATACGACATTGCCTAGTTCGGGTAAAGAACTACCAAACAGGCGCATTGGCCATTGAGGAAGATCGAAGATATATAGTCCCTGGAGGAAAAATAAACCTGAGCTACCAAAAATCAAACCACTGTTAAGAGCTAAGGTAGCAGGTAAATAGTTACGTAAAAACCAAGCTAATAAATATGAACCAATTACCATGCCTATTTTAGGCAACAGAGCCACTGCTCCACCATCGATCCAGAAACCGATATTGAGATAACCGCTCTTACGTAACCAACGGAAGAAATCATTAAAGGTAATCTTGCCCTTAAGTGCCAATTGAACTGCTGCACCTGCATCAAGGTTTCCTGCACCAAAATGATTCAGATGATCTTCTTGAATTTTACGAGAAGACTGCTTAAGAATATCTGACACTTCAGTAGGCTCTTCTACGCCTGTAGCTCTAATCAAGGCAGCTACTCCAGCTACATGAGGAGCAGCCATACTAGTTCCCTGAAAACCAACAAACACCGATTCTCCACTGCTAGGATCGACCGTATTTTGAATAATTTTACCTGTCTCACTGCCCCCAGGAGCAGAAATATCAACCCCTGCACCAAAATTAGAGTAGGATGCCTTATCTCCCGCAGCATCGATGGCAGAGACGCTAATTACATCAGCATAGCGAGCAGGATAAGCAGCACTATTGCGACCTTCATTACCCGCAGCAGCGACAATAACTACCCCTTTGCTATGAGCGTACTTAATCGCTTCTTCCAGCATGGTACTAGCTCCGCCACCGCCCAAACTCATATTAATTACATCTGCACTGTTGTCGGCAGCAAATTTAATCGATTCGGCGATATCGGCAATTGTTCCTCCACCACCACCAGAGAGAACCTTTAAAGGCATAATGCTAGATTGATAGGCAATCCCCGCCACCCCATAACCATTGTTGGTTGATTGGGCAATAGTCCCTGCCACATGAGTACCATGTCCATTATCATCATCAGCATTTTCTTTGTCGTTCACAAAATCGTAGCCTTTAGCGAACTTAGTCAGTTTTAAATCTGGTACTTTACTCACTCCTGTATCGATGACAGCAACAGTAATACCTTCTCCTTTGCTTTCATCCCAAGCTTTTTCAATATTAATGTTGCGGAAATTCCACTGTTTACTATACTCAGGGTCGTTGGGAGCTTCAAAAGCTTTATATTGATAATTAGCTTCAATATATTCAGTATCTTTGCTAATGGGCGATCGCTTTATTTCTTTTAGAGTTTTTTTGTCACCCTTGACTATATAAATGCGATCGCTAATCGAAAAAACACTATTTAAATTAACCTGTTGATTATATTTCTGAGAAAGTCCTTGAATCTCATCACTGACTTTGGCGATCGGCACGTCTTCTTTAAAATCTAAAATAATGGAGTCAAATTCTCCTGATTGTGCCAGTCCTTTAAAATTGAATAGGGCAAATCCAATTCCAAAAACAAATAGGCACAGCAGCATTAATCTTTTCATTGCCACTTCCTGATGATTATAATTTTATTACTTACTAAGATAACGTAACTCTGGTGATAGCAACTAAGTCTTTTGCCAACCATCAATCGCCATGACTTCCGTTGAAATTGCGATCGCATAGATGGCAACTCAGGTTATTCGATAAAATTAATAAAATCTGATTCTATTGTCAAAGGACTTTCACTAAATCCCCGATTAACAAAACTTTCTAAATCTTTGGCAGCCAAATTGGGCAGAAGTATACTATTAGCAATCTCGATATATCGATCATTTCCTAACTGATAAAAAGTAATCTGATTATCTTGCCAGATCCAAACTTCTGCAACTCCTATAGAATGATATTTCTTAAGATCGTCAATACTACCGCTAGAAAATATTACTTCAATAGCTAGATCGGGAATGCTTTTTCTAGCATTAAAAGAAAAGCTAACGTCTGGTTCTTTTCCAGCCAAAGGTTCGTTAACCAATCTAGTTGAACGCATAGGATAATAAAGCAAGTTTATTTGCTTACAATATGCCACAATCAAATAGTTGATTACCTCTGCTATAACTTCATGATTTTGACTGGGAGACACTAAGGTGATTACCCCATTAAAATACGAAACTCGATAACCTGGATATTCTTGAGAATCTAATTTTTCATAGTCCGCCCAACTCATCCCTGCTAAACTCAAAGTCTGCTCTTTTTGACTGAGATGATTTAGATCGAACGGTAGTTTGGCATTTATCAACATAGCTTTATATCTTTGGGACTCAATTAAGCAAAAATATCTGTGTTTTGTATATAAGCTTATTTCAAGTTCATCATACTAGAAAATAACTTTGTAATCTACTACACAACGGTTAGAAAATACTAAAATACTTGAAGACGAATTTTGGAATGAAAATATGAACCCCGATCAGGTCAATTGCGCTGTAGATTGCGTTAACGGCTGCATATTAGGCGATCGCTGTCCGAATACTGAGTATAAAAAAGAAGCCTCTAATTTTATTAAAGAGACTTCTTTAGACAAAATGTTGGAAATGGCAGAGATAGCCAGAATGAAAAAGATATCAGAACCTCCTAAGTGGGTAATACCCGACGATATCTAAGTATGACAAGTTAGGGAATAGGGAAGTAGGGAAGGTAGCTATTACCTAATTACTTTCTCCTTATCCCTTTTAAATCTTTGGTTGTTGCTTATGCCACTGGGTTGCTTGTTCGTAGGCATAAGCTGTATGGAATAGAACATCTTCTCGCAAGACATTACTAATCAACTGTAAACCAATGGGCAAACCTGCTTGGTCAAAGCCACAGGGGATACTCATGCCTGGTAATCCTGCCAAGTTAACAGGAATAGTCATTAAATCTAGAAGATACATACTTAGAGGATCTGTAGTTTTATCTCCTGCTTTAAATGCTGTTGTCGGCGCAGTAGGTGCAACCAAAACATCTACATCTGCAAATGCCTGTTCAAAATCTTGTTTAATTAGGGTACGAACCTTTTGTGCCTTAAGATAATAAGCGTCGTAGTATCCTGATGATAGTGCATAAGTACCAATCATTATGCGCCGTTTTACTTCCGCCCCGAAACCAGCAGCGCGAGTATTAGTATACATTTCTAGCAGGTTATCTGATTCTTGGCGCAAACCATACTTAACCGCATCATAGCGAGCTAAATTTGCCGAGGCTTCACAAGGAGCAATAATATAATATGCTGCTATGCCATAACGAAAGCGGGGACAAGAAATCTCTTTAACTTCTGCTCCTAATTCTTCTAATTGGGCGATCGCTTTTTTTACTGTTTCTGCAACTACAGGATCTACTCCTTCTCCAAAGGTTTCAGTGATAATGCCTACTTTCAAGCCTTTTTTGAGTTTTGGTTGCAAACATTGAGTATAGTCAGGAATATCTACCTTCAGACTAGTAGAGTCATGAGGATCGTGTCCTGCGATTTCTTTCAGCACAATGGCAGCATCTTCTACATTACGAGCAAATGGTCCAATTTGATCTAAAGACGAACCAAAAGCCACCAAGCCAAAACGAGAAACTAAACCATAAGTCGGCTTCATTCCCACTACCCCACAAAGAGAAGCTGGCTGGCGAATTGAACCTCCTGTATCTGAACCGAGAGAAACTACACACTCACCGGCAGCAACAGCAGCAGCCGAGCCACCAGAAGAACCTCCAGGCACTCTTTCCAAATCCCAAGGATTAGCCGTCACCTGAAAACTAGAGTTTTCTGTAGAGCCTCCCATAGCAAATTCGTCTAGATTTGTTTTACCTATAAGTACCGCACCTGCATCCTTTAATTTTTGAGTGGCGGTAGATTCATAAGGAGGTACAAAGTTAGCCAAAATCTGCGAAGCGCAGGTAGTTTTAATCCCTTTGGTACACATATTGTCTTTAACACCCACAGGAATGCCTTCTAGTATGCCAATAGATTGCCCTGCTGCAATTTTGTCATCTACTTCTTGGGCAGTGGCTAAAGCTCGATCGGCAGTTACAGTCAGAAACGCCTTTACTTTTGGTTCGACTGTTTCAAGGTGTTTTAAAGTCGCCTGGGTAATTTCGACTGCCGAACGTTCTTTGTTGACTAGTTGCTGATGTAACTCTTTTATACTTCCTTGGTACATCTATCTAAGATTTAATTTGAGACAATAACTCACGATACAGTAAACGAGTTGTTTTAAACAATATTCTTACCAGGACATCTTTACCCTTGACACAAATTTCTGTGTCAGAAAAAGGAGAATTTTGATGACGAATCAAACCAAGGCGACAGCCTTAATACAGAACGTTTCATCTTATTCTTCCTAATAAAATATCTAGCTTGGCAAAGTGATATGACCTACATTAAGTTACGATTATTTTGTATCCGAGTTATAAAAAATAATTTATGAGCTTTATTTTAGAGTGCGAAATACCCCCTCTGCGCGAAGATCGAACTGGAGCAATTCGAGTTAGAAACACAAGAGTTTTACTAGAGACTGTAGTTCGGGCATTTCAAGATGGTGCGTCTACTGAGACTATTATTAATCGCTACTCAACTTTGTCCTTGTCAGATGTTTATAGCACAATCGGTTACTATCTTCGACATCGAGATGTTGTAGAAGAGTATTTGAGTTAGAGAGAAGAGTTAGCTGAATCTGCACATCAGCGTTTATCTAGCATTCAACCCGATCTTAGTTTAGTTCGTTCTCGTTTGTTATCCCAACAAAATTGATTGCAATAGGGATGCTAAAGTTATTGAGCGATGAAAACTTTAATGGCGACATAATTCGAGGGCTATTTTTACGTCAACCCAATGTCGATTTACTCCGAGTTCAAGATGTGGGTTTACAAGAAGTAGACGACCCAACAATTTTAGCTTGGGCAGCAAATAATAAACGTATTCTTCTGACTCATGATCGTGCAATCATGCCCGACTTTGATTATAAACGTTTGGTAACTGAAGAACCAATGATAGGGTTGTTTGTAGTCAACGATAGAATACCTATTCGACAAGCGATTGATGAGTTATTGCTTGTTGATAGATTGTACCAACCAAGCAGAATGGAAGGGAATTGTGTTGTATCTACCTTTATAAAAAGTAAATCTAAAACCTATTATTGATTTATTGAACAGACAGCATTCCTTTTCGCTCCTTTTCTAAATACAAAGCATGAAATGTAACGCATATTGATACTGACATGGTGATGATATTACCCTCACCTGTACCTAAATTATTAAAATAAGATATTGTATAGAATGTGTGCGTGATTGCGATCGCACCTGTTGCAAATTGTTATCGTTGAAGAAAGGATATTATTATTTTCTAAATATCCTCAAGATCCATAAAAGTTAGTATTTATATCAGTTAATTCCATGAATAAGGTCGTTGTCGGCTTGTCTGGCGGAGTTGACAGTTCTGTTGCTGCTGCCACATTACATCATCAAGGTTACGAGGTAATTGGTCTTACTCTCTGGTTAATGAAGGGTAAAGGTCAGTGCTGCTCAGAAGGTATGGTGGATGCTGCACGACTGTGTGAAGAATTAGAAATTCCCCATCATATTGTCGATAGTCGAGATGTATTCCAAGAAAATATTATTGATTTTCTAGTTAGCGGTTATGAAGCAGGAATTACTCCTCTACCCTGTTCTCAATGCAATCGAGCGGTGAAATTTTCGCCCATGTTGGACTATGCCAAAAAAGAATTAGGCACAGATAAAATTGCCACGGGTCATTATGCTCGTATTAATTATGATCGCCAAAGCGATCGCTATCAGCTTTTAAGAGCCGTAGATCGCCATAAGGATCAGTCTTATTTTCTCTACGATCTTACTCAAGAATTGCTGGCGGGTTCAGTTTTTCCTCTGGGAAATCAAACTAAAGAAGAAACTCGCAAAGTTGCAGCAGAATTTGGTTTAGCCACGGCAGACAAGCCCGAAAGCCAAGACCTGTGTTTAGTAGAGGCTCACGGCTCAATGCAAACCTTTTTAGACCGCTATATCAATCAAAAAGAAGGAGATATTGTGGATATGACGGGGAATGTCTTGGGTAAACATACGGGCATTCATCACTACACCATTGGGCAAAGAAGGGGCTTAGGCGTTGCTGCACCCGAACCTTTGTACGTAGTTAAGTTAGATGCGGTAATGAATCGGGTTGTAGTAGGCGATCGCCATGCAGGAGGACGCTTAGAATGTACTGTTTCCAGGCTTAACTGGGTTTCTATTGCCGAACCGACTGCCCCAATTCAAGCCGAAGTCCAAATTCGCTATCGCTCCAAACCTGTCCCCGCCCAAATAATTCCGATTGAAAATTCTCGGATCAAAATCGTGTTCGCCGAGCATCAGTTTGGGGTAACTCCTGGTCAAGCAGCAGTATTTTATAGCGGGGAAATGGTTCTTGGTGGTGGCATCATCGAAGTGGAACAAGAACACTAGGTTTCATCTTCCTTTAAAATTCCAAATCTGAACGATTATATTGATATAAAGTTCAAAAAAGTCAGAATTACTCTACTTAAGTTTCATAATGGACAAAGCGATCGTAGAGAAATTCGAGGGCGCGATCGCGGGGACTAATATCATCGATATAGATAGACTAATCAAGGTACATTTAATCAAGTATAAATATGGCAAGAGGATTATTATGGCTGCCTTTATTAATAGTATTTATTTGGCTGGCGTGGAGTGGCTGGAATGAATATCGAAAATTAGAGGCTTATAAAATTTGGGCAGAAGGTTTTGATAATGCTAAGTTTGATATCTACTCCGTTTTGGGTGTCAAAAATCGTCAAATTATCTGGGGCAAGCCCACCCGCAAAGGAATGATTGACTTAGATAGCTTTTCTTTAGATCGAGTGAAAGAGATTAACTTATTGGTAAACGATAAACCTGTCGGCATTACCTCAAACAGTTCAGAAGAACTTGATAATCTTCCTCGTAAGGGTAAAACCGCCTTAGAATTTAGCTTTGTTGACCAAGAACCAACTAGACAAATACCTTTTACGGATATTTCTTTAGCTGCTAAGTGGTGCGCGTATTTACAGAAATAAAATCACAACTGTAAATCCTCTTAAAATACTGATATTTACTATTTTTTAGGATATTTTGTCATGCTGTGTTCGTCAGAACTTTTGAGGCTGGAACTATTTCAGAAATTACCAAGCGGTCGCCTGGAGTGGATTTGCGATCGCGCTACAGAAATAAAGCTTAACAAAGGAGAAATTTTAGTTAGAGAAGGAGATCCTGGAAGAGGCTTTTTTATTATGCTTTCAGGCAGTATCAGCGTTACTCGATTGAGCGAAGGCTTACAAATACCTATGGGCCAGCATCAAAATCTTTCTTTCTTTGGAGAAATTCAGATTCTTAGCGACGATCTTGTACCTGTTACCCTACAGGCTTTGACTGACTGTTGCCTATACGAAATTGAGGGGTCAGATTTTCTGGAGATAGTACACGAATGCCGTGATTTTGAAAGAACAATATTTAAGATAGTACAAAATCGAGTGCGAGGATTAGAGTCATTTGTGCAAAATCGCGAGAAAATGGCAGCCTTGGGTACATTAGCTGCTGGTTTAGCTCACGAACTCAATAATCCTGCTGCTGCGGTCGTTCGCGCCCTCAAAGATATTACTCCCGCCATGCTGGAACTACAGCGCATGAACTTGGTTTATGGACAGCATAGTGAGCATAATAATGTAGATGATGAGCATACAGAGCAATGGCTCAAGCTTCGAGACGATGGCTATGAATTTATTATCAATAATTGCTCAGAACCTCTAACTATGATGGATCGCGAAGACGCGATTCTGGAGTGGCTTGAAGACTATGGAGTTGAAGATGCCTGGAAGCTATCAGAACCTTTAGCAGCAGGGAATATGGAGACGCAAATTCTAGATACGCTGATATCCCGTTGGCGAGACGATCCTACAGAATTACGGGATATGGGTTTGCGCTGGCTGGCTTTGTCTTTTGAAGTGATGACGATGATTCAATCAGGTTTGCGGGGTGCGGAGCGAGTTTCTGGGCTAGTTCAGTCTATGCGTTCCTATTCCTACTTAGATCGTGGTGCTAAACAGCTAGTTGATGTTCATCAAGGCTTAGAAGACACTCTACAATTATTGTCTCATAAATTAAAACAAGGAATTAAAATCAACCGCATTTACGATCGCACTCTTCCCCAAATTCAGGCTTATGGGAGTGAGCTAAATCAAGTTTGGACAAACCTAATCGATAATGCAATCGATGCGATCGAAGATAAAGGCACAATTGAGATTGTTACTTTGAATGAGGGCGATCGCCTGAAAATACAAATCATCGACTCTGGAACAGGCATTCCTCCCGAAATCAAATCTCGTATTTTTGAGCCATTTTTTACTACTAAATCTGTAGGCAAAGGTTCTGGTTTAGGTTTGGATAATGTCCGACGCATTGTAGAAAATCGTCATCGTGGGGCTATTTATTTAGAGTCTGAACCTAATAGAACTTGCTTTATTATTTGCTTGCCAGTTGGCGTTGACAATGCTGAAAATCAAGGTGATTTTAGGACAAAAATAAGCAATATTAATTAATATTGGGCATAATTCAATTAATATAAGCAGTATCTTTTAAGCTTACGGGTGTAAGCCAGCTAAAATATTCACCAGAACAATTTTAAAACATTTAAATGGCTACAAAACGCATTTCTACTGGAATAGATGGTTTAGACGAAATTCTTGTAGAAGGCTTAATTACTCACCAAGCTTATCTAATTAAAGGTCAACCAGGTAGCGGTAAAACTACTCTGGGATTTCATTTTCTTGATGCTGGCATTGCTCAAGGAGAAATATCATTATTTATTAGCTTTGGCGAATCAGAAGCTAGACTGCGCGGTAATGCCCAAGCAATAGGAATATCCTTGGAGCGAGTGGAATTTCTCGATCTCAGTCCCACAGAAGACTATTTTAGCCAAAATCAAAGCTACGATATTTTTTCTCCTGCTGAAGTAGAAAAAGCACCCATAACTCAAAAGATTATTGATGCTGTCGATCGTATCAAGCCACAACGAATTTTTTTAGATGCCATAACCCAATTTCGCTTTTTGACAGCAGATGCTTTTTCATTTCGTCAACAGGTGCAGTCTTTTTTGCGCTTTATGTTGGAACGCAACATCACTCTTTTGCTTACTTCCGAAGGAAGCGATCGCCATCCTGATGATGACCTACAGTTTATGAGTGATGGGGTGATTGAGCTACAGATGATCTCAGATAGACGCACCATCAAAGTCAATAAATTTCGCGGTTCTGATTTTGCTAAAGGCATTCACGATCTGACTTTAAGCGATCGCGGTATGGAAGTTTTCCCTCGTTTAGTTCCCGAAACTCTTCAGCGCGAGTTTCAACTAGAAGCTATTTCGGCTGGTATTCCCGAAATCGACGAATTACTCAACGGCGGTATTGAACGAGGAACAACTACTATTATTACTGGACCATCAGGAGTTGGTAAATCAACCTTTGGGATGCAGTTTATGAAAGAAGCTGCGGGAAGAGGAGAGCGTTCTGTCGTTTATGCTTTTGAAGAGGGGACAGAAACTTTGCTCAAGCGTTGTGAAGCAATTAATATACCCGTTCATGCCATGCTTGAGCGCGGTACTCTAGGGGTGATTTCCGTCGAGCCACTTCAGTACACACCCAACCGATTCGTCCATTTAGTCCGCACCGAAGTAGAGCAAAACAATGCTCAAATAGTGATGATTGACAGCACGTCTGGCTATAAACTCTCTATGCAGGGAGAAGATTTGGTGCGTCAGCTACATTCTCTTTGTCAGTATCTTAAAAACATGGGAGTGACGGTTATTTTAATTAACGAAACCCATAGCATTGCAGGCGGAGAATTTAGCGTCACCGAGGGAGGACTTTCTTATTTAGCAGATAATTTGATTTTTATGCGTTATCTAGAATTAGATGGTCAGTTGCGTAAGGCGATCGGTGTGTTAAAGAAAAGGGTATCGGATTTTGAGCGGACTTTAAGAGAATTTGAAATTACCAAATATGGCATCAAAGTAGGAGAACCTTTGACTCAGCTACGGGGAATTCTTAGCGGTGTACCAGAATGGATTGATAAACATTGAACATAGTGTTCAACTACAGGAAAAGGATCGTAGAAATGATGTAGCAATTCTTTCCAAGCTTGATATTTTTCAGACTGTCTAAAACCAACGGTATGATCTTCTAGAGTTTGCCAATTGACTAATAATAAATATTGGTTATCTACTTCTAGACACTGCTGTAAACTGTGATCGATATATCCTGGCATTGAAGCAATAATACCCGAAGCTTGACTAAAAGCAGCCTTAAACTCTTGATTCATGGCTGGTTTGATTTTTAATATGGCAACTTCTAAAATCATGAAAATTAATCAAAAAAGAATTTGATAATTATTATTGTTAGATGAATTGTTGAAATTAAATATTTAAATGAGTTTGGTAAAGTGCGCTCTTAAATTCTGCTGAAAAACAGAAGTTTTATCTAGAAGATTTGGAGACTTGATTATCTGGGGGAATACCTTCAATATTAATTATTCCCTGAATGACTGAACCAACTATAGGTGCTGCTACGGTAGAGCCAAAAGTATATTCACCATGAGGCTCATCAACTACGGCTAACACTGCGTAACGGGGTGCTTCTACCGGAAAGATACCAACAAAACTGGTAATTTTAGCAGTTTTATCATAACCACCTTGATTAACCGCTTTTTGAGATGTCCCCGTTTTGCCAGCAATCCGATAACCAGGAATTTTAGCAGCATAACCACTTCCGTCTTCCACGACTTTTTCCATCATTTCTAAAACAGTAGTGGCAGTTTTGGGAGAAAATATCTGTTTGCTGTGGGGAGGCTGAGAATAATGTAAATAACCTTTATAATCTGACAAACCTCTAACCACATGAGGAGTAATTAGTTTACCTTTATTCGCCAATGCTGCATGAAGTTGAATTAGTTTGAGAGGAGTAACCGAAAAGCCTTGACCAAAAGCTGCCGTGGCTGGTTCGATTTCTCTGACGGTAAATTCTACTTCGTCTTTGAGTCTACCCCTAGTGTATCCAGGAATATCAAATTCTACCTCGTCTTCAATACCTATTTTTTGTAAATCTCGGTAATAGTCGAGGGGATTCATGTGTCGCATTACCCTGATCATTCCTACATTACTTGAGTGCTGAAGAATTTGTGTTAAAGTTATTTTGCCTCGCGCGCCTTCCGTGGCAAAATCGTGATTGCGCACCAAGGCATCCTTGATTTGAATTTCTCCCGTATCATTAAACGTATCCTGGGGAGAAATCACCCCTGCATCTAAAGCCAAGGCTATATTAATCGGTTTAAAAGTTGAGCCTGGTTCGTAAAGATCGGTAACTGCCCAATTTTTAAACAGTCCAAAATCGTTGTATTTATAATAAGTATTGGGATCGTAAGTAGGTTCTGAGACTAAAGCTGCGATCGCACCATCACGCACATCCATGACAATTACGGCACCTCGCTTTGCCTTATATTCCTTCATTTGTTTAGCTAAAGCATTACGGGCAATTTCTTGCAGACGCAGATCGATAGTCAACTGTAAACGCAGGTCATCAAAGTTAAAAAGCTGTTGAGATTTTTTGAGATTACCTGGATAAAACACTGGTTTATTGTTGTCAAAGCTACGCTTCATTTTCCAGCTAATTGGCTTTCTTTCTAGTAGTTTATTTTGAGTATACTCAACCCCAGCTTGAGGAGTACGGCTACTATCTCGATTTACATATCCCGTAACTTCTGCTGCCATTTCTTTATGAGGATAAAAACGAGTATAGTTTTGCTTGAGATCCAAACCATCAATCTGTAGTGCTGCGATTTTTTCTTTGGCTGATTCTGGTAAATTTTCTGCCAAAAGTATTCCCCAGTCCTGCTTACTAAAAATTGCTAGTAATTCTTCAGGAGTTTTAGTCCCTAATATATCTGCTAACTTTTCAGCGATTTCTTTTGCAGGTACTGCATGGGAGTTTCTTGTGAATAAATGGGGATGGACATAAAGAGTATAGGTAATGCGATCTGTTGCCAGAACATTTTGTTGGCTATCTACAATCTGGCGACGAGGAATATAGAATTGTAACTGTGTGGTTTGTTGATCTAGTGCTATTTGAGTTAGTTTTTTTCCTTGAGGTGCTTGCTCATAGACTATTACGGGGTTAACTATCTGTAAATAGTAAAGTCTTGTAGCCAAGCCTAGCGCGCCTATAACTAACATTCCCCAAACTATGAATAAGCGCAGTATGGCTTGATTAGACTGATTTGCTTGCTTAGGGTTGGTATTTCGGTGACGGGGTTTAGAGGTTGAATAATTAGATTTAACTTTAGCTTGGGCTTTACCGCTTTTAGATGATTTTAGGGGAATTTTAAATTTAGACTTGGTCATAATTAACCCATAAGCTATCTAGTGTTGATACTATCTTTGACAATTAATCAGCAATCATCTAAAAATTGCTTAACAAATCAGCATTAATCAAGTTGCTGTTAAAGATAAACCTTTATCACAAGTAAGTTAGATCTTGGGCAATGCTATCTATATGCTCGTTGACTCAAAATTTACCAGCGAAGAATCACTAAAGATATTTTGAATTTGTGCTATTGCTTATTGATTATCAAACAACTATGAAATACAATCTTGTTGAACGGCAATTCTGTATTTTCTATTAAGAATTGGTTTAAAAGAATCTACAGCAAAATCAATAGTTTAATATCCCCAACTATTGAGTTTTAAATTAGCTACCTTAGCTTGATCGCCTTTAATTTGAGAGGCAATTTTGACTTGAACTTTAGCTGGATTGATAAACAAGGCTGACTCTGGTGTTGAGATAGCAAGCTGATTGTTTTGACCGGCTTCTTTGGCAATTTGATATTTAATAGTTTCGTTAATCGATATTAATTGACGTTCTTGAAGCTGTAGGTTTTCAAGATTTTGATATTCCTGACTCCAAAGCTTGGGAATTTGTACAGTAGATATATAAAGACCAATGCTTGCCGTCATTGAAACTAAAGCTAAACCAAAAGATCCTTTTTGTAAAAAAGATAAAGCCTTAAGGTTATTTGACAGAACATTTGACTGAGAAAAACGACGAGATTTGACTACTTTTACTCGTTTAACTTGAGGTTGCTTAACTATCTCTTGGTATTGGCGATTATTATTTTTTGGCTGTAGTTCTGGAGAATAATATTCAGCGGCAAAATCAGGTTGGCGAAGAGCAGACATTTAGTAATCTCCGTGTTTGTTGAGAGGAATCCGTTGGGCGAAATTCTAACCTATTTTCGACAAGATGATAAGAGAGCAAACAAAAAGTAATACTTAAACTAACCGTTGGGAAATGCTACCCGAAACTTTTATGACTTTGGCGATCGCTTTTTTTTAGTTTCTTAGAGTTTGCTGATTAATGATTACTGAAAAACTCTTGACCATAAAGATATTTAACTATCACCGCATCAGTAAGATTGTATTGCAGGGGTGTAATGGTAATATAGCGATCGCGAATTGCCTGAACATCTGTCAAAATATGAGGCGGTAAATTAATGTCTTCTGGCTGTTCAATATCTTCAATAATTTCTCCTTCTAGCCAGTAATAGCTTTTTCCACGGGGATCTAGTCTTTGGGAAAACTTCTCAATGTAGCGACGTAAACCCTGACGAGTAACTAATACTCCTGTTATTGCTGAGGCTGGTACAGGGGGAATATTAACGCTTAATAAAGGTGGTTTAGGATAATCTTGACCTGCCATCTGCTGCACCAGCTTTAGAGCAAAGTCTGCTGCGGGTTGAAACTCTAAGACAGAAAAGCTGGCTAAACTAAAAGCAACGCTAGGTATACCTTCTAATGCTCCCTCCATTGCTGCTGATACCGTACCAGAATACAAAACATCCGTACCCAAATTAGAACCATGATTAATTCCCGAATAAACAAAATCGGGTCGAGTTTTGAGAACCGCACTAAGAGCAAACTTAACGCAGTCGGCAGGAGTTCCTGAACAAGACCAAGCAATCACGTTATCATCAAAGACAGAATCAACTCCCTTAGCTCTAATAGGTTGATGAAGAGTTAACCCATGTCCTGTAGCCGAACGTTCGCGATCTGGACAGACAACCGTTACTTGATGACCAGCCTGTGCCAATGTATTAGCTAAAGTACGTACACCTAAAGCAAAAATACCATCATCGTTACTAATTAAGATATTGCTCATTGGTCATTTACGTATGTTGAAGTTAGTTATTGCTACAAACCAAACCATAGCAAAAAATGACCGCGAGAGAGGGCGACGGCTAGTCGCCGAATCTAATCGCGGTGTTGACTTCAACAAATTCTTAAGTCTATCTGCCATGAATATTGATATTTTATGATTATCTAAAGCATCAGCCAATTTTTATTTCTTAACAACTCTATTATTTAAAGACAATGGAACCTCTTCAATACTTTTTGCCCCAGGTGTGGTTTGCTATTTTGGCATTATTCTTATTTCTCTATGTGATGCTTGATGGCTTCGATTTGGGGGTAGGAATCCTTTCTATAACTGCATCTAATGAAGAACGGCGCGGCATCTTAATGACTAGCTTGGGCAATGTTTGGGATGCTAACGAAACTTGGCTGGTTTTGATGGGAGGGGCGTTATTTGGGGCGTTTCCCTTGGCTTATGGCACAATTCTTCAGGCTTTGTATATTCCTATTATGATCATGATTTTTGGCTTGATTTTTCGCGCTGTGGCGTTTGAATTTCGAGAACACTCGGAAACAAAGTTTCTGTGGAATATAGCTTTTGGTGGTGGCAGTTTTTTGGCTGCCGTCGGTCAGGGATTTGCTTTGGGGGCAATTTTACAGGGTATCGCCGTAGATAGTGCTGGTCATTTTATTGGGGGAACTTGGGACTGGTTGAGTTTGCGATCGCTTTTAGTGGCTTTAACTCTAATTCAAGGCTATGTTCTGATTGGTTCAACTTATTTAATCTTAAAGACTGAAGGTGAACTACAAACGACCCATTACTTGACTGCCAGAATCTCAGCAATAACTACTTTTGTCGGTGCGGTATATTTAACTATTACTACCCCCATTTTTTCTGAAAGCGTTAGAACTAAACTTTTTGAAGCACCATTAGTTTATATTTTTATTTCGATTCCCTTGTTAGGAGCATTATTAATCTTTCTACTCCTAAGAAGCCTTTATCTAGAACAAGAAAATAGACCCTTTGTCTGGACTTTATTACTATTTTTCATCTCATTTCTAGGATTAGGATTAGTTGTCTTCCCCTATATTATCCCCACCCAAATCACCATCTACCAAGCTGCTGCTAGTCCTAGCTCTCTAGTATTTATGATTATTTTTGTCGGTTTTTTGATCCCGATTATGTTGGCTTATAACATTTATAACTATATTGTTTTTCGTGGCAAAGTAATCGATCTTCACTAATAGCAAGCCGATCTTAGAAACTGTTTGTAAAGTAAATATTAAGGATAATGAAGGTGGTGGAGATAAAGAGGTGGAGATGCAGGAGAAGTGGAGAAGATGCAGGAAATGGAGTAGAAACTTCACTACCCCAAACACTCCAAACATCTCACTACCCCAAATACCCCAATATCTAAACAAAGAATTTGATCCTTTGTTTACGAACATTCTTGTACTTTTTTTCGCTTAAATCCACGTAAATTGAATTTGTGGTCTAAAATCTTAATAAAAATAGATAATTATAAAGTTTTATTAAGAGAGGATCAAAGTATGTACGTCGTGCAGATTGCCTCCGAATGCGCTCCTGTAATTAAAGCTGGCGGTTTAGGAGATGTGGTTTATGGGCTGAGTAGAGAATTAGAAAATCGTGGCAACTGTGTCGAACTAATTCTGCCGATGTATGACTGTATGAGATACGACCATATTTGGGGTTTGCACGAGGCATACAAAGATTTAGGTGTACCTTGGTATGGTGGCGAAATTAAATGTGATGTCTTCTGTGGTTGGGTACATGGCAGATTATGCTTTTTCATCCAACCTAAAAGCCAAGATCGATTTTTTGATCGTGGTTATGTCTACGGTGGTGAAGATGATCCCATGCGCTTTGCTTTCTTTAGTAAAGCAGCGATGGAATTTTTGCTCAAGAGCAATAAACGTCCTGACATTATTCATTGTCATGACTGGCAAACTGGATTGATCCCCGTAATGCTATACGAAATGTATCAGTATTATGGTATGGAACGTCAAAGAGTTTGTTACACCATCCATAACTTTAGACATCAGGGCAATTGTGGCAACGAAATTTTAGAAGCCACAGGTTTAAATAGACCAGATTACTATTTCCACTATGATCGTCTGAGGGATAATTTTAATCCCTTTGCCTTAAACTTAATGAAAGGCGGGATCGTTTATGCCAATTATATAAACACCGTTTCTCCCCACCATGCCTGGGAAGCTCGCTTTACTGATGTTGGCTATGGCTTAGGTCATACTCTAGAAATTCATCAAAGCAAATTTAGTGGCATTCTTAACGGTATCGACTATAAGCTGTGGAATCCTAAACTAGATGAGCTTATCCCCTTTGAATATGATGTAGATAGTTTGGCTGACAAAGCCAAAAATACAAAAGCTTTGAGAGAGCGACTATTTTTGCAAGATGCTGATAAGCCTGTAATTGCCTACATAGGTCGTTTAGATCAGCAAAAAGGCGTACACTTAGTACATCATGCGATTTACTATGCTCTGCAACATGATGCTCAGTTTGTCTTGTTGGGTTCGGGAACTTCGGCAGAAGTTAATAATCGCTTCCTCCATGAAAAATATTTCCTCAATGATAATCCTGACGTACATCTTGAAATTGGTTTTAATGAAGAACTAGCTCATTTAATTTACGCAGGGGCAAATATGATCGTTGTTCCCAGTAACTTTGAACCCTGTGGATTAACTCAGTTAATTAGCTTAAAATACGGCACAGTACCTATTGTGCGGGGTGTTGGAGGTTTACTGAGTACTGTTTTTGACCGCGATCACGATTTAGATCATGCTCCCGAAAAACGCAATGGCTATGTCTTTTATCAGATGGACAACCATGCTTTAGAATCAGCTATGGAAAGAGCGATCGGCTTGTATTACGATTATCCCAAAGAATTTGAGCAGTTAGTCCAGCAGGGCATGGAATGCGACTATTCTTGGAAGAATGCAGGGTCACAATATCTTAATGTTTATGAGTCTATTCGTTATCAATATGAATAAAAAATAGAAAATCGCTGTTTGAGCCAGCAAAATTTATTCAATCTACAACAAAAATCAAGTTGATTAGTGACGACCTTTGCTACAATGCAGTATTTTCTACCTAGGGATTTCATACACAAAATCAACAACTTATGCAACAAGATAATAGAAAGCCTCGGAGAATATTAATTACAGGGGGAGCAGGTTTTATTGGCTCTAATTTTGTTCATCATTGGTGCAACAGTTACCAAGGCGATCGCATCGTGGTTTTAGATGCCTTAACCTATGCGGGGAATAAAGCTAATTTAGCAAGTTTAGAAAACAATTCTGATTTAAGGTTTGTCAAAGGAGATATATGCGATCGCCTTTTAGTCGATCATCTTTTAGAGTCAGAAGATATTGATACTGTGGCACACTTGGCTGCCGAATCTCATGTAGATCGCTCTATCATTGGTCCTGAAGCATTTGTGCAAACTAACGTTGTGGGAACTTTTACTCTCTTAGAAGCTTTTCGCCAACGCTGGAACAAAAGAGAGCAACCACAGAATGACCGTTTTCTCCATGTTTCTACTGATGAAGTTTATGGCAGCTTAGAAGCTAACGATCCTGCCTTTACCGAAACAACACCCTATACTCCTAACAGTCCCTACTCCGCTTCTAAAGCAGGAAGCGATCATTTGGCGAGGGCATATTTCCATACCTATGGAATGCCGACTATGATCACTAACTGCTCCAATAATTATGGTTTTTATCATTTCCCAGAAAAGTTGATCCCTTTAATGTGCATCAACATTCTTTTGGGTAAACCTTTACCTGTATATGGTGATGGGCAAAATATTCGCGACTGGCTTTATGTAGAAGATCACTGTCGTGCTTTGGATGTGGTAATTCATAAAGGTCAACCAGGAGAAACTTACAACGTCGGTGGTAACAACGAAGTTAAAAACATTGATTTGGTAGAGCAGCTATGCACCCTAATGGATGAGCTTGCACTAGATTTACCCGTTACTCCTGCTAAAAATTTGATTACCTTTGTCAAAGATCGTGCAGGACATGACCGTCGTTATGCCATTGATGCCAGCAAAATTAAACGGGAGCTAGGCTGGACTCCTCAAGAAACCGTTGCAGCAGGTTTGCGTCATACGGTGAAATGGTATTTAGCCAATCGCGATTGGTGGCAACCTTTGTTGAGTGAGGAATATAAAAATTATTACGACCAGGTGTACGCCGAGCCAAATCTAAATTGAGTGTTGAGATTAATTATATTAGTGGGCAAAAACAAGTTTTGATGTTAGATTCGGCGGTGTTATCTTCACCATTTCTTGTTTATCCCCTTAGTTTGAGTCTAAGAGTGGTTTACTTGCCTCTCTTTGTTGGGATGATTTTGACAATATTCGCTTAATTGATATAAAGAGGCTGACCGCTAATGAATTTTTGATTTAAATTTGCTGTGGGTAATTAGCGTTAATATGCTGCGTTGATTAGTTAGGGTATATTTTCAAGATTCTTACCGCGGAAGGCGGGGAACGCTTGACGACTGAAGACTGCAAATGATTTTTCTTTTTACTAATAACGCAGATGATCCAGGTAGATGAGGCTCAAGTTTATTTAAATCAAGCGCAGATTTATTGGCAAAAGCAAGAGTGGCAATCAACAATTCAAGCCTGTGCTGAAGCACTTGTCTTAAATCAAAAACTGACGGACGCTCATAAGTTAATGGGCGATGCCCTCCAAAAAATAGACAAAACCAAAGAAGCTCTTGGCTGTTATCTTCAGGCAATCTCTATTGAGCCAAATTTTGCTGAAGTCTATGCCAATCTAGGCTATCTCTACGCTAAACAAGAAAAATGGTCACAAGCTATTGTCCATTATCAAAAAGCAATTCAGGTTAAACCTGAACTGGTTGGCGTATACCGACAGCTAGCAAAGGTATATCAAAAGCAACAACAATCTGAAAAAGCCCAATTTTATCTAACTCAAGCTCATGAAATAGAAAAAAGGTCAACCAAAGTTTTGTTTTCTAGTTCAGAACGCCAGCAATTTTCTACAAGTGCTACAAATTCAGTTCAATTCTTGAATGAATATTTACGTCAGGGGCAACTGTTAAAGCAACAGGGAGAATTACAGCCTGCCTTAGAACAGTATTTCCAGGCAGCCAAACTTGAACCACGAATAGATATATACCAAGAAATCGTTGCTCTTTGTGAGCAATTAGAGCTGTGGTCAGAAGCAGCCAAATATTGTCAGGTAATCTTAAAGCTAACCAAACCTGCTGGTTTAGACGTTCAAGCTAATTCTCAAGCTGTCACACCACTAAAAACAGCTAATCAACAATCTTCTAAATCCTTTGCCGAAGAAGCCGAACATCACTATAGTTTAGGCACTCTGCATACTAAAAAACAAGAATGGTCAGAAGCAGTTGAATCTTACCAAAAAGCGATCGCCTTAAACCCCAAAATGGCAAAGGCATATCGCGATTTAGCCCGCGCTCAAACTCAACTTGGAGACAAAAAACAGTCTGCTGAACATTTGTTAAAGGCTATTTCTTTGGACAACGAAAACGCAAGTGCTGCTGAGTATTTAGAGTTAGGCAAAAACCTGGTCAGTTGGGGCAAGCAAAAGTCAGCCCTTACCTGCTATCGTCGAGCTATAGCCAGACAGCCCGATCTGATAGCTGCATATTTGGGTTTGGGAGAATTATTAGTTCAGTTAGGAGCTAGAAAAAAGGCGATCGCCTGCTACGTTGAGGCTTTAAAATACGGACAGGATGATCCTCAATTGTACTATCGTTTAGGTAATCTTTATCGATTGCAATCACAGTGGTCACAGGCTACTCTTTGCTATCAAAGAGCAACTCGATACGATGCTAAAAATAGTGCAGCCTTTCATCAGCTAGGAGAAGTTTTAACTCACCAAGAACTATGGTCAGAGGCTATTGTCGCTTATCGTCAGGCAATTGAGCTTAATTCTGATTTTTCCTGGTCATATAATAATTTGGGCTATGCCTTAATTCAGTTAGAACAATGGTCAGAAGCCGTTCCTGTCTATCAACAGGCAATTAAACTTAATTCCCAATTTCCTTGGTCGTACTATAATCTGGCTGAAGCCTACGGCAAACTTGATCGCTGGGATCGGGCGGTGGACTTCTACCAACAGGCAGCTAAAATACAGCCAGATCTGCCTAAAATTCAGCTAAAGTTAGGAGACGCGCTATTTCGCCGTAGCCAACAGGATCGAGAGGTGGCATTAAAACATTTTCAGCTAGCTATTGAACAAAATCCTGACGATCCTGAAGTTTACCATCACGCCTTGGCAATTGATAAAACTAATCTAAAGTTTTATCTCAAACTGGGGGATATTCTAGTACGCTCAGGAGAAATAGATCGGGCAATCGTTACTTATCAGATGGCTTTGCAAATTCAGCCAAAAAACGGTGCAGCAATGGCACGTTTACAGGAAATTCTGCTGAAGCGACCCAACTCTAATGTCGGGCAATATATTAGCAATGGTCTATCGACTCCTGTAGATGTTGAATATAGTCAGTCAGATTTAAAGTCCTTGGGGGCAGAACTACAGCAGATTTTGCCCCACAGTAACGAGCCTCAAGTCTCAATTATCATTCCTGTTTACAATCAGCTAAATTATACACTAGACTGTTTAAAAGCGATCGCCACTAATGTTCTTAAGTCTACGGCGATCGAGATTATCTTGGTTAATGACTGCTCTACGGATGAGACAAGAAACATCTTAGAGCCAATTTCGGCAATTAACCTAGTTAACAATCAGTCCAATCAAGGCTTTATCTATTCCTGTAATCAAGGAGCATTATTAGCCAAAGGTAAATATCTTTATTTCCTCAATAACGATACGCAAATCAAGCCTAACTGCATTGAAAGCCTGATGGAAGTTTTAGACCGAGATGATCGGGTTGGTGCAGTAGGTTCAAAATTAATTTATGCTCAAGGTACTTTGCAAGAAGCAGGAGGAATTATATGGCAAGATGCCTCAGGTTGGAACTATGGCAGACAAGATAACCCAAATGCCCCTGAATATAATTATCTGCGTCCTGTAGACTACTGTTCGGCAGCAAGCCTAATGGTTAGGACAGAGATCTTTGAGCGTCTTCAAGGTTTTGAGCAGGATTTTGCTCCTGCTTACTATGAAGATACGGATCTTTGTTTTGCTATTCGTCACCAACTAGGGCTTAAGATAATGTATCAGCCCAAGTCAGAGGTAATTCACTACGAGGGAATCAGTTCTGGTACTTCTACCAGTAGTGGTACTAAAAAATATCAGCTAGTCAATGGAGTTAAATTTCAGCAAAAGTGGCAAAATGTTCTCAACGGTCAATATTTACCCAATACTGGCGTTGCCAATGTTCCTTTAGCCAGCAGGAAATATTTGGGCAACAAAACCATCTTGGTTATCGATAGCTATATGCCTTGCTACGACAAGGAATCTGGTTCTCGTCGTTTGTTTGAACTGCTAAAAATATTTAAATCTCTTAATTTTCACGTAATTTTTGCTGCGGATAATGGCTATAAAGCTGAACCATACACCTCAGTTATGGAGAATTTACAAATAGAAGTTCTTTATACTCAACAGGGTTACGGCAATACTATCGACCAACAAATAAACGAGCGACTATCTTTGATTGATGTGGCTTGGATTTGTCGCCCCGAACTAAATGAAAAGTACACATCATTAATTAAATCAAAACAGTCAATTAAAGTTATCTACGACACTATTGACCTGCACTATCTACGGCTAAAAAGAGCCTGGGAATTATCAGCAAAACAAAGCCCAGAGTTAGCAAAAAACTGGCAGCAGATGCAAGCCACAGAATTACGCCTGGCTTCGCAGGCAGATTTAACTATTACCGTAACCGCGATCGAACAAGAAATATTACAGGCACAGCTTGAACCAAAAACAACATCTACAGATAAAGTAGCCGTCGTGCCTAATATTCATTTTTCCTATCAAGGAGATATTCCTAGTTTTCATGAACGCTCAGGAATATTGTTTATCGGTAGCTATAATCATCCCCCTAATGTTGATGCAGTTTTATGGTTATGCCAAAAGATCATGCCTCTAGTATGGCAAAAACAGCCCGATATTAAAATAACTTTGATTGGCAGTAACGTAACGCCTGAAGTGAAAGCTCTAGCAGGAGATAAAATCACGGTGGCTGGATATATAAATGACGTTAGCTCTTATTTTTTAAGCCATAAGCTATCAGTGTCCCCGCTTCGGTATGGAGCAGGAATGAAAGGAAAAATAGGTCAGAGCTTAGAATATAGTTTGCCCGTAGTTTCGACTGAGATTGGCACCGAAGGCATGAATCTTCAGCCTGAAGAGCATATCCTAGAGGCTAACAATACTGAAGAGTTTGCTAAACAAATTTTACGTCTTTATAATGATGTCAATCTTTGGAATAGCTTGTCTTTTAATTCTTGGCAAGCGATCGCACCTTATACCCCAGAAACAATCAAACAAAGCATTAAAGAATTGATGCAGAGGTTAATTGAATACTAAAGCTAAAAGCTAAAAGCTTAATCGTAACCTGAGTTCAGGATAAGCTAAAACCCTTGCCAATGGCTTGATTAGAAAATTATTTTTTCTGAGCAAATTTCTTAATCTAGCTGGTCAGAAAATCTTTTAAAGGCTTAAAACTTAAAGCTTAGAGCTTATAGCTACCCTAACCCTTTAATTGTCTTAACCTGAACTGACGTTGAATAGTAGTGGTAGTTACAAACATCTACAGACGATCGCTCCATAGTAAGAGTTAGTTGTGTGAGGTATTGTCAACCACGATGTTATTATCAGAACTAGCTCGCGATCGCAAAATCCGTTATTTTCTCATTTCTTTTACCGATCTATTTGGCGTGCAAAGAGCCAAACTTGTTCCTGCCCAAAGTATCGACGAAATGGCAAAAAGTGGTGCAGGATTTGGCGGATTTGCTGCTTGGTTAGATATGAGTCCCGCCGATCCTGATATTTTCGCCATGCCCGATCCCCATAGCCTCTTTCAGTTACCCTGGCAACCAGATGTGGCGTGGATGCCAGCCGATCTCTATATAAATGGAGATCTTCTTATGCAGAGTCCTAGGGTAGTACTAAAGCAGGTACTTAAAGCAGCCGCAGAACGGGGATACACGATTAAAACTGGGGTCGAATGCGAATATTTTCTGTTATCGGCAGATGAGTTAGAAATTTCCGACAGTCGCGATCGCTCTTCTAAACCCTGCTACGATCAACAGGCATTGATGCGCCGTTATGACGTGGTTAGCGAAATTTGCGATGCCATGTTGACTTTGGGTTGGAAACCTTATCAAAACGATCATGAGGATGGTAACGGGCAGTTTGAAATGAACTGGACTTATGATGAGGCTTTGATTACAGCCGACCGCCATGCTTTTTTTAAGTATATGGCTAAAAGTATTGCCGAGAAACATGGGTTTCGTGCTACCTTTATGCCCAAGCCTTTCGCCGATCTAACTGGTAACGGCTGTCACACTCATGTTTCTGTTTGGGATAATACAGGCAAGACTAATTTATTTGAAGACGAAAAATCAGAATCAGAACTTTCCACCATCGGCTATCAATTTATTGGCGGAGTTTTAGAGTCGGCTTCTGCTTTGTGCGCCTTTACCAATCCTGCAATTAATTCTTACAAGCGGATTAATGCCCTTAATACAGTATCGGGTGCAACTTGGTCGCCTAATACTATTAGCTATAGTGGTAACAATCGCACCCACATGATTCGTATCCCCGATCTTGGTCGGTTTGAATTTCGACTGTCTGATGGCGCAGTAAATCCCTATTTACTTCCCGCAGCACTTATTGCAGCAGGATTAAATGGTATCGAGCGTCAAATCGATCCAGGCGATCGCTCTAGTAATAATAGCTATACCGAACCATCATCAGAGAAAGCAAAATCTCTTCCTGGTAATTTATTAGATGCTTTACGCTGTTTAGAAAATAATACAGTTTTGGCAAAAGCTATGGGAAAAGATTTTGTAGATTCTTATTTAAAATTAAAATACCAACAGTGGAATCAATACAGTAATCATATTAGTAGTTGGGAGTTAAATAATACTCTGAATTGCTAACTAAAAATTTGGATTCCACAGCTAAAGGCGATCGCGCTATATCATTCTTAGAATAGAGCGATCGCCTTACTTTTTATTTGATTTTAATTGCGTATATAGACAATAAATCGAATAAAATTTTGATGGAAAAAGTTTTAAAATATACAGAAAATTATATTTTATCTGAAGTACTATAATTATCTAATCGATGTCTTTTATTTTTATTCATCCAGTTCTAACATTTATTATTTATTAGATGTTCAAGCTATTTAAAAATTTGCTTGAGTGATGGTTTTATATTAATGAATTAACTAATAAACGATAATTGTTGTCAAGATTTTCTGATGAACGAGCAAATTGTAAAAGTTGCAGAAATTACCCAATTAACGCCAAGAATAAAAAATCTCCGCTTATTTAGTGCTGATGAAAAGAGGCTGGCAGCATTTTCTCCTGGGAGTCATGTGGCGATAGAAATTCCTCTAGAACAAAAAAAACGCTATAATTCCTATTCTTTGTGTAGTTCTCCTTATCAGACAGACTCTTATGAAATTGCGGTACTTTTAAGCGAAAACTCTCATGGTGGCTCTCAATATTTACATCAATTATCGGTAGGAACAGAATTAAAGATTGGGTTTCCTAAAAACTCTTTTGCTATGTTTGGTTTAGCAAGAAAATATGTTTTAATTGCTGGGGGGATTGGCATTACACCTTTACTTTCGATGCTGACTGCTTTGAGTAGATCCAAAACTCCCTTTGAATTACATTACGCTGCTAAATCTTCAAAAGAATGCGCTTTTTATAAATTTCTACAGCAGCAATACAGTTCCCAAGTTAAATTTTATTTTAGTAAAAAGGGCAATCGCCTTGACCCAAAGCAAGTTCTCAAAGAACAACCGTTAGGGACTCATCTTTATTTATGCGCTCCTCATAGCTTGATGGCAGATTGTCGCAGTGCAGCACAGGCATTAGGATATCCTAGTTCGGCGATTCATAGAGAACTTTTTGGAGCGGTTAAAACTAATAAAGTTAAGCTATTTACTGCCATTCTGGCTAAGTCTAAAAAAGAAGTGGAAGTACCCAAAGACCAAACTTTATTAGAAGCACTAGAAGCTACTGGTGTTGCTGCTAACTATTCTTGTCGTGCTGGTGGCTGCGGAGCTTGTGAAGTCAAAGTTTTAGAGGGAGAAATTATTCACTTAGATAGCTATTATTCCCCAGAAGAAAAAGCTGCACAAGACCGTATTTTGGCTTGTATCTCTCGCGCAAAAAGTAAACAACTGATAATTGATTTATAGGAATTATAAAAATTATGAGTAATAGCCCCGAAGCAATCAAAAATTTTCCTTTTCCCTTCGCCAGTGATTCTTATATGTATTCAGTCAATATTAAACCCGTAACTAATGAGGCAATCTTTGATGTTGACGAACACTATCACGCCGAAATAAAGGAACGCGATCGCATTTTAAAAGAAGGTAAACAAGGACGCTATTTTGCTTTCCCCCACATGAAAGTTGCTCAGTGGGATGCGGTTGAAATAATTATGAATGATTTGGCTAATTACTACCCCGAATCTTTTTCTTTAACTCAAAATGGCGATCCGAAGGCTAGGCGCAAGCCTAATCGCTGGACTTGGGAGAATAAAAAGCTTAACCTCAAAGATACCTTTACCTTTTTAGACGAATCAACCTTACCCTACGAACCCTTTGAATATATCTCTCGTCAAGTTCAAGAAGATATTATCTTACTCGACCAACGCGAAGGCGATTTATTTATGGATGCAGGAATACTTACCTTTCCTGCTAGTTGGTCATTAGGATTTGATGCGGGGATGCGCTTTGAAGAATTTCACGGACCCGTACCACGAGCGCATGAACTAGGCGTTTTCAAAAAAGCTAAAGCCTTTTTAATGCGGGTAGAAATTGGCAAACCTTGGACAAGACTCAACTGGACGATGACCGTTAACCGTCGCTTGGATACATCTTTGGACACCTATGCCGACTGGAAAGACGAACGCAATACAGTCACTCTAGCCAACTGTGGCGCAAAGGTACATTTGCGAGTTGAAGTACAGCGATTTGTCCGCTTACCCCGTAGTAACGGTCTGATGTTTCCCATCCATACTTACATGATTAGCTTAGAAGAACTTTTAAGTAATCGGGTCTGGACAAAAAGACTACATCAGGTGCTGACCAACCTACCTCCCGATCTAGTTGAGTATAAAGGCTTAAGTCCCTACCATGACACGGTATTAACTTGGCTGTCTCAATTCGATCTTGAATCAGAATTGGTTTCATCTGGGAAAGGGTAGAGAGACTGGGAGACTAGGGGACTAAGAGAGTAAAGAGTAAACCAATAACTACTAACCACCAACTACTAATATATTATGCAAGCTCAAGAAAAAGTATCGGCATTTATTGCTACTAAACCAGGAGTACAAATACTCAAAGCAGGTAACTTAGATATGGCAGATTTAGCCATACGCTGTGATTTCCCTGGGTTAAAAAGTCAGATCGTAGAATTTCCCATTACAGATAGTAAAAAGCCTTTGACCGCAGGACGTTTTACAATTCAAAAGTCCGCAGATTTGCCTTTCGACTACGATTTTTTAGAAGTAAAGATCGTTATCTCTGGCTCGATCCGCGTTAAAGATAGCGACGGGGTAATTCATCAAGCCAATGTCGGGGACGTTATTGTTTTTACTCCCCCAACTGCGGTCGTTTTTCTCGGTGACTCAGAAGGAGAAGCGGTTTATATAGCTCATCGTCAACAAGCACCAATGTTTAGTCAGGATGGGGAAAGTCAGCCTGTACTCTCAACCAAACCAGGAATTCAACTAATTAAAGCAGGTACGCCTGAAACAATTGAAGTTGCGCCCATAGTCGAACTTCCCGACCACAAAAGTCAGATTATCGACCTGCCTATTTCCGAAGCAGATAGACCCCTTTCTCTAGGTCGTTTTGCCATGCAGCCATCGATTGATTTTCCCTTTCTCTACGAGTATTTAGAGGTAAAGGTAATACTCAAGGGCAAGATCTGCGTTAAAGACGAGGAGGGAGTTAAATACGAGGCAAAACCAGGAGATATTTATATTTTTACTCCCCAAACCGTAGTAACTTTCTTAGCAGAATCAGATGGTGAGGCTGTTTATGCAGGACATCGCGAACAAGAACCGCTTTTCATTCTTTAGATTACAAGTTAAGGGCGAATCAACCGTCGCCCTTACGACTGTTGACCATAAATATTTACTATCATGACTATAACTACAACGCGATCGCAAACCTTCCGTAACCTTGCTTCTCCCCAACATCCTTTAGAACCATTAACGGCAGAAGAAATTAAAGCGGCGGTTAGTATTCTCAAACGAGAAAAGCAACTCGGTAATACGATTAGATTCCCAACTGTCACTCTCAAAGAACCCGACAAACAAGCTGTCTTCAATTTTGAAGAGGACGATAACATCGAGCGTGAAGTTTTTATTATTATTCTCGATAATGCTGACGGGGCTACCTATGAGGCGGTAGTATCCCTAACTTCAGAGAAAGTAACATCTTGGCAGCATATACCAGGGGTTCAGCCTTCAATTATGCTCGATGAATTTGAAGAATGTGAAGCTGCGGTTAAAGCTAGCCCTGAATTTCAAGCAGCGATTAAAAAAAGAGGCATCGAAGACCCCGATTTGGTAATGGTCGATCCTTGGTCTGCTGGCTATTACGGTATCGAATCAGAAAAAGGACAACGACTATCGCGGGCTTTATGCTGGGTGCGATCTACTCCCACAGATAACGGCTACGCCCGACCCATCGAAGGGGTAATTCCCGTTGTAGATTTAAACAAGATGGAGGTAATTCGGGTCGAAGATCACGGAGTTGTTCCTTTACCACCCCAGTCAGGAAACTATGCCAAAGAGTTTATCGATGAATTTCGCAAAGATCTCAAACCTTTAGATATTACTCAGCCTCAAGGTACTAGCTTTGAAATAGAGGGGCATTTTGTGCGCTGGCAAAAGTGGCAGTTTCGCATCGGCTTTACTCCCCGCGAAGGTTTAGTTCTTTACACTATCGGCTATGAAGATGGCGGACGATTACGACCAATTATTTATCGCGCCTCTTTATCAGATATGGTCGTTCCCTACGGCGATCCTCGACCGCAGCACTACCGTAAAAACGCCTTTGACGTGGGTGAATATGGAGTCGGGACATTAGCTAACTCCCTGAAGCTAGGTTGCGACTGTTTGGGAGTGATTCGTTATTTCGATGCTTTTATGACCAACAGCCGAGGCGATGTTTTTACCATTGAAAATGCAGTATGTATGCACGAAGAAGACTTTGGTATTCTCTGGAAGCACGTAGACTGGCGCACAGAACAGGCAGAGGTCAGGCGATCGCGTCGTTTAGTAGTTTCTTTTATTGCCACAGTCGGCAATTATGAATACGGCTTTTTCTGGTACTTCTACCAAGATGGTACGATTCAGTACGAAATAAAGCTAACGGGAATCGTTAATACCGCCACCGCTATGCCAGGAGAAGATCCTAAATACGGCACGCTGGTAGCACCTCAACTTAATGCGCCAATTCACCAGCACTTTTTTAATGTTCGCTTAGATATGTGCGTTGATGGCGGTGATAATTCTGTTTATGAAGTAAATACCGAAGCCGAACCCTTGGGAGAAACCAATCCTTACGGCAATGCCTTTTTTGCTAATTCTACTCCTTTAACTACTGAGTTAGCAGCACAGCGAATTATCAACCCTTTTTCTGGTCGCTACTGGAAAATTGTTAATCTTTCTAGCTTCAATGGTCTGGGACAGCCCGTGGGCTATAAACTAATGCCAGGGGATAATATTCTGCCTTTTGCCCACCCCGAAGCAAGCGTAATCAAACGGGCTGGCTTTATGAATAAACATCTCTGGGTAACTCCGTACAGCCCAGATGAAATGTATAGTACAGGAGATTATCCCAACCAACATCCAGGAGATGAAGGTATAACCAAATGGACTCAAGGCGATCGCTCTGTTGAAGATACCGACGTGGTTGTCTGGTACACCTTTGGACAACATCATATTACCCGCCCCGAAGATTGGCCCGTCATGCCCGTAGCGTATATTGGTTTTAAGCTCAAACCCATTGGCTTTTTTGATGCCAACCCCGCCCTGGATTTACCGCCTTCAGCAAATGGTCATGGTAAGTGTCATTAATCAAGTAATAAGTAAGTCAGTCGTAGGGGCGATTCGCCCTTCGGGTTCGGCACTTTGCTCAACGGAGGATACCTCCGCAACGCAAGTGCCTCACGAATCGCCCTTACTTTAAAGAGGTTGTTGTGAGTCAATTTACGCGACGCAAGCTGTTGAAATTGGTTGGTAGAGCAGGGGGTGTAGCAGCAGTATATAGCACCATGAAAGCTTTGAATTTGCTAGATTCACCAGCATCAGCAATCCCCAAGCCCAAATTGACTGCTGATGCAGGAGAAGGAGTCAAGGTGGCAATTCTAGGAGCAGGAATTGCGGGAATGACTGCTGCTTATGAGTTAGGCAAAGCAGGATATGACTGTACAATTATCGAAGCACGCGATCGCGCAGGTGGTAGATGCTGGACGATCCGCGCTGGTACAGAAATTGAAGAACTAAAAAGTAAACAAACCTGTCCTTTCGATTCTGAAGAACATTTATATTTTAATCCTGGCCCTGCCCGAATTCCTTACCACCATCAAGAAATCTTAGGTTATTGTCGAGAATTTGGCGTACCTTTGCAGGTGCGGATCAATGAAGACAGAGCTACTTATTTTCAGGACGATAAGGCTTTTGGCGGTCAAGCTATTCTCAATCGGCGCGTTGTCAACGACAGTCGGGGATATATGGCAGAGTTGTTGGCAAAAGCAATCAACCAAAAAGCTCTAGATACAGAAATACAGGCTGAAGATCGAGAACGATTGTTAGAGTTTGTCAGTAGCTATGGTGGTCTCAGTAAGGATTATCGCTACCAAGGAACGGATTCTGCTGGCTACAGTTCGCCCCCAGGAGCAGCCTTAACCCCAGGAACACTTTACGAACCCCTCGATTTTTCTGAGTTACTCAAGTCAGCTTTTTGGGAATACAAATTAAATTTCAGCGAAGGCTATAATCAAGCAGCGACAATGCTCGAACCTGTCGGCGGCATGGATCGAATTGCTATAGCTTTTGAAAGTCAAGTAGGCGATCGCATTAAATATAATGCCGTAGTTAAGCAAATGCGCCAAACTCCAAATGGAGTCAGCATCGTCTACCAAGACAAAGATGGACAACAGGAGTTGACCGCAGATTATGCCATCTGTACTTTTCCCTTACCTGTTTTAGAGAAGATCGATACTAATTTTTCACCACAAGTAAAGCAGGCGATCGCTAAAGGAACAAATTATACTAATGCCGTTAAAGTCGGTTTTCAAGCTGAACAACGCTTCTGGGAACTAAAAGATCGTATTTATGGCGGGATTTCTTGGACAGAGGAAGATATTACTCAAATTTGGTATCCTTCGAGTGGATTTCATCAGGAAAAAGGTATTCTTGTTGGTGCATATATCTGGGATAATTCTATTGGCGAACCTTGGGGAAAAATGATGCCAGCACAGCGTATTGCCAAAGCGATCGCCAATGGAACAAAAGTTCACCCCAATTATCGAGAGGTAATTAAACCAGCAATGGGTGTCACTGTCGCCTGGGAAAAAATGCCCTACAGTTTAGGCGGTTGGGCAGAATGGTCAGAAGAAGATCGCGATCGTGCTTATCGTATACTTAATCAGGTTGAAGGATCGATTTACCTAGCTGGAGAACATTTGAGCTATTTAACAGGTTGGCAAGAAGGAGCAATACTTTCGGCATATCAAGCGATCGCCAAGATTTCCGCAAAAGTAAAAGCGACTCAGACATAGTATTTCATCAGGAAAAAATAAATGTTTCGATTTTGGCAAAAAATAGCTTTAATTTCGTTTCTAGTAGTAGGATTATTAATTGTTAGCCTTGAAGGTACTCTAGCCCAAGTCGTTCGACATCCCATTCCCGATTCAGATTTTCCGATCTCTCAATCCGTGTCAGTAGCACCTAAAACCACATTAGTATATGTAAGCGGTCAAGTTCCTGCCGTAGTTGATAAGAGTGCCAAATCAGATTCAATTGCAGCTTATGGAGATACAACAACTCAAACTGTCAATGTTTTAAAGCAAATTCAAAGTATTCTCGAAAGTCTTGGTCTAACCATGGGTGATGTGGTAAAAATGCAGGCGTTTTTAGTTGGCGATCCCAATAATGGAGGCAAAATGGACTTTGGTGGATTTATGGAAGGTTATACGCAATTTTTTGGGACAAAAACACAGCCAAATTTACCAGCGCGATCGGCAATGCAGGTTGCTGGTTTGGTTAACCCAGGCTGGTTGGTAGAGATTGAAGTAGTAGCAGCACAATCTCAATCTTGAGCCAAACTAAAACACGGTCAACGACCATTGCCAAACAAAAAACGTGAGCATTCCACCAATAATAGTAGCTAGAAGATTTTTGGTGCGCCAGCCAATTAAGATAGCTGCGATCGCACCTACCAACCTAGCATTAGTATAATTCAGCAAAATTTTATCTCCCGTTGGTATTAGTACCGCAGGAACAACAATTGCCGTCAGAATAGCAGGAGGAAGATAATTTAGTGCTTCGATTAATTGAGCAGGAAGTTTAATTCGATTGCTAAAAGCCAAAAGAGGATAGCGAATCAGGAATGTAACTACCGCCATCGCCCCAATTAAGTAAAATTCTTGTTCGGACATAAATTTTTTAGATGTTTACTTTTTTAGCAATCATACCAGCGATGATTCCTGCTGTAGCTGCCACCATCAAACCTGACTGATAGGGAAAATTTTGCGTTAGTAAAGCCATAATTCCTGAGACGACAACGGTGATGACCATTGGTTTATTTTGAAGATAGGGCATAACCACACCAATAAAAGTAGCCGACATAGCAAAATCCAAACCCCAACTATTAGCATCGGTCATCTTATGACCGATGGTTAAACCAACTAAGGTACAAATTTGCCAGTTAGTATACATAAAAATAGCTGCACCAAAGTAATACCAGTGCTTATAGATAGAGCGATCGCTTTGATTATAGCGATTAATTACTACCGCAAATACTTCATCAGTCAGCCAAAAACCGAGAATAACTTTCCAAACTGGTGACAGGCGTTGAACGTGAGTAACTAAACTGAGAGAGTACAGCAGGTGACGTAAATTGACCACAAAAGTAGTCAATATAATTATCGGCAAAGCTGTTCCCGTAGCTAATAAGCCCAAAGCTATAAACTGAGCCGAACCAGCAAAAACCAAAGCGGACATGGCGATCGCACCACCAAAAGATAAACCACTACTTTGAGCTAAAGTGCCGAAAATAATGCCAAAGGGAATTGCGCCAATGACTAAAGGTACAATAGCTTTTGTGCCAGCAATAAATTCGGTTAAAGGTGAATGGCGATCAACCTGACTCTGATTCAATTTTGTTCCTTAATATGTAGAAATCAACCTAAACTTAAGAGTAGAGAAACTAAGATTATATTTCTTGTACGTTTTTGCAGCTAAACGTATTACATATTTTAGATCGTTAGCTGGTGGATGAGTATCCACGTAGTCATAGAGAACTTGGATTGGGTCTGCCAACAAATCGCCATCGAGATAGCCATGAATCTGAGCAGAAGTATGAAATCCCTGCCTCATAATAGTGCTTTTTCCTATCAAAGCTCCTTGCACATATTGTTTAATCGGCATCACGATGTTTTCGTATTCAATCAATTTCATGAGGTCACTTCCTAAGTTTCAATTAATTTGCTGCCATACCGTGATAATGTTTATGGCAACAATTTCTATCTAACAATATCTTGTTAAAAGGTGGGTTACAAGATGAGTGTCAAACCTAGGAGTAATAATCCTAATTACTGCGAAGAAAGCGATCGTATCAACTCTCAACGTCTCAACCAACTATCTGAATTTCTCAAATCTTGTCGCCAACGTACTAATCCAGAAATCTTTGGATTGCCCGAACGACCCCGCAGACGAAATCCTGGTTTATCAAGAGCCGAAGTCGCTAATCTAGCGGGAATTAGCGTAGACTGGTATACCTGGTTAGAACAAGGTCGTAAGATTCGTCCCTCAGTAGATGTGTTGAACCAATTAGCAGAAGTCTTTCAATTAACCGAACCAGAACGAAGACACCTCTATTCTCTTACCGACCATACTCCTATTCCAACTGAAATACCAGATGCAGACATTCAGCTTATGCAGCGCATGATTTCGCATATGTCAAAAGCACCAGCACTTATTCTCAGGAAAGATTGGCAGATACTTGCGCAAAATGACTCAGCAGACGAATTCTTCAATAGTTGGTCTAACCTTGAAGATAAAGACAAAAACCTACTTTACTTGTTCTTTACAGATCCGATCTTCACACAGCATCTAATTAACGTGAGTTCGGGTTAAGCAGAAGCAGACAAAATCAAGTCATCTATTGCTATTGATGGCTTTTTATCACGATGGCAATAAGCGATCAAGCCAGCTAATAAATTAACTATAAAATTGGCAGGGGAACGATGAGGCGAATGTTCTATCTGACTAATATGTTTTAGCTGTTCAATGACAGATTCAACAATGGCTCTTTTACGTAATAGTTGTTTATCAAGCATCGTCATTAATTTATTCTTCATTTTTTTCTTAAATTTGGTCACAAGTATGACGTTAGAATCTCTCAAGTCACGAGCTAAAGCTGCGCAAATATAGCCTTTGTCACCAAAAAACTGACCATATTGCTCCTGAAGTAATTCTGGAACTGGTTTTCGGTCATCAATATTTCCCGTAGTCAAAGCCACATTTAACAATTCTCCTCGATGATTAATTGCTAGATGAAGTTTGAAACCATAGAACCAATCTACAGATGTTTTTCCTCAAAAGCGCGATCGCTTTGAAAACTCGATGCTGCTTGATGCGCCGATTGTGACAAACTTTAATACTTGTAGAATCAATAAAGCCGATTCCCGTGCTTGCCCCCAAACGAGAGCGAAGATATGCCATTAAAGGAATTAAAGTACTTGGTTGCCATTCAACACACACGCTTCGTGTGTCCAGAGCTTCGCTCTGGGAGCATCAAAGATGCTCGATTGTAACTGACTAAATTTGGGAAAGCTTGACACCAATAGTGACTAACCATTTCTACATAAAATGTCTTGAAATTTTTATATGCAGATAAATGAAAGGCTACTTCTATCGTCATAATCTCACTCAAGCTTAATCGGCGGTTACGAAGACGATGTTTTCCCTGTGTTAATAACTGCTGTTTCCAACCTGGTTCAAAATCAAGACAGAAATCGTCAACAGAACAAAACAATTCTTCTAAACTAAACATAGGACGGGTTTACTGAATTTGTCGTTATTTTCAGCTTACTACCTGTCCCTTTTCTTATCCCGAACTCACGTTGAATACTACCTGAAATAGTGCCTGAAATTTTAGATTTTCCTCCCTGTCGAGGGCGATAGTTGACAGGAATCTCGATAATATTTAACCCTTCTTCAATTGCCCGCACCTGCATTTCTACCGTCCACCCGAAACCTCGATCTTTCATCGCAATTTGCTCTAATGCAGAGCGACAAATCAACCTCAAAGATCCTAGATCGTGATATTTATAGCCCCAGCCAAGATCGATTAACCAACTAGCTAAACCATTACCAAAATTTTGGATAGGAGTCATTACTGCCTTGCCTTCAGCAGTAGCGCGGCGATCGCCTAAAATTAAGTCATATTGTTTTTGCAGACCAAAAAACTGGGGTAAACAACTTAGATCATCACTGCCATCACCATCACGAAATAAAATCCAGTCAATTTTTGAGGGCATATTCTGTAATCCTCTCCAGCAGGCTTGCCCATAACCAGCCCTAGACTCACATAAAACTTCTGCCCCAGCGTCTTTAGCTATTTCTGCACTGCGATCGCTGCTACCATTATTTACTACCCTAATTTTAGTCAAGCCAAAGCTTTGCAAATCTCTAATTACAGCAGCAATTGTTGATTCTTCATTACGCACAGGAATAATTACTAGGATATTATCCAAAGAAGTATCAACATTTTGATAATGGGATATGTAACACATTTTAAAATCAGAAGAAATTCAGTCTGTTTTCATAATTGTGTTTTAACTTACTGAGAGAACGTTGAAAATCTCTAAATTAATTACCCTTAATTTTTAACCATCATGAATAGCTATATATGGACTTTAATTGCCCCTCAAAACTATCTCGCTTTTAGTAATCTTGGAAGTGAAGATTTATTTGGTCTGATTCACCCGATACTAGTAGTTGCCTTTGTTTTTCCTATGGTAGGCATAGTAGCCAATTTTGCCTGGCAAACTCGTCAGCGTCGTTTGGAAAGCAAAAAAGGAAAAAGCAAAATTCCTGCGGTTGTGGGACGAGAGCACGTCCAGGTTGGTCGTTGGCTGGCTACTAGCGTAGTTATTGTTTCCTTAATTGCGATCGCTTACTCGATTGTTTACAAAAGCTTTATCAAAGGCAAGCTTTGGGAAAAAAATAATCCTCAGGCAATTTTGATTATATTATTATTTGTAGCGACAATTGCTTCATTAATTCTGCTGCTACAAGCAAGACATAAGCTGTGGCGCGGTATTTTTGCGACTTTGACAGGCATGGGCTTGATTATTTTGGGTCAACAGGATGGGGTTTGGCGATTGCCTGACGAATGGTATTGGTCACATTACTATTATGGAATTGCCGTATCCTTGCTAATGATTTTTTCTCTGGCAATTTTGGACGATATCTATCGCAGTTTAACCATGCGCAATATCCATATAGTTCTTAATTGTTTGGCACTGCTATTGTTTTTTGGTCAAACAGCTACAGGAACACGGGATTTATTAGAAATTCCTCCTATAGGCAAAATGCAACCCAAAAAAGCGGCTATCGAAATATTATCGCCTGTAAAGACAGCCTATAGTATTGAGCAAAATACTATTTATAATGCTCCTGAAATTGATCCCAGTTAATCTGCTTGAGAAAAGATTCGTACATCAACATTAAAAGGTCAAATCGACTGAATAATTTGTTTAGTTAGTTTCTTGATTCTAATAGTTTACCGAGAGCTTCAACTGACTGACGCCAGCCACTTTCCATTCCGCTTGCGACCATGCTGTCACGGTCTTCTTTGCTCATCGCGGTGCTGTGTGTACGAATCTCAGTCGTATGTGCGTCAACCGATGCAAACTCAGCTTTTTCTAGCATGACGTGTCCCCGTTCTGGCATACCCAAGAATTCAAACGTCTGCACAATCCGTTTATTTTGAGCTACTTCGTGAAAACAGCCAGTAAACTCATACTCGTTACCGTCTTCTGATTGCTCGGCAACGTGCCAACTCCCACCAGTTTCACAATTAAAGTGATGCACTTTCATCGGATTACCGCGACACCACCAGACCGCAAAGAGTTCCTCTTTGATATACGCTTCAAATACCTTCTCTAATGGGGCTTTAATTGTCACCGTACCCAAGATATTTTGTGAATTCTCTGGGACTATTACTTTTAGATTTGCCATAAGGTTATATTCCTAACTTGCTACTCTTCTTCTAACAACTTTTCTAAAGCATCAAAGCGATCGCCCCATATTTTTTCGTATTCGCTGAGATGGGCTACTGCTACTTTGATAGTTTTTGGTATAATCTGAACAACTTTTTTCTTACCACTTCGATGTTTAGTAATAAGTCCTGCTTTCTCAAGCACACTTATATGTTTTGCGATCGCTGTCAAAGATATGGTATAGGATTCTGCTAATTGGCTTATAGTGAGTTTTTCTCTCGATGCACGCTTAAGGATGTCTCTGCGTGTTGCATCCGCGAGAGCACCAAAAATCATATCAAGGGTAAGATTATATTCAACCATATAGTTGAATGATAAATCAGAAGAATATATCCTGTCAAGATTACTTACCAGTTTTGATTCTTCGAGTAAACCTATTCAATTCGACAGCCCAAAGTTTTCATAGAATCAAGAATTATTTGGGAATTAGGAATAGCTAAACGAGATTGCCGATAGGTTTCACAGGCTTCATTATATTGAGCATTCTTAGTGTAAATCAAACCTTTTTGGCTCCAGGCATCAACATTTTGTGGTTGAATTTCAAGAGCGCGATCCAAAGCAGTCAAGGCTTTAGTATCTTGACCGACCGTATCCCATGCAGTAGCTAAACCGATCCAGGTTGCCTGATCTTGGGGCGCGATTTTGCTGGCTTTGGTTAAAGATTCAATGCCTTGAGTGTAGTTCTGTTGCTGATTAAAAGCCAATCCGCGATCGCGCCAAAGAGGGGCATAATTAGGGTTAAGAGCAATAGAGCGATCATAGCTGGCGATCGCCTTAACTAAATTATTTTGCTGATTTTGATAAACTTGCCCCTTTGCTTGCCAAGCCAGATATGATTGTGAGCGAATTTGCAAAGCTTTATCCAAGGAGGTTAAAGCTTCTTGACCTCGATTTAATTCTGCTAAAGCTTTTCCTTTACCTAGCCAAGCCTGGTAAAAATTAGGCTCTAATTTAATCGCCTGTTCAAAAGAATTGACGGCTTTTTGATACATTTGGCTATTGGCAAAAAACTCTGCTTGTGTCAGCCAGATTTGAGGATTTTGAGGCTGTGTTCGCAGTCTTTGATTATATTCACCAATAATTTCTTGGTTTGCCCTTTGTTCTTCTTGAGGACGGTCTAGAGCTGCTAAGATCAAAGGTTTATCTTGCCATAGTTCTACGCCCGAAGGCTTAATTAACTGAACTCGATTAAGCACCGCCAAAGCTTCATAATATTTATTTAATGCCAGTAAATTTTTAGCGCGATCGCTTAAAAACTCAGCGTTAAACTCATCTAAGGCTATGGCAGAGTCCTGCATAGTTAAAGCTGCTAGGTGGTTCTTTAACTCATATAGAGCTTTACCTTTGTGATTGTATAATTCTGCATCGTTTTGTTCTAATTCTAAAGCGCGATTATAAACAGCGATCGCTTTGGTAAACTGTTCTAATTGATAGTAACTGTCTCCCTGTTTTTTCCAAATTTTAAAGTCGGCTTTACTTAATTTAATTGCTTCAGAATATGCTTTTAAAGCTTGGGAATAACTTCCTAAATTATATAAAGCATCTCCCCTCCCTGACCAAGCAAGGGAACTACTAGGTTTAAGCTCAATGGCTTTGCTAAAAGTATTGAGAGCAGCCTGAGGTTTTTTAGGCAATAATTTTTTTCCCTGATACCAGTAATAAATCGGTCTAACTGTAGGAAAAGCAAATTCAATACTTCCAAATAAACAGATCAGACCTAACAATCCGATTAAAGCTGGTAATACAGATAGTTTAAATTGAGGCTGGCGATGATTTGCAGTTTTTCTTTTTTTCTGCTTCAGTGGTTTTCTGGTTGCTAAGTTAGAAACAGATTTAATTTTTCGCAGATCATCAAGAATCTTAGACGCAGATTGATAACGTTGACCCAAATCCAAATAAACCATTTTGTCAATAATTTTGGCAAAACGGCGATCGACCACCAGATTTTCCTGCCATAGTAGCTTACCCGTTTGTCTATCTCTAGGAAACCTACCTGGTTTAATTTTAGTCAAAGCCTCTATTGCTGTCATACCCAAAGCATAGAGATCGCTGCTAATCGTTGGTCTACCAGCAATTTGTTCAGGAGAGCAATAGTTTTGCTTATCCTGAGTTTGACTAGAGTCCAAAGTAGCATTGGGCAAAGTTCCTATATCTGCCAAAATTCCAAAGTCAGTAAGTACCACCTGCTGATTATCTTGGCAAATTAACAAATTAGAGGGTCTAATATTACGATGAATAATATGGTTTTGATGAATAAAATTTAGAACTCCTAGGGTACTAATTAAAACATTGATTATTTGAGCGGTGGATAAATCTTGCTGCTCTATTTTCTGAGCTAGATTTTCTCCTGGAATATATTCTTGAACCAAATAAAATTCATCATTTTCTGTAAAATGATCCCTTAGCTGAGGAATTTGCTCGTAATACCCTAGTCTTTCTAAAATTGATAATTCTTCGGCAAAACGCTTTTCTATTGTAGTCTCGCCATCACCTTGAACATTCGGTAATTCTATTTGCTTGATTAAACAAGGAGACTGATATTGACGGCGTAGATTGTCGGCTAAATAGGTTTCTATTCTTCTTTTTCCGCCTAAATAACGAGTAATAGCATAACGTCCTCCTACTGTCTGCTTGAGCTTAAATAATGGTCGTAAATCATGCAAAACTTCTAGAGCAGAGGGATATCGTTCATGAATGTTGAATAACCTCATTCTGCTGAGAATTGCCTCTAGCTTAGAGCTTATCTGACACTGACTTTGCCAAGTAGTATTTGCTTGCTCAAATTCCTGGGGAGATTTTCCCGTCAAGGCATAAATAGCGGTTTGAGCAAGGGCATAAATATCGCTACTAAAGTTAGATTCTCCTGATTGCTGCTCTGGAGCAATATAAGTCCAATCACCCAAAGATTTGCCGAAGATTACTTCTCCTTGTAAATTAAGTGCCGTTGATTCGATCTCTCTAATAGCCCCAAAATTAATTAACACAAAGTTGTTATCACGCTTTCTTCTAACTAAGTGAATTGGTTGAACATGGCGATGAATAACGTTAGTTTTGTGAACGAAATCGAGAATTCTCAAGGCATCTTGCATTAGGTGAATTACTTCTGCTTCATCTAGTACTTTACGCTCAACTTCCTGCTCTAAATTATCCCCATCAATATACTCTCGAACCAAATAAAACTGCCGATCTTCGATAAGGTAATTATAAAATTGAGGGATTTGGGGGTGATCTCCCAGCCTTTTAAGAACCTCTACTTCTTTAATTAGGCGTTGCTTAATAATCTGCCAATTTGCCTCATTACAGACTGGACTCAACTGCTCCACAGCACATCTAGCATCTCCTGTAGCCTGTAAATCTTTAGCTAAGTAAGTTTTTCTTATTTCTTCTCTACCTAACTTTTGAATAATCTGATAACGATTACCAATAATTGAGCCAGGAACGTGCATTTTTTTCTCAGAATTGGTGACATTAAAGGCAGAATTGGGTAGATACCTGTCGGGAGTGGACATAGTTAATCCAGATTAGAAAATAAGGCAAAAATTTTTGGTTAGATGCTTAGCTAGATTTGTTTTAATTACTAATTCAATCTTAGTCAAGTTTAGATGCCCTATTGTATTATCATTTTTTATTTTCTAGTTAAAGGCTGCTGAGTCGGAGAAATTTCTTTGAGGTTAATTACCTTAGAAGTATTACTTTCTCTGGCAACTCGCACCAACAATCCAGCCAGCAATAATGAGGCAATAATTGAATTGATGCCATAGCTAAAGAAGGGTAAGGGCAGTCCAGTAGTAGGCAAAGAACCTGTTGCTACCCCAATGTTGATCAATGATTGACCAACAATAAATACCATACTTCCTACGGCGACTAATCTGGGGATATTTTGGCGACACTTAATGGCTACCCTCAAAGCTAGTGTTCCATAGCCAATAATTAGCAATAATAATAGCACACAGCCAATAAAGCCAAATTCTTCAGCATAAACTGCAAAAATAAAGTCTGTAGAGCGAATTGGTAAATATGATAATTTTTGTTGCGATAATCCAAAACCTGAACCATCAAATCTGCCTGATGCGATCGCTAATAAACTTTGAATTAGCTGATATCCCTTATTATGGTAATCTTTCCAGGGATTAATAAAAGAAGTAATTCGGTCTAGCTGATAAGAATTCAAAGCAATACTCAAACTAGCTATGCTTATTCCACCCAAAGAAACTGCCATTAGCTGACTCCAAGGTAATTCTGCTGCCAAAGCAATCAACCACAAACTCATACCACATAATCCCGTAGTACTTAAATTGGGCTGTTTGAGAATTCCTGCCAATACCAACGCAAACACAGCTAGCCAAACTAGACGTATCTTATTTGTTAGCTTTCCCCAGCGAGAAAATAAATAAGCTGCCTGTAGTACCAGAAAAGGTTTGATTAATTCTGATGGCTGTAATGAAAATGGTCCAATAGCAATCCAGCGACTAGCTCCCATCGTTGTCTTACCTAAACCTGGAATTAAGGTGGCAAGGATAAATAGAAGAAAAATCAAAACCATCAGAGGAGAAATTCTAATAGTTTTTTTAAGGGGTTGATTTGCCATAAAATTGAATCCAAAAATTCCTACCCCAACTCCGATTAGCTGTCGTTTAAAAATGTATAGCCCATCATTATTGTTGACAATTCCTTCAGGATAAGAGGCTGATACTAAAGTAACTAAACCAATGATTAACCAAACACAGGTTAACCAATTCAATAAGCGAGCTTCCCATGTCCAAAACTTAATTTTAGGATTGATAAAAGGAATTAAGTATCCGAGATATTGTCTCACGGTTAAAATTTCAACAAATATAGTTTTTTCTGTTTAAAGGTAACAGCTTAATCACTATACGAGAGCCTTATCTGGGAAATAAATCAAAAAACAAAATGCGAAAGACTCAACCGTAAAGACTTAGAGCTTGTGTTTATTTTTTTTGCCGATTTTCTGCGGGGGAGACACGAACAATTAGAAAGCTTGCTGAATTAGGGTTTTCGCCCTCATACCTTGGCGATAATAGTCATTTTTATCAGTCGAAAAACCGCTTAATTCTTGCACTGTATCTTGAAAAAAGGTATTTGATTCAATCCAGTTTTGACCGTGTAAACCAAGAGAAAAGCTACTATGTCTTCGATCAAATCTATTCGCTTCGGTAGGACAACAGACATACTTGGCAACCCCTTTTTGCCTGATACATCGTCCTGACAAAGTAGAAATAGAGTCAGCAATAGTCACTAATAAAATGATAGAAATTAGCCGATGAGTGGTAAGTTGAGTAACTTCAAGATTATATCCACCTAATTTTAAATCACGAAACATTGTCTTGAACGGCGCATTCGCCCCAGCGTCCCGAAGGGACTTTGAGCCGATAGGCTCTGTGTCGCTCATGAGGGAAAGCCAAGGCGCGTTTTGGGGTGAGGAAATGCTTCCGTGTAGGAAGCATATTTATTCCACTCACCCGTTGCGAGACAGTCCGTTGCGCGGGTTTCCAAGGGGCTATCTGCCGAACCTGCGTCGGCAGTTTATAAGCTCCGTCGCGTTGAAGGAACTGTCGAGTTTGAGTGGGAAGCTTCCGACTCAAAAGCCGCCATCCCAAGACCGCGCTGCATCGCTTCTTCGATACCCATTCGTTTGGCATAAGCAACTCTGGGGTAAAAGAAAAAAAGATACAGCAACAGCTCGATGATCATAAACTATGCTAACCATCAATAAATTTATGGCTCGCCATTGGCTGCGATCGATAACTAAATAGATTACTTCTTTTGAGTGCCACTCTGTTTTTACCCAAGATTCTCAAATCGCCAACCAGAGAGTTTTAATATTCAATTGCTCCAGAGATAAAAATCGTGGTAATTTTTTAATTCTACTCCTCAATTGAATAGGTACAGCAAAACGACGAGCTAATTCTTCTCATCGTACTGTTGGCAAATCTTGAACTAAGTTAATCACGATTAACAGAATTAGATACTGAGGATAACTAAACTGTTTTTTCAGGTGTTTGCTATATATTTCAGGTAGTTGAATCATTGCCTTTTCAACACAAAAGATTATTGATAATAGTCTCTTATTTTCTGGGAGATTACTTTACTCCATTAGCCTTCAAGCTTGCTTTTTAATCTTTTGTGTCGCCCCTACAGGCCGATTTCTAAGTTTTCTCGACCGTTAGGTTTGTGGAGCAAAGATTTTATGAGCGTTGGTTAATGCTCATTTTTTATGTTAGACCTAAACATCACCAAAAATTGGGATTTTTTAAACTTACCGTTTATTTTTGCCTAAAATAAAAAGAGTGTCATATATATCGCAGTACGTTAATCGGTTAGGACAGAAAATTTAATTGCTCGTAAGTAGCCAAGGTGTACCCACCGCAGGGAGTGTCCTAACACAGCCTCGTATTGCTATAGCAATTCCCGTACTTAACCTGAGTTCGGGATAAGCCGAAACCCTCATGGTAAAAGTATTTGAAAAATAATATTTTGCGCACTTTTTTACTCTAGAGCTTCTGGAGAAAAATCTAAAAAGCTTAGAGCTTATGGCTTAGAGCTTATAGCTACCTCCGTTGACTCATTTTATTAACCCGAACTCAGGTTACTTATGAAGTACAGTGTCAGATAATCTCTAGATTAAGTGACAGCTTAAAAGCATTGTTAGATAAATGAGATTTTTGACTAGATATTTTTATCAAATCAAATTAGATAAAGCAATTCTTTGGTGCTATTTAATTTGGTACTTTGTAATAGTTTATTTTTATTTCGATTCTTCGCCTAAAATATGGATGAATGCAATTGGAATTAGTGCTGTAATCGGTACTGGTTTGATGTTAAGTGTTTCTTCTCATAAAAATGGCAAAAAAGATCCTTGGCAAACATTTCGATTATATTTAATGCCGTTTTGCGTTTCCAGTTTTTCTGCGTTAATCAAAGAGGAAGGATTTATTGTAGTAATACCACCAAAAATTAAAGAAGCTACAGTAGCAATATCCTGTTGCGCTATTTTTCTATTAGTTATTGTATTAATAAAATTAATTAACAAAAAAAGCGTTTTATAATTCAAGTAGTAGAATAAGCATTGTCCAGCTTACAATTATTTTGCTGGTAGTGGCTAAATCCTTTTCCCTCTGCATTTTTGAAAGCTAAAAGCTCTAAATTATCTAATTGAACTAATAGGGTCGGTGTCAAAGTCGGCAATATGTTCATCAACATAATCAACCGCTTGTTTTAAGGCAGTGGTGCGATCGCCTATAATATTTATACTGGGTATTTTTACCATTACATCTAACTTTCTTAAGCGTTTTTCGGCTTGACTTTGTAAACCAACTAAGAATACCTGACGACCTTTTTCTAGTGCTTCGGTTATGGCATTTTCCAAAACCAAGGCAGAAGTCACACCCAAAATTGGTATTTCCGACATATTTAAAACTAATGCCTGATAATCATTAATTAAATTGTGTTCACGGGAGATAGCTTTGGCTACCCCAAAAATCATCGGATTACTTAGATAGAATAGGAGTACACGACCATTGGCTCTTTCAAGTAACCGTTTCTCTTCGCCATTTAATTCAATTTCCTCGTCGTCACAAGTAACAGCTTTAACTTTTTTGGTTCGCAAAATCGCAATTCCTAATAGAGGAATATAGCCCAAACGGGATCTTTTTGAACTCATTATTTTTTAAAATATTTTTATATCTACGGCTTTTAGGCTAGCTGAGATATTGTCGATCTAGTGCGACCGCGATCGGCTTTTTTTATTGTGTTAGAAATGTTATGAGCCAGTCGAATTTGCTAAAAATCAAATTAGAGATCGCGCATACAATTCATCTCTGTTAAGAAGTGCGATCGTCATTATGATTTCAGGTATCACGGTTTCTCTGTTTTGGAAATTAGGCTGATAATTATTAGATGCAGTCTATGAAGTCTTTCCAGGTATGGCTGCGGGATTTATTGTTTATTTGATAACTTCTCTGTTTATACAACAAAAGAAAGTTTAATTTTACTAACGATAAATATCTCTTCGATGTCCAACATCAATAACTATAATAATTAATTTTTGGTCGCTAATTTCATAGATTACTCGATAAACTCCTATACGAATGCGCCATGCAGGACGACCTTTTAATTTTTTACATCCTGTAGGTCTAGGATTAGCAGCTAAATTACCAATAGCATCACTAACTTTTTGATAGTCTCGTTGAGGCAATTTAGCTAATTCTTTTTGTGCGCGTCTGAGAATTGAGATTTCGTATCTTATTAGCGATTTTGTTCTATCTCTAAAATCGCTTGTTCAAAAGGAATAACTTCATCATTTGCTGCTATAGCTTCATCGTAAGCTCTTTGCTCGTCTAATTCTTCTTCTCTAGCAATATTCTGGGCTTTCTGTAAAATCAGTAGACACTTGTTATAAACATCTATATCTTTTTGATCGAGCCACTCGTAAAGCATATCTAGTATAGCTTTAGTAACAAATGTTACTCCTGATAAACCGACTATAGTGCCATATAAATATTTACTCTCAGTATTCTCATCTGGAGGACCTAGTATTATTACTGCAAATACCACAATCAATATAGATATCAATAGACTACCTAATTTGAGCATATTTGAGCTTTTTTTTCTTTCATTTATAGCTAATTTAAATCTTATTTCTTCGCGATTTAGACATTCTTGATTAAAAATTACTCCCAACTCTTCTATTATTTCGTAATAATACCTTAAAGGATAACCTGCTACTCTATCAATTGCTTTATTTCTGATCTCCTTAATTGAATTCCAAAACTTAAAACATATCCACATACCTAGTACAAACACTAATAATCCTATAAAAATCATTAAGCTTATTATTATTGATGGTGGAACTATCAATGAAGTAATTACAATCAAGATTAATAAGCTGAAAAATATATAGTAGGAAAGCAAAAAAAGCCATTTATTGTTTTGTACTACATCCACAAGATTATATTTATTTTTTAATTTACCTATTTTCAATATATCTCTTTGGCTAGCTATAAAATTATTCAACCTTCCTAATATTTCATCAGAAGTCTCTTTTGCTTTAATTTCGTAATTTTCACTTAAGTCTGCTTCAATTGGTTCGTTTATCATCGTTGTAAATTATTTTGACCTCACATATAGATTGTGTATAAATTTATTTTTAATTAAATAACTATTTCCCCACGATCAAAAACTTCTCCATCTTTGCCAATACCTTGAATTTCCAATCGTTCTGGATAGACATCAATAGTAGCAAAGCTTAATCTAGCTGCTGATTTAGCAGTCCAGTCAGAACTTCCTACTGGACGAGTTTTTGCTCCCGCACCACAGGTTAAATAGGTCGTTCCTTTAATTGGTTTGGTGCGCTCGTAATCATGATCGTGACCGTTAATATATAAGTGAACTCCATAGCGCGCGAACAACGGCGATAGCTTGGCAATTAGTTCAGGATCGCTACCGTGAACTCCAGAAGAATATAAGGGATGATGTCCATAAACAATTTTCCAAGTGGCGGTAGATTTAGCTAAGTTCTTGGCTAACCAATTAAGCTGTTTTGACCAGTTGGCATTACTGTTAGTATCAAGGGCGAAATACTGCACCATACCTTGAGTAAAAGTGTAATATCGTCGTCCCTGCATATTAAATGCTGAGTAGTTGACCTGATCGACACCGTTCTTGGTTCGTATGTCGTGATTGCCTAAAACGGCATAGAATGGAACCTGTTGTTTTCTGAGGAAACGATAGGGTCTACCAAATGTTGCTCCAACTCTTTCTATTGCGCCATCCTCATAGATATTATCTCCAGTCATTAAAACCAACTTGAAAGGATCTTGTTTAAAATAACTGTCCATCACATCGGCGATCGCCAACTGTCCGATATTTCCTGTACCCACATCTCCTAAGGCGACGAAGCGAAACGAGGAAGGTTTATTAGAGGCGATCGCTTTACGAATCAGATGATGACTCCCCAAAGCTAATCCAATTCCGCTTATTATTCCTCTATATAGTATTTGGCGACGCTTCAATAGTTTAATTTCTCCTAATTGGCAAACTGTTATGCTATACCTACCTCAGAATAATTATAAATATTAAATTGATTAAAATCAGTCAAGCATCAATCAATAATATACCGATAAATGTTTGATCGCGTTTTACTATGCAAACTCTTTTACAAAAACTAGTTAGATTTTGGCAGAGCAACTTTCATCAGAGGCTAACTTCTCTAATTGCCGCGATCGGCACTGTGGGAATACTAAGCTGTTTAATCATTATCTATGTTGTGGCTCAAATTTCTGATGAAGTATTAGAACAAGAAGCATTTAGTTTTGACAAGACAATTCTGTTTTGGATTCACTCCTTTGCTAATCCGACTCTCGATGTGATTATGCGCGCTTTCACTCGCTTAAATAATCCTAATACGGTTACTGCGATCGCCATTTTCACTCTGGCATTACTCTTATGGCGAAAATATTATTCAGAAGCCCAAATATTTGCGATCGACTGTTTAGGCGGGGTGGTTCTGAGTTACGGTCTTAAATCCGTATTCGGGAAAGTTAGACCCGCTCTTTGGCAATCGGCGATTGAAGAAACTTCTTTTAGTTATCCTAGCGGTCATGCTCTAGGTTCCACAGTTTTATATGGATTTCTCGCTTATCTTTTGGCAACTCGCTACCCACAATTTGCCCTGCTAATTTACACAGTAGCAATGTTTCTCATTGGTATGATTGGCTTAAGTAGACTGTATTTAGGAGTACATTGGCCTACTGACATTATCGGTGGCTATGGTATCGGCTTTTTATGGCTAACCTTTTGCATCACAATGCTAAAACTGCAAAAAATGAAACGGTCTAAAATTCAATCTTAATTTGCTTATTTCTTAGCAAGATAAGCTTAACAAAGCTATATATGATTAGATTTAGAAGCAAATTAGTATTTCCCAACAACATCTAATTTTGTCAAACATTTGTTTTCAAGTAAATTTAGTTTGATTTGTAAAACATTTGCAAATCAATTAAAAATAATTTACAATGCGTTAGCGAATAAAAAAAGAAGGATATTGAGGAAATAATCTATGATTGAAAACAAAAAAATACAATTATCTAATCCAAAAACAGATGAACTCGTAAAAACTCGAATTCAGTTTAAAATTCCCCAAACATATCATCAAGAGCCAATTATTTATAACTTGATATTAGATTACAAACTGCGAGTTAATCTAATATCAGCAATCTTGGGCAAAGATGGATTAGGGGGCGGTTGCTTCGATTTAGAACTTCAAGGTTATCGGCAACAAATTGAGAGTGCCTTAAATTATCTTTCGCAACTAAATGTGGAAATTTGGCACAGAGAGGACTATAAGGCGATTAGTTGATATAAACGCAAAGTAGAATATAGAACTAGTTACTTTAGTGGTGATCTCCTGAGCCTAAGAAAATTTAGGTTAAATCTGTAACTTCTTTAAAAGTTACGGTTTATCTTGATTCCCATAGTCTAGCCGTAGGCATCGCCCCTGAGGGAAATCTATCGCTTGTACGGTGGTCAGTACTTGCAACAATCGTTTATAAGCTTTACAACCTATAGTAAGACATTAAATTCATTACAAATTAGTTGTAAGGAGAGTACTTGCTCTGTGCTGCAACGTTTAAAGCAAGATTTAAAAAGCGATTTAATTGCTGGATTATTAGTAGTAATTCCTTTAGCTACAACTATCTGGCTATCTGTCTCACTGGCAAAATGGGCGATAGATTTATTTACCCGTATACCTAAACAGATCAATCCCTTTGATGGATTAGATCCTATTTTAACCAATTTCCTTAATTTTATTGTTGGCTTGGCGGTGCCATTACTGACTATTCTAGTTATTGGTTTGATGGCGAGAAATATAGTAGGTCGCTGGCTACTAGATTTTGGTGAACAGTTTCTTCAGGCTATCCCCCTAGCAGGTTCAGTATACAAAACTCTCAAGCAGATCTTAGAAACGCTTTTAGGAGATTCTAAAACTAAATTTAGACGAGTGGTGATGGTGGAGTATCCCCGCAAAGGAGTATGGACAATTGGCTTTGTGACAGGAAAAGTCAGTTCTACTTTGCAGACTCATTTAGCAGAGGAGATGATTAGCGTTTTTATTCCTACTACCCCCAATCCAACTTCGGGATGGTATGCTATAGTTCCCAAAAAGGAGGCGATAGATATTGACATCTCTATTGAAGACGCTTTTAAGGTGCTTATATCAGGTGGAATTGTTAGTCCCGATCCAACCTCAAAAACTCCCGCATCTACTCATGATGCGCACCGAGAAATATCTGTAGAAAATACTTTTGCGGCTGAGAGATCGGCATTAATTTCTGTGGAAGAAGATGGTTAAAGGATACTAAGCTAGATATTATTGCTAGTACCGCTAGTACCGCTATGCTCAAGTAGCAAGTTATTAGCTACGTATCGAAACGTTGGTAATCCACATTGATTGGACAGAATATGGCTCTCCGCAAACAACCCCGAAGCATCGCTCGCGAATTGGCATTGTTGAGCATTAGTCAAGTTAAAAGCAAAAAAAACGAACTTACACAAGAAGATCTTGACTATCTAATTTTAGCTGCCGTTCGTACCTTGATTATCGAAGTTCAAGATAACCTTGAAACTGCTTCAGCAGAGTTAAAACGAGGTGAAGATCGTCTGCTTAATAGTGAAACCCGCGCCAGCGATTTAAATGGTGCAAGGGTTATGATTCAAGAGGCTTTGGAAGTCTCGCAAACCGCAGTTAATCGGTTGGGAATGGCGATCGAGTTTCCTGAGTTCTTGCAGCTTACTAATCAAGAACAGGTAAGAGAGTATGCCATGGAGTTGATTACGGTAGTCAATAATAATCGCTATGAAATTGAAGAATCTATAGAAAACGTCTTGGTAGCTTGGCAATTGAGTCGTTTACCAAGAATTGACCGAGATATTTTGCGAATTGCTGTAGCTGAAATAATTTATTTAGAAGTTCCTGAAAAAGTTGCTATCAATGAATCGGTAGAATTAGCTAAACGCTATTCTGATGAAGAAGGATTTAGGTTTATTAATGGTGTGCTGAGAAGATTGAGCGATCGCCTTAAAAACCCCCTACAAGATCGCTCAGTAGAAGCAATTGAGGAGTCAAAAGAAGTTGCAGCAAAAGATAGTGAAGAGTATTTATCATCTACAACGCAGGTTTTTGAAGATAACTAAAGCTTACTAAAAAAGTTCGTTGTTAGTAGTAGGTAGTCAGTAGTCAGAAAAAAAACCATAAACTAAAAACGTATCACCATAATTATTTAGATAGGCAATGCCAAAAATACTAATAGTCTTATCCCTTGATGTTTTTCCAGCCAATAATTTTAGTACCAATACGAAAAATAACCGAATTAGCTAAACTAAGTCGAGCGATCGCCTGAGACAGCAAACGAGCTTGTTCTTGGTTTAAACTAGATAAATGAGGGCAATTGGCAAAGTCAATGCACAAGACTGTGGAACGACCCCAAGGTTCACGAGAAATTTTGCTATCCTTGGGTAGAAAAGATGCTAAAAAACGGAACTTAGTTAAAGCAGCCTGCTCGAAGTTTGTACTTGTACAGTTAAGCGGAAAATCCATAGTTTCGACTCTTATGATCTGTAGGAAAAACTCCCAGTGTAAACCAACGAAAAGACTGATGAAGCTTGAGAATTTCAAGAAAATTATCTCGTAGCTCACTATTTAGATTAACACCAACTATTTTTTAAATGCTATCGCTCAACCTTTATTTAATAAAAATTTTCAGTTCTCAAAACTTTAAAACATTGATGAAGCTATCAAGCCAATCACTATTCTGTATATTTGGCAGGTTAATAGGTCAAGTTACTTATTGTATTACTTAATATAAAGATACTTTTTTTAAAACTGTGAAGCAAAAATCTAATAATTATAGTCAAGAATTTACGACTGCTATAAATGCTCCTATAACGAACGAATTGTTTGACAGTCTTGATAGTCTTACCCTAAATAGAGCCTTTGTAGAGGGGGATTTTGTCGAACAAGATAATTTTTCTGTTAAGCCAGATATTGCTCTGCAAAAAGCAATATACATCACGGAAATTGACGGTGAATTTTATCTATTAGACTATACTACTAGTACAAAAAAACCTCAGCCAACTCCGTTAAATACAATAAATATAGTTCAATCTCAACCCTTAGCTAAAGTAAATACTGAGCCTTCTGCGAACCTATCAACAGTTAGTAATTCTGCCTCTAATTCTTTCTTTCTGGGCAAAAAGGGTTTGTTTTTGGGAGTTGGTTTAGGAATATTGTTAACCCTTGGAGCAACCCGTTTATTTCTAGCTCCTACTGCCTCTAATAACTCAGAACCAACCGCTAATGTCACCGATATTGTTCCCGCTCAAGCAGTAACTATAACCAAAGTCACAACTACAGATATTGATAATCGACTAAATGCCTCAGGTACGGTAACGGCTTATGAAAGAACTCCCGTTATGTCTCAAGTAGAAGGTTTACAAATTACTGAAGTTTTTTTGGCAGAGAAGGGAGATGTTGTTAAACAAGGACAGGTCTTAGTTAGGCTTGATAATCGAGGTATTTTGGCACAGAAAGCTGAAGCAGAAGGTTCAGCTCTGCCCAAGTTCAGGCGCGCTTAGATGAATTACAGGCAGGAACACGCACCGAAGAAATAGCTCAGGCACAAGCTAAGGTAAATAATGTCAGATCGGCGATCGCCAAAGCTGAGTCCGATCTAAAATTAGTCCAGAAAAGAGTTGAGCGTAATCGAAATCTTCAGACAGAAGGAGCAATTACTCGCGATAGCTTTGATGAAGTTCTCAATCAAGAACAGGTTACAAAATCGGATTTAGCTGGAGCTAAAGCTAATTTTCAAGAGGCAGAACAGGCACTAGCTCAGTTGAAGGCTGGTTCTCGTCCCCAAACTATTGCTCAAGCACAAGCAGAACTAGTTCAAGCAAAAGGACGGTTAGAGGGAATTGAAGCGCAGCTTACAGATACGACTGTTGTTGCTCCTACTAGCGGTATTATTGCCTCAAGAGATGCTAAGGTCGGACAAATTACCTCTGCTTCGCAAATGCTGTTTTCCATTATTGAAAATGGACGCTTGGAGTTGAGACTACAAATACCTGAAACCTTAATTGGCAAAATAAAACCAGGACAACCGGTACAAATTAGCTCCAATGCTAATCGAGATTTAGACCTGACTGGAAAAGTAAGAGAGATCGATCCCTTAATTGATGATAGCTCTCGTCAGGCAACTGTAGAGGTAGATTTGCCTAGCGGGACAAATCTCAAGCCAGGAATGTTTCTCCAGTCAGCAATTAGCACTAATACGAGCAAGGGGCAAGCTGTACCCATTGAGGCATTGTTACCCCAGTCTGGTAACAATGCAATTGCCTTTGTCTTGCAGGATAATAATACTGTTAAAGCTCAGACGGTCAAAATGGGAGAGATTCTTTCTGGTGAAAAAGTAGAGGTGATTGAAGGTTTACAATCAGGCGCTCGCATTGTGATTAAAGGTGCAGCTTACCTTCAAGACGGCGATCGCGTTGCCGTCAGCGGTGATGAGATTTGATAACAATACAAGATTAACGTCATTTATTCAGACTACAATACCAAATAATCAAATAATGATAAAATTGAATTTGCATCAAATTTAGTGCTTATTTAGTTTTATGTTAGATATTAGTCGGGATATTCAATCCCTTTCAAAATTCAAACGCAATACCTCTGATTTTATCGAACAGATGAAGCGAACAGGACAGCCTGTGATCTTAACGGTAAATGGTAAAGCCGAAGTTGTGGTACAAGATGCTAAATCTTATCAACAGCTTTTGGACAGAATTGAAAAATTAGAGACAATCTCAGGAATCGAGCAAGGCTTGAAAGATATAGAATTGAGCAAAACTCTCCCCCTGACTGAGTTTGCCACAGAAATGCAGCAAAAACATGGCATTTCAAGTTAAAATTACCCAAGCAGCAGAATTACATATTGAAACTGCTTATCTTTGGCTAAAAAAACGCAATTCTATTTATGCTGATGAATGGTTTAAAGGATTGATGAATGCTATTGCTTTTTTGCAGGAAAAACCTCGACGTTGTTCTTTGGCAATAGAAAATGAGGTGTTTTTAGAAGAAGTACGACAATTACTTTATGGTAAGTCGAGAAATAGATATCGAGTCTTGTTTACTATTGGCGAAGATATTGTTTATATTCTGTTTGTGCGTCATACTTCTCAAGCATTACTTGCTGATGATGAAAGCGGAGATGAAGATTATCTTTAATTAAGCGATCGCATTGTAATCAAAGGTGCAGCTTATCTTCAAGACGGCGATCGCGTTAAAGTGAGCAATGACTAGATTTAGCCCCTTACAGCAGTTTTCATGCTTGATAGACACGTTGTTGATTAACAGGTTTTTAGCTATTAGCTGTCAGCCTCCGATTTAGCAACGCCTTTTTAGCTTATTGAGCGTTTAGTAGCTAAATTTTCCAACCCAATTTTGTTGGCTGCTGATAAATTTTTTTAAGGGTATTAATATCTCGTGGAGAAATTGCAGGGGGATCGCTTACTTGGGAAAAATACAGCGCATCATTCTTATTTGAACTATGTCCCCAAATTCCTAAGGCATGACCTAATTCATGGCGTGCAGTAGCTAAAAGACTTACTCCTGTATAGCTAGGGCTAATCTCTACCGTCATTTTATGAGCGATCAACCGAGGATTTTGTCTTAAATAAAATTTGTAGTTGGTTTCGGCTGTAACTGCTCTGGAGATATCAAAAAGTCCTGTATCAGGATCTAATTTGACTTCTCTGTTAGGTTGCGATCGCCAGATAACTATATCAGCTTTTTTTGAGTCAGTTATTTCTTTGAGGGGTAAATAAACATTCCACTCGGCGATCGCTTTACGCACCGCTATCACCCACTGTTGAAAACGCTGCTCGGCTGCGGTATCCTCGATGCTAGCGTTAGGCGGTTTTTCTAGATAAACCGTAACGGGAAACCTAGACCAAACTAAATAGCTCAAGGGAGTTGACTTAATCTGGCGAAAATAGTCGCCACTTTTTGCTCGATCCTGCCAATTAGCTAAAGATTTGGGCAGAGAATGGACTTTAGCAGCAGGTAAATCAGTAGAAAAAGAAATTTGATAATCTAGCCAGCCACTGCAAAAAATCAAGCTGACCAAAGTAGCGATCGCTAAAGCAGCAAGCTTGAGTAAAGGCGATCGCCAATGATTCATCTACTTTTATTCCCCGAAGATACTATCCTAACCAACCTGCACTCAAAACAACAGTTAGAGCTATAAAGGTAATACCCAAACCCCAGGTAATACGATTCAAAGCATTTTCAGCACTTTTGGTACTGGTAAACATTTGAGATTGTCCACCGATTCCCCCTAAACCATCTCCTTTAGGACTGTGCAACAAAATTAAGACAACCGTTAAAAAGGCACAAGCTGCCCAAATAATCTGAACTATTTTATAAGTACTCATTAATTTAAGTTTTTATTTTTTATCTAAGGCTAGTAGACTCTAATTGTAAGCTGCCAACAGAGCTATATTCAACTAGATTTCTTAAGCACAATTTATCGAGAGTAGCTTATTGCCTATAGCTTATAGCTTTAATCACATTGATATCTGGATAGGAGTGCGCTCTTTTCTGGCTTCGTAAACTGCTGGATCGATTAAAGATCTGCCAGTCATTTCTGCTGGTTGAGTTAGCTGTAATATTTCTAAGATGGTTGGTGCAACATCTGCTAGGCAACCACCTTCTCTCAGTGGCACCTCAGTCCCATGTCCCACTATTTTTCTGGCTTCGCCTTCTACTAAGATCAAGGGGACAGGATTGGTGGTATGTGCCGTCCAAGGATTACCATCTCCATCTTTCATATATTCAGCATTACCATGATCGGCAGTAATCAAGACTGTGCCACCAGCTTGATTGACACTTTCAACTAATTTTCCTAAACATTTATCTACAGTTTCGATCGCCTTAACTGCTGCTTCTAAGTTACCTGTATGTCCCACCATATCTGGGTTGGCATAATTAACCACAATTAAAGAGTAAATCTGCTTTTTAACTGCGTTACAAACTGCATCCGTTACCGCTACTGCCGACATCTCTGGCGCACGGTCATAGGTGGCAACCATGGGGCTTTGAACCATTTCTCTATCTTCTCCTTCTAGAGGCTGTTCTAAACCGCCATTGAAGAAATAAGTAACGTGGGGATATTTTTCTGTTTCTGAGGTGCGAAACTGACGTAAGCCATGATCGGCAATTACTTCCCCTAAAATATTAGTCAAGTTTTGGGGCTTAAAAGCCACCTCTACAGGGGCATTAGCATCGTACTGAGTAAAAGTAACAAAATGTAGGGAATCTATTTTTTCTCTAGTAAAGCCATCAAAGCTATCATTTACGAAGGCATAAGTTAGCTGTCTTGCTCGGTCTGGGCGAAAGTTGTAGAAGATAATCGAATCACCAGGTTCAACTGCACCTGAGGCTATTCTAGTAGGTGTAATAAACTCATCGGTAATTTCTTGGGCATAAAAACTTTCTAAAATCTTTGACATAGAGCGATTATCGGTAATGTTGTACCCAGTCATAATTTCGTATGCCTGCTGAACCCGATCCCAACGGCGATCGCGATCCATGGCAAAATAACGACCACTAATAGTAACTATGCGCCCTATGCCAACCTTATTAATAAAGTCTTGAATCTTGCTTAATGCCTTAATTCCTTCTGTAGTATAGGTATCTCTACCGTCTGTAATAGCGTGAATACAGACATCTTTAACATTATTCAACCTGGCTAATTTTAGTAACCCCAAAATGTGGTTAAGATGAGAATGAACCCCACCTTCAGAACAAAGACCAATCAAATGTAGTTTTCCTCCCGCCGCGTTAGCTTTGGTACAGGCAGTAATCAATTCTTTATTTTCTAAGATCGAACCATCTTCAACGGCATCAGATATTCTAACCAGTTCTTGAGGAACAACTCTTCCTGCACCCAAATTTAAGTGTCCCACCTCCGAATTGCCCATTTGCCCATTTGGCAAGCCTACAGCTTTACCAGATGTATTAATCAGCGTGTGGGGATATACAGTCTGCAAGCTATCAAATATTGGTGTCTGGGCAGCGACAATAGCGTTAGCCTCTGCTGATTCACGATGACCCCAACCATCTAAGATAGCTAACACCACTGGAGATATAGGTGCTCGATCCATAATTGTTACCCTAAAATAATCACTGGCACATTGATAATAACATTACTAACTAATCTAGTTCGACTGTTTTTTATGAATAGTAATGGTTATTTATTTAAATTACTTGTCATTAATTTACCTTACATCTGCCTGAGTTTAACTTTAATTTTAATTTTTCTTGCCTTTGGGCAATTACAGCATCAATATTTGGTCTACCTGTAAGCTTTAGTCGCCAGTCTGCCCAAATACCATAAAGCCAGTTGGCGATCGCGCCTAAAATTGGTAATTTGGTTATGGCATAAATCCACCCCATACCTAACTCTTCATAAACTCGTTGAAATACTTCGACATTTTGGATTACAGTGCCATCAGGCAAAATTGCGTGGATTCTGCCCATAGCCGTGGCAAAGTCTATTCCTGAATTGTCTTGAGGACTGTAGTTTAGATCGGCAATATCGACAAAGCAGACAATTCCTCTGTCTCTATCTTTTTTGGTTAGAAAGTTTACTTCTCGCATACACAAGGGGCATTGTCCGTCATATAGCAGCTTTATTTTCCAAGCTGGTTTTGATTGATTGTTAGTAGATTGTGTCGAAGTTGAAGTCATTATTTTAGGTTAATTTAATCTTTAAGTCTCAGATTGATTGATGTTTTAACTCTTAGATTTCTCTTAAATTTTATTCATGTTTGTTAACAATTAAATTTTACCAACAATATCACTTTCAAGATTGATAAAGGATGCGATCGCTTTTGAGCAATAACCGATATTCTTCTGCTTTTCCTACCTGATAATCTCGTCGTTAAAAGTAAAAAGTAAAAAACCTGAGTTCGGTATAAGGAACAGGTAGTAAGCTGAAAATAACAACTTTCTTCAGTAAACCTGCCCTATGTTTAGATGCTATATTTTGTGATCTAGATGATTTTTGTCTTGTTTTTGAACCTGAATGGCAAAAAAAGTTATTAAATTATGGAGGAATAAAAAGACGCAGAGCTAAAAACCTCTGTTTAAGTGAAATTATGACGATTTTAATTGTGTTTCATCAGAATCACTATCGCACCCTCGTCAGTCGCTTCAACGGGTCACAGACCCGCAACGCGCTGACTCGCAATTTTAAACATTTTTATCTCGACTATGTAAAACAGCATTGGCATTTGGCTTTTCCAGGACTTCCTAGCTATCAGAGTAGCTCAAAGAGGGAAGACTTCGGTTGATTGGTTTTTTGGTTTTAAGCTTCATTTAGTAGTCAATGAAGTCGGTCAATTATTAAATGTTCAACTTACTCCTGGTAATGTTGACGAGCGTCGTCCTATTCCTGACTTACTTGAGGGTCTTTTTGGTAAATTTTTTGCAGATAGAGGCTATGTCTCCCAAAAACTAGCTAATCAATTACTCGAAGAGTTTGGAGTTCAATTGTTTGCCAAACCTAGACGTAACATGAAGAACAAGCTAATGCGACTTCATGACAAACTTCTATCCCGCCAACGCTCAATTATTGAGACCATCAATGACTAACTAAAAATATTTCCCAAATCGAACATTCTCGCCATTGATCGCCAGTGAATTTTTGCGTTAATATTCTGTGCGAATTGATTGCTTATTGTCATCAGTCTAAAAAGCCTAGTCTCCGCCTTGATTGGCTTTTGCCCCAATCTGCTTAACCCGAACTCAGGTTATATATAGCAATTTGCTCATACAACGACATTCCAAAAGATGTTATAGAGACTGCATTATAGATGCAATCACTACCGTTTCCTTGGTGAAAATTGCCTCAAAAAAAGGTTTATATTCTGATTCAGAAGTATATTTTTTGATCTTGCTCATTAATCTTACTAGCTATTAAATTTTTAATCTGAAGCCTAGTAGTTTAATTTTATAGAGTTCACACTTTTTGTAACCGTAAACTCATTAAATGTCGAGAGTTTGAGAAGATTTATACGAATTGGCGATCGCTCTTTTACAACAAAAAAAGTAGGCATAATTATCACCTACTCTATAGTTAAATTTATTTGCAACTATTAATTATCAACTAACTTTTAACAGTCTTTTTCTCTTCTTCTATTGCCAAGAATTTTTCTAATTCAGTTATTGCATCTGCATCAACTTTAGTTTGCATCGGACAGAACTTAGGACCACACATAGAACAAAATTCAGCAGTTTTATAAATATCTGCGGGCAAAGTTTCGTCGTGATATTCCTTGGCTCTTTCTGGGTCAAGAGAAAGTTCAAATTGCTTCTCCCAATCAAAGTTATAGCGCGCATTAGAAAGCTCATCATCTCTATCTCTAGCACCAGGACGATGACGAGCAATATCGGCTGCATGAGCAGCTATTTTATAAGCGATCAAGCCATTTCGCACGTCTTCAGCATTAGGCAAGCCTAAATGTTCTTTAGGAGTTACATAACAAAGCATGGCGGTTCCATACCAGCCAGCCATTGCTGCACCGATCGCACTAGTGATATGGTCGTAACCAGGAGCAATATCAGTTACTAATGGTCCCAAAACATAAAAAGGTGCTTCGCTACACTCTTCCATTTGTTTTTTGACGTTAAATTCAATCTGATCCATTGGTACATGACCAGGACCTTCTACCATTACCTGAACATCATGTTCCCAAGCACGACGAGTTAACTGTCCCAGAGTTTTTAATTCTGCTAACTGAGCTTCATCACTAGCGTCATGGGTACAGCCAGGACGTAAAGAATCTCCCAAACTAAAGGAAACATCATATCGCTTAAAGATTTCAATGATGCCGTCAAAATGAGTATACAGAGGATTTTGCTTGTGATGATGCAGCATCCAGCGCGCAATAATTCCCCCACCCCGCGAGACAATGCCTGTCAGACGGTTTTTAACTAAGGGTAAATGTTCAATCAAGATACCTGCATGGATAGTCATGTAATCCACGCCTTGTTGGGCGTGTTTTTCGATGATCTGCAAAAAGTCATCAGCACAAAGCTTTTCAATATCTCCATGTACGCTTTCAAGTGCCTGATAAATTGGCACTGTACCAATGGGAATTGGCGAGGCATTAATTATTGCCGTACGAATTTCATCTAGATTACCGCCTCCTGTGGATAAGTCCATCAGGGTATCTGCGCCATATTTAACAGCCAAATCAAGCTTGGCAACTTCTTCATTGATGTCAGAAGAATTAGGCGAAGCACCAATATTAGCATTAACCTTACAGTTAGAAGCAATACCAATACACATTGGCTCTAGGTTAGGGTGATTGATGTTGGCAGGAATAATCATTCTGCCTCTAGCCACTTCATCGCGAATCAAATCTACTGGTAAACGTTCTCTGGTGGCTACATAGTGCATCTCTTCGGTAATGATTCCTTGACGCGCATAGTGCATCTGAGATACATTGCCCTGTCCTCGTCGCTTGGCAATCCATTCCGTTCTCATATTTTTTTTCCTTAATAAACAGCTTCCCTCCGCTGGTGCTAACCAGTCTCAGGTTCTTAGGGTATATCTCAGCCTTATTTTGTCAGGCACCCCTAGCTATAATGAAAATATATCATTTTTTCTGGCTATGATTGCTCTAGACCCTGATAAATTAATTATTTCTTTATCCAAACTATTGTTTCTCTGACTTACGCATTGAGATAATAGACTTCTTGCACAAATCGTTATTGACTACTTTACCAAGAGGTAAAAGTAAAAAGCGGTGCGACCCCGCGTCGCCGTCAGGCGCAAGGGAACGCGCACCAAGAAAGTAAAAAGTATTAATTTATTATTCATGCAAGAGGTCTAATATATTGAAAAAGAGCCGTCCGCGCTTTAAGTATTCTTCAGTACTTAGACTGCTGGAAAACGATACATCCTCAGCACATTATTTTAAAAATAAACTTTGCTCTTTGGGCGGTTTTGGCGATATTCTTCGCACATTTGCAACGCTTCAAACTCTAAACTAGCCTGAGTTCGGGTTAAGACAATTCAACGGTTGAGGTGGCTATCAGCCTTTGAGCTAACTACTCTAACTGTATATTTACCAAGGATTACCAATAAGAGTAAATCCTGCCCAGTAATAGGGGTGATCGAAATTCTGCGATTCAGTTTCGCTGATGTTATCAGGCAAATCTATCTCCACTTTTGAACCTCTGACTTTAGTTCCTTCGACAAAAACTTTCTTCTGCAACATATTTATTTGAGCCTGTCTTAAAGCTTCCGCTTTGACTGGGGTTGATTTTAGCTGTTGATAAAACTCACTCATCAAAACGACTGTTCCAGCATCGTTGATATTCCACAAACTTGCTAAAGCTGATTTGACTCCCGCCTGCATAGCTAATCCTGCAAAACCAAATTCAGCATCTTTATCCCCTAAAGCAGTTTGACAAGCACTAAGAACTAATAAATCTACTGGTGGCAGTTCTAATTTTAAATTAGCAAGCTGTTCTAAACTTAATTTGCGATCGCTAAACTGGATATATGAATACTCTGGTGAACCAGAACTAAACCTGGAGTGGGAGGCAATATGAATAATATCAAAACCTCCTTGCTGATGAGCTTTTTTGAGATTTTGAATAGTAAATTTTTGGTTAACTATCTTTAGTCCAGACCATAACTTAGGCACAATGGTATTTAGTTCTATCTCTACTCCTGGCAGAGAGGGTAGATCCTTAAACTCTGATGCTCCCATTGCCAGAACCTTTTTATCTGTTTCGGGTTTATAGCTGGTATCAGTCAGGTTAAATGCTGGAATAAGAGCTAGATTGTACTTTTCAATCACAAACTTCTCTCCGTCGTGGAGTGCAGCAAAAGGAAGAGAGCGCAAGCTAGTACCCGTACAAAGTAGTAAGGTATCAATTTTTTCTGCCTCTAAATATGGTTCTAAGGGTTCAAACAACCATTGGTAAAGTATCCTCGCTGGGGGTAAATAGTCTAAGGAGAAAGGATCGTTAATTTCTGTCTCTAACTCTTCAATTCTTAAAGTTAACCTGTCAAGTTTGGCAGCTCTAATTTCTTTATTTATAAACTGGCGGTCGGGAGTAATTAACATTAAGTGCAAGAAATCATCTTGAGGCATTGCCCAAATAACTGCTGGTTTGATCTTTGTTGACTCGCTGATTTCAGTCAAATGACCAGCAATTTGCCAAGCAGAGCGAGAACTACTAGCAAAGTTGCGTTGAAAATAGCCTTCGTAATCGTTTTCCCAATTGTTCTCTGCATTAGCAATCATGTCAGAAAACGTTCCTAAATCTACCAGATCTTTTGTAGGCTCTGGCTTTTCCTCAGCAACAGTTTGAGATTTTAGTGGCTGAGTATTGGTAAGATTAATTGCGATCGCAATTAAGCCAAAAATTAAGAAATAGAACCATCTATGGCTTATCTTGATGAATATTTTTCGCAGCATAATACCTCTAGTTTAGCTTCAGACTATTACGCTACACGATCGACTATCAAATTTCTTAATAGATTTGGTAAGGAGCGGCAGAGTCAAGTCTGATTAAGTAATAATAAACTTACAATAAATGATGAGCATTTCCCTAATCCGACAATATTAGAAAAGCGATCGCTATGACATCTGTTAATACTCAAATTCAAGCACCTTCTGACATGGATATGTCTAAAAGAGGTTTGCCCGTTACTATTATTACTGGTTTTCTTGGTAGCGGTAAAACTACATTACTCAACCATATTCTGACCAATCAAGCAGGAATTAAAACCGCAGTCTTAGTAAATGAATTTGGTGAAATTGGCATTGACAATGAGCTAATTGTCACCACTGATGAAAACATGGTCGAGTTAAACAACGGCTGTATCTGCTGCACCATTAATGAAGATCTAGTTAACGCCGTTTACAAAATACTCGAACGAGAAGAAAAAATTGATTACCTAGTAGTAGAGACAACTGGATTAGCCGATCCTCTGCCAGTAGCGTTAACCTTTTTAGGAACAGAATTACGGGACATGACTCGCTTAGATTCGATTGTGACTATGGTAGACTGCGCTAACTTTAGCCTAGATCTATTCAATAGCGAAGCTGCACAAAGTCAGATCCAATATGGTGATGTAATTGTTCTGAATAAAACTGACTTGGTAGATGAAGCAGATGTAGATGCTTTAGAAGTCAGACTCAAAGATATGAAAAAAGATGCGCGTATTTTGCGTACTCAAAATTCTCAGGTATCTCTTCCCCTGATTTTGAGCGTTGGTTTGTTTGAGTCTGACAAATATTATGAACAGACTGAATCAGCAGAACACGAGCATGACCATGAACACCATCACGATCATGAACACCACGATCATGACCATGAACACCATCACGATCATGAACACCACGATCATGACCATCACCTAGAAAATGACGGCTTTTCCTCCATGTCATTTCAGTTTGATAAACCCCTAGCAATTCGTAAATTTCAGTACTTTTTAGACAATCAGCTACCAGAAAATATTTTTCGCGCTAAAGGTATCCTGTGGTTTGATGAAAGTCCTAAACGCCATGTTTTTCACCTTAGCGGTAAGCGATTTACTTTAGAGGACGAAGAATGGCAAGGCGAAAAGAAAAATAGATTAGTTCTAATTGGTCAAAACCTAGATGAGGAAACCCTGCGCCAGCAAATTAATAATTGCATCTGTCTGCCAAAAAGCGATCGCGGTAAAGGCTTTGGAAAATAATTAAATCCGAATTGTTATCCATAGAGTTAAATGAACTTTCGCTTCGATTGGAGACGGAAGTTTTTTTTGTCAAATTTTTTGTCAAATATTAGTTCATTAAGCAATGTAAAAATGATGTAAGTGTTTACTCACTAATTTTGCTAAAGTTTGTTACGTAATGTTTAATTATTGTTATCGAATTGTGTCAGATAAGGAGTTTGACAGATTTCGAGTATCTTTTTTTGATAAGAATATTTTACATAAGACCTTTCTAGGGGATTAGGTAAAGAGCGAACTTAGTCCAAACAACCAGTTCAAATCGCCATTATTTAAGGAGAGTCAAGCTATATGTTCACCCAGGTCAAGTCAACCGTTCGTCAAGTTAAGCCAGATGCCGTTAACGGGCGCGATCTTCTCAGGGTGGTCTATGTCGTGCTAGAGCCTCAGTATCAAAGCACCCTCACTGAAGCAGCCAGATCGATCAATAGCAATAATCCTCATCTAGCCATTGAACTTAGTGGCTATTTAATTGAAGAGTTGAGAAACGAAGAAAACTTTAGCAACTTCAAAAAAGATGTTGCCCAAGCAAATATATTTATTGCGTCTTTGATATTTGTTGAAGATTTGGCACAAAAAGTAGTAGAGGCGGTAACTCCCCATCGCGATAACTTAGACGCTGCGGTAGTCTTTCCTTCCATGCCAGAAGTGATGCGCCTCAACAAAATGGGCAGCTTTTCGATGGCACAATTGGGTCAGTCAAAAAGTGCGATCGCCCAATTTATGCGTAAGCGCAAAGAAAAGTCTGGCAGTTCTTTCCAAGATGCCATGCTCAAGCTATTGCGCACTCTCCCTAAAGTATTAAAATATCTACCTGTAGAAAAGGCGCAGGATGCCCGTAACTTTATGCTGAGTTTTCAGTATTGGTTGGGTGGTAATGCCGACAACTTAGAGAATTTTTTGTTGATGCTGTCGGATAAATATGTTTATCCAGATAAAAACCAAGGCAATAAACAATATGCTGAACCCATTACATATCCAGACATGGGAATCTGGCATCCTCTCGCACCCAAGATGTTTGAGGATATTCAGGAGTATTTAGCTTGGTTTAACCGTCGTACAGATATTGCTGACGATCTCAAAGATCCTTTAGCACCCTGCGTTGGTCTTGTATTGCAGCGTACTCATCTTGTTACCCAAGACAATGCTCACTATGTAGCAATGGTGCAGGAACTAGAATGTATGGGTGCCAGGGTCATTCCTGTATTTGCTGGAGGATTGGACTTTTCTAAACCCGTAGACGCTTATTTCTGGCAGGAGGGTCAACAACAGGCAATAGTTGATACGGTAGTTTCTTTAACGGGCTTTGCTTTAGTTGGTGGACCAGCCAGACAAGATCATCCTAAAGCGATCGAGTCACTAAAACGCCTTAACCGCCCTTATATGGTGGCATTACCTTTGGTATTCCAAACTACGGAGGAATGGGAAGCCAGCGAATTAGGTTTACATCCTGTTCAGGTAGCTTTGCAGATTGCTATTCCTGAATTAGATGGAGCGATTGAGCCAATAATTGCCTCTGGTAGAGATGGTGCCACAGGCAAATCTATAGCGCTGCAAGATCGGGTAGAAGCGATCGCTCGTCGGGCAATGAAATGGGGTAGCCTACGTAAAAAACCCAAGCTAGACAAAAAAGTAGCTATCACCGTCTTTAGTTTTCCTCCTGATAAAGGAAACGTGGGTACAGCAGCTTACCTAAATGTATTTGGCTCAATTTATGAGGCAATGAAGGGTCTAAGAGATAATGGCTATGATATTCAAGACTTGCCAGATTCCCCTGAAGAATTAATGCAGGCGGTAATTCATGATGCTCAGGCACAATATGCTTCTCCTGAGTTGAATATTGCTCATCGAATGTCCGTAGAACAGTATGAAAGACTAACTCCTTATTCTGTGAAGCTAGAAGAAAACTGGGGTACACCACCAGGACACCTCAACACTGACGGTCGTAACCTTTTAATCTACGGTAAGGAATTTGGCAACGTTTTTATTGGCGTACAGCCTACCTTTGGTTATGAAGGCGATCCCATGCGCCTGTTATTTTCTCGCTCTGCTTCTCCCCATCATGGTTTTGCAGCTTACTATACTTATCTAGAGCATATCTGGAAGGCTGATGCGGTGCTGCACTTTGGTACTCATGGCTCATTAGAATTTATGCCAGGGAAACAAATGGGTATGTCTGGAGACTGTTATCCCGATAGCTTAATTGGTAGTATTCCTAATATCTACTATTACGCAGCCAATAACCCTTCTGAAGCCACTATTGCTAAACGTCGTAGTTACGCAGCAACTATTTCTTACCTCACTCCTCCCGCCGAAAACGCAGGACTGTATAAAGGCTTGAAAGAACTAGGTGATTTAATTGGTTCATACCAAAGTCTTAAAGATGGCGGACGCGGTGTTCAAATCGTTGACACGGTTATGGATCAGGCACGGATTTGTAATCTGGATCGAGATATTGCTTTCCCCGACCACTCTGCCAAAGAAATGACCCAAGAAGAGAGAGATACGATCATTGGCTTGGTTTACAAACAGCTAATGGAAATTGAGTCTCGTCTACTTCCCTGTGGCTTGCACATCATTGGCAAACCGCCAACTGCCGAAGAAGCGATCGCAACTTTGGTTAGCATCTCCAACTTAGACCGTGAAGAAGAAGGGATTATTTCTTTTCCTCGCCTCATTGCCAACAGCATTGGTAGAAATATAGACGAAATCTATACCAATAACGATCGCGGTGTCTTGGCAGACGTTCAACTGTTCCAAGACATTACCCAGGCAACTCGCGCTGCGGTGGGTGCTTTAGTTCACGCTCAAATTGATGCCGATGGCAGAGTATCAATGGTTTCTAAACTCAACTTTTTTAATATTGGCAAAAAAGCACCCTGGTTAGAAGCGTTAAGTGAATATGGCTACAACAAAATTGATACAGAAGCACTTAAACCTCTAGTTGAGTACCTAGAATTCTGTTTAGAACAAATACGTGCCGATAACGAACTAGGTGGCTTACTTCAAGCTTTAGAAGGGGAGTATGTACTACCTGGTCCTGGTGGCGATCCCATTCGTAACCCCAACGTTTTGCCTACTGGAAAAAACATTCATGCCTTAGATCCTCAGTCTATTCCTACATTGGCAGCAGTTCAATCAGCCAAGGTTGTTGTAGATCGTTTAGTTGAGCGTCAAAGACTTGATAACGGTGGTAACTATCCAGAAAGCATTGCCTGTGTCCTCTGGGGAACAGACAACATCAAGACCTATGGCGAGTCTTTGGCACAAATCATGTGGATGATTGGTGTACGTCCTGTACCCGATGCGCTCGGTCGAGTTAACAAGCTAGAGTTAATTCCCTTAGAAGAACTAGGTCGTCCTCGGATTGACGTAGTAGTTAACTGTTCTGGTGTGTTTCGTGATCTGTTTATCAACCAAATGAATTTACTTGATCGCGGTGTCAAAATGGCAGCAGAAGCCGATGAACCAATTGCCATGAACTTTGTGCGCAAAAACGCCTTAGAACAAGCTGAGGAAATGGGAATCAACGTCCGCCAAGCAGCAACCCGTATCTTCTCTAATGCTTCTGGTTCTTACTCTTCCAATATCAACTTGGCAGTCGAAAACAGCAGTTGGGAAGAAGAAAAAGAGCTACAGGATATGTATCTCAACCGTAAATCCTTTGCCTTTAATTCTGATAATCCTGGAGTAATGGATGAAAGTCGTGGCTTGTTTGAATCTTCCCTAAAAAAAGCAGACGTAACTTTCCAAAACTTAGACTCATCAGAGATCAGTCTAACCGACGTATCTCACTACTTCGATTCCGATCCGACTAAAATCGTTTCTGGCTTGCGAGATGATGGCAAAAAACCCACGGCATATATTGCAGATACTACTACCGCCAATGCTCAAGTTCGTACCCTATCAGAGACTGTGCGTTTAGATGCTCGTACCAAAATGCTTAACCCCAAATGGTACGAAGGAATGCTCAGTAACGGTTACGAAGGTGTGCGGGAACTATCTAAGCGTTTAGTTAATACAATGGGTTGGTCTGCTACAGCCGATGCGGTCGATAACTGGGTATATGAAGATGTTAATACCACCTTCATTGACGATCCTGAGATGTGCAAACGTTTAATGGATATGAACCCCAATTCCTTCCGTAAGATTGTGGGTACTTTGTTAGAAGTAAATGGTCGTGGTTACTGGGAAACCAATGAAGAAAACCTTGATCGCCTGCGTGAACTGTATCAAGAAGTGGAAGACAGAATTGAAGGCATTGATTAGATTCTGTTCAATAATTGATAATCTAAAGGTGCCAGCGATCGCGCCTTTTTTTATTAAATTGAGACAAATATAAAATAAAAAAGCGATCTCTCGATTGATTGTACAGGCGATCGCTTTCTACAAGCTTTTAAGTAGTAGGCTGTAGGGGCGACACAAAAGGTTAAAAAACCTGAGTTCGGGATAAGCCGAAACCCTTATGGTAAAAGTATTTGAAAAATAATATTTTGCGCACTTTTTTACTCTAGAGCTTCTGGAGAAAAATCCAAAAAGCTTAGAGCTTATGGCTTAGAGCTTATAGCTACCTCCGTTGACTCATTTTATTAACCCGAACTTAGGTTAAAAAGCAAGCTTGAAGGCTAATGGAGTAAAGTAATCTCCCAGAAAATAAGAGACTATTATCAATAATCTTTTGTGTTGAAAAGGCAATGATTCAACTACCTGAAATATATAGCAAACACCTGAAAAAACAGTTTAGTTATCCTCAGTATCTAATTCTGTTAATCGTGATTAACTTAGTTCAAGATTTGCCAACAGTACGATGAGAAGAATTAGCTCGTCGTTTTGCTGTACCTATTCAATTGAGGAGTAGAATTAAAAAATTACCACGATTTTTATCTCTGGAGCAATTGAATATTAAAACTCTCTGGTTGGCGATTTGAGAATCTTGGGTAAAAACAGAGTGGCACTCAAAAGAAGTAATCTATTTAGTTATCGATCGCAGCCAATGGCGAGCCATAAATTTATTGATGGTTAGCATAGTTTATGATCATCGAGCTGTTGCTGTATCTTTTTTTCTTTTACCCCAGAGTTGCTTATGCCAAACGAATGGGTATCGAAGAAGCGATGCAGCGCGGTCTTGGGATGGCGGCTTTTGAGTCGGAAGCTTCCCACTCAAACTCGACAGTTCCTTCAACGCGACGGAGCTTATAAACTGCCGACGCAGGTTCGGCAGATAGCCCCTTGGAAACCCGCGCAACGGACTGTCTCGCAACGGGTGAGTGGAATAAATATGCTTCCTACACGGAAGCATTTCCTCACCCCAAAACGCGCCTTGGCTTTCCCTCATGAGCGACACAGAGCCTATCGGCTCAAAGTCCCTTCGGGACGCTGGGGCGAATGCGCCGTTCAAGACAATGTTTCGTGATTTAAAATTAGGTGGATATAATCTTGAAGTTACTCAACTTACCACTCATCGGCTAATTTCTATCATTTTATTAGTGACTATTGCTGACTCTATTTCTACTTTGTCAGGACGATGTATCAGGCAAAAAGGGGTTGCCAAGTATGTCTGTTGTCCTACCGAAGCGAATAGATTTGATCGAAGACATAGTAGCTTTTCTCTTGGTTTACACGGTCAAAACTGGATTGAATCAAATACCTTTTGCCAAGATACAGTGCAAGAATTAAGCGGTTTTTCGACTGATAAAAATGACTATTATCGCCAAGGTATGAGGGCGAAAACCCTAATTCAGCAAGCTTTCTAATTGTTCGTGTCTCCCCCGCAGGTAGTAGGGCAAAATTAATTACACTGATAAAAAGAAGCATGAGAGGAGAGTAGATCAGTGCATTTAGAGCAAAAACTGAGTTCAGAAACAATCAAAGTATTGTGGCGATTGTACCGCCAAAGTAAAAACTACCAAGTAAGAGCTAGAGTGCACTGTATATTACTCATCAACTCAAAATACGATCTCAAAGAATTAATCAAAATCTTTGGAGTGAGCCGAAAAACGATATACAACTGGAAAAATAGCTGGTCAAAGTATAAATTAGTAGATTTGTACTATCGGGTTGGTAGAGGAAGAAAAGAAATTTTTAATGAGCAGCAAAAGCAGCAGATTAAAAAGTGGGTCAAACGAAATCCCAAAAATCTTAAGCAGGTAATCGAGAAAATTAGAGAAGAATGGGGGGTAGTAACAAGTAAAGATATAGTCAAGAGGATACTAAAATTTCTGGGAATGAAATGGAGAAGACTAAGAAGAGTAGTAAATGGACAGCCAGAAGAAAAAAACTATGAAATAAAAAAGCAAATCCTTGGTGCTTTGCAGAAGTTATCGAAACAAGGAAGTATAGATTTAAGAGGTTGTCTGAAAAGTCTAATTTGTTACATCAACGCCCCCTAAATCCCCCAATCCTGGGGGACTTTTAGATCTTGTTTCCCCCAAATTTGGGGGGCTAGGGGGGGCAAGACTCAAAATTCTAATGTCAAGAAACAACTTTTCAGATGTCCTCTAAGATATTTAGATGAGACAGGATTTTGCCAAACTCCATATATTCCTTATGCTTGGCAAGAACCGAAGGAGCAATTAGAGATAGAAATTGAACGAAGGCAGAAGGCAGAAGCCTTGGTAAACAAAGCAGACGAATAAATGTCTTGGGTCTTTTAAATAGAGAAAATGAGTTGTATTCTTACATTTTTGAGACAAAAATAAGTAGCGAAGTAGTAATTAAATTTTTAGATTTATACGTTCAAAACATTAATAAACTAACAGTAGTAGTTTTAGATAACGCTTCTATTCATAGAAGTAAAGCTTTTCAGAAAAAAATTAGTGAATAGCGTAAGAAAAAGATGGAAATATTTTGGTTGCCAACTTATTCTCCGCAACTAAATCTCATCGAGATTTTATGGCGTTTTATGAAATATGAATGGATTGAAACGAAAGCTTATGCTTGTTGGAAAAACCTTACTCAGTATATCGAACATATTTTACGTTTTTTTGGCGAGCGCTATGTAATTAATTTTGCATAAGTACTTACCCCTCTTTTGTCACTTTCCGAGAATTAAACTACAATAGAACAAGTTGATGAGTAGCTGAGAGGTAGACAGGGTGGTAGATGTAGAATTACAAATCCTCAACAGGCGAGTGGAATAAGCTCCCTAGACGGGAGCATTTCCTCGCCTCAAACATTTAAAAAGAGATGCTCGACCAACTGTTACCCTCATCGATCAATATTGAGTTAGCATCATCTATTATTACAGAGTTGATAGACTTTGGATTCAAGATTAAATTAGTCTTAGCAGATAGTTTGTATGGTGAAGCTAGTTCCTTCATCAGAACATTAGAGAATCACAAATTACCATGGGTTGTGGCAATTAGAAGTAATCATGGAGTCTGGCTACCACGGGAGCAGAAGGTTAGAGCTAACAAATGGTGCAAATTCCAGAGAACTTTTAGTAATCAAAAATCTGAAATTAGATACATTAGAGAAATTATCTTTGGGAAGAGAAAAGAAAGAACTTATTGGGAAACAATTACTGACCCCAAAACGATGCCCGAAAATTCCACCTCTTCGATCATGACCAACATTCAAGACAAAAGAAGTAACTTAAAGAAAACTTTAGGCAACCTTTACGGCTTAAGAACATGGGTGGAATATAGCTTTCGCCAGTGTAAACAAGAACTAGGCTGGACAAATTATAGGTTTACTAATTTCAAGCATATTGAGAAGTGGTGGGAAATTATCATGAGTGCTTATTTAATGATTAGTCTAAATACACAAGTTTTTCTCTCTTTAAATCCATCTGAGAATAGTAATTATCAAATATCTCATCAAGGTAATGATCTTTCTTCTCATCCTCAATGGAATCATCAAGCAGGATGGAAAAATGTCTTGAATAATTTTCGCGATTGTTATTCAACCAAGCATTTTGTTGTGGTTGATTTTTCCTTTGTTGGAGATTTTTCCTAATTCTGATTTGCTTCTGGGATTCCATCGTTTAATTGCTATTATGAATCAAATTCAATCATTGACTCTTTCAGGATAATTTTGATTATTTGTTACTTCCTTTAATTCGGAAAGTGACAGAAGAGGGTTGCATAGCAAATTAAGTCATAAACTCTTGTATACTCTTAAATCCCATCTCAGAAACAAAAAAGAGGTAATTTCTGGCAAAGAACGCTAATATTTTTATTAACGATAATAAAGTTTTGTAACAAAAAGTGACCGCAATCTATCCCCAAGATATTTCCACTACCTCTAGAAGTTGGCACTCCCTAAAACCGATTTGGCAAGGAGGACAAGAAACTGTCCAACAAGGATTGCCCCATAAGCAGTTGGCACCTACATGGCAGATGCTTTTATTAGGAGATGGCTCGCCGACTCACCTTTTGCAATTACTTACAGGCGAAAGAACCGAAGTAGACGTGATTGATATGTCTTTAATTGGTAAAAGAGACGATGGCGCACCAGAAGAGATTGAGGCGATCGCCGAACCAAGATTAAGAAGACAAGTATGGTTGCGAACTACCTCAGGTCAAAGGTTAGCCTATGCTGCGTCTTGGTGGAACGCTAGTAATGTTGATGATTATCTGCAAAATCGCTCTTTACCCGTATGGCGAAATCTTTCTACACTCCACACAGAACTTTATCGAGATGTACGAGGAGTTTATTATGGTAATTCTTCGGCTTTAGAGTCAGCATTCGACGAAAAAGCACCATTTTGGGGTCGTCATTACCTTTTTTGGCACAATGGTCAACCCCTAACTCTAATATATGAGGTTTTTTCTCCCTTTTTACAGAAATATCTCGGAGAAATGACGCAAAAAAATTAAGTTATTAAATCTAAATTTTTTATAACTTCTTGACCTTATCTTTACGTCCTGACCATATACTTACATCCAGAAAGCGCAAATTTGGCGTTTTTAGTTTTATAGATCAAGAGGATATTACTATGGGTTTTCTTGGAAAACTGTTTGGCAAAAAAGAAGAAGATAAAGCAGCCAAAGCAGGAAAAGTTAAGGTTGCCGCCGCCGCCAAAGATAACGATATTGCCCCAGAAAAAGTTGGTCTAGATGGTCAATTTGACGAAAGCGGTTTGGCAAAACGTGTTGCTCAAGCACTTGATGAAGCAGGAATCTCTGATAATATTGGACTTTGGGTAGCACAAACAGGCAGTACAGTTGTTTTAAAATATAACCCTGATGCTGAAAGCGTTCTTTCAAAAGCAGAACAAGTTGCTAAAGGTGTAGACGGAGCAAGCGCAGTCCAAACCATGCCTAATAGCTAAAAGACAAGTTAACAAAGATTCAATTATTAGAGCCGAAAGGCTTTGGCTATGATGTTTTTCGCATCTAGCCTTTTTTATGTAAACTGTAAGCTTTGATAGAGAGTTTTACAACTGCTACTAATCCAATATATTCTAGGTTTGAGCGATTATTTCCCAGAAGGAGCAATATATGAAAGATAGACCTATTATTCTCGGTATAGTTGGCGACAGCGCAGCAGGTAAAACAACGTTGACGAAGGGAATTGCTCAAGTATTAGGGAAAGACAACGTCACCGTAATCTGTACTGATGACTATCATCGTTACGATCGCACCCAAAGAGCGGAAATGAAAATATCTGCTCTCAATCCAGACTGTAATTATTTAGACATTATAGAACAGCATTTAGCGTTGCTACGTTCAGGAAAGTCTATCCTCAAGCCTATTTATAATCACAGTACGGGTGCTTTTGATCCACCAGAATATATTGAGCCGCGTCAGTATGTTATTGTCGAAGGCTTATTAGGATATTCAACCCGCAGAATGCGAGATAGCTATGATGTGAAAACTTATCTAGCTCCCCCAGAACCCCTAAGAGCATACTGGAAAATCAAGCGAGATACTCGTAAAAGAGGATACAGCGAAGAACAAGTCCAAGACCAACTACGACAAAGAGAACCAGACTCTGAAGCCTTTATACGTCCACAACGTAAATGGGCAGATATGATTGTTAGCTTTTATCCTCCTGACGAAACAGGATTGGAAGAAGACAACCTTATGCTTAACGCTAATTTAATTTTGCGTCCGACAATTCCTCACCCAGATTTAACCACTATTTTAAATTCTGAAGGCAATCATCTTGGTGCTGCTATTCGTCTGGGTTTGAGCCGTGATATGGGCAAACCTGTGGACATTTTAGAAATTGATGGTCATGCAAGTTTAGAGCAGGTTAGAGAATTAGAAAAGATTATGTGTGGCGAAGTTCCCTATCTAGGTCAATTTTGTAGCCTAGAAGGAAACCAAGAATTAGGAAAGTTAACTGGAACTACTGGAGAAACTTTACAAAGTTATCCTCTGGCTTTAACTCAGTTACTGATCACCTACCATATGCTCAAAGCAGCTAGCTAATAGGCATTGTTAACAAGTTAAGAAAATGTACAATCTGTAAAGTAGATGCAAATAAAAATCAGCTAGGGGGTAAATAATGAGCAAAAATCTAAAACAATCAAAAATAAGTCGATTTGCCCTCCCTTATCAAGGTTTAGCCAAATCCTTAGCTATTTGCAGTTTTCTTAGCTTGACTTTGATTAATCCAGCTATGGCGGAAGAAAAATTAGTACCAACTTTGACAGTAACTGGAAATGGGAGCGAAAATATTGCTACTACTCTGACACAAGTTAAGTTAGGAGTCGAGATTCAAGGGAAAACGGCGATGGAGGTTCAACAAGAAATAGCCAAGCGAACATCAGCTTTGGTGAATTTGTTGCTCTCAAAAGATGTCCAAGAGTTACAGACAGCTGGTGTAAGCCTAGAACCGAATTATGACTATACTAATAACCAAAGAAACTTAGTAGGTTATATTGGCACAAATACAGTCAGCTTTCGCCTCCAAACTGAGCAAGTTGGAACTTTATTAGATGAAACCGTTCAAGCAGGAGCTAGTCGCATCGATGAAGTAAGTTTTATTGCTAGCCCTGAAGCGATCGCTGAGGCTCAAAAAGAAGCTCTTCGCAAAGCCACCATTGACGCTCAAGCTATGGCAGAGGCTGTTTTGAAGACTCTAAATCTTGCTTCTAAAGAGATTGTTGGTATTCAGGTTAATCAAGCTAGCGTTCCTCCACCTAATCCCCTTCGAGTTCAACAACTGTCAAAAGCTGATGCGGAGGTCAATACGCCTATCATCGGTGGAAAACAAACAGTCGAAGCTTCTGTCACTCTGCAAATCAGCTACTAGCTAAATCATCTCCAAAAAAGCATCGTCTAATTCATAGCCAAATAATTGTGCCATAGATTTTAGGCGCGATCGCGATGGGATATTCTGTTCTTGTAGCCAATCACAAAGAACAAAGATCTTATTCATCACAAAAATTTCTAAGGCTTCAGGGTTAAAGATAATACCTTCGCTACGGTTAAATTCATGAGGCACGAGCATCGCCGTATAACGAACTAGTTCTCCTGTTTTCCAGTCTAACAAGAATGGTATCCACGGATAAACTGCGTCTAGTCGTACATACCACAGTCTAATCTCTGGTATTTCTGATAATTCGCGAGGATCGTTATCTTCTCGCTGGTAGTCAATCAACAACTGTAACTGCTGTTCATAATCAATAATCTTATCTAAGATAGGCTCGATTTGATTTTTGGCAGTAGATAAATCTAAATTATTTATTACTTGGGAATCTAAAATTAACTCGATAGTCACAATAAGTATTACAAAAATAGAGGCTGAAGGATAATTTTGTTGAGTTAAAATTAATAGTAGTGAACGAAAGATTTGCTATAGAACGAATTACTGTTTACTTTACTAGTTTTTAAATTAGACATTTACATATATTTTAAGTTAAAGTGGTAATGACTATGTATAAGCTTGAATCCATTGAGCCTCACCTATGAAAACTCCAGAGGCAAACCTAACACAAATCAACTCTTTAGAAGATGCCTTAGTTCGCTGCCAAGATTTGGGAATGCGGGTGAGTCGTCAGCGTCGCTATATATTAGAGTTGCTGTGGACTCATGAAGAGCATCTTTCGGCTAGAGAGATATACGACCTGCTCAGTCAACAAGGCAAAGAGATTGGTCACACATCCGTATACCAAAACCTGGATGCTTTGTCTGCTGGAGGCATAATAGAATGTGTTGAACGTTCTGATGGTAGATTGTACGGCAATATTAGCGACTCTCATAGTCATGTAAACTGCCTAGATACTAATCAAATTATCGACCTGCAAATTGAGTTGCCCAAAGCAATAATCAAGCAGATAGAAGCAGAAACGGGTGTCACCATTACTGATTACCGCATTGACTTCTTTGGTTATAAAAATGCAGCAAAAGCTGATTTAGGTAGTAAGAGCAGTTAGGGCAGGTAATAAAGCTAATTTTTGTCAGCAGCAAGAGAGAATAACTTGTATTCCTGGTTACAAAAATGAGAAGATATAGACTCCCCGCTCAAGTGCAATTAGTTTAGTCTTCATAGTTATCCACAAAATTCATAGTGGTTTTATAATTAAGCGCAATTTTTTAGCTAATTAAAGTAAAAACTAACTAAAAATTTGTGTTTTTGTATTTTTCTAATTCGATATTTTGTACTCAGTTGCGATCGCAAACGCTAAGATAAAAAAGAATCTTAAATCACTAAGCAGCACACACAAGAATATCATTCCTGGTAATTATTTAAGAACAATATGGTTCAGACCCCTATCCAAAAAAAAGTATCCAAAGTAGAAAAGTTAAAAGATCGTAGTAATTATCTGCGCGAACCTCTTTTAAGCGAACTGAAAGAAGACACGACGCATTTTAGCGAAGATGCGATCCAAATTCTCAAGTTTCATGGTTCTTATCAACAAGACAATCGTGACAATCGGGCAAAAGGTCAGGAAAAGGACTATCAGATGATGCTGCGTACTCGCAGTCCAGGTGGATTGATCCCGCCAGAGTTGTTTTTAGCTTTAGATCGCCTATCAGAAGAATATGGTAATCATACCCTTAGAATCACTACTCGCCAAGGGTTTCAGATTCACGGAATCTTGAAAAAAAATCTTCAAGAAGTTATTAAAAATATTTTAAATAATATGGGTTCGACTCTCAGTGCCTGTGGAGATGTTAACCGCAACATCATGTCTCCGCCTGCACCGTTTAAGAATAAACCCGAATATCAGTATGCTTTTGAGTATGCTAACAATATTGCCGATCTGCTCAATCCTCAAAGTGGAGCATATTATGAAATTTGGCTAGACGGAGAAAAAGCAATCAGCGTAGCAGAAGCTCCTGAAGTAAAAGCAGCAAGACAAAGCCAGGGCAAGGGCATGATTGTTGAAAATAGCCTTGAGCCTATTTATGGAGAGCATTACTTACCCCGTAAATTTAAGATTTGCGTGACTGTACCTGGAGATAATTCCGTTGATGTTTATACCCACGACATCAGCTTGGTAGTAATAACCAATAAAAAAGGAGAACTACAGGGTTTTAACGTCATGGCTGGGGGTGGCTTAGGTCGAACTCATAATAAAGAAGAAACCTTTGCCCGCATCTGTGACGAGCTAGGCTACATAGATAAAGCTGATGTCTATGATTTAGTTAAAGCAATTGTTGCCACTCAAAGAGATTATGGCGATCGCACTAATCGTCGTCACGCCAGAATGAAGTATTTAATTCATGACTGGGGTGTAGCCAAGTTTAAAGCTAAAGTTGAATCTTACTTTGGTAAAGAACTTAAACCCTATAAAAAATTACCCGAATGGCAATATCAAGATTTTCTTGGCTGGTACGAACAGGGTGACGGGAAGTGGTTTTTTGGTATTGGCGTAGAAAATGGCAGAATCAAAGATGAAGGTGCTTTTCAGCTAAAATCCGCCCTCAGAGAAATTGTGCAGCAGTTAAACCTACCCATGCGCTTATCTCCCAATCACAATGTTATTCTCTGTGAAATTTCTCCTGAACAAAAAGAAACGGTGGAAAATATCCTCAAAAATAGAGGAATAGAAACCGATCCCAGCGCGATCGAGCCTTTAACTCGCTATTCAATGGCTTGTCCTGCATTGCCTACCTGTGGACTGGCGGTAACTGAATCTGAGCGAGCTTTACCAGGAATTACCGATCGTATTAGAGCATTATTGAATAAACTAGGAATGGCAGACGAACACTTCGTGATGCGGATGACTGGATGCCCCAACGGCTGCGCTCGTCCCTACATGGCAGAGTTAGGCTTTGTTGGTAGCGCACCTGGAAAATACCAAATCTGGCTGGGAGGCACGCCAAATCAGACTCAACTAGCCCAACCCTATGAGCAAAAAATGCCAGTAGAAGAGCTAGAAAACTTCTTTGAGCCTATTTTTGTTTTCTTCCAACAGGATCGCCAATCCCAAGAAAGTTTTGGATCATTCTGTAGCCGTGTTGGATTCGCTGCCATTCGTAATTTTTCTGAAAACTATACAATAGGAAGCTATATGGATACAGATACTACTACCAAACGCAAGTTTCGCAAAAATCAACGTCGCGTTAGTGTCCCCGATGATGTTTTTCCCAAATTAAAAGAGCTTGCCGAAAAAGAAGGTAGACCGATGAATCAGATTATTGCTGATGCTTTAAGCGAATATTTTACCAAGAGTAAAGAAGCGTAATCTTATTAGCTACAACTCAAATAATTATTAGTGATTTTGGAGACTGTCTTTTGGCGGTCTCTTTTTTTTGTGTTATTTATTTAATACAAAATTTGAGATCGGTATAATAACTGATTTTAATTTGCCTAAATTTAAATAAACTTAAAAAATCCATCTGGTACAAATCTTTGAATATCAGCAGCATTTGCAGTCTTTTATTATAGCAATACGTATAAATGTTAAGACATTTTAAACTTGCTATTTGCTACTTGCTACTTGCTACTTTCGAGCAGATATCTTATGTGTCCTAATTTAACTTTGTACGGCTATAATTGGCGATCACCATGAATAATGACAATATTAAAGATGAAATAATTTTAGTTGTCAAAGAGCTAAAAAAAGATTTAGCGGCACTGCTAAACGCCCTACAATTAGCTAGATATTCTATTGTGGTGGTTCAAAATCAAGAAGACACTCTAACTTTAGCTGAGTCGATCAAACCCAGCTTGATTGTGTTGGATATTTCAATGTCTCAGATGAATGGATGGGAAATATGTAGACAGCTAAAAAACAGTTCTCAAACTAACGAAATTCCTTTAGTTTTAATCAATTCTTCGGTAAATACTGCACAGAGGGTAACTGTATTAGGTTGGCGAAACCTTAACTGCATTGCTCAAAATAGCCCGTCTCAAAAAATTGTTCATTTGATTGAAACTCTCTTATCTTTTAAAGTCAAGTATTCAGCAGACTTTCTAACCCAAGCAATTCAACCTCATCAAGATTTGGTTTTAAATAATCAACTAAAAGAAAATCATCAGTTATCAGGTTTAGAACGAAATTTAGAAGAATTCACTTCTCTAGTATCCCAAGATCTACAGGCATCACTAAGTTCATTGACCACGTTTACCAATTTACTTACTAACAATTTACTTACTAAAGAGTATCAAAATGATTTGGATCAAACAGCTAAAAATTATCTTGCCAGTATCAACAATAGTAGTTCGCGAATGCAAATCTTGATTGAAGACTTGCGCAATTATGCTCAAGCAGGGAAAAGTGAACAAACTTGGCTGATAATTGATTTAAATCAGGTGATGCAGCAAGTTATCACGGATCTGCAACAAGCGATCGCTGATACCAAAGCAGAAATTGTGGTAGGAGATTTGCCCAGCATTTTGATTAATCCCCAAGAAATATATCAGATATTGCAAAATTTGCTCGAAAATGCCCTCAAATTTAGTGGCAGCGATCCCCGTATTGAAATTGCTGCGGTTCAACAGGAACAAGCATGGTTAATTGCTATAGCTGATAACGGTATTGGTATTCCTCAAGAATTTCATTCCCAAGTTTTTCAAGTTTTCCATAGAGTTCATTCAACCGAAGCTTATTCTGGAACGGGAATTGGTTTAGCTGTTTGCGAAAAAATTATCGATCGCTATGGTGGAAAAATCTGGGTTGAGTCCAACGGCGATCAAGGTTCAACCTTCTATTTCACTTTGCCGATGGATGTTTGTCTACAAAAAACAGTTACTTCAACCCAAGTCAACAACTAGTATCGCTACCAAAAAGTAATAGGTATGAATTTACAGGCTTTTGGCGGCTACTTCAACTGCTAGGATTATTTGCGCTCACGTCTACTAGCTTTGCTTGAATAGAAATTGGGAATTAAATCATCAAATATTTTTCTATTTTGGTAATAAGTGATACACATTGACTAACCAGAAAATAATGGAAGAGCTATACTATTTTGAGAAATGAACTGAATCTGAGATTTATTTAAATTCTCTACTTTTATTTCTTGTAATTTGCTAATTTTAAAGTAGATAAATCCACTTTTGGTGGCAAGGAAAACTTTATGGTTGTTGGTAGCAATGAAGCTTAATGTGAATGATTACATATCTAAGAAAATTGCAGCTAAATGATTAGAAATACTATACTTTTATAGGCAAGCATTTTGTGTTTATTCTTTGCGGATTTTTTACCTAACTTATGTAAAACCTTAAAACATCTCAAGCTTAAAGTAATTACTAGTGGCTAAAGTTAGCTTAAAAATCGTCATAATTAGCTTTATTGTTACAAATATGACAATCTGTACAGAACTTATTTGTTAATAAAGAGCAGATAAAGTTTGTCTTTATTATGTTTGATCGACGTTTTTATAGCAGTTTACAAAGTCTTAACTAGATCTTTAAGCAAACTTTATGGGAATTAAGTGATCTTGCTCATGCAGATTAGTTAAAAAATCGTGCAGGATAATGTTAAGTAAATAGTTAATCAGCCAAAAACCCAATTGTTATGTCATTCAACGCCAATCATTAATTAGAACTGAACCCTTTACCGTTGGTCAAAATGTTTTAAGTCTGCACCAGCATTAACTGAAGCAAACCAACGTAGGTAAATAGAGATGATAATTTAATCAGCCAAATCTCTCTTCTAAGTAAATTATTAAAGTTGAGGAGTCAACCATGAACGCAATGCAACATACAATTGAAAGCCTACATCTGGAAAACTGGATTTATCCACGCCAGCGTCGGCAATCTTCCCAAAAATCAGTAAAAGCAAGAAAAATAGATTTACTTGCTCCATTACGTCAATGGTTAGACAATATTGAAGTAAAAAATAGTGCGATCGCTCATCTTATCTGTAAATCGATTCCTAGCCAATGTCCTTTTGAACGAGAAATAAAGTTGTTTGGACGCTCTCTCGTTAAAATTCCCCCTATGTGTAAACTAAATCCTCTTTATAACGAGGTAGTTGGTTTGCGTTTTCGGGCAATTTGCTACTTAGCTGATGTTTGTGGAGAAGATGTTAGCCTCTATTGCTAAGATACATTAGAATTTAGACATCTTTTTTCTAATAGACACAATCGTGGCAATTATAGCTCTCAAAGCTTGGTATTTAGAACAATACGAGCCAATCAAGACAGTAATTCAAAAACCCTGTACCCTGCGTCTAAGCAGAAATAGCTTGTTAAAAACGGGTTTACGGACAGATTTTTTAGACGATCGCCTGGAGGTAGAGGGATCTGACTGGTTTCAATTTTATTTAGAAGGTAGAACTGTCGAGTTTTATGTTCAAGGAAGCGGTAGCTATATCGTTTCTAATATCGATTTAGTCTCTCAAGAAATCTATTTTACTAAGTGCAATAGTATTTCAGGACTTGAGCCTGTAATTTACTATAGCCCCCAAGCCCATTATCAGGCTGCCAACGATGCTGTTACCTCAGCTTTAGAAAGTATAGTTGAAGATTTAACCAGGCGATCGCGTATACCTTTATCTTTAGAAGTTACACCTCACGTTGCCGAATCTCCTTTACGCCTAAGTAATAGTCAATTTAGAAAAATCAGTAAAAGCTTATTGTTGATAGCTGACGTTACTCCCATTACTAGCATTTCTGGAGAAAAGCAACCTAACCTGTTAATAGATCCCACTGTATGTGTGGAATTGGGTTATGGAATTCAAAACAAAGACCATGGACAGATCCTGTTACTAAATATGGAACGTCCAGACTTAAAAGGAACAATACCTTTTGATATGGTAGGTTACAAACAACTCAGCTTTACTGACGCTGCTCAATTAGCCAAAAGCTTGCCTAAGTTGCTCGACACTTTGCTACAGCGATACAATTTATTTTAAACAAACGACTGCTTGATTATTAAGGGAAGTGCCAATAAATTAAGTGCAGATTATGGGTTAGACTTTTATTAATTATTAATTGAGAATAATTCCTATAAGTTAACAAAATTTATCTATCTGCCACGGCAACTGAAAATAAGCATATATTTCAGTTACCCAAGTAATCAAATATGAAACAATCAGTAATTCTTCAGCTTCATCATATTAGTAAAACTTTTCCTAACAAAACAACATCTTCTATAGATAGTCGTCACACCAAAGTTTTAGATGATGTAAGTCTTACTTTAAAGCATGGAGAATTACTCGGTTTACTCGGACCATCAGGGTGCGGAAAAACTACCTTACTAAGAGTTGTCGCAGGGTTTGAATCAATTTCTGAAGGAACGGTTGAAATAGCAGGAAAGGTAGTATCTACCCACCGTAGCTCTCTAGCTGCGGAAAAGCGAAATACAGGCATGGTATTTCAAGATTATGCTTTATTTCCCCATCTGACAGTGGCAGAAAACATTGCCTTTGGTTTAAAAAATCAAAGTAAGAAACGTAGCAGCAGTATTTTTGCTCATCAAAAAGCATCTAAGATTCAAATCAAACAGAGAGTAAGTGAAGTTTTAGAACTAGTGGGATTGAGTGGTTTAGAAAAACGTTATCCTCATCAGCTATCTGGAGGGCAACAACAGCGTATATCCCTAGCTAGAGCCTTAGCACCTCAACCCTCTTTGATCTTGCTAGATGAACCTTTAAGTAATTTAGATGTCCAGGTACGTCATCGCTTAAGAGGAGAAATTCGCTCAATCCTAAAAGCAGCAGGAACTTCAGCTATTTTTGTAACCCATGATCGCGAAGAAGCTTTGGCTATTTCCGATCAAATTGCCGTTATGCGCGACGGGAAATTAGAGCAGATAGGCACCCCAGAAGAAATTTATCTTAATCCTGCGTCTCGTTTTGTGGCTGAGTTTGTAACTCAGGCTAATTTTCTTCCCGCTACTAGAAAAGGCGGCTTTTGGCTGACAGAAATTGGCGAAATAGAAGCAGCAAAAGCAAACGCGATTATGAATTCAGATGAGACATCGGCAAAACAAGGAGATTTAATGTTACGCCAGGAAGATATTGTGTTGGTTGCCGACAGTACTTCTAAGATAACGGTTATCGAAAGACAGTTTCTCGGTAGAGAATATCACTACACCGTGGAAACAGCTTCAGGAAAGAGAATCCAGGCTCGTACTAACTTGAATAAGGCGATCGCCCTAGGCACAAACGTTAGCCTATCATTTAACATTTTTTCTCCGCGCATATTTCTTTCTTTGGTCAAAAATTTCCCTAGCCATAAGCCATAGCCTGTGAAAGCTGCTTAAGAGTAACCGCCCTTGAGATTTTTAAGACCTGGTTATAATACCCTTGCTGATTGCCAACGATGAGCGATCGCTAACAAGGGTAGTTATAGCAATACGAGGCAGTGTTAGGACACTCCCTGCGGTGGGTACACCTTGGCTACTTATTACTTATTACTTACGAGCAATTAAATTTTTTGTCCCAACCGATTAACGTACTGCGATATTTACCGCTTACACTTTGCTGGTTTCTACAGTTTTTGATTTTATACTGTTGCTTTTTGATGTTGGTTTAGATTTTTGAATCCATAAGGAAGTACAAGGAATTTTACTTTTATCACAACGAGCGGCATACTTCTGGGCTACTTCAGTTACTTCTTTTAGTAATCCCTGACTTAAGGTTGTTGGCTTCAAACCTAAATCTAAAAAGCGTTGGTTTTTGACAAATAACTCGTTTTCAGGTGCTTCATTACGGGGATTTTCTAAATAAGCGATTTCCCCTTGAGTCATATCTGCAATCATTTTGGCGAGATCTCTAACTCGATGAGTTTCTGTCATCTGATTGAGAATTCTCACTCGCTTACCTTTGCAGGGTGGATTTTCGATCGCTAACTGCACACAGCGAACAGTATCTTTAATGTGAATAAAAGCTCTAGTTTGTCCTCCAGTTCCATGCACAGTAAGAGGATAACCTATAGCTGCCTGCATTAAGAAACGATTGAGAACTGTACCGTAGTCACCATCATAATCAAAACGATTAACTAACTTTTCATCCATCAAGGTTTCAGGAGTATTCGTTCCCCAAACAATTCCTTGGTGTAAATCGGTGACGCGAATGCCATCGTTTTTATTGTAATAGTAGAAAAATAGCTGATCCTGGGTTTTAGTCATATGATAGACACTGCCAGGGTTTGCGGGATAGAGAATTTCTTGCTGAATGCGATCGCCATTATCAGTAACCACTTCCACATCTAAATATCCTTCGGGTATTTTCATCCCCGCAGTACCATAGCCATAAACTCCCATTGTGCCTAAATGGACTAAGTGAATATCTAAACCAGATTCGACAATGGCACAGAGTAAATTATTAGTAGCGTTGAGATTGTTATTAACCGTATAACGCTTATGTTTAGAAGATTTCATGGAGTAGGGAGCAGCCCTTTGTTCGGCAAAATGCACGATCGCATCAGGTTTTTGATCCAAAATCAGATTTAGTAGGCGATCGTACTCTTGGGCAATATCGATATTATAAAACTTAATATTTTTGCCTGTAATCTCTTTCCAGGTATTTAATCTTTGTCCAATAGGTGAGATAGGAGTCAAAGAACTAACTTCTAACTCGTTATCAATGTTACGTCTAGATAGATTATCGACAATAACAACTTCAAAGTCGAGATTCGATAGATGTAAAGAGGTAGGCCAGCCACAGAAGCCGTCTCCTCCAAGGATGATAACTTTCATATTTTACTCCCAACTATAAAATTCATACGTTAGCAATTTCTGGCTAGGCTAAATCGCAAAAATATCAGCCCAGACTTTATTTAACCAAAGTTTATGCCTTTATTTTCTCTTTCACAGAATTACATTTGGGTATGCTAGATCTTGATTCAAAAAAACAATTATCTTGGTTTTTTCTAATCTTTCTCAGATAAAGCTGATAACCAAAACCTGTAAAGTGAGCTATGGGCATAGTCGCGATCGCTATAGTACAACATAACCAACGGCTAACTAAGCTAGGCATCGGTTTTTCACAGTAGCACCAAAATTCCTCACGAAATTTACTCTTATATTTTAGGGTTATTCGTGCTGCTTCTAAGGCAATTAGGCAAAAGCCCAATAAAACTAAAGGTATTGTATGTAGTAAACCATCGAGTATAGTTAAGTCAGCTAGTATAGCGATCGCTAATCCCAGAATGCCAAAAAAAGGGATTTTGTTTCTTAAAGGTAGTTCTTGGGCATATTTAGATGACACAATACAGCTACCTCTGCCGTATTTTGCGTATTGTCGCCATAAACTTAGCCAGTTGCTGCGAGGAAAATAGCAAACCTTTATGCCTGAACTTATGTAAATTGCGCGATCGCCTTTTGCTTTAAGTAAGCGAAAATTTAGTTCAGAATCTTCTTTGCGAGTGACCTCATATCCTTTCACATCTTCTAAATCTGAACGCCAAAAACAGCCCAAGAAAACCGTTTCAGCATAGCCGTTATAGTTGGGATCGCGATATTTTGCGCCTCCACTGCCTAAAAGACTACGAGAAGCTAAAGCAACTCCAGCTTGAAAGGTATTAGCTGCAATAAAACGTTGCGCTCCTCCTACATTTACTGCCTGAGACTTCTGCAAAGCTGCCACACATTCTTCTATATAATTGTCAGCGTAGTTGCAGTGAGCATCGGCTCTTAAGAAGATATCACCTTTACAAGCCTCTAAACCAATGTTAAGAGCAGCAGACTGTATACGACGGGGATTGTTTAGCAATCTTATTTGGGGATAAATGCCCGATATCTCTTGAATTTTAGCCTGTGTTCCATCAGTACTTAGCCCATCGACAACGAGTATTTCTAATAAATTAGAATATTTAGAAGCCAAAAACTTACCTACAACCGCTTCAATATTGTCTACCTCATTGTAGGTAGGAATTACTATTGAAACAGAAGGATTTTTGCTCAAGCTCATGTTGATTTTGGTCTAAAGTTTTTATGCTTTTATCGCTAGTTAATAAATCTAGCGTCAAATACGGCGATAATAAATTAAATTGAAAGATTATCTTGCTTAATAGGTCGTTTTAGCTCAATTAAAATCATCCAGGCTTGGCTTCTAATGACTGGCAACTTCAATTTGCTTAAATTAGTGGGTAAATCAATTTCATTTAGTCTAAAAGCTAAAGCAAAAGTTTGGCTGGCACCATTGCTAATCTATAAAACGATTTAAGTAAACAGTAAAAGTCAACTTTAAAGCGATTAAACCAAGATAGTTCAAAATAGCGATCGCGGATACGACGGTGATTAAAAAACTGTTGAAAAACTCTAACTGAGGATACGCCAGTAGTATCGTAATAGGCTATGGGAAAATACAATAATTGAGGATTAGATAATTGATTGGCTCTAATGTTGTATTCGTAATCCATCCCCATTGATAAAGACTCGTCATATAAACCTAGCTGTTTAATTAATTTGCGAGAGTAAAAAGTCGATTGATGGCAAACAGGATTACCATAAAAAAAGAGGCTATTACGCCAAATTTTGTGCTGTTGGCGATGCTTTTTTAAATATTTATTCTTACTTACAGAAACAGTCTCCCCTGTTGCCCACAACCATTTGTTCTGACTATAATTAGCAACTACCTGTTCTAATATGTTTTCTGCAACTAATGTATCGCCAGAATTAAGAAATAAAACAATTTCTCCTTGACTATGGTTAATTCCATGATTAAAAGCAGAAGAGATACCTTTACCTTTTTGAGGATAAAAAAACAGGTTAGCTCGGTCGATAAAAGGATCGAGTTTATTAAATTCTAAATTATTAGATTCAGGGTAAATAATAATATGGTTGATGGTTTGATAAGACTGTTGACTAACGTTATTTAGAGTAGCAAATAACGATTCATCAATTTTGTTAGTAATTGTTACTATATCTAGCCAAATTTTATTAACCATTATTCGTAGCTATACCGTAAATTACCTATTGCTAATAATTCATAGGGTAAGCTTACTACATAAATCATCAAAAATTCGTAGGTATTTTTGAGCCTGCTGTTCTAGACTAAACTGAGCGATCGCTTTATGCCTACTTTGAGTCGCTAACTGATGGTATCTAGCAGGATCGGTTAAGATCCAATGAATTCCTTGAGCTAAATCTTCTGCTAAAAAGGGTTGAGCTAAATAACCGTTTTGTTGATGATCGATTAAATCTGGCATCCCCCCGATCTTGAAAGCAACGCAGGGAGTGCCACAGAACATTGACTCTAAAACAGTGTTGGGTAAGTTATCTTGCACCGAGGGAGCAACAAATATATCGGCTGCACTATAAATCAAAGACAAAGAAACATCATCATTTAGTTTGCCTATGTAATGAGCTTTAAAACCAAAATCTAAAGGCTTTACAGGAGCAGAAGCACCAAAGATAACTAGCTCAATTTCTTCAGTAGATTCTAGCTGCTGTAGGCTTTGCAATGCCGATCGCAACAAGAAAAAACCCTTTCTTTTATCTTGAGTGCTATCAAATGCCCCAAATAAAATGATCTTTTTATCCCTAGGTAAATTTAAAATCTTTCTGGCTAATTCGGTAGGATGGGGTTGATAAATCTGAGGATCGATGCCATTACCAATTACCTTGAGCGCAAAATCTTGAAATAATAAACTAGCCTGGGCGCAATCAGCTAGCCATCTGCTAGGGGTTACAATAGTCAAATTTAAATCTTTCCAGGCTCTAGCTTTACGCTGCCAATTCCAGCGAGATAAATCCCAGCTATGATTACTTCCTAATTGAGGACAAGCACCACAGGATTGTAAATAGCGATCGCATTCTCCGCTATAGTGACATCCGCCCGTAAATGCCCACATATCATGTAAAGTCCACACCAAAGGCTTTTTTAATTGACCTAAAGCTTCAATAGGCATAAATCCGCCACATACCCAGTGGAGATTAATAATATCGGGGTTAATTTGCCTAATTTTGCCAATAATTTTGTTAGGCAACCATTGAGAAGAATAAATATTAACTGTGGTGTCTCGCTGAGGATATAAAGCCAAGGGTAAGCGATCTAGTGCAGGTTTAATTGCCGCAACTCCTCTTTTGACTTTGCTGATGGGGGCGATAACGGTATGATCGTCACCCTGTTTATTCTGCACCAACATTTGAGAGTCAGCTTTTTGTGCCAGCAAACCCTGATGTAGTCGATAAGCAGCACGGGCTGCCCCTCCACCAAGATCTTTAGCACTTACAATTAAGATTTTCAATTATTAATTATCTTCGAGAAATAAAATCATGCCTTTTCATGCCCATACTCCATCAAAGAATAGCGAAAAATGGCATCTACTTGAATATCATTTATCCAAAGTAGCTAAATTAGCCGAGATTCAAAAATGGATGTGTGCCAACTTTTACGATATTCGGATGTTTGGGGCTGTTCTGAGTACGGGGTTAAATACAGGTCAGGTAAGGGGTGCAATGCAGCTTACCTTCGGGCGATCGCGAATCGCCCCTACAAGATTTATGTGTCCTAACCTTTGCTTCAACTGCTATATTGTCTATTTGCTTATTTTACCGTCACTTGACCATTCATTAGCATGGGTAAAAGCCAATCGCGAAGTTGAGTAAGCTGTTGATTTTCTTTTTCTAGTAAATCTTGTCTTGCAAAAACTGATTGTACCTGTTTTGTATATTTATCAGTGATGACTTTTGACGGTAAACAAACTTCAACAGTGTTTAATACTGTTTTGGAAATTTCCTTAAAAGTAGAACCAGACGAATACTGAATTATTGCTTTCATTGAATTTTTAACTGCATAGAAAACAAACTCAGTAGAAAACCCTTGATTAGGTACAAAAGATTTAAAGCCCTGATTTGTTGTTACTTCATTCCTCGCAATAGCCATATAACCAATGGGCGCTCTCGAACTAAGTAATATAGTTCCTTTAGGATAGAGCTTTAAAGAAGCATTTTTAATTCCTTCTAAATTGACATCTATACTTCCTTTGGTAATGTATTTATTACCCACATTATTAGATAAATCATTTGGTGTTATCCAAGGAATACCATTAGTAGAAAAGTTAGCTTTAATATTAGTTGAAGGAGTGCTACCTCCGACAATATTTCCAAGATCTTCAAGAGTAGCATTTCTCCAACCTTCAGGGATTTCTCGTTTTAAGGTTTCGTTATAAACCATCTTGCCACCAGATGATTTATAAGGTTTGCCGTTTTCATCTGGAAATTCAAACTGCACAAACCAATAATCATAAAGGGTTTTTGCCATTGCTTCTAACTCAGCATTGATGCGATTGTTGAGTTCGATTTTTTGGCTTATTAAATAAAGCAAATCTCCTATTTTTATTTGCTCTTTACAGTCAGGAAGAATTAAATCGAGATATGAAAAAATATTTTCATTTAAACTCGCCCTAAGCGTAAGTACCGCATTATTAGTCATTATTTTACGGAACAATTTACTACGCAGGTAAAAAGCCATAAATTTGTGATAGGTAATATCATTTTGCAATGGTCGCAATCGCTTTAGAAACCCACTATAAGTTGCATTTGGATAATCCTTTAGTGAAACCGAACTCATTTCATTGCTAATTCATCTATTACTTCACTAGTGCGCGTAAGAAAAATATCACCCTCTAATATTGAATATTTTTGCTGTTCGTTATTAGAGGTGTCCATTAACTCATTAAGTTCTTTAGGAATAAAATAGTTGTTGTATACAGTTGAGAAAGATAAAAAAGGACTGCCATGACCAGCTTGTTCTGGTTTAGATGATATTCCAGAACTCATCTTATACAATTTATCGAACTTGTACGTAGTTAACTTACTCATACTCTAATCTCGACAACTGATTTTTAATTTCCGTCTCTAATTCCCTAGACTCTGCAAACATCCGATCCAAATTATCGCTAAAGCCTCTTATCTTGGCTTCAAACTCATCATGAGTAATATCGACGTACTCAATCTTCACCTTAAAATATTGTCCTGCACTTAAGCTGTAGTTCTTAGCAGCAATATCGTCATAACTTACTACTACAGAAAGATCGTCAACAGCTTTTTTGTTATTGAAAGTAATAATAATTCGATCTTCTTCTACTTCAGAAAGTAAGGTCTTTTGATTTTTACCTTCTTTAACTGTTGTACCAGGGTTTGAGGCATCAATTAGTACCACATCTTCTTTGTTATTTTTATCGATAAACAAGATCGAAACGTTAGTACCAGTAGTAGCAAAAATATTACTCGGCATGGAAACTAAACCAGCCAGCATTTTTTCATCTACCAGTTTCTGGCGAATTTTCTTATCAATACCAGTTTGAGCAGTAATAAAACCTGTGGGTACGACTACGGCGGCTTTACCATTGGGTTTTAGGGAATAAATAATGTGCTGCAAAAATAACTGATAGATAGCCATTTTATCTTTGGCTTTTTTCGGAATGTTAGGTATCCCAGCAAAAAAACGCTCATTATTTTCTTTACTATCGAGATCTTTGCTAAAATCGCTGAAATCCATTTTGAAGGGAGGATTTGATACGATGTAGTCAAATTGCTTTAAAGCTTTCCCCTCTTGATGATAGGGGTGAAGTAGAGTATTTCCTTGAATAATATTTTGAATCGAATGTATCAGGTTATTTAAAATCAAATTCAACCGCAGCAAACTAGAAGATTTTTGTGATATATCCTAAGAGAAAATGCTACAGCGTTCCTCACCGACCGCGTGTGCTATATTCATCAATAACGTACCCGAACCTGCCGATGGATCGTAACAGCTAACGTTTTGGATTTTCCCTTGTTGTTCTTCTGGAACTAAAATTGCTGCCATGATTTTTGCTACTGCGTGAGGCGTGTAATATTCGGCATATTTACCCCCGCCGTCTTTGTTGTAGTCTTTAATCAGATATTCAAAGATAGTGGCATAGAAATCATACTTTTCGGTGAAGATATGCTCAAAGCTAAACCCTACCAGCTTGTTGATTAAGGCTTTGCAAAACTTGTTGCGATTGGTGATATCAGTAACAAATTGACTTAAAGGATCGAATAAAGTAACTTTAGCACCACCGTCAGTTTGAACGGAGAATATATCATTATTGACGGTTGCAATATCTTTAAGAGTATCGTCAAACAGCTCGGCAAATTTATTATCTTCCTGCTTCGCGAACAAATGAGAGATAAAATGTCTTGATTTTAATCTGGCAGTATTAGCAGGTAATTGATCTTGTAGTATCTCAAGGTCTTCCTTGCTTAGTTGCTTTATAGCTTGTTCCCAACTTTCAGCCTGAGCAATGTTTCTGTTAATCTGTTTTACTTCATAGGCAAATTTATCATTGAGAAATTTATACAGAAACACCTGGGTGATAATTTTAAATTCATTACCATCATTACCCAAACCGTAAGCAGCACAGACACCTTTTAAGCCGTCGATTAATTCTTTGGTTTTGCGTTCAAAATCGAGAGTGATCAATTAATTCCTAAGCTCCAAACCCTGTATCGTTAAATTCATTTAGATATTCTTTCACTATCAGATCGCTGATGTATCGGTAAGTGACAACGCTTAGATCTATTTTTTGTTCCTGCATAAATTGTTTAATTACAATTGGTCTCATCAGTCGCACAAAATAATTTTCATTATTAAGTACTTGGGTGTTTTGCAACAATTGCTCGTCGGCTTGAATTTTAACACCACTTAAGGCTTCAAATATACGGCGTTCTTGCTCGGAAATATTACCTCGCTCTAGTATACGTTTATGAATACGAGTATATTTGATATCTCCCTGATATTTGGCTTTAAGCTGGTTGTTTTTGCGGTTAAGTTCTTTAATAGACTCATGAATTTTATTGAGGCTACCGATGTTTTGATTCATTTCAGCTTGACTAACTTCGCTCAATTTATTCTTTTTAAACAAGCGTTCTAATTCTTCTCGCAGCTTAATAAATTGAGGATCTCTGGGATCGAAGTTACTAGCTAATGCTTCCCGTGTCTTTCGCAAGGTATTTTTTAGCTGGTCTGCTAAAATCAGTTCTGATTCGCTAACCTTGGTAAACATAAACAAGACATCTTCTAAAGCTAAATTAAGTAGGTTGGTAGTGTCATTACTGTTTGCAATATTTTCCTTGAGGTTAAGCAGATCCAAATGGTTACTGGTTTCTCGATACAGCAAATTAAGCTTTTGAAAATCAATCTTTTCTAGTAAGTCATAGTAGCCAGAGCCTCGGATTAAGTTATATAAGCTTTTACCATCACCAAGGGCTTTTTTAATAGCCTGTACCTGGGTGCGATCTTGTATTTGACTGATTTGCTGTGAAAAAATTTCCGCATTATCAGTATCAAAGCGGAACAAGATGTCCTTGAGATTTTCGATCTCCGCCTCTATTTCCTCCTGAGATTTGAATAAATTGGAATAATGTTCGATCTCATCTCCTAACTCTGCCTGTAGCTCGTCAAAATAGGCTCTATTTGTAGCGTCAAACTCTTTACGGATATCGGCAAAGTCTACAATATAGCCATAGCGAAAGTCTTTATAGGTACGATTCACACGAGTAAGAGCCTGTAAGAGATTATGTTTTTTGATTACACGCCCAAGATAAAGCTTTTTCAATCGTTTAGCATCAAACCCCGTCAGCAGCATATTGTAGACAAACAAGAAATCAATTTTGCCATCTTTGAAATCTTCTACTTTTTGTTTACGCTCTTCTTTTGTGCCAATATCATGCAAGATCAAGGCAGCGTTTTTAACTTTGTTATTTTGTTTTAGCTGTGTATTGTAACTAACTGTTTCTTGAGGCTTGTTACCAACAGCTTGAGCTTGGTATTTTGCCTCGAAGATCTCAAACATCTGTTTAGCTTGATTTGAGCTATCACAAATAACCATACCGCCAATGGTGCGATCGCTCAATACAGCCCGACTACGTTCAAAATCTGCGATGATATAATCAAGCATCGGCTCCACAAAGCGAGGATGAGCATAGACGAGCTTTTTATTTACATTCCCTTCCATGACTTCTACTTCTTCGAGAGCCTGTTGTAATGCCATCCTGTAGTTAGTAGCAATTTCTTCACGAATCAAGCGCAGGGTATAACCATCAGCAATGGAAGCGTTGTAATAGTATTTGTGAATATAATCACCAAACAAAGCTTTGGAATTATAATCATCACCCAATAGGGGAGTACCTGTTAAGCCTATTTTGATCGCGTTTGTGTCAGATTGACTTAGGTTAGCTAGAAAACTACCTTTAGGGTTATAGCTACGATGCACTTCATCCAGGAAATATACACGCTGAATCTTAACATCGTAATCATCGGTACGAACAACGTCAGGATCGTCTTTGAACTTTTGGATATTAACTACGGTAATTTCTGGCTTACCTGAATTATTATGAATGACGCTGGTAGATTTGATATCTTGGGCAAATTTATCTTTGGAATTAATACTATGAACAATCAAGCCACGACTAGTAAACTCTCGATGTGCCTGATCTCGCAAGTCCAAACGGTCAACAATAAAGTAAAACTTGGGAATAATCGCTCGCTGACTAAAATAATCTGTTAAAAACCGGGCGTTGGTGAGTGCGTAATGCTTTAAGTAAGAAATTGAAGTGTACCGAATTTTAAGTAGTGTAAAAGTAGGCGAAGAGAATATTTGAGTAATAAAAGCGATTTAGAATAACAAAGAGTTTTGCGATGCAATCGAGCAAGATAGTGTCTGAGTCTGGTATTTTCTCCTTCGACTCGCGTCATATAGGTTTTGCTAACAAGATGGTCTTCAGGCTCAATATACATTGGGTATACTTTCCATCCGTCAGTAACATAGAAAAAGCTATGCCAGCATTTAATGATTTGCCAGATTGGTTGAAAAGATTCATGAGAGCGATCGCCAATATTCCAAACTATAATTCCCTTTTTCTGATGATTGACTACTGTCCAAATCCAAAATCGGTTTTTCTTATTACCGACAAAAGTCTGTAATTAATCTATTTCAGTAATTTCGGGAAGTTCGTCATCTTGTGGTTCATCTGATAATGATTCTCCTGCTTCTTCAATCCAATTGATAATCGTTGTATGATCGATCTCTATTACTCTCGCGATCGCCCTAAAACCCATGCCATTAAGATACATTTTTAAGCAAAGCTGTTTGACTTGCTGTGGATATCCTTTTGGTTTGGGATTTTCAACATACTGACATCCACAATTTTTACATCTGTAAGATTGTTTTCCACGATGAAAACCATTTTTCTTGTTCTGAGAAGATTTACATTTGGGATAGTGCATCGTCATCGCATCTAAATCAACCATTTCATTTTAAGTCTTTTAGCATTACGCACTCACCAACGCCTAAAAATCTAATAGGCGATCGCCTAGTCATACAAGATTCTGATTCTTATACAAATCTTATATTTGATAATTGCTGTTTAATTTCTGTCTCCAATTCTCTAGACTGAGAAAACATTAGATCTAAAATTATTAGTAAAGTCTTTTATCTTAGCTTCAAACTCTTCAGGGGTAATATCAACCCTGATTTTTGGTAATCAAATCGATCAAAGTTTCAATTACCCGATCGCCTTCTAAGGGAATAATATCTTTCCCGTGGAGCATTTCTTGCAGCATTATAAAGTAAACCATCGTACCTACCATAACTCTTACTGTCGCTTCTGGATCTTCTAGTTTTAGTTCGGGATGGGATTCAAAATATTTAGTTAGGGTGTCAATAGCTGGTTTTTCCACGTTACGAACGTAAGCTTGGGCTAGTTTGGGAAAACGTCTCGATTCGCCAATAATAATCCGGATAAAGTCTAGAAAGGCGCGATCGCTTTTAGCATCTCCTAACATTTTAGTCGCCATTGCTGACAATACTATTTTTGGGTCTTGTTCCAACAGTTGAGGCTTCTCCAGACTCATTATGGTATTGAATTTATCTTGAACTAAGTCTTGAATAACCATATTAAATAGGTTTTCTTTATCGCCAAAATGACTATAGATGGTGGCTTTAGAAACTTTTGCCGTTTTTGCTACCTTGTCCATGCTGGTGGCAGCGTAACCATTGGCTAAAAACTCTTTCATTGCGCCTTTGAGAATGGCTTTAGATTTGGCTTCGGATTTGGAATTTTCTAAATTATTAATAGTTTGACGATCGCTCATTAGTAGCTTTTTAGTATTTATTTTACTTTATTATCGATTTATAATTGCTAAACTAATCGGTTTAGTCTTATACTATTATTAGTTAAACTAAACGGTATAGTCATAAGCGAACTGGATAGCCATGAACCGAATAACAGAAAACCAAACCAAATCATCAAAACCCCTAGCAAAAAAAACTCCCGTAATAATTGGCATAGCTATACTAATCGCCGGCATGGGAGTATACGCCCTGCAACCGTTTGCCCCATCTGAACCCGAAGCAGTGACCATCACCACAATGCCCGAAATAAAAACGGTAACTGCATTAGGAAAACTAGAACCCAGTGGAGAAATTATTACAGTATCAGTATCTTCTTCCTCTCAAGGGAATCGCATTGAAGAATTGCTGGTGCAAGAAGGAGATGAGATCGAAAAAGGTCAGGTAATCGCCGTTTTAGACAGTCGCGATCGCTTAGAAGCTGCCTTAAATCAAGCACAAGAACAAGTTGGAGTAGCCCAGGCAAACCTAGCTCAAGTTAAGGCAGGGGCAAAAGCAGGAGAGATTAATGCCCAAGAAGCTGTGATCGCTCGTATTGAAGCTGAAAGAAGTAACGATATTATGGCGCAAACCGCTACAGTATCGCGACTTGAGGCAGAATTAAATAATGCTCAGGTCGAATATCAACGCTACAAGCAACTATATCAGGACGGGGCAATCTCAGCCTCAGAAAAAGACAGCAAGTATCTAACTCTAGCTACAGCCAAAGAACAGCTAGCCGAAGCTAAAGCCAACCTCAACCGTATTAAATCCTCGCAGCAAAAACAGATAGCCGAAGCCAAAGCTACCTTGAATAAAATCGCTGAAGTGCGTCCAGTCGATGTAGAAGTAGCAGCAGCAGAGGTAAGACAAGCTCAAGCAGCCGTCAAAACCGCACAGGCAGATCTAAACCAAGCTTTGATAAAATCCCCCCAAGCAGGAAGAGTAATCAAAATTATGACTCGCCCAGGAGAAGTAGTATCTAATGATGAAGGCATTGCCAGAATTGGTCAAACCTCTCAGATGTATGCAATGGCAGAAGTATATGAAAGCGATATTAGTAAGATCAAGCTTGGGCAACTAGTAACGGTTACTAGCAGTGCTATTTCAGGTAAGCTAACGGGAACAGTGGCAAAAATAGGCTTAGAAATACAAAGGCTGGATATAGTCAATACAGACCCCACTGCCAATATCGATGCCAGAGTGGTTGAAGTCAAAGTTAAATTAGACCAAGAATCGAGTCAAAAAGCAGCAGGATTAACTAATTTGCAGGTGCAAACCAGGATTGAACTGGAGGAAATGAGTAGCAAGTAGCAACAATTGACGATCGACGATTATCTATCAAAAACTATGTTTAAATCACTAAAAAATCGTACCCCTTTGGGTTTACTCCAGCTTAAGCACGATAAGTTAAAACTCTTGACTGCCCTAGCAGGAATTGCTTTTGCAGACATCTTAATGTTTATGCAGTTAGGGTTTAAAGATGCTTTGTTTACAACGAATACTCAGTATCCCAGGCTAGTCAAGGGAGATATTGTTTTACTTAGTACTCAAGCGACTAATTTTAATGAACTATATACTTTTCCACGACGGCGACTTTATCAGGCAATGGATGTACCAGGAGTAGAATCAGCCGAATCTGTCTATATTGGTTCTCTCAACTGGCGCAATCCTCAAACAAAAGAAAAAACCTCAATGATGGTTGTAGGCTTCGATCCAGACCGACCTGCTTTTAAATTGCCTGAAGTCAATCGTCAGCTAGATAAAGTCAAAATTCCTGATACTGTTTTATTCGATCGCGCATCGAGAGGAAAATATGAAGAAGTTATTGCTCAAGTTGAACAGGAAAAAGCTATAACCACCGAAAGCGATCGTACTACCTTAACTATTGGTGGTTTATTTGAAGTTGGTGCTTCTTTTGCTGATGATGGGGCATTGATGACTAGCGATTATAATTTTTTACGATTATTTCCCAAAAAACAACAAAGTACGGTTAGCTTAGGCATTATTAACCTCGAACCAGGACAAGATGTAGAAAAAATTAGAGCTAGTTTAAACGCTTATCTGACTGATGATGTACAAGCCTATACCCATGAAGAATATGTTGAGAAAGAAATAACTTACATTCAAAATCGTTCCCCCATTGGTTTTGTGTTTACTTTGGGGACAACCATGGGATTTATCGTCGGCATCGTCATTGTTTATCAAGTGCTTTCCACTGATGTCAATGACCACATGGCAGAGTATGCCACTTTTAAGGCGATGGGTTATAAAAATTCCTATCTACTTTTTGTGGTGTTTGAAGAAGCAATAATCTTATCGGTTTTCGGCTTTATTCCCAGTGCCATATTGGCATTAGGACTGTATCAACTCACCGCAGCAGCAACAGCTTTACCCATCATTTTACCTGTATCGAGGGCTATTATAGTTTTCCTGCTGACGATCTTTATGTGTGGTATTTCAGGAGCGATCGCAACTCGCAAACTTCAATCAGCCGATCCTGCTGATATTTTTTAACTTAAAAATCTTTCATCAATCTATAAATCAACTCAAAATGAAGTATAAAATTATGAACAATCAAAAATCAAGTCAAACAGTAATTTATATCAATAATCTCGACCATTCTTTCGGCCAAGGGGAACTCCGCAAACAGGTTTTATTTAACATTAACCTAGAAATAAATCGCGGTGAAATAGTTCTCATGACGGGTCCTTCTGGTTCGGGTAAAACCACCCTGTTAACTCTAGTTAGTGGATTGAGATCGCCCCAGTCGGGAAGCTGTAAAATATTGGGCAAAGAACTTTGTGGAGCGAGTTCAGGGGAGTTAGTCAAAGCTCGACGTAATAACGGCTATATTTTTCAAGCGCATAATTTACACCATAGTTTAACCGCTAGCCAAAATGTACAGATGGGTTTAGAAGTACATGGTAAATATTCCAAAGCCCAAATGCGCGATCGCTCGGTAAAAATGTTGTCAGAAGTAGGTTTAGCAGAGCGAGTAGATTACTATCCTAATAAATTATCTGGTGGACAAAAACAGAGAGTTGCGATCGCTCGTGCATTAGTTGCTCGTCCTGCTATTGTTCTAGCTGATGAACCTACCGCAGCCTTAGACAGTAGGTCAGGGAGAGATGTTGTCAATATAATGCAAAAGCTGGCACGAGAACAGGGCAGCACTATTTTACTAGTTACCCATGACGATCGCATTTTAGATATTGCCGATCGCATTGTTCATTTGGAAGACGGTAAGTTAGTCAACAATTCAGTTAAAGAAAAAGCTGCTTAATATCCCTCTTATAGTTTAGTTGCTGCATAAAAATGGGTTCTGTTGCAAATAAGATGGCATTTTCTTATCATTGTTGCTATAACGTTGCTGATTTAATTATTTGTGGGTGCAAGTCTTTCTGGCTTGAGGTCTGAAGGTTGATACAGAGATTGAATCCATTGCCATTCTTGAGTCAAGCCAGCCATCAAGGAAACTTGAGGTTTGTAACCCAATATTTCTTTAGCTTTAGTAATGTCAGCGCTGGTATGGCGGGCATCCCCTGCTGCCTGCTCAATATATTTTTTACGAATTGACTGTCCCATAATTTGCTCCATCATGGTTAGTAGCTCAATCAGAGTTACTCGGCTACCGCCACCAATATTAAACACTTCCCCTATAGTTTCTGGTATTTCTCCCGCAGCCAAATTAGCTGCCACAATATCACTGACATAGGTATAGTCTCTAGTTTGCTGTCCATCACCATAAATAGAAATAGTCCGAGCGTCGATTGCTGCTTTAAAAAACTTATGAAAAGCCATATCAGGACGCTGCCGAGGTCCGTATACAGTAAAGTAACGCAAGGCAGTAACTGGTACACCAAAGTTTTTGTGATACAGCCAACACAAACGTTCTCCTGCTAACTTCGTAATGCCATAAGGAGATACTGGTTGAGGACAGAGAGTTTCAGGAGTAGGCATGGTTGCTGCATCGCCGTAAATTGATGAGCTAGAAGCATAAACAATCCTCTTTAATGATTTTGCTTGTTTGGCTGCTTCTAAAATTACCTGAGTGGCGTTAATATTTCTGGCTGTATATTGCCCAAATCCCTGTCCCCAACTAGCTCTAACTCCTGCTTGGGCTGCTTGATGATAAACTACGTCTACTTGCTTTAAAAGCTGCTGCCAATCTAACTCTTGAATATTAGCTTTGATTAGCTTAAAACGAGAATTTTGTCTAAGATTAACTATATTGTCCTGTTTTAGCTGGCAATCATAGTAATCATTAAACTGATCGATGCCAATCACTGCTGAACCTTCTTGTAATAAAGCTTCGGCTAAGTGAGAACCAATAAATCCTGCAACACCAGTAACAATATGAATGCCCATGAAAGTCAGCTTAAGGTAAGTATGATTAATTTACATCTTTAACAGGATAACCGTTGTTTTTTTATTTGCAGCAAGACTTAATATAAAAAAAATGTAAACTACAGCCGAAATCACGAGAAACTAAAAAGATGTCAAGATAGTTAGGGGCGATTCGCCAATCGCTCCTAACTGATTGCTGATTAAATGGTTATTAGTTTATTCTCTCAAGAAATTCCCCAAAAAGCAGTATTTTAAAATATGGATATTACCAGCGATCTACACGTTATTGAAACCCGACCTTTGTTAAGCCCAGCCTTTCTCAAAAGCGAATTACCTCTACAACCAAAAGCTGCTGGGCTAGTAACCCAAACCCGAAACCGTATTCGTAATATATTAGAAGGCAAAGACCAAAGAATTTTAGTTGTAGTCGGTCCTTGTTCTATTCATGACGTTGCAGCAGCCAAAGAATATGGCGAGAAGTTGGTCAAATTGCGATCGCAACTGCAAGATCGTCTAGAAATTGTGATGCGAGTCTACTTTGAAAAACCTCGCACTACTGTAGGCTGGAAAGGATTAATCAATGACCCTCATTTAAATAACAGCTACGATATTAATACAGGTTTACGAACCGCTAGAAAACTATTGATGGATTTAGCCGATATAGGTTTACCTGCTGCCACAGAGCTATTAGATCCGATTACACCTCAGTATATTGCTGATTTAATTTGCTGGACAGCTATTGGTGCGAGAACTACCGAAAGCCAAATTCACCGTCAAATGGCTTCTGGCTTATCAATGCCCGTCGGCTATAAAAACGGTACAGACGGTAGCTTTACTGCTGCCATTAACGCTATGCTCACTGCCAAAATATCTCACCATTTTTTAGGCATCAACCAAGATGGTCTAGCTAGTATAGTCAAAACTACAGGTAATCCTGATGGACACCTAGTCTTGAGAGGTGGTGCCAAAAAACCCAACTATGAAGCCAGCGATATTGAAGCAGCCTGCAATGCTTTGAAACAGAAAGCAATGAATGCGCGTTTGATGATTGATTGTAGTCATGGCAACAGCAGCAAAGATTTTACCAAACAGGTTACGGTTTTAGACAACATTGTTCAACAAATTGAAGCAAGCTCACCTCAACTTGTGGGGGTCATGATTGAAAGCCATTTAGTAGAAGGCAATCAGCCTATATCTAAAGATCATTCATCTCTAGTTTATGGTCAGAGCATTACTGATGCCTGCGTCAACTGGTCAACAACCCAAACCATGCTTCATTCTTTGGCTGCTGCGGTTGCTCATGGTCGCCCAGATGTTAAACAAAACCTTGCTTCTGCTGTAGGGAAATAAAAAATTACTTAATGAACAAATCTGCTTTAAGTGAATTAGAACAACAGCTAATCGAAGTTGCAGCTCAAGCACTAACTAAAGCGTATGCGCCTTATTCTCAGTTTCGAGTCGGGGCAGCACTGTTGACAACTACGGGCAAAATATATGCTGGTTGCAATATAGAAAACGTTTCCTATGGATTAGGCGTGTGTGCCGAAAGAAATGCGATCGCCAATGCCATAATCGCCGAAGGAAGCGATACTATAGAAATAAGAGCGATCGCCGTAACTAATAGTCAAAATGTACCCTGCTCTCCTTGTGGGGCTTGCCGTCAAGTAATTTGGGAATTTGGACAACAGACTCAGCTTATTTTTCAGGGAAACCAGGGTTGGCAAAATTCAACTATTAAAGAATTGCTCCCAGCAGGATTTTCTTTATAAATAGGGTTAAATAGAGTTTCTAAATTTGATCTTTGAGCTATATCCTAGAATTATCTATCTAAAAATTAAGTTTCTTTATGAAGTCATATCTTGCCGCCGCTGTTCAAATGACTAGTAAACCTGACCTAGGAAAAAACTTGGTCGAGGCAGAAGAATTAATCGAGCTAGCAGTTCATAAAGGGGCAGAATTAGTTAGCCTACCAGAGAATTTTGCTTTCTTAGGCAAAGAAGTAGACAAGGTGGCTCAAGCAAAGGAAATTGCGGTCAAAACCGAGCAGTTTCTCAAAAAAATGGCGCAGAGGTTTCAAATCACGATTTTAGGTGGTGGCTTTCCTGTTCCCGTAGCAGATAACCCAGAGAAAGCCTATAACACAGCGGTTTTAGTAACCCCCGATGGTCAACAGGCTGTTTACTATCAAAAAGTTCATTTGTTTGATGTTAATGTACCTGACGGCAATACCTATCAAGAATCCAGCACCGTCATGGCTGGGGAGAGAATTCCCCCTATCTATGACTCTGAAAGATTAGGCAAATTGGGTTTATCCATCTGTTACGATGTTCGCTTTCCCGAATTTTACCGTTACCTATCTCATCAGGGAGCAGATGTATTATTTATTCCTGCTGCCTTTACCGCTTTCACTGGCAAAGATCATTGGCAAATATTATTACAGGCAAGAGCGATCGAAAATACCTGCTATGTTATTGCCCCTGCCCAAACAGGCAATCATTACGAACGTCGCTGCACCCATGGTCATGCCATGATTATCGACCCTTGGGGAGTAATCCTAGCTGATGCAGGCAATGCCCCAGGAGTAGCCATAGCCGAAATAAATCCCTATCGTTTACAGCAAGTGCGTCAACAGATGCCTTCCTTGCAGCATAGAGTTTTTGTATAGACAAATAAAGCTTCGGGCGTTGCACATTAAATAGATGATAGTTCAGAAAACAGGTATCATTCGATGTTTTAGATAGTAAGTTAAGAGTTGGATAGAAGCTTCAAGCATCTTAATAGACTTGGAATAACAAAACGTGTCTTGGCAAGCGTTCCCTTGCGCCTGTCGGCGGCGCGGGGTCTTGCCACTTTTGCGATGTAGACGAGCAAGGTAATGACGCAGTCGTGAATTTTCTCCTTCGACCAAGCGTCATTGCGGTTTTACTGACCAAATGATCGCAATCATTGCATCAAGATTAATATCATACTTTGTTTGTGCAACGCCAATATTTTCAATATCTCTAGATCCATGAATAATCCTAATTATTTCCACTCCATCTTCAATTAGTCGATAAAAAATTAAATATTTTTCAAAACCTCTAATTGCTTTTTGTCTAATGTCTAACAAGTCAGGATGATTGAACTTACTGGATTTACCCGACTGAGGAAAGTTATCCAATTGAACAAGTGTTTTTTCGGCTGCAATCAAAAAACTGTCTGAAATGTCTAGATTACCCTCAGCTATAGTATGTTGCTAATGTAATTAAATCATCAATAACAATCGGGCGTTTAATAACTTTGCCCATTATTTCTGTTTTTGCTCGATCCTGGCTTGTACCTCAGTGCGAATGTTAGCCCAATCGTTTTCTGTCATGGAGGTAGCTTCATCAGAGTTTAAGCCTTCTAATAAGAGGGATTCTAGCTTATTCTGTTTTTTTTGAGCGCGATCGCGACGAATTAGATCTCTAATATATTCGCTTGCTGTACCATAATCACCATTTTTAATTTGTTCTGCTACATAAGTGCGCATAGACTCAGGTAGAGAAATATTCATACTTTTCATTTGTTTTAAATCAAATCAATTTTAAATGTCATAATATGTCATTTTATGCCATGAATACAATTTAGTAAATTTATGAATCAGCAATTAACTAACCAAAAAATAATTAGTGCATCTTTATTGCGTTTGCGAATGCGATCGCCTTTTTTTGCTACCTTGGCTTTATTCGCCAAATTTATCTCGACTTCAAATATTTCTAGTGCGGCAACTGACGGCAAAGATATCTTTTTAAATCCCGACTTTTTACAGTCTCTTACCGCACCTCAACAAGATGGCTTATTATTGCATGAAGTATTACACGCTGCTTTACTTCACGTTTTACGTAGAGGAGTAAGAAAGAAAGAAACCTGGAATATTGCAGCGGATATTGTGGTCAATGGCATAATTTGCCAGCAGGGTTGTTTTGAATTGCCAGCAGGAGGTATTCGCGATCCTAAATTAGAACATCTTAGCGTAGAAGAAATTTATGAGCTATTGCCACAACAAGATTGTTCATATTGTTTGAGTATTCTCGATCTATTAGACAATGCGCCAACAGGTAATGCTGACGAAAAAAGACTTTCATCCCCAAAGCAAATAAGCAGTAAATTTGATCGCCTCTCTGAAGCCAAAAAAGCAGAATTAGAATCTCACTGGCAGAATGCAATGCAGCAAGCAGCAGTAATTGCCCGCACTTCTAATCAGGGAAAATTACCCGCAGGAATGATGAGGGAATTAGGCGCATTAGATCGATCGCAGCTAGACTGGCGCAGTTATTTATGGCGATATTTAGTCAAAACACCCACAGACTATACAGAATTTGATCGCCGTTTTATCGGACAGGGTTTATATCTAGAAACTTTACAGGGAGAATCGGTAAAGGTATATGTAGCCGTAGATACTAGCGGTTCGATAGATGAGCAACTACTGAAAATGTTCCTGAGTGAGGTAAAGGGGATTTTAAATTCCTATCCTCATTTAGAATGCGAACTTTATTATGCTGATGCAGATGTTTATGGTGCTTACGAATTAAATCCCGATAGCGATATTCCCCAACCCCAAGGAGGTGGAGGAACATCTTTTGTCCCATTTTTTAATCAGATTAGTCATGGCTGGGATAGAATGACAACCGCAGTCTGTGTTTATCTTACGGATGGTTACGGTACATTTCCCGATACTGCCCCAGAAGTACCTGTTTTATGGGTGGTGACTCCTGGTGGCTTAGATTTATCCCAGTTTCCTTTTGGTGAAACCGTTAGACTATTGTCAAGTTGATTACTCCCTACCGCAATATTATAACAGTAAGAGCAGTTTGATTTTTGAACTATTGATATTAACTAAGCTACATAATTTATCTTGTTTTTGGTCTTATATTTAATTCTGCCTACCTACTTAATCGAGTTGATGCCAAAATTAAAACTGTTGTGAAATTCAGCTACACTGACGGCTATGGCGTAATTTAATCAACTTTTTTTAAGACTATGCAGCAAATATTAAGTATTTTTAGTTTAATTCCTGGTTATTTGATAATTTTGGCGATTTTTCTAGTAATACTGCCTACTATTTTGGCGATATTATTGCGTTATGCTTTGTACCGACATTTAAAGCATTTAGCAGGGAAAACTCGGAAACTATTAGGAGGAATGAAGTTAGAATCCACTCCTAAAATTATTAGCAAATTAGAACAGAGATTTGTAGATAGTAATCTTAATCCCGATCAAATTAATACAGCTTCAGTAATTGAAGGGGCATACAGCCAGGAAAAATTTTATTTTTTGGGTATGTCTTTAGGATGCGAGTTTATTGATAGTTTGTGCCGTATTCTACCCAATTTACTACTGTCCTTTGGGCTATTAGGAACTTTTTTAGGTATTACATTTAACTTGTCTAGTTTAAGTCAGACAATTACCCAGATTAATATTAATGATGTAAGAAACTTGGTCGAACAATTAAACCAGCCTTTACAGGGTATGGGGGTGGCATTCACTACTAGTTTAATTGCGATCGCCTGTAGTTCTCTTTTGACAGTTTTGAACTTACTGTGGAATACCAATATTGTTAAGGCAGGTTTATTAAGCTACCTCGAAGACTACATCGACAATATCTATTTACCCACAATACAGCCTGTAAGTTCTCTAGAAGAAGCGATCGGTCAATTTAGACAGGACTTTGATGGCATGGTATATAAACTAGGAAACACAATTGAAGCATCCATGACGAGAGCTTTTGCCCGCATCGAAAATAGCGCAGCCACCTTTGAACACGCAGCCAATACTTTTGATAATAGTCGCTTTCCTGAAAAACTTGATACAGCTACTAATAACTTGGCGATCGCTCAAAATCAATTTTCCCAATCTTCTCTGGTATTGCAAAAGTCTACCCTCTCTTTCGATCACAATTTAGACTCTATGCAAAAACTAACGAAAAAGTTCTTGGAATTAAATCAACACGTAAGTAATATTAATCAGCAATATTCCAGTTTGGTTGACCTCAACAAGCAAAAAAATTTTATCGAACAATCAAGTTTAAAAGAAATTCAACTAGAACTATCAAGACTGATTAATAAAATTCAAACCACATAGTACCGCTACGCGGAAGTTAGAAGAGACAAGGCATGCCTTGTCTGTACAGTAGGGTGGGCAAATTTAATTTTTTAGTAAGTTGTTGAATTTTGTTTCAACTATGCCCACCTTACAAATATGAAATTTTTGAGTAATAAATAACCAGTTTCATCAAGCAAAAACAAGATAATCATTATTCATGAATAAAAAACGGAAGATACGTAGTTATGAAGACACGCAAAGCCTCAACGTGTGGCCTTCTTTTACAGATTTGATGGCTAATGCTTTTATGATTATTAGCTTGTTTCTTCTGTTAGCTTTATTCAAGTCTTTATTTCTCAAATATACTGCCCAAGAAACAGAGCAAAGCCTGAGTGACACTGAAAGACAGGTGCGGTTACTTCAAAGAGAAATAGCTACTTTAGAAAATGAACTAGGAGAAAGCACTTCTAATGTGCGCCAGCTCAAAAAAGCCTCTTCCGAACTGCAAAGACTATTACTCAATAGCAACGAACAAAGTCGTAGTCGTGAAGATATTTTACAATCACAAATAAAGCGTTTAAAGTCTGCGCCTCCTGTGGTGGTGATTCAAGACTCTGGAGGATACCAGTTTGACTCTGGTAGTGCAAATTTACCTCAAGAATTAAAAAGCTACATCACCAAAGATCTTGTCGATCGCATTGAAAAAATTAGTCAACAGCGCAACCTCTACGTTGTCGAAATTATTGGGCATACTGATGGTCAAGTAAACTTTGGTGGAGGTAATTTAGACCAGCAGCTAGAAAAAGTAGCTCAAGGAAAACAGTCTGTAGACAGTCTCAAACCTGGATCTAACGCCGATCTAGGCTTAATGCGCGCTCTAGAGGTGGTTAAAGAACTCCAAACGGTACAAGAGCAAACAGGGAAACTCAAAGGAGTGCAGTTTCGCGCTTATTCAGCAGCACAAATACAGCTTCCCAACGGTGATTTCGCCCCAGTCAATCGGCAAGGCGATCCCAACCGTCGCCGAATTGAAATTCGCTTCTCTCCACTAGGAAAAGCGGAAACTGTTCAGTAAATTTTTTAGTTAAACTAGGATAATTTAAAGCAAAAAGCCTGAGTAAAGCTTTTATCTGTCATCCCTCATCCCTTATCCCTTTAAAGATGCTCGATCCTAAAATTCCTGCTGGTAGACTACAAGACAAATGGGACAATTATAAAGATCACTGCAAGTTAGTTAGTCCTGCTAATAAGAAAAAGCATACGGTTTTAGTTGTCGGCACGGGTTTGGCGGGTGCATCTGCTGCTGCTACTCTGGCAGAATTAGGTTACAACGTCAAAAGTTTTTGCATTCAAGATTCTCCTCGTCGCGCCCACAGTATAGCGGCACAGGGAGGCATCAATGGTGCTAAGAATTATCCTAATGACGGAGATACGGTATGGCGATTGTTTTACGACACCATCAAAGGCGGTGACTATCGTTCTCGTGAAGCTAATGTGCATCGCTTAGCGCAGATTAGTAACCAGATTATCGATCAATGTGTGGCTCAAGGCGTTCCTTTTGCTAGAGAATACGGCGGACTGTTAGGGAATCGTTCTTTTGGTGGGGCGCAGGTATCTCGTACCTTTTATGCCAAAGGACAAACAGGACAGCAGTTATTGTTAGGGGCATATAGTGCCATGTCTCGTCAAATTGCCGAGGGCAAAATCGAGATGTTTTCCCGTCGAGAAATGTTGGATTTGGTCTTAGTTGAGGGAAAAGCACGAGGCATTATTGTTCGCAATTTAATTACGGGAGAAATAGAACGTTACGCAGGGGATGCAGTATTACTTTGTACTGGAGGCTACAGCAACGTCTTTTATCTTTCTACTAATGCTCGTAACTCAAACGTTACTGCTGCTTGGCGATGCTATAAACGCGGGGCTTTGTTTGCCAATCCTTGCTATACCCAGATTCATCCTACCTGTATTCCTGTGTCGGGAGAATATCAGTCGAAGTTAACCTTAATGAGCGAGGGGTTGCGGAATGATGGCAGAGTATGGGTACCAAAACAACCAGGAGATAAGCGTCATCCTAGTCAAATTCCTGAAGCGGAGAGAGATTATTTTCTGGAAACTAAATATCCCAGCTTTGGTAATCTCGTCCCTCGCGACGTGGCTTCACGGAATGCTAAACAAATTGCAGATGAAGGTAGAGGTGTCGGGGAAACAGGACTAGCGGTTTATTTAGACTTTCGAGATGCCATTAAGAACTTAGGCAAACAAACAATTAGCGATCGCTATGATAATTTATTTCAAATGTACCAACGGATCACAGGCGAAAATCCCTATGAAGTACCGATGCGTATTTATCCCGCCGTACACTATATCATGGGTGGCTTATGGGTAGACTACAACTTGATGAGTACTATTCCTGGTTTACACGTCTTAGGAGAAGCGAATTTTTCCGATCACGGGGCAAATCGCCTGGGTGCGAGTGCTTTAATGCAGGGGTTAGCCGATGGTTATTTTGTCATTCCCTACACTTTGGGCAACTACATCGCTACTGCCGATTTACCATCTGTAGAAACTACTCACTCTGCCTTTGAAGAAGCAGAAGCCACAGCGAAAACCAAAGTAAGCAAATTGCTGAGTATTAAGGGAAACAAAACCGTGACTGAGTTTCATCGCCAATTGGGTCATATTCTCTGGGACTATGTAGGAATGTCGCGAGATAAAGCAGGTTTAGAACAAGCGATCGCCTCGATCTCAGACTTGAGACAAGAATATTGGCAAAACGTGATTATTCCTGGCGATAAGCAGACTTTCAATAAAAGCTTAGAATTTGCTGGAAGAGTCGCCGACTTTTTGGAATTGGGTGAACTCATGGCGCGGGATGCCTTGGCTAGAGAAGAATCCTGTGGCGCACACTTTCGCGTTGAATGCCAAACAACAGAAGGAGAAGCACAACGCAACGATAAGCAGTTTGCTTATGTCGCAGCTTGGCAATACAAAGGCGATGAAAAGACTCCAGAGTTATATAAAGAACAGTTGGAGTTTTACAACGTGGAATTAAGCCAACGTAGTTATAAGTAAGCGATTATTGGCTGAACGTGAGCGAAAAAACGTTGCCCAGATGGCAAAAAATACAATTAAAATGAATTATTACAAAATACATCATTTTTAAGATGTTTTTTTTGTTGGTAGCATAATTTCTTTTTTGTTGGTAGCATAATTTTACATTCCGTTGTTTAATGCAAAGATCATTCATATTAGGCAGAATTAAATATTAGTTAAGTAAATAGGCAGAATTAAATATAAAATCGAATAAGCAAGATTTTATTCGCTACTTTATTACTCCCTGCGGGAAAGGTGTACTCACCGCATCTAGTACCCCTTGGCTACTTCTTTCTTCCTACCAAGATTATCTTCCAATTAATTTCACTCACCTACTTAATTGTTTTTTTATGCTGCTAAAAAATAATTTCTTCGCCAAAAAATTTAATTCAGCTATTAATTATTGGCAAACAAATCTTAAAAATATTGCTCCCATCCTAAATTTTCCCACAGATAAAGTAAGGGCAATTAATTATGCCTCTGAAAATAAAATTGTTCAGAGCCAGAAGAATTTAAAGCAAAAAGAAGTTGCATTTTCAGCAGAATTAAGCATCGCCTTAAAAAATTTTTCTCAACAAAAAAATGTCCCACTTGGGACGGTTTTGCTGAGTGCGTTTCAAGTTCTACTTTATCGCTATACTAGCCAGAAAGATATTGTAGTCGGCTGTTTGGACTGGTATGGTTATCAGAAAATCAAGCTAGAAATATTACCTATTAGAGTTTCTCTCAAAGACGAGCAAAACTTTGCCGAGCTATTAGCCTTAACCCAAACACAAATTTCAGCAGCTAGTAATTATTTAGACCTAAACCTCGTCGCTTTAGCTAAAGCTTTAAAAAAAGAAAGCTCAGAATTTTCCTTAGCTTCCATATCTCAGATCTTGTTTAGATTTGATCCCTCTTCACAAACTTCTCAAGTTGGAGCGACTAAAACAAAAGCTAATAGCGAATTGTTTCTCGATATTATAGACAAGTCAGACTATTTAATTTGCCAAGTTGAATACGATCGCCATTTATATAATGATGAGACTATTCAACGTATCTGTAACAATTATCAGATATTGCTAAAGTCAATTATTGCCAATTCTCAAGTACCAATTTCAGCTTTATCTTTGCTATCGACAGCAGAACGACAGCAAGTTCTAGTCGGATGGAATTCAACTCAGGTTAACCAAGAAACTAAATGTATTCATCAACTATTTGCAGCAAGAGCAGCAAGTAACCCCACAGCAGTCGCAGTTATCTGTCAGGGAGAACAGCTAACCTATGGGGAACTAAACCAAAAAGCTAACCAATTAGCCTATTACTTGCAGAGTTTGGGGATTGGCTCAGAGTCTTTGGTTGGTATTTACCTAGAACGCTCCATCATGATGGTAGTTGGTATATTAGGGATTCTCAAAGCGGGAGCTGCCTATGTACCTTTAGATTTAGGAAATCCTCAATCTAGGCAAGCTTTTATTTTAGAAGATGCCAAGATCACCACCTTGTTAACTCAAGCTAGTTTACTAGATCAAATACCCAGCCAAATCAAAACCAGTATTTGTTTAGACCGCGATTGGGATGTGATAGTGCAGCATCCTCAAAATAATTGTCCTTGTCAAGCTACACTCTCAAACTTAGCTTTGATTATTTATACTTCTGGTTCAACGGGAAAGCCCAAAGGAGTAATGATCGCCCACGGCAATTTAAGTCACTATGCTAGTTCATTGCAAATAGCTCTTAATATCAAAGAGTCAGACGTATATCTCCATCGCGGACAAATTGCTTTAATCGCTTCGGCTCGACAGCTTTTAATGCCTTTGACTCAAGGTGCTGCTGTTGTAATTTTAACTGAACTAGAAAAGCGCGATCCACTTTTAATGTTCGATCTGATCAAACGTTATGGTGTCACCATAGTTGACCGCGTTCCTTCATTTTGGTTAAGTTTTGCCGATATTTTTCGTCAGCTTGATACCCAAACCAAGCAGAGTATCCAAGATAATTCCGTACGTTTAGTGGCTACTGGTGGCGAACAGGTTACTTTAGAGGTTTATCATTGTTGGCGAGAAACCTTTGCTGCCCACGTTAAGTTTGCTATTCTCTACGGTCAAACAGAAGGTACGGGAGTGGTAACTGTTTATGATGTTCCCACTCAACTAGATAATTCTTTAAAATCTTTACCTGTAGGTTCTCCCATTCCTAATATGCAGGTTTATTTACTAGATGACTATTTACAACCTGTACCTATCGGCGTTGCTGCCCAGATTCATATCAGCGGTGCTGGAGTTGCCCTTGGCTATTTGAATCGACTCGAATTGACCAAAGAAAAATTTATTGATAATCCTTATATGCCAGGGCAGCGTCTATACAAAACAGGAGATTTGGGACGTTATCTGTCTGATGGTTCGATTCAATTTCTTGGTCGTTTAGATCGTCAAGTTAATATCCAGGGATTGCGCATTGAGCTGGGAGAGATTGAGGCAGTACTATCACAACATGAATCGATCCAAGAAGCAGCGGTAGTTGTCCGTAGCAATAAATTAGGGGAAACTTTAGCTGTTTATCTTGTGCCAACTAAAACAGCATCACTAACGGCAGAGTTGTTAAAAAGCTATCTTCAACAAGAATTACCAGCCTATATGGTTCCCAAGGATTTTATTTTTGTAGCCGCTTTTCCTCTAACCACGAGCGGAAAAGTAGACCGACGTGCCCTATCTGCCTTGAATACAGATGAATTATCAAAACCAATTATTTCCCCCCGCGATCGCTTAGAATTGGAGATGGTGCAAATGTTAGAAGAAATTTTAGGCATCAAACGAATAGGCATTCGAGATAACTTTATTGAATTGGGTGGTAATTCTCTTTTGGCAGCACGTTTAGTAGCGGAAATTGAAAATAGATACCAACAAAAAATTTCCCTCTCCACAATTTTTCAGGCATTTAATATTGAAAATTTAGCCAACCTCATTCGTCAAAAAGAAGAATTTTCTGCTCCTAAATGTTTGGTGCCAATTAAACAGGGAAATTCTCAACCAAACCTGTTTGCGATTCATAATTTGGGATATGGCTTAGAACTTTATCTTCCCCTGGCTAAATATCTACATCCAAATGTCTCTATCAATGGACTATCATCATTTTTGAGCAATGAATCTGATAAACCTCACCCTAGAGATATTAGACGCTTGGCAGCATACTACACCCACAACCTAAAAAAAGTCCAGCCTCAGGGACCTTATTATTTATTAGGGGTATCTTTTGGTGGTTTAATTGTCTACGAAATAGCACAATTATTAGTATCTCAGGGGCATGAAGTTAGGTTTTTGGGTATGGTAGATACTTATTGTCCGAATCAAAACGCAGTTCGCAAAAAGCTTGCAGTTAAAGAGCGTATATTGGCTCATCTTGATAAAATTCACACTCTAGGAGTAAGTCATATTTTAAAGCGGGTCAAGTGGCGTATCGGCAATAATTTGGACAACATTAGAGCTTGGCTATACCAAATTGATTGGGTGCGAGAGAATTTTGTCGATCAAACAAGTCGCAATTTTGATAAAGCTAATTATGTACGGCTCAGAAAAGAGCATCAAGAAGTGAATCAAGGTTATGCTATACAGCCATATCCAGGAAAAATTAGTATGTTTCGAGCTACTCATAATATGGATTCCAAACTAGATTGGCAAGATTTAGCTCAATTAGGTTTATCTATCTATGATGTACCTGGAGAACACCTAGAAATTCTTCAAGTACCTCTTGCTCAAGTATTAGCAGAAAAAATTCAATCAGCATTACAAAAGTGCGAAGAAGTCAATTGAGCATCTTTGCGATCGAAGGAATAGAGATTCCACCCCTACTCATTCATGGCAGTGACCAGTTCCCAGCTTACCTGATAACTATCAAGTAAGCTGGAACATCATAAGCTGATGTGCATAGAAAGCTGCATCTTTTTAAATTAGAAAACAAACCGTTAAACCCTCTCCCCTAGCGGGTGTGGAATAAGCTTCTTGAACAGAAGCATTTCCACCCGCTCTCCTCGTCTTTGCGTCAACGGTCACCGTTCCTACGTAGAACAAACTACTCTACAAAGTTTTTACTATATCGGCGATTGCCACCTCTTTAGTTCGGTTTTACTTCTTGGTAAGAGACTATAAAAACAGATACCATCAAAACAAATAGAAAAGTATTGCCATGCCCAGATTATATTTGGGTACTACTGAAGATAAGAGAAGCAAAAAGAGGTTCAAGAATCAAAGTGCAAAACTGGTTACTACAAAATCTAAGTGATGTACTAAATCGGGAATTACAGGTCGAGGGTGCTTGTATAACTAATAATAATTCTGATGCTCAATCAGTAACCCAGAGCAATACAGGACAGAGATACTATAGCGAAAAAAACCGTTTAGCAGAATTAAAAGCTCAAAAAGAGTGGAGTGGGGCGATCGCTTCAGTCGAAAAACTACTCTTGTCTGAAATTGATTCTAACCAAGAAACCCTGCCCCACCGAAAGCAGGGACTAATCTTTTCTGCGCCTGTTTCTTTATTAAGTAATTCTAATTTAGTTACCTGTTTTCAGTCGGCGGTATTCACCACAGATGCTTTTAATACTAACGCTTTAATGCCCTGCCGTCATTCTGTAGAAACAAATCAAGCAGTTAATGAAGATGCTGCATCAGTAGTTAAGCTGCCTTTAATTCCTCACGATCCCATTAGCCAAGAAAAATTTTGTCTAATTTTAACCGCTAACTTTGGTCTGGTTTTGGTTTTAGGTAAAGATAGAGAGTCAGCTACTAAGTTTCATTTTTCTTTCGATCCGCTCACAATCGGTGAAGTTTGGGCAGCATTGCGATCGCGCTTAGTTGTAACCAACTTTCATTATCTAGAACAGTTAGATAATCTAGTGAAGCATTTTAGTCCACCAAATCCCAGCTATCGCCTAGTAACTAACTTTAGCCGTCAATTGTTACAACATATACCCGATTCGGCTACTTTGTCAGTAGCTAAAACTCGTCAAGTTGAAAATATTCCAGCAGCTTCAGAATTGGCTAAAATTAAGTCTAGCTTGGCATCCAAAAAGACTAGCAGCTACGCCGAAATGGAACTGTTACAGGCTCTTACCCACGAAGTAAGAACTCCCCTAACTACTATTCGCACCTTAACTAAGCTGCTTCTCAAGCGTCAGCAGGATTTTAAACCCAACGTGGTGCAGCGATTACAAACTATCGATCGCGAATGTACTGAACAGATAGAACGCATGGAGTTAATCTTTCGTGCTGCTGAATTGGAGTCCACTCCTCTGGCTGCTAAACCAGTACAATTAGTACAGTTTTCTTTGGAACAGGTATTTCATCAAAGTATTCCCCGTTGGCAAGAGAAAGCCAAACGTCGTCATGTAGATTTAGATTTTATCCTCCCCTCAAAACTACCAAAAGTCGTAAGCGACCCTGCTATGCTAGATAAGGTTTTGACTGGGTTAATTGAAAGCTGTACCCGTAGCCTGCCTACTGGAGGTCACATAGATGTCAAAGTGTCTACTGCGGGAGATCAGCTTAAATTACAGGTGCTATCCCAAGCAAGTAATACTGATAATCCACTCAAATCTCTAGGGCAATTACTGGCTTTTCAACCAGCAACAGGATGTCTCAGCCTTAATCTAGACGTGACTAAAAATATATTTCAGGCTTTGGGAGGAAAACTCACCGTCAGACAGAGACAAGAACAGGGTAAAGAACTAACTATCTTTCTTCCTTTGGGTAATCCACAGAAGAATCCTAACCTACAGAAATCTCGTATATAAGTCTAAATTTTCAAAAACATATTTGAGCTGCATATCCTTATGTCTTTGATTCTTATCTACAGATAAACTACGTCCCGAAATTTGTAGTTTTTAATCGAAAACGGTAGAGAAATACCTGAGTGAGCTAGGATTTTAATTGACGTATGGTTTAATCGAGAATTGATCAATGAACTATCTAATTGCTGTTTTACCCGATCGCTTCCAAGCCGAAGAAGCTTATACAGCGTTAGAAAAGGCAGGCATTCCCTTGAATAAAATGGCGATCGCAGGCAGAGGCTACAAAACTGCCGATGAGCTTGGCTTTATCGATCCCATGAGACAAGCAAAAAATCGTGCAACCTTTATGGCATATTGGCTTGTTCCTTTTGGTTTTATTGGTGGATATGTGTTTAACCTGATCACAGGATTAGACAATTTAGATTGGGCGGGAGAACCAGGTAACCACATAGTAGGCGGTATTTTAGGTGCTATTGGTGGTGCTATGGGCAGCGTTTTTGTAGGTGGTGGCGTTGGTTGGGCAATGGATACAAAAAGCGACACAATTCCTTATCGTGACTATTTAGATGCTAATAAATATTTAGTCTTAGTTGAAGATTTTGGTGGTTTGAGCGATCGCGCTCTTCCTATCTTACGTAAACTATCCCCTGAAAATATTGAAAGTTACCAAGCTTGACTGGTTAAAAATAATCGGTTATTTTATGATTATTTAATACTATAAAAACTAATCAAGATTTTTACCAGTAGTATAATAAAAGTCAAATGTAATGAAAAATAATTCAAGCAGACGACTGGTTATCATCGGTATCCTCTTGTTATCTACAACTGCTCTACTTTTAGCAGGGGCTTTAAACAGTTTTTATAGCCAGAATGTTGCCCCAGAAGAGAAAAATTCCCAAGAGACAGCGCAAGATTACAATCCCTATGAAAAGTCTAATGGAGAAGACGAACAGAAAATTATCTCCGTCCCGCCTCCAGCAGCAGGCAGTGGTAGTGTAGAAATTAATAATGATTTTAAAGAAGGGATTCCTACTGGTACGTATTCACATCCACCTAAAACTATTAGATCTTCAGGAAGTTCGAGTCTTTCCCCAGAAAGTCCCCTAAAAGATAATAATTCTAGCGTTGAGAGAAATAAAACAATTGAAGAAAACATGGCTACTGAGAATGCTCAGTCGATGACTCCCAACTATAGTCAGCCATCCTCTAGTAACAATTTTAATAGCTCAACGTCAAATAGTTTAACTAGCCCGTTAGAAGATAGTACATCAGGTAGTAGTTTAACTAGCCCCCTAGAAGATAGCAGTACATCTTTAGAAATTCCCAGCAGCCAAGAAGAATCTAATACTATAACGCCTCCTCCTCTTGGACAGTCTTCTTCAGGACTGTCTCCCTCACGGTAGTCTTTTTGAATTGGGCTAAAAAAATACAGTTGCTAAGAAATATTTGAGTTTTTGAACAAGTGACCTATCAGATATAAAGAGCCACACAAAACAACTAAGGAATCTATTGCAGGGTTATCAGCAGAATTAATTGCTACATCCAATGCAGAGAAAACACTGTCGTAAGTTTTACAGTAACTTAAATGGGGACAAACCTGTTGAGCTATTGATGCCAGTTTTGCAGGTTCAGCACTGCTATGATCGGGGACGGGAACTAAATGTAGTTCGTCTTGAGGTTTTAAAAGTACTTTCAGCACATCTTTGTGGTCTTTAGTCGATAGCATACCCATAACCCAAATGACAGACTGGTTCAAAGTATCAACATAGCTTCTAAGAGCGATCGCAGCAGCAGGGTTGTGCGCCCCGTCAATTAATAGGGGATGATTGTTCCAGGTTGTCCACTGTAGTCTTCCTAGCCAACGGGTTTTATTCATTCCCGTTTGAATCGCTAGTTCAGGAATATGCCAACCCTGCTGCTGTAAAATTTTAATTGTGGCGATCGCGATCGCCGAATTACTTAACTGCACTTCTCCTAATAGGGGCAAGGGATATTTAAGATCTTGGTATTCTGCCCAGCGAGCATCATTTTGATTTGCTAAATGAATTGTCTGGGCTGGCTCAATCCAAGCGATCGGCGCGTTTAATTCTCGCGCTTTTTCTACTACCACTTGTTTAGCTTCAGGGGGAAGTTGACCAACGACAGCAGGGCAATTTGCTTTAAGCACCCCTGCTTTTTCTCTGGCAATATCAGCTACGGTTGGACCAAGACGCTGCCAATGTTCTTTACTTAGGGAAGTAATAATACTAACTAAAGGGCGATCGCTGACATTAGTAGCATCCAGTCTACCACCTAACCCTACTTCCATCACGGCAATGTCTACCTGTGATTTAGCAAAATAGAGCCAGGCTGCTGCGGTAATTACCTCAAACTGAGTCGGACTTTGGGAGTCAGGGTCAATAGCCTGTTTAACCTCTTGTAGCACTTCAACTAAATCGGGCGTACTTATTTCCTGCTCGTTCAGACAAATTCTTTCAGTCCAGTTTACTAAATGAGGGGAAGTATATCGTCCGACTCGATAACCACTTTCCGTCAAAATTGAAGACAGATAAGCGCATACAGATCCCTTGCCATTTGTTCCCGCAACATGAATAATTGGCACTTTAGCTTGCGGATTTCTTAGAGCAGCCAGTAGTTTTTTAATTCTAGTTAAATCCAGATTTACGCCAAAACGTTGAAAAGGCTCTAAAAGAGAACTAACTGTATCTTCTTTGACCGGCATGATCTTAACTCTGTTCAAATCATTATATCAATTATCATAAGCGAAACCCGAAACCTGAACTTTAATGATTATTAAACTTAAACTTACTCCCATCCCGCCATAAGATTACTGGCGTTGATGAATGCGTAAAGCGTTGCTTATTTTCGCAATAATACAACGCTCTTCTAAAGTTTAACGATCGCCCAAAGCAATTCTTGCCTGTTCGCGATCATCAAAATGAATTTTCTCTGTACCTAATATTTGATAGTCTTCATGTCCCTTGCCAGCAATTAGTACCCCATCTCCTGGCTGTGCTTGCTCGATTGCTGTGGAGATCGCCTTGGCGCGATCGCTAATAACCATTGGTTCAACCGTCAGAGGAATCCCTGCTACTATATCTTTAAGAATCTGATCGGGGTTTTCAGTACGGGGGTTGTCTGATGTAACTACCGCCACGTCTGCCAATTCAGCGGCAATTTTACCCATCAAGGGGCGTTTAGTGCGATCGCGATCGCCACCACAGCCAAAGACACAAATCATTTTGCCACTAATAAAAGGGCGGGAAGCCTTGAGCAAGTTTTCTAAACTATCAGGAGTATGGGCGTAATCGACGATAACGCTAATATCTTGTTCGGGAGTAAGCTGGACTCGTTCCATTCTGCCTGGTACACCTGCAAAGTTTGGTAAGCAATCTACCAAAACTTGTAATTTTACACCCAAATACAAGGCTGTTCCCACTGCTGCGAGAAGGTTAGCTAAGTTAAATTGACCAACCAAAGGAGAATCAAAAGCCATCTCGCCTACGGGAGTATGTAAAATACCTTTAACTCCTGTGGATTGATAATCTAAGTTACTGGTATATAAATCCGCAGCCCGATCGTTTACGCTGTAAGTCCAAACCTTGCTGCGATCGAGCCGATCAATCAAACGCTTACCATAAGCATCATCTAGATTGATAATGGCTTTACCCTTGAGATATTCGGGAGTAAATAGCAAAGACTTCGCCTGAAAATAGTCTTCCATGTCCTTGTGATAGTCAAGGTGGTCTTGAGTCAGGTTAGTAAAGACTCCCACTTCAAAACTACAGGCTTTAACTCTACCTTGAGCTAAGGCATGGGAACTAACTTCCATTACGGCGTATTGATTTCCCGCTTTTACCGCTTCTGCAAGCTGAGACTGTAATTCTACCGAAAAAGGCGTAGTATGGACAGCAGTTTGGCTATATCCCTGCCAACGGGTGTAGAGAGTACCCAGCAAAGCTGTAGGCTGCTGCGCCTGAAGTAAGAAATATTCAATTAAATGACTGGTGGTAGTTTTACCGTTTGTGCCAGTTACGCCAATGGTTTTAAGCTTGTGGGTAGGATAATCATGAAAAGCTGCGGCGATCGCACTACAGGTAGCGATCGTATCCTCAGTTTGAATCACACAGGCATCGGCAGTAGGAGGCTGTTTATCCGCTGCACTAGGAGTTACCACTACTGCGATCGCGCCTTGTCCTACGGCACTGCGCCAAAATTCTCCTCCATCAACTCTTGTCCCAGGTATTCCAATAAATAAATCTCCTTGTTGGCACGCATGAGAATTGGTACAAACTCGATTGACTTCCAAATCTAAAGCAGAATGTTCTGGTTGCTGAAGATTTGCCTTAGCTAATAGTTCCCGCAGCTTCATCATATTTTTTTTTGAGTAAACAAAAGTTTCTACTACATTTTGGACACTTTTTTAACCTAAGATTGTTAAATTTGTCTGTAACATTTGCTCTAATTTCGCCACCGAAGCACGAGGAGACAAACGAGGCAATGTTTTTTCTGCTTTAGGCAACTTTTGACAGAGTACGGGAATGGAGTATTGATAAGCAGCAAACCAGTTCTCATTAGTATTGATATCGCGAATTTCCAACTCAAAATCAACGTTGCTTACTTGTGCTAGTTTTGACTGCAAGCCTTCACAAAGATGGCAGCCTGGTTTGCTATAGAGAATTAAGTGCATTTTTGAAGACGTTATTGATTTAACGAAAAAGTACTGCTAGAAAACTAGGCTTTAGTCTATCAGATTGCCAAAATGCGAATATATAGAAACGATTGATAAGTGTATTTGTTCATCTGAATAAACATTCAGGTAAAATAATGAGTATCATTATCAAAGAAGCTAGTTTGAAGTTGTGCTGACTAAGTATGGTTTGAATGACTAGACTAAGAAGTTTCAGAGTCTAAACAATGAGTAAGGTTGACCAATCCAAAAAGCAAGCCTCCCCAGAATCAGACGCACCGACTTGTGATTCTTCTTTAGTTCATTTAGAGCAAGTACGCCGAGTACAGTCTGAAATCGTCACCACAGAAAAAGCACAACAAATGGCTCAATTTTTTGGCGCAATGGCAGACCCCCATCGGCTGAAACTTCTTTCTGCACTATTCAAAGCCGAACTTTGTGTCTGTGACTTAGCAGCAGTAGTAAAGATGAGTGAATCTGCCGTATCCCATCAGTTGCGTTTGTTACGAAACCTCCGCTTAGTCAAACATCGTCGAGAAGGTCGTAATGTTTATTACAGCTTGGCAGACGCGCATATTGGCAATCTTTATCGTGAAGTAGCCGAGCATTTGGACGAGGTTTGATTATTTACTGATGTTACGCACTCATCGATCTTAGAGACTTGGAGACTTGGAGACTTGGAGAGGAGTCAAAGTAGTGGAGATGGTGGAGATAGAGAAGATGGTGAAGATGGTGAAGATGGTGGAGGTAGAGTAAAAACCTCACTACTTCAAACACTCCTGTCACCCCGTCACCCCGTCACCCCAAATACCCTGTCAGAGCAGTTAGATTAAATACGTAACGTCAGTTATTTGCTTTAGTTTATTGCTAAGTTGCTTTTTTTGAGATATTATCTGAACAAGTATTCAATTGTTCAATTGTCAAATTGCTTTGATAATGTTAAATCAACATTCCTCTGGCTGCTGTTCTACCGTCGAAAGCCATAAACATGAAGGTCATGACCACAGCCACGCTCATAATGATTCCGACTTACGAAAAGAACTTATTCCTTTAAGCATTGCGATAGTTTTATTTCTTGTTGGCTTAATTTTTAACCAGCCTTTGCATAATACCCCTGGAGCGATCGCCGAATATGCAGTTTTAATTCCTGCATATCTGATCAGTGGCTGGACTGTTTTAACCAGCGCGGGACGTAATATTCTGCGGGGTAGAGTCTTCGATGAAAACTTCTTGATGACCATTGCTACCTTGGGAGCGATCGCCATTCATCAAATACCCGAAGCCGTAGCTGTGATGCTGTTTTTCCAGGTAGGAGAATTGTTTCAGGGCTTTGCAGTTGGGCGATCGCGTCGTTCGATTGAGTCATTGTTAGAAGTTCGCCCCGACACGGCGAATCTCAAGATAGATGGTGAAATTAGAGAAATTGCGCCAGAGAAAGTAGAAGTTGGGAATATTATCATTATCAAACCAGGGGAGAAAGTTCCTCTAGATGGGGAAATACTAGCGGGTAATTCCCAGGTGGATACCTCGGCACTCACGGGTGAATCTGTACCTCGAACTGTAAGAGAAGGGGAAACGATCTTAGCAGGAGTAATTAACCAAACAGGTAGTTTGACAGTTCGAGTTACTAAACTATTTGCCGAATCTTCCATTGCTAAGATTTTGGACTTGGTAGAAAATGCCAGCAGTAAAAAAGCCCCAACAGAGCAATTTATTACTCGCTTTGCTCGTTACTACACTCCTGTAGTGGTTTTCTTATCTTTAGCAGTTGCTATCTTACCGCCCTTATTAATTCCTGGTGCAACAAGCGAACTATGGGTTTATCGGGCGTTAGTCTTATTAGTCATATCTTGTCCCTGCGGATTAGTAATTAGTATTCCCTTGGGATACTTCGGTGGGGTTGGTGGTGCAGCAAAAAGAGGAATCTTAGTCAAAGGTTCTACTTTTTTAGATGCTTTAACCGATGTCAAGACGGTTATTTTTGATAAAACTGGAACATTAACCAAAGGTGTATTTCAAGTTACTCAGATATCTCCTTATAACGGCTATAGCGAACAAGAATTGCTAACCTTAGCAGCCTTAGCAGAATCTCAATCCAATCATCCTGTAGCAAGGTCAATTGTTGAGGCTTACGATCATAAGATTGTCGAATCTGATATTACCGACTATGAAGAAATCCCAGGACACGGTATACGCGCTACAGTTAGGGAAATGTCAGTATTAGCAGGAAACGATCGCCTGTTACACAAAGCTAATATCGACCACGACACCTGCAATGTTAAAGGTACTGTAGTTCATTTGGCAATAGACGGTAAATATGCAGGCTATATTCTAATCTCTGACAAAATCAAAGAAGATGCAGCCAGAGCGATCGCCCAACTCAAAAAAGCAGGAGTCACCCAAACCGTAATGCTAACGGGAGATAACCGACTTGTGGCTAAGAATGTTGCCGATAAGCTGGGTTTAGATACCTACAAAGCCGAATTACTACCAGAAGATAAGCTAGAGGCGATCGAGCATTATATTCGTAAGTCAGATAAAAAGAATAAGGTAGCTTTTGTCGGAGACGGAATTAACGATGCACCCGTAATTGCTAGAGCCGATGTGGGTATAGCAATGGGTGCGCTGGGTTCGGATGCAGCGATTGAAACTGCCGACGTGGTGCTAATGGACGATGCCCCTTCAAAAGTAGCTGAAGCAATAGGTATCGCTCGTAAAACCCACTCTATTGTCTGGCAGAATATCATTCTGGCAATGATAGTTAAAGCTTTATTTATTTTACTAGGAGCAGTTGGAATAGCTTCTCTTTGGTCAGCCGTGTTTGCCGATGTGGGTGTGGCACTGTTAGCGATTCTTAATGCTAGTCGAGTTTTAAAAGGCTAGATAAAGGTAGAAATCCAAATTCTTGGTAAGGTGCAATTACAATACGGATTTACTTGGTGATCGGCGAATGATTATGTTATGCTGGTTTATGATTCGGACTCATGCAGTATTAACGCCCGAACCTTGTCAGAGCTTGACGGCAGCAGCAATAAGGGATGCTTAACACAGGCGTGATATCCGAATCACTTTTTATAGATGCGCTTCAGGATTTAACTCACTACAGTTTTTGGAATCAAGCCACTCTTATTGATCATGACAAGAGGGATAAAAAATATACCTAAGAGATTTATCGCTTTTCAATTTTTAATTTTAAGTTTAATTAGTAGCTGTACTCCAACCGTTAATCGCCAGACAGTAGATAAACAAAAAACTCCCGCGACAACGGAATTAACTATTTCTGCTGCTGCTAGTATGCAGGATGTATTAACTGATATTGAAGATCTTTATACTCAACAACATCCTCAAATAAAGATAGCTCTTAATTTTGGTTCTTCTGGTTCTTTAGAAAATCAAATAGAACAAGGTGCGCCGATTGATATCTTTATTTCTGCTGCACCAAAGCAAATGAATGATTTAGAGGCTAAAAAGCTGCTACTAACCAAAACTCGCCAAGATTTAGTTAGAAACCAAATGGTTTTAATAGTGCCGCCAGACAATCAATCAATTGCCGATTTTGCTGATTTAGCTAAAGAATCAACCAAGCAAATCGCTTTAGGAGAACCGACAAGTGTTCCTGCGGGACAATATGCTGAAGAAATATTAACTAACCTAAATATTATTGCTGCTGTTAGACCTAAAAGTGTCTACGGTAAAGATGTACGTCAAGTTTTAAGTTATGTGGAGACGGGCAATGTGGATGCAGGGATAGTTTATCGTACCGATGCAGAGTCTTCTAAACAAGTCAAAACTGTTGCGATCGCACTCCCAAAAAGCCATAGCCCTATAATATATCCTGTTGCCGTAATTAAAGATAGCAAACATCCCCATGCTGCTCAACAGATGCTTCAGTTCCTCTTCTCACCCAAAGCTCAGGCTATTTTTAAGCAGTATGGCTTTGTGTCAATTAACAATTAACAACTGAAGATACTTCATTTTGCTTTACCTGAATTTGTACGATTAAATCTCTTGTTAAATAGCACTGTTTTAGCTTCCGTTTGGATATCTCTCAAAACAGCAGTAGTCGCTACGATAATTACTTTCTGCTTAGGAGTTTTGGCTGCGTGGTGGATGAGTCGATATCAGGGTAAAGGTAAAGGTTTAATAGATGGCATCTTTACCGCACCTTTGGTATTGCCACCAACAGTAGTAGGATTTTTACTGCTGTTAGCTTTGGGTAAAAATGGATTTTTAGGACAACTACTAGATTTAGTAGGCATACGAGTAATTTTTACTTGGTATGCCACCGTAGTTGCAGCCACAGTAGTGGCTTTTCCTTTGATGTATAAGACTGCTTTAGCAGCATTTCAGCAAAATAATAGTAATTTTATTGCCTGTGCGAGAACTTTAGGAGCTTCAGAAATTACAATTTTCTGGCGAATCATTTTACCTTTGGCTAAACCTGGACTAATTGCAGGAACTTTATTGACTTTTGCTCGCGCTTTAGGCGAATTTGGGGCAACCTTGATGTTAGCTGGGAGTATTCCTGGCAAAACTCAAACCATACCTATCGCTATCTTTTTCGTTGCCGAAAGTGGGGCGATGGATCGGGCTTTATGGTTGGTAATTATTTTGTTATTTATTTCTTTAGTTGTCATTATGGGAGTCAACTATTGGGAAAGTAGGGGCGAAAAGCTGTTCGCCCCTAGGCTGTTCGACAAAAAAAGTAGGGGCTATTCACGAACAACTCTCAAAGAAAGTAAGCAAATACCTGAAATAAAGTTAGAGGTAGATATTCAAAAACAACTACCAGATTTTTTATTAGATATTGTCTTTACAATTGATAGCCAGCAAAATACTTTAGGTATACTAGGAAGTTCTGGAGCAGGAAAAACCACTCTTTTAAGCTGTATTGCAGGTTTAGAAACCCCAGATAGAGGCATCATTGTTCTTAATAACAGAGTTTTGTTTGATTCAGCCAAAGGAATTAACTTACCACCTCAAGAGCGTGCTGTGGGTTTAGTATTTCAAGATTATGCTCTTTTCCCTCATTTTACTGTGGCTGAGAATATTGCTTTTGGGATGTCTGTTACACACTCAGCTTCAGTAATCAAAAAAGAAGTAACGAAGCAATTGCAAGAAGTAAATTTACCTTTATTACACGATCGCTTTTCCGCCCAGTTATCAGGAGGAGAACAGCAAAGAATCGCCTTAGCCAGAGCTTTAGCTAGCAATCCTGCTTTAACCTTGCTGGATGAACCATTTTCGGCTTTAGATACTAATTTAAAAGCTAGATTAATTAAATTGCTCCACAAGCGTTTGACTAATTATCCTGGTTTAACTCTGTATGTTACTCACAATTTGGCAGAGGCTTATTATCTTTGTCCGCAATTATTAATTATCGATCGCGGAAAGGCGATCGCCTTTAATCAAAAACAAAATGTTATCAATCATCCTCCTAACCTCAAAACAGCTCAAATAACAGGATGCAATAATTTTTCTCGTGCTAAGAAAATATCATCTCAAATTATCACAGCTATAGATTGGCAATGTGAGCTACAGGTTGAGCATCTTATACCTAACAACCTAAGTCAGATTGGGATTCATGCTCATGTAATTACCTTTACCACAAATGAGTCAGGGATAAATATATTTCCCGTATGGCTGGCTAAATATAGTGAATTTCCCAACAAAGTTATTGCGTATTTAAAACTTCATTCCACGATTAATAATGCAGAAGATTATCAGCTTGAAGCAGAAATAACTCTGCTTGAGTGGCAAAGACTAAATAAGCTAGCTTTTCCTTGGTACATTTATCTGTCTCCCCTTGAGATAATAATGTTTGATGCTACAGCAAGCCCTAGTTACACTAGGTAGAAAAATTATTAATAAAAGCGTTGAACTTTGCTTTTACAAGAGAGGAAAATAGTCATTTATTTATTGTAATTATTTATAATACAGTTACTATCTACCAGATTTAAGTTATCTGTAGATATAACTGAACAAGACAAAACAAATTTGAGTAATGCAGGAGAAACATTTGATTCTAACTGAGATATATTTTTGTTTGTTTTTGCCGACCAACTGCTATTAACCAGCCAACCTTTGTCTAATAAATAATTAGCTGTAAAAGCATTATTATCTAACAGTAAATAATTTACTTTGTATTTTTGGATAAAAGATTTTAAAACTTCTGGATTTGGACTATATTGAGCCTCTAATAAATCAATTGTTCTTTGTTTAAATTGATTATAATATATAGGATGATAAGCTAAGGCAAATTCACCTCCAATCAAAATTGACCGTTGGGAAAATGCAGGAATATTATCAGCATCTTGGCTTAAGGATGCAACAAGAGTATCTTTAGGCTGCCCTGCCAAATATTGATATATCTCCGTTGCCGTACCTATTCTCCAATTTTGACACCAATTAGTAAATACATAAGGGATAGCAGGAAGGATAATTATTGTGATACTGAAAATAGTAATTACAGCAATTTTAATTTTTTCTGAGGATTCAAAAGAGGTTTTTGACTGAAGCTTTTTTAGCAACCAATTTTTAGCTATATTGATTAAGATCGTTAAGACAATTGCCGTGGCAATTGCCATAACAAACCGCAGACTATGATATGTATAACGGTTTGGCAAATGTAATTTTGGCAATAAAATATGGGCAGCAATAAACATTAAGATAGATGCGATCGCAACCTGAATTAAAATGCTGATTTTTTTGGTAATTAACTTGGTAATCGGCAGTTTAGTTTTAAGTAAAAAAGGTAATGCCAACCCACTCCAAACTATAGGCGGAAAAAGAGGCAAACTTAAGCCGCTATCGCCAGCCAGCCAATAATTAAACCAACCACCACCAAAATATGGAGTCCTACCACCAGGATTAAACTCTGGCATTTGCTGCATTTGTTGAGCGGTAATAGGGGTAGCTAATTCTGGTGGTTTTTGAACCTCGGGATAGAGTGCGATCGCCGTAACTATTACTCCTAATATCAACCAAATATAGGATTCTTTTTGAGAAGTAAGTTTAAATAATATTTTTTCCTTTACTATTAACAAGTTTAAACTAAATACTATTATTTCAACTAATAATAACTGAGGATAAAATAAGCCTTGCAATAGCATTAATAATAAACAAGCAACAAGCTCCTTTTTGGATAAATAATATAAAAATGCTGCCAAGATTGGATAAAGAAAAGCTCTAGGTGTTGCCGAAACTAAATCGTCATTTAGCCAAATGAGTTGAGTGATGAATAAGCTACTTAAAAATGCACAGCTAGCAAGAGGTAATATTTCTAAACTAAATAAATAGATATAAACAGTAGTAATCAGACCTAGTATCGGAGGCAATATTTTTGCCAAGACAATTGGCTGAATGCCAATTTTTGCCATTAAAAAATATAGTGCTTTAAATCCTAAAGGAGCAAGACTTTGAAAATAGTCAGCAATTAGATCGTTAGGAAATAGCTTTGGATCGATAAATTTTTGTAGCCAAACTACATGATGTCTAGCATCATCTTGAACTATGTATTCATGGCTAAATACCTGATAATAAAAAAATAATCCATAATAAAGAGCAAATAATAAACTTACACCCAACCAGAAATAAAAATCTTTGTTGTTGATTTTCACTTGCTCTTCACCATTAAATATTTTAGTAGTATGTCATCTTAAGAGCTAAAAGCTAAGAGCTACAAAAAGTATTGTTTTATACGTCATTGCTGTCTTGAACGAGTTGCTCATTGAGAGAAATCCCCACCGCACTTGTTCGCTAAATCAGCAACGCCAAAATTACGAATAAATGTAAAGCAAAAAGACGCTCCAAGCAGGATCTTATTCAAAGCTAATCGGATGCTATTGTACAAGCTTTTCAAAGAAGAAAATTCTTAGATAGAAAAATTAATACGTGTTATTTTCTGTCAAATTGCTTACAATGCCATAGGAGTAAAATTACAGAAAATTTTGTAATTTCTTGATAAATCTTGTGTAAAAACTACCAAATTTCTATTTAATATTTACCAAACTTATGGCGATCAAGGCTAAAATCGAAAAATATCGCCAGCTTCTAGTTAATAATACCCGCTAGAAAATTTATCTCAACAATGACACACAAGGATTAAACCGTTATTTGTCAGCAGATAAGCGATTTCAATAATCAAGTTAAGTGTAATTAGACACAAGCTAGTTTCAACTTAACAAAAGTTAACTAAAAAAATATCATTAAATTTTCACTGAAGGAGCAAGAGGAAAACGGCATGACCCAAGCTAATCAAGTTCTAGCAACGATCGCCAATCCTGGAAACGACTGGGAAAGCCTCATTGAAGAGGATTCCAAAAAAGTAAAAGACAATGTCGATCTTAAGCCAGTGGCAAAAGGCAAAAAGAAAAAAGCCACTGGTACTAAGCGTGTCGAACGTGGCAGAAAAAAACCTTATACTGAAGATTCTATTCGCATCTATCTGCAAGAAATAGGTCGCATTAGACTTTTAAGAGCAGAGGAAGAAATTGAATTAGCCCGTCAAATTGCTGATTTATTGGAACTAGAAAGACTAAAAGATAGTTTAGAAGACGGCCTAGGTCACGAAGCTAGTGAAGAAGAGTGGGCAAGAGAAGTAGACATGGAATATCCCAAATTCCGTCGTCGTCTCTACATCGGCAGGAGAGCTAAAGACAAGATGGTGCAGTCCAACCTGCGGTTGGTTGTTTCCATCGCCAAAAAATATATGAATCGTGGTTTATCTTTTCAGGACTTGATTCAAGAAGGTTCTCTTGGTTTGATTAGAGCAGCCGAAAAATTCGATCATGAAAAAGGCTATAAATTTTCTACCTATGCTACCTGGTGGATCAGACAGGCAATTACCAGAGCGATCGCCGATCAGTCTCGCACTATTCGCCTTCCTGTTCACCTATATGAAACTATTTCTCGTATTAAAAAAACTACTAAGCTACTTTCTCAAGAGCGAGGACGCAAGCCTACAGAAGAAGAGATTGCTACTCGCATGGAAATGACCATTGAGAAGCTTAGATTTATTGCTAAATCGGCTCAATTGCCTATCTCCTTAGAAACACCTATTGGTAAAGAAGAAGACTCTCGTTTGGGCGATTTTATTGAGGCAGATGGAGAGACTCCAGAAGATCAGGTGTCTAAAAGTTTACTTAGAGAAGATTTAGAAAGTGTGTTAGACACTCTTAGCCCTCGCGAACGAGACGTTTTGCGCTTACGCTACGGCTTAGATGATGGTCGCATGAAAACATTAGAGGAAATTGGACAAATTTTTAATGTTACCCGCGAGCGTATTCGTCAAATTGAAGCTAAAGCACTACGCAAACTGCGTCATCCTAACCGCAACAGCATACTAAAAGAATACATACGCTAAATACTTTAGTAATCTGTCTCTAGACAGATAGTAAAGAGATCGATCAATTATTTGTCGATCTCTTTACAAGTTTTTCTTTTGCTGTGGTGGTACGACACGACACCAAATATTCAGTCTGTATATTTAAACAACATTTTCGTCGCGATCTTAAAGCTTCTTAAATAGCCAGCTACTTACAAGCCAGTGTTTAAACAGCTCATTCTGGTATTGGCACAAGTCCAGTTGTGATTACTGAAATACTCATCAATTGCTTGAGATTTGATGAAATTATTACCACTGAGAATCCGAATCATCATCATATCTTTACTAAGCGGTTTCTTAATGGGGTTAGCACCAGCACCATTTAGTGCTTGGTATTTTGCTTGGTTTGCTCTGACTCCTTTATGGGTTTTAATTAGACAGCAAAAGTCGCTAAAACAGATAGCTATTATTGCTTTAGCTTGGGGAGTTGGCTATGACGGCATGGCTTTATTTTGGATTACTGGAATACATCCGATGACTTGGATGGGTGTTCCTTGGTTGGCTAGTTTAGCGATCGCCATTTTTTGCTGGGTTTTTATTAGCTTATGGGGTACAGGAGTAGTAGTAACTTGGGCAATTTTTATCGGCTTTATTGGTCAAAGAATTCGCCCTAGAAAGTTATTTAGTAGTCTGATCTTGGTTTTAATTGGCGTAGCTTTATGGTGTAGTTTAGAAACATTATGGAGCTATTCCCCTTTGTGGTGGCCAGCGATCGCCTATACTCAAAGTCCCCACAATTTAGTTATTCTACAGTTAGGCAAAATCTCTGGAGTTAATACCGTTGCAGCGATCATTATTGCAGTTAATGGTTTACTGGCAGAAGCTATTTTAGCTTTGCCGAATCATGCTAATTTGAGAATTAAACTATTATCGATAACTTCTCTAATAGTTTTAATTACAGGTCATCTTGTAGGTTATTATCTTTATCAAATACCAGTATCAAAAGATAATCTAGCACCGATAAAAGTTGGCATTATTCAAGGAAATATTGCCAATGAAATCAAGCTCTATTCTGGAGGCTGGCGCAAAGCGATCTCTGGATATACTTCTGGTTATCAAAGACTAGCTAAACAGGGAGTAGATGTAGTCTTAACCCCTGAAGGTGCTTTACCTTTCTATTGGCAGGATATTATTAATGGCTCTAGTTTTTATCAGGCAGTAATTACAGCCAAAATTCCTGCATGGGTAGGTGCAAACGGTAGGGATGGCAATAGCTACACTAATAGTATATTTACTTTAACTGGTGAAGGAAAAACCTATAGTCGCTACGACAAATATAAGCTTGTTCCTTTGGGAGAATACATCCCCTTTGAGTCTGTCTTTGGCAAAATAATTGATCGCCTTTCACCCTTAAATGCTCATCTAGCTGCTGGCAAAAGCGATCAGATCTTTGATACTCCTTTTGGCAGAGCAATAATAGCTATCTGCTACGAGTCTGCTTTTCCCAAGCATTTTTGGCGACAGGCCAGAGCAGGGGGCGAGTTTATCATTACTGCATCGAATAATGCCCATTATAGCACGACGATGCCTAGCCAACATCATGCCCATGACGTGATGCGGGCGATAGAAACCGATCGCTGGACAGCTAGAGCCACCAATACAGGCTATAGTGCGATTGTCGATCCTCACGGTCATACTCTTTGGATCTCAGATATTAATAAATATGCAATTCACGCTCACACTATCTATCGTCGCCAAAACAAAACTCTATATGTGCGCTGGGGAGACTGGTTAACGCCTATGTTACTTTTTCTTGGTGGATTAGGATTCATTTATAATCAAAAAAAAAAATGTTTAATTTTTTTAAAGACAATTGTTAGCAGTGCAGTATACTGTAAAATAACTATAGGCGATCCCCGTTAGTAAAATTACAAAAGTTCATCTTTTCTTGGGGTTAGCTACTATCCCGCGAAAGATAATAATTAAAGCAAATATCTATTAGTAGAAGTATTATTTTATCGCAAAAAACCGTTAGACTGGTCGTACGATATTTTAATACGACGAACTAAATCATGGTGGTATATTTTGCTATTAGCGCATTACTAATTTTAACTGCTTACCTATTGGGATCGATTCCGACAGGATATATAGTCGGACGTTATCTTAAAAGAATTGATATTAGAGAACATGGTTCAGGTTCAACAGGAGCTACAAATGTTTTGCGAACTGTGGGTAAATCGGCGGCGATCGCAGTATTAATAATAGACTTATTTAAGGGTTTATTAGCATTAGCGGTAGTTAACCTTTTTTATTACTTTGCCCCTAGCCAAACCTTACCTGTTGACTGGCATTCTTGGTTAATTACAGGTGCAGCTTTAAGCGCCATTATCGGACACAGTAAGTCTATTTGGCTCAACTTTAGTGGAGGTAAATCAGTTGCTACTGCTTTGGGTGTTTTGCTAGTGATGAACCCTGCTATTGCTTTGGGAACTTTAGCAAGCTTTGGAATTACTTTGAGTATTTCTAGAATAGTTTCTCTCAGTTCAATTTGCGGTGCGATCGCCGTTAATATTTTAATGGTTGCTTTAAATCAACCTCCAGCCTATTCAATCTTTGGCTTTTTGGCAGGACTGTACGTGATCTTACGTCACAAAACTAATATTCAACGTTTAATAGCTGGTATTGAGCCAAAGATTGGTCAAGCATCATAACTGCTAAGACAATCAGGGCATTGATTTCTATATATAAAAAATGAACTTTCAAACAAGTTTTATAAGATTCCAGTAAAATTACTTTTACTGGAATTTTAGCTTATCCCTAACTCAGGTTTAGTAATCTTCTGAGGCAAAAAGCTACAATAAAAATACAGGCAAAAAATTAAATACATCTAAAATAGTTCTTAAATTATTAAAAAATAGAATATACTTTTTTGCCAAAATAATAGACTAAACATTAAGAAAAACCAGTATTCAACTTTATCACATTGAGAAAAGTATCCAATTTTCTCTTTGAGGACAGAGAAAGTAGGATAATCAATTCAAGAATAAATAGATAATCTGTTATTAGAGAACACGGCAGTATGCATTTAAGTGAAATAACTCACCCAAATCAGTTGCACGGTTTATCAATCCGACAACTTGAGAAAATCGCCCGCCAAATAAGAGAAAAACATTTACAAACAGTTGCAGCTAGTGGAGGTCATTTAGGTCCAGGTCTAGGAGTAGTAGAGCTAACCATTGCCCTCTATCAAACTTTGGACTTAGACCGCGACAAAGTGACCTGGGATGTGGGACATCAGGCTTACCCCCATAAATTGCTCACGGGTAGATACAATAAATTTAATACTTTACGGCAAAAAGATGGTGTCGCTGGCTATTTAAAACGAAGTGAAAATAAATTCGATCATTTTGGTGCGGGTCACGCCTCGACAAGCATTTCCGCAGCCTTAGGCATGGCGTTGGCAAGGGATGCCAAAGGAGAAGATTTTAAATGTGTAGCGATTATCGGCGATGGTGCTTTGACTGGGGGGATGGCACTTGAAGCTATCAACCATGCAGGACATCTGCCTAACACTAATTTAATGGTGGTGTTAAACGATAACGAAATGTCTATTTCTCCTAACGTAGGGGCTATTTCCCGCTACCTGAACAAAGTTCGACTATCTGACCCCGTGCAGTTTCTTTCTGACAACTTAGAAGAACAATTTAAACAGCTACCCTTCTTCGGTGAATCTTTAACCCCAGAAATGGAAAGAGTCAAAGAAGGAATGAAACGGCTGGCTGTGCCAAAAGTTGGTGCAGTGATTGAAGAATTAGGCTTCAAGTATTTTGGTCCCATTGATGGACATAATTTAGCAGAATTAATTTCTACCTTTAAGCAGGCGCATAAAGTACCTGGTCCAGTATTGGTTCATGTAGCAACGGTAAAAGGGAAAGGATATGCGATCGCTGAAAAAGATCAGGTAGGCTATCATGCTCAAAGTCCTTTTAATTTAGCTACAGGTAAAGGTATTCCCGCTACCAAACCTAAGCCTCCTAAATATTGCAAAGTATTTGCTGATACTCTAACCACCCTGGCAGAAAACGACCCAAAAATTGTGGGTATTACCGCAGCGATGGCAACGGGAACAGGTTTAGACAAACTCCAAAGCAAACTACCCAAGCAATATATCGATGTCGGCATTGCCGAACAACACGCTGTAACCCTATCAGCAGGAATGGCTTGTGAAGGGATGAAGCCTGTAGTCGCCATTTATTCAACTTTCTTGCAGCGAGCTTACGATCAGATCATTCATGATATCTGTATTCAAAAGCTACCTGTCTTCTTTTGTTTAGATCGAGCAGGAATTGTCGGCGCAGATGGTCCAACTCATCAGGGAATGTACGATATTGCTTATTTACGGTGTATTCCTAATATTGTCGTCATGGCACCAAAAGACGAGGCTGAACTCCAGCAGATGGTAGTGACAGGCGTTAACTACAATTATGGTGCGATCGCCATGCGTTACTCCCGTGATAACGGTATTGGTGTACCTTTGATGGAAGAAGGCTGGGAAGCGATTGAGATCGGCAAAGGGGAAATTCTTCGCAGTGGCGACGACTTACTTCTAGTTGGTTATGGCACTCAGGTATATCCCGCTTTACAGGTAGCTGAAATATTGAGCGAACACGGTATTGAAGCTACAGTAATTAATGCTCGCTTTGTTAAACCTCTAGACACAGATTTGATAGTTCCTTTAGCTAAACGTATAGGTAAAGTAGTTACTTTAGAAGAAGGCTGTCTTATGGGTGGATTTGGTTCGGCAGTGCTAGAAGCTCTTCAAGAGCATAATGTTTTAGTACCAGTCGAACGCTTTGGCGTACCAGACATTTTGGTCGATCATGCTACCCCCGACCAATCAAAAGCTAGTTTAGGCTTGAGCAGTCCTCAAATGGCAGAAAGTATCTTGAAAACTTTCTTCGATAGTAAAAATAAAGAACCCTCTGTGGTTAGCTGAATAGGCTTAGTTCTTTAAGGTTGCTCAAATATTATGACAATACATAAAGTGGCACTCAAAATACAGCAGCGATCGAATAGCTTTCGTAAACTATTAATTGTGTGTGAGGAGTAAGTGTAAGAGAGAAAGGTTTTGGGGTCGAAACACGGCAAGACTCCCGAAGCCTTTTTCTTATGTAAATAAAATTTTTTCCAATTTCCTATTATTCAAAGTGTTTAACGCTACTTTCAGGTTAAGACAATTTTGACGGTGATTTATACGAAGGAATAGTATTTTTAGCCATCAAAAAAGTAAGGCTTCTCAGTTATCCCGAACTCAGGTTATTCAACTATTGCGAATGTATATTATGGGGCTTTAAGCTCATTTGTTACCAATGTAGGTAAGGTAATTAAAGCGTTTGGTTTACCCGAAATGTAAAAATCAAGGAAATTAGAGGATTGGATTCAGGCGATCGCTATAGAGTCAGAAAACTTAGGATTGCTAATACCCATCGATTTTATCTACGATGTGCTGCTTGACATATCAGCTTTTAGAAAGTTTATTTACTCTGTGACATAACTGCGTTGTTAATTAATCGAGATTCAGATGCAATTATTTTGTCATGAAAGTTTTAGATAATCCATAGCAATAGAAAAAAATAGATGGTAAAATCTGATACATTACAGGAAAAAATTCGGACTATCCTGTATGAGTACCAAATTTTTTTATTTGGTATTTCACAGTTCGTGGGACTCCAAAGGTGTCAGTAGTAGTTGCTGATACCTTTTTCTTCTTTCGACCATACAAGTCTACAAATCAATTATTAATACTATATAAAAAGTGACTACAAATTTCCTCAGCAATTTAACTGAATAAAATATAATCAATTCAGCAATTAAGCCTATATGTCCCCAAGCAAGCATTTTTCTTTTTAAATAATTCCAGCAAAACAATCAACGCCACAAGTAATAAACCATAGAGATATATCCCTGAAGTTAAGAGAAAAACTGTTGTCAAGCCAAACACAGTAACTGATTATTTCTGCGGAGAAACGGTGACGAGCATCGGGGTTTTTCTCTATCTTCCTATAATATACATCAGGCGTAAAATATAACTTAGCTATGAGTTCACGTTGGCAATTCTGGATAGATCGCGGTGGCACATTTACCGATATTGTGGCGCAAAACCCTGCAGGAGAAATTGTAATTCATAAGTTGTTATCAGAAAATCCCGAACAATACGAGGATGCACCGATTCAGGGAATTAGAGACGTGATGGGCATTGATCGCCATCAGCCCATTCCTACAGCCCAGATAGAAGCGATCAAAATGGGAACGACAGTGGCAACTAACGCCCTCCTAGAGAGAAAAGGCGATCGCACTGTTTTAGCCATCACTCAAGGATTTAAAGATGCTTTGCGTATTGGCTATCAAAACCGTCCTGATATTTTTGCCTTAGAGATTATTCTGCCTGAGATGCTTTATGAACAGGTAGTAGAAATTAACGAACGTTATGATGCCCAGGGCAATGAACTAATTGCTGTTGATGTCTTAAAAGCAAAACAAGATCTACAGGCTGCATACAGCTTAGGAATACGCAGTTGCGCCATTGTTTTAATACACAGCTATCGCTATCCTCACCATGAGTTAGAAGTTGCTAATATTGCCCATGAAATAGGCTTTACTCAAATATCTATTTCCCATCAGGTTAGCCCGTTAATTAAATTTATCTCACGGGGAGACACCACCGTCGTAGATGCCTATCTTTCTCCGATTTTGCGTCGTTATGTAGATCGCTTTACTCAACATTTAGATACAGCTCAAAACCCAGTTAGGCTAATGTTTATGCAGTCCAATGGTGGACTAGTAGATGCAGATTTGTTTCAAGGCAAAGATAGCATTCTTTCTGGTCCTGCGGGGGGCATTGTGGGGGCAGTCAAAACCTGTGCTTTGGCTGGCTATGACAAGATAATTGGCTTTGATATGGGGGGAACATCTACCGATGTCAGCCATTATGCAGGAGAGTATGAACGTAGCTTAGAAACAGAAGTGGCTGGGGTTAGATTGCGATCGCCGATGATGTCCATCCATACCGTAGCAGCGGGAGGCGGTTCAATTCTTTACTTTGATGGTAGTCGCTATCGGGTAGGTCCCGAATCTGCGGGGGCAGATCCTGGTGCTGCTGCCTATGGCAAGGGTGGTGATTTAACCGTTACTGACTGCAACGTAATGGTAGGGAAACTTCAGCCAGAGTTTTTTCCTAAAGTATTTGGGATCGACGGTGATGCACCTTTAGATCGGCAGATTGTCCAAAAAAAATTTCAAACTTTAGCTAACCAAATTCAAGACGGTAAAACACCCGAACAAATTGCCTCTGGGTTTTTGGCGATCGCAGTTGCGAATATGGCTCAAGCAATTAAAAAGATATCTTTACAAAAAGGTTACGATGTTTCCACCTACACTCTTTGTTGCTTTGGTGGCGCGGGAGGACAGCACGCCTGTCTAATTGCTGATGTGTTGGGCATCAAGCGAATTTTCATTCATCCCTACGCGGGAGTGTTATCTGCCTATGGTATCGGGCTAGCGGAGATGAGAATTATGAAAGAGAAATCTATTGAAGCAGAATTAAAACCAGAGTTACTAGCAACTTTAGAACAGGCTTTCCAAACATTAACTACTCAAGCCGAAACAGAATTGGTACAGGTTGAAACACCAGAAATCCAAATTTTAGCGAAGGTACATCTCAAATATAGCGGGGTAGACTCTAGCCTAATTGTAGATTTTGCCGATATTCCAGCAATGCGATCGCAGTTTGAACAACAATATACTCAACGCTATGGCTTTGTAATGGCTGGCAAGGATCTTGTGGTAGAAACTATCTCTATCGAATTAATTTGCCCGACCTATAGTCCCGAATTAAACCTGATTAAACGGCAAAATAATAATTCACCTCAAGCAGTTACATCCGTTCCCATCTACACTGCTGATGCTTGGCATGATGCCTCTGTATATCAAAGAGAAAGTCTTCAACCAGGAGATATAATAGATTCCCCAGCAATTATCATTGAACCTACAGGCACAAATATTGTTGAACCAGGTTGGCAAGGAAGAATTAGCGATCGCCTTAATTTGATTCTCGAAAAAATTTAGTAAAAATCGGCGTTGCTAATAATTGGCTAATAATTTTAATGTTTTATATTTTTCAATAAACTTCATCATGAGTCCCAACATCTAATAAAACTAATATTGTTTCACCGCTTTCTTTGTCTGTTTCAATAGCAAAGACAAGGCGGCAATCATAACCACAAGAACAAGATAACAAACCTGATAATTTTCCTTCTAGTTTATGAGTACCTAGAGAAGGATTAAATATATCATCAGACAACTCAGTAATGGTTCTCTCAATTCTTACTTGCAACTGTGTATTACGACGAACAAATTTACGGAATGCTCTCTTGAATTTATTAGAGAGAACTATTTTACTCATTATTCATGCAGAAATTCGCGTAATTCTACAATCACATCTTGAGCATTTTGAGCTTTGAGCTTACCTGCTTTAAACTCTGCTAGTGAAAATGTAGCATCTTGAGCAATTTCATCTCTACGTCGCTCAATAATACGATGTTGTAAAATTTGAATCAGCATTTCCTGTTGTTCTAGTGGCAAATCCATTGCCTCATCTAAAACTTTATCTAGGTTAGTCATTAAATTTACTCTAATACTCTATTTGCTTTAGATTATAATGCCTCAGTCTTTTACAGCGGTTTTCAACAACTCGATTGCAAGACAGTTGCGTTGCGGTGAAGTAGGTTGCGTTGGGCAGGTCAGATGCGAGAAAGGACTTGTCCGCATCTAGTACCCCTTTCTCGACTTGAGCAAACTGTCGAGGGTGGTCAAGGTGGAGTAAGGCTTTAGCTGCAACTGACCCGACCGCCCTTCTCGTTCAATTGGATAGAACTACGTTCGGGATTAACTGGTTTTTAGCTTTTAGCTCTTTAGATTAAACTTGTGTGTTCTACTCAACCCAAAAGTGCAGTAAATTAAATTCTAATTGAGATGCCCAAGTTTTTAGAGATTGCCAAGATCACTTAGCTTTTTTTAGGGGTTGGCGATTAAGATAATAGTGCCAAAGAATTTGCGTAGCCACGGCTCTATAGGGTTGCCAAACTTGAGTAATCGACTCTAATTCTGCTGCTTTGGGTCGAGTGTCTAGATTTTTGATTTCTTTGATGGCGATCGCCACGGCTAAATCTTTAGAGGGAAATACATCCAGGCGTTGCAAAGCCATCATCAAGTAGATATCTACAGTCCAGTCTCCAATGCCTTTGATTGCGGTCAGTTTCTTTCTAATGGTTAAATCATCTAGCTTGTCTAAACTTGCTAAATCTAAACTGCGATCAACTATAGCTTGAGCCAATTCACGACCATATCTAGTTTTCTGACGACTAAAGCCAATTGCTTTGAGTCCAGCATCGTCTAAAGATAAAAAGCTGGCTGGGGTCAAATTGTCTACTGCCTTATTAAGACGTTCAAAAGCTGCCTTAGCCGAGGCGTAGGAAACCTGCTGCTCTAAAATAATGCGGATTAAGGTAGGAAAACCAGGCTTTCTTTGCCATTGAGGAGGATAGCCATAAGCGTCAACTATCTTCGCCAAATCGCGATCGCGCTCGATCAGCTTCTGTATATTAGCAATAAATGTTCGATCCATACTTTGAAGTAGCAAACTTCGTTAAAATTTATAGGTGTAACAATTTATCCCTGTTAATCATGAGTCAGACGCTTAATTTTGCCGATATTCAAGCCCAAACGCCTAATATAAAAGACGTTACCGCAGAGTATGAGAATATTAATGCTGCTTTAGATCAGGCACATACTACCGAGGCAAAAAAACAGGCTTTACAACAGTGGGATAATTTACGTCGTCGCTTAGATAATTGGTCTTCTTTGACCTCCCTCCATTTTAGTCAAGATACAACCAACAAAGATTATAAACAAGCGCAGGAATATAGTGATGAGCTACAGCCAAAACTGACTGCCTTGGCGATCGCCATGAAGCAAAGATTATTAGATAGCCCAGATAGAAAAGAATTTGAGTCTATCCTAGGTAAACAAGCTTTTAGCCTCTGGTCAGCAGATGTTACCACTTTTGAACCCGCAATTGAAGCCGATCTGGTTCAAGAGTCTAAACTTGTTAATCAGTATGTAGAGCTTTTAGCCTCGGCTGAAATCGAGTTTCAAGGAGAGAAGGTAAACCTGTCGGGGATTCGTAAATATACTCAAGATTGCGATCGCCATGTCCGTTATCAAGCAGAAAAAGCCCGTTGGAATTTCTTTAGTCAGCATCAATCCCAGCTAGACAGTATTTTTGATCGGCTAGTTAAATTACGTCATGGCATGGCGCAAAAGCTAGGCTACGACAACTACATTGGTTTGGGCTACAAGCGGATGCAGCGTATCGACTATACGGAAGCTGACGTAGAAAATTATCGTCAAGGAGTAGTAGATAATGTTGTTCCCTTAGCGCAAAAAATAATTGCCACAAAAGCCGAAAAGCTCAACTTAGATACGGTTAATTTTTGGGATGAGTCGGTATTCGATCTACAGGGAAACCCAAAACCTAAAGGAGATCATGACTGGATGCTAAACCAGGCACAATCGATGTTTGATAACCTGCACCCAGAGTTAGGCAGCTTTTTTAACCTGATGAACCAAGGCAACTTTCTCGATCTCAAAACTCGCCCTGGTAAAGCTGGGGGTGGTTTCTGTACTGGTTTTCCTCAAGAGGGTATTCCCTACATCTTTGCCAATTTCAACGGCACCCAAGGGGATGTTGAAGTTTTCACTCACGAAATGGGTCATGCTTTTCAGGCTTGGAAAAGCCGTAATCTTCCTACCGACTATCTTTGGCCTACCTATGAATCCTGCGAAATCCATTCTATGAGTTTAGAGTTTTTAACTTGGTCACAGATGGATAAGTTCTTTGGTGATGATGCAGATCGTTTTCGAGAAATTCATTTGGCACAATCAATCTTATTTCTGCCCTATGGCTGTGCGGTAGACCATTTTCAGCATTTAGTTTATGCTAACCCCGAAGCTACTCCCCAAGCAAGAAACCAAATGTGGCAGCAAATGGAGGCGCGTTATCTTCCCTGGCGACAATATGGCGATTTAGCATATCCTGCCCAAGGTGGTTTGTGGCAGGAAAAACAGCATATTTATTGCTATCCTTTTTATTACATCGATTACACCTTGGCTTTGTGCTGCGCGATGCAGTTTTGGGTCAAAGCAGAATCAGATTTTGAACAAACTTTGACTGACTATATTGCCCTATGTCAACGGGGTGGAAAATCTCCGTTTCAGGAGTTGGTAAGTTCAGCCAGCTTGGTTTCTCCTTTTAAATCTGACTCACTTGCTAATGTAGTAAATAAGGCTCAAGAATTTTTGCAGCTATAAAAAATTAAATTACACCGAATCCTGTTTGTTTAGGTAAGCTATTTGTTTTGGAAGTCAAAAGTCAGTCCTATACTATTGGCTTAGTACCAATAATTGTCCGATGGCGAGGATCGCTTGCTACAGTAGTTTGATAATTAAAACCCGCTTTGGTGACTGATGCTTCTACATCAAAAGTATAATAGTCATCACTCCAAGGTTCAGTGCTTTTCATGAGGGTAAATAGTACTGGGGGTAAGCTTTGAATTACAGCAGAGGCGGGATTATTATCCACAATTCCCATTACACCCCCTGGTTTGAGAATGCGTAACACTTCCTTGAAGATTTTTTGAGTTGCTTGGTGGGGTAACTCATGAATGACAAATTGTAGGGTAACTAAATCCAAGGAATTATCTGCTAATTTTGTAGATTCTCCCATGCCATGCAGCCATTGAGCGATTTCTGATTGAGTATCGATAGTTTTTGCCACAGCCAACATATAGGGAGATAAATCCAAACCAATGGTGTTGATTGCGCTCTCTTGTTTCTGGTTAAAGTAGCGATGTAATTCTAGAGTAGAAATACCCACAGAACAACCCAAATCTAAAATATCTGTAATTGTTTCTGGTGTATATTGTTCTAGTGTCTGATAAAAACTATGGCGCAATCTTTGCTGTGCTGTTTGCCAGGTAATATCTTCATCTTTCCAAACTCTTAACCCCATAGAATAAGTTGCAGAAGGAGCTTCAAAAGCTGCTTGCCAACACAGATTGCCTTCATCGTAGGCATGAAAAGGTACTCGATAGTAGTCGGGATAAACTAAATCTTTATTGGTCAGGGAGTCTAATAATTCCTTTGCCCCAGACTGTTCTAATTCCTGATAATTGTTGCGCCAGGGAATACCGTTTTTTTCAGCAGTCTCGATCAATACCTGTCGCGCTTGACGCTGCATCACTCTGTATATTGGTTTGGTTTGAATTAGCAGGTTAACCAAGCGAGAAAGTAGATCCTCTCCTGCCCAATCTGGTTTTAATTTATCGGTAGAAATTGTCACAGTAATTAGAATTTACGAGTACTTAAAAATACACTAAATAAAGAAAGAAAATTAATCGCAATTGCAATCAATGGCTAGCCTAATGTTTTCTCAAGTTTACAAAACATGAATAATAACAAATTAATAGATATAGCCCAATCAACTGTAGGAGAAATTTCTTTAGCTGGCGGAGGAAGTTCAGCAGGGACAGTTGGTACAGCATTATTGACAGCTAATAAAAATGTTTACAGTGGTATTTGTCTTGATTATGCCTGTGGTCTGGGTTTTTGCGCTGAACACGCAGCAGTCGCAGAAATGCTCAAACATCGTGAAACCAAAATAACTAAAATAGTTGCTGTTAATAAGCATGGAATAGTTCCACCATGCGGGCGTTGCAGGGAATTAATAATTTTAATCAATTTATTGAATCGCAATGCTCAAGTAATCATTTCTCGATCAAAAACAATAAAACTGTCTGCTCTACTACCTTATCATTGGCTGGATAGCTAATCTGGACTAATTTTTAAAAATATCTGAAATTTGAATACAATAGTTGTGAATTTTTAAAATCCATTGATTTAATGCAGTAAAAATATTATTTCAAGTTTAAATTACCTAATTATCGATCGCTTGTGATTTACTCCCTGTTGCTAAACTACTCATATAATCATTTAGAGGCGAACGGTCGTTCGCTCGTACAATAACCATGAGCGGAACTACAGTTAGCAGCGAACAGCACAAGCAGAAGATGCAGCGTCGCCAGGAGGTGCAGGAAAAACGTTTAGCCGAGAAAAACCAAGAAAAGGGTCTAATTGTCGTTAATACGGGCAATGGCAAAGGCAAAACCACCGCTGCTTTAGGAATGGTAATGCGATCGCTTGGTCATGGTTACAACGTGGCAATTGTACAGTTTATTAAAGGAGCATGGGAACCTGCCGAAAAAGCGGTACTAGAGAAATGGTCAGATCGGTTAAAATTTCACGCCATGGGCGAAGGATTTACCTGGGATACTCAAGACCGAGATCGAGATATAGAAATGGCGACTGCTGCTTGGGAGAAGGGATTAAGCTATATCGTTGACCCCGAATATAGATTAGTATTGCTAGATGAGATTAATATCGCCTTAAAGTTAGGATATCTAGACGTTAACACTGTAATTGCAGGCTTAAAACAAAAACCAGCAAATTCTCACGTAATTTTGACAGGCAGAGGCGCACCTGAAGAATTAATTGCGATCGCTGATTTAGTAACGGAAATGACGTTAGTTAAACATCCATTTCGTGAACAAGGAATTAAAGCCCAACCTGGAATCGAATTTTAGGTATTTGAGGATTGGGACTATAATTAAATGCAAATTTTTGTAAATTTACTCATTCCTTGTCCCGTCTTGGTGAGCGTTCCCTTGCTAGGGCAGCGTTCCTTTGCTAGGGCAGCATTCCCTAGCGCCTAACGGCGATGCGGGGTCTGCCCTCTAACGGCAACGCAGGGTCTGACCTCTGACGGCGACGCGCGGTGAAGCAGTTGCGGTGGACGGGTTTCCAAGGGGCTGTGGGCGAAACCTGCGTCCGCCCTTTATAAGCCCCGTCGGCATAAGCAAACTGCTGAACCCTTTAGGGGGTCTCACCGCTCATCCTTTTAAAAATCACTTAATGAATAGCACCTCCAATAATGGATTTCAGATTTGGCTGCAGCGTTCGTTAGCGGCATTTTTCCTTACAGGACAAGTTGTTGTTCATTTGCTCAAAAGAAAAATAAATCGCCGTAACACTTTAGAACAGATGGTAATCGTTGGACCAGATTCTTTAATAATTGCTCTAGTAACGTCAGTCTTTGTGGGCATGGTATTTACAATTCAAGTCTCCCACGAGTTTGTGAAATTTGGCGCAGTACAGGCAATTGGAGGTGTTTTAGCCTTAGCTTTGAGCAGAGAACTATCCCCGGTACTAACTGCGGTAGTACTTGCTGCGAGGGTTGGTTCAGCATTTGCTGCCGAGATTGGCACTATGAAAGTCACGGAACAAATTGATGCTCTGTACGTGCTAAAAAGTGACCCCCTCGACTATCTTGTGATTCCTCGTCTGCTTGCTTGCTGCCTCATGCTACCGATGCTGACCATACTTTCTTTAGTTTTTGGTTTAGCTGGAGGCATTCTTGTAGCAAAGGGTTTTTACAATATTTCTCATGTAACTTTTATCGACTCCATACAAAATTTTATTCAGGTATGGGATTTGGTTAGTGCTTTAATCAAAGCAGTGATTTTTGGAGTATTGATCGCTGTGATTGGCTGCAATTGGGGGCTAACTACTACAGGAGGAGCTAAAGGAGTAGGAGAATCAACCACAACGGCGGTATTTATGGCATTGATCGCAATTTTTATTTCTAACTTCTTTATGTCTCTGGTAATGTTTCAAGGTTTAGGTCGTTAGTTTCTTAATTAAAGATATTAAATATATTTTTGACTCAAATCGAACCCAGCTAAAATTTGGGTCGTTGTAAAATAGAAACTATTAATCAGCAACTAATTTAAATGACTACCAATATCGAAGCTAAAAACCCTACCGAAGTCGTTGAACTTTCACCAAGCTATAAAATTCCTCTATTTTTAATGGTGGGAGCTTGCGCTTTAGCTTTAATTTCCCTCTGGTTAGCTGGAGTTTGCGCTTTACTTGGTCTGTTTTTAACAATACAAACAATTTTAATCAGACTGCAATTTACGGATGAAGCTCTAAACGTCCTGCGTTCTGGCAAGGTTATTTTAAGCTTTCCCTATAATGAATGGTTAAACTGGGAAATCTTTTGGTCACCTATTCCTATACTGTTTTACTTTCGAGAAGTTAATAGTATTCATTTCTTGCCAATTATTTTTGATTCTAAAACCTTATTAGATTGCTTGAATAAATACCATCCTAGTGAAAGAAAATTATATTCATAGTCTTTAACTGTAAACTAGATTACTTATTACTCCTGGCGTTCTCATGAATTCTGAAAACCCTTCCACTCCTGAATCAGACAATAGCAATTTTGAATCTATTGAACTAGACAATGAACTACAACCACAAGAAGAATTAAACTCGCAAAACGATACTGATGCTTGGTCTAAACAAGATGATGTGATTAATGTGACTATAGATTCAGAACCTTCCGATGATTCTCTCTCAGTAAATAATTCTCAGGGTAAAGTTGAACCTTTAGATGTTTTGAAGCAGTCAGAATTAAATCAGGACGAAATAGCAACTAAGCCCAGCAATGTCGATAGTGAACAGTCAACTACTATCTTAAGAACATCAGCCGAGTCAGAGATTACTTCGCCGTACAACGACAAAGTAATCTCTGAGCGTTGGTCAAGTAATTCTGCTAGTGAAACAGAATCTACTACTGCAAAAAGCTCTAAGACTGAACCAGAATTATTTGTAGATAGCTGGTTAGATGAATCTGAATCAAATATATTAGCCAACGGTAATCCTGTTAAAGAAAACCAGACTTCAGATGAACGTCAGACGATTAACTTGAAAGAGCAAAAAGCTAATCTGCAAAGTGAAATTAAAGCACTACAAGAGCAAAAAGAAAAATTATTGTTACAGCAAGTAAAAGATATCCAACAAAGTATTGGACAGATGATTGAAGAGGGAACAAAAGAACTGCAAGAGCGCAAAACGACTCTACAAATTGAAATTGAAAAACTAGAGCGGCGTAAAGAAAGAATTAATCAGGAGATGAGACGTAACTTTGCCGGTTCATCTCAAGAGTTAGCCCTTAGAGTTCAGGGATTTAAAAACTATTTAGTCGGTAGTCTCCAAGATTTAGCCACAGCAGCAGAAAAACTAGAGTTAGGAGCTACAGAAGACTCTCCTAGAAGCCGTGCAAGAATTAGAGACAGAGAAAATCCTCGCAATGAGCCAGAAAGAGATAGAGGTAGACGAGGCGAGAGGGAACTTCGCCGAACTAGAAACACCTCAGATCAAGCACCCTCTGCACAAGCTCAGTTTTCTGAATCCACTTTTAGCGATCAAAGTAGGCGCATTCGTCAGCTATTAGATAAATATCGTAATACTCCCGATTATTATGGCTCTCCTTGGCAATTACGTCGTACATTTGAAGCCACTCACGCTAAAAGAGTTCAGAATTGGTTTTTCTCTCAGGGTGGCAGAGGCACGGTTGACAGTATGGGAAGCCGTCTGCAAAATATTCTGGTAGCCTCAGCAGTAGTTTCAGTTCTCCATAGTCTATATGGAGATAGCTGTAGAGTTCTTGTGTTGACGGATACGCCCGAAAACTTAGGTGAATGGCGCAAAGGATTACAAGATTGTTTAGGTATCTCGCGAAGTAGCTTTGGTACTAATCGAGGCGTAGTGTTGTTTGATTCTCCTGAAGTTTTGGTTCAAAGAGCCGAGCGTCTGATTCAAGAAAAGTTATTACCTATGATTATCATTGATGAGACTGAAGAAATATTGAACTTATCTGTTCTCAAGTTTCCTCTTTGGCTGGCGTTTGCTTCTGGGGCTAAATCAACATCTTCTAATTATTTGTATTAATCGGCGTTGGTGATTTGATATATGACGTATAAGCAAGACTTGCCCTTGCTAGGTCAGCTATTCCCTTGCGCCTTGCGTCGACGCGGTGAGACAGTTGCGGTGGACGGGTTCCCCGGCATAAGCAAACTGTCGAACCCTTTAGGGGGTCTGACCTCTGTCGGCGAAGCGGGCTTCCTTGCTCAAAACTAAAAACTAAAGGTAGTCCTAATTGTGCTAACAACCAAATCGTCAGAGTTGATATTGGTATCGGGTTCAGTAATTAAAACTACCCCTGGAGTAATGGCAATATTGTCATTGACCTGATATTGATAAAAAGCTTCTAGATGTAAGGAGCGTTGACTATCTTTGCCAAAATTATCAGTGTTGATGCTTGAGTTAGTCACCGTAGGTTCTGAGCCTACTATAAATCCCGCCAAGCTGCCCTCTTTGCCCAAGTCGGGTAATGCCAAGGTTGCAGCCCAGTTCCAAATATCTTGGGTACCACGCTCAATTTGTTGATTGAGATCGCTAAGGTTACTGACCTTGCTCAATCCTCCCCAGCCACCAACGATCAGGCGATCGCTAATTGCCCAAGATAGCTCTAGCCCATAGGAATTGCTAACGGTTTGTGCTTCTTTTCCCAGTATCTTGGCAGTTTGTGATTGTAAATTAGCTCGATTAGTTCCAGTTTCGGTGTCGCTTTGATCGTAACTATGAATGTAGGTGACAGCCAAACTAAGATTGTCTGTTGGGGCGATCGCAATTTGCCCCAGCGCGCTATATGGACCATTAAATAAGTCACTGCCTGGATTTGATTTATCAGCAGTAGAAGCCAAATAACCCGCGCTAATTTCAATTTGCTCCATAGGACGATACATAACTCCCAGTCCTGCATCCTTAGATCGATTGTAAATAGGATTGCGAGTACCGAATCGGGAAATTGCACCCGAACCTCCATCTCCATCTAAGACGTTGATTGTATTGGCAATATCGTTTGCCTCTATTCCTGTTGCTCCTAGAATAAAGTCAACCTTATCACCTATGCCAAAAGTGTATTGTAAGACTTCTAATTGAAAATCATCTTCTGGCTCTGCAAAAGCCAATTCACCCTGAAAAGTGCCAATTTCTTGGTCAAATCCAGGAAATTTTGAACTAGACAATCTAGTTAATAGTAAATCGTCTCCTCTAAAGCTAGTTTCTATGTTTAACCTTAATCTACTGCCAAAAATCGTGTTATTTTCGCGATCGCCAGATAAAAGGCTACCTAGTCCCAAGATCGCCTCTCCCCTAAGCTTACTGGTAGTAGAAAATTGCGTAGCTTCCAAATCTTGCAGTCTTGCCTGAGAGCCGTCTGTTTTCCCTTTAAGAATGGCTAGCTCTGACTGAAACTCCTGCATTAAGCGCAAAACGGTATCTACATCTGTTTGGGGAAGGCTGTCAGAATCGCTAATTAAACTTTCGATTTTGTTCAAACAACTATTTAATCCTGCTGCAAACTCGACACGAGAAATAGCTTGTTCTCCTCGAAAAGTGCGATCGCTAAATCCGCTAATGCAACCATAGCGTTCAATCAAGTCTTTTAATGCAGCGTAAGACCAATCTGTAGGTTTGATATCCCGTAGTTGATAGACATTATTAATCTGGCTCAATAATAAGGCACGAGCGTTTTGTTCTGAATAAAAATTGCTAGAAATCTGTGGAATAAATTGCTTTTGATTTAAATTGACGCTGCTCAATTTAGGTAATTCGGCAGCTTCAATACTCGCAGATAACGATAAGTAAGCAGCACAAATAGGCAGTATTTGTCTAGCTTTGACCCAGAATCCAGACATTGCAAACGTTCCTCACTCACGCCAATCTTGAATTAGATTTTTTTAGTAATTACTAAAGAATTCTGATGATTGTTTCAATTCTCACCATTTTGGCATTACCAGAAATTAATTGGGAGAAAAAATTGAGATTATATGAAATACTTAAATGTTTGCTACGAATGATAATTTATGGACTATGGGACTTGGGGAAGTAGTGAGGTAATGGAGATGGAGAGAAGTCAAAGTATTGGAGATGGTGTAGATAGAGAAGATGGTGAAGATGGTGGAGGTAGAGTAAAAACCTCACTACTCCAAACACTCCTGTCACCCCGTCACCCCAATTACCCCTTCACCCCGTCACCTGATTCGTATCATTCTTTTTGGGAATTTTATATATTTTTATGGACAAGCATAGATTTGGCGATCGCTAATTTAAGAATATACACCTAAGCTGACTTCTGTACAGACAAGGCATGCCTTGTCTCTTCTAACTTCATTCTCCTTGTGGATAACGTTGCCATAAATCTGTTTTTTGCCTTAAACTCTGATGGTCGCCATTACCTAAGATCAAATGGTCTAACAGGGGAATGTCTAAATATTGCGAACCTTGGAGTAATTGTTCAGTCAAATAAATATCTTCACTCGAAGGCTCTAAATTTCCAGATGGATGATTATGAGCAATAATTAGCTTAGTTGCACCCTGACGAATAGTCTCTCGAAAAACCTCACGAGGATGAATCAAAGTCTCTGTAGCTGTGCCAATAGTTAAGACTTTGGTTGACAGTAAACGATTTTTTACGTCCAACATCACTATGGCAAATCGCTCTTGACCTTGCCACATTAAATCATTGCTCAAAATCGCAGCAGCCGAAGCGGGACTGTCTACGGCAACCCTTTCATTTGGTTGGAATTTAAAGGTGCGTTTACCCAACTCCACAGCAGCAATGATAGTAGCAGCTTTAGCAGGACCAATGCCAGGAATACGCATCAACTCGCGCGGATTAACCTCTCGTAACATATCTAAAGGCGATCGCTGATGTTTACCCAATTCTTGTAATATGTGTTGCGCTAACCCAATTGCTGATAAATTACCTTTTGTCTGCCCAGTACTAATTAAAATAGCTAAAAGTTCTGCTTCAGTCAGATTTTTTGCGCCTACAGCCATTAACCTTTCACGGGGACGCTCGCTAATAGGCAAGTCAGCAATTCTGAGGCTATAGGTCATGACAAACTTTTAAATCAGATAATATTTTTGTAACATAAATATAGCTTACAAAATACTATCTTTAATATTGTTCACCTAATCTTTAATTAATTCCACTGCATCTCTACCATCAAGTTCATTGACATAAACCTTGACTTTTTCTTCTGAGGCGGTAGGCAGCATTTTGCCAACAAAATCAGGATGGATAGGTAATTCTCGATGTCCCCTGTCTACAAGTACCGCTAATCTAATTATTTGAGGTCTACCATATTCAGTAACGGCATTAAGCGCAGCACGAATAGTACGACCTTTATAGATTACATCATCGATCAACACCACAGTTTTTCCTGTCAGATCGAGGGGAATTTTAGTTTTGGCGGGAATTCGAGTACGAATTTTATCTAAATCATCACGATAAAAGGTAACATCGATCGCGCCAACGGCAACGGAAGTACTTTCTAAGATTTCGATCTGTTTAGCTATTAAAGAAGCTAAAGGCACACCCTTGGTGTGAATACCTAATAAAACCATGTTAGATAAATCCCCTGATTCTTCAATAATTTGCGAAGCCAAACGATTTAAGGTACGGCGAATTTCTTCAGCAGATAAAATTGTAACGACTTTGCCTGACATTTATATATTGCAGCGAACACTTGCTATGGTATTTATGGATTTATTATATAGCGCACCTGTTTGCTGGTCTGAGAATCTGTAATGAATCAAACAAAACAAGTAGTCATCAATTCGCCCTTAGATATGCACCTTCATTTTCGTGAGGGAGCAATGGCGCAAACGGTTATTCCCCTTAGCTCATACTCGTTTGCAGGAGGGGTAGTAATGCCCAATCTTGTTCCTGCGGTGAACAATTTAGAGCGGTTGCAAGGATATATTAAGGAAATTAAATCGATTATTGGTCAAGATGTATTTGAACCTTACATGACCTTGTTTTTCCAGGAGTATAGCTATCAAGAGCTTGAGCAACTTGAGCCGTATATTCTCGGAGTTAAGCTTTATCCTGCGGGAGTTACGACTAATAGCGAAGATGGAGTATCCGCCTTGAGTAAAGCAGAAACTACAATTAAGCATTTAGAAGAGTTGGAAATACCGCTAATGGTACACGGGGAAACTCATGGCTTTGTGATGGACAGAGAAAAACTGTTTTTGCCTATTTTTGAACATTTGGCACAGAAATTTCCGAAGCTAAAAATTATTATGGAGCATATTACCACCGCCGATGCAGTATCCTTGCTAGATAATTATGAAAATCTTTATGCCACTGTTACCCTGCATCATCTGATAATTACCTTAGATGACTTGGCAGGAGGACTACTTCGACCTCATTTATTCTGTAAACCCATTGCCAAACGTCCTGAAGACAGAGAAGCTCTAGTCAATGCAGCTATCAACGCTCATCCTAAACTAATGTTTGGTAGCGACTCCGCACCCCACCCCATCGATAAAAAAGAAGCTTGTGGCTGTGCTGCGGGAATTTTTACTGCGCCGATCGCTCTTCAGGCTTTGGTAGAATTATTTGAACAGCATAATGCGATCGCTAATTTACAGGCTTTTATATCTGATAATGCTCAACGGATCTACGACATTACTCCACCAAAAAAATCTGTAACCCTAGAGCCTATTGTTTACAAAGTTCCTAATCTGTATGGCAAAGTTGTACCTATGTTTGCTGATCGAGAGCTTCCTTGGTCAATTACCCAAGTTGGTTAGCTAGATTTGAGCCAAATTTTTGATTATTTTGCAATACTTGAATTATTGTGATGTATCAAACGCATATTTGCTTAACTCTTGTTGAGCTTTAGTAAGTTTTGCTACAAAATTTAGCCCGAACCGATGTAATCCTGGGATAAAGCTCTAGAAAAGAAACCCAGATGAATAACTTAGCATCGTATTTACTTCCTGCAATTTTAGGATTAGTAGCAGGCATCGGACACGGTATTACCTCCCACGATCAAAACCTTCCTTTCTCTTTAGTAGACCAAGTTATTGAATCGGTTACAGAACAACCATCCTTCAATTAAATAAACTTTTGTAAAAAGTAGCCATTGTTACATTTTTTCTGAGATAATTAATATAGAAAAAATAAAACTTTTGAGGCTTCGATAAATGAATTTACAAACATCTAACAATAATACTTCTACTTTAGACAAAGCTTTAGGGTTTTCTCTAGCAGCTTTTTCTATGTTTGTGGTTGGATACACTGCGACTCGCGTTTATCTCGATCAACCCCAAACTCAAAATGTAGCACCAGCAAACTCTAACTTGGTAATTCCTCATCAAGCGCAATTATGGAGTGAGTTTGGAAGTAATTAATTTCTTATTCTAGCTATCAGGAATACTATTAGAATTAATTTTAAGGCAAAAAGCGATCGCTTTTATAAATAAGAGCGATCGCTTCTTAATGTAATCGGGTCATACCTTACTGCAAAAAAATGGGAAAGGAAATTGAAAGAAAGTATCTGGTCAAGAAAGATGAATGGCAGTCTTATAAGCATAATTTATCAGTTACAGGAACAAAATACCGTCAGGGTTACATCCCTACAGGTAACAAGACGACAGTTAGACTGAGAACTATTGATAAGCAAGGCTATATAACGATCAAGGGTGAAACCATAGGCTACACTCGCTCAGAATTTGAATATCCTATCCCAATGGAAGATGCCGAAGAGATGCTAAGTACCTTGTGTCTTAAACCATTGATTGAAAAGATTAGATATAAAGTTAACCTGGATAATTTAACTTGGGAAGTAGATGAATTTTTTGGAGATAACGCAGGATTAATTATCGCTGAAGTAGAATTGGAAAATGAAGAGCAACAGGTAAATTTGCCTAACTGGATTGATAAAGAAGTTAACGATAAAAAGTACTTTAATGCCAGCTTAGTTAAACATCCCTATAGTCAATGGCAAGAGAAATCATAAGTGGCGTTGCCGATCTAAATATCGCAGTACGTTAATCGGTTAGGACAGAAAATTTAATTGCTCGTAAGTAGCCAAGGGGTACTCCCCGCAGGGAGTAAAAAGTAAAAAGTAGCAAAGGGATACTCGTCGCAGGGAGTAGCCAAGGTGTACCCATTGCAGGGAGTGTCCTAACACAGCCTCGTATTGCTATATATGAAACTGTAGGAAAATAACTTTATTTTGTTTAACTGCTTATTTCATGAGCGAAACTTTAATTATTTTCAGTCGTTATCCTGAAGCGGGAAAAACAAAAACTCGCATGATTCCAGCTTTGGGTGCAGAGGGTGCAGCAAAATTACAGCGACAAATGACAGAACATACGCTTAAAACCGCCAAACTTCTTAAATCTTATCGCGACATCACTATAGAAATACATTTTGCGGGAGGAAATAAGCAACTGCTAACAGAATGGCTAGGAAAAGATATTGAATATATTCCCCAAACTGCGGGAGATTTAGGTAAAAAAATGCGATTGGCATTTGAGCGTGCTTTTAGTCTGGGAAGCAAAAGAGTAGTAACTATTGGTACTGACTGTCCCGATATTAATCAGTCAATATTAGAAGAGGCTTTTGATTTATTGTCTAAACAAGATTTGCTGATAGGTTCGGCTACGGATGGAGGATACTATCTAATTGGCTTAAATCGTACTATACCCGAATTGTTTGCAGATATAAGCTGGGGAACAGATCGAGTACTCAATCAAACAAAAGCGATCTCCACTCAATTAAATTTAAACACTTATTATCTTAAAACTTTATCAGATGTGGATCGCCCTGAAGATTTAGCTATATGGCAAAAGCATATTTAAAATAGACCTATCTGTAAAAAAGTAAACTGATGTACATACATTAGATTTATAATATGTGTTTTGAACAAAATATATGAATATGACTCATTTTGGAATCATTTGCCCTGCTGCTACTGGTCATCTTAACCCCATGACTGCTCTAGGTTACGAGCTTAAAAGTCGTGGGCATCGAGTTACCGTATTAGGAATTGCGGATGCTCAAGCAAAAGTTATTGCAGCAGGATTAGAATTTCAGGTGATGGGCGAGTCTGATTTTCCTCCAGGAGCAACCAAAGAGTTATTTACTCAACTAGGTAATTTAAGTGGATTTAAGGCATTAAAATATACTTTAGCTTGGATTGCTAATACAGCCGAAATGTGTTTTCGTGATGCTCCAGAAGCAATAAAAGTAACTGGTATAGAAGCATTATTAGTCGATCAAACATCTCCAGAAGGAGGCACTGTCGCTGAGTATCTAGACATTCCTTTTGTTAGTGTATGCAATGCCATGATGCTAAATCGAGATAAGAGTGTTCCTCCTTTTAACACTCCTTGAAATTATGATCCTTCTTGGCGAGGTGTTTTGCGAAACAAAGTAGGATATACGTTACTCAACTTAGTGGGTAAATCACTAACTCAAACTATTAACAAACGTCGCCAGCAATGGAATTTGTCAACCTTCTCAAATCCAAATCAGAGATATTCTCAACTAGCCCAGGTAAGCCAACAGCCTAAAGAATTTGAATTTCCTAGACGAGAATTGCCTAATTGTTTTCACTTCACAGGAGCATACCATTACCCTAATGCAGTTAGCCAAGAATCAATCCCCTTTCCTTATGAAAAATTGACTGGACAGCCCTTAATTTATGCGTCATTGGGAACTTTACAAAATCGGCTCATCTGGGTTTTCCAAATGATTGCCGAAGCCTGTCTCGGATTAGATGCTCAACTTGTAATTACTTTAGGTTGGGGAGCTAATGCCGAGCCTCTACCAGAATTTCCAGGCAATCCCATAGTTGTTGGTTATGCACCCCAATTTGAACTATTGCAAAAAGCTGTATTGACTATTACTCATGCAGGTATGAATACAACTTTGCACTCTCTAAGTAATGGAGTGCCTATGGTGTCTATTCCTATTACGAACGAACAGCCTGGAATAGCAAATCGTGTTGCTTGGACAAAGACTGGGAAAGTTATTGCTTTAAATAAACTTAATAAAAAAGATTTAAAAGAAGCTATTGAGCGAGTTTTAACAGACGAGTCTTACAAACAAAATGCTTTAAAACTGCAAGAGGCAATCAAACAAGCAGGTGGAGTAAGCAAAGCTGCTGACATCATTGAGCAGGCAGTATCGACTGGTAAACCAGTTTTAGCTGAAAGATAATATACATTGACAGATCTAATGTAGTAAGAGTTTTTTCTTTTACTGTTCGCGATCGCAATTATAGGGAATGCGCTCCGATGTCGGACGTGGCAGAGTAATCTGTGATTATACTTGCTAAAGTATATAGTGAATTTGTACTCAAATCAGACATTAAGCTTTTAATTTTACGTCTGATTATATTTAGTTTGTAAATTTAGATTTACCAAAGCATATTCTCAGGAAGCTTTAATCTCAGTTAACTTAAATAAGAGAACCTAAAAAATTAAATCATCAGGGAGTAATATACTCACTAAGAATGATTGAGCCTATACTCTCTAATGATTAACCTGTATATAGCCAAAGTTAAGTAAAAGGATTAGCTATCTGTGACTGAGATTGCAACTGACCAACAGCCAACTCCATCAACGATTCTAGATTATGATATTGAATCTACCGTACTAGAAAGATATCAAGAGGGTGCAAGACAACAGCAGCCTAGTTTGTGTTGCCCTACAGAGTATGAGGGAAACTATACCGAAATCTTGCCCGAAGAAATAGTCGCAAAAGATTATGGCTGTGGCGATCCTACCCGCTATGTCAATGAGGGAGAGACTGTAGTTGATTTAGGTTCGGGTGCGGGCAAAAATTGCTATATTCTGGCACAAAAAGTTGCTGGAGAAGGCAAGATTATCGGCGTGGACTTTAACGACGTGATGCTCAATCTGGCGCGGAAATATCAGGGCGAGATGGCGGATAAGCTAGGCTATCACAACACTGAATTTGTCAAAGGTAAAATTCAAGATCTAAAATTGCCTTTGGATAAATTGCAGACATGGTTACAAGCTAATCCTGTTACCTCAGTAGCCAAGATTGCCGAATATGAAGCAGAATGCGATCGCCTGAGACAACAACCACTTATCCCTGATGATAGTGTAGACGTGGTAATTTCTAACTGCGTCTTAAATCTTGTTCGTCCTCAAGACAAAAAACAGCTATTTGGCGAAATCTTCCGCGTCCTCAAACGTGGTGGTCGGGCAGTGATTTCTGATATTGTTTGTGATGAAGATCCTACTCCTACGATCCTCAACGATCCTGAACTTTGGAGTGGCTGTATTGCAGGGGCATTTAGAGAAGACAACTTTCTTAAGATGTTTGAAGATGCAGGTTTTTATGGTGTAGAAATCCTCAAGCGGGAAGAAACTCCTTGGCAGGTAATTGACGGTGTAGAATTTCGTTCTATGACTGTTCGGGCATATAAAGGCAAAGAAGGAGTCTGCCTAGAAAGAAAGCAGTCTATAGTCTACAAAGGTCCTTGGAAACAGGTTGTAGATGATGATGGTCATGTTTTCTGTCGTGGAGAAAGAATGGCGGTCTGCGATAAGACCTATAACATTATGACTAGCTGCTGTAGTCCTTATGTGGATGATGTTATCGGTATTGCACCCTATGAGAGTATCCCTTTAGAAAACGCGCAAGATTTTAACTGCAAAACTAAAGCAATTCGCCACGCCAGAGAAACCAAGGGTTCAGAATATAACCTAACAAATACTAGCAATGATGACTGTTGTTCTGCTGGGAAATGCTGCTAAAAAAAGATGAGGGATGAGGATCTACGCAGGTAGTAGATTATTTCCTTCGCCCTCATAATTCATAATACATAAATAAATAGGCAAGGAAAATACTCTTTATCAACAGCACTTTGTTAAGAAGCTGATATTTTGAATTTAATTTATCATAAACTATAATTTGGCTTTAAAGTAACAGTTTGGTAGATAGTTTAAATTGCAGAGTTTCTGCTTAAGAAAATTTTTATTGCCTAAGTTAAAGAAAAAAGTTTTAAGTAAATTAAGTTAATTATAAATTAGTAATCAAAATGTCTATTACACCCTTTGCTAAAAAAATAGAATCATCTTTAACTAAGGATAAAATTACGGTTTTACAGATTAATCTTGGTAGAAAATGTAACCTTGCCTGTACTCATTGTCATGTTGAAGCAAGTCCTAAACGTACTGAAGAATTGTCTCCTGAAATATGCAAGCAGCTAATCGAATTGATTAATCGTTTTCCTCAGATTGAAACAGTTGATTTGACTGGTGGTGCGCCAGAGATGAACTTTGGCTTTCGTCCGCTAGTAGAGGCAGCTAAAGCTAAAGGTAAAGAGATTATTGTTCGTTCTAACCTAACTATCTTTTTTGAGCCTGGATACACAGATCTGCCCGAATATTTTGCAAACAATCAACTTCGAGTTACCGCTTCTCTTCCCTGCTATCTTGAATCAAATGTAGATAAACAAAGAGGGGCAGGAGTATATAATGATTCGATTCGCGCAATTCAAAAGTTAAATCAATTAGGTTATGGAAAAGATCCTAATTTAATTATCGATTTAGTATACAATCCTCCTCTGCCTATTAACACCAATTTCTCTCTTACACCTGAGCAACAAAATTTAGAACAAGATTATAAGAACTATCTGGCTGAACACTTTAAGATAAAATTTAATAATCTATTTACTATTACCAATATACCCATTGGCAGAACCAAACAATTTTTACAAAGAAAAGAAGTTCATAATGACTATCTGCAATTTTTAGAAAGTAATTATAATGCGGCTACTTTAAGCCATGTTATGTGTCGTAATGAGCTATCAATTGACTATCTTGGTAACGTTTATGATTGCGACTTTAACCAAATGGAAAACATTAAAGCTACCACTCCCGATCGAGAACAATTAAGCGTTGCTAAACTTTTAGAACTAAATAACTTAGATGTAATCAAAGAAATAAAAACGGCTAACTACTGTTATGGGTGTACAGCAGGAACAGGCTCTAGCTGTGGCGGTTCTCTAGTTTAAACATTAAATAATGCTCAATAAGATTAGCCTTGGGTTCAAAAAAATAGCAGTTTCCAAAAAGATAATGGTTGTAGCGATCGCTTTATTAGCATTTTTTCTACTTTGCGTTTTTACGCCTTTGAAAACTTTTCTCAATCCAACGTTATTTAAAAACTTTATCAGCCAATATGAAGGGCATATAGAAATTATATTTATTGCTATTTATACTGGGTCAACAGTAATCGGTGTTCCTGGGACAATTTTAACTATTGTTGGCGGTTATCTTTTTGGCTTATGGTATGGTACTTTTATCTCAATCATTAGTGCTACTTTGGGAGCTTTATTTGCCTTTTTAACTGCGCGCTATCTATTTCAAGATTTTGCTCAACGTAAGTTTAAAAAAAGCAAAAGACTAACAAAATATCAAAAAGCAGTTTTAAAACAACCTTTTTATTTTGTCTTAACCACTCGTTTAATTCCTATTTCTCCTTACAACTTAATTAATTATTTATTTGGCTTAACTTCTATTAATTGGCTTGACTATACTGGCGCTACTTTTGTCGGCGTGATACCTGGTTGCTTGGCATACACGTGGATTGGAGTTAGCGGAGAAGAAGCGATGTCTGGAGGCGATCGCCTTTCGCTTTTTCTCGCTCTTACTTTCTTGGCTTTATTATCTGTAATTCCCTTAATTTACCAACGTAAAAGCAAAGTATAGGTAATTTAATTATGAAAAAATAAGGATAGATTTTCTGGCTAGTAGAGTGTAATTTGGCGATCGCTCTTATTGCCTCAAGCATTAATACTCAATTACTTATTCTGATTACTTGTTACTTCTTAATACCAATGGCAGTTAATACCAATAAAATGAAATTGTCATCTTGTAATGTAAGAGAACAATAATGCCCATCGCCACAGCACCTCAAAATTTATCAATAATAACCAATGGTTTACCCAACATCTGTGGTTGGGAATCAGATATCGCTACAGCAGTCAATCATAATCAGCCTGTATTTTTACCTCACAGCAACATCAATCTTGAGCAGGTAAATGCCAGCTTTGCTTGCGCACTGCATATGCACCAGCCCACAATTCCCGCAGGGGCAAACGGCGAACTTATATGTAATCTGCAACATATGTTTGAACATCCCAATGATGGGGACAATCATAACGCAGAAGTTTTTGCTTGGTGCTATAGCCGTATGGGGGACTGGATACCCGAACTAGTGGCAAATGGCTGCAATCCTCGCATTATGCTGGACTATTCTGGAAATCTTCTCTGGGGTTTTCAGCAAATGGGACGCAATGATATTCTCGACAACCTCAAGAAACTTACTGATTCACAATACCAGCCTTACGTTGAATGGCTAGGCACTATGTGGAGTCATGCAGTTGTCCCCTCTACGCCTATTCCCGATATTAAACTCCAGATTCAGGCTTGGCAACATTATTTTGCAGCTATTTTTGGTTTTGAGGCACTTAAGCGAGTTAAAGGCTTTTCTCCTCCAGAAATGCACCTGCCTAACAACCCTGATACTCTCTATGAATATATCAAAGCTCTTAAAGAGTGTGGCTATCGCTGGCTACTGGTACAGGAACATTCTGTCGCCAGATTAGATGGTACAAGTTTAGATCATGATGATAAATATCTGCCCAATCGCCTAGTTGCCCATAACTCTAAAGGAGAAACCATCAGCATCACTGCACTAATTAAAACCCAAGGTTCGGATACCAAGCTTGTGGCTCAAATGCAACCATATCATGAAGCTAAAGGCAGAGGAAAACAGCAAATAGGAGATATATCTGTACCTAGTTGCGTTAGTCAAATTGCCGACGGGGAAAACGGCGGGGTGATGATGAATGAATTTGCCCGTGACTATCAACCCGTTTGGCATGAACTAAAAGATAATCATAGTGTTGTCGGGCTTAACGGTACGGAATATATTGAGTTAATTGAAGCTGCGGGAGTCAAGCCAGAAGACTATCCTATCTGTCAGGCTATGGGACAACACAAAATTTGGCAGCAAGTCGATGCTGATAATGCTACACCAGAAAAGGTGGCACAGGCGATCGCAACTCTACAGTCAACAGATCATCAGTTTCACATGGATGGAGCATCTTGGACAGACGATCTTAGTTGGGTCAAAGGTTATGAAAATGTCCTCGAACCGATGAATCAGCTAAGTGTTATGTTTCATCAGAAATATGATGCTTTAGTTGCTCAAGATCCTGCGACAACTAAAACCAAAGAATACCAGGAAGCATTGCTATACGTAATGCTAGTAGAAACAAGCTGTTTCCGCTACTGGGGACAAGGGACATGGACAGATTATGCACGGGAATTATTTCGCCGTGGTGAAGAGTTACTAAAATAGATTCATGCTTTGTCAGGTGGGCAAATTTATATGAATTCCAAATACGGATCAGGTGACGGGGTGTTTGGAGTAGTAAAGACTATAAACCAGTTTTTAGGATTCAAAGTGACTACATACACTGACAACAGTAAAGGCGTAGAAGTAACTCTCGAACCAGGAGAGTCTATTTTGGCAGAACCTAGCGCATTCTGCTACAGTGACGGATTCATTGAAGCTAAAACAACTACAGGCGGTATTATGTCAGCCGTTAAAAAGCTAGTTACCAAAGAAAAGTTATTTCAAGTCCTTTGGGAAAATAAAGGAAATAAGCCTGGAAGAATCGGCTTTGCTAGTCCATACTTAAGCACGATTGAAGAGGTTGAAATATCTCCAGACTATAGTTTAATAGCTCAAAGAGGTGCGTGGTTAGCTTCAGACCCTACTGTCAAGCTAGATATCACCATGAATTTGGGCTTGAGTGGCTTTCTCGGTGGAGAAGGTATTATCTTTCAGAAGTTTACTGGTATTGGCAGGGTATTTATCACCGCAGGAGGCGATCTAAAAGCAATTAACCTCGAAAGAGGGGAAAGCTTGAATGTTGACACTGGGTGCATTGTTGGTTTTGCCGAGTCGGTAAAATACGAGATAAAATTGGCAGGAGGTATATTTACTTCCATATTCGGAGGTGAAGGACTTGTTTTAGCTAAACTTTTTGGTCCTGGTATAGTAATTCTTCAAACCCATCCCGAAAATGTAATTAATAAAGTAGTATCATCTTCAGGCTCAACTCAAGTATCGTCTAATTTTTCTAAATTTTTCTAATATAGATCTAAGTGATGGATTATAAGCTAACGAATTAGGAGCGATTAGCTCCGCTAGCCTTATCGCACGCAATCTTTTTGGCAATAGACAATAATCTCCCTAATTAATATAGATTGAAACAATTGCTACAAATTACAGTAGGTCAAAAAATTATGCTGGTGGTATGATGCTTAACAATTCTCGTCTTGGACTGGAACAAGAATTTTTTATCGTAGACCCAGAGGGCTTTTTATCCCATCGCGCTGACGAATTTTTAGCAGGCTGTTGGGACATAGCAAAGCAAAGCGATCGCTCTGCCGATTGTTTTGCGCCTGAATTTGTCAAAAGTATTATCGAAATTAATACTGTTCCCGTTAATAACTTTAAGGAATTAACTGCCGAATATCTCGACCTGCTGCAAATATTACTAGAGGTGGCAAAAAAATTAGACCTGCGGGTATATCCCTTGTCTACCTATCCTCTGCATACTACGCCAATTATCAGGAATAAGCCCAATTATCATTTGCAGGTACGCACTGTAGGATCGGGAAGATTTGATAATGCTGCCAAATGTACGGGGACGCATATTCATTTAGATTTACCCAATAATGTAGTAGATCGCCAAATTGGTATTGCCTATAGTTCCTCTCCCGAAGCTAGAGAAAGAGTACTTAGTATTTATAATCTGGCTACTGCATTTGATGCTGCAATTATTAGTTTGTCTCGCGCCTGTCCTTTTTATGAGGGCGAAGTAGCGGGCAAAGCCATGCGCACAATTCACTATCGAGGCAGTAAACGTTTTGCTTGGCAAGGAGTATATACTAATCTTCAGTCTGTAGGTGGTTTGATGCCCTATGCCGAAACGACCCAAGACATGATTCGACAGTTATTTGATCGCTATTATAATTGGCTACAGGCAATGGATCTTGCTGGTGTCGAACGGCAGTTATTTTTAGATTCTGGCGGTGAATTATTAACTGCGGGATGGAATCCGATTCGACTTAATTCTATCGGGACAGTAGAACTAAGAGGCTCAGATAGCAATTATCCCCAGGTAACATTAGCATTGGTGGCTTTAATCTCTGAAGCTGCTAATCGAGTACGCCAAGAAAACATCACTGTTAGACCAAAACCAGGATGCAAAATATTCAAGCTAGAGGGACAAGAGTTAAATGTACCTGAATTTGACTATTTAAATAATGAGTTGTTATACGCTGCGGTTACAGAAGGAATTAAAAACACGGCGGTTAAAGAATATCTCGATTCAATTTTAGAATTTAGTTGCCAAAACGATAGTGAAGTTGGGAATTATTTATCTCAATTCCAAACAAAACTAGGAGAATATACCACTACCGAAGCTCAGTTATTAGCTAAGTTTCCTACTACTACAGGCACGATATCACAATCAGAAGGTTTGGCTTTAGTTCGTTATTGTTGCGATCGCCTAGAAGAAGAGGTAAATTATCTTGAATCTGGACAATCAGCTAAAGATTTTCTAACTACTGAATAAAAAAGTTCGTTGTTAGTAGTTGGTAGTTAGTAGGTAATAGGTAGTTTATATCCGACTACAAACGACAGACTACGAACTACCAACTCTTTGATAAATTCAAACCGATATTTTAGCCAAGTGCTGCAATTCCTCTAAGACTCCTGATACAGAAGTTCTCAACGCCTGATGCACAGCTTCCATTTTTCTTATGTCTGGCTGATGAGTCCATTCGCTCATAAAAAACTTTTTGACTTCAACAGATAACACGCAGGCAGAATGAGGAAAATGCGTATGAACCCATTCAGCAAAATGTCCTCCTTGAAACTTAACGTTTTCGCGAACATCTAACTGTCTGCCCAAAAAATCAAAGCCTCTCATGTCGTGGATAAATCGTTCTACAACAGGCTGCCAATATTCACGGTTAAGAGTCCCTGTTCCTAAATTAATCTCTGGGTTGTATAATTCCTCAGCAGGGGAAGCGTGCATTCCTTGACGGTAATGATTATAGGTATGGAGATCGTAAATCACAAAGCGTTCGTAGCGTTGTTCTAATGTCCGACAGATTTTACCAACCTCAGCATAAAAAGCATCATACTCCGCTAAAGTCTGTTCAATAATGTCTTGAGGTAGTTTCTCTTTCCAAACCTGCAATCCCCAGGAATCTTTAGGCTTGAGGTAAATAGCTCGATGGCGAGGACGATTAAGATCGACTTCAAAACGCGATCGCAAAACAACCAGTCGCGTTGGGGCAATATCTGTCCAGGCAGCCGTAAAGGGGTCTTCTTCCCGCTTACGCACATCTGCGCTAACAGCTAACAATTGCTCAACTTCTGGGCGCACATCATGACCGTCGTGAAGAGCTACAGCAACTATCGGCTGCTGTCCCTCGGTTGATATCCAAAGCTGTGACATATTAAATTGCTAGAAAAACGAGTGATTTACTCTTAAATTACCCAAATCGCCAAAAAACATCTGTCAAATATAAACATTTAGGATTTAAGTATTCGTTTCCCAAATCTCCTATACTTGGGGGACTTTATAAGTTTTATTTAGTTAGATTTAATTGATTTTAATTAAAGAGACGGATAATATTTTAGCGACACATTCAAGCCTGTGGACTAAAGCCTTTCAAAAATGAGCAATTATAAACGATTTATTTGGCTGTTAATCTGGGGATCGATCTTAAGTCTGTGCTTGAGTGTCAGTAATAATCAAAGTCAAATTAAATCCTTTCAAGTCACAGATCCTGCTGATGCAAGTCTGACTAAAAGCTTGTATTTACCACCCCGTAAAGACTTTCGGATTGTAGTTATTAGCGATCTCAATAGTCAATATGGCTCAACTGAATATGAACCTGAAGTAGAAAAAGCGATCGCTTTAATTCCTCAATGGCAGCCTGATTTGGTTTTATGCGGTGGGGACATGATTGCAGGACAAAAAGCTTCTTTGACGCGATCGCAAATTGAAGCAATGTGGCAAGCTTTTGACGATCGTATTGCTGCACCTCTACGCCAGGATAAAGTTCCTTTTGGCTTTACTATTGGTAATCATGATGGCTCTGGGGCAGTTAAAGAGCAAGCTTTGATTTTTAAGCAGGAAAGAGATCTCGCTCAGGCTTATTGGCATCAACATCAGCATCAACTAGGTTTGAATTTTGTAGATCGTGCTGAGTTTCCTTTTTACTATAGTTTCGAGCAAAATGATATATTCTTCTTAGTCTGGGATGCCTCTAGCCAAAATATCGACCAGCAGCAGCTAGCTTGGATCGAAAAAACATTAGCTAGTCCCAAAGCCAAACAGGCAGCAGCGCGAGTTGCTATTGGACATTTACCTCTTTATCCTGTCGCCACGGCTAAAAATAAGCCAGGGGAATATTTGGCTAACGCTCCACAATTGCGATCGCTCCTACAACAAAATCGAGTTCAAGTTTACATCAGCGGACACCATCATGCTTATTATCCTGGAAAGAAAGGCAAATTAGAATTGCTCAATGCAGGAGCATTAGGACAGGGCGCAAGGAAATTAATCAATAGTGACTTACCACCTCGTAAAACTATTACGGTGGTTGACCTAGAGCTAAAAACTGCTCAACTTTTTTATAGCACCTATGATGCAACAACCTGGGAATTAATTTCTTTAGAAGAACTTCCAGCTTCAATTACTGGAAAATATGGCACAATTTTACGACACGACTTGTAAGATCGGCTTCGGTTAAATAGTCAAATACTTTAGATAATAATAGAGTGTACAGTGACTAATTAAATGACATCATGACTAATTATTGTCATCAGCAAAAACCTAAGCGAAACGAAGGTTTTAGAGCTTTAAGCCTATTTTACGCTATTACTTCCAGTAACAAAATAGTTGTCGTCTTTTAGATAAAAGGCAAATTAACTGTCGTCAATCCAAAAACAATATTTAAGGAAAGTGACAAAATGTGCGTCGCTTTTTTGTTTTTGATATAGAATTACACTATGTGTTTTTAAAACAAGTATTTTTTAAAAAATGAAAAATGAATACACTATTAAGGAAATACCAACATCTCCAGAGAACATATTGAAAGCAGAGCAGAAGAAAACTGTAGTTACTTCTGAGTTAAAAGGAATAGCAAAAGTAAAGCTAGAAGTAATTCAGAGTCTGCTCGAACCATGCGATCGCACTACTTATGGAGAGAGATTGACAGAAGGAGCGAGAAAGCTTGATATCTTAGTACGTTCGTTGCAGCGACTATTTAAGAAGTATCAAGAGCAAGGACTGACAGCTTTAGTTTCTACTAGCAGAGCAGATAAAGGAAATCATCGCATTAGCCAATTTTGGCAAGATTTTATTCTCAAAACCTACAAACAGGGAAATAAAGGTAGCAAGAGAATGAGTCCTAAGCAGGTTGCTTTGAGGGTGCAAGCTAAGGCAGTAGAAATTGGCGATCAAAAGCCCCCAAGCTATAAGACTGTATTGAGAGTAGTTAAGCCAATTCAGCAGAAAAAAGAGAAAAGTATTCGTTCTCCTGGATGGCAAGGGACAACATTATCAGTCAAAACTCGCGATGGTCAAGATATCAACATTAATCACAGTAATCAAGTTTGGCAGTGCGATCATACCCGTGTAGATGTTTTGCTGGTAGATCGAGATGGTGGATTAATTAATCGTCCTTGGTTGACTACCGTAATTGATAGTTATTCTCGATGTGTGATGGGTATAAATTTAGGTTTTAATGCGCCAAGTTCTCAGGTTGTAGCTTTGGCGTTGCGTCATGGTATTTTGCCAAAAAATTACAGCCCAGATTTTCATTTATATTGCGATTGGGATACTTTTGGTCTACCAGAATGTTTGTTTACTGACGGGGGAAAAGATTTTCGTTCTAATCATTTGGAAGAGATTGCTACTCAATTAGGTTTTATTCGTAAATTAAGAGATCGTCCTTCTGAGGGCGGAATTGTTGAGCGTCCTTTTAAGACTTTGAATCAATCTTTGTTTTCTACTTTGCCTGGTTATACAGGTTCTAATGTTCAGGAGCGTCCTAAAGATGCGGAAAAAGATGCTCGATTAACTTTGAGAGATTTAGAGATATTAATAGTACGTTTCATAGTTGATAAATACAATCAAAGTGCGATCGCAGGAAAAGAGGAACAGACTCGCTATCAACGCTGGGAAGCAGGATTAATCAAAGAGCCAAAAATTATTTCCGAGCGAGAATTAGATATTTGCTTGATGAAAACTGCTAGACGCACCGTTCAAAGAGCGGGACATTTACAGTTTGAAAACATTGTTTATCGTGGCGAATATTTAGCTGGTTATGCACGAGAGATAGTTAGCGTTAGATACGATCCTAAAAATATAACTACAATTTTGGTTTATCGCCGAGAGAAAGGAGCAGAAGTATTTTTAACTCGCGCTCATGCTTTAGGTTTGGAAACAGAAATACTTTCTTTATATGAAGCAAGAGCATATGTGAAACGCATACGGCAAGCAAAGAGAAAAATAAATAATGAATCAATACATCAAGAAATTCTTCTTAGAGATAGCACGGTAGATGAGAAGAAAAGTCGCAAACAACGGCAAAAAGAAGAACAAAGCTATAAGTCAACATCCTTACCGAAAATTATTGCCGAAAATATTAAATTAACAGAAACAGAACGAGACATTTCAGAGGAAATTGCTGATGTAGAAGTGTGGGATTTCGACGAATTACAAGATGAATATGGATGGTAAATAATGACTGAAGCAAAAGCCATTGCCGATAAATTAGGCAAAATAAAATTAGACGAAGAATGGGTGCAAAAAGAAATTGCTCGTCTCAATCACAAAAGTACAGTAGGTCTAGAACACATTAAAGAATTACATGATTGGTTAGATGGAAAGCGCAAATCGAGAAGATCTTGTCGGATAGTAGGAGAGTCGAGAACGGGCAAAACAATTGCCTGTGAAGCTTATGTGATGAGAAATAAGCTGAATAGAAAGCCTCAAGAAAGACAAAGTAAAAATCAAATTCCTATTGAGCCTGTAATCAAGATTATGCCTCCACAAAAATGCGGTGCTAAAGAGTTATTTCGGGAAATTATTGAATGTTTAAAGTTTAGAGCCGTTAAGGAAACTATTTCAGAATTTAGGAGTAGGGCGATGGATGTTTTGCAAGGGTGTCAGGTAGAGATGCTGATTATTGATGAGGCAGATCGCTTGAAGCCTGAAACTTTTTCTGAAGTAAGAGATATTTATGACAAGTTAGAAATTGCTGTGGTGTTAGTAGGAACAGATCGTCTCGATGCTGTAATTAAAAGGGATGAGCAGGTTCACAATCGTTTTCGAGCTAATCGTCGCTTTGGTAAGTTAGCAGGAATAGACTTTATGAAAACTGTAGCAATTTGGGAGGAAAAAATACTAAAACTCCCTGTGGCTTCTAATTTAACTAACAAAACTACACGAGAAATTTTGCTTACAGCTACTGAAGGCTATATAGGAAGACTTGATGAGATTTTGCGAGAAGCTGCGATCGCATCTCTTTCTCAGGGTCATAAAAAAGTTGATCGCAATATTCTAAAAGAAATAGCCAGAGAGTATTCATGAACAACACTAATGAAATTGAATCTTGGCTATTTCCTGTAGAACTATATGAAGGGGAAAGCCTGAGTCATTTTTTGGGAAGATTTAGAAGGCGCAATCATCTTTCTCCCAGTGCATTGGGAAATTTGGCAGGTATTGGTGGCGTAGTAGCTCGTTGGGAGAGGTTTCACCTCAATCCTTTTCCTAAAGACAAAGAACTCGATTTTTTAGCTGAAGTCATAGGAATAGAAAGACAAAGATTAGTAGAAATGCTTCCAGCAAAAGGAATGGGGATGAAATGCGAACCGATTCGTCTATGTGGTGCTTGTTATACAGAAAATCCGTATCATCGGCTGGAATGGCAATATAAGTCAGTTTGGAAATGCGACCAGCATCAGTTAAAGTTCATTTCTAAATGCCCTAATTGTCGTGCAAAATTCAAGTCTCCTGCTTTATGGGAGTTTGGTTGTTGTCATCGATGCCATTTGCCATTTGCAGAGATAGCAAATTTTCAATCTCCAATACATTAAGCAAAAGACATAAATGTTATTTGTCAATAGGGGAATATACACAACACTAGATGCAGAGTACGTAGAGATAAAAAAATAGTTAAATTAGTTTTGTTACTAACATTTATTCAAATAATTGCAAGACACCAATTTAGAATTTTGTTTTATTTAAGAAACAATTTTATATACGAATATAAGTACCTTAATTTAGTTACTTATCCCCATCTCAGATAGTAATATGAAATACAAAAAAGAATGTTACAAATAAATGAGAGAGAAAAATAAATTGAGAACTTAATGAGTGGTGTAATCAAAATAGAAATTTTGGAAACAGTTGACGAATTAAGACAACTGCTCCAGTCAACTGAGACTAAGGAGGTTAAAGAAAGAGTACAAGCATTGTATTGGCTCAAAAGTGGTCAAGTACAAACAACAAAAGCGATCGCGAACTTAATTGGAAAACATAGAGTCACAGTATCGAGATGGCTAAGCAGCTACAAAGCACAAGGCATCAACGCTTTGCTGACAAAAGGTAAAAGTAGCGGGAGAAAAAACAAACTCAATCCATTGGTCGAAGCAAGTCTCAGGCGAGAATTAATAGATGAACAGGGATTTTCTAGCTATAAAGAAGTTCAAACTTGGCTGCGAGTGGTTCATGATGTAGAAATGAGCTATACAGGGGTTCATCAGTTGGTCAGGTATCGATTAAAAGCTAAGTTAAAAGTTCCTCGTCCAGTTCACATCAAACAAGAGGCGGGAATAGTCGAAGACTTTAAAAAAAACTAGGAAAACGTCTTAAGCAAATTCTTCACCAGAATCAAGATAAAGTAGCCCGATATAAGCAAGTTCGATATTGGTGTCAAGATGAATCGAGAATTGGACTAATCACACTTTGGGCAAGGAAACTAACTGCTAGAGGAATTCAACCAGTTGGTATTGAGCAATGGTGCTTCGATTATCTTTGGTTATATGGCTTGATTGAACCTCGTTCAGGAGCGAGTTTTTTTGCTGAATTTTCTCATGTCGATGGTGTTTGTTTTCAACAATACCTTAATTGGTTTTCTCAGGCTTATCCCAAGCAATTACATATTATTCAGCTAGATAATGGTCGCTGGCACATTTGCTCAGAGCTTGAGATTCCTGATAATGTAATTTTGTTTTTTCAGCCTCCTTACTGTCCCCAAGTCAATCCGATTGAGCGACTGTGGAAAGAAATCAAGAAGCATCTTAAATGGTCGCTATTCGATAACCTCGACCGCTTAAGAGAAAAGCTATCTGATGTCTTATCAAAATTAACTTCATCTACAATCGCATCAGTTACAGGATGGGATTTGATTTTAGATGCTTTATTTGTAGCAAACATTTAAGTATTTCATATAACAACAGCAGCTACACTTAATTTTTATAAATATGTAATCAACGTTTTTCAAATAAATGAAGATCCTTTTAGCTTTTTTTCATAATTTATGTTTACAAAAAGGTTTAAAAATATAAATATTTTTAAACAAATATATTCAAAACAAGGCTAAAAAAGGTTAATAATAACCGAATTAAAACCATAGAAATAAGAGAAAAGATTTATTTGCTTTTCTCTAAAATTTTATTAATTAATAATATGAATATTACTTATTCTCCAGGGTCGATTGTGGCTTGTCGCGATCGCACTTGGGTAGTTTTGCCATCGGATTTATCAGATATTGTTCGTTTACGACCGTTAGCGGGTAGTGAATCTGAAATCTGCGGTATTTTCACACCTTTGGAAAAAGATATTAAGGACGCGCAATTCCCCGTCCCCAATGCGAAAGCATTACAGGATCATACTGCGGGTCAATTGTTATTAGAAGCAGCCCGATTGAGTTTGCGTAGTGGAGCAGGTCCTTTTCGCTGTTTGGGTCGTTTGTCAGTTAGTCCTCGTCCCTATCAACTCGTTCCTTTGTTGATGGCTTTACGGTTGGAAACTGTGCGGATGCTGATTGCAGATGATGTTGGTATTGGTAAAACAGTAGAAGCGGGATTAATTGCCCGCGAAATGCTCGATCGCGGTGAAATAAAACGCATAGCTGTACTTTGTCCGCCTCAGCTATGCGATCAATGGCAGCAGGAATTGAAGCAGAAGTTTCATATCGACGCAGTGGTGATCCGTTCGGGTACGGTAGGTAAACTTGAGCGAGAATTACCTTCTGGTGATAGTCATGTATTTAGTTACTATCCCCATATTATTGTTAGTCTTGACTATGCTAAAAGCGATCGCCGTCGAGCTAGTTTTTTAACTCATTGTCCCGATTTAGTAATTGTAGATGAGGCTCATACTGCTAGTAACAAGGACAAAGAAGGGGCTAATCAACAGCAGAGATATCGGTTAGTTAAACAAATTGCTGAGAAAAAAGACCGTCATTTAATTTTATTAACAGCTACTCCCCATAGCGGTATCTCTGAATCCTTTAAATCTCTGTTGGGCTTGGTTCAGCCAGAATTTGAAAGTTACGAACTCGACCATTTAAGCGAGTCAAGACGTAAAGAATTAGCTCGTCATTTCGTACAGCGTCGCCGTGCGGATGTTCGTAGTTGGTTGGGCAATGAAACTCCGTTTCCAGAACGGGAATCTCTTGAATGCGCTTACAAGCTGTCTAAAGAATACCGTGCTTTATTTGAGCAGGTATATAGTTTGGCAAGGGAACTAGTTAAAGATGAAGACAGTAATCTTTCTTATGCTCAACGTCGGGGTAGATATTGGTCTGCTTTGGCGATTATACGCTGTGTAATGTCCTCTCCTGCTGCTGCGATCGCAGCTTTGTCTTGTCAACTTAGTAAAAAGAGTAATTTCGATGCGCTTGAAGAAATAGACGAGGAATTGGCTGCCAATCAGGTTTATGATTCTACGGAAACCGAAAGAGTGATTGATGTTGCTCCTACTTCGGTAATTGAAAATGTCAAACAAACCTACAGTGAATCTCAAAAAAGGAAGTTAAAAGAGTTTGTTAAAGTAGCAGAAGCATTACAGGGAAGCAAACAAGACAGTAAATTACAGCAGCTTATTAGTTTGGTTCAAGATTTATTGGCAGAAGGATACAACCCAATTATTTGGTGTCGCTATATTGCTACGGCTAATTATGTAGCCGATGCCCTTAAAGATAAGCTAGAGAAAAGGAAAAATAGTCAGGTTCGAGTAATTCCAATTACAGGAGAACAATCAGAAGACGAAAGGGAAATTCGACTGAATGAATTAAAAGAATATCCATATCAGCGAGTGATGGTAGCGACAGATTGCTTGAGTGAAGGGATAAATCTCCAAGAACACTTTACGGCTGCGGTTCATTACGATTTGCCTTGGAATCCAAATAGATTAGAACAAACAGAAGGAAGAATTGATCGCTATGGGCAAACTGCTACTAATGTTAAATGTATTTTGCTTTATGGACAAGATAATCCCGTTGATGGTGAGGAATTGAATACATCGGACGCAATCATCCCTTTGTAGAAGGATTAGCAAGATATTTATTGAAAGAGGCAATTTCTACAAATAAAGAGCCTACGGCTACTAGATGCGGAGTAACTGTTACCAATGCAGTTAGTAAACCTACTGCTATTCTTTTGCTGCGTTTACGACACCTATTAGAAAGCCCCAAACATTCAGACTTATTGGTTGAGGAATGTTTAGTTAGAGGTTTTACAGGTGCGCCTAGCGATCCTCAATGGTTATCTCAAGAGGAAACCTTGGAGTTGATGGCAAAAGTAGAGCCGACAGGCGATCTACCTTTTGCTAGAAAGCAATTATCAATAGAACGATTGTTGTCGAGCTTATCGGATTTAAAAGCAGATCTAAACCAGTTTGATTTAAGTAGAGCCGAAGCCCTCAAAGATTCCCACCGCCGAGTTGGAGCAATCACCAAGGAGGGGCAGGTAAAGGTTAAACCCCAGTTACCGATGGATATTTTAGGGGGTTTACTATCTATTGCCTGAATGACAGCTAAAACTCTACAGGCTTAAATTTATATTCATTTACTTCTTCAGGCTGAACTGGCAGCTATAAGGCTTGGTTTATATATTTTAAATTAATTATTTATTATGAATACTCTTACAGGAATACAGATTGAGGGTAATTTAATTACTTTCGATTTAACTACTGAACTATTAAGCAATGAATTAAAAGGGCAAACTCCCAAAGATTTTGGTATTGCTCAAGCCAATAAATTAGAAGATGAAATTGCGATCGCTTGGGGGGATGCCAAAACTTACTGGGCTGCATTTCAGAGACGGTTGGCTAAGTTGGGTGAAACTGAAACCGCAACTAGCCTAACGCGAGAATACTGGGCTGTTCCGTTGGTGGAATCTTTGGGATACAAGCCAGAATATCAGGCTAAAGCAGAGATTGTGGAAGGTCAGACTTTTGCTATTTCCCATCGTGCGATGCGGGAGAAGACAAGCCACCGATTCATATTATTGGTAGTCGTTTGCGCCTGGAAGAACGTATCGGCAAACCAAGACTATCTGCCCATGCTTTGATGCAGGAATATCTTAACTGTACCGAACACCTCTGGGGAATTGTTACCAATGGTTCGCAGTGGCGATTGCTGCGAGATTGTTCTTTGATGACTTGTCTTACCTACGTCGAGTTCGATCTAGAGCAAATACTCAAAAACGAAAACTATGCCGAGTTTGGCTTATTTTATCGTCTGTTTCACCGTACCCGCCTACGAGAAGGAATGGATGATGCAGACAAATGCTTATTGGAGTTCTATCACCAGCAGACTTTACAACAGGGTGGTAGGGTACGCGATCGCTTGAGAGATGGTATAGAAGAAGCTTTACAGCTATTAGGAACGGGCTTTTTACAGCATCCGAAGAATCAAAATTTGCGAGACAAAATTGTTAGTGGCGAATTAACGAATAAAGATTACTACCGTCAGTTGTTGCTATTGATTTATCGTTTCTTGTTTTTGATGGTGGCGGAGTCTCATAATATTCTTTCAATTGGGGAGGATGTAGCAAAAGCCAGAATTTACAACGAATTTTACAGCATCGAACGCTTAAGAATACTAGCAGAACGCCCTAGCTATCGTAGAGAGAGTTTTGCCGATCTTTGGAATGGGTTAAAGGTAACTTTCTAACTTTCGATATTTTTGACGAAAACTGGCGTGGGGAGATATTGGGCTTGTCTCCCCTCAATGGCGATCTTTTTGGTTCAAAAGTACTGGATAGTATTCGAGAATGCGCAATTGATAATTACGATCTGCTTCAAGCAATCCGTAAACTATCTCTTTACGACAATAAAGGACAACTACGAAGAGTTAACTACGCAGCTTTGGATGTAGAAGAACTGGGCAGCGTATACGAGTCGCTTTTATATTTTTCGCCCAAAATCAAACAATATGAAGGAATTTACCAGTTTAAGCTAGTTACGGGCAGCGATCGCAAAACTACTAGTTCTTACTATACTCCTCCAGAATTGGTAGCGCAGTTGATTAAAACTGCCCTACTACCTGTAATTGAGGAGAGGCTAAAAAAATCTGGCACTATAGCCGAACAAGAAACAGCTTTACTGAGTTTAATCGTCTGCGATCCTGCTTGTGGTTCGGGACATTTCCTCCTCGCAGCAGCTAGACGCATCGGCAAGGAATTAGCCTAGGTACGAACAGGGGAAACTCAACCAGGAGTCGAACCTATCCGCGAAGCGATACGGGATGTCATACAACACTGTATTTATGGTGTGGATCTCAATCCTCTAGCAGTAGATTTGTGTAAGGTGGCGTTGTGGATCGAGGGATTCAATCGCGGTAAACCCCTTAGCTTTCTCGATCATCGGATTAAATGCGGTAACTCTTTAGTTGGAGTATTAGATTTAGATTGTCTCAATGATGGTATTCCCGATAATGCTTATAAAGCCGTCACTGGGGATAATAAAGCTACTGCTACTCTGATTAAAAAAGAAAATAAACAGCAGCGTCTAAATAGCAATCAATTTATTATTCCCTTTAATAACTTAGAAGAACAGCGATCGCATTACGCAGAAGTTCAAAGCGCGATCGCTCAATTACCAGAAAATAAAACAGGCGATATTAAACAAAAACAAGAGCAATATCAAGATACCAGGAAAGAAAACCCCAATAACTTCTGGTGGCGCGATACTTCTGCTTGTAATCTTTGGACGGCAGCCTTTTTTACTCCTTTAACGGAACAAAAGTTACAGCTATTGCCTACTTCTTCGACGTTATTTCAATTATTGCAAGGAAATTGGACGACTCAGAAGGTAGTTGATGCTGCTAATAAATTAGCTAAAGAAAAGCGGTTTTTCCATTGGGCATTAGAGTTTCCCGAAGTCTTTGAAAACGCGGGTTTCTCCTGTGTATTAGGTAATCCACCTTGGGAACGAATTAAATTACAGGAAAAAGAATTTTTTGCCACTAAAGATAGTGCGATCGCGAATGCTCAAAATAAAGCAGCTAGAACTAAGTTAATTAATAAGTTAGCCACAAATAATCCTGAGTTATTAGAAGAATTTGAAGATGCAAAACATGATGCTGATGCTACCAGTAAGTTTTTACGGGAGTCAGATCGATGTCCTTTAACTTCCAGAGGAGATATCAATACTTACAGCGTCTTTGCCGAAACTACCAGAAACATTATTTCACCTACAGGAAGAGTTGGCATAATCGTTCCCAATGGTATTGCTACCGATGATACTTGTAAAAACTTTTTTGCTAGTATTCTCCAATCTAAATCTTTAGCTAGTCTCTACGCTTTCGATAACAAAGTTTATTTTAAGGATGTTGGACTCAATCAAAAGCTTTTTGTTTTAATGTCTTTGTGTGGCATTGAAAACAAAATTAATTCAGCAGATTTCGCGTCTCATATATCAGAAGTAAAAGAACTTAGTGAACAAAATAAACTTTTCACTTTATCTTCTCAAGATATTGCTTTAGTTAATCCGAATACTTTAACTTGTCCCGTATTTCGCAGTCGTACTGATGCAGAGTTAACCAAGAAAATCTATCAGCGCGTACCTGTTTTAGAAAACGAAAAAACAGATAGTAACCCTTGGGGTATTTCATTTATGCGTATGTTTGATATGTCGAATAATAGTGGGCTGTTTAAAAATGAGGCTGGTAATAATTTACTTCCTTTGTATGAAGCAAAGATGTTTCATCAATTCGATCATCGTTGGGCTACATATACAGAAGATGGTAATACTCGCGATTTAATTAATAAAGAGAAAAGTAATTCTAATTTTAAACCGCAATCTCGTTATTGGGTAGATAAACAAGAAGTTGAAAATAAATTAGGCGACAAGTGGAATAAGGATTGGTTATTAGGTTTTAGACGTATTTCAAATACAACAAATGAACGTACAGCTATTTTCGATATTGCACCCAGAGCTGGATTTGGTGACAGTGTATTTTTAATGATTCCTAAATCAGATAAGGCAAGTTTAGTTTCTTGTTTATTAGCAAATTTAAACAGCTTAGTTTTTGATTTTACAACTAGACAAAAAATGGGTGGAACTAACATGAGTTTTTTCATTGTTAAACAACTTCCTGTTATTCCATCAGAAACATACACCGAAGCAGACATCAAATTTATCAGCACCCACGTTCTCGAATTAGTTTACACTGCCTGGGATATGCAACCCTTTGCTAAAGATATGGGTTATGACGGCGAGCCATTTATTTGGGATGAACAGAGACGGGCAATATTAAGGGCAGAATTAGACGCATATTACGCCAAACTTTATGGACTTACCCGCGATGAACTGCGTTATATTCTCGATCCTGCTGATGTCTATGGCGAAGATTTTCCTAGTGAAACTTTTCGGGTATTGAAAAATAAGGAAATTAATAAATATGGCAAATATCGGACGCAAAGATTGGTATTGGAGGCTTGAGACAAGATGTTTGGATGATGTTCTTTCAATCTGTTTTAAACAGACTTCAGCTTTCAGACGGCGATTTTAATCGCTGGCTGGCTGGCTGGCAAACTGGCTGGAACATAATCAATTTTGCAATTCAGATAATCATAGCCAGAGAATGAATTCTCTGTCTCTGCGATCGCAGCATTAGAAAGAAATTGTAATGTACTAAACTTATCCTAAAGCAACTGATTGACGAAAAGAATGTACGAGAGCCAACAAATTGAGCAGCTTTTTGGGAATGATGTTCTTAAATACTTGATTAACAAAAACCAAGGTGGAGTCAGTAATGAAAAAGGCAATACTTATGAAAACTTCTTCGCCATATACCAATTAGCTTTGCTGTCTCAGGAAGTAATTGAAAATAATAGAAACATTATCTTTTATAGTCAAATACTTGCTTTTGTAGACGATTTAATTATTGACTTTGATAATAATGATCTCCGAAAGCACTATCAACTCAAAAATAGTACTACCGTCAAATGGGGAAGTGGACTGAAATCAATTGCAGATGACTTCAGCAAACAATATGAACTAAATCAGGTAAATTCGATAGAGTCTTTGCTGCACCTGGTTGTTTCCGATTCCAGTTTGAAAACAAAACTAGATAACGATTTACCTGATCGTATTAGTGACTACAGCCAAATTGTTCACTTCCCATATCAATCAAATATAGTTAGGTTAATTGCTCAACAGCCCAATTTACATGAAGCAATAAAATATTTGTGTGCATTTTCCGAACCCGATCCAGATAAAATTGAATGTGTAGCAACAGTATTATTGGGAGCTTGGACATCTATAGACAAGTCAGGAGTCTCTGTCAAAGAAATTTTAGAAACTGCTCAAAAGTGTCAGCCATCTTATATTCGCTCCTTCGGTCAGCAGACGCAAATAGACACTGGAGTTGCAAATATTTTAAATGGGATAGAAAATTTCACTTATAATTTTTTGACAAAAGGTTTTTTACATTGGGAGTATGCAAATGGTTTGCAAGAAGGTACTCTACCTTACAGCATTGAAACAGACAGGTTTAAGCGATTTCAAGAACTAATCAAGAAAAACAAGCCTAGTTCTTTTGAAGATATTGAGGCTTTTTTAATATGACCAGAACCTATTCAGACCTTGCTAACTCAAATGTACGTTATTTGTTAAAAACTTTAGCAGATAAAAGTAGTGAGCCAAATCTTTACAAGGAAACCATGTATGAGATTGGCACTAATTTTGGTGAGTCAATTTTGTCCGAGATAAATAATCAACACTGTAGTTTATATCTTGCTTGTACAGTTGAGGATGCAGATTTTTTAGCCAAGGGAATATTAGATCGTTTAGAAAATCAGGTTAAATCTCTTGCTTTTGCTTGTTTCTGGAACGAAAGATTTTCTCCCTTCGAGATAAAAGATTTAAAAGTAGCCCCAATAATTAAGAAGTACCAAGAGCCAAGTAAGAAAAATGTTAACTATTTAGTAATAGTCAAATCAATCATTTCTGGTGCTTGCGTAGTTAAAACTAACTTGATTAATTTAATTCAAAAGATAGAGCCTGAAAAAATTTTTATAGTTGCTCCTGTAATGTATCACACGGCAGAAGAAAAACTGAAAAATGAGTTTGAATCAGAAATATACAAAAAATTTCAATATTTTTACTTTGCTAAAGATGACGAGCGTACACCTGAAGGAGAGGTAATTCCTGGTATTGGAGGAATTGTCTACGACAGACTAGGCTTTGACGGACAATACGGAAAAAATTCATACACTCCCAAAATCGTTAAATCTCGACGTTCCAAATTTATCGAAGCTTAAAAATAAACTTTAGAAGCTATTTTTTGCAGAATTTAAAGCAAATTGGGAATTATAAAGAAATAATTTGACTAGTATTTATCTTTTGCTTGATCAAACTTCTTCTAATTAATGAATTATTTAAACAACTATTTAGAACATCCAGATTTTGAGATATGGAAAGAGAAAGGAGAGCTCCCACAAGGAATGGTCAACAATCTTTGTCAGCCTTTAAAAACAGATTCCAGATATGAAGGTCAACCAGGACGATTTTACAGTTCAGCGATCTCAATGGTAGATTTTGTGTATAAATCCTGGCTAAAAGTACGAAAAAGTTGGACTTATGAGTTAAAAAGACAAGAACGCTGGTTGTCCATGTTGAAAAGCGATGAAGAACTTGTTAAGGAATGCGATCTCTCTCTCAAAGAAATTAAGGGTAAGGCAACTGAATTTATCAACAATATTAAACTTGAAGAAGATAAAAATATTTATACGCAGTTGTTCGATCTGTATAATAATTCTGAAGATGTTTTGGTGCAAAGTATATTGGTAAACATTGCTTTCAACTTTACTACGACAGACGACAGTTTTATTTATTTCAACTTTTCTACGACGAGCAAGAGCTAAAAAAACAAAGCAATAATAGTCATTCAGGTGCATTAATTCCTGGCTGCATTGAAAAACAAAAAGAATATGCCAAAAATTACCGAACCAATATTCATAAATTGGAGCTACGGCAGATTAATTGACAACATAAAAGCTCAAGCAGCCAAAGCAGGAGTCGTGATTGAAGAAAGCAAACAACCTATTCGAGGTAGTCTAACTGAACAAGCTAAAGCAATTGCTTGTAATGCTTATCGCGATCGCGCTGCACCTTGCTGAAATTGTAAATGTAAAAATTCTCAACTAAACAATATTAGCACCTCGAAAATTAAATACCATATTATAAAATCGCGCCGTAGGTCATGTTCTTCTTGAACCTCTGAATTATGTCAAATGTGGGTTAGTTTTACTGTCGATAGGCAGAATGCTTTCTGACCCTGGTAGCTGTCCACCCTGAAACTGCTATCTTCGGATAGAAATTAAGGTGCGCCCCCAGCAATAAATGGTGTAGATGTACAGAGCGCGATCGCTACTGAATCACCTCCGAGCAAAGGGGAATCTATCCTAAATTTTTTCTTTTTTTGTTGAACCTAAGCAGGGGCGAAATACCTGGGAGGTTCAGCAAAATTGTGAAAGCTATACAAATTAAGCTTTAGAGGCATTTATGAGATGGTCGCAGTTTGATTTTGAGGCAATATATAGACAAAATTTTTGAGATTTGTCAAAATAATTGGTTCTGAAATCATTACTGCACTGAGGTTGCAGAAAATGCAGTTTCAACGACCATTTCAGATGGGCATAATTGTGTTTTTTGTAAAATGTTAGGATGGATTGAAAGGAGTACTCGGCTTTTGATTTTTGGTTAAACCAACAAGCAAAGATTAGCTTGATTCGTGACATTAATTTGTCACTATTACTTTAAAGACAATAATTCGTCTAGACGACAAACAATTAGTTTCAATGACAGTAATCAGTCCTAGACGACAAATAATTAGTGAATGTACAACTTTCTAAAAATGGGTCGCCTGGGATTCGAACCCAGAGCAAATCGGTTAAAAGCCGAGTACTCTACCATTGAGCTAGCGACCCGTGCAAAAATAGACGTCACTTAATTTCCACGAATTTCAATCATAGCATGACTTTATCAAATTTGAGCAATCAAAGCTTTTTTTCGCTGATATTGCTTCTTGTAAGCTTGGAGATAGCCAAGAATAGTACTGGGGATAGACTGGCAGTCTAGGTTTGAGATTCCAACCAGCAGGCTGTAGAATTTCTGATAAAGATTGATAAGTAGGGTGAGGATAGTCTGGATTAACTTCATCTTTGGGACTAATTCCTCCTAAGTCTGTTGCTCCTGCTGCTAAACACTTCAGTAAAAAAGCGGGATCTGGTACTAAATTAGGTGGAATTTGAATAGAAATACTTTCTGGGAGAATTTTCCTGGCTTGAGCAATAATCTTTGGTAAATGAATTGGCTCAAAACTGGGAATATCTAACTGTTGCTGACTACCTATGCTGTGAGGCTGCAATATTACTTCTTGAATGTGTCCCCATTTGTTTTGTAATATGGCGATCGCTTTTAATGATTCTTCAATATCTAACTTCGTCTCGCCAATACCTAAAAGCAATCCTGTTGTAAAAGGGATTTTAAGCTTTCCTGCCCATTCTAATTGCTGTAAACGTAATTCTGGATTTTTACTGGGTGCGTACTGATGCACAGTTTGCATAAATTTAGGATTTAACTGTTCTAACATTAAACCCAGAGAAACATTAACCAGTTTCAACTGACTCATTTCTTGCCAGCTTAAAATACCAGCGTTTGTATGAGGCAAAAAACCCATAGCTAAAGCCAACTCACATATTTTATAGATTCTGGCAAACCAAGTGGCTCTATTTGGAGATACTAAAGACACTTCTCCGCTAACAACAAGTATTTCTATTACCGAGTCCCTGTCTAAGTTTTGTAGCTGTTGAGCAATATTTTCCCAAGAGAAAAAATCTTCTGTTCCCAGGTCAACTCGGAAATTGCAGTAACTACATCTATTAAAGCATTCGTAGGTAGGAACTATCGTGTATGCGGGACTATAGGTTATTTTGGAGTTCATACATGAAAGATAAAGATAGCTTATTCTTTATATAAGATAATATTTTATTAAAATAGTTTACAAAACTCAAAAGTATTCTATACTAATTAGTGTCAGTTCAAAAGAACCTAGACAAATATATAAACAAAGCAATTATCCAACAAATGACAACCACCTTACAACAACGCGAAACACGCGGAGCATGGGAAAACTTCTGTCAGTGGATCACCAGCACCAACAACCGCATCTACGTCGGTTGGTTTGGAGTACTAATGATTCCCACACTACTTGCAGCAACAACCTGTTTCCTGATCGCCTTCGTAGCAGCACCACCAGTAGACATCGACGGCATACGTGAACCAGTAGCAGGCTCACTACTATACGGAAACAACATTATCTCAGGAGCAGTAGTACCCAGCTCCAACGCCATCGGACTACACTTCTACCCAATCTGGGAAGCAGCCTCACTTGACGAATGGTTATACAACGGTGGACCATACCAACTAATAATCTTTCACTTCCTGATCGGCGTATTCTCATACCTAGGTCGTCAGTGGGAACTATCATTCCGATTAGGAATGCGTCCTTGGATCTGCGTAGCCTACTCAGCACCAGTATCAGCTGCCACAGCAGTATTCCTAATCTACCCATTAGGACAAGGAAGTTTCTCAGATGGAATGCCGTTAGGAATATCTGGAACATTTAACTTCATGTTAGTCTTCCAAGCAGAACACAACATCCTGATGCACCCCTTCCACATGTTAGGAGTAGCAGGAGTATTCGGAGGAGCATTATTCTCCGCCATGCACGGTTCACTAGTAACATCCTCGTTGGTACGTGAAACAACCGAAAGCGAATCACAAAACTACGGCTACAAATTCGGACAAGAAGAAGAAACCTACAACATCGTCGCAGCCCACGGCTACTTCGGTCGTCTAATCTTCCAATACGCATCCTTCAACAACAGCAGAAGTCTACACTTCTTCCTAGGAGCATGGCCAGTGATTGGAATCTGGTTAACAGCAATGGGAATATCCACCATGGCGTTCAACCTCAACGGATTCAACTTCAACCAGTCGGTAATGGACTCACAAGGACGTGTAGTCAACACTTGGGCAGACATCTTGAACCGAGCTAACTTGGGATTTGAGGTGATGCACGAACGTAATGCTCACAACTTCCCGCTTGATTTGGCTAGTGGCGATATTGCACCAGTTGCTCTAACTGCTCCTGCTATCAACGGTTAGGAATTAATTACTTACTATCTTGTAAGTATCGAACAGAAAACGCTCTCCATTACTGGAGGGCGTTTTTTATTGGCTATTTTTGATGATACTTAGCATTCTGAAGTTGTACCTCGTCTGTTGCACTTCTAAGATAATTTGTCTGAGAGAAACAACTAAAGCTAGCTAATTTAATGATTTAGTCAGCTTAACCAAAAGTCATTGAAAGCTTGACTTTTTAATACTTGACTCTTTAATAATTGTTTATATTGTTTATACTAATATTCACCAACGATCATAGATTACTCCGCTCTAAACGGATGGAGTAATCTGTGACTCGTTTAGGATGCAAATTTTTGATTAAAACTTAAATGTGACAATAAATAATTTGCAAAGTGAAAAAATTAAAGAGATAATTGAATTATGTGTTGGAGTGGAGAAGCCTCAGCAACCCTAGCCACAATCGGGCTCACTAGTACAGCGTATATTGCTTGGAAGGGTGAAAAAAAAGCGTTATGGATTCCTCTTGGTTATTTTTCGTTAATGGAGTTACTCCAGGCATTTACCTATAGAGTAATTGATCGACCAGATTTGCCTTTGAATCAGCTGCTTACTTTATTTGGAGTATTGCATATTATCTTTCAGCCGTTTTTTGTCAGTGCAGTATCGCTGCATTTCATTCCAGAGAAAATAAGACAAAAGATCACACCATTAATCTATAGTTTGTGTTTTATAGGTACGATCTTGATGTTAGTCAAGCTGTATCCATTTGCCTGGGCTGGAACTTGTACAATTGGATATGAACCTCTTTGTGGCAGTCAACTTTGCTCTGTTTCGGGAAATTGGCACATAGCCTGGAACGTGCCGATGAATGGACTGAAATGGCTGACTTTAGGATACTATATCCCAGTTTTTGTTGCTCCTTTAATTTACGGTTCTTGGAAATTTACGGTTTATCATCTTTTTATTGGACCCTTAGCTGCGAGAATGTTAACCGATAATCTTAACGAATGGCCAGCAGTATGGTGCTTAATATCAATAGCATTAATTTTGATCGCCGTAAAGTCTCCACTACGACAAATTCTTTATGTAAAACATTGGTGGCTATGGGATTCTGAAGCTATCGTCGTAGATTCAGATATAGACGAGTCCGAGTCAATTAAGATTTCTGCAATTTCCTTAGCCGATAAAAATACGACTACTTGAGTTATTTGTGGAATATGCGGTCAAGATTATTAGTAGCACTAACTAGTTAGGGTAGTTTCTTTGCTTGTTGCTTCAACTCTTTATATATCTGATACATTTGCGGTAATCGCTTATACATTACAAACAGCTTACGATATAGTTTGCTAGGCATATAGGGCATCCCCGAAATCATTTCTCCTGCTGCCACGTTACCTGTAATACCCGTTTTTCCTGTAGCAATTACGCGATCGCCTACCGTCACTTGGTTGGCTACACCTACTTGTCCCCCTAGCATTACACCGTTACCAATAACTGCTTGACCCGCTAATCCTACTTGAGATGCTAAGGCGCAGTTACGTCCAATTTTACAGCCATGTCCAATTTGCACTAGATTATCTATTTTAGTGTTCCGCCCAATCCTGGTTTCTCCCACCGCAGGACGATCTACCGCGCTATTACAGCCAACCTCTACGCCATCTTCTAGGACAGTGCAGCCAGACTGTTCCATCTTATACCAGCCTGTAGGAGTGGGTACAAAACCAAAGCCTTCTGAACCTATGGCTGCACTGCTATGGATTACACAGCCAGAGCCTATACTGGTTCGTTCGTGAATAGTACAATTAGCGTGTAGGGTTGTATCGCTGCCAATACTCACATCAGGATAAATCACGACATTAGGATGAATGCAAGCGCGATCGCCAATAGTCACTCCTGAGTAGATTACCACGTTTGCGCCAATATATACATCTTGTCCTATCTTGGTATTAAGATTGATAACTGCGGTAGAATGAATACTAGGAGAGGGTTTAAAAGGGTGATAAAATAGGGCGATCGCCTGAGCAAACAATAATCTTGGTTGAGCAGTAGCAATCCAGGCAATGCCCCTAGCCGATGCTTGAGTTTGCCAGGTTTCATCTAGAGGCAAAATTAAGGCATCAGCTTTAGTTTCGGCGATCATCTTCGCAAATTTTCCCCCTTCTACATAGCTTAAAGCACCAGCAGCAGCTTCATCTATAGCAGCAATTCCTGTAATTTGAGGATTTAGCTGATTATGATTCAGGCTATTGTTTTTGGCTACTTGACCTAACTTGATGATTATTTCTTGAAACTGCATTTTATTTTGCTCCTAAAAAATTGTTCTTATGTGATAAATCGCTGGGCGTAGAATAGCGGTAAAACCCCCTAAAAAAATGTCTTGAGATAATTAAGCAAAATTTATTTTAAAGCAGCAACATAAACTAATATTTGGCTCAAAGGCTTAAAATAATGGGATTTTATTCTAATTTAATTATTCCTTACTGTATCGACTTTACTCTGTCTGGTTCGACTCTTGAGGAGTATCGTCAGCAGCTTTTGGCAGATGTTTCAGGAGAGATTCTAGAAATTGGTTTTGGTACGGGTTTGAATTTGCCACACTATCCAGACAATGTGACTAAAATTACCACTATCGATCCCAATGCGGGAATGCAAAGGCTAGCGCGATCGCGTATTGCTGCTTCTAACATTTCTGTAGACCATAAGGTATTAAACGGTGAGAGTCTACCTATGGCTGACGGTAGCTTTGATTCGGTGGTGTGTACCTGGACTTTATGCAGTATTCCTCAGGTAGATAAAGCGATCGCCGAAGTTCATCGTTTACTCAAGCCAGGCGGAAAATTTTTCTTTATTGAACACGGTTTAAGCCATGAGCCAAAAATTCAAGCTTGGCAAAATCGTCTTACCCCAGTTCAAAAGGCGATCGCCGATGGTTGTCATCTTAATCGCCAGATCGAACATATTGTTCAGCAAAAGTTTAATGATGTAACTGTTGAACAGTTTTATGCACCCAAATTGCCTAAAGCAATTGGCTATATGTATCGAGGTATTGCTGTGAAGTGCCTATACGAAAGCTAATGCTCCAGAACCGATTACCAAATTAGCTTCTGTAAGCTTAAATGAGGCTGAAATTTGGCTCAATCATGGGGATAACTCGGCAAACTGGGAAAACTAGACAAGATCTTGTTTGAATTTAATTACGGAATATCCTGCCAACAATCAATAGACAATTTGTTAATTTATGATTCTTCTGTATCCTATTTATGGAAAAATTATGATTAGCTCCATTGTCTTGCTCGATACCGAATAAGCCATAAAATAGCGATCGCCAGATATCAGAAATAAGTTTTAATTAGCAATTTAGGTTCCAGAAATAATTAATCATGACTATCTATTATTACGTTGCGGCTAGCCAAAAGTTTTTATTAGAAGAAGAACCTTTTGCCGAGGTAATTGAAGAGAGAATTCGTAATTACCAAGAAAGAAACAAAGAAATTGATTTTTGGTTAATTAAGCAGCCTGCTTTTTTAGAAGCACCTGAAATGGTCAACGTTAAGGCAAAGATCCCCCAACCCTCAGTAGCCGTAGTTACTACTAGTGAACAACTATCTACCTGGCTAAAACTAAGATTAGAGTACGTAGCGACTGGAAAATTTGAAGCACCTTCTAACACTATTCCTGAACCTTTAGAATCTTTAGAACAAGTTGCTTAGAAGAGTGGGCGTTGGTGAATGCTAATAGCCAATAGTGAGACAGTTACGTTCACCAACGCTTTATAGATTAATAAGATTTTTCTGGTTTGATATTTCGCTTCAGAGCAATGCTATACGATCTGTAAAAACAAGATGCAGCAAAGATTAATGACCAAAACCCATTCCCCAACAGCAGACGAGATCAAGGAGATTTTTGAGCGTATTGCTCCTGTGTATGATCGCTTAAACGACCGCCTTAGCTTTGGACAGCATCGAATTTGGAAGCTAATGGCGGTAAAATGGAGTGAGGCAAAGTCAGGAGATTATGCTCTGGATATATGCTGCGGTAGCGGAGATTTGGCTTTATTGTTGGCAAAGAAAGTAGGAACAACTGGTAAGGTTACAGGATTAGATTTTGCTAGAGAACAATTGGCGATCGCGCGATCGCGAATAATTAAATGCCCGACTGTGCCGATGGAATGGCTAGAAGGAGATGCTTTAAATTTGCCCTTTGCCAACAATCAGTTTGACTGCGCCACAATCGGCTATGGCTTGCGTAATGTAACAAATATTCCTCGCTGCCTACAGGAGTTATACCGTGTCCTCAAGCCAGGGGCAAAGGCAGCCGTACTAGATTTTAATCGCCCTAGTCAAGGCTGGATGCAGAATTTTCAACAGTGGTATCTAGCGACTATTGTTGTTCCTACTGCTGAGGACATGGGCATGAAAGAAGAATATGCCTATCTCAATTCTAGTATTGAGCGATTTCCTGACGGTGTAAAACAAGTTGAAATGTCTAAAATAGCGGGTTTTGAGCAGGCAATTCATTATCCGTTGATGGGAGAGATGATGGGGATATTAGTGCTAAGGAAATAGAATAGGATATAGAATTAACTTTTGCTGTTTAAACTTTATTGTTGATTCAATCATATTGCTTTGGCACTAGCGAATCTCTGGATATTTTTTGTTCCCCCCATAGCTGGAAGCATTATCGGCTATTTCACCAATGATATAGCTATCAAAATGCTTTTTCGCCCCTATAAGGCTATTTATATTGGCAAACGCAAGCTACCTTTTACTCCTGGGTTAATTCCTAGCAATCAAGAGCGTTTAGCTCAGAAAGTCTCTGATACGATTATGGGTTCGTTACTCACTCCAGGGGAACTTCAAAAGCTAGCTCAAAGGCTTTTGGCAACTGAACGTATACAAGAGGCAATATTATGGCTTTTAAAACTGGCACTTGACCAAGTTAGGTCAGATCGAGAGCAAAAGACGGCTAAAATTTTGGCTAACATTCTCCACGATTTATTTAGTCAATCTTTACCTCGACTTTTAAAAGTATTAGCCAGAAAAGATGATTTTTTAGAAGCTCAAATCAATCAGATTTTTGAGCAAATACTGCTAAATTTTCAGTTAAAAGACGATCAGGCTAAGAAATTTTCTGATTGGTTACTCGGCTCGGTACTACCTGCTGATACTATTCGTCGGGCAATGATTGATTTCTTAAGCGATCGCAACATTAAGATTATTGATGAAGGTTTTCGCGAAAAAACTAGCGGTACATATTGGGTAGTTGCTAATTTATTTGGTTTACGCAATAGTTTGATACGACTTCGTTCTTTTTGCCTAGATGAACCAGAAATTAGTAATGCTAGGCTTGAAGAATTAACCTACTCGCTGCAAATTCGCGATCGCATCAAAAACTGGCTGAAAAATCTTTCCCTGCAAAATTTACCCGTCTCTACGGTTAGACAACTGCGTAAAACTGTACAAGAGGCAGTGCGCAATTACATAAGAGAAGAAGGAGGCGATGTAATAGTTCGTCTGGGCGACTCTGTAGAATGGGAAAACTTGGCTGCGTTAATTCTCAAGCGTCTTCAATCTTCCCCTACGGTTAATGATTCCCTCGAAATAATTAGCCAAGAATTAGCTTTAGTTCTAGAACGTTACCTGGAAAAAGATTTAGAAAAGCTAGTAACCCAAGCTATACCTATTCTCTCAATCGATCGGGTAATTATTGAGCGGATTAGTGCCACCACACCCGAAGAATTAGAAACATCAGTTCAGGGTATTGTAAAAAATGAACTTCAGGCGATTGTTAACTTGGGAGGCGTATTAGGATTTATTGTGGGGCTATTGCAAACAGTTCTTTTGTTTTTTAACTAGCTGCTGATAATTAACTGAGTTACGCGCTAATCAATTTATGAAGCCTAGGTGATAGGCATTAGCAGCAAGTTAAGAAAAAGTGCAATATTTTCTTAACTCGCTGCCAACCTGTTTTATTGCGCAAAAGCGATCGCCTGCCTGTTGTAGAAAATATTGATTTGGAACTTGATGTGACTACAGTTTTTTGGTTGAAGATAGATTTATACTAAATTCTGTTCGTCTAGGTAATTTAATGAGTAATAAGACTTAAGGAATATGGAATATTGAAAATTTTATTTTGCTAATCTTCCTGGCTGATTTGGGTAACTTAAAATTATTAGGACTATTAAATACACAAAATATTATTTACCACTAAACAAATTTTGAAGCTAGGCACGATCTCTCCTATGAATAATGATTCCTATTCTAATGATATTCAAACAGCAATGTTTGCTGATTGTCTTGCTAATAGTAAAGAAATTTTTCAGCTAATCGATGCCGTGTTTCCTGTAGATTCATGTCGGCACTACCAAGTCTTACCCCTAAAATTAGAAGACAACAATTTAACTTTGGGTATGTTAAACCCTAGCAACGAGGAATCATTACAGTTTGTTAAGTCTATTGCTAACGTTTTTCATTACAATCTTACTCTTAATGTAATTGATGTTCAAACTCATGAAATAATTTTAAATAGCTATCCTCAAAGTTCTGGGCAACAGTCACAATCACCACAAGATTACAACAAGACTGTTATCGATACTAATTTTAGTGGTGGAGCAATCCCTTTAAATGAGGCGCAGCTTAACAGAAGAAAATTTGCCGACTCTGCCCCAACAATTATTTCTCAACAATCCAAATCAAATACATCTCCCATCAAGTCAAATATGCCTGCTGGATTGGAAGATTTACCTCCAGATTTAGATTTTCTTAGGGACTTAGATTTAGAGTCTCCATCACCAGCTAAACCCGCAAAATCCCAGGTAGATCCAGCAGCAACTCTTTACGAAATTCCTCCAGAGTTTCTCCAGCAAAAAACTGCTAATCGTCTTGACGATCAACCTACTATTATTGGTGGCGATCCTGCCGAATTGGCTCAATCAGCATTAGAACAAGAATCTCAGGCTCAAATTGCTGATGCTGAAATAGAAATTGCCGATTTAATTGAAGATATTGAAAAATTAGCACCAGAAACCGTTGATTTTCTGCCTGAGTTACAGTCTCAGCTATCATGGCAAAAACTGTTAGAGTCAGCTTTTCAACATTACAGCGATCGCCTTTATTTGACTCGTCATAGCGATCGCGGCAGCATCTCAGCTCAAAAAGACGAAAAGACTCAATCCAGCATCAATCGGCTACCTCTGCCAACTTTTTGCTCTTTGCTCGACGAAATAAAACGGATGGCAAGACTGCCGCAAAATACATCTAGCCATCCCCAAAAAGTTGTCCTAGAAAAAATCTATGAGGAAGAGCGCATTTTGCTACGCTTAGAGTTTCTAGTTGAAGGTGAAGACGAAATAATTATAGTGCAAATCTTACGCGATCGGGCTTTACAAATCTATGAGCAAAAGCAGATGGATCGAATTAGTGAACAGGCTTTACAGCTTGCACGACAGTTGGAAAAAACCCTCAGAAAAATTCAGGCTTGTTTTGATTCTGCCAAATTAACTAACCTTAGAGAATTACAAACAGTCCAAAGCAGAATTAATCATCAGCTAAAGCTATTAGACAAAATTTAAAGCAAAATAATTTGCCATAAAAATCCCCAGAAGAATATTCTGGGGAAACTAACAAACCAAGTTAATTAAAAGTTAATTAAAACTATAATTCGTCTTGACCAACAACCTGAGTCTTGAGAGATTCAAACTCTTGTACCAGTTCTTGACGAGACGACTTAGTTAGTAAATAGCGATAAACAAACCAGCCACTATAGCCCAACCCCACCAATTCAAACGTAGGTGCGAGTAAAGGAATATCATTAATAGCTGCAATAACCGCTAAAGTTACTTTAACTGCAACTATGCCGAGAAAAATCAGCAATAGGTTAACTAGAGATTTTTGATTATTATCTACAAACTCTTTAATATAGTCAAAAACTTGACTTAAAAATTTTGAACCTATATTCAAATATTCTTGAACCTGCCCATCTGCTGGCGATGTTTTGGTTGCAGTAATTGTACCAGGAGTTTCGCTCCTTAAATCTACTGTAGCTGCCTGAGTATCGGTTGTAATTTCTGGAGTAGTATTAGATTCCATATTTTATGCTCTCCTATGGTTTAAATGAGTATTAGTCTGTTATTACTTTAGATTTGCTATGATGACTACACTTTTGCTAATAGTACCAAACGCTTTTAGTCTTGATCTAAATTTACGCCAGCAATTAACAGTCCTGACAGTCTTCACACAGTATAATTACTAATATTAGGTCAGTCTATAGGCATTAATTGGGTATATTTTAGATTTTAAACAGATTACGAGGATAATTAAGCCTAACCTGCTCAGTTAATCTTAATTATCACCAACGCGTTGACTTTAGATTGAGCTTATAATAACTTAGTCGAAACTAGCATTTCTATATCAAGTGTCTCACTTTAATTTAAAAAGATACCCCCCCTCAAGAAACAAGGTATCCATTTTGGTTTCGGCTTTAATCAGCCAAAAGAACTATTTACTTAAAATACTATTATTTACTGTGAATCATTGCTGGCTTTTTTGATTTAGTTATTTCGGCATTTTCTTTTACTAGACGACAATCGATCTCACAAGAGTTATTGGGACTTTCGATTAATTTGATTTTGTCTAATTCCGCGCCTAATTCTTTAATTGGCGATCGCAATAAATCCGCAATTCTCACGGCAATATTCTCCGCAGTCGGGACAACTTCCGCAAAATAAGCAATATCTTTATTTAAAAAAGTATGATCGAATGGTTCAACTACATATTCATTAATAGCATTCTGTAGCGCACCCAGATCTACTAACATTCCCGTGCGCTCGTCGATTTCTCCTGCTACAGTAACTTCTAAATGATAATTATGCCCATGACCATTGGGGCGAGCGCATTTGCCATAAATTTCCTGATTTTCTTCAAAGCTGAGGCTAGGAATTGCTAAACGATGTGCTGCACTAAAGTGAGTTTTAACTGTTAAAGTTGCTTCCATATTATTTCCTTGATAATCTGCCCAAAGTTCAGGATGTTCAAATAATTGAATATTGACTAAAGGTAAGTGGGGCGCAAGTTTATCCCAAATTACCCTAGCAATATTTTCTGTGGTGGGTAATGTTTGCTTAAATTCTTCTGACCAGGCATCGTTTAGATAAGAATATTGTAGCTGGCTGGTAATTTCTTTTTTGATTATTTGTTTGACTACGGACAAGTTTTCTACCATGCCGTACTTGTCTAAATCACCCTCTAAAGATACGTATAAAACATAATTATGTCCGTGTCCTGGGAAACGGCTACAGGCACCAAAAAGGCGTTGGTTTTCTGCTTCGTCTAATTCTGGCAACCAGTAGCGATGACTCGCGGAAAACTGAGCGCGACGATTGATAGTGCATTTCATACTATTGAGCTTATACTCTTAAAATGTAAAGTTTAGTAAACTATATTTCTATTATAGCAAGGTTGAAAAGTTCAAAATACAGGGAGAATTTCGCGATCGCGTATCTGACCAATTCCAGCTTGAAAACCCAAGAGGAATTTTTTGCCTCAAATAAGTTTTAACTAATTATCTTTTGATCGACTAGCTTAATATGTTTGGGAATAACCTGAGCATCGTGTTTGAGTTGAGCAATGTCTTTTAATATCTGTTGCTGTTGCTGTTGAATTGTATCTAAACGAATCATAATCTCCTGTAGCTGTTCGGGATTATTGGTTACTTCGTAATTAGTAATAGTAGTGTTGACAGGAAGGTTTTGAGACTTTACTTCCCAACCAAATAAAAACTTTAGCAACAGAAAAGGCGATCGCAGAATCCATAACCACATCCGATCTATCATTGAGGCGATCGCTCGATAGATGGTGATTAACAAACGAACAACTAAGATAATAGCTATCAAAGCAACAAACAAGCTAATTAGAGGGTGATTTACCAGCCAGTTAAAGAAAGGATGATTGACTAACCAGCTATTTACCGAAGAAGTTACCGATCTGCCGAGATTATTTATTAAACGATCGTCCCAAGAAGTTACTTTGTCCATAGCATCCTGAAAAGCAAATGCAGTTAGGTGTCTTGAGAGCATAGTAATTTAAAGAGTTGAATAAGTTCAATTTACATTTATTCTAGGCAATCGGTGTTTAAAACCACAAAGAATTTCCCAAGATATAGTATCTAAAGTATTTGCCCAATCATCTGCGGTAATGCTTAATTTGTTTTGTTGTCCAATTAAAGTAACAGTGTCCCCTGGCTGAACACTGGGAAGATGATCGACGTTTAACACTAGCTGATCCATTGTAATTGAACCGATTTGTGAGACTAATTTACCTGACACAATTGCCTGTAAACGATTAGACAGGTTACGGGGAATGCCATCAGCATAACCGATACCGACGATCGCTACTTTAGTATCTTTTTGCGTCACAAAGTTATGACCATAACTTACCCCTTCTCCTGGGAGAATTGTTTTTACCTGAGCAATTTTTGCTTTTACCTGCAAAACGGGTTTGAGGTCAATGACCTGCTGTAAATGGCTAGCAGGATATAAACCATAAAGAGCAAGTCCAACTCTAACCCGATCGTAATGGGTAGTACGATCGCTCAAAGTAGCTGCGGAATTGGCTAGGTGAATTGAGGGTGACACAAAACCCTCTACCTTTAATTGTTCAATCACCTGGCGAAAACGTTGATGCTGCAAATTCATAATCGTGCGATCGCTTTCTTCAGCCGTAGCAAAATGAGAGTAAATACTGGCAATCTCTAGATTGGGTAATTTTTGCACAAGCTGCACAAAGGACGTTGCCTCTTGCCAGTTAGTACCCAAACGAGACATACCTGTATCTAGCTTGAGATGGACTAGTAAAGATTTACCTAAGCTACCCATAGTTGCAGCAAATATTAATGCTTGTTCTGGGTTACAAATAGTAGGCTCTAATTCCCAAGCGGCGATCGCTTTAATATCTTCGGGGGCGTTAACTGCACCTAAGATAATAATAGAAGCTATAATTCCTGCCTGGCGTAATTCCACACCTTCAGAGAGGGTAGCGATCGCTAGACAATCTGCGCCGTTGGCTAGTGCTGTTTTAGCCACGGTAACCGCCCCATGACCATAGGCATCGGCTTTGACCACCGCCAGTAATTTTGTCTCAGGAGCGAGAAAGTCTTTTAGAGTTTTGACATTATGAGCTAAGGCTGACAAATTTATCTCTACCCAGGCACGCTGACGACTTACTAACAGAGATAAGGAATTGAATTGTTTTTGTGCCGAATAAGCTTTGCTTTGCTGTTGCCAACCCACCATATTTAAATTGGTTTTCAAACCTAATTATTGCTTGCTATTATGAACAAATGTTAATCGAAAAATAAATAAGGTCAAGACTTTACCTAAAATGTTAGCCAACCTAATTAACACTAGGGATTAAGTAATAATTACCGAACTACACTAATTAATTTGTCTGTGTTACTATTTCTTAATAAATAATATTGATCTTTATTATGGGTAAGGTTTTAGTACTTAATGCCTCCTACGAACCCCTAAACATTACCAGTTGGCGTAGAGCAGTGGTATTACTGATTAAGGGCAAGGCAGAGCAACTCGAACACAGGGGTACGGTTATTTATGCAGACTTTCCCCTACCCACGGTGATTCGCCTACGCTACTATGTAAGAGTACCCTATAAAGAGATTCCTTTAACCCGTCGTAATATTCTAGAAAGAGATTGCCAGACTTGTCAATACTGCAAAGCCAAAGGAGATCAATTAACTATTGATCATGTAATTCCCAAATCTCGTGGCGGAGTAGATACCTGGGAAAATCTGGTAGCAGCCTGTGTTAAATGTAACGTCAAAAAAGGCAGCAGAACCCCCAAAGAGGCAGATATGCTACTGCAAACAAAGCCTCGTCGCCCCTACAGCAGCCTACATTTCGAGTTGGTCAAGTATACCAGAGGCAACTCAAATCAAGAATGGAAAAAATATGTGATTGGCATATAATTCTTAAGTCAATCGCTAATTATATTGGTTGATGATAAACTCAAAGTTCTGGATACAAAGAAATATATTCTTTTACTTGGTGATTTCGTAGTTACCATAAACACAAAAATATGTCCTCAAACCTTAATACTTCTCTAGAACGTCGTCTCGCTGATAAAAAGGTAGCTACTAAACAACCGCTAGAAGCAGTCACAAAAACTCAGTTTCAGCCAGAAAATAAGAAGGACAGTGTTTTAGAAAACAAAGTACAGAAGTTACGTCAAACTTTAGAGCAACATGAGGGTGAAAAGCAAATCATAGTCATTCAGGATTTTCCCGATCCTGACGCTCTATCAAGTGCTTGGGCTTATGAGCTTATTGCTGCTAACTATGATATTAGCTGCGAAATTGTTTATGGTGGGACTCTATCCCATCAAGAAAACATTGCCTTAGTTAGATTAACAGGTTTATCCGCCCAAAGATTGACCGAACAAACTTTAAAGGAAAAAGATTTATCTGAATATAAAGGGTGTGTGTTAATTGATAGTCAAGGAACAAACAGTCAGCTTTATCCTGTGGTAGAAGAGGCTGGTATTCCATTAGCTGTAGTGATCGATCACCACACAAAACAAAAAGAGCTAGACGCTGAATTTATCGATTTACGTCCTCAAACTAGAGCAACTGCAACTATTCTGACTCAGTATATTCAGGCGGGAATGTTAGACTTAGACAGTAGCAGTGATGTTCATGTCAAATGCGCTACAGCTTTGATGCACGGTTTGCGCTCTGATACTAATCGCTTGATGCAGGCAAAAGAAGAAGACTTTGTTGCTGCTGCCTATTTAAGTCGTTTTTATGATTCTCAGCTACTAAATGCCGTATTGCAGTCAGCGCGATCGCGTCGTGTTATGGATGTAATTGAACGCGCGCTGAGAAACCGCATCATCAAAAAGAATTTCTCAGTCTCAGGAGTTGGCTATCTACGCTATGATGACCGCGATGCTATCCCTCAAGCAGCAGATTTCTTAGTCACCGAAGAAGATATTCACACCGCTGTAGTTTATGGCGTTGTCCATAATGAAGACAATGACAAAGAATTAGTGATTGGCTCATTAAGAACAACTAAGCTGACTTTAGATCCCGATGAATTTATCAAAGAAACATTGGGTCAAGATGCTCAAGGAAGATTCTTTGGTGGTGGTCGCTATATGGCGGGAGGATTTGAAATTCCTGTAGGGTTTCTTAACGGCTTTAACGATCATTCGGAATTTACAAAGCTCAAATGGGAAGTATTTGATACTCAAATTAAGCAGAAATTAATGCGCCTAGTTGAGCCAGAAGATAACGTAATTTCTACCGATTAGTGATCTGATTAGTTTGTAGTAGGTAGTTAGTCGTTTGTAGTCAAAGAAAACTGCCGAAGCGGGTGTGGAACAAGCTTCTTAAACACAAAGGCTTTAGCCGCATGTAGCGTTTCCACGCGCTCTAACTATCTAACAGTTGAGCAACCTAGTTGAATAAGATTTATGCTTGAATTTTAGCTTTGGATTCCAAGTTCAATTTTTAGTGCTTCCACCGTTAATTTTTTGGTAACCCGATCAAAACTAAGGCGATCAATTTTTACTCTACAAATATTTACTTTTATCTTGAAATAATCTATCCACTATGGTGGTGTAATAGTTTTCATGACTACCATTGTTTTTAACTTATAAGTACGCTAAGTATCTAAAGCTGCTGGCAGAAAGCCTCCACCTCTGAGATTGAGTATGTTTGTTGAGGATAAGCGACTTGAGGACGAGTAATTATAATTAAAGGAACGTTTAAATCTGCTGCAACCTGACGTTTAATATCTTCTCCCCCCGCTTGTCCTGAAGCTTTAGTCACTACCATCGATATATTCCACTGTTGCCATAAGGCTTTTTCCCAAGCTAGTTCAAAAGGAGGTCGAATAGCAATCAAGCGATCGCTGGTAAATCCAGCCGCTAAAGCTGTCTCTATAGAAGCAACTTTAGATAAAATTCTCGCAAACAAAGTAGCTTGATGATGCCAGAATTGAAATAAAGGCAAGGCTTTACACCCCACCGTCAGCAATACTCGCTGTTGTTTTAAATAGTCTCCCGTTAGCAAAGTTTCAAAGCTATCAAGTTTAATTACAGATGTGTTGGTAGACGCATCAGCTTGTGCTTGAAAATTGTTTCTTTCGTAACGTAGATAGGGAATATTTAGCTGACTGGATATGGCGATCGCCTGACGAGAAACTTCTACAGCATAAGGATGGGAAGCATCGACTATGGCTTTTACTTGATTTGCATGACAAAAAGACTGCATTTTTTCTTCATCCATACATCCCACTGCTGTTTCACAATCAACAGAATATAAGCATAAAGCAGCCTGGGTAACAACAGTAACAATAAATACTATCTCAGAAGTAATCAGCATCTCGGCGATCGCTGCACTTTCGCTTGTTCCACCAATTAGCCAAACCTTTCCTTTCATTGACTCGTATAAGATCCCAGCAATTCGTTAGTAGGGGCGAATCGCCCCTACATTAATCATCAATAATTATCTTCCTTTTAAGGCTTTTTGAAAATTGCGACGATAGGATTTATTACTTACTACCAACACTGGCCATAATAAAGCTAGACCAACTTTGCCAGGTAAACTAGAATTGAAGTTTGTACGGCGGTAGCCAGACCAAAACTTCCAAATTCCACCAGCGTAAACTACAACTAAAATTAAACCAATCAACTGTAGCATTTCAATACCCGTTAATTAAATAAGTGATCAATCATGCCCGCATGAATATGCTACTTTGCAAGCATATCCGCCCACTAAATTAATATCAAACTATATTATTGATTGTAACAATTGTAAAAAATTCGTCCCTCAAATCTTAGATTTTGATGATTAGTAACATACTTATCCGATCATTGTTCTAGAATACTCAGTGAGCGTGACCTAATTATATTGCTGTTATATTAATTAACCGCTTCTCTCTGCTTAAGTTAAGCTTAGCAGACTAAATGATTACCAAATACAAAAAATATAAACGCCACGACGGAAGTGAAATATGCGCCTTGAGAAGACGCGTTTCTTCTCGTCATTATAAAAAAATTAACTAACGAGGAAGTGTCATGCGTGCAGTACTAATGGCTGGAGGGTCAGGGACGAGATTACGCCCTTTGACCTGCGATTTGCCTAAGCCGATGGTGCCAGTGCTAAATCGTCCCATCGCCGAACATATTATTAATCTTTTAAAACGCCATCATATTACTGAAATTATTGCTACTTTGTATTATCTTCCTGACGTTATGCGGGACTATTTTCAGGACGGTAGTGATTTTGGAGTACAAATGACCTATGCGGTAGAAGAAGAACAGCCACTAGGCACCGCAGGCTGTGTAAAAAATATTCAACAGTGGTTAGATGACACTTTTGTGACCATTAGTGGTGATGCGATTACAGACTTCGATCTGCAGGCTGCGATCGCTTTTCACCGAGAGAAAAAATCTAAAGCTACTCTAATTTTAACTCGTGTTCCTAATCCAGTTGAGTTTGGGGTGGTAATTACCGATAAAGACGGCAAGATTAAACGCTTTTTAGAAAAGCCTTCTCTAAGCGAAATTTTTTCGGATACGGTTAATACAGGTACATACATTCTTGAACCAGAAGTATTGGACTATCTGCCAGAAAACGAAGAGTCCGATTTTTCTAAGGATTTGTTTCCTCTGCTGCTAGAAAAAGGAGAACCAATGTATGGCTATGTTGCCGATGCTTATTGGTGCGATGTTGGTCATCTAGAAGCCTATCGAGAAGCACAATACGATGGGTTAGATAAAAAAGTTAAGCTAAATTTTCCTTATCATGAAAAGTCGGCGGGAATTTGGCTCGGCAACAACACCCATATTGACTCTAGCGCAGTAATTGAAACACCAGTTTTAATTGGTGATAATTGTCGCATCGGGGCAAGAGTCAAGATTGAAGCAGGAACGGTCATTGGCGACAACGTAACCATTGGCGCAGATGCCGACCTCAAACGTCCGATTATTTGGAATGGAGCTACGGTAGGAGACGAAGCTCATTTACGCGCCTGTATTATCTCTCGCGGAACAAGAATAGACCGACGGGCGCAGGCTCTAGAAGGTTCGGTAGTGGGGTCTTTATCCATTGTAGGGGAAGAAGCTCAAATTGCTCCTGGGGTTAAGGTTTGGCCCAGTAAAAGGATTGAATCTGGTGCAATTCTTAATATCAATCTAATCTGGGGAAATACTGCCCAACGCAATCTTTTTGGACAAAGAGGAGTCACAGGATTAGCAAATGTTGACCTTACTCCCGAATTTGTAGTTAAGTTAGGTGCTTCCTATGGCTCAACTTTAAAGCTAGGTTCAACTGTAATTATCTCCCGCGATCAGCGTAGTGTTTCGCGGATGATTGCTCGAGCCATGGTTGCTGGATTGATGTCAGCGGGAGTTCATGTGCAAAACCTAGAGGCTACAGCCATTCCCATCGCCCGCACCATGATGGTGACAAATTTCATGGATGTAGCAGGGGGAATTCATATTCGTCTTGAACCAGATAAACCAGATTATTTATTAATTGAGTTTTTTGATCGACAAGGAATTAGTATTTCTAAGTCTCAAGAAAAGAAAATTGAAGGGGCTTATTTCAAGGAAGACTTGCGACGAGTTGGCATTCAAGAAATTGGCAGCGTTAGTTATCCCAGTGGAATTTTAGATACCTATAGTCGTACCTTTGAAAGATACATCAATATTGAAGCGGTGCGAAATAGCAGTTCAAAAATTATTATTGATTATGTTTATGCTGTATCAGGCGCAATCTTACCTCAGCTTTTAGCTAAGTTTGGCTGTGATGCGGTAGTACTAAATGCAAGCCTCAAGGAAACTGCCATTGTTGCTGACCAAAAAGAAGTGCTGATCGATCAGCTTGGTCAGGTAGTAGAGGCTCTTAAAGCCAATTTTGGAGTTCAGGTATCAGCCAATGGAGAGCAGTTTATTTTAGTAGATGAAGCAGGTATCCCTATTCGCGGAGAAGTTTTGACTGCTTTGATGGTCAATACGATTTTTACTGCCAATCCTCGGAGTACGGTAGTTGTACCTGTTCATGCGTCTAGTGCAGTGGAAGAAATTGCCCGTCGCCATGACGGTAACGTAATTCGCACTAAAGTTAGTCCTACCGCTTTGATGGAAGCCTCTCAAGATAATCCCAACGTAGTGTTAGGAGGTAGTAGCAATATGGGATTTATTTTTCCTCAACTCCATCCAGGTTTTGATGCAATGTTTAGCATTGCTAAACTGATCGAAATGCTAACTATTCAAGAGCGATCGCTGGCTGATATTCGCAGTGATTTACCTAATATCTGTCATAAATCCTGCTCTGTTCGCTGTCCGTGGAAGGCTAAAGGCTCTTTGATGCGTTATTTGGTAGAAATTCATCCCACGGAAAATCTAGAGCTAATTGACGGCGTAAAAATAATTAATAACCAAAATGACAATTGGGTGCTGATTTTACCCGATGCTGGCGAACCGTTAGTTCATATCTATGCTAATAGTAGCGATCGCAACTGGGTCGAGGAACAGTTAACTGAATATCGTCTACGAGTCCAAAGTTTTGTCGATCGCGAGCCAGATTAATCTCAAAATTAATCCAAAATTGCGCTTAAAATTGGTTATCGATCAAAGTCCGAGTAATAAATAGTACAATTGTTCACATATTTAATAATCAGATTATCTAAGGAGTAGTAAGATGAATAGCTGTATTTTGATGGCGCAGATAGTTAGCGATCCTGAATTACGTTCTACTCAAGATCAAACCAGCGTATCTTCAATGATGGTTGAGTTTGAATCTTCTAGAGAAGGAGAAGAACCAGGCAAAGTACAGGTTGAAGGGTGGGGAAACTTAGCCGAAGAGATTAAAAATACATACAGCACTGGCGATCGCATTATTATTGAAGGGCGGTTGTCGATGAACCTCTTTGAAATGCCTGAAGGCTACAAGGAAAAGCGTGCTAAGCTTGTTGCTTCTAGAATTTATCCTATAGGTGGAAGTATTTCAGATTCCTCCGGCAATCAAAGTGATCGAGCATCTAGCAGTGACTCTGATAATGTTGTCGATTTTGCTCCGACTCCTCAACCTCAAGCTGCAACCGTTGCTTCTGAAACTGCCCCAGTTAGTTCTGCACCAGATACCAGCAGTGAAAATGAAGATTGGGACGAAATTCCTTTCTAAAAAGCCATGCTTAATCAAGCTTATCTAAGCGTGAAATACTCCCGCTAAAACACCACAGCAGTTTTAAAAGCGGCATAAACGACCTTTTCGGGCGGGGCAAGTCCTCAGACACAGGACAGACGCACTCCTTAACAAAGGTTTTTCCCGCAACGCAACTGCTTTAACTATGTAGTGGTAGTGTTTAGCAACAACAAAAGACTTGGCAAACATAAACCCCATCTAGATTGAAGCCCGTAGTTTTTTTTATTTAGGTTCGAGATGAATTGTAGATCGGCAATGTCATTAGGGTTGGAATTGAGACAAAGCTCAAATTGTTTAAGTCCCGATATTTGGGCGTGATTTTTGTTTAAGTACCGATCATAAATAATATAAAAAATGAATACTATGAAAATGTCGGTTGTGTCGCCAAAAATTGGTAAGCTTGTCGAGCTAGCAGGAGATTAATTGATGGTGCTGCGTGTTTTACACTTAGTCGGGTCTGCGGTCAGCGAGTTTTACTGTGATTTATCTCGCCTTTATGCCCAAGATTGTCTGGAATCCACCGCCAATACATCGCTCTATAAATCTTACATTGCCTATACTACGCCCGATCGACAATGGCGGTTTCCAACCGATCTCAGTCGTGAAGCGATCGTTTCAGCCAGCTCTATGTCTTTTGCTGAGGCAATTCAAGCTCTGACCGCACTCAAGATTGATGTGATGGTGCCACAGATGTTCTGCGTCCCTGGCATGACGTACTATCGAGCTTTATTTGATTTGCTCAACATTCCCTACCTAGGCAATACTCCTGATGTGATGGCACTGGCGATCAATAAAGCGAAAGCAAAAGCAGTCGTGGCGGCAGTAGGTGTTAGTGTGCCACAAGGAGAACTGCTTCGCCCCGAAAACCAACCTTCAATTGACCCTCCAGCGGTGATTAAGCCTGTGAATGCAGATAATTCTTTAGGGGTAGTTTTAGTCAGAAATCGCTCCGACTACGATCCTGCTTTAAAAACAGCTTTTGCTTATGCCGATGAGGTGCTAGTAGAGACATTTATCGAACTTGGTAGAGAAGTTAGATGCGGTATTGTCGTTCAGGATGGACAGCTCATTTGTTTGCCCCTGGAAGAGTACAGCATGGACAGCGATCAAAAGCCCATTCGGAATTACGACGATAAAATAAACCAAAACCAAAACGGTGATTTAAGCCTAGTTGCCAAGGATAGTACTAAAGCATGGATCGTCGATCCTGGTGACCCTATTACAGAGAGGGTTTGGGATGCCGCTAAAAAATGCCATATCGCTTTAGGTTGCCGACATTACAGTCTGTTTGATTTCCGCATTGACCCAAGCGGGCAACCCTGGTTCTTAGAAGCAGGGCTATACTGCTCCTTTGCTCAGAAAAGTGTGATCTCGATGATGGCAAAAGCATCAGGTATGACTTTGGAGAAGCTTTTTCAGATAGCTTTAAACAATTTTAAAGAGGAGCTAAAAACAGAGCTGAATCCACGCCAGAAGGGTAGGCTAGTTTAAACTATTGACTTCGCCCAACACAATCCCACGATGTAAAACTCTCTCGCCAACAACCTTTGAGTGGTCAGCACGATGCATGGTACAGCGGTTGTCCCAAATAACAATGTCGCCCAGTTGCCATCTATGACAGTAAAGCCTGGAATGACGAATTGAATGCCTATAGAGTAACCGAATGATCCGCTGAGCTTCTTCGAGCTTTATGCCTGAGATTGCCTGACACCGTTCGGGTGTTGATAAAAATAGTGCCAAGCGTCCTGAAAGAGGATGCCGCAGGAATAAGGGGTGCCAACTTTGTCTTTCCTGACTTTCATCTAACGTCAGCCCAGATATGACGTGGAGAACCTGAGCATCTGCGAGCTTCTCTGTCACCGCTTTAGGTAATGTCTCATAGGCACGGTATTGATCCGAGAATAGCGTTTCTCCACCCGATGAAGGGATGATTAAAGCGCGTAAGGCTGTGAATGCGGGTGGCTGAGCAACATAGCTAGTATCTGTATGAAAAACGCTCTTGGGTGGGTGAACTCGTCCAATATTGCTGACAACATTAAGAGAAGGTTGATGTAATACTGGTGTCTCACCAACTGTAAAACTCATCTGCCCTAACCGATTGAGAAAGGCAACAAAGTCTGTATCGCTTACCATTTGCTGCTGGAAGATAATAAAGCCGTTATTAGCAAGGGCGTGCTTCAAAGAAACTATGTCTTTATCGTTCATTTCAGTGATTCTAATATTTGCCTCAATCCCAAAAGGCGAGAGTGCACGAAAATCAATGGCTTTTTTACCCATCACCACTTCTATTGTATGCAGCTTACTTGATATCTTGAGCGATCTACTCGCTTAGAAGGAACTTTTGCAATTCATCAAAATCCAATCGATCGACCAGATGCTGGGCTTTTTCAAAATCATGATGAGCGGTATTTTCATTTGGAAAGGCAACGCAATCTAAACCCGCCGCGATCGCTGCTTCTACGCCGTCTAAATTATCTTCAACAGCAATGCAATCATCTGCTTTCTCACCCAGCCTTTCTAGCGCGAAAGTGTAGGCAGCTTTATCTGGCTTTGGGTGCTTGACGCTAGAAGCATCGACGATCAAATCAAAATCAGTAGCCTGGACACTTGGGCGCAACGCTTCAATCAGCAACGAAACATTTTCCTGAGAAGTTGTTGTTACTAAAGCAAGCTTTAAACCCTTGCTTTTTGCGTCCTGTATTGTTTCGGCTACGCCGAAGCGAGGCGACACCTGGGATTCGATCAAGCTTTTTTGAAAAAATTCTGACTTTGAGCGATGAATTGCCTCGGCATCAATTGTTTGCCCAGTGGAATCTGCATAATCAGCAATCCGCTTCTGTCCTCCGCTTTTTTCTAGCATTGTCAGATACTCTTCTCGATTCCAACACCAGTCGAGTCCATGAGCCTTAAAAGCTTGGTTGAAAGCCTGTCTTTGCAGTTCTGAAGTGTCTGCGATCGTACCAATAGAGCCAAAGAGAATAGCTGACATAGGATTTCTCGATTATCTATACTTATTTAATTATCTGTATTGCCCAGATGTTGCCAACAAAAGTACAGCCAAAAAGCAATTCTCCTGAAAGGTAAGCAACGTAGATTGTCGTTTGCTCACTTGACTACTATAGCCCATCCAAACCCGAAACTGCATCTACAGATAAAGGAGGATGACCCCCTGTTTATCTAAAGGTCAAGGCATCTGCTCCACTCTGGTTATATGTATGTAGCCAATTCATAGTTGTTTGTGGGCTTCGATGGGTCTGTTGTCTTACTCTGGTCACGCTTTTACCTAGACAGAGCAAGTGCTTAACTTGTCACTGAGGGCTAATAGCTACGAGCCTATTAATATCAACGAAGCTGATTTACATCAGGCGTTTAGTATTAATTATCAAGAGAATGTTCGGGGTTTAATTCTTCTAAAATTACAAAGCGTATATGATTTAAGGCTAACGCGCCAATTGAAACTTTTTCCTTTTCTACTTTCACTCCTTCACTGGTAATCATTTCAAAAGTAGTATCTTTTGCCATTTCTGCATGATACCAAGCTAACCCCATAAAAAAGCGGGTGGGATATGGACCTCCCTCAAAAAGATCGTCGGGGTTAGATTCCATTGGTAGCCAGCCATAGTTGGGAAGATAGAACTCCATCCAAACATGGTTAAAGTCAGGCTGCAAAGGCATATTTAGCTTGAGAGGATCGCCAGGACATTTATATCTACCAACGGTGCGACAGGCAATACCGTTGAGACGACATAAAGCCAGAAGTAAGCCCAGATATTCTCCACAAGAGCCTACACCGCGCTTAAGCACAATATCGGGAGTATCGATATGAGGTTTGATGCCGTAGGCTAATTTATCATAGACATAGTTGCGGATACTATAGACTTGACGCAGAATATTTGTTTCTGAGCCGATCGCGCTAATGGCAGCTTGACGAATAATCTCCGTATCCATGGCTAAATTATCATTGTCTGTCAGATATTTTTGTTGATATTCATCCTTAAGTTCGGCAGGGTTTTCACAATGGTTGGGTTTGATTTGATATTTAATACTCCAGACTTCTAAAATTGCTTTCCAGCCAAAAATATAACGCTGCCCAGAATTAAAATCATTAAACTTAAATACGGCAATTCGTTGCCCATCCTTAATTTCTTCTGTAAACGGTAAGCCGATCGCGTTAACTTCTCTGATTTTCTGTCTGTTTGTCTCGGCGGGTAAAGCCATGCGCCACTCTAAGTCTTTAAACTCTATGGGATCGAGAGGAGAAACTTCCTCTGCATAAGACATCTCGACTAAATAGCCGTTAGAAAGAGCGTATTTTTGCTCGTGGTTGTAATGAAAATAAAGGGGATGAATAAAGGTGCGATCGCGATACTGCAATTCGTAATTGGGTTCGGCATTGGGGTTATCGCGGATATAGACTTCGCGATCGGCGTAAGCTATATATAAAGTCTCTTTTTCTGTTTCTCGATCGCGATCAAAAGCCAAGCCTGTAGGCGAGGTGAAGGGAGTCAAAACACTAAATATAGTTTCTCCTGTTGCCCGATCGAGACAGTAAACAGTTTGTTCTAAAGTATCGGTCAGCCAAATCTCTTCATCTTTGAGCGTAATATTTTCTACGCCAATTCCAGGAGCATAAAAGTGGGTTATTTTAGTACGGCGATCGCGATCGTAAATCAAGATCTTGCCTTGTTTTTGACTCGTGAGATAAATTGTCGATTCCCAAACAGCAATTCCTTCAATGTCACAATCTAAGCGCAAAAATAATTGTGGTTCAAAATCTTGCACGATCAACGAACAGCAGTAAACGCATTCTCGGTTAGTAAACCAAAGAACGTCATCAGTAATGGCTAAACCTGTTGCGCCCAAAAAATCTGACCAGTAATGAGTATTTAAAACCCTAGTGTTGTTAGTCTCTGGCTCGATCTCCAATAAATACCCGCTTTGAGAATCAATCGCCCAAATAAAGCTTTGGTGAAACACAATACCGTAAATTGAACTAGCCGCGATCGGTCTGATGGTTTTACTAGTCTCAGCAGCCTTTTTGGGGATCATATACTCAGTCAAAAGTTTTTATTTATTAGATTTTATATTTGTTTGGTCAATCAAAGTGTAGATTTTGAACAATAAATAATGAAGTTTGTCGTGAGTAGTCAGAGAAAACCGCCCTAACTGCTAGTACCTACTACCCACTACTTACGCGAAGCGTTACTAGTTGTTATACAGTTATGAAAGAATAAAACAATTAGCTATTTTTTGTATGAGTTCTCATTCGCCAACTAGCCAGTCTATTTTAGACGCTCTACAACGTTTAATTGAAGTGGTTGCTCAATTGCGATCGCCTGATGGGGGATGTCCGTGGGACTTGGCACAGACACCACAAACCCTAATTCCTTATGTGATTGAAGAAGCTTATGAAGTAGTAGATGCTATTCAGAGCGGGGACAAAAAGGCGATCGCCGAAGAGTTAGGAGATTTATTGTTACAGGTGGTGTTACAAACTCAAATAGCTAGTGAACAGCAAGACTTTACTTTAGAAGAAGTCGCTACAGGCATCACCGAAAAGCTCATTCGTCGTCATCCTCATGTATTTGGTGATGCAAAAGTTAACAGCGCAGCAGAAGTCAATCAAAACTGGGAGCAAATTAAAGCTATGGAAAAAGGTGAAACCCCAGAAGAAGCCAAGTTACTCAGCCGTAAACTGGAGCGTTATGCCCGCAGTTTGCCCCCCTTAATGGCAGGAATGAAAATATCGGACAAGGCTGCTTCTGCTGGTTTTGAATGGTCAAATGTCCAGGGAGTTTGGGATAAATTTGATGAGGAGTTGGCAGAATTCAAAGAAGCTTTGACAACTGAAAATAAAGCTCATCAGCAAGAAGAATTAGGCGATTTGCTGTTTACCATAATTAATATTGCTCGCTGGTATGACTTAAATCCTTTTGATGGCTTACAGGGAACAAATCGTCGCTTTATTCTACGTTTGGCAATGATGGAAAGGTTCGCGACTCGCCCCCTTACAGACTACGATATCAATGAGTTGGAATCCCTTTGGCAACAGGCTAAGGCACAACTGAAAAGCAACAAGTAAGTTGGAACAAGTTTAAAATAAATCAATGGCGACATACGATTGGATTGTAATTGGTGCAGGTATAACTGGTGCTTGTCTTGCTTATGAACTTAGTCAACAGGGATTTACGGTACTTTTATTAGAAAAAAACCCCAAGCCTGATAACGCTACTGTGTATAGCTATGGGGGTTTACCTTATTGGTCGGGCGTAGATGATTTGACTCGCATTTTAGGGAAAGAGGGAATCGAGCTATATCGCAACTTGACAGAAGAATTGGAAGGAGATACAGAGTTTAGAGAGCTAGATTTGATACTTACCATAGATCGCTACGCCGATCCTGAAGTCATTGTCCAAAATTATGATCGCTTTGCCATTACCCCAGAATTATTAAGTGTGCAAGATGCCTGTATCTTAGAACCTTTACTCAACCCAAATGCGATCGCTGGTGCCTTAAAGTTACCTCACGGTCATATTCATCCCCAAAAGACTACCGATGCCTACCTGAAAGCATTTCAACGTAACGGGGGCAAGATAGTTTATCAGGAGGTAGTAGATTTACTGCGTCAACAAGATAGTGTTACTGGAGTGCAAACCCAGAACGATCTCTATCATGCTGCAAACACTGTAGTTTGTGCAGGAGGACTGTCGCGATCGCTTTTGCAACAGGCAAACATTACCGTAGGTAATTATTTCACCCATGCTCAACTAATTACTACCTCTCCCGTAGACTTTGAGTTAGGCACAATTGTCATGCCAGCCGTACAGCAAAGATTTATCCTAGAAGCTAAAGCCCAAGAATTAGAGCCAGAAACCGCCTGGAATCCTCCTTATGATGAACTGGCTAAATCAATCCTCGATCCTGGGGCAGTGCAGTTTCAAGACGGTAGCTTGTGTATAGGGCAAATTAGCGCGATCGCGCCTAACCCCCAAGCCGAGTTCAATTCTTTGGCAGCAGAAGCACAAATCCGTGAACAGGTGGGTAATGTTTTGCCTCTGTTGGAAGATATTCCTGGTACTTGCCATAGTTGTTTGGTAGCGTTTAATCATCAGGCGATCGCTTTGGTAGGTAATTTAGCAAATATTCAGGGAATTTATTTGTTTTCAGGCTTTACCAGCACTTTAGTATTTGCCCCTGTACTAGCTAGACGATTTGCTCATTGGGCTACAGGCACAGAAGACAAAATTATTGAGCAATTACAGTTAGCTATAAAGTAATTGTGACAAGTTTAAATACCCTAACTGCCGAAGCGGGTGTGGAACAAGCTTCTTAAACACAGAGGCTTTAGCCGCATGTAGCGTTTCCACCCGCTCTAACTGTTACTTACTTCTTTGATGACAACAAAAGGTTGCACAATTAAAGCTGCAAATTCCTTTTCCAAATGACTGTTCCACTCTGTTAACTGTTCGACAGTCGGCTTTGCAATTGATTGATTAGCGATCCAATTTTGAACTGAAGCGGTATTATCTTGGGCGATCGCTGCTGCTACTTCAGGTAGATCCAATTTGTCTTGGATCACAATTATGGCATCTCTTTTAGCGTGAGGCTGTAAATCCTTCCAGGTTATCTCTGCAACGTCCTGGCTTAGTTTCTCTTGTAGATCGGACATGGTAAATTAAATTTTGTTCAAGCTGAAATTATCTTAAAGCGATCTGAGGAAATTTGGCAAATTTAGTCTTGGTGATTGCTACGGTTAATTTAATGGATCTATAAAAGGTTATCTATCAAAAAAGCCTTTAAACCAACTTTGAATTTTGTTTTTAAATTTGGGTTCGGTTAAGATTCCCTGGCTGGGGCTAAAAATAAATGCTAATAAGAAAAAAGTAAATATTACCATGACGATCGCCGCACCAGAAGGTAAATCGAAATAATAACTAAAATACATTCCCGTAATGCTAGAAGCTACGCCGATCGATGCTCCGAGGAACATCATTTGCCATAGTTCTTTAACCAGTAAATAGGAGGTAATTGCAGGACCAACTAATAAAGACATCACCAGCAACACCCCTACGGTTTGCATACTAGCAACAATTGTCAGAGTGATAGCGCAAATTAAGCCAAAATAAAGCAGATTAACTGGTAAGCCACAAGCTTTTGCCCCTAGAGGATCGAAGGTGTAAAATTCTAATTCTTTGTAAAATAGCTTAGTTAATAACAAAATAATGGCTGTAATAATTACCGTGCGCCAAACATCGTTGCTGGTTACTCCTAAAATATCCCCAAATAAAATCTCGTCTAGGTTGACCTGATTTGTTTTTAAGGAAGTAATTAAAATTACTCCTAATGCTAAAAAACTGGTTAGGGTTAACGCCATGGCTGCATCAACTTTAATCCGCGATCGCTTTTGAATACCCATGACCACTAAAGCACTTAATATTCCTGCCACGAATGCGCCAATGGCTAAATTTATTTCTAAGAAAAAGGCAATAGAAATTCCTGGCAGCACGGCATGGGAAATCACCCCACTCATCATGCCCATCTGCTGCAAAATCAAATAGCTACCCACCACCGCACCTAAGATACCCAAGGATATGCCAATGGCGATCGCCTGACGCATAAATTCAAATTCTAGGGGTTCAACTAACCAAGTTAACATTTGCAGGCTGCTGATTAATTGTTAGTGATTGATAGCTAGGCTTAAAATATCTGTCGTATGCCTGATTAATATTTTCATTGGTCAATACGTCAGCTTGTGAACCAGATGCTACTAAGGTTTTATTTAATAATAATAGCTGGTCATAATTGTTTAGAGTTTCACTAAGATCGTGACTGATAACCAAAATTGCCTTTTGTTGAGCTTTTAGTTCGGCAAAGATCTCAAAAATAATCGCTTCTGTCTGTCGATCTACATTGTTAAACGGTTCATCCAATAATAATAAATCCGCTGATTGGGCGATCGCTCTAGCCAGAAAAACCCGTTGCTGTTGTCCCCCTGAAAGTTCCCCGATCTGATGCTGGCGATACTGCCACATTCCTACTCTTTTTAGAGCATTTCTAACTATCGATCTCGACTGACGACTGTGATTGCGAAACCAGCCTGTAGAAACTATTCGCCCCATCATCACTACTTTCTCGACGGTTACGGGATAGTCCCAGTCAATTTGCGATCGCTGAGGAACATAAGCTACTTTGTGTAATTGTTGACAGACAGGCTTACCTTTCCATTCGACGACTCCCTCAGCTACGGGGACTAAACCTAATATAGCTTTGATCAAACTACTTTTTCCTGCTCCATTTGGACCCAACAAGCCAGCTAACTGTCCTGGCTGTAGCTGCAAGGAGACGTTTTCAATTGCCCAAGTGTGGCGATAATTTATGCTTAGGTTACAAATTTTTAACATCAACGATCAATAATGAGATTCATTATCATTCTACATTAAAATAATTAGAATCATTATCATTCTTGTCCACATTACTGAGAATATTCTTAAGTTTCTCTTATGTTTAAAAATACTACAGTCAAAAATACAATTAAACTTGCTGTTTTAAGTATTGCAGTCGGCTTAGTCGGATGTAGTGACAACGCGGTAGCTGAGACGAAACCCAAAGTTGTAGCGTCCCATAATGTTATTTGCGATCTAGTTAAAACCATTGCTCAAAATACTGTTGATTTAACCTGCCTGATCGATGGAAATCAAGACCCTCATACTTTTCGCCCTACCCCTTCCCAACGTAAGGCGATAGAAGAAGCACAAATAATTCTTTATGGAGGCTACCAATTAGAACCTCAAGTTATTAAGCTATTAAATGCCACAAAAACTTCTGCACCTAAAATAGCTTTATATGAACAAGCTGTTTCTAAACCAATTCTAGCTGAACACGATGAGACAGAAAAAAAGCCAAATACCAATAAAAAAGCAGATTTAGAACCAGATCCCCACGTATGGAATAACGTAGAAAACACAGTAGCAATGGTGAAACTACTTGAGACATTATTTTTGCAGGCAAATCCAGCAGCAGCGGATATGTACCTGAAAAATAGCGTAAATTTAACCCAGAAGCTTTGGCAGCTTGACGCTTGGATTAAAGATCAAATTGCTACTATCCCCGAAAATAAAAGAGTTTTGGTGACGACTCACGATTCTTTTAATTACTATGTCAAAGCATATCGTTTAAAAAACTATGACAGCCTGCAAGGATTAAGTACAAATACTTCTCCTACTGCTTCCCAAGTGCGAGAATTGGCGACAGAAATTAGGCAAACAGGAGTACCCACTATTTTTGCCGAATCAACAGCTAACGATCGCGTCATCAATAATGTTGCCCGTGCTGCTAATGCCAAGCTATCAAAGGAAAAACTGTATGCTGATGGTTTGGGAGGTAGCAGCAATTATATCGAAATGATGTCCCATAATACTTGTGCGATCGTCGATGGTTTGGGCGGTAAATGTCAGCCTTTCAAGTAACTCCTAAGAAACAAATTAATCTGTTAAGACTGGGTTAAGGGGAAAGGGGTAAAGGGTAATTTGTTTCTTTCTAACATTACGAATCAAAATTCGTCGGACGCTGATGTTACGCACTAATGAATCTATGAAACCTAGGTAGTGGGTAGTAGGTAGTAAGTAGTAGGTAGTAACCTCTTCTATCCAAAGACAAAAGACAATAAGCCCATAAACAAAAAAGAAAATAAAGTTCTCAATAAAATTAGAAGTAGTGCCGTGACAGCTACAAATGGGTAGCCACAATTCCAATCTATAGTAAATCCTTCAACACAACCACTCGTGATGCCTAAAGCTAAACATTCCATAGGAACGAGAATCGACAAACCTATTGCTGGAAAAAAACTCAAAATAGATTTAGTCATTCCTAGGATAAATGATGCTTGATATAAAGTATCAAGAGAATCTACCCTAATTGCCATACCAGATATAGCTATAAGATAAATTGCGATCGCCGTAAAAAATGTATCTATGCCAAAAATGCTCAAAAAACTGTAGGTGCGTACAGTCTTATTTAATGTATGCAAGGATTTTATTTTTTCTGTCGGTTCATAGGCTACTATTGGCCATTCAACGTCTATTTGATCCATCCCTAAGAATTTAATGTCATATGGTTTAGATGTTTTTTTCACTCTGTAGAAGAAACAGGCAGTTCTTACTGTGGGATTTCCTGCTTTCAGATTGGTTTGCTCTATATCGGCGACATAAAAACCTGGCAGTATTTCTTTTGTCGATGAAGATAATGGAGCTATTTTGGATGATGCTGCTTCTTTAAAAGGAACTCCCGCTGCAATATTGCCATAAAGCTCACAGTTCAGCAAACTTTTTTCGATCATAGATTCTGGTACTAAATTTTTCTCTTCTTTTAAAGGTTCAGGTAGATTATTAATTACAGCATTTAACGATTCTTCTCCTACAATTTTCGCAGCCAAAGAACAGTAAGCTTGATTTTCTGCTGCAATATTTTCACAGGCAACAGGCAGAGAAATTAGAGGTTTATGAAGATCGATAATTGCGAAAGATAAGGTGATAAATAGCCAAATGATAGGCACAAGTAATTTTTTTTTAGGTGAAGTACCTTTTTTTGACTTTACTTTTGAATCCCTATTTGCATTTTCACGTTTATTTCTACTACTAGAGGGAGATACTCGCTCATCTTGCTTTAGTATCTTATGAGAGTATTCTGTTGAAGAATGAATGTCTTTTTCTTTTTCTAATGTTTGTTTTTCAGCTTCTTCTATAGAAGCTTGAGTTATGAAAACTGTTTCTATAGTTAAGAGAGTTTCTTCTAAATTAAAACAATACCGACTTAACCAAATTGCTGTTTTTCTTTGTTCTTCTGAACTTAATTCCAGAACTTTATCCCACCATAATTTTACTTCTGGATCAAAATTGGCTGTGCTAGGATTACAAGCTTTCTGAAAATAATTATCTAAGATTGGTAATTGTTTGTCTTTTACAGAGCTTTCAAATTCATGAAAAGTTTTAATTAAATAAGCTATATTAAACTTAGGAGCAAGAAGTTCACTAGATAAAAGAGTTTTGTTACGAATAAAACAATATGACTTTAGATCTATTTCTGTCTCCGCTAAAGTTTTCTTTTCTTTTGAATTATCTTTAATATCGCTTAATATTTCACAATCTTGAAGTGCTTGTGACTCATATACCAAATCAACGGCAGATATTTTTACTTCATTTTTACATTGGTTAGCAAAAGAATTCGATACTCCAAAGTCTGATTCGCTATCAATTGTTACGATTTTTAATTCCCTTTTATCTGTATTACCTTGCTCTAAATTAATAATTGTTTGCCAATCTGGTTCTATGTTTCCTGATACACGGCTATATAAATAAATTTTTTTTATCTTTAAATTATCTAAATTGGATATTGCCAATAGTATATTATTCTTTAGTTTTTCATGGTCTATATTATCTTCAGTTTCTCGATTTATATAGATATAAAGTTTGGTATTCTGGGTAATTATCTGAAAAACAATATTGTCATCTTGGCAATATTTTGTAATTGCATTGAGTATTTGTTTTTCACTCATATCTGACTAATAACAACAATAATTATATAATTCCCAAAATTTATAACCAATTAACATCAACCGAGTTTTTGTTTTTGCCTCAAAAAAACTTATTGGCAATACAGAGTGAAATTTAAGCTCAGTATTGGTCTGAGATGAAAAGAAGCTATTCTCTTACAATTAGGTTCTGGTAATATATTTATGTATGACTCAAAAAAAGGCGATCGCTTTTTTATAATATTGCCTGTGCTGCAAATGCCAAGCTGTCAAAGGAAGAAATGACCATAGTAAAATGTCAAATGCTATTTCTAGTAGAAGTAGGCGTAAATAACCTGAGTTCGGAATAAGCTGAAACCCTTGCCAATGGGTTGATTGGAAAATTATTTTTTCTGAGCAAATTTCTTAATCTAGCTGGTCAAAAAATCTCTTAAAGGCTTAAAGCTTATAGCTTAGAGCTTATAGCTACCCTGACCGTTAATTTTTTAACCCAAACTGACGTTAAATTAATACTTTTTACTTTTTACTTTTCCCCTTTTACCTCTTGGTAAAGTAGTTAATAACGATTTGTGCAAGAAGTCTAATAATTACCAGTCTGTAAAAGCTAAGAGCTATATGCGTAGAGGTATCCTTTAGGAAAAACTAAAAAATTGTAGATCTAAACTAACGGTATTTAAAATTTATATATGGGTATAGACACAGAATATTGCTCTCCACTTCCAAACTTGTCCCAAGTCCTCTCTATATTTATATTTCTTTGATCTTGTTCCGTAGAAATATTAAACTGACCTAATTGATCTAAATTGTTGTCTAGAGATTTAGATTCTGATGCGCTAGAAAAACCCCAGGGACTATCTCCAGCTTTTATATCATTAAGATAATCAGAATCATCACTAGGAATGGGGTCAGCAACGGGTGTAGATGAATCTTTGTATTGTCTGGAATCGCTCTGAGCATTTGTCTGGACGCTATAAAACCCCGTTAATAGGAAGCTTAAGGCGATCGCCAAGCTACCAGACATCGTACTATATCTATTTAAAAATCTTGTTTTATTGGCAATAGTCATAGAAAAGTTTTAAACTCCATTATTTAGGACTGTAGAAATTTCTTGGGACTAGTACATCTCTACAAAGGCATATTTTGCCATCTATCAAAAGTATTAAAGGTTCAACAGATTGCTAAAACGCAACTACCTCGCTTTTTTGCGCTTGCCAACATATACATAGTCATATTGTTATTTCCCTATCCCTCATCCCTTCAAACAAAAAGTTTAATTAGCTTGCGAGCCATTGCCAAATCAAGAACGGAACGAGCGATGTCTTCGGCTAGCTGAGTCTTCGACTTGCTCCTCAATCGCAGTCGCTTTCCTAATAGTGCGATCGCATTATAAAAAACGTTGCTAGTGTTGATGCTGAACTGGCAAAGGAAAAACTATATACAGATGGTTTGGGTGAAACTAACAGCTATAGGGAAAAGATGTCTCATAATATTTGTGTAATTGTTAAAAATATAATGATAGTTGCTTCTGCCAATTGCTCTGATGGAAGGTCGATAATTTGGAAATCGATGTCTAGTTGTGTTTTTGATTGGAGTAAATTAGTTGCGCTATTATTGAGAACATTAATTATTTCTGGTGTTGAATGTTGAATTATGACTGCTGAAGAATTGCTTGGAAGATATGCTGCTGGCAAACGCGATTTCAGTGAGATCCAATTGATTAAAGCTGATCTTAGAGGAGCTAATTTGAGTGGGGCTGATTTCACTAATGCCAGTCTCAAAGGTGGGGCCGATCTCAGAGGAGCTAATTTGAGTGGAACTGATTTCACTAATGCCAGTCTCAGTTGGGCTGATTTGAGTGGGGCTGACTTGAGCGGGGCTAATTGCAGAGATGCCTATCTCAGTGGAGCTAAACTCGAAGAAGCCAACTTCACTGGGGCTAATTTGAGTGGGGCTGACTTAAGCGGGACTGAAATTTATGAAGGAATTTTCATCGATGCCGACTTGAGTGGAACTCATTTCTCTGAATCCTTTGTCCGTGGAGCTATTTTCTACAGAGCCAATTTGGACGATACTGTTATCATGGAATGTACTTTCCACGGCGTTAATTTCACTAGAGCCACTTTGCGAAGAGCCAGAATAGAACACGTTACTTTCTCCAATGCCATCTTCATCAAAACCGATTTGACTGGAGCTAGTGATTGGTTGTATGTCAACACTGATTTTGCTATTTTCTGCGATACTATCTTGCCTGATGGAAGTATCAGCAATCTTAATTGTAGATAATGCTTCTTCCGATTCTGCTAATCAAGGTGCTGTCAATGAAGAACTTATGCCAGCTTCTTCCACAACATTTTGTAATGATTTTGGCAGATCAGATAGAAAATCATAACCAGAGCGATCGCGTCTTGGTAGGGTGGACAAAAAGCAAAAAAATAAAAAAGCCTTTCAAGAAAAAGCTTTGCCCACCAAATCACTACCATTAAATAATTAGCACCTCATATTTCATATTGGTTTGAGGCTTTTTAAAAAGTATTGGCAGTGTTCTCGCTAAAATATAGTATAAATCAGAGAATCATAACTAAATGCTGCCAAAAGAAGACTTACTAAAGCGCGTCGAAAATAAAGAAGAAATTACTCGCGTTATAGATAAAGCTGACCAAGCAATAAACAACTGGGAAGTGGTTGTCACAGATTTTTTATCTCCGCCAGTGGTTGCCGAAGTTGAGGCTATTTTGCAAAATCTTACGGAAATCAAGGCTTTGCCCTGGGGAGGATATGCTCAAGCAGAAAGGAGGCGTATTGCTTTATCTCGCCCAGACATTCCCTTAGATGAGTCTCAGGTCGAATTAGCAGCATTAGATATTGCGGGTAATTTTTTGTTTGACCCTGCTACCCATCGAGATTTTTTGGGTTCAATATTAGGTACAGGTATTGTTAGAGAAAAAGTAGGCGATATTCTAGTATTGGGAGAGAGAGGCGCACAGGCTATCGTTGTCCCAGAAATGGTTGATTTTTTAACAGCTTCTTTGACTCAAGTGCGCTCTGTAGCAGTGAAAACTCAGCAGATAGAATTTAGCGAATTAAAAATCCGTCCACCGAAGAAAAAAGAAATGACCACAGTAGAAGCATCTCTGCGTTTAGATGCGATCGCCTCTGCTGGCTTTGGAATATCCCGTAGTAAAATGGCAAGTGCTATTTCTAGCAATGATGTTAGAGTTAATTGGAAAGAGGTAACTCAAGCGAGTCACAACGTTAAGGCAGGGGATTTGATTGCAGTCAGGGGTAAAGGAAGATTAGAGGTAGGAGATATTTCAGTTACCAAAAAACAACGCTACCGTGTTAATTTAGTCCGCTATAAGTAGCAAAACTAGTACTAGTGCGCCAAAGGTCAAATCTAATATGCTGTCCAAACTCTTATCTATCTATTAATAATAGTCAGCTACACTGTACCAACAAGATTAGATTAAACCTTTTAGCTTTTTTCACTCTCTATTTTTGAGAAGTTATGATTACTCATATTATTTATGATATGGATGGATTACTGTTGGACACAGAATCTCTCCACGAACGAGTAAATAAAGAAGTTGCTCAACGCTACGGTAAAACTTTTGATCGAGAGCTTAAAATTGCGATCGCTGGTAGACCGACTTTAGATTCTGCCAAAATATTAGTCGAGACTCTTGAACTTCCTGTTACCCCCGAAGAGTATTTAGTTGAGCGCAATAAGTTATTATATCCTCTTTATCAGACAGCAAAGGCTTTACCAGGTACACAAAAACTAACTCAGCATTTATTTAACCATAATATTCTGCAGGCGATCGCCTCTAGCTCTACCCGTCATCATTTTGAAATGAAAACCATAAATCATCAGCAGTGGTTAAAGCATTTTCAAATAACTACCCTGGGAGATGATGCAGAAATTGCCCAGGGAAAACCCGCACCAGATATCTTTCTGTTGACAGCCAAAAGGTTAAATGTTGCTCCCCAAAACTGCTTGGTATTTGAAGATTCTTTAGCAGGAATGAAAGCAGCGATCGCTGCGGGGATGTCTGTAGTGATAATTCCTGACTCAGTATTTGATAAAAAGCTGTTTCAAGAAGCAAATCAAGTATTTAACTCCATGACAGAATTTAAGCCTGAAGCATGGAGTTTACCAGGATTTAAATAATTCCTGTAACTATGTAGATTCTTCGTCTTGACGATCTAAAAGTTCTTTTTTGGAAGTTTTTAACTGCTTCCATAGCTGTTTAATTTGCTTATAAGCCTCATCAGCAGATACTTTACCGTTGGTTTCCAGTCCGCAAATATAAACTACTTTTTGAGCAAATTCTTGCAAATTGGCGTTAAATACTAAATTATTGGCATTGCTAGGCGTGAGTTCACCCCGATAATTTACCTTGGGGTACAAAAATTTATCTTTACTATTGTCTGATTCCTGACTCATTTTTGATCTGCGATTCTGTTATTCCTCTTTACTTAAGAATTAAAGCATCAAGGTTAATACAAGAAGAAGTAATGATTAACTTTAGATTAACTAGAGCAGCTTATATACTAGACTCCGTTTTTTATTTGTGGCATTGGTGAATCGAGTGATGACAACAACAATAATCAATAATTGTCTCTGTTAAACTCTCCAAATTTTAGTCGTATAATTGAAGGTGTTATTTTTATTCTCAAATATCTTTTATTTTCAGATTGATTATTTATTCGTAAACTAGTTTTCAATATTTGAAAAACTTATTATCTTTCAATTGTTTCTAGTTATAGGTCGTTCCCCATCAATATCTAAAGTATCGACAACTTCGTATTCATTAGCCATGATGGGACGTTCTCCATCTGCCTCAAAAGTATCGACAACCTTTACATCATGATTATTTGCAGGACGCTTATTATCTATCTCTGATACGTTACTTACTTTATCTTTCTCTTCTGGCTGATTCTGAGGTTCATTTGATTCAGAAGAGTTATTTACTAAAAAATCGCGACTTTTAGCAATTGGTCGTTCTCCATCTTCTTGAAAAGTATCTACTACATCGATCTCACCTTCATCAATCGGACGAATACCATCTTCTTGAAAAGTTTTGTTTTTTTGTTCGCTCATGATTAATACCTGCTAATAGATATAGGATTATGAATTAAATAATTCAATGGCTATCTTATGTAGCCATTGAATTATTATTTAGCTTTTTTTAGTCAAAGAAGTCTTTAACTGAATCTACAAAACTTTCCGATTTATCTCCTACAGTATCTTTGGCATCATCTAATTTGTTTTTTGTAGTGCCAATACCTTGCTTTACATTACCTTTTGCTTCGTTTAATGCACCTTCTGCCTTATTGTCTATGTCGCTCGACGCTCTGCGCTTAGCTGTACCCATGCCCTCTTGCATATTGCCTTCAACCTGATCGGCAACTCCCGATGCTGTTGTGGCTATTACAGAGGAAGGATTATTAAAAGTTTCTATATTTGCTGAAGCGTTAGCCGAAGCAGTAAAAGAATTAAAACCTAAAAGGATAGTAAAGGCGATCGCGCTTAGGGCGATCGTTAATTTACCTGCATATATCTTGAATTTGCTAATCATTTTTTGTCCTGTATCTAAAACGTAATGTTTATTGCTTTGTTCTTTAGCCTTCTTACTGTATTTGGTATTTTTTTTAATTTAATCTTTCTGAAGTTAGAGATTGTGAAAAATTAAACTGCTTGCATCTGTAGAACTGCCCAGTACAGACAAGCGGTCAGACCCCGCGTCGTCTGAAAGACGCAAGGGAACGCTGACCGAATGCCTTGTCTCTTCTCTAACTGTCCTACTTCACTATCCTTTAACTCCACTGCCAACGTCCGTCGGAATTATATATCGCTGGATTAATAAAAATAAAATTAAAATTGGGGCAATAGAAATAACTGAACCTGCTGCTACCAATCTCCAATCTAAAGAAAAAGAACCAGCTAAATTTTCTACCGCTAGGGGTAAAGTGTAATAATCTGGATCATCTAAGACAATTAAAGGCCAGATAAAATCACTCCAAGAGCCAATGAATACAAAGATAGCTAGAGTGAATAAGGCAGGACGAATTGCCGGTATCATTATATTCCACCAAATACCAAGTTCAGAACAGCCATCAATACGTGCAGCTTCTTCTAACTCCAAAGGAACAGCTTTTAGTGCTTGTCTGAGCAAAAATATCCCAAATGCTGAGGTGAGATTAGGCAAAATAATTCCCATATAGGTATTTCTCAAGCCTAAATTTACCGCCAAGATATATAGAGGAATCATGATGATCTGAAAGGGAATCATAATGGTTGCCAAAATAAGAGCAAAAAGCAACTCCCGTCCGCGAAAAGACAAGCGAGCTAAGGGATAGGCTGCTAATGAGCAGAAGATTAGATTTGAACCTACGGTGCAAACAGCAACAACTGTACTGTTAATTAGATATTGTCCAAAAGGATAACTTTGCCAAACCGTGACAAAATTTTCCCAGGTAGGTTGAGTTGGCAATATTTGCGGTGGAAAAGCAAAAATATCTTCGGTAGGAGATTTAAAAGACGTGCCAATTAACCACATAAGAGGGAATAGCATCAAAAAAGCGATCGCACTGAGAATTAGATACGTGACTATGGTTTTGGTTATCGATCGCTGATTTGTTGTCATTTTTAGCAATTCAGTTTTTGGTTTTTAGAATAATCAGTAGGTGCAATTCGCCCCTACTATTTCTGTTCTTTACAGCGGAATCTTCCCTCAATAAAACCCCTTTGGGCTAAATGTTTGGTTTTTCTACCTGTAACTCGCTCACGCCACATCTTAAAGCTTGAATGCTTCATTTCTTTTCTCATCAAAGCTATGACTTCTTTTTCCTTCAGACCAAACTGAGTTTCTATCGCGCTAAAAGGGGTACGATCTTCCCAAGCCATTTCCACAATGCGATCGATACTTCTTACGTCTAAATCGGGTAGTTTCATAATGTTTAAATCAATTGAATTTATATATACTCTGATTTAACAACTTATTATATTTTGGCAATTATCGCTTCTGTAGCCAGATAGAACCATCAAAATTGTTAGCTATAATGCCCACCAGAATGAGCTATTATCTCTTATCGAGTATCGAGTTATGACATCCACAATTAGACAACCTCGTCGATTTCATCTGACTCTTTCCCAAAGTTTAACTATTATCGGCTTAGTTATTACTCTAGGCTGTATTGCGATCGCTTTATTTGCTCCCGCACTACAAGAGATTGGCTGGTTACAAGATCCCTTAGAAGGTTTGGCTAATCCAGTTGATGAAGCACCAGGGGCAGATTATTGGTTTGGGACAACTCGTCAGGGATATGATGTGTTTTCCCGCACTCTTTTTGGTACTCAAGCTGCTTTGAAAGTAGTGTTTTTGGCGACGACGATTAGTTTAGTGTTAGGTGTTCCTCTCGGCTTGGTAAGTGGCTATCTCGGTGGCAAAATCGATAAGGTTCTGATCTTCTTCATGGATACAATTTATACTCTACCTGGATTATTGTTGTCCGTAACTCTGGCTTTTGTAGTCGGACAGGGAGTGTTAAACGCAGCTTTAGCTCTGAGTATTGCTTATATTCCTCAATACTATCGAATCGTTCGCAACCATACCACTAGCGTTAAAACCGAGTTGTTTATTGAAGCTGCCCAGGCGATGGGCGCACCTACCAGCAGGATTTTATCTCGCTATTTGTTTTTTAATGTGATTCAAAGCGTTCCTGTTTTGTTTACCTTAAATGCAGCCGATGCAATTTTAATTCTTGGTGGTCTGGGTTTTTTGGGCTTAGGTCTGCCTCCTGAAGTTCCAGAATGGGGTCACGATCTTCGTCTTGCTTTAGATGCTTTGCCTACGGGTGTCTGGTGGTCTGCTACTTTCCCTGGTTTGGCAATGACAACTATGGTAACGGGTTTGTCTTTGGTTGGAGAAGGGCTGGGAGATATGTTGAATTCAGGAATACGTAAATAAGGGCGATTCGCGAGTAGGGGTTGTTCGCGAACAACCCTTGACAAACAAAAACGATTTTGCAATAGTTATAGTAATAATTACCAAAAATAGTTTATATTTCTACTATAAAAATGATTTTAGCAAAAGATGCGCTAAATATAAACCCTCAAGATTATTCTTTATTAACAGATTTATACCAGTTAACCATGGCTGCGTGCTATGCGGGAGAAGGAATTGCCACCAAAAGGGCAAGCTTTGAGTTATTTACACGGCATTTACCTGAAAATTTTGGCTATTTAATTGCCATGGGATTGACTCAGGCATTGGAGTATTTGGAAGCACTGAGCTTTGATTCTGAGCAAATTCAAGCACTAAAAGATACAGGAATATTCGCTCACGCACCCAAAGCATTTTGGCAGTTATTGGACTCTGGGGGTTTTACAGGAGATGTTTGGGCAGTACCAGAAGGCACGGCAATATTTGCCAACGAACCGATCTTAAGAATCGAAGCTCAACTATGGCAGGCACAGCTAGTAGAGACTTATTTACTAAATACAATTAATTATCAAACTATAGTTGCTACCAAAGCAGCAAGAATCAGAGATGTTGCGGGAAAACAGGCGACTATTCTTGAATTTGGTACGAGAAGGGCATTTAGTCCCCAAGGAGCAGTTTGGGCAGCTAGAGCAGCTTTAGCAGCAGGATTTGACGGCACGTCGAATGTATTAGCAGCATTAAAGCTAGGAGAAAAACCGCGAGGCACGATGGCTCATGCTTTAATTATGGCAATTGATGCGATCGCAGGCAGTGAAGACGAGGCTTTTAAAGCTTTTCAAAATTACTTTCCTGACGCATCCTTACTTATTGATACCTATGACACTGTAGCAGCAGCACAACGTCTACAGGCGCAAATGGATGCAGGAGAAATCAGCGTCAGGGGAGTAAGAATAGATTCAGGAGATTTAGGAGAGTTATCACAAAAAGTGCGTCACTATTTACCAGAGACTAAAATCTTTGCCAGTGGTGATTTAGATGAGTGGGAAATCACCAAACTACAACAACAGGGTGCATCTTTAGACGGATACGGCATTGGGACTAAATTAGTCACAGGTGTAACAGTCAACGGGGTATATAAGCTAGTAGAAATAGATACTATTGCGACTATGAAACAATCTAGCCACAAGCTTACATATCCAGGTTGCAAACAGATATTCCGTAAAGTAACTGATGGTCACATAAGTTCAGACAGACTGAGTTTAAAAGATGAAATACCTGATGATGAAGAACAAGGCTTATTAGAAATAATTATGCAGTCTGGGAAAAGACTACAATCACCTGAAAGTTTGGATACAATTCGTCAGCGCACTGCAAATTCTGTAGCAAGTCTTCCTGCTAAGGTTCGTCAAATTGACAAGCCGCTTGCATTTGAAGTTAATATTTCTAATGCCTTAAAGTCTCTGCGGGATGAAGTGGCTCGAAGAGGTAATAGGTAATAAGTCAGGATAATCAATACAGCCAATTTGACCTAGAAAAAATCTACCAAGTCGGATCATCGTATATATTTACCGTTAATTTTGATGTGTCTCCAGGAACCGAACTAATACAGGCACAAATAGCTTCCCCATCCCCTAGTTCCACTTCACAAGCATGACAAGAACCCATTAAACATCCCGTGGCAATAAACACCCCTGCTCGTTCTGCTACCTGTAACATTGGTTCTCCTGGTTCTGCTTCGACTGTAATATTGTCTGGCAAAAAACAAACCTTAATACTCATATACTTTTACAGATAACCTTTAATAAAAATTAGACAAAATTTTCTTTAAATCTAAATGTTTTTCCACAATGTCTGCCAGAGTATTTAAAGTGGTCTCTCTTTGATCTCGGTAATTAGAAATCCCTGTAGCCAAAGACGACATTCCCCTTTGCTTACGTAAGTGATTAATCCAAGAGCGTCGCCAAGCACCGTTATCAAATAGCCCATGAATATAGCAACCCCAAACAGACTGGTTTTTGTCTACTAATCCTAAGCTAGCATCATCAAAAATTGGTCGATAATCATCTTCTCCTCCTCCTTCTTTAAGACGACGACTAAGACGAGTGCGCCCTTGGTGAATTTCATAGCCGTCTACGGGTAATCCTGGTTGGGGAAAGTGGGAAATTACCTGTCTTTGACGAGCGATTTTGTTAGAGGAAAGCATAGTTGTAATCGGCAATAGGTCAAGAGCGTTGTATTCTCCTGCTTCTCCTTCAAAGCCCTCTGGATCGATCACACGCTGTCCTAAGATCTGATAACCGCCACAGATACCTAATACCGTACCTCCCGCAGCAGCATAGTTTTTAATTTGTTCTGCCATACCACTTCTTTCCATTGCTAATAAATCAGCAATAGTAGTTTTGGTTCCAGGAATAATTACCGCATCAGGGTGTCCCAAGGAATCTTGAATATCTATATAGTTAACTGCTACAGAAGATTCTGCCTCTAAGGGGTCAAAATCAGTAAAGTTGGCAATTCTTGGTAGTCTGATAACGTGAATATTAATATCTTGGCTACCACGACGGCGATTTCTTTCTAACAAATCGAGAGAATCCTCGGAGGGAAACCGCTCATTACTCCAGGGAATTACGCCTAAAACAGGTATTTTGGTCTTTTCTTCTAACCACTCGATTCCTGAGTCAAGAAGTTCTTTCTGTCCTCTAAATTTATTAATTACCACTCCTTTGACAAGCGATCGCTCTTGAGGGTCTAATAGTTCTAACGTGCCTACTACGTGAGCAAACGCGCCACCACGCTCAATATCTACCACCAAAATAGTTGGCGCATTAAGATGTTTAGCAACTCTCATGTTAGTCAGATCTCGGTGCTTGAGGTTAATTTCTGCGGGGCTTCCTGCCCCCTCGCAGACAACCAAATCAAATTCTAAAGATAGACGATACAAAGACTCTTGAATTACTTCCCAGCCCAAATCAAAATATTTCTCATAATATTCGCTGGCTTTGACTGTACCTACAGCCTTGCCCTTAATAATTATTTGAGAAGTCATGTCCCCTTGAGGCTTTAAGAGAATGGGGTTCATTTCTACTCTGGGGGCAACTCCCGCTGCCCAAGCCTGAACTGCCTGAGCGTGTCCTATTTCTCCCCCAGTCGATGTTACATAGGCATTTAGTGCCATATTTTGCCCTTTGAAGGGGGTAACTCGCCAGCCCTGTCTCGCCAAAATACGGCAGAGTGCAGCAGTCAGGAAGGATTTTCCTGCATGAGATGTTGTCCCGACCACCATAATCGCTTTCATCGATCGCTCCTGTGCTGGAATATATACACTGTTATAACAGCTAGATCGGCAGTTAATATTAGTAAAGCGTTTATTTTAACCAACGATTGAGCCAATTGAAAACTCGATCTATCAAAGAGGCAGGAGGAATCTGATTTTGTGACTGTTCCCACTGGGCTACAATCTTTCTACCCAAAGGGGTTAAACGAAAACTATCGGTTAATCCCTGTCCGTCTACTTCCCGTCGTAACAAGCCCACATTAATTAACCAAACTAGTTTGGCTTCAGTTTTTGGTTCACTAAAAGCCTTAGTAGCATAACCCAATTTAATTCCTGTTTCACCAGCAATTTGCTGAATTGGTACGCTTTGATTACGCATATCTTTAAATAGCTTGAGGCAAAAGGGAGAACAGGACAAGGCTCTTTTTGCTCTATTAATTATTTTGGGAGCATAATCGACAGTGGTGCTGTCTATATTTGAAGTCATTTTATTAAATATGTTTTAACTTGTCCGATTGCCGATTCAATAGTTAAATTTATGATTTGAGCATTATATTAAAGGTAACTCAATTGTAAATGTGCTTCCTCTATCTAATTGGCTACTAACCCTAATTAAGCCATGATGCGATCGCACTATCGCCTGAGCAATAGCTAAACCCAATCCTGAACCTCCACTATTACGAGAGCGATCGCTATTGACGCGATAGAACCGCTCAAAAATACGGGATTGTTCTGCTTCTCCAATCCCAATTCCCGTATCTCGAATTTGAATTATGGCGTAGCGATTATCTCGATCTAAGATCGCGGTAACTTTACCTTTTTGTGGAGTATATTGAATCGCATTAATCACTAAATTGGCAACTAGGCGATACAGTTCGGGTTCATTTCCTGCTATTTGTAAAGCATGACAGACACGAATATCAGTTGCTAATTTAATCTTAGAAGCCAAAGCCAGAGCAGTGAATTCTTCGGCAATATCGTTAACTAGATCGTTGAGTATAATGCGATCGCGTTGATGGTGAATGGATAAGTTTTGATCGCTTTCTCGCTCCATTCGAGATAAAGTCAATAAATCAGCAACCAAGCCTGACATACGATTATTTTGTCGCTCAATTGCTGCTAGAGATTCTTTTACTTCATTTTCTTGCCAGACTGGTAGCAATAGTACTGATTCGATGGTAGCTCTAATTGTTGCCAAAGGTGTTCTTAATTCGTGGGCTGCATCTGCTGTAAACTGCTGAATTTGACAATAAGAACGGTATATTGGTTGCATTGCCAACCCAGCTAAATACCAAGCTGAAATAACTACCAATATTAAAGCCAGGGGAAATCCTAATAATAAGATCCAGGCAACGTTGGCTACATAACGATGGAAATCTTGTAAATTTCTGCCGACTAATAAATATCCCCATTGCCGATCGTCAACAGTTTCTAGGGTTAGTGCAATCTGATGATAGCGATTACCCTGGTCGTCTTGAAGATGAATCCAGGATTGCTGCTGAAACTTTATCGGCAAACCTTCAGGTTGGATTCCCACCACAGCGACCAAACGCCCAGAAGTATCTAATAAACGTAAATAGTAATTCCCTCGATCGACAGCGTTTATTTGATGGCGATCGCGATTATTTACCTGAGAACAATTGGTTGCCACCAGACATAAACTAGGGAATAGGTTATTAACGGCTGGCTCTAATTTTCCTGGCTCTTGGAGATATAGTTCCAGGCTATCGTGAAATGCACCTGCTACCGATTCAATTTCGCGATCGATTGTCACTTGATGGGCATGGGCGATCGCCTGATAAGCTCCCAAACCACACCCGCCAAGAATGATACTCATTACTCCTGCATACCAGCAGGCTAAACGCCAGCGAGTTGTTTTAAAGAGTCGATCTTGATTCACAATTTGTCAGGAGAAAAACGATAACCTAAACCATAAACCGTTTCTATTACATCTTCAAATCCTTGTTGAGCTAATTTACGTCGTAACAGGCGCATTTGTGCTGCGACTACGTTACTTATTGGCTCTGTACCCCATTCCCATAGTTGAGCCAGGAGTTGTTCACGGGTCAATATTTGCTCAGGATGACGCATAAAATACTCTAATAGCTTAAATTCTTTTAAAGTTAAGTTTATTTCTCGTCTTGTCGCTGTTTTATCTTCGATCCATACTTGATTTGTACCATAATCTAAAACCAAATTTCCTATTTCTAACTGTTGCGCTGCTAGATTTGGCGATCGCCTTTGTAACGCCCTTAATCTCGCCAGTAATTCTCTCATTCCAAAAGGTTTAACCAGATAATCATCTGCACCAGCATCTAAACCCGCAACGCGCTCGTCCATGCTGTCTTTTGCTGTCAGCATTAATACTGGTAAATTATCTTGCTTGCGCCTTAACCGCCTTAGTAACTCGACACCAGATAAACCAGGTAACAACCAGTCAAATATCCCTAAATTATATTCGGTTTGCTTGTCTTTTAAATAACACCATGCTTCTGTGCCATCTTGTACCCAGTCAACCACATAGGCTTGTTGATGGAGAGTTCGCTTAATGGCAGTGCCTAAATCTGGCTCGTCTTCTACTAATAAGATACGCATATATATTAGCCAAAATTAACTTAACCCTGACATATTTTCGATTTTTTGACTTAAGACTAAAAACATTAACAAACAAAAATGAAATCAGGATGAAATCAGTTTCTTTCTTTAGCCATAAATTACTATTCACTCATTGGAAAGATGTGAAGGTTATTCAAACCTTATAGCTTAGATATTGTAGGCAACTACATCACGTTAAATAAAGCAATTGGAATTAAATTATGACAGCTACCCAAACTCAATCATCTAATCTAGAATCTTGTATTCAGGCTTGCTTGGATTGCCTTAAAGACTGTGAAAACTGCGCTACTGCCTGTTTAAACAGCGATATGGTGCAAATGATGTCCAAATGTATTGAATTGTGCCGTGACTGTACTGATACTTGCGACCTTTGCGCTCGTTTGATGATGCGTAACTCAGGTATTCATGCTCAAATGTGCGGGGTTTGTGCCGAGGCGTGCGATCGCTGTGCTGAAGAGTGTGGTAGTCATGACAGCGACCACTGTAAATGCTGTGCAGAGTCTTGTCGTCGTTGTGCTGAATCTTGCCGTCAGATGGCAGCAGCATAAATTTTAAGGCATTGCCATGGGTTCGTATAAAAGTAGACTGGGAGACTAGAGGACTGGGGGATTGGGAGATCGTTTGTTACTTGTTAACTCTTCCCTACTTGCTACTCTCCGCTCGTTTTTTAAAATCGTTTTGCACTAAAGCGATCGCTCTCAACTAGAATCTATAACCCTTTCAGAATATTTATTTGTTTGTGACAATAAAATTAGCTGCATTGATAATTACTTCTCGTGCGATCGCTTTAAACTGAAAACATCTCTACTAAAATATCAGCCATTAATTGACATTCTTCTGTATTAATCATCCCTAATTTCTTTAGCAATCTAGACTTGTCTACTGTACGAATTTGGTCAAGAACAACACTGCTCTGTCTACTCTGAAAAGTAATTGATAATCGAGTGGGATAGTTTTTAATCGTACTGGTTAAAGGTGCGACAATTACGGTTCGTAATAACCGATTTGTCTCATTAGGAGAAACCACAACACAAGGTCTGGTCTTCCTAATTTCCGATCCAATTGTGGGTTCGAGACTAACTAGCCAAACTTCACTACGCTGAGGATAAGCTACCAAGTCCACTCCTCCTCGTCCCAACTATGCTCTAGATAGTCTCCCGTCAACAATTCATCATCGTCACTTTCCCCTGCTGCAATTATCGCTGCTTCCCATCCCTGACGAGGACTATCTGTTTTAGGAGAAATAACTAAGCAGTTATCTTTGACTTCGAGGTTCACCCGTTCTTGCAAACCACACTGTTCGATGATTGTTTTGGGAATAATGATTCCTTTGGAATTACCGATGTTCGTAATTTTGATTTCCATTGTTTAGTTAAAACATTGTTATAACTTAGATTGTAATTCAGATTTAAGTTAAAAATGAAGACTTTGGAGCAATGTAGCGATCGCCAACTATTCAGTCAACAACTTACAAGCTTGCCATGTGATTATTAAATGAGGATGAATTGAGGAAATGCGATCGCTGGCATTTTTTTCATATTGTCAGGTTAGTAGTACTAACCATAGGGATAAGCAGTTTAATTGTTTCTGTATTGAGACAACAGGCTCAACGAAAAGAATTACCTTCAATCGAACTCAGTAAAATCCACTAAAGAATAAAGCATTTCATCCTGATTTCATATTTCAATGCCATCTTAAAGATCGCTCTTACATTTGCGATCTGCCTCTATGGAAACCCAGCAAAAGCTAATAGTTTTTCTTGCTTTACTCTTGCCCATATCCCAACCTTCAATAGTTTTGGCTCATGGTGGTCATGGTGATGAGTTTAGCCATGAAGATAGTGGCACTACTCAATCTACTGGAATAAAGGTAGACGAATCAACTCAAAAGCGATTGGGAATTATCACTCAACCTGTGAGCAAACAGCTTTTAAATTTTGGGATTAAAACTACAGGACAAATTGAAGCCCAACCTAACAAGCAAATAGAAATCACAGCCCCAACTGCTGGGACAGTAACAAAATTATTAGTTCAACCAGGGGATACAGTTCAACAAGGGCAAACTGTAGCAGTTATGACTAGTCCCGAATTGTTAGAGTTACAGGCTGATTCTCTCGATCGCAGTACCGAAGCCAAAGCAGCCTTACAAGAAGCAAAGGCGAATCTGAGTCTTGCCCAGCAGAATTATCATAACGAACAGCAAATTGCTCAACAAGAAATTGCAGCAGCTAAAACAGAGGTAAGTATAGCCCAAGAAAGGTACGACAACGATCGCCAATTAGTTAATGAAGGAGCGTTACCTCGTCGGGAAATGCTAGATTCGCAAAATCAGCTATTAGCAGCCAAAACAACTTTAAAAAGAGCGATCGCCTCTCGTGAAGTTTTAGAAGCCCAAACAGCAGTAAAACGGGCAAGGGTGGAGGTAGATGCAGCAAAATCTCGCGTCGGACTAGCTGCAAATAATTATCAAGCGCGACTGCAACAGTTAAATACCACTGCCAACGATCGCGGTTTAGTAACGGTAATTGCTCCGATTACAGGTAATGTAGCTAATTTAAATATTACCTTGGGTGAATCGATTGAAGATCGAGGGACAAAGTTGATAAGCGTTGTTGATAGCCAAGAAGTTTTGGCAACTGCCAACATCCCAGAGCAAGATTTAGGACAAGTTAAAGTTGGACAGCAAGTTAGAGTCAAAGTTTCAGGTATTGCCAATAAAACTTTTGTCAGTCGGATTGCCCAAATCGACCCTACCGTAGCAGGAGATGCTCGCATCGTGGCGGTTAGAGCTAAATTAAATAACACCAGTGAAGCATTAAAACCAGGAATGTTTGCCGAGTTGGAGGTATTGACGGATAAAACAGCAGAGGCAGTTTTGGCAGTACCTACGAATGCTGTAATTGATGCGAATGGTAGGCAGTTGGTCTATATCCAAAATGGCGATAACGCTTACCAACCAGTTGATGTCACTTTAGGGCAAACCTATGGTGATTCGGTAGAAATTCAAGGCAGTTTGTTCGAGGGCGATCGCATTGTCACAGAAGGCGCAACCATGCTCTACGCCCAATCCTTACGGGGCGGTACTCCTAAAGCAGAACCAGCAGCAGATACATCTGAAGAAGCTAGTCAAGGAGTATCTAAGAATAATTTCTTATTAATGTTATTGGCAACTACGGCGATCGCAACTATTGCTTTTTTCTTAGGCAGCCGTACCAGCAGGAAACCCCAAGATAAAAAAGAACTTATTTATCAAGCTAATCATCAAGAACTTCCTCTGACTAAACCAGACGAACCGATTACGGCGATCGATTCTAAAAATATTGATTAATTAAACATTATGCTTAATTCTATTCTCAAATGGTCGATCGCCCAGCGTTGGCTAGTGGTTATTGGTGCAGTGGTGGTAACTGTTTGGGGTTTTATTACCGTCTCTCAAATGCCTCTAGATGTCTTCCCTGATTTTGCCCCACCCCAGGTAGAGATTCAAACCGAAGCCCCTGGACTCGCCCCAGAAGAAGTAGAAACTTTAATTACTCTACCCATCGAAAGTGGAATCAACGGTACGCCTGGAATTACCACCGTGCGATCGGCTTCGGCGGTAGGACTTTCGGTAGTTAAAGTAATTTTTGACTGGAGTACGGATATTTATCAGGCACGTCAACTGGTTACAGAACGTTTGCAGCAGGCTGCTTCTAGATTGCCCGAAGGAGTAGAAATACCGCAGATTTCGCCCATTGCTTCGCCTATTGGCACGATTTTGCAATATGCCTTGACGATTGAAGAGGGAGGGAACAGCACTTTAATGGATGTGCGACGGCTGGTCGATCGCGATTTTACCAATCGCTTCTTAGCCGTACCAGGAGTAACCCAGGTAATTGCCTACGGGGGTGATATTCCTCAGTATCAGGTTTTAGTTAATCCTAGTAAACTGCAAGCCTTTGATGTCTCTCTAGCTGAGGTAACCGAAGCTACAGCCCAAGCTAACAATAATGCCCCAGGTGGATTTTTAGTTACCAAAGATAATGAGCTATTAATTCGGGGAATTGGCAGGGTTGAAACAATTCTAGACTTGGAAAATTCAGTAATTACCTCCAGAAAGGGTACGCCAATTTTACTCAAGGATGTGGCGGAAATTCGCATCGGTGCAGCTTTAAAACGGGGTGATGGTAGTTTTGATGGCAAAAGGGCGGTTGTAGTTATGGTCAATAAACAGCCGATGACCGATACCCCGACGGTAACTAAAGCTGTAGAAGCAGCGATGGCAGAATTACAGGCTGGTTTACCAAAAGACGTGAAAGTTGCGATTACTTTCCGTCAGTCTGATTTTATTGAGGCTTCAATTCGCAATGTCAGAGATTCCCTGCGAGATGGCATCATTATCGTTTCAATTATCCTGTTGCTATTTTTGATGAATTGGCGCACGGCGGTAATCAGCCTCAGTGCCATTCCCTTATCTTTGCTAATTGGCTTAATGCTGATGAATCTATTTGGTTTGGGCATCAACACCATGACTCTAGGAGGATTAGCCGTTGCCATTGGTTCGGTGGTAGATGATTCCATTGTCGATATGGAAAACTGCTATCGTGGCTTACGATCCAATCAATCGGCAGCAAAACCAATCGCTCCTTTGCAGGTAGTATATAACACCTCTGTAGAAGTCAGAGTCAGCGTCTTGTTTTCCACCGTAATTATTGCCGTGGTGTTCGCGCCTATTTTGTCTTTAACAGGAGTCGAAGGTCGAATTTTTGCCCCAATGGGCATCGCCTATTTAATTTCGATTTTCGCCTCTACCTTGGTTGCTTTAACTCTTTCCCCTGCCCTGTGCGCCTTCTTATTAGCTAATCAAACTTTGCCTGATGATGATACTTGGGTGGCTCGTTTATCTAAACGCCTATATCGTCCCGTCATTAAATTTTCCCTCAAGTTTCCCAGCATAGTTATCTTAATTGCTACTGCTGCTTTTATCGCTTCCTTAATTGTCTTTACCTCTTTAGGCAGAGTATTTTTACCCGAATTCCAAGAACGTTCTTTAGTTAATGCCATCAATCTTTATCCAGGGGTATCTCTAGAGATGACCAATCGGGCGGGATTTGCCATTCAGGATGCCCTCAAAGATGACCCCAGGTTTGATAGCGTACAGTTACGTTCGGGACGCGCCCCAGGAGATGCGGATGCTGGCAGCGTAACTTTAGGACACTTAGATATTGAGCTAAGCGAGGAGGGCATAAAAGACCGCGAGGGAAGTATTGCCAAGCTTAGAGCAGAATTTGCCAAACTACCAGGAGTTGCCCCCAATATTGGCGGTTTTATCTCTCACCGCATGGATGAAGTCCTGTCGGGAGTGAGAAGCGCGATCGCCGTCAAGGTTTTCGGTCCCGATCTCGACCAATTACGCAACCTGGGCGCACAGGTACGAGACGCTATGGCAGATATTCCAGGAGTTGTCGATCTGCAACTAGAACCCCAAGTACCGATTAAACAAGTCCAAATTAAATTTGATCGCCAAGCAGCAGCCCGTTATGGCTTAACTATCGGTCAACTCTCATCAGTTATTGAAACCGCCCTCAATGGCAAGGTTGTTTCTCAAGTGTTAGACAACCAACAGTTATTTGACTTAGTAGTCTGGTTACAAGAAAGCGATCGCAATAATCTCGAAACTATTAGTAATTTATTGGTTGATACTCCAAATGGTATCAAAATTCCTTTGACGCAAGTTGCCCAAGTTAACTATGGTACGGGACCTAATACGATTAACCGCGAAAATGTTTCTCGTTTAATTGTAGTTTCTGCTAACGTTGCCGAGCGAGATATCGGTTCTGTTATCGCCGACATTCAGGCAAAAGTTAAAGATCGAGTAACTTTACCAGCGGGATATTTTATTCAATATGGAGGTCAGTTTGAATCAGAACAAAGAGCCGCTAAAAACTTAATTGTTTTTGGTACTTTATCCTTAATTATCATTGCAATTTTAATGTACTTTGCCGTCAAATTTTTAGCTGCAACTGTCATGATTATGCTTAATTTACCTTTGGCTTTAACTGGAGGAATATTTTCAGTAGCTTTAGGCGGAGGTATTCTTTCTGTGGCTTCTATGGTCGGATTTATTACCCTATTTGGCGTAGCAACCAGAAATGGTTTGCTATTAGTTGATAACTATAACCAAAAATTTGCTCAAGGGATGCCATTACGAGAAGTATTATATACAGGCTCGATGGAACGATTAGTCGCCATTTTAATGACGGCTTTAACTTCGGCTTTAGGCATGATTCCTTTAGTAATTGGTACAGGGGCAGGCAAGGAAATCTTACAACCGCTAGCAGTGGTAGTATTAGGAGGTTTATTTAGCTCTACTGCTTTAACTTTATTAGTTTTACCTGCTTTATATGCTCAGTTTGGCAAATACTTTATTACCAAAAATAATAGTGATTCAAATATTTATCGGAGAGTAATAAATGAAGATAAAAATATTGTGATCGCCAACCATAAAACTCCAATTAACTAATCTAAAACTAATTAACTAAACTAGTAAAAAATCATGAAAAAAACCAACACAATCTTGTTGAGTTTGAGTGTTGTTAGCTTAATGTTTCTAGCTGCTTGCAACAATTCCAGTCCCACAAGTTCCACCTCAACTCCTACACCTAAATCAAAACCAACCACCGAAGCAAATTCCGCCCCTGCAACTAACGAAGTATCTACTGAAGACCATTCCCAGCCTGCTGCTGGGGGTCAAGTTGTCGAAGCAGGAAAATATCATTTAGAGTTTGTTCCCGAACCAGAAGCCGATCAATTTCACCTCGATTTCTATCTCCAGTCTGGAGATAGTCATCAACCAGTTAGTGATGCCAAGGTAATAGGTCAAATTCAGCTACCGTCAGGGGAACAAAAAAGCGTCGATTTTACTTATGATGCAGAAGGTGGACACTATACTGCGGTTCTTCCTGCATCAGAATCTGGTGAGTACCAAGCTGTGATTCAAACCGATATTAATGGCGAAAAAGTTAACGGTCGTTTTAATTTCAATAAATAATTAAATTAGGTTCTAAATTACATTCTAGAAGTTTTTAATGAATCGTTTTATTTCTACTTTCCTCTTCGCTTCGAGCTTATTCCTATTTCAAGGATGTTCGCTGCTTTCTAAAAATGTTGAGGCTTCAGATCGAGAACAGCAAACGATGGAGCATCATGATATGAGCAATATTGCCGAAGGAGTGCGACCCTTTGGTCGAAATGAGTAGTAATACTCAGGGAAAACCGCAAGGGAAATAAAAAGGTGTAAAAACCTAATTGAACCTTGACAACTTGATAACCATGAAGGTGAAAGTCCTTCCCTCCAAGTGCAGGAGTGACAGCATTCCCCCCACAGTCTAGCCTAGCAATCTAGAAAGTGAAGCGGGGGTAAACGGCGGTAACTGGTAGCCTAAACTGGAATCCCGTCTAGCAAGACTCTATGAGTAAGGCGTAAGCTTGAAGATGTGTCAATCGTCATTACTATGAACTAGCCAAATAAGGCTGATAGGCTAGAGCCAAAAGGTAAAGGATACAAGGAACTGGCGTTACCTTCGCGACCAGTATGCACCTCCAACAAACCTGGCGAAATAGCATCACTCTAAGGAATCAATCAATGGTTATCAGGAACGGGGAAACCTCTCTGTTAGCTCTCAGACAGATCGATACTGAGTAGGTGCTAACCGTAAGCAGCAGAGAGGCAGGATTGAGTCAAAAGCGAACGCCTGGGGTAATGCCCAGGATATGCTGACAGACTCACGATGTATTGGAATGAATAGAATAACAAGTAGTAATGGAAAAGTCTAAAGCACGGCAAATAAAGCTGATGATGGAATGGAATCATATCCCCTGGCATAAGCTAGATAGGAAAGTATTCAAGTTACAAAAGCGCATATTCAAAGCTTCATCTCGTGGTGATGTCAAGGCAGTCCGCAGACTCCAAAAAACACTGATTAACTCTTACCACGCTAAACTTCTAGCCATTAGAAAGGTAACCAAGGATAATCGCGCAAGTGCGACCTGAAAGGTCAATTAAACTGAGACTCCGCAGTCTCTCTGGAATTTCTACTCCAGACCTCCATAGAGGAATCCGTAGAAAAATACGGTACGTCACGGCTTAGTAGGTAACGAAACAGTCGGAGTGCAGACGCTAAAAGTAGCCATAGCTGCCAGGGTTAGGCGGTGAGGAGCGAGGAGGAAGAATGTACAAGGGTGAACAAAGACTAAGATATTGACTAAATCACGTCACTTGTCAACGAGCCAAATAACTCCTGTTTAAGGCTTGAAACCAAAATGGTAAATAGGTGGTTGTTACGCTTTCCTTTCGTAACAACGTAGAAACACAACTCCTATCGTGAAATAGATACCCGCCCTAACTACATTAGAAACTTTAGTTGATACAACAGGACAAATCCTACAGAGTCTAAAAGACAGTCGAATCTTCTAGTAAGCAAGCGAGCAATCAAAGCCGAACTCTCTGGAGGACAAAGGATGAGTGAAAAAGCGAATGCCTCTCTCGTAATGAAGGGGATAGAGGTTCAAGATTTGCCTCTGACCGAAAGGAAAGCTGAATTCACTTGGGTCATATACGGAAAGGAAATTTAATCAAAGGAATGAACCCTCATGACAAGTTGGATACATCAAATTGATGTAAATGGACATAGGGAACAACTTTCAGACTGGAATCAAGTTAATTGGAAGAAAGTAGGAAAGATTGTTAATAACCTAAGAAAACGGATATTTCGTGCTAGAAAACTTGGGCAATGGAAGCAGCTACGCAGGTTGCAGAAATTGTTATCAAAGTCTTACGCAAATCTGCTACTTGCAGTACGACAAATAACTCAAATAAACAAAGGAAAGAGAACAGCAGGAGTTGATGAGGAGGTAATTAACACTTCTGAAGATAGAGTAAAACTTGTCAACAGTTGGAAAGAAATAACAGCCTCTCCTACAAGAAGAGTATATATTCCTAAATCCAATGGCAAGAAGCGTCCCCTCGGTATTCCCACCGTCAGGGATAGAGTCATGCAAGTAATAGTTAAAAACACCTTAGAACCTGAATGGGAATCACAAGCGGATGACTTTATTGTCACATCCAGAAAACGAGAAAATCTAGATAGTGTCTTAATTCAGATTAAACAATGGTTATCAGAAAGAGGACTGGAGATTAGCGAGGAGAAAACCAGAATAGTTCACATACAAGATGGATTTAACTTTCTAGGATTTAATCTACGCCAATATAAAGGCAAACTACTAATTAAACCTCAGAAAGAAAAGGTTCTGAAATTCTGCAAAGAATTAGGAAAAACCATATTTGAATGCGCCACATGGACGCAGCAAAATCTTATTGGTAAACTAAAACCTATTCTCCGAGGATTTGCTAACTACTACAAAGGAGTTGTTAGCAAGAAAACATTTAGTTACATCAATCACCGAGTAACAATGTATCTATACCGATGGGCAAAGCGTAGACATCCCAACAAAGGCAAAAGATGGGTTAAAAACCGATATTTTCATCGAATAGAAGGGAACGATTGGACGTTCGCCCGTCAAGGAATTAATAGCAGAGGAAGGAAAAGATTTTACTCCCTCTGCAACGTAAGTCACTGTAGTTTAGACGAACGCAAAGACGAGAACGGAAAAGAAAGAGAGAATGAAGAGCGAATAGGGAGAAAATGAAAATAAGCAAAAAATTCAAACTCTCCCTATTATGGAATATGGTCGATATCAAAAATTCTGTCAAGAAACCTATCAAATGTTAGGTAAGGCAAAAGATGCAACATTTGAATTGATGGATAGTGTGATGACAACTAGAAATGTGAGTTCCTGGGCAGAGTTTTCTCTCTCTGCCCTATTCAGGAGAAAATGGTCGAGTACTTATGAGGCTCTACAAGATAGTCGTCCCAATAGGAATTTCTTTGATGTATCTTTTCATCAAAGAAATTCCGTCATCAGAATATGTATTGTTGGGAATCGACCACACAGCATGGGGAAGAAGAGGAGCAAAAACGCTTAGAGAGAGAACTTACGAACACCAAGCATCTTCAAATAATTCAGTAACACTAGGACAAGGATATAGCACAATTGCATGGCTACCAGAAGCAGCAGGAAGTTGGACATTACCTTGAAGAGATGAAAGAATTACATCCTCTGAAACCCCAATATCCAAGGCAGCATGGCAACTAAAACAAGTATCAAAGCAGATCGACCAAAAAGTCTTAGTTGTACTAGATAGTGAATATGGTAATGGTTCATGGGTCAATCAAACAGAAGAGATTGAAGTGAGTAAATTGATGAGGATTCGCTCCAATTGCTGTTTGTGGTCGAAACCAGATGGTTATTCAGGACTCGGAAGACCCAAAAAACACGATAAAAAGTTTAAGCTAAATGACCCTACAATATGGTGCAAAGCTGATGAGACAGTAGAAGTAAATGACCCAAAATTAGGCAACCTAAAAATCAGCAAATGGAAGGAACTACATTTTCGTTCTTCGGCAGCTAATGATCTGAGTTTGATTAGAGTCGAAAGACTTAATCCCAGGAGTTCGGGTAGAAAACCTCGTTCTTGGTGGTTAGTTTGGGTCGGGGAACAATTTTTAGAGCTAAAAGACATTTGGAGTCAGAGCTTTGCGGGATGCAAGCTCCCGCAACTCCTCTGACTTCGTCAGTACGCTCGCCGTTTTGAGCGAAGGAAATGCGTGGGTTTCCCGCGCTTATTCCACTTCGCTGTTGGAGTCGATCATTGGTATCGTTTTGCCAAACAAAGATTGCATTGGACTTTAGCTAATTTTAGTACAGCAAAACAATCCCAAAGATGGAGTAATCTAATGCCTCTAATGAGTTGGCAACTTTGGCTAGCACAAGATTTAGTTGAAGAACATCACCTTCCTTGGCAGTCTTCTCAAAAACATTTAACGCTTGGAAGAGTCGCACCATCAATCTTTTCACTTTTAATCGAGATTGGCACACCTGCTAGTTCGCCCAAAACCCGTGGAAAGTCTTCTGGGTGGAAAACTGGTCAGACAAGAAGTAAAAAAAGGACTTATCCCATAGCTAAAAAAAGCTATTCTCGTCCTAAAAAATCAAAAAAAGCGGACGAGCGCGGTCTTGGGACGGCGACTTTTGAGTAGGAAGCTTCCTACTCAAACTCGACAGTTCCTTCAACGCGGGGAACCCGCGCAACGGACTGTCTCGCAAAACGCGCCTTGGCTTTCCCCCATGAGCGACTCGTTCAAGAAGAGGCAGCTTAACTATATTTTGGGCTGATTATTTTTAACTTCAGCTATTTTTAACTTGCTGAACTGTTTTCTGATGATTTTTTTAGTCTAAACCACAGTAAAGGAGGAAGGGACATTTACGACAATCTTCAATTGCTCCATAAACATTGTCACAAGAAATCAGCGTTAGATAGAGGTATGTATGACAAACACCAATTCATCGAGGAGCGGTATGGTATGAGGGGAAACTCTCACGTACGGTGTTGGCGCGACTTGGTTGCCAGCTACTAAAGGCTAAGGTCAAACCGCAAACGACTGTAAGTAGATGCCAAATAGAGATTCTAAAATTGAGGTTTTTGGAAACTAGAGGTAGACAGGCAGAGATAAAATAAAGGCTTCCTGCGATCGCAAAACTACTTAGGATAGTAGCCAGTAGAGCTAAATCGGTAATGGCAAGATAAATAGCCATGCCGATACCGCCAATCACAAAGATTAAGTCTTTCTCTTCAATACGAAAACTAGAAAGGAATTGTCTGGAGTAAGGTTTTTTACTTTTTTTTGGTTGGGATTGGAAGGAAATAGTCATTTGTTTAAAAGTTGTAGTTTAGGTGTTTATGTATTGCTTATGTAGCTAAAATAACGACGAGTCAACCTTAGTCGCCCTAAGATTTGACTCGTCTTAAATCGTTATTTAGTTTTTGTGTGACTACAACTTTTATTGTGGGGAATCGTACTAAAGTACGAGGAAACATGACAGTCGTTTTTGTATCGCTATACTTTTACTTCTAAATTTGATTCTGTACCAACTAAACCAATACTTTGTTTAAACTCAGCCAGTAAACGATAAAAAGATTCAAAACCTATTTTTTCATCGTGACAAGAAAGCATGATTAACTTAGCCCAGGAAGTAACCGATCTTACCCCTAGTTTTTTCTGTAACCAAGGCTGAAACTCCTCATAAAACTTGTTTTCAGCTTCAGTTAACTCGATATCCATCTCACTACGAGCAAATTCATATCCGTTGATAAACATAAATAGATCGCTTACTGAAGGACGACCAATATACATCCCTGGAGATTTTTCGATTTTCTGCAAAACTTCAAATAGATCGCTCATCTAACTACTTCCTAATAACTTATAAAGATGCTAATTCATCAATGATGAACTTATTGCTATGAGAGTGAAAATCATTTAACCAGTCCTGCCTTGATAAACCCTCTGTAGAAAGATTATCAAATACCTTGCCAAAAACCTCTATACCATAATGAATGCCATTTTCTGTGATAGATTCATTACTTCCATAGCGATCGCTAATAATAAAAACCTCACTCCGTCTTTTAGTTTTTAACCTCAGAATTTTCCCCTCTATTCCATTATCCCTTAGCCAGTTCATCACCGAAATAGCGCAGCGATCACACTCTAAAAGTGGATACTCAGCAACAATTTGACTGACATTCTGCCAATGACTGACATTCTGCCAAACTTCTTCTTGAGTCATTATTTGAGCATTTTTTTTGCGGATATAGTAGGTCAGAGTTTATTTTAGCTTTAAGCGATCTCAGATCTTATCTATAGACGCGAGCGCAAATCTTTTGATGCTTACCCCAGTAGAGAGAGAATTATAGGAACTAAGAAAACAATTGATCCAATACTTCTACTCAAAAATAATAGCTAAAGCTAAGTACTAAATAGATAATAGTGACTTAAGTTGGATTAGAAAGCACGTTAGAAAAGCTCTGATTATAGGAATTATAAATATATGCACCCAGAATTAAGACAAGTAGCTAGTCATATGAAAGAAATAGGCTTGGGCATTCTTTCTCAAGCCCAAAAAAATACTTTTTTCTGGGATGATGTCTATATTCATAACGAGGGCGTTTTTGGTGTAATTCAATCAGCACATGCAGCCGAAATACTTATAAAGGCGTGTATTGCTGAACAGCATCCTCTTCTGATTTTTTCGCACTTGCCAAAATCAACTAGCTCAAACGATGCCTTACTCAGCATTAAGTCATTAATTAATTCTGCCAAAACCATTACATATAACGATTTACTCGAAAGGCTTTGGGCGACAACTAGGTACGAGATAAAAGAATTAGATATTTACAATTCCTTTGGTAAACTACGAAATACAATACAGCATTTCGCTGTTCCAGATAGAGATTTATCCCTCTTCTGTCAGTTTCCGAGAATTGAACTACAATAGAAAAAGTTCTTGGTAGCTGTGAGGTAGAGAGGGTAACGGATGTAGAATTACAAATTCTCAACAGGCGAGTGGAATAAGCCTCCTAGACGGGAGCATTTCCTCGCCTCAAACATTTAAAACTAGAGGCTCAACCGACAGTTGCGCTCATCGATCAATATTGCTGGGCTTATAATGACTTATTTTCCGATGTAAGAAGTTATGAATGTTTTAAATATTTACGTGACTGGAATTATCTCACCAATTAAAAGGAAGTCACTTTAATTTAGTATTAGCTGATAGTTTGTATGGAGAAGCTGGTTCATTTATCAGAACATTAGACCAACACAATCTAGCTTGGGTTTTAGCAATTAGAAGTAATCATGGTGTCTGGCTGTCCGCCCAACAGAAGGTTAGAGCTAACAAGCACTGTAAATTCAAGAGAACTTTTAGCAGCCAAAAAGCGGTGCGACCCCGCGCCGACGTAAGGCGCAAGGGAACGCGCACCAAGACATCAGAAATTAGATATATCAGAGAAATAATTTAGGGCAAGCGAAATAAAAGAACTTATTGGGAAATAACTACCGCTCCTGAAACTATGCCCGAAAATTCTACTTCTTTTGTGATGAGGAATATTCAGTCAAGCCGAAGCAGAATGAAGAGTACTTTAGGCAATCTATATCGATTAAGAACGTGGGTAGAATACGGATTTAGACAATCTAAACAAGAACTAGGATGGACTAATTATAGATTCACAGACTTTCAAGAAATTAACAAGTGGTGGGAAATTATTTTTTCGGCTTATTGGATGGTTAGTTCTTCCTCCACAGTTTTGTGTAACTTGAATCAGGTTTTTGAGTCTGTTGTTGATTTTACTTTTCATCCGCAATGGTCTGACAAGCAAGGATGGAAGACTACTTTAAACAACTTTCGTTTAATCATTCAACCATTAATTCTATTCTGGATGATTACTCCTTGGCTAGAGATTTTTCCTAATCGTTCTTGATTACTTGGTTTTCACAAGCTAATTGCCGTAATGAATCAATTTTATTTCTCTGTTCCTGATCGATAAATTCGGTTTCTGCTACTCTTGAATCTCGGAAACTGACAGAAGAGGGATAATATGTATCGCAGTACGTTAATCGGTTAGCGGTGCGACCCCCTAAAGGGTTCGACAGTTTGACGGGCGGTATAAACGTCGCAGCAAAGCTAAAGCGCGTTTTGAGTAAGAGTATTCTTACTCAAAAGCCGCTGTACGACGACACGCCCTCCTCAACGGGGGAAACCCCCGCAACGCAACTGTCTCACCGCGTCGCCGTCAGAAGTCAGACCCCGCGTCGGCGTAAGACGCAAGGGAATGCTGACTTAGCAAGACAAAGGGCTTGCCCGCATGTACGCGCACCAAGACAGGACAGAAAATTTAATTGCTCGTAAGTAGCCAAGGGGTACCCCCCGCAGGGAGTAATAAGTAAAAAGTTAGCCAAGGTGTACCCCCCGCAGGGAGTGTCCTAAGACAGCCTCGTATTGCTATACTTCTCGTTTAAGCCTCGTTATTGATTGCAATAGTTAGACGAGCAACCCCCGCGCATGGTTCGACAGGCGCAAGAGTAAGGCGCACTTCCGCAAATGTGCGCGAGGAAGGTAGTTAAGATAGAAAGGGCTAATATTTATAAAATTTGGTTCTATGATGCACGGCTTTATTCCTCCTCAACGCTATTTCTCCTATTTATCCTGGACAGAAATAGAGCAGATGCCCAATCAAGAAAACGTGGTCATCATCCAGCCGATTGGTGCAATTGAGCAACATGGACCCCATTTACCGATCGCCGTAGATTCTGCTATCAGTTTAGGAGTACTTGGCAAAGCTTTAGAACAATTAGAATCAGATATTCCTGCTTATGCCCTTCCCTGTCTATATTACGGAAAATCCAATGAACATGATGGCTTTCCTGGCACAATTAGCCTCACTGCCACTACTCTACTGTTGGTAATTAAAGAAATGGCAGCCAGTATTTATCGCTCAGGATTTCGTAAGCTGGTGTTAATGAATTCTCACGGAGGACAACCGCAAATCATGGAAATAGCTGCTAGAGATTTGCATCAGGAATATCCCGACTTTGCTGTATTTCCTTTGTTTACCTGGCGTGTCCCTCATACAGCAGGCGATCTGCTTACAGCCCAGGAGCAAGAATATGGCATCCATGCAGGAGACGCAGAAACTAGTATTATGCTTTCTCTGTTGCCAAAACAGGTCAAAATGGCTCAGGCAATCAAGGAATATCCCCAAGGTTTGCCCCGAAATAGTCTTTTAGATATGGAGGGAAAGCTACCTTTCGCTTGGCTAACTAAAGAATTAAGCAAAAGTGGAGTTATGGGAGATGCTACGGCTGCTACCAAAGAGAAGGGCGATCGCATTTTACAATCTGTTGCTGATGGTTGGGTACAGGTAATTCGCGATATTTATAAATTTCAACAGCCTAAGATTGGTTAACTATTAGTTTTTCGCTGTCTGCATCGCAGTGTTGCTGAATCACTGCATAACATTCTTCTACAGAAGCTCTTTGTTCCATTGCCTCAATTAAAGCTTTGTATGATTTTTGATGTCTACTCAAAAGGTTGCTTGCCTGTAGCTGCGCCCAGCGTTCTTTTTGAGAGTGACCTATTTCTGGTAATCCTGCCATCATCAAAGCCTGTTTTAGCTGTTGTCGATCTTCTGCACCACCTTGAGCATTGCCATAGGCGATTTTTTCGGCTGCTATTCCTGCCATCCAGACTGTACATAAACGTTCCAAGGTTAAACGTATTTTTTCTAATTCAAATGGTTTGGCGGTTAAGCTTTCCGTATCAAAGCTCACCCCGCCTCTACCTAACTGCCCCTGTTTTAAAACTTCCCAAGCGGTTAGCGTATAGCCAGTGATAGGTATCCCTAAAAAGTAAGCAGTTAAAAAATGTCCTGCCTCATGGCAAATAATCCGCTGGCGTTGTTCGGCGGTTGCAAACAAGTCCAAGAGTAAGGAAACTCCCCTACTATTCCAGCTTAAAGTATCTACCGTAGCTAAACTCAAAATACCAAAGGTAATCGCAGCAGGAACAACGGGGGGAATATGAAAAATTGGTCCCAATAACGATGTCATAGTTATCAAAAAAATACCGATCGCAATCAAATTTAAGGCAGTTTGAGGCATTATTAATATATATATCTTAAAGTTTAGATTTAATAAGTATATTGATTTTAGCTAACAGATATCAAAGAGTTGGCAATTTCAACAAATTTGTGCAGTTGGCTAAAAGCTTAAAGCTACCTTAATTGTATAATTGTCTTAACCTGAAAGTAGCGTTAATTATAATTTACCAACGCCGTTACTTACCTCGATCAGATTGAGGCACTGGCTCTGTATTTGGAGTAGGATTTGGGATTGATTCTGGTTTGGGAATAGGTTTAGTTTTTGTATTTTGGTTAAGAGTTGGTTTAGGGGTGTTAATCTCAGGGGGCGGTATGACAAAGAATGCCCCTGCTGCCACTGCCAAGCTGGTAAAGCCAAGTACTACAGGAGTTAACCTTTGTGCCAAGGGTTGTTCTGGTTGACGATAACGTTTACTTACAGACTGTAGTTCTAGACTCATATTTGGCAGGGCAGTGCGATCTGCATAAAATTGATCGATCGCATCTACCAAATCAAATAATTCTACCGTAGTTAAATTAATTTCTGTCCTATCTCCTCCTGGTTCTGGCTCATAGATTAAACGATGGCAATGTTGTTCGGCAACTTGTTCAATCGATATTTGAGGATATTGGCTAGTTTCTTTATGGGGCTGAGACAGTCCACTCAAAAATTCTTGAGCGTATTTACTGACGGTCTTAGACAGGTTGGCTAAGAAAACGCTACCACCACTCAACTGCTGATTGGAATTAAAAAAGTTGCATTCGGCATTAATCAAAATAGACATAGGAGACTTTCCATCCAAGATATCAACGCTCTGGAGATCGCCACTTTCTATGCCTTCTAAAACTAAATTGCAGTTGGGTAGGCTGTACTGTCGTTTAGTGTTCATGCCACTTCTCCATCAAACAAACTAAACCAAACCCGTTCTAGTCCTCTTGTTCCCGTACAAAACAGCAGCTTGTTTAATAAAGATAAAGCTAGTTCATTTAACTGTTCTTCCGAAGCAATGTAGGCAGACACTTTGGCACGGCGGGAGTTCATGCGACTGCGAAAATGGGCGCGGAATCTTTCTAAATACTCTGAAAGACGAAAATGATTATCAATTGGCAGGTTTTTTACTCGCATTTGCTGTTCGGCTACCAATAGCTGTCTAATAATTACCATTAGATCTTTAGCTCGGTAACCTGCAATAATTACCAATGCCTTAGCCTGTTCCAAGCTTAAATAATCTCTAGTATAAGAACGTCTCCAGGGGTTGCTACAGCGCAAACGCCAGAGGTTAACGCGATTTTTAACAATTTTATCTATGCCCAACTGTCTTGCCATCGCCAGCATCTGTTCTGAGGCACCCAATTCTAGAGCCTCTAGAGCGAGCAACAGTAAATCAATTTGCTGCTGAGTATAAGGAGAACAACCCTTAGAAGAAAGAGATATGTCTGGTAAAGTATTTAAGACTGAAGCCGATTGAGCCACTGGTACGGGAAAATCGGATTCTAAACTTGCAGATTGGCTCATTATAAAATTAAATCCATATTCTTGTTATATATTATTCTCTGTCGAGGATAACAAATTAATCTCTGGTGCTATGATGCCACAGCTATTGAAAACAAAGCCTAATTTAATTTACTTTATTGAAGTTTATTTATGAAACTACAATCTCTAATCCGCGATATTGCCGATTTTCCTCAGCCAGGGATTCTTTTTCGGGACATTACTACTTTATTGAATAATCCTCAAGGCTTAAGATACACTATCGATCTGCTGACGCAAAAGTGTCAAGACGCAAATTTAGTACCAGACTACGTTGTAGGCATAGAATCGCGAGGCTTTATTTTTGCCACTCCTTTAGCTTATCAATTAAATGCTGGCTTTGTCCCTGTACGCAAACCTGGAAAACTGCCTGCGTCTGTGCATTCAGTTACTTACGAACTAGAATACGGCACTGATAGTCTGGAGATTCATCAAGATGCGATCGCCCCTGGAGCAAAAGTTTTAATTGTCGATGATTTATTGGCTACGGGAGGAACAGCCAAGGCTACTAGCGAATTATTGACTCAAATAAAGGCAAAGACTATCGGCTATGCGTTTGTCATTGAGCTAACAGCTTTAGGTGGCAGACAAAAGCTACTTAATATACCAATTATCAATTTAGTTGAGTATTAAATCTGATTGATTAGCTAAAGGAGTGGTTTACAATATTCCTCAGCTAAATATACCGTAGCTTTTTAGCTTTGTCATAGACTGCTCTGATTGGTCAATTAGCTCATTTTAATGTTTATTTAAACCTACGTTAGGTTATAGTAATCATGAATTTTAATAGTTTCGCGATCGTCAAATCCTAGAGTGACTGTACTCTGTACTGTTTAAGAGTTGACAAAAACTTTGTTAGAGCCACAATAGCGAGTATAGAATTATCTATATTTTTGATTCAGGAATTATTGCAAATAAGGAGTGAGGAGTGGGTAAGATCAATCAATTTATTAAAACTATAGGTATAGGCTCGGTAATATTAGTTACTAACGCAGCTATAGCTAGTGCGCAAAATATAGCCAGTCATGATTCTAGCAATTTAGTTGGCAAAAATTTAACTGCCAACCAGAAAAAAAATATAGTATCTAAATCTAATAGTGAGTTACCTTCATCAGTCTTACCAGACAAAAAAAATAGCCAGCTATCTAATTCAGATGCTGTTTTCCTAGAGCTAACATCGGGGAAAGTGGCTCAATCTTCAGGTTCAACTTCAGATGCTACGGCAGATATTGTTAAACCTCCACAACAACCAATCCTTAATATAGATCGACTCAACCCTAGTCCCAATCCGCTTTCATTTCCTACCCAAGCAGATGAGGTAAAAGTTAATACGCAAAAACCGATTACTTTAGAACAGGCAGTTAAACTATCCCTTAAAAACAACAAACAGATAGAAGAAGCCAGAATTCAAGTAGTGCGATCGCAAGCAGGAGTCAGACAAGCAAAGGCGGCACTATTTCCCACTGCTACTTTTAGTACTGGATTTAGTTATGGTAACTCTGTCTTCCTTGATAGTATCAATGACCAAATAATCAATCAGCAAATAGATAATGCTCCACCAGGTACAACTAGACAACAGGTAGAAAACCAACTATCTCAAGGTAGTATCTCTGGTAGTAATTTTAGCAATCAAACATCTAGCTATAATACAGATGTAAGCCTCAACTATAATATTTACGATGGCGGCAATAGAGGAGCTTCTATTCGTGCAGCCGAAAAACAACTACGTACCTCAACGTTAAATTTAGAAACAATTGTCGAACAAGCTCGTTTTGAAACTGCTAGAGATTATTATAATCTGCAAGACGGCGATGCTCAGGTAAAAATTGAAGAGGCTGCCGTGGCAGATGCTAGGCAAACTTTAAAAGATGCCAGATTGCTAGAAAAAGCAGGTTTAGGCACCAGATTTGACGTCTTGCGAGCAGAAGTAGAATTAGCACAGGCACAGCAAAGGCTTAGTACGGCTCAAGCTAATCAAAATATTGCTCGCAGACAGCTAGCAGAAACCTTAAGCGTCTCTCATAATACTGGTTTAGCTACGGCAGATCCGATCGCCGAAGCTGGAACTTGGAAGCTTTCTCTCCCAGAATCAATTGTTCAAGCATTTAAAAACCGTGCCGAATTAGAACAATTATTGTTACAAAGAGAAATTAGCGCAGAACAACGTACGATTGCTTTGTCTCAAATCAAACCAACAGTCGGAGCAACTGCTCAATATCAAATAAGTGATGACTTTGAGGATAATTTTGATCCTAGCGATGACTATACCGTGGGTTTAAACATACGGTGGCTATTCTTTGACGGTGGTGCTGCTCGTGCTAGCGCACAACAATCAGAACAAGATATTGCGCTGGCTGAAACTCAGTTTGCCGATCAGCGCAATTTGATTCGTTTTGCCGTAGAACAAGCTTATTTTGGTCTACAGTCTAACAAGAGAAATATTAATACGAATACCAAACAGGTACAATTGGCAGTAGAAAGTTTGCGTCTGGCTAGATTGCGATTTCAGGCAGGAGTTGGTACTCAAACAGACGTAATTGATGCTCAAACTCAGCTAACTACGGCTCGTGGCGATTTGCTTTCTTCAATTATTCAATATAATCAGTCTTACGCTCAATTACAAAGAGGAGTTTCTAATACTCCTGACAATGGTTTACAAGACTTGCCATAATAACTTTCTTTAGTTAGTTAAATTGCATGGACGTTAGCAAAAGCAAGGGTTTGTTTAAGTACTATTACCAACAACGCTCGGATTGGACATGGTTATGTTTCAGTGTTAGCGTTTTAGCTTTACCGCTTTTTCCTGCCCTAGGAACAGTGGGATTATTAATAGTAATATTCAAGTCTGGACAGGATAATTTACGTAAAATTATAGCCAATCGCCATAACCAAGCCCTGGCTATATTGTCTACTTTATTTATTGTCAGTTCGGCTTTGGCAGAACAACCCCAGGAAGCTTGGCTAGGGCTAGCTAATTTTCTGCCATTTTTTTTACTGTTTGTAGCTTTGAAACCTTTAATCAAGCATCCCGTTCAGTTAAAGCAGCTATCTTGGTTGTTAATCCTTCCTTCTTTACCCATAGTTCTCCTAGGCTTTGGTCAGCTATTTGCTGGTTGGCATACTCCTCCTTTAGTCAGGTCTATTTTAGGTTGGAAGTTAGTTGCTCAGGGGGTGCCAACGGGAAGGATGTCAGCAGTATTTAACTACACTAATTTTCTGGCTATTTATCTGGCGATCGCCTTTAGTTTAGCTTTAGGATTATGGCTAGATACTTGGCAAGCTAGGCGGAAAAATTCAGCTAGTAAACAGCCTCAGATATTATTACTGCTTGCCTTGATTTTATTAGCAGATATTAGCGGGTTAATTCTTACTAGTTCTCGCAACGCTTGGGGGATTGCTGTAATAAGCTTTATGGCTTACGCCTTATATATGGGTTGGCGTTGGCTAATATATGGCGTAAGTAGTGCTGCTACCGCAATTCTTTGGGCATCTTTTGCTCCCAATTTAGGCGGCACTCAATTAAGAAATGTTGTTCCTAGCTTTTTTTGGGCAAGACTATCAGATCGAGATTATCAACGCCCCGTAGAAACTCTACGCATTACTCTATGGGAATTCTGCTGGGATCTAATCAAACAACGCCCTTTATTTGGTTGGGGTTTGAGAAACTTTACTCCTCTCTACGAAGCCAAAACAAATTTTTGGTTTGGACATCCCCACAATTTATTTTTAATGCTCGGTGCAGAGACAGGAATTGTTGCAGTTTTACTGCTTGTCTGTATAGTTGGCTCAATTATGGTTGAGGGGGGAAAACTTCTCCTCAATTGGTCTACAGATGGTTCAAGGCTGATCTTTTTTAGTTATCTAGTCGCTTTTACCTGCTGCATTCTTTTTAATCTTTTTGATGTGACTATTTTCGATTTACGAGTAAATACTATTGGCTGGGTACTTCTTTCTGCTATTAGTGGTTTAGTTACGGCACAGTCTGCAAAAGTATAGTTAAGCGACAGGGAAGTAATATCAATCTAGATTTAAAACATAATAAACTATTAACTTTACGAAAGAGTTTAAAGGCTTAGAGCTTATATGCGAACATAGCTAATTCACATCAGGCGTATATTCATTTGACATAAAAAGTAATGATATGGAAATACTGATTGTTGAAGATGAAAAAGAAATTGCTCAACTAATCGAACAAACCTTGACTAGGGAAAGTTTTGCTTGTCGGGTTGCTCATAATGGGTTAACTGCATTAGAGATCTTTAAGCAGCAGCAGCCAGATTTAGTAATTCTCGATCTGATGCTTCCTGGTTTAGATGGACTGGAGGTATGCACCCGCATTCGTCAGCAGCCATATAACAAAGATCCTTATATCCTAATGCTCACCGCTAGAGGAGAAGAAATAGACCGAGTAATAGGGCTTTCTACTGGGGCGGATGATTATTTAGTTAAGCCATTTAGTCCTAGAGAATTGGTTGCTAGAGTTCGAGCCTTATTGAGACGTAGTTTGCGTCATGACGTACAAGGAACATCTCAGATTTATCGCACCAAACATTTTTCCGTAGATCTTGATCAGCATCTAGCAACAAGACAATTAGACACTCAAACTCCTGATGAATTAGACCTAACGACTCTAGAGTTTAATTTATTAGCAACCTTTTTGAGCTATCCTGGTCGAGTTTGGAGTCGTACCCAACTAATCGACAAACTTTGGGGCAATGACTTTTTTGGCGATGAAAGAGTTGTTGATACCCATATTAGAAGGCTGCGTAAAAAAATTGAGCCAGATTCAGCCAATCCTACATTTGTCAAAACAGTGGTCGGAGTTGGCTATAAGTTTGAAGATGATAACGTTTAATTAACCACAAGTAGATAGTCAGGAGTCGGATTTAAAGAACAGCTAAAGATATACTTACCAGGGATAAGCTCAACTTCATAATCCTGGGTCTTAGTTTTTGCTGTATATTGTTGCCTAATAGGCGATCGCACGATCGCAATTTGTCTAAAGTAGGCTTAGCTACGAGTACCTAAAAATAACTGAGTTTTTCTTGAATAAAAAAAGAGAAATCTGAAGGTCGGATTAAATTCTACATACATTACTTCAGATTCCTCTTTGAGATTAGTTCTGTCTAGCCATTGGTACACTAACTTATTTATCAGCGTCGGGGTTGGCTGTTCCCGCACAGGGATTAGCAGTTCCATCAGCAGGGGCAGTTTGAGTTGCATCATCACCAGTATTAGTTCCACCAGAATCAGGAGTAGCACAAGAAGTCACTAAACCTAAACTTAATACGGATGCAGCAACTAAAGTTCCCAGATATTTAACCTTCATATTTTTCTCCTGTTGTAAATTTTAATTGCAACTATCTTACTAAAACAATTTGAATATTGCCCATAGTATATACAATCTAATCTAATCTAATCTAACCTTTGAAAATTTCCTGATAAGGTTCGGCTAATTTTACCAAATTTATTGAGAAAGTAGTAATCATCCTGCATCAGAAGGAGTAAGCAAAATTCAGAGCGATTGCCAGATAGTTTGATGAATTAAATGTTCTTACTTAATTAACTGGAGATAAAAAAGATTTTGGCTTTTTGTATGGCAAAAAAGTAGAGAACGTATTGGTTCTCCAAAGCTATTAGCTAATGAAATGGTAGTCAAAAGATTAATTGAGAATAAGTAAACTTTGACAACGCATTAAAAATTTCATCATAATTATAAAGAGATTTCGAGCAAAAAGCCAACAGCTACGAACCTATAAATTACAACTAAGCTAATTATTGTTCAACGACTAATGACTTTAAACCTTTATTTTCTAAGACATGGCGAAACCGTTGCTAGCAAAACGGATGATTTTTGTGGAACTTCCGATGTAGAATTAACCGCAGCAGGAATAATAATGGCAAAAGACTTTGCCCTGGCTTATCAGTCTGTACCTTGGAAAGCCATTTTCTGTAGCCCAATGCGCCGTACTATCGCCACTGCTAAACCACTCTGCGAACTTATTGGCATGGAAATGCAGTTGCGAGATGGTTTAAAAGAAATCAACTTTGGTAAATGGGAAGGTAAAACTCCAGCAGAGGTAAATGCTGAATTTCACGACCAATATGTGCGTTGGCAGTCCGAACCTGGTTGGAATGCACCTCCTGGAGGGGAAAGAGCAATTGATATAGCCCGCCGTAGTTCTAGAGTAATCGAAGAAATTGAAGCCACCTATCTCGAAGGTAACGTGCTGGTAGTGGCACACAAAGCCACGATTCGGATTATACTTTGTTCTTTATTGGGAATTGATGTTGGGCGTTATCGCGATCGCATTGATATGCCTGTGGCTGCGGTAAGTGTCTTAGAGTTTTGTCCTCAAGGACCAAGATTAATGAAATTGAGCGATCGCTCTCATTTGAAATATTGAAAAATCAGAAAATCAAAGAAAGAATATGATGAATATATCAAAAAAACTGGTAAAACTTTAATCAGTAATTCTCAATATTTAATCAACAATGCCTGAGTTATTAGCGACGATTCCAGACGGTAAAATTTGTGATTTTATAGATCGAAAAATCCGCAAAGATACTCCAGAGGAATATGTTCGGCAGAATATAGAGCGTCGCTTGGTATTGGAATTGGACTATTCCCAAGAACAAATTGCAGTTGAATTTACAGTTAGGTTAGGAAGCAAACGCCATCGCGCAGATTTAGTTATCTTTCCTGAAGGTGAAGAACATTTACAGGACAATGCTTGGATCATTATTGAGTGTAAAAAAGATTCCATCGAACCATCAAGCCGTAAAGATGGAGTCGAACAATTAAAATCTTACATGGCTGCTTGTCCAAATGCAGAATGGGGAATGTGGACAAATGGTAAGTATAAAGCTGTTTATCGACTAACCAGGACAGAGGGAAAAGCTGTTTATTCAGAACCTAATGATATTCCTGCTAAAGATGGTGACATTGAGGAGATTGATCGACCAAGAAGAGAATTATTAAAACAGGCTACTGATGATAATCTCTTATTTTCGTTTAAAATTTGCCACAATCATATATATGTTACAGACGGTATGCAAAAGCAACCTGCTTTTTTTGAATTATTGAAGGTTATCTTTTGTAAAATATATGATGAACGCAATGTTCCTAATCTTCTGGAATTCTACGCTACAGCCAATGAGAAAGCTAGCAATGATGGTAGATTAACCGTGGCTAAACGGATTGGCAAAATATTCGACTCAGTTAAAAAGCGTTACTCCACTATTTTTGAGCCAAACGACACTATAAAGCTACAGCCTCGATCGCTAGCTTACGTGGTAGGAGAGTTACAAAGATACAGTTTTCTCGATACCAATATTGATGTTAAGGGAAAAGCGTACGAAGAATTAGTCGGGGCAAATTTAAGAGGCGATCGCGGTGAGTTTTTTACGCCTCGTAATGTACAGCGCATGGCGATCAGAATGCTCGATCTTAAGATAGATGAAAAAATTCTCGATCCTTCCTGTGGAACTGGCGGATTTTTAGTAATTGCGATGAATGAAGTAATTAAGAAACTAGCAGCAGCAACGGGAAATTCTAATTATTCTAGTGCAGGAATTCAAGCCGCATTGCGCGATCGCATTTCTGAGGTGGCTAGTAATTGTTTTTTTGGCATTGATATCAATCCCGATCTGGTTAAAGCCACCAAAATGAATATGGTAATGAATAATGACGGTGCTGGAAATATCCTCAGACAAGATAGTTTACTTCATCCCCACCAATGGACAAATACTTTTCGTAAACAGCTTGGCTTAGCACTTAATATTAATGCTGATGAAATACGTAATGCCAAAGATTTAGCTCATCTTGATGCGATCGCCTCAAATCCGCCTTTTGGTTCAAAATTACCAATTAAGGACAGGGAAACCTTGAGTCAATACAAACTCGGTCATATTTGGCAAAAAACCGAGACTGGATGGTCACAAACCGAACAGTTACAAACATCCGCACCACCAGAAATTCTGTTTATCGAACGCTGTTGGCAATTCCTCAAGCCTGAAGGCAGAATGGCAATTGTTTTACCTGATGCTATTCTTGGCGCACCTGGATTACTTTATGTGCGTTATTGGATGTTAACTCACTGTCGGTTAGTTGCTTCTGTCGATTTGCATCCCGACACCTTTCAACCTCGTAATGGAACACAAACCTCTGTATTATTTCTACAAAAGAAAACAGAGGCAGAAATGAACCAAGAAGCCATACAAGGTCAAATTTTAGACTACGAAATATTTATGGCTCAAGTGAATGCGATCGGTCATGATAAGAGAGGCAACACTTTATACAAACGCAATCAAGATGGCGAAGAAATACTCTATCCAGCATCAGAAACAGTACCTTTATTAGAAAGAACAGCTACAGGTGATGCTACAGTGCGTCCTTTACCCCGTCAAAAAATGGTTGATGATGATACTCCCCAAGTAGCTCAAGAATTTCTTGATTGGAAACAGCAGGCGGTATTGGGATGGTAAAGCAAGACAAAATAGACAATCTACAATTTAATCCCGAACTTCCAGAAGAAGAAGAAAAACTTTCTACTACCGTTCGTCTCAGCGAAGTTCTTGCTGCGGGAGTGCGCCTAGAAGCCTCTAATTTTAATATCGAAGCCAGAAATGCTGTCGCCGAATTACAAGTTAGTGGTTTAGATTTAATTGCTCTTTGCGGTGAAGATGGTTTGTGTCAAAAACCGAATAAACCTTTTCGTCTAAAGAGAACTTCTGTTACTCCAGATAGGGGAATTCCCTTTATTTCAAGTTCAGAAATTATCAGTTTGAAACCCGAAGCGGGAAGATATTTGAGTCGGAAATTAACTGCAAATCCAGAAAAACTTACCATTGAAATGTGGGATGTTTTAATTTCACGTTCGGGAACAATTGGAAATATTGGATTAGCCACCAAAACACTAGCAGGCAAAATACTTTCTGAACACGCTATTCGTCTCCGTAGTGAAGATGCTGATACCGCAGGATATATTACTGCTTTTCTACGCAGTCGCTATGGACGTTTACAGTTAACTCAAGCAACCTATGGTTCGGTAGTAGTTCACATCGAACCCGAACACTTAGAAAGAGTTTTGATTCCCGATTTACCTCCTATCCGCAAAATTGCTATCGGGAGATTGATGTGCGAAGCGGGAGAACATAGAAATGAAGCTAATCACCTATTAGACGAAGCAGACAAGCTGTTGCACGAAAGATTAAACTTACTTTACTTAAACACATTACAATCCGATACCCAAGGTCATACTCGCACCATCGTCAAGGCTTCTCAACTAGTAGGAAGATTTGAAGCTAGTTATCATAATCCTCTCACTTTGCAAGCAGAACAACAGCTACAACAATTACCAGTTGAAATAACTACCGTTGGTGACGAACGAATTACCAAAGAAATTAGGGCAATCACTAAGTTTCGTAAGCGGGTATATGTCGAACATGGTGGTATTCCTATGCTTAGTAGCAAACAACTATTTCAAATTGCCCCTATTGGAGTTAAAAGACTAGCAAAAGGCGCACACACTAAAGATTTACCCGAAATTCAGTTAGAAACTAATATGGTTTGTGTTACTCGTTCTGGAACGATTGGACGAGTACAAATTATTCCTGCATATATGTCAAATTGGACAGCTAGCGAAGATGCAACCCGTTTATTGTCTGAAATTAATCCTGGCTATCTTTACGCTTGGTTAGCATCGGACTATGGCAATTGTTTATTAATGCGTCAATTATATGGTTCAGTTATTGTTCATATCGATCGCGATATGCTAGCTTCTGTTTTAATTCCTCTACCTGATATAACTATCATCAACGAAATTGGCGATCTAGTTCTCAAAGCTAATCAACTTCGAGATACAGCTTGGCGTAAAGAACAAGAAGCAATTAGTCAATTAGAAAATCTAATTAAAAGAGGCAGAACTAATCAGGATACAATAGAAAAAAGTAGGGATAAGCAAATGGATAGTAGCTTCACATACGATTCTAAAGCTCAACCTATCTGGGAAATCGCAGCAGAAATCAGCGCACAACTACCAGATTCGGAATGGGCAAAAGTACCAACGGATCTAGCTAAAAACTTCGATAAATATCAAACTAAAACTACTACCGAGGATGGTGAGTGAGAGTAGTTTTTGCAGATACTGGTTATTGGGTTGCGCTTCTTAATCCCCATGATGAATTACATAACAAAACAACAGAATTATCAAAGTCTCTCAATCCAGTTCATATTGTCACCAGCGAGATGGTTTTAACCGAAGTTCTCAACGATTTTTCTAAACGGGGTGAATATTTAAGACAAGTCGCGACTAAGTTGATTGATAGCATTTATTCCAACTCTAATATTACAGTTATTCCCCAAACTCCGAGGCAGTTTCAGCAAGGGCTAGATTTGTATAAAAACCGTCTCGACAAAAACTGGAGTTTGACAGACTGTGTATCTTTTAAAATCATGAGAGAGAAGAGTATTTATGAAGCTCTTGCTTATAATAAACATTTTGAACAAGCTGGTTATAGAGCTTTGTTAAGAAGTATTTAGTTATGAAGATAAATGAAGTAATAACTATTTGTATACTGAAAGCGCAAAAGTTAATCACTATATAAGCTGCAACCTTCAATTTTTCAAAGAAAACCTTGTAATCTACAGAGATGATGACACGCCCCAAATTTTATTTTGTTGTCAATCTCATCTTAAAAAACAGATCTATCATGATTAGAAATACTTACTTTTTAGAACCTAAATTTTTTTAGGGTTTTTTAGGCAAAACTTTCGAGGGTGTCATATAGCTATTAGATAATCATGATTGTTTTAGTTTTTAATGCTGGTTCGAGTAGTCAAAAAAGTTGTCTCTATGATTTGGGTGAATCCATTTCAGATACTCCTTCGCAACCCTTATGGGAAGCTGACATTGATTGGAAATCCGAACAAGAAGGTATTCTTACTGTTGAAAGCAACGATCTAGAACAAGAGATTAAGTTAGATGATCGCGACACTGCCTTAAAAATTCTCTTAGATACTTTAATTCAGGGAGAAACAAAAGTTATAGCCAGTCTTGATGAAATTGATGTAGTTGGTCATCGAGTGGTTCATGGTGGGGCAAAATATAGCCAGCCTGTGAAGATCGATGCTGATGTTAAAAAGGCGATCGCCGATCTGATTCCTCTTGCCCCCAGTCACAATCCAGTTAACCTCGAAGGCATAAATACTATCGAGTCAATCTTATCCGAAGTGCCTCAAGTAGCAGTTTTTGATACAGCTTTTCACACTACAATTCCCGAAGCCGCTAAAGTTTACCCGATACCCTATAAATATTATGAACAGGGAATACAACGCTATGGGTTTCACGGTATTTCTCATCAGTACTGCGCCCAGCGTACTGCCCATATCTTACAACAGCCCTTAGATTCTCTCAAAATAGTTACCTGTCACTTAGGCAATGGCTGTTCTTTAGCTGCTATTAAAGACGGCATCTGTATTGATACCACGATGGGATTTTCTCCCTTAGAAGGATTGATGATGGGTACGCGCTGCGGTTCAATCGATCCGCAGATTATTATCTATATGATGCAGGAATATGGAATGGATGTAGAGGAAATTAACCAAGTACTTAATAAAGAGTCTGGTTTAAAAGGGGTAAGTAGCATATCCAACGACCTAAGGGCGATCGCCAAAGCAATGAGTAACGGTAATACTCAAGCCCAGTTAGCTTATGACATTTATCTTCATCGCCTCAAAAAAGCTATAGGTGCAATGGTTGCTAGTCTTAACGGTTTGGATGCCTTGGTATTTACCGCGGGGGCGGGGGAAAATAATAGTATGCTGCGCTCAAAAACCTGTGCGGATTTATGTTATCTAGGTTTGCAGCTAGATTTGGCTAAAAATGATGCCGATCCTGTCGATACTAATATCGCTACCAAAAATTCTCAAGCACAAATACTAGTAATTCATACTCAAGAAGATTGGGCAATTGCTACCGCAGCCAAAAAAGTAATATCAAAAGAGGCGATCGCAGTTGGGGGCAGCAAATAAACATCTAATGTTACGCACTAACTAATTCGTGAAGAGTAGGTAGTAAGTAGTAGGTAGTAGGTAGTAGATTTTATTTTTCTGCTTCCACGCGCTTGTTGGAAGTATCGATTTTTCGTTGTATTGCGTAACGTCAGTCAATAATCTCTGATATGTAACTTTAGTTAGAAGCTATCTATAAAAAATCTAGATAAATTTTAATTATTGAGAGGTTTAATGTTGTGTTTACGCAAAAATTGCACTTCCAAAAAATCATCTCACAACAGAAATTAGCCAAGAACCAAATTTATGAATATTCTCAAAAAACTACGGATTAAGCAAATTGCTAGTGCTTTCGTTCTGGTAACTTTTTTATTTTTTACCACAGCTTGTAATAGTGGCAACAAACAAGGTGCGCGTCCGAATAATCCCCCTGTTCAACTCGGCGGACAAAACAATCCTCATAAAGCAGGTGGAGATAATATGAGCCAATATAAATCTCCTGTTAATGATTCCAAATTAAATAAAACTCAGGGTCAAGCAAACTTACCAGCAGAATCGCTTTTGGCAACGGCAAATAAGAGTGAAACTAGCTATCCCACCAATGATAGTAAAGTGGAGGGGCTGCTCTATTCAGACAAAGATAAAGCCAATTCTTTGAACAGTGTCAATGAATTCGTTAGTCCTCAGACACAAAGGGCATTAAAAGATCCTAGTCAAATTCCTGCGGTTAAACAGCCAGCTATCGATCGCACCGATCCTAACAACAAGCTTTTAGAAAAAACCAAACAAATGTTTGATGATGCTGGCAACTTTTCAGCTAATTAATCACAACAGTTAGGACAGTAGCAACAGTTAAAGCAGTTTACTTTCATTGATTCACAGCCGTTTGGCTAATTGCAGCATTATATGCGCAGTTGTAATTAAATTTATCGAAATACAAGGAGAACAATAACTATGCCACAAGAATTAGAAAGAATGAACATCGCTATTTTAGTCGCTGATGGTTTTGAACAAGTAGAAATGACTCAGCCTCGTCAAGCCTTTAATGATGCAGGTGCAAGCACCTATCTTATTTCTCCTATGGGGGAACAGGTGCGCGGTTGGAATCATTTTGATAAAGCAGATGAATTTGCAGTTGATTTGCCTTTAGACAAAGCTAATCCCGAAGATTATGATGCACTTTTGCTTCCTGGCGGTGTGGCAAATCCAGATCAGTTAAGGACAAATGAAACAGCCGTCAAATTTATCAAAGCTTTTTTTGAGGCAGACAAACCAGTTGCAGCTATCTGTCATGGTTCTTGGACGTTGATTGAAGCAGATGTGGTTAAAGGATGCAAGATTACATCCTGGCCTTCACTTAAAACCGATCTGAAAAATGCAGGTGCAAGCTGGGTAGACGAAGAGGTGGTAGTAGACGGTAATTTAGTTAGCAGTCGCAACCCCGATGATCTACCAGCATTTATTGATGCCGCGATCGCTTTATTTTCTAGCCAAAAAGCAAAGCTTCAATCAGCTTAAAGACAAATTTTGACTATTTTCTCAACAAGTAAGAGGTATTTTATGAGTTCTCAAACAACAGCCGAACAAAAAGTTTATCATCTTCATTCTCTAGATATGGACGAACAGCTAGCAGTTCTTTGGTATATCTACCAAGATTTTGTCAAAGAGAATATAACTCCCGAAGCAGAACGTCCCGATGAAAATTTAGAAAAGTCGTCAGGTTTAATCGAGCAAGTCAAGCAAATGTCTCCCGAAGAACAACTACAGGTGCAGCGCGATCTTATCATTGGTAAAGACAGGGCAGAATTTCAAACCTACAAAGAGTATTCTTCCAATCAAAAACTCTTTTTCTGGTACTGTCTGGCATCAGAAATGGAACGAGGTAATGCAGTGCAGGTACCCAATGACTATCAGTTATCACCCGATGCACAGCAACTATTAGATTCTGTTAAAGAATTAGATTTTACTAACCAGCTAGTCTTTATCAAGGATGTAGTTGGTCTTGGTGCAGCACAAAGTACTGAAGAAAAAGTCTAAATTCTTCTATTTTAAAAAGAGATCGTTCTATAAGGCGATCTCTTTTTATTTAAGATGGTTTTTGTTGTAGATAGAATTGATAGCGATCGCGCAATTGTGCAGAATTAAGATTTTTAGCCCAGTATTCTACCAAAGCGTGACCAAAAGCCCAGGTGTTAAGATTTTTTGCTTTATTGTCGTCTAACAACAAAGACCATAAAGAACGTAAATCGAAGTTGCTGAGATTAGGTTCATCGTTGAGCAACATATATAGGTCATAAGCCATTTGAAGTTTACCAATGACTATGGGTAACTCCTCTACAGGAATTTGCTCTGCTAAGACATATGCCAGAGTAGGATTTCCTGTAGTCATAGTGGAAATAAATTGCAGTACGGGACTTTTAAGAAAGGCAGTTAAACCTTGACTGGTTGCCATTTGACGAGTATAGCGATCGATGATTTTGGCGGCTGCTTGGCTGCGAGCTTCCAAATTCCGCAAAAATCTTGCTAAACGAAGCTGTTTAGCTGGTGCAATCGCCTGAATCAACTCCAAAGACAAGGCTTCTACACCCCAAGCAGAACGATTGTTTGTCCGATCTTCTGTAACTATTGGTAAAATTAAATCGCAGATATTTCCCAGTAATTCAGCACGATAAACAGTTGCTTCTCGAATAGATTTTTCTTTAGGTTTGATGCCTTCTTGCCAGTTATAGGGTGGATTCCACTCACGAATTGGGCGCAGGCGATCAACTTGAGTAACTATTCCCACGGCACTTAGATCGGGCAGATCTTTTTTCAAGGTTTCTAGAAAGTCAAGATCCATTTGTAGAGCAGGATCGAGAGCAGGAGTTACCAGTAATAGTAAGTCTGCTGTAGCTGCATAGTCTAAAACTTGTTCCCGCAATTCAGGACGATTTACCTGTTCATAACCAGGAGTATCCAACAAATTTAAAACTTCTTTGCTAGGAGTTTGCCAACGATAGTTTTGAATTTTATCGGTACTGGGCAAAACATCTACTTCGGCTTTGTCGGCTTGAAAAAGAGTATTAATCAAGCTGCTTTTCCCTGCCCCAGTACGCCCAACCAAAATAATATTGACAGGCTTTCGGTCTACTTCTTGGGGTAATTGGGCTGATTCTAATATTTGCTTGAGAGTTTGGGTTTCGGTTTTGGGTAAGGCATAGCTAGGTGCAACTTCAGGAATAGTAATAGTTTTGTCACCATAAAGAGCGATCGCCTGTTGTGCCAAATTCTTTAATGCCGTTTCTCGCATTAATTGACCTAGATTGAGCAATAGTTCCTGATTTGCCTGATTACTAAATTTTTTGGTGGCTTGATTGGCAACTGCTGCTGCGGGATTGAGTAACCATTGTGACCAATTAAATACCTGACCTAGTTTTCGTGCCGATGGCTCTAGCCGACGATACACTTCATAAGCTTCATAAGCCTGTCCGATAGATACTCGGTTTAAAACAGGGGAAAGCTTTTGCATCATGCGATCCGTGTCGTCTACCGTCCCACGGATCAAGCCGTAAGCTTGAGGAATATAAATATTAAGCAGAGGACGTTTAACGCTGGGATTATATATATGAGCGATCGCAGCTAACAACTCCTGACAGCGTTGCCAAAAAGTCTGCCAATCTTCCCAAACTGGTTCATCTGTTCTGGTTTTAGCAATAATTTGTTCTAAAGAAGCTTGTAATTGCTTTTCCTTACTTGCTGCTGCTTCTAACTCTGGCTCTTGTGATAACTCCTGATTAATTTCGTCTATCGCCTCTTGAATCTCAGCTAAAGGAGGCTTTGTCCATTTCACCAGTAACCATCGCCAGAGAACAAATACTAAGACTACGACACCCCAAATCCAATTAATACCCCAATTATGAATTTGTGAACCTGCTGCAACTAATAGAAAAATCACGATAGTTGCGATCGGCAAGATTAAAATTGCTACCTGCCAAGGTTTAATGGATTTCATTGCTTTTCCTCTGCCTTAGAGCCTTATATCTGCTTTTATCCTAGCGAGATTTTTAATAAAGCAGATTAATTTGCTAATAGACTTTTACTGCGCTTTTCAAAGTCGTTAAAAATATTTTATGTCTATATAAACACTTTCTTAACTCCAATTTCCACGCAGCAAAAAACTCCTAATATTAATTCTGCAAATTCTTAAGAAACAGCTTTTGGCTATCGGGAAGATCTTCCTCTGAATTTGCTTTATCTGCTAAATCATTCAGATTTTTATTTGCTTTAGCTTGAGCATCATCTAAAAGCCGATCGCCATTTTCTGATTTGCCAAACTGTTGTTTAGCTCCAGTATCTTTGGTAACTTCTTGAGCAGCTTTTTTAGCAGAGGCATTTGAGGCATCTTTAGTATCTGCTAATGCTAAGTTAAGAGGAGTAAAAGCAATCGCCATAAACATACAGACGAGCATTATTAGGGAGATAAGTTTTGATTTCATATTATTGATTAGCAGCAAAAGTAGGATTGTTTTGTTGATTTGTAGCTATTTTTTGTAGTTGACGTATACGCTCCTCTGTAGGTGGATGAGTGCGAAATAGAGACTGTAAACCACCGCCAGAAAAAGGATTCATGATTAGAACTGGTTCAAAAGCAGGATTGCCATTCATCGGCACTTGCTTACCAATAGACTCTAATTTTTCTAAAGCCCTCGCTAATGCCAAAGGATTACCTGTAATTTCTGCTGAACCGCGATCGGCGGAAAACTCACGGGTACGAGAGATTGCCATCTGAATCAAAGATGCCGAAATAGGTGCGAGGATAACCAAAATCAATATGCCAATTGGATTTCCGCCTTGGCGATTATCTCGGTTCACAGGACCATACATTGCTCCAAAAGTAAGCATTCTGCCCAGAAACGTCACCGCACCGCCTAATGTTCCAGCTACAGCCTGAGTTAAAGTATCGCGGTTTTTGATATGAGTTAATTCATGGGCAATTACGCCTGCAAGCTCGTCTCGATCGAGTATTTGCATAATGCCTTCTGTTACTGCCACCGCAGCGTGTTCGGGATTTCTACCAGTGGCAAAAGCATTGGGTGTTTGGGTAGGCACAACACACAGTTTGGGCATGGGTAAACCCGCTTTTTGAGTCAAGTCTTTCACCAGATCGTAAAGCTCTGGTGCCTGTTCGCGGGAAATAGGCTGGGCTTTATATGCAGCCAAAGCAGCTTTATCTGAATAAAACCAAGAGCCAAAACTACCAACAGCAGCAAAAATCAAACCAATTAATGCTCCTTGTTCAGTACCCGTTGCCCAATAACCACCTAAAACTAAGATTCCGCTCAATAGCCCTAATAAAGCTGCGGTTTTGATTTGATTACCTCTAAACATAGAATTTACTGGAATTCAATCATCTAAAATTTTATAATTTATCAAATACATTAAAGACGAGTTTGAAAAACGACACATCTAGCTGAAGCCAGATTTTTTAGCTGGTAAATTAATTGCCTCATTTTTCTGTCGGCTGCTTTGGGGTAGATAGAATTAGCTGATAAAACTCCAGATCCAACCATCGATTAAATTTAAACCCTACCTGTTTAATGCTGCCACAGTGAACAAAGCCCAGAGATTTATGCAGCCTGATACTCACGCTATTTTGTCCGTCGATTCCCCCAATCAGCGTATGATAATTTTGCTGCTGTGCCACCTGAATTAGCTCTACCAACAGCTTTTTGCCCATACCTTTACCTCTATGAGCAGAATCTACATAAACTGAATGCTCAACAGAATATTTATAAGCATCCCAAGCACGAAATGTACCATAGGTGGCAAACCCCATTAAAGAGCCATGGCTATCTTCAATACCGATAACAGGATAAAACTTTTCTGCTTTTGCTTCTAGCCACTTTTGAATTGTATTTAGGCTTCTAGGCTGATAGTCATAAAGAGCAGTAGAATTGGCGATCGCATCATTAAATATATGCTGAATAGTTTTTCCGTGGCGAGGAAATTGACAATCAACTATCTTCATATATTTCTATTAAGAAACTAATTTATTTTATCTAAAATAAGATTAATACAGCCAAGCAAATTAAAGAAGGATTATAATGACCTAACAATTATAATTGTGCTAATTTATGAGATAACTTGTTAGACACAATAGTTTTATTTATAGCAATTTAAGATAGTGAATCCTTTATTCGCAAGATTTTTGAGAACGGTGTATCGTCGAGAACCCGTCTCTGGCTTTATCCTGATTCTAGGAACGACTGATGCCCTAGTAGGAGGATTAGGCGGACGGGGAAGTTTATTGTCTGTTGGTTTATTAATTGCTTTGTTGGGTATTATTATGCGATGGCGACAAATAGAGAAAAAACCCAAGGCGATCGCCAATGAGCCAGCTAGATATCTTTTACCTCCTAGTTCAGCTCCTCAACCTCTGCCTCTTTTGATGAAAGATAAACGTAGAAAGTAAGCGATTTTTCACATTGACAATGGCTAACGGTAATCTAGATCAAAACCATCCTCAGAATAAAAAAGATCGCCTCACCGTAGACCAATTACTAAAAACGCAGTCAGATCCTAGTGAGCGTGAATTGGTCGAATTAGCACGATTGATTATTCGCTATCGCAACTTTCCTGGAGCGCGAGATATTCAAAGAGATTTGCAGGTAGCTTTAGATAACTGGAAGCTAACCGAAAAGGAACTGTATACCAAAACCCGTGTTATTCACGGAGGAGGAATGGTATATAGACGCACAGCAACTGGAGAAGAACAGGATTGGACTTAATTAGAACTTACGCAGTCTAGCAAGTTTTGCTTCCCTACCCCCATCCAACTTTCATTTGGCGTTAACAGTTATATTAAAATGAATTTTTTTGTTCCTGGTCGTCTTTGTCTATTTGGTGAACACAGTGATTGGGCAGCAGAATATCGCCAGATTAATCCTAATATTGAACCAGGCTACGCGATTGTGGTTGGCACTAATCAAGGCATTTATGCTCAAGTCAAAACCCATAGTAATTTAGTTTTTAAAACGGCAAATCAGCCTCGAATATTGAATTTAGCTATGGATAAGAATTTATTGTTAGAGATGGCTAAAACAGAAAATTTTTATAGTTATATAGCGGGTGTTGCCTATCAAGCTTTGACTCGTTATGGAGTGGGTGGTTTAGAAATTAATAATTATTTAACGAATTTACCAATTAGAAAAGGTTTGTCTTCTAGTGCAGCAATTTGTGTATTGGTTGCCAGAGCCTTAAATTATTTTTATCAGCTAGATTTGACTATTGAAGAAGAAATGGATTTAGCTTATTGGGGAGAAAAAACAACCCCCAGCCAGTGTGGCAGACTAGATCAAGCCTGTGCTTTTGGTAAACAGCCAATTTTGATGATCTTTGATGGCGATCGCTATCAGCTAAAACCTTTAACCATAGGTCAAGACCTGTATTTTGTCGTGGTTGACTTAGCTGGTTCAAAAAATACTCAAGAAATACTGACTCAACTTAATCAATGCTATCCTGTTGCTAAAAATGCTCTAGAAGCTCAGGTGCAAGACTATTTAGGCAGAATTAATGCTCAGATAGTTCAAGAAGCTATTATGGCTTTAGAGCGAGGAGATGCAGCTATACTTGGTAGTTTAATGTCTCAGGCACAAACTGGATTTGACCACAATTTGATTCCTGCTTGTCCTCAACAACTAAACGCACCTATATTACATCAGCTACTTAAGCATAAACCTTTACAAACTTATGTTTATGGTGGAAAGGGAGTCGGATCACAAGGAGACGGTACGGCACAGTTTATTACTAGAGATCGCCAGAGTCAACAAAAAGCGATCGCCATAATTAAGCAAGATTTTCCGCAGATGCAGTGCTACGAGTTGAATATTCCCCAGTCAAATTTATAGAGTGAGAAATACCCCTGAAAGGTTAAAAGAATTTTGCTGTAAAAGCAATAGACTCTTGAACAAGATTAATTAATTTGCCTGAACTAGTTTTAATTTTCGTTTGTACTATAGACCTCTTACATAAGTCCCATAAATTTCGGTTGAGTTTAGGGAAAAGGGAAAAGGAGTTAATTTTAATTCCTAATTTATTTTTGCAAAAGGTGCTATTAATAAAGATTGTAGGGCGATCGCTTTATGGCGATCGCCCTACAAACATTGAGCTTAAATAACTAAGGTTAAAACTATACTTAAAACTTAAAGTGATGTATTAATTTGTGGCTATTGTTTCTGCATCAACATCAACAACATTAGTTTCGCTACCTGCATTGTCTGTTGCTACACTATTCTTTTCTTGACGATTTTGCAGTTTAGCAATAGCCATTTGCGATAACTCTGTAAATAGCAAACCAGCTAACATCACGTCATCAATTTGTCCGACGATCGGAAAAATATCGGGGATGACATCGATAGGACTAACAAGATAGATTGCTGTTCCAAGCATTACCCACCAACGATACTTTGGATGGCGAATTGCGCTGCGATACCATTCATATAGAGAAGAGAGGGAAAAATTCATCTTTGCTTTTGTGTCCTCGATTAGGTTGTTTTTATTATGACACTTCTTAGTTGCTAGCTTAGTGTGGATAACCTCATCCAGAGGATTCGGTAAGTACTATGTTTTAGTATTTAATTATGATAAAGCACTTATGGTATTCCAGACAATTTGATGATTTTTAGTGCCATTTGACCACAAACCATTAACCAAACCATGTAAAATCCAGATTTTAAGCTTTTTTTTAACTGCTTTTGGAAAGTATTTTGTAGATAGACAAATAACAAAGCCAATAATTAATATTTTAAATAAAATGTATATTGGTAAATAAATCCATAGACAGATGCTAAACAAAAATAAAGTTATCAACCATAAACTTTTTAATAGCCCTGCAAGGGAATTATTAACTTTTAGAGGTAGTTGAGATAGTATTTGGAGAATCAACCAATGATGAGCATCAATAACTTTCGGTAATAATTGAGGGCTTTGCCACAAATCTTGCTGAATTTGTTGGGAGATTTGTCCTTCTGAAGTAATGATGCTGCGAACTACATTTTTTGACTGGTTAGGAGAAAATAAATAACTACTGGTAAAAATTAAAGGTGATCGCTCGATAGACACCAGTTTTGATCGATGTAGCCGATCGTTAAAATTTAATTGTTCTGTTAAAAAATAATTTAGCAGGACATAGTAGCGTAAATCAGCAAGATTACGAGGAGAAAGAGTAAATTTGTAGTTATTCTCTTTTGCTTGTTCTATTTGACTCAGAATCTCTGGATTAAAACGAAAAACAATCTGACGCGGAATAGATAATTTATGGTTGATGTTAGCTCGATCTATTCTAATACAGGAATTGAGAATATTATTAATCGTTAGCTGTAGATTTTTCACTCAGTTTTTTAGAGTTGCAGATTTAGAATTAAGATCAAAATAACGAGAGCATAAATCTAATCAAACCTCGCCATTGTTGTTCTCCTGCGGTAGTGGATTGTTCGTGCAGTTGTAACAATAAATCGCGATCGCTTCGTTCTAAAATAGTCTGAGCATAGCGATTCACAATTTTGCCATCCAATTGCAGAGATGTCTGAGCATAGGTAGTGTCAATAATATTGTCAGAACTTAATGAATTGTGTAAAATGCGATCGCGCCGATCTAGAGCAGCTTTTCTTTTGCCTAACTGCTGCAAAACATCAACAAAAGTGCGATCGCGCAAGAGCTTGTTTACTCCAGACATATTTTGCTGACGACTATGGGGAATAGGTTCGGGTAATCTAGTCGGGATAGTTTCCCACTCGGAGTTATTCTGGCTGAGAATTGGTAAATCTCGTTTAATTTCAGATACTAGGATGCGGTTGTATAAAGTCGATTTAGGATCGATTATTTGTAAACAATATGCCAGTTCCAACTGACGGCGTAATTGTAAATAGCGATCGTCTAAAGATAAATCAATTGCCGAGTGTTCTAAAAAAGAACGAGAAAGATAATATATGCCTTGATAAACTTCCCAAGGAATAAACATCTCGTCCACAATCTCCTCAACGATAACGGTGCTAATTTCTACGGCAGTAATACTATCGAGCAAATTATGATTCATTAATTACGTGTTGATGTGAATTATCTTTGTTCAGATTTATAGGTTTTCAGCTATTAGCTCTTAGCTTCTAAGAAATAGAGAAGATTAAAAAAGTTTAATTTACTTCTTACTTCTGTACAGACAAGCGGTGAGACCCCGCGTCGCCGTCAGGCGCAAGGGAATGCTCACCAAGAGAGGCATGCCTTGTCTCTTCTCCTTCAATGTTGCTCCTCTGGAGATTCCGAAGAAACAGCTTTTCCTTCCCAATTTTGCCAATTTTGAGCAGCTTCGCCGATATTAAGAGACTTAAGATCGAATACCTCGGACTTTACTTTCTTATCATCAGCTTCTTCTTCTAGCCAATCACTCCAATCACCTTGTCCTGGCTGAGGATTTTCTTCTAGCTGATCACCATCACTTTCATCATCAAGATCGGTTAAAGATAATAAATCGTCTGCCAGAGCGTCATCTTCTTCGGGAACAAAAGAAGGTAGGTGAGGCTTTGGATTATTGGTTTTTGTCTCTATATTTGATAAAACTACCTCGGTTTTGTTAGTAGTTTTTCCTGCTGCGATCGCTTCTGGAGCTTTAGCAGATAGTTGATTTGTCTCACGCCTTGCGGATAGATGCTCTCTGGCTACATCGGCAGCAATGTCAACCCAATTAAAATCTTCAGCAGTCTGTTGTTGAAAGGTAGACATCAACTGGAACATCTTTTGGAGACTGATTAAATTACGCTGAATCGTCTGATGTCCTTGGGTTACTTGCTCAATATGGAATTGTTTAATCTCTGAATAGCGATCGCCCGTTAACTGTTCGCCAATTTCGTTCTCGACTTTGCCCTCAATTAAACTGATATGAGTGCGTAAACTGTTATCTCCCTGAGACTGATTAACATCTATTTGATGCTGATTGCCTTCGGCGGTAACTATTTTAGTAGTAATGTTTAATTCAGGTGCATTACTCATGGCAACCAAGAAAGCTTCCTGAATATTGCCTGCTCGGATTGCCTGTTTAAAATCTTCGCTAGATGTCATAGGTTTCAAGCTTAAATAAGGAACAAATATTTAATTGAGCTAGCAGTATAGACTTGATTATTTATTTATTCAAACAACTTGGGCTTACAAGACGACGCATTTCTTCTAAGCTAGCCAGGTTTTTGTTTAAGAAGCCCTGTCTTTGTTTTACTTGCTCAATATGCCATCGTTGTAATTCCCCATAGGCAGGATTGTCAATCAATTTAAGATCGACTTCATGTTCTACCGTGCCATTTAATAAATTGATTTGTGTCGCAAATCTCTGTGCTGATGGGGATTGAGTAATTCGATCTAGATCATTTTTAATGCAGGTAGTAACGTTTATTTCTACCGTCTTACTCATTGCTATAGTCAAAGCTGCAAAAATTTCTTGAGCCTGAATTTTACCTTGCACTTTTTTAAGTCCCAAATACCATTAGTAGCAGTTCATTACTGCCAAAAGTTGGTGATATTGTAGCCCAAGTTTTCTAACATTTGATGTAATAAAGGCAAGCTTAAACCAATGACGTTGCTATGGCAGCCTTCAATTTTCTCGACAAACATTCCTCCTTTTCCCTCTAAGGCAAAGCTGCCAGCACATTTGAGAGGTTCTCCCGTGGCAACATAAGCCTCGATAGTGCGATCGCTGATATTGGCAAAATAAACTTTAGTAATACCGCAGCGAATTATTTGCTTTTGTTGCTTGAGGTCAACCAAAGCATGACCTGTATAGATCTTGCCCATTTTACCGCGCATTTCTTGCCAACGAGCGATCGCCTGTTGCATTGAGTCTGGTTTACCATAAATGCGATTATTGATTATTAAAACTGAATCACATCCTAAAACTAAAGCATCACTAAATTGAGGCGCGACGGTTTCCGCACTAAATTGAGGCGCGACGGTTTCCGCTTTGCATTTAGCTAAAGTTGCAACCAATTCAGCAGGATCTTCTATTTGCACTCGATCTTCATCAAAATCGCTTTTACATACCAAAGGCGCTATTCCTACCATCCGCAGCAGCTTCAAACGCGCCGTAGAAGCAGAAGCCAAAACAAAACGAGGAGATTTATAATTTGCCTGCATGAGCTAATGTGTATTTAAATTGCATATTGTTTGATCAAAAAACGCTTAATGTGAATTAGCTTTTTTATCGTAATTTTATTGAAGATCATAATATTTCGGTAGATAAAGATATTTTCTTTTCCAATTGAATCTAGGCAATTTTAACTATTTGTACGGATGATGAGACTCTAGTTAATTAGGCAAAAAATTAAGGTTAATGTTTACGTCGGGGGTTTGGGGAGGGCGTAACGTCCCCAACAGGGGGTCTGGGGGAAAGTTCCCCCAGGAATAAATCATGGTTTTGAAGATAAATTTCAAAGTTAATATTACTTATAAACACTATCCATTATTGAGGCTGGTTGCTCCGTCATGAACTGTTTTCACCCACTTTAATCTTTTCGGACGAATAGACATTCTCGCAGTAATACTGAGCATGACAATTTGCCAATGAGCCATATAGATTAAGCCTCTGATAGACTGCCCAACCATATTTAATAGGACGGGAAAAGTTAGAGCTTTGTTTTCGGCAATATGAATGCGGACTAAGCCTTTAAACATACCGATAAAACCCCAAACAAATAAGAGCAGAGTTATGGGACTAAGAAGAGGTAAGCGGTGACGAGCGATCGCCAGAATACCATCAGGAACATTGGCAGCAGGAAGAATGTATTGCAACAGCATCCAGCACAGTAGATCGATTCTTTTGCCAAAGCCCATGGGCTTACTAAAGATATAACGCCAATAATCAAGATAGCGTTGATAACCCCCTTCCGCCCAACGGTTACGCTGATGCCAAAGTGAACTGGCTTTGGTTACTCCTTCTTCTAACACTCCAGGAGTCAACAAGAAGTCGATGCGCCAATTATCTAGATGCAGACGAATAGTTAGATCGAGATCGTCAGTAATGGTTTCCTCATTCCAGCCACCACAGCTATTTAAGGCAACACGACTAACAAACTGACCATTGCCCCGCAATTCGCCAATACCATCAACAGCAATACGCTGTTGTTGGACATAGCTATCCAATGCCATCTCTGCTGCTTGTCCCTTTGTCCAAAAGTTTTCTGACCTATTGGCGATCGCTTTTCGTACCTGTACTGCCCCTGTGTCTTGACGGTCAAATAAAGGCACAACTCTTTTTAGTAAATCTGGACTTACCTTGGCATCAGCATCAAAAACGCCAATAATATCACCAAAGGTTTGAGGTACTACCTGATTTAATGCCCCAGATTTTCCGCCACCTGCATTGGCTGCACGATGAACTACTCTTAATTGGGAATATTTTAGAGCTAATTTATCTAAAATAAGCGGCGTATTGTCGGTACTGCGATCGTCTATTGCCCAAACTTCGTATTTATCAGTAGGGTAATCGAGACTACAGAGCATAGCTACCAAATTACTAATCACCGTCTCTTCGTTTTTGGCTGCTACTAAAAGAGAAACTTTGGGGATAGATTCTGAGTCATCTATAGTCAAGGGTAAAGGCGTATTTTCAGGTCGAGTAAATAAGTAGCGCAGTATTTGGATTCCTACCAAAACAACTATAGCCAAAACGACCCATTTTGCCCAACTTACAAAATGCAGAGAAATAGTAACTATCCAAATTACCATTAACAAAAAAGCGGCTTTTTGCCTGCGTCCCGCTAGACCTTGAAAGAAATCTTCTCGAAATTCTGCTTCGGCTGCTTCTGGGTCGGCTAATTCGCTTAGGAGAAAGTTAATGGGGTCGGATTCTAGATCTGATTCCTTTTTGCGCCAATAATTCTCTGCCATAGTTGTTACATTTGCTCGCTGCTTGTATTTAAAGCGATTATGGCTGTTGTAATGTCAGCTTCAAATAATCGCACTGGCTCAATTGTAACCAAAAATGTAAACTTTCTTAGCTAAAATTTAATATATGCCTAATGTAGATTAACGACCTTTAGAATTATTAGTTTTTAGCTATCAGCTTTTAGCTCTAAGCTACTACGTATAGAGCTAAATCAAGTTATTTAGCTACTAAGAAGTTTAATCACGACTATATAAAGATTAGCTTGTCTATAATCTCAAGCTAGTTTGAAAGCAATTTTTAATTCACACTAAACATTAATAATATTTTTTTCGATGATGGACAATTTGGCTACAGGGTTAGCGATCGCTTTATGCTCGGTACTATGGGTAGAGTTTGTCAGAGATTTTTATCATGTTTTGTCCCATCTCTGGCAACCTTTATATCGTCTTCACATATGGCATCATAAGGTTTTTCGCCGCGACCTCTCCGTTGTTAGCGACACCATTTATCGTCAAGCGCATTGGTACAATGATGTGCCTGAATCTTTAGTGATGCTGCTGTTGAGTATTTTGCCTTGGAGTCTAGTTTCTGCTTGGGATCTTGCTCCTCAATGGGCAGCTTGGGCTGGATCTTTCTATACCTTGAGCTTTTTAATAGGCGCGATCGCTCGTGGTTTAGGTATTCCCTTTGTAGACGAGCTTACAGACATTACCCATCGTCCAGGAGAATTTACTACCCTGCCTTCTCGCTGGCTGGTAAATCGTCCCTACCATTGGCGACATCATTTTGATAACCAGAATGCCTATTTTTCTAGCACGTTAACGCTTGTGGATAAACTGCTAGGGACAGCACTGTCGCTTAAAAATAAGCGGATAGCGGTTACTGGTGCATCGGGTACTCTAGGCAAGGCTTTGTTAACCCAGCTACATTTAGCAGGGGCAAAAGTTACCGCTTTTACTTCATCTAATACTGACATTACTTTAAATGTTTTAGGGGAAGATCTGGCTATCAAAACCGTAGCTTGGCAAATTGGCAAAGAAGCAGAATTGTTAACCCTCTTAGAGCAAATTGATATTTTAATTATTAATCATGGGGTGAATGTTCACGCCCAAAGAGACGAAGCTGCGATCGCCAAATCCTATGAAGTTAACACTTTTTCGACTCTACGGCTGATGGAGCTATTTTTTCAAACCGTTAAAAGCGATCGCGATATGATCGCCAAAGAAGTGTGGGTAAACACCTCAGAAGCAGAAGTAAACCCAGCCTTTAGTCCCTTATATGAGCTAAGTAAAAGAGCCACAGGAGATCTTGTAACCATGCGTCGCTTAGATGCTCCCTGTGTAGTGCGTAAGCTCATTTTAGGTCCGTTTAAAAGTCAGCTAAACCCTGTAGGTATCATGTCTGCTAATTGGGTAGCCAAACAAATTGTTAATTTAGCACGCAGAGATTTCCGCAATATAATCGTGACCATTAATCCTCTTACTTTTATCCTTTTTCCCATCAAAGAACTTTGGGTTGCTAATTACTTTCGATTTTTTACAGCCACCACAACCAAAGTTGCTCAAAAGCTAAAAGCTAATAGCTTTAGCTCACGTTGATTTAAGACAGCCCCTTTAGCTGAGTTGTCACAACTTTTAATTTCAAAGTGCGATCGCTGCGTTTAACGGTAAACTGTAAGCTTTGATTGAGGTTACTGCTGTCCACAAGCGACTGTAATTGACCAGCATCAGTAATTGTTTGACCATCAATAGCTACAATTACGTCTCCTAAGCGTAAACCTGCTTTTTCTGCTGGTGTATTAGGCAAAACTCTAACGATCAAGACCCCATTTGTTTCGGGAATAGCAAAAGGAGAATTAGGATTCTGGTTATTTTTCTGTGCCAACTCAGGAGTTAGACTTCGCATCTGCACACCAATATAAGGATGGGGAACTTGTCTGCCCGCAATCAGAGTATCAGTAATAGATTTAACTTTGTCAATTGGAATAGCAAAGCCGATGCCATTAGCATCAGGACGAATAGCTGTATTGATACCAATAACTTCCCCCTGTTCATTAAGTAACGGTCCGCCAGAGTTACCAGGATTGATAGCTGCATCGGTTTGCAAAAAGTCAATTTTCTTATCGGGGATACCAACCTCAGCCGAGGAACGAGTTAAAGTACTAATAATGCCCAAGGTAACGGTATTGTCTAAGCCCACAGGGTTACCCACGGCGATCGCCCAGTCTCCTACTTGAACATTAGCAGAGCTACCCAATACTGCTATAGGCAGATCTTCGCCTGGGTCATCAATTTTAACAACTGCCAAATCAGTCACCTCGTCAGTGCCTTTGACTACCCCTGCAAATTCTCGTCCGTCTTTGAGAGTTACGGTAACTCGATCTGCGCCACTAACTACATGAGCATTGGTTAAAATCGTGCCGTCTTTCTGGGTAATAAAGCCCGAACCTTGTCCACGTAACTGCCTTTCTCTGGGCATTTGTTCGCCAAAGCGATCGCCAAAAAATTCCCGAAAAAAAGGATCTTGAAACATGGGATCTATTCTGGTGGCAATAGTTTTCTCTGTATCAATTCTAACTACGGCTGCTCCAGTCTTCGCTACTGCTGCTGCCACGAAACTAGTAGAAGCTTTGGCAACAGGTGCTTGTGCTTGAATTTGTGGTTCAGGGGTAAGGGTAATAGTATTTCGTTTAGTTTGAGAATCTATAGGTAAGGTGTCTGCCTGTGAAGACATCACTCTAATACTGCTAAAAGTCAAAATAACTCCTAAAAAAAGGGCTATAGCGTGGCTAGCCACTTTACCTAGAAATCGCTGCTTGGTCATTATTTTTAGTTAAATTTAATATTAGGGAATTAATCATACTTTTTTATCATAGCTTGACTAAATGTTTGTCTGCTGTGACCCCAGAAGGCTGAGTAATCTCTGACCGCGGAAGGCGGTGTACCGCTGACTAGAAAATGATCATTAGCTTCTTTAAGATTTTTCTTTTACTTGCAATCTCATAACTATAAGTTCTAAGCTTTAAGCCATAAGCTGATGACAATTAATTCTTGGCAATGGTAAGTAATTCGAGTTCGACTAGCTATGCAATAGATTTTGGTACTAGCAATACGGCGATCGCTCGCTGGAATTCAGCAACGGAAAAAGCAGAACTAGTTACTTTACCTAATTTATCGCAGCAGCTTAGTTCCCTTCCGCCTCTTATTCCTAGCTTGGTATACGTAGAGGATGCAGCCACAGGCAAAATTATTGCTGGACAAGGAGTGCGCGATCGCGGTTTGGATATTCAAAGCAACCCCCGTTTTTTTCGCAGTTTTAAGCGCGGAATTGGTACAGATATTCAGGGCTTTTTACCTCAACTCGACGGCAGAAATTTATCTTTTGAACAGGTTGGCGAATGGTTTTTAAGAGAATTGATTACCAGCCTACGAGGGGAAACAGAATCAGATCTTCAATCATTGGTTTTAACTGTCCCCGTCGATAGTTTTGAATCCTACCGCCATTGGCTGATGGGGGTATGTCAGTCTTTAAAAGTAGAGCAAATTAGAATCCTCGATGAGCCGACTGCTGCTGCTTTGGGCTATGGTGCAGAGGCAGAAGAATTACTGTTGGTGGTAGATTTTGGTGGAGGAACAGTTGATTTATCTTTAGTGCAGCTATCGTCAACTAGCCCTCAAAGTGGCTATCTCCTCAAGTGGGGACAAAAAATGTTGGGGGAAAATACGGCACAACAAAAAAATACGGCACGGGTAATTGCCAAGGTGGGAGACAATTTGGGGGGGGCAGATATTGATAATTGGCTGGTAGATTATTTTGTCGCCACCCAAGCTTTGCCAAAATCTGCTTTAACGACTCGTTTGGCAGAAAGATTGAAAATTAAGCTGACTAAGGAAACGGAGGCACAAGAAGTTTACTTCAACGATGAAACCTTGGAAACCTATGAGCTAGCTTTAGACCGCGATCGCTTTAACAATATTTTAGAGCAGCAGCAGTTTTTTAACCGACTTGATGAGCTAATGACTCAGGTTTTGCAACAGGCTAGGCGTAATGGCGTAGAAACTACTGACATTGATTCAGTCTTATTGGTGGGTGGCTCAGTACAAATACCCGCCGTCCAAAATTGGGTCAAGCAGTATTTTGATGAAGATTTGATAAAGAACCAACAGCCCCTAGAAGCGATCGCCACTGGGGCATTACAGGTATCTAGAAGCATTGAGGTAAAAGACTTTCTCTATCATAGCTACGGTATTCGCTACTGGAATCGGCAAACAAATAGTCATGGTTGGCATCCGATTATTAAAACAGGACAGCCTTATCCCACAGAGAAGCCAGTAGAAATAGTTTTGGGTGCTTCTACACCAGGGCAAAGCAGTATTGAGTTAATTATTGGTGAACTGAGTGCAGCCACCGCCACCACAGAAGTTTATTTTGATGGCGATCGCTTAATTACTAAGGCTGTAGATACTCTGGGCGATAGGGTACAGCCGTTAAACGATCGAGATGGAGCAAGGACAATCGCTCAACTTGAGCCTGTAGGAAATCCTGGAAGCGATCGCCTTCAGCTTTTGTTTAGCGTTGACGAGCAAAGGCATTTGCGTATCACCGTCGAAGATCTATTGACCCAGCGAACTTTACTAAATAATTACATTGTAGTCAAGCTAAATTAACGAAGCATATTGTAATATGTACTTAGGTAAAAACTAGGGGGTTAATTATCTGTAATTCTAGCAATTATCAGTATCTCACCTAAGATTTGCTTATTTAAAAAGGCTATAAGCCTAATTAGAGCAAAATTTAATTTTGCATAAATTTATTTAAATAATATTTGATATTCATAAAGTAAACTGGCTACTTAATTTAGGCACAATCTAACTTAATCAGTTAAGCATTAATTCTAATTTAAGCGTTTTTGGGTTATCATTAATTAGTTTAATTGTAATTACTTAGTAGTAACGACTGATTAGGCGTAAAACAAAAAGCTAAGGGAAATAGTATCACAGCAGAAATATATACAAAAGATATTAGATAAACGATGAAGTATAAACGAGTAAATATACTAAATATTTCAATTGACGATATAGGCCAACATGAGCTTTTAGAAAGGCTCAAAATTGGCGGAGTGGTTTTTACACCAAATGTAGATCACTTAGTTAAGCTGCAAAAAAATTCAGAATTTTATCAAGCCTATCAAGAAGCTGATTATCGAGTCTGCGATAGTCAACTAATCATGTTCGCTTCGCGTTTTTTGGGACAGCCTATTAGCGAAAAGATTTCTGGCTCTGATTTGTTGCCTGCTTTTTATCAACGTTACGGCAATGATGAAAGCGTTAAAATATTCTTACTCGGTGGCTTAGAGGGAGTTGCACAACAGGCTAGTGATAATATTAATGCCAAAGTTGGTCGCAACATTGTGGTAGATACTTATTGCCCACCTTTTGGTTTTGAACAAGATTCTGCTGAGTGCCAAAAAATTATTGAAATTATTAATGCTTCAGGGGCAAATGTTTTAGCTATCGGAGTTGGTGCGCCGAAGCAAGAAAGCTGGATTTGTCGGCATCGAGCTAAGATGACAAACATAAAAACTTTCTTGGCGATTGGAGCGGCATTAGACTTTGAGGCAGGTACCTTAAAAAGAGCTCCTGCTTGGATGAGTTCAGCGGGTCTAGAATGGCTTTATAGGCTAGTAAAAGAACCTGGTAGGCTTTGGAAAAGATATCTGATAGAAGATACAAGCTTTTTTGTTTTAATATTACGCCAAAAATTTAACTTAGATGCTAAACAAAATTTTTCGCGTAAAACAACTATGCTTGAATCTAGTCCCTTTAGCAGAGAGTAATAAAGATTAAAGAGACACTATCAGTCTAAAGCCTCAACTCTAGGACTACCATCTGCTTCAATCCAAACTAATTGTTTAATACGGCAGGTTTGAGCATATCGTCTAACTGCTGCTGACGATCTTTCGCCCAAGTCAATTTCTATCTTGAGGGGAGCATTTTCTTTTCTCAGTTTGCGGGCATATTTGAGCGCAGCAGCCTCTGCTTCTGTGGTAGTAGGAATAACTAGACAATCACTGCTAGGAGCTTGTTGAGGCAGTTTAGCTGTAGATAACAAGCTCGAATGCAAATCTTCAATTGAGAGAGAAAAGCCAATTCCAGGGGATGATTTCCCTTGAGGATCGTATAGCCCCAGCAATTGATCGTAACGCCCACCTTTGGCTAAAACATAAGACTGATGGTCTTGAAAACTAATGGCTTTAAAGACAATACCTGTATAGTAATCAAAGGTTTGCAGTAAACTAAGATCTAAGGTTAAGGGTAAAGGTTGCTCGGAACTACTATTAAGTAATTCAATCAGAGATTTGAGATTATTGACTATTTCTCTGGCAGCAGGATCTAAATTGAGAGTAGAAACTTTACTTAAAACAGCTTCTGGTTTACCCCGCAAATCAAATAAAAATAGAGCCTGTGCTTTCAAATCTGCATCTAACTCCAAATTCTCTAAGGTAATGCGGTCAAGATTAGCAATACATTGGCGTACTGAGGGGCGGATCGACTCAGGAAATACCGATAGGAGCGATCGCGTTAATCCTGCCTCTCCTAACAAAATAGACCAATCTGGCGTACCTAATTCATACAAACAGTCCGCTAGCAAAAGAATTATTTCTGCATCAGCTAAGACACCACCAGCAAAAAGTAGCTCAACTCCAGCCTGATAAAATTCTAGCTGCCGACCATGATGGCTTTGGGGTGGATTACGAAATACATTGGCACGATAGCAAAGACGCTGAGGATAAGTGCTGCCAGCCATGCGTGTCACTGCTGCACGAGCGATCGAAGCGGTTAGTTCAGGACGTAGACCCAAAGAGCTTTCGCCGTTATTGCGTAGCTGAATCACTTTAGAAGGTTGTATTGCACCACCTGCCGTTAAAGTATCTAGCCACTCCAAAGTAGAGGTGACAATACGCTGATAACCCCATGTTTGAAACGTGTGCTGTAGACGGTCATTAATCCAACGTTTCTGTTCTACTTCTAAGGGTAATAAATCTCTTGCTCCGGCAGGGGTTTGATAAATCATTTCAGGTTAAGTACAGATTCAGCTTTGACGTTGCTTGCAACATCTACTTGTGCCATCTTACTTTTTTTTCGACCCAAAAAAACTACCAAAGAAACTACTATTACCTTGCTTATCATTAGACTTTTGAGCAGACCCAGGTTGAGAAGTTTTAGATTTGCTGGCTACTTTGCCAAGTTTATCTAATGCATTTTTGCTTTCGATGACGGTAGCATTGTGCGGATCTGCTTTGCAAGCTTTGTCAATATGTACTTTTGCCATAGTCAACTGTCTTTTGTGCAGATAGGTTTTACCCATGACGGCGTGAGCAACGCCGTGGTTAGGATCGATTCTTAGCGCATCTCGCAACTCTGTGACAGCCCGATCAAATTCTCCTCTTGATATATATTGTTGAGCGCGATCGACAAAAGCATCAACTCTCGATTCAGGAGTAGGTTCTTCTGTCTTAGCTGTAGTCTGAGGAGATAAATCTTGTGCTTGAGTGACCGTACTTTTGCTTTGAGGAATGGTTTGCTTATCTTGAGGTGTTATTTTGATCTTAGCCGAGGAATCTGAACCTTGTTTAATTTGGCTTTGAGGTATAGACCCTGACAGGCGATCGCATTTTAACATCAGATAAACTAAATTTAGTTCGCTGACCCTGCCTATATCGTTTGTGACTTGTTCTAGAGATTTATACTGATCGGCGGTAAGCTTTTTTAATAGTTGAGGATAAACCAACTCGGCACCATTGCCAGCCTGTAATAGTTTCTGCGCCAGTTCACTTTTTACGTTTATTTTTGCTTGATTCTCCGCTAGGCGTTTGCCAACTTGGGTTAATACTAGTTGATGTTCAGCAAAATCGGCTTTCCGCGATAGCTGTTCATAGGCTGGATTGACTAGCTTAGACAAAATTTGACCTGCCAACTTGGCTTTAGATTCATCCAGGCGACACTTATCTGGATGAAGTTTTTGAGCAATTTTCAAATATTTCAAACGAATTTGTTGAGGATCAGCGTCTATGGATACGCCGAGGATTGCATGGTGATCGATTATTTTGAGCTTGAAAAGTCCCTGATTAATGGCAAAAGACATAAGAAATATAAGTATAAAAATAATTAACAGATATATACATCTGTAATCATGTAAATGCTAATTACAATACCAGCTATATTTTTATAGTTCCCCAAAATTCTCCTAGAACTAACAAAATTCTCTGTCGGGGCGAGAGAAAGAATTAGAAGGCTTGCTGGATTAACATTTTAGCTCTCATACCTTTGGACTCGATCGCCCAAAAAAGCTGTAGATTCAGAAAAAGATTTTTGAGTACTAGCTAAATCTGTCGTAATATTTTCTAAGTTTTCTGAAAACTTACTGGCTTCTATTTTTTTTGCACCTTGTAAATATAGTCTAGAGCCTGATTCAATATTGTTCTGAAAACCTTCGTATTTTTAGACTTGAACAAACAACCACCAGGATTCTACTGATATCGCAATACGTTAATTGGTTAGCGGTGCGACCCCCTAAAGGGTTCAACAGTTTGACGGGCGGTATAAACGTCGCAGCAAAGCTAAAGCGCGTTTTGAGTAAGAGTATTCTTACTCAAAAGCCGCTGTACGACGACACGCCCTCCTCAACGGGGGGAATCCCCGCAACGCAACTGTCTCACCGCGTCGCCGACGGGCGCAAGACAAAGGCTTTAGCCGCATGTACGCGCACCAAGACAGGACAGAAAATTTAATTGCTCGCAAGTAGCCAAGGTGTACCCCCCGTAGGGAGTGTCCTAACACAGCCTCATATTGCTATTTTTACCCAAATTTTAGAAAAACAATGCTAAAAATGCTTATTTGTGCTGTATGCAGTTTTGATTACGCCTCAGATTTGTCACAAACGGTAAATTGTTCCCATTGAGAAATAGCAGGATGACTCAAAACTTGAGCTATTTCCAATTTATTGCCAGAACTAACCAAAATTAGAGAAACATTGCAGTAACCAAAGAAATCTAAAAGGTGATTGATGGTGTTTAAAGGATGAAGATAACTTTGATCTATAATTACCATTTTCAAAGCTGCTGCTTTGACAATATTTAATAAAGATTGATTGGATTTAAATTCAATATTTCCCAATTTAGAAGCTAATTCCTCTCTCAAGGTATCTAAGAATTGAAATTGATCTGTACTTTCTTCAGGAAAAGCTTGATAGTAAATAGCTGGAGTCTTAAAACTATGGTTGATACTTTTAATAAAGCTTTGAATACCTTCAAAACTACAAGAACAGGTACTTTTAATGATAACGCCGTTTTCGCAATGGATTAGCTTGGTTTTGAGCCAACTTAAAATGAGAGTAGATTCAGTTTGGTCAATCATTGTCATAATCTTCTTTCTATTTCAGTCTACTTTAGCAACTTTTAAGTTTTAATAGGTTTATAAAAAGATAAAAGCTTTTTTAACTGTATTTTTACTTAGATCTTGAGCTAGACTGTAGTTGAATACACAACCTTTTTCTTATTCAATGAATAGACTATAGTTAACATAATAATAAGTAAGCATCAGCTATTTGGCTGAATTCATTAGTAATTTATATTTTCTTAATGCTCATTATTAAATAACTTGTAAAAGCAAATATTAAAGTATTTAATGTTATTTTTGATATATAAAATAGATACAAAAAGCAGCATAAGACTAAAAAAATATGCTTAAATATAACTAATAATAAAAATGTAAATTAAATGAGAAATTACATTTCTAGGTTCTGGTAAATTAAATCACATTTATTTACGGCTAGCTAAAATTTAGCTATTAGTCTGATTATTAGTTTTACATATTTCTAGATAGATTAAGTGGTTCGTTTGGATTTAATTTATTAACCCGATCGCTTAAATCTAAAGTAGGTTGAAGTTGTCCTAGTTGAAAAGTACGGCTCATCACCACATAAATAGAAGTGCGATCGCAGCCAATATCTGCTGCTACTACATTAGCCCAAGATTCCGCCGTTAATTGATCGCTAACGCGCCAGCAACCACTTTGCCAAGCTAAACGTCGGCAAAATTTAAAAGGCGCATCTTTCTTACCCGTGATTAATATTTTTTGTAATATTCTGCGAATTAAGTTAGGAAAGAACCGCCCAAGAGATAACATAATTACACGCAAAACAATCAAGTTAAGGGAATTCATCTGCTTTTGTTTTGCCCAGCCCAAATTTCCAGCGATCGCAATTTGATTTGCTTCAATTTCAATTTCATAATTACCTACTAAATGCGCCACTGCATTTTTGAGCTTATTACCTTCTTGAACAAGCAGAGAAAACTGAGTATCTGAAGCAACTAGCTTACCATCACGGAATAGCTTAAACACACCTCCTTTATTCAAAGCCAAATATAATTCAGTTGTATCACGGCGATCAATTAAAATACCTCCTTGCTTTAGATAAATACGCCCTTGGGGACGAGGCTGCAATGGAGGACGAACAGCCACAAAATCGTTCCAAGCCAAAAAATAATTCCAGGTATGATGACCAATAATGCGATCGTCAGCATAACAAGAGCCTAAACCATTAGCCAATCCCTGTAAAAAGCGGTCGTTAATATTTAAAGCTTCTGGTAGCCATTTACCTACCAACTCAAAGCCATGAGGAAAAAAATTGTAGGTATTGCGACTAGTATATTCTCCCCCATAAGAACCATCAGGATGGACAAATTGGGCTGCAAGTTTGACTGCCAAGGCGATCGCTCTTTTAAGTTTATCACTCGGATTAAGCTCATATATCCGCGCCAAACAGGAAATAGTCAAAGTATGATACCCAGGATCGCAACCCTCATATTCAATAAACCAGCCTTCAGAGTTTTGCCAAGCTAGCACCTGTTCTAAACGCTCTTGTTTATAGACATCCCAGCGATCTATTTCAAGCAGGTTACCCAAGAACTCTAAGCACAAGACAATTAAAGCTTGATGATTAGTTAAACGTCCGCTTTCTTGGTGTTTTGCTAGCCAGTCTGCGCGTCTACAAAAGAACTTGAGTACTTCAGGGTTATCTAAACCCATTAATTTATAGCTTTCAATACAGGCAAGCAAAGAAAAAGCTGCTGCCCCTGCTGCCCTTTCATAGGGAAAATAATCATCACATGAACCGTTAGGATGACTACTCCTAGCTGCATAAACAATACCTGCTTCGACCCACTCTTTGATAGATGGCTGTTGATAAAAAATGTTGCCGTTTAGGTTGCAATAATATGCCAAAGCCAAAGGATAGACAAATTCCTGTGACATCCCCGCCGGAAAATCAATTACTTTATACTGCCAAAAAGTGCGATCAAAACAACCATAGGTAGGGCTGTGACGATTGCGATCTAACAGAGTCAGAATTTTAGGAATCTGCGCCAATGCCTCGCCAGCAAATAAATCTCGATTACTCATATACATATAGTCATGTCCTTATAGCAACAGTCGCGATCTTTAGAAAGATGTACAAAATCATCATAAAGATAATTAATCGGAACGACTATAGCAGTCAATGTAGAGGTTAAGACAGCGATCAAAACTGTTAGCTAAAAAACAATCCCTCAGAACAATTTAATACTGAGGGATTAGATTAGGACAAAGTATAATAACCACACTTAATTGAGCAAGTATATTTCTAGAAATGCTTTTCCTAGAAATATATCTATGTTGAAGATGCTTAACTCGCTAATTTAAAATTAGCCTGCACCTGATTCAGGTTCTTTGTCTTTAGCTGGTGCTGGATCTTGTTTAGCAGAGGGTGCTTTCTCCTCAGCGGGTATTTTCTTCTCAGCCGGTGCTTTTTTAGCAGCTTTTTTGGAAGGACCAGATACTTCCTTGATTTCTGCTTCTGCAAAGTTATTGGTATTCACGCCAGCATAGTTAACTTTCTCAAAGCGTACGACTACAGGGTAACGAATACCACTTGTATCTACTGATGCTACTGCGCCAACTTCATTGTACCAATAGGATTCTGGACGAAGAATTCTGACTGTAGACCCTCGTTGAACCATAATTGATTAGTCTCCTGAAAATAAATTTTATTTTGTTTTCGATAAGAAAATACCAAAGGCAGTTTTCTTATATAGTTAGTTTATGGCTAGATAAAAAATACTAGCTATTCAACTTCACTGTCCAGTTTATCAAACCTACCTAGCCATAAATTCTTACGAAACATAACAATTTACGTTACTGGCTAAGTCACAGATTATCTCGATTAGCGAAAGCTGTCCCGTAGGCATCCCTTTTATGCCGTTATGCTTGGCGACCGTCATCCAAAAATGCAAGTACCAATGTTCTGTAAACGCCTGATGCTAGATGGCAAATTAGCTACTAATACTACAGTCACCAGTATCGTAATTTGCTTGAAAAGCTATATTTCCAATTAAAATATAGTTGGGGATTCTTAAAAATTATCAATTTACTGATTATGACAACATCCGAAAATAAATACGAAATCCAAAAAACCGAGCAGGAGTGGAAAGAAACCCTGACTCCAGAACAGTTTAAAGTATTACGCAAACACGGTACAGAAAGAGCAGGAACAAGTCCTTTGGATAAAGTTTACGATCGGGGAACTTATATCTGTGCTGGTTGTGGTCAACCTCTATTTAATGCTGATGCCAAGTTTGATAGCGGTACGGGATGGCCCAGTTTTTATCAGCCATTAGAAGATGCGATTGATACAAAGAGCGATCGCTCTTTATTTATGACTAGAACAGAAGTCCACTGTAGTCGTTGTGGCGGTCATTTGGGTCATGTATTTAATGACGGTCCTAAACCTACTGGTTTACGTTACTGTATGAATGGTGTATCTCTAGAATTTGCTCCAGAAAAATAGTGGCATCATTGCCTTATCTAGTGATTTAAGATGGATTGGCGTAAAAAAACTCAAGGTATATCTTTGAACGTCAATTATTTCTTAAAGCTGTTATCTATTCAGATTGGTTGGCAAGTTGCTTTAGTTGGCATTGTCAACCTTCCTCTTTTGGCTCAAGAGTCTAAAATTCCCACCAATACCGTTGGCGACAAGCTAGATATTCCCGAAAAGGTCATCAAAGAAAGTCCGACTCTACAACGCTGGCTCAGAGAAGTTCCTGATGTACTAGAGGATATTCGCCACGATCCGAGTTTTGACACTCGCTTTCGTTTAGGTTTTACTACTTTTCCTTCTAACAATGATGCAGGAGGAATTAATATTGGTATTGAAGATATATTTATTGGTCGTACTGGCTTAACCTTTAATGCCGACTACCAATCAGCATTTAATGGCGATCGCAACGCTTTTGGTACAGACTTAGATTATTTTTTATTCCCTTTAGGTAGCTATATTAATTTTGCGCCGCTGCTTGGCTATCGTTATGTGCAGAGCAACGACTTTAATACCGATGGTTTGCACATTGGTTTAAGGTTGATGCTGGCTCTTTCTCGCACTGGCGCAGGAGATATTTCTCTATCACAAAGCTTTATTTCTCCAGGAAGTGAAGCAGAAGTGGGCATAACTTCATTGTCTGTTGGTTATGCCGTTAGTTCCAACCTGCGTTTATCTACAGATTTGGAATGGCAAAACTCCATAGAAAACAACGATAATCGTGCTGGAATTAATTTGGAATTGCTATTTTAAGTGTATTGTCATAATTAAACCGTGTCCAGATAGAGAACTGGAGTTTAAGGTAATTCATTTTTTCCCTTTCTCCTAAAATAGTATATGCAGACAAGTCCTTTATCTAAAAAACTATGGGTTTCAACAAGCGAGTGGAAGCAAGGGATTAGCCGCAGCTAGCCGAGGAAACCTTGGCATTTCCTCGCTTCAAAGTAGGCGCGGTTTAGTATTTAATACCTGCTGCTGATAGAGTTTGCTGTACTTCTTTTTGGATTGTATTTACTCTTTCTACCCAGGTAGGACTGGTAGCATAACCCCTCTCATACAGTTCGGTGGGAGTAATCGATCCATCACTCAAAGCCTTGATACTTTCGGCAAAAATATTAAAACACTCAGAAACATCAGGACAAGTTTCATAATTGATCATCTGTCCATTTTTTTCTAAGGTTATACAGTCATCACTATCGCACCTTAGACCAAAGTGGTTTCCCTTGCCAATTACATATTTTCCGTTGCCACTTTCTTGACGGGCGATCGCCAGAGTTAGATCGAGAGGAACACCATACTGTTTTTTAATTCTTTGCGCCTCTGGTAAGATGCTATTTAAATAGTCACTATCGGTTTTTTTAGATGCTGGGCGGGCGATCGCTACAGGTGCAGCAGCGATTAATATAGCAAAAATTACTAACTGATTAAAATATTGCCAGTTAAATAATTTTGAAACTAACTTCATATCTGTATGTTTATTTTTAGAAATTTAATTTGAGATCTAGTTTAGTGGAAATCTGACTCCCACACTCCTAAATAAATATTGTCATTTTTGTCCCTGACGATACTTCCTGACAAACCTCCCAGGCTAAATGAATATTCATTTGCCTGACGCTGGTATATTTTTTTTAACCCTTGGTTTACCGATAGAGTAATCTTACCCTGAAGCAAACTGCCTAAAATTTCGCTGGTTGTTCCTAAGCCTACAGAGGGTGCGATCGCCATTTCAGTTTGTCGCAATTTATTGGTATTGAGATCGAACAAATAACCCATATCTATTAAACCATTACCCCTACCTTTATAAATCCAGGCACTACTGTTGACCCAGTAACCTTTTTGAATAGCGTTAGGTTCTCCCAAAACTTTTCTTAACTGCTTTTTCTGAGTCCCTGTAGTAAAAATCGGTACTTCAACTAAATCTTTTAATTGGCTATTAAGCATAGATGGCTTTTTACCGACTGCTTTAGTTGGATAGGTTGAAGTAGAAGGGAATGGTGTCGATGGTTCAGGCAATTGGGGAATAAAAGTATTTTGGCTTGAACTCCAGTCGTATAGAGCAGTTATACCTGCACCTAAAGCATACAAACTACTTAGAATATAGACAATGATTTTCCACCAATTGAAGTCATAGATTACTCCGCTGTAAAAGCGACGAAATCCCCTAGAAAATTCGCCAGTTCCCTGCAAAGAGTTAGGCTTTAGTGGCAGCTGACTCGTCTGCTGCTGTGAGCGTTGATCATATTTGGCTCGCTTGGCGGCTACAGCTTTAAAAGTTGAAACAAACGTGCCTTCAGGCTTTGATGAGGGTGTATCAAGATTAAGGTCGGAATTTTCTAGCTTGTCTTTGTCCAAAGATAGCTGAGATTTTATTTGTAGTAAAGCATCGAGCATTTCTTGAGCCGAACTATAGCGATCTCTATAGTTTAAACTGATAGCACGAGCAAGAATCGCTGCTAACTCAGGATCTGTATGACTTATTTCTAAAGGCATTTTGAAGTTGCCATGATTTAAATCAATCTGCAAATCCAAAGGATTTTTAGCCGTCAGTAAATAAACTGCCGTCAATCCTAAGCTATATAAATCGCTAGCAGGTACAGGCTGACCTAAAGCTTGTTCTGAGGGAATATAACCATAAACATTGTTGGAAGAGAATATTTGCTTATCTCCACAAAAATCAAAGGTTGTGACTATCTGCTTAATACTGCCAAAGTTGATCGGCATCGGCAGATGATCTTTGTTACGTAAAATGATGTTTTTGGGCTTAATGTTTTGGTGAATTACTTTTCTTTTGTGCAAATAGTTCAACACTTCTAGAAGTTTGGCTAATATCTGTCTAACCTCTATGGCAGATAGCTTACCCTTAGTCTCCAGTTTTTCTTTTAAAGTTGTGCCTTCAATTAATTCTCGAACTAGATAATAGCCCAAAGGATCTTTTGAATAGGTATAAATTTGAGGAAGATAAGGATTACACAAGCTTAATTGTTTAAGACGGTTTGCCTCTTTTTGAAATTCCTCTTCTATCCATTGAGCAACCTGTGGTTTTTGGACAACTGGTTGGAGTATTTTAATTACACAACTACGTGGTGGATTTTGGTAAGTGTCTAAAGCGAAAAAAACCTTACTAAAATCACTGGTACGTTCTATATGTAAAATGGAATAGCGATTATCTAGTAGAGTTTGAGCCTCTCGCATTGTAATCTAAATTAACTTATCTAGTTATAGTTTTTGTATATATAAAAGCTATGTCCAGCTCTGATTAAATGCAGTAACAATAATCAAAAGTTACAAAATAAACAGATTATTTTTATCTCTCATTATTCTAGTTAAATTTACTGCTGAAATGATATTTTATTGCAATATCAACTCTACTCAGAACAATATGAATTTTAAGGGGGAACGACTGTTTGCCCTTACACAAACTCGATCTCATAACCTAAAAATGTAATGATATACGATCTGCTAGGTTACGTAATGATCTAATGGTTAAGAAAATATTGAGACTTGTGAGCGATCGCCATTGCTTAATTGTTCTCAAGTTTTTGGTAGCTGCCAAGGTAATCCACGTTTTAGTTAAAGAAACTATAGTTAACGTAAAGGCCACCAAGCAACTTTATCGCGGGTTGCTCCATAAACCACCTTCAGTTCTTCTGGATCGACTACACTGAGCAAATCATTTTGAGAACCTTTTGGGGATTTTAGCAACCCAACTTTTGTCATTCCTTTTAAAACCTGTTCTACAGTGCGATTATTTAGTTGGCAAGCTTTGGCAATCACATCTACAGGTAAATCAAAAACAAATGCTCCATCAGCTTGAGGTTGATTACCTAGCTCTCTTTCTTGATAAATCAAAGCTCTCAATAATGCCGCCACAGCTTGAGGAGGATAAGTGCTGCAATTAAGTAAATGATATTGAAATTTTTCCTGCAATTCAAACATTAGCCCATAACGCTGACGAAATATTTCACATTCTTGATGTATTGATTTGATTACCTCAAGCGGAATTTTAACCACGTCTGCCGTTTTATAGGCTTCTACCAAACTAGGAAAACCACTGGAGAGATTACCGTAGCTCAAAGCCAAATTTTGCATTCCAAAACAGCTATTGGCATAAGTTAGGGCGATAATGCGATCTAAAGGAGTAGATCGGACAACAATTGGTCCACCGTTGATTACTACATATAAATATTCTAAAGATGTATCGGGGCGAAATGCCGTATATATAGGACGGCTAGAGTATAACTTTTCCTCAATAAGCTGCTGTGAAGCGATTTGTTTGGCTAGCCACGCTCGATCCAAATCCTTGAACAAAAAATTTTTTTGAGTCAGATAGTCAATCATCTCTAATTTTTGAGATTCTACAGTTAATTTGCTCATATTCAATTACTATACACGTCAGCTAAATTAAGGATTATTATGGTGCAGTGAATTTGAAAATCAAGTAAGATTAGTGTTTAATTGCATTTTAAAACGCTTAAGATTTATTCGTGATACACTGACTTAGAAATTAATATCTCTAGAGGATTAAGCATGGAGACGCGACGATTTTCTCGCCGTATTTTCGCTTTTAGGACTCGTAAAAAACTATTTTTATTAGCATTAGTGGGTCTTATTGCCTTCTGTGTCGTTGGCTTGTTCTCTGCGGTTGCTGATTCTGGTTTCGAGCTTTCTTGGCAAGGGTGGGCAACAATTGCCGTGACTCTGGGGGTCTTTGTGCTTAATGCGATCGCGACTTTACCCGCAGAAATTATTTTTTTAGGTGGTACGGCGGTTTTGTATGTTAGCGGCATTTTGACAGAAGAAGATGCTTTGGCTGGGTTTAGCAATCCAGGCATGATTACTGTAGCCGTACTTTATATTGTAGTTACTGGTTTATCTCAAACGGGAGGTCTAAACTGGATTTCTCAAAGAGTTTTAGGCTTGCCCAAAGGACAAAATGCTGCTCTTTTTCGTTTGATGACTCCTGTAATGGGCATGAGTGCTTTTCTTAATAATACTCCCGTAGTGGCGATGTTTATTCCTGTGGTGAGTAACTGGTCTAGAAAGTTGCGGATCAGTCCTTCTAAATTGATGATTCCCCTGAGTTATGCAGCCATATTTGGGGGAATTTGCACTTTAATTGGCACGAGTACTAATTTGGTTGTGAACGGCTTGCTAATAGCGACGACAGATTTACCTAGCTTAAAGTTATTTGATTTAGCGGTGGTCGGATTGCCCTGCGCGATCGCTGGTATGATTTATTTGTTTGTTGCTCATCCTTGGGTTTTACCCGATCGTCAGCCTGTAATTAGCGAAACCGACGATGTGCGTCAATACACCGTAGAAATGATGGTTTCAAAGGATAGTCCCCTAGCTGGTAAGAGTATTGAAGATGCTGGCTTGAGACAACTACCAGGATTATATTTAGTTGAGATTATCCGCGAGCAGATGATTATACCTGCGGTTAGCCCCAAAGAAATTTTGCGAGATGGCGATCGCCTGGCATTTATTGGCATGATTGATTCAATTGTGGATCTGCATCGCCTCAGAGGGCTACAGCCTGATACGGATGAAGTGTTTAAGCTAGATACTCCTCGCTCTGAGCGTTGTTTAATTGAAGCCGTGGTGTCTAATACTTGTCCGATGGTAGGTCGAACAATTCGCGAAGGGAAGTTTCGCACTCAATATAATGCGGTGGTCTTAGCTGTAGCCCGAAACGGAGAACGCTTACGGGGCAAAATAGGTAGTATACGTCTCCAACCAGGTGATACTTTATTACTAGAAGCAAACGCCAATTTCTTGGCTCAACAGCGTATATCTAATGACTTTTATCTAGTTAACGGTATTCCTGATTCTGAGCCTTTACGCCACGAAAAAGCTCCTTTGGCGATCGCCATTTTAGGGGTTATGGTTTTTTTAACTGCTATTGGCTTAACGAGTATGCTCAAAGCAGCAATTATAGCCTCAGTCATCATGATTTTGACAGGCTGTTGTTCTTCGATTAGGGCATTGCGTAATATTGAATGGTCAGTATTACTGGTAATCGGCGCAGCTTTAAGTATCGGCAAGGCATTAGAGTCTACGGGAGCAGCAGAAGCGATCGCCTCGGGTCTGACTCATTTTGCAGGAGACAATCCCTGGCTAGCTTTAGCGATAATTTATGCCGTTACCAACATCCTGACCGAAGCAATTACCAACAATGCAGCAGCAGCCTTGATCTTTCCCATTGCCCTAGCTTTGTCTAAAAGCTTGGACGTTAGCTTTATGCCTTTTGCGATCGCCATTATGATCGCGGCTTCTGCTAGCTTTTCTACTCCTATCGGCTACCAAACAAATCTGATGGTATATGGACCAGGAGGCTATAAGTTTACCGATTTTATGCGCGTCGGTATTCCCCTAAATATTTTATTTTGGCTAATTACAATAACTTTAACTCCGCTGTTTTATCCTTTTTGATAAATTCCAAACCAGTCGAAAAAAGCCTTGCTGCTTCCTCTTTAGAGGTTAAACAAAGCTGGCAACAGGACTTGAACCTGCGACCGGCTGATTACAAATCAGCTGCTCTACCAACTGAGCTACGCCAGCACATAGGAATACATATTAACAGACTATTTAGTACATGAGCAAGTTTTTCTTGGGGTTAGTAGATTTTAACCCCAAATTCTTATGCCATACTGCTTTCAATTGCCCAGCGTGCTAGTTCAGTACGATTATTAAGACTAGTTTTATTGAGCATATTTGATACATGACTCTCAATAGTTCTCTGGCTGACGTTTAACTGTTGGGCAATCTCGCGATTTGCCATTCCTTTAGCTACTAGCTGTACTACTTTTAGTTCTGTAGGAGTTAATTCTACGTTGTGAGGCACAATAATAGTGGGCGCGCCGTCTAAGCCTTTGGGACGACCTTGCTCCCAGCGTTTAAGCTGACTTAAGGAAGATTCTACCTGAGCGACTAATTCTTCTGGTTCAAAAGGTTTGACCATGTATACATCTGCACCTTCATTTAACCCTTTAACTCTGTCTTGACTTTGACCTTTAGCCGAGAGAAACAATACAGGAATTCGATTTGTAACTGGTTCTTCGCGGATATGTTTTACTAAAGCGTAACCATCCATTTCAGGCATCATAACATCACAAATAATCATGTCAGGAATGTTTTGATCTAGAACTTCTAGAGCTTCCCTACCGTTTTCTGCCGTGTCTACGTTATATCCTCTAAATTCTAAATAATCTTTAACCAGCAAAATCAAATTTGGGTCATCATCTATGAGCAGCAGTTTTTTATTATCTTTGGTAGAAGTGTCTTTCATAGGTAATAGTCTTTAGCTTTTAGCTTAGGCGTGAATCAAATTCACTTTATTGTTATGTCTCTCTATTTAATATATAAATTATGAGAGAGATTACTGAACGATAAATCTAAGAATATGTTAATTCAACTAGACGGCAGTAACCTAATGTTGTCTGTCATAACTGTAGAATTACACAATATATAATCTAACCTCGATCTGATTTTTCGACACCCTTTTACTATTAAATTATGGGAAACTTAGCTTTGGCTAAAGTTTTGGTTGTCAATAACTTTAAATATTATTATATAAAATTCACGGCTGGAAAATATTTAATACTTAAGTAATGTTTCTTTTTGCATCAGGTATAATTACCAGACAAAAATAACATTTAAGAACTTTTACTAATAAGAAATGCGCTACTATTTTACTTATGGTTATGTTTACTGAACAGCTAACTCAAATAATAAGATCCCGTCGTTCTACTAAACCGCGTCTTTTCAATGGACAAAAAATAAAAGATGAGATCATCTGGAAGATACTAGAAAATGCCAATTGGGCTCCCAATCATGGCTTAACTCAACCCTGGAGATATAAAGTATTTACTGATTCTGGATTGCAAAAGTTGGGAAATTTTCAAGCGGATTTATATAAAAAACTTACCCCCGCCGATAAATTTCAACCTGAAAAATATGAGCGTATGAAGACCAACGTGCTTAAGTCTTCTCATGTAATTGTTATCTGTATGGAACGACAAACAACAGAAAAGATTCCAGAGGTCGAAGAGATAGAAGCTGTTGCCTGTAGTGTACAAAACATGGCACTAACCGCAGCAGCTTACGAGATTTGCAGCTTTTGGGGATCGGGAGGCATTACCTATACTGAAGAATTAAAAAGTTTTCTTGGTTTAGCAGAAAAAGATAAATGTCTGGGTTATTTATATTTAGGATATAGCGATAATCCCTGCACAAAAAGCCGTCGTGAACCAATTAAGGATAAGGTTGAGTGGTTTGATTGAAGTCAGAATAGACAAGGTATGCCTTGGCTGTACTTAGTTGTTAAGCAAATCTAATAGTTTGGCTTCGCTTAGTTGAGGAATGCCTAGCTTTTGGGCTTTAGCTAATTTAGAACCAGCGTCTTCTCCTAGCAATAGATAGTCAGTTTTTTTGCTGATTGAACCCGTTACTTTTCCCCCTGCTTGTTCTATAAGTTTTTGTGCTTCACTGCGTTTCAAACTAGGTAAAGTTCCTGTAATTACGAAAGTTTTACCTGCTAAGACTTGCTGAGATTGATCTACAGTATCTAAGGTAGATTGAATAGAAACAAACTTTAATCCTGCTGCTTGTAACTGTTTAATTAAAGTTTGATTGTCAGCTATTCTTACCCATTCAAAAACCGACTGGGCTATTTCTTCGCCAATGCCATAAACTGCTTCTATGGATTCAAAAGATGCTTGAGATAACTCCTCAATGGTGGGAAAGTTTTCGGTCAAGATCTTGGCGTTAACGCTGCCTACGTAACGAATACCCAAGCCATATAAAATTCTGTCATAGTCTTGATTTTTTGATTCAGCGATCGCCTGAACCAGATTCTCTGCTGATTTTGTTCCCATTCTTTCCAAACTGGCAATTTGTTCGACGGTTAAAGTGTATAAATCGGCAACAGAATGTACTAAACTGTTTTTTATCAGTAGTATGGCTATTCTCTCGCCTAAACCGCGAATATCTAAAGCATTACGAGAGCAAAAGTGAATAATACTGCCTCGGAGAATGGCTGGACAAGAACTATTAATACAGCGAGTAACGGCTTCATCTTGGGGACGAACTAAAGCTGAATTACATTCAGGGCAGCTAGTTGGCATCTGATAAGGGACGGTACCAGAAGAGCGTAAATCCTTGAGAACACGGACAACTTCGGGGATAATTTCTCCCGCTTTGCGAACGATCACCGTATCACCAACGCGGATGTCCAATTCCGTAACGCGATCGCTATTGTGTAGAGTTGCTCTTTGTACCGTTGTTCCTGCTAGCTGCACAGGCTGCATCACAGCCATGGGCGTTACTGCTCCAGTACGACCGACGTTGACAATAATATCTTTGACTAGCGTGGGAGATTCCTCGGCAGGATATTTAAGGGCGATCGCCCAGCGAGGAAATTTTTGCGTAAACCCTAGCTGTTGTTGCAGTTGATAGTCGTTTACTTTTACCACTACACCATCAGTCAGATAGGGTAAGTTTTTTCTGCCCGTATCCCACTCTTGAAAGTATGCCTCTACTTCTGCTAAAGATGCACACAGCTTACGATTGGGGTTAACCAAAAAACCCATTTGCTGTAACATCTCTAAAGATTCCCACTGGGAATTAATTTTCTGCTGCGTACCTTCACTATGCAAAGTGTAGGCAAAGAAATTTAGCTGACGTTGGGCAACGATTTTAGAATCTAGCTGACGCAGTGTACCCGCAGCAGCGTTACGCGGGTTAGCAAATAAAGTCTCTCCTGACTTACTTCTGGCTTGATTGATTACTGCAAATACATCTAAAGGTAAAAACGCCTCTCCCCTCACCTCTACTTTTGCAGGTGGGTCATTTAGACTTAACTTTAGGGGAATGGTGCGAATAGTTCTAATGTTTTGGGTAACTTCTTCCCCCGTAACTCCATCTCCACGAGTTGCACCCCTAACTAAAATACCGTCTTCGTAGGTCAAGGCGATCGCGCTACCGTCTATTTTTAACTCACATACATAGTTAAGCTCAGGCATATTTTCAATCTGTTTTTGCCAGCGAGTTTGCCATTTAGCCAATTCTGCCGAGTTAAAAGCATTTTCTAAACTATATAGAGGAATATTATGCCTAACCGAAGTAAACCGCGATGCTGGCTTGTCCCCCACCCTTTGCGTAGGGCTATCAGCGGTAACTAATTCAGGATATTCTGCCTCTAAATCCTGTAGCTGACGATACAGCTTGTCATATACTGTATCCTCCATAATGGGTTCATCCAAAACGTAATAGGCATAACCCGCTTTTTGAAGTTGTTCTCTCAACAGAACAACTTTTTTCTTTGTTTCAGGCGTTATGGTCATTTCATTTAGCATTGATCATTTAACATTTATCATTGGTTTCAATGGTTCGGACAAAATTTTATTGTTAACAAAATAATAGGTGTTTGACCCTTGTTTGAGATTAAGATAGCTAACGGTAAATTGGGGTTTTAAACTGCTCTAACTGTCCTAACTGTTGTGGTTTGGAAGTAGGCTTAAAACCGTTAGTCAATGTTCAATAGTTAAGATCATGAATCAGAGTTAAGCAGTCTATCAACTTCTAAGGGGCTTTTCACGAAACAACTATTTATTATTTTGGTGACTTCCTCACTCTTTAATCCAGGCAAATAAATACTTGCTGTTTTTTCCAAATATCCAACATTATCTTTAACAAAAAACCTAATTTTATTTTGTTCCCAAATCCAAACTTCAGGAATGTTTAAATACTGATATTTGGTCAGATTGTCTATGCTACCTGAAGTGAGATTAACTTCAACCGCCAGATCGGGGCTTTCTTTATTTATACTAAAAGAGTAAGCTACATCTGGCTCTTTGCCTTCCTGCCCTTCTTGCTTTAATCTAGTTTGGTTAAAAGTATAGGGAAGCAACTTAATTTGGCGACAATACCCCCAGATAACTGCTCGAATCAAATCGCCGATCATTTCATGATTTCGCCCAGGGGACACAATAGTTATAACTCGATTACGAAAGGAGACTAAATGATGAGGAAGTTCTAGATTTTCGTATTCCTCCCAAGAGGCATCTGTAATTACAAAAGTGCGATCGCTATTTTGTGTTCCAATAGTTAATTGATTCAACAATGTTAATCCTCTCCAGCAGGCGATCGGCTTTAATGCAATTATACTTTGTTATCTTTTTCTAATCACTTACACCATAGATAAATAATATTGGCTTTTAACCCAGAAATACACAAACAAGTTTGGCAAAAACTTAACCAGAGTCAAATTATTACTGAAATAGACAATATCTCGTTTATTCCCATATTTGTCTTCGATAGCATTAACTCTACCAATATAAAACTCTGGGAATTGATTGATCGGGGAGAAAAAGTTCCTGTAGGGGCAATTGCCTTTCAGCAAACCGCAGGTAAAGGACAATGGGGAAAAAATTGGGTTTCAGCAGAAGGTGGACTATATTTATCTGTTGCTCTAGATCTAGATTTAGATCTTAAAAATAATTCACATCTAGTCATGGCGACAGCCTGGGGAATTGCTACAGTTTTACGACATCATGAGCTACCAGTAACTATTAAATGGTCGAATGATTTGATTTTAAATCAGCGTAAGTTAGGAGGGATAAAAATTGAAGCTCGTAATGTGCAGCATAAAATAGCTCAAGCAGTGGTGGGAGTGGGAATTAATTGGCGTAATTCTGTTCCTGATGTTGGTATTAGTCTTGAGTCTTATTATCAAAACAAACCTCAGCCAAACATTGCATCTTTAGAAGAATTAGCAGCAATTACTGCTTACGGAATTGTTTTCGGATATCAATATTATTTAGCAGTAGGAATTGAGCAATTATTAGCTGATTATTTAGCAATACTAAATAGTTTAGGCAAACAAGTAACAGTGAATAACTGTCCTGGGAAGGTAATGGGAGTAACTACGGATGGTAGGTTAAAAGTAAAATTGCGATCGCCTGGAGCAACCACAGAAATTAATCTCGCCCCAGGACAAATTAGCTTAGGATACTAGACAACTTCCGCCATTCCTAGAACCAAAAGCGATCGCTGAAATACTCAGCAAGATAGTATCTGACCATTTGCGTACTTAAGTGGCTACAATAAAGAAAAATACGGTAATTATAGCTATGGATGCAATCACATATACTCAAGCTCGTAAAAACTTTACTACGGTAATGAATCAAGTTTGTGACGATCACACCCCAATCATTATTACTCGCCAGTCAGAAAGTCCTGTAGTCATGATTTCTCTAGAAGACTACAGTGCCATTGAGGAAACAATGTACTTACTGAGAAGTCCTAATAATGCCCAGCGTCTTTATAAGGCACTAGAACAATTAAAAGAGGGTAAATATCAACAACGAGAATTAATTGAAAAAGAGGAAATAGAGTCAGTTTAATTCTCTATGGACATTATGTTTTTAGATGATGCTTGGCAAGATTATTTGTATTGGCAAAAGACAGATAAAAAAATACTTAAACGTATTAATCAATTAATCAAAGATATACAAAGAACTCCCTGTGAAGGAATAGGCAAACCCGAACCTCTTAAATTTGATCTGTCGGGACTTCAGTCTCGTCGAATCAATCAAGAACATCGCCTAATTTACCAGGTTAAAGACGAATACATTATCATCGTTCAATGTCGTTATCATTATTAATTGTTCCAGCTATCAAAAAAAGAGTCTTGACTAATTCCTGTCAGACGACGATATTGAATTACGGCTTCTACTTCGCTCAACCCTGCTACAATATCTACAGCCATGCGGGTTTTTTCTTGACTAATTTGGGTAGAGTTAGCTGCATTTTCTTCAATTTCTAGAAATTCGCGCACAAAGCGAGCAGGAATAAAGCTTAAATCGCGATCGCCAATTGCTTCTAGATAAATGTCAAGCAGGGTTTTGATAATTCTTTTTTGTCCGTATCTTTGAGTAGCCATGCGGGGATTAGAAATAACGTAAGCCCAGACAATACGTTGAAGAAACTTTAGTTCTTCTTCTCGTTCACGATTATATTTCAAATAACCGCGATCGCCATATTTACTGCTCAACTTAACTGACTGGACATAGGTTTGGATTAATTGAGAGCTAATCCGTTTAATCTGGGCTTTTTGTTCAAAAGAACCAGGACGATATTGTCCCTTAAGATTGTAGGTAGCATTAAGAAAACGTTGAAATCGCAAAGGGTTAGCTTTTACTACCTTTGCCACGCGATTATTAGGAAACTCCCGTAGCCATTCTAAAATAAAACGATCTAGCTCATCTCCATCTGTTGCCAACAACTCTAGAGGAATTAAACCAGCCAAATAAAAATCCTCTAAATCATGGACGCTATAGGTAATATCATCAGCAAAATCCATAATGCTAGCTTCAATTGTTTGAGCATCATTAGGTTGTGGGCGAGTAAAATCAAAGGCTGGCTGGTCTAAAGAATAGATAGAGTACTTGCGATGCTTTTTAGAAGTAAGATCGGGCGATCGCAACCAAGGATATTTTAAGACTGCATTTAAGGTAGCTCTAGTCAGATTTAAACCATAATAGTCGATCCGATGGATTGCCAATCTAGTCACGATCCGAAAAGACTGAGCATTGCCTTCAAAACCATCTGCTAAACCTGCCCCTACAGCACAAGCATCTAATTGTTCTTCGGCGATGTGTCCAAAGGGAGGATGTCCCAAATCATGAGCTAAGGCAGCAGATTCTACTACATCAGGGTCAACTCCGCCGATCTCTTCTGCTACATCTGGTTGTTCTGCTACTAGTTTCTCGGCTAATCGACGGGCTACTTGAGCTACTTTTAGAGAGTGGGTAAGACGGTTATGAAATACATGACCCTCTTGAGAAGTTACTACCTGGGTGATGTGTGCCAAACGCCGAAATGCCGAAGAATACAAAATGCGATCGCGATCAATCTCAAAAGACTTACGACTATCTCCTGGTTTATCGCCTTGATTCCCAAAAGGATTATGTTGTCTTTGATGTCTATCCAACATAAATAATCCACACCATAAAAAAGCGTACTTTCATCTTGATAGTACGCCTTAACAAACTTTTTAGCCGTATTTCTGGTAAGAAATTACAAAATCTCTAAATCCCAAGTAGAATTAAATTTGGCTTTTCCTTCTTCAACCAATCGCCATGCAGCCTCTTTAAGAGTACGATGAGACAGTTTTGATTGACCACCCAAATTAAGCCCCAAATCCTGTAGACTCATGGGCGTTTGATGTTCCTTTAATTGAGTTAATAGTAGGCTTCTTGCTTGTTCTGCTTGTTCGACAGAAGATAATTTCATTGCAGGTACTAGTCAAGTGGATAATTTAGGGGGGTGGATACTACATATAGCGGTTTAAGATGCTTCTTTTTACTTCAAACCCTACCTATAGTGCCACACCTCATTATGCAGCAAGTTTAGCAAATCTGTACCTTATTTAATAAAATTTTTTAACCGTTTCATAACATTAAATCGTTATGATACTATTGGAGGTAAAAAAACGCACAATACAGTAACGGAGCTAATAAAATTTTTCATATGGCGATCGCCTGAATCTAAGAATTAGACTTGACGTTCAAGACAATCGCTTTTCCCAGTCATCACAAAATAATCAGTGCGTAACATCAGTTAATAATTACCCCTAAATACTTCCGTAGCAGAACCAGTCATATACACCTTGCCATCAGCCTCAGACCAGTCTATTTGCAAGCAGCCTCCTGGTAATTCTACGGTACAGTAGTGATCGCATTTGCCATTTAAAACTCCCGCTACCACGGTCGCACAAGCACCAGTTCCACAGGCTAAGGTAATACCAGCACCTCTTTCCCAAACTCTCATCTTCAGATAGTCCGATCTCACTATCTCAATAAACTCTGTATTAGTTCGCTGCGGAAAAACGGAGTGATGTTCAAATAAAGGTCCGATTTTAGCTAAATCTATGGCTGCGCTATCTTCAACAAATATAATACAGTGAGGATTGCCCATACTAACTGCTGTAACTAACCAAGAGCGATCGCCAACTGTTAAAGATTGAGCCACAACTTTGCCGTCAGGAGAATTCAAGGTTGTAGGAATTTTTGCGGCTGCTAACTGGGGTTTTCCCATGTCAACCGTAACTTCTCCATTACTTTCAAGTTTGGGTATAATTACCCCTGCTAAAGTATTAATTCTGTAAGATTTATTAATTCTTGCGTTTCCCTCAAGATCGGCGATAAACTTAGCTAGACAGCGGATACCATTGCCACACATCTCTGGTTCTGAACCGTCGCAATTATAAATTCTCATGGTGTATTCTGTATCTTCTTTGCCTGGCAAGGCGAAAATAACCCCATCTGCACCAATGCCAAAATGGCGATCGCACATTTTAGCTGCTTGTTCAGGAGTAACTATGGGTTCGGTAGAATGACGATTGTCAATCAAAATAAAATCATTGCCTAATCCCTGATATTTGCTAAACTCGATTACCATCTTTGACTTTCCTCTATATTATTTAACGAAAATTGATATGTCTGAATTTGATACCGCTTTGCCAGGAGTAATTCAAGTCCAAAAATATGTTAAGGACAAACAGGAAGTAGAACTAAAATTAGTCACTGATGACCTTGTGGTTGGCAAAATAATTTGGCAAGACGCTGATTGTCTTTGTGTAGTAGATCATTACAATCAGCAGACAATTATTTGGCGACAGGCTCTTGTCTTTCTTAAACCAAAAGCGTAATTTTTAATTATAAAAGAGACTTAGAAGCTTTCTAGGTTGTTTATATTTTAACTATCACAGATTTGCTGTTAAGACTTGGGCAATTTGTCGGCGATAAATAATTGCTAAGGCGTTAATCAATAAGCAAGTTGCTCCTAGTCCAAACAAAACAAAGGTGACGGGGGTAATTACGCCGATCGCAAACCAGGTTGAAACGTGTATAAACAAGGTTACAGCAAAGATGGAAGCAAATCCCATCGATCTATTTATTGCTGGTAATGAATGGCTTTTGATCGCTAAGGTTATGGTGATAATGGTGGCGATTAAGTTAGCTGGAACTAAAAACGAGCAAATTGCTACACAGTTGTGACGAGAAAATTCAAATATAGGTTCTAAATCAAGCATAAGTCGTACAGGGGGTTTGTTCATAGTTTAGTAGAGATTTTAAGCTTTAAGATCGACAAGCGATTTAACTTTTAGATTCAGTTTTTAAAATTTCTTTAGCTGTAACTCCATCTCCCTGAAATCCGAAGTACCATAACGAAGCAGCAGCTTCAGCGCGAGTTACAGGTTTTTTAGGCTGAAAGAGAGTAGTATAGCCATAAATACGCCGTACGTTAGAGCGATCGCCATTTTGAAAATCGGCATACAAAGCCCTAATTGCCGTAGAGTCAATTTTCCCTGCATCTTGAAACCCCCAGCTTTCCTTGATAGCCTCAATTGATGCTTTTGGTAAAGATTGGCGCATATCTAAAGGAACTTTCCAGGCAAGCAGATCTTCTCTTGTTAAAGGTGCATCAGGTTTAAACAAAATATTATTACTATCTTCCGTTAGCCGAGAAGGTATCAGCCCAGCTTCTGCTAAACTCTGGATCGCTTCAAAATCTGGATTATTTGGCTTCACATCTTGAAAAGCAGGTTCGTCAGTTGTAGTAGCAAGATAAATCTTTTTATCAGAGCTATCTTGGAAATAGCGATTATTAGCTGTAATTAGCCAACGAGCATATTTGCCTCTAGTAATTATTTTATTGGGAGCAAACTTGCTTAATTCAATATTGCCGTTACCAGTATAGGGAGTCAAAATATTTAAAGCTACTACTGACTCTAAAGGCTGACGTAATTGTTCGGGAGCTAGATTTAAATCTTGAAAATCAACTCCAGACGAGTTAAAAGACTTAGTATCAGATGTATCACTAGACTTTGGCTCTCGATCGCTAGAATTTTTCTGCTGCTGCGACTTGGCTTCAGGTTTAATCTGGCTTAGTTTATCCTCGGAATTAATTCCTTGAGAGTTACCACGTCCGATATTTGCTTCAATAGGCTGATAGATTACAGATATTTTCGTGCCGTTGTTATTAGCTTTATTTTGCGATCGCACTAAAGCAAGATCGACTCTAAGATCATTTTTAACAGCGATCGCTTTAGCTGTTTCCAGTTGAGAATTAAGGTTAAACGGCTTAATAATTTTCCAGTCTTTGGCAGCTAACTTTGCTTCATAATAATCAGCGATCGCTTTTTGATTATCTGGGCTATTCCAAGTTAATCTTCCTGATGTTTCATTCTCTCTCTTCGCTTCTTTTAGTTGAGCTTGAGGATATAAAGGAAATGATTTGGGGAAGTTTGGCGGTAATCCCGATGACTGAGATTTTGTCGATTCTCCCTCAGACTCCAAAACCTTAGCTTTATTATTGGCTGGTTTGTTTTGAGTATTGTCTGACGATAAAGCATCGTCGGCAGTAGATGGTTTCCCTTGATCAGCTCTTTGCTGAGATAGTTGTTTTCCATTATTTTTAAGCAATTCTGGATCGGCACCAACGAAACTTTCAAGGGCGTTACTATTGCCACAGCCAGTCAGTAAAGCTAATAGACTAGTAAATATAATATTTTTAATGACCTTTCGTTTATTTTGTTTCAATAACATGGCAATTTGCCAAAATTTATAATCATGATTCAATTTTACAATTTTAGTACCTAGAGAACCTCAGTTCAGGTTAAAATGTATCGCTCTCAAACGCATGATCCAAATTTGTCAAGCTGAAAGTCATGTAGTATTAACATGTACCCAAAGTTACAGCAATACGAGGCTGTGTTAGGACACTCCCTGCGGCGAGTACACCTTGGCTACTTTTTACTTACTTTTTCTGTCCTAACCGATTAACGTACTGCGATACTATATATTTCTCCTAGTCTCCGTATCCCCCCGTCTCCAAGTCAAACAATACAGTCAAATGTAAAAAGTCTATCCTCGTGAGGTAGGGAGTAGGGAATAATTAAATAATCATTACTTAACGACACTTAACGACAGTTATCCGTCATCGCGTTTAATAAGGTTTGCATTACTTGATATTCTTCGGGGTTTACCTGGCGATCGAGTAAAGCAATACTGGCTGCTTGAGAAAGTGCTATTGCTGCCACATCTGCATCTAAATCTTTGACTAGGCGATCTATAGATTGTGGTACTTTTAAAGCCGATTTAACACCTAATATTATTGATTCTTTGAGTCCAAGTCCTTGTAACTGAGGATGTATTTTCTCCCAATCAGTAACTTGACCGCGATCGCCCATTTGAATAGCGTAGGCTAGAATACGGTAATATTTTGTTTCTTGCTCGGCAGGAATCGAATTAGAGTGGTTGACCAATTTTGCTTTTGAAGTATCTTGACTAAGATTATCTAAGATTTTTTGCCAGTCGGTGCGATCGCTATTTTCTGGTTGACCAACAGTAATTGATACCTGAATTTTGTCTCCCATGGTGTTTAGTTGATTAACTTGAGCCTCTACCCCCAGAAAACCAAGCCATTTGGCGATAGTTTTGATTAAAGTTATCTTTGTTGCTTTACTTTTAGCCAATAGATGTATCTGAGTATTAACCATCGGGCGGACAATTTGAGAAAGCATATTTTTTAGGTAGGAGGTAGTAAGTTTTAGTAGCTATTTAGAACGTGAACCTTTGGTTAAATAAGCCAAAGCAAATGTAGTTAAAAATGCCATGCTCATAGAATAATAGTAATTGATGCCTATAGCAGTAATAGCTATTACTAAAACAATTAAATATTTACCAGAAAAGGCTGGTTTAACGATTTCGCTTGTTATCTGATTGAAATATTTATTACTCATTACCTCTTACCCGTTTGATACTTACTACTTACTAATCCTTGCTTAATCCGTTTCTCTTTCTCTATTCTGTTGCATTGCTTCATAACCAACACCGATCGCAAAACCCAGACCAGTCCCCACAATAACCACAGCAGATCGTCTAGAGTCTTTCTCGGCAATATGGGCAACTACTAATCCTAATAAAGAACCAGCTAAGGCGGTCATGATTCCTGAGAAAATTAGCATTCTAATATTCATAGTTTTAAAAAGTTATAAAAATATAAACGAACAAATTAAGATGACAATTGTTAGAAAAAACAAGCTATTATTTATCCAGTCATTGAAATTCCATTCTTTAAACATTTTATTAGCCCTAAAGGATATTGCTTCGCATATTATTAGTTATTAGTTGTCGATTCTTGTTCTGCATTTTCCTCTTGTCTATTACTCCTATTATGATTATTATTGGCGCGATCTTCTGATTCTTGCTCTGTCTCTTCCCGTCTTTTTTGCTTCCTGTTTTTCTTTCTACCTCCTTTCAAAAAAGACTCTTCAAAGTCCTTAATAACAATGTAAAGAATCGGGACAAGGATTAGACTCAAGACAGTTGCCACTATCATTCCTCCGAATACCGCCGTACCCAACGACCAGCGACTTACCGCCCCAGCACCAGAGGCAATTACCAACGGTGTAAAGCCGACTATGGCAGAAATCGCAGTCATTAAAATTGGTCGAAAACGTTCCTCCGAAGCGTAAATAGAAGCTTTTGTGATGCTCATGCCCAGATCGCGGTTTTGATTTGCAAATTCAACAATCAGAATTGCGTTTTTACTTGCTATACCGACCAACATAAGTAATCCTACTTGGACATAAATATTGTTGTCCAAAACGGGATAAACTCCCCCAGCCTGTAAAAGAGTTGCCCGAAGCCAAATTGTACCCAATGCACCTAAGATAGATAGAGGCACAGTGAGCAAGATAATCAAAGGGTCGATGTAGCTTTCATATTGAGCCGCTAGCACTAAGAAAACCATCACAAAACTCAAGCCAAACACTAAAGGTGCAGCACCTCCAGACGTTCTTTGTTCGGCAGCGGTACTTGTCCACTCGTAACCAAAACCTGGTTGTAGAGTAGCTGTAGCAACCTCTTCCATTGCTTTTATTGCTTGTCCTGAACTGTAGCCACCAGCAGGAGAGATATTGATCTTAATCGCTGGGTAGACATTGTAATGGGTAAGAATTGGGGGCGAGGAAGTTTTCTGAGCTTTTAACAGCGCACTCATTGGAATTGAATTTCCATCACGAGAGCGCACGTAGAGGCTGTCGATATCATCAGGGTTACTACGACTTGCTGCTTCTGCCTGAGCATATACGCGGTATAGTCTGCCATCAAGCACAAACTGATTGACATAGTTAGAACCGAGATAGGTTTGTAGAGTGCCGATGATTTCGTTGACATCAACATTTTGAGCATTGGCTTTGTCGCGATCGATGTTTGCTTTGAGCATCGGACTATCAAAGGTAAAGGTGCTTATTGCTTGACCAATTTCGGGTCTTTTGCTGGCTGCGGCAATTACCTGTTGAGTATTACTTATCAGACCATCAATTCCCTTTCCCTGCCGGTCTTCGATGTAAATTTCCGAACCACCAATGTTACTCAAGCCATCCACAGGAGGAGCATTAGCGGCAATCACTCTGGCACCATCAATTTTTTGTTGAAACTCCTGGTTTACTTGTTGCAATAGTCCAAATACCGAGCTAGAACTTCCAGTCCGCTCTTCCCAGGGAGTAAGTTTAGCGAACACAAGTGCTTTGTTGCTGTTTTGACCGTCAAAAGAAAATCCCGTTAGTCCAACAGAGCTTTGCACATCTTTATGTCCCATAATTATTTTTGCTACCTGTTTGGTAATGTTATGGGTGTAGCCCAAGGAAACTCCAGCGGGGGCTTCAATAATGTTGATGAAATAGCCCTGATCCTCATCGGGAATAAATCCTTGGGGCAAGCTAATATAAGTCCAGCCTGTCAGTACCAAACCGCCAATAAACACCACGATAACTAATATTTTTAGACCAATCAGAAATTCAATCAAACCTCTGTAACGTCCTTTTACCCAGTCAAAGCCACGATTAAATCGAGGGAATAGCCAGCCTACAGGTCCTTTTGCAGGTTCTGCGGGGCGAAGAAATATCCCTGACATGGCAGGAGAAAAACTTATCGCATTAAAGAAAGAAAAAATCATTGCAAAAGCTATAGTCAAGCCAAACTGTTTGTAGACAATTCCCGTCGTACCAGGAAAGAAGGTCACGGGGATAAATACAGCTAACAAAACTATAGTGGTGGAAAATACCGCTCCTGCCAATTCTTCCATTGAATCTAAAGCTGCCTGAACTGGACGCATTCCCTGAGATAATTTACTTACTACCGCTTCTACAATAATAATACCGTCATCTACCACCAAACCCGTTGCTAGTACACAGGCAAACAAAGTTAGTTGATTAAGAGTAAATCCAAAAGCCTTTAGAGCAATCATTGCCCCAACTAGAGATACAGGAATAGCGATCGCTGGAATCAAAGTAGTACGCCAGTCCTGAAGAAAGAGAAAGATAATTAGTATTACTAATCCTATCGCCTGGATTAAAGTTACTACTATATCTTTGAGAGAAGCATTGATAAATGAGGTATTGTCAGTAACCACTGCTACTTTCAAACCTCTAGGAAAACTTGCTTGCAATTCTGCCATTTTCGCTTTAATCGCAGAGGCAGTATCCAGGGCGTTTGTACCAGGAAGTTGATTAATAAGCAAGGCAACTGCGGGATCTTTTGCATCAAATACGGCCTTGGTAAAATAATTTTCTACTCCCAGTTCGGCTCGTCCAACATCCTTAACTTTAATAAGCGTACCGTCTGATCCTACTTGTACTACTATATCTTCTGCTTCTTCGGCGGTAGTAAAACGCCCGTTGACCTGCAACGGTAGCTCATACTGTTGCGAAGTCGTTGCTGGTTCTTTGCCTATCCCGCCTGTACCGACTTGAAAGTTTTGATTAGAAATTGCATCAACCACATTGCTAGAAGTTAATCCTCTGGCGACCAGTTTATCAGGATCGAGCCAAATCCGCATTGAATAAGTAGCCGAACCAAATAGACGGAGACTTCCTACCCCTTCAATTCGCTTCAGTTCATTCCATACATATCGATCAACGTAATTATAAAGAAATACGGGGTCATAATAATATTCCCCCGCTGCATTTTTTTCGGAATACACACCATAAACTAGAGTAATACTGGGAGATTGTTTCTCAGTAGTTACTCCTGTAGAAATAACGCTTTGTGGTAAACTCGACTGTGCCTGAGCAACTCGGTTTTGCACTAACACCTGAGAGATATTTGTATCTTTCTCAATCGGAAAAGACACATTGATAGTTGCATTACCGTTACTGTCGGTGTTGGAGTCAATCCACTTTACGTCCTCGCTACCGTTAATTTCTCGCTCTAATACGGTAGTTACATTATCTACAGTAACTTGAGCATCTGCACCTACATAATTGGCACTTACAGTAATTTGCTTAGGAGCAATCTGAGGAAGTTTATCTAAGGGCAATAATGCTATGCAAATAGCTCCCAATAGCACAATTACAATCGAACAAACTGTAGTTAATACAGGTCTTTTAATGAATGGGGTTGATATAGACATTCTTTTTTAAGTAGAAAGTTTTTAAAAAAAGCAGGGGCGATTGCCCTAAAGGATTAGCTTTGCGTCCAAATCGCCCCTACTCACTACTCGCGTCTGAAACAGCCTCATTGTTCTTGGCTTTATTTTGTTGGGCTGTCGTGATAGATGTGCCGTCTTTGAGACTAAGAATATTAGAAACCGCCACCCTGTCTCCTGGTTTGAGTCCTGATACGACCTGATAACTTTGATCTTGAATATTGCCTAACTTGACTGGTTGCTGCTGGACAACTAAAGATTTGCCTGAAGACTTGGTATTATTTTGAGACTTAGCATTATCTTTCGGTTGAGAGTTATTTTTGGCTGAAGACTTAGCATTATCTTTCGGTTGAGAGTTATTTTTGGCGACATAAACAAAACTTTGTCCCCCCAAGGTTGATATAGCGGTGGTGGGGATCAATACTCCTGGCTTCTCGTCCCAAATAACTTTAACTCGCACATATTCTCGATCTCTAAGACTTGCCTGATTGGTAAAAGTAACTTTGGTCACAACAGATTGAGTGTTTTGTTGAACTAAAGGTGCGATATAGGTAATTTTTCCTTCAACTCCTGGGCTACCATCGTTGTTGATAGCCTGTACCGATAGTCCTGGCTTGAGGCGATCGCGATATTCTACAGGAATATTAATGTTGAGGTTGAAACTGTTATTATTGGTAATGGTGGTTAACTCTGTTCCCGCACTAACATAGTCACCAACTTTCGTAGTATCAAAACTACCGACAATACCATCTATAGGTGCAGTTATTTGATTATAATCCAAATCTTGTCTTGTAGAGCCTAGCTGTGCTTCTGCCTGTTTGATAGTTGCAGTCTGTCCATCCACATTAGCTCTAGCTTCATCTACCTGTTTTTCCGCTGCCCGCAGGGATTCAATTTTTGCATTGAGAGTTGCTTGTTGAGAATTAAGTTGAGCAATACTGGTTTTAAGAGTGCTATTTCTGTTATCTAAATTCTGTCGAGCCTGAGCCCCGTTTTTTACTAAAAATCTGGTTCGCTTAATATTAATTTTTGCTAGTTCTACTTGTGCCTGTGAATCTTCAACATCCGCTTTAGCAGCCTTTACGTCGGCAGCAGCAGCAGCGCGGTTGGCTTCGGCTGTACTCACTGCGGCTTGAACTTGACCCAAGGAAGCTTTTTGAACATTAACGTTTTGAGTAGCTGCATTAACATCTTCCTGTTGTTGAGTTGGTTCAAGCTCAACAATTGGATCTCCTACACTAACCATATCGCCTTGGTGTGCATATATTTTTAGTATTCTGCCTTGGGTACGAGATGCTAGGCTAACGCGATTTATAGCCTCTAAAGAGCCAACGTATTGGCTACTATCGATTATGGTCGCTGATTTTATAGTTTTTAATTTAACGGCGATCGCGGGTGGCTGACTACTGGCTTGTTTTTTTTTGCTCCCACCACAGCCACCAAGACTAATTGATAGTAAAGTAACAGCTACAGCAGAGGTAGTTATACGTATTAAAGAAGCAGATATAAATCGAGGCTTTTTTAGACAAATCATTTATTCTGTTTAACTTGATAAAATCAAGGGTTGATAATTAAGTAAGTAAGAAATAAAATTAAAATCTAAAATATGGATTTTAACTTAAAACCCATATTTTTGCTAACAGTCTGCTTTTTATAAGATTACAGTAATTTCGATTGAATATACTGATAGCGTTTGCGATCATATAAGACAGTGTACCAATGACTATGTAATATTTACGTTGTATCTTAGAAGGTAAAAAGAAAAGCTACTGTATCAAAAGTATCAGCCAAAGATTTGTCCGTATGTAGCGATCGCCTTAGCGATCAATGACTTCGCGACTCAAGATCGAATTTGACAACTTATCAATCGTGCTAAAAAGTAATTAGTCATTTTAGATCCATAGGGAGAATTCCACCAAAGACCAGGAAGTCCTCCTTTTTTTGCATCCTTAGAATAGTTAAGATCGCTGCATTTAATCCAATTTCCATTTTCTCGCCATCCCAGGCGATCGCCCCACTTCTCTAATACTTGATTATTTTGTTCGATAGTAGTTTGCTCGCTACCGCCTGAGTCTTGATATATTTGTACCTGAACACTAAAACCAAAACGATTATCGCTATAAGTAAGCCATAAACGATCTATTACCTGTAATTCGCTACAGTCAATCTGTTTTATTTCATCAGGACGTAAATTTTCTATTTCTGTTTGACCAGCAATTGCTAAAATTAGTTGCACTGTCTCTTTGTCTGCTTCTAACCATTTGCCTTCTTTTAAAAGATTTTGGAGAGTTTCATAACGGTAGATATTGCTAACCCGCAATAATTTTTCTTCTAGACTATTTATTCTTTCCTTGAGTTGTTCGACTTCAGTGTTTGAAGAAGATTGAGTATCTGTTTGGGACATAGAGAGAACCTATCTGACCTATAATTTATCTTATCGAAATAACAAATAATAATCATACTATCAAAACCAAATAGGGTTTGACTTCTCAAATGTTTTCTTAACTTGTCTATTCTTGCTGCAAACATGAATAAAAAATAATGACTTACATTTTTAAAAAACTACGGTAAATCTTGCAAGCCATTATCGGGATTATTAGAGACTTGTCTGTGTAAATTAGCGTAAGACTGATTGTAGTTAGTAATGGAAATCAACAAATTACCACGAGATCTAGCCCTCTTTTGTCAGACTCCGAAAACTTTTGTCATTTCTAAAATTTAGAGCCTTTACAGAGAAAAGAATTGCCTGATTTTTTTCTAATAATAAAAACTCAAATTTTCAAATGGCTGTGATCCTATTACTGTAAAGATCTATCTCGAGAAGTGACATAAGAGGACTAGTCAGCTAAGTTTGAGCATCAATTACATTAGTTTGAGTCTCTATTCCTCTCGAAATCTCAACCTAGCCATAATCAAACTTTCTTCTGATCGTACTACTTCTATGGTGGCAGTGGTGAGATTTTGCAGGGATTGTGATAATTGTGCCTTGGCTCTTTACACATCGAATCTCGTACCTATTCCTGGATTGTTCTATGAGTTGGGCATCAAAATAGGGCTTAAGCTACTAGTCAAATCTAAGGTAGGAAAAAGTGCAGCCTTTGCCTGTCTCAACGCTGCTTGCGATCGCTCTATCTGAATTCTAGCCTTGATCGCATTTTTGTTGTTCCTAAGGGATAATTCCAGTGCTTGTTTGAGGGTTATTGGCTGGGGTTATTGGCTGTGGCTTACCGACTTAAACCTCGTCGACTTAGGTAGGAAAAGACAAAGGATTGGCATTAGGATTGAGTCGATTTAGATCGGAAGGCAGTAACTGGGATTGGATTAAAAATCGATATAGTTATCCCAACACCTACGATTAGAATAAAATTATTTTTCAAATCGTGTGCAAGTATAAACTTGTGATAGATGTTTAATAAGAATTAAAAGAGCGATGGACTGATAGCGATGTCTACAGATAGCTTTTGCGATCGCCTTTTTAATCGACTTCAACTTAGCGCATTGCTACCAGAACCTTGAAACATTAGCCAAGAGAGAAAGAAATTAGTGACAAAAATCAAAATCAAAGCTACAACTACCGCCGATGTTGTAGATTCTCCTACTCCTTTAGCTCCTCCTGTAGTAGTAAGACCCCAGTTACAGCCTACTACGGCAATAATTGCGCCGAAAATTACTGCTTTAATCTGTGCTGCTACTAAGTCCCAAATTTGCAGGAAGTTCTGTACTGAATCGAGAAAAACTGTTTGGGAAATTCCGTATAAACTTTCGGCGATAATCAATCCACTAATTATGCCTATTACAAAAGAAACTATCGTCAACATCGGCAACATCAAACAGCAGGCAATGACACGAGGTATAACTAAATAATCGATGGGATCGGTCTTTAAAATATACAGAGCATCAATTTGTTCTGTAACTTTCATAGTTCCAAGTTCGGCTGCAAAAGCCGAACCGACTCTTCCTGCCACAACTACTGCTGTTAATACGGGAGTCAGTTCTCTACTAAGTGCTATGGCTAGAACTCCGCCAATTATTTGAGTTGTGCCAAAATCTTGGAACTCTATTGTTACCTGAATGGTAAATACCATGCCAATCGCAACAGAGGTAATTAGAGCAATGGGCAACGAGGCAGGTCCTACAGATATCATCTGCTCTAATGCGTTACGAAAGTCGATCTTCTGATGGATAAGATGAACCACCACTTGTCCCATTAAAAAGACGCTGCTAATTGGACGTTCTAGCCAAGATGTGATTCTGCTGCCAAAGTTTACTATTAGACTCATCGTTTAAGGTAATTTGTTGCTCAAAAATTTTACAATTTTACTAGTCTTTCAGCAATTAAGAAATAACACCTAGTTTTTTAATCAGCATGACTTTTTTCAGCCCACAACTGAATCATATATGCCACTACTCCCGTCCAGCCAGTCTGATGGGATGCACCTAAACCCGCACCGTTATTGCCGTGAAAATATTCATGGAAATAAATGTAGTCACGCCAGTGAGGGTCATTTTGAAACTTTTCTATGCCACCAAACACGGGTCGTTTACCTGAGTCATCTCGCAAAAAGATACTGGTCATTCGTACAGCTAGTTCGACGACAATTTGGCTAAGATTTTTATAATTGCCCGAACCTGTGGGAAACTCTACTTCAAAGTCATCTCCTAAATACTCGTGAAAGTTTTGCAGGGCTTCTAATAGCAAGTAATTAATCGGAAACCAAATCGGTCCTCTCCAGTTGGAGTTACCGCCAAACATTTGCGAAGTTGATTCGGCTGGTTCATAGTCTACCTGATATTTAGTATCGTTGACGTTTATCACAAAAGGATGATCTTTGTGGTATTTAGAAACTGAACGAATTCCATAAGGACTCAAAAACTCAGCTTCATCAAACATATAAGAGAGCAATCTTTGCAGTTTATTAGATTTGCCATCATCTCTGGCAGTGGCGTAACATAAAGCTAATAATCTTTTTGCACCTACGCCTTCTGTTTCCATACAGGCAACGTTCTTTTTGAGATCGTAACGATTTTTAATAAACCACTCTAGACGTTTTTTAAATCCTGGTAAGTTTTTAATTGTTGATGCTTTTACTACGCTTACTCCTAACAAGGGAATTAAACCTACAAGCGATCGCACTTTTAACGGGTAATGCCTCCCATCGTGAAAGTTAATCGCATCGTAGTAGAAGCCATCTTCTTCGTCCCAGAGTGCCACCCCATCACCAACCTGATTCATGGCATCGGCAATATAGAGAAAATGCTCAAAGAACTTACTGGCAATATCTTCATAGGGTGGTCGATCCTGCGCTAACTCCAAGGCAATCTGGAGCATCTTGAGACTGTACATTGCCATCCAGCTAGTAGCATCTGCCTGTTCTAAATTACCGCCTGTTGGTAACTCTTGAGAGCGGTCGAATACACCAATATTATCTAAACCCAAAAAGCCACCTTCAAAAACATTTTTTCCTGCTGCATCTTCACGATTTACCCACCAGGTAAAGTTGAGCAGTAGCTTTTGGAAGATACGCTCTAAAAAGTCCTGATCTTTGCGTCCCCAATACTTTTCTTCTAAGGTATAAATTTGCCAAGCTGCCCAAGCCTGGACTGGAGGATTAACGTCACTAAATGCCCATTCATAGGCTGGTATTTGTCCGCTAGGGTTCATATACCATTCGCGAGTCAACCGAGATAGCTGTAGTTTGGCATATTCGGGATCGAGTATGGCTAAAGGTATTAGATGAAAAGCTAAATCCCAAGCAGCATACCAGGGATATTCCCATTTATCGGGCATGGAGATAATATCATCGTTAAATAAGGTCTTCCATTGCGAGTTTCTGCCATTTTTACGCGATTCTGGGGGCGCAACTGTATTAGGATCTCCCTGTAACCAGTCCTCGACTACATAATAGTAAAACTGTTTGTTCCACAACATACCCGCAAACGCCTGTCGCTGCACATGGCGACGATCTTGGGATATGTCTTGAGGTGTTAAACCATGGTAAAACTCATCAGCTTCTTGTTTTCTTTGGTTAAAGATGTCATCAAACTCACCAAAAGGATTTTGTAAGGAATTAGAATCGCACAGTCTCAACTCAATAGTACGACTTTCTCCTGGAGGAATAGATAGCTGATAATGTGGTGCAAATTTTGTCCCTATCTTATCTGGATTAACGGCATTGCGATCGCCATTAACTACATAATTGTTAATGCCATCCTTAACATAGGGTGAAGTGTTTTCTTGCCCGAATAATAATTCAAAGTTGGTTTCGTTTTCCGTAAACAATAGGGGCGAACGGCCGTTCGCCCCTACGTTATTACAGTACAGCCATCTTTCTCCCAAACTGGGATGTGATGCCTCAATTACAGTGTAGTCATCTTGTTGGGAATAAACCTTTAATTTTGGTTTTTCTGCGTCCTTGTACCAAGACCAAGTGTTGCGAAACCAAAGAGTAGGTAGTATATGCAATGGTTTCTCGACTTTGCCACGATTGTGCGCGGTAACTTTAATTAAAATATCCTCTTCACTAGCTTTGGCATATTCAATAAAAATATCAAAATACTTGTCCTCGTCAAATATGCCCGTATCTAGTAATTCGTATTCAGGAGCGTCTTTACCGCGTCTTTGATTTTCCTCTACCAGATCGGCATAAGGATATTCTGACTGGGGATACTTATATAGATACTTCATGTATGAATGAGTTGGCGTATTATCGAGATAAAAGTAATACTCCTTAACATCTTCTCCATGATTGCCTTGATTACCAGTCAAGCCGAACATCTTTTCTTTAATAATGGGATCTCGTTCGTTCCAAAAAGCTAGAGCAAAACAAAGACGCTGATGGTTATCACAGATACCTGCAATACCGTCTTCTCCCCAACGATAGGCACGAGATAAAGACTGACTATGAGGAAAATATTCCCAAGCAGTGCCGTTTTCACTGTAGTCTTCTCTGACTGTTCCCCACTGTCTTTCGCTGACATAAGGACCCCAGCGAGTCCAATAGGCTTTACGTTCTTTGTTTTCCTGTAGTCTTTGCTTTTCGGCGTTCATTATGATATCTCTCTTGTTTGTCTTTAGATACTACTACTTCCTACTTTTTACTTCCTACTTTTTACTTTTTACTCTCTACTCACGAAACTCCTGCCGCTTCAGAAACCTCTAAAGCGATCGCAGCCCAATCCATATCGCCCCTTCCCTTCGCCATTGCTGTCAGAAATTGATCGTGAACTAAACTGGCTAAAGGCATCGGCATATTACAGGCTTGGGCAGTTTGCAAAGCTAAAGTAACATCTTTAAGTCCCAGGGAGAGTTTGAAGCCTGGTTTATAGTCATGTTCGACGATCTGCTTGCCATACCCTTTGTATACTGGACAAGAGAATAAGGTTTCGCCAAATAGTTCGGCTAGTTTAGCGGGTTCGATACCATTTTTTTCGCATAGGGTAAAAGCTTCTGCCATTGCTTCAATGGCAGCTACGATACTAAAGTTGGCTGACAATTTAACTACGTTTGCACTACCAATAGCGTCGCCAAAATCATATACTTTTTGCCCCATGACTTCTAATAGTGGCTGCACCCGCTCTTTTGCTGTAGAATTTCCCGACAGACAGATATTGAGCTTTCCTGCGTCGGCAGCATTGGGACGACCCAAAACGGGGGATGCTAAATAGTAAGAACCTGCTTCTTGATGCGCTTGAGCTAGTTTCTCTGCTGTACTAGGGGCAATAGTACTCATCGATAGATGAATGCCATCATCACCTAACTGTTTGAGAATGCCATCTTCTTCTAAGACTACACTTTCGACTGCACGATCATTAGATAGCATCGTAATCACAATGCTCCCTGGGGTAACTGCATCGGCGGGAGTCTCTGCTAATTCTGCACCTTGTTCAATTAGTGGCTGGGCTTTTTTGGCAGTGCGATTATAAACTTTGAGCTTGTAACCCGCATTGATTAAGTTGGTCGCCATTGGCAGACCCATGTTGCCCAAACCGATAAATCCAATTGGTTGTTTCATTGTTTGTCTCTTAAAGTTTAATAAATTAATATGTGCAAAGGCGATCGCGCGACATTTAGTATGACTTAGCCTACACTACCGATTAAATAGTTCTAAAAAGAGGTGCTGAGAGTAAGTTCTTCCCATTCTTCATGATGTTTACCAATCTAATCTAATTTGATTTTGTGGTTTTTGTCTTACCTTCAAGATAACAATAGTTATATATATCGGCTTCCACAATCTTGCTCATACTTGTTAATTATTGCTTTTTAAGGCGATCGTCAATTCTTTTGTGAGTATGAAGTTTGGCAGCTTTAGCAACATGGCGAACAACATTTCTAACTCATGGGTTTATGAGAAAAAAGCTCTAACATCTGCCTAATTAGCTTAAGTTGATTGACATAGTTTTTTATGGGAAGGGGCAAGCTAAGAACAAAAGCGATCGATTTTTTAATCATACTAATTTAGCTACCTAAATGTTCAGGCTTGAGAGGTCTTTCTCTTACTCTGCCGTTTTGATTTTCTAAAAAGTAAGCCATCGCTGTTGGGCGAGAAGAGACAATATTAGCTAGGTTATCGCCTAAGAAATGCAGAGCAACTCCATCATCAGTAGCATAACCATTGCCGACTAATTCTTCAGATAACAATCGATGATAACCATCTTTGTAAGCTTCCCAGTTATAGTGGGGGCAATTACTATTAGGAAGAAATCCTAAACATTTTAAAACAGTTTTTTCCTCTGGAATAGAATCTGTAACTCCTTCTTCAAACCAACAGATCGATCCTGCACTCACACCGCAAAGAATAATTCTTTTTTCCCAAGCTTGTCGCAAAATCTTGTCAAGCTGCCATTCTTTCCACAGAGCAATTAAATTTTTAGTATTTCCGCCACCAACATAAATAATATCTTGATCGAGAATAAAAGTTCTTAAATCGGCAGTATGAGGTTTAAATAATGACAAATGAGATAACATAGCGGGTTTTGGTGCAAAATGTCGATAAAATCTTTCTGTATATTCTTCTGAGTCTCCACTTGCCGTAGGAACAAAGCACACTTTCGGTTCTTCTTTGTCTGATAAATTATAAACATAAAAATCTAATAGAGGATTATTGGGTTTCATTCCCCATCCCCCACCACCCGTAGCAACTACTTGTTTTTGAGGTAATTTGTCTGACATTGGAGTAGCGATAACTATTTTTTACTTGTGGTTAATATATCAAACACATTCAAGATAATAATTGCAATCGCTCTTTTCCATTTGGTAAAAAAATTTACTACCATAACTTATAGGATAATTTATTTAATGAATTGGGGTTGTTGGTCGTGATTGTAGTAATGAAAGTCGGTTCTCCAGAAGCAGAAATTAAGAGAATAGAGTTGGAATTACAGGAGTGGGGACTAACACCAGAGAAGATTGTCGGTAAACACAAAATCGTGATGGGTTTAGTGGGTGATACAGCTTCCCTCGATCCTTTACAGATCAAAGAAATTAGCCCCTGGATTGAAAGCGTATTACGGGTAGAAAAGCCCTATAAACGCACTAGCTTAGAATTTCGTAACGGGGAACATAGCAATGTAGTTGTGCCTACTCCCAGTGGAGATGTTACTTTTGGACGTAATCATCCTGTAGTGATCATTGCAGGACCTTGTTCAGTAGAAAATGAAACCATGATTATTGAAACAGCTAAGGCAGTCAAAGCTGCTGGGGCTAGTTTTTTACGTGGTGGTGCCTATAAACCTCGTACTTCTCCCTATTCTTTTCAAGGTCATGGAGAAAGTGCCTTAGACTTATTAGCTGCTGCAAGAGATGCTAGCGGGTTGGGAATTATTACCGAAGTTATGGACACTGCCGATCTCGATAAAGTGGCGGAGGTTGCCGATATTGTTCAGGTGGGGGCGAGAAATATGCAGAACTTTCCTCTACTAAAAAAAGTGGGCGCACAAGATAAGCCTGTATTTTTGAAGCGGGGTATGTCGGCAACTATTGATGAGTGGCTAATGGCAGCCGAGTATATTTTGGCTGCGGGTAATTCTAACGTAATCTTATGTGAGCGAGGAATTCGTACCTTTGAGCGTAAATATGCTCGTAACACTTTAGATTTAGCGGTAGTACCTGTATTGCGCTCTCTGACTCATTTACCCATTGCGATCGATCCTAGTCATGGCACTGGCATAGCTAAATATGTTCCACCAATGGCAAAAGCAGCGATCGCCGCAGGAGCAGATTCTTTGATGATCGAAGTTCACCCCAACCCAGCCAAAGCCCTTTCAGATGGACCTCAATCGCAGACTTTTAAGGGTTTTCGAGATTTAATGGGAGAATTGAGCGTAATCGGTAAAGCTGTTGGGCGTTGGTCAGAATTGCCTATAGCTTCAATTTAATTTGTCTCAGTGCAATATAGTTGATGTGAATCACAAACGGGATAAACAAACAATTAAGAAGCTTATCTTTACCATGTCAGATCTCAAAAGTTGACCAACGGGCGAAGTAATCTCTGAGTACTCACATTAGACATCAATAATAACTATGAAGGAAACTACTCCAACCAAACTTGTTCCTAATCCTGACTCCAACCCAGAAGAGAAAAAAGATAATGTAACTCCCCTCAAGTGTTTTTTATCCTCAATTGTTTCGGGAGGGTTTACTTTTGCTATTTATCTATTGTTCAATTCCATTGTCCAAACTTATGCTAACAAGACAATTACCGGGACAAATCCTTTAGTGATCAATATTACGGCTGCGGTTAGAACTCTGGTGATGGGAACTGTGGCAATGGCAACTGGGATCTTTGGATTAGCAGCCTTGGGGTTGTTTTTGTTGGGTATTCAGCTAACCATTCAAAATCTTAAGAAAGCTTAGGTTAACGTTGTGGCTGTAACAAATAAAAATTGCGTTCTTTTTTGATAAGAGCGCAATCAAATAAAATAAATAAATTGAGCTATACAGACTATACAGAAGATTCTTGCTGCTGATAGAGATAGCAATAACGCCCTTTTAACGCCATCAGTTCTTCGTGAGTACCTCGCTCAACAATTGAACCTGCATCCATCATGACAATCGTGTCAGCATTTTTAATTGTGCCTAAACGGTGAGTAATAAAGAATACTGTACGTCCTTTGAGAGCCTCTTTTAAATTACGAGAGACTTCTTGTTCTGTAGAAAAATCCAAGGCACTAGTCGCTTCATCTAATACCATCATGGCGGGAGCCTGCAAAATTGTACGGGCGATCGCAATTCTTTGTCTTTGTCCCCCAGATAATGATGAACCCCGCTCCCCTACCCTAGTGTTGTAACCATTAGCTAAAGTCATAATAAAGTCATGTGCCGCAGCAATTTGAGCAGCGGCAATTATTTCTTCAGTAGTAGCATCAGGGTTAGTTAAGGCAATATTATCCAAGATTGTACCTTCAAATAAAAGCGTTTCTTGGGGAACAACACCAATTTGACGACGAATAGAATATAACTCCACGCGGTTGATATCATAACCGTCAATTAAAATTCTTCCTCCTTCTGGCTCATAAAGTCTAGACAGCAGTTTAGTCATGGTACTTTTGCCTGCACCACTTTCGCCGACGATCGCCACAAATGTACCAGCTTCAAACTCGGTAGTCACGTTTTTAAGCTGGAGAGGACCTGTATTTTTAAAGCGGAAGCAAAGATCGTCATATTTAACACTACCCTTAATAGCAGGCATAGGGATGTTGTTGCGATCGGCTTCTCCTTCTTCTGGGTTATCCACGATATCAGCCAAACGTTCTAAAGACAAAGCCGTTTCTTGAAAGTTTTGCCACAGGGTTGCCAAACGCATCACTGGAGAAGTTACGTAACCACCAATGATTCTAAAGGCGATTAATTGACCCAGGGTAAGCTTGTTATCCAAGACCAAATAAGCACCCAACCCAATAATGACCACACTAGAAAGCTTGTTAAGAAAATCACTGGTAGATTTAGCTAGAGTGGAGGTAACGACAGTTTTAAACCCAGTCGAAATATAGCGAGCATAACGCTCCTGCCATTTCCAGCGCGATCGCAACTCAATATTCTGCGCCTTAACAGTTTGAATTCCCGTTAATATCTCCACTAAGTAAGACTGAGTTTCCGCGTTGCGTTCAGCTTTAATTCTCAACTGTTGGCGAATTGTGGGCGAAAATATTAAAGTAAGAGCTATAAAGACAGGAATAATTGATAAAGTAACTGCCGTCAGCAAAGGGCTGTAGAGAAACATTACCACTACATAAATTACCGAGAATATACAGTCCAAAACTACCGTTAGAGCTGTCCCTGTCAAAAACTGACGAATTCTTTCAAGCTCGTTAACGCGAGTCGAAATTTCCCCCACTGGTCGTCGTTCAAAATAACGTAGGGGTAGTCTCAGTAAATGATCGATAATTTCCGAACCCAGGGTTAAATCGATCCGATTCGTTGTATCTACAAATAGATACGTTCGCAACGTAGTCAGCAGTGCCTCAAAAATATTAATTACAACTAAGAAGAAAATTAAGTAACCCAATGTACTAGGACTATTTTGACTAATTACCTTATCAATAATGACCTGAATCATTAGAGGGTTGGCTAATTGAAATAGCTGTACAAAAAACGAAGCAATAAATACTTCAATCAAAACTCGCTTATATTTCTGTAAAGCTGGTAAAAACCAATTGATCCCAAATCTTTCTTGGGGAGTTTCCTTGGTTTTTTTCAGTAATAAAACTTCTCCGCCTTCGCCCCAGGTGGCGATAAAGTCTTCAGGTTTATAACGACGCAAACCTAGTTCAGGAACAGCAATTACTAATTCGGTTTCGCTATGCTCATAGATTATTGCTAGGCTATCTTGCCAAACTACCAAACTCGGTCCCTCAAGACGAGTAATTGCCTGGGCAGGAATATTAATTAATTGCGGATTAAGTCCCATTAATTCAGAAACCGCACCGCATAAAGGCAATGATAAATTTGGTGTTCTGTCTAGCTGTTCTTTTAAAACACGCTTGATTACCTCTTTGCGAAAAGGCATTCCAAAATATTTACTTAACATTTGGAAACAGGCAACACCTATTTCTAAGGTAGTTTTGGCAGCAACAAAAGGATATTCTTTTGTCCCTGTGTTTACAACCTCTTCCTCCTCTTGAAAAGTGTATCCTTCTCCTAATCCTTCAGCTTCGTCAAAGTTTGTATCATCTAAGTCTAGACGAGGTACGATCGCAAAACCATCTAAAGTCTTGCCAAAAGTTCCGTCAAATATTGATGTTTCATTTTCTCCATCGAACCAGTATTCTCTGGGAATTGAAATAAGACGGGCTGGTTGGCTACCACTAACAGCAATAGTTTGACGATCATTGGTCAATTCTAGGCGACTGCCAACAGGATATTCTTTGATCGCTCCACCGCCACTCACCAACCAAATTAAATTGGGATCTTTTAAAGGTTGTCCAAGTTCAGAATTAAGCTCGTGTTCCCCAAAAGGTAAATAATACACCTCAGCAACTTCCGTTATCTTCTCCGCATATTCAGCTAGATCCCAATCTCCTTGAGCCTGCTGTTCTAGCTGAATACCCAGTAAATCAAAAATTTCTACCTTAGCAGGTTTATATTTATATTCTTCTGCTAGCTGGGGATATTGCTCAATAAGGCTCAAAAAATACTCGTTGTCTAAAGCCAGACACACAACTTCAGTACTAGCCATTGCTGTTTCGCACGGCAAGCCTCTGGCTAAATTCACCCAACCAATCATCTGTCCTGGTTTGAGCTTATCTAAAGTAGTAGGCATTTTGGTGCGGGGATCATAACCAAGCAGCCTTACTTCTCCTTCAGAAATAATAGCTACTTGTCCCTGCATTTTTTCCCGCATAATCATTACCTTACCTACTCCAAATCGCAGCGGCTTGAGTTTTGGGGCAATGCTAGAAATAGCTTCAGGTGAAAGTTGGTTAAATTGCGGAACTAAAGAGAGAAATTGTTCGACAATTTTAGTAGTGTTGGTGTTTGTATTGGTCATAGGTTTAAGTACGCCTCAAGAAGTGACTGGGCTAGATAAGAAAGATACTTTTTGTTTGATTACCTCATTGATCCATTGATTGAATAGTTCGTCTAGCATTCGTTGTCGCATGGGAGAATCGAGCTTCGCCGAAAGATAATTTTCTAGTCTGACGATGACAATCCACTCACCCACGCGAGCTGGAGGAATTAGCTGTCCTGGTTGACAAGTAGCAAGTATCTGAGCAATTTTAGGATGGGGAGCGTTAATTTCTACGGGTCCAATTAAACCGCCTGTTTGAGCTTCTGTACCTTGGGAGTACTCCATTGCTAGCGCACTAAAAGTGTTTTCGTCGTCTTTTATACGGAAATATAGTTCTTGTGCTACTTCTGGTCTTTCTACCCGAATCAAAGAATAAACGACTCGGTCGAGCTGGGACTTGCGTTTAATAAAATGAGCATCAACCTGATCGTTGCAATTAGCTTGCTTAAACTTTTCGAGTCTTAGTCTTCGAGTAACAAGCTTCTGCAACTGTTCACGGCTCATTTCCTGTTTATTCAGCCAATCTTCTACCTGTTCGTCTGAGGCTAATTGATTTTGTTGACAAAACTGATTGAAGGTCAAGGTATTTTCTTCTTCAGTACACTCAACCTCCGCAATTAGTCGATCAATCAGAATTTCTTGTGCCAGCTTAGGTAGCATCTGGTACTGGGTTAGCAGTGAAACTAAATCTTCAGCGGTATAAACTTGATTATCTACTTCTAAAACTACGCTCATACTTTTTGAGTTAGGCGAAAAGTACGCCAATACACATAAATTTAATTACAATTTATTCTATAGTTGTGACATTAAAACGCGATTAATTAAGAATATTGATCCTCTCTGCTTCTAATATCTTGCCTGAGTTATAGCTCTTCTTCAATTTCGCTATCTTAACTTAACCTACTTTAATAAGAATGACACATCGTCTATCGTTTTTTTCACCTTAAGGATTGGGAAAAATTTGCTTAATTTGCTTCAGTTATGATTAACCAACAAAATTACTACATAGGCGCAAATTCCCTCTTCTCTCCCAACAGGACCGAGCTTTTCATTGGTTGTGGCTTTGATGCTAATTTGGCTCTCTTCAATTTTTAAGGTTTTAGCAAGGTTAGAACGCATTGGCTTGAGATGAGGTTTAAGCTTGGGGTTTTCTGCCACCACAGTAGAGTCTAGATTGCCAATTTGCCAGCCTTGAGAGAAGATAATTTCGGCAACTTGCTCTAGCAAGACCATGCTGTCTGCTCCTTTCCACTTCAGGTCGCTAGGGGGAAAATAATGACCAATATCTCCTAGTCCCAAAGCTCCCAGCATAGCGTCCATAGTGGCATGGACAAGAACATCGGCATCGCTATGCCCTAAAAGTCCTTTGGAATGGGGAATATTAACTCCAGCGAGGATTAACGGTCTACCTGCTACTAATTGATGAATATCGTAACCATTGCCAATTCGAATGTTCATTGTAGGAATGAATTATCCTAGATTAGTTATATTTTTTATTTATTGTTGGAGTGTCAAAAGTATGCTGAATCGTTTTCGTTTTACCCAACAAGCAATTTTGACTAGCATTTTTGCTGCCTCTGTTGCGACAGTATGTGCTATTCCTGCTTCAAGTCAAATTTTACCTGAAGTTTGGGGTACTGTTGGTTCAGTAGATGATTTGGTTAGCTATGGTGCTGGGGTCAGGTTTGCGGGGACGGGGATCGAAATTGGGACGGGTGAAGAAGGCGCAACGGGTGGAGACTTTTTAACTTTTTTTAGTTTACCTATTGTTTCTCCCTATATAGGACTTGGTTATTATAGTGGCGATGAAAACATAGCCTTCTCAGGAGGATTACATTTAAATGCAGGCAGCCATCTCGTTATCGGTGCTGGATATCATTCTGTTAGGGGTGTAAATGGTCAATTAGGCTTTAGATTTTAGTTAATTTGCTGCTAGTTCAATATTTCCTCTTTTATCTTGGTTACTTACTTGACAACCAACTAATTAAGTGGCACTTTTTGGCTAAAAATACGTCTAGTTATTTGATAAATTGATCGAAGTAAAATCAAGTATTAACTAACTGCTAAATCAAACAATTTATGTTACTTAACAAATCACTCTACAAAACTTTTTTAATGGGTTTGGCTCTCACTGCTTTGGCTACAGGCGGGATTGCTACCGTTGTTAAAGCCCAAGGAACACCAGGATTAGTCCTCTTTGGCAATAGAGACGTTGATATTCTCAACTATTACTTGGACTTTGGAGGAGTTGCCGATAGTCGTGATCGCTATCGCTTCAGAATTCCTAAAAACAAATTGCCTAACGGGATGTCTCAATTAAAGATTTCTTATCCTGATTATTTTGATGGCAAATTTGATACTGACAATATTGAAGTTAGACCTAATGGAGATAAGAAAAAGTCTCTACCTCTAAAATCTGTAGTTTGGGACGAAAAAAATAGATTTCTCCAAATAGACTTGGCAACACCACTCCAAGAAGCGAAAAAACTGGAGGTTGTTATGTCTAATACTAAAAATCCTGACGTGGGTACATATTATTTTTATGGTCAGGTTCTTCCTGCTCGTAGTACCCCAGTTCCCGAAAAAATTGGTGCTTGGATTGTAAATATCAATCCCCATTAAAATAAACTTAAAAAAAAGCTGACAGCTTAAAGCTTATGCTTTAAAGCTATATGTACGACAGTCAATTTTACCTAGACTATAACTTTATGTAGTAAAATTCTAGATTGTGGCTTTTTGTCAAGCATATTAATACAAGTTTATTGAGGAAATAATCAGTGACTCAGCGTACATTAGGCGGAACTAACCGTAAACAAAAAAGAAAGTCCGGTTTTCGGGCGCGGATGCGTACCACCAACGGTAGAAGAGTAGTTCATGCTCGTCGCAAAAAAGGTCGTCATCGCCTAGCAGTTTAATTTGTTAGGGTGGGATTGCCAAAAGCCCATAGGCTTAGAAATCGCCAGGATTATAGGGCTGTTTACGAGCAGGGTATTCGTCGCTACAGTCCTCATCTAACCTTAATTGCGCTTTTGATGCCAAAGCAGTTAGGTGCGGTTTCTACGACCGCAACAATGTTCGGGATTTCTATCAGTAAGAAAGTTAGTAAAAAAGCTGTAGTTCGCAACCGCATCAAAAGACAGATCAAAGGGATAATTAGAACCAATCTCCAGGCGATCGCTCCTGGATGGAAAGTAGTGATTGTAGTTAAGCCCAAAGCAATAGAATGCAAATATGAACATTTTTTGCGAGAATTAGAAAAGTTATTAAAACAAGCAAAAATTATTAATGGGCATTAAAGAAGAAGTTTATTTTGAAGGTGGCCCTCACGTTGGCGACCTAATTTTCAATATACTATTAGCGTTTACGGTCATCTGCATTCCCTTGACAGTGGGCGCGATTGTCAGAGCTTTGTGGCTGCGTTACCGCATTACAGATCGTCGTATTTGCGTCACTGGTGGCTGGATGGGCAGAGAACGCACAGACATCATTTACTCTGAAGTTATCAAGATTGTCAAAGTCCCTAGAGGAATAGGTCTGTGGGGAGATTTAGTGATAACTTTGAGAGATAAAAGTCGTTTAGAAATGCGGGCAGTGCCTCAGTTTAGAGAAATATACGACTATATTTCCGAAAAAGCAGCAGCGAAAACAGGTAGACCTTTAGAAGCAATTCAAAGCTAACTAAACTTTTGCAAACAGTTTTGATCGGTTTTCCTCATGGGCGATCAGCTAAACTGAGTTAAAAATTACAATATTTCGTAAAGGCTGGATAGATTAAAAAATGGATTTTGGTATCGGCTTTCTTTCAAACACCATCATGCTCCCAATCCTAGATTTTTTCTACGGGATTTTTCCGAGCTATGGTTTCGCCATTATCGCCTTGACAATCGTAATTCGTCTGGCGGTTGTTCCTCTAAGTGCGGGGCAAATTCGCAATATGCGAAAAATGAAAATTGTTCAGCCTTTGATGAAAGAGCGACAGGAACAAATTAAGCAGAAATACAAGGACAACCCAGAAAAACAAAGAGAGGAACAAGCCAAAGTAATGCAGGAATTTGGTAATCCTTTGGCAGGCTGTTTACCTCTATTATTACAAATGCCGATTTTATTTGCCCTGTTTGCTACTCTAAGAGGATCTCCATTTACCAACACTCCTTACGATATAAATGTGCAAATATTACCGAAGGAGCAAATAGAAAGGGTTGTACCCCAGCCTTTTGCTACTAAGCCAAAAAATATTTATATTGACGAAGGAACTCACGAAAAGATTGCAGCAATGTTGCCTGGCGGAAACAAGCTAGCAGTGGGAGAAACCACCAAAGTAGAACTGCAAACTCCTGACGGTAAATCTTTGAGTAATTTATTAGCAGAATATCCCAGCGATAATGATCTCAAGCCTACCTTGGAAGTTACTAAGGGTTCTGAGCGACTACAAATCAATCCAGATGGCACATTTAAAGCTCTAGAACCAGGAGATGCGACTATCCAAGTAACTGTTCCTGGTATTGCAGCTAATACAGGCTTTTTGTTTATTGAAAAACTGGGTCGAGTTGGGGTAACCGATGAAAACGGCAATATCAACTTTGATATCTTGGCAATGGTCTTGATGTTTGGTGTAGGTATCTATATTAATCAGCAAATGAGTGGCGCGCAAAATGCTAGTGCGGGAGCAGATCAACAGCAAGCAATAAATAAAATTACGCCTTTGCTCTTTAGTGGGATGTTTTTATTCTTTCCCCTTCCTGCTGGTGTATTAATGTATATTGTGGTGGCTAACTTTTTCCAAACTGGACAAACTTGGTTTTTGATGCGAGAACCTCTGCCAGAAAATTTGCAGGAGATCTTGAAAGAGCAAGAAAAAGCAGAAACAGCAGCCAAAAGAGATGCTCTTCCCTTTGAGAAGAAGCGTTCTAAAAAGAAAGAAAAAACTTCAGGTTAAATTATCAACCATCGTGGAAAGTCAACTAAGCTTAGGAAAACAGTGGTTAGAGCAGCTTCTAGATTCTATGGGTCTGGCTGCCAAGGTAACCACTGAGGGGTTTGAGACAGTAACTACTGATTCAAACTCTAATTGGTTAAACATAGACGGCAGCAATCTAACCTCAGAGCAAAAAGAACAGCTAATCGGCAATAAAGGTCAAAGTATTAATGCAATTCAATATCTTGCCAACACCATACTTAATTTAGAGGCAGACCCTGAGGCTCAGAGCTTCTTTACTGTAGAATTCGATGGCTATAGAGTTGAACGTTATAAAGAATTAGCAGTCTTGACTCAAGAGGCGATCGCCAAGGTAAGAGAAACAGGAGAAGATGTAGAAATACCTGGCTTATCGCCAGCTGAAAGAAAACAGATACATTCTTCCTTAGAAGAAATGGAAGATTTAACCAGCGAAAGTCGAGGTCAAGAACCAGACAGAAGATTGATTTTGCGATCGCAATAATCGAAATTAACCTCGAAACACGTTGCCAATACACAGCGTTAAATGAGAAGCACACAATGGAAGCGGTATACATACCTCATCTGCTAAAAGCACCAAGAAGAACAGCAGAAATTATTGTCGATGACAATATTAGTGAATTAGACACTTTAATACCCGTAAAAGGCAAAATTGTTATACGCCACGGGGGAAACTTTTTAGAAGTAGCATCTCAAGCAGAAACAATCATCACTCTAGTTTGCGATCGCTGTCTACAACATTATAATCACCGTTTGAAAATCGATACATCAGAATTGATTTGGCTAGAATCTGAACTGGAAAATATTGAAGATCTCCCAGCAGAAAGAGAAGTCTCAATGGAGGATTTATCAGAAACTCTGCCTCCCAACGGACATTTCGATCCCCAAATGTGGCTTTTTGAACAATTGTCTCTGGCTTTACCTCTAAGAAAAGTATGCGGTGAGAACTGTCCAGGAGCAGCAAAAACACCTTTGAAAGAAGAATTTCAAGTAGATAGTCGTTGGTCTAGTTTGGCAGCCTTAAAAGAGCAATTAAACGGTAGTCAGGATTAATTAGCAATTATACTGAATACTTAAATCAAAGGTAAAATCATTTATCGGTAAATAAATATTACTAATAATCACTCAAACTCAACTAATCATGTCTGATTCTCCTACAAATATAGAAAAAGCAGATAACTCAGGGGATTCTAAAGCTCGTCAATTGCTAGGTATGAAAGGCGCAGCGACTGGGGAAACTTCTCTTTGGAAAATAAGGCTGCAATTAATGAAGCCGATTACCTGGATTCCTCTTATTTGGGGGGTGATTTGCGGTGCAGCATCTTCAGGTAACTATACTTGGACAGTCGAAAATGTTCTTCTAGCTGCTGCCTGTATGTTACTTTCAGGTCCATTAATGACTGGTTATACCCAAACCGTTAACGAACTGTATGACCGTGAAATTGATGCGATAAATGAACCCTATCGACCTATTCCTTCGGGGGCAATTTCTTTACCTCAAGTAAGAATACAGATTGTGGTCTTGTTATTAGCGGGTTTGGCATTGGCTTATGGCTTAGATGTAGCAGTAGGTCATAATTTTCCGACTATTCTTTGTCTTGCTTTAGGTGGTTCGTTTGTGGCATATGTTTATTCTGCACCACCATTAAAACTCAAGCAAAATGGCTGGTTAGGTACTTATGCACTTGGTTCTAGCTATATTGCCTTGCCTTGGTGGACTGGTCACGCTTTGTTTGGCGAATTGAGTTGGAAAATTGTAATTTTAACCCTAATCTACAGCTTTGCAGGGTTGGGTATTGCCATTGTCAACGACTTCAAAAGTGTGGAAGGCGATCGCGCTTTGGGCTTAAAATCTCTGCCAGTAATGTTTGGAGTAACTACTGCTGCTTGGATTTGCGTTATTGCAATCGACGTTTTTCAAATTGGTATTAGTGGTTATTTGGTGTCAATTCACGAGAATCTTTATGCTACTATTGTTTTCTTATTGGTAGTTCCCCAAATTGTCTTTCAGGATATGTATTTTCTCCGCAATCCTTTAGAGAATGATGTGAAATATCAAGCTAGCGCCCAACCTTTTCTAGTCTTTGGAATGCTCTTTACAGGCATTGCATTGGGACACGCAGGAATATAAAAGGATGAAGGACAAAGGCTTTAGCTGCATCTAGGAATAAGGAACTAGAGTGATGGACGATATTAATTATCAATCCAATCTAATCGCACAAAATAGCCAGAATTGCCCGATCTGTCGGTAATTTTGGTTATTTTTTTGAGTTTCAAATTAAAGGGGATAGCGGTTGTTATATATTTTTGAACATATATGCCAATATCGGGAGCGAGATAGTTAGCAGCAAGGGTGGCTAATCCCATACCCATCAATTGATGTATTGGTTCTTTAGGCAAACTAAGGTGTGCAATCATTGCCATACTGCTGGTAAGCATCATAGCCACAGAAGAATTTGTACCACAGCGAGGATGAAGTGCTAAGTTCCATTCTCCTTGTTGTAAACGAGTTAAAGCTAGATTTACAGCCCTTCTTAATCTCAGGAAATCGACATTCCCATAAAGGTAAAATCCTTTCTCAGTAGACATTCCGCCGATATCTTCGTTGTCTGCGGATAAATAGCTGGCTGAGAATTTTGTTGTTGTACTGGAATTACCTAAACTACTTAATACCCAGACAGTAGCGTGTTCTAAAGCGTGTACTTGACGAATGGCAAGAAAGTCTTTCAAACCAGGAATAAAGCCTAGCTGCTTAATTAGTTCAGTATCCCCATGAGAATTAGGAAAGTTAAACCCTGCTTGAGCGTATGTGGCATCGATCATAATAAATTAAGGAGCGATCGCTTTTTGTCTACAGTTTGTGGTCAACAAAATAATTTTGAATCTACTACTGATACTTTTTAAGTCTAATTATTTTATCGTCTATCTTCAGATTGCTTTAATAAAATTTAGTCACTCTAACTCTTATTTTGCGAGGATATAAGGCTTTTGTGTTCTCAAACACAATTTTTATAATTTGTTCGTTATTCGCTAATTAAGTAGCTGGGTGAGATTAAATTAACAGTTGGGATACTTTTACCTTAGAAAAGATGAAAATTAAGTTTATCGGCTATTAAGACTATGTTCAACTACATTAATCTTACAATGGCTTAAGCGGACTGGAAGATTTATTCTGGATATATTAAAGGGCAGAAGTCCGCTATTTTTATCACTAGTAAATTTAACCAGAAACTATATATGCCTATCCCCTTTGATGTTGCATCTGCCCAAAAACGGATTGATAAGTTTTGGTGTCTGCCTGCTAGTTTTGGTATGGAACGAAACGCTTATCATAATTATCTTAACGAAATTGTCAGCGATCGCTATGCTTTAGTCAATGGACTACAGGTACTACGAGACGAATTACAGTTTGCTGCTTCTAGCGACAGTGATATACATATATGTGGAGCAGATTTAAGCTTACCCAGCGTCGTGACAACTTTAGCATATACTAACTGTGGCGATCGCATTCACCAAGGAGAAGTCACTAAGCGTTACCGAGATGTAGTAGCATCGCGTTTTGCAACCCTCTCAGAAATTGGCGAACTAAAGCTAGAAGCATTTTTTCCCGCAGGCGGTGGGACAGATAATGGGGCAACTCTGGCTCACGTTACCGTAGCACATCAAATGGACGAACCATTACGCCGAAGACTATACGAGGGAAATTCTCAATCAATGGTATTGGTGGCAACAGATCTCAAAACTCATGTAGGGCGTTTAGAGGAAGGAGAAAAGCGCATCTACGGTAAAACCCGTGAATCTCCTTGGCGAGAACCCCGTAATGCCTGTGGTGCAATTGTCGGAGCGTTATCAAACTATCATCCCCACAATATGATTCATCGTCGTATTAGGGATGATTTAGGCGAAAAAAACTTTCAGTATCTTTCTAACCAAAAGATTGTTACTAAGGGTGGAATAGATATCACTATGGCAGTAGCTTCAGCAATTGTAGCTATTCGTGGTATTCGCAACACCTCCATGGCAATGACTCAGGAAATAGATGAACGAGGACTAGCTCATCTCACCGCTAGCACTACGGTAAATCGTCCATCAAGGGATGATCTAGTAATTTATTTAGCCAGAGCAACGGTATTTGGTGGCAAAGTACGAATACAGAGTTTGGGAACAAAAGCCGAGCTATACAGTGGCAAACTAGTTGAGTATGCGGGAGAACGTAGGCTTCAATTAACCTATAACGATTTAGATGGAGAGCATTTACCCATAGAAGAAATTCCTTATAAGGTTAGACCTTCGGGATTGTAAAAAGCTATTGAATCGACAATACGTTTATATTAAATTGTTATTTCCAGCGATCGCCTTATTTTTGAAAATGGACTTGACATTCAAAATAATCACGCTCATCCCCCAAATGTGTTGGGGGACTTTTGGTTATCTTTAACGTCACTGATTTTTAAACGGGTAAATCCACCAGAATTTGTCCACCTTCTACTTTTGTGGGAAAAACTCCCAGAGATTTCTCAGCCGAAAATTTTCCTAAAATATTACCCACAACAGGAGGAAAAGTACACCAATTTTTGACATTGCCAGTTTTTAGATCAAATTCACTTCGATGGAAAGAACAGACAATCGAGCCATCTGCGGTGACTTTGCCTTTTTTCAGGGGCAACTTCATGTGAGGGCAAATGCTATCAATTGCGTAGATATTATTGGATTCATTAAGCAGTAACAGCGATCGCTGTTGTAATTTTACTACTTGTCTTGTGCCAGGTGCGAGGGCATCAGCAGCCAAAGTTTTAGTCCATGCCATTTTAAATTTTGCCTCAATTTTAAATATGTTTTTAACCGTGGAATGAGTTTGGGTTATAATTTCATAGTTTCACAAAATCGCCTCTCATTTAAGTCTTGAAAACGTAACTTATTGGTTTTTTCTCAATGACCCTTGAAAGAATTAATACAATCTACTTAGCCCAATAGCGATAACGCATAATCCTTAATCAATTTTGATATCTCCACCAATTATTAATTAATTCGTAAATTGTCGAGATATCAGGTTACAAAACGTATAGCAAATTCATTAGACTCACGAGATAACTGTGTAATACAACACTGATTTTTGCTCAAGTAAGCAAACAAATTATCTTTGTGCCTACAGAAAAAAAAAGAGTTAATTAAAAAACGATTCCCATCCGTGAAACTGCGTTAGCCTTTTCCTAGGTTGTTATTTTCCAGACAAGCAAAGAAATTTTTAGGCAATTTTAATACTATGGCAAAGAGAACTTTTGGTGTAATTGGTTTAGCCGTTATGGGGGAAAATCTCGCCCTCAACGTAGAAAGTCGCGGTTTTCCGATCGCTGTATATAACCGTACTGCTGCTAAAACTGAGAAATTTATGGATGTCAGGGCTAAAGGTAAAGACATTAAAGCTGCATATTCTTTAGAAGAATTTGTGCAGACTTTAGAACGTCCCCGTAACATTTTGGTAATGGTCAAAGCAGGCAGACCAGTAGATGCGGTTATCGATCAATTAAAACCACTGCTAGATGAAGGAGACACTATTATCGATGGGGGAAACTCTTTATATAACGATACTGAAAGACGGACTAAAGATCTAGAGTCAACAGGACTTGGTTTTGTGGGTATGGGAGTTAGCGGTGGCGAAGAAGGCGCGCTTAATGGACCTAGTTTGATGCCTGGAGGCACAGAGGCTAGTTATCGCGATTTAGAGCCAATTTTGACTAAAATTGCTGCTCAGGTTGATGATGGTCCCTGTGTTACTTTTATTGGTCCTGGTGGTGCTGGCCACTATGTCAAAATGGTACATAACGGCATTGAGTATGGGGATATGCAGCTTATTGCTGAAGCCTATGACTTAATGAAAAACACTCTAGACCTAAATGGCGAAGAGTTAGAAGAAGTATTTAGCCAGTGGAATCATACTGATGAGCTAGATTCTTTTTTAATTGAAATTACTGCCGATATTTTTAGCAATATCGATCCTCAAACACACCAACCCTTAGTAGATTCAATCTTAGATGCTGCGGGGCAAAAAGGTACTGGACGCTGGACAGTGGTAAGTTCTCTGGAGATGGGCGTGCCAATTCCTACTATTTATGCTGCGGTTAACGCTCGCGTCATGTCTGCATACAAAGAAGAACGGGTAGCAGCTTCTAAAGAAATTAGTGGACCTACTGACAAATATGAGGGAGATAAGCAGGACTTTATTGATAAAGTCCGAGATGCTTTATACTGCTCCAAAATGTGTTCCTATGCTCAAGGCATGGCATTGTTGAGCAAAGCATCGGGCGAATTTAACTTTAACCTCGACTTGGCAGAGATCGCGCGCATCTGGAAAGGAGGCTGTATTATCAAGGCGGCTTTCTTAGACAAAATTAAAAATGCGTTTAACCAAAATCCTGATTTACCTAATCTACTCCTGGCGCCAGAATTTAAACAGTCAATTGTTGACCGTCAGGCTGCATGGCGTGAAGTTTTGGCAACTGCCAACAAGTTGGGTATTCCTGTTCCTGCCTTTAGTTCTTCTTTGGACTATTTTGATAGCTATCGTCGTGCTAATCTACCTCAGAATCTAACCCAGGCTCAAAGGGATTACTTTGGCGCGCACACCTATGAAAGAGTAGACAAACCAAGAGGTGAGTTTGCTCATACAGAGTGGACAAAAGTTGCCAAGGAATCTTTACAAACTGGGACTACGGACTAAAGCTTTGTAGATTTTAAATCTGGAATTGTAAATTGTACTGTCTTAGCCTTTAGGTGGGTATAAATTAAACTCTGTACCTCAAGTACATGATTGTTTTTCATACCCACCCTATTTCTTTTACTTCTACGACAATTCAATTTGAGAATCATCACCAATCATAAAGCGTAATGCTTTGGGACGCTTTGGAGCAGCTTTGAGATGCGCTCTTTCACCAATTAAACTATCGACGATACGACTATTGATGCCTTCAATTGTTGCACCTTTAAGAACTACGCTATGCTCAATGTCAATATCAATCAGGGTCGTGTCGTCAGCAATACTGCTATAAGGACCGATAAAACAGTTTTCGATTTTACAGTTCTTGCCGATGGTTACGGGACCACGAATCATAGAATTTTTAACCAAAGAATCAATTCCCACATGAACTCGACCACTAACCTTACTGTCTTTGTCTATCGTTCCTTCGTGAGTTGATTCTAAGCAAGTATCTAAGATAATTTGATTAGCTGCCAACAAATCATCTTTTTTTCCTGTATCTAGCCACCAGCCTGATAATTGGAAAGATGCTACCTTTTGCTTTTGGTCGATTAGATATTGGATAGCATCGGTAATTTCCAATTCACCCCTATGGGATGGTTGAATATTGGCGATCGCCTGATGAATTTCAGGAGAGAATAAATAGATTCCTACCAGTGCCAAGTTGGAAGGCGGATTTTTGGGTTTTTCGATTAGCTGCAAAACGTTACCCCGATCATCTACTTTCGCTACCCCAAAAGCAGAGGGGTTTTTGACTTCGCAGAGTAGGGTTAAAGCATCAAGGTGTTGAAACTTGAATTTATCGATAAACTGATCCAATTCACTTTGAACTAGGTTATCTCCCAGGTACATTACAAAGGGAGAATCTCCTAAAAACGGTTGAGCTACTTTTACCGCGTGTGCCAGTCCTAAAGGCTGATCTTGTTTAATATAGGTGATGTTCGCGCCAAAGCGATCGCCATTACCTGTTTTGGACTCTACTTCGTCTCCTGTTTCAGGACTGATAATAATCCCAATTTCCGTAATTCCTGCTGCCACAATGGACTCAATACCGTACCAGAGAATCGGTTTGTTGGCTACGGGAACAAGTTGTTTCGCTCCTGTATAGGTCAGGGGACGCAATCTTGTACCTTTACCACCAGAGAGAATAATTGCTTTCATTGTTTTTGGATTGGCTTAGTTGATAATTAGACTGTTTTGGTAGTTATCAGCTATTTCTAGTTTGTCGTTTGTAGTCTGTCGTTTTTTTGGACTACTTACTACCAACTACTTACTAGTTCTTATTAGCTATTAAATTATTCCTCATCATTTATCCTTCATTCTTCAGTTCAGTCAGCATTTTTACCAGAGATTCACGCCAGTGAGGAGGATAAACTCCTAATGTTTCTGTAATTTTGACTTTAGACAAGACTGAATAGGCTGGACGTTGAGTCGGGGTAGGATAATCGGCAGTGGTAATAGGTAAAACTCGTTCAATTGCTAGAGGAAAGCCGAGTTGTTTGGCTTCGGCGAAAATAGCCACTGCAAAATCATACCAACTGCAAACACCACTATTGGTGTAGTGATAAGTCCCTCTGATCTTTGAATCATTTAGAGATTTATCCACTAGCTGAGTAATTGTCAGGGCAATATCATAAGACCATGATGGACTGCCTACCTGATCGGCGACTACCTTTAATTCTTCTCGATCTTTACCTAGTCGGAGCATAGTTTTAACAAAGTTTCCATGTCCTTTTGAGCCATATACCCAAGCAGTCCGCAAAATAATATGGCACTCGCAATCCCCAACTCCTATTTCTCCTAAGAGTTTAGATTTACCATATACTCCTAGGGGATCGGTTTTATCTGTTTCCAAATAGGGAGTGTGATTTTGACCATTAAATACATAGTCAGTAGATATATGAAAAAGGGTTGCACCGATATCTTGTGCCGCTTGGGCGATCGCTTTTGGTGCGTTGCCGTTGATTGTCATAGCGAGTTCGACTTCACTTTCTGACTTGTCTACAGCCGTATAAGCAGCAGCATTAACAATCACATTCGGTTTTATCTTGGCGATCTTTTGCTTTATCAAAGCTGGCTGGCTCAAATCAAACTCTTGACGACCAATGCCGATAACTTCTCCCACAGAAGTCAAAGTTTGCTTCAATTCTTGTCCGACTTGTCCTGTAATTCCCGTTAGCAAGATCTTGGTCACGCAAACACCTCCGCTTGCTCTAAAGGTACAGCTTCTTTATCTTTGTTTGATAAAATTGGTTCGCCCAATATTTTCCAGTCTATACCAAGAGCAGGGTCGTTCCATAAAATTGAACGCTCATACTCTGGCGCGTAATAGTCTGTTGTTTTATATAAAAAATCTGCTGTTTGGGATAGCACTACAAAGCCATGGGCAAAGCCAGGAGGAACCCAAAATTGTCTTTTGTTACTTTCGCTTAGAATACAGCTAGTCCACTGCCCAAAGGTGGGTGAGCTTTTACGAATGTCTACCGCCACATCTAATACTTCTCCTAAGACCACTCTAACTAATTTTCCCTGGGCTTGTTTTATTTGATAATGTAAACCCCGCAAAACATTTTGAGCCGAGCGTGAGTGATTATCTTGAACAAACTGACTTGTAACTCCAGTCTTTTCGATAAAAGTCTTGGCGTTAAAGCTTTCCATAAAAAAACCACGGTCATCACCGAATACTTTCGATTCAATGATTAAAACATCGGGAATTGTCGTTTGAATAACATCCATGAAGCCTTTTCCATAACTTCTCGTTCAGGTATCAGAGATAATTTTGCCGTAAATCAACGGATAATTATCTGACTGCATCACGATAACATAGCATTTAAGAAATAATATTCCGAGAATTTACTGAGAATTAGGATTTCAAGACTAAGTTAGTTAATGTGACTTCAAGCGTACAGGCAAATCATTGTCATTATCTCAAAAAAAATAAGGGTGGCTACAAACTGAACTTCAGCGGTTACCACCCAGTATCTAAATATATAAACTTGTTGACTCAAAAAGCTAACGTTAAGATTGACATTTTTTTATTTATTTTGAATTAATTACAGCCATACTCTCCGCCAATACCAACAATAAAATCATCAAAGTCACTATCCTCATCAGCATTTTTAACTAATTTTGAGCCAGTATCGTCAATATTAAGCAATAAACCGCCCTTAATCAAATCGTCAAACTTATTAGTATCAAAGTTAGGGTTATTGCGTCGTTTAACTACAGTTTCAGTATCCAAACCTTCTTCATTAAATAAAGCCTGACGATTACCCTGAGAATTAAACAAGTCTGTAGTGTAAACTGTTCCAGCAGGTTTACCATCAAACTCAGATTCTAGATAAAAAGCATATTTTTTATTGGCTTTAAATAAAAACTCCGTTTTAAAATTAGGAACGGTATTGCCAGGAGTGCCTAAAAAATCATTGTTACGACTTTTTATTAAATCAGTCTCGTAAGTAGAACGACGATGAACAGTGTCTAAGTTATCGGATGCTTTTACTTCAGAAAGTAAGGGAGTTTTAGAGCAAGTATCATAATTAATTGCTTGTGAAACACTTGTTTGACAAGAATCTAAATCGATAACGCCAAAAGTAGATTGATATGCGCCGTGGGATTCAATAAATTCCATTTCAATAATTGTGTCTTCTTGAAACATAATACCTTTATTGCCTATAACATCTTCTGCTGCAGCTTTAAGGCTCGTAGCATTTAGCAATCCTAATGTAGCAAAAGATATACCGATATAAGTCCAATTGGGTTTAATCATAGTGTTTAATTTGGAGAATAATTTTAGCTGTAATAACAAAAAAGCTCTTTGACGGAATACGTCTGGCTATGAATATTCAGGTGCAAAAATGCAGAGCGATCGCCTGATAAATTTACTTGTCTTGTTACCAAATATTTTTATCTGGATTAATTTGGTTAACTTGTCGAATGAATTTTTTTGATTCAGCTAATTGTTTTTCAACAATTTGACGAGCTTGAATTTCACGGTCTTCGATTTGACGAGCTTTAGTAGTTGAACTAGAGTTAGCACAGCCACAAGCTGTAGAACTACTTCTAACAATATGTCTGGGCTTAGAAGATGCTGGGTTGGCGCAGCCACAGGCTCGATTATCGCTGTCAGAATTTCTTCTGGTAATTCGTCTAGGATCATTAGGAGTTGCACTTACTGCTTGTTCTGCTTGCCCTGCCTGTTCTGCTGCTGCTAAATTATCTAAGGAGCTATTAAGACTATCTCCTAATATTGTGGCAACATCATTAAGAGTTACTTCTGTATTATTAGAAGATCCTTCGCTATTGCCAGAACCCGATCCTTTGCTATTGCCTGAAATAAAACCTTCGCTATTGCCAGAACCTGAACCTGAACCTGAACCAGTGCCTGAGCCTGAAATAGAGTTTGAACTATTGCCAGAACTAGAACCTAAACCAGATGTTCTGGCTCTGGCTGAGCCTGAGCCTAAACCAGAACCTCTGGCTGAGCCAAATCTAATCGGATTTTTTATTCCGCCACCTACAAATTCTCCTGTAGCTGAATTATATTGAGTAGTTGACGGTATGCCATTACCGTTATTACTATCTATACCGACTGTGGGAGAGCTATAGGTCTGAAATCCAGAAGTATCAGAATTATTGGTGACTGATTGGGCTGTAACAGACGTAGTTGCGGTGAGTATTCCCAAGGTAACTAAAGAACCCAGCCGTAATATTTGCTTATAGCGCATAACATAATTGTCCTTATAAGATAAAATTGATCTACAAATAAACTTAAATTCCTGCACCAATTCCGAAAACAAAACGGGCTCCATCTCCTGCACCAACAATATCTCTAGCGCCAAGATTAACGGTCAGCGGAATAGTACGGAAAGGAGAAACAGACAAACCCAGCCCCAAATCTTGCCCTGTCCATTCCGTAATAAAGCTAACTGGTCGTGCTACACGAAATGCCAAACTACCAAAAACGTTAAAATTACTGTCATTATTAGCAATTGAACCTTCGGAGCGGAATTGCCCATTACCAACACCGATGGTCACTCCAACTCGGCTAAAAGCAGAATTAACGTTTTCTCTGGTTCTAAAAATTTTAGTAGTAGCCAGATACAAAGAGTCATCTAGGTCATTGCCATCACCAATAGAAAGAAAACTATTCCATCCAGCAGCAACGCCCCAGCCCTCAGCAATTTTGCGATGCAGCTTTAGGTTAAAACCGCCAGAACCAAAGTCACGTCCATTTTGACCAAAGCTAGCTACGTTGTAGCTAAGTTCTGCACCAACAGACTTTTGGGCATTTCCTAGACCTAGACCAAATCCCCAAGTTCCATCCTGATCATTGACTCCATCGGTTCCACCACGAGTATCTGTCTGATAGCTTACACCGCTAAAAAATCCTCTATCTGCACCAAATCCATAAGGATTAGCAATAGTTAAGGAGGGGACACCCCGACTGGGGGTAAAATTTCGCTGACTGATATCTTGCAGTTGAAATTTAACGTTTTCTAATTCTTTTTGATTGGAATTACTCCATGAATTATCAGCAGTTACCGTTGATTTTTCTGGAGATATTTGTTGATTTTTAGTGGGCGTAAACTTTGAAATTGTTGGTTGAGATTGATTAGCTGGATTTGCCCAGGCATTTAAACTTAAAAAAGGCAAAAGTACAGCTATAGAGCTAGCAAAAGTTAATATACGCATAAATTCATAGGAACTGATATAAAATCGTACTTACAATAAAAATATCAACTAGTAAAAAACCCCTTTTTGGTTAATCAAGTAAAGTAATAACGTTAATTAATCAAGTTATTGTATTACAGGCTTTTATTTTTGTTCAGTTGATAATTAGCAAGATTCAGTCGTACCTTTGCTGTTATACTTCATATTTTACAAATCCTCAATGTGTAAATCAAAAATATAAAAAAATAGATATTATTACTGACAAACTAGGTCTTTATACGGTATTTTTGAATAACACAATGGCAAAATAGTGCTGGTAAATACTGATATAAAATCAAATAGTTTTGCTAAAAGCATTTAACACTTTATAATTGTTTATACATAAGACAATACTATTATTTGAGGTTAAATTTGATTTAAAGTAGATTCTCAATCCATTTCATAAAAGCGTAGTTTTGTCTTTGCCATTTTGGGTTTTATATCTTTATAAAATAGACGAATAAAAAATAGGTATTTGTAGGTAAATTTTTCCAAGTGGAAAAAAAATTATGAAAATATACTTAGAAAAATTCTATGAGTTTTAATATCAAGTTCGATTATCGTTTTGATAATGCTAATTTTTTTACACCAGAAAGAAAAGCAATATTAGAACAAGCGGGTAATATTTGGAGTTCTTATATTCAAGATGACTTTACTCCAATTCCCGCACAAGAACCTTTGAAATTCCTGATCGATAACTCAGAACGAGAGGTTACTTTAAACAAACCAATTGATGATGTAATTATTTTTGTCTCTTCAGTCAACTTAAATTCTGACACTTCATTGACTCTTGGAGAAGGATCGTTTTACGCTGATTTTGCCAAAGACAGCGATCGCGAGTCAAGAATCATAGGAAGCGATTTTGAACCTTGGTTAGGTACGATTGAGTTTAATGCCAATGCAGTAAATAATTTATACTTCGATAGCACCCCAAAAACTGATAATGATATTCCCCCAGATAAACAAGATTTTCTGAGTTTAAGTCTGCACGAAATTGGTCATGTTTTGGGAATTGGAACTTCTGATGCTTTTACAAACCAGATTGAAGAGGGAAAATTTGTTGGTAAAAAAAGCGTTCTCTTAAATCATGTTCAACCAATACCTTTAGACGCGGATAAAAACCATATTCAAGATGGCTTTTCTTTAGATCCTAGAAGGGATGCTTTATTAGACAAATCTTTTACCTTTGGGGAAAGAAATCTGCCCACAAATTTAGATTTAGCGATTTTGGCTGATATTGGCTATCTTGTCCTTCCGAGGACTGAAGTATATCGATTTTTTCGATACGATAAAGGATTTCATTTTTATACTGCCGATCCAAATGAACAGAAGGTAGTCACAGAGTTGAGTGAAGCGAAAAAATTACCCTATACCTATGAAGGTGTAGCCTATGACGTTTTAGCTCAAGATAAAGATACCTTGACTGGAGAAAAAATTAAGAATTCTGCCCCAGTTTATCGCTTCTTTAATCAAGCTACGGGAGCGCATCTTTATACTATGGACGAGAACGAAAAAAATTATATTCGCCAGAATTTAGGTTATTACAGCTTTGAAGATGTTGCTTACTATGCTTTTAATTCTCAGCCAAAAAATATAGAAACAATTCCTCTATATAGAATGTTGAATACGCAAACAGGATCGCATCTGTTTACTACTGACACTAATGAATTTAACGTTTTGAGTCAAACTCAGCCTCAGTTCCAAATTGAAGGAAATGGAGGAGTGACATTTTATGTTTTAGACTCACTTTTATAGGTTATTTGGATGAATCACATTGTTGATTACTTTTCTAAGAAGTCAGAGGTCAGAAGAGACAAGGCATGCCTTGTCTGTACAGAAGTTAAAACGGTTAGTCGTTTATCTATGCAAGAGATGTAATGTGTTTTTTGGCAATAAATAAAAATATAAATGTACACCAAAGAAATCAGCAATCATCATAAATTTTGGTTATCTTCTAGTTTAGTTGGCATTGCTATTCTCTATCTCATTCTGATGTGGAAAACCACTGGTGACATTGACCAATTAACTACAGACAGTTTGTTTTGGGGAGCAATTTTTTGGCTACTATGGCGCAAAAAGGATGATTTAGATTACCGCAGCGATCCTTTATCTGGTTTTATTGGCTTACTATTATTAGGTCTAATTTTATCTAAAGCTCTTGCGCTTTTTTGGTTTGAATCAGTATTATTACCCATATTACCTATAAGTACTACGATCGCATTATGTTTAATGGCTTCGGGATTAAAAGGCTTGGGTCAATATCTTCAGGAGTTATTTTTTGCCTGGTTTTTGTTTTTTCCCACAGGAGTCATCGGATTTTTTATTGATGGTCTTGTTCACATTACCGTCCTCAATGCTAAGCTGGCTAGCTATTTTTTATACTACGTTGGGTTTGATGTAGCTAGCCGAGGTAATCAAGTATTATTGTCATTACCTGAATCAGGAAATGTTGAGGCGATCGTCGATTATCCTTGTGCGGGAGTACCAATGATTTTGCTGATGCTAAAGCTGTCACTGTTGCTAGTAAGTTTAATAACTTTGTCAAGCAAACAAAAAATACTTATTCCCATGTTTTCAATTGGCTTAGGCTTTTTTCTGGGAGTAATTAGAGTTTGCATTTTGACATTATCAATACCAAACCCAACACAGTTTAATTATTGGCATGGGGCGCAGGGTTCGCAAATATTCTCTACTTTGGCAATTGTGATTTTTGCAGGCTTTTGTTATTGGTTTTTAGAAACGAAGCAAGGGCAAATAATAAGGGATAAGGGATAAATATTTATGGCTAACTCGAAAATATGATTAATCAGGCTCAATGGCGTAGTTATTTTTTAGCTGTTGCCAGTGTGGGAATTAATGCTGCTGTTATCTATGCAGTGATTATACCTAAAGTAGGTAATCGCTCTGTGGCTGATTATGAGTTTCCCGAACGTTTGAGACTTAATCATGGCATAGCATTGGAGCAATCAGCTTTAGGTCAGGACGTAATAAAATCAAAAGACCGAAAAGTAATTAAATCTCAGCAAGGATATCAGTATATCGGCGGTGAGACAAAAATGCGCCTGGATATCAGCTATTTGGTTGGTACGAGAGGAGATGTAGAGATATATTTGCAAAGCTATACTGACATTGCCCCAAAAATTATTAAAGCTAAAATAGTTAAAGAGTTAGATAGAGTGGGTTATTATGCTTTGTTTTCTGGTCAAGGTAAAGCTTATTTGAGTAGTTGTATTAGTCCGCGCAGCTTGAGTAATGTAACTCAAAAGCAGTTTTCTCAAAATCGTTACCAAAATGATTTACGGTGGCAGGTAGGATGGGACTGGCTAAGAGGCAAAGCGAGTATACGCGATCGCCGTTGTCTTTGGATACTACTCTCGACACCAGTTGACACACCAAATACTCAGGCTGCTTACCAAAACCTCGAAAAAGCCTGGAAAAATGTATATCAATACTGGCTGTCTAATTTTCCACCATTAACCGAAAACTAATGATTTTGGGCTTTATAAATCGCAGTTGCGATCGCGTGATTCAATCTGGGGATTAGTTTTTAAATAATCATGAATCCAATTACAGCCATATTCAAAATAGTTAATTTTAGATAGACAAAGTCTTAGATTCCTACTGCCTTAACTGCCCAGTACAGACAAGGCTTGCCTTGTCTCTTCTCTAACTGCTCTAACTGTTGTTTGAGTCTATTAAAACTTAGGCAATCTGCAATCTGCAAGACTATACTAGACAAGTTTAAATTTAACAAAGATCTTCAAGCAAATTGATGACTATCTTACAGGATCGAGAGAGACAAGTATTTTCTTCTGGTATTTTGCGCTTGGTTGGCTATGGCTTGTTGGTCATGGCGATCGTAGATATTTTCTTTTTGGTAATTCCTCCCCAGCTAATGAATCCACTATGGGAGTTCCAAACTGTGGGCGAAATTGTGGAAAGGATTCCCGTTACTTTGTTGGGAATAGTGCTGGTTTATTATGGCGAGAGAAGCGATCGCGCTCCCATTGAAACTTTTATTCTCAAGGCTTTATCTTGGCTGTCTTTAGTAGCAGCAATATTTTTGATGTTAATGATTCCTCTAAATATCAGCAATAGCGTGCGGATTTATCATCAACAAAATGCGACGGTGAATGCTCAATATGTCAATCAAAAGGACGCAATTCAAAAATTTAAAGAACAGCTTAAAGCAGCCAATTCTAAAGATGAAATTGGAGCAGTCCTACAACAACAGGCAAAAGAAGAAGTTAATATTCCTGACTCAGTAAATACTCAAAAGTTAAAAGCTGATATTATTACTAATTTACAAAATAACCAAGACAACATAACCAGTCAAACAAAGTCATTTAGGGCGCAAAAACGTTCTTGGTTAATTAAACAATGTCTTAAGTGGAATCTCGGTGCTTTAATAGCAGCTATTTTATTTTTTATGATTTGGAAAAGCACTGACTGGGCAAGAATTAAGACAATTACTGCTGAAGATTAGCTATTAACCAATAAGTTATTTTGCTCATATCAAAGTTAAAGACAAAACAGTAAAAGTACTGAAGCCTTTAGATAGAAAAAAAACTAAGATAGGTGGTCAGAATGATCGAATTTTTTATCAGTAATTTTATTTAACTTTAACTAAGGTTTTGTAAAGTTCACTTGGCATTGTGATATTTACAGATCGAATTAAATATGAGTAACGAAATAATCAGATCGGAAATTGATTTAGGTGCGCTAAATACTCAAGAACCAGGCTTCTCGGTCGCAGATTTTAAACAGGTCGTCTATCGTCGCTGGAAACCTGCTTTAGCTGTGGGAATAACCGCTTTTACAGGCATATTTCTGTTTACTGCGCTACAAACTCCTAAATATCTTTCAGAGAGCTTGATTTTACTAGAAAGTCCCCAAAATCAAAAAGCCACTTCTGTTGCTCCTACTAATGCAGCTGCTCCTGCTAGTCCATATAACTCAATCAAAGATTTATCCACGGAAATTTTTATTCTCCGTAGCAACTCGATGGTGGAAAAAGCGGTAAAAAGCCTCAAAGACCGCTATCAAAATCTTTCTGTAGCCGAAGTAGTAAATAACCTTTCGATCGATCAGGCAGCAGTGAATAAAGTACCAACTGATGTACTGGTTGCTAACTATACCGATACAGATCCAGAAAAAGCCAAGGCAGTCTTAGAGGCTTTAGGCAATACTTATGTGGACTATAGCCTGAAGAAGCAGCGATTACAGGCAAGGAATGCGATCGAGTTTATTGATAGTCAGCTACCTGATGCCCAAGCAGATTTAGACGAAGCTGCTAGAGAAATTCGCACCTTTAGACAGGTTCATGAATTAGTAGATCCTGAGACATCTGCCGTTGCAGCCGAAAATATTCAAAAAGATGTTGCCGAAGAAATAGAAAAAACCCAAATTGCGATCGCTCTTAATCAAAAACAAACTCAAGAGTTAAATCGCCAGATGAAAGAGTTGGGTCAAGATTCAGATACTATGGTAGCATCTTCGGTTTTGGGTCAAGATGGAGTTTACCAAAATTTAGCCTCTCAGTTAAGAGACATTGAAACTCAATACAACTTGGGTAAGGTTGATTTCAATGACAACTATCACGTCATGGCTAACCTGAAAGAAAAGCGAAAAGAACTCAAAAAACTTCTGCAAGAAAGAGCTAATCAAGTTTTAGGTAAATCAGTTTCTCCTCAAGTACTAGAGCGTATAGTTCTCGCTCCTAGTTATACAGATGTTCAACCGTCTACAGGTGGCACTGCCAACACTACTAACGCTCCTGCTAATAGTCAATCTCAATCTTCATCAGCCACGGACACAAGCAACACTCCTAGTAGTAGCGACACCAGTTCCTCCAACGCTCCCAATAACAGTTCAACCCTAGGAAACCTAGGAATAGAATCAGGCTCAAAAATATCTTCTCAAGGTTCAACTCTAGGCGCATTAGCTAGTCGTCAATTAGAGTTACAGACTGAAGCAGCCAGTTTGCAAAGTCAATTAGCAAGTCTGCGTCAGGCTAAAGCCAAGGCAGATAATCAATTTCTTAATATACCTGGATTACAGCAAACCTTTATGGAATTAAAGCGTAAGCTAGAGCTAAAATCTGAGGCGTATAACTATCTTCTCGAAAGACGACAAGAGCTAAAAATCTCCGAAGCGGAAGAAATTGCTCCCTGGCGTATTCTTAATGCGCCTTTTCTACCCAGTAAACCAGTTTCGCCTATTATCAATCAATGTTTGATTCAGGCTTTAATTGCTGGAGGCTTTTTAGGAGTTGCCACGGCATTTATACTGCAACGGTTAGATCAAAGCATTAAAAAGGTTGAAGAAATCAAACAGATTACCAAGCTACCTTTGCTAGGTGTTATTCCTAAAGTTGCTGAACCCAGAATTGATGCTAATATTCACACAACTAAAAAGTCTTATTCCTATTACTCATCTTTTACTGAAGGATTGCGCTCTTTAGCGATGAATCTACGTTATTTGATGGCGGACAATGGTCAAATCAAATCTTTGGTGGTTACGTCCTCCACATCTGCTGAGGGCAAATCGACAATTTCTCATAATTTGAGTATCGTTTTAGCAGAATTCGATCTGCGGGTGTTATTAGTTGATGCAGATTTACGTAAGCCAAGATTGCATAAGCTTGCCAAAATTCCTAACGAATCTGGACTAAGTGAAATCATTACTACAGAGCAATCTTGGTTCGAGCATATTCGCTCAAGCACAAGAGAAAATCTAGATATTATCACTGCTGGGGCAACTTCCCCCAATCCTATTGCGTTATTAAATTCTGGCAAAATGAAGCAGCTAATTCGCGAATGGGAAGCAGCCTATGACTACGTAATTATTGACACTCCGCCAATTGGGGTGATTGCTGATGCGAAAAGTTTGGCAAACGAGGTTAACTCTATATTGTTTATCTCTGGTGTCCAAAAGGCTAGCCGTAAATCAATTAGCAATGCTTTAGACGTTTTAAGCAATAGTCAGTGTAATATTGCGGGGGTAGTCGCTAATCTGGTCGATCCTGAATTTGATTATTACGCTTATTCTTATTACGACTCTTACTATAATCAGCCCCATAGTAACACCAACCCTGGCGATCAAGATAGTGAGTCAGAGGTTAAAAAGAAAGGGCTTTTAGAACAATTTCGTCGCCGTTAATAGTTAGGGAAATTTATATCGATCATGATTACTAGTCCTCCTGAATTAATTATTGAAGCTGGTCGTACAGAACGTCAGTATTGGCGAGATTTATGGCGATACCGCGAGTTATTTTATTTTCTTGCTTGGCGGGATATTTTAGTCCGTTACAAGCAAACTGCCATTGGTATGGCTTGGGCTTTGATTCGACCCTTTTTGACAATGGTTGTCTTTACTGTGGTTTTTGGAAAAATAGCAAAATTACCAACCGAAGGAGATGCGCCATATCCAATTTTAGTCTTTGCAGCTATGCTTCCCTGGCAGTTTTTTGCTAACTCTTTGGCTGAATGTAGTAACAGTTTGATTGGTAACGCTAATCTCATTTCTAAAGTCTATTTTCCCAGACTTATTGTGCCGACTAGCGCAGTAGTAGTTAGCTTTGTGGACTTTCTGATTTCAGGAATAATTTTACTAGGGTTAATGGCTTGGTACGATTTTGTTCCTAGCTGGAGAATTATAACTTTACCATTGTTTATAGCTGTTGCTTTTGCTGCATCTATGGGTGCAGGATTATGGCTGGCATCTTTAAATGTGCAATACCGAGACTTTCGTTATATTGTGCCTTTTATTGTCCAATTTGGTCTGTACATTTCTCCTGTCGGTTTTAGCAGCAATGTTGTCCCCCAACAGTGGCGACTGCTGTATTCTCTCAATCCAATAGTCGGAGTGATTGATGGTTTCCGCTGGGCAATTCTTGGCGGTGAATCTAACCTGTATCTCCCAGGATTTTTACTTTCTCTTGGATTTGTAGCAGTATTTTTCTTTAGCGGTATTTGGTATTTCCGAAAGATGGAACGCACCTTTGCAGACGTTATTTAACCGATAAACTTAAGAGAAGCATTCTTAGTAAATCAATAGCAAAATGAAAACAACTGTTCCCATATCATCAAAATCTCAACTAGAGCTTGAACAAAGGCGACAACAAGCTTTAGTTGCAGCAGAGAAATGTATGCAGGTTTTGCAAAATGACTTTGGCGCAACCGAAGTTATGTTGTGTGGTTCTTTGGCAGGGGAAAGTCCTTGGCATTGGCATTCAGATATAGATATTGCGGTTAAAGGAATGAGCAAAGATGAAGTTTGGGATGCTTATTCAGCAATAGAAGATATCGTTCCTTACTGGTTGAAGGTAGATTTGATTCCTTTGGAGTTTGCACCTACCTATCTAGTTGATCGAATCCTCAAAAAAATACCCATGCCAGAAAGTAGATATCTTGCTTTAAAAATTCGCCTTGAAGATGAGATGAAATCTATTGAAGGAACATTTCAAACAATTACTGATTTGCTAAAGCAAAAAGATACTATTCCAGAAGTAGCGTTAATTCCCGCCTTAGCTAGCTATGTTGCTGACTTTTATTCAGGATGCGAACGAATTAGCGAACGAGTTGCTGTTTATCTGGATGGTGGTTTGCCAAAAAGTAAAGACTGGCATCTTGAATTATTAAAACAAGTAGCTGAACCAGGAGGTAGTAATCGTCCATTTCTGTGGAGTGGTGCATTGCTGCTGGAACTAGATGAATATCGTAAATTCCGTCATTTAGAACGTCATATATACAAGATTGAATTGAAGCCAGATAAAGTAATTGCTTTAGCTAAAGGTGTAGAACCAGTATTTAGCAAAATAAAATTAGCAATTGCCATATTTTATCAGTGGTTAGAAAAGCAAGCAGAGTTAGGGCAAGATTTAAACTAAACAAATTATGTCAGACGCAATTATTAAAGTCGAAAATCTTGGTAAAAAATATATTATTGGGCATCAAAAGCAGGAAAGATATACTGCTTTACGGGATGTAATCGGTAACAGTGTCAAATCAATCCTTCAGCCTAATAATAAAACTAGAGATGCTAAAGAAGAATTTTGGGCATTAAAAGACATCAACTTCGAGATTAATCAAGGCGATAGAGTAGGTATTATTGGACGCAATGGCGCGGGTAAATCTACGCTATTAAAAGTACTTAGTCGCATCACTGAACCCACAACAGGTCAAATAAAAATCAAAGGTAGAGTAGCTAGTTTATTGGAAGTTGGAACTGGTTTTCATCCTGAATTAACTGGAAGAGAAAATATTTTTCTTAACGGTGCGATTTTAGGTATGGGTAAAACAGAAATCAAACAAAAGTTTGACGAAATTGTTGCTTTTGCTGAGGTAGAAAAGTTTTTAGAGACTCCTGTAAAGCGATATTCTTCTGGAATGTATGTCAGATTAGCTTTTGCTGTCGCTGCTCATTTATATACTGATATTTTATTGGTAGATGAAGTTTTGGCTGTTGGAGATGTTGCTTTTCAAAAAAAATGTCTCGGTAAAATCCATGAGGTGAGTAATAATGGTAAAACAGTTATTTTCGTTAGCCATCAATTAGGATTATTAAGAAATATATGTAATAAAGGCATTTTAATATGTGCTGGCAAAGCAAGTAAATTTGATTCTATTGAACTGGCAATAAAAGAATATTTTGCTCAAGATGTTAGTAATCAACAAGTATTGCATAATTATAAAAGTCTTCAATACATTAAAAATGTATACTTGAATCAGCAAGATGGTAATTCTAATAATATCTTTTTTGGCGATCGCTTTTTAATAATAGTTGAATTAGATAATTTACCAGATAATCAGTTAGGAATAAACCTAAGCATTAAGAATAAATTGGGAAAACTTCTATGTACATTTTCTACTAATCCTCATGATGGATTTGTTTTGCCTAATGCAAAAACGATGAAGATAGAATTTTCAATTCCTTTTCTATCTTTAGCACCTGGAGAATATATGATTGATGTATCTTTAACAGAACCTCGAATTAAAGTTATAGAAGAAGCAGAAAACATTTTAATTTTTGAAATTCATCCTCAGCAAATAGAAGGTAACTGGGCTTATCAATCTAGTTTTGGCGATTTTTTTCCCAAACATAATTGGAGAATAATTGAATATGAAAAAGGCAGCCAAATTATTTTAGATAATGCCCAATCAACTTATTAAGAAGCAGAGCAGTAAAATTAATCTTTAAAGTAGGTTTATCTAAGAAAAGCATTAAATTAATCTTTGCTATAGAGCAGCTAAATAATTATGACCAAAAATATAGTTTTATACTCATCAGGATTAGGATATATTAATCGAGGTTTAGAAACTTTTACCCAAGAATTATATGAAGCGATCGCCCCTGAACAAAAAGTAGACGTAACATTATATCAAGGTCGTGGTACTAGAGTAAATGGATCTTCAGTTATTTGGAGTCCAAAACGTAACTCACCAATATATGAAAATAGACCTTTTCATTTACTTAAATCTAAAAGCTATTGTATTGAAAATAGTATTTTTAGTATTCCAATTATTATAGATTGTTATCGCAACTCTCATAAAATAATTCATTTTAGTGAAAGCATTACTGCTAATATTTTGTTTAAAATTCGTAAGATATTTGGTGGTGATTTTAAACTACTTTTTTCCAATGGTGGACCTGTATCTCCTCAGCACTATCGAAGATATGACTATGTTCAAGTTTTGACTCCTAGTCAATATAAAGAAGCTTTAGAGTCAGGATATCCAGAAGAACAATTGTTTTTGATTCCCTATGGTTTGAACTGCCAACTGTTCTCTCATTCAATAAGTATTGAGGAAAAAATTAATCAACGCCAATTATGGAATCTACCTGGCGATCGTTCCATAGTAGTTTCTGTGGGTGCAGTTAATAAATCTCATAAACGTATGGATTGGTTATTAAAAGAATTTGCCTCATTAGATTCTCAAAAGTTCTTTCTATGGATAGTTGGTCAGACTGAAGAAGAAACAAAAAGTGTAATTGAATTAGCTAAAAATATGCTGGATACTGATTCTTATAAATTTGACACAGTTGATTATTCTCAAATGCCGACTGTTTATAAAATTTCCGATTATTTTACTCTTGGTAGTTTAAAAGAAGGTTTTGGTAGAGTCTATTTAGAAGCGATGGCATCTGGTTTACCAGTAATAACTCATCGTAATGAAAATACAAAATGGATATTGGGAGAGGATAATCTTGGCTTAGTTGATATGACTATAAGTGGAAAACTACGAGACAAAATAATTTATTTTGATCTTCATAAAACCGAAAAAAACCAGCTAAAAAAAAGTAACCAATTAAGAGCTTTTAATATTTTTGATTGGAATAATCTAAGAAAAAAATACATAGAGATGTACGAAAAAATATCTGTTTAATTTTATTTTTTCAATTATTTTCTAATTTAATTAGGGTAATGTTGAATGTTAATTCAAAAATACACGAAAAAAGACGGCAAAACTATTCCCAATCTAAATTGCTTGTGTGGAAATAATTCTTACTCTGTTATTTTTAAAGGTACTACTCCTCAATATCGAGGTAATTACTATTTTGAACTACACCAATGTCAAAAATGCAATCTAGTAAGAACTTTGCCAGTACCCGATATTTCTCAATATGAAAAGGGATATCAAGATTCAACTAAGAGTACAGGAGAATATTATAAACGACAAAAACCTTGGTGCTTAAATCATGCCCAAAAAATCAGCAAAATTCGTGCAGCTTATCCTGCATTACAGTCAGAAAAGGTTTTAGAAATTGGTTGCAATGGTGGAGAAGTTGTCTCAATCCTCAATGAAATGGAAATTCCTGCTGAGGGATGTGATATTGATTCAGTAGCAGTTGAATATGGCAAAAAAGAAGGACTTATTTTATTTGTACATGATTTTTCTAATCAAGAACTAAATCATAAATATGGCATTATTTTTGCTAATCATACTTTTGAACATATTTTATCTTTAAATCAATCTATGGTTAATATTTCCAATTCTTTAGTATCAGGAGGAATTTTATCTCTACGAGTTCCTAATTATGAAGGTTGGATTGCTCAAATAATGAGATCTAAATGGGGATTTTTAGTACCTCAACAGCATATTTGGCACTTTACTCCCAAAACTCTAGCTCTCCAGGTAGAGTCTACTGGAGAGCTAGAGTTAATTAACATAAATTGTCGTTCTGGATTAGAAAGTGCAGGATCGGGAGTAATTAAAAATTGGATTAAATCTCAAATTGCATCTTTAGCAATTAAATTTAATCATGGAGATGAAATAATTGCTACTTTTCAAAAAAAATAAGTATCTAATTTCTTTTGTTAAACCTAAATTTCATGAAATATAAACCACTAAATATATTTATTTCTCATCCATCGGCACTCCTCACTGATAATCAACCTTATGGTGATGGATTAGCTGCTTTTGAATTTATTAATCGTTTAGCTAAAAGAGGACATATGGTTCATGTTGTAGTTTCATCTATGGATATAAAAAGAGAACTATCCAATAATATCAAGTTCTATCCAGTTGATTTGGCAACACCATTTTCAGTTTTCCAATCCCTTGAATATATTATTCGAGTAAAATTAATTTTCAATCGAATAATTCATCAGCATGAAATCGACATTATTCATCAATTAAATCCAGTTAATCCTGGATTAAGTTGTTTACTAACTAATAACAAAATTCCAACTGTATTGGGTTTATTTGTTTCTGGCTGGTCTAACATTTCTTGTACCAAGCAAAGAAAAAAAACTTTTCCGCGAACTATAATCTCTGAATTCGTTAATTACATTATCAAAAAATGCGATCATTGGCAACAAAAACAAGCTTCTGCTCTTTTGCTTTCTACACCTGCTGCCATACAACAATTGCATCAACCAAACATATGTCAGGACAAAATTCATATCTTGCCTTATGGTATTGATGTTCCTAACTTTTCTTTAATCGATAAACTAAATCAGCAGACTGATGACAATCAAGAATTAAATATTCTTTATCTTGCAAGCCTAAGTTATCGAAAAGGAATATTCACATTACTAGAAGCTTTTGAGCGTGTAGTATCATCTATTCCCTCATGTAAACTAACTATTGCTGGTACTGGGGAAGAACTGGATTTAGTAAAAGAAAAGATTCAACAGATGTCATGTAGTTCACAAATTATCTTATTGGGCAACGTGCCAAGAAAGAGTGTGTTAGAAGTAATGAGTCAATGTACAGTATATTGTTTGCCGTCTTATGGAGAACCTTTTGGAATATCTGCATTGGAAGCAATGTCTTGTGGTAAACCAGTTGTGGCAACAGATGCAGGAGGATTGGCTTATTTAATCGATGAGCAAGGAGGTAGAAAAGTCCCCCCTAAAGATGAAACTAAACTTGCTGAAGCTTTAATTGAAATCCTTAATTCTCCTCAATTACAACAGGAAATGGGTCAATATAATCTGTCTGTGGTTAGCAACGCTTATAGTTGGGGCAAGATCATCGAACAGTTAGAAAAAATTTATTATAGATTATTAACGCCAGCATCCGAGTTAGAAAATAAACAGGCAGATCTTAAATTAGTCAATTCTTAATGTTAAAAAATTGTCAATACATGATAGCTCTATCATTATGCGAATATTAATAGTTACTCATGCTCCTATATCAGCAGAATTTGGTGCAGGGCAAATGGCAATTAATCTTACAGAAGCATTTAAAAAACAAGGACATAAAGTAGTTTTATGGTCTCCTCATCCTCTACCATCTCAAACTAAATGGTGGCAAAGGATGAAAATAATGAGATCTAATCTTGATGATTTTATTCAACATCAGTCACCTTTCGATCTTATAGATTGCCCTGCTCTACTTATTACTAAAGATCTTAGTGAATCTTCTATAGTAGTAGCCCGTAGTGTTCAACCAGATCTATTGTATTTATTCTATAGCTTAAAGTTTTCTGTTTGGGGAAATCGTTATAGTATTTTCAAATCATTAGCTAATAATGTCCATATAGTACATAAAGCATGGATGATTATTCAAGGTTGGCATAGAGCCAAATATATTTTTTGCTTAGGGAGTGTTGAATTTCAATGGATGAACAAATGGTTTCCTTGGTGGAAAAATAAATTATCTTATTACGTCAATGCTTTATCACAAAGCGATCGCAAAAACTTAACTCAAATTAGACAACAAAGGAAACAGTCTGATAACAACAACCTGAAATTTTTGTGGATTGGTCGTTGGGCAACACATAAAGGTACAAATACCCTAATCAATTTTATTGAATATTGGATAACAACTCATAAAAAAGACACATTTACAATCGCAGGCTGTGGCGAAGATATATCTGCACACTTTTCCCAAGAACTTATAAAATCGGGCAAATTAAAGATAATACCTTCATTTGGTAGAGATCAGCTTAATAACTTATTGAGCGACCATAATGTAGGTTTGTTTACTAGCAAAGTTGAAGGATGGGGATTAGTTTTAAATGAAATGTTGGAATCAGGTATGCCAGTTTTTGCTACTTCAGCAGGTGGAGTTGGAGATTTAAAACCTTTCGCATCTAACAAACTACAATCTTTTCCTCCATCATGTTTATCGATTTCTGATGCCATTAATAACAACATGGATATGAATAAATATTATGAAGTATTTACTTGGGAAAAAATTGCCCAAATTTATGAGAATTCAGTTTTGAATAAAATTAATTACTATACAAATCAGATTTGAAAACATGATTATTAAAATTTATACGAGTCAAATAACACAGCTTAAGTATCAACTACGTTGTTTATTGGCATTATATCCAAATCTTTTTTTTCCTTTAGTTAATTTGAAAAGAAATAGTCGCCAACTAGCAGTAAAGAAAAAAACAGAAATTGTTATCGAAGGATTTCCTCGTTCGGGTAACAGCTTTGCTGTGGGAGCTTTTCGTTCTGCTCAATCCCAACCAGTAAATATTGCTACTCATCTTCATGCCCCTGCTCAAATAATTTTAGCCAGTCATAAAAATATTCCGACTTTAGTAGTAATTAGAAATCCAGTAGATGCGGTTATTTCACTAAAGGCACTACATATGGAATGCAATGCAGTAACCAAAAAAACGATGAATTTATCTTATGATTTCAAAATACTATTAAAAAGTTATATTAAATTTTATAAAACAATAATTCCTTATAAAGATAAATTTGTTATAGGTTGCTTTGAAGAAGTTACTAAGGACTTTTCTAAAATAATCACTAAAATCAATCAGCATTTTAATACCAGTTTTTATAGCTTTAAACATACAGAATGTAATGTACAAAAAGTTTTTGAAAAACAGGGTTTTCACTCAGGCCCAACTCTTCAACGTCAAGAACTAAAAAAAAGACTCAAGAAAGAAATTGAGCAAATTGAGTATCAAAATTTAGTTACTAAGGCAAAGCAAGTTTATCAAGATTTTAAAAGATTAGATAAAAAGTAAAGTCACAAAAAATTCTAACTTAATACTAAAAACACCGTAAATGGAATAAAAATAATATGAAGCAGATTGTTTTACAAAGTAATTGGCTTGATAGTTGGAAATATAGTTATTCTTACGATTTAATGGAAATCTATGAAAAGAAAACTAATACTGGTTACGCATATGCTTATACTAATCGTCATCAACATACTATAAATTTGGTTCAAAAAGTTACGCCTAAAGGAACAAAAGTTTTAGATGTAGCTGCTGCACAGGGAAATTTTAGTCTATCTTTAGCAGAACTGGGTTATAACGTTACTTGGAATGATTTACGCGCAGAATTGATAGATTACGTTAAGTTAAAGTATGAATATGGCATTATTAATTACGCACCAGGGAATGTTTTTGAATTAGGTTTTAAAGCCGAATTTGATGTAGTTTTAATTACAGAAATTATTGAACACGTCGCACATCCAGATAAGTTTTTAAGAAAAATTTCGCAGATGGTTAAACCAGGAGGTCATATTATTATGAGTACTCCAAATGGTGAATATTTCCGCAATCATTTACCCAAGTTTTCTGACTGTACCGATCCTAGTCAATTTGAAGCAATTCAATTTAAACCTGATGCTGACGGTCATATTTTTCTTCTACATCAGAAGGAGATAGAAACAATAGCGAAAGAAGCTAATTTAACCGTTGAAGAAATTAAAATAGTCAATAATTTTCTTACTAATGGGCATTTAAAGTTAAGAATTATACTCAGTTTTATTCCTAGTAGTTGGATTAATAGTTTTGAAAGATTAACTAATTTAATGCCGTTTTTTCTTAAAAAGAAGCTACATAATTGCACAATTGCTTTGTTAACTTGTTCTTAAAAAAATAGTCGATTAAAATGACAGTTATTTGTATTGTTCCTCGTCTTCCTCCTGCTACTGACGGTGTAGGTGATTATGCTTTAAATTTAGCTCGACAATTACGCCAAGATCACAATATCCAAACTCATTTTATTATTTGCGATCGCACTTACTCCTCAGACAAAAATATTGATGATTTTTTGATTAGTCAATTATCTGATTCTACTTCCAAAGCTTTACTCACAATGCTTTCTCAATTACAAGTAAATAAGATTTTATTGCACTATGTCGGCTATGGCTATGCTAAACGGGGTTGTCCTACTTGGTTGGTAGATGGCTTAAAAAGTTGGCGTACTGCTAATGCTTCTAGAAAGCTAATTACTATGTTTCACGAAGTCTACGCTGCGAGACAACCAGTTTGGACGAGTGCTTTCTGGCTATTTTGGCTACAAAAGAAATTAGCTGCTGATTTGGCTAAATTAAGCGATCGCATTTTAACTAGTAAACAACTTTATAGTGAAATTCTTTCAGATCTAAGTCAAGGGAAACATCCAAAAGTTTCTGCTATCCCAGTCTTTTCCAATATTGGCGAACCTGAGACAGTACCTAGTTTATTTCAACGTCAGCCTTGGTTGGTTGTTTTTGGTGGAAGTAATAATCGTAGAAGAGCCTATTCAGAATCATACTCTAAAATTAGTCATATTTGTCAGGTATTTGGTTTAGAGAAAATTATTGATATTGGTCTATCTACTAATTTAAAATTGACCAATATTGATGGAATTCCATTAATAGAAAAAGGAAGACTATCAAATGAAGAAATACAAAAAGTTTTCTTAAAATCTTTTGTAGGATTTCTTGACTATAATCCTGATTATTTAGCTAAATCAGGTATTTTTGCTGCCTATTCTTCTCATGGAATGCTAATTATTAATGCCAAAGGTAGCGGTCGTGAGATTGATGATTTAGAATCGGGTAGAAATTATTTAATAGCCGAATCCTTAAGCAAGAATAAAAGTCAAATAGAAGAATTACAAGCGATCGCCAATAATACTTTTACGTGGTATCAAGGTCACAAGTTAGAAGCTCAAGCTGAAATTTTTATAGAACTAATATTGACATCAAATAAGCATTATTTAATTTACTGAAAAATACATTTCGACAAGAGAGAAAAATACTGATGCCCAAAGGAATACTTATTGAACGTACTATTTCAGGTTTGCATGATTCTTTGATTCCAGAATTACCCCAATTTAATTGCAGTATTTCTGTATTAGATGTTGGTTGTGGTACTGGAGCATGGTTAGACAAGTTAGGAAAAATTGGTTTTAGCAACCTTCATGGAATTGATTTAGACACAAAACAATTTCAAACGGATAGAGCCACCGTATCTAGAGTCAACCTAGATAGCGACAATCTAAACTTCGATTCTCAGTTCGACCTTATTACAGCAATCGAAATTATAGAGCATTTAGAAAATCCTGGTCGAATATTCAACTTTGTAGAAAATAACTTGAAACCAGATGGATATTTTCTTTTAACAACTCCTAATATTCATTCCATTAGTTGTAGACTTAAATTTCTTATGAGTGGAAAACTAGCTTCTTTTGATGAAAAAGGAGATCAAACTCATATTTATCCAGTTTTATTTCAATCTCTAGAAAAAATTTTACCTCGTTACTCTTTAAATATTGTCAAACAATGGGGCTATCCCGATCAAGGTTCAGTGATCTATCGTCGATCAACTCAGCTAATCTCCAAATTGTTAGGTTCAATTGTGCCAGAAAACATATCAGGTGATTCTTTGTGTCTCTTGATTCAGAAAATTAGATAAGCTATGAAAATTCTGATTTACTCACCATCTTTCTATCCTAATATTGGTGGATTAGAGACAATTATTTCTACTCTAGCAACAGAGTTTAGTAGACAAGGGCATTTAGTAAGGTTAGTTTCTTCAACGCCTAATCAAGATGCCGAACAATTTAATTTTGAAGTAATTCGTCAACCTAATCCAGCACGTTTAATAAAATTGATGCGCTGGTGCGATCTCTACTTCCAAGGTTGTATTAGCCTCAAAGGAATTTTTCCATTATTGTTTGCTCCTAAACCCCTGATTGCTACTCATCAAACTTGGTATCGTCGTCCTGACGGTAAAAAAAGCTGGCAAGACTATCTCAAAAAACTGGTTAGTATGTTTGCTACCAATATCGCAGTTAGCAATGCCATAGCCAAAGAAATACCTAGCAGTTCAACGATTATTCCTAATTCTTATCAAACTGACACTTTTCATTTAATGCCAGAAGTTAAACGCGATAAAGAACTCGTATTTTTAGGGCGTTTAGTTTCAGATAAAGGAGTAAATTTATTATTACAAGCTTTAAGGAATTTGCAAGAGCAAAGTCTAACTCCAAAACTAACAATTATTGGCACAGGAGAAGAAGAAAATAATTTACGCCAACAGGCAAAAGATTTAAACATAGCCCAACAAGTTGATTTTGCAGGAGTCAAAGTAGGACAAGATTTGACCAAGCTATTAAATGCTCATCAAATTATGGTTGTACCTTCTCTGTGGTCAGAACCTTTTGGCATTGTGGCACTAGAAGGGATTGCTTGTGGTTGTGTCGTGGTGGGTTCGGAAAAAGGCGGCTTGAAAGATGCTATTGGCGAGTGTGGCGTAACTTTTCCTAATGGAGACGTAGCAGCTTTAACGCAAGTATTAGCTAAATTATTAATCAATCCCGATCGCCTAACAAATTACAGACAAAAGGCTGAAGAGCATCTGACTCGTCATCAACAAACCGAAATAGCCAAAGCATATATCAAAGTTTTTGAGGAGGCGATCGCTTGAATTTACTAACAGTCGGTTTTTTGGCAGCGATCGCTGTAATTATTATGGCATCAACAAACTGGAAATTTTCTGTCAAGACAGTATTGGTTTTGGTGGTGATTGAAGGAGCATTGCGTAAATGGGCATTACCCCAAGCGAGTCAGTTAATTTACTTTTTAAAAGACTTTGTACTGATTGGTGCTTATTTGGCTTTTTTTACTGGTTCTCAACAGAAAAATAGACTATTAGTTAAAGATGAGACTATCAAAGGATTAGCATACTTAATAGCTTTTTGGTGTGCATTTGAAATTTTTAATCCTAGTTTGGGTTCGCCAATTATCGGCATTTTTGGCGCAAGAAACTATCTACTATATATTCCTTTGATGTGGTTAGTACCATCTCTATTTCAGTCAGAAGAAGAGCTATATAAATTTTTACGCAACTATCTATTATTGTTAATTCCTGTCGGCTTCCTGGCGATCGCTCAGTATTTTAGTCCCCTCGACAGCCCACTTAATGTCTATGCAGCCGATCTAGAACAACAAATCGCTACTTCTGGAGATGCTGTCAGGGTAACGGGGACTTTTTCTTACTTAGCAGGATATAGTACTTATCTTTGTGTCTGCTTTGCTCTTCTACTACCACTCATATTAAAACAACAAACCCTAATTTGGAGATGGTTGACTATTATTGAATTTTCATTAGTGGCTATTACTAGTTTCATGACTGGTTCGCGAGGTTTGATGATTTTCCTTGTTTTAGCTACAGTAGGTTATTTTTGTCTGGAAGGATTTAAAAACTTTTCTACTTTAATTAATTCATTTGGCAAATTATTATTTCCTGCAATTATCGGCTTTGTTTTAGTAATTACTAGATTTCAAGCTGCGATCAATTCCTTTGGAGAGCGAGCTAATAGAACCGATGATCTACTCCCTAGAATGATAGGTGCATTTACCGAGCCGTTTGAATTTTTTCAGCACGCCTTATTTAGTGGTTATGGTGTGGGGGCTACGTTTCAAGCTAATGAGGTTATTAGAAGTTTTTTCAACTTACCAGGGGGAAAATATATTCCTGTTTATTACGAGGGAGAAACGGGAAGAATTGCTTTGGAATTGGGAATTATTGGCTTCTTTTTTTGGTATGGATTTAAAATTGTTCTCATAGTAGCAATTTGGAAGATTTATCGACAACTAAAGCGACCTTTTCTAAAACAGTTAGCTCTAAGTATTTTTCTATTTCAGACGATTAACTTGACTGGTCAATTCGTTTTTAATCACTCGGCAAATTTATATTTCTGGTTTTTGAATGGTTTGATTTTTCTCTTGCCCCAATTAGAACGTATTGAAATCTGGAAACAAAATTATTATTTAACCCAAACCCATGACCTATCCCCGTCTATCCCTGATTCATCCCACTAGCAATCCTAATTCTCGTTCTGCTGCCTTAGCTTTAGCTGAAGCTAATTGTTTAAAAGAAATTATTACTTCTTTTGCTTACAATTCCCAGGGTGAAATTGCAGGCTTTATTCAGAAATTTCCTGGTGGCGATAAACTGGCTAACGAATTGCAACGCCGAACTTGGACTCCTCCTAATGGAGTTTGGTTAAATTCCTATCCTTGGCTAGAAATTCTCCGCATGGCATTAATTAAATCTGGTTTATATCAACGTCTGGGATGGAATACTTCAGGCTTAATTAATTGGGTTTATGCTTCCTTGGATAAAAAAGTAGCTCAACATCATTTACAAGGAATTTATGGAGTTTATGCTTATGAAGATGTAGCTGCTACAACATTTCAAGCTGCTAAACAAAAAGATCTTTTGTGTTTATATGATTTGCCCATTCCTTTTTATCGCACCAGTCGGGATATTCAAGCCAAGGAAGCCAGACTATTTCCTGAGCTTGCTAGCAATTTACAGGTTATTCAAGAACCAGAATGGAAATTGGCACGTAAAGAACAAGAAATTAACCTAGCAGATCATATCTTTGTCGCATCCTCAATGACAAAACAATCGTTATTGGACGTTGGCATCGATTCAGCCAAAATTAGCGTTATTCCCTATGGCGCACCAATTGACTATTTTCAGCCAAAACCTAAGCAGGATAGAATCTTCAGAGCTTTATTTGTAGGACGAGTTGGTTTACGCAAAGGAGTACATTATCTATTATCGGCTTGGCAAGAGTTGCAGTTACCACAAGCAGAGTTATTATTGGTGGGAGTTGATGAATTTCCGTCAGGCTATCTCCAGCAAGATTGGCGTAGTGTTTATCATCGTGATTCGGTTCCCCATCATACTTTGGGCGACTATTATAATTCTGCCAATGTTTTTGTCTTTCCCTCTTTAGTTGAAGGTTTTGGACTAGTGCTACTAGAAGCAATGGCTTGTGGTATTCCCATTATCACCACTCCCAATACAGCAGCACCAGACATTATTACGGATGGAGTAGAAGGTTTTATTATTCCGATTAGAGATACTAATGCTCTCAAGGAGAAATTAGCATGGTGTCATTCTCATCCCCAAGAGTTAAGGGAGATGGGCAAAGCTGCCAGGAAAAAGGCTGAAGAATTTACTTGGGATTTATATCGTCAGAGACTATCAAGCAAAGTAAAAGAGTTGATGGAGGTTTGCTGATTATGAACTATGTCAAATCCCATCATAAAATAATGCCGTTGCAATTATCCTCTACTGAAGGTTTGAGTAGAGCGCATCTTCATTTATGGTTTCCTAATATTTTTGAGTTTAAAGGTGGAATTCAAGTTTATTCAGCTTTTTTATTAAAAGCATTACAAAAAATATATCCTGAATTAGACTACGATGTGTTTCTTAAACATGACACTTGCACTGTGGAAGAAATTGATTTCCTACCTCAAACCAACTTCCATTTCAGTGGAAAATGGTCTTTTCGTTTACGCACTTTTATGTTTGCAATTCAGCTTTTAAGCTATGGATTTTGGCAGCGTCCCAAGATAATAATTTCTACTCACGTTAATTTTACCGTTGCAGCCTACTGGTTAAAACGTTTGACTGGCATATCTTATTGGACAGTAGCTCATGGTGTTGACGCTTGGAAAATTGATAATACTGCTCTACAAACCGCCTTAAAATCTGCCGATCGCATTTTGGCAGTGAGTAACTATACTCGCGATCGCTTAATCCAAGAACAAAATCTCGATCCCAGTCGCATCTGTTTACTTCCTAATACTTTTGATGCTAGTCGCTTTAAAATTGCTAGCAAGCCCCAACACCTACTAGAGCGTTACCAATTAACTTTTGAACAACCAGTTATTTTAACAGTGGCAAGGTTAGATAGTACCGAACGTTACAAAGGCTATGACCAAATACTAAAAGCGTTACCAACTATTCGTCAGACTATTCCTAATGTTCATTACATAATAGTAGGTAAAGGGAGCGATCGCCCGCGCGTTGAAAAGCTAATCGCCGATCTTGATTTACAAGACTGCGTTACCTTAGCTGGTTTTGTTCCTGACGAAGAATTAAACGACCACTATAACCTCTGTGATGTTTTTGCTATGCCCAGTAAAGGGGAAGGTTTTGGCATCGTCTATTTAGAAGCTTTAGCCTGTGGGAAACCAACACTCGGAGGCGATCGCGATGGGGCAATAGATGCTTTGTGTCACGGTGAATTAGGAATTTTAGTGAATCCAGATGATATCGCTGCGATCGCGCAAAATTTAATACAGATTTTGCAGGGTACTCATTCTCATCCTTTAATCTATCAGCCAGAGGTTTTAAGAGAAAAAGTCATTAATACTTTTGGCTTTGCTCAGTTTCAAAATACACTCGCCCAGCTATTAAGCAAACATTTACAGGAGGAGTGCTAAATGAAAGTCCTACACGTTATACCTTCTATTGCTCCTTCTAGAGGCGGTCCTAGTCAAGCGGTATTGGGCATGGTTAAAGCACTGAGAAAGCAGGAAATTGATGCCGAAATAGCCACTACCAATGATGATGGCAACCATCTTTTGAACGTACCTTTGGGCGATCGCATTATTTATCAAGATGTTCCGATTTGGTTTTTGTCGCGTTTCTCATTACCGATGAAAGAGTTCATTTTTTCGACTGCATTAACCAAATGGCTATGGCAGCACATTGGAGATTATGACTTAGTACACATTCACTATCTTTTTTCTTATGCTTCTACCTGTGCGGGAGTATTTGCCAGACTTAACAAAATCCCCTATGTAGTGAGGACTATCGGTCAACTTACGCCTTGGGCTTTGGCTCAAAGTCGTCTTAAAAAACAGATTTACACATCATTAATTGAAAGGCATAACTTAAATAGTGCAGCGGCGATTCATTGTACAGCATCGGGAGAAGCAGAAGATGTGTGCAATTTTGGGATAAATACACCGACTATTACCTTACCTTTAGGGGTAGATAAAGCAGAAATATTGCCAGAAGCTAAAACAGAGATTCGTAGTAAATATAATATACCTGCCCAGAAACCAATTATTCTGTTCTTGTCCCGTCTTCACTACAAAAAACGTCCCGATCTGTTAATTGAATCTTTAGGAGAATTAAGGAAATTAGGACAAGAGTTTCATTTAATTATGGCTGGTTCAGGAGAAGATGATTATGTTAACTATTTGAATAATTTAGTTAAAGATCGTGGTTTGGCTGAATGTACTTCTTGGACGGGGTTTGTATCGGGTAGAAACAAAGATTTACTCCTACAAGGTTCAGATATTTTTGTCTTACCATCTTTTTCGGAAAACTTTGGCATTGTGGTTGCTGAAGCTGCGATCGCTTCTTTATCAATTATTATCACCCCAGGAGTGCAAATTTCTGCCGACATAGCTGCTGCTAAGGCTGGATTAGTTGTGGAAGGAAAAAAAGCAGAGTTAGTTCAGGCATTATCTCAGTTAATTAGTTCACCTGAATTGCGATCGCAAATGGGAGCCAATGCTCGAAAATTAGCCAGTCAAAAATATTCTTGGTCGGCAATTGCTACTCAATTAATCCAGTATTATTTTAATATTGTCGAACGCAAGTCTCTTAGAAAAAATGTAAATTCAGCAACCAAACTTTTGACAGATTTGTAAATATAAGTTTTGCTATAAAAGTTATTAAAGATATTTGCTTTATGAGAATTATAGATTAATAGTTTTTGAAGCAATAAAATTATCACAACTGTAATTATGAAAGTAGCACTTATTTGTGGTGTATCAGGTCAAGATGGGGCTTATTTAGCTAAGTTGCTGCTGCAAAAGGGTTATTTAGTATGTGGTACTTCTAGAGATGCTCAAGTATCTTCCTTTCGGAATTTACTTCGTTTAGGAATCAGAGAACAAATTAAATATGAGTCTTTAGTACCGACAGACTTTCGCAGCGTTTTGCAGGTAATCAGTAAAATTCAGCCTGATGAGATATATAACCTTGCTGGACAAACATCTGTGGGTCTATCCTTCGATCAACCAGTAGAAACCTTAGAAAGTATCGCTACAGGAACATTAAATTTCTTAGAAGCAATTCGCTTTATTGGTGCGTCAATCAAATTCTACAATGCAGGTTCGAGCGAATCTTTTGGTGATATCGGCGATCGCCCTGCGGATGAAAATACGCCCTTTCGTCCCAGAAGTCCTTATGCGGTGGCAAAATCTACGGCATTTTGGCAGGTGGCAAATTATCGTGAGGCATACAATATATTTGCTTGTTCTGGTATTTTATTTAACCACGAATCTCCTTTAAGACCGCAAAGATTTGTGACTCAAAAAATTATTGATGCTGTTTGTCGAATTGCTAAAGGTAGCAAAGAACAGTTGCACCTGGGGAATATGTCCGTAATTAGAGATTGGGGCTGGGCTGCTGAATATGTCGAGGCGATGTATTTGATGATGCAGCAAGAACAAGCAGATGATTACGTAATCGCTACGGGACAAAGTTATTCTCTAGAAGAGTTTGTAGCAGAAGCTTTTAAATATGTCGGTTTAGATTGGCAAGACCGTGTTACTACCGATGCTAGTCTTTTAAGACCTACGGATTTAGCGATCAGTAAAAGTAATCCTCTCAAGGCAAAAGAAAAACTTGGTTGGTCAGCCAGATATAAGATGCCCGATGTCGTCAAAATGATGGTGGATGCCTATTATTGATATTTTATAGATGCAATTCCAATACAAAGGCAAAAAGAGAATTTATCTAGTCATAGCCAGTCTAACTGTAATTTTGCTACTAATACTTAGCATACCGTTTAGACTTGCGATCGCCCGTTATCAAGCACCCATTCCTCAAGCCATTCTTACTCTTGGTGGAGATCCAGCCAGGGAGGAATTTACCGCGCAATTTGCTCGATCGCATCCTCATTTGCCTATTTGGGTTTCTACTGGCAGCGAAATAACCAGAGCTAGAGAAATTTTTCACGAGGCTAGTATAGATAATAATCGTCAGATATATCTCGATCGCCGAGCAAGAGATACCGTGACTAATTTTACTACTTTAGTTACTAGTTTTGAGCAGCAACATATTCAGCATATTTACTTAATTACTTCCGCTTTTCATATGCCTAGAGCAAAAGCGATCGCTTTTATAGTTTTAGGTAGTCAAGGAATTACCTATACTCCCGTCTCACTGGCAACTAACAGAAAACCAGAGCCAAAGATCAAGATTATTCGTGATGTTGGGCGTTCTATTATTTGGATTTTTACCAAACATACAGGCTCTAGTTTGAATGACAGATAAACTAAGACCTTCAACTATTTCCCCTTATACTTATGAGACTGGGGGCAAAAACCATATATATCCCGATTTAAATTTTATCAAAAGTTGAAGTTTTAAAATAGTAATCAAAAACATTAGCAAAAAGAATCAAAATGGAAGCGTTCACCGAAAATGCGGCTACGTCGCTTACTATTCCCAAAGGATTTAAAGTAACTCAAAAACAGTTTGAGCAGCTAGCTGATGCTGAACAAATAGCCAGATTAGAGTTAACTAAAGATGGAGAACTAATTATTATGAGTCCAACTGGAGGTGAAGCAGGCAGGAAAAATTTTAACTTATATTTGGATCTGGGAAATTGGAATCGTCAAACAAAACTGGGAGAAGCTTTTGATTCTTCTACCGTCTTTGTATTGCCTAATGGTGCCAGAAGAAGCCCAGATGTTAGCTGGATTAAATTAAAACGTTGGAACAGTTTAACCCTTAAAGAAAAACAAGGGTTTCCCCCCATCGCTCCTGATTTTGCGATCGAGCTTGTTAGTCTTAGCGATCTTAAAAACCAAAGATATGAAGACTTACAGGCAAAGATGCAGGAATATTTAGATAATGGAGTTAAACTTGGTTGGTTAATCGAGCCATCATCAAAAACAGTCGAAATATATCGATCGCAGCAGCAAATAGAGATAGTCAATAATCCTCTAACTTTATCAGGAGAAAATGTTTTACCTGAGTTTACTTTAGATTTGACTAAAATTTTTTAATTGCCAAGAATCAAAGATAATGTCGGTAAAATCACTACAAATTACTGAATTTATTTAATCGATTCTACTAAACTTGACCTCTCTTGCTAACAATTTAAAAAAGCAGCAACCAATTACTAAAACAAAAACACAGTTGGCGATCGCTTTTATAGTTTTAGGAAGCCAGAGCCAAAGATTAAGGCTATTCATGATGTTGGGCGTTCTATATCTTTGGATTTATTACTAAACATACAGGCTCTAGTTTCAATCGCTGAAGCAATACTGTTGGGTTAGTCTCTTAAGTTATTTCATCCGCCCCCCTAAATCCCCCGCCCCTCCCTACCCCTCCCCAACTCGCGCGTTCCTTGGCTGCTGAAACAGCAGCAGGGTCGCTCGTCAATTTTGGGGAGGGAACGATTGGTCTCCCCCAAGTTTGGGGGAGATTAGAGGGGGCAGGGACTTTCACAAATCTAGCTCCCCCAATGTTGGGGGCTGGGAGGCTTAACCAAACGGTATTGATCGCTGAAGTGATTTTTAACGAGTAAAATCAGCGACTTATAGGGTTAATTCTTATTTTGGCAACTGTGGAAAATACCGTATATTAAATTATTTTCTCTCCTTTACGTGCATTTTTTGAGTTTTATACTGATGCCATCTTCGATCGGCAAGATTAACTTATAAGAGATGGAAAACGTGTGATCTAGATCGAATAATCTACGTGATCTTACTATTAATATTTTATTCATCGACTGTAATCAAAACAATATTTGAAGTCAAAATCTCAAATTAAGTGATTAATTAATCTAATCGATCAATTTATAAATTTTATTTCTATCTCTATTACTCACGAAACACAGTAATAACCAAAATTTTATGATTAATAATACTGCGATTTGCGATAGCATAGCCGAAGGCATCGCCGAAAACATTAAAGATACTTTTACGTCTGCTCAACAAATTGTCTTCATCGACTCTCAAGTAGAAGACTATCAACTGCTGGCTGCTGGAGTTCTACCAAGTATAGAAGTAGTTGTTTTAAAAAGCGATCGCAATGGCATCGAGCAAATCACAGAAGCTTTAAGCCAAAGAACCGATTTTACTACGATACATCTAGTTTCTCATGGTTCTCCAGGCTGCTTATATCTAGGTAATACAAACCTCAGCCTAGACACTCTAAATCAGTATGAAGAGAAATTGCGATCGTGGTTTAATCTGACAAAAGACAGTATTTCCGCCTCCCTAGCCCCCCAATTTTGGGTAGGGGAAAAGAATGAAAAGTCCCCCAAGCTTGGCGAGCGACCCCGCGTCGCCGTCAGGCGCAAGGGAATGCGCGAGTTGGGATTTAGGGGGCTTAAATCAGTTTCAAGCCCCACTCTTCACTCCCTATTAATTTACGGTTGTAACGTTGCTGCGGGTGATGCTGGCGAGGAATTTATTACAAAGCTGCACAACCTTACTAGTGCGGAAATTGCTGCATCTACCACCCGTATTGGTAATGCTTCATTAGATGGTAATTGGGAATTAAACTATCAAACTTATGAACTTGCACCTAGATTAGCCTTCGGCTTAGAAGTACAAAAAAATTATGCGGGAATCTTAGAGGAATTAGAAGAAGACAAAAACCCTGTTGTCTCAGATTTAGTAGAAGACTTAACTCAAGAACTAGTCGAAGATTTGCCCAGCGTAACTACCGACAAAGACGACTACCCGCCTGGCAGTACGGCAATAATTACTGGTACTGATTTTCAACCAGGCGAAACTATCGAACTTCAGGTATTACATACTGACGATATTCCTAACACTGGCGGCGGACACGATCCTTGGTTAGTTACTGATGGTGGCAAAGACGATTTAGATGGCAAAGTCGATGGTAATTTTGAGACTACTTGGTATGTCAACCCCGATGACTCGGCTAATTCTGCCTTTGAAGTAACGGCGACGGGACTTAGTTTGGGAGAAGTGGCTACTAATACTTTTACTGATACTGTCTCGACAGTAACTTATGAAAATACAGCTACAGGAAATATTACCAATGGAACAACACTTACTAAAACATTTAACGTAACACAAGACCTATTTATTAGTAATGTTACCTTTGGCTTTAATGCTACTCATACTAATAGAGGAGATATTCGGGTTGTTTTAACTTCTCCGACTGGAACTTCCGTTATAATTCTTAATAACTCAAGCGATACTAATAATAACTACGATCTTCTTGTACAAGATGGATCGGCTAACGCTATTAATGATGGCAACGCAGACACTACCACAACTCCTTTTTATGGTAGCGATCGCATTGCTGCTCCTTCTAACCCTTTCTCAGCATTTGCTGGTCAGTCTTCCTTGGGAACTTGGACAGTTGCAATTACCGATCAAAATAACAATGGTACTAATGGTAGTTATAACCGCAGTCAACTAAATATTACTGGAGACACAGACCCTACTATTAGCGGTACTGCTTTCATTGACTACAATAACGATGGTACTCAACAACCGAGTAATAGTGCTGCCGAAGTAGGTTTATCAGGCATTACAGTTAATGCCTATAATTCAGCAGGTACTCAGGTTGCTTCAGCTACTACTAATAGTAGTGGACAATATTCTTTTACCGTTACTAAAAATACTCCTGTCAGAGTTGAATTTAGCAATCTTCCTAGCGGATATGTAGAAGGAAAATCATCTAAGAGCGTCTTTTTCGTCGATGGGACGAGTAATGTTACTCAAAACCTCGGTTTATTAGATCCCAACAGGTATATTAATGGCGTACCTCGCCTGATTACCCCTTGTTATGTCTTAGGTTCTTCGACAGGTAGCACTCAACCAGCGATCATTTCTGTACTTCATACCGATAGCGGTCAAGCCCCTGCAAGCGAAAGAATCGATACAACTATTGGTAAGGTTGGTTCGGTTAATGGGTTAGCATACCAAAAGCAAACAGGAGACTTATTTGCAGGTGCATTCCAAAAGCGATTTTCTGACGTATTAGGAACAGATGGCAACGGTAAAATTTATCGTATTGCTAACCTAAACGATGCTAATGTTACCACTAAGCCCGTTAGTACTTTTATTAACCTCAGCGATTTCTTTGATCCTAATACTGACGGTGATAATAACCCTAAGACTAACCCTGTTGCTGGTGCTTATGCTCACACTGCTGCTGACATCGGGACAATTGATGCTGCTTCCTTCGATAAAGTAGGTAAAGTAGCTTTGGGAGATGTGGAAATCTCCGAAGACAGGAAGTATATCTGGACGATTAACCTGGCAGATCGTAAACTCTACAAAATTCAGGTTGGTAGCAACAGCGATCCGACAAAGCCAGTAGACTATGTTGCTGGCGATACGCGAACCATCAATAGCTACAACATTCTAGGCGACAGCAATACCCCTAGCAATGGCGGTATTGCTCTCAATCAGTTAGGACTAAATCCTACAGGGAATATTCGTCCTTTTGCCCTCGCTGAAAAAGATGGTCTAGTTTATGTCGGAATGGTTAACTCCGCCCAGTTTGCTAGTGGTAACAGTGGTACTTCTGGGGCTGCCACCGACTTACGCGCCTATGTTTATACTTTTGATCCCAATACCCCCAGCGCGGGTTTTACCAAAGTTCTCGATTTTAATCTCAACTATGCACGTGGCAACAAAGTTGATTTTCCCACACCCAAACAACCTGCCGACTGGGATCCGTGGACGGATACTCACGGTGGAACTGGTGGAACTGATGGTCTAAACTTTCAACGAGAAGGAACTACTGCCAAATATTGGGCTTTAAGAACTCAACCCATACTTTCCGACATTGATTTTGATAACAACGGTGACATAATCGTTGGTTTGCGCGATCGCACTGCCGATCAAGTTGGCGATCAAAGTAAAGATTTGACTGGGGCTGGCAATTATAATGCTGGTTCTGGAGGTGATATTTTAAGAGCTTCTAAAACAGGAACAAATCAATGGACAATTGAACCTAGTGTTACCGATACAGATACTAATCTAACTACCAACCCAGAATTCTATAAACAAGAAGAGTACAACCCAGGTGTTGCCGATACTTATGATCACTTCGAGACAGCCCAGGGCGGTATAACTCAAATACCAGGCTATGTTAGCACTGAAACTACCGCATTAGATCCCGTAACTATCAACAGTGGCGGTATTATTGGACTAAATAACACCACTGGTAATCAAACTAGAGGAATTCAACTTTATGCAAATAATGGTATTAATAAAGCTAATGGTTTAGGAGACTTAGAGTATTTAGGTGAAGTAGCTCCCATCGAAATTGGTAACCGCATCTGGAACGATACCAATACCAATGGTATTCAAGACGCAGGGGAAAGCGGAATTAATGCTGTTACCGTCAATCTCTACAATTCTGCGGGTACTCAAGTCGGTACGACTACGACTAATGCTAGCGGTGAATATTATTTCAACAACACTAATGTAAATCTCAACGGAGCTAGTGGTTTACTTCCTAACACCAATTATTCTATTCGTCTTGATACTGCTGCCAATTACAATTCAGGTCAACCTTTAAACGGTAAAAACGTCACCTTAAGCAACCAAGGTAACAACGACGAGATAGATTCTGATGCAGTAATTTCTGGTGGCTTCCCTCGTATTACCTTGACTACGGGAGATTACGGCGAAAACAACCATAGCTACGACTTTGGTTTCACCACTACCTCTAAAGACTACGGCGACGCACCCGATGGTACATCTGGAAATAGTACAGGAGACTACACAACCACATTAGCTAATGGCGGCGCATCTCATACCATTGTCAATAATTTAAGTATTGGCAGCACTGTAGACTCAGACAGCGGTACGCTTCAAAATACTGCTGCTACTGCTGACAATATCGACGGTACTAACGATGAAGATGGTGTTGCTTCTTTTTCTCCCCTCAAAACCGATGACGGAACTTACAGCGTCAGTGTCAATGTTACCAATACGGTTGGTGCTGCCAACTTAATCGGTTGGATAGACTTTAACCAAGATGGTATCTTTCAATCCACCGAGGCAGCTACAGCTACAGTAGCTAACTCAGCAGGAGTTCAAACCAAAGTTCTCAACTGGAGTAGCATTCCTGCTAACACCAAAGCAGGAACTACCTATGCCCGTTTCCGCCTCAGTACTGATGCTGCCTTAACTACCAGCTACTCTACAGGTGCAGCCACCAACGGGGAAGTCGAAGATTATCAACTTACTGTTGCTGGTGTTGACTATGGTGATGCTCCCGACGCTGCTACAGGAACTGGAGTCGGTAACTACAAAACTACTAAAGCTGACGGTGGCGCATCTCATACCATTGTCTCTGGTTTAAGTATAGGTGCCACAATCGACGGCGATAGTGGAACACTACAAAATACTGCTGCTACTGCCGACGATACTACCAATAACGGTACAGCTAACGATGAAGATGGTGTTGCTTCTTTTTCTCCCCTCAAAACCGATGACGGAACTTACAGCGTCAGTGTCAATGTTACCAATACGGTTGGTGCTGCCAACTTAATCGGTTGGATAGACTTTAACCAAGATGGTATCTTTCAATCCACCGAGGCAGCTACAGCTACAGTAGCTAACTCAGCAGGAGTTCAAACCAAAGTTCTCAACTGGAGTAGCATTCCTGCTAACACCAAAGCAGGAACTACCTATGCCCGTTTCCGCCTCAGTACTGATGCTGCCTTAACTACCAGCTACTCTACAGGTGCAGCCACCAACGGGGAAGTCGAAGATTATCAACTTACTGTTGCTGGTGTTGACTATGGTGATGCTCCCGACGCTGCTACAGGAACTGGAGTCGGTAACTACAAAACTACTAAAGCTGACGGTGGCGCATCTCATACCATTGTCTCTGGTTTAAGTATAGGTGCCACAATCGACGGCGATAGTGGAACACTACAAAATACTGCTGCTACTGCCGACGATACTACCAATAACGGTACAGCTAACGATGAAGATGGTGTTGCTTCTTTTTCTCCCCTCAAAACCGATGACGGAACTTACAGCGTCAGTGTCAATGTTACCAATACGGTTGGTGCTGCCAACTTAATCGGTTGGATAGACTTTAACCAAGATGGTATCTTTCAATCCACCGAGGCAGCTACAGCTACAGTAGCTAACTCAGCAGGAGTTCAAACCAAAGTTCTCAACTGGAGTAGCATTCCTGCTAACACCAAAGCAGGAACTACCTATGCCCGTTTCCGCCTCAGTACTGATGCTGCCTTAACTACCAGCTACTCTACAGGTGCAGCCACCAACGGGGAAGTCGAAGATTATCAACTTACTGTTGCTGGTGTTGACTATGGTGATGCTCCCGACGCTGCTACAGGAACTGGAGTCGGTAACTACAAAACTACTAAAGCTGACGGTGGCGCATCTCATACCATTGTCTCTGGTTTAAGTATAGGTGCCACAATCGACGGCGATAGTGGAACACTACAAAATACTGCTGCTACTGCCGACGATACTACCAATAACGGTACAGCTAACGATGAAGATGGTGTTGCTTCTTTTTCTCCCCTCAAAACCGATGACGGAACTTACAGCGTCAGTGTCAATGTTACTAATACGGTTGGTGCTGCCAACTTAATCGGTTGGATAGACTTTAACCAAGATGGTATCTTTCAATCCACCGAGGCAGCTACAGCTACAGTAGCTAACTCAGCAGGAGTTCAAACCAAAGTTCTCAACTGGAGTAGCATTCCTGCTAACACCAAAGCAGGAACTACCTATGCCCGTTTCCGCCTCAGTACTGATGCTGCCTTAACTACCAGCTACTCTACAGGTGCAGCCACCAACGGGGAAGTCGAAGATTATCAACTTACTGTTGCTGGTGTTGACTATGGTGATGCTCCCGACGCTGCTACAGGAACTGGAGTCGGTAACTACAAAACTACTAAAGCTGACGGTGGCGCATCTCATACCATTGTCTCTGGTTTAAGTATAGGTGCCACAATCGACGGCGATAGTGGAACACTACAAAATACTGCTGCTACTGCCGACGATACTACCAATAACGGTACAGCTAACGATGAAGATGGTGTTGCTTCTTTTTCTCCCCTCAAAACCGATGACGGAACTTACAGCGTCAGTGTCAATGTTACCAATACGGTTGGTGCTGCCAACTTAATCGGTTGGATAGACTTTAACCAAGATGGTATCTTTCAATCCACCGAGGCAGCTACAGCTACAGTAGCTAACTCAGCAGGAGTTCAAACCAAAGTTCTCAACTGGAGTAGCATTCCTGCTAACACCAAAGCAGGAACTACCTATGCCCGTTTCCGCCTCAGTACTGATGCTGCCTTAACTACCAGCTACTCTACAGGTGCAGCCACCAACGGGGAAGTCGAAGATTATCAACTTACTGTTGCTGGTGTTGACTATGGTGATGCTCCCGACGCTGCTACAGGAACTGGAGTCGGTAACTACAAAACTACTAAAGCTGACGGTGGCGCATCTCATACCATTGTCTCTGGTTTAAGTATAGGTGCCACAATCGACGGCGATAGTGGAACACTACAAAATACTGCTGCTACTGCCGACGATACTACCAATAACGGTACAGCTAACGATGAAGATGGTGTTGCTTCTTTTTCTCCCCTCAAAACCGATGACGGAACTTACAGCGTCAGTGTCAATGTTACTAATACGGTTGGTGCTGCCAACTTAATCGGTTGGATAGACTTTAACCAAGATGGTATCTTTCAATCCACCGAGGCAGCTACAGCTACAGTAGCTAACTCAGCAGGAGTTCAAACCAAAGTTCTCAACTGGAGTAGCATTCCTGCTAACACCAAAGCAGGAACTACCTATGCCCGTTTCCGCCTCAGTACTGATGCTGCCTTAACTACCAGCTACTCTACAGGTGCAGCCACCAACGGGGAAGTCGAAGATTATCAACTTACTGTTGCTGGTGTTGACTATGGTGATGCTCCCGACGCTGCTACAGGAACTGGAGTCGGTAACTACAAAACTACTAAAGCTGACGGTGGCGCATCTCATACCATTGTCTCTGGTTTAAGTATAGGTGCCACAATCGACGGCGATAGTGGAACACTACAAAATACTGCTGCTACTGCCGACGATACTACCAATAACGGTGCAGCTAACGATGAAGATGGTGTAACCAAGATCAAAACTAATGGCAAAACTTATACCGCTACCGTTAACGTCAACAACACTACAGGCACTTCTGCCAATTTACTTGGTTGGATAGACTTTAACCAAAATGGGGTCTTTGATGCTAGCGAAGCAGCTAGTAGTGTTCAAACTGTAGCAGCCAATAGCGGTGCTACTACTCAAACTCTGACTTGGAATAGTCTTCCTAGTGACATTCAAGCAGGAACTACTTATGCTCGTTTCCGCCTGGGTACTGATACCTTAACTAATGCTAGTTCAGTGGGTGCTTTGGGTAACGGGGAGGTGGAAGATTATCAGATCAAGATAAAAAATAATGTTCTTGGTACTGGCAGTCCTGAAGTTATTAATACTACTACTACCATTAAAACCACTGCTGGAGATGACTTAATCGTTGGTGGTAAAGGCGAGGATACTTTAACGGGTGGCGCAGGTAATGATTGTTTTTACTTCAATGAAACCAGCGAAGGTGTTGATACTATTAAAGACTTTACAAAAGGACAAGACAAAATTGATATCAGCAATATTTTGGCTAATGAAGTTGTTTACACAGGTTCAAACCCTATTGGAGATGGTTATCTAAAGCTTGTGAGTTTGGGAGCAAGTACCATTGTGCAGATTGATTTCAATCCACTAGATGCCGTCTATCCCAAAGATATTGCTTTCCTTGAAGGAGTTACAGGTGTTACTGCTGCCGATTTCATCATTTAATTACTAGCTATTGAAAGTATATTTTTAAATTTACGTTTGCCTTTTGCTCAATTAGCTTATTACCACAAATACAAATTATGTTTATCTCTATCAAAAAATTCACTCCTATTACACTTGTTGCTTGTTTTCTCAGTTTAGGTAATTTAATTGCTGCAAATTCTGCTAATGCCTATTCTGTGACATTTGGTGGTAATGGTGATTTTGAAAGCACTAATACATCGTTGAATGGTACTAATGGCTGGAATGGTTTTGGCTCGACAGATATCAACGGTACTTATAGCGGAGTTAGCCCTTCTAATACTAAGCAAGGTATTATTACCACTGCTTGTCCTAATAGTAATAGCACTTTCTGTCAGAATTCACGCAATGATGATCCTGGTACTACTACAGGTACTTTCAATCTTCTAGGAAAAGACCAACTCAGTGCTAGTCCTGAGGTTGCTAATTTACAGACTCAGTTAGGTCTATCTCCTAATGCTTTCTCTATTCCCAGAAAAATTGGTAGCGTTACTTACGATGGTACTGGTGGAAATCCTGCTTTGTATCGAACTCCAAAAGAAGGTTCTGCTATCTTTCAAAATATCACAGTTAGTACTACTGGCGGCGCGACAGATACTCGTATTACTTTCAACTATGATTTCTTAACTAATGATGGTGCTGGAAGTTTAGGTAATAAAGATTTTGGCTTTGTCTCTATTAGTGGTAATGGATTTGAACAAGTAATTCCTTTAGAAGATAGTATGGGTACAATTCCTACCGCTAGTGGTACCAATTATGCAACTAATACTAACCCTTACCAATCTCGTTCTCTCCAAAGAACTTTAGCTCCTGGAACTTATAAAGTTGGTTTTGGTGTTGTGGATGTAGATGGTTCTGGCTATAGCTCTGCTTTGTTAATTGATAATTTTAATGCGCAAGCAGTTCCCTTTGATTTTTCTCCTACCGCTGGCTTAGGTTTGGTAGCAGGTATTTTTGGCTTGACTCGTTTGCGACGCAAATTTCAGCGAAAAACTGATTAATACCAAATCCCTGATGTGAATTAACTCAGTTAATGTTAAATAGGCTATAAGCTATAGGCTGTAAGCTATAAGCTATAGAAAAAGATGCAAAATTTTACGCAACTGTCTGTTTGGCAAAAGGCTCACAATTTAACGATTAATATATATAAATTAACCAAGAAATTACCTTCTGAAGAGAAATTTGGCTTGACCAGTCAAATTAGAAGATGTTGCATTTCTATAGAAAGTAATTTGGCAGAGGGGTGTGGAAGAGATCGAGATTTTGGGCGGTCAACATTTGCGGGAAACCCACAAATTACGCCCTCAGAATTTGCTAGATTTGTTGATATTTTAATGGGAAGTTCTTTTGAACTTCGCTGCTAATATGAAATACAAAAAAGAATGTTACAAATAAATGAGAGAGAAAAATAAATTGAGAACTTAATGAGTGGTGTAATCAAAATAGAAATTTTGGAAACAGTTGACGAATTAAGACAACTGCTCCAGTCAACTGAGACTAAGGAGGTTAAAGAAAGAGTACAAGCATTGTATTGGCTCAAAAGTGGTCAAGTACAAACAACAAAAGCGATCGCGAACTTAATTGGAAAACATAGAGTCACAGTATCGAGATGGCTAAGCAGCTACAAAGCACAAGGCATCAACGCTTTGCTGACAAAAGGTAAAAGTAGCGGGAGAAAAAACAAACTCAATCCATTGGTCGAAGCAAGTCTCAGGCGAGAATTAATAGATGAACAGGGATTTTCTAGCTATAAAGAAGTTCAAACTTGGCTGCGAGTGGTTCATGATGTAGAAATGAGCTATACAGGGGTTCATCAGTTGGTCAGGTATCGATTAAAAGCTAAGTTAAAAGTTCCTCGTCCAGTTCACATCAAACAAGAGGCGGGAATAGTCGAAGACTTTAAAAAAAACTAGGAAAACGTCTTAAGCAAATTCTTCACCAGAATCAAGATAAAGTAGCCCGATATAAGCAAGTTCGATATTGGTGTCAAGATGAATCGAGAATTGGACTAATCACACTTTGGGCAAGGAAACTAACTGCTAGAGGAATTCAACCAGTTGGTATTGAGCAATGGTGCTTCGATTATCTTTGGTTATATGGCTTGATTGAACCTCGTTCAGGAGCGAGTTTTTTTGCTGAATTTTCTCATGTCGATGGTGTTTGTTTTCAACAATACCTTAATTGGTTTTCTCAGGCTTATCCCAAGCAATTACATATTATTCAGCTAGATAATGGTCGCTGGCACATTTGCTCAGAGCTTGAGATTCCTGATAATGTAATTTTGTTTTTTCAGCCTCCTTACTGTCCCCAAGTCAATCCGATTGAGCGACTGTGGAAAGAAATCAAGAAGCATCTTAAATGGTCGCTATTCGATAACCTCGACCGCTTAAGAGAAAAGCTATCTGATGTCTTATCAAAATTAACTTCATCTACAATCGCATCAGTTACAGGATGGGATTTGATTTTAGATGCTTTATTTGTAGCAAACATTTAAGTATTTCATATAACTATTGATAGCCAGAGATTTAGGTTACATAAACTCAGATCAATATCAACTATTTGAGTCGAAAATAATAGAAATTAACAGGATGCTAGGAGGTTTGCTAAAAAAGCGACGAGACCCCGCGTCGGCGTAAGAGACGCAAGGGAATGCTCGTCAAGAAGCTTAGAGGTCGTCTGAGAAGTCAAACTTGCTACACAAAAGCCCCCTAAATCCCCCAACCTTGGGGGACTTTAAATCACTCTCCCCCCAAGGTTGGGGGGTAGGGGGGGCAAAAGCTAGTAAAAGTCTAGCAAAAACAGCTTTTCAGATATCCTCTTAGAGCTTCAAACTAATAGATACTTTTCCTACTCAAATGTAGTATCATTTATCGTTGTGGTGTTTCTGAGAGATCAAATTTCTCAACCAATACAATAAATGGCTTTCCAATTGTTCGGGTAGCCTAATAGGCAAATCTCCCATCTTCAAATTAATATCTCTTTGAGGAAAGGGAATATTAATTTGTTGTTCTTGAAACAGTTCATTGATCCGAAAAAAAAGATCGCTTTTTAAGGGTGCTTGACGACTAGGATCGGATGTCCAAACTAATAGTTCAAAGTTAAGAGAACTATCTCCAAATTCAGTAAAAAAGACTTGGGGAGAAGGATTGCGTAAAACTTCTAAATGTTCTTCCGCAGCTTGTAATAAAGCCGATTTAACTTTTGCTACGTCAGATTCATATGCCACTCCAATCGGTAGATGTAGGCGAGTCACACTTTTGCGATGATTCCAGTTGATTACCTCTTCGCTGAGAAAGCGCGAGTTAGGCACAATAACAGAGATACGATCTAAGGTTTTAAGCACGATGCTTCGAGTTCTAACCTCTTCAACTACGCCTAAATGTTCCCCCACCTGAATAAAATCTCCCACCTGGATTGAGCGTTCAAATAGCAGTACAATACCGCTGGCAAAGTTACGAGCAATATCTTGCAAACCAAATCCAATACCTACACCCAAAGCACTACCGATTAAGGTTAAAGAACTTAAATTCAAGCCATAAGCCTGGAGCAAAACCACTGAAGCCAATAAAACTAAACCATATTTAGATATTATATAAATAATTTCTTGAGAACCTCTGCTCATCCTGGTAGCTTGGAGAACATTGCTACGCAGCAAATTGGCAAGGTATCCACTAACAAAAATCGAACCAATCAATAAACCAATCAAAAATAGTAGCTTGATGATCGAAAAATCTTCGCCATTAAAGCTAAATACAGATGTATTAAATGTGCCAATTAAGATGGTGATCAGCGTATATAACCAATGGCGGGTGAGAGGAAAAAGACAGGCAATAGTAAAAATTGTGACTGTCCAAAGCAGAAACTGGGCAAAACCCAACTTCAGACGGAATAGAGTTGTTAGGTTAGAAGGACTAGAAGTAGTGTTGTTAGGAAATCCAGGAATAATTCTTTGGATCGCTTTTCTCAGTGGATAAGTTTGTAGCTGCTCGATTAACCTAGAAATGAATAGAGCTATTAACAATAAAACTAGAGCAATAACTCCCTGACGACGTGTAAAAGCAGCAGTTCTTTCTTTTTTTGCTTGAGCGATCGCCTGTTCTATTTCCTGCTTTAAATCTATTGCCGTTTCCAGAATAGACTTTTTAGCGATCGTATCTTCTCTGGTAACTGTAAATAAATATCGCTGCTCTTGATCAGAAGCACCATCTAATTTTCTTCTAAACTCAGGTTTTGGTGGTTTATTAAATACCAGGTACAATACTGGCAGCCTATCTTTTTCTTGAATCTTTACCCCAGTAAAGTTATCATCCTTGATTGCTCGAATCAACTCTTGACGAATAACAGAGGCTCTTTCTTCTGCCGAACTACTATCAATCTTGCCAACCCTTAATATAACTCTCCCATCAATTTCTACAGGTGCTTTGGAAATACCCCCATCTTGATTTAGCTGTAGATCTTCAAATCCAAGATCGTAGGGTAAGAAATTAGAATTTGCCTGAGTTAATCCTGGACTAAGATTAATAACTAAAATCGTAACGCTAGTAATTACTATTAAGGCAGCTTTAGATAGTTTTGTTGACCACATCAATTATTGATTGAAAATAATATTTTATCTTAACTTTTAAGAGCATTAATTACGTTAGTGCTTATTTTTGGTAAAAGCTTTCTCGATCTTTATAATGCACCCTAGTACCTGCCCACTGTAGTTTTTCTCTTAGGGTGTCATAAAAAGAATAGCTTTCTCGCAAAATAATAAAATGTGCCTGACAATTTGCCATCTTGATCACTACTCTTTGACCAGGCCAAACAGTTGTACCCAAAGCCCCATCTGTCCAAAGCTTAGTGTTCACTTCATAGTCTCTAATTGGGCAGACGCTAACTACACTACCAGGGGGCAAAACTAAAGGACGACCAGAGAGACTAAGAGGACATATCGGCGTAACGGCGATCGCCCAAAGATCGGGATGTAAAATAGGACCATTAGCTGAAACAGTATAGCCCGTAGAGCCGGTAGGAGTTGAAACTAATAGCCCATCACCGCTATATTGATCTACTACCTGTCCATCTGCCTCCAGTTCCAAAACCGAAGTAGGCATCCGATCAATACTAGCGGGTTTAATGCACATCTCATTAAGGCAATAAAATATTTCGCTGACGGAGGTTAATTGTGTTCGTCCCTCATATAGCTGCGCCTGTAGCATCATGCGTTTGTGTACGGCATAAAGATCTGACTGCAAACGATCCCATATTTCTTCAGTATTTTGAAATAACTCAAAAGGTTCAGTCAAAAACCCCAAATGTCCCCCCACATTTACCGCCAAAATAGGTATGTTCTCAGGAGCTAATTGTCTGGCAGCGGCTAATATTGTCCCATCTCCGCCCAAAACTATTGCCAGGTCAATTTTAACCATTGAAGAAGCTAAAAAAACAGGATAGGGATTGTCTTTAATACCGCTTGGTCCGATTAAAACCTGACAGTTACGAGTTTCTAGCTCTCTGGCACATTTTTCTGCCCACTGTCTGCTGTTCTTGTCTCCTGCTTTGTAGGCAATAATTGCGTGTTTTAATTCCACTATCTTTTTGAGAGTAACTTAATTACTTTCATCTCATACTATCGTCTATCAATTATCAATGAACAATTATCAATTATCAATTCTTTCCTTATCAATGCCTCTTGCTAAATTCTCAAAACTGATTATGATGGATAAAGTACCACTACCACGTTGGTGACTACCTCTCAAGTTTATTGATCTATGCTTGATTTATGTCGGGAATAGCAATAGCTCTGGTGGCAGTATACCGAGCCAGTACTCGGAAACAGAAACTGGAGCAGCCAATTCCCACCCTGGTATTCCAGGTCATAAACTAAGGTAAAACGGCGTGGCGGTGGGCTATTTTTTTGTCTAAGCAACCAACAATTAGGGCAAGTTGCGGGCAGTTAGAGAAGAGACAAGGCATTCGGTCAGCGTTCCCTTGCGTCTTTCAGACGACGCGGGGTCTGACCGCTTGTCTGTACTGGACAGTTATAAAAATGAATAACATCGACTGGAAAAAGCTGCAAAATGGCTCTGATATTCGTGGAGTTGCCCTAGAGGGCGTTGCAGATGAGGCAGTTAATTTAACTTTTGATGTAGCCAAAACGCTCGGTAATGCTTTTGTCCAGTGGCTAAAGGTACAGGCTAATAAACCTGCTAAACAGATGACAATTGCAGTGGGACGAGATAGCCGTTTATCGGGAAACGTCCTGAGTCAGGCTGTAATTGAGGGAATTGCGATCGCAGGATGTAAAGTCTATGACTTTGATATTGCCTCTACTCCCGCTATGTTTATGAGTACCGTCACAGATGGATTTAACTGTGATGGGGCAATTATGCTCACCGCTAGTCATTTACCTTTTAACCGTAATGGTCTGAAGTTTTTTACTCCCCAAGGTGGTTTAGGAAAATCAGATATTACCGCTATTCTGGCGATCGCCGAGGCAGAAGAACTAACTATCGGTGCAGCCAAAGGAGAAGCTACCAAGCGGGATTTTATGACTATTTATGCAGCCAGGTTAGTCGAAACTGTTCGTCAGGGAGTAAATAACCTTGATAACTTTGAGCAACCTTTAACAGGCTTAAAAATAGTGGTAGATGCTGGGAATGGTGCAGGGGGATTTTATGTAGATCGAGTCCTAAAACCTTTAGGGGCAGATACGACAGGTAGCCAGTTTCTCGATCCTGATGGTACGTTTCCCAATCATGTTCCCAATCCAGAAAACAAAGAGGCAATGGAGGCAATTTGTAAAACTGTTGTCGATCATCAAGCCGATTTAGGAATTATATTTGATACGGATGTAGATCGCGCAGCAGCCGTAGATCGCCAGGGAAATGAGCTAAATCGAAACCGCATGATTGCCCTCATTTCAGCAATTGTCTTACAAGAACATCCAGGCTCAACTATAGTCACCGATTCAATTACCTCAGACGGCTTAACTCAATTTATTGAACAGCAGCTAGGGGGGAAACATCATCGTTTTAGACGAGGATACAAAAACGTGATTAATGAATCGATTAGGCTAGATAATTCTGGAGAGGAATCTTGGCTGGCAATTGAAACCTCTGGACATGGGGCAATGAAGGAGAATTATTTTCTTGATGATGGGGCATATCTAGCCACAAAACTGTTAGTTGAATTAGCCAGAACTAAATTGCAGGGAAAACTAATCACAGATCTGACTAGCAGTTTACAAGAGCCAGTAGCCAGCGAAGAATTTCGCTTAAAGATAAAGACTGCCGATTTTCAGACTTACGGTAATAATGTAATCGAGCAATTAAAAGAGTTTGCCAATACTCAAACAGATTGGGAGACTGTACCTAACAACTATGAAGGAGTAAGAATAGCTTGCAAATCTAAGGACGAAGCTGGCTGGTTTTTATTGCGCTTATCTCTCCACGATCCTGTTATTCCCTTAAATATTGAGTCCAAGGCTGCCCAGGGTATAAGTAAAATAGCAGCTAGACTACTAGAGTTTTTGCCAAGCTTTGAATTATTAGATTTATCAGCTTTGAAAAGCTATTTGTAGGGCAGTTGGGGCGGTTAGATCTAAAACATTGTTATGAGGACTTATCTAAAAAAATTTTAACTTCAGCCCACTCAAGAACATATAGTGATGAGAGATATTAGTCGCTATATAAAAACATGAAAGCAATTACTATTTTGGGGTCTACTGGTTCTATTGGCACACAAACCCTGGATATTGTTACTGATAATCCTGATAAATTTCGGGTGGTGGGTTTAGCCGCAGGGAGTAATGTTGCTCTTTTAGCTAAACAAATTGATAAGTTTCAGCCAGAAATAGTCGCTTTAGGCAATGAAAAAAAGTTGGCACAATTAAAAGAGGCGATCGCTTTTTTGCCCAATAAGCCTCAGATATTGGTTGGTCAAGAAGGCATTTGTGAAGTCGCTCGTTACGGCGATGCCCAAAGCGTAGTTACAGGAATTGTCGGCTGTGTGGGTTTATTACCCACCATTGCAGCTATCGAAGCTGGGAAAGATATTGCTTTAGCTAACAAAGAAACTTTGATTGCAGGTGCGCCTGTAGTCTTACCCTTGGTCAAAAAACATCAGGTTAAGCTACTTCCTGCTGATTCAGAACATTCGGCAATTTTCCAATGTCTTCAGGGTATTCCAGAAGGAGGCTTACGACGTATTATTTTGACCGCTTCAGGAGGGTCTTTTCGGGATTTGCCCGTCGAGAAATTAGCCTCGGTGACGGTTAAAGATGCCCTTAAGCACCCTAACTGGTCAATGGGACAAAAAATTACGATTGATTCAGCAACGCTGATGAACAAAGGCTTGGAGGTAATCGAGGCACATTATTTATTTGACGTTGATTACGATCGCATTGATATTGTTATTCATCCCCAGAGTATTATTCATTCGCTTATTGAAGTTCAGGATACTTCTGTCTTAGCGCAGTTGGGCTGGGCTGATATGCGTTTACCTTTACTTTATGCCCTATCTTGGCCAGAAAGAATCTTTACCGAATGGGAACAGTTAGATTTGGTTAAAGCAGGGGACTTGACTTTTCGTGAGCCTGACCACCAAAAATATCCCTGTATGCAGCTAGCTTATGCAGCTGGGAGAGCGGGGGGATTAATGCCTGCGGTTTTGAATGCAGCCAATGAACAGGCGGTGGCGTTATTTTTGAAAGAGAAAATTGACTTTTTAGAGATTCCGCGTTTAATTGAGCAAGTTTGCGATCGCTTTAGTACTCAAAACACTGCTCAACCTAACTTAGATGATATTTTAGCTGCCGATCGCTGGGCAAGACAAGCAATTTTAGATGTTTAAATTTAGATTAGCTAAGAAACTTTATTGACGTTATCAACTCTGGGAGGTTGGGCATCTCCTGATGAGATGATAAACCTGTTCCCCATTAAGATGTCGGATATAAATCTAGAGAGAAGCAATGGCGATCGCTATCTATAAAATGCTTACGTTTCTAAAGTTAAGAAAGATACTATTTAATTTTACTTTTGACCCTCATTTTGAAAGAAGCTGGAGGAGCAATAGTTAAACCACGACGCACTGGTAACATAGGGCGATGCCTTCGGCTAGCTCCGCAATCGCTCAATAAGTTTAATTTGAACCTTGATAAAATTGTCGCCGTTACTAATTTCATTTCTAGTAATGCTAAAGCAGAACCAATACAACGGCGATTTCCTCCACCAAAAGGAAGATATTCATAATTAGAGTAGGCTCTATCTAAAAATCTTTGAGGATTAAATTGTTTAGAATTGGGATATAAATCTTCTCGGTGGTGTAGAGCATAAATAGAAATCATCAGCCAAGTATTAGGTTCAAAATTGTATTCCATAACAGACATTGGCTTAGTAAGTAGGCGAGCAAAAGTTCCCGCGGCAATCGGATAAATTCGCAGAGTTTCTGAAACTACTGCGTTTAAATAAGCTAAATTATTTATTTCGCGATAATCTAAATCTTTTTCATTATTATCTAATTCAAAACGCAACTTTTCTTGTACTTCTGGAAAATAATGAACCCAATAAAAAAGCCAAGCCAAAGCCGAAGCAGTTGTTTCATGTCCAGCAAACAACAAAGTTATTAGCTCATCATGTAATTCTTCATCTGTCATGCCTTCTCCATTTTCATCTTTTGCCAATAGCAACAAGCTAAAAATATCTTTAGTTTCTATATTTTGTGAAGTTAATAATTCTCGTCTTTCTTTTATTTCTGCATAGATTAAAGTTTTAATTTCTTGTTGCAAAAGCAGATAACGACCCCAAGGACTAAATTTACCCCAATCTTTTTGTAACCAAGGAAAAAATATCAAACTTGAATTTATAGGAGTATTAAAAGTCTCTAAAAGTGTAGTTAACAACTCTCTTAGTCGGTCATATCTCTCTCCAGAATCAATTCCAAATACCACGCTTAAAATTACTCGCATCGTAATTTCTTGTGTCAGGCAACGAACTTTAAAAGGCTTGTTTGTTTCTAGGCGATCGCAAACTTTATTAGTTATATTAACTATCTGCTCACTACACTTTTGTAGAGATTCTCCATGAAAAGGAGGCATCAATAAACGTCGGCGATTCCTATGTTCTTTACCATCTAATAACAATAACGAATTATCCCCAACTAGAAAGCTCAACATTTTATTGCCCCTACCAACTTCAAACGTATCGGTCGAAGCGGTAAAAATCTCTTCAATAGCTTGAGGATTACTAATTATGACTGATGGTGGAGAATTTTTGAATGTTACCTGATAAAAATCGCCGTACTTTTGAGTGCGCTTCTCGATGAACTCTAGAGGTCTTAAAATAGCATTTATCTGGCGGATGCTTCTCAGCCAGCCAGAAGTACTCTTAATAGTTGGTATTTGCTTCATTGGTGCGATCGCTTTTTTCAACTGCTTTTAGATCGATTTTAACGAAAATGGAAAAAGCAATTAGTTACAAATTTGGATGTTGAAAATTGCCAGCTATTTTATCAATCTTTTTGGCGATCGCTAGTAATTCCATTTCTCGCCATCTTTTACCTATAATTTGCATCCCGATAGGTAATCCATTTTTAGTTTGTCCAATCGGAATTACGACTACAGGGTGTCCTGTCAGGTTGAATAACATCGTGTAACCGCCATTAGCGAGAAAATAAGGAACTTTGCGTCCTTCTATTTCGATCACTGCACCTTGAGGACGATGAGTAAATGCAGTTGTCATGGCAACGGGACACAGCCAAACATCCCAAGATTCTAATGCTTTGTCCATTTGGGCAATAAGGCGATCGCGTTGAGTTAATAGTTCAAAATAGTGTTTGAGAGAAGGATTTAGTAATGAAGGTAAAAACTGACTCAGGTTGTTTAAATCTCGTAGTTCTTTATCTCCCTGAGTGGCTTCTCGAAACATAACAGGCAAAGTTTTTTTACTAGTATCTAAATCCGTTGGTTGAGAATAAACGAAATTTAGTGCCGTTAGTCGATTACAAACCTGAAACGCCTCTTGTAAGTTAAATGGGAGCGATGTCCAGCATTCCATATCTGCACATACTGGCTTAAGTTTGTTAACTGCTAAATTAATTGCTTTTTTTATCTCGGAAGTTGGGGGCATTTTCTCCCAACTATCTGACCATACTATTCGTGTATTTTGTAAAGATTTATCCTCAACTGTATCTAAAGGGACAGGAGGAACATCTGGCTGTCGTGGATCTGCACCCACTGTTAAAGATAAACATAGTTGTAAATCTTCAATCGAACGAGCAAAAGAACCAACGGTCATTAACTGACGAATACATTTAGGCATTCCTGGTGCTTCGGGAATATGTCCTGCTGTAGATAAACGGCGATCTGTTGGCTTTAGGGCATACACACCACAAAAATGTGCTGGCTGACGAGTTGAGCCAGAAGCATCATTACCCAAATCTAAAGCTGAAAAACCCGTAGCGATCGCTGCTGCACTGCCTCCAGAACTACCTCCAGGAGTGTAATCTAAGTTCCAAGGATTATTGACTCGTCCAAAAAGGTCGTTAGTACTTTGATAATCACTTGCCATTTCCGCAAGGTTGGTTTTACCAAGAATAATTGCTCCTGCTTGGTGAAGACGCGCTACAACCGTTGCATTTTGAGATGGAATATGGTTTTTAAGCGGCTTATAGCCTGCGGTAGTCAATAATTCTGCTGTTTCAAAGGTATCTTTAAAGGTAACTGGGACACCGTGCAACTCTCCCCAGTTTTCACCTTTGGCTAATGCTTCATCAGCTTCAATTGCTTTTGTTTTTGCTCTTTCTGTATCTAGAGTTGCGATCGCATTTATCTTATCGTTGTGCTTGGCTATCTGTTCTAAATAAGCATTTAAAACTTCTACTGCTGAAATTTCTTTGTCCCGAATCATCTGTGCTAGTTGATTCGCCGTAGCAAACACTATATCCATTACTGCTGCTGTATATTATTACTTTAGTATTGTAAAGCTATAAGCTATAGGCTCTGAGTCTTTGGCGAACTTTAAGAAAAGTGAGTTATTCTGGTATTTTTCTACCTGGATCTTATGGCTTCAGAAAAGTTTAGGTATCAGCTACGCCAAGAAGCAAGGCAATGGCAAGAGGAAGGTTTAATTAGTCCAGATATATATGAACAATTAGCAACTCGCTATCTGCTAGATGAATTGGATTTGGCTTCGCGCGATCGCTTTATCATTATCGTCTTGGGACTAGGCTTTATTCTTCTGGGTTTAGGAATCATTACTTTTGTAGCTGCCAACTGGCAAGCATGGTCTAGACCAATCAGGGTCTTATTGCTGCTGAGTTTATTTATCGGCACTAACTGTGCAGGATTTTATTTATGGCGTAGCGAAGCCATGCCGTTAGGCTTATCGGCCGATTCGCAAAAATCTCGACTGGGAATGGGTTTACTATTACTCGGTGCTTTGAGTTTAGGGGCAAATTTGGGCTTAATGTCCCAGATGTTTAATCAGACTGGTGCAGCCTATACCCTATATTTGATTTGGGGTTTGGGAGTGTGGGCAATGGCTTATGGTTTGAGATTGACCTCCCTGGGGTTAATGGCGGTTATCTTAATGGCGATCGCCTATTATTTAGGATTTTTTGAGGGTGCTAAATCGGAACAGATATTACAGCAAATGTCTCTAATAATTTCCCTGTTGTTTATTCCACTGGCTTATTCTTGTCGCTCTCGTTGGCTGTTTGGTCTGAGTTCAATTTTGATTGTTTTTATCTTGGGAGTAAATTCAGCGCATTATCTAGACATTGCCAATTTATCTAGTAAAAGTTTTGTTCCTCCTCTATTATACATTCTCCTTCCTGGTTTATTGTGGAGTTATCGTGATAATCTACTGTTCCCTAACTCAAACGTTAACTTTGATTCCATAAGTCGCAAGTTAACGGTTTTATATTTGGGTTCTGTTTTTTATCTATGTTCGTTTAATTTCTGGGACAACAATCATAATTCAACTCAACCTGGAAAATTGATTGATTTTGCCCCCTGGTCATTATTAATTGCACCTATAATTTTTATCGTCATTGCCATTTTAGGCTGGTGGAAATTAGGGCAAAGAAGAACTGGCAACTTATCTTGGAGACTCGATCGCAACTCCAATTACATCGCTACGGTATTGATTTTTTTATTCAGCTTGCTTTGGTTCAATTCTGCTGTTACTCCCATCGGCATAGCGGGAACAATTATCTTTAACCTGTTGCTATTTTCTCTAGCCATGATTTTAATTCATCAGTCAATCAGAGAAGGCAAAAGATTTAACTTTTGGCTGGGGATAATTCTGGGGATATTACTTATATTTTCGCGTATGTTTGAATATGATACTGGGCTGATTTTAAAGGCGATCGCTCTTTTTGGCTGTGGTATTTTAGCAATCTTAGCTGGACTTTGGTTTGAGCGTTATTTAAGCACCGTAAATTCTTCTGGTAACTAAAAGTAATTATACATAAGTATGACTAATTCTCGACTTTCGATTAACTTGTCTTGGTGGCGATTTCTATTGCCTTTTGGCTTGCAACTGGCGGTAATTTTACTTATTCTTGCTAAGAGTGCCTATACCTACAATTTTGGGATAGATGCGGTGATTCAGTCTACTCCTGTAGATCCTTATGATTTGCTGCGAGGTTATTCACAAACTCTTCGTTATGACATCTCAAATATTAGTAATTTGCGATCGCTTCCTGGCGGTAATAACTTAAGCGAAGGAAACATATTTTATTTGATTTTAGAAGCCGATTCTAATTCTGATAAAACCCCTCCTTCACCTAGCAAGCTAATCAAAATAGCCTCAAAGCCAGCCAACTTGCCAAAAAATCAAGTTGCTATTAGAGGAGAAATCGACAACTCTGGCAATATTAACTATGGTTTGGAAAGATACTATATGCCTGAAAGTCAGAGAAATAAAATCAACCAAGAAATTAGAGATTTACAGCGTGATTCACAAGGCAAACAAGCTTTTGTAGTAGGAATTAAAGTTGATCGCTGGGGCAATTCAGTCCCCGTAAGCTTGTGGATTGGTGAGAAAAATTATCGCTTCTAAATTTGCTGAAGATTACTTTCTGGTGAAATTCTAAAACTGCAAGCTATACTAATTAAGTATGCAAAACAGCCTCTCTCCTCAGAAGCAAAGGATAATGAATATTTAGATACAGTCATTGAGCAATAAGTAGTCGGCAAAACCTCATAGTCATCTCAGAGACAATAGATTTGGGCGTAGGCATTTTTTTAAATAAGAGCAAAATCTATCTGATTAGCGATCGCCACAGTGACTGAACAACTAACAAACCTTTTTCTAAATGTCTATTGCCAAGACAAATAATTAAGATATCAAGCTATAGGGTTCGGCAATTACCTGCTTACTATAGTGATTTCTAGCTGTATCACAGCAGAGATATATCTTATCATTAATTAACAATTAGCATTATAATAGGCAACGTTGCCATCAGCAATTAGATTGGCTGCGTAACCTGATCTCAGACGGTTGAAATTCAAATCTAAGTGGTTAGAGCGCTTAGATCTACAACAATCAATAACCTCATTAAATAGCACTTACAAAGATGATTACCCTTGGGTAAACTCCGCAAATGTGAGGTTCGTAACAAACAAGTATTATAGACAAAAATGAAAGACCTTACTCGATATCGGAACATAGGCATCTTCGCTCACGTAGATGCTGGTAAAACAACGACCACCGAAAGAATCCTCAAGCTCACTGGTAAAACCCATAAAATCGGCGAGGTGCATGAAGGAGAAGCAACAACTGACTTCATGGATCAGGAAAAAGAACGTGGCATTACGATTCAGTCTGCTGCCACAAGCTGCTTTTGGAAAGATCACCAGCTAAACATAATTGACACTCCTGGTCACGTTGACTTCACTATCGAGGTTTATCGTTCTCTCAAAGTTTTAGATGGCGGGATTGGTGTGTTCTGTGCTTCGGGTGGGGTTGAACCTCAGTCTGAAACTAACTGGCGTTATGCTAACGATTCAAAAGTAGCTCGAATCATTTACGTCAATAAATTAGATCGTACTGGTGGTGACTTTTATAGTGTAGTTAAGCAAGTAAAAGAGATTCTGGCTGCTACTCCTTTGGTAATGGTGTTACCTATCGGCATCGAAAGTGACTTTAAAGGAGTGGTCGATCTACTAACTCGCAAAGCCTGGGTATGGGATGAATCTGGAGATCCAGATAATTACGAAATCCAAGATGTTCCTGCGGATATGGTTGACGATGTGGAAACCTATCGCGAACAGCTAGTAGAAATTGCCATTGAGCAAGATGACGAATTGATGGAGAAATATTTAGAGGGGGAAGAAGTTTCTATTGATGAACTCAAAGCTTGCATTCGTAAAGGAACTCGCGAACTTGCTTTCTTCCCTACTTATTGTGGTTCTTCCTTTAAAAACAAAGGAGTGCAGTTAATTTTGGATGCAGTAGTAGACTATCTACCAAACCCCATGGAAGTTAAACCTCAACCAGAGGTTGACCTAGAAGGTAACGAAACAGGTGAATACGCTATTGTCGATCCCCAAGAACCTTTGCGAGCTTTGGCATTCAAAATTATGGACGATCGTTATGGCGCGCTAACTTTTACTCGGATTTACTCTGGGACATTAAATAAAGGTGAATCTGTTTTAAATACGGCTACAGGCAAAACTGAGCGTGTAGGACGGATGGTAGAGATGCACGCAAATTCTCGCGAAGAAATTGATACTGCTCAAGCAGGAGATATTATTGCCATTGTTGGGTTAAAAAATATCCAAACTGGTCATACTCTCTGCGATCCTAAAGATCCTGCAACTTTAGAACCAATGGTCTTCCCCGACCCAGTAATCTCTATCTCTGTAACTCCCAAAAACAAAGGTGCTTCTGAAAAGTTAGGAATGGCACTGGGTAAAATGGTTCAAGAAGACCCATCTTTCTATGTAGAAACTGACCAAGAAAGTGGCGAAGTAATCATTAAAGGAATGGGTGAACTTCACCTAGATATTAAAGTAGATATCCTTAAGCGTACTCATGGTGTAGAAGTAGAAGTAGGCAAGCCTCAAGTTGCCTATCGCGAATCTATTACTAAAATTGTTCAAGATAGCTATACCCACAAGAAACAGTCTGGTGGTTCTGGTCAGTTTGGTAAAATTGACTATACTATCGAGCCTGGCGAAACTGGTTCGGGCTTTGAGTTTGAGTCTAAAGTTACTGGTGGTAACGTTCCTAGAGAATTTTGGCCAGCAGTAGAAAAAGGCTTTGCTAGCAGCATCGAAAAAGGTGTCTTAGCTGGATTTCCCTGTGTAGATTTAAAAATCACCCTCAATGATGGTTCATTCCACCCTGTAGACTCTAGCGCGATCGCTTTTGAAATTGCAGCCAAATCTGGTTATCGTCAAACCTTACCCAAAGCTGGACCGCAAATTCTTGAGCCAATTATGAACGTAGATGTGTTTACTCCCGACGACCACATGGGAGATGTGATTGGCGATCTTAACCGTCGTCGAGGCATGATCAAATCTCAAAATTCTACTCCTATGGGTGTTCGCATCAAAGCTGACGTACCTTTGAGTGAAATGTTTGGCTACATTGGTGACTTGCGTACCATGACTTCTGGGCGTGGACAATTTTCCATGGAATTCAATCATTATTCACCTTGTCCCAAAAATGTTGCTGAGGAAGTTATTGCCGAGGCAAAAGAACGTCAAGCAGCTAAGTAGTTTAAAGTGAAGATCTAGAGCTGAAAGTATTGATGCTTTTAGCTTTAAGTCTTCAACTCTAGTCCCGTCTGGTATTTGTTTTGCCGAGATGCTTTAATTTGCAGAATTGAAATAAGAAATTGTGACTTCAAGCTTATGCTTAAAGTCACAAAAACCCTCTCCCAGAGAAGGTTTCAAATGTATCGGAGCGACGGGATTTGAACCCATGACCCCTCACTACCCCAAAGCCGTCCGACTACGAAAAGACTAGCTTTGAGGAGGATACAAGGGATAAATAAATGAATATTTATTGATGAATTGGGGATTAATTGGGGATTTTTCTCATCCAGTGAAACCCCAATGTATATCGACAATACAAACCGTAATGCCAAAATTGGCATCGTTTCAATTGATGTTAAAAAAGGCTCAATTAGAATTAGATTCACATATCCTCAAGGCAAACGCAACGAGTTCAATGTAGGTGTGTCATCTGAACTTACTTGGCAATCAGCACTCCGAACAGCACAAATCATTGACCGTGATATATCTATCAATGATTTTGATTCAACCTTGGTAAGGTATCGACCCAAGCTAGCTCAAGCTTTACAAATAGCAACTAGGCAACCTAATCTACTTTAACCTCTGGAAAACATACAAGGAAACAGGTAAGAATCGGGTGGCAGCTACAACGATTAAAAAACATTGGCTTGCATACGAAAAGCACTACTTAGGTAGAACTCCTAAAGAATTGCTGGAGTTGAATAAAGCTAGCGATTTTGTAGCTCACTTATTAACTCGTTATAGTTCAGGTTCTATATTACCTATCTTCTCCAACTGTCTTAATCCTTCGGTTAATCTTGCAGTCAAAACAGGAAAGATAGAGCGTAATGTATATGCTGCTATATCGATAGCCAAGAAAGGAAAGAAACCTATTGAGGCTTATGAGCCAAACGAGGTAAAGACTATAGTTAGTGCTTTCTATGATGGTAAATATGTCAAGCCAAGTAGCGTTTATCCTCACTCATACTATGCCCCTATGATTGACTTCATTAGTTTAGTGGGATGCCGACCCAGTGATTTTTGTTCTGATAATGCAGTTCTAAAATCCTAGCAAGTTCATGTTTTGTTCCTGAACTAAGGATTTTGTTATTCCTTATCTTCAATAGATTCTGTTCTAGCTAACACAGTTGATCTTCCATTGTTTTTATGTCATAAATATCTACTTACATCAAACAGTAAAAGTAATGATGTTTAGTGTTCAAAAATTGCCAATAGAACATTAAAAATATTTTCTATATATTTATTTGAATCGTAAATAAGGCGACCCACCCCCGCCTTGTTTATATAGCACTGTATTTATTTGTCTTACAAAGCCAATAGAAGGCAGATTTTTTACCTGGGATAAAAAAGGGGTTTATAGGGGAGGTAAAGGCATACCCCCCTACCCCATCAGGAACAAATCGAAACTAAATCAAAAAACACAAGTAGGTCTATCTCTAGACCCTTTTTTTGTCATTTCATTTAACAAATAAGGAGACAAACAAATGACTAAATTCAATCAAATTAACAACAATATCAAAGTAACTGAAGCAACTTTAGAAGCATTGCGTTCTAAATATATCAGGAGCAGGGTAATCATGTAGAAGTAATGACATAGACTAAAGTTTGACATTAAAATTTATTACTAATGCCGATTTGTTCAAACTGTGGTTCGGGAAAGAGTGTCAAAAACGGTCGTATTCACAACGGAAAGCAAAGGTTCAAATGCAACGAATGTAGTCGGCAACACCGCGATTAGAGATGGCGAGGAAACCTCGCCCTCTCTCGCGGTCAATTTGTCGAGAATCCACAGAAGATAGTAATCAATCAAGAAAAACGGGACTTAATTGATAAATTACTCTTAGAAAAGATTTCACTGGCTGGAATTTCAAGAGCGGCAAAGGTTTCAGAAAAATGGCTTCAAACATACGTAAATAATAAATATGCTCTTGAATATGCTCTTGTTCCCAGAAAAATTAAAGTAACACCGAAAAAAAGCGGTGCGACCCTGAGTCTTTTTAAGACGCTAGACAAAGGGCTTGCCCGCATGTACGCCCACCAAGAGGGAAATTAACGATTCAGTGCGACGAACTGTGGTCATTCGTGGACAATAAAGCTAACAAACAATGGGTCTGGTTAGCTCTTGAGGTGAAGACTCGTGAAATTGTTGGGGTTTATATTGGCGCTCGCGACGAAAAGGCTGCTCAAAAATTAGGGAACTCCTTACCTTCAGTCTATCGTCAGTGTGCGGTGGCTTATACTGATTTCTGGGCAGCTTACGGTGCCGTGTTTCCTGTAAAATGTCACAAAGCAGTAGATAAAGAAACTGGAAAGACTAGCTAGATCGAGCGATTCAATAATACTTTAAGACAAAGAGTATCCCGTTTGGTTAGAAAGCAGATGCGACCCCGCCTCGCCGTCAGGCGCAAGGGAATGCGCACCAAGAAAACTCTATCCTTTTCTAAATCGCTAGAAAATCACATAGGTGCTATTTGGTACTTTGTGCATTACTACAATGCTTCATTACCTCTTTAGCACTACCAACTAACTGGTGAAGTAGTTAAAGTTCATCAAACTAAAAATGGTTTCCAAACCAAAATCACGATTAACTATGGTGAAGGCACTGTATCTGTATTGAGAGAAGGTAGCAAAATCCCTAATGTTTATCACACCCGCGAGTATGTAATTCTAACCTTCAAAGCTGACAAAGAGGTTAATGATAGTGAAGTAGTATCTGGTCTTTATCCTGTTGCTGCTGGTCTATATTTGCTGCAAAACACCGTAAGTAATTGTATTGCAGCAGGAGACGTAGAAGATTTGATTCAATCCCTAATCGGTAAAATCCTGGTTGACCGTCCGATTCAAATAATAGCTAATGGTAGACAATATTATGGTCGTCGTAATAGTGAGGTTGAAGGACAGGAGTTAGACCAACAGGGCATTATTGAGACTCACAAAGTTAGTGCTATTGGCGTATGTCCTAAGTTGCTTAGTAACAGGCAAACTTTAGAGTTCTGCAAAGCTGCATTCAACGGTAGTGATTTCACTATAGCTGCTGCATTCTTTGTAAGTTTAGGTGAACCTGTATTCACTGAGAAGAACAACAAGAAGTATATTGTATATGGAGATGGTGCGCGTGCTGCTGGTGTTGACCTAGTTGATGGCAAACTAATAACTCTCAATCCTGTTCCTAATGACAACAGTGCTAAAATCCTCAACAGATTTGCTAGTCATGGCTTTCTCAAAGCTGATAATGCCTCAATCATCATTGATGGTGAAGAATCCAAAACTCATTTGAGTAATCTTCAGTTGGCTCTTAGTGGTGGTAAAACAGTTTGGGTTGCTGGGGTTCAAGTCCATGTATTTGTTAGCTTCGGTGCTTTTGGTCTTAATAACGGTGTTATGGAAACTAACACTGTTAAGGATGTTGTCTTTAAGTTCGAGCAGGTGAAGAACCTCAACCCCATCAGAATTGATTTGTATTCCTTTGAAGCAGAATATCTTGCTTCTCTTGGTGCAACTCCTGAAGAACAATTAGCTAAATTGAAGAAAGAAATAGAACAGTTTATTGTTGACTAGTGTAAAGCCAACCAAGAACTTAAAGCCCATGAAGTTGTTAAGTTTAACGGAATCCCTGTATTAGCTAATCGCTTTCACTGTCCTGTAGCGATTAACAACCATGACTATATCGATGTTCGCTTTGGTGGTGCTGACTTTAACAATCAGATTCGTTCTTTGGTGGTGAAAACTAAAGCAGAAGTTGTATCTGTGAAGAAATCCCCTAAAGTTCGTGGTTTGACTAAGAAAGCCACTGCTTATGCCACCAACACTGTAATCACTTGTGATGGTATTGCTCAAGATTGGGTAGCAATTCTCAACCGTGAAACTATCAAAGGTAGTTCTGCCCTCATTGACATATTTGCTAATGATGATGAGTTCATTGATAGTAATGTTGTCTGGAACAAAGGTATTTTGGCGTTGGTGAATGCGTAATGTTTTAAATCGAAGCAGGGATAGTTTTGAATCTTAGATAAAACAACAACAGACGAATAGAATATCTAAGCATATCTAAAGATTTGGAGTAACAGAGAGTTTTGCGATGCAGTCTAGCTAAATAACCTGAGTTCGGGTTAATAAAATGAGTCAACGGAGGTAGCTATAAGCTCTAAGCCATAAGCTCTAAGCTTTTTAGATTTTTCTCCAGAAGCTCTAGAGTAAAAAAGTGCGCAAAATATTATTTTTCAAATACTTTTACCATGAGGGTTTCGGCTTATCCCGAACTCAGGTTAAATAGTGACGAAGACGAGTATTTTCACCCTCAACTCTGGTCATATATGTTTTGCTGACCAAATGATCTTCAGGTTGAATGTACATCGGATAAACTTTCTAGCCATCCGTAACGTACCAAAAGCTGTGCCAGCATTTAATAACCTGCCAAATCTGTTCAAAAGTTTCGTGAGAACGATCGCCTATTGTCCAAAGTAAGATTCCCTGATTTTAATGATTTACTACCGTCCAAACCCAAAATTTATTCTTTTTGCAGCCAACCAAAGTTTGCAGTTCATCGATTTCAGTTATTTCGGGAAGTTCTTCATCTTGAGGCTCGTCAGATAGCGTTTCTCCTTTTTCTTTTACCCAGTTAATAATTGTGGCATGATCTATATCGCTAACTCTCGCGAGCGCCCTAAATCCCCTACCGTTGAGATACATTTTTCGACATAGTTGTTTAACTTCATTCGGATACGATCTTGGTTTAGGGTTTTCGACATATTGGCAGCCACAATCGGGAGCATTTGTAGCATTGTTTTCCACGGCGGAAGCCGTTTTTCTTTTTATCAGAAGATTTACACTGAGGACAGTACATTGCTCAACAGCTAGTTCAACTATTTTATTTTAATTCTTTCAGCATTACGCGCTCACCAACGCCGAAAGAACTTATTAGGAAACAACTACTGACCCCAAAACGATGCCCGAAAATTCTACCTCTTTGATCATGACCAACATTCAAGACAAAAGAAGTAACTTAAAGAAAACTTTAGGCAACCTCTACGGCTTGAGAACATTGGTGGAATATAGCTTTCGCCAGTGTAAACAAGAACTAGGCTGGACAAATTATAGGTTTACTAATTTTAAGCACATTGAGAAGTAATGGGAAATTATCATGAGTGCTTATTTAATGATTAGTCTGAATACACAAGTTTTTCTCTCTTTAAATTATCCAAAATTGGTCGAGCTTCAACTTCCAGAGTTTGTGCTACTCGTTCGATATCTGCCCAGACTTGTGGTAATAAATTTGGCTGGAGAGAAATAACTTGAGGATGGGAATTAATTAGTTGAGCGCTCGCTTTCTTGACTTCGGGTAAGTTAACCGCACAGACATCACATTGGTTTTGAGTAACGATATGAGTCGGCTGAAGTTGCTCTAAGACTTCTATTTTAATTTTGTAAATACTCAAGGCAGACTGCATCAGAGTTTGTACGTCCGCATCAATCTCACCGCTTTTTTTACTACTATCGAGTCTAGCTTCGGTACAGATGGGCAAATCTTTAACTTGGGGGGGATAATCGCATTCGTGGGAGCATCCTACTAAAGCGGAGGTCAAACCCAAGCAGTCGATAATCTCCGTAGCAGAAGGAAGCAGTGAAACAATTCTTAGATTAGTTGTATCGCTCATAAGAAATTACCATTATGGGGTCTTATCGCTCACATCATCATTCTAGAAGTTCTGACCAGTATGGTTCAATTGAAATATAAATTTACCAAATGTAACCCCGCGCTATCGTGACCAGTTGGTTTAATTAACATTGGGTTTTATATATCGCTATATTATTGAAAATGTAGAGAAAAGCGATCGCATCATTTTAGCCTGGGGCAATCATGGAGCATGGCAAAAGCAAGATTTATCTACTCTTGGGTTGCTAGAAAATTACAATCATCTTTACTCTTTAGGCAGGACAAAAAGAGGCTGTCCCCGTCATCCTCTGTATCTTTGCAGTACAATTAAGCCTCTCCAACGGGAATCAGTGACTGGTGAGTGAGAGAACTGTATATTACGTAGCCAATAATTTCTTAACCCCCAATCCCTAAAACAGACGAATCATGTACCTTAGCAATTTGAGAACCTTTTTATCTATCAATCGAAATATCAATTTGACTTTTATTATCAAATTCTTTAAGACTTCAGCAAGATGTTGGCATTAAGCTATCGGTTTATTAATTGAAGTATTAGCTAAGGTAATTAGTCTTCAATTTCAACGCAAATATTCCCCAAATAACCTAATTAACAACAGAGTGACTTCATTATGACTGTCGCTTTGAGGAGAAATTTTATGACCAACACAGAATTTGAATCAGAATACGCCGAAAATCCCTATCCCAATTTACCTCCAATTATTGAAAGCCTTGAAAGCGAGTACTTGAGTAATGGTGTTACTAGTTCTGTAGCAATTGCTGGACATCCTATTCATCCAATTATTGTGGTTTTCCCAGTGGCTTTTTTGACTGCTGCTGCTGGTACGGATATTGGTTATTGGTTAACAGAAGACTTTTTCTGGGCGCGTGCCTCAACCTGGTTAATTGGATTGGGTTTGGTAGCAGGCATTCTAGCAGCTTTGGTAGGAATGTCAGACTTTCTAAAAATCCCCAAAGTTCGTAAGCGTACTGCTGGCTGGGCGCACATGGCTCTTAACGTTACAGCTTTAGTCTTAACCACAATTAATTTCTTTTTCAGACTAAATAGCCCAGAGGCTTTTATCGTTCCTATTGGTTTAGCTGTCTCGTTGTTAGTGGCAACACTTCTCGGAGCTGGGGGTTGGTATGGTGGAGAACTTTCTTTTCGGCACAAAGTTGGGGTTATTGGTTCTAACAATACTTAGACTTTGATAAATAGCTATTAGCTTTTTAATCGAGTACCAGCAACCCCAACCGCGTAGCTAAATCATGCCTTAGGTCTATCGTCTACTATTTGAAACCCTACTTGAAAGTGAGTTTTTTAACAATCCAGTCGGAAATACTGGGAATAGTTAAGTTATTAAAATCTCCTTCTACTTGGGTATAACCATCCATAGGTGCATACAAATTGTTTTGACCATCAGCCGATTTGGGTTCTGAGGTACGCTGCCCTGAAAAGCCAATAGCTACTAATATGGCATCCATCAGTTCTGGTGAGAGCTTTTGGCAAAGGTCTAATATCCTACCTACGTCACCGACGATAAAGTCGCGGGTAGGATGTTTGGCTGTATGCAGAATGGCTTCAGCCACCAGCTTGGGAGAATAGTAAGGAGGTAATCCTGTAGGTTTGACTCCCAACTTAGTTAGTACGTGGTTATAAAAAGGAGTATTGATTACTGCTGGTTTAATACTAGTAACGCTAATTGGAATTTTATCGTGCTGTAGTTCTACCCGTAATGATTCGAGAAACCCTTCTAAACCGTGTTTGGCTGTAGAATATGGACTTTGCAAGGGTAAGGCTCGCCTTCCTTCCATTGAAGAAACATGAATCATCGCGCCTCTTCCTTCTTGCTTGAGATGGGGTAGTGCTGCCATTGCTCCGTATACCTGCCCCATCAAAGTAACATCAATCACCCGCTTAAATTCTTCAGGCGTAATTTCTGCAAAAGGCGCAAGAATGCCAGTAGCAGCACAATGTACCCAAGTATCCAACCTGCCATACTGCTTGACGGTATAATCGGCGATCGCTTTTACTCGTTCAAAGTCTGCCACATCACCCACAATGGCTGTAGCCTTACCTCCAGAAGCCTGAATTTCTGCCACTAGAGAATTTAGTCCTAGTTCATTGCGGGCTGAGACGACTACAGAAGCTCCCTTCTGGGCAAATTGTAAGGCTGTTTCTCGTCCAATACCACTCGAAGCACCAACGATGGCGACTACTTGTTGAGAAATCGGTTTTAGCTGCATAGAGATTTATCTCGAAAGTTAGAATAAAACTAAATTGGGTTAGTATTTACAATCTATTCTTTGCTGAGCGTTTAAATCCTCTGTCAAAAGCAGTGGAAGCAGTAATAAGTTTCTCGCAAAAATAGCATCAGGCATGAACAAGCCCAATGGCATGACCGTCATTCTGCTAGAAGAAGCCGAAACATTTGTAGAACAATTAGCGATAGAAAAGTTTCACGGCATTGGTTAACGTCAGTTCGACAAAATTAAAAAACAGCCAGAGGTAGAGCCAGTAATCCTTTTGGCTCTAAATAAGCGCGAAGGTTTGTTCGGTAAATAACAATAAGCAATTAATCCCGCTATCAGATTAACCAGAAAATTCCAGATACTCCGATGTCTCGAATGCTCGATTTGAAGTCGAGAGAGGCTTTCGGTCAGAAAGCATCTCTAATCGACTTGTTGAAAGATATTTTTTAACTGGTCGTTGACCGTCTCAATCAAAGCTCTTTGACGCAAAAGAATTTTGTCTATCAGCTTGAGCAACTTCTGTTTCATGTTTTTCTTATACCGAGTAATGAGTTTGAGCTGCTGCTCATAAAGTTGCTCAAATAAATCTTGAGAAATATAACCGCGAGCGCCAAATAACTTACCAAAAATTCCTTCACTCATTTCAGGTACTGGCTTACGGTCGTCTACATTCCCTGGAGTCAGTTTGAAGGCAAGCAATTCACCTTTGTCATTAATTATCAGATGAAGCTTGAAACGCAGGGCGTATGCGCCCAAGTCGCGTCTGCGACGCTTGCAAGCTTCGCTTGCTGCATGCCATCCCAGGGAATTTTTACCCCAACCAGCAATATCTTTGAACACCCGATCAGAGCGACTACGGCAAGGATGAGATACTTCTATCGGAGTCGAGTCAACAAAACTAATCCCTGTTACTTCTGCTTTACAACTGTTCAAAAAACAGCACAGCAACATTCAAGACCAAGGCATTAGCTCTACAAAGCGATTGTAACTGACGAGATTGGGGAAAGCTTTTTTCCAATGAGGCAATACTTGTAGAGTGTAAAATTCTTTAAATGTCCTAAATCCAGAACCGTGAAAAGCAATCACAATTGTCATTACTTCACTTAACGACATCCGAGAACGGCATAGTTTTTCATTTGGCATTGAGGGGAGTTGCTTTTGTTTTTCCCATAGTCTTGACCATTGAAGATAAAAATCATCTACATCGCCAAATATTTGTGTGATATCTAATCTTGATGTCATCATAGAATTAGCTAAGATACTTAGATTGTGACTATTTTGAGTTTACATCTCAGCCTTTCTTTCTCTCTATATTTTCGTCGAACTGACGTTGGTAAAGTTATCCTAGCTAAAATGAGGAGTTTGGGTATTCTGACTAGTGCTGACTTAGAAATAATCAAATTAGAAGATAGAAGTATTGGTTTGTTAGGTATTTCATTATCCAATCTCGATGAGCGAAAAAAACTACAGATAGTTCAATTGTCATTGTTTAAATAAGAAAGCGATCGCTCTTATTTAGAGATCGAGTATCACTATGTAAGAGCTATTTGTGCCTGACAAGACTGAATCTGTTGTAGAATAGTGCGAGCGCAGTTCCTAAATGCGATAGTTTCTGATTCATTAAGCTGAGTTTCGAGACGGCGATGAATGCCTTGGCGACCAATAACACAAGGAACACTCAAGCAGCAGTTATAGACATCGCAATAACCATCGATTAAGACGGATACTGGTAGGGTATATCGTAAGTCCTCGACAATACTACGAACAATCAGTTCTACAGCTAAAGATACCGTGTAATTCGTGTAGCCTTTAGCTTGGAAAATTGTCCATGCAGACTGTTTGGCATCCTCCACCATCTTTTGGCGTAAAGGGTTAGCATCAATAACTTCACCACCACACATGGCAGAACTAAGTGCGACAAACTGCCCGTCTCCGTGTTCTCCTAAAATATAAGCATTTATATCGATGGGATGGATGCCTAGCTGGGTTGCTAGCAGATCGCGAAATCTTGCCGAATCGATCAAAGTACCAGTTCCAATTACTCGTTGCCAATTAATCTGCTTGGAGTGTTGACTGGCAATTTGCCAAATCTGGTAGGTCAAGGCATCAACGGGATTGCTGACATTAACGAAAATAGCATTAGGGCTGTGTTGGATGAGGGCAGGAATCAATTCCTGCATAATCTGAGTATTACCAAAGAGGAGTTCATCACGACTGGTCATCTGCTTGGTCATGGGAATACTGACGGCAATCACAATAACGTCAGATTCGGCAGTATCTTCTATGTCTCCATCTCGAACCAGAAGTCGATGGTTCGTTAGTGCTATTGCTTGTTGTATATCGATGGCTTCAGCATGAGCAACCTCCCTTGTACGGTTGTAGAGAACTAGTTCTGAAGCCAAACCATCTTTGGCTAGTACGAAGCTGACGGTCGAACCTACTTTACCAATGCCAATGACAGATATTTTCATGAACTAAAGCCAGCAATTACAATGGTTTTATTCTATCAACTAATATTGAGAAAAATTTAGACCAATCTTCACTCTTGCAAGGAAAAAACTTAGCGATCGCATCTAGTAGTTGTTCAATCGTACATGGTTTGCTTAAATAGCCATTTGCTCCAAGCTGTATAGCTTTATGACGTTCTGATTTATTGGGTAAAGCAGACATAACAATAAAAGGAATGCTCGCCGCAATACCGTTCGGTTAAGCCCCCCAGCCCCCAAATTTGGAGGAGTAAGATTCGTTAAAGTCCCCCAATCTTGGGGGATTTAGGGGGCGAACGAAATAACTTGAAAGACTAACCGAACAGTATTGATGCTCGCCGTGTTTGGATTTTGACGTAAGCTAGTCAAATATTTTGATTTTCAGTTGATGTATCGAGGACAAACCAGATTAATTGAGATTTATTCAATTTTGTGTAGATTTTAGGGGAATCTTGACTATAAACGTACTGCCTATATTTATTTCGCTTTCTAGAAAAATTTGCCCACCCTATAACTCGACAATTTTTTTGGCGATCGCCAAACCTATACCATTACCAGGTAAATCGCCAACATTATCACTGCGATGAAAAGGTTCAAAGATTTTAGAACGATCTTCTAAGGGAATTCCAATTCCGCGGTCTATAATTTTAAAAATTGTTTGTTGGCAGTCACACGAGACAATAAACTCAATCTCGCTATTATTAGGGGAATATTTAATCGCATTACCAAGCAAATTAACCAAAACTAGCTTAAGTAAATTTTTATCTGCTGAAATAGTTTCCTACTCTAATTGGTTAACAAAGTTAATTTTTGGGCAATGAGGTTGGCTTAACTGTATTTCCGTTAAAAGCTGGTGACAAAATGTTGTTAAGTTTAGTGGTTGGGGGTCAAACTTTAATTTTTTAGCTTCTGCTTTACCAATAATCTAAAACTTCATCCATCAAATTGCTTAACTGTTCTACGGCTGCTTACAAGCGGTCTAAATACTTAAGCTGTTTTGTTCCCGTCCATTTATGCAAATGACGTTTTAAAAGACTGGTGGAAAACGAAATAATGTTAAGAGGAGTGCGAAATTCATGGGATACCATAGAAACAAATTTTGCCTTATTTTTACAGATTTCTTTCTCTGCCGTTAAAGCTTGATGAGTTTTTGCCTCTGCTTGTTTATATTTGGTAACGTTCGTAGCGGTAATCATTATTCCAGGGCGATCGTTCCATTTTATTATTTCCCAGAAGCAGTATAGCCAAGATTGACGATCGCTTTTTTGATGAGCATTGTATAGCTTAATTTTTAGTTCACTTGTATATTTTTGTTCTAAATTTTCTGGATTGTATTTCTGGGGATTTAACTGATTGTACAAATCTTGATTTATTAATAGTTGCGATTGTCTACAGTTTTTCAAAACTTCAAATTAATAGGCTGTTATTTAACAGAAAAATTATTTTATGTAGTTGAATTAGTTATTTTATTAATACATAATAGTAGTTAATAATTTACCTGTAACTATTATCATGCCTAAAGGCGATCATATTTATATTCATAAAGGATTGATTGAGCATCACGGTATTGATTGCGGAGATGGAACTGTAATTCATTACAGAGAAAAACAGGTAGGAGGAAGAATTACACAAACATCATATTCAGCCTTTAGAAAAGGTCAATATGTTTACGTTAACGTCAGTTCGGGTTAAAAAAATTAACGGTTAGGGTAGCTATAAGCTCTAAGCTTTAAATTTTAAGCTTTTAAAAGATTTTCTGACCAGCTAGATTAAGAAATTTGCTTAGAAAAAATAATTTTCCAATCAACCCATTGGCAAGGATTTCAGCTTATCCCGAACTCAGGTTGCATAAATAATATGAGTTTTTTGACTTATTCTAAATTCACGTTACCTAGTACAGTTTCAAATGAGATGAAAAGATAGTCAGTAGACTAAGTATCTGTTAGGCTATAGCTTCTAACATGATAATTGCCCGATCCTAATTGGTGTTTAACAAGAAGTGTATCGATATTAAGTACTATTTATTTGCTTGCTTGAGCATAAGTGCGATCGCTTTATCTTTGGTAGGATACTTAGGTAGGTTAAATCTCTATTTTGAGTTTGCTTCAAACTATAAGCTGCAATTTTTGCTCATGGCTTTATGTAGCTTGGTTTATTTCTTGCTAACCCACGAAAAACTTTGGATTGCTGTTAGTTTGTTTTGCGTATTGCTCAATTTAGTGGAAATTTTACCCTGGTACTTTAATCAGCCAAAAATCGTTAATTCTGAGCAATACCAAACATTAAATGTATTTTCATATAATGTTTGGTGGTCAAATAAAAACTATGATGATGCGATCGCTTTAGTTAATCAAGAACAGCCAGATATAGCGGTTTTTCTAGAAGCGGTCCCCCTCTGGCATCCTCATCTTGCAGCATTAGACTCAAGTTATCCGTACCATATTCGCTCAGAAAAGATGGAAATGGAAGTTTACAGTAAACTGCCATTAGCTAATCCTCAACTAAAGCTTTATGGTACTTATCGTGGCTTAATTATTGCCGATATCAAAGTTGGCGATCGCTTGGTAAAGTTTGTTGCCACTCATGCCTACCCTCAACTATATTATGGTCGCTCAGGCTGGCAAATTCGCAATCAGCATTTAGAAACTGGCATTGGCGAATATGTAAAAACCCTGACGCAGCCAGTTATCGTCATTGGCGATCTAAATGTTTCGATGTGGTCGCCTTTTTATCGCTCTATGATTAAGCTTTCTGGTTTACACAATGCCCGTAAAGGATTTGGAATCTTACCAACTCATTCGATAGTTGCTCCTCAAGTTGTTGTTCTATCTGCACCCATAGACCATTGCTTAGTGAGTGCTGATATTCAGGTTAAAAACTTCAAATTAGGACGCGCTATTGGTTCAGATCATCTGCCAATTATAGCTAAACTACTAATTCCTCAATTGCCAGATTCGCCATTGTTTCGCGATCATCCCTAACTTACTCTTATTTAAAAGATTAATTTGCATGGCTTAAATTAAGATGAAGCTGGAAATTAGACCTTTTTAAAGGTCCCACCGCTATTCCACTCTCGCGGTGGGGTTTCCCTCAATGAGCGACTTGTTCAAGGCAGTAACGATTTACAATATAATACTGCTCGTAGCTAATAGCTTTTTAAAAGTTGTATGTTTTGGTTGATAAGTAAAATATGGGTTTAGCATTACGCATTTATTAACGCCAAAATACCTAATTGTATGGTAGGATTGCCAACATTAACATCATGAAAATGCCAAATATATTTAGAAAATAAATACATTTGTTAGCAATTTGGAATAAAAACACTTTGAACATCTAAAAGATGTTAATATTCAACGCTTACCTGATTATTTACCAGATTGCCAATCATCATATTTGTTTTAAACATTTTCTTGCCAAATCAATGATTGCCTCCAAAACTAGTTAGATATCTAAGTAGCGATATAGAAATTATTTGCAGGCAAACATTATGAATCAAATCCTCACAGTTATTATTGGTGGCGGTCCTGCTGGTCTAACTGCTGCTTATGAACTAAGTAAGCACGGCAAAAAATCCGTTGTGTTAGAAAAAGCAGATCGGGTTGGTGGCATATCGCGCACAGAAACTTATAAAGGCTACCGCTTTGACATTGGTGGGCATCGATTTTTCACCAAGGTAGGAGAAGTAGAACAGCTTTGGCAAGAGGTTATGGGGGATGAATTTATCAAAGTTTCTCGTCTGTCCAGAATCTATTATAAAAGCAAGTTCTTTAGCTATCCTTTAGAACCTTACAACGCCTTATCTAATTTAGGTCTGATTAATAGCATCTTGATTATGTGGAGCTATTTTAAAGCCAAACTTAGTCCCAACCCTGTAGAAGAAAACTTTGAGCAGTGGGTTTCTAATCGCTTTGGCAAACGTTTATACAAAACTTTTTTTAAAACTTATACAGAAAAAGTGTGGGGTATACCCTGTACAGAAATTAGAGCAGATTGGGCAGCACAGCGCATTAAAGGATTATCTTTAACCAAAGCCATAACTAACGCTCTTTTTGGCAGTAATAATACTAAGACTTTAATCAAAGAATTTAACTATCCCGTATATGGTCCTGGGCAAATGTGGGAACGTTTTCAACAAAAGTTAGATAGCAAAGGTTCACCCGTACATCTCAATACTGAGGTTGTTGGAATAGAACGAGATGGTTACCGAGTCAATAGCGTCACTGTCAAACAAAATGGTTCAACTAGTAAGGTTGTGGGCGAAAACTTTGTTTCTAGTATGCCTGTATCTTTATTACTAAAAAAACTCAATCCTGCACCTCCAAAAGCAATTTTGAAAGCTGCCAACAGCCTTAAGTATCGTGATTTTTTGATTGTTTCTTTGATAGTAGACCAGGCTGAACTATTTCCTGATAACTGGATTTATATCCATAGTCCTGAGTTTAAGGTAGGCAGAATCCAAAACTTTAAAAACTGGAGTAGAGCAATGGTGCCTGACCAAAGTAAAACCTGTCTGGGTATGGAGTACTTTTGTAATGAAGGAGGTAAGCTGTGGCAAATGTCCAACGAGCAATTAGTCGAATTAGCTAGCCGTGAGGTTAAAGCTTTGGGGCTAGTAGATCCAGAAGTTAACATTGAAGACGGTACTGTAATACGCCAGTTTAAAGCTTATCCCGTTTATGATGACGAGTATCGTCAAAAAGTGGAAGTTATTCAGGAATACATTCAGAAATTTGAGAACTTACAAACGGTAGGTCGAAATGGTATGCACCGTTATAACAATAGCGACCACTCTATGTTGACTGGTTTGTTGGCAGCGAAAAACATTCTGGGTGAAAAACACGATCTCTGGAATGTAAACGTTGAGCGTTCCTATCACGAAGATTTTACCGATAGCCAAAAAGCTTACTCCAATCTAAAAAACCAAGCTTATGCTGTATCTAATTAACGCTCTTGTTATGAATTAGCTTTGTTTAAAGTTTATTGGTTCATAGCTTCAAGCTCGCTTGCTCTAAGCTTTAAAAAATTAATCGCCTCAGATTACAATATGAATAATCCTTTAGTTACGATGACCTTAGTTCGGGATAAGAAAAGGAGCAGATAGTAAGCTGAAAATAACTACAGATTCAGTAAACCTGCCCTATGTTTAGTCTAGACGCTTTATTTTGTGACGTAGATGATTCTTGCAGCATCTCTAATTTGGTTCTTTAGTTACGAGATCGATAAATAAAGCTTAGTACGTTGCTTTCAGGCGAGAAAGAAGATAATCTTCAGCAGTAATAGTCGGATAGAGGGGAGGACGTTCGGCAGAGGAGCAAGTTTCTAAACAGCTAATTTCGGTATCGCAGTTAGGATGGCAGAAAAAAGCGATTGAATATCGAGACTGCTTGGCTCTTTGGTCTTGAGAAATTCTTACACGGTGTTTGGTGGAGCAAAATACATGGTTTGTCCAGCGTTGCATGAGGTCGCCTGTATTGACCAGGACGGTTTCGGGAATAGCGGGTGCTTCAATCCATTCGCCATTGGCATTACGCACTTCTAACCCTCCAACAGCATCTTGAAATAGGAGAGTGAAACTACCATAGTCTGAATGTTCTCCTGCTCTTATCTGTTCTGGTTTGGGGATGTTTTTAAGGGGCGGATAGTGAAGCAGTCGCAGGGTATGATCGTTTTGGTTGTGTCGCTCGGCAAAGAAAGATGAGGGAAGATTTAGGGCGATCGCCATCGCTTTAGAGATTTCTATAGCAGCATCAGTACAAGCAGAAAAGAACAGGCTCATTGTCTGCCGAAAGCGATCGTCTCTTTTGAGCCAACGATTACACGATAAGGAGGGTTGTATTGCTTTTAATTGATTTGGCTCTATTTCCCTACCAATGTTATATGCTTCTTTTAAATCTCCTGGCTTACTCTCATCAAGGCGTTCTCGCTCCACTCCAACATAACCGCGATTACTAATTTCGTCTGACCAAGCTAGCTTATTTTTTTCGGTTAAAGGAAGATTGAAAAATGAACGCGATCGCATCATAGTTTGGGCAATTAAATCTGGCTCGATTGCGATGTTTTTAAGGTACATAAACCCTATTTCGTGGCAAGCGCGATAAATTTCGGCAGCGATCTCTTTTCTGGCTGAACCATCTCCTTTTCTAAAGGGAGCAAAGTCTATAATGGGAATTTTTGTTGTTGCTGTGGTGGTCATCTTGTTTCTTGAGAATGCGCCTATCAGGTTGATTTTCTCAAATTATATAGATCGTACTAAATTGGGGAAAAGTAAGATTACGCTCCTTTACGTATCCCGCTTATATCAGCTGAACCCCAAAACTATTCTCAACAGTGCAATTCTATTTATTGGTTTAGGTCTAGCTGCTTATTCTCAATTGAACAAGGGAAATCAGCAATCGCCTTGGGAGTGGCGCAAAGTACATAAATAAAGCAAAATCGCTAATCCGTAACCACAATTTCCCCAACCATCCCAGCAGGAGCGTGACCTTTAATCGAACAGTGCAATTCGTATGTACCAGGTTTCATGGGAGTCAAAACCCATTCGGCTTCTGCACCTGGTTGAAGTTCTAACTCGTGGATTGCTCCTTTGATTTCGACTTTACCTGCCTGTACTTTTTTCGTCCAGCTAACATCAGCAAAATCTTTTGACGTAAAGTAGTGCTTTTGGGGACTGGGATTATCTAACAGTAATTTATATGGTTTTCCAGTTTCTAGTTGTATATTACTGGGAAAAAATTTTAATTCTCCGCTACTATTGCCCAAACTGACTTCAATCTCGTTAACATTCGAGTCGGCTAAGGCGATCGGTATCCAAAACAAACTACCAGCCAAAATTATTACGACCGATAAAATTAGATTTTGCCAAATTAGTCGAATAGCCGAGGGATTAATTAATCTCATAGCATTTTAAAAAGCACGCTTAACCATAATTTAATTATAATTTGGTGTTGATTTTGAAAAAGAATAAGTTATAAGTCCGTTCGAGACTTATTTGAGGAACACCGTATGAGTCGGTTTGAGCTGCTCTAAGACTTGAACGCCCCTCTTACTCGGAACAACTTACCCCTATTAAATAACGTGAGTTCGGGATAAGCTGAAACCTTTATTAGATAAGTATTTTCAAAATGCTATTTTTCGTTAAATCTTCTCTTCAAGACAATTAAACAATACTTCAAAAGCTTAAAGCTAAGAGCAAGCAAGCTTATAGCTACCTAAACAGACCAATCTTGTTAATCCGAACTCACGTTATGCAGATATTATTCCACGTAGATAGAACGGGACTATCTCACTCAAAATGTATTTTATCTTTATACTAATTTGTGCATATAGTTCTTAGCTTTTGAGCTATATGCAAAGCGGTATCCATGATAGAAAAGCTAAAAATCACCTCAACCATTAAGTAAAATTAGAAGCCATATAGCATAATTCCCCATCATTGTTGACAGGGAATAAGTAGTAAGCGGTTGTTAATTATTAATTATTAACGATCAATCTATAAAAAAAGACAAGTCATTAAAAGTTGTCTTACTTAGCTTGAATTGTATCTAACTTTGCCTGAACCTTTTGTACTACATTTTCAGGTAAAGGAACATAGCCTAATTCTTTGGCATAAGCCTGTCCGTCAGTTAATGACCAGTTGAGTACGTCCTTTAAGCCTTGTAATTTAGCTGGATCATCATAATTTTGATATGCCAAAATCCAAGTATAGGTAACAATAGGATAAGAGTTTTCTCCTTCTGGGTCAGTAATAAATGCCCGCAGATTTTCTGGTAAAGTTGTAGCACTTAAGGCTCCAGCAGCAGATTCATCAGAGGCTGCGACATAATTCCCAGATTTATTTTCTAAAGTGGCAAAAGGAATATCCTGCTGCTTGGCATAACCATACTCAACGTAGCCGAGCGAGCCTTCGGTTTGCAGAATTTGAGCCGTCACCCCTTCATTTCCTTTGGCACCTATACCTGTAGGCCATTCTACGGTTTTACCGTCGCCAACTTTGTCTTTCCATTCAGGACTAATTGCGCTTAGATGTTTGGTAAATACTCCAGTAGTCCCACTACCATCTGAACGATGAACTACGGTAATTTTGCTGTCGGGGAGTTTGGCATCAGGGTTTAACTTGGCGATCGCTGGATCGTTCCATTGAGTAATCTTACCCAGTAAAACATCTACATAAACTTGACGAGAAAATTTTAATTGAGTTACACCAGGCAAGTTATATGCCAGTACAATACTACCAGCAGTCATAGGTAATAAAGCCACTCCTTGCTGCTGTACCGCAGCCATTTCCTCGTCTGTCATTGCTACGTCACTCGCGCCAAAATCCACTGTTCCTTGAGTAAACTGCTCAACCCCAGCACCACTGCCAACAGACTGATAAGATACCTGAACATTAGGATTTAGTTTATTGTATTCAGAAAACCAGCGTTGATACAGAGGAGCAGGGAAAGATGCACCAGCACCAGTCAAACTGACACTTTCTGCATTAGCAACGGGGGTAGAAAAATTAACTTTATTAGCAGAAATATCTATATTTTGCGCGACAAGTCCTAAAGACACCGCTGATATAAGAGTTAAGCAAAAATTTTGTTTGGTTTTGAAAATCATTTGATTGAGGTAAATTACTTTGTCAACAATTAACAATATTTGATTGAGGTAAAGAGAAAATTAAGGATTAAAAATACTATATTTTTTAGACCAACATTTTGATATTTATAGCTTATATATTCTCAGTCTGAATCTGCATCAAATACTAAATAAATCTAAAAACGAGCAGGTTTACGAGCAATTGCTAATCATACTATTTATATATTTTATATATATATAATGGGCAATTGATTTATTAAAAACCTGTAAATTAGGCTTATTAAGGCTTTTTTAAATGTTCTACACAAGAAATTTAGCTAATAAATACAAACATATGACTTACGCAAAAATCATTTCGAGAGAAGGATTTTCTAGCTGCTGAATCAAATAATCTTGAAGAAGACCATTTTTCAGTTGGTAAACGCTAGAATTATTTGAGATCGCTAAATACTTTAAACGCAACCAAACGAGTAGCGTACAAGCAATATGATTACGCTGAATCCTTGCTTGACGACACTGACATTTTTCCCATCCTGTTGTTTGCCACGGTGTAACTACTCAACAGCGTGGTTGGAAATAATGAGCATCCATATTTTATCAGCGAAAAACAAAGAGTTGTGAACAAAGATTAAAAAATAAGTATCATCTCAGAAACTAGACACCTTCAAAACATAAGTTATAACAATAGTTATCGATAAATTTGAAGGATAGCAATGCAAGACAAAGGCGATCGAGCTTCTTTATTAGCTGATGCTAGTAAAAGATTAGAAAAGGCTTTAAAGCACGTAGCGATTTCTGAAGATGCGATCGCTCGTTTGCAGCAACCCAAGACAAGCTTGAGTGTATCTATTCCCGTGCGGATGGACGATGGCAAATTAAAGGTATTCTCTGGCTATCGGGTGCGCTACGACGATACTAGAGGCGCAGGTAAAGGAGGCGTTCGCTATCATCCCCATGTTACTCTAGACGAGGTGCAGTCACTAGCTTTCTGGATGACCTTTAAGTGCGCCTTATTGGATTTACCCTTTGGTGGTGCCAAAGGAGGCATTATTGTTAATCCTAAAGAATTATCCAAGGCAGAGTTAGAAAGATTGAGTCGCGGTTATATAGATGCGATCGCCGATGCTATTGGTATAGATATTGATATTCTTGCTCCTGATGTATATACCAACGCAACCATCATGGGTTGGATGATGGATCAATACAGCACGATTCGACGGCAGCTTTGTCGAGGGGTAGTTACAGGCAAACCATTAGCTCTAGGAGGCAGCCAAGGCAGAGATACCGCCACAGCAATGGGTGCATTTACCGTAATTCAAACCATGCTGCCCAAATTTAAGCTTATTCCCTCAGAAACTACCGTTGCGATTCAGGGTTTTGGTAATGCAGGTGCAACTATAGCAGATTTGCTCGCTGAGGCGGGGTACAAAGTAGTGGCTGTTAGTGATTCCCAAGGCGGCATTTATGCACCTCAAGGTTTGGATATTACTAGCGTTAAAAAACACAAAAACCAGAGTCGGGAAATGAAGGCAGTATATTGTCATGATAGTGTATGCAGCATTGTTGAACATCAGGTTATATCGAATCAAGAGTTATTGGCTTTAGATGTAGATGTCTTAATTCCTGCTGCTTTAGAAAATCAAATTACCGTTAGTAATGCAGCAGATATTAAAGCTAAATATATCTTTGAAGTGGCGAATGGTCCAATTAACTCTGATGCTGATAAAATTCTTGCAGCCAAAGGCATTTACATTTTTCCTGATATTTTAGTTAATGCGGGGGGAGTTACCGTAAGTTATTTTGAGTGGGTACAAAATCGTAGTGGTTGGTACTGGACTTTAGCAGAAGTAAATCAACGCCTTAAGTCAAAAATGCTGATCGAAGCTGAGAAAACCTGGAGTATTAGCCAAGATTTAACCATTGATATTCGCACCGCAGCTTATGTTCATGCACTAAACCGCTTGGGAACAGCTTTAGATGCCAAAGGAACAAAGAGTTATTTTACGTCTGGTGTGTAATTTAAAAACTTTTTATCTTTTGTTCTATCCCAAGTTCAATCTCTAAAAATAGTTACAAATAATATAATTTATTTGAGAATAAATACTTATTACTAATTATAATCATGCCTATTCCTATTCCTCGAAGATCTAGTGGTTATAAGCTGGGTGATGCTAATGCACCTATAGTTGTGGAAATGTTTCTCGATCTTGAATGCCCTTTTTCTAAAAAAGGTTGGCAGACATTTTTGCAGGTAATTGCAGCTTATTCTGCTGAACAAGTACACTTCATATTTCAGCCAATGACCTTGAGCAATCATCGCCAGAGTTGGGATGTAACCAAAGCAGCGATCGCCGTAGCAGGAAATAACGCTCAAAAATTTATTGATTTTGTCAACTATGTTTTTGACCATCAAAAAGAATTTGCAGGGGATGCTTTTAAAGATAAAACCCAAACAGACTTGCATTATCTTTTAGCCGATTATGCCCTCGATGCTACAGAATGGTCAGACAAAGACAAGTTTATTGAACTATTAAACAGCAAAGAAATATATAACCAAGCAAGAACACCTGCACGCTATGCAGCAGTCAGAGGAGTTTGGTCTACCCCGACTTTCTTTATTAATGGTGCAGAGGCAACGGATCTATCATCTCAAACAGATTTACAGGAATGGCAAAAGGCGATCGATTCACTCTTATGAAAGATGAAAAACATAATTGTAAGTACGATAATGTAAAGAAACGTTAAGTAATTTAATCATGGTTAACTACGATTTTCTAATTATTGGTGCAGGTACAGGGGGAATGGCAGCAGCCCAAAAAGCTGCGGAATATGGGGCAAAAGTAGCGGTAATAGAAAAAGAAAAAGTAGGTGGAACTTGTCTCAATCGTGGCTGCACTCCTAAAAAATTGATGGTCTATGCTGCCGATTTTGCGCTTAAGGAATCATTGGCGGTTAGCTATGGCTGGCAAGAATGTCAGCGTCAGCTTGATTGGTCTTTGTTGATGCAGAAGATCCAGCAGCAACTTGATAGTATTAATAGTTCTTTTATTAAGACATTTGAGAAAAAAGGAATTGAGCTAATTTACGGAGAAGCAAAGTTTATTGATAGTCGCACTGTAAAAGTAAACGACCAAGAAATTAGTGCCGATAAAATTTTAATTGCTGTGGGTGGACATCCTCTTAAGCCAGATATTCCAGGAAAAGATTTAGCCATAACTTCTAGAGAAATGTTTCAGCTAAAAGAAATACCCCAAAAGCTAGCAATTGTTGGCGGTGGCTATATTGGCGTAGAGTTTGCCAGCATTATGAATGCCTTTGGTGCCGAAGTTGTGCTTATGGACACTAATAAACTTATTTTATCTGGGTTTGACAAAGACTTGAGAACAACGGTACAGCAGGGATTAATCGATCGCGGGATTAAATTTATTGGTGAAACCACTGCCGAAAAAATAGAACAGTCGGGAAATAAATTACAACTTCACTTATCTGATGAGAAAACCATCACCGCAGATCGAGTATTGCTGGCAACAGGACGCGCACCAAATACCAAAAGTCTTAATTTAGATAAGGCTGGAGTCAAAGTAGGAGATAAAGGAGGAATCAAGGTAGATGAATTTTGCCGTACCGAAAACCAGCATATTTATGCTGTAGGAGACTGTATAGATCGTGTTCCTTTGACTCCTGTTGCCAAAGCCGAAGCTTTAGCGGTGGTAGAAACTTTATACGGCAAACAACCAAAGTCCATTGACTATACTTACATTACCTCAGCGGTGTTTTCTCGCCCAGAAGCTGCTACTGTTGGCATGAATGAGGCAGAGGACAGAGACAAGTCTGGAGATGGGGTCAATTGCCATTGCGATCGCACTACTCCCATGCTTTATAGTCTAGCGGATAAGACAAACCAAGAAACAGTAACGATAAAATTAATTACGGTGGGTAAAGAAGAGAAAATTGTTGGCGTACATATGGTAGGAGAACATGCAGCAGATATTATTCAGTGTATTGGTGTCGCTATCCGTCAAGGAATTACTAAACAAGAATTAGACGACTCTTTTGGTATTCATCCTACTATTGGCGAAGAATTTATGAGTATGTATTAAAGGATTATTAGCATACAGTATGCAGTAATTGCCGATCGAGTTAGATTGGCGATCGCTAAAAACTATAGTCATTCCAATTACAGCGGTTTTCAATTGAGCGCTTTTTCTTTTCATTTAAATGTAGCTGATCTCATTTTGGGTCTATCCCACTGAAAACCGCTGTATGTTAAAGTTTTTTGTTGCCTTAGAATTAGGTTTAGGTGTTGCGATCGCCTGTAGAAGAGAACAAAAAACATTTTTACCCAGTTCGACTTTAAACAAATCTACTTAATAACAAAGTTCTTTCGACCAATCCTGATGACCGCACCCAGTTTGACAAATAAACTGTTGACCAGCCCATTCCATTTTCCACTGATAATCTTGATTTTTAGCAGGTTTAAAATCTATCTTGTAACGAATACTATTTACTGAGTCATCAGGCAAATTTGCCTGCGTGATTATGACAGTTGCTTGTTGGGGATTGCTAGTATCAACCTCAACCTCTTCTTTGACCGATCCTTCTACTTCTTTAGTTCCAAAGGCAGTTAAAGCTAATTCTTCTGGGCTATTATCTTCGGTCGTGACATCAGTAGGAAGTGGATTTAAATTGATTTCATAATAACTGTGGTTTAGACTAAAAAAATTATCAGAAAACAGTTCAGCAAGTTAAAAATAGCTGAAGTTAAAAATATCGGTTTCCCCTTCAGAGGTAGAATAAGTTGCTTCGATGCTCGATGCTCCAGTTGTATCAATAGTGACTTGGTTGTCAGGTTTCCAGGTCAATTGAAGCTCGATGTCAGGATAACGCAGAGTAGTTTTGACTTTATTGTCGCCATTATATTGCTCTGATACTTCGCAGAGATAGCGATAGTTCTGTCCATCAACAATTACGCCACATACGGTTTCAAAAGTTTCTGTCTTCAAGTTTGAAGCACTAGCCGTACCACAGTCGAATGAGGGAGCGTAAACGAGGGATTGATAGCGTCCGTTTTCTGTCCTGACAGTGACACATTTTCCTGTTCCGCTTTCGGTTCAATAACTATAGGCACTGTCTCCTGATTTCTCGGTGCGGATAAACTCATAACCTCGATTTTGTAATTCAGCCTCTCCGCTACTACCTCTAACATCTACTAAATCTTGTAAATTGGGAACGGGAGTTTGGGCGTTAACTCCTGTGATAAGACTAGAAGTTAGTAAAACGATAGTCAACTGTATTAATCTGTTAATTTTGCTCATTTATGTAAACAAATGCTTCATAAGCATTTATAATCCGATTATTCAATTAAATATCTTACGAAATACAGGCATTATACAACCTTGAAAACCTATGTTCTATGAAGATTTTGTATCGAAAGTTAAGCTTTTTATTGGTTAATTAGTTTTACTCAGGAGTAGGACGAGTGATAGTATCTGCTGGTAATTAAGGTATCAGCAAGGGTGGATTGCTTTGGGTATCCATTTGGTAAAAGACACGACTCTCTCTAGAGGCGCAACATTGGGCATCATCGGTGCTATAACGGTTGAAAGAGGCATCAATAAACCCATCGCGATCGAGGTTAAGCTCGAACAAACTGCCATCAGTGCGAGAATCCATCGGAATTGGCGACAGCGTGCCAGAAAACTCTCCATTGGTGAAGACAAAGACTTGATAGGCAAAAGGTCTACACATACCATCGGCATCAGCCATTCCCGTTACAATTGTGGTTGCCCCATAAATTTGGGCAGCATCTGTTAAAGTCCAGCCCGCAGCTTCCACAAGCCGATCTTCAGGTAACTTTGAACGGATAGCCATATTTTTAGCTAATTATTTTCCATTTCAGCTATCTACAACTGGCTGAACTATTTTCTCATGATTTTTTTAGTTTAAACTACAGTTAGATTGGCGATCGCTAGAAACTAAAATAAGGATTTAGCATTGCCAAACCCTTATCTAAAAATCAATTTATATTTAATTTATTTACTACTTACTGCTTCAATTTCGGGTGCAGTTAAAGACACCATAGAATAGAAGCTAGCTGGTGCTTTCGCCTTGGCTTCTTGAGTCAAGCTAGGTACAGAAGCACGCAATCTGGCAGTTAGTTGAGTGATGCTAGAATCATAAATCTGGGTAACTAACTTAGGATACAAACCGATACCAATAATGGGTATTAAAAGACAAGCAATAATAAACACTTCTCTAGGTTCAGCATCTACTAAGTTAGCGTGATTGACTAATTCTTTGTTTTCCGGACCATAAAGCATTTCTCGCAGCATAGAAAGTAAGTAGATGGGAGTTAAAATTACCCCTACCGCAGCTAAGAAAATAATACATACTTTAAAAGTAGAGTTATAGGCATCACTGGTAGCAAAACCAACAAATACCATCAATTCAGCTACAAAACCGCTCATTCCTGGTAATGCCAAAGACGCAAAAGAACAGGTAGTCCACATGGCAAAGATTTTTTTCATCTTTTGACCCACACCACCCATTTCATCCAGCATTAAGGTATGGCTACGGTCATAGGTTGCACCAACCATAAAGAACAAACTTGCCCCAATTAAACCATGAGAAATCATCTGTAGCATCGCCCCACTTGTTCCCAGGTCTGTAAAGGAGGCTATGCCAATTAGCACAAAACCCATGTGGGAAATAGATGAGTAGGCAATCTTACGCTTGAGGTTACGTTGGGCAAAAGAGGTTAAGGCTGCATAGACAATGTTGACTACCCCCAAAATGACTAAGACAGGGGCAAAGAAAGCGTGGGCATCGGGCAGCATTCCCGCATTCATCCGTAACAGGGCATATCCCCCCATCTTAAGTAGGATACCAGCTAGCAACATATGAGCAGGGGCAGTTGCTTCACCGTGGGCATCGGGTAGCCAAGTATGGAGAGGAAAGATTGGCAATTTTACACCATAGGCAATGAGAAAGCCAGCGTATAAAAATAATTGCAGATTAAAGGCATAATCTTTAGCTGCGATCGCACTCATGTTAAAAGTAACGGTATCGCCATAGAATGCCATGGTCAAAGCTCCAACCAAGATAAACAGCGATCCCCCTGCGGTATAGAGAATGAACTTGGTCGCTGCATAGAGGCGTTTTTTTCCACCCCAAATAGACAAAATAAGATAGACAGGAACTAGTTCTAGTTCCCACACCAAGAAAAACAGCAGCATATCCTGTACGGCAAAAACAGCAATTTGTCCGCCATACATTGCCAGCATTAGAAAATAAAACAGCTTGGGTTTATAGGTGACTGGCCAAGCTGCCATCATTGCCAAGGTAGTAATAAAACCCGTCAGCAAGATCAATGGCATGGATAAGCCGTCTGCACCAACTGACCAATTGAGATCTAGCTGGGGTATCCAGGCATAGCTTTCGACTAGCTGTAGATTAGGATTACTAAAGTCATAGTCTTGGTAAAAACCGTAAACTATGATGGCAAAATCAATTAAGCCAATGATTAGAGCATACCAGCGAACAGTCTTACCTTCCTTGTCAGGAATTATCGGCAAAAATAGAGAGGCGGCGATGGGAAATAAAATGCACGTAGTTAACCAAGGAAAGTGTGTCATATATTAAAAAAGCAAAAACCTGATAAAATTCCTTTCTTACTTAATTATGTTCTAGGGTATTTAATGATCTCTGGGCATTCTTAACAAATTGTTTATGCCTTGCTGATTTATGAGAAAGAATCAGGTTAGTTGTCTAAGATGCTTAACACAAGCTAATAGCTGATAGATAAAGGCTAATAGATTATTTTAGCCAAGCTAGTTTTATGAGAAACGAGCAATTATCTAAAATACTTAACTTATTGCCAGATAGTCTCCACGAATTAGGCGAATCTGTGCCAAAGTAAAAACAATAGGAATTACTCGACCATAGTTGGTGGCGATCGCTTTCCAGCCCAAATCAGCGAAAAAGTAACCCCAAATCACAGGACCTAAAAAGCTGAAAACGCTTCTAGTTGCCCCGTAGCGGGCTGCATTTACCGCCATACCTTTTCTTGCTGCCTGAAGTGCCAGTTGATTGCCTAAACCTGCAACTGCGGTTGTTCCCCCTTTAATTAAAGCTGTCTTCGCCGCCTGATAAGTAGCAAAGTGAATCGCAAACTGTTGAGCAATATGTTTAAGTAACCAAGATTTTAAAACCGTACTAACTGCCACGATGCTGCCGCCTGTTGCCAGCAATTTTATCGGGCTATGCTGCAACTGAACTGGTAAAGGTTCAGGGGGATTTGCTGCTGCTAAGGAATTACCAATTTGGGCTTTGAGGGAATTTTGTTCTTGAGTCGGTAGTTTGTCCCAGGCTTTACTAACTAAATGCAGGAAGATTTCTGCCTCAATATCTGTCGTATTCATCTTTACGGAGTAAGGAATCTTCAGATAATGACAGACTTTGATTAATATTTCTCGATATGATATTTCTTGAGTGCGCCCTCGCAATACGGTCATGCCATCGGCTGCCAGGTAACGAAACCGTCGATCCAATGAATCAATCCATACATTCCAATCTTGGCTTTGAATCTGCAAAGGTTCAGGGGTTTGCCAATAATCTAGGGGGTTAAAGCGGCGATGAAATAATATTTGCGTGATCTGCTGTAGTTCTTCTTCTGTAGCTAATCCTAGTCCTGCCTTTAGTTCGTCCAATGTCGTCTCCTCCACAACATCGTTATTTGGTGAAGCTGCTCTTTTATACATCTCTCATTGGATTATAACGGAAAGGTAATATTTCCTGGATCAATTATTAATTGTCAAAAAATATTCTTCTGCTTGTTGCCTGTTTATTTAATTACTCCACATAAAAAGATTTCCAATTATCACACTGAATTTGATCATATCCTCATCTCTTTGACAAACTCATTAAATTCCTGATTACCAACTGAAGGGAATTCTAGCTGAATTTGTTCTCTAATATTTTCTAATAGATTGTTTCCTAGCAAAAGATGATATTTTCCTGTTAAAGCTCTGTTGTACCAATCTGATAATTCTTCGATGGTAATAATACTTTGAATGCGCGATCGCCATCCTATCTGAGTTAACAAGGAACTGATAATCTTTGCTTCAGCATTTTTACAAACAATTACGATTTTATTGGCTGTAATTGTTTCAGTGATTCCTTCTGCTATCTCTTGAGATAAATTTAAGTGTTTGACTTGCACCACAGCACCAAAGTTGGCAAAAATATTCAATCCGCGATCGGCAGCATTAGTAACTCCTACTCGATGGAAATGCGCGTTAAATTTAAATCTTTTGTTTTTACCATTGAGTCCTATTACTTTTTCAGCGAACTCTGAAAATTCATCAAGAATTTGATTTGGATCGTTAGCAATAATTTTAACTTTGATATCTGCATTAGTGACAATAGTTTCAAATAGCGCATACACAATAATCTCTAATATCTTATCAATCAATCTTTTCAATCCTGGTTCATTCCAAAATAGACTGATAAACTCATCTAATTTAAAAGAATTATATTGAGAATTGAGGCAATAATTCAAAGCATTATTTAATTGAAAGTACTTATTTGAAAATGATTTATAAATATGAGCTTCAACAATACCATTTTTTTGCTGATTAAAATCACCTAGTATTGCTAATAATTGAGTCGGCATAGCATTTGCTTCAAACAAGTTATCTTGGAACTTTGCGCTTGAAGTACAAGTTCTTCCGAGAAATTTTTGGGTTATTTTATCTCGCCATTTTTTAGAAATATTCCTGTAGTCCTCTAATTGTTCCAAATTAATTTTTTCTTGAATTCTATGTTTGCATAAGATTTCCGCAATTTGAATTGGTTTATAAAAGTGTACTTTAGATTTTTTTATAATTGAATCAAGAGCATTCTGGGCATTTTTTATATTGTTGTTGGTACTGTTTCCCATAATTGATTTTGAATATATTCGGGTGCAGCAGAAGATTTTAATTCGATACTCGTAATCATTTTTTGAGCAACAGCTTTTATTACAGGGACAGTTACACTATTACCTGTTTGTTTCCGAATTTGAGTATAAGGCACAACAATTTTAAAGTTATCAGGAAAACCTTGAAGTCGAAGTAATTCTTTTGGGGTTAGTCTTCTGATTCCATTCACTAAAAGATAATTATAAGATGCTCCTGCTCTCAAAGCACAAGAGTATTCAAGAGCGGAAATATTACCACTTTTATTTTCATGCCAAATAGAAGGAATTGGATAGTTTAGTTTGACCTTTAATATTCTTTTTTTTCTGATTTCTGGAGAAACAAAATATTTTAAATCAACGTCACAATCATCTTCTAAAATCGTTGATAAATTAAGTTTAATACTAATTGGGTTAGGAAAAGAAAATTGAATGTTATCTCTAAAGCCCACAATAATAGTTCGTTCTCTTTTCTGAGGAATACCAAAATCTAAAGAGTTTAAAATTGTATGATGAACAAAATAACCTATATTTTCTAAATGCTTAATGATAGTTTCAAATGTTCGTCCTTGATCGTGAGATTTTAAGTTTTTTACATTTTCTAGTAGAAAAGCATAAGGCTTTTTAATTTTAAGAATTTCTTCGATATTAAAAAATAAAGTTCCCCTTGTATCTAAAAAACCTTGTTGATCGCCACAAATACTAAATGCTTGGCAAGGAAATCCTGCTAATAAAATATCGTGTTCTGGAATTGTTTCAAGTTTTATTTGGGTGATATCACCTTGAGGACGTTCGCCAAAATTAGCTTCATAAGTATCTTGAGCATATCGGTCCCATTCAGATGAAAAAACACATTTTCCGCCAACACTCTCAAAACCTAGCCTAATTCCGCCTATACCAGCAAATAGATCGATAAATCGATACTTCATTAATTAATTTTTAAACTGTCTAAGTCTTACTTATTTAAAACATTCCCGATTATACCGAACTCGATTCGCTGCGTTATCATTTTTGATGGCGAGGGACGCGTCGCCGAAAGGCGCAAGTCCAATCGCCATGTTGATATTTAAGTTTATTTATTGCCTAGAGTTAATTGAGTACTAGATTGTTGCTCACGACGAGTTCCTAAAAACTTGCCAAGCCAACGCAGAAAGCTATCGATATAGGTAAACAACACAGGTACAACTACCAAAGTCAAAAGGGTAGAAGTAGTAAAACCGCCAATAACAGCGATCGCCATGAGACTGCGAACTTCACCGTCTGCACCAAATTCTAGGGCAATGGGCATCATTCCCGCCACCGTAGAAATTGAAGTCATCAAAATTGGACGTAAGCGCGATACCCCAGCAGCAATAACCGCCTTACGCAAAGGTTTGCCTTCTTTGAGTCCTGCCAAGGCAAAATCTACTAGTAAAATCGCGTTTTTGGTTACTAGTCCCATTAATAGAACAATACCGATTAGGGCAAATAGTCCTAGTTCTTTTTGGGTAATTAACAGTCCTAGAAGCGCGCCACCGACCGATAAAGGTAGTGCTACCAAAATTGCGAAAGGATAAAGAAAATTATTGTATAGCAGCACTAAAATGGCATAAATACATAAGATAGCCAAACCCAATGCCCCGCCAAAGCGAGAAAAGATATCCCGCATAATTTCTGCGTCTCCTGATGGTTCTTCTTTGACTTCAGGAGGTAGGTTTTTCATTGCGGGTAAAGCACGAATTTTAGCAATCGCATCTCCCAAAGCCATTCCCTGTAAGTTTCCTTCTACCGTTACCTGACGGTTACGATTAAATCTTTCAATGGTAGCTGGACTACTACCTAAACTAATGGTGGCTACAGATTTAAGTGGCACTAATGTCCCATCACGGCTAGGTATACGCAAATTCTCAAGGGTCTCTATATCCTGGCGTTTGGCAGGATTTATTTGCACTCTAATCGGTATCTGGCGATCGCTTAGGTTGAACTTTGCTAGGTCAAAATCGCTATTGCCAATAGAGGCTAAAGAAGCAGTACTGGCGATCGCCTGGACGGAAACTCCTAAATCCGCTGCCCTACTAGGATCAGGTTGAATAATAACTTCAGGTTCGACCAAGCTAGTACTAGAAGTGACTTCTACTAGACCTGGTATAGCTTTCATTTGCTTTTCTAACTCACTAGCAGTTTTCACTAAAATATTAGGATTATTGCTACGTAGAATTAGAGAAACATCTTTATCACTGCCTCCCGCACCCTGACTTTGGAAACTGATTCTTGCCCCAGGAATTTTTATAAAGACTTTTCTCATTTGCTCTTGAAACTCTTGCTGAGAAATCGCTCGTTCGGTTTTTGGCAGCAGCTTAACCGAGATTGTAGCTTTATTGATCTGATCGTCTTCCCCAACCTCAGACAAAACGTTTTTGATAACCGATTGCTTATCTAATAATTGCTCTAGCTGTTTAACAACGGCTTCAGTACTTTCTAGTTTTGAACCAGGAGGTAATTCCACTTGAATATTACTAAGCCCTGTGTCTCCACTGTCAAATAAGCCTTTGGGTATATAAGGAATTAGCTGCAAACTAGCAAAGAAAAATGCTCCTGCCAAAATCAAAGTAGTAATCCGATTTCTTCAAGCCAAATTAAGTACAAAACGATAAGGCTGAAATTTTGCCCCCGCATTTACGTCTAGGTCTTGAGAAGAAGCAAATAAATTCGATGCAGCTTGGGGAATTAGTTCTCTATTCTCTCTACCGTAGGGAGTAATGTTATAACTTACCGCATTAAAAGCACGAAAACGAGGATATTTAAACGCTTGCTTCCTGGGTTTTAGCAAATACGCACTCAACATCGGTGTAACAGTACAGGCTACTAAGGTAGAAAACATGGTGGATACCGCCACCGTTACCCCAAAAGGTTGAAAATATTGACCAGGAATACCACCCATAAACGCTACAGGAATAAACACCGCCACAATTGTTGCAGTGGTAGCGACTACAGCTAAACCGATCTCTCTGGCTGCATCTAAAGCTGCCTGGAAAGGCTGCTTGTTCATTTGCAGGTGGCGATCTATATTCTCGATCATACAAATCGCATCATCCACCAGATTACCAACATCATCCACCAGATTACCAACAGCCAGTGCCAAAGCTAATAAACTCATGCTGTTGAGGGTATAGCCCAGAGTTTTCATTACCCAAAAGGTAGGAATGATAGATAGAGGTAAGGCTGTGGCGGTAATTAGGGTAACTCGCCAATCTCGCAGGAAGATACCAACGGTTAAAACTGTTAGCAAACAGCCCAAGATTAGGGCGTTGATTGTTCCTTGATAAGATGCCCGAATTTCATCAGCACGAGTAAAGATTAACTGTAGCTTAACGTCTTTGGGTAGAGTAGTTTTTAACTGGGCAACTTCTTTGGTCACCGCTTCTTCTACAGAAACTATAGTAGTACCAGAACTACGTTTAACTGCAAAGCCGACTACAGGCTGTCCATTCAAAAATGCTTTTTGCCTCAATTCTTCAAAGTCATCAGCTATTTTTCCAAAGTTAGATAGAGGAACAGTATCTCCATTACCAAGTTCAATGGGATAAGCTTGTAAATCACTGATGGTTTTAACACTACCTAAAGTACGCACACTTTGCTCTCTGCCCCCAACTTCCGATCGCCCTCCTGATAAATTAAGATTAAACTGGGCAATCTGTTCATCAATGTCGGTGGCGGTAATTCCATAAGCCTGTAGACGTTCGGGATCGAGATTTACCCTAATTTCTCGATCTACTCCCCCCAAGCGATCTACTTGTCCTACACCCTTAACGTTGAGTATTTCAGGAACAATGGTCAGGTCTACTAAATTACTGATCTCCTCAACCGAACGCTTGTCTGAAGAAACGGCATAGGTGACCACCGTACCGCCAGTAAACTGTAGCTTGTTTACCCTTGGTTCATCTATGTCTTGGGGTAAATCAGGACGTATTTGGGAAACAGCATTACGGACTTCATTGACGGCGCGGTCGCTATCTACCCCTAAATCAAATTTGATTACTGTGCTAGAGCTACCATCGGTAATGGTTGAGCTTAGTTCATCGATCCCATCTAAATTAGCTACCCCATCCTCAATTTTTTTGGTCACCTGAGTCTCTAATTCTGTTGGACTTACGCCCCTTTGGGTGACATTAATAGTTACAATCGGTACATCAATATTGGGGGAATCATCAATACCCAATGCCATAAACGAACTAATGCCCACTACACCCAAAATGAGAAATGTAACCACGGTGGGAACAGAGTTTTTAATCGACCAGGATGAGAAATGGAAGGACATTCTTTAAAGGGATAAGAAATGAGGATATTTTCATCATTGTATTTCGGGACGACGAATGTTTTCCGAAAACAGCCTGTTGCAAATTCGCAGATAATTGCCAAAATTATAATTCTTTACTCAAAATCTATTCACTATCAAGAACAAAACGAAGAGATTTATGGGTCATTGAGAAAGTATAACAAAGTGAGTGTTGTATGTTTTCAGCTAACACTAGCTACTAAATGATTCTTATAAGTATAGAAGCAAGAAATAATCTATTTTATCTTCTAGAGTAAACTAATGTCGTTATTCTCTAGATAACTACAGAAGATAAAATTAGTTTAAAAGAATGAGCGAGAAGGGATTTGAACCCCTGACCTTTTGGTTCGTAGCCAAATGCTCTAATCCACTGAGCTACTCGCCCTTAGTTAAGCAATCAGTAACCTACTGAATAAACCCAACAGCTTCTAATAATAGCAGAACTTTAGATACCAATGCAAGAAAATAATAATTTTGAGTCTTTATCCCATTTGAACCATCGCGGAGAGGCTCAAATGGTAGATGTTTCAGCCAAAAAAGTAACTCGTCGTCAAGCCGTCGCCAGAGGTAAAATTAAAATGTCTTTGGCTACGTTGAAAACTATCGAAGCAGGAAATGCTCCCAAAGGTGATGTGTTGGGTACAGCCAAAATCGCTGGAATTATGGCAGCCAAGCAAACGGCTAATTTGATACCTCTTTGTCATCCTTTGCCTATTCATAAAATTGAGGTAGACATTAGCCCAGATTACGATTTGCCTGGATACGAAATTACGGCTAAGGTAGCTGTCAAAGGTTCAACAGGAGTAGAAATGGAGGCACTGACTGCTGTGTCTGTCACCGCTTTAACCTTATATGATATGGCTAAAGCACTGGAAAAATCAATGGAGATCTCCCAAATCTGTTTACTGAGTAAAACAGGGGGCAAGTCAGGAGACTATTTTGCTGAAGAAAAAAGCCGTTAAACCGATACAATGAAACTAATATCAGATAACTATACTCAATTTAAAATAGTAATTTATGCCTCCTCGCTGGCCTCGCAAACCCGATCGCAAAACAGATCCAGAATATCGCCGTTTAGATGATCTCATCAACTTTGCGATTCATGTAGGAGTTTATTCTGCTACCAACTCTGGCTTATGGTTTGTGCATATTCTGAAATCTACAGAATGGTCTTGGTTGCTGTGGGTAAACGGTATCTGGTTTGGCATATTAGCATTACACTTTATCTATATTAAGGCGATCGCAGACTACACCACAATTAAAATCTAATGGCTAGTACACAACAAATAGAAACTTTAGCTGCCCAAATTGGCGAAAACATTTATATTGATATAGCCAAGTGGCATCTATATTTAAATGATGCTCACCTGCATACAGTTGTTGCCGAAAAAGTATACCTTCTTTTGGAAGACAATTCTCTAAGTGAAGAGGCAGTTACCTCTATTTTGCAAGATATCTCCGTTAAACTAGGTGGAGGTAACGCTGAGATGTCTCTAAGCAAGTTATTACCAACGCAATGTAAAAACGATCTGTTGGAACTGTTGGAAGAATATCAAAAAGATATGTAAAATATGTTCTACATATCTGGGTCAGATTTTTCCAGCTTATCTAATTAATTGTTTATCCTTTCTAAAGCCAGTTTGTACCCGCCAAAGGTTAGTATACACGCCGTCTTTAGCTAATAGTTCTTCGTGTGTTCCCTGTTCAATCAGTTGACCATATTCCATTACATAAATACAGTCAGAATGTCTGATAGTAGATAGACGATGGGCGATCGCAATTGTAGTTCGATTTTGGGTGATTTTTTCCAAGGAACGAGCGATCGCTGCTTCTGTTTCGTTGTCTACGGCCGAAGTTGCCTCATCTAAAATTAAAATTGGTGGATCTTTCAAGATAGCTCTGGCGATCGCAATTCTCTGTTTTTGTCCCCCAGATAGCTTTTGTCCTCTTTCTCCTACAACAGTGTCATAACTTTGGGGTAATTCTCGAATAAATTGATCTGCTTCGGCAATTTTAGCCGCTTCAATAATTTGATTTGTGCTGGCATCAGGAGAACCATAGCTGATGTTTTCCCTTACAGTACCGTGAAACAAAAATACATCCTGACTAACTAAACCAATTGCGCGACGCAGATCCCATAGCACTATATCTTTAATATTTTTACCATCTACAGTAATATTGCCTGAGCGTATTTCATAGAGTCGCAAGAGTAGCTTAACTAGGGTACTTTTACCCGAACCAGTTGCACCAACTATGGCAATAGTTTCACCTGCCCGAATATGGAGGGAAAGATTTTCGATTACAGGCTGTCTTTGATTATAGGCAAAGGTAATATTGTTGATGCTTACCTCTCCTCTGGTGGTTGATGGTGATAGAGCAATATCTCCTGAATGAATGGCAATAGGAGTATCTAATAAATCCATAACGCGAGTAATAGATGCCATTGCTCTTTGATAAAGGTCAAAGGTTTGCCCCAGACGAGTCAACGGCCATAATAGTCTTTGAGTCAGAAATACAAGTACGCTATATGTACCTACTGCCAGTGTTCCTGATGCAGCTTGAAGACCTCCATAAAGCAAAATAGCCGTAAAGCCAGCTAATATAATCAGGCGAATTAAAGGAATAAAGGCTGCGGACAAGCGAATAGCCTTTTGATTGCTCTTTCTGTAGGCGTTGCTGTCTTGTCTAAAACGATCTATTTCATAAGTTTCTGTAGTAAAACTTTTGATTGTCGTAATTCCACTAAGATTATTAGACAATCGGGAGTTGAGTAAGCTGACCTTTTCTCTTACTTCTGCATATCTGGGTGCAAGCCATTTCTGAAACGCCACGGATCCCCAGATAATAAGCGGAATAGGAACAATTGCCATCCAGGCAATATCGGGAGTCAAGATAAAAAATGAGGCACCAATAACTAGGGCGGTAGTGAGTACCTGAATAATTTCATTGGCACCAACGTCTAAGAATCTTTCTAGCTGATTGATATCATCATTGAGAATAGATAACAATGCTCCCGTGCTGTTTTCCTCAAAGTAAGCCAAGTCCAAGTCTTGAACATGACTATAGGCATCTAAACGTATATCATGTTGAACGTCCTGTGCCAAATTACGCCATAGTCTTGTATAGGCATATTCAAATACTGATTCTAAGCCCCAAACAATTGCCGACAACAAAGACAACACTACTAGCTGGGCAAAGATATCAGTAATGCCAAAGCGAGCCACAATCGAGTCTTGTTTCTGTACTACCACATCCACCGCAGCACCAATGATGGCAGGGGGGGCAAGATCAAAAAGTTTGTTGAGGATAGAACATATTACAGCTTGCCAAATAATAGCTCGATATTTATCTCCATAGCGCAGCAAACGGGATAGAGGATGGTTCGGTTTGGCTTTATTTCGGGTCATACTTAGCTGTCTGTAGTGTTTCACTTATAATTGAAAATTTAACAGACTTTAGTAACTCTTGGTAAGCTACCAAAGATTTGTAGTTTAACCATAAAAAAAAGTCCCCTACCCGAAGGAAGGGGAACTAATTGCTTAGTTACAAAGTAAATTATGGATATCGCTAACCAAATTTACCAGCCGTAGAAGCAATTAGGAATGCTGCATAGGTGAGGACATAACCCACCGTGAAGTGAGCTAAACCGATTACACGACCTTGAACAATGGACATAGCAACGGGCTTGTCTTTCCAGCGAACTAAGTTAGCCAGAGGAGTACGCTCGTGCGCCCAAACAATAGTTTCAATCAGCTCTTGCCAATAACCACGCCAAGAGATGAGGAACATGAAACCAGTCGCCCAAACTAGGTGTCCAAAGAGGAACATCCAAGCCCAAACAGAAAGGTTGTTCACACCGTAAGGGTTATAGCCGTTAATTAATTGAGCCGAGTTTGCCCAGAGATAATCACGGAACCAACCCATGAGGTAAGTAGAGTTTTCGTTGAACTGAGCAACGTTACCCTGCCAGATACCAAGGTGTTTCCAATGCCAGTAGAAAGTCACCCAACCTAGGGTGTTAAGTGTCCAGAATAAGGCTAGATAGAACGAATCCCAAGCAGAGATATCGCAAGTACCGCCACGACCAGGACCGTCACAAGGGAAAGCAAAACCAAAGTCTTTTTTGTCGGGCATTAGTTTTGAACCACGTGCGTCTAAAGCACCTTTGACCAAGATCAAAGTAGTGGTGTGTAGACCTAGCGCGATCGCATGGTGAACCAAGAAATCTCCAGGTCCAATTGTGAGGAACAAAGAGTTCGTTCCACTGTTGATAGCATCCAACCAGCCAGGCAACCAGGCTGCACCAGTTTGAGCAATACTATCGGGGTTAGACAATAAGGTATCAAAACCATATAGAGCTTTACCAGAGGCAGCTTGAACAAACTGAGCGAATACAGGCTCGATCAAGATTTGCTTTTCAGGCGTACCAAAAGCTACTACTACATCATTGTGTACATACAAACTCAAGGTATGGAAACCAAGAAAGAGAGATACCCAGCTTAAGTGGGAAATAATCGCTTCTTTGTGATCCAAAACTCTTGACAATACATTGTTTTTATTGGCTTCAGGGTCATAGTCACGAACTAAAAAGATTGCACCATGAGCAAATGCCCCTGTCACCAGAAATCCAGCAATATACTGATGATGAGTATATAAAGCCGCTTGAGTGGTATAGTCCCTAGCAATAAATGCGTAGGAAGGTAGGGAATACATATGTTGAGCTACCAAAGAAGTAACCGTTCCCAAACTAGCCAGAGCTAAAGCCAACTGGAAGTGGAGAGAGTTATTCAAGGTATCGTATATTCCTTTATGTCCTTCACCCAAACCGCCTTGAGGTGGCTTGTGAGTTTCTAGAATCTCTTTGATACTGTGACCGATACCAAAGTTAGTACGGTACATATGACCAGCGATGATAAAGATTACTGCGATCGCCAAATGGTGATGAGCAATATCTGTCAGCCACAGAGACTCAGTTTGAGGATGGAAACCACCTAAGAAAGTTAAGATAGCTGTTCCTGCTCCCTCAGAAGTACCAAATATATGATTGGCAGTATCAGGATTCTGAGCATACACGCCCCAGTTCAGGCTGAAGAAAGGTCCTAAACCAGCGGGATGAGGAGGAGTCGAAAGAAAGTTATCCCAACCTACGTGCTGTCCGCGAGATTCGGGGATAGCAACGTGAACTAGGTGTCCAGTCCATGCCAAGGAACTTACCCCAAACAAACCAGCTAGGTGATGGTTAAGGCGAGACTCAGCATTTTTAAACCAAGCTAGGCTAGGACGGAACTTGGGCTGTAAATGCAACCAACCAGCAAACAAAAAGATAGAAGAAAGAATCAATAAGAAGATCGATCCTTGATATAACTCTTGGTTAGTAGTCATACCAATGGTATAGAACCAGTGGTACACACCAGAATAGGCAATATTTACTGGGTTAGAAGCACCACCTTGAGTAAAAGCATCAATCGCGCCTTTACCAAAGTGTGGATCCCAGATCGCATGGGCGATAGGGCTAGTGTTTAAAGGATCTTTTATCCACTGTTCAAAGTTACCTTGCCAAGCCACATGGAACAGAGTACCGGAAGTCCACAGAAAGATGATGGCGATATGACCAAAATGGGAGGCAAAAATCTTCTGATAAAGATTTTCCTCGGTCATACCATCATGAAGCTCAAAATCATGAGCAGTGGCAATTCCGTACCAGATCCGACGAGTAGTCGGATCTTGGGCGAGATCCTGGCTAAATTTCGGGAATTTAGTTGCCATAGGTTATGGGTAGAATTCTCCTGTAGGGTGAAAAATGAGTTTAATATTGCTATTTTTTGCCACTCATTTTTGGCTTTTAGTTACAACCTTCAATATTAAATATTATCAGGCAGTAATTTTGTTAAAACACGGTTGTTAATACAAGTTATTAAACTTAAATTTTTCACCGTTAAGTTCTCTTTACTATTAATAATTTTGAACCAATAGTCCAAAGTTATACTTAGACTGACCAATCATTCAAGACAACCTTAACTAAAAGCTTTAGCTATCTTGTCTGATTGGCACGATCAAGACTTGTTTTACAACGAGAGCGTCCTTGCTAAAAAGAATGCCCAAGTAGTAACAATTCCTCCTAAAAGGTAGTGAGCTACACCCACAGCACGACCTTGAGTAATACTCAAAGCACGGGGTTGAATAGCTGGAGCTACTTTTAATTTGTTATGAGCCCAAACAATTGACTCAATCAACTCCTGCCAGTAACCACGTCCACTAAAGAGGAACATAAGACTAAAAGCAAAGACGAAGTGACCTGCCAAGAACATGAGTCCATAAGCAGATAGAGCCGAACCATAGCTATTGATAACTTGAGAAGCTTGCGCCCATAAGAAATCACGCAACCAGCCATTGATACAAATTGCACTTTGAGCAAAGTTACCAGCCGTAATATGAGACACCGTACCATCTGGTGCTACCGTTCCCCATACATCTGACTGCATCTTCCAGCTGAAGTGGAAAATTACCACAGAGATTGAGTTGTACATCCAGAACAAGCCTAAGAATACATGATCCCAAGCTGATACTTGACAAGTACCACCACGACCTGGGCCGTCGCAAGGGAAGCGGAAACCAAGGTTGCCTTTATCTGGAATCAAGCGGGAACTACGAGCGTAGAGAACGCCTTTTAACAGAATTAAAGCAGTTACATGAATAGTAAATGCGTGGATGTGGTGAACCATAAAGTCGGCAGTACCCAAAGCAATAGGCATCATTGCCACTTTTCCACCAACTGCAACTACACCACCGCCAAAAGCATAGCTAACTGGCTCAAGAGCTGTAGGAGCAGTATTCCCAGGAGCAAGAGTATGAATATTCTGTATCCACTGGGCAAAAATTGGCTGTAGCTGAATCGCCGTATCTGAGAACATATCTTGGGGACGACCCAAGGCTCTCATGGTGTCATTATGAATATATAAACCAAAGCTATGGAAGCCAAGGAAAATACAGACCCAATTAAGGTGAGAAATAATTGCATCGCGAACGCGAAGTACGCGGTCAACTACGTTATTTACATTCTTGGCTGGGTCGTAGTCACGCACCATATAAATAGCGGCGTGCGCTCCCGCACCAACAATCAAGAAGGCACCGATCCACATATGGTGAGTAAACAGCGATATCTGAGTAGCATAGTCGATCGCCATATAGGGATATGGGGGCATCGCGTACATATGCTGTGCCACAATGATTGTCAGAGAACCTAGTATTGCTAAGTTAACTGACAGCTGAGCGTGCCAAGAAGTAGTCAAGATTTCATATAGACCTCTGTGACCTTCTCCACCAAACAATAAAGGATCGCCTTTATGTCCGTCTAAAATTTCTTTCATGCTGTGACCGATACCCCAATTGGTACGGTACATATGACCAGCAATAATAAACAGGACAGCAAGTGCCAAATGGTGGTGTGCCGTATCAGATAACCATAAGCCACCAGTTACTGGGTTCAAACCACCTTTAAAGGTAAGAAAATCAGAATATACGCCCCAGTTAAGCGTAAAGAAAGGTCGCAACCCTTCGGCAAAACTTGGGTATAATTCCGACATCAAATCTCTATTTAAGATAAATTCGTGTGGCAGAGGAATATCTGCTGGTGCAACTCCTGCATCTAACAGTTTGTTAATTGGGAGAGACACATGAATTTGGTGACCTGCCCAACTAAGACAACCTAGACCTAATAAACCAGCCAAATGGTGATTCATCATTGATTCCACGTTTTGGAACCATTCCAGCTTAGGCGCTCTTTTGTGGTAGTGAAACCAGCCAGCAAAGATCATCAGACCCGCCATCACTAAACCACCAATAGCAGTGCAGTATAACTGGAAGCTATTAGTGAATCCAGAAGCTCTCCAAAGGTAAAAGAAGCCAGACGTAATCTGAATTCCGTGGAATCCGCCGCCAACGTCGGCGTTAAGAATGTCCTGACCCACAATAGGCCAGACTACTTGCGCACTTGGCTTAATAGCTGTGGGATCGAGAAGCCATGCTTCATAGTTAGAAAAGCGGGCTCCGTGGAAATACATTCCGCTTAACCAGACAAAAACCACCGCGAGGTGACCAAAGTGGGCGCTAAATATTTTTCGCGAAATATCTTCTAAGTCACTGGTATGACTGTCAAAATCATGAGCATCAGCATGAAGATTCCAAATCCAGGTGGTAGTCTTAGGACCTCTGGCTAAAGTTCGGTCAAAGTGACCTGGCTTGCCCCACTTCTCGAAAGAAGTAGGAACTGGATCTACATCAACTGTTACCTTGACTTTTGCCTCTTCTTTTTGAGGACTGATTGTCATGAGGATTCTCCTCTCAGGGCAATAGATTTTAGATTTAGATTTTCTTGCTCCGAAGAACAAGTTTTTTATTATGTAAAAAGAGCGAAAATCACTGCTTTTTAATAACCTTAGCTTGCTTTCTCCTAATAGTTTTTAGGTTTCGAGCTACAGGCATTACTGTATCTGATCATAAGACTCAGAATTCAGCAACCTGTGTAAAGCTTAACAAAATTTTAAATGGACGCGACTATTGATCTGACTAGGTTTGCACCGTAGGTAATTTTAGGCAAAAGTACACAAAAAAAAAAAAATCTTTACAAAAGACAATATAGTTCCTTAACTCAAAATCGCTACTATCCTGATGTAATTTAGTAATAATGGGAAGGCTGGTATGGATTCAGTCTAGAGATTTCCCCAGCTTTTTATGAATAAATTATAGATAAGGATCGATGAATACTATTAGATTTTGTTTATTGTTAGCCTGTTTAAGTTGTTTAATAGGTTGCGGACAAGTAGATGCGGATAATTCTTTTAGCGATCGCTTGAGCAACACCATCTTTGTAGATGCTACTAATGGTAATCTAGCTGAAATAGCCACGCCTAAAATTATTAAGGAGTTAAATCAAGACCTAGAAAAATTTACTCCTCAAGTAAAGATTATTGCTCCTCAAGCCGAAGTGTTTAAGCAAACAGACATTGATGTTCATCTACAGGTAAAGGATTTACCAATCTTTCAAGACGAAAAATTAAAACTAGGAAATCATTTAGATTTGATTTTAGATAATCAGCCATCTCAATCAATATATGATTTAGAAAAACCTATTCTTCTCAAAGATTTAAGCCCAGGAACTCATACTTTAAGAGTATTTGCCTCTCGTCCCTGGGGAGAAAGTTTTAAAAACGATGGTGCTTATGCTCAGGTTACCTTTAGTGTAATAACAGAAACAAACAACAACCGTACCGATCCTAATTTGCCTTTGCTGACCTATAGCAACCCCACAGGAACTTATGGTGCAGAACCGTTTTTACTTGATTATTATCTAACCAATGCCCCTTTACACGCGATCGCACAAAGCAATCCTAATCTAAAAGATTGGCGCATCAGAGCAACAGTAAATGGAGAAAGTTTCATACTTGAAAATTGGCAGCCTGTTTATTTAACAGGACTAAAAACAGGTGAAAATTGGATTCAGCTAGAACTAATTGATGAAGCTGGCAATGACATTGAAAACACTTTTAATAATACTGTGAGAGTAATTAATTACAATACCCAGCAACAAAATACATTAGATCTTTTGCTAACTAATCAAATATCTTTAGCAGAAGCTCAATCAATAGTAAATAAAAACGATAGTATTCAGCCTCTAAAAATACCAGAAGAGTTAATTGAATTAGAAAATACTGCTGAAAAAAAATCAGCAAACATTATTGAACCTGAACCAGCAATAAAAAACGAAGAACAGTTAAGCCATAAATCCGAGCCACTCAGCATAATTACTCCTAATCCAAACAGTGAAAATTCAAAATTAATGCCTGAAAATAGTGACAAGGTAAAAACAACTATTGAGCCAACAACTAGCATTAATAATCAAAAAATTACTAAAGAAAAACAAACGGACAACATTAACTATTCTCTTGACAATAAAGACTCTGAACTAAAAATAGTAGAAAAGGTTAATACAGACGAGCCAAAAAAAGAGAAAGTAACAAAATCTAAAACAACAGAAGTAATTGAAATTACCAAAACTAACTTAGATCGAGCAGAGCCATTAGCAAAAATTGAAATACCTCAACCCGAATCCGTAGAAATAACCCAACAGCAGATTGCCATTAAAATTCCTGAAACTGAATCACTCGATACATCAGAATCAGAGCCAAAATCGTCAACACCCTTATGGCTCAAAAAAATATTAGTCGGTCTACGCCAAAAAATTGAAGCCTTAGCAAAGCTCTTGCCCCAAGCAGTATAGCTATCAACTATATTTTAATCTCAAAAAAGCTCAAATTTTTTGAAGATTAGTCAATATAATAAAGCAACAGCAAATCCAAAATCTTCTTAACAAAAAGAAACTATAAGCTACTTTTACCTTTACAATGGTCTACTGCACAGACTCAAGCAATAACCAAAACCTAGAGTAAGAGGTTTGAAAATATTGGTGAGAGTGGCGAATGTTTTGCTACTCTCAAGCATAAAGAATTGAGTTTACAGGTGAAAAAACAAGATGCAAGGGAATTAAACTACAATTCATGACTATGGCAAAAGTTCTCGTCTCCGATCCTATCGATCAAGCTGGTATCGATATTATCTCTCAAGTCGCCGAAGTAGACGTAAAAACCAAGTTACCTTTAGAAGAACTAATCAAAATAATTCCCGAATATGATGCTTTAATGTTGCGATCAGGTACTAAAGTTACAGCAGAGGTTATTGAGGCTGGTACGAACCTCAAAATTATTGGACGTGCAGGAGTAGGAGTAGACAACATTGATGTCAAAGCTGCTACACGTCGTGGTATTGTCGTGGTCAACTCTCCAGAGGGTAATACTATCGCTGCCGCCGAACACGCTTTAGCAATGATGCTGGCTTTATCTCGCCAAATCCCTGATGCTAACCAATCTGTTAAAAGCGGTAAGTGGGAGCGTAAGAAATTCGTTGGTAATGAAGTTTATAAGAAAACTCTGGGTATAGTTGGTTTAGGAAAAATTGGAGCCCATGTTGCTAAGGTGGCACGGGCAATGGATATGAAATTACTGGCTTACGATCCATTTGTTTCGGCAGAAAGAGCCGAGAGGATCGGCTGTAGCTTAGTAGATTTAGATTTACTGTTTAAGGAGGCAGATTATATTACTCTGCACATTCCCAAAACTCCAGAAACTGCTAATTTGATTAATGCTGAAGCACTAGCTAAAATGAAGCCCCATGCTCGTATTATTAACTGCGCTCGTGGTGGCATTATTGATGAAGCTGCCTTAGCAGAAGCACTTCAAGCAGGAAGAATCGGTGGCGCTGCTTTAGACGTTTATGCCAATGAGCCTTTAGAAGAATCGCCATTAACGGTCGTTGGTTCAAATCTAGTTCTGACTCCTCATCTAGGAGCTTCTACAGCCGAAGCTCAGGTAAATGTGGCGATCGATGTCGCAGAGCAGATAAGAGATGTCTTATTGGGTCTTCCTGCTCGTTCAGCAGTCAACATTCCTGGTTTAAACCCAGATGTAATGGAAAAATTACGACCATACCTAAGATTAGCAGAAACTTTAGGCACGATGGCTGGTCAGTTAGCCGGAGGACGAATTAATGAGTTAAATATTCGTTTGCAGGGAAAATTGGCTAACAACGATAGTCAACCACTAATTGTTGCTGCTTTAAAAGGGTTGCTGTCTGAGGCTTTGAGAGAGAGGGTAAATTATGTCAACGCAGCAATAGAAGCGACTGAAAGGGGTATTAGAGTTATTGAAACTAAAGATAGCTCAACCCGTGACTATTCTGGGGGTTCACTGCATATTGAAGCCCAAGGAGCCAATGGTAAGCATTCAGTTACAGGAGCATTGCTGAGTGAAGGGGAAATACGAATTACCAGCTTGGATGAGTTTCCTATCAATGTTCCACCCAATGATCATATGTTGTTTACTCTTCATAGAGATATGCCAGGAATTATTGGCAAAATTGGCTCTTTATTAGGTAGTTATAATGTCAATATTGCCAGTATGCAGGTTGGTCGTAAAATTGTCAGAGGGGAAGCAGTAATGGTTTTGAGCTTGGATGATCCATTACCTGAAGGCATTTTGCAAGAAATTACTAAGGTAGATGGAATTAGAGATGCTTATACTGTGAAGTTATCTGCATAATTTTATCACGTCAAGACGATGCCTAAGTAATATTTATTGGTGAAATATACTATTTATAAGTTAATAGTATATTTCACCAATTTCATTGTTAGACAAATAAAATCTAAACAACTTGCCGACTTAAATTCTTTAGTATTGATGAATTGTTTAACAATATTGGGAAAACTATCAACAGAACTATAAAAAGTGGGTAAAGCTGAAATCTTGGCATACAGTGGTGAGGAAAAAACTGTATTTTGCTTATTTCGCTCTGAGATCACCAAAATAACTAAGTCGAAAAATGTCTAATTACATTATAAGCCTTAATAGTCATGGACTTTGCTGTCTTGAGCAAGATCAAACTTAGATAGCGAGAACGATCTATGGTCGTTAATTAAAAAATACCGTTCAGGTTCAACGTTAGATAATCCCTATAAAATTTACAACCTAAGAAAATTCATGTCTAATCGCTGGTGGGAGATCGTCATAAAATGTGAGCCAATACTGGAAGAATCAGTCTTTTGGAGACTTGAAAAGTTTGGTTGTTCTGGAACAGCTACCGAAGTCAAAATTTTAGACGACGAAAAGAAATCAGAGTCGGAACTAATAACAGATCGACAGATTTTGATTAAAACGTATATTCCTGAAATAAAAACTCAGTTACTAGATTTGGCAGCCTTATCTTCTTGGCTGGAACAAGATGCCAAATTATTAGAAGTATCATTGCCAGAAGCTCAATGGCATTTAATTAATGAAGAAGACTGGGCAAGTAGCTGGAAGCAATACTGGCAAGCCATGGAAATTGGCGATCGCTTTTTGATTTATCCAGCTTGGGAAACTCCTCCAGAGAAATCTGATAGATTGATTTTGCGTCTCGATCCTGGCGCAGCTTTTGGAACAGGAACTCATCCTACTACACAATTGTGTCTTGAATCTCTAGAGATGCGACTGTATGAAAAGGCTGAAAGCCAAACCATAGCTGACATAGGTTGTGGATCGGGAATTTTGTCTATAGGTTCAATTATGCTTGGTGCAAAGCAAGTTTATGCAGTTGATACTGATGAATTAGCTACCAAAACTTGCCGAAGTAATTGTCAATTAAACCATGTTAATCGAGATAATCTGATTGTCCATGATGGCAGCATTGAAAAATTAATTGAAGTAGATAAAAAATTTGATGGCATTATTTGTAATATTTTGGCTGATACCATAGTCGATTTGGTTATTCATTTTAACAACATCACCCATGAAAAAAGCTGGGCAATTTTAAGTGGAATTTTATTAACCCAAGCCGATTGGGTCGCTGATGTTGTAGAACAGCAGGGGTGGACTGTTGCAGCACTGTGGAAAAGAAAAGACTGGTGCTGTTTTAATATTCGTCGCTCAGAATATTAATTCGGTAAAGTTAAAATGTCTACCCCTTCCTTGGTCACTGCAATAGTATGTTCAAATTGAGCAGAAAGCCTACCATCTTTGGTAACTGCTGTCCAACCATCATCGAGCATCACAGCTTCCCAAGTCCCTTCGTTAATCATTGGTTCAATAGTAAATACCATTCCTGGTTTAAATTTCCGTTTCTGTCTTGGATCATGATAGTGGGGAATTTGAGGTGCGGTATGAAAAATATGGCTAACTCCATGTCCTACAAAATCTCTGACTACAGAAAAACCTTGCGACTCAGCATACTGTTGAATTGCTATGCCGATATCATAAATTCTCGCACCTGGTTTGACGACTGCAATTCCTCTTTTTAAACATTCTTCTGTAACTTCAACAAGTTTTTTAGCTGTATCTGAAGGAGTACCAACAAAAAAAGTTCTAGAAGTGTCGCCATGATAGCCATCTAAAATCGGGGTTACATCAATATTAATAATGTCGCCATTTCTTAATATTTGTTTAGCGTTAGGAATACCATGACAAATCACTTCATTAACGCTGGTGCAAACTGAAGCAGTAAAAGGATTATCTGTAGGACCATATCCCAAAGGTGCGCTAATTGCACCTCTCTTCTGTGTCCATTTCTCTGCGGCATCATTAATTTCTAGGGTACTTACTCCAGGTTTAACCATTGGTGCCAAGAAATCTAGTAGTTTTGAGGCTAAAGCTCCTGCTCGACGCATCTTTTCAATTTCTCGACTAGAGAGTAAAGTAATTTGTTCGCTTCCCATATTTGTCTCTACTATGCTCATTGATTGCTCTGTATAATATTCAGTTTATCAATTCTTCATGTTTGAATTGCAGAGCAATAAAAAAAGACCTAGGTTTTTCTGAGTCCTTGGATAAAATGTTTAATAAACAAAAGCATGATTAGAAATTAGAATTAGGTTTAATCTTCTTGATATATTTCATGTAATTTTTGATTGTCTTCTTCAGTATTGTCCACTTTGACAGAATCTAATAAATCGTTTGATTCTCCTAATGATTCATCAGACATTTGAGTCAGCATATCAATTTGTTCTTCAACTGACTCTAAAGAACTTAAATCATCTAATTCTTCAACTGACTCTAAAGAACTTAAATCATCTAATTCTTCATCTATTTGTATCGAGTCATCATCCTCAAATCCCATCATCAACTCATCAGACTCGGCTTCGGGAGATTCCTCAAAGCTCATTTCTTCGGACTCGGACTCTAAACTAAATGCTGCTGGAGAATCGTCATCATCCTCAAATCCCATCATCAACTCATCAGACTCGGCTTCGGGAGATTCCTCAAAGCTCATTTCTTCGGACTCGAACTCTAAACTAAATGCTGCTGGAGAATCGTCATCATCCTCAAATCCCATCATTAACTCATCAGACTCGGCTTCGGGAGATTCCTCAAAGCTCATTTCTTCGGACTCGAACTCTAAACTAAATGCTTGTAAAGAGTTGTCATCTTCAAATTCTCTGATCGAGTCGTCAGATTCAACTTCAACAAAAGATTCCTCTTTATCTGATTGATAAAAATTTTCATACACATCTGAATTGGAGGTTTCTTCTTCTAATTCAAAATCGGACTTTTCAATTACATTTTCTATTGTTGATGATACGTCATCAGATGATTGAAGCTCAGATTCATCAAATGAGCCAAGTAGTTGATCTGCTAATTCTAGCTCTGAATTATTTTCAGTTATGCTTGTTGTCGATTCCTCAGAAAAGCTAGCAAATGGATTTATCTCTGTTTCTAAATTTTTTTCTGATTCTTCCTCTTCGAGAAATTCATCAGAATCAAATAGTGCTTCTGGTTCTTGTTCAATTTCTACACTGGTGGAAGTCTCTTCAATGGGAGATATTACATTATCTAATTGTCCCTGCATAGATAAAAGTTTTTCTGCTTCTGCTTGCAGGCTATCTTTCTCTAATTCTAAATTTTGTTTATGACTTTCTAGACCAGCTATATTTTTATCTAACTCTTCTTTCTGTCTTTGACTTGCTATAAGCTGGCTACTTATTGCCTCTAATTCTTGTTTTTCTGAATTAATTTTCTCATTCCAGTTGTTTGATTCTGCTTCTAGCTGTTCCTTTTGATTATTTAAATTGGAAATTACACTCAATAGCTGATCGTGTTCGGTTTGTAGAGAGTTAATTTCAATTTCTACCGCTTCCATTTTTGCAATAGATTCGTTTAAAGATTGCTCTAATTGAGATTTTTGATTATTGAGTTCGGATAGCCGAATATTTGATACGCTGTCATTTTGAATTTTTTGAGAATTTTTTTTGCCGTTAGCTGCTAAAGCGATCGCTACGCAAGCCATAGATCCTACTGCACCACTACCCATTAGGGCATTTTTAAATTTTCCATTCTCTACTACTAACATTCCAACACCAAAGGTTACACCAAAAGCAAGGGAAGCTAGCAGAATTTTATTAACAACTTTAGTTGATTCCATTTTATGTAAGTTCGATATAAGTTAATTTATCCAAGAAGTTGTGTTTTCAGGCTAGTAGCTTGTTATGACTACTGTACTTTGGCAAATTGAGCAACCAAGGGTTGATTGATTCTGAAATACGAGAACTTCCTTAGTCTTATTTTTAAGAGTTCCCAAATATATAGTGAAAACTAACAGATAGACCTACAAGCTCTCAAAATACTGAATAAAATCATTAAAACTTGTTGAATTAAAGCAGCTTATTGAAGACATCAAAATGGAAAGATAACTAAAAATTTAATATTTATAGACCAGAAATACCCACCAAAATCTTACTGAGTTATAAGTATAAATTATCATTAACTAAAATATTTACCGAAAAAGTTTCACTCAGTTAACAAATCAGTTTAAGATGGGGAAGACGTAATAATACTTAATATTTATTATAATTATGGCAGCAAAAGTAGAAATATATACCTGGAGTCGTTGTCCGTTTTGTATTCGTGCCAAAGGTCTATTGGACGAAAAAGGAGTTGAATATAGTGAATATTGTATTGATGGAGATGAAGATGCCAGGGATAAAATGAGAGCAAGAGCTAATGGCAAATCTAGCTTACCGCAAATATTTATCGGCGATCGCCATATTGGCGGATGCGATAATCTTTATGCTTTAGAAAGCAATGGAGAATTAGAACCTCTATTGTAAAGAGGTATTCCTAAGCTGTACCTTATTAAGTTAGAAGCTAAAAAGAAATTACTCAAAAGAAACAGCGTGAAACTGGCATTTATCATCGATCCTATAGCTAAACTCGATCCAGGACACGATAGTAGTGTTGCCATGATGGAAGCAGCGCAAGTATTAGGTCATCAAATTTGGATTACTGAAGCCCATCAACTGAGCATTATTGAGGGAAAAGCTTGGGGATACTTACAAGCCGTCAATCTTAAACCCGTGAAGTTGGTTGATGAACATTGGCAGGCAGAAGTGGATTGGTATCAGGTTCAGGGCAAAATTTTGACTTGCCTAGAGGAAATGGACGCTGTATTTATGCGCAGCGATCCTCCTGTTACTGTTCCTTATTTGTATACGACATACATATTAGATCTAATCGATCCTCGTAAAACTTTAGTAGTTAATTCTCCTAAAGGATTAAGAACTGCTAACGAAAAAGTATATGCCCTACAATTTACCTCTGTAATCCCTGAAACTATAGTCAGTCAAGATAAGTTAGTAATTGCCAAGTTTATAGATGAGAAAAAATCTGCTGTCTTGAAGCCTTTGGGGGGTAAAGGAGGAGAAGGAATCTTATTTTTAGAAGCGGGCGATCGCAATTTTAATTCTATAATTGAAGTTAGCACTTATCAAGGACGCGAACCCGTAATGGTTCAAGAATATTTACCTGCTGCTAAAGAAGGAGATAAAAGAATCATTATGCTAGATGGTGAACCCATTGGCGCAGTTAATCGTGTTCCCAGTGGTAATGAGTTTAGGGGCAATATGGCAGTAGGGGGCAAAGCAGTAAAGATAGATATTACCGATAGAGAACAAGAAATTTGCGCGCTGGTTGCGCCCCAATTGAAAGCTGATGAGCTTTATTTTGTGGGCATTGATGTAATTGGTGACTACTTAACCGAGGTTAACGTTACTAGTCCAACAGGAATCAGAGAAATAGATCGCTTGAATAATGTCAATTTGGGTGAGAAAGTTATTAAATGGGTAGAAAACAAGCTATCTAGATAGTGCTATTGAATTAGTAATCAGTTAGGGGCGAACATCCCTAAAGGGTTCAGTAGTTACTCCTCGACGACAAAGGATTTGTCCGCATGTAAGGCGTACTTCCGCATTTGCCGCCACCGCGAGAGTGGAATATGCCCTTTAGATCAGGGCATTTCCTCTCGCCAAGACCGCACCACTTCACCGTTCGCCCGTACATCAGTAATGCACGCATTATCAATTCCAACCTGGATAGTTCATGTCTCAAGCGTCTTTGAATGGGCTGCTGCTATTTACTACATTTGGCAATATGGAGAGATTACAGGCGATCGCTCTTGGTATAATTTATCATTTGCTATGTTGCCTGCCTTAGTTAGTGCTATGTGTGCCTGTACCTGGCACTTTTTTGATAATACTCAATCTCTTGACTGGCTGGTTATCTTGCAGGCATCAATGACTGTATTAGGAAATACTACGGTTTGTATTGCTGCTTGGGGAATCTGGAAAGCTTCTCATCAGAACAGAATTAATACTCCTAATTCTCAATCAACGGTAAATCATGAATAAAGAAAGTTTATTTGCCATTTCTTTGTTTCCCTATCTTGGTTTTTTGTGGTTTATGACTCGCTCAGGAAAAACACCACGCTTGGCTTTAATTGGCTTTTATGTTCTGTTAATTTTTGTGATAGTTACAATTCCTGCGAGCATTTATGCTCAAGCCCATTACGGAAAAGAATTAGCCAATGTCGATTGGCTTCATGGCAGCGCAGAATTGTTTTTAACTCTTTCCAATATTTTAGTGGTTTTGGGTTTTCGTCAGGCAATTATCAAACTGAAAAAGACTGAATAATACTGAACCCAGACAAGTTTTACTTTATCTGGGTTCAACTGCTTATATACTGACCTTTTATATTGGTTGGTCAGCGTTATTTATAGCCTATAGTCTAAGCTGCTTACCTGGCTTAACACTGTGATCCAAATCACGAAGTTCGCGAACTTAACAAAAGCCTGATTATTTGCCGATGCGATCGCCAAATAAAAATTAGATTCAATTAATCATTTAAATTAAGCTTGCTCTAACCTCATTTAATTATTAGAAGTCACAGGAATGGAAATAGATGCTGCTGCGGGCTGTTCGATTTCTGTAGGTGCGTCGTCTTTGACCAAAGAACGAGAATTATCACCAGCCGTAAACATATTGCCAACCATGGCAAACATGGCATCAATTTTGCGTTTGCGCCATTCGGTAACTAGAGCATCTACCTGTGTATTCGATAATCTTCGCTGCATTGCTTCATAGAGGTAGGCTGCGTGTCTGGTTTCGTCTTCGGCGACGCTCAGAATACTCTGCTGTAGATTACGGCTTTTGGGTTCGTGTTCGGGTAAGGCTCTTGTCATCCTTGCAAAATCTTTGCTGGCATCTAGCTCTAGGATATAAGTGCTAGCCATAAACACCTGCCAATCTATTTTGTCAGCTTTGAGTGATGCTGGATCATAATCACGATAATACTTACCAAAGAAAGGACTGGAGTTTTCTGATTTTTTGCTTTGCTGTTTTCTTTCCTCAAAAGTCATTACCTGTTTTCCTAGCTGCTTGAGTCCATGAGCAAAGATTTGACCATGACGTTTTTCATCGGCAGCATGAATCGTTAGCTTTTCGGCTAGCCAAGTATCTCCTTCTGTAGCTGCTCTTGCTGCTAGATTACTCAAAAAAGGTACTGCTCCAGATTCGGCTAGTTGAAAACCTGCTAGGGTGTTAGGACGAGTTTGCGGATCTCTTAATCTGTTCGCCAAAATGTAGGCTGTAGCACCTGAACCAATAACGTTGAGAATGTTGGTAAAAAAGTCCATTGCGATTTAATTATTTGTGTGGGGCTAGTTCTATTGTATTCAAGATAATTATTTAAATCTAAATTTCGGTGATGGATTCAACATAAATCGATTAAGCTTGCTGTTGCTCCCACAGTCTCAGTCTAATTAGAAACTGCTGCCAGTATTCACTGAGAGCTTCGGCATTGAGGCGAAAGATTTGCGCGGGCCGATCCTGTAGGGCGATCGCAATAATTGCTCGATCTATTTGCACGTTGTAAAGATGGTTAATTGCTGCGGTATAGGCAGTTAATTGTAGACAATAATCAGCGATCCATTCATTCTTTTTGGGTTTAGAGGCTGTTTTCCAATCAAAAACACAAAGTTCTCTTTCCCATGCCCCCAAACAGTCAAAACGTCCTGCATATTTGTATTGTGTATGATATACTGCCGATTCAATTAAATGAACCTCGCCAACCGATTCTAAAACTGGTTCAATAGAATGCCAGTACGGATTGTTTGGCACATCATCGGGTAAATCTTGACCAGCCAAAAAATAATTGATTGCTGTATGAATAGAAGTACCTCGACGGCAAGCATCGGTACTAATTTTTTGTGCTTGTTTAACTCCAACTCGCTTACGCCATCTTTGTAAAGCCAGACGGTCTTTTTCGGGTTTAGTAGCAGCTAAAATTGTGCTAACAGAAGGATAAGCCTGTCCGTTAAAACTTAATCTACGTTTGTGATCGACAGTTACGTACTTGACTGGAATATAAGTGAACATTAAGTATTGCTGACTAAAAATATATTTATCTTAATCTGAAAGTATTATTTTATACATTTACTTTGGGCAATATTCAGCTAATTGTTTTTATGATGAATTTTATTTTGCACAGCTATTTACAATAGTTATTTCTGTCTACGTGCTTAGATAATATACTTCTACTCTAAAAATTTACTATTTTATTAGAAAAAAAACTATGCTTAAATCTCATTGAAAAGCAGACTTCTTACGCTTTATACTTCGCTAAAGTAAAGTAACAAAATAACTCAAAATTTATTTTATTTTGTAATATTTAATTCAGAAAAACATCTTTGTAATAAACTAATTTTTAAGTATTCAAAAATATCGACAATCTTACTCAAGAATGATTTAGACAAATTCTTTAGGAAATAACAATACTATTATAAATGCTTAATTTGAATATACAATGATTCGTATTTTGTTGGTAGATGATCAGAATTTAGTGCAACAGGGAATAAAATCGCTGTTGGATCGAGATCGAGAATTCAAAGTGGTTGGAACAGTGAAAGATGGTCGAAGTGCAATTAAGCAAATCGATCTCTTGCGCCCTGATATTGTATTGCTTGATATTGAAATGCCAGGCATGAATGGCATTTCTGTCACGAAATATATTACTCATTTTCTTCCCCAAACAAAGTTATTATTCTTAGTAGTCACGAAGACAAAAAATATTTAGTTCAAGCATTAATGGCTGGAGCAAAAGCATACATACTAAAAAGCAGCCTGATGAAAGATCTAAAACAGGCTATTTTGGCTGTTGATAATCGATACTCTCAAATAGAGTCTAGACTACTTGCAAAGATACTTGATTTTAGTAAAATAAAAGCCTCATATTGCTAAACACAGCTATTCTAAAGCACAGAGCGTTAGTAATGAAGATCTAAATGCTCAGAAATCTTTAGACACCAAAAAAACTAATCAAAAAAAGTCAGGAAATAATAATAGCCTGCAAGAGACTTCCACAGAATTTGAAGATACAGATTCTACTGATTCGGTAGTGCCAGAACAAAAGCTTTTTCAAGCTAATATCCTGAATTCAGTCGAGGTAAATCAAGAAAACTTCTCTTTCCAAACACCTGATTATGCAACATCAGAACAAACAACTAAAATTCAAGTTGCTAATATAGAAGAAACAGCTAATATACCTGAAGCTAATTATGCCGAATTGGTGGTTTCTGCCAATAAAACTGTCCAAAGCGGTGAATCTACTTTAAATAAATTCGATCATTTCCAGCAATTAAGCGATCGCGCTTCTAGCCCCATAAACGTAACCGCTGTGAACCAAAATACTTTGGTTCGAGTTTTAAAACCATCTTTAACTCAACAGAAAATACTGCTAAAGTCTCACCAGAATAGGAGAGTGTTGGGCGGAACATCGGGGATTAAAAACTACTGGTGGCGCTTAAGCAATCGACCAGAAATACGTCCATATAGATCAAATATTTTGGCATATTTTCAACCGATATTATCTAAATACAAGCCCATATTTGAAAAATATAAATTGCAATTATTGTTGTTTATTAATCATAAAAAAACGCGAACATGGTTGTGGAACATAGGACTAATATCTCTGGGATCAGCTATAGTTTTGATTTTGCATAGCTTATAATTAAAAAATTGATTTTAAATTGAACCAACATTAGTTACCTTCAGTCTAAAAAAAAGTACTGAAAATTATTTCTGGAAAATGAGCGAAATATTGGCTAGTCAGAGAATAATGTTTGCTTTGAATGACGACGGTGAAAAAGCAAGTACAGCAGATGCAAAATCAGAGAACCGAGTGCAGACAGAACAAGAATTAATATGGCTATGTCAAGAAGGCGATCGTCAGAGTTTTCGACTACTTTACCAACGCTATCAGCAGCGAGTGCGCTCAACTCTTTATCAGCTTTGTGGAACTCCTCTACTAGATGATTTGGTGCAGGAAGTTTTTTTAAAAGCCTGGAAAGGATTACCCAAGTTAAAAACAGCAAAACATTTTTCTACTTGGCTGTATCGCATTAGCTGGAACGTGGCAACGGATCAAAGACGAAAATTAGCCAAAGGTCGCGAAAAAATAGATTCCCATGAGAAATCTTGGGAAAAGGAACAGCTAAACTATGGCAAAGATCTTTCTAGCCTTCAGGATACGCCAGATTTAATGCACCTGCACTATCAAGATCTAGTACAAAGAGGTTTAGATAGTCTAAGCTACGAACATCGTACAGTCTTAGTTCTCCATGATTTAGAAGACTTGCCCCAAAAACAAGTAGCTGAAATTCTAGACATACCAGTGGGAACGGTAAAATCTCGCCTATTTCATGCCAGAAATTCATTAAAAAACTTTTTAGATCAACAAGGAATATCTTTTTAATTTAAGATTACTCATCATGAATAAGTTTCATAACGATAACCGAAATAATCTTGTCAGTTTTTTACGGCACAATAAGTCAACTCCTGCAGATGCACATTCTGATTTAGAACAAAGAATCATTGATTCTCTTGAGCCGCGAGTTAAAGAACGAAAACGACATCTAAAAACTACTTGGACTATTCCTAGTGCTATTGCTACAGGTTTTTTATTTACTTCTGTCAGTTTTGGTCTAAAAACTTCTCGTATTGCTATTGAACCAAAAGATTTGGAGAACTTTATGGTCAAAAATTGGCAAGACACTCTTAATTCTGCTGATTATGCCACTGCTGAAGAAACGGAAGCATATTGGTTATTGCCAAATAATATTGAACCTCAGCCAGCTTTATCAGTTTCTGCTCAATGATAAATACTAGTTTTAGCATCACAATCCAATTTATTTTTTGATTTTATTACCGATTTTTGATATGCCGATAATTCAGTGGCAATGCTTATTATTTTTGGCTGCCATATCAATTTTTATAGCCAATAGTCGTTTTGGATTAGCCGTTTCGCCATTATCTTTTTCAGCTAATAATCAACGCAGTTACCCAACGCCGAAAAGTATTATTGCCGAGCATCAGGTGACGATAACTAAACAATTGCCTCAAAGTCTTATACAGCAATTAAATTTGACTAATGAACAAAGGCAAAAAATCAAACTGATACATTATCGATATAAACAGCAAATACTCAAGAAAAAAAACAATCTTGCAGTGTTACAGCAACAATTATCCGACATGATGAGCGGCACAGAATCAGTTGAATTAATTAGAACTAAAAACCAACAGCTAGTAACTTTGCGTCAGGAAATAGGAGCATTACGTTTTGAAAGTATGTTAGCCACTAGAGAAATACTTACTCCCCAGCAGCGTCAGAAATTTAGAAAAATATTAGAATCTCAACTTTCTCGGTAATTTGAAAAACAATTTAGTTGAATATATGGTAAATTAGTTATTGCTTATTACGCGGATGTGGTGGAATTGGTAGACACGCACGCTTGAGGGGCGTGTGGCTAACGCCTTGCGAGTTCGAGTCTCGCCATCCGCACTCTACACTACCGCTTGAATCTTAAGACTTTTACTCGCAGCAAGTTGTGTCCCGAAGTTATTCAAGGATTAGTTCAAACGTATTAAGAAACTACCAAAAGTTAGAAAAAGGCAATCGAAGTAACAGCAGTCAACTATTAACTAAACATTGCTTTAATATATTCTCGACGCATAGAGGAAATAGCATCTAAAGAAATACCTTTGGGACAGACTGCGGTACATTCTCCATGATTAGAACAGTCGCCAAAGCCTTCATTTGCCATTTGTGCTGTCATATCCAACACCCGCTGTTTGCGTTCGGGGTGTCCTTGAGGAAGCAATGCTAGATGAGAAACTTTAGCTGCGGTAAATAGAGAGGCAGAAGCATTAGGACAAGCAGCAACACAAGCACCACAGCCGATACAGGCTGCATAATCAAAAGCGCGATCGCTATTTTCTTTGGCAATAGGTAGAGAATTAGCATCAGGTGCAGCACCAGTATTAATGGAGATATATCCCCCTGCAGCAACTATGCGATCAAATGCCGAGCGATCAACTACTAAGTCTTTAACTACAGGAAAAGCTTTGGCACGCCAGGGTTCTACTATAATTGTGTCTTCATCCTTAAAACTTCTTAGGTGTAGCTGACATACAGCCGTTTGTTTTTGCTCTCCGTGTGCCACCCCGTTAACCATCATGCCACAAGAGCCACATATACCCTCACCACAGTCGCTATCAAAGGCTACAGGTTCTTGGTCATTTTTGATTAGCTGCTCGTTTAATACGTCCAATAGTTCGATAAAAGACATACTAGGATGAGCATTAGATATGGTGTACTCTTCTAATTTTCCTGTACTATTAGGGTTAGATTGTCGCCAAACTTTTAAATTGAGTTTCATAAAATAGATTTAAATATAAATTAATTGTGCTGAGACTGATTTGATCGAGCTATTAGCTTTTCTAGACATTTCTTAATTTAACAAAACTAGCTAATTGAAGGTGAGGAAGTAGAAAGTAGGCTCGATTTAAAATTGCAGGTAGTGCATTAGCTGCGATATTAACTCACTATCCAGATTTAGACGACGTTGTAAATCGACAATATTACGATATTTACCGTTTTCCTGACGGTTTTCTAGAAATATAGAGGCTGAATCTGTATCTAAGCCAGGAATTGCAGCGATCTCTTCTAGTTCAGCAGCATTGAGATTGACTTTCTTCGGACTTAAAGGACTGAGACAATCGTAGTAGGCAAAAGTTAGAATCGACTCATAGGGTTGAAGACGCTGCACAGAAACGTTAATTGCAGCAGCAACATCTTCAAGACAAACTAACTGCACTCCCATTTTGACTAACTCTACTAGCGATCGCGCCTGGTGAATTGAAAACCCTGGCAGTCTTAGCCAATCATCTATTATCGCCTGATTGACATCAATTCTGATTCCCATCTCAACGGCGATCGCAATTTCTCGCAAAGACTGAAAACGATAGTAAGGATCGTTAGCTATTTTGTTTTTAATACCAATCTTAGATAGCTTAAACATCAATATTAATTCGTTGATAATTGATTAAGCAATATGTTCCAATAGCTGACGGCGTTTTTGTTCAAATTCATATTCTGTAACCAAACCATCTTCTCGTAGTCGATCTAGTTCCCGCATGGCTTCGGCGATCGCTTTTACTGGAGGTGAGGTATTAAGATTGTATTGGCTATAGCCGTTAAACTGACGTTCAAACTGTTCTTGATCTTGAACAACATACCAGACTGCATCAATAGCAGCAGCAATTCTAGAGATAGGTGTTGACCATAAGAGAATGTAGATAATTCCCCAGATAGGCTGTCCTAAATATAGTTTATGAAGTCCTGCGATCGGTGTAATTGTTCCTAACAAAGCTAGTGCTATAGCAACGCGCCTATTTTTATGGTGTTTAAATAAATTGTCTAACACTGGTGGATAAATAATAAATATTAATTGAGGGTAAATAATTGAATTTACTTTAGCTTATTTTTTTCATTCTTATACCAAGTCGCTTTCAAAGAGACAAGATTATCTCGCGCAAAGAGGTCAGACCCCGCGTCGCCGTTAGGCGCAAGGGAATGCTGACCTAGCAAAGAAAGAGGCAGAGAATAAAATTACAGGCTTGAATGCAACTCGATATTACGTTTTTCTTTTGACTGTTGCCAAGTTTTCCAACAATCTCAGCTGAGTTATTAAAATTATTTGCTGTAAAAAATTGTGTGTACTGAAAACTAAAAAAAATCAAAAATAAAGGAGCTTATTTATTATTAAGCTCCTTCATATAATCTTTGAATTAATAATTTAAAATCAATTGTTAAACGGCACTATTAGACAATAGAGCGTCTTTCAATTGCTCTACTTTATCAGTTTTTTCCCAAGGTAAATCAAGATCGTTTCTGCCAAAGTGTCCATATGCAGCTACATCTTGATAGAAGCGACCACCTCTTTCTTGAGGAAGATTACGCAGGTTGAGAGTTTGAATAATTCCCGCAGGACGCAACTCAAAGTGTTCTTGAGCTATTTTTAACAGCGCATCTTCATCAACTTTTGCAGTCCCGAAGGTTTCAATAAATACACTAACGGGTCTGGCAACACCAATGGCATAACTTACCTGTACTTCGCATTTATCTGCTAAACCTGCTGCCACAATATTATTTGCTACATAACGACAAGCATAAGAAGCACTGCGATCTACTTTCGTAGGATCTTTACCAGAGAAAGCACCGCCACCGTGACGAGAATAGCCACCATAAGTGTCTACAATAATTTTACGACCAGTTAAGCCAGAATCTCCTTGAGGACCACCAACGACAAACTTACCTGTAGGATTAACTAAAAAACGGGTTTTGTCATTTGGTTTTAACTCCAAATCAGCGAATACAGGCTGAATCACCTTAGACCAAAGATCTTCTTTGATTTTTTTCTGCACCGCACTATTTTCTGAAAGATTGTCAATAGTTTCTGTGTGCTGAGTCGAAACTAAAATAGTATCAATGCCTACAGGCTTTCTATCTTCGTATTGAATTGAAACCTGAGTTTTGCCATCAGGACGTAGATAAGATAAATCACCTTGTTTACGTACTTCTGCCAAACGACGAGACACCCGATGAGCCAAACTGATAGGCAATGGCATCAATTCTGGAGTTTCATTACAGGCATAGCCAAACATCAGTCCCTGATCTCCTGCACCAATCTTATCTAATTCGCTATCACTAAGATTTTCTCTTTGTTCTTGAGCCGAAGTTACACCTTGAGAAATATCTGGAGACTGTTCATCTAAGGCAACCAGCACAGAACAGCTATCGGCTGAAAATCCATTTTCAGCATGGACATAGCCAATTTCAGCGATTTTTTTTCTGACTAAATCTACGTAATTGACTTGAGCTTTAGTCGTTATTTCTCCTGTAACTAAAACTAAGCCTGTATTGACTACAACTTCTGCCGCAACGCGACTTAAAGGGTCTTGAGTTAGGATAGCGTCTAAAATGGTATCGGAAATCTGATCACAAATTTTATCGGGGTGTCCCTCTGTGACAGATTCGGAGGTGAATAAGTAATTACGAGACAATTTGGTATAATCCTCCAATGAATACTATTGCGGTGGCGCGAGATTATGAAATAAGCAGCCAAACATAAGACTCTATGATACAGCTTTGTTTTTAAGATGACAAAGTTTGTAGCTCCAAAAGGTTGGAAATCTGAATATCTGCCTGGGGTAATTCCACATTATTGTGGCGACAAATACCAATAGCTGCTGCTGCACTAGCGTTTTTTGCCATGGTTATATCGAGCGCAGAATCTCCTACCATTAAAGTTTGTTGGGGCATAACTCCCAAAGTTTGGCAAGCTTGAATAAAAAGTCTGGGATCTGGCTTAACCAGCTCACCATCAACTCCCATACTTAGTTGAATATATTTCTTAAGTTCATGAGCGTCAACAAAGTTTTCAACTTCTGGGGTGGAATCGGTAGATAAAATGCCAATTTTTAGACCTGCATTAGACAAATGTTCAAGAGTTTCCTTTACATCGGCGAACAAGGGTACTGTCTGAGGATTTTTAAGCAAATATTTTGACTCAGACACTTCTGTAAAAGCCTGTTGAGCAATTTCCTTTGCTTCGTGCCAGCTTCTTCCTGTTTCAGCAATATATGCCGCAGCAGCAATCTCGTTTTCTAGACGACTGCCAACAGCCATTAAGCCTGTGGGGTCTAAAGTACTGTCTAAAATACCAAACGCCATTAGTAACGGTTCTCCTACCCCTGGTATTTGAGCATCAATCAAACGCGCTCTTTCAGTACCCACCCCGCGCCAGAATTCTAAGGAATTTTCTAAAGTGCCATCTTTATCAAAAATAATGGCATTAATATTATTAAATTTTACATCTTGACAAGCGATCGCAACTGACAAACTTTTTCTCCTAAAGTAAATGTAATTAAGCAGTTGGCAAAAAAAAGAGAGGAAACTTATCCCCTCTCGATTTCTAATGATTTTACCTTTCTTATCAGCTTTTATTCGTCTACTGCTGCACCAACCATTTCCCCTTCTGAATCTTTAGCAGTATCTTCTGCTACTTCTTCACTTGGTTCAACAGTTTCCTCTGGTGCTGTTTCTGCTACAGGTTCTTCTGCTACTTCTTCACTTGGTTCAACAGTTTTCTGTTCTGCCACCGTTTCTTCTACAGCAGTTTCCTCTTCTACTACAAGTTCTTCCGCTGCTGAAGGAATTTCTTCTAAAGTAACTCCTTCGGCTTCAGCCAATAGTTTTTGACGATATTTTTCAGCCATTTCTTCGGCTTTCTCAAATACTATATCTCTATTTTTGAGCATATCACCTGGTTCTGGCTCAAGCTGCTTGGTAGATAAAGATATACGACCTCTTTCTGCATCCAAATCGATAATCATTACCTTCAATTCGTCATTAACACCAAATACGCTGTGAGGAGTATCAATGTGATCGTGAGAGATTTCGGAGATGTGAAGCAACCCACTTACGCCACCAATATCGATAAATGCACCGTAAGGTTTGATTCCACGCACAGAGCCTCTAACTACTTGACCTACTTCTAAACCATTCATCTTACGCTCTACTAACGCACGACGATGACTTAGAACTAGTCTATTGCGTTCTTCATCTACTTCTAAAAATTTGAGTGGTAAATCTTCTCCTACTAAATCTTCTTTTGCTTCTCTTGCACTGATATGAGAACCAGGAATAAAGCCTCTTAAGCCTTCAATTCTGACTAATGCACCACCACGATTGGTCGCAAAAACATTGGAACGAACGGTAGCATCTTCCTGCTGTAGCTGTCTGACGCGCTCCCAAGCACGCATATATTCAATGCGTCTAATAGATAAAGTTAGCTGTCCATCTTCGTTTTCGTCAGTCAGAATAAAAAATTCTCTGGTTTCATCTGCCTGAAGAACTTCAGTAGGATTGTCAACTCTATTAATTGACATCTCTTGAATAGGAATATATGCAGCAGTTTTAGCACCAATGTCAATCAAAGCTCCCCTTGGTTCCATACTAAATACTGTTCCCGCTACTATGTCTCCAGGACTGAAGTGATAATCGTACTTGTCAAGTAGAGCAGCGAAATCTTCATGAGTGAAACCAATATCTGTAGTACTTTTTGTTTGCTGATTGACCATATGGGTTAGATGTCCTTGTTGTATTTCTTTGTTTTTTGATTGATGAGCCTCCTGCTTAATGTACACTCATCCAATTGTTGTGCAGCCTAAACCTACATTCCTGAGCATTTCAGCCAACAGTTGAGTCGTTTGTTAAATTTAAACAACCCTACAATAACGTATTTCTAATGAAATATGCTTGTCTGTTGGCAAAATAGCATTATTCTATTCTAACTTTTTATTGAGCTTCCCGTAACTTTTTTTGCTCTTTTTTACTAAATAAAGGCAATAATTATGATCGTGTTGGCAAGGCTGGGCCAATAAAGATTATTGGGCGTTGGTGAGTGCGTAATGCTGAAAGAATTAAACTAAAATAGTTGAACTAGCTGTTGAGCAATGTACTGTCCTCAGTGTAAATCTTCTGATAAAAAGAAAAACGGCTTCCGCCGTGGAAAACAATGCTACAAATGCTGCCGATTGTGGCTGCCAATATGTCGAAAACCCTAAACCAAGATCGTATCCGAATGAAGTTAAACAACTATGTCGAAAAATGTATCTCAACGGTAGGGAATTTAGGGCGCTCGCGAGAGTTAGCGATATAGATCATGCCACAATTATTAACTGGGTAAAAGAAAAAGGAGAAACGCTATCTGACGAGCCTCAAGATGAAGAACTTCCCGAAATAACTGAAATCGATGAACTGCAAACTTTGGTTGGCTGCAAAAAGAATAAATTTTGGGTTTGGACGGTAGTAAATCATTAAAATCAGGGAATCTTACTTTGGACAATAGGCGATCGTTCTCACGAAACTTTTGAACAGATTTGGCAGGTTATTAAATGCTGGCACAGCTTTTGGTACGTTACGGATGGCTAGAAAGTTTATCCGATGTACATTCAACCTGAAGATCATTTGGTCAGCAAAACATATATGACCAGAGTTGAGGGTGAAAATACTCGTCTTCGTCACTATTTAGCTAGACTGCATCGCAAAACTCTCTGTTACTCCAAATCTTTAGATATGCTTAGATATTCTATTCGTCTGTTGTTATTTTATCTAAGATTCAAAACTATACTTGCTTCGATTTAAAACATTACGCATTCACCAACGCCGTTCTTTCTTTTCTCTTCCCAAAGATAATTTCTCTAATGTATCTAATTTCAGCTGTCTTGGTGCGCTACCCAAAGCGCCTTACGTCGGCGCGGGGTCGCACCGCTTTTTGATTACTAAAAGTTCTCTGGAATTTGCACCATTTATTAACTCTAACCTTCTGCTCCCGTGGTAGCCAGACTCCATGATTACTTCTAATTGCCACAACCCATGGTAATTTGTGATTCTCTAATGTTCTGATGAAGGAACTAGCTTCACCATACAAACTATCTGCTAAGACTAATTTAATCTTGAATCCAAAGTCTATCAACTCTGTAATAATAGACTTTATCGGAAATAAGTCGAAAAGCTCGAAGAACTAGTTTCTTCTCTTCTCTTCTTAAAATTAGGAGAATTTTATGTATCTAATATCTCTTTTCTGACGATGACTAAGACGAAGATTATGCAGTCCACAAGCTGTTTCCATCACATCATCAATATAGTGATCGACCCAATTACGAAATTTCTAAACCACGATCTGACATCGTTTGATTCCGCAGATCTGGTGTTCTATCTCAACTCTTATCTTCGCAATTTCTCGATTTTTCTCTTTTTCATGATCAGTTAATTCTGCTTTAGGAAGCTTCTTCGTCGGTTGTTTAATCCTAACTCCCGATGGTGCAAATCCTTGAAATCCTGTATCTTGCCACAGAATACTCCCTTTGGGAAAATGATAGTCTTCTTCGTCGGCAATTTTCTTGTCATGTTTTTTGCCTTCATAAGTGTCACTTAAGAACAACACTTTTCCTCCTCGCTCACTCACCACATTATTTTTAACCATGTGAGCTTTCTTCTTTCCACTATAGAAAGTTTTACGCTCTTCCTTATCTTGTGGTCGATTGATCGCTCGCTCCGTCCCATCAATCATAAATTCTAAACTGGGGCAGGTGTTCAGTAAATCTTCTAGCTTTGCAGGTTCACGTTCTGGTAATTGTTTCTCCCTTTTCAAAGCTTGATTGAGTACTTTTGTTAGTCTGTGTACCCATTCATTTGCCTGGGCTTGGCTCATTCCAAATAAAAATCCTTGTACTTCTTGGGTTGGATAAAGTCGAAAGTAAATCAAAATAAATAGCAACTTATCTTCCAGTTTCTCAAGCCTCGCTTTCCTGCCACCTCCGAATGCTCTGTGTCTGTTTCCTCGCTTAAAATTTTCTTCTATGAACTTTGACCATGCAGGTTCAAAGCTAGCTAATAAAGCTTCAAATTCTTCGATTTTTAATCCTGTTAAGCTCTGTAGAGTTCGAGGTCTATTCTGTAGCTCTGCATAGTTGACTTTCACTCTCTACCTCTCTTACTCAACTTCTTGCTACTCATTTTACATACTTAATTCCGATAAGGTCTATTTATCTGCCAGCAATTTTATAAATAATTTAGCTGACGGTATTGATAATCATATTTATAAAATAAATCATAATCCGAACTCATTGTCTAACACCGTGATCTCTAGCACACGCAGTCAGAATAACAAAGCGATCGCACTTTACACCCAGAATAAATCTAACAAAATATTTATACTTAAAATCAGCAACGCTGAAATTTGCTACCTACTTCAAGATAGTATCTTGTTGACTAACTCGATCTCTATCTTGTGGTTTAAATTCATTGCGTTTTAAGCGTAGTTGAATATCCTCTAATAGCTGGCGGTTTACCCCCATCAAGTCGGCAACTAAACCAAAAATTAATAGCTGTACCCCAATCAAAATTAAGATTGCTGCCAAAATCAAGCTAGGAACACGAGGTTTGGCAGGATTATCGCCGATAATGCCCCAAAACAGCAATAACCAACGGCAGCATAATAAAAACCCTAAGCTTAAAGGTAAGCTTCCCAAAACCATAAAAAATTGTAGTGGGCGATAGGTCATAAAGATCCGCACGATAGTTAGGATCGAATGCTGTATATATGCCGAGATGCTTTTGACCAAACGAGAAGGACGCAAATAACCGTTAGTACGGATCGGCACAGAGGTAATTGCCAAACCTCTTTGACCAGCTTGGATGATTGTTTCTAGGGTGTAGGTATATTCGTTAAAGACATTTAGTCTTAAAGCTGCCTCGCGGCTAATTGCTCGAAACCCACTGGGAGCATCAGGAATATTGGTTTTGCTAGCGATGCGTACAACCAAACTACCTAACTTTTGTAAGAATTTTTTGAGTGGCGAAAAATGCTCGATCTCTTGAATAGGTCTAGCACCAATGACTATTTCTGCTCTACCTTCTAAGATAGGGGCAATAAGCTTAGGAATATCCCCAGCACAATATTGATTATCAGCATCGGTATTGACAATAATATCTGCTCCTGCCTTCAAACAAGCTTCAATTCCTGCCATAAAGCTTTTTGCAAGACCTTGATTATACTGAAAATTAACAATATGATCTACACCACAGGCTTGAGCAACCTCCACAGTGCGATCGCGACTACCATCGTTGATAATTAACCATTCGACTCGATCTATACCTGGTAGCTGGCGCGGAAGTTCAGACAAGACCAACCCCAAAGTTGCTTCCTCGTTATAACAAGGAATTTGAATAATCAGTTTCATTTAGCTAGCAGAAGATGATGATTGATTGTCCCGCTTAATTGTCCAGAAAGGAAAATTTTGGCTGGGGTTAATCGCTACGCCGTCGATCCCATTTTGAGCAAAAACATAGTCCTTGGTTTGCCAAAGAGGAATATAAGGAACATCCTGCGCCAGTAATTCCTGTAGTTCGCCAAAAATAGCTTCTCGTTTTGTGGGATCTTGTTCTTGTCGAGATTGTACGATTAACTGATTAGCGCGATCGCTATAGTAAAATGAACCTCTACTCTGTGCCGCACCTTCTTGGCAACCAACATTGGGTGAACCCTTGCTACAGCTAAGAAATGGCTGTACATAGTTGTCTGGATCGAGAAAATCAGGATACCAATCAACTAAGGCAGTAGGATATATTCCTTGACTTAGGTTGCTAAAAAAGGAGGCAGATTCTACACTGTTAGGAATAAATTGAATAATTCCCCCTAACTCTTGTTCGGTATAGGCTTTAATCGTATCAGCTACAATACCACGAGTAATTGAGCCAGAAGGATGCCAAATTTCAATAATTGCTGGATTTTCTGGAGAGTAACCCGCCTTAGTCAATAGCTCTTTAGCTTTAGCCGTATTAGCATCGCCGTATAGCTTTTCAAAAGTAGGTCTATAGCTATCAAAAGCGGTGGGAATTAAGCTATAAATTGGTTCGGCTTGCCCTTTTAATACCCTGTCGTTAATTAAAGCACGATTAATGATTGAGGCGATCGCCTGACGTACTTCTGGCTGATTAAGAGGTTTTTGCTCTAGATTAAGAACCAGATAGTTAACTACTGTTCCCGAACCTTCAATTACCTGCCAATTATTTTCCGCATTATCGATCAATTTATCAATTTGTTGAGGATCGAGAGATTGGTAAGCTACGTCTATTGCTCCAGTTTTAAAACTATTATATAAATTGGCTGAGTTTCCCCCATAAACTTGTAGATTAATACCTTTGTTGGCTGGTTTGTCTCCCCAATAATTGTCATTAGAATTTAGGCTAATTGAATCGCTCTTAAATTGACCTAGCTTATATTTTCCCGTACCAATCATAATATTAGGATTAAACTCACCTGCGCCAATTTTGTATGCTTGAGGAGATACTGCACAAGCACCAGGAAAAGCCAATAAAGCAGGAAAGGCTGCAAACGGCTGTTTCAAACTAATCTTTAGTTCATATTCTGCCGTAGCTTCTACTTTACTTATAACATCCCCCAGTAAAAAGGCTGGTTGTCCGCCATTCTCAATAAAACGTTGCAGAGAAAATACCATCGCCTCGGCGTTAAATTTAGCACCATCATGAAAGATCACGCCCTGACGCAAAGGAACAGTATAGACTAAACCATCTTCACTAATTTGTGGCATAGCCGTTGCCAACAATGGCTCGATTTCAGTTGTTCCCAGTTTGTAGGTATACAGGCTTTCGCCGACATTATAAATAATGTTTAATCCCGCTAACTCATAATTATCGGCTGGATCTAAGGTACGGGGTTTTAGGGTTGTGCCAACAGAAATGCGATCGCTATCAACGGTATTTTTCCCAGAGGATTGATTACCATTACAGCCAACAGTTAAAGCAAAACATAAAGAAAATAAGACTATATATTTATAAATTCTGCACAATTGTTGCCAGAGGTAAGAAAACTGGTTGTTGCTCATTCCCAAGTATGATGCTCTAAAAGTCTATCTCGCATGATAAAGGCTAATTGAGCAGATCGTCCTTAAGAAGATATAAACTGCAAAACTTATTCTTGCTTCAAAACATATTTGCCAAAAATAACTTTTTAAACTATTCTGAATTACAGACCGAACGGTCTTAAATATTGTTTTAATGTCTAAAGCACAACAAACTAAAGCTCGTATAATTCATCAAGCAGCAGAATTGTTTAATCTCAAGGGTTATGCAGGTTCTTCTATTGCCGACATTATGCAGGCAACAGGGTTAAAAAAAGGAGGAATTTACAACCATTTTCAAAGCAAAGATGAACTGGCTTTAGAGGCGTTTGATTATGCTTCTAACCTACTCAGTCAAAGGATTTGGAGTGTGGTAAAAACTAAGCGTAATGCAATTGAACGATTACAGGCACTAGTATCTAGTTACTTGATTTATATTAACGATCCGCCCATTGTTGGAGGTTGTCCAATATTGAATACAGCGATTGAGACTGATGATACAGATTCGCCCTTACGAGATCGCGCTTTGCAAGCAATGAACTCTAGCCGTAGCTTGATAATTCGTATTTTGCAGAAAGGTATTAAAAAAGGAGAGGTGCGATCGACTGTCGAACCCGATACCGTCGCCACAATTATTTTTTCTACTTTGGAAGGGGCAATTATGATGAGCAAACTTGAACGTAATCCTGTCCATTTAGAAAGAGTTGTAGCTCATTTACAAAATTATATTCAGAATAATCTGGCTTAAAATTCAGCTAAATTTTTTTGGATCGAAAAAGACCGATTGGTTTGCAAATATAATTTTAAATCTCAGATGAAACAAAAACCACTTTTTGTAAAAATTCTTCAGAGAAAAAACAAATCCCGCATTACGGTTAACTCTTTTCTTAGATGTGAAGGACAACAAGTCGGAGAGTTTACGGGTGTGTTTGTCGCTTTAAAAATTTAACAACAGCTTAAATAAATTATTAACGGAGAATTCAACTAATGCTCAAATTTTATTACCATCCCTTATCTCCTTTAGCCCGTCGTGTCTGGATTGCCTTGTTAGAAAAAAACATACCTTTTACGCCCATAATCGTCAATCTCAAAGCAGGAGAACAATTCAAATCTAATTTTCTCAAAATTAATCCTTTTCATCATGTGCCAGTCATTATTGATGACGGTTTAAGAGTTTTAGAGTCTTTAGCGATATTAGACTATTTGGAAAGTAAATATCCTGATAATCCTTTACTCCCTAGTAATTCATGCCAGTTAGCTAAAGTACGCATGGCGCAAATGGTAGCCAATAATGAGTTGTCATCTTTAGTAATTCCCTTGATGAGTGAAACAGCAGACTCGCTAAAGCTAGTAGGGACAAAACGTAAAATCACCAGAATACTTGATTTTTTGGGAGAGTTATTAGATGAAGATGCTTATTTTGGTGGAGATAGCCTTTCTCTAGGAGATATTGTTGCGGGAAATGCAGTTATCTTAGCTAGTAAACTGGGCTTCGATCTGAGTCAGGTAGAAAAAATTGAGCAGTGGTGCGATCGCCTGATGCAAAGAGAAGTATGGCAGCAAACCCAACCTGATGATGAACAGCTAGCCATATTTAAACAAACCGTACAAGAATTGATTGAGTCAAAAAGCAAAACGCAAATCATTAGTAAGATATAGCGATCTCAAAATGCGATCGCTATATCTATAAATCTCATAATATTGGCTAATCTTCAGCTTTTAATCAAAAATCGCTAAATTTCCCAAAATGCGATCGCATTCAAAACCAGCTTAAAGTTTATAGATGAAAAAGATGTGCTTTTGGAGACAGCATATAATTAACTAAGCAAAAAACAAAAAACTCCCATGTCATATCACGTTACAGCAGACTATGCCAGTAAAAACTTTAATGAAATTATTCAACGAGCTAAGATTGAAGCCGAAGGAGTAACAATCGTCAAAGACAATCAAAGCTTTGTACTAATCGATCAAGAAGAATTAGAAGCTTTGATTGAAACTGCTGAATTGCTTCAGATCCCCAACATATTGACAGATGTATCTCAAGCAAGAAAAGAATATCAACAGCAAGAAACTTTAACCATGGAGGATATATTTGGTTGAAGAAACTCCTAAGTATCAAGTTCGATTTAGCAAAAAAGCTCAGAAAGATATTGCAGAATTAACAAAGCAACAAAAAACCAAGCTCAAGCAAATTTTAGAACAAGTTATTGCTGTTAATCCTTATCGTGGAAAAGCCTTGAAGGGCAAGTTAAAAGGTTTAAATTCTTATAGATTGAATCGTCAAGATCGAATTTTATATGAGATTTACGAAAAAGACAAGACTATTTTAATTATTAGGGCTAGAACTCATTACGGAGAATAGGTGAGAACAATATAGACAGCATAAATCTAAAAAATGCGATCGCCAGATCTATAAATTTCATAATATTGGCTAATTTTCAGCTTTTAATCAAAAATTGCTAAATTTAGAAAATGCGATCGCAGTTTAGGAAAGAAAAAAGTATCTTCGTAGTAAATTGAGATAACTTTCCAAATCCTCTAGTTATTAGTCGAGTAAAGCGATCGTAAATAAAAGCGATCGCATTATTAATTAGACAAAACCTATAAATTAATTTTTGGTAATAATAAAATAAATGGTTGAATAGGTAAACAAGCAAAAGTGAGGTCATATGACTTTAACTACTTACAAATGGTCTATTGAAGAATGGCACGAATTAGTTGATTCTGGATTATTAGAAGGGAAACCAGTTGAGTTTCTAGAAGGAGAAATTGTAGAGGTGAGTCCCGAAGGAATCGAGCATAGTTACACTAATACTAGCTTTGTCAAGTATTTACGCGCTATTTTGGTAAATATAGCTGAAATAATAGAATCTCATCCGATTACTTTGGATAATAGTGAGCCAGAACCAGATATCGCCATAGTTCGACTACCGCTGACTATTTATCGCAGTCATCATCCTTATCCTGAAGATATTTATTGGTTGATTGAGATTTCTAATCGGACTTTGCAAAAAGCGGAACAACGCGGTCTTGGGGGTTTCCCCCATGAGCGATTGTTTCAAGAAGATTTGAATCAAAAAACTATTACTTATGCTCGTAATGGTATACCTGAATACTGGGTAATCGATTTGGTTAATAAAAAACTAATCGTTCATACTCAAGTACAAAACAATGGTTATGCTCAAATTACTGAATATACAACAGGTACGGTTTCACCTTTAGCTTTTCCTGATATTGCGATCGCCTTGAATGAATTATTGCTTTATTAAACATCAATAAAGCGATCTTTCTTATATATTTGCTATTTAATTACGCCCTGCGGTAACTCCTCCATCCACAGATAATACAACCCCTGAAATCCAACCAGAGCGATCGCTATCGGCTAGAAATAAAACTGCTTCAGTAATATCTTGAGCTTGTCTATTACGACCAAGAGGATGAAAATCATTAAACGAAGCTAACTGTTCATTGGTTACCAGCGAATCAAACAGAGGTGTTTCGACTACAGCAGGAGCGATCGCGATCTTTTTTCCATTCATGCAACCACGCCATTTAGATCTCTATTGTTTTAATTTTCTATCAAGCGAAACAAAAATAACTGGCTAATTTGTTCATCATTAAAATTATCATCACTAATTAAAAGTAAGCTTTGACTACCATCAGGCAAACGTGGTCCTATGGTCATTCCTTCCAAATTATCTAGCTCAATCTCTAGATCTTTTAAATCAAACAATAATTGTTTTTTTAAAGGTCTTATTTGGGCTGTATTGCCTCTAAAACTATTTATATTAGTCGTGTCAGTGGCATCGCCGATTACTATCTGAAATACTTTTGCCCCAGCCTCAGCAAAGCCAAAGGTTCTTTCTAAACTGAAAAAATAGCCTTCGGTTTGCAGTGCTACCAATTCTGTCAACCCATTGGAAATAACTTCTGTTGGTGCGGGTTCAAGTAAATATAGATGTTCAGCCACTAAAACTGGGTTGCCAATCGGATTAATTACATAATGTAAAAAGCGGATTCTTGCCTGTTCTTCTCTAGCAAAAGATTCGTCTTGCAATAGGGCTGATTCAGTAGCGGTAAATAATCGAAAAGGGTCTTGAGGTAAACCAACACTATTAATCGTCAAAGATTCAAATGCCAGATTCTCTTGTACTCCTTGAGGATGTTCAGGATTATCCCCAGCTAAGTAAAGTTTTGGCAAACGGACATTTGATATTTTTTTGCCCGTATCCAAGGCAAATTCAGCAATAAAAGGCTCAATATTTTCGGTCGGATTGCCTTCACTGGAAATAAATACTGTATTTCTGGGAGAAAGAGCTAATCCTTCTGGATCGATACTACCTGTTTGATAATTACCCTGTTCATTTTGAAGAAAAGTAACATCTTCGGGCTGAAAACTAGCTATTTTAATCCCATCATCTGTCTGTTTAACCTTGAGCCTAAAGGTATAAAAACGGGCAGGGGCAAGTTGACTGCGATCGTCTGATAATACATAAAATTTATCCTGTTGACGCTCATAATCGATCGCCGATAGTCCACCAATCTTTGTATCTTTAAAGGTTGCTTTGGGTATTTGATAGTAATCGACAAATTCTAGAGAAAACTTACGAAATATCCTCTCTGTGGCATTTACTCTCTGGGGTAAACTACAGCTTGTCAGGGTAAAGAGGATATATACAGAGATAAGTAAATATTTGCTCAAAAATCTTTTAATGCGATCTCTCACAGTTTTTTCTTGGTCACTAACACTCATGCTTTCTGTCTAACAGATTACCCTATTGAGTAGCTCGTAAAATAATAATCTAATTGCTTTAAAAAAGAATGTGCAGTTAGTTCTGTGAAATTAATACAATATAAATGTATTAATCAAAAAGTTCTCCCTATGAACAAAAGAATGAGGGAGATCGATGAGACAATAAATATTCTGCAATAAATCTACATATAGAAGAGGAGAACTACTAGATGTTAGAAGCATATAGAAAACACGCAGCCCAAAGAGCAGCCTTGGGCATTCCTGCATTACCTTTGACGGCTGTGCAAACTTCAGAATTATGTGAATTACTCAAAAATCCTTCTAAATCAGAAAAAGAAGAACTACTGGCATTGTTAAGGGAGAGAGTTCCCCCTGGTGTGGATGATGCAGCTTATGTTAAAGCTGGATTTTTGACTGGCGTGGCTAAAGATGAAATTAAGTGTCCCGTAATTTCGGCTACTGATGCAGTGTATTTGCTGGGGACTATGGTTGGTGGCTATAATGTTCAGTCTTTGGTAGATTTATTAAAGTCTGATAATAGTGCGATCGCAACGGGCGCAACTAAGGCATTAAGCAAGACGCTACTGGTGTTTGATGCGTTTAACGAGGTTTTAGAATTATCAGAAAATAATGCTTATGCCCAGCAAGTAATTGATTCCTGGGCAAACGCAGAATGGTTTACCAATCGCCCTAAACTAGCAGCAGAAATTACCGTTACAGTCTTTAAAGTGCCAGGAGAAACCAACACCGACGATTTATCCCCTGCACCTCACGCCACGACTCGTCCAGATATTCCCCTTCATGCTTTGGTAATGCTAGAGTCGAAGATGCCTGACGGGTTAGAAACTATTGCCAAGTTAAAAGAAAAGGGTCATCCTGTTGCTTATGTAGGTGATGTAGTTGGTACTGGTTCGTCTCGAAAATCAGCGATTAACTCTGTTTTATGGCATATTGGCGATGAAATTCCTTTTGTTCCCAGCAAAAAAGCTGGTGGATACATCTTGGGTGATAAAATTGCACCCATCTTCTTTAATACCGCCGAAGACTCTGGGGCATTACCAATCGAGTGTGATGTTGCCCAGATGAATACAGGTGATGTAATAACTATTTATCCTTACAAAGGTGAAATTGTAAAGGCGAACGGTGGTTCGCCTCAAGTCATTTCTACTTTTAGCCTCAAACCTGATACTATTGCTGATGAAGTCCGCGCAGGGGGACGTATTCCCTTGCTTATTGGTCGGGCATTGACCGATAAAACCCGCGAAGCATTAGGCTTGGAAGTTTCTGAGGTATTTACTCGCCCATCTATGCCGGTCGATACAGGTAAAGGATTTACCTTGGCACAAAAAATGGTGGGTAAAGCTTGTGGTTTAGCAGGAGTTCGCCCTGGGACATCTTGCGAACCCATTATGACTACTGTTGGTTCTCAAGACACTACTGGACCAATGACAAGAGATGAATTAAAAGAATTAGCCTGTCTTGGTTTTAATGCGGATTTAACTCTACAAACCTTTTGTCACACTGCAGCCTATCCTAAGCCTGTTGATATCGAAACCCACAAAGATTTACCTGATTTCTTTTCAACTCGTGGTGGGGTAGCCTTGCGCCCAGGAGATGGTATTATTCACTCCTGGTTAAACAGAATGCTATTACCCGACACCGTTGGTACTGGTGGTGACTCTCATACTCGTTTTCCTCTGGGTATCTCTTTTCCTGCGGGTTCTGGTTTAGTTGCTTTTGCCTCTGCCTTAGGTGTGATGCCTTTGGATATGCCTGAATCTGTTTTAGTTCGCTTTACTGGAGAATTACAGCCAGGCATAACGCTTAGAGATATAGTTAATGCTATTCCTTGGGTCGCTATTCAACAGGGAAAACTTACTGTTTCCAAAGAGAACAAGCAGAATGTTTTCAACGGAAGAGTTATGGAAATGGAAGGCTTACCCGATCTTAAAGTAGAACAGGCTTTTGAACTTACTGATGCCACTGCTGAACGTTCTTGTTCTGGTAGCACCATCAAACTTAGCGAAGATACTGTAGCCGAATACTTGCGTTCTAACGTGGCGTTGCTCAAAAACATGGTTGCCCGTGGTTATAACGATGCTCGTACTCTGATGCGTCGCGTAGCCAAGATGGAACAGTGGTTAGCCAAACCTGAGTTAATGTCGGCGGACAAAGATGCAGAATATGCAGACACTATTGAAATTAATCTCAATGAAATCAAAGAACCCATTGTCGCTGCACCTAACGATCCTGATAACGTTAAATTGATGTCAGAATGTTCAGGGGACAAAGTAGACGAGGTGTTTATTGGCTCTTGCATGACCAATATTGGACACTACCGCGCTGCTGCCAAAATCTTAGAAGGTGCAGGAGTAGTAAAAGGACGCTTGTGGATCTGTCCTCCCACTCGGATGGATGAAAAGCAACTCCGGGAGGAAGGAGTTTACGGCGTGTTTGCTGCTGCTGGCGCACGTACCGAAATGCCTGGCTGTTCTCTGTGTATGGGTAATCAAGCTCGCGTCGAAGATAATGCTACTGTCTTTTCTACCTCTACTCGTAACTTTAATAACCGCATGGGTAAAGGCGCACAGGTTTATCTAGGTTCGGCGGAATTGGCTGCTGTCTGTGCCTTGTTGGGCAAGATTCCTACTGTGGAAGAATACATGGCAGTTGTAAAAGAAAAAATTGCCCCCTTTGAAAGCGATTTGTATCGTTATCTTAACTTCGATCAAATCGATAACTTTGAAGATGAAGGCAGAGTAATTTCAATTGAAGATATGCCTAAAATTGAGGATATTTTAGGAATGCCTGTTTGATACCAAATTAAATAGTGTTTCTTACATACATCTCGTAGGGGCTATTCGCGAATAGCCCCTACACAAATCATCCGTCATATTTAAAATTTAAATCGGTATAACTTCTCCCCCAGCCCCTCTCGTAATAATGTTTCGGTAATCACTACAAGACTAACCAATTCAAAAATTTACATAATATGTTTTAGCACTCGTCCTCGATGAGTGCTAAATTTGCAAATAGAATATGTAGCAAAATTAACGAATAAAATCCTATGGCGAAGATCGTTTCGTTTAATGAAGAGTCCAGACGAGCATTAGAAAGAGGGGTCAATGCCCTAGCTAATGCCGTTAAAATTACTCTTGGCCCCAAAGGTCGTAACGTTTTACTAGAAAAACAGTTTGGCGCGCCTCAAATTGTTAATGATGGAATTACCGTCGCCAAAGAAATTGAATTAGAAGATCCTTTAGAAAATACTGGTGCAAGATTAATTCAAGAAGTTGCTTCCAAGACCAAAGATAATGCTGGTGATGGAACAACTACTGCTACTGTAATTGCCCAGGCATTAATTAAAGAAGGTTTAAAAAATGTTGCAGCAGGAGCTAATCCTGTGGCACTGAGAAAAGGTCTTGATAAAGCTACGGCTTTTTTGATTAAAGAAATAGAGGCTATAGCTAAACCAGTAGCAGGGGATGCGATCGCTCAAGTAGCTACAATATCTTCTGGAAATGATGAAGAAGTCGGTAAAATGATCGCCGAAGCCATGGACAAGGTGACCAAAGATGGTGTAATTACCGTAGAAGAATCTAACTCTTTAGCTACAGAACTAGATGTAGTGGAAGGGATGCAGATTGATCGCGGTTATATCTCTCCTTACTTTGTTACCGACCAAGAAAGGCAGGTTGTGGAATTTGACGGTGCAGTCATCTTGATTACGGACAAAAAAATTAGCGCGATCGCCGATCTTGTTCCCATACTAGAGAAAGTTGCTCGCGACAGCAAGCCTTTGCTAATTATTGCCGAAGACCTAGAAGGGGAAGCCCTGGCTACTTTAGTCGTCAATAAAGCTAGAGGCGTATTGAATGTAGCAGCGATTAAAGCTCCTGGTTTTGGCGATCGCCGTAAGCAAATGTTAGAAGACATTGCCGTACTAACTGGCGGACAGCTAATCTCAGAAGAGGTTGGTTTAAGTTTAGATAATGTCGATCTAGACATGATGGGTACAGCAGAAAAAATTACGATTACCAAAGAGGATACAACTATTGTTTCTGGCTCTGGTAATAGCGAAGATATTAAAAAACGAGTAGAACAATTACGCAAACAGTTAGCCGAAACTGATTCAGATTACGATTCTGAAAAACTACAGGAACGCATCGCTAAATTAGCGGGTGGGGTTGCTGTAATTAAAGTGGGAGCAGCTACCGAAACTGAACTAAAAGACCGTAAATTACGCATTGAAGACGCACTCAACGCTACTAAAGCTGCGGTAGATGAGGGTATTGTTCCTGGTGGTGGCACGACTCTAATTCATCTGGCTAAAAAACTAGCTAGTTTTAAAGAGCAGCTACAGGACACTGAAGAGCAGGTAGCAGCAGACATTTTTGCTAAAGCTCTAGAAGCTCCTTTATCTCAGCTAGCTAGTAACGCAGGGGTTGAAGGTTCTGTAATCGTCGAAAAAGTTAGAGAAACTGACTTGAATATTGGTTACAATGCCTTGACTAACGAATTTGGCGACATGATTGCAGCAGGTATTATCGATCCTGCTAAAGTAGTTCGCTCGGCGGTACAAAATGCTGCCTCGATTGCGGGAATGGTTTTAACTACCGAAGCTTTGGTAGTAGAGAAACCCGAACCCGAAGCTGCTGCACCTGGTGGTATGCCTGGTGGTATGGGCGGCATGGGCGGTATGGGCGGTATGGGCGGCATGGGCGGTATGGGCATGATGTAGCCCTTGTTAGTTAAGCATTATTTTCTAGATGATGATGCAGCCAATAAAATAATTTGAAACCCAGAGGCAAATCTTTGATTAGGTTGCCTCTTTTCTTGTACAGTAAAGAGCATCGTTTTGGCTAAAGCGACAAATTACCTGTCTTGCTTGAGTTATATCGAACAATATCTCTCCTAAAGCAAACAAAACTGTATTTCTTGCTTGTTGAAGAGTGATTATATTTTGTTCTACCCAATGATGTAGCTGTTCGTACTCCCAGATATTGTCGTCCAACTCAGCTTCGCGCTCGGTTAGCTCTTTTTGCAGAGTAGAAAGCTCAAAAGGAACTTGAGGTAAATTGGAAATAAGATTTCTTTGCCAACGGCGAATAGGATGAACTCCCCCAGTACCATAAACTATTGCGCCCAAGTAAAGATATAAATGCCATTCTCTCCCCTGTATCGGCTCGGTAAAAGTTAACTTTCCGCTTACCTGAGACTTTTGTAAAGAGTTAAATAATTTAAGCTGCTTTAAAGCCGTAAATTCTCTGATGATGAGGCTATCAGAAGTAGTTTTGGCATTCATCTAGTTATGCCTCTTTGTTGCAGAAGATTAATAATTTGTATATTAGCTTGAGGAAACTGATATTGATTCATCGCCAAGGGACTTACCCACTGAATTTCCACACATTCTAGGCATTCTGGTGTTCCATTCAAGTGCTGACAATCATGGACATATAGGGTTATATTAAATGTTTTATATCTATGAACGATAGTTGTTAAGCGATCGCCTACTAATATTTCAATATTTAGCTCTTCCTTTATTTCCCGCTGAATACATTCTTCGATGGTTTCTCCTGGTTCAATTTTTCCTCCAGGAAATTCCCATAAGCCTCCCATCTCTCCTTCTGGCTTTCTTTTGTCTATCAGAATTTTTCCCTGCTGGTTGGTGATTACAGCTACCCCAATCTGCTTATGGAGAGTTGGTGATTTTGCCATGAAGTGTCAAAGCTTAATTTATCTACTGGGTTACAGACTACCGAGCGCAAATGAAAGGCAACCTCTATGTTACGTCGATAAAGGTTGCCTACATTAATAATTTAATTCACAGTTAAAACTGTTGACTATCTGCCTGAGTTGCCGACAAAGATTTTTCAAAAGTCATTCTTTGTTCTGCATTACGCAGGAAATAACCGCTCATCATCGCCGAAGCTAACATACGTCCCAAGCTTTCACGATTTGTGCTAATTGCTACTTCAAAATTATCTGTAGGCAAACTGCCTAATAATCCAACTATATTTTGTTCTATGATTTGAAAAACTTCTCTCGATTCTGGTTGGGAAAGTTGAGCCGTGGCTTCTGGGCTTAAAGACTGGACATACTTCCATAAATTGTTATCTTCTTTATTTTGCATAAAAGTGTTCTGAGGATTATTTTGGCTCTGCACTTTACTTACCTCTATACTGTAAGATTGAAAGAGTATATCTGCTATTCGATGATATTTATTTAATCGTTACTTAATTTAATCACCTTACGTTAGATTAGGAATTACGTAGAACCGAACTATGAGCGGTAAGTTTTCCGACCTAAGTATAAGATAAGTAAGGCTTTAGCTGGCTAGATATTCGCGAATCGCTATTTTGCGCTTGCGTAACTTTGATAGTGCTTCTCGCTCTATTTGCCTGACTCTTTCTCTGCTAATGCTTAAACATTCGCCTATTTTAGCTAGAGTCATTGGTTTACCATCGCTCAAGCCAAACCTCAAAGACAGCACTTCCCTTTGTTGGGGTGTTAAATCTGCCATCAGCTTTTCTAAGTCTCTTCTAAGAGATGAAGAAGTGGCGAAATCTTCAGGAGATTGTCCCGTATCTTCTAACATATCTCCCAACTCGGTATCGTTGTTGTCGCCAACCCTGACATCCAAGGAAATAGGCTGACGGGATTTTTCTAGGTAGTCCCGTACTTGTTTGGGCGTTAGTTCTAGTTCTTTGGCTAACTCGGCAATAGTTGCTGTTCTTCCTTTTTGTTGAGCTAGTTGCCTTTGAGCTTTCTTGATTTTGTTGAGCTTTTCAGTAATATGGATCGGTAGGCGAATAGTACGACCCTTTTCAGCGATCGCTCTAGTGATGGCTTGACGAATCCACCAGTAAGCATAGGTACTAAATCGATATCCTTTGGTGGGATCGAACTTCTCCACTCCTCTTTGCATCCCAATCGTTCCCTCTTGAATCAAATCCAACAGATCGAGGTTACGCTTGAGGTATTTTTTAGCGACTGAAACTACCAGACGCAGGTTTGCCTCTACCATTTTACGCTTGGCAGACTCTCCCGCCTCAATTAGGGTTTGTAGCTCTTCTTGAGTTACTTTTGCAGCTTGCGACCACTGTTCTATTGTCGGTTCTATCCCTAGTTCTGCTTCTAGCTCTTCTTTGATGTTGGTTAGAGCGATCGCTTTTTGAACTCTTTTGGAATATAGAATTTCTTCCTCGTGAGTCAGCAGAGGAACGCGACCTATTTCTTTAAGATAGCTTCTAACTAAGTCGTTAGATTTTTGTGCTGTTTTCATGACGCGATTTACTTACTGTTATTGGTTAGGTAAGAATGAAATTCTCTCGTTTACTGGTATTTTGAGCCTTGAAAAGCTTGAAACTAATAAAAATCTGGAATTTTATGAGAATTTATGTTTACTTTTGTTAAGTGTATGGCTCTGATTTCCAGGTTTAGCGTTTTCAGCAGTTTGTTTTTGTCTTGAATTTTTGGTATCACCTTTTACCAAAATTCCTTTAAACAGACAAAACTAAAATCTTTATCTTTTCAGTTGCCTATCTCTACAATACACGATATTTATTAACTTATGTAACTTTTATTAGCAAAAATTGCTCATAAACAGTAATCATGCCAAAACTTCGTTTTTTGTCCCTAAACACCAATCATACAGATAAAAGCGAGCTATAAATGCAATATTTGCAACAAAAAACCAATAAATTAGGGTCTTATTCTTTATTTTGCTTAGTTACTTAAGTTAGCTGCGTTTTGTAGTGGCAAAATTTTGTCGGAAATATAACCCTAAAAGAAATAATTTGTAAGCAATTATAGAGAACCACTAATTCTACTCAAACTACTAAATTAGTTCTTTTGCTATACATTGCTACTTGAGATATTACTATAAGAGTTATGTTCTCAAAGCTGTAAAAATAATTAAGCGTAGACGTAAAGAATTATATTTAAGGCGAAGCAATAAAATCATGACTACATCTCAAACAGCTACTTATGGTTCTTGGAAATCTCCTATTACCTCAGATTTAATTGTCTCAAAAACAATTGGAATTGGGGAAATTAGCGTAAATAATGATGATATCTACTGGTTGGAAAAACGTCCCCAGGAAAAAGGTCGCAACCTAATTGTGGGTTATTTCAATGAGGGCGGAATTAAAAATGTCACTCCTTCTCCCCTAAATGTTCGCAACAAAATACATGAGTATGGTGGAGGAGCATATACAGTAGCCAAAGAGACAGTTTATTTTTCTAATTATGAAGACGGGAGGATATATCAACAGGTTCTCAACCAGCAACCCCAGCCTCTGACCAATAAATTGCAGCAACGCTATGCAGATATTATTGTCGATCGAGATAGAGATCGTTTGATTTGTGTATGTGAAGATCATTCCTCTTCTACTTCTGCTGAAGCTAAAAACAGCATTATTACAATTGATTTGGGTACAGGAAAAATTCAAATTTTAATTGAAGGTAATGACTTTTATTCTTCCCCTCGTTTAAGTTCTGATGGTCAACAATTAGCTTGGTTAAGTTGGAATCATCCAGATATGCCTTGGGACAGCACTTATTTATGGCTAGCTAAGATTGACGATCGCGGTGTCAGTAAACCTGAACTAGTAGCAGGAGGAAAAGCTGAGTCTATCTGTGAGCCAAAGTGGCATAAAAATGGTAGACTCTATTTTGCCAGCGATCGCACTAACTGGTGGAATATTTATCGACGCAATCTTGATGGTTCAGTAGAAATATTACACCAAATGGCAGCCGAGTTTGCTTATCCTCACTGGGTGTTTGGCTTGTCTAGCTATGCTTTTGTCGGCAGCGATCGCCTGGTCTGTGCTTATTCGGCTGATGGAAGTTGGAATTTAGGCGTTATCGATCTTGAGACTAAAAACTTTAGCGAAATTAAAACCAGATACACTAATATATCTGATGTACAAAGTACAAAAAGCGGTTGTGTAGTGTTTATTGGTGGCTCTCCCACAGAAGCAACTGCGGTGATCAAACTGGATTTAAACAGTAGTCAAGAACAGGTATTAAAGCAAACAGGAGATTTGACTATCGATCTTGAGTATCTTTCTTTGCCAGAGGCGATCGCTTTTCCGACTACTGACGATCTGACTGCCCATGCCTGGTATTATCCCCCTACCAATAAAGATTATACCGCCCCAACAAACGAACTTCCTCCTTTAATCGTCAAGAGTCATGGAGGACCTACCGCAGCAGCCTCGGTAGATTTAAACCTGCGTATTCAGTATTGGACAAGTCGGGGTTTTGGCTATGTAGACGTTAACTATGGCGGTAGTATTGGTTATGGTCGGGAATATCGCCAAAGACTAGATGGCAAATGGGGCATTGTTGATATAGATGATTGCGTCAATGCTGCTAAGTATTTAGTTAACCAAGGAAAAGTAGACAAAAATCGGCTTGTAATTACAGGTAGTAGTGCAGGAGGCTATACAACTTTGGCAGCATTAACTTTTCGCGATACGTTTAAAGCTGGTGCGAGTTACTATGGGGTAAGCGATTTGGAAATATTGACAAAAGACACTCATAAATTTGAGTCCCGTTATCTTGATCGCCTGATTGGTAAATATCCTGAAGACCAAACAATTTATCAACAGCGATCGCCGATTCACTTTACCGAACAATTAGACTGTCCCGTTATCTTCTTTCAAGGCTTGGAAGACAAGGTTGTTCCTCCCAATCAGGCAGAAATGATGTTCGAGGCGATCAAAGCCAAAGGCTTACCCGTGGCTTATGTGTCTTTTAAGGAAGAGGCACATGGCTTTCGGATGTCAGCCAATATTAAAAAAGCTTTAGATAGCGAGTTTTACTTTTACTCCCGCGTCTTTGGTTTCCAACCAGCAGAACCAATTGAACCGATTGAGATCATTAATTTGGACTAATTATGCCGACAATTTATGGTAAACATTAGTTATTTTGTACTGTTATTGGGAACACAATTATTTTTTTTGCCCACCTCACGCTTAATTGATAATTGTTGATTGACAGCCTAGGAGATTTTTAGAAATTGTTTGCTACTGCGATTGCGCTCAAAAAGAACAGAATAAGCTAGAATCCCTTTTATTAAAAGGCTTAAACTCTGGTGAAGCTACCTCCATGACAGAAAACGATTGGGCTAACATTCGCACTGAGGTACAAGCCAGGATCGAGCAAAAACAGAAATAATTAGGATTATTCATGGATCTAGAGATATTGAAAATATTTTAAAATCAAATTTAGATGAAGATAGTTAATCTTATTAGCGATCGCATTCGCAAACGCAATAAAAAAAGCACTAATTATTTTTTGATTAGTTCGTTGCTGATTCATTCATTTATTTGTTTGTTTTTTAAGTTTTCTTTAGCAGCAGCACGAACTACTTTATTACCATCATTAGTTAGTTTTTGTATGATATCAAGAGGTGTATTAGGATTTTGGGCGATCGCAAAAATAAATACATAAGAACTACCATAAATCATTTTTCCGCATCACCTTAAAATTAAAGCAGGTCGCTTCACAAACAGGAATTATTCTCATTTGTATCCGAACCTGTAGTTATATCCCAAGTTGTGTAAATGCTAAATAAGACAGGGGAATGTTAAAAGCCAACTAATTCTTGAAAATCTTTTAAAAACTTCTGCAACTGACTATCTTGTCTAACCAATTTTGCCAATGCACCCATTTGTCCTAACTTACGCATCTGACGGAACATATCAACGGCGAATAACTGTACCCATTCGGCAGTAGCTTTATTACTCAACCAGTTAAAAGCATTGTAAGCCTGGTTAGCATCTTTTGCTCTAACGGTTAAACCTGTCGTAGTGGCATATTTAACCGATGGTTCTTCAGGAAAAGCGATCGCATTACCATCTCCCTGTAAAATAGATACTAAGTTGGGCAGTGTTTTGTATAAAGTGATGTAAGCTGAGAATTCTGCTGCTGCGCCTTCTCCAACCGCACTAGCAATATCTAAGCCAGCATAATGCAAATGACTAGCCATCACCCAAGATCTTGGCGAACACCAGGCTGGTTGCTGGGGGTCTAGCTTGTGTAGCAGGGTAGAGCGAAAGGAAAGAAAAGCAATTATCTGTTCGTGTACTTGCTTCTCCAGCGCATGAGCTTTAAAGCTGTCAAAGTCGGCTTCTACCTGTAAATGCAAGAATCGATTAGCCAAAGGTGTAGGCATATCAAACACGGCAGCGCGATCTTCTTTGCGATTTCCCGCAGCCCAAACATACCAATCTTCGGGAACGATATAAGAATCCACCCGACGATTTAAAATTAACTGCTGCGCCACTCCCTGTAAAGCTGGAGATGCCATATTTAATTCATCCATAAACAAGATTCCTTTGCCTTTCCTGGGGAGAAATTCAGGAGGATACCATTTGGATATACCATCTATGGCTACAGGTAAACCCCGCAAGTCTGTAGGCGCGAGTTGAGACAAACGCACGTCAACAAAATCGATCTCATGTTCTTGGGCAAGTTGAGCTACAATACTAGACTTTCCGATTCCTGGCGCACCCCAAATCATGGTACTGATTCTAATATTTTGGCTAATAAGTTGATTGAGGTAGTTTTTTAGTTGGGTTGGGGTCATTTTTTAATTAATAAGGAGGAGCAACTCGCGATTTGCTCTTACAAAATTTATAAGATGTTTATTGTTTAGTTTCGAGTTTGGTTCTGGCAGCAGCCCGAACTATAGTATTACTATCATTAGCTAAAGTTTCTAAAAGTTCGACAGTAGTGCTTGGATTTTGGACAACGGTGTAGCGTTCCAACCAATAAACTGACTTTGAGGCTTGTGCTAGTATATTTAACGAAATTTGCAGATTAATGAGTACAATTAAGCGTATCAATAAAAATTCAGAATTAGCGTAATGCTCCAAAACTAGTGGTAAACCTCTGGTTGACTGACAAAAATTGAAGTTAAGACAGCTAAAAGGAAGAGTAGTCAGAGGATTAAGAGGGTTGACCAAAGTATGAGGGAGTCAGCATTGTGAGATTAGATTCCACTCACAATTTCAGAATACTAGGAAAAAAACTCCCGTCTTTACCATGCCTTGAATCAATGGATGGTCAACCAGCAGATTGGTCAGATCTAGGCCATCTCAAAACCTGCATCTGGAAGATAATTGCTTTAATACATACAGGTAGTGTAAATCTTACTAAATGGTCAATGTACATACCCTGTCGAGGTATATTTGCTCAGAGTAGACAAAGACGTATTCAACGCAGGCTCAATAATTCTCGCATTAACGTTCATCGAATCTACAAACCACTACTGATTAAGGCTGCTTTAGCAGGGTGGAAAGAAGAAAGTATTTTTTTGACTTTTGATACTTCTCTATTCTGGGACAAGTACTGTCTGATAGGTTTGGCGGTAGTTCATCGAGGTAGAGCCTTACCCGTAGTTTGGAGGGTAATAAAACATGATCGTGCTAGCGTTTGGTTTGCCGATTACCAACAGATGTTTAAACAAGCCTGCGGGGGAGACACGAACAATTAGAAAGCTTGCTGAATTAGGGTTTTCGCCCTCATAGCTTGGCGATAATAGTCATTTTTATCAGTCGAAAAACCGCTTAATTCTTGCACTGTATCTTGGCAAAAGGTATTTGATTCAATCCAGTTTTGACCGTGTAAACCAAGAGAAAAGCTACTATGTCTTCGATCAAATCTATTCGCTTCGGTAGGACAACAGACATACTTGGCAACCCCTTTTTGCCTGATACATCGTCCTGACAAAGTAGAAATAGAGTCAGCAATAGTCACTAATAAAATGATAGAAATTAGCCGATGACTGGTAAGTTGAGTAACTTCAAGATTATACCCACCTAATTTTAAATCACGAAACATTGTCTTGAACGGCGCATTCGCCCCAGCGTCCCGAAGGGACTTTGAGCCGATAGGCTCTGTGTCGCTCATGAGGGAAAGCCAAGGCGCGTTTTGGGGTGAGGAAATGCTTCCGTGTAGGAAGCATATTCCACTCACCCGTTGCGAGACAGTCCGTTGCGCGGGTTTCCAAGGGACTATCTGCCGAACCTGCGTCGGCAGTTTATAAGCCCCGTCGCGTTGAAGGAACTGTCGAGTTTGAGTGGGAAGCTTCCGACTCAAAAGCCGCCGTCCCAAGACCGCGACCGCGCTGCATCGCTTCTTCGATACCCATTCGTTTGGCATAAGCAACTCTGGGGTAAAAGAAAAAAAGATACAGCAACAGCTCGATGATCATAAACTATGCTAACCATCAATAAATTTATGGCTCACCATTGGCTGCGATCGATAACTAAATAGATTACTTCTTTTGAGTGCCACTCTGTTTTTACCCAAGATTCTCAAATCGCCAACCAGAGAGTTTTAATATTCAATTGCTCCAGAGATAAAAATCGTGGTAATTTTTTAATTCTACTCCTCAATTGAATAGGTACAGCAAAACGACGAGCTAATTCTTCTCATCGTACTGTTGGCAAATCTTGAACTAAGTTAATCACGATTAACAGAATTAGATACTGAGGATAACTAAACTGTTTTTTCAGGTGTTTGCTATATATTTCAGGTAGTTGAATCATTGCCTTTTCAACAAAAAAGATTATTGATAATAGTCTCTCATTTTCTGGGAGACTACTTTACTCCATTAGCCTTCAAGCTTGCTTTTTAATCTTTTGTGTCGCCCCTATAGCTTACTCAGTTAAGATTCTTACCCTGATAAGTGGTAGTTTTTACTAGTCACACAAGCTTAAAAATAGATATTCAATACTCAAACTTATTATCCTCCCATAGTAATAATATTTTATCAGCACTGTAGCGGACATAATCGGCATAAGCGTTCAAATAGCAAAGGCAATAAAGCTTTTTCAAGCCTTAAAATAAACAGTTATCAGCATTGTGAAAATGAATCTTACATTTTAAAACTGCTACTTTTAACTAATTTTGATTGCCTTTTTTATCATCCTTTGAGTAGAGGCTATTTTGAGATAAAGCTAATAGGATTACTAAAGTAATAATAAAATTGACTTGTCCATGTCTTTAATAAAAAAGAAACAAACAAAGTATGTTTTGATTGTCGATGATATTGCTGATAACTTATTTTTGGCGCAATTTATTTTAGAAGACCAAGGTTATGAAGTAAATACAGCCGACAGTGGAAAAGCTGCCATAACTCAGGTAGAGACAAAGAAAATTAAACCAGACTTAATTATTTTAGACTTAATGATGCCTGAAATGGACGGCTACGAAGTAATTGAATATCTGCGTAATCATCAAAAAGTGCCTTATATTCCTATTTTACTAATGACTGCCGATACTAGCGTTAGCTGTCAAGATGCTATCAACGCAGGAGCAAGTGGAATAATTTATAAACCATGGAATTTAGAACAATTTTTGACAAAAGTTGAAATGTTTAACGTCTAGGATTTGACTGGTTTTGGTTAACGAGCTTGCTGACTGTGGCAACAAGAGCATCTACATTCAGAGGTTTGGCAATATGTTGTTGAAAACCAGCTTCTTTTGCTTGCTGTCGGTCGAAGTCTGCTGCATAGGCAGAAAGAGCGATCGCCTTAATATTTGCCAGAGGAGATTCTAGAGCGCGAATTTGACGCATCAATTCATAGCCATTGACGACTGGCATTCCAATATCGCTAATCAAAAGCTCAAAAGCTGATTCTGATAAAGCCTCTATGGCTTTGCTTGCCGATGTTGCTGTTGTTACCTTAGCCCCTTGTTGTTCCAAAATGAAGGCTAGCAGTGAGAGGGAATCTGCTTCATCATCAACCGCCAATATTCTAATACCTTGAAGCTGTTTTGTGGGAACGAGATTATCTAATGGAGGATTACTTAATATCTCAGCCGAATCTGATTCTAGAGGGATTTCAACGCTAAATGTAGCTCCTCGATCCTTTCCTGGACTTTCTACCGCAATCGAACCACCGTGTAATTCGGTTAAATTGCGGACAATAGCTAAACCTAAACCCAATCCGCCAAAGTTTCTAGTAGAGGCACTATCAGCCTGACGAAAGCGATCGAATACATAGGGCAGAAATTCAGGTTCGATACCTTTACCTCTATCGATAACTTGGATACGAGCCGATCGCCCTATTCTATTTAGTTTAACTGTTATCTTGCCCGACTCGGTCGTGAACTTAATTGCGTTGGCAAGTAAATTCCAGACTATTTGCTGTAAACGCTGGGCATCTCCCAACACTCCGACATTAGGTTCAAAGTCCCTAACTATTTGAATTGATTTGGCTTGGGCAGTTAATTCAACCGTGGCGATCGCCGAATTAATAATATTAGCTAAATTAAGCGCAGTTTTATTTAGCTTAATTTTGCCCCGCAGGATGCGAGAAACATCGAGCAAATCTTCAATTAGCTGTGCTTGAAGCTTGGCATTACGCTCAATTATGGCGATGCCTTTGGCTGTCTGCCCTGTGTCTAGTTTACCTGCACTCAGAAGCTGCGACCAACCTAAGATGGGATTGAGGGGAGTGCGTAATTCGTGAGAGACAATTGCTAGAAATTCATCTTTCAACCGACTTAATTCTTCGGCTTTGCCACGGGCTAGGGTTTCTCTTACTAGTAGTTGTTCGCGCTCTCGTTCGATATATTTGCGATCGCTAATATCGGCAACTAATACTGCTAAACCATCAGGAACAGGATAAATGCGATTTTCATACCAACGATCCCAAACTGAATAGTAATATTCAAATTGGCAAGAATTTCTCTCTTTCATTGCCCGCCTGAACTGATGCTCAAACTCAGTATTGATTAGATCGGGATACAACTCCCAGATATTCTTATTGACTATCATTTTACGCTGTGAATTGGCAATTTCTAGTAGACGATCGTTAGCATAGGTAAAATTCCACTGGCGATCGAGAGTATAGAAACCATCGCGGAGGCTGGATAAAACGCTTTGCAGACTGGTTTCGGCAATTTCAGTTTGAAAACGCAAAGTTTGAGCAGTTTTACGAAGTTCGGCTAGTTTGAGCGTAGCTTCAACACGGGCGAGTAATTCCCGTGCCGAAAAAGGCTTGATCAAATAATCATCTGCTCCTGCTTCTAGCCCTTCGATGCGAGACTCTTCCCCTGCGCGTGCTGATAAGAGAATGATTGGTATTTCTTGAGTTTGTGGAGTGGAGCGAAGCGATCGCAATAGTTCAAAGCCATCCATTCCAGGCATCATTACATCGCTTAAAACCAAATCTGGTGGGTTGGCTTGCACTGCATCCATAGCTGCAATGCCGTCTGCAACTGTCTCCACTGTGTAGCAGTAGCTTAAAAGCCGTTCTAGATAATCGCGCATATCGGCATTATCATCAGCCAGTAAAATACGAGCCGTTGTGGTAGATAAACATTGTGGGGGAATGTTGACAACTTGCGATTGAATTTCAGACGGTAACGGCTTTGGCAGCAAGCTTAAAGCTTCTTGGACATAAGGGTTAACATTTAATGATGAGATATTAAGTTCGGCATAATTATCGTTGGCGCGTTGCGAAGCACGCGATGCTGAGGCATCGCCAGTCGTCGCCAGACGACGATCTGGGCTAACGCTCTGTTCGTCAGGATCGTTAGGTAAATGCGCCGAACCTGTAGGAATCGCTACTGTAAAGCAACTACCCTTGTCTAAAATACTTGTTACCGTAATTGTGCCAGCATGGAGTTCTACCAATTCCCGCACCAAAGATAAACCAATGCCCGAACCTTCAAAACTGCGTCCTTGAACATCTTTAACCCGATAAAAGCGTTCAAATAAACGGGGTAATTCGGCGGAGGGAATACCAACCCCCGTATCTTCTACCGTCAACTCTACCAACGTTTTGTGCCAGCGCAACCGTACCGTGATTTTTCCTGAAAGAGTAAACTTAAAAGCGTTAGAGATTAAATTAAAAACAATTTTTTCCCATAGTTCGCGATCGACATAAATAGCTTCGGGTAAAGTAGGACAATCTACCACAAGCTGAAGATGTGCCTGTTCAATTGCTGCTCGAAAGACACTGGCAAGTTCGGCGGTTAGGGTAGCTAAATCCGTTGGCTGATATACTGCCTGGATGCGTCCTGCTTCAATGCGAGAAAAGTCTAGCAGGGTATTGACTAGTTTTAACAGTCTTAATCCATTGCGCTGAATTAGTTCAATTCTTTGTCGCTGTAAGGGTTGTAACGGCGGAGTATCGTCTAAAGCATCCCTTAGGGGACTCAACATCAAGGTCAAAGGAGTGCGAAATTCGTGAGAGACATTGCTAAAAAATGCCGTTTTTGCCCGATCAATTGCCGCTAGGGCTTCTGCTCGTTGTTTTTCGGCTTCATGAGCCTGAGCATTGGCGATCGCCGTAGCCATTTGTCCCGCTACTAAATCAAAAAAGCCCTGGTAATCGTCGTCAAATTCCCTCAGAGGACTAACACCTGTAATTAACCAACCGTTTACTATTTGTTCTGAAGTTGTCAAAGGCAACACCACAGCTAATTTGGCTGGCTCTGACCAAGCACCACCAGGTAGCAGACCATACTTTGATTCCCTCAGTTGTATGACCTGGCTTTTACCAGACTGCAAGACCAGATTTAGCGACCATAAATCATCTTCATTTTTCAACTTGATTTCTGGAGGACTGATGGACAATCTTGCGTCTAATCCAGTCCTAGCGACAAGTCGCGCTTTAGTTCCCGTCTCATCTACCAGATACAAAAGGGTAAAGGGCAAATCGTGAAGATTCTTGCCTAAAGTAGCGATCGCCATTTCTCCCGCAGTTTTTGCCGTTTTTGCTTTCAGGGTTTCGGCTGCTAATTCTCGTAAGGTTTGTAAACGGCGATCGCTCAAGACCCGACGAGTCTCCTCACTACAGGCACAAAAGAGTCCACAAATACCGCCATTCTCACCAAAAATAGGACTGTAGGAAAAAGTAAAGTAGGTTTCCTCTGGATAGCCGTTGCGTTCCATTATTAAAAATAAAGCTTCGTTCCATGAGGCTTGCCCTGCTTGCAAAACCCCTTCTATTTGGGGACTCAGTGAGTCCCAAACTTCAGCCCACACTTGAGACGCGGGCTGACCTAATGCCTGGGGATGACGCGCGCCTAAAATTGGGATATAGGCATCATTATAAAAATTAAGATTCTCTTTTCCCCACCAAATAAACATCGGGTAGCGCGATCCTAGCATGATGCTAACTGCCGTCTTCAGACTAGGCGACCACCCTTCAATTGCGCCAAGGGAAGTTTGCGACCAGTCATAGGATCTTACCAACGCACCCATCTCTCCGCCACCTGGGATAATTGCTTCGTATCCAGTCACCACCTTGTTACCCATCGTTTTGTCTATCTTGGTAATTATTTAAAGGCGATCGCCATGAGTTAATAATTAGCGATCAATTTAAAATTAATTATATGCTGTGAAAATCAACTTTCCTTTAAACCTTAGCTGTTCATTCACTCATTGTGACTTCTCCTAAAGTTTTGCAGTACCGCTTTTACCAGTGGCATTCTTGTTGTCAGACATAATGATTTAAGCAAATATTGTGAACTTAAATACATTTTGGTTCAAACTTTGGTTCTATTTATCGTACTAGAGAGGGAATTACTAAGCCGTAACAAAGGGTTTAACTCCCGAAGTATTCACATTGCGCAGAAGCTTGACTATTTTTGTTCCTGACACTGGTTCAATCCAATCTGGGGCAATTTCGGCTAAAGGAACTAAGACAAAAGCACGTTCACTCATGCGAGGATGGGGAATAGTTAAATTAGGAGTGTTTAAAACTAGATCTGCATATAGCAGTAAGTCTAGATCTAAGGTTCTGGGTTGCAACGTACCTTTACCTACCCTGCCAAACTGCGTTTCCGTAGCCTGGAGAATAGCCAACAACTCTTCGGGTGTTTGTGCTGCTGATAACAACGCACAGCCATTAAGATAGTCTGCTTGAGGCTGTGGTGTACCTATGGGTCTAGTTTGATACCAGCTAGAAGTTGCCTTAAGAACAATACCAGGAATTTGATTGAGGGCGTTGAGAGAACTTTCCAAGATATCTAGAGAATTACCTTCATTACTGCCCAAAGCGATCGCGCAATCTACCATAATTAATTCATGGGAATATAAACAACAGCCATGTCTTCACTGCGATTACTAACGTTGATCCTTGATTCTCGATAAAGCTGGCTAAGTAATATCTAAGCCTCACTAGCGAGAATATCTAAGATGTTTGCTGTCTGACTAGCAGTAAGCATTTGCTTTTCTGTAATCATCTTAATAATTTGGCTGCGCTTGTTGCGTTCGGCTTTTTCCCGTAGATTAATTCCTGCTGCAATGGTAGGCAAGCCAAATAAAGCTGCACAGGTAATACCGTTGATCGGCTTGGTTTGTTTCGTAATGGTAATTAAAAGAAACACCGTCCAAACTAAGGAACAAATATGATTTCTAGGATTAAATTTATAGTAAGTCATGCTCAATACCTCAGATCGACTAGCTTAATTAAGCTACATACAAGCTAGTGTTCCCAAATTAAAGCATAAAATACAATTCCGTAAAGGCTAAAAGCTAATGGCTGATAGCTGATAGCTACGAAATAAGCTTACATACAATCCCAAATACAAATCAGCATCGACTAAAAAAACTATAGGAAATATTATGATTTATTGTTGCCACAATATATTCTGGCACACTAACGTTAACAAGGACTGTTAGAAATTTCAAACATGGGAACTATTATAAGCACCGTCAACATGAAGGGAGGAGTAGGCAAAACTACTTTAACCGTTAATCTTGCAACCTGTTTGGCTCACAAACACAACAAGCGTGTCTTGGTTTTAGACCTAGATTCTCAAATTAGTGCTACCTTAAGTTTGCTTTCACCCCACGATTTTGCGAAGTTGCGTAAGAAAAAACATACTCTTAGCTATCTTCTTGATAATGTAATCAATCCTAATCCTTGGAGTAAATTAGACATTCAAGATATTATCGTTACCAACGTTTGTGGCATAGATGGTTTGGAATTGCTTCCAGGAGATATTGAGCTTTATGATGAGTATCAAGTCTCAGAAATGCTGCATCAACAAGCAGTTGAATGCCAAGAAGAAGAGTTCCAAAAAGTTTGGGATAATTTTGAGAGAATTTTAATTCAAGAAATTATTGAGCCAATAGCCGATAATTATGACTTTATTATCCTCGACTGCGCCCCTGGATATAACTTGCTAACTCGTAGCGGTATTGCCGCTAGTGATTTTTATCTATTGCCTGCTCGTCCTGAACCTTTGTCTTTAGTGGGAATTCAGCTTTTGGAAAGAAGAATTGCTAAGCTAAGAGAAAGTCACAAACATACTCAACCAGTAGATGTCAATCTTTTAGGAATCGTCTTTATTCTTTCTGCTGGTGGATTGATGGGCAGATATTATAAGCAGGTAATGAAAAGAGTCCGCGATGACTTTTATCCAGAGCAGCTATTTGAACAGTCAATTCCGATGGATGTTAATGTTGCTAAGGCAGTAGATTTGTTTACCCCAGTCTCGGTAGCTATGCCAAACTCTGGAGGTTCAAAAGCTTTTGTCAAACTAACCGAGGAATTTTTAGCCAAAGCTTTAGTTAGAGAGCAAGAGTTAGTAGCTGCCAATTAAAACCGCCTTGCAGTCAGCTTCAAGCCTTAAGCTTTAGGCTGTAAGCCAATTAAAAGTAGTTCAGGCGACGGGCTTATAAATTCCGCCGTAAAACGACGGAAACAGCCCCTTGTCAACAGAGTTCAAGGGTTTTCCAGACTATGTCCTCAAAATCTGCTTTTAATCAAAGACTCTTTCCATATTAAAGATATAAAAGAGAGAAGGGCTTGATTTACATCTACTTTAATCTAAGCTTATAGCTAATGGCTTATAGCTTATAGCTACGAACACATTGAGTTAAAACAGTGAGCTATATTTATTGGCTTTCACAAATTCAACATTCAGAACAACATTTGGTTGGGAATAATTTATTTATTCTCAGCCAATTACTGCAACATGAATGTCCAATTTTACCTGGATTTGTTTTAGATCACAGTTTATCAAAGCAATTTTTAGCTGATTTAGACCATGAAGAATTATTGATTGATCATTTGCCAAATTCTCCTTCGTTTTCAGACAGCGATCGCTCTTCGGCTTTACAGTTAATCGCCCAGCGTAGCCGTGAGATTATTAGCCAATATCCATTGCCTCATCTGTGGTCAACAAAAATATTTCAGGCTGCACAACAGTTAAATTCAGATAGTTTCATTCTCCAACCCTCTGTAACAATTCCTTATCAGCAGCAGGAAAGTTTAGGCTTATGGAGATCTTATACTTGCAATAATAATCCTCAAGCTTTAGCCACAGCACTTAAAAAAGTCTGGTCAGAATTATTTACCGCCAGTAGCCTATTGTATTGGCATAAATTAGGATTAAGCATCAAAGATGTCGATTTAGCTATCTTGGTTAGACCACTCCAGCCCGCTTACGCTTCAGGCATAATTGAGCTTAATTCAGACGTAGCAAGAATTAAAGCTAGCTGGGGTTTGGAACAGAGTTTACTTCAAGGAAACGTTGAGCCAGATGAATACTATGTAGATCGAGCAACAAGCTGTATTTTATCGCGATACTTAGGGCATAAAAATTATGCTTATCAACTGAAAAATACCGATCTCAATCGACCATCTAATGATTGCTTAGAAGCCTATCTGCCTGATGAAACCCATAAGAAATATATTTTAGAGCAAAAAGCGATCGCCAAACTGCTCCAGTTAACTCAGGTTATTTTAGATAAACAACCCCAGGTTAAATATTTAGCTTGGACTGCACCAGAAGAATATCAGTCCCTACCACAGTTTTACTTTACTCAATTGAGCGATCGCCTCCCTGCTGGTTCTATGCTAGCAAATCGCTTAGCTCAAGTATTACCCTCATCATCTATACCATCTCTGTTAAATGGTGTTGCTGCTTCTCCAGGCAATGCTTTAGCCAAGACTGTAATAGTTGAAGATTTTGATACTCACTTTGATATTCACTCTATGCCGATTTTTCCAGGCTGCATCTTAGTAACTAAAGCTATTTTGCCCCATCACATAGCCCTGATTAAGCAAGTTGGCGGAATTATTACCGAAACTGGAGGTACAACCAGTCATGGAGCAATTGTAGCTAGAGAATTGAATATTCCTGCTATAGTTAACGCTGTTGATGCCACTAAAATCCTTCAGGATGGAATTGAGGTATTATTAAACGGAGATGACGGCAAAGTTTATCCCGCAGCAGCTAGGCATTTATCTCTACATCATTTGCCTGATAACCATTCACTTTCTCCTAGCTTTTCCATTGCTACTAAGTTAATGGTTAATCTTTCTCAATTAGAAAGCATTAACAAAATTCTCGATCTACCTATAGATGGAGTTGGGTTGTTACGCTCTGAATTGATGCTGGGGGAGCTATTAACGCCTCAGCTTTTTGCTCAACGACAAACAGAATTGTATCGCCTCAATTTTTTGAACACTTTAACTAGTTCTTTACGTCAGTTTGTCAGTGCTTTTGCGCCTCGTCCTGTATTTTATCGCTCTATTGATTGGTATGCCCAAGATTCAAATCCGATTTTGGGTAATCGAGGTACATACAGCTATATTTGCAATCCAGCCTTATTCGATCTAGAGCTAGAGACACTCGCAACTATCACAGCCGAAGGCTACAGCAATCTCAATTTAATCTTACCTTTTGTTCGCAGCGTAGAAGAGTTTGAGTTTTGTTATCGTCGCCTGAAAAATATTGGTTTAACCAGCAGCAAATCATTTAAAGTTTGGATCATGGCAGAAGTGCCTTCAGTAATTTTGTTATTATCTGAATACGTTCGGGCAGGTGTCCAAGGAATTGCAGTTGGTACTAACGATCTAACTCAACTACTATTAGGAATAGATCGTGAGCAGACTGATTTTAGAGATCGCGGTTTAAACGCCAATCATCCAGCTATGCACAGGGCAATTTCTGAGTTAATTATTACCGCCAAAGCTAACAACATACAATGCTGTATATGTGGTCAAGCACCAGTAGAATACCCTGATTTAGTTGCCAGACTTATAGGCTGGGGAATTGATGCCATTTCCGTTGAACCAGAGGCGGTAGAGCGAACCTATAAAGCAATCGCCCGTGCGGAAAAGCAGCTGCTTTTGCAAAAAGTTAGAATTAATCAGTCTGAATAAGATTTGCTTAAGTGGTGTTTGTATTAGACCATGAAGTATTTAAAGGATTATGAGTAAGCAAAGTTTGGGATTGGACGATCGTGTATACAAATACCTGCTTTCAGTATCGTTACGAGAGCCTGAAATTTTAGGCAAACTAAGAGAAGAAACAGATCGCCACCCTGCCAGCGTGATGCAGATCTCTCCCGAGCAGGGACAGTTTATGGCATTACTCGTTAAATTATTAAAAGCTAAGAAAACCATTGATATTGGCGTTTTTACTGGCTATAGCTCTTTGGTAGTGGCGTTAGCATTGCCAGAAGATGGAAAAGTAGTGGCTTGCGATCGCGATCCTGAGGCTACGGCGATCGCTCGTCGCTATTGGCAAGCAGCAGGAGTCGAACACAAAATTGATTTTCGTCTAGCACCAGCTTTAGATACTCTCGATCAGCTAATAGCAGAAGGAGAAATTAGTAGCTTTGACTTTGCCTTTATCGATGCTGATAAAGGCAACTATCTCAACTATTACGAACGAGCTTTAACACTTTTGCGTCCTGGAGGAATAATTGCGATCGACAATGTATTGTGGTCTGGAAGGGTTGCGGATAAAGAAGATCCAGATAACAGGACGGTTGCTCTGCGGGAATTCAATCAAAAACTACATCAAGACAAAAGAGTAGACCTTAGTATGCTGGCGATCGCTGATGGTTTAACCTTAGCTCTTAAACAATAATCAGTAATCAGTAACTAAAATCCTATCTTGCTTTTAAAAAAGCGATGTAGCGTGTTGGGTTGTCCCCACAGCTAGTTTGGTATTAGTTTCACTGAAATGTGTCAGCCAGCGAGAACTGTAACTCTGTTAAAAGAGTATCGGTATATTTGTCAATCAATAATTCTGAGGTTAAAGTAAAAATCTCAAATAACAAACAATAATTGTAAATTGCTGCTAGTTTTGCAACAGATTATGAGACATAAACTATGGTGTGGCATCTTAACTATAATTTGTAGCTCGCTTCTATGTCTTGGCTTGATCAACGTTACCGTAGGAAAAAGTGAATTATCTCGTCTTAACCAAAGCCAAGTTCTAGAAAGATTGAGCTTTGGGATAAATACAGCCCAACATAAAGATATAAAAAAAAGAGGCATTGAAGCTTATATTCAGTCTCAGCTTAATCCTGAATCAATTTCAGAATCTTCTAGCTTGAATAATTATTTGGCTGGACTAAAGTTTATTAATCAACAGCCAATTCAATTGCAAACAGAGCAGTATATCAATAAACAAAAACTAAAGGATATTACAATATCTACCGAACAAAAAATAAAGCTACAAGAGAAAAACTATGACTTAAAAAAACAAGCTCGGTTAGAGGCTATGGATGCTCATTTAGCGCGGGCAATAAATTCTCCTAGGCAACTGCAAGAAGTGATGGTAGATTTTTGGTTTAATCACTTCAATGTTATGGCAGGCAAGGGTACAATCAGCTTGTGGGTCAACGACTATGAGAATAAAATTCGGGCTAATGCTCTAGGCAGTTTTCGTGACTTATTAGAAGTAACTGCCAGTCATCCAGCTATGTTGATTTATTTAGATAACTTTAAAAATTTTGCGTTTAGTAACTCTAATAAAAAGCACAATAGTGAGAATCTAAATGAAAATTATGCCCGTGAATTAATGGAGCTACATACATTGGGTATTGATGGTGGTTACACTCAAGAAGATGTAATAACTTTAGCCAAAATATTTACAGGCTGGAGAGTAGATTATCTTGGCAAAAAAGGTGATAAAAAAGGCTTTTACTTTGACGAAAAACGCCATGATCGGACTGAAAAAGTATTTTTAGGTCATAAAATTGAGCCAAACGGCATTGCAGAAGCACAGCAAGCTTTAGACATTTTGGCAACTCATCCTGCTACGGCTAAATTTATCAGCTATAAATTGGCACAATACTTTGTTGCGGATCGACCACCATCTAGCCTGGTAGATAAACTAGCTCAAAAATTTATGAAAAGTGATGGCAATATTAAAGTTGTTATGGATACTTTAATTCACGCTTCAGAATTTAATGACCCCAAGTATTATCAACAAAAGTTCAAAACCCCTTACCAGTATATAGTTTCCTTAGTAAGAATCAGCGAGATCGAACAGCCAGACTACGATCGCATTAGAGGTATGATAAACAGCTTGTCAATGCCTATATATAGTTGCATTCCTCCTACTGGCTACAAAAATACTCAAGATACTTGGTTGAATTCCCAGGCAATGTTACAAAGGATAGGCTTTGCATCAGCGATCGCTAGTGCCTCTTTAAATAAGCAAGATCCTGTTGAATATCAAAAAATAGAAACAAACTTAGGAAAGCTTTCTGTACACACCAAAAAGGTAATTGCTAAAAGCCCTGGAAAGCTTCGTACAGCCCTCATTTTAGGCAGTCCTGAAGCAATGTATAGATAAGTTTTACTCAATATAATTTAATTTGTAGTTCAGCTAAAAATAGTCATGAAAAGAAGAAAATTTTTGACCGCAGCCAGTTTGGCAACTACAGGAATTTTAGTTCCCATCGGTTTAAATAGCTGGGCTGCTCAGGGACTTAGCCAGTCAGCTAACCCTCAACGTTTGGTAGTAGTGTTATTACGGGGGGGAGTTGATGGTTTGAATCTGGTTGTTCCCCATCAGGAAACCAATTATTATTCAGCAAGACCAACTATTGCCATCCCCTATCCCCAGGAAAAAAATGGTGTGCTGGATCTTGACAGCTTTTTTGGTTTACATCCTCACCTAAAAGATTTGATGCCCCTTTGGCAACAGAAAAGTTTGGCTTTTGTTCATGCTAGCGGTTTACCAATAGTTGAGCGTTCTCATTTTCAGGCACAAGACTATATTGAAAATGGAACTCCAGGCTTTAAAAACACTCCTGATGGTTGGATGAATCGGCTTTTGGCACAACTACCTCAAGAAGAAGCAACTCAAGCTCTTAACGTTGGTGTTACTACCCCTTACATACTCAAGGGAAAAATGAATATTGCCAGCTTAAGACCTGGCAAAAACTCAACAGGAGCTATTCCTACCGATCATCCATTCATTAGCAAAGCTTTTGATGAATTGTATGGTGGAACTGATGACTTGAGTAAAGCTTATCAAGAGGGACGTAAGGTCAGAGAGAAAGTTTTAGCAGCATTAAGCCAAGAAATGAAGTCCTCCTCTCGCCAAGCCAAGAACGTCAACGCTTTTGCCGATGATGCAGACGAAGTAGCCAAATTAATGGTGGGCAGCACTAAAACTCAATTGGCATTTATGGACATAGGTGGCTGGGATTCTCATGTTAATGAAAGTGTAATCCTCGATCGATTATTGCCTTCTTTTGGCGAAGGTCTAGCAACTCTGGTCAAAGGATTAGAGCCAATCTATACCAATACGGTAATTGTTGTTTTGTCAGAATTTGGTCGTACTCTTAAAGAGAACGGTACTAAAGGAACAGATCATGGATATGGTAATGTAATGATGCTTTTGGGGGGAAGAGTTCGTGGGGGAAAAGTATATGGAGAATGGAAAGGCTTAGATGAGCCTGAGCTTGATGAGGATCGAGATTTAGCTGTAACTACAGATTATAGAGAAATAATTGCTCACGTTTTACAAAATCATTTGTCTGTTGCTGATAATCGCCTGAGTCAAGTTTTTCCAAACTTTAAGCCTACTAATAAGATTGATTTTTTAAGTTAGGGAAATGCAAGATTTAAATTTTGCTATTCCACAAACTTTTACCTTCATCATCCCGAAAACGGTAAAACAACTCTTCATCTTTGAATTGATGTTCATTGGTCACATGATCGAAAATGTTTTTGTCCAGCATTTTTTGACCTAATCTAACCGCGTCAGCACGAGAAATGTTCACTCGTTTGGCAATCCAGTCTACAGCCTCATTGCCTAAAAAACAACGCTGATATAGCTTCAGCTTGTAACGACGGGTTTTAACTTCTACGCCTGTTTCTGAACGCATTTCTAATGCTATTTGCCGAATACTGATTTTGCTCAGGTCTGTTTTTGGCTGGTTAGAGCTAGCTGAAGGCAATTTTGCTTCAGGTGATTGCTTATCCTCACTAGAGGCTGGAATAGCATCAGATGCTTTAAAGCGATCGCTTTGCATCCAAATTCCCACAGAATTTTTATCTTTGACTAGTAAAGTAGCAATTTTAGAACGTTCTTCGTGATCTAAATATTCTTCTCTACATTCTTTGATAGCTGCTTCTAATTCTTCTTTGGGAAAAGCTTTGGCTCTTGTAAAGACATTACCATTATAAATAAGTCCTGATATGGCTCGATCATTATTTTTTAACTTGCAGTATTTGACTTGTGTATAATCTAAGAAAAGCATTGTCGTTTTTCTCCTATTCTTCTCCCGTAGCTGATTGATATAGCAACCGATACTGTTATAACTTAATTGTTGAAAAATTTATCTATATTAATCTTTAATTGCCATAATTTTGGTGTACTCAAAATTATTACTACTAGGTTGAACTAAAGGGTAATTCTGCTGTTGAAGATTGATATAGTCAGGTTCACAGTTTGTCTTGGGTGAATAGTAGGTTAAAACGTATTCTTGGGCAATTCGTGAGCGTGTTTCTGCTGCTACTTCCCCTAGCCACTGGGTTTTGGTTACCAAAATCACTAATTGATTGGCGAGTTCGGGAATAGCTTTGGCTACCTGTCGTCGATAAACCTGATCTAAACTGCCGAAAGGAGAATCCATGACGATGGGAAAGGTGCTGCTATCATAACCTACTAAGGTATTTCGCTGACTCCATTGTCTAACGCGATCGATTATACCGCCAATAAACGAGAGGCTAAGGATTTGATTTTCTCCAGTGGAAGCTGCAACAGGTACTTCTACTCCCGATGTGTTTTCGACTAAAGTTAGTTCATAATTAGGGCTTAGTTTGGGTATATAGGGAGTAAAAGAAATAAAGCTAAATATTTCTTGAACCTTTTGCTCTAAAGTTAATCTAAATTGCTGTTCTAAACGAGTTCTTACTTGGTTTAATCTAACAATAGATTCTTGGGTTAGATCGATGCGCTTTTGTGCCAATTTCTGCTTATTTTCGGTTAACTGATGTTGAGATATTGTTTGAGCTAACTTGTTTAATTGCAAGGCGCGATCGCTTTGCTGCTGTTGATTTATTCCTTGTTCTAAAATAAGCTTTTTAAGCTGCGATTCGATCTGCTCTATTTTCTTTTGTAGCTGTTGAATATCTCGATTAGGATAGCTTTGTAGTTGTTTATTGGCTTTGGTTATTTCTGCTTCTAGGCGATTTACTTCTAAATATTGATGCTTTATTGCTGCCTGCTGTTGGTCTAATTGTTGCCAAAATATATCTGAGCAAGATTCAATTTTACTTATTTGAGTTTCTAAACGAATAGCCGACTCTTCCACATTTTTTATTTCTACTTTTTTTAGCCAAGATTTTACCTTTTGATAGGCATCTGTATCTGGTTTTAATTCTGCACCACAAATACAGCTTTGCTGCTGTAATAATTGTTGAACAAACTCTTGTTTGATACCGCTAGATAATTGACCGCGATCGCGTAACTGCTCAAGCAATTTTACAAACTTATTATTTAGATTGGGTAAAAAGACTAAATAGCCATCTTGAGAAATGCTTTTTTTAAGCTTATTTTTACTATCAATAATATCTTTTTTAACGGCTGCTTCCTGTTTAACTAATTTATTTTTTAACTCTTGTATTTTATCTGCACCACTAACTTCTAAAAGCTGATTAGATAAACTAAATTTACGTTCTTCAAGCTGGGTAACTTTAGCAATTATTCCGTTTTTGCGCTGTGCCAAATTTTCGCTTTCTTGCTCTAATTTAATTTGCTGTTTTACTAACTGCTTAGTTTTAGTATCTCCTAACTCCTGTAATTCTTCTTGTAAAGTTCGCTTGGCTTTTTTCAAATGTTCTATTGCCCGATCTAAAACCTTTACTCCTAACAATTCTTTAGTATCTTCAGCAATACTATGATGCTGATTATGGCGAAAAAAACTGTCGATCCTTTCGCCATCAAAGAAAAAATATTGATGCAGGCTTGCAGGTAAAATCCTGTCAATAATATCTTCTGGAGACTCAAGGGGTGGATACCAACGTCCATCATCCCCCGCAACCAGCATAAACAGCTTAGTTTGGCTGTATTGAATCTGATTGGCTGTATTTTTGCTAGCGTAACACTTACGCTTGATCTGATAGGACTTGCGATCGCGCTCAAACTGCAACTCTACCCAACATTCTACCGCCCGATCTACTTGCGCCTCTGTAACCGCACGTTGATTAACTAATAGTTCGGGAAAAGCAAAAGCAGTGGTAAATTTTTCGTATAGCACCCAGGTAAAAGCATTAAGAATCGATGTTTTTCCTGCACCATTATTACCATAAATAACCGTCGTATTTTTTTCTCCACTAGCAAATTTAATTGGGATCGTTTTGCCATAAAATTGTCTAAAGTTGCATAGTTGCAGATTAATTAACTTCATGACACAATCTTTTTGATTATATTTAAAATATCTTCATTAATATTGCGAGGAGTCTTTAAATATAGCTTATCTTTTTCTAGTTTTAGGACTTCCTCAATAATTTGTTTGACTTCTGGCAAAGCGCTAGTTATTGGTTCTTGTATAGAAGCTAAATTAGGATTATTAATTTTAGATGGTTGATTCATTAAAAAAAAATAGCGTTTAAAATGTTCTTTAAGTATATTAGACTTCTTGCACAAATTATTGTTAACTACCTTTATAAGTTGAGTTATTTAAAGATAGTCTTGGGTCATTTGCAAAGAACAATTCAAAGGTAAACCTTCTGACTTCTGACTTCTGCCTTCTAACTTCTGCCTAGCTGCGGTGGGTACACCTTGCTGCCTTCGCTCAATAACTTGTCTGTTCTGAGAGAACTGAGGCGATCGCATAAGAAATATTTAAAATTTTGCTAAATAGTTGTCAATCCAGTGCAAAAAAGTTCAGACTAAATGAATATACTGTTTTCATTCAGCTTGAGTATTTTAAAGAAACTTGGTTTTGATTAATTTTTAATAGTAATTATGTACCTTACTAATTTTATCAAGGCGATCGCATGGTATTTAAAGAACATCAAGTCTTAAATTCTCGATATCAACTGCAAAGACGTTTAGGGCGCACCGCAGCAGGACATCAAACTTGGCTGGCGATCGATCAGCTTAGTACCAAATTTGTCGCGATCAAGTTGTTGGCGTTTAATCCGCAAATGCGCTGGGAAGAATTAAAGCTGTTTGAAAGAGAAGCCCAGACGCTAAAAACTCTCGATCATCCCTGCATTCCTAAATATTATGATTATTTTGATTTAGATAAGGAAGTTAGCGAAGGTGTTCCTTGGTTTGCTTTGGTACAGCAATATATTCCTGGTTTGTCTTTGCAAGAATCATTAGAACAAAGTCGGCGTTTTACTGAGGATAAAATTCGTGGTATCGCCCAAGAAACTTTGGATATTCTAATTTATCTACATCAATTAAATCCCTCGGTGCTACATCGAGATATTAAGCCCAGTAATCTAATTTTAGGAGAAGACGATCGCATTTATTTAATCGATTTTGGCGCAGTACAGGCACAGGCAGCAGTTACGGGAATTACCTTTACCGTAGTGGGAACAGTTGGTTATGCACCTTTAGAACAGTTTTGGGGTAGGGCAGTAGAGGCTTCCGATTTATACGCATTAGGGGGAACTTTAATTCATTTATTAACAGGAAAATCCCCTGCGGATTTGCCTCATAAAGATTCTAGAATTCAATTTCGCGATCGCGTTAACATTAAACCAGACTTGATTGATTGGTTAGAGAAAATAACAGAATTTACGGTAGAAAAACGCTTTCAAAATGCCGTTGAGGCTAAGGAAACTTTGCTTTCTAAGATGTTTACCTATAGCTTGGGTAATCAAACTGAAACTTTCACCAGACGAGCAACAAATAAATACAAAATTAACAGTATTGCTCCACTTACGCTAGTTGAACTAAAAAAAGCAAAAGGACTATTGGAAATCAAGATACCCGCAGGAGGTTTAGATAGAGCAAATGAGCTTTTTAATAGTGGCTGTAGTGGATTAGCAGCTTTATTTACCTGGTTCTGCTTTTCCTTGTTTTTTACTACGTTTTTCCCCACCTTATTGTTACTACTTCCTTTAATGGTATTAATCAAGCTTTTCTTGTTACTTGTATCAAAAACAGACATATTTATCAACAACAATATGACTGTAATTTACAGTAAAGCTTTTGGTTTAAAATACGATAAGACGACTTTAGCTAGTGAAAAAATAAAGAACGTTTTTGTGCAGCGTACAGGATCTATTTTTCAAGTTGCATTGCGAGGGAGCGATCGCATTTACAATCTTGGTGGCGCATTAAAAGAAGAAGAGGCAGCTTGGCTAGCCCAAGAAATAAAAGATTATTTAGATCTTAGATAAATTATTTAGTTAACTGAATTGTGCGGGTATCTGCATTAAGGGAAATCCAGCCTAGATCTTGTAAACGAGTTGTTAAATTAGAAATAGTTACGCCCAACTGTTGAGCCATTTGATAAAGATGCTGCCATTTGCTCAAATCTTTGCCCTGCTTCAATTCTGTCAATATGTGCTGTGGCATCAGCAAACATCCCGCAAAGTATTGTGCTTGCCATTCAATCTTTGCCAAATTATCGTCACTACGACAGAGAAAAGGCTTCACTTTTACATCAACACCCTTTTGTTTAAGCCGGCTGTAGCTGTCTATCTTTTCGGTATCAATATGCAATACCCAATGTCCAATCTCATGGGCAATGGTTGATTCGCCAAAACCCCCTCTTAGTTGTGGCAGATCTTCATTGATTTCAATTAGCTTTTCTAAGGGTAAAATTCTGGCTGCTATTGTCCCTTGTTCGTCATCAGCAATTCGATCCCAAACTAAATCTAAATCTAGAAACTCGGCAATAATGCTAGCATCCACTGGCAATTGGGGCTTTTGTGCTTTCTCCATTTGTAGCCAAACATCTAAAGCAGCAGCCTCAATATCAATTTTAGAAATAAATCTAAATGGACGAAAAACACTCACAAACATTTAACTCCTAAGCTGATGTGCATTTAAATTGCATATTATTTATATTAGGAAATAAGCTGTTAAACTCTTCCTCTATCTCCCTATTGACCTCAAGTAAACTAAATGCTTTACAGCTTAGCTATCTGTGGTGGAAGCTTCGCGAAATACTCTTTGAGCAAATTCGGGATTTTCTCGCATTCGACGAAACAAAGCAGGCATATCTTTATAATGTTGCTTGAGTAAATCTTCTTCCTGTTGAGGTATTCTCCCCGCCAGAAAAATTAGTTCTTCTTGATCTAAATCTAAATGTCTCGCCAAACCGCGAATTACCTCTTCTTTGGGGGCATAATCTGCACGATTATTTTCTAGTTTAGATAAATAGGTAAAATCTATTTTCAGTAGTTTAGCTAATTCTCTTTGAGAATACTTTTTTTCTTTTCGCGCTTTGCGGATTAATATACCAAAATCGTTAGACACGTTTATTATTCCTAATAATTAACTATTTATCAATCATAGTTCTACTTGAATAAAAAATCAACAAAATGATGAATTTTCCTAGCAGTAATCTCGGTTTTCTCCGTTTTTAAAATAGATGAGGTTTAGTTCAAAAGTAAAATTTATCGTCACTAATACTTTTGAACTAAAAAGGCGATCGCAGATGGCGAGGCAAATATGCGGACAAGCGCAAAAAGCGATTGAATCAAGAAGCTACGAGCGGTAATATCGCAGTACGTTAATCGGTTAGGACAGAAAATTTAATTGCTCGTAAGTAGCCAAGGGGTACCCCCCGCAGGGAGTAAAAAGCGGTGCGACCCCCTAAAGGGTTCAGCAGTACATGCGGACAAGTTCTTTGTTTCAAGTCGGGGAACCCGCCCAATGGACTGCTTCACCGCGTCGCCGTTAGGCGCAAACGCCAGTTCCTTCAACGGGTCACAGACCCGCAACGGACTGGCTTGGGAACGCGCACCAAGACAGTAAAAAGTAATTAGATCTACTTTTTAATTAATCGATAAGTTTTTGAGGGATGCCTTAGTCTCCGACAACAATCATTATTCATTTTTAATTGGGATTTTTGATACTGGGATTTTTGATACTGGGATTTTTGATTCAAGCAAAAAATCTCTTGCCTGAGAACCTAGAACATTTTCGTCTGAGTCTTGTTGGATTGAAACCTGACTAGTATAAACTTTATTTACTCCAGGAACTTGCTTGGCAAGATTTTCCATTTTGTTAAGCAGCGTAGCATTAGGAATTTTCCCTTTTAAAATGATAGCGTCATCCTCTTGTGCTACATAAACAGTAGAAACATTAGCCAGTGATGAATCATTCTTATAGGATTTTGCTACTCTTTCAGCAAGACCACAAAGACTAAATTCTCCATATAAACCGACTCTTTCCATGGGAATAATATTGGTTTGAATACTTTCAGCTTTGGCTTGTATAGTGTTTGTCTTGTTGTAAAGCTTGAACAAAGACAAGCTAATTGCTGCTATTGAAAGCAGCCCCAATATTGCAATCATCCAGACTGATTTGTTATTGGTAGAGAGATTTCGCTTAATTTTTGGCAATTCCTGCTGATTTTTGCTCAGACTTTGCCGTAATTTAACAATTTCTTCTTGTTGTTGACGATAAGCAAGCTGCAAATTAGAAACGGTTCTTTGTGGTCTACTAATAACTTGTCGAGTGGAGATATTACCCTGACCAGGAGCAGTTGCAGGATTTTTTAGCTTATTTAGTATTATTCCTGAATCTGTATATACCAATAGCTTTTCTAGCAATCCAGGAGATATTTGTGTATAGCCTTTGTGAACATTGCGAATAGCTCCAGCAATGTCTTGTGAGTCTGTATTTTTTAATAAGTAACCTCTGGCTCCCATTGCCAATGATTTAGTAATATATTCATCACTGTCATAGGAAGTAAGTATCAAAACTTTAGTGTTCACAAATTGACTGGTGATTTTTTGGGTAGCACTAGCCCCATCTAAGATAGGCATCTCCATATTCATGACCACAATATCGGGTTGCAGTGCTTCAACTTGCTCAATAGCGGAAATACCATTATCGGCAGTCCCCACAATTTGCAAATCCTGCTCAGGTTCTAAAGACATTTTTAGGGCTTCTATAACCATTTTTTGGTCATCAACCAGCAATATACGAATCATAATAAATTATTTTTAACTTAGAGGACTTCACTTGAAACCAAGTTTTTATCAGTATTTATTGGTACTAGTTATTACTTATACATAATTACTGATAAATTTTTCAAATGTAAATTCCTTTACTTAATCTTTATTCCTTTATTAAGCTTTCCTTCACACGACAATCGATTATTATTGACGACAAATTTAATGACCATGACTTAGGTTAGTTAAAAAATGAATAATGTGAGCAAATCGCTTAAATAAGTAGTTTTTAGCATAGATAATAATACTAATTAGCTTCTTATTTCTGTGGCTCAAAAATAAGCTTAATTAATTTTGAGATGATGAATTAAGGATTTAATCACAGTTATTTATTTAAAGTTTGCAACTAAATTGATAATAATTAATTCCATTGCTAATTTCTATATATTCTTAAAATATGCCTCAAGCAAATTGGACTCAAGTTCAGACAAAAGTACATAAAAATCTGCGAAAACGATCGCTTTTGCCCAAAAAAGCCAAAATTCTCATTGCTGTATCTGGAGGTCAAGATTCATTATGTTTAGGCAAGCTGTTGCTAGATTTATGCTCAAAATGGCATTGGCAATTAGCGATCGCCCACTGCGATCATCAATGGTCAACAGACGAAGGAATTGCCCAAAGAGTAAGGGAGGTAGCCCATATTTGGCAACTGCCCTTTTATCTAAAAATTGCAAATGTTATTCAAGAAACCGAAGCTGCTGCTAGAAAGTGGCGTTATCAGGCTTTAGTGGAAATTGCTGAAGAAAATGGGTTTGAGTATATTGTCACTGGGCATACAAAAAGCGATCGCGCCGAAACATTTTTATACAATCTTATTCGAGGTGCGGGGGCAGATGGCTTGGGTGCATTAAGCTGGCAACGCCCTTTGACCAAAGAGGTTATCTTGGTACGCCCCATTCTGAACCTGTATCGTCGTCAAACCCTAGAATTTTGTCAGCAATTTGACTTACCTATTTGGTTTGATGTAGTTAACGAAAATAATAGATATGCTCGTAATCGCATTCGTGGCGAGTTGATTCCTTACCTTCAAAAGAATTTTAATCCCCAGGTGGAAAACTCTCTGGCACAAACCGCAGAATTATTACGAGCAGATGTAGAATACTTAGAAGCTGAAGCACAAAAACTATTACAGAAAGTAAAGCAAGATAATCAATTAAACCGCCTAGGTTTGCGCTCTGCACCTATTGCAATTCAACGTCGAGCAGTTCGTCAATTTTTGCCCTCTATAATCTCTAAACAGCCAAATTTTGAGCAAATAGAAGCAGTGGTGGAGCTAATATCTGCACCCAACAAAAGCCGTACCTCTAGCCTACCAGGAAAAGCGATCGCCCAAGTCTCAGGAGAATGGATTGTGTTTAATTATTAACCGTCAGCCGAGTTAATTGATTCATTTTAGAGCGCAAGAAACGGGTGGCTTTAGTTCATTAGCGTTGGTAGAGTTGGAAACAAAGAAAACATGGATCGAACTACATGATTTTGAAATATTAGGTGTCTATGGAGAACGAAGATTATCGGCGAATTGCCAAAGCGATCGCATTCATTCGTGAGCATCACCTAAATCAACCCGATTTAATAACTGTGGCACAACATATTGGACTTAGCGAATGGCATTTTCAAAGATTATTTACTCAATGGGCAGGTATCAGCCCCAAACGTTTTTTGCAGTATTTAACTCTCGAATATGCCAAATCAAAAATCGACCAGACTAAAAGCTTATTAGATTTGACGTTAGATACAGGTTTGTCTAGCCCAGGGCGATTACATGACTTGTTTGTCAACTTAGAAGCAATGTCTCCTGGTGAATATAAAGCAGGTGGAATAGGTTTACAAATTCATTATGGTATTCATGACACCCCATTTGGCAAATCTCTAATTGCTATAACTGCCCGTGGTGTTTGCAATCTTCATTTTTTAGACATAGCTAATGAACAAACGGCTGAACAAATCATACGGCAATCATGGTCAAATGCGGAAATTATTCATGACCAATGTGTTACTCAAGTCTTGTCTGAGAAGATTTTTGATTCAACAACCTTTAGGTACAGAAAACCACTAACTCTCTTGGTCAAGGGAACTAATTTTCAGATTCAGGTTTGGCGTGCGCTATTACAAATACCCTTTGGAGGAATAACAACTTACCAAACTGTTGCTGAAATTATTGGTCGTCCAACTGCTATTCGAGCGGTAGGTAATGCTGTAGGGAGAAATCCTATTGGCTATCTTATTCCTTGTCATCGAGTAATTCGAGGCTCTGGAGAACTTGGTGGTTATCGTTGGGGGAAAGGGCGTAAAACTGCTATTTTGGGCTGGGAAGCCAGCCGTCAGGTTAATGAAAAGTAGGAACGGTGTTATGAAAGTTTCAGATATAGCGGTTCTCAAATTAGTCAGGTACAAAGTGAATCGTTTTAAGGCAGAGGGCAGCAAGGCTTGTTCGCCGCAGCTAGGCAGAAGTTAGATGTACTTCAGTAAACTGAGAAATGCTATAGTAATGATTTTTGGCTGTAGTTTAATTTTACTTGGCACAGCGATTGCTAATGATTTTTTAAAAAGCTTACGAACAAAAAACTAGTTAACGTGAGTTCGTATTGAAGCTTAAATTTCTACTGTAAGGCGATCGTAAAAATATCTTTGAGCTGTATATTTTTGTAGTAATTATCCCGCTTTGAGATTACAGTTTAATTTTTTCTAATTACTTTTGCTAACAGTATCTTACAATCTGTTACATTTATGAACTAGATTTGATTTGTTTCGTCCGTAAGTCTGATTGAGCTTTTACTTTAATTTTATTCTGTATCTCTATAATTGATATCGGAATAACAATTACCCAGAATAAGGAAGCGATTGTAATTATAATCCAAGATATTTCTTCTGTTTTGGAACATTCTCGAGCGCGAAACATCTTATAGATTAGGAAAATATAGTATGCAACAGCACCAAATAAATACAGGGTCATTTTTAATCAAAAAATTTGTTTTTATACAAGATCAATTATGCAGGTTACAATCTGTCTGAGAAAACAGTAATAATCATTAAATACTAATAAAGTTTTTATAAACTACATCGTCGCCAATATTTATGAACTTTTATTTCCAGCTCAATTTAATTGTTTTAATTGTTTAGGTTTTCAATTTTTCTGCCTACTTTTGGTAATTATGCCATCCACCACTAAAAACACTGCTGATTCATCAAAATGGCAAGATTTAGCTGCGCCAAAGCTGATTGATGATGATCGATTAGAAAATATAAAATCTCATTTAGATTTAGCAATATTAGCTTTAGAAGCGATCGCCAATGTTAGCTCTGAAGCTATTCTTCAGGCTGCTAAAGATTTAAACTTAGAATCTATTGTCGGCGACCGTTTAACTTTATGGCAATTAAGAGCATCAAATCCCCTGGGTAAAAGTACTGGGGGAAAAAAACCAGATGTAGAAGAAGTACGCTCTTTAGTATTAATTACTTGTTATTTGGCAAATCAACATCAAGAACTGCTTCGTCGTGCCGTTAGCTTGTTAGAACAAACAACAGAACAAAATAAAACACCTCATCAGACTGCTTTGCTAGGAAATTACCTAGATAAATTTATTAATTACTATTACGAAAGAATCAACAATTCTGCTAGCTTTTCTATAGAAGCTTTGTCAGAATTAGCCTGGAAGCTATTAATTAGTCTGTTATTTTATAGTAGTAACAATGGTCATTGTTTACTTTGGATTGCAATTTTTGATGCGACTCTAGTGCCTGACACAAATAAATAATCTATCATGTATATTACATTTTATCGTTTTACACCTCCTACCTGCACTTTAGAAATAAAAGATAATAAATCTCCTTTATCTCGTTGGACAAATCGAGAAATGCTTAAAAAACTTCAATTTCAATTAAGCTTTGATGATCCACGATTACCTACTAGCAAGCAGGTCAAAATTAAAGGCAGTCAATCAGATTTAGAACAGTTGAAAATAGCAGTTGATAGATATGTTCGAGAATTTTTACACGCTAGTCTAGATTCTACAGCTAAATCAAACGTAGATTTCAAAATACACCATAAATTAAATAATAATTATCCTTATTTAAAACCCAAAGGATTAGTTGCTCATCAATTATTTTTAGCTAATCTAACTCATGACGCTGCTGCGGACAATATTCAACTAAGCACAGTACAGTTATTTGATTTGGTCACTGCTTTTGAAGCATACACAAGCCAATTTGCAGTCTTACCTAAACTAAAACAAAGTCAACTTAACAAAACAATTCCTCTCTGGGGTATTATAGCTGCTGCAACTATAGCTGCCGTGGGGATTGCTGGTATCGTCTTCAAATCCCCTAATCCTCAAAATGTTGCCACCAACTCTAAATCGGATTTTAAAAATAGAGAAGAAAGTTCTCAATTTAACGAAATCGTGCCTCCTCAAATACCAAAGATAGATGGAAAACCAACTTCTAAACCAAAATCAAATGAACCTCTTTCGTCTACCAAAAGACTACCACCTCCACCAGCAGTAGATACTCCCAAACCCAAACCGAATATTCCCGATCCTGCCGACTATCCACTATACCAAGTGGGCGAGCGATCGCACTTAAACGTAGCTAAGAATAAAACTGAATCGATAACTGTAACTCCTGCTGAAACTGAAAATCAGAAAATAGCCAGACTAAGTCCACAGTCAAAAACCGAGATTAATTCTTCCGCGAAAGTTGACAATTCACCCTTAGAATCGTCTGAAGATTCAGGTTCAATTTCATTTAATCAAAATCCTTCGCAATCTAATCAATTACAAGAAATTCGAGTCTATTTTCAAGATAAATGGCAACCGCCAGCAGACCTAAAACAAAGTCTTGAATATCGTTTATATCTTAACCCTAATGGCTCAATCAAACGAGTAGTTCCTTTAGGCAAAGCTTCTCAATTGTATTTAAGTCAAACTAATATTCCTGTAAAGGGAGAATCATTTATTTCTCCTCTTGCTAAATCTCAAAAATCAGTAATTCGTCTACTATTAGATCCTGATGGTGGAGTAAAAACTTTTGCTGAATAGCTTTTACTTTACGCTCGGCTCAACTAATCAATAAATAACAACTATGCTGCCGATGCACTTAAACTGTATATTTTTGAATTAGGCAATAAACTATCAAATATTATTTAATCTTTGATTGGTTGTTTGCTTCGTTCTTCAATCTCTTCTAGGGTTTTAAGCAAAATGCGTTTTGCCTGTAACTGCCAACCCCATTTTTGAATGTTAAAAGCAATAGGAATACCAATAGCAGGAGCAAGAAAATCTACTGGCTGACGTAAAGAAATTCCAAATAGTAACCCCAATCCAGCAATTCCCCAAAATGGTAGGGCTACTGTCTGGCGTTGTTCTTCAATCAGCTTACTAAAGAAGCCTTTAGGCATTACTTCTAATAATTCTGCTTTGACTTCTTCTTGTGCTGCTGGCGGTACAGATAAACCAATTTTGCGTCGTAGCTTTTCTATTTTTCGAGCATCGCTACTATATTCTGTTAGCTCGTCTTCTGCCATCATGATGAGCCGTTCTAGCTGAGACATAAATTAATATATTAAATAAATTATTCTTAATACACATTACCATTGCAAGTTTAAGTAAAGCTAACCTGAATCTACCTATCAATAGAAAAGAGAAGTAACAAAATTATTAACTTCTCTTGCTTGTCAATTGAAAGCTTAATTGAGAACCTAGGCAAAAGCAGCAATAGACACTTTAGCAGCAATTTGTTCAGCGATCGCAACTAGAGCTTTTGCTGAAGCCGAATCTGGATCGGCAACTACAATAGGCGTTCCGTTATCGCCTCCTTCTCTCAAGGCGATTTCTAAAGGAACACAGCCAAGCAGAGGAATATCAAGTTCTTTGGCAGTTCTTTCGCCACCCCCTGAACCAAACAGATCGTAACTCTTATCAGGCATATCTGGAGGAATAAAGTAGCTCATGTTCTCTACAATTCCCAGTAGGTTTACTCCTAGCTGCTGGAACATTTTTAAACCACGACGGGCATCAATTAAAGATACAGTCTGAGGAGTAGTGACGATTACTGCCCCTGCCATAGGGACAGCTTGAGCCATAGTTAATTGAGCATCTCCTGTACCAGGAGGCATATCCACAATTAAGTAGTCAAGTTCGCCCCACTCTACCTGATAAAGAAACTGACGAATAATACCGTTCAGCATAGGACCGCGCCAAATTACGGGCTGATCTGGGTCAATTAGAAACGCCATAGAAACCAGCTTAACCCCATGATTAAATGCTGGTTCGAGTATTTCGCCACTGCTGCCCTGTTTAACGGCAATTTTGGCATCAGATAAGCCAAACATATTAGGGGCATTAGGTCCATAGATGTCTGCATCCAATAGACCAACTTTAGAGCCTTGGGCAGCCAGGGCAACCGCTACATTTGCTGCTACAGAGCTTTTACCTACGCCACCTTTGCCACTAGAGATAGCAATAATGTTCTTAATACCTGGGACAGAAGTGCGATCGGGAAGTGATTTTTGCTGTGGGGTTTCAGCGGTTACTTCTACATCTACGGTTTCTACTCCTGGAAGTGTTTTGACCGCAGTTTGACAATCTTCAACAATAAATTCTCTCAAAGGACACGAGGGAGTGGTTAGCACCAAAGTAAAGCTGACTTTTCCCCTGTCTACCGCCACATTACGAATCATATTTAGCTCTACAAGACTTTTTTGTAGCTCAGGGTCTTGTACGGGACGTAATACTTCTAAAACCGATTGTGTATCCAACATTATTTAATCTATTCTCCTCTAAAGAGCGATCGCCCAGCCAACAAAAGCCATCAAACTCATCGCCGTTATTTGAACTAAGTATTGTTGCCTGCAATTAATTATCAATGCAAACGGTTGATCAAAGCAATTAAAAGAAATAATTAACCATGGAGAGTCGTTTCTTTTTATTTGGATCGCTTGATACTCGAACAAAATTCAGTTAACAATTGGAGTGCCAATTACATAAATAATACCGTTTGTAGTCTGTAGCTTTTAGCTATTAAAATATTTCTCTAGCCTTAGTTGGAGTCAGACAAATGAACCTGCTGTAGATGTTTGGGATAATGTTACCTTTGCCGATAATTACTATCAAACTGTAGCTAATCCAAATAGGATCGGTGGTACTCCTAACGGTCGAGCCATAGAAGGCGCAGATCTTAATGTTCAGCTTGATGGGCGTACTGGCTTCACTTGGGATAATCGTATTGGTGGATCTCATACTAAAGTTTTAGGCTGGTATGCAGGTACAGCAAACTTCGACCAGGAAGAGGTACAAGCTGGATATGAAGCAAATTCTAAAGGACTAATATCTGAACCTATCTATGACCGCCTTGGTGAAGATAGTCTCTCACAGTTGCTAGATCCAAAAGATCCAGAAAGATATTCTAAGTTGACTTCTTGGTATGAATCCGATTCGGAACTAAATTCTGAAGGTATCGGCGAAGGCTGGGCGTATTCAGTATTAGGCGGAGGCAAGCGTCCTGATGTAAATTTAAGCACTCGCACACCCGTTAGTTTTGATAATACCGATGCAGATGGAACTGGTGGCGATTTTGCCGTTCCCACCGTGTTCAACGGTAATTTTGATTATGCAGTTAACAATCAGCCAGGTAAAAAAATTCCTGATGATACAAAAGTTCCTAGTTGGTCTTTCCATAATGGCAAAGGTACGCAACCTTTACTTTATAAGCATTTGGTTGATGAAAGCACTCTTTCTTTATCAGCTAATTTAAATGCTTCTAAGAATAATACTGCTTTGTTGTCTGCTGCTTTAGGTGCAGATGAAAACCAGGTAGCAGATTATGTCGTACAGCTTGGTGGAGGCAATCAAACCAGCGTTACACACAATAACTTTACTGTTCCTGATTGGGGAACTTTAAGATTTGATTTACATGCACAATCTTTATTAGGTGGAGATTTAAATGTCTTTATTAAAGGTGATGCACCAGGCTACGAGTCATTTAGTGAACTTCAGAGCATTAATTTATCTACAGCTACGGGAACAGGCAGAGAATATGAAAATGATCGTTATAAAATTGGTTACGGAACATCTGGTTTTGAGACATTCCACGTTGACTTACCTAGTTCTTTGAGAGGTAAAAGTGTAGAACTAAAATTCGAGCTTCAAGGGTCTGAAACTGTCTATTTAGATAACGTCTTTTTCAAAAGTGAACATCTAAAATTTGGTAATCCTACTCAAGCGAGAAGTGCAGAGCCAATAGTTTCTGATGCTAATAATTTACTGCTTGAAAAGCCTCAATATTCACTTTCTTACAACGAGACAACTAAGACTCCAAACTGGGTTAGTTGGCAGCTCAATAAAGCTTGGCTAGGTACAACACCAAGATCTTCAGGCTTCATACAAGATACTACTTTACCTAATGGATTAACCCAAATCAATACAGTAGATTATAAAAACACTGGCTATGACAGAGGACATATGTTGCCTTCTAGCCAACGCAATAGAAACAGGAAAGATAATGTTTCTACTTTCTTAATGACTAATGTTCTCCCTCAGACTGTAGACAACAATCAGTTTTTCACTTTATTTCCTACTCCTAATCCCGATTTTAGATCTGCTTGGTACAACTTCGAGAAATATACAAAAGACTTGGCTGACAATGGCAAAGAGTTGTATTTGGTCTCAGGAGGCTATGATTTTAATTCCAACGTACAACCACAGGTTATAAGTAATGCCGATTCTCAACAAAATATTAAGAGAGGAGGATTAACAGCGCCATCCATTTTAGATAGTAAAGGAATCCAAATTCCTTCATGGACATGGAAAACAGCAGTTGTACTCGACTATCCTGGTCTTGGTCTAGAAAATGTTTCTACTACTACACCGACTTATGCAATTATTACTCCTAATACACCAGAACCAACTTTAACAGAGTTTGACAATGGAGGTGTTCAACATCCACTTGATACTATAGACCTTATCGGAATTAAGTATGTAAAATGAGTAGCAAGAAGTTGAGTAAGAGAGGTAGAGAGTGAAAGTCAACTATGCAGAGCTACAGAATAGACCTCGAACTCTACAGAGCTTAACAGGATTAAAAATCGAAGAATTTGAAGCTTTATTAGCTAGCTTTGAACCTGCATGGTCAAAGTTCATAGAAGAAAATTTTAAGCGAGGAAACAGACACAGAGCATTCGGAGGTGGCAGGAAAGCGAGGCTTGAGAAACTGGAAGATAAATTGCTATTTATTTTGATTTACTTTCGACTTTATCCAACCCAAGAAGTACAAGGATTTTTATTTGGAATGAGCCAAGCCCAGGCAAATGAATGGGTACACAGACTAACAAAAGTACTCAATCAAGCTTTGAAAAGGGAGAAACAATTACCAGAACGTGAACCTGCAAAGCTAGAAGATTTACTGAACACCTGCCCCAGTTTAGAATTTATGATTGATGGGACGGAGCGAGCGATCAATCGACCACAAGATAAGGAAGAGCGTAAAACTTTCTATAGTGGAAAGAAGAAAGCTCACATGGTTAAAAATAATGTGGTGAGTGAGCGAGGAGGAAAAGTGTTGTTCTTAAGTGACACTTATGAAGGCAAAAAACATGACAAGAAAATTGCCGACGAAGAAGACTATCATTTTCCCAAAGGGAGTATTCTGTGGCAAGATACAGGATTTCAAGGATTTGCACCATCTGGAGTTAGGATTAAACAACCGACGAAGAAGCTTCCTAAAGCAGAATTAACTGATCATGAAAAAGAGAAAAATCGAGAAATTGCGAAGATAAGAGTTGAGATAGAACACCAGATCTGCGGAATCAAACGATGTCAGATCGTGGTTCAGAAATTTCGTAATTGGGTCGATCACTATATTGATGATGTGATGGAAACAGCTTGTGGACTGCATAATCTTCGTCTTAGTCATCGTCAGAAAAGAGATATTAGATACATAAAATTCTCCTAATTTTAAGAAGAGAAGAGAAGAAACTAGTTCTTCGAGCTTTTCGACTTATTTCCGATAAAGTCTTATAATTCCACTTGATTTTCCTCGTTCCAATATTACTAGTCAAGCTCAGTGGAGAAATTGGGAAACATGGAGGGTTACAGTCGATCAGCTAGAAGATTTGCTACGAACTACGCCAGGGTTGTCAACCTTTGATTTAATGCCAGAAGTGCGTCTGAATATACAAAATATTATCGAAGCATCTGTAAGCCCTACTCCTTCAGTACCAGACTTTCTACCTGATGATGACGATGGAGACACTTCTTTTGAAGGTGAGGACAGTAATGATGAGCCACTATCATCGCCACTTCTCAGTGAAGAAAGCAAAACTTTATTAGATTTAGTCGGGAACAGGCTGAGGACCTTCCAAGAAAGTTCCATCGGGCAAGGTAGTGTCACAGAGGAAAGCACCTTCGTACCAAGCCCCCTCATGATTACCTCCAGTCATATTGGCTCCAGTCAAGTCAACTCCAGTCATGTTAGCTCCGCCAAGATCGGCACATCTCAAATCGGCTCGGATCAACTTAGCACCTTCAAAGGTAGAGCCACTCAAATCGGCGTGACTGAAACAAACTTTAGTCAAATTAGCAAGAGTGAAATCGCATCGAACAAGTTTAGTTCCGCTGAAGGCACAGGCACGCATATCATTGGCACTGAAGTTAGTCCCACTGAGGTCTCCTTCGGAAAAGTTGACTCCAGTAATAATTTGTCCGATAGGATTATTCTCTTCCCAACCAGTAGCCCTGCTCAAGTCGGCATCAATAAGTTCAATTCCGAAGAAGTCTCTCTCTCCAACAGCATAGCGAGCGAAGAACTCATCAGCAGTAATTTTCATAATTCAACACCTCAAATAATCAATGCTCTCAATAATAGCGCAACTAATATCTGGGCAGACTTACTGCAATCGGAAACTCAACTAGACATCGATTTTCAAATCGCCGATCTACCCAAAGGACAACTAGCAGAAGCAACCATCACAGGCTTTGAAGACTCAGGAGTTCCCAACGCAGGAAGAATCCTCATCGACCGTGATGCCAATGGTGTCGGTTGGTTCATCGATGAAACACCTTTAAATAATTCCGAATTTACTGCCCAAGATACTGACAGTTATTTACTTGCTACTGCCGAATCTGAAGCTGATGGTAAATACGATCTTCTAACTACCGTCCTACACGAACTCTCTCACCTTTATGGCTTTATTGATGGCTATGAAGGCTTTGAAGACAGCTTAGAAACTGAAAACGGTACTACTAAATTTATCGGTAATGACTTTGAAGCTACTCTCGATAGCGAACACTTAGACAAATCGGCTCATCCTTATGACCTATTAAATACTCATCTCGCGCCAGGAATGCGTAAGCTACCTTCCGATCTGGATGTTGAAATCTTGCAAGCACTCATTGCCACTGAGCTTGAGAAAAATGGCAGCAAACCAGCAGGTGATGAATTACTGGCTTCTTTAACCTCAGATCCGTTACTGGCGATCGCCAATGGCGACTTTGAGATCGACGATACCACTACCGATAGCTTTGCCTGGGATACTCGTGGTGCTAGTGGCATAGAGGAAGGTCAAGCAGTACTCACAGAAGACTCACCATTCTTGAGCAACTTCACCCAAACCTTTACCGTCCCTGAAGAAGCCAAGACTGTTACACTCCGAGCGATCGCGCTATCGGCACAGACAGCTTTACCTATGTCGTTCAAGACAAGGACGGGCAACTATCAGAACCCGCTAGCGTTAGCGTTGAAGTTGAGAATGTCGCTCTAGAAATCACCGAGATTCAAATACCTGACGATATTACAGAGGGTGATGAAATTATCTTAAATGCGATCGCCATTGATTCTGGCAACGACACCTAAATATATAGTTTGTGCGACCAGAGGCAGTGAGAAGCCGAACTCCTTCTTGACGATGCAGCCAAACAACTAGTCCAAAAACGTCGTGGTGACTACAATCGGCTTGGTTTTGCTATCTAAATGTGTACGGTTCGCTTTCTCGGAACATTTCTAATCAATCCCATCGATGTTCTTCAAGGCATAGTTGATTATTTAGCATCTCAGCTAGAAATCAAAGACGTAAGTTGTCTGCCACAATATTTACTTCGCTCTAACACTCACTGGAAACATACTTTAGTAGCCTGGGCTAGATGTGGCTAATTATGCGCCTTTGTGTCATGGAAGCGATCGCTATTGATAATGCTCTTGATGTCCTGAATTTATTAGTTAAGGATATTTTGGCTAAGTCTCAAACAGATGGAAAAAAGAACTACCTACGAACTCTTAAAGATGTCGATCTCAATTGATTTCAAGGACTGAAAATCCGTAGACGAGATCGTCAAATAAGCTTGAGCGAGATTATGACAATTTTAATTGCGTTTTACTCTTACCATTATCGTACCAAAGATAATTTTAAAATCATATAATATCACTAAGTATTATTAGTTACTGTATTATTAGTTACTGTATTATTAAAATACACTTAATATAATGCCTTAGATTAAATAACTATGTGCAGGCAAAAATAAACCATTTTTATCTATATGAGCGGGAAGACTCCCATCTAAACCTGAAAGGTTAGTGGAAGATAAAAGCGAACTAATCAACGCAGAGGATATGTTTTACAGCGAAGTGTATTTCATGGTAAAACCATATTATGAAACAGCTACGAGATTTTGAATTTCGATTCTATCCAACCGACTCGCAGCGATTAGAGCTAGCGCAAACGTTTGGCTGTACTAGATTTGTCTATAACTGGGCATTGGCACTTAGGACTAATAGCTACTATCAAGATAAGATTTCTCTTAGCTATACAGATACATCCAATGCTTTAACTAAACTTAAAAAAGATCTTGAAAAACCTTGGTTAGAAGCAGTTTCAGCCGTACCATTGCAGCAAGGATTAAGACATTTAAATACAGCTTTTCAAAACTTCTTTAAAGGAAGAACTAAATATCCTAGATTCAAGAAGAAAGCGAATAGGCAATCGGCTAACTATGTGCCTAATGCTTTTAAGTGGGAATTAGGTAAGTTAACTCTAGCCAAAATATCTCAACCATTAAGGATTAAATGGAGTAGATATTTTACTGGTGAACCAAAGTCCGTGACTCTAGCTGTAAAAAACACGATGGCTAATCATAAATTAGCCAAAGCGCAGGGCTATGCGCCCAGAGCGTCGCTAGACGCGACTGCCTGCTTCGCAGGCAGCGCCGATCGCGGTTGGGGTGAATTTTTGCGCCAACTAGAATATAAAGCCAAATGGCATGACCGCAAAATTGGAGCAATCAATCTCTGGTTTCCATCAACCAAACGATGTCATTCATGGGGTCACAGATTAGATAAGCTATCTCTAAATATTAGGGAGCGGACTTGTCCAAGCTGTAACTTTATAAATCTCAGAGATCGAAACGCTGCCGAAAATATTAAAGCCGTCTGCCCGACGGTCTTTTTCAAGATCCCGCGTCGTCTGACGGCGCCTAGCCTACTGGGAATGCTCGAATTGATTGTGGACTAAGCTCTGGCTAGTATGTGTTTTTGACAAATCTAGCTATCTTGGGGCGGCTTTTAGGTGGGAAGCTTCCCATCTAAAAGCTGCCTTATGAATCAATAATCTCCCGTTAAACCGCTTGCGGTTAGCGGGAGATTGTCAAAAAATGCCATTTATAATTTAAAATCTGTGAATAAAAAAGTTAGAATTTTAGATATCGAAATAGATAACATTTCTAATTTAGATTTAATTAAAAAAATTGGAAACGGAGCAATAGTATTTACCCCTAACGTAGATCATCTAATTAAGCTCCGAAATGATTTGGATTTTAGTAAGGCATACCATAAAGCAGATTTTGTAGTCTGTGATAGCCAAATTTTGCTATGGGTATCAAAATTGCTGAACAATAAAAATAGTATTCTAGAAAAAATATCTGGCTCAGATTTTTTCCCAAAATTTTATCAGCATTATCAAAACGATGAAAAGATCAAGATATTTCTTTTAGGAGGAGTTGAAGAAACAGCAAAAAAGGCTCAACGAAAGATTAATCAGAAAATCAAACGCTCTATTGTTGTTGGAGCGCATTCCCCGACTATAGGGTTTGAGACAAATGAAAAAGAATGCCAAGAAATTATTAATCTCATTAATGATTCTGGTGCAACAGTATTAGCAGTTGGATTAGGAGCACCTAAACAGGAAAAATGGATTATAAAATATAAAAGTCAATTAGAGAAAGTCAAGATATTCTTAGCAGTTGGCGCAACAATAGATTTTGAAGCTGGAATTGCCAAAAGATCTCCTAAATGGATGAGTGATGCAGGGCTGGAGTGGCTACACAGGCTAGTATTAAATCCGAAACGTCTTTGGAGAAGATATTTATTCGATGGAATACCGATATTTTGGTATATTTTTCTACAAAAGCTAAATCTATATAAATTTCAGAAACATGATAAATTACAGTTGCAGAAATCAGATTGTTTATTTCGAGAAAATAGAATAGACCATAAGTTTCCTAATATTGTCATGTTTGGACCTTGTTTGTCCGAACGGGGAGGAATGGGGGTAGTGCAGCAACACATCATCAACAGTGTTGGAGAAAAAGTAAGTATTAGACACCTTGCTACTTGGAATGGCAAAACTAATACCTTTTCTTTATTCTCAAGAACCATAATTGAGTTTTTGTATAGATTAATCAGAAACCAAGTCGATCTAATTCATATCCATGTGTCAGAACGAGGAAGTGTTATACGGAAATCAATTTTAGCTCTTCTGGCATTTGCTTTTTCTAAACCAGTAATTATGCACACTCATGGGTGCGAATTTCATATATTTTATGATAAATTGCCAAATTTTACTCAACAACTATTAAATAAAATTTGGCAAAAATGTGATGCTGTCATTGTTTTATCGAATAGTTGGAAGCAAACTTACATAAGCAAGTGTGGATTGAAACCCGATCGCGTTTCAGTTAAATATAATCCAGTTGTTATTCCTCAGAAAAACCCTGCTGATAGAAATTCTACTAAGGTCAAATTTATTTTACTGGGCAAAATAAATCAACGCAAAGGGGTATTTGATTTATTTAAAGCTCTAGCTTTACTTTCTTCAGTTTATCAAGAAAAAATAGAATTGATTGTGGCGGGAAGCGGAGAGATGGAAAAAGTGACCGCTGTAGCTAAAGAGTTAAAAATTGATTCTTTAGTTAGTTTCCCTGGTTGGATTGATGCCGAACAGCGAGATAGTTTACTAGAACAATCAGATGTATTTATCCTTCCTTCTTATAATGAAGGGTTGCCTATGGCACTACTTGAAGCAATGAGTTGGAGGCTAGCTGTGATTACAACTCCAGTAGGAGGAATTCCTGAAATTATCGTTCATAACAAAACTGGTCTGTTAGTACAGCCTGGAAATATACCAGAGTTAACCGTATCTATACAAGCTTTAATTGATGATGAGCTTTTACGATTGAAATTGGGAAATGCCGCCTATGAACAGGCACTGCTTTTAGATATTAAAAATTATAGCAATGAGATTTTAGATATCTATTATTCAATTCTCGATCAAAATAAGAAAAAAGAGCCTTTAGTTTAAATGAAACATATAATTTAGCCTCGCTAAAAATATAAAAAAGACATTATGGAATTATCAAAACACCCAGAAGATATAGATTTTCAGAAATATTGGCAAATTCTGAAGAGATATAAAACTCAGTCAACCACAGTATTTTTGATTACTGTTTTTTTAGCAACTATCTTGGCTTTATTATCAGAGAAAAAATATGCAGCTTATGGAGAACTAAAATTTACCAAGGAAAATGCGACTTCTGCTTTAATTGCTGAAAGTGGTGAAAAGTTGGGTAAATTGGAAACTTTGAAAAGTACTTCAACTCCTGTAGATACTGAAGCTGAGGTAATCAAGTCTGCCCCAGTTATTGAAGAAGTTATTCAGCAAGTAGATTTAGTCACCAAGGAGGGTGAACCAATAAACTACGAGGATTTTTTGAAGAACCTAAATGTTAATAACGTACCAGGAACAGATATTTTAAGTATTAACTATCAAAGTGCAGATAAAGAAGAAGCTAAAATTATAGTTAATACTATTATAAAAGTTTATCTCGAAAAAAATATCGCTGTTAATCGCACTCAAGCACAAGCTGCTAGAGAATTTATTACTCAACAGTTACCAAAGACTGAAGCAAAGTTGCAGACAGCAGAAACACAGCTTAAAGCATTTAAAGAACAAAATAATATTGTAAATCTTGATGTTGAAACCGAATTAGCAGCTAAAAAAATAGGACTGATTGACGAGCAGACAGATTCAGTAGAAGTAAAACTGAAAAAGGTAAATAGTCAAATTGATGAAATACAGCAAAAATTGAACATCAAATCGGGAGAGGCGATCGCTCTAAATACAATTAATGATTCTCCTGCTGTTCAGCAAGTATTAACTAAACTCAATAACGTTGAAGATAGCCTAGCGATAGAAAGAAGTCGCTTTAGAGAAAACAGTCCAGTAATTATAAATCTTAAAGAAAAGAAAGCAGAATTAGAACAAGAGTTGCAAAGGCGAACTCAACAGTCTCTAAGTTCAGGAGAGATAAGATCTAGAAAGGTTTTTCAGACAGGCGATATACAAAAACAACTAGCGCAAAATTTAGTTAATAACGAAGTTCAACGTCAATCTTTGACTAAAGAGTTGAAATCTCTCCAAACAATAAAAGCTATTTCTCAACAAAAAAATAATTTGATTCCCAAATTACAGCAACAGTATCAGTCTTTATTGAGAAAAACTGAGGTTTCACAAGTAGCTTATAAAAGTCTGCTCAGTAGCTTGCAGCAAATACAAATAGCTGAAAATCAGAATGTTGGTAATGCTCAAGTAGTCAGTCAGGCGGTACTAACTAAATACCCTGTTTCTACTAGTAGGAAATTAATTGTAGCTGGTGGTATTGGATTGGGTAGTATTCTCTATATGATTACAGCTTTTTTGTTGGAACTAAAAGATTCATCATTTAAGACTAGTAGAGAATTACGCCAGTCATTAGATTATAAATTGCTGACTGCAATCCCTAATATGGCACAAAAAGACCTTTTTGGCAGAACTCAACCTTTGTCAATCATGCCCGAACTTCAGGCAACTGATGCTCCTTATTCTCTAGTAAGTGAAGCCTACAGAATGCTCTACAATAATCTTTATTTTGTGGTAAATAACCAAGATGTTCAAGTAGTTGCTGTAACAAGCTCTATTCCAAAAGAGGGAAAAACAACTGTGTCAGCTAATTTAGCCAGCACGGTCGCTCAGTTAGGAAAGAAAGTACTATTGATTGATGGAGATTTACACCAACCGAAGCAGCATTCAGTTTGGAAAATAGACAATAATAAAGGGTTAATTGACGCTATTCAAGATAAAATACCATTATCAGATGTAATTTGTTCATCACCAAATAATCCAGCTTTAGATATTTTGCCTGCTGGTTCAAATCAAGCTCGAGCTTCATTTTTGCTGAAAGCAGAACGTATCCAAGAAATAATTAGTCTTTGTCGAGAAAATTATGATTTCATTGTAATAGATACGGCACCTGTCTTACTTTTTGCTGATACCTTAACTATTAGTGACAACACCGATGGTATTATTTTAGTCGGTAGATTAGGAGTAGCAAATCCAATCACAACTAGAAATGCAAAAGAATTGTTAGAGCAGTCAGAGCAAAAAATTCTAGGAATGGTAGTTAATGGTATAGATAACGAGCCAGAAAGCTACTATCAGTATGCTAGAGACTATGAATTTTCACAGCAACAAAAGTTGCTATCACCTTTCAACAATAAACAATAATTTATGTTGAAATTCATTTTGTTGTGGAAAAATAATCTCGCACAAACTAGTAGATTACAAAAGTTTCTAGCTAAGGCGATCGCTGGAACTTTTGGGTTAAAAGTTGTCAATGCTGTTTTACTTTATCTAAATAGCTTACTGTTGGCTCGTATTTTAGGGGCAAAAGGTTTTGGTCTTTATAGCTATGCTACTGCTTGGGCTTATCTATTGCTTATTCCCTCAGCATTGGGTTTGGAAGGGCTAATTTTGAGGGAAGTTGCAGTCTATAAAACAAAGTCTCAATGGAATAAGATTAAAGGTCTTATAAATTGGAGTAACAAGATAGTTTTACTTAATTCAATTTGTATAGCCATATTAGCTGCAGCTGGTTTCTGGTTATTTACATCTTTTGAAAACCTAGAAACGATTTGGGTTATGTCTATCGTCTTAATAGGCGTTCCTGCTGATGCTTTAGCTCGTTTGAGAGAACCTGCTATGCGGGCAGTTGACAGCATTGTACTGGGACAATTACCAGAAACAATAATTCGTCCTTTGTTACTAGGATTATTGTTTCTAATATCAATCTTCCTAATAGACAATAATTTTAATGTTTCTCAGGCAGTAGCAATTAAAGTAATTGTTGCTATCTTAACTTGCATTGTCGGAGAGATTTTACTCAAAGCACGTATAGCTTCAAAAGTTAAAAATGTACTCCCTGTTTATCAGCCCAAAATATGGTTTAAAAGTGCATTACCAATGTTGTTGATTGGCAGTATGTACGTTATCAACGGTCAGACAGATACGATTATGTTGGGAATTTTAAGTAATTCTGAAGCCGTTGGTGTTTATACAGTTGCTAATCGTGGTGCTGCTTTGATAACTTTCGTCTTAATGGCTTTTGACACTTCGATCGCACCTACTTTTGCCAGTCTATATAGCAAAGGCGAATTACAACAACTGCAAAAAATAGTTACCCAATCTTGTCGAATTGTGTTTGCGATCGCTTTATTAATGACGATAGGTTTGATTATTTTTGGAAAATGGTTGTTATTGATGTTTGGAACTGAATTTGTTAAAGGTTATTTAACTTTAAGTATTTTAAGTATTGGACAGCTTGTTAATGCTTTTACTGGCTCAGTAGCCTTACTATTGATTATGTCTGGATTCGATAAAAGTACGGCTGTAGGAGTAAGTATCAGCGCAATTTTAAATATTATTTTAAATGCCTTTTTTATTCCTTTATGGAATGCAGAAGGAGCTGCGATCGCCACTGCCATAAGTATGGTATGTTGGAATTTAATTTTAATTTATTTTGCTTACCGCAAGCTAAATATTAATTCAACACCTTTTAAATTTAAAAGAAACTTTTAAACAAAACATATATTTTAAAAATTAATCTAATTAACCAAATTTATTGTCATTATGGAATTAACACCTTTAGTAAGTATATTAATTAATAATTATAATTACGGTCAATTTCTGGAAGAAGCTATTAATAGTGCGATTAATCAAACTTATGAAAATATCGAAGTGATCGTGGTAGATGATGGTTCAACAGATAATTCGAGAGAAATAATTGCTAATTATGGTAACAAAATAATTTCGATTTTAAAAGAGAATGGAGGACAAGCTTCTGCTTTTAATGCAGGATTTGCGAATAGTCAAGGTGACATTATTTGCTTTTTAGATGCGGATGATGTTTTTATATCTAGTAAAGTAGCAGAAATGGTTGATATTTTTGAGCAATATAAATATATTGGCTGGTATTTTCATACTTATAAGCTCGTAGATACCGATCTTAAAATGCTCAATAAACAAATAAAAAATATTGGCAATTCTAAAATATATGATATTAGAAACGATCTTAAAAGAGGAAAGTTAAACGGTAAATTACCTCTTGCTGGGATCGTTACTTCAGTTCTCTGTTATAAACGCTCTTTGCTGGAAAAAATATTACCAATGCCAGAAATAATTAGAATTACTAGTGATGATTATTTAAAATTTGTAGCATTTACTCTTAGCCCTGGTTATTGCTCGCAGAAGAGTTTAACTTGGCAAAGAATCCATGATAACAACCTCTATACATTAAGACAAGATAAGCAAAAACTACGAGCTGAAGTTATTATTATGACTTCTCATTTTCTCAAGAAAAACTATCCTGAAATCACCAAGTTTGCTAACAACTTTTTTGCAGTTGGCTTAAGTATTTATCGAAGCTTATCTAAAAAAGACGTAAATATAAAATCAACCATTGAAGAATATTTTAGCAATTTAAAAATATTAGAAAAAATAGAGATAAATCTTAGAAGCTTTTATTATCAGTTAAAAAAATGAATCAAGTATTGCAGTTAGTTGAAAGTGGGTTTACAATTTTTGCCTTAGTCTTTTTTACGGGAGTTCTAAACTTTGATAGCTTTACGCAACCGTCTGAGGGAAAGACGGAAGTAATTTCTCTTTTAGCAAATCCTTTTGCTCCAGCTTTATCTTTAGTGCAGCATAGTATTTTCTTAGGTACAATTTTTTTGTTGTTTTTTAGAAATAAAGATGTAATTAGAACTATAGCTCAAGGAAAAGTAATTTGGATTTTAGTTTTTTTAGTTCCTCTATCAATATTTTGGAGTACTTCTCCCGATTTTACTTTACGACGTAGTTTTGCTTTTCTAGAAACCTGCGCTTTTGGACTTTATCTTGCTTCTCGCTATAATTTTAAAGAACAATTAAGATTAATTGCTTGCGCTATCGCAATTGCAACCATCATCAGCCTATTCTATACTTTCGCTTTTCCCGTTTATGGAATCGAAGATGGAATACATCAGGGAGCTTGGCGCGGTCCATTTATTCAGAAAAATATTTTTGCTCGCCTCCTAACATTAGGGTGTCTATCCTACACACAAATTAAAAGTGATCTCTACATCCATAATTTCCTTATTTTTGGAGGATTTATTTTATCGTTTGGTTTAATAATTTTAACTAGCTCCACGACAGCTTTAGTCGTTTTGGTTTTGTTATTCTTGATAAATTTAATTTGCAAATCACTATATTTAAAAGATATCTTAGCTATTCCCTTGGTATTAACTTTGTTTTTAATTGCAAGCACTACTGTAGCTATTGTTTCTCATAATTTAGTAAAAATTCTAACTTTTCTGGGTAAAGACTCGACCTTATCTGGTCGAATTCCTCTCTGGACATGGTTAATCGAACAGGTCAAGCTCCGTCCTTTATTAGGCTATGGATACATGGGTTTTTGGAATGATCCAGAAGCAAAATCTATACTAGCAAAATATAGTAATAGTTCCTATGTTCCCCCACATTCTCACAACGGATATTTGGATACAGTTATTAGTTTCGGTTTAATTGGCATGGTTTTATTCATCATTACCTATGTCATGCTTTTTCGTCGAGCCTATATTCTAATGCGTTGGGATCGAACTCATGAAAGATTGTGGCCCATCTTGTTCTTATCATTTCTTTTGCTTTATAACTTTACCGAACCAACTTTTATCGAACACAACTCTATTTTTTGGATTATTTACTTGAGTTTAGCCATATCAAGGTTTATTCAGCTTGAACCAAAATCTTTCAACGAGATTTTGAGTCCATTACCTCAATCTAGTTTTGCTTTAGAAGAGGAGAATTGAAATGTCTAAGTTAGCTATTTTCTTAAGCGATTTAAGAGGCGGAGGAGCAGAGAGAGTTATGCTCAACATAGCTTATGGTTTTGTAGAACAAGGATATTTTGTGGATGTAGTTTTAGCAAGAAAAGAAGGCTCTTACCTTTCACAAGTTGATTCTCAAATAAACTTAGTCGATCTAAACGCCAAAAGTCTACTCCGCAGCACAACTTTATTGAGTCGCTATTTGCGACAAGAACAACCAATCGCCTTGCTCTCGGCTTTAGAAGATACTAACCTAGTCGCCTTGTTAGCAAAGCAGTTAGCCAGAGTAAAAATACCTCTAATTGTCACAGTACACAATAATTTATCCCAGGAGTCCCATAATGCCACAAGCCTAAAGCGCAAATATGTTCCTTACATAATACCTTTGTTTTACCCTCTTGCTGATGCTGTGGTAGCAGTATCCCAAGGAGTAGCTAATGATTTAAAGAAGTTAAGTTTACGCTCTAACAATATAAAAGTTATCTACAATCCTATTGTTACACCAGAACTAACAAAAAATGTCCATAAATCTTTAGAACATCCTTGGTTTGCAACAGGAGAACCACCTGTAATTTTGGGGGTGGGTCGATTAAATCAACAAAAAGACTTTCTTACTCTGATTCGAGCTTTCGCCAAGGTACGTCAGCAACTACCAGCGAGATTAATCATTTTGGGTGAAGGAGAAGAACGTTCTAGCTTAGAGTTATTAGTCAAAGAATTAAATCTGAACAATGATGTTGCATTACCTGGATTTGTCGATAATCCTTATATTTACATGGCGAAAGCTGCTGTGCTAGTTCTTTCTTCGGGCTGGGAAGGTTTTGGTAATGTCTTAGTAGAAGCAATGGCGGTGGGAACTCCAGTGGTGGCGACAGATTGTCCTAGTGGACCAGCCGAAATATTAGAGAACGGCAAATATGGAGCATTAGTTCCAGTTGGTGATGAAAACAAGATGGCAGAAGCAATTATTGAAACCATACACTATCCACCAGAGCCAGAATTTCTAATTAAACGAGGACAAGAATTTTCTGTAAAAGAAGCTGTTTCTAAGTATCAAAAAGCCTTGAACATCTAAAATATTTGATGATTAAATTAGAATAAATAATTAAAATATAAATATCATGCTTGATGAATATAAAAAAGATATAGATAGATACGCAATTAGTGAAAAACGATCGGCATTGGCTTTAATTTTGTCAAAAGAAGGGCTGTGGGCTTTAGCTGAATATCGATTTAATTACTGGGTTTCAAAGTACTATACTGTACCAGTTATTAAGGAAATATTAATGATCCTTGTAATTATTTGGCATAAATTAATTATGATCATTACTGGTATTGAATTGCCCAAGAAAGCAGAAATTGGATCGGGCTTATATATAGTGCATTCGGGATGTATTGTTATACATCCTGATGTCAAATTGGGTGATAATTGTACAATAAGTCATGGCGTAACTATAGGATTAGGGGGTAGAGGAGATAAATTAGGCTCTCCAAAAATAGGCGATCGTGTTTATATTGCCCCAGGAGCAAAAATATTTGGTTCGATTACTATCGGTAATGATGTTGCAATTGGAGCCAATGCTGTTGTTACAAAAGATCTTCCAGATAATGCCGTAGCAGTCGGTATTCCCGCACAAATTATAAGTTACAAAGGTTCACAAGAATTTATTAAGCTTTAATAAATTCTTTTTTTCATTAGGAATAAAAGACAAGGTTATGGTTTCAGAAATTTTAATAACTTTAGTAATAAATGTTTTTGTAATTGGCTTTTTTTATTTCTTTTACATCATAAGTTCGGTAGACTCAAAATATTCAGCTTTTTTTATATGTAATTAATGCAAAAATCTAAGTTTTTATTAACTTTATCTCAATTGATAAGTGATCTAAATAGCGATATAGAGCGTTATAATTTTTTTAATAACAAACCTTCTTGGATACTTATTTTAACCTGAGTTTGGGATAAGAAAAAGGGCAGGTAGTAAGCTGAAAATAACAACTTTCTTCAGTAAACCTGCCCTATGTTTAGCAACGCTCAAGGCTTGTGAACCCGAATGCATTCGGGTTCATTCCTTGAGTTTAGATGCTCTATTCTGTGACGTTGACGATTTTTGTAATGATTTTGAATCTCAATGGCAAAAAACGTTACTAACTCATGGAGGAAAAAAGCGAATTCGTGCCAAAAGTATGTGTTTAAGCGAAATTATGACGATTTTAATTGCATTTCACTCTTGCCATTATCGTACCCTCGTCAGTCGCTTCAACGGGTCACAGACCCGCAACGCGCTGACTCGCAATTTCAAGCATTTTTATCTTAATCAACGTCAGTTCGACGAAAATATAGAGAGAAAGAAAGGCTGAGATGTAAACTCAAAATAGTCACAATCTAAGTATCTTAGCTAATTCTATGATGACATCAAGATTAGATATCACACAAATATTTGGCGATGTAGATGATTTTTATCTTCAATGGTCAAGACTATGGGAAAAACAAAAGCAACTCCCCTCAATGCCAAATGAAAAACTATGCCGTTCTCGGATGTCGTTAAGTGAAGTAATGACAATTGTGATTGCTTTTCACGGTTCTGGATTTAGGACATTTAAAGAATTTTACACTCTACAAGTATTGCCTCATTGGAAAAAAGCTTTCCCCAATCTCGTCAGTTATAATCGCTTTGTAGAGCTAATGCCTTGGTCTTGAATGTTGCTGTGCTGTTTTTTGAACAGTTGTAAAGCAGAAGTAACAGGGATTAGTTTTGTTGACTCGACTCCGATAGAAGTATCTCATCCTTGCCGTAGTCGCTCTGATCGGGTGTTCAAAGATATTGCTGGTTGGGGTAAAAATTCCCTGGGATGGCATGCAGCAAGCGAAGCTTGCAAGCGTCGCAGACGCGACTTGGGCGCATACGCCCTGCGTTTCAAGCTTCATCTGATAATTAATGACAAAGGTGAATTGCTTGCCTTCAAACTGACTCCAGGGAATGTAGACGACCGTAAGCCAGTACCTGAAATGAGTGAAGGAATTTTTGGTAAGTTATTTGGCGCTCGCGGTTATATTTCTCAAGATTTATTTGAGCAACTTTATGAGCAGCAGCTCAAACTCATTACTCGGTATAAGAAAAACATGAAACAGAAGTTGCTCAAGCTGATAGACAAAATTCTTTTGCGTCAAAGAGCTTTGATTGAGACGGTCAACGACCAGTTAAAAAATATCTTTCAACAAGTCGATTAGAGATGCTTTCTGACCGAAAGCCTCTCTCGACTTCAAATCGAGCATTCGAGACATCGGAGTATCTGGAATTTTCTGGTTAATCTGATAGCGGGATTAATTGCTTATTGTTATTTACCGAACAAACCTTCGCGCTTATTTAGAGCCAAAAGGATTACTGGCTCTACCTCTGGCTGTTTTTTAATTTTGTCGAACTGACGTTATTCAATGGTCGGTTGCTGAAGTCACAATTATCAGAACAAACATTTATTTTGCTTGACAAACTCTTTTCTGCTAAAGCTATTGATGAATTTTCAAACTTTTACTGGAGGTACTGTGACAATTCTCAGCATGAATTTGATCCGCTTTATTTTATTCATAAACTCAGTCATGAACCAAGGAATATAACTTCATTTGATGCGCGGTTACTCATTGCGATCGATTTTATCAATCAATACATTAGCAAAACTATTAAAGTTATCGATATTGCCAGGCATGTTAGTTTATCTGAAAGTCGGCTGCGTCATTTGTTCACAGAGCAAGTTGGCATTCCATTAACGAAATATATTTTATGGGTTCGAGTGAAAGTTGCTTTAAGAGAAATGCTAAAGCCAGGTGTGACTCTGTCCGATGCTGCCTACCAAGCAGGTTTTACAGATCATTCCCACTTCACGCGAACCTTCAAGCGCATGTTTGGGGTTTCTCCTTCGTTGCTTCTAAAGTATGGTCAGTTCCTTCAGATTTTTGGTTTATGAGCCAAGCTACAGCACAAAGTGGCTACTTGGCTCATTGTGTCCCTAAGAACGGTTAGCTTTGAGTTTGAAGCTGAACCAGTTTCAATGCCATATAAGGAAACAGGGGAAACCTGTTGAACTGCTCCTTTACATAAGATTCATCACGTTCTTTTACTACAAGATAAGCCCCAGCTAGGTCATTTTGAACATAAATCTGCTCAATAAATCCTGTTTGGGTTAATTCAGCGACGACTTCTTGTTCTCTAGCAGCAAGTGTCTCAAACTGATTCGGATCAATACCCGATAAAGTCACCTCGACCATATAGCGATTCATGCGGTTGTCCCAGCTTGTTGAGACTGTTGTAGCAGTGGCAAACTTGGATCAACCTCAATCTGACGTAAAACCAGATACCACTTACCATCAATTTTCCTGACCCGATCTTTGACAAAGGCGCTTCCTGCCCGATTCAAATCTTTTCGATTAACGACGGTCAGATACGACTCCATTGTTGCTTCGTCAGAATTTCCTTGAACGATAGCATTCGAGCTACAGTGTCGTTTTCCCCGCGCAAAGCTATCTAACATGGCATAGAAGCCCTGGCTCAGTTCTTCTTTCCCCTTTGCAATTCCCCAGAAACCCTGCAAGGCACCATCTTCAGCAAAGGTTGCGAGGTAATTTTTAACATCTTCCTTGTCCAGCGACATTTCAAACCGTGCCGCTAGCTCCATGATTTCGAGCTTGTCTAACGCCGTCAATTCCATCTTTGACCTCACTTTCTTCATATCACTAGATTCGACTCATTTAGAGTCCCTGAGTATATTAACACTGGTCACGATCGCCAATCTTGAACAAATCGGCTATTATCCACTTCTGGGTAAAGTCTCAGTATTATGCACGGCAACCAGTTGCCACTGCCCATGTTGTTGCTGAGCGATCGCAGTCAAGACTCCATGTTTTGTTGGCAGACTGATTCCATCAGGACGAGTAAGTCCACTCATTTCCCAGGTGCTGGGGCAGATTACCAAATCAGGTTTGAGAAATTTGACGGTGGTATCGGGAAAACGCATGTAAGTGTTTTTCAGATGATTGCTAAAAGCGTTGGCATGTCCCTGCCCCAGTTCAGTTCGACCTTTCCACCACTGCCCTGCAACGTTGACAAAATCCGCATCTTCCGTGAATAACTCTGCTATTTGCTTTGCATCATAGACGTTCCAGGCATCTGCAAAGGATTGCATAATTGCTTTTATTTCTAGAATATCTTGCTCGTGATTGTTCATAAGTTCTTATGCCTGACTCACTGCTTTACAATATGATTGAGGGCAATTAAATGTAATTGCCCTCAAAGTGTTAGCACTCCGAACTCTTATCGGCAGTTAAAGTTGCTCGCAATTAAGTTAACTTTGAGTGCGCTCAAACAGAATAACACTGACAGCAAGCGTCAGGCTTGAACAGATCGACTATGGACTATTAGCTTCCCTCTGCCTCAAAGTCTAATACTTTTTACTGTAGCCATTTCTCACAGAACACTTTTTGCTTAACATCGGGGAAAAATGCGATCGCTTTCACTACAAGCGCAATATCTCAGTGCGGAGCAAGATAACTATATTATTGTACAGAAACATTATTGTACAGAAACTTTCTTTATATCGTTCTGAGGGAAAACTGCCTAAAAAACTGCTTGAATAAGCTAGTAATGTCAAAAGAATAGAAATCAAGGCGTAGAACAGTTCTACGCCTTGATTTCTAAAATTGCTTCTTATGAGATTGAGGTATTTACCAATTACTTGGTTAGCATTTCTACCGATAGACGTTTAAAGGTTAATCTTTCACCTTCTACATCGACAAAAATAGTGTCACCAGGACTGTATTCTCCTCGTAAAATAGATTTGGCGATCGCTGTCTCTAAGTATCTGGAAATAGCGCGCTTTAGAGGTCTGGCACCGTATACGGGGTCGTAACCCAACTCTGCCAAATAATCTAAAGCAGCATCGGAGATTTTCAAAGACAGCTTTTGTTCTGCTAAACGGCTTTCCAAACCTTTTACCTGTATCTGAACAATATTGCGTAACTGTTCTTTGACTAAAGCATGGAAGATAATAATTTCGTCAATCCGATTGAGGAATTCAGGACGGAAGTTATCCCGCATCGCGTTCATGACTCGCGATCGCATTTCTTCATACTGAGTATCATCCCCCGATACATCTAGGATGTACTGGGAACCAATATTACTGGTCATGATGATAATCGTATTGGTAAAGTCTACGGTACGCCCTTGAGAATCTGTTAATCTGCCGTCATCTAAGACTTGCAGCATGATGTTAAAGACATCGGGATGAGCTTTTTCAATCTCGTCAAACAGAATTACAGAATAGGGACGACGGCGAATTGCTTCGGTTAACTGTCCTCCTTCGTCATAACCCACATATCCCGGAGGCGCACCGACCAAACGAGATACGGAATGTTTCTCCATATACTCAGACATATCAATGCGAACTAAAGCCTGTTCTGTATCAAATAGACTTTTAGCCAAAGCCTTAGCTAGTTCGGTTTTACCAACTCCAGTAGGACCTAAGAAAATAAAGCTAGCGGTAGGACGCTGAGGATCTGCTAACCCAGCGCGAGAACGTTGAATAGAATCGGCAACCGCGCTTACAGCTTCTTCTTGACCAATTACTCGTTCATGGAGTTCAGCCTCTAGGTTTAGCAGCTTCGATTTTTCTGATTCAATCAATTTTTTGAGCGGTATACCTGTCCACTTAGCAATAATTTCAGCGATGTCAGACTCTAATACTTCCTCTCGCAACAGAGATTTACCGCTAATTTGCCTCTCAGCCAGCTTCTGTTCGATTTCGATAACTTCTTCCTGGAGTTTGGGTAATTTTCCATGACGTAGTTCAGCAGCACGATTGAGGTCATAAGCTCTTTCTGACTGCTCAATTTCCAAATTGACGGCATTGATCTCTTCTTTAATAGCGCGAATTTGATCGATGACTTCTTTTTCGGACTGCCATTGAGCGTTGATCTCTGACTGTTCTTCTTTAAAATCGGCTAATTCTTTCTCTAGCTTTTCTAACCTTTCTTTAGATATTGGATTATCTTCTTTTTCTAAAGAGAGTCTTTCCATTTCTAATTGCAGAATTTTGCGGTCAACTTCGTCTAACTCTTCAGGCTTGGAAGTGATTTCCATCTTTAGTTTTGCTCCCGCTTCGTCTACTAGGTCGATCGCCTTATCGGGTAAAAAGCGATCGCTAATATAGCGATTAGACAAACTAGCAGCAGCAACTAATGCCGTATCGGCAATTGTTACCCCGTGGTGTCCTTCATAACGTTCTTTAAGCCCGCGCAAAATAGAAATAGTATCGATTACGTTGGGTTCATTTATTAACACAGACTGAAAACGTCTTTCTAAAGCTGCGTCTTTCTCAATGTATTTGCGATATTCATCTAGGGTAGTAGCCCCAATACAGCGCAATTCGCCTCTAGCCAACATGGGCTTGAGTATGTTTCCTGCATCCATTGACCCTTGGGCTGCACCTGCACCCACAACGGTATGAATTTCATCGATAAACAAAATAATATTGCCTTTAGATTCAGTGACTTCTTTGAGAACGGCTTTGAGACGTTCTTCAAACTCACCTCTTAATTTTGCACCAGCAATCAACGCACCCATGTCTAAAGCAACAACTTGGCGATCGCGCAAAGATTCAGGCACATCTCGATTGATAATTCTTTGTGCCAGTCCTTCGACAATGGCTGTCTTACCAACTCCAGGCTCACCAATGAGTACAGGGTTATTTTTAGTACGACGAGACAGTATCTGAATGGTACGGCGAATTTCTTCATCACGACCAATAACAGGGTCTAGTTTACCTTCTCTTGCAAGTTGAGTTAGCTCGCGCCCATACTTTTCTAGCGCGTCATACTTTCCTTCGGGATTTTGATCCGTCACTTTTTGCTTTCCACGCACCTGTTTAATAATTTCCTTGAGTTGTTTTTCGCTTAAACCAACATCTTGTAGTAATTTACGTCCAAAGCGATCGTCTTGAGCAAAGCCTAAAACTAGATGCTCAATGGAAATATAATCGTCATCAAATTCAGTACGATATTTTTCCGCCCGATCTAATAGGCTATCTAGACTATATCCTAAAAAAACGCTACCGCTAGAATTACTGACTTTTGGCTGGCTATTAATAAACTGATCGACTTTATTACGCAGCAACTGCACGCTAACATTAGCCTTGTTGAAAATACTGCTGGCTAATCCTTCTTCTTCGATTAAAGATTTAAACAGGTGTTCTGTTTCTACCTGTTGCTGTTGACTGTTTTTAGCGATGTCTTGAACATTGGCGATCGCTTGCCAAGCTTTGGCGGTAAACTTTTGTGGGTTGTTTGGCTGCATATTTTTCTTCTTACTTAACTAGGGGATAAAAACTTCGATCTAATAATTTGATTTATCACTTAAAAATATATGCCTAATCTGAATATATCTAGGAGAGATTGGGCTTAAAAGTTCGTTGTCTATAGTTTAGAAACTTTATTCTTTGATTTAATGTAATTGTAGCGAGAACAAAAGCACGTAGTTAGGTAGGATACCCCAACCGCTCAATTCTGGTTTTCCCAGTTTTAAAAGCCATAAAAACGAGTCGCATAAGGTTGTCAGTTAAATATTAAAATTCGTCAAACGGCGGTCGAAGAAGTTTGAGATTCTTTCCCGAAGGTATGTAGTCGAATTACTTTTGTCGCAATCCTGTTCAGTTAGTCGCTCAAGTCTGGGAGACTTTTCTGAATCTGGCTTTCCCAAAGTTAGGGGCTGGGGGACTTAACACAAGAGTATTGACTTTTATCTAAGTTTTCTAGCTAATAAATTGAAATTGACATTAAGATTTGTTGCTCAAAAACTTGATATATTACCCTAATAGTGGCAAGCTGAAATCATCTTCAGCAAAAGAATGTGGCGGTAATTACCTTCTAAATTTTTGAGCATAATAGCTAGTCGCACTCGCTCCCCTAATTCTGGGACAATCAGAACTAAGTTTTTAATATTTAAACGCCATTTTTTATCCAAATATCTAAACCCCTTCCGTTAATGTAATTTAGGAGAAAATACATAATGAAGTTAGCTTACTGGATGTATGCTGGTCCAGCGCACATCGGCACTTTACGTATCGCTAGTTCTTTTAAGAATGTTCACGCTATTATGCACGCTCCTTTGGGAGATGATTATTTTAACGTTATGCGATCGATGCTAGAAAGAGAGCGTAACTTTACTCCCGTAACTGCCAGCATTGTAGATAGAAATGTTCTGGCAAGGGGTTCACAAGAAAAAGTAGTAGATAATATTACTCGCAAAGATCGAGAAGAACGTCCAGATCTGATTGTGCTTACTCCTACCTGTACCTCTAGTATTTTGCAGGAAGACTTACAAAACTTTGTTAGCCGTGCCTCGATGGATACTCAAGGGGACGTGATGCTGGCTGATGTAAATCACTATCGCTACAATGAACTGCAGGCAGCAGATCGCACTTTGCATCAGGTAGTTAAATTCTATCTGGAAAAAGCACGTAAAAAAGAGGAATTGCCCACAGCTAAAACTGAAAAGCCCTCGGTAAATATTATCGGTATTTCTACTCTCGGTTTCCATAATCAGCATGATTGTACTGAATTAAAACGCTTAATGGCGGACTTAGGAATTGAGGTAAACGAAGTTATTCCTGATGGTGCTTCGGTACATAATCTTAAGAATTTACCCCGTGCCTGGTTTAATCTTGTTCCCTATCGCGAGTTGGGCATGATGACGGCGGAATACTTAGAGTCTGAATTTGATCTGCCTTGTGTAGACATTGCGCCGATGGGTGTAGTCGAAACTGCGCGCTGTATTCGCAAAATTCAACAGGTAGTTAATGCCCAGGGTGCAGAAGTAGACTACGAAAAATATATTAATAACCAAACTCTTTATGTATCGCAAGCAGCTTGGTTTTCTCGCTCAATTGACTGTCAAAACCTGACAGGTAAAAAAGCGGTGGTGTTTGGCGATAACACCCATGCAGCAGCCATGACTAAAATACTTGCTAGGGAGATGGGTATTCAGGTTGTCTTGGCTGGTACTTACTGTAAGTATGATGAAGATTGGTTTAGAGAGCAGGTAAGCGAATATTGCGATGAAGTCTTAATTAGTGATGACAATGGCGCAATAGGCGATGCGATCGCTCGTCACGAACCTTCAGCCATCTTTGGAACCCAGATGGAACGTCATGTAGGTAAACGTTTAGACATTCCCTGTGGTGTAATTGCTGCACCAATTCATATTCAGAATTTCCCCATTGGCTACAAGCCATTTATGGGTTATGAAGGAACTAATCAGATTGCTGATTTGGTTTATAACTCTTTCACTTTGGGTATGGAAGATCACCTTTTAGAAATCTTTGGCGGACACGATACTAAAGAAGTTATTACCAAAGGTATTTCTGCTGATTCTGATTTAAATTGGGATAAAGAAGCAAAAGTAGAACTAGGTAAAATACCTGGTTTTGTACGGGGAAAAGTCAAACGCAATACCGAAAAGTTTGCCCGCGATCGCAATTTATCAGAAATTACTTTAGAAGTTATGTACGCTGCTAAAGAATCTGTCGGCGCATAGACAGTTATGGGTAAGCAATTTAAAAAGCTGACAGCTAATAACCGAAAGCCAAATGCTCATCAAAAATCTTGACAAAATTAAAATAACTCAAGAAAATAAGAGATTGGGCATTCAATACCTGCTCGGATCGGGTTTTTAAATAAACGCCAAGTTAAAAACTAGGTATTCCGATTGAAGTTTCAGTCGGCTTTAGTTTGACATGGCTACCCTTACGGCAATATCACAATAGATAAATTTTATGACTTACGCAATTGTTGAAATCGGCGGTACACAAATTCAGGTTGAACCTGGTCGTTTTTACGATATCAATTTACTAGCCGCCGATCCTGAATCTAGCTACACCATAGACAAAGTTTTATTGGTAAACAACGACAACGAAGTTACTGTTGGTCGTCCTTTGATTGAAGGTGCTACCGTAGAAGGTACTGTAATGCGTCATAGACGAGGCAAAAAAGTCATTGTCTACAAAATGCAGCCCAAAAAGAAAACTCGCAAAAAGCGCGGTCATCGTCAAGAATTAACTCGCTTGATGATTGATTCTATTAGCTTAAATGGTTCAGCTATTGCCCAAGCAGAAGCTGAAGCTACTACGGCAGAAGCATCAGAAGTAGAAGCATCAGAAGTAGAAACAGCTACAGCAGAATAAATAGGCATTAATTTATTAGCAAAATTCACAGAGGAAGATAAAATGGCTCATAAAAAAGGAACGGGTAGTACTCGTAATGGTCGCGATTCTAATTCTAAACGCCTCGGCGTTAAGCGTTATGGCGGTCAAGAAGTTACAGCAGGAAGCATTATAGTTCGCCAAAGAGGAACTAAATTTCACCCTGGTAATAACGTAGGGCGCGGTAAAGATGATACTTTGTATTCTCTAGTTCATGGCGTTGTCAAATTTGAATTTAGAAAAAGAGGACAAAAAAAGGTTAGCGTTTACCCTGATGCTGAAGTTGCAGCATAAATAAGTCACTTTGATTTAACTAATTTTTAAATAAACAGCACTCATTATATATGAGTGTTTTTTTTATGGAGTTAAACTAGAATCAAACATTAAAAATAAGTTTCAGAGTTCTGTCTAATGTACCAACCAGAAGATAATTTTGACCAAGATCTATCTAAAAACTCTAATAAAAATACAGATGATATAGATGCTAATTTATCACCCAAAAACGCTGCAGTTCGGAAAAAACAGCTAGAGAAAATTTTTATTAAATTGATTGCTATTGGTCTTGCATTGGGAGCAGTTTTAGGGGTAGGTACATATTTTTTACTAAACAAGCTGGGTTTGACAAAAAAACCTTACCAAATAGAACAGGAAAAGCAAGAAAATAAGTCAGATAGCTACAATGAAACACAATATTTTCCTCACACACCAAAATCTTTTCCTTTTAAAAATATAGAATGACTATATTCAAGCTCTCAAATATTTAATTTATTTTGTTGCAACTTGATGCAAAAACTTGAGTGATATACAGTTTTAAGTCACAGCAGTTAAGAAAAGGAGGTTATGTCATAAAAACATGACATAACCTCCTTTTGCTTGATATTCGTTTTAAAGCATGTCATGTTTTCCTGACTCAAGGGGAGCTAAAGTCTAACAAACTCATTAGTCATTTAGTTTTTGCTTGTTCTATCTCGATCCCCTGACTTATTTTGCTGCTATAACATATTCAAGTGGTTAAGACCTTTCCCACCCATGTACAACTAAATAAGAATATTAAGTAGACGAAAATTAAGGTTGAAAGACTACTGAAGTACTAGTTCTCTTTTCTAGCTTCTCTGTCTTAAATATGGCTGCCAGCAGCTAAACACCGTCTAACTAATCGGAGGCTGTAAGTCAATGGCGAAAGAACGACCACCATTAGAAGAAATGACCCTAAGGCAGCTTAGAAAAGTTGCCAGCGAATATAAAATATCCCGTTACAGCAGAATGCGTAAAGCACAACTGCTAACTTCTATCAAAGAAGCAATTAATAAAACAGAACCAGAAAAACTTTATCAAAATCAATCAGCCACCCAGGAGGAACAACAAGTGAAAGCTACAAAATTTGAAGTCGGTCAAGAAGATAATTTGAGGGAAAGCCTTGCTTCTGTCGACCAAGATTTAGGAGAGCTTCCTGACGGTTACGGAGACAGCCGTATTGTGTTGATGCCTCGCGATCCGCAGTGGGCTTATGCTTACTGGGACGTTCCTAATGTTCACAAGGAAGAGTTGCGTCGCCAAGGTGGGCAGCAGCTAGCGTTGCGTATCTATGATGTGACAGATGTTGACATTAACAGTCAAGCACCCCATAGCGTACAAGAATATCTCTGTGATGAGATGGCAAGAGAATGGTATTTGCCTATTCCCGTGAGCGACCGCGATTATGTTGCCGATATCGGCTATCGCTGTGCTGATGGTCGCTGGCTTGTATTAGCTCGCTCTGCCTCGGTAAGTATTCCTCCTGTCTATCCTTCTGATTGGATTGAGGATGCTTTTATTACCGTAGACTGGCAGGATGATCTTAAAGGTAAGACTCTTTACGATCTCGTGCCTCCTGCTGAGAAGCAGACTGCAAGTACAAATATGAATGCTCCTGAAGGCGATCGCCTTTATAACGCTGTATTCGGCATGACTCAATTCACCGAATCTATGCCGATGGCAGATTCTTTATTTGGTTCGATACAGCAAACTCCTGAATCAGCAGTTAGCTCCTATGTATTTCCTTCTGGTGCAGGAATGTGGGCTTTACCAACTACTTCTGGACAAAATATGTCTGGTGCAGGTTTCTCTGGAGATATTGCTGCCCGTCCTCGTCAATTTTGGCTAGTGGCTGATGCCGAGCTAATTGTCTATGGTGCAACAGAGCCTGATGCAACGGTAACTATTGGCGATCGCCAAATTAAACTTAATCCTGACGGTACTTTCCGTTTTCAGATGTCTTTCCAAGATGGTGTAATTGACTATCCTATCAAGGCGGTAGCGGTTGATGGTGAGCAAACTCGTTCTATTCACATGAACTTTGAACGTGAAACTCCTTCTCGCAACACCAATACTAAAGCCGAAGCGGTTGAAGAATGGTTTGCTTAAATCTATCTAAGTTCGGGTTAAGCAGATTAGGATAAAAACAGATCGAGTAGTTAGGGCAGGTTTACTGAAGAAAGTTGTTATTTTCAGCTTACTACCTGTCCTTTTTGCGATCTCGAACTCAGTGAATATTAGTAAATCCAATCTTGAGCAAATTATATCAAATCCGATTATCAAAACATATTTTAAATATGAGTTGGCAAACAGGCTAGACCTTCCTGACCTCTGACCTCTGACTCGACAATACTTTTAAGTATTGAAAGCTGCTGTAAAACTCTAAACGCATAGCTTAGTTAAGCGTCAAGAATAAACAAGTCTATACTTAATCATAATGGTAGCGACATTGTAAAAAATAAATGCGATTGTCTTTGACGCGATAAACGAGACGATGTTCCAAATTAATACGTCGCGACCAGATATTAGAATCGAAATATTTCAGAGGTTCTGGCTTGCCGATTCCTTTGAATGGTTGTTCGCAAATCACCCCTACTAAATCTAGAATTTTGTTGATTTTTGCAGAATCTTTCTTAGCCCACCAAAGAAGATGTTCTCGAAAGGTAGGAGTAAAAATAGGACAGTCAATCCGTGCGGGTTTCCCGCCGATTGAACTGTCCGTAGGACTCCAGGCTTTATTCTCGGCGGGCATCTCACGCACTCGAACCAAGTTCGGGTGTTGTGTCCTTGATAATGCCCAAATCTTTACACAAGTCTTCTATAGATTGAGGCTCAACTGTAACATCATCCATCTGCTTGGATTCGTCTATGGCTTTAAATAGCTCTTTGGCATTGGCAGGAGAACGTAGCAAATAGACTGTTTCTAGTAAACTATCTAACTCTTCTTTACTAATTAAAGCCACATCTGGCTTATTTCGGCGATTGATAATTACAATTTCTGAGTTCTTGCTGACTCGATCGAGTAGGGATGCAAGTCCATTTCTGGCATTAGTATAAGCAATCGAAGCTGATGTAGGAATCATATCCTGACACAAAAGTGTACAGGTCTAATCTAACATAGATATATAGACTAATAATGATTTACCTGAATTTTGCCATTAAATATCAAGTCAATTTCATTAATGTTTGTTTATCTAAATGGCGATTGATCGACTACGCGTAGCGTAATCGCCTTGAGATGATTCACTAGATGTCTCATCAATTAGAGAGTCTTTTAGCTTTACTGTTGTTAAGCTTACTGCACAGGCTTTTAGTTCTGGTTGAAGAGAAATAGGACAGGCTTGGGGGTGGGTTAGTGAGTTGGCTTCACCGTTGTCTGTCCACAATGCGCCCCAGTGCATTGGCACAAAAACCGTACCAGGAACGATCGCCTTCGTGATTCTAGCAGCAAAACGCCCTACACCACGGCGCGATCGCACTTCTACCATAGTTTCCGCTTCGATATCTAATTTGGCAGCATCTTTGGGGTGAATTTCAATAAAGGGCTGGGGTTGCTTTTTCATGATTTTGTCTATGCGCCCAGTGCGAGTCATGGTGTGCCAGTGTTCGTATAAGCGACCGATAGTTAGAACAAAGGGATAATCTGGATCGATAGGTTCAGCTAGTCCTTTAGAATGGAAAGCAGCAAATTTTGCCCGTCCATCAGGAGTATTAAATCTGCCGTCGGTGTAGAGTCTTTTGGCTACAAAGACTTCATCTTTGCTTTGAAACAAATTAGAAAACAAACCTTTTTTAGCTTCATTATCTTCAGTAACATTTCCTTGAGTGTTACAGGTCAAAGAAACAGCCAATACATCATTTTGTCTTGCTGCTTCTAGGGGACACGGCCACTGAATTGCTCCTTGCTGGCGTAATCGACCATGACTTAAACCACTCATGTCGCAGAGACGATTTTTGGTTAGCTGGACAAATTCTTGATAGACTTGGGCAGAATTGGCAAAATCAAACTCTTTGGTAAAACCCAGACGGCGACCAATTTCGGCAAATATCTCCCAATCTGGTCTGGCTTCACCTGGGGGGTTGCGAAACTGAGGACAGAGGGTGACAACTCTCTCGGAATTAGTCATTGTTCCCGTTTTTTCTCCCCACTGTGCCGCAGGCAAGACTACGTGGGCAAAACTAGCAGTTTCCAGGGGATAGTAGGCATCTTGGACGATGGTAAAAGGCGATCGCAATAAAGCTTTTTTGGTTCTAACTAGATCGGGCATACTTACCGCAGGATTGGTAGCTGCAATCCAAAGCACGCCTACATCTCCAGTTTCTAGACCTGTAATCATACTCCAAGCATCTTTACCAGGAATAGGCTTGATACTTTCTGGGGGTAACTTCCATGCTTGTTCTACCTCTGCCCGATGCTGGGAATTTTTAACTACTCTATAACCAGGAAGGATATTGGATAAGCCTCCAGCTTCCCTTCCTCCCATGGCGTTAGGCTGCCCCGTCAGAGAAAAAGGACCTGCCCCAGGTTTTCCAATATTGCCCGTCATTAGGTGCAGGTTAATAATTGTGCGAACTTTGGCTGTTCCTTCGGAGGACTGATTTACTCCCATCGACCACATAGAAAGCACGTTGTCTGATTCTGCCCAATAGCGAGCGGCTTCTTCTAAATGATCGATCCTAATTCCACAGCGACGAGCGACTAATTCTGGGGGATATTGTTGGATGACCTGGACATAATTACTAAAGCCTTGGGTACATTCATCAATAAAGTAAGTATCCAGTTCGCCCCAGCGGAGTAGTAAATGAGCAATGCCGTTGAGCAAATCCATATCTGTCCCAGGCTTGATCGCTAAATGGAGGTCTGCATCCTTTGCTGTTTTCGTCTGGCGGGGATCGACAACGATCATTTTGACCTTGCGGTTTTTCTTGTGGTGTAACCGCAGACGATTATAAACAATGGGATGACATTCGGCGGTGTTAGTGCCAATGAGAAAAGCACAGTCAGTTAGTTCTAAGTCATCGTAACAAGAGGGTGGTCCATCTGAACCAAAGCTTTGAATGTACCCAGCTACGGCTGAGGACATACACAGACGAGAATTGGCATCAAAGTTATTTGTACCTAGACAACCTTTGAGTAATTTTTGGGCAAGATAATAATCTTCGGTTTGAAACTGCCCTGAGCCATACATACATATTGCTTCAGCCCCTTGAGCATCTTTGACTTCCTTAATTCGGGACACAATACGGTTTAAAGCGATCTCCCAGCTAACGCGACGAAATTCTTGGTCTAAAGAATCTCGCATTAATGGGTATTTAAGACGGTCTTTATCCAAAGATTCAGCAACAGTGCCACCTTTTATACATACTTTACCCTTACTGGAGGGATGAGCGCGATCGCCTCTAACTTGCCATAAAGGGTTTCCTTGACTGTCTTTATTGGTAGCTTTTCCCGATTGTGCAGGAGGTAAAACTTCTAAACCACAGCCAACTCCACAGTAGGGACACAAGGTTTTAATCGGTTCGCTCACTTTGCTTTTCTCCAAGTTAAATATCGTCAAATATTTATTTTTAAATAAATAAAAATTTTGTTATTTATGTTCTACTAATCAGTTGTATTGGATCGTGACCACCAACTACTGTGGGCTATCATACTAAATAAAGATTTTTTTTTTTTTTGACCAGAGCAAAAAGTGCTGAGAAAGCATACATCCAAGTATATGTTCTCAGCACTAAGTATTGTGAGAGATTTTAGATAGCTATATCTTTTCTACTCCCAGCGCTGGCTCTGGATTAGATGTAACAGTTGTTATCTCATGATCTTCGTCATGATGAGCTTCAGCAAATGAACCCTTAGGCTCTTTGAGAACTACAAAGCATAATGCTGAAACGATTAACGCTGCCACACCCATGATTTGGAAAAAGCGCACATTAGCTGCTGCCTCAATGGCAGGAGAAGGATCTGCACCACCACCTAACCAACTAGGAAGCAAGCTAAAAATAGTCAAATAAACTACTGCGCCAACATTACCATAAGCTCCTACGTTACCAGCAACCTGACCAGTTACGCGTTTTTTAATTAAAGGAACGATCGAAAAGGTAGAACCTTCTCCTGCCTGTACAAAGAAAGAACAGCACATAGTTAAAATTACCGCAGCGGGTAAGAACCAGCCACTTCCTACTTGGCTCAGGAGTAAATAACCAATACCTATACAGCCAGTTATTACACTCATAGTTAGTTTACGACTACCCAGCTTATCAGAAATGAAACCACCACCAGGACGAGCAACTAAGTTCATAAAGGCATAGCTTGCAGCAATCATCCCCGCAGCAGCAGCGGCTAAGCTGAATGTTCCTTGAAAGAATGCCGGTAGCATTGAAACAACAGCCAACTCTGAACCAAAGTTGACAAAATAGGTAAGCTCTAACACAGCAACCTGAGAGAAATTGTAACGATCAACAGCGGGGTAACGTTTCTTCCCAGTCATCAAGTCTTTATTAACCTCCCAGCAGTTGAAGGCTTGGAATAAATATAATCCTAATAAAGCAAGCCAGATAATGTACATTGTGCCTGTAGAATATAAACCAAGCTTCATTAAACGCCATGCCACTAGCATCAAAACTCCAGTTAGAGGCACATTCATTAGCAATAAGAATCCAAAGTCTTTCTTGCTGGTAACTTCCAAACCCCTAGCACTTTTAGGACGACGGTAAACTTTGCCTGGAGGTGCATCTTTAGCATTGAATAAATAAAATATCCCGTACAACGCAGCAATAATACCAGTACCAGCAATACAGGCACGCCAGTTAATATCTGCACCTGGTGCGCCAAATGCTAGAAAACCGCCAACGCTAGCCAAGGTAAAGGCGGAGAAGGCAGAACCAAAGTTACCCCAACCACCGTATATACCCTCGGCTAGACCAATCTCTTTAGGGGGAAACCATTCTGCCACCATACGAATACCGATTACAAAACCTGCACCCACAATCCCCATCAGCAAACGAGAAATTACTAGCTGACTAAAGTTTTGCGCTGAAGCGAACATAATACAGGGAATGGATGCGTACATTAGCAGCAGTGAAAAAGTTAGTCTAGGACCAAACTTATCCAACAGCATCCCAATAATGATCCGCGCGGGAACAGTTAAAGCTACGTTACAGATAGCCAAGGCTTTAATCTGTTCTCCTGTCAAACTCATGTCGGCTCCAATGGTAGTAGCCAGGGGAGCGAAATTGAACCAAACTACAAACGATAAAAAGAAAGCAAACCAAGTTATATGGAGTGTTTTGTATCTACCCCTGAATTGCCACATTTGTCCGAGCATTATTTACCTTCCTGATTGTCAAAAATCACCATAGTTAAAAGTTAAACTTGAGAGACTAAATACCAGAATGATGCACAATTTTAATATCTATTTTTTGGGGTTTAAATTCCCCTTTATAATTATGCAATTGTTGCTTTTCAATCTATCTATCTCTATTTACATCTCAAGAACTAAATTGAGTTACATATAGTCCTTAAAATGTATCGATCTTGAGGTAATATTTGCATTTAACAAAAGGTTTTATCGTATATTTGGCTACTGAAATTTGTTAATTAAGCATTTTTATGTATTTTTTACATAGTTAGAATACTTTTATTGCATTGTCGGTAATTATTAGATTACGAAGGTAGATATTTAATATTTAGTTTACAGCTAAAAAAATTGGTATAAGGATATAAATAAACAAAAAAAAAGATCGAAGCTATGAAACTTCAATCTCATGTAAATCTTAAATTCTCAGTCTAATTGAAATTAGACTTTTTGCTGACGCAACTTTTGAACAGAATATAATTCATACATATCACGCGATCGCTGGGTCTTTAACATGGATAATTCTGTAGTCAAAAGAAAGCTTACAAAGCTAGAAATGGCTATTACAGGCAGCATAGCCGTCCCCGAAAGCACGCTAAGAATAATGCTGGTGCTGATCGGGGTTTTGGTAACCGCCACATTAACCGCAGCCATCAAGCAAACCATTCCTACCGTAGGATGAACTTGAGGTATCGCCAAAGAAATTGCCAAGCCAACGTTAGCACCAATAAAGAACAAAGGAAAAATAAATCCGCCCAAAAAGCCTGAGTGAAGAGTAAAGCTAATGGCAAACATTTTAGCAACGGCGATTGCAATTAACATTGATACACTTAAAGTTGCTCCTGTTTGGATAACGGTTTCAATTTGTTCTTCACTAAAGAAGAGAGTTTGAGGAAAGGCGAAAGCGATTAAACCAATCGAAAGACCGCCACAGGTTGCTAAAATAATTCGCTGATCTTCTAAGGGTTTAGCTAGCTTACCGATCAAACGAAAAATAAGTACGAATATGGTTGCTACCAATGCACCCACTGCACCCAAGGCGATGCCTTCTAGTAGCTCCAAGGAAGTCAGCTTGGGAATCACGTTAAAATGATACATTCCCCCAATGCTGATGCCAGTATTGAGACGGAAAATAGCAAAAGAGAAAATTGCCGAAATAATTGCTGGGGCGATCGCTTCATAATATTCTAGTCCTTTACGATGGGGAATCTCTAGGGCAAACAAAGCAGCACCAATCGGCGCACCAAAAAACGCCCCTAATGCAGCACTCATACCGCAAAAGGTCATAACCCTAACAGAATCGCTAGTAACGTTTAGCCTATCTCCCAACCAGCTACCAAAGCTTCCGTTTACCTGGACTAAAGGAGCTTCAGGTCCAGCACTTCCTCCAGCAGTAATGGCAATCAAGGAGGCAATAATCATCGCTGGAGTTTTTTTAATATCAATTTTCCCAGGACTATGAATGCGATCGACTACCTGCGCCATCTCTCCTGGTAAGCCCATAAAATATAGCACTAAGCCCACGCAAAAACCGCCAATAGTAGTGGCAATCAATACATAGTTTTTAGCTGGTAGCCAACTGGGGAAATAGGGCTGCAAAAAGTTGGGAACTGTATGCCAAACCCCGTGCATCATTCCTTCTAAGACAAAATAATAAATGGTAGCGACCAAACCGCCGACAATACCAATCACCACTGAACAAAGAATTATCTGATGATAGGTGAGCGATCGCTTATCCAGATTAATATCTGCTATTTTTTCTAAAAGAATATCTTTATCTACTTGGGTAGTCAATGCCTTTTACCTCAAAATTTTAGCAAGGATTAGATGTCAAAGATGATGGATTTAGTCACCGCTGACCTGCATCTAATTTTGTTTTTTCACCATTGCGTTAAATCTAGTTGGTGGCTAAAAGTAAGATTGTTTATTTTGCTACCGTTTGAGGAGATAGATGCAATTTGTCTATTTTAATAATCCTTTTCTTACATCGAATAACTGCATATTCTATTAGTACTAACGTATTTATGAAAGCAAAATTATCTGGTTTGGAAATTATATTTAATCAAGTATTTTATTTCTGTCAAAGAAAACAATTATTTATTCCTGAGAAATTATTTGATCTTCAATAGAAAAAAGCATCTAACATTTAGATGCTTATAGAATAGACTGTTAGAATAATTATTTCTGTAGATTAGAAGTGATTACTGACTTATAAATATCTATATATTTTTTGGCTAGATAAAGTTAATTGCTTCAATTTATGCTGCTTGAGCCTCAAGCATTGTACCCAACTGTTCGATACCTTTATGTAAATGTCTAGTGACAGTCATAGGGCTAATACCAATATGTTTGGCTGCTTCTTTACGAGGTAAATCCCAGAGAAATACGCACTCAATAGCTGCTTTAGTTTTTTCTTCTAGCTGGCTCATTGCTCTTTGTAACTGTAGCTTATCGTCTTCTAATTTACGCTGTTGATGATAGCTAGGATCGGCAATAGTATCACCAAAGGTAATTGAAGAGTCCAAAGAATTATTTACCACCGCATCTAAACTAATTGGTAAGCGGTTTTGCAGAGCCAATTGGCATTCACTCCACTCTTCTAAAGGTACGCCCAAACCATTAGCTAACTCCGTATCTCTAGGTAAACGTCCCAATTCTTCAATTAAATCTTTGCGTAATTTTTTGCCTTTAGTATAAAGTTCCTGCCATCTACGGGGAATCCGCATCATGCTACCTCTATCTCTAAGGTAATGGAGCATTTCACCACGAATGTAAGGAATTGCAAAAGAACTAAAAGCCGAGCCCTGGAGGGGATCGAAGCGTTCGATCGCTCTAATTAAGCCAAGATAGCCGATTTGTTCCAAATCTTCATAGGGTTCTGCGCATTTGCGGCAAATTTGATGGGCTACTTTTCGGACTAAACCTATATTTAACTCAACTAATTTATTGCGTAATTTTAAAGATGGATGACGATGATAATCCTGAAGGAATTCCATGCAACGATATCTAATTTGAGTAGCCATAAAAATAATGTTTTCAGTATCAACAATCTATTTATGTAAATCTAAATCTCATTTTCTGTTGCCAGAAAAATCTACACCATAGTTGTTTTACGGAAAAACTCACGATTGTCTTTTTTGATCTCCGAGCAAACACGCATTAGATATAAAATTGTTTTTGGAAGACTTTTTTTTATAAACTACTTATTTTAAATGAATTAAATTAAGCTATGTTAGGTCTTAAATACATAAAAAGTATCGGGTTTTACAATGATGTTGACAAAATCAAAAATCAAATGTTTGCAGAAAATAGCCAAAAAAAACAGGAACAGTATCCACTATTCCTTGAGTAAAGTTTTGATTATTTTAGATAAAGTTTAAAGTTTTTTTAATTCTTCAGTCAGAATATTTACGGTAAGGTATATTTGCTCAACCGTATGATCGCAGGTAATAAAAAATCGCAATCGCGCTCCATTTTGAGGTACAGAAGGATAAATCATAAACGGTACGTTAATCCCGCGTTTAAATAGATTCTGAGATAGCTGAATTGACTTGAGAGAATCACCAACAACAATAGGAATGACAGGTGAATTTTTACTCATGCCCGTGTTTAAACCTTGCTCCTTAGCTAAATCTAGAAATAATTTTGCTCTAGCTTGGAGGCGAGTAGCTCGCTCTGGCTCTGTTTTTAAAACGCGAATTGCAGCTAAAGTTGCTGCTGTATTTGGTGGAGACATCCCAACGCTAAACACAAAGCCAGGAGCAGTATATTTAAGATATTCAATTAAGGCATGAGAACCAGCAATATAGCCACCGCAGCTAGCAAAGGATTTACTGAGAGTTCCCATCCATAAATCAACGTCTTGGGGATCGATCTGGCAATATTCACTGATTCCTCGACCAGTTTTGCCAATTGTTCCCATAGAATGTGCTTCATCTACCATTAAGAAGGTTTTATATTGCTGTTTAAGCTCAATACAGCGAGGTAAATCGGCAATATCACCATCGGTACTGTATACCCCTTCTATGACGATAATTACTCTTTGATAGCGGTGTCGGCGATCGCGTAAAATTATTTCTAATGCGTCCGTATCGTTATGGGGAAAAGCAACTAAACTTGCCCCAGAAAGAAAACAGCCTTGAAGAATACTGTTATGGCTCAATGAATCATAGATAACTAAGTCATTTTTGCCAAACAGATGACCAATAGTAGTAACGTTAGTCGCATGACCACCAACCATGATAATGCTGTCTTCTACGCCAATAAAATCAGCAAGCTCCTGTTCTAATTCTCTGTGTATTGGTTTTTCACCTGAAATTAGGCGACTAGCACAGGCAGACGTACCATAAAGTTCGGTGGCATCTTTAGCAGCCTGATTAACCAGAGGATCGCCACACATCCCAATATAGTTGTAGGTAGCAAAGTTGATCAATTCACGACCATTAATAGTAGTGCGGTCATTAACTATGGTTTCTTGAGGGACAAAAAAGGGATTACCGTTACCCAAGTTTGCTACCTGCGCCTGTTGTGCCAATAATTTTTTATATTCGGGAAACTCTGTAAACTGGTAATTTTCCAAAGGTATTTCTGATTGATTATTGCTGTTGCTAGCAATCAAATTATCTTTTATTGCCAAAGAAGCCGAAATTAGATCTTGAGCAGAATTTACCTGAGTTGATGATAGATTATCGGCTGCTAAATATTGTGCCAAAGCCTCAATATTTTGATAATCCCAGAGCAAAGTCGGTGGTAAACGACAACCAAGATAGTCTTCTAAATCTCCAGACAAATTAATCGCCTCGGCTGATTCTAAGCCATATTCTTCAAAATTTTGGACAACATCAATTTGATTTGGCTCAATTTCTAATACTTCTGCTAATTTGTCAATTAACCAACCCTGTATTGTCTCTGCTTTGGATGCAGCATTAAGGCTATTTAATTTGCCATTGCTGCTGGCAGAAATATTTGTATCTTTACCATTTAAGGTTTCGTTGAACAGTGTCATTACTCACTCCTACACCACTTAATTGAAAATTTACTGCGCGGATTTTGTCCACCAACAGATAATGGAAATCTTGGGGATCGCTTTTACTGATTACTGGTTACTAATTACTGATTTGCCACGAACCCCCACCAAAATACCAGGGTATTCAGCAGGGGCTTGTTTTAGTTGCTTGGTTAATAACACTAATATAATGGCGACCTCACCTTTTGTTATAGATCATAAATAATAGATCGAATTTATAACAAAGTAGTGTAGATCGCCAGTAATTCAAGTCAATATATCGTCAGTTTTAACTTGCAATATACTCTCGAACGTAGCTTCGACGACGTTTAAGCTGTGCTATAGCCTGATGCTCTAACTGTCGCACTCTTTCCCGACTAAGACTCATTCTCTGACCAATTTTAGCTAAGGATAGTTCTTTACCATCCTCTAAACCAAAACGTAAGGTAATGACTTCTTGCTGTTGAGGTGACAAATCAGCCATCAAATTATATAGATCTTGGCGCAGAAGCTGCTGAGTCGCATAGCTGTCTGGTGAAGCTCCTTCATCTTCTAACAACTCTGATAACTCAGTATCCTGGTTGTCACCCACACGCACATCCAAAGAAATTGGTTGACGGGCAATACTCAGATACTCACGAATTTGTGAGGGTTTGAGATCTAACTCTTGAGCAATTTCTTGGGGTTCGGCACTACGTCCTAACTTTTGGGATAGCTCTCTTTGAGTTTTCTTGATTTTATTAAGTTTTTCAGTGATATGAATCGGCAATCGAATGGTACGGGCTTGTTGAGCGATCGCTCTGGTGATTGCTTGGCGAATCCACCAGTAGGCATAGGTAGAAAATTTGTATCCTTTGGTAGGGTCAAATTTTTCTACTCCTCTTTCTAAGCCAAGACTACCTTCCTGGATTAGATCGAGAAATTCCATATTCCGCTTTTGGTATTTTTTAGCGATCGCTACTACCAAACGCAGATTAGCCTCAATCATTTTGCGCTTTGCTCTTTGACCTTCAGTGATAACCCTGTTAAGTTCAATTTCACTCATTTGGGCTGATTTTGCCCACTCCTTCAGGCTGAGTGTAGTGTCTAACTGTTGCTCTAACTCTTCTTTCTCGGTTAACAGGATCATCATTTTCTGTACTTGCTTACCGTAAACAATTTCTTGTTCATGGGTCAACAAGCGTACCCGTCCAATTTCATGCAGATACGTTCTAACCATATCTGCTGAATAGTTACTTCTGGGGTTAGTTTTGTCGATTTTGGCTTTGGGCATCTGTACAGTTATGACTCCTTATAAACTGATTAAAAGTCAGCGATATTTCTTCTTTTTGCGAACTGTCCGACTGAATGTTTAGACGTATGGTTTGTCACAAAGGTTCAACTAATTTTTTAATAGCTTTAAGCTCTAGGCTATAAGCTATAAGCTACTAATAAAAAATTACTAATGTCTTCCCTACCTGTATATGATTGACCTAAACAGGCTATGCAACACCAATCTTGATGTATGGATTGCCGAACTATTTAAGAAGTAATTTACAACTTTAGGCTCACTGATTTAGCTGAAAAATACCTAACCAGATTATGAGAAGTAAATAAGAATTTGGGAAACCTTTACTGATTAAACAAATTAAGCACGGTCATGGCAGACCATAAAGTTAAGCCGATCCCCAGCCAAGTTAGAAAACAAAAGCGAGTTAACTTCAAAGCTCGATCAATTTTAGTAATAGAAATCGCTTCTAAAGAGTCACCCAGCAAAGGTTTATTTTTCACTACCCCTTGATAAGTATTTTGACCTCCTAGCTGTACGTTTAAAGTTGCTGCATAAACTGCTTCACTCCAGCCTGAGTTGGGGCTAGGATCTTTGATTCCATCTCGGCGACAAATAGCTAATGTTTTTAAAGGTTGACCAGAAAACAAGCTTAAAGTCAACACGGTTAGGCGACAGGGAATCCAGGTTAAACGATCTTCTAATTGCGCGCTAAACCAGCCTAGATCGCTATAGGGTTGACGACGATAGCCCACCATTGAATCTAGGGTGCTTGCAGCCTTGTAAGCCAATGCTAACGGGACTGCACCTACACCTGGAATAAAGATTCCTAAAATGGCATAAAAAAGAGGTGCAGTGACTCCATCGACTGTATTTTCAGCTATGGTCTCCAGCAATGCCCGCAATATTTCCGACTTTGATAAATTATCTGTGTCCCTTCCTACATATAGGCTGAGGCGAGAACGAGCTATGATTAAATCTTCAGCGTCGAGCGATCGCAAAACATCTTCCACTGCAACTCGTAAACTTTTACCTGCAAAGCAACTAGCTAGTAATATTATTGCCACAGCAGATTCTAATAGAGGATGGATAATCTTAAAACCCCAGATAATTAGCCAGCCAACTAAACCACTGCCAATAATTAAGCTTAGACCTAATAGTACTCCTGCAAGACGACGTTGCCATCCAAATTGAACAAATTTGATTGCTAAGTCTACATAGTTTTTAATTAGCCAACCCATAATTTGGACTGGATGAAGCCATCCCCAAGGATCTCCGATTAAGTAGTCTTCAATAGCTGCTAGGAGTAAAATTAAGGGTGAAGATTGAACTGGAAAAACAGCAGAAAAGATAATTTCCAATTGACTAAGATCTGATTCGATCAACGTTATCTTCCCAATTTTTCCCATTAAAAGATCTTATTGTAAATTGATCCAGTAGATCTTCATCTAAACAACGAATGTTGACATCTATCATGTTTGGATGAGAACGAGGACGATAAAAAGAATGGATGCCACAAATTGAGCAAAAAGTATGCTGGGCGACTTTTGTGTTAAATGTATAATTAGTTAAAAACTCTCTTCCCTGTAATAAGATAAAGTTTTCTGGGGGAACAATCAAATGCAGGAAGCCTTTTTTACGGCAGATAGAACAGTTACAATCGTCTACAATATAGCGATCGACTAATACTTGAAAGCGAACTGCTTCGCAATGGCAACCGCCTTCATAAACTAAAGAATTTTGAGCTTGATTCATAAAAACATTTGACAGCTAAACAACAAAATTATTCTCTTCTCCTTGAGATGCCTGCCAACTCCTAGCATCATAATATAAATCAGCTAAAGTTATGCTGTGCAGAGCTTCTTTTAATTTTTGATGTAATCTTTGCCAGAGGCTAAAAGTTACCCAATCTTCAGCCAAATTATGATCGGGAGAGTAATTTGGTAAAGGTTCAATAGTTTCTCCTACGGCCTCTAAAATTTTGCCTAAAGAAATTTGCTCTGGCTTATAGGCTAATTGATAACCTCCTTTTGCCCCTCTAACGGATTTAACAATACCAGCGCGACGCATTTCAATCAATAACTTTTCTAAATAAGGTGCAGGTAAATCTTGGCGTTGAGCGATCATCTTTACTGATGCTGGTCGATATTCTGGCTGCAAACTAAGGTCTAATAGTGCTTTGACACTATAGTGTCCACGAGTTGTTAATTTCATTATTGTTTCTTAAACCATTGGTAAAACTTATTTAAATAATTTGATATTTTTTATAGAGTTAGCAATATTAATTTCTGATAGTGTCAACTATATCAATAAAGCTAAAATTTAAATTTTTATTTATTCAATTATGCTCAATAAGTGTAATATAGTTTTATATAAAGATATCAAAGTAAAATATATAAACTTTGTATAGCTTTAGCGAAAAGCAAAATTGTAAACCAAGTAAATTTTTAGTTGTTTCAAGTTAATGGCAAAAGCAACCCAACCACAACCTTTAGTAGGTGCAACATTAATCGATAAAGTAAAAGAGTTAGATAGTCTCTCTAGAGAAGAAAAAGCTAGAGAATGTGGCTATTATACAGTCACAAAAAATAACGTAGAACGAGTCAATATAATGAAGTTTCTGAATGCACTAATTGATGCAGAAGGAATAGAGTTAGACAGCACTTCCAACGGTCAAGGTAGAGGTGGTCGTTCTGCTAGCTATCGTATTAGTGTTCAATCAAATGGTAATCTGTTAATTGGCTCTGCCTACACTAAGAAAATGGGGTTAAAACAAGGTGATGAGTTTGAAATAACTCTGGGCAGAAAACATATCCACCTGAAACAAATTGGGGTTGATGACGAAGAGTAATGTCGAGTATAGTTTTAATAGAGTAGTTTAAATTAAGCAAAATTTTAAGAGTTTTTTAAACTATCAACAAGCTTGTTTGAGGAGTTCGGTTGAACCAAAAGTTATCGACCGTTCATCCTCATGTTTTATTTTCAAGAGTTTTTTTTTGTTTATACTACTATACAAACGTTAAATATCAATGTGCATTAGATACAAAACGCTTAATTGCTCAAGCAGGGAATAAACTATTGCTCTTAGTAATCAAATTAAAAATGTAGTTCAATTAAGAGTTTTTGATAGCGAGTACCCACTTTAGAGATTCAAATTGGGAACTTTTGACTATAATCTGTTGAGGAAGATCTAATTGTTCTAAAGTGATGGGGTCTATCAGCAAGTAAACGGGATAATTTTGTTGCCAGGTTTGTTTTAACTGAGTAAGAGATTGAGTCACAATTTGGCGATCGCTATAAAAGTTCAAGCTAGATCGTTCTTTAGGCATAGAAGTATAAATTATCGTCTCAGCAGGACTATGTTCACGAATAAGAGAAGCGATGGGTTCAACAGGCTCACTCGTGTTTATTTCCCAAATCCAATGGGGGGAAATAATCAAAAGAAACATCGAGATAAACAATCCCCAAAATAGTAGAGGAACAAACTGTTTTTCTCTTTGAGCGATCGCAATTGCCGTAACCGTAAAAGTAATAGCTAACGAACCACAGATAAAGGGTAGATAAAAATCTACATAGTCTCTTATCCCCCAATGTAGTCCTGCAAAAGCAGCCACAGCCGCCATTAGCATAAAGCTATAGATCCAGATACGGGGATAAGCTATATAGCTAGGTACATTGCGAACCACATCTAGCTGCCTTCCTGCTGCTAATGCCAAAGCAGGATAAAGAGGCAAGATTGACCCGTAACCTTGGCTAAAGATCGCTAAGCTCAAAATAGTATAAATGCCGATCCAAGTAATCAGTAGCTTACCCCATCCCCATTGAAGATTAAGACTAATCAACTTTAAACCCATCGTCATTACTACTAACCAAGGCAATAAATATTGCAGACCAGATAATAAATAGTATTCAGGAAATAGCTGAACTTGAATTGCAGTAGCAGAAATATCCCCTAGAAATAGATGGAAAAAATCCCCAGTAGTTTTAAATTCGTGATAGCGAAACCATTGAGAAACATACCAAGCTGTAGCTGGTGCAGTTCCTAAAATTATTCCCGCCCAGTAATAGGTAGAAGTAAGTAAGCGGGGCGTATCCCAAAGCAAAAAAACGAGCGCAATTACTAATATCTGTAGGCTCAAAATTCCCTTAGTTAGAGCCATTAGTCCCAAACCAATGCCAGCCAGTAAAGACCATCTAAAATCTCGACGCGATCGCAATATTGCCCAAATCGTCAATAATTCAAAACACAGCAAAGGTCCATCTAGCATCGCCAACCTGCTCAAACGCAGTACAGGCAAACAGGTTAAATACACCAAGGCAGAAAAGAGAGCAGGCAGACGAGCCACAAAAATTTCCCGCCCGATATTGTAAAGCAACAGAACTGAGACTGCCCCTAATAATGCTCCTGGAAGACGGGTTGTGAACTCACTAACTCCAGCAACTTTATAGGCGATCGCAATTAAGTCGGGAACTAAGGTTGGTTGCTCTAAATATGGCTCGCCCCAAAGAGTAGGAAAAATCCAGTTGTCTCCCAACCCGAATCCTTGATAAATTTCTTTTGCTACTTGTGCTACGATTCCTTCCTTCAAGTCTATTAAAGGCAGATTTCCTAAATTAACCAAAAATAAAACTAATGCTGCTAAAAACAAGCTAATAAAGCAAAAGCACTCAAGCCAAATTTCACCTTGGCGCAGTTTATTAGGAGAGCGTTTCCAAATGGATGTAGGATGGGATGACATAGCTAAAAAATTACAAAAAATAAATTAATTGGAATTAAGTTTTTTATTAAGCTGACAAATATATGAATATTTAAATTTAATTTGACTTAATCACATCGATTCTTAAATTTAACTTTTGATAAGTAAGGACATTCGCTTTCACTAGTTTATCTTTTAATGCTATTACTGAAGCAGCTTTTATTGAAGTGCTAAATAATTTGATTTTTTAACCGAGATGTTAAAATATGACCCAAGAAAACAGCTATGGCTAAGTTTGACTCGTACGTTTGTTTTACTTTAGTTTAAAATACATTCGTTATAATTAACGGACTCATAAAAATAAGTTAAGCATGACTCAAATTATCCGATTGAAGCAAATTATTTGCTTCAATTATTGAATTGCCAATCTGCCAAAAAAGCCAATTTTTTACTTAGCTTATGGAAGGATCTTTTGAAATTACTCTGCAAATAGTTATTACTGTTGTTGCAGGAATCAGCGCACAAGTAGTAGCCGAATATTTTCAAGTTCCTAGTATAGTTTTTCTATTGATTTTCGGCATCCTCTTAGGTTCAGACTCTCTAAACATACTCCATCCTCAAGATCTTGGTATTGGCTTGGAAGTTTTAGTTACCCTTTCTGTGGCTATTATTTTGTTTGAAGGTGGACTTAACCTAGAGTTGCGCGACTTGGGCAAAGTTTCAGGCAGTCTGCGTAACCTGGTAACAATTGGCACTTTGATAACCTTAGTTGGTGGTGGCATGGCAGCACATTGGTTAGCAGAGTTTCCTTGGTCAATTGCTTTTCTGTACGCTTCTTTAGTCGTGGTAACTGGACCTACAGTAATTAGTCCTTTACTTAAGCAGGTAAAGGTCGATCGTCAGGTGGCAACTCTTTTAGAGGGAGAAGGAGTTTTAATCGATCCTGTCGGCGCGATTTTAGCAGTAGTAGTTTTAAACACCATCCTTAATACTAATGCTGCCCCTCTAGACATTATGAGTGATTTGGTCTTGCGATTAGGCATTGGGGCGGTTGTAGGTGGATTAGGAGGCTGGTTGCTGGGGCTATTTCTCAAAAAAGCTAACAGTCTTTCCGAAGAATTAAAAAATTTGGTTGTTCTAGCTGCGGTCTGGGGATTATTTGTGCTGTCTCAAAGCTTAGGCAGTGAATCAGGATTAATGGCAACTGTTATAGCTGGCATTGTGCTTAAAGCCTCTGCCATTCCTGAAGAAAGACTTTTAAAAAGATTTAAAGGTCAGTTAACGGTGCTTTGTGTTTCAGTACTATTTATTCTCTTAGCCGCCGATCTTTCTATTGACAGCGTTTTTGCCTTGGGCTGGGGAAGCGTCTGGTCAGTTTTTGTCCTGATGTTAATAGTCAGACCAATTAGCGTTGCTGTCTGTACCTGGAATAGCACCATGAACTGGCGACAAAAATTATTCCTGGCTTGGATTGCCCCAAAAGGAATTGTATCAGCCTCTGTAGCTTCTTTGTTTGCTATTTTGTTGACGGAGCGAGGAATTAATGGTGGTGATGCTATTAAAGCTTTAGTTTTTTTAACCATTCTCATGACCGTATTTTTGCAAGGCTTAACTGCACGATGGGTAGCTAGTTGGTTGAAGATTTCCTCTAGCGATGCTAAAGGAGCAGTTATTATTGGTTGCAATCCTTTAGGTCGTTTTATGGGACGACTATTTCAACAGCTAGGTGAATCCGTAGTGATGATTGATACCGATCCCGAAGCCTGTAAAAAAGCTGAAGCGGAAAACTTACCAGTATTTCAAAGTAGTGCTTTAGATCCCGAAGTTTTAGCCGAAGCGGGAATTGAATCTATGGGAACATTTCTCGCTCTAACAAATAATGGTGAAGTTAATTTGGTGTTGGCTCAAAGAGCAGTTGAAGAATTTCAGCCACCTAGAGTATTAGCTGCATTTCCTCAAAATGACTCTGCCGAAACCAGCAGTAAAAAAGTTAACCAAGCTCTAATTCCCCAGCTACAGATCAAAACCTGGAACAGTTTTATTGATGATGGACAAATAAAATTAGGCTGGACGATTTTAAAAGAGCCTGAATTTTCTTTCAAGGTAGCTCATTTGCAGGCATTGGTTCGCTCAGGAGAAATGCTGCCCCTATTGGTGAAAAGAAGCGGTAATTTACAAGTGGCAGTGGCAGCCGAAGAATGGCAAGTCGAAGACGAAATCTATTATCTAATACACGACCCCAGACCAAAATTGTTAAAGCGTCTGTCGGGTGGAAATCAATCTTCTCGTCTATTGTTAGAAAAACTGCCTGAAGTAGAAGAGATTCCTTTAGCTGCTCCCATACCTCAAGCGTCTCCAAAAGTAATTGAAGAAACAATTTAAAATATGAATTTAGGCAGAAAAATAAGTAACCTGGTAAGGTGGGCAATAATAAGATTCAAACAAATAACAGATTTTAAAAATACTCTTGCCCACCCTACTATTATTGGTATTTTTTTTAATGGAAATGACCTAAATCCAACAAAGTCCTGCTGTCTAGATTATGATTTGAGTACTTTTTCTAAAGCATCTAAGAGCAGTAAAACGTTCTCAGGACGGCTATTATAGCCCATTAAGCCAATACGCCAGACTTTTCCGCCTAATTCCCCCAAACCACCTGCAATTTCAATATTATATTCAGTTAGTAAACGTTTGGCGATCGCTCTTCCATCTACGCCATCAGGAATTTTGACAGTTGTTAGGGTAGGCAAACGAAACTCTGGCTCTACATGACAGCTTAAGCCTATGTCTGCTAGACCATTCCAGAGCATTTCGGCATTTTGTTGATGGCGTTTCCAGCGTTGCTCTAATCCTTCTTCTGCTACTATGCGTAAAGACTCCCGCAAACCGTAGTTAGTATTAATAGGTGCAGTATGATGATACACTCGCTCTTGACCCCAATATTTAGCCAGCAGCGACATATCTAAATACCAATTAGGTACAGGTTTGGCACGATTATTCAGCTTGGCTACTGCACGTTTACTCATGGTAAAAGGAGAAGCTCCTGGAGGACAGCCCAAACCCTTTTGGCTACAGCTATATGCCAGATCGATACCCCATTCATCGATGTATAAAGGAACTCCACCCAAGCTAGTTACCGTATCAACCAAAAGTAAACAATTGTGCTGGCGACACAATTCGGCTACTCCTTCTAATGGTTGACGCGCTCCCGTTGAAGTTTCTGCATGAACTAAAGCTAAAACTGCGGGCTTGTGTGTTTGAAGATTAGTTTTAATTTCTTCTAAGCTAAACACCTGTCCCCAAGGTTTGTTCATGGTGCGGACATCTCCACCATAACGCTGCGCCATATCTACCAAACGATTGCCAAAATAGCCTTTTACCCCTACTAAAACCACATCTCCAGGTTCGACCACATTAGCTAAAGTCGCCTCCATTGCCGCTGTACCTGTACCAGCAACCGAAATAGTAAGTTCGTTTTCAGTTTGCCAAGCGTAGCGTAAAAGATCTCTAATCTCGTCCATCAGTGCCAAATAGGTGGGATCGAGATGTCCTACAGGACTAATGCCCATAGCAGCCAAAACTCTAGGGTTAACGTTGGCAGGACCAGGACCTAACAATAGACGAGGAGGCATATCAAGCTGTTTTGTTTTAAGACGATAGCGATCGCTAATTCCTGTAGTTGCAACCATATTTTTAGTCTCTAAATTGTTTATTGCTTTATGCTTTTCTTTGCTTAGTTTACTTGATGAGGTTGGAAGAAAACATTGCCAAACTGAAGCTAGAAATGAAACAAAATATATGGCGATGATTTGGGATACTCTCTAGAAACGTTAGTTTTGTTTAATTGTGTCAAAATAAAATAATTAGATCGCAAGACTATAAAGATAATCAATATATATTATTGATAAACAAACAAATGCCAATAATTTGTTACCATTCCCTTTAGTCGATCATTTACAGCATTTATAGAGCTAGAATTAATGACCTGTGCCACAGTTAAATTAGATACTCTCAATTTATCTCAAGCCAATCAAGAATTAGAAGATGCAAAAGCATCGTCAGTGGTTGAATGGAGTTGCAAAACTTTTGGCGATGGCTTGGTAATGACTACCAGCTTTGGTATTCAGGCAGCGGTAATGTTACATCTTGTAACTGAGATAATTCCCAAAATTCCTGTAATTTGGATCGATACAGGCTATCTCCCTGTTGAAACTTATCAATTTGCCGAACAGCTAAATAAAAAACTCAATCTTAATCTTCACGTTTATCAGTCTCCTATTTCCCCAGCGCGAATGGAAGCTTTATATGGAAAACTATGGGAACAAAATGATGTAGAAGCCTTTAATCTCTACGATAAAATCCGTAAAGTCGAACCAATGCAACGCGCCTTAGACGATTTAAATGCCACTGCTTGGCTAGCGGGACTACGTAAAGACCAAACGGAACATCGTCAAAATTTAACCAGGGTAGAACAGCAGAATGAACTATATAAGATTTATCCTATTTTAAATTGGGATGCGCGGGACATTTATCAGTATTTGACTGCTCACGATCTTCCTTATCATCCTTTTTTCGATCTAGGCTATGTTTCTGTGGGTGATTGGCACTCTAGTCGCGCTTTAACCGCTGATGACACTAATGGTAGGGATACCCGTTTTAATGGTTTAAAACAAGAATGTGGCTTACATTTACCGCAAACTTTAGGGGAAGAAGAAAGTCTCAATTGCAGCAGCTTATAAAAGCAAGTCAAGGGCTGGCGATCGCAATATCGAAGCTTACTTTGATTGAGATGCTTGATATTTAGCTGCTTTTGCTAATAGAGATTCTGCAAAGGCGATCGCGTCTTCCGCCGAATGTCCTCCCGTAATTTGTGCTATTTCCTCGGCACGCATATTATGATCCTTCAGGGATTTTATCCTGACAACTGTACGTATGTCAGCTATACCAGAGTTTTCGTTTTCCTGTTTAGATTTAGCAGTTTCTTCGATAATGGTTTTTTCAACTTTAAAATGTCCATTTGCCATCGCTACGATTAACGGCTGGTGGGTAACGCATAATACTTGGTGCTGTTTACCTAGCTGGTGCAGCTTTTCAGCGATCGCCTGAGCTACTTTACCCGAAACCCCTGCATCAATTTCATCAAAGATCAGGGTATGAGAACTTGATTCTGCATCACTAAAGCAAGCTTTTAAGGCGAGCAAAAACCGACTCATTTCTCCTCCAGAAGCAATTACTGATAATGGCTGCACTGCTTCTCCTGCATTAGGACTAAAGTAAAACACAACTTTATCTGCACCCATCGCCGTTGGGTTACATTCTATGAGGCGACATTCAAATACTACTTTATCCATTACCAGAGGCTTTAACTCTTTGACTAACTGCTTTTCTAACTTAAGGGCAGCCTTTTGCCGTAGCTGAGTTAGTTTTTGACACTCTACTGTCAAATTAGCTGTTGTTAACTCATATTCCTGCTGTAGAACTTCAATTGATTGCCCAGCCCCAGTAATTTGAGCTAACTCTTGCTGAAGCTGCTCATAAAGAGCGATCGCATCAGCTAAATCTGGACCATATTTACGGCAGATATTTTTTAGCTGTCTGATTCTCGATTCGATCTCCTCTAAACGCTCTGGATCGGCTTCTAATCCTTCGCTATAGCCGTTAATTTGCTGTCCTGCTTCTACTATTTGCGCCAAACCAGACTGCACCATTTCTAAAATAGGAGCTAATTCGGGATCGTATTCCACCATTTCCATCAGACAAGATTCGGCTTTACCCAAAAGATCTGCTCCCGCAGGTGCATCATAATCTCCTTCGTAGAGCATTTGATAGGTTTGATTGCCCAACTGCTGTAACTCTACAACGTGGGATAGGCGATCGCGTTCTTGCTCCAGTTCGTCTAGTTCATCAGCATCAGTTAGTTCAACCTCTTTTAAATCCTTAAGCTGAAACTTTAACAAGTCCTGCCGTTGCAATAGTTCTTGTTCGGACTGAATTCTTTTGTCTAGGGCTTTTCTTGCCTGTTGGGCAGTTTCATAAGCCTGAGTTACTTCAGCTAACTGTTTATTAATCGACTTGCCACCATAGGCATCTAATAAGTTTCTTTGCTTTTCTGAGATTAATAAATTTACGGTTTGTCCTTGCGCCGTAATCTCTACCAAGCGCGATCGCAATTCGCTCATCAACTGACGATTAACTAACACGCCGTTTACCCGACTGCGAGATCTAAGGTTAGCCTTGCCATTGACTATTTCACGGCTACAGATCAAAGTATCTTCTTCTAGGGGATCGATTTCTTGTGCTTCTAACCATTCATTGAGTCGAGAATTAGTCTGAAAAGTCGCTTCTACCATGGAGCGATCGCTACCACTACGAATCATACGAACATTGACTTTTCCGCCTAAAACAATATCAATTGCATCAAGAATAATTGATTTACCTGCACCAGTTTCTCCTGTTAAAACGCTTAAACCGTTTTGCAGATTAAGTTCTAAAGAGTCAACTAAAGCAAAATTATTAATTTTTAGATTAACGAGCATCTAGATAAAATTAGGCTGGCTTGAACCAAAATAATAAATAATTAAATCTGCACTATCAGCAGTTTAGCTGAAGTCACCAAAGATTATTAGTGTTTTTTTATTAAAGTTCGGCTAAAGATATACTTAAAAGCTAATTGACCAAACCTAATTTATGAAAAGCGATCGCTGGCGAGAAAAATTCGATTTACCCCCGTTATTCTGGTTGATAGCTTTAATTGCTTTCATCAACGCCATCAGTTTTACGATTATCATTCCCTTAATTTATCCCTATGCCAAACAGTTTGGCTTAAGCGATTTACAGGCTAGTTTATTAACTACAGCTTTCGCCTTGTCACAGTTTTTTGGTACTCCCATATTAGGCAAACTCTCAGATCGCTTAGGACGCAAATATATATTAGTTTTTAGTTTAGCGGGAACAGTGGTAGCTAATTTAATTGCTAGTGTGGCAGGAGTTGCCTGGCTGCTTTATGCTGCGCGAATCTTAGATGGTTTGACTGGGGGTAATACCTCGGTTGCCAGTGCGGTAATTAGCGATATTACTACTCCCCAGCAGCGTCCAAAAGCCTTTGGTATTTTTGGAGCTACCTTTCGCTTGGGGTTTGTAATTGGTCCAGTTTTAAGCTATTTGGCGCAGCAGTTGCCGACTTTTCCTGGGGTTTCCTCTTTAGGAATGAGTTTTTTAGTTAGTGCGGCGATCGCGGCTTTTGCTTCTTTGTTAACTTTATTTTTTCTACCCGAAACCACATCCCAACAAGGAGAGTTCAAATTAAGCTGGGACGATTTTGCCTTTGGTAAAGTTGTCAAGTCTGCTACTAGACCAAAGTTGGGTAAATTATTTATTCTCACTTTTTTGAGCGGTAGTACCTTTACTATTTTTACCTTTGCTTTTCAGCCGTTTTTCCTGTTTGTCTTAAACCAAGATGCCAAAGGACTGGCGATCATGTTTGCTTTAGTGGGGGTACTGGGCTTTATTTCTCAGGTATTTGCCCTTGAACCTTTAAGTAAAAAATTTAATCTAATTAATATTATTGGCGTTTCTTTGGTTTTACGGGGGATAACTTTCTTATTAATGCCGACTTTTCCTACCTATGGCGCATTTGTGGTTATTTTGGTCATGTTTGGTATAGTTAATTCTTTTCCCATGCCTTTGATCGACACAGTGCTATCTCTCAATACAAACAACAAAGAACAAGGAGAAGTGCTGGGGATTAACTCTTCTTATCTAAGTATGTCCAATGCGATCGGTCCTGTCATTTCAGGCTTATTAGTTAGCCTAAATTACACCACACCCCTGTGGATTACGGGAGTATTAACTATTTTAGTTGCAGGTTTTGCATTCAATCTCAAGTCTCAGTTTAAATGTACTAAATCAATGGTTAATAGTTAAATCGAAACAGATATTAGAACTAAACGTCCTCAAGCATAACTGAGAATAATTGCTTAGACTAAAAGAGATTATGTATAGTAAATTTTATTTTCGGCTAATATGGCTACTGGACAAGATACCCTGTGGGAAAAATTTATCCAACCGTTATTTGGATTTTTAATCGATCGCAAAGCATTAAAAGAACTATATGACAGTATTGATTGGGAAACTGAGGGCGATCGCCTGAGCAATTCTAATTTGATTTATCCTGAATACTATAAGTCTCAGAATTTTCACGGTATTAAGGGAGGTTATCTTAATTCTGGTGCAGCCGTAACTTACGATCCTGTTACCAAACACGCCTTACCTCCCAATGAAGATTGGAATCGAGAGGCAGTAATCAAAGCAGTAACAGGTAATCCTTTTAAAATCATCGATCTTGGTTGCGGAACAGGTTCAACCACGATCATGCTCAAACAGGCTTTTCCCAATGCCGAAGTTATCGGCTTGGATTTATCTCCTCAAATGCTGGTTATGGCAGAATATAAGGCGCAGCAAGAGAGATTAAATATTCAATGGCTACATGGCTTGGCTGAAGCAACTAGCTTTGATGATGGCGAATTTGATTTAGTTACCGCCTCATTGCTATTTCATGAAACACCCTCGGCAATTTCTCAAGCTGTATTAAAGGAGGGATTTCGGTTGCTCAAACCAGGAGGACAGGTCATAATTTTGGATGGTCATCAAAAGACTCTACGTAATACCACTTGGCTTACGGACATATTTGAAGAACCTTATATCGAAGAATATGCTGCGGGTAGTGTGGATGCTTGGTTAGGTAAAGCAGGATTTACTCAGGTATTAACTGAGGATGTTTGGTGGACAAATCAACTAAGCACAGGAGTAAAATCGATTAGCAATTTATAGTTTGATAGTCGATACAATAGATATATGGGTTTGAAAGCGGTTTTATTAGATTTTAGCGGTGTAATTATCGATGATGAAGAGATAAACCAGGCATTAGTTGCAGAGATAATGCTGAGTGAAAATTTACGGGCTGATGAATCTGAGTATGCTCAATATTGTCGAGGTAAAAGCGATCGCGCTTGCTTAAAAGATATATTGGCTAATCGCGGTCGTATTTTACCAGATGAATATTTAAATAAGCTAATCAAAACTAAATCCAATGGCTACCGACAGCAAATTGATCGATTAGATAAATTACCTTTATCTCCTCACTTGGCTGAATTTTTGGCGCAGTTAAAAGAACAAAACATTGCCATTGGCTTAGTAACTGGTGCAATCCGTTCTGAAGTTGAATACATTTTGCAAAAAGCCGAACTAATAGCATATTTTGATGTCATTGTTGCAGGAGATGATCTTGAACAAAGTAAGCCTGAACCTGAACCCTATTTGCTAGCGATAAAAAACCTTAGTCTACAACCATCGGAATGTTTGGCAATTGAAGACAACCCTGTAGGTATCGAAGCAGCAAAACAAGCCAAGATACAAGTAGTGGGCATTTCTTATATTTATCCTTTACATATGTTGCAAAGACAAGCTAACTGGACAGTAGATAATTTTTTAGAAATTGAGCTAGACCGAGTAAACGAAGTATTGTCCCAAGCTTAATTATTACTATTGTTGGAAAATTATTTTAATTAAATATTTATATTAAAAGCACGACTTAAATGGTAAGTCGTGCTTTTTTAGTTGACCAAAAATTATTTTAATGAGTGATCGAACACCTATTTTAGTAGTGATTTTAGTCATATAATATCTTATTTAGCAACTTTATACTGGCTTTATAGAAAATAAAAAACTTTAACAACCTTTTAAACTTAGTCAGTAAAAATCATGAAAAAACAACTATCTTTTGCCCTACTAACCGTTAGTATTTTTAGTCTCAATGTTCTTCCAGCAAAAGCTATTAGCACTATTAATTTAAAAAATTATAATGCTCAAGCTAAATTTACAGCGGTCGCTAATGGTCAATGGTGTGTAGAAATTCCTTATATGGGTGTATTCTGTTGGGATCTTTAAAAACTTCTGTTATTGCCTACTATTGTTAGAAAATTATTTTAATTAAAAACGCGACTTAAAGAATAAGTCGCGTTTTTTGTATTATTGAAAATAATATAATAGCCATAGTTCTAATAACATAATCAATTTATGGCTATCTCAATTTTTTATTTTTAAGGTTAACTGATTCACTGCTAAGCATTAACCATACTGTTCTTCTGTATCTAAATCAAATAGCATTTGTAGAGAACGTAAACAATGACGGCGCGCTTCGATATCTTGCTGCGCTCTCAACTGCACCATCGGTTCATGAAGAATTTTATTCACAATCCCTCTGGTCAATGCTTCAATTACCTCTTGGTGCTTTTCTCCAAACTCTGAACCTAAGCGAGATAAAGCTTTTTCCATTTCTTGTTCGCGAATGCTTTCTACTTTACTACGCAAACAGCTAATTGTAGGAACTGTTTCAAGCGATCGCCACCATAATATATAATTATTAACTTCTTCTTCGATAATGCCTTCTGCCTCTTGGGCTATCTTACGTCGGCTTTCTTGATTCGCTGCTACTACTGCTTTGAGATCGTCAACATTGTAAGCGTTAACGCATTTGATTTCGTTTACGTCAGCGGCAATGTTGCGGGGAACTGAAATATCCACTAGCATCAGAGATCTATCCAATGTTAGTTCAGCTTCTAATTTGATTCGATTTAGTATTGGTTCAGTAGCCCCAGTACTGGTAAAAACCAGATCTGATGTGGCAACTGCTTTCATCATCTCGCTAATCGGATAGATAGTAATGTTGGCTTGAGCAAACTGTTCACAGAGTTTTTGCGCTCGTCTGTGGGAACGATTGACGATGGCAATATCTGTTACTCCTTTAGACAGCAAATGCTTAACGAGCAAGCAAGCCATTTTACCTGCACCAACAATAGTGATGCTATGTCCAGGAAGATTATCAACTTTGGTATGAACTAGCTCTACAGCAGCCGAACTAATCGAAACCGCACCTGTACCAATACTAGTTTCGCTACGAACTCTTTTACCTGTAGAGATAGCCTGTTTAAATAGACGATCAAGCAATCTGCCTAAACCTTGATATTTTTGTCCTAGCTTATGGGTATTTTTTACCTGAGCTAGTATCTGTCCTTCTCCTAAAACTAAGCTTTCCAAGCCTGCGGACACACGCATCAAATGACGCAACGCATCTTCTCTTAAAAGGGTAAATAGATTAGGGCGAAGTTCTCGCAGGGAAATCTTGGCTTTCTCGGCTAAGAACTGACTAATTTCTTTAACACCCTGTTCTATATCTAAAGCTACACCATATATTTCTAAACGATTACAGGTGCTAATGATGGCTATTTCCTCAATGTGAGGATAACCTTTGAGCGTTGCGATCGCATTTTCTATCTGAGCTTCGGGAATGCTTAACTTTTCTCGCACTTCAACTGAAGCAGTTTTGTGACTTAAACCAACAACTACAATATTCATTATTTTCGGCAAATTTTGCTCTAATTAATATTTATAGCTAGTACCGCATAAAGACAAAGCAATCTATGCCTAGATGCTCAACATAAATATTAAAGCTAAGGATTTTCTAAAAAAAAAAGTTATACCAATTCAAATTAAAAATATGACAGATCATCGTTTGTAAAGGCTAACGGCTGTTCGCCCTGAGAGATGTATCTCAATCAAATTTTTTTATTTAAGTTTGAAACGGAAAGAGACCACAGCAGAAAAAAGATTTTCTGGCTGTAAATCTCTTCCTACCTTTAATCATTTATACAGTTTTACCGTAGCTATTTGCATATCTACTCAATTAAGATTTACATAACTTCAAAGGTAAACACGACTATTCCTTTATCTTAACTGTAAAGACTTAGGCTGATCGAACATATGAACTGTATCTACGAAACGTGCGGTTTTAGACTGAGAAGAAATAACTAGGCTTTGAGTTCTAGCACCACCTTTAAAAAAACGAACGCCATTCATCAATGTGCCAGGAGTAATACCGCAAGCAGCAAACAAGACTGTTTGACCACAAGCAAGCTCTTCAGCGGTATATACCTTATCGGGATCATTGATGCCCATTTTGGACAATCTAGCTAGATTGCTTTCTTTACTTTCGCCAATCAAACCAGTCTTGACAACTTCAGGATCGTAAATTAACTGTCCTTGGAAATGTCCACCCAAGCAGCGCATAGCAGCAGCAGAAATAACACCCTCAGGAGCAGCACCAATACCCATTAGAGCATGGATATTTGAACCAGAGAAAGCGCAAGAAATAGCAGCAGATACATCACCATCAGCAATTAACCTTACCCTAGCTCCTGCACCACGAATTTCTTTGATTAAATCTTCATGGCGCGAACGATCCATGACTACTACTACCAATTCTTCAATAGAGCGACCAAGACAGTCAGCTAGAATTTTAAGGTTTTCGGTAGGAGTTTTATTAATATCTACATGACCCTTCGCTAAAGGAGGTGCTGCTAGTTTTCTCATATAGAAATCTGGTGCAGCAAATAATCCACCTTTCTCTGAGATTGCTAAAACAGCCATAGAGCCATTTTGACCATATGCCACTAAGTTAGTTCCCTCACAAGGATCGACGGCAATATCAATTTCGATCAGCTCATCTGGGTTGCAAAAATCTTTAGCATCTTCGCGAGTACAAATACCTACTTCTTCGCCAATATAAAGCATGGGAGCATCATCTCTTTCTCCCTCGCCAATGACAATACGACCTCGCATATTAATTTTATTCATACGCTCACGCATTGCCTCTACTGCTACTTCATCAGCAGTATCTTTTTCTCCTTTGCCCATCCACTTAGCAGAAGCGACGGCAGCTTGTTCTACTACTTCAATGATTTCTAAACCGAGGGTTGTTTCCAGCAAGGTTTTCCTCCCTATTTGCTTGTATTTAAATTTCTTTTCAAAAGCGATCGAGTGTGGTCTTTTTGCGAGAGGTAAGGCTTTAGCCCCAACTGATGCCCTGAGTTAAAGGGAATGCTTTCCGATGTCGAACCCTTTAAGGGGTCTCACCGCTATTCCACTCTCGCGGTAGGGGTTTCCCCCATGAACAACTTCATCAAGAAGCGATGCTTACTCAAGTCACAGATTACCAGAGAGATGTATCTCAGATATTTATTAAGTTTTAATAAGCTCTGACAAATAGAAAAGCATTCATTTAATTATCTTATTATTTCGCAATCAAAAATTATTAAGTTTAATAACTACTTTTGAAAAGTAATCAGCTTTTCGCTATTAGATAGGTATCTTATTACATTATGTGTCAAAACAAGCTTTATATTTGGGGCATCGCGGAGCTTGCTGTTGAATTTTATACATTACAGAAGTCACTGTTTATGGCAATCAGCCTTTTAGAAATATTTAAAGCTATAAACTAGCTACAAAACTTTCAAAAAAGCATTGTTAATTAAATGTATGTTTAAGCTTACTTGCTGAGGATTTAAAGTTAAGCTCTAATTATATTAATTACCTGAATTAAAAATCGCTACTAAAAAGAGACTTCAAGCATCATGACTTCTACTGAATTATTCACCTTAATTGCTTTACTAGCTCCTGGTATGGCTTTGTCTGTTTTGATCATGTTGACTTTCTCCAAAGGTGGTTAAGCTGCTTACAGGATAAAATGGCGGTCAACTAGTATTCAAAGCTGACTTTATATATCTATAATTTTTTTTGGCTAAAGAAGCGATCGCAGCCAAATGCCTGATTTTATTAGGTAATGCTATCTTAAAAAATGGCAGATTTCGCAATTTGAAGCAGTTGCAGGTTGATCTAAAGCTCTGGGGGTTCTTTTGTCAAAGAATGGTTAGAAATAAAAGAATCAGTTAGTTTTTCTTCCAAATCCATTCTTTTCTCCATCTGGCACAGAAAATAGCCTGTCATCATTGCCGAAGCAAGCAGGTGAGCCAAGTTTTCTTTGTCCGTAGTTACCTTAACGTTAAAGTCTCCTGCGGGCAGCACTCCTACAAGTCCCTGAACATTTTGAGAGATAATTTGTTTGACTTCAGGGCTGGCAGATTGGGCAATCTGCGCCAAAACATCAGGATGTTGCTGACGCAAATACTGCATCAAAGTATTATAGTGCTGTTCTTGTGTTTCAGAATTCAAAAAATCAAAGTTAAATATCATTCGTTACCCAAACTATGGATTTATCTTGACTCTACTTTGACACAATTTTGGATGATGTCGCTAGTAAAAAATACGGGAAAAGATAGTTAAGATATAGCCATGTCGTTGATTTCAAAGTACTGGTGAAATTTATTGGTCACCTCTAACCAATAGGAGCGTCCATCAGCCTGTTCTCTTTTGCGGATAAATCCCAGCCTGACTAGTTCGCCCACTTGTTGATAGGCACTGCTGCCCCGTAGATCGATTAATTCAGTTTGCAAAATAGGGTTTCTTAAAGCCACTGCTGCTAAGGTTCGTAATGCTCCTTTACCTAATTCTGCTGGCACTAATTCCTGGAGCAGGTTTTCATATTCTGCTTTTAGCTGTAGACTATAGCCTGCTTCTGTTTCTACAATTTCCAAGGCACTATGACGATGAGCATAGTCATTCATAAGCTCAATCAAAGCATCTTCAACCAACTCATGATTAACTGACTCAGATGCTTGCGATCCTTCCTCTGGGGATATGTTACTTGACTTAGGGGCTAAGGAAATCAGACAGGCGACTATTTCCTCAATAGAAAGTGGTCTACCTTTGATATAAAAAATTGCTTCGATTTTGGTGGTTAATTTCATCGCCAAAGATTGTTATTAAAAAGGTTTTTAGGATGACAGCGAGGGATGATCTCGGCTAGAAAGCATATTCGATCGCAGTGTTGGTTTAAGTTTTGTCAAAGGAAAGAAATGACCTACAGGACCACTGCCAGCACCGATATCGAGGGAACATTCTAAAGCATCAGTGACAAAATGCTTGGCATCAACCACCGCCGACCACAAATCTTGACCTAAAGCTAAATTGGCACAAATTGCTGCTGAAAGTGTACAACCTGTGCCGTGAGTGTTATTGGTTTCAATAATTTTTGTTGATAAAATTTTGATTTCTTGCCCGTCGTACCAAATATCTTTTCCTCGATCGCTACCCGAAAGTCCTCCTCCTTTAGCCAGAACTACGTTTATCTTTGAACGCTCATAAATGGCTATCGCCGCTTCTTTCAGTTCTTCTAAGGTATTAACTGTTAGACCGCTCAAGATTTCGGCTTCATAGCGATTAGGTGTAACAATTACAGCTTGAGGTATCAGCAGGTCTTGTAAAGAGGCGATCGCACTATCGTCAATCAACTGTACTCCTGTATGAGAAACCATTACAGGATCGACTACTAGCTGCTGCAAATCTAATCTTTTAACCTGTTGAGCTACCTCAGCAATAATGTCACGGTTTAACAACATGCCTGTTTTAACCGCATCAACTTTTAAATCTGTAGCTACAGCCTCAATTTGTGCTGTAACCATAGCAGCCTTAATAGCCTCAACCTGAGTCACGCCCACAGTATTTTGAGCAGTAACACAGGTGAGCGCGCTAGCACCATGAACGCAGTACATAGCAAAAGTTCGCAAATCTGCCTGAATTCCTGCTCCGCCACTGCTGTCAGAACCAGCAATAGTTAAAGCTATTTGGGTCATGGATTTACCCTGTAGATTTAGTTTTTAGGATAACGTCTTCGCTGAAGAAAATCAGGAATTTCGATCCGCGAGCGATCGCTTTGGTTGGGTTTATTTCTTTCTGGCTGAGGTGCAGCAGGCATGGTCGGGAAAGCACTTCTTTGTTCTTCTTGAGACTCTTCTGGTTCTAAATCTTCCCCCGTATCGCTATCAAAACCAGTGGCAATAACGGTAATTCTGACTTCTCCATCCATAGTTTCATCAATTACCGCGCCAAAGATAATATTGGCATCTTCATCAACCACTTCATAAATGCTGTCGGCTGCTGCATTTACTTCATGGAGAGTCAGATCGTAGCCTCCAGTAATATTAATTACCACGCCTTTGGCACCATGAATAGATGCCTCTAATAAAGGCGATGAAACAGCAGCGATCGCAGCTTCTCTAGCGCGAGATTTTCCAGAACCCATACCAATCCCCATCAGTGCCGAACCAGCATCAGCCATAATTGCTCTGACATCGGCAAAGTCAACGTTAATCAGACCTGGAATAGTAATAATGTCAGAAATACCCTGAACACCTTGGCGCAATACATCATCAGCCACCCCAAAAGCTTCTTGGACTGGAGTCTCTGGAGAAATTACTGACAATAACTGGTTGTTAGGAATAACAATTAGAGTATCTACTCGACTGCGGAAAGCATCAATACCTTTTTCAGCCTGTTTAGTGCGTCTTCTGCCTTCAAAAGTAAATGGTCGAGTTACAACACCTACAGTCAAACAGCCCATTTCTTTAGCCACTTCGGCAGCAATCGGGGCTGCTCCAGTTCCTGTACCGCCTCCCATTCCAGCGGTGATAAACACCAAATCTGTATTTTCTAGAGCATGGGCTAATTCATCTCGCGATTCTTCTGCTGCTTTTTGTCCAATAGCAGGATTTCCTCCCGCGCCTAAGCCTCTGGTAATTTTTTGTCCGATTTGCAGCTTTTGAGGAGCTTGAGCGTTGTCTAAAGCCTGAGCATCAGTATTAATTGCCCAAAACTCAATCCCTGTAACTTGGCTGTCGATCATGCGGTTAACTGCATTACAGCCGCCACCACCTACTCCCATTACCTTGATTTTGGCGACGTTGCTAGGCACTATTTTATTACTCCTACTCTCTTCTTTGGGAATTTGAGAATTGTGATTATTTTTAAAAGGTATTCCCATTGTGTGACTCAAAGAATTATTTCCTAAAGCTAAGGGTAACTCAGAATTATAATTATTTTCGTTATTGAAGGTACGGACAATTTTTTTCTCTAAAGACATGGGCGTAAATCAAAGTTTCCGAGCTTGGTTTTCTTATATTTAACTTAACTCTGCAATTTAGCTCATTTTATTATCATCTAAAGTAATTTAAACTGCAAAAAATATTAAAGTTTTTGTAACTATTAAACACATAAATTCAATTGTCCTCCAAATATTTACTGAATAAGTAATTAAATCAACCAATTGTCTCAGAGAAAATACTTATGTTATCTCCTAAGATATATATAATATTAGTACTTTTGAATTAAGTCTAAATTAGGATTACTCAAGTCAATATAGGCGATTTTGCTATTTTCAATATAGTCAGGTAAATTCTGCAGTTTAAGCATCGTTTTGAATTGCCTTTTCAATTGCAATAGATCAGAACCTAAAAATACTTTTCCTATTTTGGTATGCAAAAGTAAATCTCCTGATTGATTCCAGTGTAACTCCGTAATTTCTAATTCTGGATATAAAGATATTAGTTGATATATATTAATCCATTCTGGCTGATACTGAATTTGATAATTTAATACTTTAAGTTTTGGCAAAGCAAAATCTGCACTTATATTGTCATAAAATTTTTGATCTATCCATAGACCATTTGTATCCAAAAAACCAACTTTCCCTTGAGATGTAGCTAAAGCTATTGGTGCTTTTTCCTGAAGCGAAACTATTAATTTGGGCGGAATAATTATTCGATTAATTCTTGCCCCTGCAATTGAAGGGATGGATTCTATTTGTTTGGCTAAATTTAACCCATTTATTTTCCAAATAAATTGGGGATAAGAAATTTTTAGAGCATTATAAATAGAGCTTCTGCTAATCAGCTTTTCGCCATTGATCTCAATTTGGGATTGATGTTTAATTTGCCAGTAAGGTAAAGTTGCTAGCAAAAAAATGCTCACGGCACAAAATACTACAAAGCAAGAACGCCAAAGAGTCTGACGAGATAAACGAAGATCCTGAGCTTTAACCAAAGCTAGCTTATATTTTATTTGTGGTGGAGGAAATGAGCTCATGATCTTGGCTTGATTCAAAAGGGTAACTATTATTTTCTAGTTTAAGAAAGTTTTTATTAGGACTTACGCACCTAGTTTTCGGTTGAGACTGGAAAAAGCGCGAAGTTGCGTTGCGGTGAAGCAGTTGCGGTGGTGAGACACTTGCGTTGCGGACGGCGGCTTTTGAGGCGAGGAAATGCTCTCGGTTAGAGAGCATATTCCACTCGCCTGTTGTGTGTGAATCTTCATACACAAAACGCGCCTTGTCTATGACCCGTTGCGAGACAAAACCGTTGCGGTGAAGCAGTTGCGTTGGGCGGGTTTCCCGACTTGAGCAAACTGCTGAACCCGAAGGGGGATTCCCCCCGTTAAGGTTATTGTCGAGGGCGAGCAAAGTGTCGAAAAGGTTTCCTGGCATAAGTAAACTGAGGAAAGACCCCGCGTCGCCGAGAGGCGCAAGGGAATGCTGCCCTAGCAAGGGAATGCTTTTTGATGCTGAACCCGAAGGGAGGTTCCCTCCGTTGAGCAAACTTCGCAAGAAGGCTAAAGGGTAGGGGTTAAAGTATCCCTTATGTCTCCTCTTTACCCCTTGCCAAGAGCTTAATTCTACGTTCAGCTGCATAAGTCCTAATTTATGTAACCTACGTTATACATTAACCATGATGTCTAAAATATACTAGTAGTTACTCAGTTTTGTCTTTAGCTTGTAGTAAAAATAAATATAATTCACTGCCTTTTCTCATTTTTCTCTGTCAGAATCAATAGCTTGCTGAGGTTATTACGTTTAGGCGTTGCCAAATCACTAATTATAGAAGTCATCTGTGGTAGATTAGACTTTAACTATGGAAATTGCTTGTCGTTTCTTAAATTGACAATGTTTATTTTATTTTTAAGCTTATGGTAATTACAAAAAAGGGGCTGATTTTGGGAACAACTGCTGTAGCTTTATCAGCTGTTGCAGTTGCTGGAACAGGTATGTACCTATCTCAAAGTCAGGCCTTCATTCAAAGTGGTCCAAAAGAGACAGTGGACGAAGTCTGGCAAATTATCAATCATCAATATGTAGACACAAGCTTTAATCATACTGATTGGTCAAAAATTCGTCAGCAATATGTCAAGGATGCTACTTATGGAAATAAACAAGATGCTTACAAAGCAATTCGAGAAATGCTGGGTAAGTTAGGAGATCCTTATACGCGCTTTATGAATCCAGAGGAGTTTCAGAATATGCGCATTGATACTTCAGGAGAGTTAACTGGAGTAGGTATTACCATTGCTAAAGATGAAAAGACAGACGGGCTAATAGTTATATCTCCCGTTGAAGATACTCCTGCGTTTAAAGCGGGTATCTTAGCACAAGATTTAATCACTAAAATTGACAGCAAAGATACTAAAGGAATGGATGTCAACGATGCGGTTAAATTAATTAGAGGCGAGGAAGGAACTCAGGTTACTCTAACAATTGATCGCCGGGGTGAAAAGAAAGACTACAATATTACTCGCGAAAAAATTGAAATTCATCCTGTTAAAGAATCTGTTAAAGATAGTAACATCGGCAAGATAGGATATATTCGCCTCTCAACCTTTAATGAGAATGCTGCTAAAGATATGCAGAATGCGATTGAATCTCAGGAAAAAGAAGGTGTTGTTGGCTATGTCCTAGATCTACGCTCTAATCCAGGGGGGTTACTTTACTCGTCGATTAATATTGCTCGGATGTGGATTAATGACGGTACGATTGTCTCTACTGTTGATCGTAAAGGAGTAAGCGATCGCGAATCAGCAAACCACAAAGCTTTAACGCAAAAGCCTTTAGTTGTTTTGGTCAACGAAGGTTCAGCCAGCGCCAGCGAAATTCTTTCTGGTGCGCTGCAAGACAATAAACGAGGAACTTTACTCGGAACAAAAACTTTTGGTAAAGGTTTGGTACAGTCAGTTCGTCCTTTGGGGGATGGCTCTGGATTAGCGGTAACCATTGCTAAATATCTTACCCCTAGCGGTAGAGATATCAACAAGCATGGGATCGATCCCGATGTATTAGTAAAATTGAATGAAAAACAGCTAAAAGAGCTTTACGGTGGCGGTCCTGATAATTTAGGTTCAAAAAATGACCTGCAATTTTCTAAAGCCATTGATGTACTAAGTAAAGATTTGGCACAGCAAGGTTCAAAACCTCAAGCAGCTAAGTAAGACTAAATTTACTAACTATTGGGGTTTGCACTTACCAGCCCTAATTAAACCAATCTTTTTAGAGATCGCTTCTTGTTCATTGGTAAATGAACCCCATTGTTCTTGCTCTGGGGTTTTTGTTTGAGATTTGTCAAAAACAGCTACTGCACAAGTTCCATTTTCTTGCTTGATTACGTACCAAAACTGCGTACCGCTCATGATTTAGCCAAATGGTAATTAAATGCCAAAAACAAGGGGCTGTGATACTTTGCCCCAGCTTTTGATATTTTAAATTAAACGAAATGAGAAATTATTCTGAATCACTACGACCAGGATTACGGCTAGGATCGCTAGATAGGAAGCCAAATATGAATATTCCAATAAAGAAAAATACGGTTATATAAACAATAATTTTGAGAGTAGCCATGTTAATTATCTCCTGATAAGTCTAAAAAATGTTGGCAAATAAATTGACCAAATTATTAATAAGCGTTTCTAGTTTTAAAAGTAGACCCAGTAACCAATAATGCTATTGGGAATAACTACGTTATGCAACCGCAAGTCACAAGCGTAATCAAAATTTTTGAAACAAATATTACGTAATTATTAAATCATACCCGAATACACTACCATAAATTCGATTTGTTCTCTGATATAGATTCAAGTACTTAAAACATACCTACCTATGGCTAATTCCGAATTATCCCCCTTATTACGAACTCCTCTTTATAGTCTGGCACAAGCCGAAAAAGCAAGATTTACTGCCTTTTCTGGCTGGGAAATGCCCGTGCAGTATTTAGGGCTAAAACTTGAACATCAAGCAGTACGCACCCAAGCAGGAATGTTTGATATTTCTCACATGGGTAAGTTTACTTTTGTGTGCCAAGATTTAATTAGTGCTTGGCAAAGTTTAGTACCTTCGGACTTGAGCCGTCTTCAACCTGGAGAAGCAATGTATACGGTGTTGCTTAACCCTCAAGGTGGAATCATCGACGACATCATTTTTTATTACCAGGGAAAAAGCGATACAGGGCAAAAAGCTGTGGTTATTGTTAATGCGGGAACAACCGACAAGGATAAAGCCTGGATTTTAGCGAATATGCAATCTGATTCGGTGACGATGGCAGATATATCCCAGCGACAGGCTCTAATTGCTTTACAAGGACCTAAAGCTAGTCAGATTTTACAAAGTTTAGTGACAGAAGATATAAGCGCGATGAAGGCTTTTACTCATCAAACCGTCAGCATCAACGGTAGTGCTGCATTTATTGCTCGAACTGGCTATACAGGAGAAGATGGTTTTGAAATAATGCTTGAACCAGCAGCAGCAGAACAGTTATGGCAATCTTTTTTAAAGGCGGGGGTAATTCCCTGTGGTTTGGGTGCTAGAGATACTTTACGCTTAGAAGCAGCAATGAGCCTCTATGGGCAAGAGATTGATGAAACAATTACGCCTCTAGAAGCTGGCTTAAACTGGGTGGTGCATCTAGATGACAAGCAAGACTTTATCGGACGCTCTGCCTTAGAAAAACAAAAGGAAGAGGGTGTAAAACGCCGTCTAGTAGGTTTGGAAATGTCAGGTAGACACATAGCCCGTCATGGCTATCGTGTTATGTCTGAAGGGAAAGCCGTAGGAGAAGTAACCAGCGGTACTTTAGCTCCTACAGTTAAAAAAGCGATCGCCCTGGCATATGTGCCTAAATCTTTAAGTAAAGTGGGGCAGGCTTTAGAAATTGAAATTCGTAGCAAAACCTATCCCGCTACGGTGGTCAAAAAACCCTTTTATCGCTCACCCCATCGTTAGACTAGAATCTTTCCCAAAATATAAAATCAGGTGGGCATGATGTAAATGAGTATCAACAACAGAATATAATTTCGATGCCCACCCTACTAAAACTGTTCATTATTCATTGAATTGTTATTCGATCCAATTTTTGGCTCTAGTGACAGCTTTTGACCACATTGCAAAATTCTCTTGTGCCTGAGATTGCCCAGATCCTGGTTCAAACACCTTGTCTACTTGGCGATCGCCTACCAACTTCTGATAATCAGACCAAAACCCAACCGCTAAACCTGCCCCAAAAGCTGCTCCTTGTGCGGTAGCATCTAGCACCACGGGGCGTTCTAATGCCACTCCTAAAGCATCTGCCTGGAACTGCATCAAAAAGTTGTTTTTAGCTGCCCCACCGTCGATTTTGAGCAGAGATACGGGTTTGTCACTATCTTTGTTGACCGCATCCACTACTTCTTTAACCTGATAGGCGATCGCTTCTAAGACGGCTCTAACCATATGTTCTTTCTTTACTCCTCCAGTAATGCCCAAAAATGCACCGCGGGCTTTCATATCCCAGTGGGGCGCACCCAAGCCACTTAAGGCAGGAACAAAATAAACTCCGTCGGTATCTTCTACCCGATTAGATAAAGACTCGGTGTCAGCAGCATCCTTAATCAAACCCAAACCATCTCGTAACCATTGAATAGATGCTCCCGTAGTAAAAATAGCTCCTTCTAAAGCATAGTTGGTCTGTTCTGGAGTACTCCATGCTACTGTAGAAAGAAGTTGATTGTCTGAACGGGTTACTTCTGTGCCTGTTTGTGCCACTAAAAAGCAGCCTGTGCCATAGGTACATTTGAGTAATCCAGGGCGATCGCAGCCGTGAGCAAACAAGGATGCTTGCTGATCTCCAAAGATGCCAGCAATGGGAATTTCTACCCCTAAAAAATTGCGATCGCTTTTGCCAAACAACCCCATGCTAGGTTTAATTTCTGGCATAATCTGACGAGGAATATCAAAGAGCTTGAGCAATGACTCGTCCCAGTCTTTGGTGTCTAAATTCATCAACATGGTACGGCTAGCGTTGCTTTCGTCAGTAGCATGAACCCTTTTACCCGTTAGATTCCACAATGCCCAAGTATCTACTGTCCCCGCCATCACGTTATCCCAATTTGTATCGGGCTGATTCTGCTTCACCCAATCAATTAGCCAGGCTAGTTTGGTAGCCGAAAAATAGGCATCTAAAACTAAACCAGTTTTCTGTTGAATAATTTCAGCCTGACCTTCTGCCCTTAAGCGATCGCACATAATAGAAGTACGGCGATCCTGCCAAACAATCGCTTTATGTAGTGGTTTTCCTGTAGTTTTGTCCCAAAGCAAACAAGTTTCTCTTTGAACAGTCAAGCCAATAGCTGCAATTTCTGAAGCGGTAATCTGGTTATCGGCAATAACTTTTTGCATAGAGTCCTTAGTATCCCGCCAAATTTCTACTGCATCATGTTCTAACCATCCAGGATGGGGGTAATGTTGAGTTAACTCCTTGTATACCTGACCGACAATATTCCCCTGGCGATCAAATAATATTGCCCGATTGCCTGTAGTACCTAGATCTAGGGAAAAAATGTATTTTGTGTCGGTCATTGATAATACCAAAATTTTACTTATGCTTGTAGGTTTACAGCAAAGTCAGGACTTAGAAATGTTTTATTAAGTTTTTTTTACGTTTCGGTTATTTTAGAGCGATCGCCATAGCAGAATTATATCTTTCTGCTCATTACTACAGGAATAAACTACCAAAGACCAGCTTAAGATTTAACCTTGGCAAAATAAGTCAAGAAATCATGCTTGTATTTTATTCTTCAAAATTGATGGGCTTGCGTCCTGGCTGTCTTCTGAAATCTTCTGAATAATTATCAGCTTCAGAATCGTCGTAATTATCATAGTCATCTTGCTCAGAATCATCGTAGTCATCGTATTCATCTGCATAGTCAGCTTCAGAATCATCTAATGGCTGATAATCGACTACAAAATCTCCAGGAATAGATTCATTCCGCTCATCGTTGCTTCTGTCTACTACCTCAGAATCATAATTTCTCCGTAAATCATCAGAATCATTTTCTGGTTCATCGTAGCTTCTACCTAAATCAGCCAAATTAGCAGGATTTGGTCTACTGTTAGCAACAGGTGGATGAGTATTAGGAGCGCGATCTTCTCTGACTGGGCGACGATTAGGGCGAGAAGCACTACGAGAGCTATCTGCCCATTCATCTTGAGCGTTCCAGCTATCATAACTATCAGAGGGAGGAGCGGAGGGACGACGACGAGGGCGAACATCTCTGGCTACATAACTGTCCTCAGCTTGACGAGGACGTTCGGCAAAATTATCGGGTTCAGGACGGCGAGTTTTGCTGCGTCGAGGTTCGTCTCTAATCTCAGGAGCGGGGGAAGATGGTCTTTTTCTCTCGGATGGACGGCGAGCAGGACGAGGTTGCGGCTCATCGTAGCCTCTTAATCTGGGGCTATTATAGTTGGGTTTAGCACCTTCATAAGCGTTGTCATAGGGGTCAATTTTATCTAATTCTGCTTCAGTGTAAACTCTAGTACGGCTGACTGGGCGATCGCGATCAACAACGGGAGTATTGCGTCTAGCTTGCTCAGTCGCTACGCCTCGCATCCGAATGCTTTCAAATGCAAAGAAAATTGCTGTTCCCGTAAGTAAGAATTGACCAAACTGCAAAATTGGATCGAGTCGCCACCCATTAAACAACAAGATAATACCGCAAAGTAAACCCACCGCAGCAAAGAAAATATCATAATCTCTTGCCAACTCAGGGCGAATTGAACGCAGGAAAAACAACCCAGCCCCTGCCACTGCCAAGAATATACCTAAAATAGCTGCTGCATTCAGCCCAAAATTGACCATTAATGTTCTCCTAATATGGCTTTATAAATTTTAACTGATGAATATCTTTACCTTGACCAAAATTGGCTAAATTTATTAAATAACTATTATCTGATGCTGTTTTGGCGATCGCGTATTTTTATAAAAAGTAATAGGGCAATGAAACATAGACACTACAATTACTGTCTTTTCTCTACGTAGAGAATATCTCATTGCCCACAAAAACCATAATAATTCTAATGTCAATACAGACAAGCAATCAAGAACCGCGTTTAACTTTGTCGCTCTGACTCAGAACAATTAGGGCAATAGTTGCGGGAATAACTACAATCACAGCACCCAAGGCTATGCTCAAAAGAAAATTGGTTAATGAAGGAGTCATAATTTTTTATCCTGATTAATTTTGTTTATTTAGTAATGATTTAGGTTGTGTAGTAATTTTAAAAGTTTTTTAACCAAAACTAAAGCTATCTACAACACGATGCTTTAAAAGCCCATCATATATTGTAAGGGGATGGTGGTCATCAAATTCAGAAGAGGCTAGATCGAATGCAATTTTTGCTACTTAAACTTTATCAAGCTTAAGCCAACTAGCCCGTAAAACAGCAGTACAATAAATAATAGATATTTACATTGTGTAATATTAGCACCACTTATCAGATTAAATCTCATCGATGTATTGATGTTATGAATTTATCAAGTCTGGGTACTTTGGGTATAAGTCTTTTGTTAGGGTTAATGACAATTTTGTTTATTTTTAGAATTGTGCTTACCTGGTATCCTCAAGCAGAGCTTACTCGTTTTCCCTTTAGCTTAGTTGTTTTGCCAACTGAACCTTTTTTGAAGCCTCTGCGTAAAATAATTTCTCCTGTTGGTGGAGTAGATATTACGCCAATTGTCTGGGTGGGAATTTTAACTCTGATCAGAGAAATTTTGGTTGGACAACAAGGATTAGTAACTATGGCATTAAGTCATAGTTACTAAAAAACCATCAATTAGTCACTCAGATGTTCGGCAATAAAATTAGTGTATATTTCGCCTTTAAGAAAAGCAGGAGTTTCTAAAATACGCTGATGAAACTCAATGGTAGTAGGTACTCCAGTAATAGCACATTCTCTTAAAGCTCTTTTCATACGCTTAATTGCTACCTCACGATTTTCGCCCCAAGCAATTAGTTTACCGATCAAAGAATCATAATAAGGAGGAATTTCGTAGTCGGTATAAACATGAGAATCCATTCTCACTCCTGGCCCTCCTGGGGGTAAATAGGCACTAATTCTTCCTGGATGGGGGCGGAAGTTATGTTTGGGATCTTCGGCATTAATTCGACATTCGATCGCATGACCCGTCAATTTTACCTGGTCTTGGGTAAGTCTCAGCTTCTCTCCTTGAGCTACGCGAATCTGTTCGGCAATCAGGTCGATCCCTATGACCATTTCCGTAACGGGATGTTCTACCTGAATACGAGTATTCATTTCCATAAAGTAAAAGTCCCCAAATTTATCCAAGAGAAATTCTACTGTCCCCGCACCTACATAGTCGATTGATTTAGCTGCTTTGACCGCAGCATCACCCATTTTCTGGCGCAACTGAGGGCTTAAGACCGCGCTAGGTGCTTCTTCTAAAAGTTTTTGATGACGACGCTGGATAGAACAGTCTCTTTCACCTAAATGAATAACATTACCGAAACTGTCGGCAAGAATCTGAAACTCAATGTGACGAGGGCATTCCACAAATTTTTCTAAATATACCCCACCATTACCAAAAGCTGCCTCAGCTTCTCCTTGAGCAGCTTGGAACATTCTGACTAAATCTGTTTCGGCGTGTACTAAACGCATTCCTCGACCACCGCCACCAGCAGTGGCTTTAATCATTACAGGGTAACCAATTTGGCTGGCAATTGTTTTTGCTTCTTCTTCATCACGTAATAAACCGTTGCTACCAGGTACAGTGGGGACACCCGCTGATTCCATAGTTTTTTTGGCAGTAGATTTGTCTCCCATGGCTAACATCGCTTCTTTTGACGGACCGATAAAAGTAAGCTGATGATCGTTACAAATTTCTACAAAACGGGCGTTTTCGGCTAAAAAACCATAGCCAGGATGAATGGCATTAGCATTACGGGTCAAGGCAGCAGCTATGATGTTAGGAATATTTAAATAGCTTTTACCAGATGGGGGAGGACCAATACATACACTCTCGTCCGCCAACTGAACGTGGAGAGCTTGGCGATCAATGGTAGAGTGGACGGCTACCGTGGCAATGCCCATTTCAGCACAGGTGTGTAAAATGCGTAGAGCAATTTCCCCTCGATTGGCGATTAGAATTTTGTCAAACTGCATTCTTTGAGTAGATAACTAGAGTCATGTTTTAGAATAGAGCTTTTTATGGCACTAAAGACGAGATAAGATTTATCCTTTACCTAATTTTGGTGGGCGATCGTCACTCCAGCCCCACCAAGCAGTGTCACACTCGCACTGATAAAATTCTTGCCATTTGCGACGACCATCTACACTTACAGGTGCGCGACGATTTAGCCAAACATTTTGCGCCTTTTTAGGGTTAGATTTGCAGCTAGGACAGCAAAAATCAACCGCATGCACTGCTGATTTAGTCCATTCGGGAGGTACTAAAGCAAAAGCATCCATAAATGTAAATGTTTGATAATAGTTTTTAGAATATTATTTTTAATTGTCCTTTAGTTTCTGACTATATTACGTATCATCAAGTAATTAATTTGACGGGCTTTGAACTTGTTTCCTTTCCAAAGGTGTGTGAAATAATTTAATAAAGCCCCGAGCGAGGATTGAACTCGCGACCTCGTCCTTACCAAGGACGCGCTCTGCCACTGAGCCATCGGGGCATTAGCGTCTAAGATAGTATAACATCTACCACTTAATTAATTAAAGAAGATGAAATTAAGTTGCGATCGCAATTCTTAAGATAATTTATTTAAGATGTTTTCCGCAGTGGGGACAGGTAGGATTACTGCGCTTGCGCTGTACTTCTTCGGCAAAGCCAGAAGCCAAAATTCCCGTTGGTAGTGCCACTAAACCTAATCCCAAAACTGAAATAACTCCACCTAATAATTTGCCAATCGGCGTGATGGGATAGACATCTCCATAACCAACGCTGGTTAGGGTAACGACAGACCACCACATCGAAGCGGGAATGCTAGAAAAGAGTTCTGGTTGAGAAGCTTGTTCGGCGAAATAGACCAAACTGGCAGAAAACATGAGTAAGATAAATACTGTGAAGGTAGCCGAAAGCAAGTCATGACGTTTAGCAGCAACAACATTGCCCAAAGTTCTCATGGACTCGGAATAACGACCTATTTTTAATAATCGTGCCAGTCGCAGCAGGTGAAGTTCGGGAATAAAAACTAAATTAGGAAAAAAGATAAATAAATAATAGGGCAATATTGACAGTAAATCGATCGCCGACAAGGGTTTGAAGATAAACTTGACTCTGCCCCAAAGAGGATGACGATATTGCTGCTCTAGGGTACAAGTCCATAGTCGTAAGCAGTATTCTATAGTGAAAATAATCACGGAAAACGTTTCAAAGTTATTAAAATAGCTTTTATAAGGAATAGAGATTGAGTACACAGTCTCAAAGGCGAAAGCAATGACGTTCAAGGAAATTAGCGCAATCATAAAGTTATCGAAAGCTTTGCCCAACAGGTCATCGTGGTGAGTGACCTCTAACATTTTGAAAATAAAGCACTTTAAACGGTTTATTCTAGTATTTTTACGTCTTGAGAGGCGATCGCGATATCCTGAAGGTGGTTTAGTCTTAGTCATATTCGCTGCTTTTTAATTAGTAAGCTATTTAAATAAGCCGTAGGGTTTTCAGGATCGAACTGCACGCCGTCGTAAAAGATTTCAATACCTCTAGATCTGCTTTTAGGGATTGCTTGTTCTTGACCAATAGCCTGTGCTGCTTCTCGCCATAAATCTTCGCGATTGACTTGCTTAATCAAATCTTGAGTATTGGTATTGGCTGGTAAGTAGCCCCAGCGAATGTTTTCCATCAAAAACCAAAGATCGTGGCTTTTATAGGGATAAGAAGCCGAATTTTGCCAAAATTTCATTCGATACGGACTATTAGTTAGAACTTGTCCGTCACCAAAATCAAAGTTACCTTTACTTCGCTCTAAAATATCTTTAACTGGGACATTGAAATACTTTCGAGCCGAGACTATCTGACACATTTCTTCTTTATTAGCCAGATCATCGCACCATATTTGCGCTTCTAAAACTGCCATCAACATTGCTTTACTAGCGCGAGGATAACGCTCGACCCAATCGGCACGCATTGCCAGGGCTTTTTCAGGATGATCTTGCCATAGTTGTCCCGTAGTTAAAGCAGAATGACCGACATTACGCCTAATTATCTGGGCATTCCAAGGCTCTCCCACACAGAGCATATTCATCGTTCCCGTTTTGAGGTTTGCCAACATTTGTGGCGGTGGGACGACAAACATCGATACATCTGTATCGGGATTGATGCCTCCCGCTGCTAGCCAGTAGCGAATCCATAAATCGTGAGTTCCTCCTGGAAAGGTCATTGCTACCTTGAGTTTTCTTCCTGGACCTTTGCTTTTGGCATGTTCTGCTTTCTCTTTGAGTTGTTCGCTTTTTAAACCAACTGACCTGTAGATATTAGCTAAGGAAATTCCTTGACCGTTGACATTCAATCGCGCCAAAATATTCATCGCTAGTGGTCGATCTGATGTAATTATTCCCGCAGCCATTAAGTAAGGCATGGGGCTAAGAATATGCGCTCCATCTATGCCACCTGCTGCCGAACCTCGCACTAGATTGTCGCAAGTACTGACCCACGATGCTTGTCGCACAACTTCAACTTGAGTCAGACCGTATTTGCGGAAAAATCCTTTTTCTAAGGCAATTATTAAGGGGGCAGCATCAGTCAGAGCAATAAATCCCAAGCGAATTTGCTTCACTTCTAGCCTATTGATAGTAGAAGTAGAGGCTGCATATTTGATAGATTGAGTGGTTTTCTTTTGGGTTGTAGACGCACAGCCATAACCAAGAAGACTAGTAGCGATCGCGCCTGCCGAACCAACAAATCGCCTTCTGGAAAATTGGGACATTAGTAAATATGTTGTTCGAGTAGCTTAAAAAATCAAAAATAATACAGTCTATCTAGCCTAGAAGGTGTGAAAATACTCGATGTTTAAACTATAGATGATGTCGTTTTAATACTTTCGTATCAACTTTTACCAATCTGTAAAAGATCTTCTGACTCAGACTAATAGACCTAAAAAATGTCCTTAGTTTTTCAGAAAATTTTGGCGATCGCTTCTTAAAATAATGTCTATATTTTTAATTTAAAACCTAATTTTAATAATTTTCACAACCCTAAAAAACTTGATTCAATATTTTCATCAATAAATAACCTAAACAGCATTAAGAGAGTCATAAAAAGTAGAAACAGTAACTATGAATACGTTTTGTAGATTTTGCATTCTTCTATATTGATTGCCAAGCGGTAACAAACCCTACTGCCGATTGATTAGTGTTTTATTAATATCTTTCTAATGTTTTTAAAACATCAGAATAAATAAGACATTATTGGCATTCAAACTTATAAATCTAAATCGCCAAAAAATAAATTATGCTCAAAAGATTATGGTCATTCAGTGGTCGATACCGCATTCTACACCTATCATGGTTTGCCTTCTTATTATCTTTTGTAGTCATATTTAACGCAGCTCCTTTAGCTGAACCGATCATAGAAGAGTTTGGACTAAGCGAGCTGCAATATCGGACGATGCTCCTGTGCAATTTAACTTTGGCGATTCCGTTTCGGATTATCTTTGGTATGTTGGTAGACCGCATCGGTCCTCGCATCGTTTTTTCAGGTGTCTTGGTTTATGCTGCCATTCCCTGCTTCGCATTTGCCTTCGCCCAGGACTATAACCAGTTGCTTTGGAGCCGTCTAGCTATTGGCGTGGTTGCAGCAGGATTTGTCGTTGGCATTCGGATGGTGGCGAATTGGTTCCCTCCTCAAGAAATTGGCTTTGCAGAAGGAATTTACGGTGGCTGGGGTAACTTTGGCTCTGGTGTGGCTGCGATTGTCCTACCTCTGGTTGCGACTGGGGCAAGTTTTTTTGTGGGTGGTCAAAGTAGCTGGCGATATACAATCGCCCTTAGCGGTGTCGTTGCTGCTGTTTATGGGGTGTTTTATTTTTTCAACGTTGAAAATTCACCGCCCGATAAGGAATTTAAGCGAGCTAAAAATCCAGGCGCGATCGAAGTGACGACTAAAAAGGACTTCTGGCTGATGACAATGTCGAATTTGCCTCTATATGCTGCTTTAGGCATCGTAGCTTGGCGATTCAACGTAGTTGAAGCCTTAAATTCAACGGCGGTAGTCATTATCTGTGTGGCGTTACTCTGTTTATACCTATTCCAAACTTACTGGAACTGGAAAGTAAACCGTCAGTTAATGGCAGGTCAGAAGCGTTATGCCCCCGAGGAACGCTACGATTTTTCCCAAGTAGTCTTGCTAAATCTGACCTACTTTGTTTGTTTTGGCTCAGAGCTAGCCGTTGTTTCGATGATACCGCTATTTTTTCGAGCGACCTTTAACTTACCTCTAGCGTTAGCGGGAGCGGTGGCTTCTAGCTATGCCTTTATGAACCTAGTCGCCCGTCCTGGAGGTGGTTTGATCTCTGATACAATCGGCAGTCGGAAATGGACATTGGTTATCTTGCAGGCTGTGACAGGAGTTGGCTATCTAACAATGGGGTCGCTCAACAGTGGTTGGTGGCTACCTCTGGCAATTGGCGTGACTATGTTTGCCTCTTTTGCTGTCCAAGCAGCGGAGGGCGCGACCTATGCAATAGTCCCCCTGATTAAGCCACAGATTACTGGTCAAATTGCTGGAAGCGTTGGTGCCTGGGGCAATGTAGGCGGGGTGTCTTTCCTACTTCTCTTCAGTTTCTTACCTAAGAGTGATGCTGGTAACAAGATTTTCTTTTCGACGATGGGAATCAGTAGCTTGATTATGTTCTTCCTGCTTTGGTTCTTTCTCAAAGAACCTACAGGCTCTCATGAGGAGGAAGAATTGGAACTACAAACGCCAAAGGTATCTAGTAAATTGACGAACGAACGATAACAGGACTAAACCTAATTCACAATTAAATTTACCAAGAAACTCATCGATCTGTTCATCAGATACAGATTATTTACTCTGCCTGATTTTAAAATTACTAGATAACTCTAATCCCTTTGACCTAATATTCTCCAGAGTTCGACTTCGCCCCTGTAAATCGGTGTTGTGGTTGGTTCTGTTGTGTTAGTCAAAGCATAAATAATCGGAATCAAACCCACAGTAATTGAAGAGATAAAAACCAACGAAGCTATGATTATTTTTTCGCTAACGTTGAAATGTCTTAAGTAAAAAGGAACATACAACACATCGCGGGACGTTCTTCGGGATTTCATTTCAACCTCTTTTACTCGGTTAACAAGTTTTTAGCAATTGCACAATCGCTCTAGTCGTTAAGAGCAGACATTTCAATTATAGAAAGAATATTGCAAAAAAGGTAGCCATTGTTACTTTTTTTACAAAAAGAGTAAAGAAATTGACAGATTTTATTTAGATATTAGGAATCATTATGTCATCAAACGGTCAGATTGAGATAAGCGATCGCCACGAAAACAACTCCAGTCTAGAAAACACTAGCAACAATAAAAAATTAACTTACTCACAGCTTTATCTTTGCGCTGTAGTCATTGGTATCTTTGGCGGTATGGTGGCTACTATTTACTACTTCGTGCTAGAAACCATGATGCACGGTATGTGGCACACGCTGCCTGAAATAGTCAAGCCTTATTTTCCTGGCTGGCTTGGGGTTAGTAACTATGTCTGGATTGCTACTACTATTGGGGGATTTTTTGTCGGTTTAGCTCTTTATTTCTTTGGGCTTCCTGGGGAAATGGCTCAGGTAGTCGATAAAATTCATGATCCAGGCAAAATTGATATTCGCAAAACTCCAGCAATGATTGTTGCCTCTTTGATTGCCATTACATCTGGGGGGAGTGCAGGACCCGAAGCACCTCTGGTTCAGGTTAATGGTAGCTTTGGTAGCTGGTTGGGAGATAAATTAAAGCTAGCTAAAACTTCAGTCAGAATTCTCACTTTTTGCGGGATGAGTGCTGCTTTGGGAGCTTTTTTTGGCGCACCGATTGGCGCAGCTTTGTTTGCCCTAGAAATTCCCCACCGTCGGGGTTTACAATATTTTGAGGCGATCGCACCTGCTATTATTGCTGCAATTTTTTCCTTTGCCGTATTCCGATTAAACACTGGCATAACTATCGGTGGTTTTTATCACTTTGAAGAAGTACCGGCACTTTCCCCTCAGAACTTACTAGAAGGATTAGTTTTGGGCATAATTGGTGCTGGATTGGCAATTATGTTTATTATCATCTTTCGTATTATTGGCAAGCTACTTAAACCTCTAGAACATTATCCAATTGTCTTAGCAACTTTAGGTGGTTTATCGATTGGTCTAATTGCTTTTGCTTTCCCCCAAACCCTATTCTTTAGCGAGGCACAAATTCAGACCGTAATAGAAACAGGGGCTGGTTTAGGTGTTGGTTTATTGCTGGCGATCGCAGTAGCAAAAATGTTCGCCATTAGCTTTACCCTACATTCTGGCTTTTTGGGTGGCTTTATTTTCCCCCTGTTCTTTATCGGTGCCAATGTTGGTTATGCCGTGTCTTTAGCAGTACCTCAAGTTCATCCTACTGTTGGCATGGTCTGCTTGATGGCAGCAATAAATGTAGCTGTTACCAAAACTCCAATTAGTACTAGTATCATACTCAGCGTGCTTTCAGGAACGGCAATGCTGCCTGTTATTGCGATCGCCTCTTTTGTCAGTTTTGTCTTAACTAGTCAAATTACCATGATTAAAACTCAACGATATCGAGACTTAGAAGAAGTCGATTCGTCCAATCTAATTCTCGAAAAAGCAACATTAGTGGGAGAACAAAAAACTGCAATTCCTGGTTTAAACAGGCTGAAAAAATTAGTGAGTACTTAGTACTTAGGCTAGAATTTATGAATTTTTTGATGACAATCTCTGTGCTATTAGTTTCAACTTGCTTCTTTTGCCTAATCATGACTACAGACTTCGGTTGGGATCCAATTGTTTATATTGCTTCTTTCTTTGGCGGTATAGTTTTAATCGGTTGGGCAGGTGTCTCCTGTCTCGACCTTTTCAACGATTAAATTGATGTTGTTTTGTCTTAATGCGCGTATATGCGGAAGTGCGTCTTTGTTTGGCTGCTGGAACAGCGGTCTTGCAGGGACTTATACCAATTCTCAAAAAAAACTGGAGGCTTAGTATAGAAGAAAAAGAAATAGCAAAAATTATGTCGGGAGTCTCAAAAATAGCGATCGCCGAATCAGCATCAAGCTTAAAGTTATTGATGAAGAATCAGAAAAAAGCTTTAAGTTATGTCAAGATACAAGCTCTGTATCTACTAAAAATACAGGCGGTAGAGACAATTAGGTATTTAGCCGTAATGATGAGACGTTCAGAATCGACAATATATTATTTATTGGTTACAGCTAGATCGTGAAGGTGGATTAGAAAAACTGTTAAAAGAACCACCAAAAACGGGAAGACCCAAAAAAATTAATGTTGAAACGGTAGCAAAAATACAGCAAGAACTATAGAACCCTGAAGGTTTTGTAAGTTATAAAGAGATACAGCGATGGGCTTGAAGTTGTCTAGACTTGGATGTGAGTTATCCGACAATACATAGAATTGTTAAATATAAATTACGTAGCAAACTAAAAATTCCTCGTCCTGCTCACGAAAAACAAGCACCAGGGGTAGTAAAAGCTTTTAAAAGGTTTTTACCCGCAAGAATCGAGGGCATAATCCAACAACTAAAAAACAAATGGGTTGAGAAACCGAATATAGCCTATTGGTGTCAAGACGAAACAAGACTTGGTTTGAGAACAAGCTCAGGCAAAAAAATTACCAAGGCTTCGGTCTTGGAAGGCAGAAGTTTTAGGGCAGAAGGCGCCGAGGCTTGCGACTCCGAAACAGAGTCTAACGGCTCAATCGCCTTCGCAGAAGGCTTGTGACGCGGATGCGTCACGTTTCGGAGTCGTTCCTCGGCAGAAGGTTCAGTTCTTTTCTTCCTTCTTCCTTTTTGGGTTTAAAGCCCCGCCAAGCGCAGCTTTGGCGGTCTAGGATTAGTGGCGGGTTTGAATCCCCTACTATATCGATCCTGCACGCGGACAAGTCCTTTGCGCCCTCTGCTCTCTAACGGCGACGCGGTGAGACACTTGCGGTGGTGAGACACTTGCGTTGCGGACGGCGGCTTTTGAGGCGAGGAAATGCTCTCGGTTAGAGAGCATATTCCACTCGCCTGTTGTGTGTGAATCTTCATACACAAAACGCGCCTTGTCTATGACCCGTAGCTGAGTAATTTTGAATGGTCGAGCAAGTAATAATACTGAAATAATTGTTTCGTAATCGGCAAAAAAGCCTGTCAGACAAGGATCATAAAACAGTGATCGCTCTTCTTTTAAATATTTTCTTTTACTGGTTTAGATTCACAAAAGTTAATAAACTTAGATCGATAAGCAATAAAGACCGAGGGAACAATCAAGACGGTTCAAATTTTCCTGGCAATATATTCCCTATTAATATAATGTTTTACGTCATTGTTTACGATATCCCGTGCGATAAACGACGCAAAAAAATAGCGGATTTATTGGAAGGTTATGGAGAAAGAGTACAGTATAGTGTTTTTGAATGTGTCCTCAACAAAGGACAATACCAGCAGTTGACACATCGCTTGAAAAAGATAATTAACCTAGAGGAGGATAGCATTAGGATTTATCTAATAACAAAAAGTACTTTGCAACAAGCTCAAACTTGGAGAGTAGGAAACCACCTAGTTCGACCATAATCTAAAGGCGATCGCTTTTATAGCATAATTTATTTTTGTTATTTGGCATTTTTAGCGACGCTCGACCAAGATCGCTGTAACCCTCATTGTTTCATTGCGAGCCTCGATCTATTGCTATCTATAGCTTTCATGCCTTTTTTCTTCTTCATTTATTTGCTTCATGTCTCAATTTTTCCTCAGCTTCGCTAACCGTCTCTGGACACTATGCCAAAACTGGGTCTTAATGGAGGAACTCTCTAACTACTATAGAAACCAATTGAATGGAAACCTTAGCCTCTTGCAGCGATCGCCACCCAATCCCATGCCGTTGACATATATAATATTTAAACAAATATAATATTTAAACAAAGTTGTTTGACTTAGTTTAGATATGCTCTTTGTTTGGGATTTTCAACATATTGGCATCCACAGTCTTTAAATCTGTAAGATTGTTTTCCACGACGGAAGCCGTTTTTCTTGTTATGAGAAAATTTACATTGAGGACAGTACATTGCTCAATAGCTGACTTGATTCTATTTTCTCAATGACTATCGAATTAAATAAAATTGATAAAGCCGAACGGGTTGATAGACAAACTGCTTGTAAAGTTTGACCTGCTGCATCAATAAATCCCATTTGGGTCGAGCGCCTAAATCAGTTTTTAATGATGCTTCCATTCGCTGTAAAATGCCTGTAGATACTTCTTCCTACCAGCATCATTAAGATAACAACCACCATTGCGATAGGCAAAATCGGTATCGGAATCAACCAAGCGACGATTGATTAAATATAAAACCAGAGAATCAACAATAGGAGCGCGAAATTCTTTAATTAAATCCGAAGCCAAGGCTGCATGACGATAACTACCTTGATGCAAACAAGCTTGGTAAGGATCGAGTTGTTTTAATTCGATTAAAGCTAGAAGATGATTCCACAAGATATGATAGCCAAAACTTAGCAGAGCATTGACGGGGTTGCCAAGTGGACGATGGCTACGAGCTACAAATACAAAATCTGAGTTGGTAATTATAGTCATTCCAAATAGAAACCATACGAAAAAAGAAAACTGTGATAAGTGTCTCAAACTCTCCTGACCTCTGACCTGTGACCTCTGACTTAAAACGAGTCAATCACGAGAAAATTAATTGGAATGACTATACTTCACCATAGGCAGAAAAATAGCTAGCTGCACCCGCGCCTTCTAATGTGGTTTAAAGCATTGCTTTGCCACAACGGCAAACTCAAACTTTAATTTACAGAAGCAATGTAAGATTTAGGCTTTACGCCCAATGGAGCATAGCGGATTTGAACCGCTGACATCTTGCATGCCATGCAAGCACTCTACCAACTGAGCTAATGCCCCATTACTTGAATAATACTATCACAACTAGATCGTGGAGTTGACTAAAGTAGAAGATTAACTAAAACTACTTATACAGTTGCCAGCAATAAAATAGACTACCAGCATAGCAGCAGCAGATGCAGCAACAAGTGTACCAGCAAGCATTAAAGAGAACTCTTGCTGTTCCAAAGCCGATTGCATTAGATGCAGCGACCATGCTACTAAAGCAACGTCAAATATGAGAATTGGAATCAGCATCTTTTACGAAATGTAAACTATTTACTATTCTAATACACAATTTTTAAGTATTAGGAATAAAACTTTTTTTTTTTAAGCTTTACTTAAAAATGCGTGATTTATCACGCCCGCATGAATATACTGCTTACACCCTTAACAGTTTGATGGAGCGATTTAAAAATAAAAAGTCGCCGTCACAGAGGCGCACTTCCGCATCTAGTCAGACCTCTAAATTAAGCTATCCGTACAGGAACTTGGCGTTCTTGCAAATAGGCTTTAATTTCTGAGACACTTAGTTGTCCAAAATGTAGTAAAGAAGCTAAAAGAGCAGCTTCTGCTCGACCCTCATCTAAAGCTTCATAAATGTGTTGACAGTTTCCTGCCCCGCCAGAGGCAATCACAGGAATTTCTACTTGCTCAGCAATTGAACGAGTTAGATTAAGATCGTATCCTGCCTGTGTTCCATCGGCATCCATACTGGTTACTAATAATTCTCCAGCACCTCTTTTTGCCATTTCTTTTGCCCAGGCGATCGCATCAATACCCGTATTTTTCCTGCCCCCACGTACATATACGTCCCAGCCAGGATTATTGAAATCGGTACGTTGACGGGCATCGATCGCCACGACAATACATTGTTTGCCAAAGCGATCGCTAGCACGATTAATTAACTCAGGATTGCGAACTGCTGCGGAATTGATGCTAACTTTATCTGCTCCCGCTCTTAACAAAATTTTAATATTTTCTAAGGATTGAATACCTCCTCCGACCGTCAGAGGAATAAAAACTTGTTCTGCCGTGCGATAAACGACATCCACAATTGTGCCTCGATCTTCATGGGTAGCAGTAATATCAAGAAATACAAGCTCATCTGCTCCAGCATCATTATAAACTTTTGCTAGTTCTATAGGATCTCCTGCGTCTTTGAGATCGACAAAATTAACGCCTTTAACTACTCTTCCTGCATTAACATCAAGACAGGGCAATATTCTTTTAGCAAGCATAGTTCGTTTTTTTCTTATTTAGAGTTAAAGAAAATTTAATTTGTTGCCGAGAAGATTTTACCTCGATCAGTGTAATCTGACCAAATATTTTACAGACTCAATCGTTTTAATTAGCTTGCCTAAGACGCTAATAATTTAATAAAAAAATAGTTTAACTCGCTTCGTTTGGTAACTATATTTTAATTGAGATTTTTGATTGAATTTCTCAAATCTTTGCTCAACTCAAAACTATAAGGTCAAGCGGTTGATCGCCTTATAATTATTTTTGGCGTTGGTAAATTCAAACATGAATCTATTATTTTCTAGTTTTTAAATGCCCCCTAAATCCCCAAACTTGAGCGTGATTGGGGGACTTGTAGTTATCGTTACTCCCCCAGGATTGTAGGGCTGTTTCATTCTATAGAAAAGAGATGCGATCGCGAATAAGATAACTATCAAACGAATTAATGGCAAAAAGAAAGCAGCAATGGCAAATTATTGCTCATATAATCCAACGCCTCAGTCATAGAATCAAAACCGTGAACTCTTAATAGATTGAGAACCCAGCTTTTGAACAACGAAATATTAGTCGATGCTTTCCCCTGGAGTACTGGACTAGTATCTTCTTTGGTTACGACATCCTTAACCCAATGCAAACGATTCTCGATAGTCCAATGTCGTCGAATACCTTGAGGAATAAGAGAAGAAGTCGGCGGTAAAGAACTAATGTAATAAGTAGCTGAGTCCGATTCATAATCGTGATTACCTCTTGTTCCCGAACGGAAAATTTTAATAATGCTATGAACTCCTACCCATCGAGGATCGAGGTTTGACGGCGGAGAAAATACTTCTACAGTTCGATGAGTTAGTCGATTTCTCGTCTTTTCCGTCTGCTCGAAGCAACTAACTGCCTTTGTACTCATTGCCTGAGATTCAATTTGCCGATATAGTGTTTTTTGATTTCTTTTGACCACAATTAAGTAGTTGTTACCACTATTAATGATTGCTGATACCGTTTTTTTTGACAGTGTAGGGCATCCATTGTGAAGACGACTCCTTTTAAATCTAGTAATTCCAATAAATCTTGTACGGCGACAATCTCACTTTGTTTCTTATTTTCCATTATCTTTATCCCTAAAATTTCGCCTCGATAGTGGCTGAAAGCCGAAACCATCATCACGAAATTTTGCTGTTTACCATAACAGTCATTAACGGTGTTTTTCAGGCTTTTTCCATCGATGGCAACCCATTGACCATCACTGTTGTAAGTATATTGAGATGCCCAGTCATTAAAGGTCTGAGCTACTGCCTCATAATCTAAGCTCATCATCACTCTTCTGATGGTCGAGTAAGATCCCACTCTTGCTTGTCGAATCTTTAGAGTTTCAATTAATTGACGACGATGCCGTTCGATAAATCTGCCTAAACCTCGGTATCCCCAATAACCGCTCATGATTCCCAAAATCATGATTAATAAGATGAGCCACAGAGGATGCCTTCGACCACCTGCTTCTCGTTCATCAGGTATTTGTTTTAGATATTCAATTAAACTCTTCTCTAAATCTTTTGAAGTCATTTTGCATCTAAATCAAGCATTTACTTTAATCTACATGACTTTGTTCGAGAATGAAACAGCCCTACCCCAGGATTGGGGGTAAGGGGGCGGAATCATACCTCGACTCAGCAACGCCTTATTTTTTAACTTGGGATTTAGCTTAATTTGATCGCAAGTCTTCAAATTTTATCATAATTATAAATAGACGACTTTCTCGGCAAATTTATGAAAACACTACAGCTAAAATCGGCAAGAGAAATACCCATACTCGGTCAGGGAACTTGGCGCATGGGGGAAAAAGCCAGCCAAAAACGAGCAGAAATAGATGCGCTGCGTATAGGAATCGATTTGGGAATGACTTTGATTGATACTGCCGAGATGTATGGAGAAGGTGGTGCAGAAAAGATAGTTGCAGAAGCGATCGCACCTCGTCGAGAAGAAATATATTTGGTTAGTAAGTTTTATCCTTATAATGCTAGTTATCAGGGATTAATAGCTGCTTGCGATCGCTCTTTGTCCAGACTTAAAACTGATTATTTAGATCTGTATTTACTTCACTGGCGCGGATCTGTACCCTTATCAGAAACCCTATTGGGATTGCAGCATCTCAAGCAAGCTGGAAAGATCTTAGACTACGGCGTAAGTAACTTTGACGCGGATGATATGGAAGCAGGATTATCTTTGCCTGGCGGGCAAGAAATAGTTGCTAATCAGGTACTTTATAACTTAATGCGTCGTGGCATTGAATGGGATTTGCTTCCCTGGTGTAAAGAGCGTAATCTGGCGATTATGGCTTATTCTCCTGTAGAGCAACGAGCTTTTGTTGATGATTCTAAGTTAAAAGATATTGCAGCTAAACACAACGCCACATCTACCCAAATTGCCCTAAGTTGGTTACTGCATCAGGATAATGTTATTTCTATCCCTAAAGCTACCAATCCCAAACACGTTAAAGAAAATCGTGCTGCTTTAGATATCAGATTAACTAAGGAAGATTTGCAACAGTTAGACTATGCTTTCAAACCTCCCAGTTGTAAGATGTCTTTAGCAATGCGATAATTTATTTAATAAGTAAAAAAAACGGTGGCATTTTCTTACAACTTTACGCAGAGATGCCACCCTAAAATTTTATTTCTTTTGTTTATCAATCAAACAAGCTTAGAAAGTATTAACTCGATAACCTGCAAAGCTCTTTCTGCCGTTACGCGGTCTGGCTTTGTCAACTTTAATATCGCGCCCCATCCATTTTGCTCCGTCAAGAACTTTGATGGCTTTATCTTCGTTAGCTTCGGACTTCATTTCTACGAAAGCAAATCCTCTAGTCTGACCTGTTTCGCGATCTGTGGGAATATCAACTCGTTGAACAGAGCCATATTCGTTAAAGACTTCACTTAAGTCCTCTTGATTGATTTCATAAGCTAAATTACCTACGTAAATAGACATATTGTTATTGTCTCCTCAATTGATGTTGTGTTTAGAGTGACAAGATTATTAGAAAGAAATAGCTCAATACTTGATGGAAAAAACCTTCGTTACTGAATGCGCACTTAATCGTTAATCTTTTGTTCTTGTTCTCTATTGTAACATCAATTTTGAAAACCTGCATCTTAAGTATGTTTCAGATACTCACTTCAAGGATTAATTCTAAAATATTAGGGTGCTTAAATTATTTTCTAACGGTTAATCAATATAATATGCCTGAAGGCCCTGAGATCAAGATTGCTGCTGATAAAATAGCCAAAGCGATCGCCAATAAACCGCTCGAAGAAATATTTTTTGCCTTCGAGCATCTCAAACCATACCAAGAAATATTGCCAAAGCAGCTAATTACTAGGGTAGATACTAAAGGCAAAGGAATGTTAATTCGCTTTGATAATGGCTTGAGTATATTTAGTCATAATCAGCTTTACGGCAAATGGATGATTCGCAATTCCTATAATTATCCCGATACAAAGCGTCAATTGAGATTAGCTATTCATAACGAAAAAAAGTCGGCATTACTTTATAGTGCTTCGGACATAGAAGTTTTAGACGAAAAGGCGATCGCCATTCATCCTTTTCTTAGTCGTTTGGGTTTAGATGTTTTAGACAGCAAGACAACTCTTAAAAAAGTTAAAGCCAGATTGCAAAATAAGTCTTTTCAGCGTCGCCGTTTTACTAGCTTGCTGCTCGATCAGGGTTTTTTAGCAGGGTTAGGTAATTATCTTCGTAGCGAAATACTATTTGTAGCGCGAGTGTATCCCACATTGCGTCCTGTTGACTGTAGCAAACATCAAATATCTGCCTTGGCTAAAGCTGCCATAAAAGTCCCTCAGCAGTCCTATCAAACCAAAGGAATTACCAACGATTTAAAGCTAGTCCAACAGTTAAAGAAACAGGGATACAAACGTCAAGATTACCGTCACTGGGTATTTGGCAGAGAAGAAAGACCTTGTTATGTCTGCAACACTTCTATTATCAAAGAAATTTCGGCAGGTCGCAGATATTATTTTTGTCCCAACTGCCAAAAAGTATGATGTCAAATCATAATTTGTTAATTATCTCTAACCAAAGTTTGATTTTAAATGCTCAATCAATTTTATTTTTCTACAACTAATTATAGGTGTTGAGATCGAGATTATTGTTCATGATAAACATAGAGGCAGGCAAAAAAATTATCAACTAACTAATAATTTGCGCCTAAATCATGTACAAATTTTAGAAATATTTTATGAGCGTAGCAGAAAACAAAATTTCCCAACTTCATTCTTTGAAAGATGAGGATCGATTAGCTGTTTTGTGGTATCTATATAAAGATATTGCTAAAGACAAAATTACAGCAGAGCCAGAAAGAGAAGGCGAGAATCTAGACCAAGCTAACAGTCTAATTGATAGTATCAAGAAAATGTCAAAAGACGATCAGCTACAGGTACAACAAGATATTTTATCTGGTAGCGATCGCGAAGAATTTAATACCTATAAATCGTATTCTTCAAACCAAAAACTATTTTTCTGGTACCAATTGGCAGCCGAAATGGAACAGGGTTCTGTTGTAGAGTTTCCGAGCGACTATCAGTTAGCTTCTGAAGGTAAAGAATTGCTAAACTCTTTGAAAACAATTGGTTTTGACCAGCAACTTACCTTCATGCGAGATGCTGTAGGCTATAGTTCTGATAACAGTTAAAATTAAATTAAACTAAAAAATTAATTTCACTTTGTAATTAATTAGTTTTTCCTTTAGGGGTTTGGCAATGCCAAATCCCTATTGTCGTATGCCATTTATAAATGTTAATTATTAAATGTCTGAATATGGAGAAACTTAATCGTGAATTAAGAACGTCAGCTAAGTAAATAGGCAAAATTATTTATAAAAATATTTAAAAGCTGAAAGCTATAAATAGTGACTAAAATTTAAGTTCTTGTTGTCTTTTTTTTACTAAGCGATCTAGCTCGATTAACTTATGTTCTTTAATACCAGCTTTTAATAAACTTTGTACTGTAGAACTCAAATATTCCGCCGACGAACCCAGCGCACCTGTGGCAGTAGCTAAAGATTCGACAATTTTTTCGGTAGATAAATTTGTTACATAAGCTGAATGCTCGGTATTTACCGTAAAAGCTAATACTTCTATTTGGCGATCGCGTAAAATACTTAAAGAGCGATCGCCATTTGTGGCAGTAATCCAAGTCGGTACATAAGAACCAATAACCATTTCCCTGCGCCACAGCAGCAGTAATTCTGATTCTAAATTATCGTCAACAGCTAAACGGTAGGCAATTCCCTGACAGCGATCGCCTGGTTCTAAACCCAATACTAAACCAGGATTGGCGATTGTACCCCTACCAACAGGCGCTACAAGACAAAATTGTCTTTGCCAACCTTCAATTGTGACTACACGCCTTTCTAAATAATCGAATAAAGGATTCCAAATCAACGAACCATAGGCAAAAATCCACAATTCGTCAGTAGACTTTTGTTGTAAGGTTGCTTTAATAGATGCTAATAATTCCTCATCGCTCCAAATTACCAGATCTAGTTCGGGATGTGCCAACAGTTGTTGTAAGAGTTTTGATTCTAGAGCTTGGCGATTTAAAACCATTCTATCGGTAATAAACTATAGCTATTTAGTTTAACAGTACTTGTTTGGATAGATTAAATATGAGCTATTTTCAGCTACACTCGCAGTAATCTTAGCTACACAATCGAATTTTTGCATTTTTAGGCGTTGCTGAATCAGGGTATGACAGCAAAATATAGTTTTTGATTGCTTTAAAACCAAAAAAAAGATAGCCCGTAGACTATCCCTAAAATTATTGAGTTAAAATCAAGCAAAATTAGATTTGAGGTACAAATCTTTCTTTGTCAGGTACTTCAGCATATTCAGAAACAATTTGCTTTAATTCTTCGCCATCAATAGTTTCTTTCTCGATCAGTAAATCAACTAGGCGATCGATCACCTCACGATTTTCTCTAACGATTTTACGTGCTAGCTGATGACCATGTTCGGCGATTTGACGTACTTGAGCATCAATACGAGATGCTACTTCTTCAGAGTATTCTGCACGGGAGGTTAGACCAGCACCCAGGAATACTTCACCACCTTGTTGTCCACCCAACGCCACAGGACCGAGATCGCTCATGCCGTAGATGGTAACCATTTGTCTTGCCATTTCTGACACCTGCTGCAAGTCACCACCAGCACCAGTAGTTACTTCATCGTTACCAAAGATTTCTTCTTCGGCTGCACGACCACCCATAGCACCAGCAATTCTTGCCATTAGCTGTGAACGACTGATTAAGCCTTGTTCTTCATTCGGTGTAAACCAAGTCAAACCTTGAGCCTGTCCACGAGGGATTAAGGTTACTTTTTGCACTGGGTCGTGGTCTTTAACTAGAGTACCCACGATCGCATGACCAATTTCATGATAGGCAATCAATCGCTTGCTTTTACCATCGGTCAGAGGAGTACCTTCCATACCAGCGACAACGCGGTCTACCGCATCATCAATTTCCAGGATAGTAACAGCTTCTTTGCGTCTTCTAGCAGTTAAGATGGCTGCTTCGTTAAGCAAGTTAGCTAGGTCTGCACCAGAGAAGCCAGGAGTACGACGAGCGATCGCATCTAAGGAAACTTCGGGAGCAATTTTTTTATTACGAGCGTGAACTTCTAAGATTTCCAGACGACCTTTAATATCGGGATTGTCTACCATTACCTGACGGTCAAAACGACCAGGACGCATTAAGGCTGAGTCCAAGACATCGGCACGGTTAGTAGCAGCGATGATAATAATCCCTGTATTGCCTTCAAAACCGTCCATCTCCGTTAGCAGTTGATTAAGAGTCTGTTCCCTCTCATCATTACCGCCACCAATACCAGCACCCCGCTGACGACCTACTGCATCAATCTCATCTATAAAGATAAGACACGGAGCGTTTTCCTTGGCTTTTTTAAATAGGTCACGTACACGAGATGCACCTACCCCGACAAACATTTCCACAAATTCAGAACCAGAGATGCTAAAGAAAGGAACAGAAGCTTCACCGGCGATCGCTTTTGCTAAAAGAGTTTTACCAGTTCCAGGAGGACCGATTAACAATACTCCTTTAGGAATTTTTGCCCCAACTGCGGTAAATCTTTCAGGCTGTTTTAAGAAAGTAACTACCTCTTGTAGCTCTTCTTTGGCTTCGTCAATACCTGCCACATCATCAAACATGATGCCTGTTTTAGCTTCCATTTGAAACTTAGCTTTGGATTTCCCAAAGTTCATTGCTTGTCCAGGACCACCTGGCATACTGTTAGAACGACGGAATAAGAAAAACAATGCTCCAATTAAAATTATTGGAAACAGAAGATTGCCCAAAAGTCCCCAAATTGCACCTTCATTACCAGTAGGATGATAATCGAAGTTAATATCTGCATCTCGCAACTTAGTAATAAGTTCAGGTGAGTTAGCAGGTAGGTCAACTCTTAGCTTTTGGATGCGGTTGTCAAGTTCTGGGTCAATCGCATCAACAATTGCCGTTCTACCATTTTCGTATAGTTCTACAGAGGAGACTCGTCCTGAATTGAGATAGTCTAAAAATCGTCCATAGGTCATACGAGTGTTAGCGGTATTGCCACTCAAGCCACTGCTAGCGGTTGGGGTAGAAAAAGTTCCTTGCCAAAGGAAAAATCCGACTACCAACAAAGGTAATGTCCAAAGTAATACGATTCTCCACGAAAAATTCTTCATAAGTTAAGTAATGTAATGTTCTAAATTGAATATTTTTAAGATTATTTTTTTGCTCTTCTAGGTCTTGACGCGCTATGAGCATTCCTTTTTGCTGACATTAGCTACCTTTGGTGAACACTTAACCAAGTTTTGCCACATTATACTTTGATGTTTCAAAGCAGAATCCAGATTTCTATGTCAAGTTTTTTTTCTTTATATTATCTCTAGCTTAACTAAATTTAACGTAATTCTCATTTTTAGTGCAAAAGTAATAACACAATTACAGGTTTAAACGGATATTTCGCAATGGGGAAGACATTGATGAACGGCATGGAATTGCAACAAGCGATCGCCAAATATCCTGAGATTCCTATTGTCTCGATCTGCGTTCATAGTACAGCAGACAACGCCGTAGAAGCAATAAAGCTAAGCGCGATAGATTCTCTGCAAAAGCCCCTTACTCCTAAAAAACTAAGAATTTTGGTTCACAATGTTTTAGAGTCAGAATTAGAATATAAATCAAGTTTAAAATCCGCTAGGAAACGGGATTTTGATCAGGCGATCGCTTTAGACGTTTCTCTTCTCGAAGCTTTCGCCTTTTTGAGACAGCTAGAAAACTTTAGGAGATTTTGCTAACCAACCCATAATTATCGTGTTGCTGTATAGCTTAGATTTTACTTATCAACCAGCAAAAGATAATTTGGATCGAGTTACCAGTAATTCTAGTAACAGACCAAGCTTGTAAAATTGTTCATTAAACATTTAGCATTAAACATTCATTAAAAAATATCGACTAAATCTATAGTTAACCCTGGCAATATATCTTCACCAGATAAATTATCGGGGTTGCTAATTATCTGCTTATCTTGAGATTGGCAATAGATTTCTACTTTTTTCTCATCGGGATTAATTAACCAGCCTAGTTTTACGCCACAGTTGATATACTCTTGCATCTTCTGTTGGGTTGTTGACAACTTATCAGTAGAAGACATTAATTCAATTACAAAATCGGGATCTATTGGTGCAAAGCCTCTTTTCAGCTTATCGCTTAAACTATTCCAGCGATCAATAGCAACCCAGCTAACGTCAGGCGATCGCGTAGCACCATTAGACAATTTAAACCCAGTAGAAGAATCAAACACCTCTCCTAATTTACGTTGATTATTCCAGTTCCAAACTTGGGCAAGCAAACTAGAATTTCTTTTTCCGCTTTCGCTTCCTGTTGGCGACATGATAATTAGCTTTCCCTTGGCATCGGTTTCAAATCTGAGATCGGGATTTTCTCGACACAACTGTTCTAAAGCGCGATCGCTTATTGAGTCCGTAAAGGCTTTGAGATCGATGGTATAAGTCATATCATTTAACATTGAGCATCTATCATCTATCAAAATATTATAAAATTGTCTAAATACTTGTTGAGATCAACCTTTCAGTTTATACGCTGGAAGATCAATTAAGCTTTCAAAAACTAAATCACATAGTTTCTTGTCTGTAGATGATTCACTTGCTTTCTTTTTTATTTTGGACATGATGATATTAAACAATATCTATAAAATCTATAAATATAAATTGAAGGTTGTCTAATCTGTGGATTGTTTACTCGACAAAGCGATCACTATATCACTACTTATCAAATATATATCCTTTAGCCGATCTATTTTCTTATCTGTACTGCTGGGGTTTGGTAAATTAATTCAACTTTAGTTGTAATCTATTCTTCTGTTGGAACGTTTAGTTGTTATTAGTTAACCAGAAAGTTATGGACAACTGATGCGGTTGTTGTGCAATGAGTAGAGGCAAAAGATCATTTGCCCGTATAAGTAGTGATTTATCAGATTTGCGATCGCTCTTAGCAAAAAAAAGATTAAATAGTTTTCCAATAATGAGTAAGTCTGAAATTGTTGCTTGAACGAGAAAAAACCAATCGCTACAGTCAGTTTTTACGTCAGCTTTATCGAGCAATTTTGGGCTATACTGGCTTTATTTGGGCGATCGCTGGAGTAGTAATTCTTTCTCCTTGTATTAATTAGCACTTATTTTCTATCCTGAAGAAACCAACCTGGCTTGGGGTTTTGCTATACTAGGAATTATTTTAGCCGTAATAGATGGCTTGTTATGGCGGTTTCTCGCACTGAAAAAGAATAAGTCTTTCTTTGCTAGAAGGTTCGGTAATTGTGTTTTTAGCAAGATTATAATCTCAAGAAATCATACCTTGATTCACCAATGCCAAAAATAATATACAGAAACCCAAACCCAAAAAAAGCGATTGCAATTGTCATAACTTCACTCAAAAACATTCTAGAACGGCATAGTTTTTCGTGGGACATTTAAGGGTAGTTGCTTTTTGTTCTAAATTAGGTAATAACGGTGAAACCCCGCGTCGCCGTTTAATAAATAAAATAAAAAACCACTTATTTAACAAGCAAATAATAATAATGAACAAAACAATTTATTTCCTGGTGACTTTTACGACATTGACTTTAGCAATTCTATCTTTTTCACAGCCAAAGCCAACGATAGCTCAAACACCAGCAAATGAGCTAAATCTTAAACAGTTAGATGACGTAGAACCAAACCGCGAGCAACAAAACAATGAAGAAAGAACTAATCCGCGAAGGATTACGTCGCCAACAGCCAAGCAACAATCAAATAGAGCGCGAAGAACAAAACCTACATAACAATGGATCGAGTCCTGAAGGATTGAACTATGAAGACATCAAAGAAGACAACCAACTAGAAAGAGAATCAGGAACTTTTGAGGAGCATGGTTCCCAGAAACCAAAAATTAGAGACGTTAAAGCATCTAATTATGGTGCAGGTAGTGTTCCTGCTCAGCCACCTGTTAACGAAGTTGAAGTTAAAGATAATTTTTAGCGTCAATTTTTTGATGCCAGAAAAAAAATAGTATGACCAGTCAAAGTGCTAACAACTCTCAAAACAACGATCGCAGTTCTCCAACTGCATCTCAACCAACGCCCTCTGAGCAGGTATCTTTCCGCGACTGGATTGGAATTATATCTGCTTCTCTGGCAGCTTTTATGTCGACGTTTGCTTTGCAAAGTACTATCCCTTCGCTCCATAATCTTTCTGGAGATTTGGGCGTTCCTTTATCTTTTGGCGCCTGGGTTCTCTATGGTTATATAGTTGGTCTCGTAATATCTATACCTGTGGCTGGCTTTTTCTCAAAAGTCTTCTCTGTTCGACGCTATTTCTTAGTTAACGTCTGTTTATTTCTTGTTGCTTCTGTCGCCGCTAGTCTGACAACAAACTTACCTCTAACGATTGTGGTTCGGGGTATTCAAGGATTTGCTGGGGGCGGGCTTACTGTCACTCCACTGATAGTAATTGTGACCCAGCTACCGCCTGCCAAACGACCTATTGGTCTGGTTTTGAATTCAGTATCACTTGCCCTAGCACCTGGAGTCGGTCCCGATCTTGGTGGCTGGATTACATATTATTATAGCTGGCACTATGTTCCTTACCTGAATTTTATTCCTGGAGTTTTAGCTTTTGCGGGAGCGTACTATGGTCTAAAGGATGAGCCAATGCAGTTACAGTTACTCAAACGCTTTGACTGGCTGGCAATGAGTTTATATACCATCGGTATAATTTGTTTTATATACGTAATTCAAGATGGAATTTATAAAAACTGGTTTGACTATAAACCAATTGTCTACTCCACGATCGCTGCTGCTATTTGCCTCGTGTTTTTTCTAGTAGTCGAGTTTAATAGCAAAAACCCTTTATTCAATTTACGTTTGTTTAAGCGAGGCGGTTTTGCTCTGTCAATAGTGGTAACGGCGATCTATGCTTTTGGTCAGGGTGAATCCCTAGTTATTTTGCTCTTTTATCTAATACCGATTCAAAACTACAATGCTCTAGAACTTGGCGAAACTATTACTTTCTATGGATTACCTCAGGTTGTAACTACTCCTTTTGTGCCAAAATTAATGGAGCTTTTCGATCTTCGCCTGATTGCCTCAGTCGGTTTGATTGGATACGCCATTAGTTTCTGGATGAATGTCAATACGACTACTAGTCAAACTGGAATGCAGCAACTAATTCCTTCTTTGATACTTCGCGGTTTATCACAGCCTTTAATGCTTCCTGCTCTTTCGTCTCTTGTCACGTCTCGCGCCAAAAAGAAAGACTCTCGCGATGCTTCAATTTTATTTAATGCGGTGGTTTATATCTCCATAGCCTCTGGTTCTGCTTTTTTGAAGTTCTTTCAGAACCGTCGCGCTCAATTTCATTCTAGCTACATCAACGAAGCAGTATCTCTTTCTAATCCTATAACGCTGGAATATATTGACAAGCTAACTCAGTATTTTTTGAATCAGGGAGGTGGGGAAGATCTGGCGAGAAACAGAGCAATTTCTATTATTTCTGACAGTATTAATACCCAATCTAACGTTTTGGGCTATGTCGATTCCTATTACGTAAGCGGTTGGATTGTTTTGAGTGCAGCAGGCTTGGTATTTCTGATCAGAAAGCCTCGCAGTAATTAGATAGAGAGATGGAGAGACTTGGGGACTGGGAGACGGGGAGACTAATTAAAGGCTAAAAGCTAAAAGCAATACAATCATCTAATTTATACCTTAAATCAGCAAAATTATGAATGACATCACTAATCCTACAGTAATCGTCGGCGGTGGCTTTGTTGGACTGTTTACCGCTTTACACCTGAGCCATCATCACTATAGCGACCCTGTTGTTTTAATCGATCCTAATAACCGTTTTGTTTTTAAACCGTTACTTTACGAACACCTATCAGGGGAAATGCAGAACGAACAGGTTCTTCCCCGCTACGAAAAATTGTTAGAAGGCAGTAAAGTTACTTTTGTTCGAGATAAAGTAACCAAGATCGATCTACACCAGCGTCGGCTAGAATTAGCATCTGGGCTTCATTACGACTACCGCTATCTGGTATTAGGAGTGGGTGGTACTCAAGGATATCTCGATACTGAGGGAGCAAAAGAAAATGCCTTTGCTTTCCGTACAGAAGAAGATACTGTGGCATTAGAAAAGCACATACGGGAATGCCTTCAGCAAGCAAGTCAATTAGAACCCGATCGCCAAAAGGCTTTACTTACAGTGGCAATAGTAGGTGCGGGTCCTTCTGGAGTCGAAATAGCAGCTACTCTGGCAGATCTTTTACCTCAATGGTACGAGAAATTAGGTGGTGATTTTAATAATATTCGGATCGTGTTGGTTAATCATGGTTCAGAAATTCTTAAAGGAGACGTTAATTCTCATTTAAAAGATACCGCCCTCCATGCACTAAAAAACCGTGCTATACCTGTTGAACTATTATTAGGAGCAGGAGTAACTAAAGTCACTAGCGATTGCCTTGAATACCAGCTTAAAGATTCTGAAACAACTCAAACCATAGAGACTAAAACTACTGTTTGGACAGCAGGTACTGCTAATAATCCTTTGATTAAAGACCTAGATATTGCCGATGAAAACCGCGACCAACACGGTTTACCTTTGGTAAGTACTACCTTACAGCTACCAGATTTTCCCGAAGTATTTGCAGCAGGAGACTGTGCTGTAGTTAAAGACCGTTTTTATCCTCCCGTGGCTCAAATTGCCTATCAAGAGGGAGCAACTATTGCTAAAAATTTGCTGGCACTCTCGCAGAATAAAACACTTCATCTGGTCAATGCCAATATGCGAGGTACTTTAATGAAGTTGGGCATTCGTAATGGAGTTGCCAATATTTTTGATAAGGTAAAGGTAAATGGTAGGACAGGAGATTTAATTCGCAACGCAACCTATCTAGAAATGTTACCTACTCCCATACATAATTTTAATGCCACAGCAGAATGGTTGAGTGATGAAGTTTTCCATCATTACCATAAACCCCAACAGCCAGCCGAACTAAATAGGCAAAGGTTAAATCGCAAAAGTCGTCTTGCTGGCTTAACCAGTATTGCCGTGGGTGCGATCGCAGCGATCGCCTTAGTTGGTGGTTTAACAGCAGCGTGGCATACTACTCATTCTCCAAATCAAGCCGAAACATCTCAAAAACAGCTTACAAAATAATCAATTATGCTTAAGGGGTCACTAGACCTCTTGCATAAGTCCCATAAATTTCGGTTGGGTTTAGGGAAAAGCGGTGCGACCCCCTAAAGGGTTCAACATCGGAAAGCATTCCCTTGCGCCTGTCGGCGACGCGGGGTCTTTCCTCAGTTTGCTCGCCCTCGACAATAACCTCAACGGGTCATAGACAAGGCGCGTTTTGAGTGAGAAGCTTTCCACTCAAAAGCCGCCGTCCGCAACGGTTTTGTCTCGCAACGGGACGGGGCTATATGCGGGCAAGTCCTTTGTAAAGGGCGGACGCAGGTTTCGCCCACAGCCCCTTGGAAACCCCCGCAACGCGACTGTCTCACCGCGCCGACAGAAAGGACTTGTCCGCATCTAAGGCTTTAGTCGCATCTAGCGCAAGAGTAAGGACTTGTCTGCAACTACGCGCCCGAATCCGAAGGGCTAAGAGCTAAAAACAGTATTACTAACTGTTTCATACCTCAAATTACCAACGCCATTTTTCGTTATACTGCGTAACATCAGTTAATAAACTACTTTAATGGCAAAAGGCGATCGCGTATACGCATATCGAAACTTGTGGCAGCTAGACGGAATATATCAACATCATGGTATTGACTGCGGTGACGGCACAGTAATTCATTATCGTAAGCCAAGTGAAACAATTGAAAGAACTGATTTAGCAACTTTTAGCCAAGGAAACCCTATCTACGTTGCTGAATGTAGTGACGGCTTTGGTTACATCCCAGATGCGGTAGTCGAAAGAGCCGAAAGCCGATTAGGAGAACAAAAATATAATTTACTGTTTAACAACTGTGAACATTTTGCTAGCTGGTGTAAAACAGGCGTTAGCGACAGCCGACAGGTAAGAAACTTTTTACCCCTTGTGAATACGCTAGATACTTCAAAACTATATGAACCAATTAAAAACGCCTTGAAAGGTAAAGATAGCAAGACTGCACAACAGCTACTAACTGAATCTCTAATCGATATTAAATCAGTTTGGAATCAGATTCAGCCTGAATATCAAAAAGCGATCGCCGAAGTTCAAGTCTGGGAGAAAGTAGCTAAAAAGGCTTTAAAAGTCAATAGAGAAGATTTAGCTCGTGCTGCGATCGCCAAAAAGCTTGATTACCAAAAAAAAGCTACTAAATTAGAAATTGAACTGAGCGAACTTGCAGAAATGACGGAAAATATTGTGCGCAATCAGCAGGAATTATCTTAACGATTATACTTATCCAATTGTAAAAAGCTTGATCGCGCTACTATTTCTATATAAAAGATAATTAGGTTAAAGTGTCTTGAGTGAAGTTGTCTTTTTGGCGCACGCTGGAGGCTTTATTTTTAGAGCTATTTCACGTTAGGCTTAATCAGCGATCGCCGTTAGCTTAAACTGTGTTTTAAAGTAGCTCAGTATTTCTTACTTTCCGTATTGTTTGAGGTAAAACCCCAACTAATAAAGCAAAAGCTTCATCAGGTAGATTAGCTACTGTTTCCAAGTCAAACCAATGTTCAAACTGATTTAAAATAACCTGCGCTCTTTCTGTTGGTTCAGGATTATTAATAATTTGCTTGGTAAGTCTAACCCACTGTCTACGCATTTTATATGCTTGTTTTTTCTCTTGAGAATTTTTAGGAGAGACTAAAGATAACTTTCCGACAGCGATAACATTAACTGCATTAAGATCGAATTGACCACCTACAATTGCTCCAGGACCGACAAATTCGGCATGATATTTTTTATAGACTATTAAACCATTTTTGCGACGAGGATTGACTATTAGTAATTCTTGCGCTTTTAATCTAGGTAAAAGTTGTTTAATTAAAAATGTATTATCGATATTTTGTTCTTTCACTTTTTGAGTATTATTTGCCCAAAGAGAAGACTTTAGTGGGCGAAAATAAGAGAAAACCCCGCATTGAAACAAACAAAGGACTTGTCCGCATTTACTGTCGAGGGTGCAAGCAGCATTTTCACGCGATCGCGATTTATCATTAGATAATTATAAACTTAGCAGTATACTATCTTAAAACTAACACGAACTGTCGAAGTGGCTGTGGAACAAGCTTCCTAAACATAAAGGCGCATCTATCTTTGCACGTAATGTTTCCACCCGCTCTAACTGTCGACTGAAATTTGCTTGTTTAAAAATAAACGCGGTGAATAATCAAACCATAAACTTCCCCAGTTAGCTTCTATTTGCGAGATTTGATAGCCATTATGACAATATAGTTGTTTGGCTGAATCATTACTGTCTAAAACATGAAGGTGAGTCTCATGGTAGCCCCATTCAAGAGCCACTTGTTCACATTCAGCTAAAAGCTGGCTACCAATACCCAGACGACGGTAGTTTTGGTGAACTGCTAGGTTAGATATGTAGGGATGCTGGGGACAAGTTGACCACAGGGAAGGAGAACGTAAAGCTATTTCTATCGTACCGACAACTATCAAGCTTAAATCGTCTTGAGTTGTGCCGTTTTGCCCAAAAACATTGTTTGGGGTCGCTATTTTGGCAACTAAGCAACGGTAGTGTGGTGAACGAGAACGTAGACGGTAGCGTAAATCTTCGCTAATAGTAAACTGTAAAAATGGATAAACCCAGCTAGCAAATTCAGGTAAACTATAAAAACTCTTGGTTAAGACTCGGCTAACCTCCTTGGTATCCTCTATTGCAGCCGAGCTGATTGTTAGCTGCAAGTTGTCATCAACACCATAATTATCAAGGGATTTTAAAACCATTAAGTTACAAATAAACTGAAGTTTTTTTTTAGCTATAAATGTGGAGCAAGACTAATGAATTTTTCTTAGCCTGTTTGGGAACAATACTATTATGCTTTTGGCTGTTAAATAATTACACCAAACTTTATTAAATAGCTAAAAAAGATTATTGTTATTTTTTTGAGTTCATTTATTGCTGGTGTTGTATGCCAACTGTATTTAAACGCTTACCATAGTCGAATTCATGAGCCAATATGAATATAATCAACTATTAAACAATTTGTCCTGGGAAAAAGCGGGTCAAAATATTGTTGATACGGCTGGTAAATTACTCAATGTGGGAATTATTATCTTACATTTAAAAAAATTACAGCCTGATAGTGAGCAACATTTCTTTTATCGTCACCTTAGTTTAAATAATTCTAATCTTAGTCAAGATTTACTCAAGTTAACAGTAGCATCTGATTCAGAACTATCTATTAACAATAATTTAATTATTCAAAAATACAAAGAGGCATCTACTTCCAAATCTTCTAGTTATCAGGCTTGTTTACAAGCAAAAATAAGCTCTAGCATCTATATTCGGATATTTTCTCACTCAAATCTAACCGCTTCGCTAACGGTTCATCGTTGCCAAGAGTCTGAGGTTTGGCACGAAGAAGAAATAAAAGCTGTAAAAATGGTGGCTCAACAGGCGACTTTGATCATTTCTCAGATGCTAGCCGGAGAAAAGTTGCAAGAATTAGCCCAAAGAGAAACCACTATTAACCGTATTACTGCCACTATTCGCTCTAGTTTAGAAGCACCAGTAATGTTCGCCACCATTGCCAAAGAATTAGGAGAAGTTTTAAAGGTAGATGGCTGTACTCTCTCTCTGTGGACAAAAAGCGATCGCTTTGTTAAATGTGTTGGTTTATATAATCCTCACGAACCACAAAAAATCATCCAGGATTATTCTGATGTGTCTTCTTCTGTCCCAATTGCCCAAAACCCACTACTCCAGGCTCTTTTATATACTAAAAAAACCGTAAGTTCAGCCGATTTAGAAAAGCAAAAAAATATAGCTCGCTATGAGCTTCCTTGGCACGCCAAAGCCAGAGCCTTATTGATTGTGCCTTTAATCGTTGATGAAGAGATTATTGGCAGTATTACCCTCAGACAGTCTGGTGCTTCTCGCCAATGGAGTCGAGCAGAAATCGACTTAACCGAAGCCGTGGCTTCGACGGCTGCGATCGCTATTTCTCAAGTGTTGATTCACCAACAGGTAAAAGAACTAGCTCAAAGAGAAACTACCATCAATTACATTACCAGAGCAATTCGCTCTAGTTTAGAAGCACCAGTAATGTTCGCCACCATTGCCAAAGAATTAGGAGAAGCTTTAAAGGTAGATGGCTGTACTCTCTCTCTGTGGACAAAAAGCGATCGCTTTGTTAAATGTGTTGGTTTATATAATCCTCACGAACCACAAAAAATCATCCAGGATTATTCTGATGTGTCTTCTTCTGTCCCAATTGCCCAAAACCCCATACTCCAGGCTCTTTTGTATACCAAAAAAACCGTAAGTTCAGCCGATTTAGAAAAGCAAAAAAATATAGCTCGCTATGAGCTTCCTTGGCACGCCAAAGCCAGAGCCTTATTGATTGTGCCTTTAATCGTTGATGAAGAGATTATTGGCAGTATTACCCTCAGACAGTCTGGTGCTTCTCGCCAATGGAGTCGAGCAGAAATCGACCTAGCCGAAGCCGTGGCTTCGACAGCAGCGATCGCCGTTCAACAGGCAAAGCTATACCAAACTACCAAAAAACAAGCAGAATTGCTGCGAATTAAAGAGCAAAAAGTCAGAGATTTAAATCTCTATCTGACTGAATCAGTTTTAAAACGATTTTTACCCGCAGCCATAGTTAACAAAGCTGCCACAGGAAAACTTTCTCTCGATCTAACTCCTGAACCTCGTCGCGTGACGGTTTTATTTTGCGACCTGGTTGGCTTTACTAATTTATCTAGTCAGCTAGAAGTAATCCTTTTGGCGGAAATCCTAAATGAGTATCTCGAAGCCATGAGTAAAGCAGTGTTCGATCATGGCGGTACGGTGGATAAATTTATGGGCGATGGAGTTATGGCAATGTTTGGCGCACCAGAAAATTTATCCTGTCCAGAACAAGCCAAAAGAGCTATTTTAACTGCCAAAACCATGTATTATTATTTACAAAAATTAAATGAGCGATGGCAAGCTAAAGTATGGAAAACAAATAGTAAAATTCCTTCTTTAGCCATGCGTTGTGGCATTCACCAGGGTGCAGCAGTAGTGGGAATGTTTGGCGGGGGACAAAGAAAAGACTACACGGCAGTAGGTAAAATAGTTAATATTGCTTCTCGTTTACAAAGCGTTGCCCAACCTCATACCATTCTCATTTCCAAAGCCGTCGCCAATTCTTTAGGAACTAAGATCGACTGGGGGCAAGGGTGTAAGCTTAAGTTAAAGGGTATTGATAAAGATTTTTATGCCTTTGCGATCGGTATTGATTCGATGAGCAATGAAATGACCGTAAGCTCTTAAAATAACTTTTAGAGATAGATATCCTTCTGTTTGGTTATGTCAACCTTTGCTTCGTTAGAGTTAGCTTTAAAACACTTTTTTGGTCACGATAGCTTTCGTCCTGGGCAAAAGAAAATTATTGAAGCAGCTTTACGCAATCAAGATTTATTGACAATTATGCCGACAGGAGGCGGTAAATCTCTTTGTTTCCAATTACCAGCTTTGCTTAAAGATGGCATAACTATTGTGGTTTCGCCTCTAATCGCCCTGATGCAGGATCAGGTAGATTCATTACAGGACAATGGCATAAATGCTACCTATCTCAACAGTACTATCGAGTATGAAGAAAGGCGATCGCGCCAAATAGCTATTCTCAAAAATCAGGTTAAGCTATTATATGTTGCTCCAGAAAGACTGTTAAACGAAAGATTTAGTTTGTTTCTCGAACAAGTAGCTACTCAAGTGGGTATATCCACCATCGCTATTGATGAAGCTCACTGTGTCTCGGAGTGGGGACACGATTTTCGTCCTGAATATAGCAAGCTAAAAATATTGCGCCAACGCTATCCTCAGATTCCTCTCCAGGCACTTACCGCCACCGCCACCAAAAGGGTTCAGCAGGATATAATTCAACAGCTTAATTTGCGATCGCCAGATATTCATGTTGCTAGCTTTGATCGCCCCAATCTTCATTATGAAGTACAGCCTAAAGACCGCAATATCTACCATAGGCTGCTGCGGACTATTCGCTCGGAATCGGGTGCGGGGATAGTTTATTGTCTAAGTCGTCGTAGCGTCGAAGAAGTAGCGACTAAGCTCAAGCATGATGGTATAGATGCCCTACCCTATCATGCAGGATTATCAGACAAAGAAAGAAGTAGTAATCAAACTAGCTTTTTGCGGGATGACATTCAGGTAATTGTTGCCACCATTGCTTTTGGTATGGGTATTGATAAGCCTGATGTGCGGTTTGTTTTTCACTACGATCTACCTCGTAGTTTAGAAAGCTTTTATCAAGAATCAGGCAGGGCGGGACGAGACGGCGAACTATCTAAGTCTATTTTATTTTTTAGTTTGGGCGATCGCAAAAAAATTGAATTCTTGATCGAACAAAAAGCAGATCAAAATGAACAAAAGATTGCTCTGCAACAGTTACGCCAGGTAATTAATTACGCCGAGGGTAATGATTGCCGTCGTACCATTATCCTGCGCTATTTTGGCGAAAGATATCCTGGAAATTGCGGTAAATGCGATAACTGTCTCAATCCTAAACCCATTGAAGACTGGACGGTAGAAGCGCAAAAGTTTCTTTCTTGTGTTGCTCGTTGTGAAGAAAAATTTGGTGTCAATCACATCGTCGATGTCTTAATTGGCTCACGCAAACAGAAAATCTATCAGTATGGACATCATCTATTATCTACCTACGGTATCGGCAAGGGTAGAACCGCCGATGAATGGCGAATGCTAGGGCGAAGTCTAGTGCATCAAGGTTTGGTAGGGCAAACAACTGACGGTTATTCCGTACTCAAACTCAATAAACGCAGTTGGTCAGTTTTTCGTAGTCAGCTAGCGGTAAAAATTGCCATTGACAAACATCAAACTAAAACTACTACTGCTTACAATCCTCGCAAAGAAGAAGCAGAATTACTATTTGAAAAACTCAGAAAACTGCGCAAGCAAATTGGCGATCGCAATTCTCTCGCACCCTATATGATTTTTGCCGATTCTAGTCTCAAGCTTATGGCACAATTACGTCCTCAAACTTTAGCAGATTTTGCTAATTTATCGGGAGTTAACGAATATAAAGCCCAACAGTATGGCGACAGTTTTATTTCAGCAATATTAGAGTTTGACCAATTGCACCAACTACCCGTCAGCATTCCTTCAAAAAGCCAAATGACTACTCTAGAACTACATCAGCAGGGTTTGAGCGTAGCCGAAATTGCCCAAAAACGCGGCTTTGCAACCTCAACAATTTACAATCACTTGAGTGAACTATTGGAAATGAATCAGCCAGTAGCTCTTAATAAATTAGTTATAGCAGATAAGCAACAAGCAATTATCAAAGCGATTGAGCAAGTTGGAGATGCTAGTCTCAAAACTATCAAAGATAGCCTCACGGACGACTATAGTTACGCAGAAATCAAGCTAGTTCGAGGCTGGAAGCGAGGCTTAAAATAAAAAATGAGCCGAGAAACCAATCTACTAGCTCATCTACCATACAAATGTTTTAAAAAATATTGCTTTTATATTTAATCAATGCCTAATTGATTACCGCGCTTAAACTGCATATAAGCAGCAAAAAATAGTCCTGCTAAAGTAATAAAAACTAGACCTAGAACAATTCCTAGAAGTAAAGGTTCGAGCATAGCGTATCTCCTTAAAGGTAAATTATTTAACTAACTAAAATATATCCTACGCTAATTCAGCCATAGCTGTCACAGAGACTAGGTAGCAAACATAATTTCAACTTATCTTTGTCTTTAGTTTGCTATCTGTGATTAGATTTAGCTTCTAAGAAATTAAATGAGTAACTTGCGTAGCTTATCTATAAGATTTTAAAATATTTGTTGAATCATAGTTAATATAAGTAAACATTCATCAATTCTTTAATATACATAAATATACATAGTGGATAATCAGTTAGTCCAATCTCAGGCTTGGCTAAACCGCCTATTTTTAATTATAGTGGCAGTAATGCTGATGATTGGCATCAGCATTCTGGGAATCCATTGGCAAAACGTTTCAGACCCCTATGCTTATGAAGTGTTGTCTTTAGAAGGTGATGCTTCTAAAGGCTTGGCAATGTTTCAAATTAATTGTGCAGGATGCCATAGTTTACAGGCAGATAGAAATGTAGGACCAAGATTAGAAAATATTTCTAAACGCAAATCTCAGCGAGACTTAATCAGGCAAGTCACTAGTGGGCAAACTCCTCCTATGCCTAAATTTCAACCTAGTCGGCAAGAAATGGCAGATTTACTTAGCTATTTAGATCAGCTATAGCTTAGGTTTAAGTAAGGGCAAACGAGCATCAACCCCTACCCAAGAGAATTTAAAATCGCTCTACACTACCGAGGAAAACTGGTTCAACTCGGATAGCCAATACGCTCTTGGGTCGAATAACCATATATTCTCCCTGTACGTTCTTAATTGGTACATTAACAAAATCTTCGGAATCTGATTTTGACATTAATTCCGTGCTATACCATTTTTGGAAATCTTGAACAGAAGTAAAGCGAACTTCTTCTTTATGACCACCAGAAATTAAAAGGTTAACTGCGTATTCGTCAGGCTTTCTTGGCATAGGAACTAGTTAAAAACTGCAATATTTATATATAGTTCCCATAAAGCTTAAAAGAAACGCTATTTACCCTAATATTTAACTTAACAAGAGTATTTTTTTAGCACTAACACTAGAAAATAGCGATCGCAATATAAGATGAACTCTTTTGTTGCCAATCGCTCTAACTGTCTCCCTCGCGCGTGCATGCGGCTAAAGCCTTTGTCTTGCGCCTGTCGGCGACGCGGTGAGACAGTTGCGTTGCGGGGGTTTCCCCCGTTGAGGAGGGCGTGTCGTCGTACAGCGGCTTTTGAGTAAGAATACTCTTACTCAAAACGCGCTTTAGCTTTGCTGCGACGTTTATACCGCCCGTCAAACTGTTGAACCCTTTAGGGGGTCGCTCGTCTAACTATCTTAACTGCTGAATTAATCTTCAGGCTCAATGGTTTTACTAGGCGAAGCCTCGTATAAAGCATCTAGCTTTGAGCGGGCATCATCTACAGATACCGATCGCATTACGAGTAACGGTTCTTCAATCACTTTACCTTGCTCATCTAATAGTTCTGGATGAACTTCTCTTTGTTGACGAAAGTGATTATTGTTTGAGCGATTGTAATTGGGAGGATAGAACTTTTGAGTATCTGCACTCAAAGTAATTAAACTACGTATGAGATTACTAACTGCCAAAAGGGCAATGACAGTAAATACCAGAATGTAAAGTAAATGCAACATAAGTCTTTTTTCCTAATAAACTCTTCAAGATGATCTTCAAAGTCACATCAATGAGTTTTTTTACTGTTGTTTGAGATTTGTCAGATATATTAGATGTTTAAGCTTGATTTTTAAATTTTCGTCGTTTTTGGGCTACATTCCAGCACTCAGCCACTAGCTGATGCCAGGGAAGCAGCATTCTTGAGTCAATACCTGCTGCACCATTTGTAGCCTGAAATAGCATTTGCGCCGTTTGAACTTCTTTTTGACTCTCAACAACTCTCTCTAACAATTGAGCTTGCTCTTGAGTAGAAAAAAAAGGCATTTGCTCTGATTCTAATGAAGCGCGCGATCGCTCAAACCAGTATTGAAAATCTTCTAGAAGTGGCTCTAAAACCGTCTTGAGTAACTCTTTCTCAGTAGGCTGTTGTCTTGACATTAAATTTAAATTAGCTTGTTATCTTAATATTTATCTTAGCGGTTTTCATAAAATTTAATATAATTTCATTTTTTTATCATATATTTATTTCAACAGTTAGACGAGCGACCCCCGCGCATGGTTCGACATCCCAAAGCAGTTAAAAAGTGTAAGAGTAATTAAATTCAGATTAGACTTAAAATATAACGAGATTACTTGCGTCCTTTAAAACAGCCGATGCCTGAAGCAGAACAAGCACAACAACTAATAAAATTACTCCGTACTAGTGAATCCGAATCCTTACAGAAAATTCGCCACACCGCATCTCACATCATGGCAATGGCGGTGCAAAAACTGTTTCCTAAAGCACAGGTAACCATAGGTCCTTGGACAGAAAATGGCTTTTATTACGATTTTGATAGTCCCGATCCTTTTACCGAAAAAGATTTAAAAAAAATCCGCAAGGAAATGATCAAAATTATTAATCGTAACCTACCTGTAGAGCGAGAAGAAGTTAGCCGAGAAGAAGCTAAACAACGCATTGAAGCTCAAGGTGAACCCTACAAGCTAGAAATTTTAGACAGTATTCACGAGCCAATTACCATTTATCACTTAGGCGAACAGTGGTGGGATCTCTGTGCGGGTCCTCACTTGGAAAATACCGCAGATATAGATCCTCAAGCGATCGCCCTAGAAAGTGTGGCGGGGGCATACTGGCGCGGAGACGAAACTAAGGCACAGTTACAGCGTATATATGGTACTGCTTGGGAAACACCCGAACAGCTAGCTGAATATCAGCGTCGCAAGGAAGAAGCTTTAAAACGCGATCATCGTAAGCTAGGCAAAGAACTAGGCTTATTTATCTTCTCTGATTTAGTTGGGGCAGGTTTACCTTTGTGGACTCCTAAAGGAACTATCTTGCGATCGCAACTGGAAGATTATCTCAAGCAAGAACAAATAAAGCGGGGTTATCTTCCCGTGGTTACGCCTCATTTGGGTAAAGTCGATTTATTTAAAATTTCAGGACACTGGCAAAACTATAAAGAAGATATGTTCCCGATGATGGCAGAAGATGAAGCAGCCGCAGCAGCGGAACAAGGTTTTGTGCTTAAGCCCATGAACTGCCCGTTTCATATCCAGATTTATCAAAGTGAATTGCGCTCTTATAAGGAGCTACCAATACGACTGGCGGAATTTGGCACAGTCTATCGTTACGAACAGTCAGGGGAATTGGGCGGGTTAACCAGAGTTAGGGGCTTTACCGTTGATGACTCCCATTTATTTGTCACTCCAGAACAATTAGATGATGAATTTTTAAAAGTAGTTGATTTGATTCTTGCTGTCTTCAAAAATTTGCAACTGACTAATTTCAAAGCTCGACTTAGCTTCCGTGACCCAGACTCGGATAAATACATGGGTTCAGATGAAGCCTGGGATAAAGCTCAAAGTGCAATTCGTCGCGCTGTAGAACAGATGGAGATGAATCACTTTGAAGGAATTGGCGAAGCTGCTTTTTATGGACCAAAGCTAGACTTTATCTTTGAAGATGCTTTGGGTAGAGAATGGCAGTTAGGCACAGTACAGGTAGACTATAATTTGCCCGATCGCTTTGGACTAGAATATGTTGCCGAAGATGGCTCTCGTCAACGTCCGATTATGATTCACCGCGCGCCCTTTGGTTCATTAGAAAGGCTAATCGGCATTTTAATTGAAGAATATGCAGGCGACTTTCCTCTTTGGCTTGCCCCTGTGCAGGTGCGCCTATTACCCGTGCGAGATGCCCATTTTGACTATGTAAAAGAAGTAGCTGCCAAAATGAGATCGGCAGGAATCCGTGCCGAAGCCGATACCAGTGGCGAACGGTTGGGCAAAATGATTCGTAACGCCGAGAAGCAAAAAATACCTGTAATGTCAGTAGTCGGCGATAAAGAGGTAGAAGATAATACCTTGAGTATTCGCACTCGTGCTTCTGGAGAATTAGGCGCGATCGCTCTAGCCGAAGTTATTAATAAGCTAACTCAGGCAATTTCAAAACGGGCTAGCTTTTAGTAGACTTATGCAATAAAGTAGATGCTTGATACCTCTACTTTATTGTTAAGCTGAAAGCCTGTTTGAAGGAAGCGATTTGGATATTGATGGTTTTATTAAGTCAAAAATTACGTCTCTTTAAACGATTATTAAGTAAGCTACTTATGATTAATTGACTAGCTCAAAGTTATTTTCTCGGCAAACCAGCGGCGATCGTATCCTAGGAAGTAAAAAATAAAAAGTAAAAAGTGTTTCATTTTATAGCATTACGTTTTTAGATATTTTAAGAATCGATAATAGGCTTAATCTTTATTAAATAAGCTTGCCAAGCCTTCATAGCTTCAGTGTTAGAGTCTACGCCCTTCTGTAATAAAATTACTCCTTGATTAAATCCCACAACGCCATATTCTCTTCCCTGAATAACTTGCTCAATTACTTGGGTGATAGCTTTAAGGTCAGTGCCATAGTTGCTAAAAACTACCTGATAGCGTTCCATTATTCCTAGATCGGCAATGAGGTAGTCTATTTGATGAATTTCTTGGTTATCTCCTCTAATTTCTAGTCCAGGTAAGCGAATCACTTCTCTTCTACCAGATACATGGGGAATAATAAAACTAGTTGCTGAAACACTAGCATTAGCACGAATCTTAGCTAAAAGATTGTTGATAATTTGGCTGCGCTGCCATTGTTCGGGTGCAGAAATATAAACTAAGGGCTTAATTGAATCGGGTATTAAAAAATAAAAAGTTTGACTGGGGTTGGAAGTGACCGTAAAAAATAACGATAAACAAATACAAAAGATCCAGAAACGACGAAACTGAGGACGAAGCTGGCGCGATTTACATTGAGTAATTGCTTTGTTGACATTACCAAAACCCTGTCCAGCCCACCACAAAATTGAACCATAAAATAAGCCAGGAGTAACGCTGATGGCGTAGCGAATGGAAATGCTCAAAACCAAATCTCCCTGACTGAGAAACAATTGTAAAAGGGGGAAAATGGCGATCGCCCAAGCAGCAGGAGCAACAACGGGTATAAAAGCTAAGGGCAACCATTGCCCCAGCAAATATTTTAGGGTGCCAAAAAAAGGTGTAAACAACTCCACCAGCAACTTTCTGGGATTGGTAACCATATTGAGAATAATCTCTAGGGTTGAAGCCTGATTTCCTTGGGCGTACTGTCCAAAGTTTTCGAGCATAAATCTTTGGGAAATGTCGCTACTAAACAAAGGCATGATCAAATTGGTTACACCTAGCACATACAAAAAACTACCCAGACACACCGCCAAGCCAATTCGCGGATATCGCCGACTAAGAATCAAATAAACTCCAACACCAAATAAGGTAATCCCGCTATCTTCTCGCACTGCCAAAGTACAGATGGCAAAAACTGTAAACAGCCACCAGCAGCGTTTCTCCATCGCCAAGAGCAAACCAAACATAAACAAAGGGATTTGTGAAAGATCGTGAAAATTTCCCAGAGTTGGACCGATTACGGCATTAGCACCATAAAAACTAATGGTAATCAGAGTTGCAATCGCAGGTTTTAAGTATATTCTTGCTAGAAGATATAAAACCAATCCTGCTGCGGTGACAAAAATTACCTGTAAAATCGTCAGGGTAGCTGGATAAGGAAACAAATAGTAAATTGGCAACCAGAGCAATAAAGCAGGGGTAAAATGCTGCCCTAAGCGGTGATAGCCCACGTAGGGAACTTCTCCACTATGAATCACGTTAGTAGAGAGTTGAGAAGAAAGGGTGCTTTGAAAAAAGTTGCCGTGAGTACCGTTCCAAAAAACTTGATTAAAAATGCCCTGATCGTAAGAGGAATAAAATGAGAAATGACGATGAAGAGTTAACGTTAGGGTAATCAAAAAAAAAGCGATCGCGCAGCAAACAACAGCTTTTTTTTCAGAATCGATACTAAATTTAGATGTCATTGTTTACTGTCTTGAATTGCTCAACATATTATATCAATTCAAATTTGAGTATAAGAACAGTATTATCATTCTTATACTTTGAATCAGCAATTCTTTATTTCGTCCCCAATCTTTCCCCTAAATCAAAACAATCTTAACTTTTGATTTACTTATTCAATAAAATCCTGGCATTTTTAAAGTTCTATTTTAGAATAGAGAGGGCGGAGACAAAAGTTTCCGTTCACTCCTCACACCACAATCCGCTCGATAATTATCGGGCGGTTTTCTATTTTCAACGTATAAGTTAAATATTTTACTGCCCTAACCGCCTCCCTCGCGCGTTCCCTTGCGCCTGACGGCGACGCGGTGAAACAGTTGCGTTGCGAGACAAAACCGTTGCGGGGGTTTCCCCCGTTGAGGTTATTGTCGAGGGCGAGCAAACTGTTTCACCCTTTAGGGGGTCGCTCGTCTAACTGCCCAGTACAGACAAGGCATGCCTTGTCTCTTCTCTAACTGCCCCCACTGCCCTAACTGTTGCTTCTACTACTTTTGATATAAAGTCTTGTTGTTTTAGAATCATTAACCGTTGGCTATGGTAGAATTTTGTATTATTGAAAAGGTCTTTGTGGTAAATTAGGTTAATTAATAATGTCATCATCAGCTGCGCCAGTAACAGATGCAAGTTTTGCAGAAGAAGTTTTAGAAAGTTCCGTTCCCGTACTAGTAGATTTTTGGGCTCCTTGGTGTGGTCCCTGCCGTATGGTTGCGCCAGTAGTAGACGAAATTGCCGAGCAATATGACGATCAAATTAAAGTAGTTAAATTAAATACAGACGAAAACCCCCAAGTTGCTAGTCAATATGGTATTCGCAGTATTCCTACCTTGATGATCTTCAAGGATGGTCAACGAGTAGATATGGTAGTTGGAGCAGTCCCTAAAACTACTTTGGCAAATACATTGGAAAAATATCTCTAATTTTCCCCTAAACACTATCTACATAGCTTCAGCAGATCTTACCCGAAGATTAAGCTGGGGCTAATTTCGTCTTGGCTCATATTTTTACTCACTTGAATGTCAAGCCATTTTTATCGTTACAATAACTGGGGAAAAAAAGTCTATTAGAATAAATTTATGACTTTATCTTCATCTAACGACTCAGAATTATTAAATCAGCAGCTAAAAGATTTGCTGGCAAATCTCTCCAACCATCCTCATCGCCAATTGATTCAGCGAGCTTTGAGTGTAGTAACCAGAATTGCCCAGGAGGACACAGAACGACCCAACTGGAAGATTTTAACTGCTTCAATTGAAGATTTAGAACAGGGATTTAAAAAATTTTACCCCTATCGACACACTAGAAAAATTGCTATTTTTGGTTCGGCTCGAACTTCAAAAGAGCAAGCAGAGTACAAAATGGCAGTCGAGTTTGCCCGCTGTATGACCCAATCTGGATTTATGGTGATAACTGGGGCTGGAGGCGGAATTATGCAGGCAGGAAACGAGGGGGCTGGTAAAGATAATTCTTTTGGTCTTAATATTAGATTGCCTTTTGAACAGGGTGCCAACTCTGCTATTAAAGGGGATGATAAGTTAATCGACTTTAAATATTTTTTTACTCGCAAATTGTTTTTTTTAAGAGAAAGTGATGCGATCGCTCTTTTTCCTGGCGGTTTTGGTACTCAAGATGAAGCTTTTGAAACTCTAACCCTTTGCCAAACTGGTAAATATGGCCCTGTACCTTTAGTCTTGATCGACAAGCCAGGAGGAGATTACTGGCACTCCTGGGATAATTATATTTGCAAGCAGCTAAAAGCCAAAGGGTTAATTAGTCCAGAAGATACCAGTCTGTATACGATTACCGATGAATTAGACGTAGCTTGTCAAACTATTAAAGACTTTTACCGAGTATATCATTCTAGTCGCTATGTAGATAACCTTTTTGTGATGCGTCTAACGCTAGAATTAGCCGATGAAAAAGTTGATAAGCTCAATCGAGATTTTGCCGATATACTTAGTCAAGGAAAAATTACTAAGACTGCCGCTCTTTCAGAAGAACAAAAAGACTCAGAAACAATTGATTTACCGCGCTTGTGTTTCTACTTTAACCAAAAAAGCCTAGGTCGTTTACATCAGCTAATCGCTAAGATCAACCAGTATGATGTTGTTTCTGACGCCACGAAACATCCAGAACTCAAATAAATCAGTTATGTTACTAAATATAAAGTAAACAATAAAATCATATTATTAAGCTTTGTATGAATATTGTATTTAAATCTAAATATTTTCTTTATATTTTTTGGAAGTGAACTAGAATTTAGATTGTGGTCAGAATTAACTACTGACCTACGACAACATAACGAGCTATTGGGTGAATTTAAGTTGAATATTACACTATTACGTCAAACCTGGAATCTAATTGAAACTACCAATGCTTCAGAACTTTTAGAAATAGGCGAAACAGAATTGGTACAGCGATTATTAAGTCGCCTTGATGCTCAAAAACCTTTAGCCGATCAAGAGCGCGTTACCTTGGTCAATTACCTTCACTCCAAAGTTGGCTTAATTAAAGATACTGCCCAGTCTCGCTTGGTGTCTGTCTGAATTAATATATTGATAACTGCCTTCAAGTTTTACGCCAAACTTGATAACTCCAATTCAGTAGCCAAATGAGTTGCCTAACTTTTGCTAATTGCAGCTGTATGAGTTGATAGCGTTGGCGGACTAGGTATATGTTCTGTTGCCCTTGACAAACTACCTTGGGGGTAAATTTAAGCACAACACTAAAATAACTCTCGTAATTTACCATAATGGCAGTGATTCTAGCCAAAAGCAATTTTAATTGCCAGATTTTAATGGCTATATAAATATTAAGCAGTGTAATTGATAAATTAACCGCAACAATTAGAAATATCATTAATGCTTAAAATAGAGCCAGATTAATTTAATCAGTTAAACCCGAATGAAACTGCTGGTTCTGAGTAATGGTCATGGAGAAGATATAATTGCTGTTCGCATTATAGAACAATTACAAATTGTTACCAATAATCTAGAAATAGCAGCTTTACCTATTGTCGGACAAGGCTACGCTTACAATAAATTAAATATTCCCATTGCTGGTAGAGTACAGCAAATGCCTTCTGGTGGATTTATTTATATGGGAGGCAATCCTCTTTGGTCAGATGTGCGGGGTGGGTTAATTAAGCTAACAATCGAACAGCTAAAGTTGGTGCTTAAATGGGGTAAAAAGGATACGGCAATTTTGGCAGTGGGAGATATTGTTCCCTTGCTATATGCTTGGTTGAGCAAAGCTAATTTTGCTTTTGTGGGTACAGCTAAATCTGAATATTATCTGCGTAACGAAACTGATTGGCTGGCTAAAACTACTAACCTAGAAAAAAAATTCGGTTCGGTTTATTTACCTTGGGAGCGTTGGTTGATGAGTCGTAATACTTGTAAAGCGGTATTCCCTAGGGATAGTTTGACCACAGAGATTTTACAGCAATGGTCGATTCCTGCTTACGATTTGGGAAATCCGATGATGGATGGGATCGCTCCAAAAATAGAACCCCCAGAATCAGAAAAACTGAGAATACTTTTATTATCGGGTTCAAGAATGCCAGAGGCATTACGCAATTGGCAACAGATTTTGACCGCCTTGTTGACAGTCATCGATGAGTTTCCAGCCGAAAAATTAGAGTTTTTGGGTGCGATCGCACCTGCACTAAATCTTAGAGTATTCATAGAAGCTGCGCTTACTTACGGTTGGAAAATAGTAGAAGAGAAATCTCAAACGGTAACTTTGACTAAAAGCAGCTATAACCTAATTTTGAGCCAAGAAAATTATCAACAGTTTTTACAACAGTCAGATATGGCGATCGCCATGGCAGGCACAGCAACAGAGCAATTTATCGGTTTAGGAAAGCCTGCAATTATTATGCCAGGAAAAGGACCTCAATTTACCTCTGCTTTTGCCGAAGCTCAATCTCGTTTGCTTGGTTGCTCAATTTTGATGGTAGACAATCCTCAGCAAGTAGGAAAGGCGATCGCTCAGGTAATGAATGATCCACAACAGCTAATAAATATTGCTCTCAACGGCAAACGCCGTATGGGAAAAGCGGGTGCAGCTAAAAGAATTGCTCACTGTTTACAAAAAAAACTCTTAAAAATTTAAAATAAAGATGACAAATCAATTGCAGGGTTTAATCTTTGATGTAGACGGTACTTTAGCCAATACAGAAAGAGATGGGCATCGAGTAGCTTTTAATCAGGCGTTTGCAGAGGTGGGCTTAGATTGGCATTGGTCAGTAAAATTTTATGGTCAATTGCTGACAGTTTCAGGGGGAAAAGAAAGAATTAAGTTTTATCTAAGTCAATATTTACCAGACTTTAAACCTAGTCAAGATATGACTGATTTTGTGGCACATCTCCATCAGCTTAAAAATAAATATTATCTAGCATTACTTCGCCAAGGAGCAATAAAACTCCGACCAGGAACGAAAAGAATTATTGAATCAGCTAGACAAAATGGTATTAGTTTGGCGATCGCAACTACATCTTCTTTACCCAACGTAATTGCTTTGCTAGAGAAATATTTAGACTTAGATTGGTTTGAAACTATTGGCGCAGGAGATATGGTCGCTGCCAAAAAACCTGCTCCCGATATTTATAATTACGTTATGGAGCAAATTTCGCTTCCTGCTCAAAACCTGCTAGTTTTTGAAGACTCTGATAACGGCTTAGAAGCAGCAACTAAAGCAGGATTAAAGACCATAGTGACTGTTAACAACTACACGAAACAACAAGATTTTAGTCAAGTAGCTTTGGTAGTCAGTGATTTAGGCGAACCAAATTCACCGTGCCAGGTTATTCAAGGTGATTTTCAAGCTAGCTATTTGGATATAGTTAATTTGCGCGCAATTTTATCAACGTAACCCTCCAACGAACTAAATTTATCATGTCATCCAGAAACAAAAGCAAGAGTTCCCTTTAAAATAATAAAGTGTTTTAGCAGTCAAATGATTACGCAGCCAAAAATTTTTAAATATGAAAGTAAAATACCCAATTAATCTACATAAATTCCTAACTTTTGTCGTTGTATTAAGCTTAATGGCTTTTTATAATAACTTTACCTTAGCTGCCTGGATATATCTAGCTTTGCATGGAACTTATGGCATTATGTGGTTGATTAAGGATAGTCTTTACCCCGATCGGCAATGGGAACAAGAAGTCACTGTAGCGACGGGAATTACAACTTTTATTTTACTCTGTTCATATTGGGTTGCACCGTTTATTTTAATTAGCAGTGGTATACAGCCTAGTGTGCCTTTAACGAGTGCTGCGATCGCCATAAATATTATGGGAGTATTTCTGCACTACGGTAGCGATGCCCAAAAGTACTTTACTCTAAAATACAAAAAAGGACTAATTACCGAAGGGTTTTTTAGCCGTAGCCGTAACCCCAATTACCTAGGAGAAATTCTGATTTATCTTAGCTTTGCGATGCTGGCGCAGCATTGGCTACCTTTCTTGATTTTGGGTATATTTGCAGCTATAATTTTTGTGCCAAATATACTCAAAAAAGACAAATCTCTGGCTCGTTATCCAGAGTTTGCAGCCTATTAAAGAACGTTCTGGCTTGCTGTTACCAAAATTGTTTGTCAGTAAGCAAGCAGCATCTTCAGAGGCAGAAGTCGCAGAATTTAATTAATTTATAGCATTTCTTAGTTTACTGAAATACATCTAACTTCTGCCTAGCTGCGGTGGGTACACCTTGCTGCCCTCTGCCTTAAAACGATTTACTTTGTACCTGACTAATTTGAGAACCGCCATATAGCAAGACTTTAGCTTAACCCGAACTGAGACTAATTTAGTTGAAAATTATTTTTGAGCCAAAAGGCATCCTGAGTGCGATCGCAAGTAACTCTTGTAAATGCTGCCAATCATTATGTATTTATACTCGACAGCTAAGTTATAAATATGATTATATAGATATCAAACACTCTACAAAAAATCTATCTTGGTACTTTTAATTATTCTTAACAAAAATTATTGTTTTTAGTTTGCTGATTTCATTAAAGATCGAGGTAAGCAATAGGTATGAGAATCTTAAGAAGGCATTGATTGAAGTGAGAATATATACTTATAATCACAACTTGTGCTAAGCTAAATATAATAGCTTCAAAACTTCATTTCCTACGTATAAAACGCATCGTAAAGGAATTTGTAAGTAATGTAAGAGTTAAAGCCTATAAGCCTTTTGTGGTATGCAAAGCGGTGGAGGCGGAAAAGCCTCTAGGCAAAGATGACAAAATAAGTAGTATTTAAGGTTTTCCTGAAGGAGCTGTTTATCCGATGGGCTATATAGAACAATTACTTGACAAATTAAGAGACATAGCTCAAAAGCTAATCGAAATGTTGTTAGGACCAGAAGTTGAGCATGAAAGGGAAGCGATCCCTATTCCAGTTGACGATCGCCAGCGTCATCGTTAATTAACTGTTGAAGCTTAACTATATAATAAGCTGTGCCTGAAATAAGCGTACTAGTTCTACATGGTCCTAACTTAAATTTGTTAGGACTTCGTGAGCCTAAAATATACGGCTCGACCACTATAGGGCAAATTAACCAAGCTCTAGATTTAGACGCACAAAAACTGCAGGTTAGGGTTGACTGCTTGCAGTCTAATCATGAAGGTGTACTGGTAGATGCAATACATGATGCTAGACAGACACATCAGGGAATTGTCATTAATGCAGGAGCCTATACTCATACTAGCGTGGCTATTAGAGATGCGATAGCAGCAGTGCAGATACCAACTGTAGAAGTCCATCTAAGCAACATTTACACCAGAGAAGAGTTTAGGCATTATTCTTATCTTGCGCCAGTTGTAGTTGGACAAATCAGCGGTTTTGGTGCGGATAGCTATCGTTTGGGGTTGCAGGCTTTAGTTTATTACTTAAGTAACTGATCTTTTTTCTGTTTATAAAGTCTAATCAAGATAAATAGTTTGGTGCAGACGAGAAGATTCTAAAGCAGCATTCGCCACTCGCAAAGCATAAAGACTAGCTTGAGGTTTAATATATAAAGGTTGCTGGTTTAAGAGACAGTTCAAAACCAGTTCGGTATCTTGAGCAAATAAACCACGGCGAGGAGCAACAGGAATTGCTGTTTTATTTCCCTCCACGGTTAAAGTTCCTTTCTCTCCTATAAAGACGATAGATCCTTTTTCGCCATAAATTTCCAAAAGGCGATCGCTTTGCCAAAAAACATCCCCTTTACCATAGGTAATTTCTGCCACAATACCGCCATGAAAATTTAACTGAGCATTACATAAACAGGCAGTAAAGTAATCTGAACCTGGTATATCCCAATAGCGATTTTGACAAGAGATCGCTTCTACTGTGCCAAACAAGTCGCTTAGGCGATGAATCCTCGATAATGCTGCTGCTAAAGGAAAACCAAACATGGCTCGATGATATTTCCAGCTACGGCTAACAGGATGTTCAGCGCGAATCGTCGAGTAACGAGCGTAAAAAACTTTGCCTATTTGTGGTAAATACTGTTTAATAGCTTGATGCAGTCCGCCAATAATTTCTATATGCTCGACATGGAGTAACTTTTGGTAAGCTTCAGCAAGTTCTATGATTTCTTGAGCTTCTTGGGCATCTAAAGCCAAAGGATATTCTACGACTACGTGCTTTGCTGCTAATATAGCTCTTTTGGCGATCGCTCCACAATCCCTATTGATAGTACAAACGAAAATTAGATCTAATTCTGGCAAATTAATTAATCTTGTCCAAGAATCTATTGATTGTACAGTAAAAGATTGACAAAATTGTTTTAACCTTTCGGGGGTATTTCCTGTCACAGCAACTAATTCGGTGCGCTTGTCAGCTATTAAAGCTTCGGCTCTTTTTCTGGCAGTGTATCCAGTACCAACTATGCCAACTTTAAGTGGGAGAAATGCTTCTGTATACATACAAACAATATGAGCTTATTTAGCTTTTACTCTAAGTACAAATCATCAATCACAGGTATAACTATAATTAATAGTTATTTTCAGGGAAAATTAAGATTCTTTTTCCTAGATTTTATGCCGAAAGAATGATTGCTATTTGGTAGTTTTGGGGTCATTGAAAATTTTCAACTCAAAGTATTCTCACCGCAGCTTCATAGATAAGAAAAACTTATTTTACGATAAATAACAAATCTCATTGCTAATGCACGCACAATAATTAGTATTTTTCCCTTAGTATCAAACATGAGGCTTTTTGAACGAGGAAAAAACTTATTTCAATTAAATTATTAACAAAATAAGTGGAACTTCCCAACTAAGCACGAATTAATATATCACCTTGCAAAAGAGGAAAAAATACATGGCTAGCTATAACATTACTCTCAAAATGACCGATGGCGAACAAACCATTGAAGTACCTGATGATGAATACATTCTTGACGTTGCAGAAGAACAAGGTTTAGATTTACCTTATTCTTGCCGTGCTGGTGCTTGCTCTACCTGCGCTGGTAAATTGGAGTCTGGTACTGTAGATCAGTCCGATCAGTCTTTTCTGGACGACGATCAGATTGAAGCAGGATATGTTCTTACTTGTGTTGCATATCCTACCTCTGACTGCACTATTACTACTCACCAAGAAGAAGAACTTTACTAAGCAGGTATTAAAATTGTTTAGAGGCGTTCTATAATTGAGAGCGTCTCTTTTTTATTCACACCAAGCGTAATCAAGCTTTTTTTATCTTTGGTGACTCGATCAGTTTTTCTTTGGCTAATAATCTAACTTCTCTTTCCAAGAAAAAGTTGAGAAAAGTCCGTATAGCGGAAATTGCTGCTAATTTGCCCACTGCATTCCAGCTTGGAGATACTGCCGTAGCTGCAATATCCGCTGCTAACAAAAATTCTAAAGACAGTGCTAGTGCTTTTCCTAAATCTAGTCTGACTTGGCTGAGTTTCTCTTCTCGCTCGATTCTATAATTGCGCCAAAGCAAACCTTTTACTGCTTTAATAATTGCCAAAGCGAGTATAAGTAAGGCAATAGATTCAATAACTATTTTAAAAAGTATTGCGGTTTCTAACAACAAACTTTCTGCCAAATGATTAAAACTCGTAATTAAATTTACTGACTCTACGGCTAAAACTGAAGGCAAAGAAAAGGGGATCTTTGAGAAAGCGAAATCCAGGCTCATATTTTAGTTTTTGCTTGTTTCGATCTCTCAACCAGTTTAACCGTTGTTGCTCACTATCAATGTGATGCTTCCTACAAACCTAAAGCAAGGACTTATGATGTATTCAGGAAGCTATAACTAAAAACTGAGTAAATTGAATCTGGAATAGATATTTAGACGTTGCATAGTTGCGGGATGATTCTGAATAAAGAAGATCGATGATTCACCCAGTCTCCAAGTCTCCTAGTCCCCCAGTCAGCCTCTACCATCTCATTATAATGTAACGCCAATATTTATTCTTTATACGCCTCCATTCCCTCGCAGGAACAAACTAAATTGCGATCGCCATAGGCATTATTGATTCTGCCTACAGGAGTCCAATATTTATGCTCTTTTGTCCAGGGTGCAGGGTAGGCTGCTTCTTCTCGACTATAGGGATGTGACCATTCACCGCAAATCAATGACTCAGCAGTATGAGGAGCATTTTTCAAGGGATTATTTTCTACATCTATTGACCCATCAGCGATCGCTTTTGCCTCTTGATAGATAGCAATCATGGCATCACAATAACGATCTAGCTGCTCTTTTGATTCACTTTCAGTCGGTTCAATCATCACGGTGCCAATTACGGGCCAAGATACGGTCGGCGCATGAAAACCAAAGTCCATTAGTCTTTTGGCGACATCATCTACTTCAACATGGGCGCGTTTTTTAAGCGGACGCAAATCAATAATACATTCGTGAGCCACAAAGCCAGCTTCTCCCTTAAATAAAACTGAATAATATGGTTCAAGACGCTTTGCCATGTAGTTAGCGTTAAGAATTGCCACCTTAGTTGCCTGAGTCAAGCCAGATTCTCCCATCATGGCAATATACATCCAGGAAATTGTCAAAATACTGGCACTTCCCCAAGGTGCAGCCGCGATCGCACCAATAGGCTTACTATCTTTGGCAGTTTTAGGAGTAGCAGGTAGAAAAGGGACTAAATGAGACATTACGCCAATAGGACCAACTCCAGGTCCACCACCACCGTGAGGTATACAGAAGGTTTTGTGCAGGTTGAGGTGACAGACATCCGCTCCAAAATCACCAGGACGACATAAACCCACCTGAGCGTTCATGTTTGCCCCATCCATATAAACCTGTCCACCATGTTGATGAACTACCGCACAGATACTTTTTATTTCCGCTTCAAATACCCCGTGAGTTGAAGGATAGGTAACCATCAAGGCTGCCAAGTTTTCTTTATGCTTCTCTGCTTTAGTTTGTAGGTCTTTTAGGTCAATATTGCCGTCGCGATCGCATTTTACAGCTACCACCTTCATGCCACACATGACCGCACTAGCAGGGTTTGTACCGTGTGCCGACTCAGGAATTAGACATATATGGCGATGTCCTTCGCCTCGATCTTGATGATATTTACGGATTACCTGTAGTCCTGCATATTCACCTTGTGAGCCAGCATTAGGCTGTAGGGAGATAGCCGCAAACCCCGTAATCTCAGCTAGCCACTGTTCTAATTCAGCGAATAGCTGTTGATAACCTTGGGTTTGCTCTAAGGGTGCGAAGGGATGAATGTTACCAAATTCTGTCCAGGTAACAGGAATCATTTCTGCTGTGGCGTTGAGCTTCATGGTACAAGAGCCTAAAGGAATCATCGAAGTAGTTAAAGATAGATCCTTGGTTTCTAGCTGATGAAGATAGCGTAGCAGTTCGGTTTCGGAGTGATAGCGGTTAAATACTTTCTCTGTTAAGTAAAGAGTCGTGCGTAACTGTTGATTTTTGATTTTTGATTTTTGATTTTTGAGTAATTCATCACAGCTAAAAGGTAACTCTGTTTTCCCTGCAAAGATTTGCCACAGGTCGATTAAATCTTGTTCGGTAGTGGTTTCATCAAGAGATATACCTACCGCCTTAATATCTAACCAACGGAGATTTATTTGCTTACCCGCAGCAGTTTTAACTATATCCGCAGCGTTTTTATCTCCTGTACTGACGCAAATAGTATCAAAGAAACTTTCAGTTTTAATCTCATAACCAAGCTGCTGTAATCCAGATGACAAAGCTACTGTAAATTGATGAACTCTTTCGGCGATCGCCTTAATTCCTGCTGCACCATGATATACTCCGTACATTGACGCAATTACCGCCAACAAAACCTGAGCCGTACAAATGTTGCTGGTAGCTTTTTCACGGCGGATATGCTGCTCTCTAGTTTGTAGTGCTAAACGCAAAGCAGGTTTACCGTGGACATCTTTAGAAACGCCGACAATACGTCCTGGTACCTGTCTTTGATATTTTTCTTTAGTAGCAAAATAAGCTGCATGAGGACCACCATAACCCAAGGGAACACCAAATCTCTGGGTACTTCCCACCGCAATATCCGCCCCAAATTCCCCAGGAGGGGTCAACAGGGTTAAGCTAAGAATATCTGCTGCTACGGTAGCTAACGCCTTAGCTTCGTGTACCTGTTCGATAAAAGAGCGATAATCATTAATCGTGCCATCAGTAGCGGGATACTGTAACAACGCGCCAAAAATTGGTGTAGAGAAATCAAACTTGGCATAATCGTCAATAATTACCTCAATATCCAAAGGTAAAGCACGAGTTTTAATTACTTCTATGGTTTGGGGATGACAACCTGCATCTACAAAGAAAGCATTGGCTTTAGTTTTACAAAGACCATAGCTCATACCCATCGCTTCTGCTGCTGCCGTACCTTCATCCAAAAGAGAAGAATTGGCAATTTCTAAACCAGTTAAATCGATAATCATGGTTTGGAAATTGAGCAACGCTTCCAATCTTCCCTGGGCAATTTCTGCCTGATAAGGAGTATAAGAAGTGTACCAGCCAGGATTTTCTAATACATTACGCAAAATTACTGGAGGAGTCAGGCAATTGTAATAACCCATGCCCAAAAAAGAGCGATATATCTGGTTATTAGAGGCGATCGCTTTTAATCTAGCTAAAGCAGCAGACTCGCTTTTGGCTGCGGGTAACTGTAATGGCTTATTTAGTCTAATTGCTGCGGGTACAGTCTGATCGATTAACTGCTCTATGCTTTCAATCCCTAGCACCTGCAACATCTGTTGAATTTGCTGCTGATTTACTCCAATGTGTCTAGTATTAAAAGAACTGGTTTTCTGACTAGAAGGTTTATCAATACTGTCTTGCGGAAATTCTGAAGTTTGGGATTCTAAAGCAAAGTTCAAATTAACCATATCAATGAAAAATACTGTTTTTGAGTAAAAAAATAGTGGCAAAACGCCAGTTGATTGACGTAACCACTTTTATTAGCGATTTGTAATAAATATTAACAAGTATTACCTATTAAAAGAAACTAGTCCACCAAGAATTTACTCAATTATTTTGCTTTGTAGTAAAAAAGACTAACTTTTCTAAAATCAACCAAACCAGCTTTCTCTAATCTTGCTCCATTCCTTCTACCTGAGCGCGATATTCCGCAGCAGTAAGAGCATCTTCTAACTCATCATCAGGGTTATCGACTTTTACCTTGATCAACCAACCTTCTCCATAAGGATCTACCGCCAGCGTCTCTGGTGCATCAATGGCAGTCTCGTTGCGCTCGATTACCGTCCCCGAAACTGGTGGATATAAGTCTTCTACCGCTTTGACAGACTCAATCGATCCTAGAGTTTCTCCTACCTCTACAGCATCACCCACTTCTGGAAGCTCTAAAAAAACAACGTCTCCCAACTGATCGAGTGCAAAAGCACTAACTCCAATTGTGGCGACTTCACCATCAAAACGGACATATTCGTGGCTATCTAGGTATTTTAAATCTTCTGGATATTCTATCTCCATTGTTACCCTCTCAATCATGAGCAAAATCTAGTTTACAATAACATTTTCTTAAATAAACTCTAAACAAACATTACTAATAATATATTGCCGAAATATTAAGAAGTATAACTTTTAGCCGAGTTTTTCATTACCAAAAATATCTAGGCTGAAAGAGAAAATAGGTTAAAAAGCAAAATCGACTATAGATATGGCAGAACAAACTCAAGAAAAAAACAAAGCATTTTTAGATAAGGTTATCGCTAATAGCAATCTACAAACTGAAAATGAAGCGCAGACAGCGACTAAAGTAGTATTTCGGATTTTACGCGACTTACTGCCTAGAGAAGAAGTAGACAAATTAGCTGACGAGTTAAGAGAAGATGAACCCAAGGCGGATATGCAAATCAAAGATTTGTTTAAAGATACAAATCCAATGGTCAGCTTTTTTAGCTATATTAGCCCTATTCAACAGCTAAACATTTCAAAAGACACCTTTATGTTGAGACTACAACAAGAAGGTGCGATTAGACATGATACTGATGCTGAAGAAGTAACTAAAGCCGTATTTAGCGCAACTAAAGACGAAATATCTTCTGAGCAAATAGAAAATGTGGCAAAATGTATTTCTGATGATCAGATACGTGTGCTGTGGCAGCAAGCTTAATATTTAGCTAAATTGAGTTTTAGCGATCGCTTTTTAAATACAATCAAGCGATCGCTTACTATGACAAAGGCGCGAACCGTCTTTTAACTCCAATATTTTTTCCATAGTGTACTTAGAAATGCTCTAAACCTATTGCTTCACTAATACTATCTAATCCTTGTTTATCCAATTTAGCCAACAAGCCAGACAAAACGCTATTAACCATCCAAGGTCCTTCGTAAACCCAGCCAGTATATACTTGCAGTATACTTGCTCCTGCGATAATTTTCTCCCAAGCATCATCGGCATCAAAAATCCCCCCAACGCCAACAATCGGCAAATTACCGTCTGTTTCCTGATAAATAAATCTAATTACTTCTGTAGAGCGTTGCTTTACAGGTAAACCGCTAATCCCTCCTGCTTCGTCTTTAATACTTTTGCCTGTCTCTTTTAAAACTTTTGTATTCAAACCATCACGGCGAATAGTGGTGTTAGTGGCGATAACACCTGAAAGATTGTAGCTAGTCGCTAAGTTGAGAATTTCTTTGATATCTTGCCATTCAAGATCGGGAGCTATTTTAATCAGAAGAGGTTTATGTTGGGTGTTTGCTGTCTGTAAGCCATCTAATATTGGTTCTAGTTGTTCCCCTGCTTGGAGCGATCGCAATCCTGGAGTGTTTGGTGAGCTGACATTGATTACAAAGTAATCTGCCACATCCTGTAAATATTTAAAGCTGCCTATATAGTCTTCTGCTGAGTCTTCTAAAGAAGCAATTTTCGATTTACACAAATTAATCCCTATAGGAATCTTACGGGATTGTCGTTTCCAAGTTTGAGCTAGGGTATCTGCCATTACCGCTGCACCCAAATTATTTGCACCCATGCGATTAAGTGCTGCTTTATCTTCAGGGAGGCGAAACATCCGCGGACGAGGATTTCCTGACTGAGAATGGAGGGTAACTGCACCTAATTCTGCAAAACCAAAGCCCAAACTACTCCACATTCCTGCTGCTGTCCCATCTTTATCAAACCCTGCTGCTAAACCAAAAGGATTGTTAAAATCTAGTCCCCAGAGCGTTTGTTGCAGACGAGTATTTTGGACACAAAAAGACTTTTCTAACTGTTTAATAACTAAACTACCCCAGACAGAATGACGATTTAATTCAATATTGTTTAATGTCTTGAGCATTTGACGATGAGCCGTCTCAGGATCGCTTTTAGCAGTAGAAAGTAGTAAAGGATAAAAGGTTTTAGCGAAGTTAAGCATTGTTTGTTTAAGTAATAAATTAGGTAAATAATCTCCTTGCTTTGTAAGTTTTTCCTGGCTTAATTTTATTTACTATACCGAGCAAGATTAATTATTGTCTCTACCTCTCAATAAATTTTCTATCCTTTCTAATCGTTGTTCAATGCGAATAAAACGTTGATTATTAAGGCTTAAATCAGCATCTCTAATTAATCCTTCACCAGTAATTCTTTGAAGGCTTACTTGATGATTTTGGGTTACTTGAGCCAACGAATTAATAGTACTTGCTAAATTATTTACCGTTTCATTAGTTTCATTGATTCTCTGTGCAAGATTAACTTGAGCAATCTGTAGTTCTTTTTGACCTTGCAAGATGGTAGTAAAAATTTGTTCTATTTCTTCGTTATTCATATTAATATTTATGTTATGGTAATTATTAGGATAATTTAATTATTATTTACATCTCCTAGTAAACCTATTAATTTGCATCTATACTTATTACTTGTTAGTTACTTAATTGCTCTTTTAACCTATCCAACTCTTCTCGATCGCGCTTCAACTCTTGTTCCAATTCTTGTAATTGTTCGCGACGGGTTTCTATTTCCAGCGCACGGCGATTTAGCTCAAGATTTTGGGCGGTGATCTCTTGTCGCCATGATTCAACTTTGCTTTGTTCTGTTTCGATAAACTGAGGATTAATCGCATTTTTGGTTAAATGCTGCTGTAAAATGCTCAAAATCCAGTCCTTAGCCTCTTGGATGCTAATTATCTGTTGCTCTTGACCTATTTCCACCAATACCAAGACTCCCGCACCCAAGGAACTTTCTTTAGTCAAAAGTAAAGTTTCAGAATTATCAACTTCCCAGATATATTCTGATTCTTGGCGAGCAAGTACCTGTAGCTGTATTTCTCCCAAATCAGGATTAATTTCAACTTGAGCTAGGTATAACATGGCTTTTAAAAGTCTTGAACATGGATGTAGTTAGTTAGCTCATTCAATGATACTTTTACTTTAAACGATCTAAACGCTCCCGTAATATTTCTGCTTGTTTTTGTGCCTCTGCTAAATCTGCTTTTGCACCTTTGATAACCTCTTCGGGTGCTTTATTAACAAAACCAGGATTATTTAAGCGTCCAGTAAGAGCTTTAATATCTTTTTCTACCCTATCTAATTTTTTCTGCAATTTAGCCTCTAGTGCAGCTACATCTACCAAACCAGTTAGAGGAATCAAAACCTGCACTGTACCTGTTACTCCTGCAATTACCTGTCCTGGATCTTCAGTCAGAGTTAAAGTAATTATAAGCTCGTTTACTTTGGCGATATCTTCAATATAGCTTTTAGTAGATGTAAGAATATCTGTTTCTTTCTGGCTTTCGGTTTGTAGAATAACCTTAATTTTATCTCCTGGCTTGATTACCGACTCTGCACGTAAATTGCGAATAATGCTAATGGTATCAAAAAGCAAATTAAAGTTTTGTTCCAATTCAGCATCAATCAAATCTTTGGCAACTTGAGGATAAGTTTGTAGTGCTAAAGTTTGCTGACCATCAGCTTGAGTAAGAGTTTGCCAAATTTCTTCAGTGATATGAGGCATAAAGGGATGAAGTAGCTTGAGTATTCCTTCTAGTACATAGCCCAAGGTTTGTTGTGCCACCTGACGAGATTTTGAAGTATCGTCTTGCCAAAGGCGGATTTTAACTAATTCAATATACCAGTCACAAAAATCATTCCAGATAAACTCATATAAACCTTTAGCTGCTTCTCCTAAACTGTATGATTCAATATTAACTTTAGTTTGTTCAACGGTTTGATAAAAACGAGACAGCAACCATCTATCTACCAATTCTAAAGATGCAGTTTCTGGCTGTCCTAATTCTTGAAGAGTTTTCCCCTTTAGATTCATCATTACAAACCGCGAAGCATTCCACAGCTTGTTAGCAAAATTACGAGATGCTTCAACTGAAGATGATTCTTGTTTTTTGCGGTCATAATCAAAGCTAATATTTTGTCCCGCGCCTACAAGTTTAGTAATTAGAGTGTAACGCAGCGCATCTGCACCATATTTATCGATCATTAATAGAGGATCGATACCGTTACCCTTTGACTTGGACATTTTTTGTCCGTTTTCATCCAAAACCAAGCCGTGAATATAAACATCATCAAAGGGCATCTTGTCGGTAAAGTGTCCCGCCATCATGGTCATGCGTGCCACCCAGAAAAAGATAATATCAAAACCCGTAACGAGAGTAGTTGTAGGGTAATATTTCTCTAAATCGGCAGTGTTTTCGGGCCATCCCATTGTGGAAAAGGGCCATAATCCAGAAGAAAACCAAGTATCCAAGACATCAGGATCTTGTTCTAGTTGAATATTATCTCCATACTTTTCTTTCGCTTTGTTTTCCGCTTCGGCTTCATCGTAAGCCACAACAAAAGGCGTATTATCAGTAATCTCTCCGCCCGTTTCCGAAACCACATACCAAGCAGGTATTTGATGACCCCACCATAGCTGACGAGAGATACACCAGTCTTTGAGTTTAACTAACCAGTCTCGATATACCTTCTTCCATCTGTCGGGTACATAGTTAGGCAAATTCTCATTGTCTAGAGAAGCTAACGCCTTACTCGACAGCGGTTCAATTTTGACAAACCACTGAGTTGATAATAAAGGTTCTACTGGTACTTTACCGCGATCGCTATAGGGAACGCTATGGCGATAGTCTTCAATCTTAACTAAACTACTCAACTCTTCTAGTTTCTTGACTACATTCTTACGGGCAATAAAGCGATCCTGTCCCTGAAACTCTCCTGCATTCTCATTCAGACTACCATCCTTGTTCATGATGTTTATCATGGGTAGGTTATGGCGTTTGCCCATCTCAAAGTCATTAGGATCGTGGGCAGGTGTTACCTTAACGCATCCCGTACCAAAACCCATGTCAACGAATTCATCACCAATAATGGGAATCTCCCGCCCAACTATGGGCAGGGTAACAGTCTTACCTATATAATCCTTATATCTTTCATCATTTGGATTAACCGCAACTCCTGTATCCCCTAACATTGTCTCAGGACGTGTGGTGGCAACTTCTAAATAACCACTACCATCAGTCAGAGGATAGCGGAAGTGCCATAGATGCCCATCTACCTCTTGCTTTTCCGCTTCTAAATCCGATACCGCCGAAAGGGATGCAGGACACCAGTTGACTAAATAGTTACCGCGATAAATTAAACCTTCTTCGTAGAGTTTCACAAAGGCTGTCTTCACTGCCCCAGACAAACCCTCATCCATAGTGAATCTTTCCCTCGCCCAGTCTGCCGATACCCCCAGACTCTTTAACTGATTGATAATCGTCGTGCCAGACTCCTCTTTCCACGCCCAAGCCTGCTTTAAATACTCTTCTCGCCCTAAATCCTCACGAGTTTTGCCTTCGGCTTTAATTTGCCGATCAACAATCGTACTCACCGCAATACTGGCGTGATCTGTCCCTGGCAACCACAAAGTATTGCGACCAATCATGCGATGGTAGCGAATCAAAGTGTCGATCAACGCACTCTCAAAAGCGTGTCCCATATGCAAACTTCCCGTAACGTTGGGTGGGGGAATGACAATACAGTAGGGTTCACCTTCGGCGTTAGGATCGGCTTTGAATACTTCCTTGTCCGCCCAGTATTGCTGCCATTTGGCTTCGGTTTGCTTGGGATCGTATTGAGTAGAGAGATTGGTTTCGGTTGCGGTCATGTGACTAGCAGAGGAATAGGTATTTTCAGCAATTATTTATTTTATCTTCATTGCCGTCACTCTTGCTAATTGATTGTTTAATGGTCTATCTTGAACAAGCAGTAAGACAAACAATCTAATTGATATGGTTTCAAAAGTTAATTTAGATGCTCTTATTCAGAGAGAAGATTTTGAGTTTATCGACGAGACAAACAATAGTAATTCTAGTAGAAATATAACTACTTTATCAATTAGAGATTTTGAAGAAAATTCTTTTTTCTTTTCTGCATTAAGAAAACCAGATTTTCAAAGAGAAACTAGTGAGTGGGACTCTTCAAAAATATGTGAATTTATCAAAAGTTTTCTTGAAGGAGAACTTATCCCTGCAATAATTCTTTGGAGAAATGCAGGTAGCTATACTTTCGTTATTGATGGTTCTCATCGAACTAGCTCTTTAGCTGCATGGATAAATGATGATTACGGAGATGGTCATATATCAAGAAATTTTTATGAAGGAAATATTCCAGAAGAACAAAAGAGAATTGCTGAGGAAACTAGAAAACAAATAAATAAAGAGGTTGGAGCATTTAAACAATACCAATTAACTATTAAATATCCTGATGGAGTAGATTCAGATATAAGAAGACGCGCTAGAAACTTAGCAGCTTTGGCAATACAAGTTCAATGGGTAGAAGGTGATACTTCCAAAGCAGAAGCGTCTTATTTTAAAATTAATCAACAGGCAGCTCCAATTGATAAAACAGAAATAAAACTAATAAAGGCTAGGAGAAAAGCTAATGGGGTAGCCACAAGAGCAATTCTAAAAAGTGGCAAAGGTCATAAATATTGGTCTGGCTTTTCTGAAGAAAATCAAAATACAATTCAAGGTTTAGCCACAGAAATAAATAATATTCTTTTCAAACCAGGTTTAAGAACACCAATAAAAACTTTAGATCTTCCAATTGCGGGCAAGCCCTACTCGACAAATACATTATCATTAATAATGGATTTCGTTAACATTGCAAATGGACTTAGTAAGACGCTTGATGACGATGATACAGGAGAACAAACTATTAAGTTTTTAAAAAGGTGTAAAAGAATAGCACAAAGGATAAATTCAATAGAATCTTTATCTCTTGGTTTACATCCAGCAGTCTATTTCTATGCCCAAAATGGAAGGCATAAAGTAGGTTCTTTATATGCAATTACTGCATTAATTATCGAATTAGAGAACTCACATAATGGTTATTTGTTAAACGAATTTACTAGAGTTAGAGAAGACTTTGAATATCTTATGATTAAACATGATTATTTAATTCAACAAATTATTAGAAAATATAGAAGTGTGATAGCCGCTTACCTCCATATTAAAGATTATTATCTTTTGATAATTAAAGAATTGGCAACAGGTACTTCTAAAACAAAAGTTGTTGAAAAAGTAATATTGGATTCAAAATTTAACTATCTAACTAAACCAGAGACAAAAAGTTCACAACAAAGCTCCAAAAACTTTTCTAGAGAAACAAAATCAACTATATTTATAAAAGAAGCATTACACAATACACCAAAATGCCAAATTTGTGGTGGATATTTGCATATGAATTCTATTTCAATAGATCATATAGAAAGAAAAGCAGATGGAGGATTAGGAAATGTTGCAAATGGTCAACTAGCACATCCATATTGCAACACTACTTTTAAAAATTGATTTATTATTTGTATACAAGCGTAAGAGCAGACATAGTTTAATTTGATTAACATTCCTAAATAATAAAGATTGGGTTAATTATGAAGAAAATTAAATACATTACTCACTTTAGCAAGAGCAATTATTTCTTGTTGTGAAGGATAAGGCAGATCTTTGTATAACTTTTCCTCTAAAAGCAATCGCCAAGCTAGCCGAAAGCATGGCTCTTTATCTGAAAGAGATTGAATAACTTGATATATGGATTCAACAAGTTGCGTATTCATTACATTATTATGCTGTAGCTAACATATCCAAGTGTAATTGTTTTTTGTGTTATGGCGATGTTGATTGGTGGTGTTGCGATCGCATTTACGCAACAAAGAAAAGCGGTTGCGAAGCTAGCCGAAGGCATCGAAATTTAAAGTAGAATCCAGACAAGCCTATCTTTCCATTCTTCTGCTTCCGTCGTTTCCCAAATTAATACTACTTCTTCTGCTAATTCTCTAACTGTTGCTTTGGGCTTAAGCCAAAACAAGCCCCAGATGTATTGATTCTTAGCCCAATGATCGTTCAAATGCTCTGGCATACTTTTACGATTATTCGTCAACAGCATACGTTGCGACTGCTGTAAATAAATTAATATATCTGGATCTAAAGTACCTGAATTGGGTGCGCCAAAATCTCCCACACGCAAAATGTCTATTTTAGAGTTGAGACGTAATATTGCTAGCTTGAGGCGGGGCGACAGATTTTCATCCAGCAGAAAGCATGGTTTCATTATTGTGCGCTTTTTCTGGCATTACGCCTAGCTTTTTCAGCTTGCACCTTCTTAGCTACAGCAGGTGGATTAGTGATAAATCTTTGATAGCTTTCTCGTCTATCTTTTTCTAAACGTTCGAGATATTCATCAATCTGCAATTTGTTGTGCAAATAGAAAGTTATTGTAGCGTGGATTTTTTCTAGATTTAAAGTAGGTAAATCGAGATTAATTTCTTCTGGGGTATAACCTTCTAAATAGTAATTAAGCACATCTTGGATACCAATACGATGTCCTTTGATACGAATATCATTAGCAGTGTAAAACTCGAAATAATCTTTTAGCTTAATTGTGGAAAACATAGCAAATCTTGTTAAAGCTCTAAATAATAGTTTAATTGCTTTCTGTTCAGGCGATCGCATTTACGCAACAAAGAAAAGCGATCGCACTTTTAAAATCTAAATAGTACAATTAAATCATTAATCAAATTTTGATTGATCGTGTCTTACAAATTAAATATCATCATTGAAGAAGATGAAGACGGGTTTTATGCTTATTGTCCAGAATTAAAAGGGTGTCAAAGTCAGGGAGATACCCTAGAAGAAGTACAAAATAACATTCAAGAAGCAGTCGAACTATATCTTGAAACTTTATCTAAAAGTGAGAAACAAGAACTTATTCAAAAAAAGGTGACAACAATGACTTTAGAAGTGTCAGTTGCCTAGATCGCCAAGACTAACAGTAAAAGAAGCAGAGAAACTACTACTAGATGTAGGCTTTGAACTTATTCGTAGCAAAGGAAGTCATCGACTATATCGCAAAAAAAAGTTAAAGTTATCATCCCTTTTCACTCTGGAAAAATATTACATCCCAAAATAGCGAAACAAGTATTTGATGCGATCGATCCATAAGCAGTAAAGCGATCTCACTTACGCAACAAAGAAATGCGATCGCACTTTTAAAATCTAAATAGTCCAATAAAATCATTATTTGAAAAAAAATGAAAAATGTAGCTCTTCACATTGAGATTGAAGATAGGACAATAGCCCATAAATAAATATTACTATTCCTAACATTTCAAGGATTTCTTCAATGCTTGAGACAATTCCATATACCGTATTGTATCCATAACTATCGGCTATATAACCACCTATAAGTTCCATACCTAATGCACCAGTAACATAAACAAATCCTGCCAGGAGAAATAATGTTTTGGTTTTGATGGGTAAACTTTGAATAAATTTTCTAAACGTTAAGTAGGTAGACAAGAAAAAACTTAGCTATGTAACAGAATGTTTGGCTAGAATTAAATCGAAAACGTTCTGTGGAGTATCCTCCAGCTACTGCTCTGGCTTCTACTCCTGATATCACGGCGTAAGCAAGATCTAATTCATCCTCAAACATTTGACCCACAAGCTCATGAGCTTTTATTTGATGCCACTCTACCTCAATCGGATTCATCTCGGAGCAATATGGTGGCAGAAAAAACAGATATAATCCCATTGCTTCCCACTGCGACCATTTCTGCTGTACTTTTTGACTTTTATGGATTGAACCGTTGTCTTGTACGATGACTCTGATTTTTCCCGTGCGTCTCAATTGCGACTGTGCCAGCTTTGCTTGTTGATCCATCATTTTGATATAGCTACGAGCAGTGAAACTACCAATAGCCAAACCATAAGTAAACCTAAACCTAGCTGATGGTTGCCAAAGCCCTAAAATACTCAAACGTCTTCCTCTTCTTTTAGTCTGTTCGAGTCTCTTTTGTTTTCCTCTGAAAAAGTAGCTGTAACCCGAAGGTGTCCACATACAGAATCCCGATTCATCGAGATAAAATAAGTCAATTTCTCCTACCGCAGCACTTAACTTCACCATATCCAGGTCAGCTTGCTTGAGATCTCTCTGTTTTTGGTCTTGACGTTGACTATGAGATTGACGAGTACGTTTCCAAATCACCCCCTTTTTTTGAGTACTCTGCGTAGATGGTCAGGACTCAATTGAACTTGTCTTTCTTTAGCCAGCTTTTGTGACAATTGTTTGCTGTTGTACGTTCGCTGTTCATTCTCTAAACTTTGTTCGAGATATTCTAAATCTCCTTCTGAATAACGTCTTTTCCCACCTCTGCCTCTAGCTTCCCAAAGCCCTCCTAATCCCAATTTTTGCCATCGGTTTATTGTTTCTCTAACAGTCTGTCGATGACAATTAAAATGAACTGCGATATCTTCGATGTACCACCCTCGATTATTTAGTCGTAGCATTGAGGCTCTATCTTTAACTCTTTGAGAAACACTTGTCGCCGTTCTCAATTCGAGTAATGTTCTATCTTCTTCTCTGCTCAAAAAGATTCTTAGCCTTGCTCCCATCTCAATTTTTCCAATTTGTATCAACTTCGCCTTTAATTATCTTTACATACTTTAGCTTTTTAATCCCTCTCTACTTAGCAGAAAAATAAGTAGTAAAAAGAATGCAGGGACTACCTAAGTAAAATATAATAATCCATGAGCGTTTGTTGCACATCTCAAAAGCGGGATTAATAGCTCATGAATGCTGCACAATCGCTTTTATTTCTTTTAGTTAATTCACTAAAATATTGATTAAGTTCTGGCTCTTGGGCTTGGGAATCTTGCTGTTGACAAATTAAACTTGTCGCACCAAATCCACCAAAAGCCAATAATAATGAACGTCTACCGTATTTAAATAATTTTCTGGTCATAGAACTATATTAATTTACTATATATTTGATGCCGATTGTTTGGAATACCGATAAACAAAACCCCAGAGAAAAACCATTAAGAAAAATTCTGAAGTAATTGTTGCCCAAATAGCACCAAGCCAACCATACTGAGGAATAAGCCATAAATTCAATAAGCCGTTGATAATAGCTACTGATACTTGAGCAGCAGTTCGAGAGCTTTGATAATTTGCTCCAGTTAAAGTGTCTGCTGCAAAAAAGTGCATAGTTCGCAAGAAAATTGTCGGCGAAAGCCAGAGTAAAGCACGAGCAGAAGCCTGATATTCAGAGCCTAATATAATCGGTAAAAAAGGTGCAAGAACGGCTAGTCCTATGACTGCTAATAAGGAGTACGCAAGAGAAAAAGGCAGGATCTTCTTACATAGTTCAAAACTTCCTTTAATTCCTGAAGCACCCTGCTGAAAGAATTTTCTAAACGAAGCTAAGGCGACTGATTGAATTGGAGTAAAAGCAACACTTAGTATTTGATATGCAGCCCCATATATTCCAGTTGCTTCTAAGCTAGATAACTTAGCCAGCATAGATTTATCTAAATCATTATAGATATTTTGGGCAGATACGCTGACAGCGAAAGCAAAACCAAGTCGCAACTCTTGTTTTACTCTAGATAAGTTGAACTTGGGATAGCCAACTAATTTAGTAACTAAATAGATAGATACTGCTCCAGAGACAAAGGTAGCAACGCAATAAAGTATGCACCATATAAGTATACTGGGGTGGTCAAAAAAAGCAATAAATACTAGTGCTGCGATAAACCTGTTCAATGACATCAAGACAATAATTTTAGCTGTGTAATTTAAGAGTCCCACAGCCATAAAAGCATCCCTAGCAATATCATTAAATTTTAAAAAGGTTAGATTAGCTAAAGTTATAAAAAATACCGAATATATTGAAATATTAGGTATAGAAAAAAAATTATAAGCTATTAATATTAAAGCTGTAAATATTGAGCTAAACAAAAGGGTTTTGAGAATTGTAGCTCCAAAATACTCTCTAAATAAACTGCGATCGCGTGCAACATTTTGGATAAATATTTCTCCACTACCCCAGCCTGCAAAAGGAATAAAAATAGATACTATTGCTACTATGCCTACATATGCCCCGTATTTTTCTGGGGCGAAAGTACGAGCTAAAATAACAAAATAGAAACCTTGAATAACTAATCTTAAAATAAAAGATTGAAATATTGTCCAAGAATTCTTGAATAGTTTATTTTGTAACAAATTTCCAAGTATTGAACTAAACTTTTTTTTAGACATAAATTAACTAGGAGATGCCAAAACTGTAGGCATTGTTTTCTGAGTTTTTACTTTCATTGAATAGAGTGAAGCTAGGGTAATGATCCAGATATTGCCTCCAGTAAAAAAAGAAACTTCTGTACAATTTGAAAACACATCGTACATTAAAAATAAAAATATCCAGAGCATCTTCAAATCTTTAGAGATTAAATATCCATATAAAGATCTAAATAAACAATTAGCATATCCTAGTAGAAATACAACCAAGCCAATAAATCCTAAATCGATCCAAAGTTGTATATAGCCATTGTGAGAGTGGACAGGAGACCAATCATGTATTTGCCATAACAAATAAGACGTTCTACTTTCTCCAGAAAAAAAGCTCCCGTAACCATAGCCTAGAAGTGGCTTTTGCTGTATAAACTGCCATAAAGTATGCCACAAAAGAGTCCTGCCAGACAAAGTTATGTCCTTATCATTAACGCTTAAAAATGTATTGAAGTTAATTAAAAGCAAAAATAAGACTAAAGAGGTAAGAATTAAAAATAGTAATATTAGAAAGACGCTTTTTTTGGACTGCAATGATAGTCTTTTTAATCCTTGAGCAGTTACAAAAATAAATAAGACGCTCATTAAAGCAGTGGCAGATTCCGCGAAATAAATTAAAACTACTGACAAAAAACAGCAAATTAGAAAAAACAACCGTCTTTTTTTGTGTAAAAGTGACAAAAAATAAAAGCTAATAAAGCTGGCAAACATACTTGATCCCAAGTTGTTTTTGTGCGGAAAAATACCCTTCCAGGCACCAACAATAGCATCAGTATTCATTACCCCGTATTGTGGCAAAGCTATACCAAGCAAAAAGCTAAAAAATATAGAAATACCAAAAGTCCAGCCATATATTCTTAGCTGTTGCTTAAAATCGTAGCTAGAACCTAGATATAATGCGAATAAGGTTGCTCCAATCAAGGCTACTACTTTTCTAAAGGCTATATCAGGAACAGATGACCATGATATAGAGGCGATCGCCAAACTAAGTAAAAATAATATCCATAAATGGCTACCTAAAAACATTAAAGTTCTTTGCCAACGAAAAGCCAGTAATAAAATAGTTATAAAGTATATGCCTATAAAAGCAAGGCGGAGTGCTGGGCTATCTATATCCCCCTGTCCAACCGTTTCTCCCAAGATAATAGAATAAAACCCATTTGAAAACAGCAATAATGATATAACTGAAAATACGTTTTCAAAAGGACGAATTGACTTTTTCATGTTGTCTAATTGCAGCCAGTTTTTCTAGACAATATAGCCGTATTTTATAATTAAGTTGTTTCTCAATATCAAAACTAGATAAATATTTGCTTTAATAATTATTGTTTAGGCAAGATTAGCTAAAATTAACGTTTATTAAATATTATTTAATGAGCATAGTATAACTGTTTATACTTACCCATCAAACATTCAATTTTGGTTAATGTCAAATGACGCATAAGCTGTCAGGCATTTAATTAACCTATCTCGCTTGAACAGAAGAAGCAAAGAGAAAAAAGATTAATGTTTAACAGGTAGATATGTAGTTTAAATGCACATCCGCACATCATAAACAATTGACAATCTAAATAACAGTTACGTTATAAACAGCTTACCTATCACCTTTGGCTGCATAGTAATAGTTATTGTAATAATAAGGTTCTCTGCTCATGTCTGCTCCATTAACAACTATACCTAATACCTTTTGTCCAGTACTATCTAAAGTTTTCTTCGCTGCACTAGCACTGCCATAGTCAGCAACTCCAGGTCTGACAACAAACAAAAAGCCATCTATCAGCTTGCCAATAATTTTTGTGTCTGCAATACCATTAATAGGAGGTGTATCAAAGATAATCTGATCGTAATGTTTAGATACACTATCGATAAATTCTCTCATTGATGAAGAATCCAATAGAGCAATAGGATTATTTGGTATTGATCCCGCAGTCAAAACATCTAGGTTAGGCATAGTGTTTTGGATTGCATCTTCCCATTGGATCTCACGCCTAAGAATATCGATTAGACCTACTTGGTTAGAAATTCCCCAAATATGATGTTGGGTTGGGCGACGCATATCTGCATCTATCAGTAAAATTTTTTGACCACACTCAGAGCGTGCTACTGCCAAATTAGCTGAGACAGAAGATTTTCCTTCTTGGGGGACTGAACTAGTTATGGCAATAACTTTTTTCCTAGCATCAGCATCTAAAAGCTTAAGATTGACCTGTATATTTTGATAAGCTTCTTTCAAAGGCATTATCGATACTTCGCTGACTAACTTTTGCTTTTGTGGAAGATTCAAGTTTACTGGTATGCCACTTCCAGGAAGTTGCGGTTGCTGATTATTACCCCCTGGTAAATCTATGTTAGGGACTATGCCATGTAAAGGATAGCCAAACATATTCTCAACTTCTTGAGTGTTTTTAATTGTGTTGTCTTTGAGATCCAAAAGAAAAGCCAACGCCATCCCAAATAACACGCCCATCATAGCTCCTGCTGCAACAATTATTTTGCCACTTGGATTTACCGTGTCTTCTAAAATAGCTGCATTAGCAACTACCCGCACTTTATCAATATTGCTAGGAATCACATCTAACTCTTTTGATTTACTCAAAAGATTTTCATATGCAGTTTGAGCAGCCGTTACTTTTCGCTGTAGCTGTCTTTGTTGTTCTTGTAACTGAGGAAAGTTATTCGATTTGTTTTGGTATGCAGTGTAGGTATTTTGTAAAGATGCTAGCCTTTGATCTAATCCTTCTTTTTGCAGTCCTAAATCGGCATAATTAGCTAACTGAGCCTGCTTCAATTCTCCCAAACTTAAAATATTGACACTACTGGCTAAGCTTTTTTGAGATCCCAAAGTACTAGCAACTTGCTGTTCTAGCAGAGCAGTTAAATTTGCCTGCTCCTCTTTCAAACTAATAATCTGTGGAGAGCTATCAGATAAAACGTTCCCCTTCTGGGCTAAAGCCAACTTGACTTTCTGTAGCTGATCTAAAGTGCTTTGTACTCCAACAGATTGGCTCAGTGAACTAACGGCAGAAGCTTCTTGCCAAGTCATACCTAATTGGCTTTTTAATCTGTTGTATCGGGCATCAACATCTCTTAACTGTGCTTTTACCTGATCGATCTCATTTTCAACTGCCGATATAGAACCGATTGTGGCAGTTGTTTCCTCGTTTAAATTGGCAGTGCGATTACGGTTTTGAAACAGACGTAAGTCTTCTTCTGCTTCTCTTACGCTCTTTTCGGCTTTAGGCAATTCTTGTTTGACAAAATCTTTGGCACGTACATTTCCACCACGGGTAAACGAAGTATAGTCTTCTGAATAAAGCTCTACGGCTCGTTTAACGACGGCAACAGCTATGTCTGGATCTGGATTATCGTATGTAACCTGCAATATATCAGTTCCCATAACTGGCTCTGCCTTAAGAGAGCTTTTTACGTTCTTGTAGGTTAGAGGTTTGCCACTATCACTTTTTAGATCCAGTTCTTTAATTAATTGTTCAATAACTGGTCGAGATTGAAAAATTTTAGCTTCTGTTTCTAAAGGATCTTTGTCTTGAGTCAATCCTTTGAGACCGTCTGGATCTCCGTTAGTGTTAAGAATAGCAGAGGTGCGATCGGGTCTAATTTGTAGTTGAGCTTCAGCCTCATAGACTTTTTCAGAAACCAAAGCAGCGGCTGCAGATAGTGCCACAATTCCAGCAAAGGCTGCTGTTGCAGGTATCCAACGACGTTTTAATACCTGCCAATACTTATTAAAGTCTATATACTCTTCTAAATGTAAGTTAGAATCCATAAATTTTAATTGATGAACTTACTATATTAATATTAATTTTGTTTATTTTGAGCTTAGTACGCGCCTTTGGCACGGAAAACTACTCCTACTGTTTGCAAAAGAATTTTGAAATCTAGTGCTAAAGACCAATTTTCGATATATTCAAAATCTAAATTGAATACCCCTTCTGATCCAGTATCTGAGCGTCCGCTAACTTGCCATAATCCAGTAATGCCTGGCAATACTTCCTGGCGAAAAAAGTGATTTTGAGTAAACTTAGCAACGTCTCTTACAGGTAAAGGTCGAGGTCCTACTAAGCTCATTTCCCCCCTTAAAACATTAAATAGCTGAGGTAGCTCGTCTAGGCTAAACCGACGTAGATATTTTCCAACTCTGGTAATGCGAGGATCTTCTTTAATTTTAAATAAAATTCCACCCTTGATCTCATTCTGAGCTTCCAACTGATGCTGCAACTGGCTAGCATTGTCAACCATGGTGCGAAACTTCCAGATTTCAAAATGTTTGTTTTTTAAGCCAACTCGCGTTTGCTTATAGAGAATTGACCCTGGAGAATCAAGCTTAATTAAAGCTGCAATTATAAGCATCGGTAGACCAATAATCATTAACAAAATCAGTGAAACCACTACATCAAAAATGCGTTTGCTAAAAAAATCAATGCCTACAATTGCTGAATGAGCAAATCTAATTGTGGGAACTCCCAAAATGGTGTCGATTTCTGCTTGTCTTGCTGGTAATTTAATATTAATTGGTAAGATTCGCCAATTGGCACCGACAGTTCTAAGCTTCCAATATAAGCTAGCTGCACTCGCGATCGTTTCCCATGAACAGATAAAAACTTCGTCAAGTTCTTTATAATCTACTCGATCTAAAGCTAAGTATAGTAATTCATCATTGTCAAAATCTGATAAATCTAATTGTCCTGCAATTAAATAAACTTCACTAGTTTCTAATAAATGCTTGGATTTTTCTAACTCCTCAGAATTGCCAATCAATAATATTTTCTGTCGTAAAGGGTAATGTTTCTGACGTACATATGCCCAAACCCAGTTTAGGCTCATGCGTTGAACTACAATTAGTGATGTGGTTATTATCGTCGCCACCAATAATTGATAAAAGTAACTGGTGGTATAAAATCTGACAATAATCGGCACTATAGATAAATGAGCCAAAAAAACTGCCTTAATTGAATTAAAGATATTCCTGCTTTTATCTCCCTTACGGTATAAATTAAAGGCATGAAATAAACAGAGCATAAATATCAAGACAGTTAGAAACAAGCTGTACTTCTCAGGCTCTCGCCAGATTGGAATCAAGCTAAATTGCCAGCTATGACCTAAAGAAATAGACCAGCCTAAGCAGAGTGCTAAACTATCTAGCACAAGCAAAACAATTATTTTGAATCTGTAGGAAAACTCTTTCTCGGCTAACTTTAAATATCCTGGAGATCTAAGATCTTTACCTTTAGCTATCTCATTATTTAAATAATTTTTACCTACTCCATAGTCTGGAGTACTGGAAAATTTGTCTAACATAAGGTTGATAATTGGTTTAGTTTAAAGTTCTAAATCAAATCGCTTAAATATTAGGAAGTAGTCTTACTAACTACTTACATATAACTAGTCATAAAACTAAATGCTCCAACTAACACCAATTTGACAGCATCCCTATTAAAGGATAATTGAGCTTCAAAAAACACTAATTAAGTATTTGCATAAATATAATAACTAAAATAATAACTAAGTGTTTCCATTTACGGAAAAATACGTAAGCTATAAATAATGTATAACCCAAGCTTTGTAACGCTGTCAATGACTTTACGTAAAACTATCTCTTGCTTTACTCAAACTTTACTAGGTATGAAGACAATAGTAAAAAACTCTAGTAGGAAACCCTAAGTAAAAAATGCGTAATTAAAAAATATCTTTTCGTCGCTGTATTATCAAAGCAATAGTTGTATAAATTAGGGTATGAGCAATCAAAATTCCCCAATTTAAACCTAGATTTCCCCACGTGGCATTATATACAGGAGTGGATTTAAATATTTCATTTAGCATTTGGGGACTAAAAGTTGAGTTGGATTTTGGCGCCATAGCGTTAACGTCTGCTAACGAACCATATGCTCCAATTGACCAGCGACTAAGCATTAACCAAGAGAGTTTGCTAGACCAGCCTTCTAAAGTAAATAAAACTCCAGAAAAAATAATTTGCGGAATCATTATTAAAGGTAAAATACCATTACCTTCATTTTCAGTTTTAACCAATGCAGAAAGCATTAAACTAAGACCAGTGCTAGCTAGTAAAGTCAAAAAAGTAGTGATAGCAAAACCGACTGACCACGAGATTAAATTGGATTGAGGGGCTTCAAAAATGAGTAAGACTACAGCAGTAATTAAAATAGTTTGAGCGATCGCCAGACCACCACGAATAAAAAGTTTTGAGAAAAAATAAGGCAATAAGCCAAGATTGAGTAGCCGTTCACGAAAATATATTGCCCTTTCCTTGACTATTTCGCGAATCGAGTTAGACAATCCAATCCAAATAGCCACACAGCTAAAGATAAACAGCAATCGTAGAGCTAGAGAGGCTTGGGTGATGCTCGGGGTATCGACAATCCTTAAAGGCTGTTCATGACGCAACGGCAAGCCAGTTAAGGCGATAGTAGCTGGACCAGCTAATAAGGTTAGCACCAAGCTAGTAGTATCTCTGCTAACTAACTTCCAATAGCGTTGACAGAGTAGAGATAGTTGAACTAAAGTTGAAACACCTGTTTTGTAGGCATTTGATTTGGCTACCTGCTGATTTTCTTTGCCTGGAGAAAGAGAATTTTGAATATAGGTCTTATATTCTGGAGAATTAGTGTATTTTTCTGACCAATACCTGACTCTTGCAGCGATCGCCGCTTTATTTTTACCTTTATTAAGTTCGATGTAAATATCGGCAAAGTCGTCAAATTTCTCAGCTAGGAAATTACCTGAATGCTGTTGAAAAAAGCTGAGTGCTGATTTTGGAGGACCATAGTAACAAAGACTACCTCCTAAACCCAGAAAGGCAATGCGATCGCAAATATCAATATTATCTGTAGCATGAGTAACCAAGGCAATAGTCCTGCCACAGTCTGCCTGTTCTCTAAGCAAGATCATCATTTCTTTGTCTAAACCAGGATCTAATCCTGAAGTAGGTTCATCTAAGAAAAACAGCTTGGGATCGGCTAATAGTTCAACTCCAATACTTACCCGTTTACGTTGACCGCCACTAAGCCTAGAAACCAAAGTATTACGGACATGAGAAAGTTTGATCTGTTCTAAAGTGTTGCCAATTACCGTCTTAACATCTGTATCGGGGGGAAGGCGTAACTGACAGGCACTACTCAACACTTCTTCTACCGTCAGGTCGCGATGGATAATGTCATCTTGGGGAACATAACCCATCTGAGAGCGATAAACTGCCCAGTTTTGGCGGAGATTATCACCATTAAGATAGACATTACCAGAGGAGATAGGAGCAATACCTAATAGAGCTTTCATCAAAGTGGATTTACCTGCACCACTGCCACCGACAAAAGCCACTAGCTGACCTGGTTCAAGCACCAAATCGACATCATTGAGAATCGTAAAAGTTTCGCCTTTTTTGTCTTTGACTCTAAAGATTAACTCGTGAGCATCTAAGCGAATTTGATTATTAGCGTTGGTTAACTCTAAAGCTTCTCCCGTAAACAGCAAAACATAGGAACCAATTTGCAGCACATCCCCTTTGTTGAGCAAGGATGGCTTTTTAAGGCGATTACCGTTGACAAAAGTACCGTTGCTGCTATGGTCTTGCAAAAGATAGTTTCCTTTGCCATCAGGGTTAATAGTTGCGTGAAGACGAGATACCGTTGGCGCATCTAACTCCATGACAGAAGTGCTATTATTTGGCGATCGCCCTAATTTTATAGGCCAATTCTGTAATCCTTTAAGATTTAGTCGTCGTACCCTAGGCATAGTTATTTCACTACGCTTGGGATTGTAGTAGGTTAAGATTATCTGCTGACGACGATCTTGACCTACCTGGAGTGGCTCACCATTTTTGAGAATATGCCCTTCGGTAAGATTGATCCGTAACTGATTGAGAAAAATACCGTTACCGCTAGGTTTTTGACTGTGGCGATCGCCATCATAGATCCGAAAATTATTACCTTCTTGGGCAATAATGGCTTGCCTACGGGAAACAACTTTCCATTCTCTAGGAACCTGCATATTTGCCCACTCAGGGTCGCGTCCCAAATAGTTGATGTCCTGGGTAAGATTAAGAATCTTTTTTTGTCCCTGATTGTCTAACTCAATGTATGGTCTGTCAACAGTCGCCAGAACTGTTTCCTTGGAGTAATTGCCACTCATCGCCCTGCAAATAAATTGTTATTTTAAAAGTTAAGTTTAAGTTGATTAAGTATTGAAGAAATTATATGCTTAAAAAGCAAATCATAATGGTTTCCTGTGTGATGACCTTAATTACTATGCTAAATCAAGTTTTTGAGCGAACTTTGCTGCAAAACTAGAGTATGTTTGATTGGTTTGAATTTTATTACTTAAAACATTTAATTTCCAGGATGAATGTATCACACATCAAGCTACAAAAATAGATTCATGATTAACGTTAGTTTGGGCTAAGAAATGGTAATTTCATAAAACTAATATTTAATATTTAAGGTAAAAATATTTTTAATAAAGCTTAAAGGGCATAGGCTTAATCAGACTATCTTGGGAGCAGCATTATGTAGTATTTTGAGTAAAGAATCAAAAAACATGACTAGCTTTTTTAGATAATGATTTCAGCGTCAAACTTGCTCAAGAATGCTGGAAGAAATTCGTGGGAAAGCGTATGGACTATTTCTCAAGCAAAACTAGTACATTTATATCTTGGTCGATTAATGATTCCTCGCCAAAATACAGTCGAAATTTTTTCTACTTTTATCCAATTTGACGGCGATCGCTTTCATAGCTGGGCAACAGATGCTTGTTTACGACGGAGTATGAAGCAATCCCTCGACAAAATAGCTTCAGAAAGCTCTCATTGTTTTTGGGCGTTGTATTGGCATCAAATATGGCAGAAGCAGCCTGAAGGACTAGCTAGGGATCATTTAGCTGCTTACTTACAAGAAGTCTGTTTCTGGTCAGCGACCAAAACTATAGGTGGCTTTACTAGTAGCCAATATACTGTACCAGACTGTTTTCAAGTAGCAATCGCAGGTATTGACAAGGTTCTCAAAGGATTTGACCCAGAACGAGGATGTAAACTTAAAAGCTATGCCAGCATTACGTTTGGCAATTTAATTCGCGAGCGACTAAGACAAAAGAAAGAAATTGACATTTGTTCTGACTGGTCGCTGTTACGCAAATTAAGCCAAAGAAGAATGGTAGAAGCTCTGGCTAGTGCAGGACTCGATCCTGAAGTAGTCGAAAGCTACGTCTTAGCTTGGAACTGTCTGAAGATCGTATATGTTCCAAAACGTGCCAGTTCGACTCGCAAACTACCAAAGCCAGAGTCTGAAACCTGGAAAGCGATCGCTCTTCTCTACAATCAAGAGCGACAAAAACAATCAAAACAGCCCAATAAAGCCGCTACTGCCGAAAATATCGAGAAATGGATGCTAATCTGCGCTAAAGCTGCTCGTTCTTTTTTGTTTCCCAACGTTACTTCAATTAATAAGCCTAAGCCTGGATATGAATCGGGAGAAATTGTTGATTCTATTGTGGGCGAAGTAGATGACTCGCTTTTGAGCGACATGATTATCAAGGAGGAAATACAGCAGCGAAGTCAACAGCAAACAGATATCAATCAGTTTTTGACTAATGCTGTTGCCCAACTTAAGCCAGAGTCGCAAAAGTTACTAGAGCTTTATTACTCCCAAGGACTCAAACAGGCAGATATTGCCCAGGAATTGAAAACCCAACAATACACAATTTCTCGCCAACTATCTCAAGCCAGAAAAGTATTGCTAAAAGCCTTAGCACAGTGGACTAAAGAAAAACTGCATATATCTTTGACATCGGACGTACTCGACAACATAAGCTCATTATTAGAAGAATGGTTAGCTAGTTATTATGGCAGCGACCAATAAGAAAAAACATTTTAAATGGGAGTACGCCGATGACCGCTGCCGACCAAAGTTTGTTTGACCCTACTCAATTAATTTTAGAACTTGAGCCAGCTACACTAGAAGCAGCTTGGAAAAACCAAAATACTGCTAATTCTAGTAGTCACTGGCAAAGCTATCTCAACCAGATAGTATTAAACGTTTTTTTACCCTGGTTACAGGCAGAAGAAGATGCCACAGCCAAAGCAGGATTTAACAAAGCTACTCAGGCTGATATTTGGGAAGTGGTCAACGGTACTGCAATCAAGCTTAAAGATGCCAAACTAATTTTAATTCCCACTGAAGCAGAAGATTTAAGCGAATTAAGGGTTGCTCAAGAATGGGTTGACATTCCTGGATGGACAGCAGACTACTACTTAGCGGTACAGGTAAATGTTGATGCTGGTTATGTTCGCATCTGGGGTTACACAACTCATCAAAAGCTAAAAAATAACGGCAATTTTAACCAGAGCGATCGCACCTATAGTTTAAATAACGAGCAATTAATTACCGATATAAATGTTTTATGGGTTGCAAGAGAGTTATGCCCACAAGAAGTTACTCAGGTTGCAGTTGCGCCAATTGCTGCCATCTCCCAGGTTCAGGCTGAAAACTTAATCGAGCGTTTGGGTAGTCAGTCACAATTGTTACCCAGGTTGGCTGTTCCCTTCTCCACCTGGGCAGCTTTGATGCAAAATACAACCTGGTGTCGAAATTTAGCCAAAGTCCGTCGTGGTGTCCCTGCCAAAGCTCCAATATTACAATGGTTACAGCAAGGTGTGCGTAGCTTGTCGGCTGAATTAGGCTGGAGACAGATTAAAATGACTCCAAGTATAGGTGCTAGAGGTGTAGCTACTTCTGAAGCAACTAAAGATGTGCCTATTATTGGTTTGGCAAAACAAATTGCGATCGCCAATCAACCTTATGAATTAAGAATTTTGCCCTTAAGCGAAGCAGGTTCATGGCGTTTTGAACTATGCTGTCTAACCCCTGGCTGTATGATACCATCTGGCTTTAAATTGAAATTGCTTACCGTGGATTTAAAAGAATTTGCAGGTAATGAACATCTAGCCACCGAACCTGTAGAACAACTGTTTATTGAAGTAGATTTAGAGCCTGGAGAATCTTTGGTTTGCCAAGTAAAACCAACGCCCGACAACTATCAAGCAGAAGTTTGGCAATTTTAGATGAGATATCGCCAATTTCTAAACCTGCTTAGTTATAACCTACACTCGGTAAGTCATCTTAAAATAAACAATCATACAGATTGTGGCAAAGGCAAAAAAACTAGAAAGATCGAGACAAAATACTTAACATCAGAAAATCACTAATTCAAGATCAATTGTTGACGATGAACATTGAAACTCAAGATTAGCAACTTTGTCTAACATATAGACAAGGTTATCTGGTGATAGACTTGTGCCATCATTACGGCAGCTACCAGTAAAGCGTAGAATAGCGATGTTAAATATCTTACCTAGGATAGATTTTGTATCTAAAGAGGAAAGGTGATCGTGCAAGTTAATTATCTTTTTGTGACCGTAACTATCTTATTTAATTCGATAATAACTGAAAAATGATTGATTCATACCTTAACAGGCAAACTTTGCCGATCTATTAGCTTAGTTCGCTCTTGATTGAGTTTAATACTATTTAATAAAGCAATAATTTTTCTGCCAACAGCAAAAGCTAAATTGACAGGCACAGTATTACCAATTTGCTTATACTTACTACTGAGCGAACCTAAAAACTCCCATTCATCAGGAAATGTCTGAATTCTGGCATATTCTCTGATTGATAAAGGTCTAGTTTCTTCTGGATGGCATCTTTCAGTCTGTTTTTGATCGGGAGAGCAAGTAAGAGTTAAACTAGGTGCATCCCATGATAATCTTCTTGCCATACCAGTTTTTTCCCTCCAAGAAAATAGCTTTTTTGCATATATTCGCGTTGAATATCTTCAGGTAAATCAATCCAGCATCCTCCAGGAGGAACCATAGAGATAATTTCTTTTTTTCTTGCGGGATAAGATTTTCCTTGAGATTTGGGACAATCAGTTGTGTATAGTTCTCCTTTCTTCAAAGCATCTGCAACAGTCATTACACGAAAATAAGGTTCGGGCTAGGTAAAATTAGCATACTGCACTAGATCATTTCTAATACCAAGAAGAAACAATCTTTCTCTTTTTTGGGGAACTCGGTAGAAAATAGCTTTGAGAACTTTAGGTTCAATTAGGGTGTAACCTAATTCTTTTACTACTGATTTGATTACTTTTATTGTTTTGCCCCGATCATGGTTTAATAAACCTCTGACATTTTCACCTAAAAATACTTTTGGTTTTATTTCTTTAATTGCTCTAGCAAATTTAAAAAATAATGTTCCTCTCGTATCTTCAAAGCCTAATTCATTACCAGCATAAGAAAATGCTTGACACGGAAATCCTCCTGATAAGAAATCTACATTTTTATAGTCAGAAAAATCTACATTACTAATATTTTCCTTTATTACATTCCATTCGGAGCGATTATATTTTAAAGTTTTACAGGCATCTATATCAATTTCATTAAGTGCTATCGTACTAAAACCCGCTTTTTCTAATCCTATAGCCAGTCCTCCTGCACCTGCAAAAAGCTCAATAGATTTATATTTTTCAAGGGAATTAATGTTTTGCTTAATATGCCATTGTGAATTTAATATTGCCTGTATTTGGGGAAAGCTTGTTAAATCTTTTAATAAATATTCTCCATTATCTTGAGGTTTTATTTTTCCTTTTTCTTTCCATTTCTGAATATTTGCTTTTAACACAGATAAAATATCTGCTAATAAAACTTCAGAAACACTTATTTTAGAGATTGAATTCATCAAATCCCTCATATTTTCTAAATGATAGAAGGTAAAGACTTTTTAAAACATTAGGAGAAATCTGCTTTAGTTCAGCAACTACTGTGTTTATTTCACCATCTAACTGAGTTGCTGTCATGACATCATTAATTGCTATTGGTAGCTTTTTACACAGTTTTTTGAAAGCTTGGAAATCGTCTGTCACTAACTCATAAAATTTATCTATTGAGACTCTCCTAATTCTATCATTGGCAACAGATTGCCCATCCAAACTAATGTTCCAAACTATATTTTGACTGTTTTTAGCGATCGCCTCAACCAGCATACAAGTAGCATTAGAATTATTCAGCAAAGTATTCTGCATTCTCATATAAGTACCTGTGCAAAATTAAATTCATCGTTTATGAGAGAAAGGTTAAGGGGAAAGGGGGAAAAGAAATTGAAATGTGTAATTAATTTTTCCTAACTACTTATGTTTTTTGAGATGAAGATGAATTCATTGTGTTGTGTTTATTTTTCATCTCTCCAACATTAGGGCGTGTCGTCAATTAAGCCAAACAATAGAAGCAGCAAGATAAATAGAACCCGAAAAATTAAAGGCTCTTTTGTCATAACGGGTAGCAATTCCCCTGTATTGCTTGAGTCTGGCAAAAAAATTCTCTATGAGATGACGAGCTTTGTACAGATGCTTATCATAGTCTCTTTTTTGTTTTCTTCTCCTTGTAGATGGAATCACAACCTGACACCCTTTCTCTCGAAGGCGATTAAGTACTCTTTCTTGAGCATCCATTTGCTCTATCGGCTAGAAACGATTCTGCTTCTATATTTGGGAGTAAAACATCTGCTCCATTTAGGTCATGAGCCTCTCCTGGAGTTAGATAAAATTGAGTAGGATTTCCCAGGGCGTCACCGATAGCATGGATTTTAGTACTTAAACCTCCAGCACTGCGTCCAATACACTCTTTTTTTATCTTTGCCTTCTGCTGCGCTACTATGTTGATGAGCGCGAACAATTGTTGAGTCTATCATTTGATATTCATTATCACTGTCTTGAGCTAGATGCTGAAATACCCTCTGCCAAACTCCTGTCTTACTCCATCGACTATGTCTTTTATGTACTACTCGATAGTCTCCAAATCTTGAAGGTAAATCTCTCCAGGGAATCCCAGCACGATAACGGTAGAGAACTGCTTCAATAAACAATCTGTTATTTTTGGCTGTTACCCCTACTGTTCCTTCTCTTCCTAGTAATAAGTTTTTAATTCTATTCCATTGGTCGTCTCTAAGTGCGTAGCGTTTAGTCATTTTTGAGTTTTTGATTTAGATTCTATCATTTTCCTAAGCGATCGCATTTTTTCAATTGGTGACACGCCCTAATTAGCCATTGTCCATTAATAAATAGCCTTCAATTAAAATATCTGCATCAATTACCTGAGTAGTTATTTGTTTTAATTGCAGTGCTTCCGTCATTTTGCTAAAGCCCAAATCACCAACGGGAGATGGCGCAGACGTTCCACCAATGATTTTGGGGGCGATAAATGCCATTACTTTTTGAATTGTACCATCGGCGATCGCCCTAGCTGCTAATGTCCCACCACATTCCCATAATATTTTAGATAGTTCTTTTTGGTATAGATGTTCCATGGCTACTTTGGGTGTGAGTTGAGTAACCTCGATAATTTCTACTCCCTTGTTAGTTAGTTTTTTCTGAAGCACGGGGTTACTATTTATTTCCGTAAAGATTAGAGTTGGGGCAATATCTGTATGCCAGAGGCTGCATTCAGTAGGTAAATCTAGGCTACGACTCATGACGACTCGCAGGGGATTATGTTTTTTTACACCATGAGTAGTTAAGTTCGGATTATCTTTACGTACTGTATTGCCGCCGATAATTACCGCATCGCAGGTGCTTCTTAGCTGATGTACTAGATGACGGGATGCTTTTCCTGTTACCCAAGCACTATGTCCTGTTGTGGCTGCGATTTTACCATCTAAGGTCATGGCATATTTAAGTATGCCAAAAGGCTGTTGGTAATTGAGACGATGAATAAAGGCTTCATTTAATTGACGACAGGCAGTTTCTTCTACCCCGACTATGACTTCTATGCCTGCATCCTGTAACTTTTTGATTCCGCCTCCAGCCACGCGAGGATCGGGATCTACCATTCCCGTAACTACCTTGGCTATCTGTGCCTTAATTAAGGCTTCTGAACAAGGTGGTGTTCTGCCGTAGTGATTGCAGGGTTCAAGATTTACATATACTGTTGCGCCTTTGGCTTCTTCTCCCGCGTCTTGTAGAGCAAATACTTCGGCATGGGGTTGTCCTACACTTGGATGAAAGCCTTCGCCGAGAATCTTGCCATCTTTAACTACAATTGAACCTACTAAAGGGTTGGGTGTCGTTTTTCCTGCTGCGCGCTGTGCCAACTGTATACATCTCTGCATCATTTCAGCATCAAAAGCAGATATTTTTTGTTCATCTTTCATAGTTATTAAGACTAGCACTTGCTTGATGACCAATCTGCGATCGCAGATTGGTAAAACTTTCGTGATTTTTGCAAAATTTTAATTTTTCTACTCTACGTAAATTTACTGTAGTCGTTAATAAAAATAGCGGATATAACTGCGGGGATAACTATATGTTATGTCCGTTATTTTACTTTTACTAAATTAAGTTTCTGGCAATCAACTTAATTAATGACCAAGGAGATATTAGTCAGTGATAGAAATTAATATTATCAGTTCAACTCCTGGCATTAGTACTCACGAACAAATTTTACAGATAATTCAGGCGAGAAGTACTGGTATAACTATTAAAGAAATTAGCAAAATTGTTAATCGTCCTGTTTCTATGATTCAAGTTTGTCTCAAAGACTTAGTTGCCTCTGAATATATTTTTACCCATAAGAATAAAGTGGGTGTGGGGTTGATTTACTATCCGAAATCTTAACAGTTAGAGAAGAGACAAGGCATTCGGTCAGCGTTCCCTTGCGTCTTTCAGACGACGCGGTGAGACAGTCCGTTGGCGGGGTTCCCCCGCTTGAAGGAACTGTCGAACCCTTTAGGGGGTCTGACCGCTTGTCTGTACTGGGCAGTTAGGAAAAGAAGCTAACTTGGATTAAATTGTTTTTGTTCAGGAAAAATATAATTTTTTAGCTTTTCAAGCTTGTACATCATCCAAATTTTGTCCGAAGTAATAAGTAATGAGTAATAAATAATGAAAAGAACAGGATGGATTTTTTTAGGATTAACTGTTGTCGGCTTGATTTTATCTTTTAGCATCAACAATCTATCTCTAGCTAAACCAGTCGCTTCAGATAATCTGGTTCGCTATGATGTTATTGAGCGATCGCAACATACGATCCACACCGTTACTATTCCTCACAACAGTAATTATATTGTTGCTCCTAAAATTTCAGGTGAACTCAAATCTATTCAAGAGTTCGTAGAAGACAAAGATGACGTTGTTGCAGCTATCAATGGCGGTTACTTCGATCCTGTAAATCAAAAGACCACTTCCTTTATTACTCAAGAGTCAAAGATTGTCGCCGATCCGCGCTTCAATGAAAGGCTGGTAGACAATCCTGATTTAAAACAGTATTTAGGGAAAATATTTAATCGTGCTGAGTTTCGTCGCTACAAATGTGGGGAACAGATACAATACGATATTCAGCCACACTTCGCACCCATACTTTCTAATTGTACATTAAAAGCGTCTTTAGGAGGAGGACCTGGTTTATTACCTAAAGATACTTCTGTCGCCGAGGGGTTTGTTGCTTATCAAGATGGCGAAAAAATCCGTGATGCGATCGGTAGTGATAGTTTAAATGCCAGAAGCGCGGTAGGGATTACGAGTAAGGGTGACGTAATTCTAGCTATGGTGGCACAGCAGCCACAACCTTTATCGGGCATATCTTTAGCAGAATTTGCTAATTTCTTGTCTAGTCTTGGTGCAGTCAAAGCCATGAATCTGGATGGAGGAAGTTCCGCTTCTCTATATTACGATGGTCAAGCTGTCTATGGCAGAGTAGACAAAGAAGGGAATAGGATTCAAAGACCGATTAAATCTGTTTTGCTAGTAACTAAAGAGTCATAAAATTGGCGATCGCGCTTGGTCATTTAATTAAACACAAAACGTATATTAATCTATATTAAATTGCTGTTTTAAAATAAATCATGACGGGTTTTGATGGTTTGTACAGCTAAAAATCATCAAGTTAAGATCGTGAATATAAAAACTAAACAGCCAAGTATTTTACTCGATCATCCTCATCACAATGCCGAAGTCCCTACCTGGCATCCTCAACTGCAATGTCTTTACTGGACAGATATTCCTCAAGGAAAAATGTATCGCTATCATCCTCCAGGAAAACCTGAGCAAATCTATGCTGGTGAACCTGTAGGTGGTTTTACTATCCAAAAAGATGGTTCTTTGCTGCTGTTTAAAACCAAAGGCACAATTGAACATTGGCAAGAAGGACAAATCAAAACCATTGTGGCTGAGATTCCTGCTGAGAGATTAACCCGCTTCAATGATGCGATCGCCGATCCTCTAGGAAGAGTTTATAGTGGTACTGTAGCCACTTCCGAATGTTCTGGGAGGCTATATCGTTTGGATTTGGATGGTTCATTACAGGTGATCATGGAGGGATTAACCGTTCCCAACGGCATGGGATTCTCTCCAGACCTCAAGTATTTTTATGCTACAGATTCAGATACTCATACTATTTATCGTTTTGAATATTATTTGGCAACGGGGGAATTAAGCGATCCTCAAGTTCATATTTTAACTACCGAAATCGATGGCGTTCCCGATGGCTTAACAGTAGACAGTGAAGGATATATTTGGTCTGCGCGTTGGGATGGGGGACATATTTTTCGCTACAGTCCAGAAGGAAAAGAAGTGCTGCGGATTCCCTTTCCCACGGCTCAAATTAGTAGCTTAACTTTTGGTGGTGCTGATTACAGCAGACTGTATATTACTACCGCAGGAGGACAAAATCGCTCAACTGAAGATAACTTAGCTGGCTCTATTTTTTATCTCAATCCTGGAATCACGGGTAAAGCAGAGTTTTTATCTCAGATTGATGTTGGTTAACTTTATAATAGACTAAGCGATTAGCTAAGTTTATTATAAGTACCTATACAAAATCAATTACATAGCGATCGCCAAAAAGCTTTAAAACTTTTTCTACATACTCAGTTAAACTTTTCCAATTAGAGTAAGCTTTTATTTCAATTCACTCGTATTTCATAAATCGCCACAAAATTTCGATTGAATTTAATTGCGGAGAATAGGTTGGCAACCAGAATATTTCTAGTTTTTGTTGTTTCCACTCTGCTATTTTCTCTCGAAAAGCATTACTAGTATGAATGGGAGAATTGTCGATAACTATTACTGTCGGTTTTTTGATTATTTTCGCAAAATTGTCAATAAACTTTATGACAATATCACTAGTTATTTTACATTCAAAAATATAGGAATCTAATTCATTATTCTTATTCAATAACCCAATAACATTTATCCGTTTACTTGGTTTGCTTTTTAATCCTTGTTGTTCTTTTGTATCTTGCCAAGCATAGGGAACATAAGGAGTTAGACAAAAACCAGTTTTGTCTAAATATCTTAAATCTATAGCTCCTTAAAGCGATAATTTGTTTAAAGCTGTTAGTATTCGTTTTTTTTGGTCATATAGTCCTTTTTCTGGCTTGAATCCCACTATCTTTCTTAATCTTTTCCATTTCATTTTAAATATTTCTTACTATGAAGATTTATTCTTCGCAATAATTTGATTGTTTCTGGACTCAGTTTTTGACTCAATTTTTACTTTTAATTCATTTTTTACTTGAATTTTTAGTTTACCTCTTAGCTAATATTTTTGTATAATCTATTTTGCTTTAGTACTTATATGCTTAGTAGTATAGTCATTTCAAATAGAAATCATACGAAAAAAGAAAACTGTGATAGGTGTCTCAAACTCTCCTGACCTTTGACTTAAAACCAGTCAATCACGAGGAAATTAATTGGAATGACTATAGATGATCGACCTATTACCTAGAAATTCTTTAAATACTTCTCAAAGCAACTATCGGATCGAGCTTGGCTGCTGCCCTAGCAGGAAAAACTCCAAAAGAAAGACCAATTATTCCCGAAACCCCTACCGCAAGTAAAATAGCTACTGGAGAAATAGTTGGTGCAAGGGGAGAAAATGTACCCACCAAAACAATTCCTGTGACACCAACTACAGTACCGATCGCGCCTCCTGCTGCCGAAAGAATTGTTGCTTCGATCAAAAACTGCCACAAGATATCTCCTTCCTTGGCACCGATTGCTTTACGCAAGCCAATTTCTTTTGTCCTTTCTGTTACCGCTACCAGCATAATATTCATTACCCCAATGCCGCCGACTAGCAAAGAGATACCGGCAGTTGCTGCTAACAAAACGGTTAAACCACTGGTAATGGTATCCACAATCTGTAATACGTCTTTTTGAGTATTGACGCTAAAATCATCTTGACCAGTAATTTTGTGGCGCAACCGCAAAAGATTTTTAATTTGTAGCTGGGCAGCCCGAATACTATCTTCATCCTTAGCAGCAATGGAAATAACGCTTACCTGAGTCCCATAGGGAGAATTATCGCCGACAATTTGACTCGCCATTGTGGTTAGGGGAATATATACTGTGCGATCTTGATTGCTACCCAAAAATGCCCCCTTAGCTTCTAAGACTCCAATTATCTCCAGGTTAATGTTTTTAACTCTAATCTTCTTCCCTAAAGGATTTTGGTGGGGAAAGAACTTCTCGGCTATTTCTGAACCTAAAACTACTACTCGCTGATTGCGCTTGACATCTTCATCACCAAAAAATCTGCCTCGATCTACTTCAAAACTTCTGACCGTCAAATATTCAGGGGTAGTACCTATTACCTGTTCGCTGCTATTACGATTACGATAGGTAATTAGGCTATTGGCACTAATTTGGGGAGCAACTTCCTTAACGCTAGGTACTTGGTCGGCTATGGCGATCGCATCATCCCAAACTAGAGTTTTTGGTTGGCTAAAAGTAGTGCGTCTGTTTTCTTGCGATCCTGGGGCGATAAACAGAACGTTAGGACCAAGGGATTCAAACTGTTCTGAAGCTAGATTTTTCGCCCCTTGTCCTACTCCTACCATGGCAATTACCGAAGCGTTGCCGATAATAATGCCCAACATGGTCAAACTACTACGCATTTTATTGGCAACCAGAGTAGAAGTCGCCATCTTCAAGCTTTCAAGTATGTTCATTTCTAGTCAGTCCCTAAATTAAGACGACGTTGCCTGAATTTCTGCTTCAGTTATCTCTCTAAATCGTACTTCATCTCGTTGAGGATCGGCACGAGTCACCTGCATTTCCAGGCGATCTCCTAAAGCTACAGGGCGATCAAAGCGATGGGGCAATTCCATACCTAGATCTTCAATCAAAACCAGACCTAAGTTTTCATCTTCCCTTAGCCAGCGCAAAACTAATACATCCCACACGCATTCGGCGTTACGTCGCAGGTATTCTAATCCCCAGTAGCGGTTAGTTTGACGCTCTACTAAAGTTGCTTCATAGGATGAACTGCTAACGCTGTAGACAATCTCCTGTAGATCTTCCCGTGAAAAAGGCAGTTCATCTCCCCTTAAATGTGCCTTGATTTGAAAATGCGCCAAAAGATCTGTATAACGACGGATTGGCGACGTTACCTGAACATAGCTATCTAAACCTAAACTAGCGTGACGAATCGGCGACATACTCATCTCGCTGCGGGGCATACAGCTACGTAAAGCACAAAAACGAGTTGGACCTGGAGGAAGTTGGAGTAACTCTTCTTCTGAGGGTAATTCGGGCTGTGGCTGACCTCTGTAGGGTAAAGGCAAGTTATGCTCTGTTCCATATTTTCCGCCAATTTGACCTGCTAGGATCATCATTTCTGCAACTAGCTGGCGCGAGGGAGAGCTATCAATCAGTTCAATGGTTACTTCTTCGTTATCTTTGACTTTGATCACCGACTCTGGCATCTTGATTTGAATTGAGCCTTGAGATTTGCGCCATTCTCGTCTTAACTGGGACTTTTGAGCCAAATCGGGAATTTCGGGTTCATTCTGTATTCCTAGCTGCAACATCTCATCCACATCATCGTAGGTAAGACGATAAGTAGGTTTGATTAGACTTGGATGAATTTCATATTCTTGAATTCCTCCTGTTTGATCGAGGACTACGCCAAAACTGAGAGCGCAGCACACTTGTCCTTCTACTAAGCTCATCGGTCCTGTTGCTAGCTCCGTCGGGAACATAGAAACCATACCTGTAGGCAGATAAAGGCTAGTGCTACGGCGACGAGCCTCCAAATCTAGTTCATCTTCTGGCTCAATTAAGCGAGTCGGGTCGGCAATATGAACCCAAATTTTGGCTGTACCATTATCTAAATATTCGATGCTCAGACCATCATCAATTTCGGTGGTGCTTTCATCATCAATGGTACAAACTTTGAGATAAGTCAAATCTAAACGATTGTCGTCGGCTTCGGCAGGATCTAATTGAAGACGAGGCTGCACCACATCAAGCACCTTTCTAGAGAAGTTTATCGGATAAGAACTGCGACGCAAAAATAAATTTTCATGCTCACTCCACCATCCTATATCCACTAATAGTTGAAAAGCTGCCTGGGCATCATAATTTTTGCCAATTTCTTTGAGTATTTCTTGAACAGATTTAGGGGCATTGTCGGCTTGAAGTGCCAGTTTTTCGATAGATTCTAAGCGGATGCGATCGCTTTCACTCCATTCAATCTCTTTTCCTTCTAGAGCTTCTTTGACATGGGTAATAAATTCTTCTTTCTGACGCTCCTTTTGTGCTTGAACCTCTAGCTGATGTTTAATCTCTTCAACCTGAGATTCTGGTCTAGGTTCGTAGCGATCGGCTTTTTGCTTGAAATATATCTTGTCTTGACTCAAAAGACAGTGAGCAGCATAAGAAGGTGCTGGACTTCGATCTGAAAACAACAGTTCTGCCATTTGCTGTGGAGTAACGGTGCTGCTATCTTCGATTAATACTTCCCAGGCTACTTCTAGACTATCAGGGTCTAAATAAGATTCAACTTCTGCTAAAAAGCTGGGGATCTCCGCAGGTTCACAAATAACTCCTTCTACGGTGTAATCAACTCTTTGGGGACGTATCTTGTGAGATTGTCCCCCTGCATCAACTACGATCCAATCCTTTTTTCCTTCTGGTCTTTCGGCAACTGCAAGACGACGTTCTCCCTGCACTCTGAATTCAATCAGCTTTCCTTGTTCCACCAGCTTTGTACTTGATTACGACAGTAAACTCTATTTTACTTGCTTTAGTTTACTTTTCGCTCACTCTTTATTGCCATTAAGCTGCAAAAACAAGGGTTATTTAACCTTCTGCATTTACAAAAGGTAATAAAGCGATCGCTCTAGCTCTTTTTACCGCTACAGTTAAATCTCTTTGTTGCTGTGCGGTCAAACCAGTGATGCGACGGGGCAAAATTTTGCCTCTTTCAGTGATAAATTTGCGCAGCAATTCTATGTCCTTATAATCGATAGGATCGCTAGGTTTAATTGGGGAAAGACGTTTACGATAATATGCCATGATGATTCAATAAGTTATTCAGTTGAACTAGTTTTAAGAAATTACTTAATTTCTTTGTGAACAGTATGGGTGTTGCAATGAGTACAGAATTTTTTCAATTCCATTCTGCCTGTAGTGTTGCGACGGTTTTTGGTTGTGGTATATCTAGATACACCAGGCGATCTCTTATTGGTGTTAGTGCGACACTCAGTGCATTCTAAAGTAATAACTATGCGAACGCCTTTCTTGCTTGCCATGATTTTTGCTCAGGGATTATCTATATTATATATTGTTATGTTTACTCACATACTGACCAACGGTCAGAAAGCATCTCTAATCGCGGTATTGACACGCAGCTTACTATTTTCGCATACTACGCTGAATTTGACCAAATATTTTTTTTAGTCTTAAGTCTAGGGAAAAACCTCTTTCTGTTTGTACCATAAAAGTCTGTGCCACTCGATCGTGTCCAGCTAAGTTCGCCTCTTCATCTAGTAAGGATATGGAGCAATCTATCGCCAAAGGACTCAGTAAAAGCAGTACAGACAAACCGTTGGTAAAATTTTGTAATCCTGCGATCGCCAAAGCTGCAAACACGCCTACCATTATCTCTCGTTTAGATAAATTCATCAAATCGGGGACTCGATTAAAGCGCGGATCGATGACTTTGATATCAAATGCCCATTTGCCCAAGCTTTGACCTTTATTTTTTTCCACGATCAGCACTCGCATAATCAGCCAAAGGGGTAGAAATACTAGCCACTGAATATACAGATTTGAGGCAAAAAAGGAGCTAATAAACCAAATGCTCAGAAAGTCGATCGCAAATGCCCATACTCGTCTGTCCATCGGAACTTTGGGATATTTCTTATAATCAGGCTTATAAAGTCGGTTATCGTCATACATGATTTAAGATAGTTTGTTTTTATAAAGAATAATCTACCCATGCCTTAAAAAAATTTAAGGATTAAATGAAAGCACAGAACGTCCCACCGCCACAACAAAGTCACCAACAGCAGTAATTAAAACTCCAATCAATGTCCAAATCTGCGCTTCTTGTGAGCCTTTAATTTGCTTGATATCTTGAACCGTGCCGTCTAGTTTAGTCTCTACCTTAGTTAATCTCAAATTTATATCTGTAACGTCTTTTTGTATGTGATCGAGCTTTTGTTCAAACTTATTAAGGATTTCTTTAAGATCTGATTCTATCTGTATGTTGCTCATTGCTATAATTTGCTTAAGTTTGAACTAGAGAAAGCTTCACAGATGTCCAGTCGGGAGACTTCCTCTTTTAATTGTATTGTTTTGCCGACTCCATGCACACAAGTCCTTTGGGACTCTAAGCTTTATTGTTTTATGTTGCCTGTTAAAGAAGCTGAAGGTATTATTCTCGATTTAGTTCGGGTTCTAGATACCGCAAGAGACAGTGAAATAGTTAGTCTCGAAAATGCTCAGGGGAGAATTATAGCTAAACCTATTGTCGGAAAATTAGATTTTCCTCACTGGGATAATTCGGCAATGGATGGCTATGCAGTACGTTATGAAGATGTGAAAACCTGTGCTGAAAAGAATCCTATACATTTAGATGTCGTCACCGAAATTGCAGCAGGCGATCGCCCTGAAGTAGATATCAAGCCAGGACAGGCTGCTCGTATCTTTACTGGAGCAATGCTGCCTCAAGGAACTGATACTATTGTAATTCAAGAAAATACCCAAAGAGAAGCGGATCGAGTTACTATCTTAGCTGCACCCGAACCTGAGGAGTTTGTGCGACACAAAGGAGCATTTTATCAGGCTGGAACACCAATATTAGCAGCGGGAATTGAAATTGGCGCAGCCGAAATTGCCGTATTAGCAACGGCACAATGTACTGAACTATCGGTTTATCGTCGTCCCCGCGTAGCGATATTGTCTACTGGGGATGAGTTGATTATCCCCGAACAAACTCTTCAGCCAGGACAAATTGTAGATTCTAATCAGTATGCCCTAGCAAGCTTTGTGGCAGGTAATGGTGGGATTCCTATTAAGTTAGGTATCGTCGGCGATCAACCAAAGGCTTTGAAAAGCGCGATCGCTCAAGCTATAGAATCAGCAGATATAGTTTTATCAACTGGAGGCGTATCCGTTGGCGATTATGACTATGTTGATCGTATTTTGACAGAATTAGGCGGAACACTACATATCCGCAGCGTAGCGGTTAAACCAGGTAAGCCTCTAACTGTAGCCACCTTCAATGACAATAACTGTCTCTATTTTGGCATCCCAGGTAATCCTGTCTCGGCATTAGTTAGCTGCTGGCGTTTTGTCCAACCTGCACTAAAAAAATTATCGGGACAAAATAATTATCAGCCGAAGTTTGTTAACGCTATTACCCGCCAGGATTTGAAAGCTACAGGTAAACGAGAAACCTATCTTTGGGGACAATTACATTTAGTAGATGGCAAATATGAATTTGCTTTAGCTGGTGGTAGCCATAGTTCGGGTAACTTAATCAATCTGGCACAGACTAACGGTCTGGCGATCGCGCCTGTTGGTCAAAAGTTCATTAGTCAAGGGAAGGAAGTAAAAGTTATGTTAATCGATTAATACTTTGATTTGGATGAAGATTTTACGTGATAGATCAAAAGTAGTTTGTATTTATTGACAAAGCTTCTTGTCACTTGGTTTAACATTAGGATTAGTAGCAAGATAATCAACCTGAGTTCGGGATAAGCCGAAACCCTCATGGTAAAAGTATTTGAAAAATAATATTTTGCGCGCTTTTTTACTCTAGAGCTTCTGAAGAAAAATCTAAAAAGCTTAGAGCTTATGGCTTAGAGCTTATAGCTACCTCCGTTGACTCATTTTGTTAACCCGAACTCAGGTTAATCAGAAAGGCGATCGCATTTTCCAGCCAAGTTCAGAGAACTTGAATGTTGACTTTGTTTCCATTATGCTTTGAGGCGATCGCTTACTGGCAAGATGAAGATAGCGATCATTGGGAAGAAGATCGTAAGATTACAGCTTCTAGTATCCGGGTTGTAATCGCCTAAAGATATACAACAGGGTAAGCAATGGTTGCAAAATCATTATCTCATTGAAACCAGAATAATACTAACTATCAAAATACCAACTAAATGATAGAAGCCACTTATTGCTCCGTAAAGGAGTGGACGGGGAATATTAGGGTTAATTGCGATGTCGACGGTATTGGCAACTAAGTAACCTAATCCAACAATTACAGCAAACATCAGTGCATCTTCATAAGACTCTATATTCAAAGCATTCATCAAAATCGCGCTGGTAATTGTAACTATAAGGGTGCACAGTGCCGGACCTATAACGAAAATGGGAGCCAGACTTTGTTGCGGATCATTTTCCCTCCCCAATGAAATCGTATACTGTTTTTTGAACAGAACCGTAAACCAAAGAACCGCAAGTAAAAAGTATGCGGCAAAAGCAAATAGCACGCCAAACCAATTTAAATCTGAAATTGCATTAATCATTGGTTCTAAATTTCCTCTACTTTTAAGAATGTATCAGCAGTATAGAGTGGCGCAATGACAACCCTATGTCAGGGGTGTTTGAAAAAATCAGTAGTATCGTTCAAAATATTCTTGTAAGGTCATATCGTGAGGGGTAAACCTTTCGGAAAGTACTTCTAGTTTTCTAATCCTATCAAGTCGAAAATACCTAAATTCCTTACGCAAAAGGCACCACGCCACCAATAACCAATTTGCTCGTGTGCTTAATAAAGCAAATGGCTCAATGATTCTGTTTGTAGTCTTATTAGCTTCATTTGTGTATTCAATTCTTGTCAAGAAAAAATTGGTCAATGCAAATTGTAAAGCCGACAAATTACTACTCGTTCTTTCGATATTCTTGATTTGGTTGAATTGTGTCCGTTCAGAAAGTAAATTGGCTTTGTCTTTTACATTTCGGATTAATACAGATTTAATTTTATTGATTGCTTCTGAATAATCTTTGATGAAAGAGGAATCTTTGTTATTCAGGACTAATTGTTCAGCAGTAATTAAAGCATTTGCTTCGTTTTCCGTAAACATCACAGGCGGAAGCCTGTAATGTTCCATAATTCTGTATCCTTTACCTTCTTCAACATAAATTGGAATGCCAGCGTCTTCCAATGCTCTAATATCTCTATAAATTGTCCTGACACTTACTGAAAATTTGGAGGCAAGTTCAGATGCGGTCAAAAGTCTTTTGGTCTGCAATTGGGTAATGATTGCAGTCAATCGTGAAATTCGTTTTGTATCGTTATTATTCACTAATCAGATTTTTCATAGAATTTGTATTGGGTTCTCTTGTAATACTTCTTATTTTAAAAAGGCTTATAACAAAGTCGTTATGATGCTGCGTTACTGTTCTTGATTTATCCATTGAACATTTTAGATGATGTCACGAGCGATCGCATTTTGACTCAATTATTTCGGCTATATACGGAATTATAAGTTTTAAAGAACGATCACTATAATTGCCATAGAAAATAATTTAACTCTTTATCGTTTAATTTGTAGAACTTATTGACAAAGCTTCTTGTCACTTGGCTTTACATTAGGATTAGTTGAAAGATAATCAGACAAGCGATCGCATCCTTGAGTCAAAAGATTATCTAGATTTAAATTCCACCAAAATAAACCCTGTTGTTCTTCACCACTAATAATCGCTCGGTCATCGCTGCTAAAAGCCAAGCTATTTATTTGGCTAGTATGTCCCCGCAGAGTTTTAATTAACTCGCCTGTTTTGGTATTCCAGAGTTTAATATTGCGATCGCCACTTCCAGAAGTTAGTACTGTAGCATCGGTATTAAAGCTAATCGTAGTTACCCCGTCTTGATGTCCCGTTAAAGTATGTAACAACTCGCTGCTTTTTCCTGCATTGTCAATTGACCAAAGCTTGACTGTATTGTCCCAACTTGCAGAAGCTAGGGTTTGGCTATTGGGGGTAAATGCTAAGGAAGTAATTGCTAGTTTGTGTGCATTGATAGTTTGTAATAATTCTCCTGCGATCGACCAGATTTTAATGGTGTTATTATAACCAGCAGAAGCAATTAATTTGCCGTCAGGACTAACAGCAACAGCTTTAATACTATTAGTATGTCCTGTTAGAGTTTTAATTAGTTTTGGTTTATTTATTATGTTCCAAATCTTGATAGTTTTATCCTCACTACCAGAAATCAAAGTCTGACTATTGGGACTAAAAGCAATACTATTAACTCCATTTTTATGCCCTTTCAAAGTATTAATCAACCTGCCACTTTCAGCATCCCAAAGTTTGATAGTTTTATCCCAACCACTAGAAGCTATTAACTTGCCATCAGGACTATATTTAATTTGCGAAATAGTATCTTTAGATTCTTTAAAAATACGAATTAGTTTTTGTGTACCATCTGAATTTATGCGCCAAATTTTAATTTCGCCATTTTCATTAACAGCAGCATAATTATCAGGATTTGGAGATGTTGCAACGCTATATATTATCTCTTTTTTGTTTCCATAACGATTAAAAATCTGCCAAATTCTAACGGTTTTATCAACACCTGTTGAAATTAGTTTATAGCTATCTTTTTCTTTGCCAGGAATAAACTTAACATTTAAAACTTTTCCGATATGTCCATTTAGAGTCTGTTGCAAAATCCCTTCTTTACTCCAGATATTAATTTTGCCATCAAAAGTTGCGGTTGCTATTAATTTGTCATCTGGACTAATACTGACGCTATTGACTGGTGCTTGATGAGAATAAGAACCGATTAGTCGATTATCAGATTTTAATCTAAGCTCGACTATTGTTTCATCTTTGATGCTGACTAAGTAATTACTCTTTTTAGTAGAAATATTATTTGGTTCTAAACTAGGATTGTCAATCTTGTTTTGACTCCAAAAACTAGGATTGTCTTGTGTTTCTTCTTTAGTAAAAGTCTTAAGCAATTTACCCTTTTTATTCCAAATTTCAACACTTTGGTCATCACTTGCAGTAGCAATTAGTTCACCATTATCACTTGTAGTAACTGCATTTACTGTTTGACTATAACCTTCAAGGCGATTTATTTCTTGAGTGCCATAAATAGACTGTTGAAGAGTTGCGGTAGTTTTAGTCTTAGTTTCTTGCCAGTTATCTTCACCAACTAGAGCTTTACCTAAGTTATTTATTTGCTCAAATTGTTTTCCTGCTTTGACACTAGTAGTTAAAGATTCTAACTGTTGATTAGATAATAATTGCGCTTCGGCGACGGAATTTAAACTATCAATATTTTCAATTTGGGTAATTAGTTTCTGACCATAGGCACTAACGCCAAAGACAATAGCAGCTATTCCTAAAATGCCTAAAGCGGTTGCGGTCAATTGTGTTTTACGTAAACGTTTTTTTGTTTCTTTTTGTTCTGCCAGTCTGGCATCGATACAGGTAGCCACATATTCTTTAGCAGTATCTGATAACTCCTCAGTGTATTGAATAAATATTTCTTCTGCTTCAGCTAAACGAACACCCCGCAAGAGAAAGTCATCTTGGCAATCTTTTTGTTGCCATAGTATCGCTGCTTGTTCGATCTGACGTTGCGATCGCAATCTAGCTCGATTTTCTTCCAACCACCAGCGCAGACTTGACCAATGACGAATTAAAATTTCATGGACAACTTCCACTGTTGCCTCTTGGCGCATGGCTTCAAGGAATAATTCATCGTCTTCGGGGGGATTAGCTTGGCTACGGCTTTGTCCTAAGTTGCTACCGTAATCTAAGTTGACTACCAGCAGCTTGGCATCAGTGAGAAGGCGTAGAGTTCGATTCACTAAAGCTTCTGGGTATTTAGCGACGATTAAATCTGATTTGGCAACCCGACGGCGAGTATCTTCTGTACCCTCTCCCAGTTGAGTCAAGTTGAGAAAAATCCAGCGCGCACAGTCTTGAGAAGGTGAATCGAGATTATCATATACTGCCTGTGCCTGTTTTTCTAATGCACCTTTAATTCCTGCCAATTCTTGATATGCCTGAAGGATTAATTTGCCGTTCTCGCGATGTGACCAGAGTTGTTGTAAAGCAAACTGTAGTAGGGGTAAATCGCCTGCGGAACGATCCAAATCTTTTAATAGTACTTCAACTAAACCCGATTCAACCTGTAAGCCCACCTGTTCGGCAGGTTTGGCAATAGCAAAGCGATAATCGGCTTCTGTGAGATAGGGCGGCACTAAAACACTGTTATTTTGCAATATTTGTGCCAATTCGGGTATTTCCAAACAGGAAGCGACAAAATCAGCACGAATAGTTAAAACTAACTTAAAGCGATCGCCTGCGTATTTAACTGCACCTAAAATTAATTTGATAAACTCTTGACGTTCTCTCTCTCTAGCTAGAGTAAATAATTCCTCAAACTGATCGATTACCAGTAATACCATCGGTTCTATACGAGTCCGTAGCCAACAGACAAATCCTTCTACTCCTTGGTAAAGCAATCCCTCAATTTGTAGTTGTTCTTGTGCTTGAGATTCTTTACTACTAGAATCAGCTAATAACTTAGCCAAAGCTTGCACAGGCTGGCTACCAGGACGAAAACGACCAAGCCACCAGCGATCGCTACCTGGAATTTGCTTACCCTGTCTCAGTTGTGCCATTAATCCCGCCTGGACAGCAGAAGATTTACCACTCCCTGAAGCACCGATCACCGCCATAGTTGGCTTATGATTAATTTGGTTGAGCATTTTCTGCACCAGTGCTTCTCGACCATAAAAGTATTCGGCAGTATCTTCACCAAAAGCTTTTAAGCCCATATAAGGACAGATACCTAAGTCTAATGACTGTTGATGCTCATTAACTCCCTTGGAAGCCACTAAGACATCAATTACTCCCTGAGTACCCGATAGCCACACCTGAGTCACAATTCCTGTTCCTGCCAAACTTAACTGTAATTGACCGATCAAGGCTGCAATAGTTAATTCTGCGTCAGGATCTGCATTTTGAAGCGTTTCTAATACTGTCTCGGCAAACTGCTGAGAATTGCCTAAGGGTGAATTGGCTGCAATTAAACATTGCCCTCTCGATTCTTCAAGCTGTAGATCTTCTATCCAATCAGCTAAAAAATTTTCTCCAGGACAATCAAGGATAACTATTTGCTGGTTAACACGGGAATCTTTGAGAACTTTTCTTAACCAAAAACGAGATAAGCGAATATCGTTCTGCAATACTAACCATGATTCCCCTGTTGCGGTGGTTGATATTTCTCCTCGTAAGTAAAGTAAAGCAGTATTAATTTTTTCCTTCCCTTGAGTCTTTGCTCTAGCATCCAAACAAGTCGCGATCGCATTTTTTACCCATGACCAAGATTCATTAGTTTGAGGAAAGTATCTTAGCTTAAAATTTCCAGCATTTTGTAAAATTTGACTCAAAGCCAAAGTCGTCGAGTTCGCCTTAAATCCACCATCAACGACTAATGCTTGGCGAGGATTAATCTCTAAATTGACTGGCGATCGCTTTCCTAGGACAACTTTACCAAAACCTTCGACAATGCGCTTGGGAGTCTGGAAAGAAAACTCAGATTGCAGTCTGCTTTCGCCTCGATTGCTTTTTTGCTGGTTAATTAAGCGTATCTGCTGGTTAGTCTTATCAATATAGCGTAGAGTTTGATGATAAACATATTGATATAAAGCATCAGCTTCAATAATCCCTTGGGAGTCGGCTGCTTCGCCTCGTAAACCGCGCATCAAATAGTAGGTAAACACCCCGTGCCCTAATTCGGGAAACTCCCAAGACTGTTGCAAGCGATCGCAGGACAATAAAGCATAAAAGCCTTTACTTTCGGCAGCCTTATGACGTAGAACTTCAACTAAGCGAGTACTGGGATTGGGCAAAGATATCTTCGATGTACCTCTTAGAGTCATCCCGCCACTATGACAAGCATCTAACCAAATCAATTGCTGACTGGCTGCACAATTGCTTAATTGTTTCAATAAAGTATTTAAAGGTAAACCTGTTGTTAATAGCTTTTCTGTATTGGTATCGGCTAAACAAAGGACTACCTCCTGGCTACTCGCTTCTAAAATACCGTGTCCTGAAAAATAGAACAAAATAGTGTCTTCGGCTTGTACAGCATTAATAATCTGGGAGATACTTCGCCGAACGTTTGCTACACAAGGACGCTGACGAATAAAATCATGGTGAATAATAACTTCTTTGGCACTAAAGCTAGCGGTTGCCTCGGTTAGTGCCTCTCCTAATCCCTGACAGTCTAGTGCTGAATATTCTAGTGAAGGTAAGTTTTTTCGATCTTGGTATTGGTTAATCCCGATCAAAAGAATCCACAGTTTAGCGGTTTTTGTAGGAGTTGAGCTAGGGTGGGATTTGACGCGAGGACACATCGCTTTTTAAAGATTTATTATAAAAGTCAGTATATATCTATAGGCTAAATGTTCTATATTTATGCGGTTTAGTTCTTAACCCACATTTTGTTTAAAAAGGTGATTGATAAATAAATCAAAAGACAGCTAAATCAACTTTAAAAAGTGAGGTTTGAATCACGTCAGCAAAAGCGTAGAAAATTTATACCATCTGTAAATCTTTGCTGGATTAATAAATGATATCAGTATAGTTGAGCAATTAAACCAAGAAATTTGCTTTTATCGCTTTAGTATAATTATCAATAAGTTAAAAATTGCGAATCAAAAACCATATAAAATGATACCTCAATCAAAACAAGAAGTACTTGACATCCTTCGAGATAATCTTGATAAATTTGCCTCCTTCGATGTAGAGAGAGTGGGATTGTTTGGTTCGTTTGTGCGGGATGAGGCTAATACTCAAAGTGATGTAGATCTATTAATTGTGACTAATAATTCTAGTTGGGATAACTTCTGTGACCTGTTAGATTTTACCGACACCCTGTTTGAAGGAAGAAAGACCGACGTTATCACAGAAAAATCTCTCAATGAGTTGAGTGGAAGAACAATTTTTAAAGAAGTAGAATATGTCAATTGATGCAGCCAATCGCCTATTTCACATTTACCAAGAAGTTTAATATCTGCAAGCTACATCTAAACGATTAGCAACTAGAGATGATTTAACGAACAATGAAGATCTCAAGCGTTCAGTTGTAAGAAGTATTGAGGTTATCGGTGAAGCATCTAAGAATGTTCCTGAGTCTCTACGTGACAAATATTCTGAGGTTCAGTAGAAGAAAGTAGCTAGGATGCGAGATAACTTGATTCATCGCTACTTCGGGGTTGATTACGACATCGTTTGGTCTGTCTTAAAAAATAGAATTCCTGAACTGGCAGAGAAAATTCCTAAAATAATCGCAGACGTAAACCGTAATCAATATCTCAATTACAGCAGTCAAGTTTTGGCAAAGAAAACTAGTTTATCTGAATCTAAATCATATTTTCAGGAAAGATTAAACGATGAGCAAAAAGATATTGCGATCGCCAAAATTATTTTAAATGAGTACGAAACATTAAAATCCAACGTTGCCATTAGCAAAGTAAAAGACATTCTATCTCAGAGCGATCGCGTTTGTAAAATTAACTTAGGTACAGAAAATACTGACCTTAAAGCTTATATTAATCAAGTTATTAGTGCAGCAAATCAGAGTAAAATTGAACCTTGGCAGCAGGAAGAGAAATTATAGCTCCAATTCCCTTAGTTTCAAATTGCTACTACTAAAAGAAATATCATCACTATCTTCATCCAAATAGTATGATTTTTAAATTTATAGGCGCGATCGCATTTCAGATTAGGACGCTCAGAATAGTAAAATTAGCTTTTAGCAGATCTCAGATTGTAAATTTTAACCAGCCTTAATTTGCCAATGTCCGATGTTCAACAATTAATCAATGCGGTAAACAAAGCCGACTCAGCCGATTTACTCTTAGAAACTGTCGAAAACTTAGCACAAGTTAACGATCGAGCTGCTATACCCACTTTAGTTGAAGTTTTAGGGTTCAATAACCCTGGTGCAGCAGTAGCTGCGGTAGATGGTTTAATTCAGATTGGCGAACCTGTTGTTCCCTATCTGCTTAAAAACCTGGATGGATATAACTATGGTGCAAGGGCTTGGGCAACTAGAGTCTTTGCAGGTATTGGCGATCCTTCAGCTTTAGATTTATTACTTGAGGCTGCGGTTGCTGATTTTTCTCAAAGTGTACGTCGTGCAGCAGCAAAAGGCTTAGGCAGTATTCTCTGGTCAAAGTTGCCTGAGAGTGAGGTTATCCCCGCCCAAAAAAAGGTGCTAAAAACTTTACTTCTAGCTACAGAAGATGGAGAATGGGTAGTGCGCTACGCTGCGGTAGTTGGTTTAGAGTCTTTAAGCAATACTTTGTCCCAAACTCAGCCAGAATTGCTTTCAGAAATTGCGATCGCTTTTCAGAAATTAGTTGATAGTGAACCAGAAGCAGCTATTCGCGCTCGTATTAAGTATGCAATGCACAAATAATATTTCTGTATGTACTATTTACGCTAACAGAAAACTACACTTAAAAAATTTAATCAAAGGATTAGCTAATTCTACAGTTTTGTTCAATGAACTAGTAATAGTTACTATGAACGATGAGCTTCCCAAATTACCAGTAGTACATTTTCCTATTAAAACAGCAGCTATTAAGACAAATGATAATTTTCTGCCTTTAGCAGCAGCCAGAAATAAATCCGCAGAAATTGCTACAGGGAACAAGTTAGTTTTTCTCGATATAGATTGTATCAGTCATCCTAATTTAATTAAAGTTTTTAATCATCATTTAGAAAAAGAAGATGCACTATATCAAGGTTCGGTTCGCTATTTAACTTCAGGTTGGCAACAAAATCAATGGACATATAGTGCTTTAGAAAAACAGTCTGCACCCCACAAGCTACAGGGAAAAGAAATTACTAATTACAATAAAGCATTGCATCCTTATGAATTATTTTGGTCTTTGTGTTTTGGTATTAAAAAGAAAACCTTTTTTAATCTTTGTGGTTTTGATACAGGATATCGTGGCTATGGAGGTGAAGATACTGACTTTGCGTTCATAATGCGATCGCACCATATACCTTTGTATAAAATAAATGCTTTAGCCTATCATCAGTTTCATCCATCCTATACTCCTCCATTAAATCATTTAGAAGAAATAGTTAATAATGCTCGTTTTTTTGATCAGAAGTGGCAGATATTACCAATGAAAAAATGGCTCGATCAGTTTGTTGAGATGGGATATATTAGCCTACAAGATAATCAAATAGAAATTATTAAATATCCTACAGAAACAGAAATAAATACCTGTTTAAAAAATAGTAGGGACGATTCGCGAATCGCTATATACGAATAGCATCATTTTGGATATCATGCTCAAGATTACAAAGGTTTAAATAGTTAGCTAACAATTTCACTTCAGATTCAATTGCTGTAGCTGCTTGTGCTGCACCGTCAACAGCCATGATCTGATTCCATTTATTAATATTAATTGTTTTTAAATTCTCAAATATAAAGTCTATTGAATCACTACAAGGAAAAGCTTCTCTTATCAAACACAAACCCAGCTTTTCTAATAGTTGAGCTTTGATTACTTGTTCGTCAAAAGGTCTAGCTTCAGGAATACACAAAAAAGGTATTTTCGCTGTGCCAATTTCCATGACGGTATTATGTCCCCCAGAAGCGATCGCTACATTGGCAGCTTTAAGATAAATATAGGTATCCTCGCACCAACCCACAACAGAAACGTTGTCAGGTAAAACATCAGAATCATACTTAACTTTGCCCACTATTAACCATAGCCATGCTGGTGTAGCTAGTGCAGCAGCAGTAATATCAGCTAGAGAATGTTGGCTACCTCCTTTGCCGTTTAGCACCAAAGCCACCTTTTGCTGGGGAGATATATTTAGTGATTCTCTGGCAGCAGATTTTGTAATTGTTCGCTGTGAATATCGAGAAAAACCAGGTGAATATATAGTTTTGGCTCGAATCCAACTATGTATACCCTCAAATTCTAAAACTTCAGGAAAGGGAGCAAATAATTTATAGGCTGCATCATAACCTGCAAGATGAGGATAATCAGTGCGATCGCCATGTTGACGCACGGCAATTACGGGTACACCTAAAAACCTCAAATACTGGGTTATTTCGGCAGATACATCGACAATTACCGTAGTGGGGTTAGTTTTGCCTACCCATTCACTCAGCATGACTGCCCTTTGCCGATAGGCATCACTATAGTAGGGAGCATAATGAAAAGAATAAGTTTGACAGTTTTGATTAATTGGCAAGTCAGGAACATACTCTACCTTATCTGGAGGCAAATCTAGTAGCTGGTAATTGTTTACTCCTTCCCAATTGTGTTGACTAACGCCAGTGCCGATGAAGGTGATGGGGAAATTAAAGTTTTGGGCGATCGCTTTAGCTCTTTGGGCGTGTCCTCCACCGTGGAGGTGTATGTAGTAGCCAAGGTGCATAGTTTTTCTTTATGTCGGTCAATAATTCGTTCAAAAGCCTGAATATATTTATCAATCATGGTTTCTAGGCTAAAACGTTCTAAAGCTAGCTTTCTGCATGAGTAGCGAGACAAATCTTGAACCCGCTTCATTCCTTCTGCCATGGCATCGGTGTCGTTAGGAGGAACTAAAATACCTGTTTGACAATCTAAAATTTCAGACATGGCACCACGATCAAATGCTACCACAGGAGTACCACAGGCAAGACTTTCTATAACCACTAACCCAAAAGGTTCAGACCATACAGGGGTAGAGAGAGTCATTGTCGCTGACTGCAATAAAGGCACGAGCTTTTCTTGTCCTAAATGTCCTGCATACTCAACTCCTTTATTTAGGTGAGGTTCAATTTTGGTAGCAAAATATTCTTGATCGCCAATTTTGCCAGCGATAACTAACTGGATTTTAGCTTTTTGAGCAGCTTCAATAGCCAGATGAGTACCTTTATCAGGGATAATTCTTCCTGTCCAGACAGCGCAGTTTCGATGATAGAAAGGTAAATAACTAAATGTTTTTGTGTCCACGCCATTATGGATTGTCTCCAGGCGATCGCTATCTATACCCCACAGTTTGGTGTTAAACTTAGAAATAGAAATATAGTGACCTCGCTTTTTCCTTTGACGGTAACGAATAGCACTTAGCAAACGGGAAAATGGAGGAGTGTGTAAGGTCGTTACCAAAGGCATAGAAAGACGATCTTCTAGAATTATGGGGAAATAGTTTAGAGAATTATCGTGTACTAAATCAAAGTCTTCAGTGCTGAGATAGTCCATGATGTTCAGATAAGCCTCATGAGATTCCTCTTCATGATTTAAACAAAAAGAAGTGTCTAAAATTGGCTCTAAAGATAGATTAAGGCTGCGATCGCTCTCTGGATGAGCAAACAAAGTGACTTGACAACCTTTTTTCTCTAATTCTTTAACTAGGGTATGGGTGAAACGTTCAATACCCCCAGCAAATGGCTCTTTAATTGGAAATCGACGATGCCCTAAAACTGCTATTTTCATAATGCTTAAATGTTTGCTACAGATAGGTAAGGATTTGTCACTAAACAACTAAACAGACTTTAGTTACACCCTGACGTAGTTGCTTTTGTCTTCTTAGCCATGATGCGCGGATGCCTGGACGAATTATGGTTGCAAAGGTTTTCGCACCCCAACGCAAAAAAGCATGATTATGCAATAATTCGGCTTGTGCCGCTTCTTGTGCCTGTAGCTGTTGAATACGCCTAATTTCGGGTTCTCTTTCTAGCTGAATCTGAGATAGTGCTGCATCAATTTTGCTCAGATTTGCTGATGTTTGAGTTAACAAAGGAACTAGATGGTTAACAGCAACAATCACGTCTCTAAACGCCATATTGATACCCTGAGCGCGGATGGGAGACATAGGATGAACCGCATCTCCTAATAAAAGTAAGCCTGGAATTGACCAGCGATCGCAACGTCCAACAACAACGGACAATGACATAGGCTTGGTTAAACTTTGTCTATGTTTCAAGATATGTTCTGCTAACCAGGGAGGTGAAATGGCTACTAACTTTTCGCTCCAGTCTACCTGTTGCCAATCATAGTTATCATCGGCGTGCAATCCCCAGCCTATATGGAACTGACCTGATGATGCTCGAAATAAACCAAACCCCTCACGTCCTTGCAAGATTGAATAAAAGATATTTTTTGATTTTAAGAAAGAGCCAGAATCCAACTTAAACCAAAGAATATCTAGATTATTTTGCAGCTTAGTTAAACTTAAACCCGCTTTTTTTCTAATTACAGAATTACGCCCATCTCCCGCAATGACTAGATCGGCGGTTATTTCTTGACCTGAAGCCAGTTTAACTCCAGAAACCCTACCTGAAGAAGATAAAAGATCCCCAACAGGTTCGCCTTGAATAAATTCAAACGAGGGATATGTTTCGGCTTGCTCAATAATTGCAGCCAACAAGTGAGGCTGAGAAACTACTGTGGTGCAGTATTTGCCATTTGTTTCTATCGGTTCGTCAACTCGAAATAAAGTTCGACCAGACAATAAAAATTCCCAAGCATCTATGGCTTGATGGGGAACTTCTGCTAAAAGCCCTGATAGATTCATTTGTTCTAGGGCATCTAACCCGCTCGGCATTAAGCCTTCTCCGCGAAACAACCGCTTAAAATCACGAGAGGCTTCAACCAATTTGACTGCAATTCCCTTTTTGCTCAATAGCAGTGCCATCGTCGCTCCAGTCGGGCCTGCTCCAACAATTACAACCTGCGTCATAGAATAATATTACTGCTCTTACTGCTCTTACTGTTACTGGCATTAATTAAAACCTGTTCGTATTTTTGCCCCACCTTGTCCCAAGTGTATTCGTTTTTAACAAGCGATCGCGCATTTGCCGATAGCTTTTCTCGTAGCTTAGGTTCAGAAAACAAACGACCAATGGCATAAATATATTCTTCTAAAGTATTAGCCCGCATAGCTCTTAGGGGAACAGTTGACCCATCAACCTTAAACTCTGCCAAAGCGCGATCGCTTCCCACCACAGGAACTCCTGCTGCCATTGCTTCTAAGGTGCGATTTCTCAAGCCATATCCCTGACGAATGGGAATTACGCAGACAGTTGCCCAATGCAGATATTCTACAACAGAGCTAACTTCACCCGTTACAAGTATTCCTGGTAAGTTTTTTAAGTCTAAAATCTCTGCCACAGGGTTTGCCCCTACTAGCTCTAAGACAGCTTCAGGATAGCGTTGGCGAATGGCGGGAAATACCTCTAGTGCCAAAAAACGGGCTGCATCGATATTTACAGGACTATCCATCTTACCTACAAAGACAATTTTTTGTCCTCCTTGGTTGGTAATTCGATAGGGAAACTTGTCCAAATCAACGCCGTTGGGAATCATGGTTACCGAAGATTCTGGCTCTAACTCCCGAACAATACGCCTATCTTTGCTAGTTACCGTTACAACCTTGCTAAATTTTTCTAGATAACTTTGTTCATAGCGTTTTCGCAATCCTAAATTGATTTGATCTTTAATTTCGTTATTAGAGTCTCCTGTTGCCAGCTGCTGTTTATATTTGCTGTATTCTGAAAAATGCAAATTTAGAACTACCCCCAATTGTTTATGCCATTTTGGGTCAATATAAACTTCATCGCTATTATCCTCGCAGGCGATCGCCTCAAACTTTTTTTGAGCAACGGCTTCATTGATCCAATCTGCCATTACAGGTAAATAATTATCTAAAACATCAGGTGGTGTTCGCTGCTGGATAAATACCCCTAAACGTTTTGCTTTATCAATCAATTTTAAAGGTTCAAGATTTTTGGCTACAGGAAAAGTAACTAACTCTTTTACCTGTTTTTGCATATTTTCTAATTCTTGATCGCTAACTTCTGCACTACGACGAGTCACTAAGGTAACTTGATGGCGACTATAAAGATATTGCAGTAAATGAAATGTTCTTAGCTGTTTTCTGCCTTTAGCTGGTGGATAGGGAAAAGTAGAGCAGAGAATGAGAATATTCATATACAGTTACTTATAAAAATATGGCGTTAATGAGGTATCAATTACCTAACAATCTCCATTCATAAGGTAGCTATTGATCAACTATAGGCAAGATCAATCACCATTTAACATAATTGAGGATCTAAATCAAGCATGATTTAAACAATAATTACTATATTATTCGATCTTAATTTAAATGTTAAAGACTGTAAGCAAAATATCAGGCGGATTTTAAACTCTTAGCGGTGCTACTTATTCTTTTAAAGCCCTGATAACTTTTATTAAAAATCCTCGCCTGATTAAATATATTGCTATGTCGATGATGGTCAATGTTCAACTCTTGACACTCTGCCAGCCTTTCTGATTCGGAAACTGGTTTATTCTTGATCGCCTCAGCCCTTTCCATAGCTGCTGTTAGCTTTTGAGCATTAGTAAAAGATCTAAATAAATGTAAGCTTTCCAATATATTTGAAGGTTCATGACTCTGCCAAAATCGCCACTTCTTCTTTACCCTGTCGGGTGACGATGATAACGTCGCGTTCGGCGATCGCTTCATCTAATATCGAAGCTAAGTTTTGTTGTAAATTGGTGTAGTTTGTTTAGCCAGCATAAAATAAGTACATATATCTGTACTTAGCCCTTTGTTTGCGTTTGACGGCGACGCGGTGAGACAGCTGCGCTGAAAGGGTTTGCCACGCAGTTTATCTGCCCCGCCGCCTTCCACTGTAAAAAAACACCCCGCCTAACAAAATTAGTGAGGTGTCTAACAAAATCAGTTATAAAATTTTAACTTTTAATCTTACATTCCTTGAGCAACTAGTTGAGCTAGGTCAACAACACGCTGAGAATAACCCCACTCATTGTCATACCAAGCAATGACTTTAATCATGTCACCATCTAAGACCATAGTAAGCTGTCCATCAATGGTAGAAGATACGTCAGTACCTTTAAAATCAGAAGATACTAAAGGTAAGTCTGTAAAGCCCAAAATGCCTTTAAGGTTCGTCTCAGAAGCTTTCTTGAGCGCATCGTTAACTTCTTCGGAGATAGTTTTCTTCTCAACCTGAGCAACCAAATCAACTACAGATACATTAGGAGTAGGTACGCGCATGGCAATACCGTTGAGCTTTCCTTTTACCTGTGGATATACAAGAGCTACGGCTTTAGCTGCACCAGTAGAGGTAGGTACAATATTTTCTGCTGCTGCTCTGGCTCTTCTAAGATCGCGGTGGCTAGCATCAAGAATACGTTGGTCACCCGTATAACTGTGGGTAGTGGTCATCGCCCCTTTAATAATGCCAAACTGCTCATTAATCACTTTAACGATAGGAGCTAGACAGTTTGTGGTACAGCTTGCATTACTAAGAATGTCAAACTCACCATGCTTGTATTGATCGTCGTTAACGCCCATCACATAAGTACCAATGTCTGGACCACTACCAGGGGCAGTAATAACTACTTTCTTTGCTCCCGCCTGCAAGTGTTTGCCGGCACCAGGGGCATCGCGAAAAACACCAGTAGATTCAATCACAAGATCGATATCCCATTCTTTCCAAGGCAAGTTCAAAGGATTGCGATCGGATACGCACTTAATTGTTTTGCCGTTGACGAGCAGAGAGTTACTGTCATGACTAATATCCGCATCTAAAACACCCAGCATAGTGTCATACTTCAACAGGTGAGAGTTAGTTTTTGGATCGGAAGTATCGTTGATACCCACCAACTCTAAATTGGTGTCGTTGCCTCTACTTAATAGACATCTGACGAAGTTACGTCCAATACGTCCAAAACCGTTAATTGCTACTCTGACCACTGTTTCTTGCCCTCAAATTTTATTAGGTTAATAGATTAAAACATTCTTAATAAGACTCATCATATCGTAAAGTAAGCACAATTCAAGACCCTATTCATAAATCAGTTTGATGGTCTATAAAGGCTAAAAAAAGAGTAAATAGTTTGATTAACATTGAATAGATTAAGAAAATCCGAAAATGTTGTCTTTAAAGTAATTAAGCTCTTGATTCTTCGGTAATTTCTTTAAATATATTCATCTTAGATATCTATTTAAAAAATAAATTTAATTATTTACGAGCTATTGTTTATACTTAAATTCAAAAAAATATTGTTATCATAGCCCGTATTGTTTAAAGTGATGTCAAGTCTTAGACTACTCAAGATTAGAACAATAGAGTAATCTGTAGCTCTTGAGCAGAATTTTTGTGTTATGGCAGGAGACAAAAGGGTGACAAAGATAGATTTAAACGGTAGACCATTTCACTTTATCGGTGTTGGTGGAATTGGAATGTCTGCTTTAGCATACATCGTTGCTCAACGCCAACTGCCAGTGTCTGGTTCTGATTTGCGTTCTAGCCATATTACTGATCGCCTAGAATCTTTAGGAGTCAAAATTTTTTATGGTCATGAGGCAGGTAATATCAATTCTTTTACTTCATCTCCTGGTAGAGAGCCTCAACCATTACCAGTAACTGCGGGAGGACAAGCGGAAATTATTCCAGCGGTTGAGATTTTAAATAATTATGCTAATTCTTTACCCCAGATTATTTGTTCGACAGCGATCGCCCTTACTAATCCCGAATATCAAGCAGCAGTGAAGCTAGGCTGCCCGATTTTTCATCGCTCCGATCTTTTAGCAGCTTTAATTGAACAGTATCAAGGAATAGCGGTTTCAGGAACACACGGAAAAACTACTACCAGTAGCTTAATCGGCTATATGTTGCTAACAGGCGGTGTCGATCCAACTATCATTGTTGGCGGTGAAGTTGATGCTTGGAATGGTAATGCGCGCTGCGGACAGGGAGAATATTTGGTAGCTGAAGCAGACGAATCTGATGGCTCTTTGGTTAAACACCATCCTAATATCGGCGTAATTACCAATATTGAACTAGATCATCCCGATCGCTATCAAGACATTCGAGAGGTAATTAACGTCTTTCAAACTTTTGCGGGACAATGTAATACTCTAATTGGCTGTATTGATGACCCAATTATTCGGGACGAATTGGCGTTAACTATTAGCTATAGTCTTGATCCCTCTACAGGCGCACATTACACAGCAAAAAATATTATCTATCACGGTCAAGGAAGTAATGCTGAAATTTGGGAGAGGGGAGTATATCTGGGAAAATTACAGTTACCAATGCTAGGGCAACATAATCTTAGTAATGCTCTAGCTGCGATCGCTGTGGGCAGACAGGTAGGTTTAGAATTTACCACTATTGCTCAGTCTATCTCGACATTTGCAGGCACAAAAAGGCGGTTTGAACATCGGGGAGAAGCTAACGGTATTATTTTTATTGATGACTATGCCCATCATCCTAGTGAAATTGACGTTACTGTAGCTGCTGGTAAGCTGAAAGTATCAGGGGACAATAATTTACAAAGAGTGGTGGCGATTTTTCAACCTCATCGCTATAGTCGTACCAAGACTTTTTTAACTGAGTTTGCAGCAGTTTTAAAAGATGCAGACGTGGTTGTGATCGCCGATATTTATAGCGCAGGAGAGCAAAATAACTTTGGAATTAGTGGAGAGGATTTAGTTAAAGCGATTGCGAAGCTAGCTGAAGGCATCGCGCCTAACCACAGCAATGTTTACTATCATGCTGACGTTAATTCTATTGCCGACTTTTTACATCAAGAAATATTGCAGCCAGGTGATTTAGCAATGTTCCTTGGTGCAGGTAATCTTAATCAATCGATTCCTAAAACTATTGCTTTATACCAATGAGCAATGAGTACAAGTAGGGTGGGCAAACTAAAAAAAATGCTTTATCAAGTATTTAAAAAACTCAATTTGCCCACCACGCCCAAAACTATGACATGAACAATCTAATCCAGTCGGGAATATCTTTAGCTAACCAGACTTCATACAAAGTTGGTGGAAATGCCCAATGGTATGCTGCACCGAGAAATTGGAATGAACTAGAAGCCAGCTTTGAATGGTATCAGGCTCAGGATACACCCCTGACTTTATTGGGTGCGGGTTCAAATTTACTGATTAGCGATCGCGGTATTCCTGGTTTTGTGCTTTCGACTCGCTATTTTCGTAGTTATAAATTTGACTCCCAAACAGGTTTATTAACTGCTGATGCGGGAGAGGCGATCGCCAAACTAGCTTGGAAAGCAGCTAAAAGGGGCTTAAAGGGCTTGGAATGGGCAGTGGGTATTCCTGGTACTGTAGGCGGTGGTGTAGTGATGAATGCAGGCGCGCACACATCCTGTATGGCAGATATTTTAGTTAGTGCTACCGTCTTATCTCCTGACGGTACAATTGCCGAAGTCACACCAGAAGAACTAGCATACAGCTATCGTACATCGAATCTGCAAAAGGGCGATCGCCTCGTAGTTAGAGCCACCATGCAGCTTGAGCCAGGCTATAGCAAAAGCGAGATGATAGAACTATCAAATCAAAATTGGACGCAGCGTAAGACAACTCAGCCCTATCATTTGCCAAGCTGTGGTAGCGTTTTCCGTAATCCTCAACCTCATGCAGCAGCAAGGCTAATAGAACAGCTTGGCTTAAAAGGCTATAAAATTGGCGATGCTCAAATAGCTCATCGCCATGCCAACTTTTTTCTTAACTGCGGTACGGCTACCGCCAAAGATATATTTGAATTAATTCGCTATGCTCAAGAAAAAGTAGAATATCATTGTTCAGTATCTTTAGAGCCAGAAGTTAAGCTAATTGGAGAATTTTAGATCTCTTATTTCCAGGCTAAACTTATTGTTCTCGTTAATTTCACACTCAATAATATAAAAGCTAACAACTAAAATAGATATGGCAGGAAAAGGATTCGGTCCATTAGGAAAAATGAAAGAACTTGCTGATGCTTTTAAAAAGGCGCAGGAGGTCCAAGCAGGAGCGCAACAACTCCAAAATGAGTTAGAACAGCTAGAGATTGAAGGAACTAGCGAAGACGGATTAGTAAAAGTGGTTATGAGCGGTAATCAAGAACCCCGTCGTGTAGAAATTTCCCCTGATGCTATGTCCCAAGGTGCAGAAGCTCTTTCTGCATCTGTAACAGCCGCTATGACATCTGCCTATGAACAGTCTACAGACATGATGCGCGGACGTATGGAAGAACTAACCAGCGGTTTAAATCTTCCTGGAATGTAATATTTCAACGAGCGACTAACAACGATCGACGATCAGTAGGGGTATTTGCAAATGCTCCTATTTTTTTATATTTTGAGCTAGCTTTATATTAGATAAATAGTGAATAGGTAAAGAAAATAGCATCATGATTCAGGCTTTACCTCAATTAGTAAGTTTTGAAGAATTTTTGCTTTGGAAGCCAGAAGGTAGAAGTTATGAACTGCATGATGGGATAGTTACAGAAATGCAGCCTACAGGAAAACATGAGGAAATTACTGGTTTTCTGGCTACTGAATTAGCAGTGGAGTATAAAAAAATAAAGCTGCCTTACTTTATCCCTAAAACAGCATTAGTTAAACCCCAGGATAAACAATCAGGCTATTCTCCTGATGTGCTTGTTTTAAATCGTTCGGTTCTAGATCGTGAAGAGTTATGGCAGAAATATTCTACGGTTCAACAATCAGAATCTATTCCTCTAATTGTCGAAGTAGTTAGCACCAACTGGCGCGATGATTACTTAACCAAGCTAAGAGATTACGAGGAAATTGGTGTTCAAGAATATTGGATTGTTGATTATCTGGCTTTAGGTGGTAGACGTTACATTGGCAATCCTAAACAGCCAACAATTTCTATTTACCAGTTAGTCGATGGAGAATATCAGGTTGATCAATTTAAAAATAGCGATCGCCTTTCTTCTTCAGTTTTTTCAGAATTAAACCTCACCGCACAACAAGTTTTTCAAGCATCAGATTAATTTAATGTTTGAAATATAACTAATCTTTACATCCTAAGCTGTATCTAGTTTCTACTCCTGTAGTGGGGTTGACTCCTTCTGCTCTTTTACACATCTGAGATATCTGATAGCGATCTAAAATAGCGTCGGTAAAATCAGCACCAGTAATATTTGCTCCTTCAAAGTTAGTACTAGTAGCAACCGCGTCTTTAAAAATAGCGTTGGTTAAATCAGAGTTTTCAAAGGATACACGATCCATCAAAGAGCTAGTGAAGTTAGAATCTTTGAGATTGGTATTAATAAAAATTCCTTTAGTTAAGATTGAGTTACTCACGTCTGAACCTTCAAAATTAGAACCTCTAGCATCCGCAGCAGCAAATACACCGCCTACAAGATTTTTGTGAGAGAAATCTTGTAGGCGTATTTCGCTGTAGGTATAATTTATCGCATTGTCTTGAGCCATAGCAGGAGTAGCTTTTAATAATACCCAGATTATGGCGATTGCTATAATCACCAAGATGTTAAGTAAATGCTCTTTTAATTGGGATAAAATCATGAATTTAAGAATAGTATATTTTTAAAACTAGTGTTGGTTAATACGCTTAATTATTCAGGGAATTATGTGCATCTTCTGCGATTTTGAGCATCAGTTCTTGTTGCTCAGATTTAGAGTTAGACTATAATCTACCAAAATCTAAAACATTTTTTACATAATTTGCTGTTTTTAAGCGATCGTGATTGACAACAATTTGAGTTTGCTTTAATTTTAGCGGTATATGTTCAACTAAATAAACATTTCCAAAATTTTGTTGGCGCAGATAATTAACGACTTTCATCCCCAATTCAGAACGATCAATAGTATTTTGGACGGCAATAGTAAAATTTAAAACGGGGCTTGGTAAGCTTTATGTGATGTTGGTAGCCGTAGTAAAAATAGATTGCGCCTTGATGGATTTAGAGGGATTGGGTCGATTATCGGCTGTAACAGCTTTCCCTGAGACATATTCTGGCAGAAGACTTATAGTAATATTTTCTGGATCTAAATCTTTGACAAAATTAGCTATGGACATTAGTTCTGGTAAAGATAGATCGGTATCTAATCTAGGCTTAATATCGGTAACTGTTGCCTGAAAATTAGCTAAGTAAGCAGGAATATTAAGATGTTGGTGAATAGCTTTTAAAGTGTCCTCTTGTTTGATAATTTGCTCTACTTTATGGGAACAGTCGGCAATTCTAGAATCACAATTGTTTAGAGTAAGTTCACCGCTAGCAGCAAGCTGCTGAAAAACTTCAGGAGTGGCACGCATGTAGCGATTAATCTTAACTTTATCTATTGACTGAGTTAGTACTTGAGATACCAAGGGAACACCCCCATATCTGTAAGCATCAGCGATTGTTCCCCAACCAAATCCAGGAATTTTTACTCGACTGTCGGTGGGAACATTTACAATACTGTTCGGTTAGTCTTTCAAGTTATTTCGTTCGCCCCCTAAATCCCCCAAGATTGGGGGACTTTAACGAATCTTACTCCTCCAAATTTGGGGGCTGGGGGGCTTAACCGAACGGTATTGGGAACATTTATTGTCTTTGCTACCCTGTTGTGAGGATCAAATTGCAGCACCAAAATTGCTTTAGTTTTGCCGATGGAGGTACTAGAAAACTTGACCATGCTGTTTGTATCGGGTTCAACCTCAATTAACAGCAGGTTGATGGAATGACGAAGAACAGCTTGATGTGAAGATCTTGTATTAGAATGAATTTCGATTCTTTGCGCGATCGCTACATGCGGCTTAAGCCTTTGTTGATTCAGTCGCTCATGGGAGGAAGGGCTTGCCCGCACCTGACCCCCACCCTCGACAGTTCCTTCAACGGGACGGGGCTTATAAAGGGCGGACACAGGTTTCGCCCACAGCCCCTTGAGAACCTCCGCAACGGACTGTCTCGCAAGACCGCGCTGAATCGCTTTTTCCACTAGATTAATTTTAGTTAAGGCAATTCCGCATCCAGCGGAAAATATGGCGGTACAGCTAATAATGTCTCCCCAAAAAAGACCCTTTTTAAAGTAAGACCACTGGGAATGCTTTTGCCAAAACCATAAAGGTTGATGTAATGGGGTAATCGGTTTTGTATTGATTGACCGATAAGCAGTACTTGATTCTCTAGTCAATTTAGCAAACTTAATTTCATTATCATTAGATTCGACTATTTTTCGATCTTGAAAATGCGGTGAGGTTCTATTTTTGTTACGAGACAATTCATTATCCATACACTATTTTATTTTATAAATCACAAGTTCTTCACTAAATTTGACTAATATGTCTATTGATAAAAAAATATCTCTTGAATTAAGACTATTCTTGAATTAAGACTATTCTTGAATTAGAGTTGATAAACAAAAAGTCGCTCAATTTTACCTGTATAAAACAAGTAATTATTTTTGTGGCAATTATAATTTAGTATTTACGCTTTTTTTGTCTAAACTACAGGGAAACGATTTAAAAGTCGGTGATATTTTAATTTTATATAGCACTACCCTAATCAAAACCAGTTGATTAATCAATATAGCCTCGTACAAAATCAAATTATCAAAACAGCCAACCATCGTCATAAGCCTTACTGTAAAGGAAAAATCAATGAAAACTAAATTAATCCCAATTATTTTGGCTGGCGGTAAAGGAGAGCGTTTTTGGCCAGTAAGTCGTCTCAAAAGACCAAAACAATTTTTGTGCCTTGATGGTGGTAATCGAAGTTTAATGCAAGCTACGGCAGATCGCCTCTTAAATTTGGCAGGTGGTTGGGATAACCTGTGGGTTATTACCTCAGAAATTATTGCCGAGGGAGTTAAAAAACAGCTACCAGATCTGCCAGAGTCAAATATTTTAGTTGAACCCCAAGGTAAAGATACTGCTCCAGCAGTCGCTTGGGCAACTTTAGAAGTAGCAAAAAAACATGGTAAAGATGCTATTGTCGGTTTTTTCCCTGCGGATCACTGGATTAACGATCTTGCAGCTTTTGAGAAAACTCTTGACGCAGCAGCTCAGCAAGCTGCATCCGAGCTATCTATTGTCACATTGGGCATTACTCCTAATCAGCCAGCTACAGGCTACGGATACATTGAACAGGGTACAGAAAAAGGTAAATTTAATAGTTTACCTGTCTATAAAGTGAGCCGCTTTACAGAAAAACCTGACAAAACTACTGCTCAATCTTTTATTGACACGGGTAAATATAGCTGGAACAGTGGCATATTTATTTTTAAGATTGGGGTTCTTTTAGATGAGTTAGAGAAATATGCTCCTCATCTACTGGATATATTGTCAAAAAAAGGCAAAGGTGCCTATGCTGAACTAGAAAAAGAGAGCATCGACTATGCTCTGATGGAAAAAACGCAGTTAGCCTGTGTCTTACCTGCCAATTTTGGCTGGGACGATTTAGGAGACTGGAATGGTGTCGAACGGATTCTCAAAGGAGATAAGAATAATGTTGAGTTGGGTAATCATATTAGCAAAGATACTCAAAATACTATTATTTACGCCAGTAATCGTGATGAAGTGATTGTGACTATAGGTGTGAAAAATGTAGTAATTGTCCGAGATGGTAATGTAACTTTAGTGGTCGATAAAGACCATACTCAAGATATTAAGCAGGTAGTAAAGTCTTTAAAAGACTCACCTCACTACAAGCATCTTCTTTAAGATTAGCTTTTAGCCTTTAGCTTTTTTGAATACAGCCTCAAAAACTCATTGAATTTGATCTTCATATCCTGATTTAGAACAAATTGCTGTTTCTTCTTTAATATCGTCAGTGCGATCGCATATTTTGTATTAGCGATGAAACTAAATGGCATTATCCAGAAAGCAGCTATTAGGATATTACTGCCAACATTATTTTGATGCTATATCAAATTGATGGTGCGGAAAGATTAATTGAAATAGCTAGTCAAGAGGATTATTTTTTTGTCCAGCTTGGTTATTTAATTTTTACCAAACAACTTCTCACCATAGAGTTGACAATTTGATTTCAATGTGAAATTTAACTACTAAAACCAATGTTATACCAAATTAAATAGCTTTCCTTACACATAGATCGTCAGGGCGAATTGCCATTCGCCCCTACAAAAATGATTTGTCATATTTTAAATTTAAAATGGTGTTAGATATACGAAAGGCGAGAACGATACTTTTAGCTCACTATGCCCATATGCTCGAATATCGAGCGGAAATATTTCTCTGGGCATTATCCAATTCTCTGCCTATTATTCTTATGGGAGTTTGGATAGAGGCTGCTCAAAGTAAGAGTTTTAGCCTTAGCCCCATAGATTTTGCTCGCTACTTTTTTGCTGTGTTTATTGTGCGTCAGCTAACTACTGTTTGGGTGATCTGGGAGTTTGAACAAGAAATTTTAGAAGGAAGACTTTCCCTAAGGCTATTACAGCCAATTGACCCTGTTTGGCATCATGTCGCCAGGCACGTTGCCGAAAAAATGACTCGTTTGCCTTTAATATTTTTTTTCTGCGGTTTGTTTTTTCTACTTTATCCCGACGCAGCTTGGATTCCAGAATTCAAAAATTTCTTATTGAGTATCATTGCGATCGCCCTGGCATTTATTTTGCAATTTTCGATTCAGTATACTTTTGCTATGCTAGCTTTTTGGACAGAGAGAGCTAACGCGATTCAACAGTTTTGGTTTTTATTTTATATATTTCTTTCAGGAACAATTGCTCCTTTGGAAGTTTTTCCAGATCGCGTTAGACAAGTGGTGGCATGGACTCCGTTTCCTTACGTAATGCACTTCCCCGCAGCATTGCTAATGGGTTTACCTGTAGATGTTGTTAAGAGTATTTTAATTATAATTGCTTGGACAACTTTATTTGTTGTGGTTAATCGCTGGCTTTGGCGCAAAGGTTTAAAGCAATACTCAGGTATGGGAGCTTAATTCAAGGGATGTCTCAAGCGGGATAATAAAGGATTAGGGATGAGGATTAACGAACTACGTAAGTAGTAGATTATTTTCTTCACTCTCATCCTTTAAAACTTATCCCTCAGCTAGCCTATGCTCTAGATTCTGCGCTGGATATTTTAGAGCTTGAGCCTCTTACAGTTTTACTAAATAGTTCTTCTTCCATAGGTACAAACTCAATTCTATTTAGCAAGGTAGTTACAAAAGCAAACAGCAGAAAAGGCAAAGACAGCACTAAAACAATTCCCACCGTTGCCAAAGCATAAATTTGTCTGGTACTACTCCATAACGCTAAAGTAGTAGCCAAGCTAATAAAGATTACAATTAACCAAATGATTATCTGACCATAAATATCACCAAATTTTAAAGTACAAATCATCCTATATTTGTGTAGCTCGTTATCCATTAAAATTCTCCTAAATAATTATTCTGTGAATGTCTAGATTACTTAGATTATCGCGGAGGTTTCTCTGATGGGAAGAATATTCAAATATTCTTCCAATGGCTGCAATATCTGTTTACAATTTTCCTGCCTAAATAAGTATGAATGCTTAATCGAGATTATGAGTGACATTAAATAAATCTGTGAAAATTTTTTATTTTTGGCTGTTCAGTTCAACCTTGTAATAGGCTAAATGAAGAAACCCAGCAGCAAAAAAGATTGTGACCTTATGGCAGATAACTCTATTGTCGAAGACCGCGACTACACACTAATCATTGATAAAAGTGGCAGTATGTCGACTAATGACCGCCCAGGGGGCAAAACACGTTGGGAATCTGCCCAAGAATCCACTCTTGCTTTGGCTAAAGAGTGCGAAAAAATTGACCCCGATGGCATTACTGTTTATTTATTTTCTAGCCGCTTTCGTCGTTACGACAACATTACGGCTGATAAAGTGAATAAAATCTACGCTGAAAATGATCCTATGGGTCGTACTGATTTAGCCAGTGTTTTATTAGATGCCGTAAATAATTATTTTGACCGCAAAGCAGCAGGACAAGCTAAAGCTAATGGAGAAACTTTTATAGTTATTACTGATGGTGAGCCTAATGATTATAAAGCAGTCATGCGAGTGATTATTGAAACTTCCCGTCAAATTGATCGAGATGAAGAAATAGGTATTTCATTGATTCAGGTAGGGAATGATCGTAAGGCGACTCAATTTCTGAAGGCTTTAGACGATCAGTTAGAATCTGCGGGAGCTAAATTTGATATCGTCAATACCATTACCATGGATGATATGCAGGGGATTACTTTAGCAGAGGTATTGCTCAATGCAATTACAGGCTAGTTTGAAGGCATGAAAAATGAGGATTAAGAAACAATCTGAGCGAGTGTATAGCCTTATATAATTCTTTTGTACTTCAGAAATTGAATGGAGTTGGAAAAAAAAGTCGTCAATGGGCAATAAATACTAGCACTAATGAGGTACAAAATATTAGGATGTAAGAGTGGTTCAATCTTATCCCTTGCATTCATTAATCGAAGGTAGCTGGTTTAAGCTAATTTGTGGAGCTAGCTATCAGTATCTGCCTGCAGTTCGTAATCTGGCTGTAGTATATAGTTTGGCTGGTGCTGACTGTATAGATGTTGCTGCCGATCCTGCCGTAATTGCTGTGGCTAGCGAAGGAATTGAAGTAGCTCAGAAATTACAGCAAAAGACTCAGTTATCAGTTGAGCAAAATAATTATGATAGTCAAGCATTTTCTCTAACCCCTACCCCCTACTCTTTACCCCTTACTTCAAAGGGTCATAGTGCTAAGACACTGATTGCTTCCCCTTGGCTAATGGTAAGTATTAATGATGAAGAAGATTCTCACTTCCGCAAGGCTCAGTTTGATGCAACTCTCTGTCCTCAGGATTGCCCTCAACCTTGTGTACAATTATGTCCAGCCGAAGCAATAGATTTGAACAAAGGAGGGATCTTAGACAGCCTTTGTTATGGCTGTGGTCGCTGTCTGCCGATTTGTCCCCAGGAATTAATTACAACCCGTTCTCATGTCTCAAATGTTAAATCCGTTGTATCTTGGGTTCAATCGCTGAAGATAGACGCAATTGAAATTCATACCCAGGTAGGGCATTACGAAGATTTTAAGCGGGTCTGGGCAGATCTTGCTCCTATAGCGGGGCAACTTAAACTGTTAGCAATTAGCTGCACCAATGCCCCTGATGTTTTAAATTATTTGCGATCGCTCTATGAATTAATTACTCCATTGTCCTGTCCTTTGATTTGGCAGACTGATGGACGTTCTATGAGTGGTGATATTGGCAAGGGAACTACCCATGCTGCGATCGCTTTTGCTCAAAAAGTTTTACGGGCAAAGCTGCCTGGATATGTTCAACTAGCAGGAGGTACTAATAACTACACGGTAGATAAGCTCAAGCATAATAAACTGCTAAGGCAACAACAATCGTCCCTATCTAACTCGGTTTCTGGAGTGGCTTATGGAAGTTATGCCCGCGCAATTCTCGCTCCAGTGTTAAATCAACTAGAAATAAATGAACTGCGAAATATTCAATCTAATTTAAAAAATAAGCCAATGAATCAGCTTAATTCAAAGCTTGAACAAAATATTGATTTACTCGAACAGGCTGTGAAAACTGCTAGTGAGCTAGTTAATCAGATTAAAAAATAGTTTTTAGCTTTTAACTTTTTATCGTTTAAATAATCTAACCAAATATATTTTAAGAATGCAGTCAGAAATAGCTTCCCATCGAATGCAGGTTACTGATAACTTAGACAAATTACTTACCATTTTTCCCGACTCGATTCGTTCCAAGTTAGACGAACATCTTCAACAAGATAGCGATAGTTTAATTGAGGTAGTTTTAGATTTAGGTAGACTACCAGAAGCACGGTTTAGCGATCGCGCAATCTATCTTCGCGATGAACCCGTAACCCCAGAAGAAATCCAATACTGTATTGAACGGGTAGGAATGTTTAGTAGTGATAATCGCGCGGGCATAGAACGAACCTTGCACCGTATTAGTGCCATTCGTAACCGTACAGGGGATATCATCGGTTTGACCTGCCGTATCGGGCGGGCAATTTTTGGCACAATTATCATGATTCGCGACCTAGTAGAAACAGGTCAATCAATCCTGCTTTTGGGTCGTCCTGGAGTAGGTAAAACTACTGCCCTGCGAGAAATTGCCAGGGTTTTAGCTGATGATCTAGGCAAAAGAGTAGTAATCATCGATACTTCTAATGAAATTGCTGGGGATGGAGATGTTCCTCACCCTGCCATTGGTCGCGCTCGTCGGATGCAGGTGGCTCGTCCTGAACTACAGCATCAGGTAATGATCGAGGCGGTAGAAAATCATACTCCTGAAGTAATTGTTATCGATGAAATTGGTACAGAACTAGAAGCTTTAGCAGCCAGAACCATCGCTGAAAGAGGCGTACAGCTAGTGGGGACTGCCCACGGCAACACCGTCGAAAACCTAATAAAAAACCCGACTCTTTCTGATTTAGTGGGAGGAATCCAAAGCGTCACCTTGGGAGACGATGAGGCTCGCCGTAGAAGGACGCAGAAGACAGTCTTAGAACGCAAAGCACCTCCTACCTTTGCGATCGCTGTAGAAATGCTAGAAAGGCAACGTTGGGTAGTCCACGACGATGTTTCTGCTACTATCGATACTCTGCTGCGGGGAGGTGAACCCCCAGCCCAGGTCAGAACCGTAGATGACAGTGGAGAAGTTACGATCATTCACGAAGAACCTCAGCAGTCATTTCGACCTCTGCCTGCCAAAATTTCTAATACCGTCGCTACACTTCATCCCCAGGGATTAAGAGCGTCGGGCAAAATGACTCCTCTTGCTTTTGGTAGTGGAAAAGCTAAACGGGACAATACTGATTTTGAGGGCATGATCGAAAGATCTTGGCAAACCAAAGAGGCAAATAGTCAAAAAATTCGCACTCCTGGTCCTAATGGAGAAGATTGGCCCGTTTATATTTATGCCTATGGTATTGGTCGATCGCAAATAGAGCAGGTAGTTGAAGTGCTGGATTTGCCGATTGTGTTGACCAAAGATTTGGATGAAGCGGACGCGGTGGTGGCGTTGCGATCGCAAATCAAACATCATTCTAAGCTGCGTAATATTGCTCAAGATCGCCATATTCCTATTTATACGGTTAAATCTAATACCATTCCTCAAGTTACTCGCATCTTCCGTCAGATTCTTAATCTAGATGACCCTAATATTCCTGAACCTACCGATCTAAGATTGTTTAGTAAAGCTGGGAGTGATGATGAGATAGAAGCTTTAGAAGAAGCAAGATTAGCCGTAGAACAAATTGTAATTCCCCAAGGACAACCTGTAGAATTATTACCGCGATCGGCAAAAGTGCGTAAAATGCAGCATGAACTGATAGAACACTATCGTTTACAGTCCGATAGCTTTGGAGACGAACCAAACCGCCGTCTGAGAATCTATCCAGCATAGGCAACATACACGTAGGGTGGGCATGACGAAATTTACCACCGCAGTAGATTACGATTGCCATGCCCACCGCAAATCAATCTTCTTATATTACAGTTGAATTATCTACATCGATTAATTGGTGAGCAAAGAGCATATCCTGAAATGTTTTTTGCTCTAAGCTGTTTTTTGCCCACCCTACAAAGACAAGATCTTGAATTTTTACTCTAAACCATTTTCAAAGATGGATAAAATTTGATAGCCTAAGCTAATAAGCTTTGGGAACGAAAGAGCGTGGAAATATCAATTGGTCGCGGAAAAAAGGCTCGTAGAGCTTACGGATTTGATGAAATCGCACTCTCTCCTGGAGTGCTTACTTTAGACCCTAGTTTGGCAGACACTACCTGGAAAATTGGCGGAATCACCCGCGAGATTCCTATTCTAGCTAGTGCTATGGATGGGGTAGTGGATGTCAAAATGGCGGTTTTATTATCGCAGTTAGGGTCAATTGGGGTATTAAACCTGGAAGGAATACAAACCCGATATGAAGACCCAGAACCAATCTTGAGTAAAATTGAGTCAGTGGGAAATGAGGAATTTGTCGGTTTGATGCAGCAGCTATATGCAGAACCAGTTAAACCAGAACTAATCACTACCAGAATCAAGGAAATCAAAAGCCAAGATGCGATCGCATCGGTCAGCTTGACCCCCGCAGGAGCAGGTAAGTACGGTAAAATTGTTGCCGAAGCAGGAGCAGATATTGTCTTTGTACAGGCGACGGTAGTATCTACAGATCACCTGTCTCCCGAAGCGATCGCGCCTCTAGATTTGGCTGCCTTCTGTGCCGAAATGCCTATGCCCGTCTTTTTGGGTAACTGCGTAACCTACGAAGTAGCCCTCAAGCTAATGAAGGCTGGTGCTGCTGGGGTACTAGTAGGAATTGGTCCTGGTGCTGCCTGTACTTCTCGTGGAGTTTTGGGGGTCGGTGTTCCTCAAGCGACTGCTACTGCCGATTGTGCTGCTGCACGGGATGACTATCACGCCGAAACAGGAAGATATGTTCCAGTGATTTCAGATGGAGGTATTATCACTGGGGGAGATATCTGTAAGTGTCTTGCTTGTGGTGCGGATGCGGTAATGATTGGTTCGCCTATTGCCCGTGCTGCTGAAGCGCCTGGAGGGGATTTTCATTGGGGAATGGCTACTCCTAGCCCAGTATTGCCCCGTGGTACTCGGATTAAAGTAGGAACAACAGGAACCATAAAAGAGATCTTAGTCGGTCCAGCTAGGCTTGACGATGGTACTCACAACCTACTAGGAGCAATTAAAACCAGTATGGGTACTTTAGGCGCAAAAAACCTCAAAGAAATGCAGCAGGTTGATGTGGTAATTGCTCCTTCGCTATTAACAGAAGGAAAAGTTTATCAGAAAGCCCAACAGCTAGGGATGGGTAAATAGAACAAAATTGCGGTCATCAATGCCTGGTTAAATCTCAGGCATAAAAATACTAGTTTCAAGGTAAAGAAATTTAAATAACATTATGGCGCGATATTATCATCAATTTCGGATTGTAAACTTCAAATTTAGTATCGCAAGTAGCAAAATAGTTAATAACCTGAAGCTAGTCTTAAGCTTATGACCTAGGTTTAAAATGTCTTTCTAATATAGTTAATAGTAGTCAATTTACCAATCTTTTATTTATTTGGTCATAATTTTAAAGAAAGCAGAGATATAGGCTTAGAAAGGTGAATAAAAATGGAAAATAACGCAATCATTCCAGAGTATAGTCTAGATAGAGATTGCCAAACACTATCTAGGCATGTATTACAGCAGTTCTCTGATTTTAGTAATCAAGCACAGGACGTTAGCGCGATCATGAATCGCATTGCTTTAGCAGCCAAATTAGTGACTCGTAGTTTGAGTCGGGCAGGCTTGATGGCTGGAGCGTTAGGACTTACTGGAGAAATCAATATCCAGGGAGAATCGGTGAAGAAAATGGACATCTATGCCAATGATGTCTTTATATCTGTGTTTAAGCAAAGCGGTTTAGTTTGTCGCTTAATATCAGAAGAGATGGAAAAACCTTATTATATACCTGAAAATTGTCCCATAGGCAGATATACGCTGCTCTATGACCCCATTGATGGTTCTTCTAACGTAGACATTAACCTAAATGTAGGTTCAATTTTTTCCCTACGCCAGCAAGAAGGGGAAGATTTCGATGGCACTGCTCAAGATTTGTTACAAAACTGCGATCGCCAAATAGGAGCAGGTTATGTTTTATATGGTCCTTCTACGGTGCTTGTTTACACCATAGGTAAAGGAGTGCATTCATTTATTCTCGATCCCAGCTTAGGGGAATTTATTTTAGCAGAAGAAAATATTACCATTCCTCAGCATGGTGCTGTGTATAGCGTCAATGAGGGGAACTACTGGCAGTGGAAGGAATCAATCCGAGAGTATATCCGCTACGTTCATCGTCACGAAGGCTATACTTCTCGCTACAGTGGTGCATTGGTCGGAGATTTTCATCGTATCTTACTCCAGGGAGGTGTATTTCTCTATCCTGGGACGGAGAAAAATCCTCAAGGAAAGCTAAGATTATTGTATGAATCTGCACCTTTGGCTTTTTTGGCCGAACAAGCAGGAGCAAAAGCCAGTACTGGCATGGAACGCATTCTCAGCGTAGTGCCAGATAAGCTGCATTATCGCACTCCCTTGGTGATTGGCAGCACGGAAGATGTAGATCTAGTAGAGTCTTTTATCCAAGATTGGGCGCGTCGCGAATCAGAAGAACAAGCCTTAGTTTAGTAAGACGTTCAATGTCTAACCGCCTTTAGTGGTTACAAGTTTTAGCTGTAAAGTATAAAAGGAGAATAGTTAATTTATGTCTACTCAAAACCCGATTTTAGAAATTGAAAATCAGTACGGTCAAAGTATCTGGATGGATAACCTTAGCCGTGACATTATTGAATCTGGAGAATTAAAGCAGTCTATTAGCGAAAAAGGAATTAGAGGAATTACTTCTAATCCCGCCATCTTTGAAAAAGCGATCGCTGGTAATAAGATCTATGATGGTGCGATCGAAGCTGGAATAAAAGCTAATAAATCAGTTCAGGAAATCTACGAAGACTTAATCTTTACTGATATTCGCAACGCCTGTGATATCTTTATGCCCGTATATGAAGAAAGTAACGGCTTAGATGGCTACGTCAGTATCGAAGTCCCACCCAGTCTAGCCAAGAGTACAGATGATAGCACTATTGAAGAAGCTCGTCGTTACTACAAAATCATAGATCGCCCTAACCTAATGATTAAGATTCCTGGGACACCAGAAGGACTGCCAGCAGTCGAACAGGCTATCTCTGAGGGGATGAGCATTAACGTAACTTTACTGTTTTCAGTGTCAAGCTATATTGATACTGCCGAAGCTTATATCAAAGGGCTAGAAAAAAGAGCAGCAGCAGGTGAAGATATCAGCAAGATTTCCTCCGTTGCTAGTTTCTTCCTCAGTCGCATTGATAGCAATATCGACGGTCGCCTTGACAGTAAATTAGAGTCAGCCAGTGATGATGCTAAAGCCAAGCTAGAGGCAATTAAGGGTAAAGTTGCGATCGCTAATGCCAAAATCGCCTACCAAAAATATAAAGAAATCTTTAGTGGCGAAAGATGGGAAGCATTAGCTGCTAAAGGAGCAAAAGTACAGCGTCTACTTTGGGCAAGCACCAGTACCAAAAATCCTGAATATAACGACGTGATGTATGTAGACGAGCTAGTCGGCAAAGATACCGTTAATACCTTACCTCCTAATACCATTGATGCTTGTGTCGATCACTGCGATCCCGCAGATCGCATTGAAACTGATTTAGATGCTGCCCATAAAGTGATTGATGGCTTAAAAGATGATGCCGTTGATATTGAACTGGATGAAGTGATGGATGAATTACTAGAAGAAGGCATTGATAAATTTGTCAAACCCTTTGAATCATTGATGTCTTCATTGGAAACCAAGGTTGAGCAGTTAGCAGCAGTATAAGTGGAGGCAGGAGGCAGAAGACAGAAGGCAGCAAGGCAGCAAGGCTTGTTCGCCGCAGCTAGGCAGAAGAATATATTCCCTTTAACCTTTCTCTCGCATTCCCTTGCTAGGTCAGCATTCCCTTGCGCCTGACGGCGACGCGGTGAGACAGTTGCGGTGGACGGGTTCCTTGGCATAAGCAAACTGTCGAACCCTTTAGGGGGTCGCTCGCTTTTCCCTATCAATACCAGTAACTTTTAAATAAAAGCCAGTAAATTTAGATATGGTTGCAATATTAGAAAATCCGTTACGAGTCGGTTTGCAGCAGGAACGCACCGCCGATCCTGCAATTATTGTGATTTTTGGAGCATCAGGAGATTTAACTCAACGCAAGCTAATTCCCGCAATTTATCAAATAAGAAGAGAACGTCGTTTACCTTCTGAGATGACTATTGTAGGAGTGGCACGACGAGATTGGACTCATGACTATTTCCGTCAGCACCTCAAGGATGGAATAGAAGAATTTGGTAATGGGGTAGGCAACGAAGAACTATGGAATGAATTTGTTCAAGGGATTTTTTATTGTTCAGGTAATATGGACGAACCTGAAAGCTATGAAAAACTAAAGAACTTTTTGGCAGAATTAGACGGAAAAAGAGGCACAAGAGGTAATCGCGTTTTTTATCTAGCCGTGTCTCCCAAATTTTTTAAACCAGCCTTAAAACAGTTGGGTGCTGCGGGAATGCTTGATGATTCGGTTAAAAGCCGTATTGTGATTGAAAAGCCCTTTGGTAAAGATTTAAGTTCTGCTCAATCTCTTAACCGTGCGGTACAGCGAGTTTGTAAAGAAGAACAGGTTTACCGCATCGATCACTATTTAGGGAAAGAAACCGTCCAAAACATTTTAGTATTTCGTTTTGGTAACGCTATTTTTGAACCTCTGTGGAATCGCCAATTTGTCGATCATGTTCAGATTACCGTTGCCGAAACCGTTGGGGTAGAAGAGCGTGCAGGCTATTACGAAACTTCAGGAGCAATGCGAGATATGCTGCAAAATCATCTGATGCAGCTATTTGCGATTACGGCGATGGAGCCTCCTAATTCTCTAGATGCCGATAGCATCCGCAGTGAAAAAACCAAGGTGCTTCAGGCTACTCATATTGCCGATGCTGGTAACTTAGACCAGTCAGCCGTAAGAGCGCAATATTCTGAAGGCTGGATGAAAGGTCAGCCTGTTAAAGGTTATCGCCAAGAAGATGGCGTTAATTCAGAATCTACCACACCAACTTTTGTGGCTTTAAAACTAGAAATAGATAACTGGCGATGGAAAGGAGTGCCGTTTTATCTTCGGACTGGGAAACGGATGCCTAAAAAAGTTAGTGAGATTTCAATTCATTTTCGTGAAGTGCCTCTACTAATCTTTCAATCCGCGGCTCAACAAACTAGTCCAAATGTTCTAACGATGCGAATCCAACCAAATGAGGGTATATCGCTTAAATTTGAAGCTAAGACACCAGGACCAGATCTTCGTACTAGAACCGTAAATATGGACTTTAGCTATGGTTCATCCTTCGGTATGGCTACGGCTGATGCTTATCATCGTCTGCTGCTTGACTGTATGTTGGGAGATCAAACTTTGTTCACCCGCGCTGATGAAGTTGAAGCAGCCTGGAATATTGTCATGCCCTTGATCAACGCTTGGGAATCTCCTAGCGATCCGAGTTTAATGCCCCAGTATGAGGCAGGAACTTGGCAACCGACAGAAGCGGAAATGATGCTCAATCGCGATCGCCGTAGCTGGAGAAGACTTTAAAAGGATGTAAGGATAAGGAATTAGTTTTTGGTTATTCACTGATAACTAAAAGCTAAAAGCTAAAAACTAAAAACTAAAAACTGATAGATGAAAAATGGTTTCACCAATAGTATCGTTACAAGCACCAAAAGATGTATCCATCGATGAAATTGAAGCAGAATTGCGATCGCTTTGGCAAAGTCAAGGAGGAGACGAGGATGCAGCAACAGTAACTAGAGCAGCAACTTTTAGCCTCGTAGTTTACGAGCCAGATGGTACACAACAACTACTTGCTTCATTAGGATTTTACACGGGTCCTATTGACGGTATTGCAGGACCGAGAACCGAAGCTGCAATCAAAGCAGCCCAAAAAGCTTATGGCATTGAAGTTACAGGCAAATCTGAGCAAGCATTAATTAACAAATTGCAAACCGAGTTTACTCAAGTCAAAGCAGAAGATAAGCTCACTCTAGAAAATAAAACCGCAGCAGTTAGCTATAGCCCAGATTCTCAAGGAGCAACCGCAGATGCGATCGCAGCTTCTAATCCCTGTCGTATTGTTACTCTTTGCCCTATCTTAGGAGAAGATACAGGAGTTAAGGTTCAAGTATCGGCATATTGTCCGATCAGCAAGCAAAGTAAAAATACTCTAGTTTGCTGTGAATATATTACCCTGAGTGGTACAGCAGAGGCTCTAGATAGAATTGGCGGGATTGTTGCCGCCTTAGCGATCGCCGACTTGCCCAAGTTTGTATGGTGGAAAGCTACGCCAACTCCTGAGCATCCTTTGTTTCAACGTTTAGTATCAGCCAGCGATACGGTAATTTTTGATTCTAGTAGCTTTGTTCACCCCGAAGCTGACCTAAAATCTTTAGCAAAATTACTCAAGCAAGATACCGCCTTAGCAGACATCAACTGGCGTAGACTAGCTCCCTGGCAAGAATTAAGTGCTGCTGCTTTTGATCCCCCAGAAAGGCGAGCGGCAATTTATGAAGTAGACCAAGTTACCATTGACTATGAGCAAGGCAATCATTCTCAAGCATTAATGTTTTTAGGTTGGTTAGCCAGTCGTCTTAAATGGACTCCCGTGGCATATCAATTTGAAGGTGGAGACTATGACATTCGTAAAGTAAAATTGACCGACGATAAACAGCGCGCCATTGAAGTAGAGTTAGCAGGTATTCCCACCGCAGATTGGGGAGATATCCCTGGAGACTTGGTGAGCTTACGATTAACTTCAACTAATCTAGAGGCTGATTGCTGTACGGTGTTGTGTTCGAGTACTACAGGCTGTATGAGAATGGAGGCTGGTGGGGGAGCGCAATCTTGCTATGTTGAGCAGGTAACTCCCTTGTTCGATCAAAATACTGAGAATCTACTTGGTCAACAATTACAGCGATGGGGTAGAGAAATGCTGTATGAAGAAAGCATGGCTATTGCTAACCAAATTTTGCAGCTAGCAGAATAAGCTAAAGAAAACAATAAAAATCAAGAAAATATCTTTTGTAAAAGTTACCTATTGACAGTAATAAAAAGTAGGTGAGCGGTATGATATTCATATTGCTCATTACTTTTGATTAATTTTGAAAGAACAGTCCCAGTCCTCGACAGCCAAGTCTACCGTCAAAGGGCATCAAGATAGTCCCTTGCTTTATATTCTGTTTTTACTAACAGAAGCAAAATATGTGCGTTGCTTGCGACTGTCTGAATTTAAGTGATTGCTATATTGCCTACCAAAAAACAAGAGTTGGAGTGATTAGTAATGAGCAGGGTAAAGCAAAAACGTAGTCGTGGCATTGTTCTTACGTCTACAGGGCTAAAAAAACTTGAAGCAGCCAAGTATGAATCCGAATGTAAGGAAAATTATGGTGAAAGATATACTTACGAGAATATAAGTGAAATAACTGATTTAGATATTAACACGATTAAAAAAGTGCTGGCTGCCAAAGAAGGAGTTGACAAGCGATCGCTAGAAAAATTTTTGATTGCTTTCAATTTAGAGTTAACGGCAGAAATTTATAGCAAACCTCGCCCTAATAAACGCCAAGATTGGGGAGAGGCGATTTCAGTAAATCACTTTTTCGGACGCTCGAATGAACTCAAAACTTTAGCTAATTGGCTACTCAAAGATCGCTGCCGATTAATAGTGCTGGCGGGAATGGGGGGAATAGGCAAAACAACTTTGTCTGTTGAGTTTGCCAAGCAAAATGAGGATAAGTTTGACTGTGTTATTTGGAAATCTTTACGAGATGCTCCACCTGTTGCAGAAATCATTGATAACCTGATTGAGTTTTTGTCTGAAGGAAAAGAAAAAGCTAACTTACCTTTAAGATTAGGCGATAAAATTACACTACTGATTGCATATTTACGTTCCTTTCGCTGTCTTATTTTCCTAGATAATGCCGAATCACTTCTAGATAGTGGTAACAAAGCAGGAAAATATCGTCCAGGATATGAAGGCTATGGCGAGCTTTTAAGTAGAGTAGGCTTGAGCGATCATCTTAGCTGTTTAGTTATCACAACCAGAGAAAAGCCTAAAGAAGTTGCTGCCTTAGAAGGAGCAGATCTTTCAGTTCGTTCTTTACAATTAGCAGGATTAAAACAAGGGCAAGAAATTTTTAAACTTAAGGGACTTGCTGGCTCAACGCAAGAACTAAATGCTCTTGGCGATCGCTATGGAGGCAATCCTTTAGCGTTAAAGGTAGTAGCCACTACTATTCAAGATTTGTTTGCTGGCAATATCGCTGAATTTTTACGGCAAGATCGGGCTGTTTTTGGTGATATTCGGGATGTTTTAGATCGGCAGTTTGAGCGACTATCTGACTTAGAACAAGAAATAATGCGCTGGTTGGCGATCGCTCGTGAACCAATTTCCTTAGCAGAATTACAGACAGATTTTGTTCTGCCGATATCGCCCATAAAGCTATTAGAAGCCCTAGAATCTCTGTCCAGACGTTCTTTAATTGAAAACAGTGCTTTAGGCTTTACCCAGCAGCCTGTAGTCATGGAGTATGTAGCCAGCCAGTTAATTGAAATAGTCTGTGAAGAAGTTTTGACTCAAAAACCAAAGGTTTTTTGCGATCACGCTTTGATCAAAGCCACAGCCAAAGACTACATCAGAGAAAATCAAATTCGCCTTATTCTTCAGCCAGTTATTAATGAGCTTTTAACTGCCTTGAGAAGCCAGAAAAATCTAGAAGCCTGTTTAAGAAAAATTTTGGCAACAATGCAGGAATCACCCCTAGAAAAATGCTATGGGGGGGGAAATATTATGAATTTATTTTGCCAGTTAGAAATTGACTTGACTGGTTGTAATTTCTCCAATTTATGTGTCTGGCAAGCAGATTTACGTCAAGCGCGCTTGTATAAAGTCAATTTCCAAAATGCAGACTTATCCAAGTCAGTCTTTGCCGAGAACTTTGGCGGGATTTGGTCGGTAGCTTTTAGTCCCGATGGACAATACTTAGCTGCGGGAGATACTAAAGGGAATATTCTTTTAAGAAAGGTAGCAGATGGTCAGCCAATACGTAGTTTTATAGGTCATAATGCCTGGGTAGTTTCCCTTGCTTTTAGCCCCGATGGCAAAACCCTCGCTAGCAGCAGTTGTGACTGTACTGCCAAGATTTGGGATCTTAATACTGGTCAATGCCTGCATTCTTTAGATGAGCATGAACACGAAGTTTGGTCGGTTGCATTTAGTCCTAATGGTCAGACTCTAGCCACTGGCTGCGATGACCGTCAAGCAAGAATTTGGAGCGTTAGTACAGGTAAATGTATTCGAGTTTTTTCAGGTCATACAGACTATATACTTGCAGTAGCCTTTAATTTAGATGGTCAGAAACTCTTTAGCGGCAGCCATGACAACACAATTAAACAGTGGGATATCAAAACAGGTAAATGTCTTTATATTTTTCGAGGACATGATAAAGGGATAAGATCGATCAGCATCAGTCCTTGTGGGCAAATGCTTGCCAGTGGTAGTAACGATCAAACAGTAAGGTTGTGGGATACAGAAACAGGCAAATGTCTCTATGTTTTTCAAGGACATGACAACATGGTTTTATCAGTCGCTTTTTGCCCACAAAACAATCTTCTAGTTAGTAGCAGCGTCGATCAAACCTTGAGGCTATGGAATGTTGATACTGGAGAATGCCTTAAAGTTTTTCAAGGACATTCTAATATGATTAACTCTGTTACCTTCAATTCACAGAGTCATATTTTAGCCAGTGGCAGTTACGATCAGTCAATAAAGCTATGGAATATCAATACCTATCAATGTCTAAAAACCTTTCAAGGAAATAATAATCAGGCACTTTCTGTCATTTTTAGTGCAGATGGTCAAACTGTAGTCAGTGGTGGTCACGACCATAAAATAAGACTGTGGGATGTCAAAACTGGCAAGACAATCAAAATCTTACATAAACATACCAATTGGGTTTTCTCCATTGCTTTCAATGCCAAAAATAACCTTATAGCCAGTGGTAGTGGAGATAAAACAATCAAAATTTGGGATCTCGCCACTGGCGAGGTAATTAAAACTTTATTTGGACATCAGGCTGTAGTTCGTTCTGTCGCTTTTAGTTTTGATGAGCAAATTTTGGCAAGCAGCAGTGAAGATAAAACAATTAAATTGTGGAATATTCAAACTGGTCAGACAATAAAAACTTTACAAGGACATCAAGCAGAAATATGGTCAATTGCCTTTAGTCCTGATGATCGCCAGCTAGCTAGTGGTTCTTTAGATGGAACTGCCAAATTGTGGGATACTAGCACGGGAAAATGCTTGAAGACTTTAGACGAACATACGAGTTGGGTCGTGTCCGTTGCTTTTAGTTTGGATAACAAAACTTTGGCTACTACCAGTCCAGATCAAACAATTAGACTTTGGGACACAAATACTGGAGAATGCAAGGTTGCATTACGAGAAGATAAGGGTTATTCACAATTGGTTGCCTTTAGTAATGATGGTCAAACAATAGCCAGCTACAATCAGGATTACGATATTAAGCTATGGAAGATAACATCTGAAAAATGTATCAAGATTTTGCATGGACATAAAGCATTAATTAACTCAATCGCTTTTAGTCCTGACAATCGCACTTTAGTTAGCAGTAGCGAAGATGAAACAATTAATCTGTGGGACTTAGAAAGTGGTAAGTGTATTAAAACTTTACAAGTAAAGAAACCCTACGAATTTATGAACATTAGAGGAGTTAGGGGGTTGACAGAAGCCAGTTTCAATGGATTAAAAGCACTAGGAGCTAATGAAAGTTAGCGTGATTAGCTTTCTATTTTTATAGAAAATGCTAATGATATTAATATTTAAAATTTTTTAATGAATGTCAGGAAATAACACTTATAATAATTTTTTAACTTTTTGATAGCAAACTCTAACGTAATAAGTCATTAAACTAGTAATACCTAATAATTTGAATCCTTCTTCTAAAATATTGTGACCTTTAAGATTTGCAGGCAAAAGATCCACAATAATAGACATACCAAAGAAACCAAAAGCTAGTACAAGTGCTAATGTTTCTGTACGATACATTAATTTTCTAAAATAAAAACCATAGAAAAGAAATAGTGAGCCATAAAAGCCAAACACGATTGCTTCTAGTACATTCTGTAGTTTTCTATTAACTACGGCGATGTTGGCATCTATCCCAAATAGTAAAGTTGAGAAATTTTCATGCAGTTGGAAGGCATCGTCAATCAGCAGCAAAAGTACAAAGTATCCCGAGCATTGAAAAAATAATTTCCATTTCTCATCATGCTTATTATTAGTGCCAATTAAATAACTACTAAAAAAACAAGTACTAGCAGTACAACACAAAAGTAATAGACCAATATTAGAAACTATTCCAGTATATGGTGGTATGCGACCTACTTCAGTAGGATCGGCAACTAATTCGTACACTGAAATGCTGCTGAGTTCACCTATCAACCACAATAAAAAAATAAATAAGAGGACAGGTGTATATACTTTCGCTAAGCTAAATATCTGTTTGCTAAATGAATTAGAGTACGATGAAATTAACTGTTTTTTCAAAGCTAATAAGCAATAACTAAGATTAAATTTAAATTAACAAAACATTAAATTCAATTTAGTATATCATCGAACATTCTTTAGAGATCTATATAGCCTTAATTGCTGCTTCTATAGCGATCGCAATATGTGTCCAGTGTGTTCCTCCTTGACAAAAGGCAATATAAGGCTCGCGCAATGGACCATCGGCTGACAATTCAGAAGTACTGCCATCAACAAATGTTCCTCCAGCCATTACCAATTTACTCTCATACCCAGGCATTTGGGCAGGAACAGGTTCTAGATAAGAATCTATAGGAGAGTGCTGTTGAATTGCTTTACAAAAGGCAATCAGCTTTTGGGGAGAACCTAATTGAACGGCTTGAATAATATCTCGACGAGTCACAAAGGGTAGAGGATTAACTGGATATCCTAGTCGCTCAAATACATAGGCAATTAAATGGCTACCTTTAATTGCTTCGCCTACCATTTGGGGTGCAAGAAACAAGCCTTGAAACATTAGTCGGTTTTGATCTAAGGTTGCTCCTCCACTGCTGCCAATTCCTGGTGCAGTTAAACGGCAAGCTGCTGCTTCGACTAGTTCTGTTTTTCCTGCTATGTATCCCCCCGCAGTTACAATAGTTCCTCCAGGATTTTTAATTAGCGACCCTGCTACTAGATCTGCACCCACCGCCGTTGCTTCAATATCTGCCACAAACTCTCCATAGCAGTTATCCACTAGGCAGACTGTATTTGAGTTCTGCTGTTTAACTGATTCAACTATTTTTTTGATGTCTTCAATCGATAAACTTTCTCGCCAAGAATATCCGCAAGACCTCTGAATCAAAACTAGGCGAGTTTTCTGGGTGACGGCATTACTCAAGGCTTCCCAATCTATTGTTTTTGTTGTGGTTAAATCTAGTTGGCGATAGTCAATCTGAAAGTCTTTTAAAGAACCCTGATTGTTACCACGCAAACCGATTACTTCTTCTAAGGTATCGTAGGGTGCGCCAGCTACCGCCAGCATTTCATCACCTGGACGTAGTACACCATATAGCCCACAGGCGATCGCCTGTGTGCCAGAAACAAACTGAACCCGCACCGCAGCAGCTTCTGCATCCATAATTTGCGCAAAAACTTTGTCTAAAGTATCTCGCCCCAAATCATCGTGTCCGTAACCGCTAACGCTAGCAAAATGCTGCACTCCAACTCGATGATCGCGAAAAGCTGACAAAACTTTTTTGAGATTTTTCTTGACCTGAGCGTCAATACCAGAAAAAATCGGTATTAGTGCTTTTTCTGCTTCTAGAAGCAGATTTTCAGTATTCATACAGTTAAAAATTTAGATTATTAAATGACAGTTGCTACATCAGAAAAAATCCCACCTGCCTGGGGAACAATCATCTACATGGGCATAATTCACTCTATGACATTATTTGCCCTTATTCCCAGTAATTTTAGCTGGGGGGCATTGGGAATAGCGTTTTTGCTTTACTGCATTACCGCAGGAGTAGGCATAACCTTAGGATTTCATCGCCTTGTTGCTCATCGCAGCTTTGAAGTTCCCAAATTACTAGAATATTTCTTGGTTTTTTGTGGCACTTTAGCAGGTCAAGGCAGTCCTTTGGATTGGATTGGCTTACATCGCATCCATCATCAATATTCCGACACGGATTTCGACCCTCACAACTCTCTCAAAGGTTTTTACTGGAGTCATTTGGGCTGGATGTTATGTAAAAATCCCGCTAATGAAAAGATTGCTCGCTACACCAATGATATTTCAGGCGATCTCTTTTATCGATTTTGCCACTATGGCATGATCCCGATTCAACTTGTCTTAGCTGGGTTTCTATATTACTTGGGAGGTTCTTCTTTTGTAGTTTGGGGGATATTCGTCCGCCTAGTTGTGGTCTTTCACTGCACTTGGTTTGTTAATAGTGCCACCCATAAATTTGGCTATAAAACCTATGACTCTGGAGATACTTCTTTAAACTGTTGGTGGGTAGCTTTACTAACCTTTGGTGAAGGCTGGCATAATAATCATCATGCTTTTCAGTATTCGGCACGACATGGTTTAAAACGTTCAGAAATCGATTTAACCTGGATCATGATTCAAACTCTAGCCTTTTTTGGTTTAGCAAGGAAGGTTAAATTACCGCCCAAAAAGGCTATCCGAGCCTAAAATTATTAGCGATCGCCTAAGATTAAGGCGATCGCTAATAAAATGCAGTCTTTGTTTTAGTATAATTAATTTAAATAATTAACTATATTTGATTTGTTTATGTCATCTTCAGCTATTTGTATCGTAGTCAGAGATTACTCCGCCCTAAACGGACGGAGCCTGCTCTGACCGTTGGTCAAAATGATGGAGTCTTTATCAGAAGATAAACAAGAGCAAATTGTTGAACATTTAAAAGAATACATTCAAGATTTGCAAGCTGAACAAAAATGGAGTGAGTCTTTTAAAAAGTCTCCAGATAAATTAATGGCTGCTGCAAGATTAGCTAAACAGCAGATTGCTGAAGGAAAAGCTGAACCAATGAATTACGATCTTCTATGAAATCAGCAACGCTTTCTTCTTTTTGGGATACTTATCAAGATCTCGATCAAAGAACCAAACTTGCTGCAAGAAAAGCTTATTACTTATGGAATGATAATCCTTTTTATCCTTCATTACACTTTAAATGTATTAAATAGCCAAGAAAATATTTGGTCAGTTAGAATAACCTGAAATTATAGGGCAATCGGTATTTTAGATGGTGATGCTGTAACCTGGTTTTGGATTGGAAATCATGATGATTATGAAAAGTTCTTTGGATAAGCAATATTTAATACTAAACCAAATTACTGTATTTTTAATCCGCTAGCTATAAGCCTAATTAGAAACTTCTGCCATTTCGATCGTGCGATTTTCTAAATCTTTAACTAAAAAATTCAAAGGGCGATCGCGACGTATTTTGTACTTCAAACGTCTTGACTGAACGCGCATCAATAAAGCTTCTAAACAATCACGATCAAAACACACATGACGCTGACGCTCTTTATAGCCACCGCTAGCACCCGCAATAACGTGAAGTTGGGTATTTTTTCTTAGTTGATACCATAATCCTTCTGAGCCGTTTAGTCCTGTACTGGTAGGGGTTGCCGACATATATAAAGGATCGAGTCCGCTTGCTCCCATTGCCTGTTCATAATTGTAGTAATAGTGAAGTGGTACATCAGCAGCAGAAAGCTCTAGCAGTCCTTCATAAAACCTTTGGGCAGTTTGTAGATCTGAAACCATTACCGTATATACTTTGGGCGCACTGCTAAGAAACATCCACATCGCTCCTGCATAAGCAACCAGAAGCATAACCATAATGCCTTGGGTAGAAAATAAACTATCTAAAGCAATTGGCGGTAAGAATGCACCAAGATAATTTGTCATTACTTTGCCTGAAAAAACAATATTAGCTATCATTTTGAACCAAAATCTTGTAAAAATTAGTTTTATGAATAGAAGAATGTAACTATTTATTAATTTTATTGATTATCGCTTATAACATCAAATATTTCTCTAATTCATCAGAAGTTGTTGAGCAAGTATACTTCCTTATCCTTTATCTCTTATCCTTTTATTGAGTCAAGCCATGTTGTAGGGCAAATCTTACTAGTTCAGTACGGCTGTTTGTACCTGTTTTGCCAAAAAGACGACTAACGTATTTTTCGACATTTCTAACGCTAGTTTGCAATTCCCGGGCAATTTCTTTATTCATTAAACCTTTAGCTACCAAATCCAAAACGCTTTGTTCTCTAGGGGTTAAATCGATTTTAATCGGTGGAGGAGTTACGGTAATTCCTCCGCTTCCGCCTATTTTATCGTCTAGCTTAGCTTTGATTTCTACTAGTTCTTTAGCAATTTTTTCTAGCTCAACACTACTGTCACCACCGCCAGCATTGACTTTGGTTTTAGACAGGAGATTTTTAACTATTGCTTCTAGTTCTTCTGGATCAAAAGGCTTAGAAAGATAGGCATCACAGCCAGATTCATAACCCTGAATGCGATCGCTGGTCATACCTCTGGCGGTTAGAAAAACAACAGGTATAGAACGATAGCGGGGATCTTCTCTGATTTTTGCCAAAAATTCATAGCCATTAACCTCAGGCATCATAATATCGGAAATAATCAAATCAGGAATCTGAGCTTCAATTGTTTGCCAAGCTTCTTCGGCATTACTGGCTACAGTTACTTTCCAGGCTTCATTATCTTCTAGGTATGCCTGCACTGATTCTCTAATACCAGGCTCATCATCTACAAGTAGCAATTGTTGTTTTTCTGACATAGGTTTCTAAATTATGTATATAGCCATATAAAGTCTATGACTATATACATAATAAGACTTATAAGTAAAATTAGAAGCCACATAGCATAATTCCCCATCATTGTTGACAGGGAATTAAGGTAGTAAGCGGTTATTAGTTATTAATGTATCGACCTTTATCGTTTTACTTGGCTTGAATTGTCTCTAGCTTTGCCTGAACCTTCTGTACTACATTTTCAGGTAAAGGAACATAACCTAATTCTTTAGCGTATTGTTGTCCGTCAGTTAATGACCAGTTGAGTACGTCCTTTAAGCCTTGTAATTTAGCTGGATCATCATAATTTTGATATGCCAAAATCCAAGTATAGGTAACAATAGGATAAGAGTTTTCTCCTTCTGGGTCAGTAATAAATGCCCGCAGATTTTCTGGTAAAGTTGTAGCACTTAAGGTTCCAGCAGCAGATTCATCAGAGGCTGTAACATACTTTCCAGATTTATTTTCTAACGAGGCAAAGGGAATATCCTGTTGCTTGGCGTAACCATACTCAACATAGCCGATCGCACCTTCAGTTTGCAGAATTTGAGCCGTTACCCCTTCATTTCCTTTGGCACCTATACCTGTAGGCCATTCTACAGTTTTACCATCACTAACTTTTTCTTTCCATTCAGGACTAATTGCGCTTAGATGTTTGGTAAAGACTCCAGTAGTACCACTACCGTCAGAACGATGAACCACTGTGATCTTAGTATCGGGAAGCTTGGCATCAGGATTTAACTTAGCGATCGCTGGATCGTTCCATTGAGTAATCTTACCCAGTAAAATATCTACATAAACTTGACGAGAAAGTTTTAATTGAGTTACATCAGGCAAGTTATATGCCAATACAATACTACCAGCGGTCATGGGTAACAAATCTACTCCTCGCTGCACTTTAGCGATTTCCTCGTCTGTCATTGCTACATCACTCGCACCAAAATCCACTGTTCCTTGACTAAACTGCTCAACCCCAGCACCACTGCCAACAGACTGATAAGATACCTGAACATTAGGATTCTGCTTGTTGTATTCAGAAAACCAACGTTGATATAAGGGTGCAGGAAAACTCGCCCCCGCTCCTGTTAATGATACGGACTTTCCTCCAGAACTGCCGCTATTAGCATCAGGGGTTGAATTAGTCGCAGTTGGAGCTTTATTACCACCACAAGCAGTCAGACCCAAGGTAAGAGCTAGTACGGGAGCTAGCCAAACTTTTCGCTTAAGAGAAACTGTAGAAATCATATATATATATATTGTCTTGCTAATTTAATGTGTGTAGTTTTTGATCGCTTAACAATCTGATTTGCTATTACTAGAGGAAAATAAGCGATAAATGCGCTTTTGTTTCCTTAGTTACATTAATTTATCTTGTTTCTATTACTCTCAGATAAAGAAAAGGTTAACGAAAAATTAACAAACAATTATTTTAAGCAATAGAAAAGCAAGGTTGATAAATTCAACCTTGCTTTATACAAGTATTAATTAAACCAACAGTTTAGAACTTGAAGTAGGTACGTAGAACAGCTGCATAGACAGTATCGTTATTATTATTACCGTTAGGGTTGAATATTATATAAGTACCAGGGGTAATCGAAATATTATCGTTAAGAGGGAACTTGTACTGTGCCTCAACCAAATAGGATCTGTCAATGTCTCCCACGACACCAGCTGTTGCTGCGTTACCGTCAGTAGGAGCGAATCTAGGTACCTGACCACCAGCAAAAGATAGCTGAGAACCTTCTTTAATTAGGTCAAGGAAAGAAACACTACCTTGCCAAGTCCAAAGCTCTCCCGATGGGTTATTATCGTTTCCAGGTGCTAGTGCTGAGATATCGGAATAACCACCAAAACCACCTAAGACAATTTTTTCACCCAGGGTGTAGCTAACATTTAAACCATAATTATTAGAAGTAGTGTCAAGCCCGATACCCCCGTTGAGTGCGTCAAAAGGATTGGCTGCCAAAGGACTGCCAGTACTGCCAGTTAGATTGACGCTATCAGCAGTTTGGAAACCACGAAGATAACTTGCACTAAGTTGTAAAGCGTCAAAAGGCGTAAAGTCTATTTGTCCACCTGTACTATAAGAACCGTTAAATAAACCTTGTCCGTTAGTAGGATCTTCGGCATTATCAGTCAAATACAGTCCTGTAAGCGCAATTTTATCGGGAACAAGGTCAAATGTAACACCAGCACCAGCACCAGCGGTACTACGATAAATCAACGGGTTATAACGGTTGAAACGAGCTAGCGCACCATCACCACTGTTTTCTAGGGTAGGGTTGCCTGGATCGAAAACATCATCTACTCCCAAGCCAGTTGTTCCCACATAACCAGTAATTCTATTGTTAAGAAAAGGAAGAGGGAAGATGTAATATAACTTGCTTAACTCAATATTGTTATCATTGTTAGACTCAAAATTGAGACGTGCTGAATCTGTGCCAGTTACGTCACCATAATTGGGTACATTTCCTGCTTCTAATCTAGCTCTCAAACGGTCTTTACCATAGAAACTACTGTCAAAGTTTAAACGAACGCGATCGCTAAAGGTAGTCTGTGTGCTACTGCTAACGTCATTTATATCATCAACCGTGCCACCGTAGGCATCGGTAACAGCAAAAACTGCTTCAGCATTTAGCTTGGTGGTAGTAGAAAACTGGTTATCTTCTAAGGTAGCAGTACGGCTTTCAAGCTCATCTACTCTGCCACCAAGGGTAGCTAATTCGGCTTCAAACTCTTGTTGAAGACGATTGATAGTATCAAGGTCTTCTTGACTAACCGATCCTTGAGAAGCAATCAAGCGTTCAATTTGGTTCAAGCAGGAGTTCAAACCAGCAGCAAACTCATAACGAGTTAGGGGTTGGTCGCCACGGTAGGTTTGATTGGGGTAACCAGCAATACAGCCATAACGATCTACAAGACTACGTAAAGCTTCATAAGCCCAGTCTGTAGGAGATACGTCTCTTAATTGATTGACGTTTGTTACCTGAGATAAAGGCTGATCTTGACCTAAGTTTTGATAGTTATTTATTTGTTCTAAAGTTTTGTCAACTCCTTCATCTTCAGCCGAAATACTCTGCGCGCTTGCACCGCTGGCAGCGAATAAAGAGGCTGCAAATAAGATGGGAGCGACTTTCAATGTTTGCCAAAATAATTTAATCATTTATTATGTATCCTCACACACCTAAAATATTAATTAACTACAAAACCGTAGTATTGATTACAACAAAGTTTTTCATTCGATGGTAGCTAATGTTCCACTAGTGTAATTAACCTTCAGTTGAATTAATCAGAACATAGTGACATTTTATTTTCCGCACACTAGATAAAAATATTTCTAATAAAATTACTCTAGTTTTTTAACTCATATTGATAGTACAGTAACAAGCTAATCACATAGTTAAGATTGTGTAAAGCTTAAATTAATATCTACATGACTCAATCTGACAAAAATGTACAGGCTATGGTGGCTTATTTTCTTTCGCCAGTAACGATATAAGAGACTCTCTGACCAATATTAGTAGCATGATCCGCCATTCTTTCTAAATGACGAATAGTTAAGCCCAGAAGCAATACGGGTTCTACTACCCCTGGAACATCTCTTTGAAAAGCGATGATATTATAAAGGCGATCGTAAGCATCATCAACTACATCGTCTAGTTCTTTAACTCTACTGCCTGCGCTGACATCTAAATCAGCCAAAGCAACTAAACTAGTCGCTAACATTAGCTGAGCGTGTTCAGACATAAAAGCAATATCAGGTAAAGCCTTGTGAGGAGGATATTTCATTAGCTTGACTGCCATTTCCGTCAGATCTTGAGCATAGTCACCAATACGTTCTAAATCTCTGACTAACTGCATTATGGCACTGAGTAGACGCAAATCTCGAGCAACGGGTGCTTGTAGAGTCATAAGGGTAGAGCAGTCTGATTCAATTCGACGATAGTAAATATCAATCTGTTTTTCGATAGTTACTATCTTGCGGGTTGCCTCAAAATCACCCTCAAACAATGATTGATGACTCAGACGAAAGGATTGTTCGACCAGAGTTCCCATGCGTAGGACTTCCTGCTGAACCTTTCTGATCGATCTTTCTAGTTGATTTGACTCTGAGGGAATGGCTTTTGAAGATAAAGTCACTGATTTGATAAATAATTAAATATTTATTTTTTTCTTAAGCTATAAATCTATATAGCTTAAATAGCTACATATAACTAAATATAAAATAACAAAAGAAGTTTAATTTTTGATTACAAGCTGTATATAATCTAGCTAAGTTATTGTTTATTACCAAGATTATCCAGAGGTAAAATAATTTCTAGCCATGCTCCACCAAAGGTAGGATGGTTTTTAGCAGCGATCGCACCTCCGTGTGCCTGAATTATTTGCTCGACAATCGCTAAACCTAAACCACTACCGTCAACCAAAGCAGTATTGTCTGTCTGTTGCCTGGTACGAGATTTGTCTCCTCGATAAAGCCGTTCAAATATATAGGGCAAATCCCTCGCCTCAAAACCCGTTCCCGAATCGATAATATCGATCTTGACTTTTACAGTCGCCGAGTCTTCTATTGTAATAGATGATACCTGGACTAAAATTTCCTTGTTTGGCGGATTATGTTTAATCGCATTGTCTAAAAGATTAAGAAAAACTTGAATCAGGCGAGAGCGATCGCCATCAATGGTAAGGTCAAGATCACCTGCATAAACTAAAGTTACTTCTTTTTTGGCGGCAATTGGTTCTAAGGTATGCCAAACAGATTGGATCAGATCGTGTAGCTGAATCTTTTCATATTTTAAGGTTTTATTAGGTGTAGCCTGTAGCTGAGTCAAATCCAGCCATTCTTGAACTAATTCGATCAGACGATTGGTTTCTTTGAGCATTTGTTCTACCCAACGACGCTCAGGATTTTGTAGTCGTGGTCGTAAAGTTTCTGCCACTAGAGAAATAGCAGTGAGAGGAGTACGAAGTTCGTGGGTCAGATCGGCAAAAGTGCGATCGCGCGATTGAGATAGATCGAACAAAGGCTGTTGATTTTCGAGAAATACGGCGACTTGTCCCCTAGACAAAGGAAAACCATAACCTTTGATGGCGCGAGACTCTACGGTTTTTTTTGTGCCTGGGGATGTATCTGCTAATGCAGATACATCCCCAGGGGGAGCATAGCGAGTATAGTAAAAAATCCATTCCTTTTGCTGTGGATGTTGAGAGCTACGGGTTACTTCGATCAAACTATCCAAATCATAGGAACGTACCAATTCTAATAATAAGCGAACTCGTTGCGATCGCCAAGAATCTATTCTTAATAATTCTTTAGCAGTTAGGTTACAGCCTAAAAGCTGATTTTCAGCATTTACCTGCAAATAACCAATCGGTGCTTGTTCGATTAATTCTTGCCAAGTTTGCTTATTTTTTTCTAGCTTCTGACGTTGACGATCTAAATCGAGCAATTCGCGACGAATTAAAGAATGCACTGGTAAAGAAACATCACCGTCAGCATTAACACCATAAGAACTAAGAGTTTTCTTTAACTTTTTTTTAAACCGATATTGTTGTCCAGCATAAATTCCCAGACCGACTGCCAGTCCCATGAAAAAATCTATAGCTGCCATAGGTTAGTTATTGCTTCTGAATGAACTAACTCTAGCAAATGCTTCTAGCTTTTGAAAGCTAACTGGCAAAATCTCAAATTACTTTTTATAGTTCGTAGTAGGTAGTATATGGTGATTTGTGCGCACAAGTCTAATATTAACCAAAGCGATAGCCAAAACCTCTGACCGTAATTAGGTATTCAGGCTGACTAGGTTCTTCTTCTAGTTTTTCGCGTAACCAGCGGATATGAACATCTACGGTTTTGGTATCTCCCAAAAAGTCTGGACCCCAAACTTGATCGATTAATTGTTCTCTTGACCAAACTCGACGGGGATAACTCATAAACAATTCTAGTAAACGAAATTCTTTAGGGGACAAATTCACTTCCAAACCCCTGACCACAACTCGACATTCTTGAGCAAACAAATGTATATCACGATACTTTTGAACTGAACTAGGACTATAAGATGAGCTTGTGTATCTTTGACGACGCAATAAAGCTCGACAGCGAGCTACAAGTTCTCTCATGCTAAAGGGTTTGGTCAGATAATCATCTGCCCCTACCTCTAAGCCCAATACGCGGTCTGTTTCACTGCTTTTGGCACTAACAACCAAAATAGGTGTAATATCCTCTTCATAACGTAATAAACGACAGATATCTAAGCCGTTTATCTCAGGCAGCATCAGGTCTAAGATAATCAAATCTGGAGCTAATTTTGCTTGGGTCAGGTTAGGGTTTTGCAACATATTTAGTGCTGCTCTACCATTGCTGGCGGTATGAACTTCAAAACCTTCTTCTTCCAAAGCAATAACAACCATCTCTCTAATTAAGTCTTCATCTTCAACTAGCAAGATGCGATTTGTTTGAGTCAATTTAGATTCGACTGGAGGCTGGATTTCTGAACACAGCATAAATAGATACTTTAAATTATCGGTAATACTACATATACATTAAAATCGGCACTTAGTAACATCCTAAGCAAATTATTAATGTGGTTAAGGTTTGGTTATCGTCCTGCATAGCGTTCTTCTGTCCAAGGTTCTCCCCGTCGATGATAGCCATTTCGTTCCCAAAAACCAGATTGATCGTGGTCTAAAAATTCGATGCCGTTAATCCATTTGGCACTTTTCCAAGCATACAAATGAGGCACAACTAATCTCATCGGACCACCATGTTCGGCAGGCAAAGGTTCACCGTTGAGACTATGAGCAAAAAAGTTTTCGCCACGAGCAAAGTCTTCTAAGGGCAAATTAGTTGTGTAACCACCATAGGAATGTTGCAGAATATAGGTTGCTTTGGGGTCAATCTCAATTGCCTGGAGAAAATCTGTAACCCTAACTCCCCTCCACTGTACATCTAGCTTTGACCAACGAGTTACGCAGTGAAAATCGGCTGTAATATCCTGCTGGGGCAAACTCATAAAATCTGACCAGTCAAAAGCTTTTGGTGCAACTAAACCCCATACCTTAAACAGCCAATTATCAGTGGAAACTTGAGGCGTTTCTCCATAGGTAAGAACAGGAAACCCCTTAGCTAGATACTGACCTGGAGGGACTCTTTCTGCTTGGTCTGCTTCTGGTTTAGTAAAAAATTTTCTCTCCATAATTTCAGCTTAATAAACTTCTCGCTCAAATTAATTCTACTAAAAAACAAAGATGCCTGACCTTGAGATAAAAGGGCGAACAGCCGTTTGCCCTTACAAAACCTGATGTCACAACTTATTCTTCGTCATCGTCTTCATCATCTTGAGGATAGACAAAGCTATTAGAACGTCCAGACAAGACGGATTTACCCAGAGATAAAGCTTTTTTAGCTTCTACTGCTGCCTTGTGCTTCCAGACTGCTTTGCGACTATCGCGTTTCGATTTAGACGTTTTCTTTTTTGGTACTGCCATAATTATTTAGTTTAAAAGGACAACCTTACTATTGTAATGGTTATGTCCTAAAAAGCTAGAGAGTTTGACCAGGAAAAAGACTAGTTTCACCAAAAAATTGCTCGGCACTGCCAACATTAGAGTCTAAAAACTTGTGATTAACTATATCTCTAAATTCTGCTAAGTCATTTTTCCAGTTAGATAAAAAGCTCTGTACTTGGGCTAATCTTTTCTCCTGGCTTCCTTCTGAATTAACGCTATAGTTAAAGTTGCCAGAAAACAAAATTGCCGTTATTGGTGGTTGTTCAGGTTGCTGTAGTCGAGCTTCAGAAACACTGATGGTCAATTGGCATCTATCCAAAAGATACATCAAATTAATGCTTGCCTGTACAGGAGCTTGACCAATTTTTTTCCAAGAGCCAGCACCAAGTAGGCTACTAGTAATAAATTCACGCACAGTTGCAGGGTTATTGGGAAAAGGAATCAAAATTTTAGGACTCATCCCGAAGCCCAGATAGTCTGCATGAGGCAGTTTTTCAATGTACTTTGCTGCTACAGTTGCGATCGCTAATTCTTCGGTTCTATTTCCCAGAGATTCTCGTACTGTGATGGTATGAGGTTGAGCAGTTATGCTGACACCATTGGTAAAGTTTAACTGCGCCAAATTAGGATTTAGTACTGGCTGCTGGGAGAGTTGCCATTCTTTGGGGATGATGCCACTAAGTTTGAGAAAATCTTGGCTCATCATAGTAGGAGTTAAGTCTTGTGCGGCAATAATGATTGACAATTCTTCAATAGGCTCAGTAATAGTCGAGGGATTAACGGCAGATGCCACGTTAGATGTAGTCATAATCTAATTAGCCAAAAAATTGTTTTATGTAATTATGTATCTATAAATACTTTGCCCAAAAAAAGTAGTAAACTCTCATGTCGCTCAGAAAATCTTAGGCAAACTGTTCAAAAGTTATTTCTGCTAATTGCTAGATCTTAATATTCTATGTTGGGTAAAAAAAGCGATCGCCGTATTCTCTTACCTGGAAACTGCATACTTTCTCTAAAAATGTAAATTGGCAAGGCTAATATCAGTTTTGTAGAGGCTAAAAATAATTTTGACTTTTAACTCTTGACTTTTGACTTCAATATTTGCGAGTCTGCAATAACATCCCAACTTAAACCACACTCATGACTTTAAACGTATACAATACTCTTACCCGCACCAAGTCAACGTTTCAAACCATTGAAGAGAATAAAGTGCGGATGTATTGCTGTGGCATAACTGTCTATGATTATTGTCATCTTGGTCATGCTAGAACTTGTCTAGTATGGGACGTGGTGCGTCGTTACCTACAGTGGAGTGGTTACCAAGTAAATTACATTCAAAATTTTACTGACATTGACGATAAAATCCTCAACCGCGCCAGACAAGAAGGAACTTCGATGGAGGCGGTTTCTTCAAAGTATATTGAGGCATACTTTGAAGATATGGAACAGCTAGGAGTTGGCAAAGCCGATGCCTATCCCCGCGCTACCCATACCCTAGATGGCATTAAACGTCTAGTTTATGAATTAGAACAAAAGGGTTTTGCCTATCCCGCCGAGGGAGATGTTTATTATTCTGTGCAGAAGTTTCCTGAATATGGGAAGCTATCAGGTAGAAAATTAGCAGATATGCAGGCTGGTGCTAGTGGCAGAGTAGAAGCAGAAGATCCTGAAGCGAGTAGTAAGAAGCAGTATCCCTTCGATTTTGCCCTCTGGAAAGCTGCAAAAACAGGTGAACCAGCTTGGGAATCTCCTTGGGGAAATGGTCGTCCTGGCTGGCATATAGAGTGTTCGGCAATGGTCAGAGAAAGACTGGGAGAAACCATCGATCTTCACGTCGGCGGTAGTGACCTAACTTTCCCCCATCATGAAAACGAAATTGCTCAATCTGAAGCGGTAACAGGAAAGCCTCTAGCTAACTATTGGCTGCACAACGGCATGATTATTGTGGAAGGGAAAAAGATGTCTAAGTCTTTAGGTAACTTTGTTACTATCCGCGAGTTGTTAGATAAATATGAGCCAATGGCGGTGCGTTTGTTTATTTTGCAGACTCAATATCGTAAGCCTGTAGACTTTACCGAATCAGCTTTGGCTACAGCCACCAACAGTTGGGAGACTTTAAAAGAAGGATTGTTGTTTGGTTATCAATATGGCGAAAAGTTAGCTTTTTCAGCCAAAGGCGATCGCGCTAGTCAGAGATTACTCCGCCACGTCCCGCATGAAGCTGTTCCTAAACGGAACAGCACGGGGACTTCTAAACGGACGGAGCCTGCTCTGACCGTTGGTCAAAACACAGAATTAGTTGACCGATTTAAAGAAGCGGTAGACGATGATTTTAACTTTGCGGGTGGTTTAGCGATCTTGTTTGAAATTGCTAAGAATCTAAGCAAAGAAGGTAATATTCTAGTCCATCAAGGAGCAACCAAAACGGCAACAGAAGAGTTGACAAGACAATGGCACACTTTAATTGAGTTAGCAGGAATTTTGGGTTTTGCAGTACAGATTGAAGATGTTGCTGAAAATAATAACGGAAGCTTAAGTGATGCGGAAATAGACGCTTTGGTACAGCAGCGTAATGATGCTAGAGCTAATAAAAATTATGCCGAAAGCGATCGCCTTAGAGACGAATTACAGGCTCAAGGTATTACTCTAATTGATAAACCAGGAGGTGTAACAATCTGGAATCGAGGTTAGATTTTATCATCGACTGATTTTGAAAAATGTAGACTTAAAAACAGAACAATAATAATGATGCAGTAGCGTAATGATGCTCAAGTTAATAAAAACTATTCAAAAAGCAGTGCCTATATGCGAAGCGGTATCTTTTAAGACGGCTAGCTACGCGATCGCATCATGGAAAAATTGCCAGCTTAAGAAATTACTTTAATCGATAAGCCAGAAGGAGTTAATATTTGGAATCAAAGCTAAATACAGAAAAGTATCTTGAACGTATTAAAAAAGATTTTTTTGAGCCAATAAACTCTTACAAAATCATTCGAGGAGGTTGGACTAATCTTAATTATCGAGATTAACGAGCAATGGATTTTTCGTTTTGTGCGGGACAAAAACAATCAGCAAATTGCAGTAGAACAAGATTTTTTACCCAGATTTGCTCAAGTTTCTCCCGTAAATATTCCTCATATACTGCTACTAGGCAAGACTTTTACTTTGCTAGACGATTGTATTGCTTATCCTAAAATTTTGGGTGAAAGATTCTCTCCTCAGAAGTTTTCATTATTTTCCAACTTTCAAAAAACCGAACTCATAAAGCTTTTAGGAAAGTTTTTAACTTGTCTGCATAATAGACCTTATCGGAATTAAGTATGTAAAATGAGTAGCAAGAAGTTGAGTAAGAGAGGTAGAGAGTGAAAGTCAACTATGCAGAGCTACAGAATAGACCTCGAACTCTACAGAGCTTAACAGGATTAAAAATCGAAGAATTTGAAGCTTTATTAGCTAGCTTTGAACCTGCATGGTCAAAGTTCATAGAAGAAAATTTTAAGCGAGGAAACAGACACAGAGCATTCGGAGGTGGCAGGAAAGCGAGGCTTGAGAAACTGGAAGATAAATTGCTATTTATTTTGATTTACTTTCGACTTTATCCAACCCAAGAAGTACAAGGATTTTTATTTGGAATGAGCCAAGCCCAGGCAAATGAATGGGTACACAGACTAACAAAAGTACTCAATCAAGCTTTGAAAAGGGAGAAACAATTACCAGAACGTGAACCTGCAAAGCTAGAAGATTTACTGAACACCTGCCCCAGTTTAGAATTTATGATTGATGGGACGGAGCGAGCGATCAATCGACCACAAGATAAGGAAGAGCGTAAAACTTTCTATAGTGGAAAGAAGAAAGCTCACATGGTTAAAAATAATGTGGTGAGTGAGCGAGGAGGAAAAGTGTTGTTCTTAAGTGACACTTATGAAGGCAAAAAACATGACAAGAAAATTGCCGACGAAGAAGACTATCATTTTCCCAAAGGGAGTATTCTGTGGCAAGATACAGGATTTCAAGGATTTGCACCATCGGGAGTTAGGATTAAACAACCGACGAAGAAGCTTCCTAAAGCAGAATTAACTGATCATGAAAAAGAGAAAAATCGAGAAATTGCGAAGATAAGAGTTGAGATAGAACACCAGATCTGCGGAATCAAACGATGTCAGATCGTGGTTCAGAAATTTCGTAATTGGGTCGATCACTATATTGATGATGTGATGGAAACAGCTTGTGGACTGCATAATCTTCGTCTTAGTCATCGTCAGAAAAGAGATATTAGATACATAAAATTCTCCTAATTTTAAGAAGAGAAGAGAAGAAACTAGTTCTTCGAGCTTTTCGACTTATTTCCGATAAAGTCTAATTTTCAATTTAACCATCCTTACCGATCAGACGCACCCTATGGCGGAGGAGATTTCTGGAATGATTTGTGGTTTCTGGTAAAAGATGATCTTTCTGACCAAACAAAGAATAAGGCTGAAAAGTATTTTACTAAGGCGATCGCGCAAATAAATACTATTCCTTTTGAAAAAACATTAATTCATGCAGATTTGTGTACTAATAATGTACTGGTAAATTTTCAGCAAAGAAGTCTGGGTGGAGTTATCGACTTTGGAGATCTTTGTCTAGGAGATCCTGCTGCTGATTTTGCGGGATTTTATCGTAACTTCGGGCATCAATTTACCCAAGAGCTAATTTACTATTATCAAAGACCAATAGAGAAAAATTTTTGGACAAGAATTGAATACGAATCTAAACGCAAAATGTTTTCTGTGGTTTATTTTGCTGTTAATTACGGTTTTGAAAGTGATATTCCCGCTATTCTGCAATATATTGAAAAGCTATTTTAACTATGAAGCAGGTAAAAATAATAGTCTCAGGAAAAGTGCAGGGTGTAGGATTTAGGTATTATACTCGCAAAAAAGCAGAACAATTAGGCGTTAAGGGATATGTGCAAAATTTAAAAAATGGCAGTGTAGAGATTGTAGCAGTCGGAGAAACTAAATCAGTTGAGGCACTAATAGAATGGGCTAGATCTGGTTCACCTTCGGCTGTAGTAAATAATCTAAATTTTGAAGTTATTCAAGATACTGATGAAGAATATCAAGGTTTTGAAATTCGTAGGTGAGTAGTGTACTCTTATCTGCTAACCTGATTTAAATCATAGAGGTAAGCCGATGCGCCAGTTTGCTTAAATACATCAATCTCCTGACCAATTTGATTGAGATATTCTAGTATTGCTGCCTCCTCTGACTTTTGCGCACGAAGTATAAACCACACTCTAGATTTACCCCGTAAAGGTTCTATATCTGCCTTTAATTCCTGCCAATTTTGAGCTGCATCTTTATCTTTGTAGGATAAATTACCCAAACCCAAAATATAGTCTTGTTCTGAATAACCGAGTCTGGCTGCATAATAAGTGAATGCCTGTGTGCCCAATGAATAAACATAAATTGTGTCTCCTGGCTGCTTATGAGATAAAACATATTCGGCTACTGGTCTAATTTCTTCTTTTAATTCAGGATGAATTATAAAGCTGCTGGCTCTTGTAATAGGGGGAATAGTTAAAGCCACAAGACAGAAAGCACCTAACAACCCTGCCAGCAATAAAGTTTTAAAGCGATTGTTTTTGATAGCTTTAGTGGGCGGAAATTTACTTAATAACCAGGCAATTCCCTCGGCAATAATTAGAATTGCGAAAGGCACGAGAAACACCACCAGCCTTTCGCGAAAAGGATATTGATGAAGATAGGCAGCAGCCAAAGTAGCAACAAAGGGAGCAACTAAAGCACCGAGAAAGGTTTTATTTTTGCTATACCAAGCCACACAGCCGAAAATAAAGGCAAATATGCCAACCCCGTCGGTTATGCCTGTAAATCCCATTGGATTATAAAAAAATCTTCCTAAAGCATCAAATAACCACTCAATATCCCAAAAAGTAGCTGGATATCGAGAACTCCAAGATGAAGCTAAATCTTCGTTGTTCATCGTCTTAGCAATGGTGAGAAAATAAAATAACCCAAAGCTAGTTAGCCAAGCAAGATAAACAAGCAAACGATTGAATAAATTTTTAAAACGATCTTTGCTAGCCGCAGTTAAAAGATAATAGCCTTCGATTCCTGCGAGCATGAAAATAGAGGGATGAGAAAACCAGATAACTAGACTGCCCAATAGTGCATAGCCAATAATTTCTTGGTAATTAAGAATTTTATGCCCGATTTTAGTCAAAAACCAAAATAATATTAGCGCGATCGCAATATCACTAGAATATTGCTTAAGTTCAGTGGCAAAGTATAAAGTATGACGACCAAAAGCAAATAAAGCGATCGCCATAGGTGCAGCCAGAGGAGAAGCATAGCGATAAACTAATCGATAAAAAACCCCAAAAGCCACAAGATTAGCTACCAAAGGAAATAACCGCAGCGCATATTCATTATTGCCAAAAATCTGCGTTGCCAGTTTCTCAACCCAGAGAAACCCTAAAGGTGCTGCTTGGTTATGATCTAGAGTTTGAGTTAATTCTCCATAAGAGCGATTAACTATATTTAAAGCCAGATTAACTTCATCAAACCAAAGCGATCGATCATTAAAGTATTGAATTAAACGGATCGCAGTTCCAAATATAACCAAGAAGAGAGATAGATATTTTAGAAACTTTAATAGCTTTGCTCGATCGGGAGAAGTGGAATTAATGTTGTCAAACATCTGCTGTTTGTTCAAATAATAGCTTTCTTTATCTTAAGTTTCCAAGAAAATACCACAGACTAGTTTTTCGATGGGAAAGAATTTCAACTTGTCTTAACGCTTTTTTGTCTCTTGCTACAATTCACATTTGAATTGATAGAATTTTATTAGTGGGATAGCCTCAAGTAATTATAAAACTGTTTTGTTCTTATCCCTTCTCCCTCCTATCTTAAAATATGCCTCGTCAACGTCAGAAATCCGATCTTCCCACTAAAATTTGTCCTGTATGCGATCGCCCTTTTACCTGGCGTAAAAAATGGTCAAAGTGTTGGGACGACGTTAAATATTGCTCAGATCGTTGTCGTCGTCGCAAACAATCTGATAATAGTGAATCATAAACAGCATTTATACAGGGCTTCCATCTACAATAATGCGGTTGTTAATTTTCAGCGAAGCAATTTAATTTATGTCAGCTAATCAAGTACAGCCCAAGCTAATCATTCACGGTGGCGCAGGAGGGCATATCAGAAGTGAAAAGGGTGAGGCGGTAGTCCGCCAAGCCCTTCATTCGGTTGTGGAAGAAGTATATGACTTACTCGCTTATGGATCTAGCGCTATTGATGCTGTTCTTTTGGGGTGTAGACTGTTAGAAAATCAACCAATTTTTAATGCGGGTACAGGTTCTGTACTTCAGTCTGACGGACAGATACGTATGAGTGCTGGTTTGATGGATGGCTCGAAGCAACGTTTTAGTGGGATCATTAATGTATCCCGTGTTAGACATCCGATTGAACTGGCGAAGTTTTTGCAGGGAGAAAACGATCGCGTATTATCGGACTATGGCGCGTTTGAACTACTGCGAGAACTTCACGTGCCTAAGTACGATCCTTTAATAGAAATTCGCCTGCAAGAATGGATGCAGGAACGGAATGAAAATTTTGACAAAAAAATGGCAGGAGTAGTTGCCGAACAAGCATTAATTCACGAGCCACGAAAAGGAACAATTGGAGTTGTTGCTCTCGACAAAAACGGTAAAATCACCGCAGGAACTTCCACAGGGGGCAAAGGATTAGAAAGAATTGGTCGAGTGAGCGATTCTGCTATGCCCGCAGGTAACTATGCCGATGCCTCGGCAGGGGTAAGCTGCACCGGAATTGGCGAAGAGATTATGGAAGAATGTTTAGCCGCCAAAATTGTGATTCGCGTTACTGATGGAATGTCTTTAGCCGATGCCATGGAAAAATCTATGCGCGAATCTCGCAGTCGTAATCGAGATTTAGGCGCAATTGCGATCGCTGCTGATGGTACTATTTCTTGGGGTAAAACTAGCGAAGTTATACTAGCTGCTTATCATGACGGTAAACAGATTGGCGATACTCTTAATTGGAATAATCAGGAACTAACAGGATATCAGTAAGTAGCTTTTGATTCTGTGTTTTTTATTCCCTTTTCTAGGGAGCGATTAAGCTATGTGTAACCTAATCGCTCCAAAAATATCTAAAATTAATTATGGCGATCGCCTGATACTCAAACTTTATTCCCAAAAGAGCAAAATTATCAAAAATGAATAAAGAGGATTTAATCAAACATCTATCTTTAGTTGAACATATTGAGGGTGGTTATTTCTCTGAAACTTATCGCTCACAAACAAGTATAGCAACCTCAAGAACAGGAAGCGATCGCAGTATACTCACCTCTATCTACTATCTGCTTACCGACGATCGTCCTATCGATTATTTTCATCAGAATCAGTCGGATATTTTGCATTATTTTCAAGCAGGCTCACCGATTACCTATCTAATTCTTAGTCCATCTGGAAAATTGAACAAAGTCAAGCTTGGACTTAATTTTGCTCAGGGAGAAGTAGCACAGCTATTAGTACCAGGAAATCATTGGAAAGCTGCTATACTAGAAACAGGAGAATTTGGTTTATTGGGTGAATCTGTAGCTCCAGGCTTTGATTATCGCGATATGGAATTAGGAAAAGCAGACTACTTTCGAGACGCTTTTCCTGATTTATGGTCAGAATTAACCGTTTATATAAAGAATTGAAGATAGCTAATGAATTTTATTCTCTTCATCTTTTATTTCTTCAAACTTACCTGACGGTAAAGGATTTTGCTGCAACTTCAAAACTGTCTTTAACTCTGTCCCAACGTCTTTGAGGAGTAGACAGACTGAAGGTAAAAATTTTACCACGACTGACGGAAACGCTGGCAATATTATGTCTCTCTTCTCGATCGGGTAAGTTTTCTTCATACTCTAGAAGATAGTAAGTTTTGTCTTTATTTTGACGAGATTCGGCTCTGAGAAATTCCGCTTCTTTATCGGCATCGGTATTATTGTTGATTGCTTTAAGCAAACGGTATCCAACTTCTGAAGGACCGCCCAAATCTTCTAAAGTTTTATCATCAGGAACATCATTAATAATAACGCTGAGATTTTCTGTTCTCTCAACCAAATCGCGAAATACTACATCTACGGTTTTTCTAGCAGATGTTCCTAAGTTAACGGGTATCCAACCGTTAGGATACAAAAACTCATAACCTTTACTGGTATTGACATAACTTTGTAATCCAGTTACTCCTGTAGAACAACTTGTTACCAGTAAGCACAAAAAAATTAACAAGCCAGCGAAGAAAGACTTGAACATTTTTATTTTATTACCTCTATAAATTTTGTTTTTAATACTATTACTTTGCATTTTTATTGTCTCATAGCATACCAAAGCCAAACAAATGCCCCGTGCTGCAAATATGAAAACACGAGGCAAAATCATAATAGTTTTTTTTATTTGATGCTTAGAAATTAACTAGCAGTAGATGCGAACACGGCAACTGCTATGATACCCCCCACCAGCAAAAACCCTAGCACTCCCAAAATGGCATAGTTACGTTTTTCGGTTTTATCAGGCTCGTCGGCTGTATACATTTTTGGTTCTCTAGCAAAGTTGTTTAATATTCCGCCTTCTTCTTCTGTATATGGCATAAAATTTAAAATCCTCTTGTTTTTATTTGTAAACCTTAATAAATAGTAATCTTATTTATCCGATCGCACAATAAAAAAGCTCTAAGCATTTTAGTATTTAGTATTTTTAGACAGCGATCGCGCTGGTTTTTCAGCTAAAAGCAAATAAGGAAAATGTTACAACGGTAGTAGTTCTTATGCACTATTAAAATAATTTGGCATGATATTCTCTTTCTTTACTAGCGCGATCGCCAATCAATCTACCTTAAACAGTAATTGGCAATCTCGGTCTAGGAGTAAAATCGCCCAGAGCTTCGGTTCATATATTGCTCTGGGAGCTTTACAGGTAGTTTGCTTCTTGGGGTTTATTGGTTATTGGACGAAAAAAGCAGCAGCAGCCGAAGAAATCGTCTTAAGTTACGGAGCATTGGAGTTTCCTGTCTCAATTGAGTCTCTAGAAACCTACGCCACTACAGGAAAAATTGAAGGAGAGTTAGCCAGCTATACTGGATTTCTGACCCCAATACAGTTACAGCAATTTAAAACAGGTTTAACAGCTAGTGCGGATTTTAACCATTTAGCGATCGCTCAATTTCTCTATTCTTTCCAGGGAGAGAAAATTTTAGACCGAGTTTCTAAAGTAATTAAAACCAAAGCTCGTCAACCTGGGTTTTATGCCATTCGTTCGGCGTTGATTTTGGCAGCAGCAGACGCTGAAGATGGTGGATTAACTCCTCTTAACGTGCTGAAGAAGTTTCCTACCAAAGTACTGCGAATTGATTCTCGACAAGGATTAGAGATCATCAAAGATCTTAGTCGAGTGGTTAAAGGCAATGAGCAGGCAATCGCTGCTGTGCAAACTGAAGCCACAAAAGAAAGCCAACTAGCTGTGACTGCCCCCAAAACTATAAATTCAGATTTATTAAGCCCAGGTAAATATTCATACCGTAAAGAGCTATTAACAATGAAAGACAGCCGCCGCGATGACCCTTCGGGTCGGCTTAGCGAGCGCACTTTTCCCGTAGAGCTTTATTTACCTAAAGTTAAAAACAGGCAGCCATTACCATTGATCGTTATTTCTCATGGTTTAGGTAGCGACCTAACTACTTTTGCCTATTTTGCTAAACAACTTGCCTCTCATGGTTTTGCCGTTGCCGTACCCGAACATCCAGGCAGTAGTGCTAGACAAATTGATGCCTTGTTAAACGGTTTAGTTAAGGATGTAACTCCACCCAAGGAGTTAATTGATCGTCCTTTAGATATTAAGTTCGTGCTGGATTATATAGCCCGTAATTATGGCAAAAAGATTGATACCAACAATGTCGGCATGATTGGACAGTCTTTTGGAGCATATACCAGTCTAGCGATCGCAGGAGCAGAATTAAATTGGCAAACTCTAAATCGAGATTGTATCAATCTAGATGATTCTTGGAATTTATCTTTACTACTTCAGTGTCTAGCATTACAAATTCCCCTAGTTGAAACTGGCGTAGATTTAAAAGACGAGAGAATTAAAGCAGTAATTGCCATTAATCCTTTGACTAGCTCCGTATTTGGCGAACAAAGTTTAAGTAGAATTAAAATTCCAGTGATGCTAGTATCAGGTAGCGCAGATCCTGTTACTCCTGCTTTAGCTGAGCAAATTATTCCCTTTACCTGGCTAAAAACTCCCAAAAAGTATTTAGTACTGCTAAAGGGTGGAACACATTTTTCGACCCTCAACGAGTCGGCTGGGAGTATTCCTGTTCCTGCTGGCGCGATCGGTCCCGATCCTAAAATAGCTCAAGGCTATGTTAAACAATTAGGATTAGCGTTTTTTAGTACTTATATTACTGACAAGTCCACCTATACTCAGTATCTCAATGCTCAATACGGCTCGCTAATCAGCAAACCAGCCATGCCCTTGAGTTTAATAGAATTTTTAGATTCAGAATTTCTATAGCCAAGTCAGAGCTAAATTAGATAAGAGTAGATGAAGTTAGCGATTAGAGATAGTGCGATCGCTACTACGCCACCACCAATTATCTTTGACCAGCCGAGTAATTTTTCAATCTCACCCAATCGACGATCTAGATTGTCTATCTTCGGTTCAATTTGACTGAACTTAAATACAATTACCGACAGCTTTTCAGCATTTTTAACTAGCTGATTTAATATTGCTCCTTCGTATTGAGCTTTGGTTTCTGGGTTGGTCATTGTTATGATTAATTTGATTGAGAAAAAAGCATCTCCTGTACTGCCAATACGCGGAGATGCTTTTATTTTACCTTTAACGTTTTTCGGATTCAGAGACTCCTGACAAAGGACTCATGGTTGTCAATTGTGACTTATCCAGAATCATCAATCCAGACAAGCCTTGTTTCTGTGCCGATCGCGATCGCTAAAATTTACTAACTCAATGTAACCCTAACTGATTACTGCTAAAGAACTCCTGCATTGCCTAAACCGAGAATAACTCCCGCGCCCAGAATATGACCTAAACTAGTAGTTGCCAGCAGTTCAGGTAAACCAAACTTATCCCATACTTCAGGTTTGGGGACGGGTAAGCCAGGACCTTGTCCTGAATTTTGAATCGCATAGCGACCAATGGCAATACAAAATAGATTAGACATAATCATGACTATTGCCACGGTAGGGGTCCAATCGGCTGTTGAAGGAGTGTATTGAACTGCTAAAAGAAAATTAGATATCATTATGAATCTTGACTCCTCTGCTCTTTAAATATTTTTTAGACTACGTTTGTTTATAGGAATTATAAAAATCTCTCTGCGCAAAACTGCGTTTCTTCTAAATAATTAACAGTAGTTCAAAGTTTTAATAAAAAAACAGGGTATTATCTGATAAAGAGTGCATATGCGAGTTAAAATCTGCGGAATCACCAAAATTGAGCAAGGTCAAGAAATTGTGACCTTGGGTGCAGATAGCCTAGGCTTTATTTGTGTAGAGCGATCGCCACGCTATATTACTCCAGACAAGATTAAGGCGATCGCCGATAATTTGCCGACTCAAATTGATAAGGTGGGAGTTTTTGCCGATCGTGCTTTAACTGAAATTATCACGGTAGTTAATACAGCAAATCTAACTGCGGTGCAGCTACACGGCTCAGAAACCCCAGACTTTTGCGCTCAATTGCGTCAGGCACTTCCTAGTGAAATTGAACTAATCAAAGCCTTTCACATTAAAACTGCTGCATCTCTGCAAGACACTAAAGCCTATACGGACAAGGTAGATACATTGCTTCTAGACGCTTATCATCCTCAAATGCTTGGTGGGACAGGTAAAACTATTGATTGGCAGGACTTAAAGCAATTTAAACCAGCTTTGCCTTGGATGCTGGCTGGGGGATTAAACCCTGATAATATTGCCGATGCTCTATCTCGCCTCCAACCCGACGGGGTCGATCTTTCTAGCGGCGTAGAGCGATCGCCTGGAGACAAAGACTTAAATAAGGTAACTCAACTCTTTAAGCAATTAACAATTAGTAGGTAGTAAGGCAGTTAGGGCAGTTAGAGCAGTTTTCTTGAACTATAGCAATACATATTAATGTCAGGACATTCTAAACTTGCTACTTGCTACTTGCTACTTGCTACTTTCGAGCAGATATCTTATGTGTCCTAATTTAACTTTGTACGGCTATGCAAACTAATAGGATAGGTAATCTGAATCAGGGTATTATAACCAAAGTTATTATTATCTGTTCACTCGTTAAAAAGCTGATAGCTTATAGCTGACAGCCACGAACAGTTTAATGTTAAATTTTATACATTAAATCAGCAGCGGTATATGAAAGTATTAGTAGTGGGCAATGGTGGCAGAGAACATACCCTAGCCTGGACATTATTACAATCTTCTAACGTAGACCAAGTTTTTTGTACTCCTGGCAATGGTGGCACTGCAACTATGTCAAACTGCCGCAACCTAGCTTTAGCTGTAGATGATTTTGCAGGTATTGCCGATGCAGTGATCGCCAATCAAATTTCTTTGGTGGTAGTAGGACCAGAAGTGCCTTTGTCTTTGGGAATTGTCGATTATTTGCGAGAGCGCAATATTGCTGTTTTTGGACCAACTAAAGAGGGAGCGCAAATAGAATCGAGCAAGTCTTGGGCAAAAGAAATTATGACTCAGGCAAATGTCCCTACTGCTAAGTCTAAGACTTTTACTAATGCTGCTGCTGCCAAAGATTATCTTCGCGCTCAAGGTGCGCCGATTGTGGTCAAAGCTGATGGTCTGGCTGGGGGGAAAGGGGTAATTGTTGCCACTACTATAGAGGAGGCGATCGCAGCAGTAGATTTACTAAGGGATAATTCTGGTAAATTAGTCATCGAAGAATTTCTTACAGGCTCAGAAGTATCGGTTTTGGCAGTTACCGATGGTAAAACTATTCGCCCCCTATCTCCCGCCCAGGATCATAAACGGATCGGCGAGGGAGATACGGGCAAAAATACGGGCGGAATGGGTGCTTATTCTCCTGTGCCATTAGTAACGCCAGAGTTAATGACAAGAATTGAACAAGAAATCTTGCAGCCTACTTTAAATATTCTCAAGCAAAAGAAGATTGATTATCGCGGAGTACTGTATGCAGGTTTGATGATTACCCCTGAAGGTGAGCCAAAAGTAATTGAATTTAACTGTCGTTTTGGCGATCCTGAAACTCAAGTAGTATTACCTCTGCTGGATACGCCTTTAGATGAAATTTTACTTGCCTGTGTCGAACAAAAACTGGAGCAATTACCACCGCTCAAAACCAAAGCAGGTAGTGCGGTGTGTGTGGTTGCTGCTTCTGGAGGCTATCCCGATGCTTACGAAAAAGGCAAGGCGATCGCTGGTATTACTGAAGCTACCAATAAAGGAGCAATAGTATTTCATGCAGGCACAAAACTAGAGCAAGACCAGATTCTTACCGACGGTGGTAGAGTGCTTGGAATTACTGCTATTGGAGACAATTTTGAGCAGGCGATCGCTTCTGTATATGATGCAGTAGAATCGATTCAGTTTGAGGGAATGTATTACCGTCGCGACATTGGGCATAAATACAAAAACTAAAGGCGTATGATGTTTCTTTTCTGTTCGTCAGCCCAGCTAATACACTATAATTCACTTAACTTAATATTTATTTAAAACCGATTATATTGCTGACCTTCATTGCCAAAATCAAAGAAGTTATCTCTCTCTGGTGGTCTGATTTTACCCTCCAGACTAAGCTGATGGCTGCTGCTACCTTAATAGTTTCTTTGATTATGAGCAGCATAACTTTTTGGGCAGTTAATACGATCCAGCTAGAGTCAAATATTAATGACACCCGCTTTGGAAGTGATTTAAGCATCTTAATTGCTTCTAATGCAGCACCTCTAGTAGCTGAGGATGACTTGACAGGTTTGGCAAATTTCTCCGAGCGTTTTTACCGCAGCACCTCCAGTATTCGTTACATCATCTATGCCGATCGCGCGGGAAGTATCTTTTTTGGTATTCCCTATTCCCAAGCGGAAATACAAAACTCTCTGACGATCAAACGTCGCATCAAGCTACCCAACAACTACGATCCAAACATTGATTTGCCCTTTGTGCGGCAACATCAGACACCCAACGGACAAGTAACCGACGTTTTTGTTCCTCTACGGCACAACAATAAGTATTTAGGCGTAATGGCAGTCGGCATCAATCCCAATCCCACAATTGTGGCTTCTTCTAACCTGACGCGGGATGTAACTATTGCCGTATTTATTACGATCTGGGCAATGGTAATTTTGGGTAATGTATTTAATGCTTTGATGATCACTAAACCAATTAAAGAACTATTGGTAGGGGTAAGAAACATTGCTGCCAAAAACTTTAAGCAAAGAATCGACCTGCCTTTGAGGGGCGAGTTGGGAGAGTTAATCGGCAGCTTCAATCAAATGGCTGAGAAGTTAGAAAAATATGAAGAGCAAAATATTGAAGAATTAACCTCCGAAAAAGCCAAGCTGGAAACTTTAGTATCTACCATTGCTGATGGAGCAATGTTAATCGATCCAGAAATGCGGATTATTTTAGCCAATCCTACAGCCAGAAATATTTTTGGTTGGGAAAAAGAAGCGATCGGTGAAAATGTTTTGCATCGTCTGCCTTCAGAATTAACGGTTAAGCTAACTAAACCACTTTATCAGATGATTGATAGCAAGACTGAGCCAGAAAAGTCTATTTCTTCAGAAGCAGAAAAACATCATCTTCTACCCACCAAAGACGAATTTCGGATTACTGTAAACAAACCTGTATCTAGAACTATTCGGGTTTTACTCCGTCGAGTTGTCGATGGCGGTAGCGAAAATGTTAAGGGAATTGCCATGACGGTTCAAGATATTACCCGTGAAGTGGAATTGAACGAAGCAAAGAGTCAATTTATCAGCAATGTCTCCCATGAATTGAGAACTCCTTTATTTAATATCAAGTCTTTTATTGAAACCCTCTCAGAATATGGCGAGAATTTAACTCACGTTCAAAGAAAAGAGTTTTTGGATACGGCTAACCACGAAACAGATCGTTTAACTCGTTTAGTTAATGATGTTTTAGACTTATCTCGCCTAGAATCTTCTCGTGCCTATAGCCTCAGTGAAGTAGATTTGATTCAACCTATAGAACAGACTTTGCGAACCTGCCAGCTAAACGCTAAAGATAAAGGAATTGAAATAGATCGGGTGCTTGAGTCTAACTTGCCTGCTGTATTAGGTAACTACGATTTATTACTACAGGTATTAACTAATCTGGTGGGCAATAGCTTAAAATTCACTAATTCGGGCGGAAAAGTTACGGTTAGGGCCTACGCAACCAAAGCTGATTCTAATACATTACGCCAGCCAGCAGTTAGGATAGAAGTAATGGATACAGGAATAGGCATTTCTAAAGAAGATAAAGATGCTATTTTTGAGCGTTTCTTTAGAGTAGAAAATCGAGTTCACACCTTAGAAGGCACTGGTTTAGGTCTTTCTATTGTCAGAAATATAATTGAAAAGCACAACAGCAGAGTTTATATCGATAGTGAAGTTGGTGTCGGCACAACCTTCTGGTTTGAATTGCCAATTTATCAGGCTGAAGTTGAAGAACCTGCTGAAATAATAAGTAAGTAGGTTGGGAAGCGCGATCGCGTTTAATCTTACCACCACAGAGAATAATTGTTTTCAGTAATTAGCATAGCCGTTCGCAAGTACAATAATCAACATGAAAATTGTCTTTTTTGGTACTCCTCAATTTGCCGTTACTACTTTAATCAAACTCCTGAAACACCCTGAGATTGAAATTGTGGGAGTAGTGACTCAACCAGATAAAAGAAGAGGTAGAGGCAATAAAACTATTCCCTCGGCGGTTAAGAAAATTGCCAGAGAACATAATTTAACTATCTGGCAACCTCGAAGAATTAAAAAAGACCAAGAAACTTTAAATAATCTCAGAAATACTCAAGCAGATGCTTTTGTCGTCGTAGCTTATGGACAAATTTTATCCTCAGAAATCTTAGAAATGCCCAAATTGGGCTGTATCAACGTTCATGGTTCGCTATTACCCCAATACCGTGGTGCTGCGCCGATTCAGTGGAGTATTGTCAATGGCGATCGTTTTACAGGCATTACTATTATGCTGATGGATGAGGGTATGGATACGGGAGATATGCTACTCAAAGCCAAAACCCAAATCAAACTTTTAGATAATGCCCATAATTTAGCTGCTAGTCTAGCCACTCAGGGAGCAGATTTATTGTTAGATACTCTATTCAAACTAGAACAACAGCAGATTTCACCCACTCCGCAAGATAACAGCCAGGCTACCTATGCACGATTAATTGATAAGTCTGATTTTGTAATTGATTGGTCAAAAAGTGCAGTAGAAATACACAATCAAGTGCGAGGCTTCTTCCCTAATTGTGCTGCCACGTTGCAGGATAAAAAACTAAAAATAAGTGCTACAGTTCCTCTTACCCAAGCTACTATTCAAGACCTGCCAGAAAAATACATTAGCATCAAACAACAATACTCTGAATTAGCCTCGCTTTCAGGTGAACCAGGAGAAATAGTCAAAAATATCAAAAACTTTGGTGCAGTTGTGCAGACAGGTTTAGGCTTATTACTTCTAGAACAGGTACAGCTTGCAGGAAAACGCTCTCAATCTGGTTGGGATTTTGTCAATGGAATGCGTTTGGCTGTCGGCACTAAAATAAATAACGGCTAATTAAGCAACTATCTAATCAATATTGATCTAGATCAATGGCGAGATCGCTTTCTTTTCTAGATCAATGTTTTCTATAGCAAAATTAATTATACAAATTATATTTCTGTTATGTATGTGTGAATAATAAATATTTGATTTTTGGAAATAACTGTGACAGTATTGTCATAAAATTGACACACTTATGAAGACATTACTTGCTATTGTTCTTTAAAGTCACAGATTACTTCGCCCAGCCCACGCTCAGGCAAGGCGGACTCCTAAACGGACGGACAGATGTGGCTTAAACTTTTGTGCTGTGACCGTTGGTCAAAAAACTGACAGTAGTGATTTAAAGCATGAAACTTTAGATTTTAATGTTTTTAGTTATTGGCTTTTTCAAAATGGAGAACATTAGTCTTACTATTCATGCCTTGATTCAGTAACGCCTATTATTCGAGCGATATTTATACTGTCGATTTTGAACTAAGCAATATTACCAAATTAACTAAAAATACATTTTTTTATGGTAAAATTACTTATGGTAAAATTACGTAGAAAGCACATACATAAATATTACACAATGTAGGATATAGAATATGCGAATAGTAATGTTAGGTTGTGGTGGCTTTATTGGTAGCCATCTTTTAGACAGGCTACTTGATGAAGGTGGTTTTGAAATTCATGGCTGGGATCCTAGCGATCGCAAAATCGCCAGACATCTGACAAATCCTAATTTTCATTTACATCGAAATACGACTAATTCACCTGGAGAGTTAGCAGAAATTGAAAGGGAAATTGCCCAAGCCGATGCCGTCTTTAACTTAGCCGCTATCTGCAACCCAGCCGAATATAACACTCGCCCATTAGACACGATCTATGCCAATTTATTTGATATCTATCCAATTGTAGAATTGTGTGCCAAGTACAAAAAATGGTTAATTAGCTTTTCTACTAGCGAAGTATACGGTCGCACTTTATCTAGCTACTTACCTGGAGATAATTACAGCAACCCCGATTTTTACGAACTGCGTGAAGACGAAACACCATTGATTATGGGACCAATTTCCAATCAGCGTTGGACTTATGCCTGTGCCAAGCAGATGACCGAACGTTTGATCTACGCCCACAATCAAGAAAACGGTATGCCTTTTACCATCATCAGACCGCTTAACTTCTTTGGACCAAAGATGGATTACATTCCTGGTCGAGATGGTAGTTCTGATGGCGTACCAAGGGTTTTAGCTTGCTTTATGACTGCTTTGTTAGACAATAAACCAATGCAACTCGTGGACGGTGGACTCGCACAGCGCACAATCGTATCTATTCATGATGCGGTCGATGCTATGCGTCTAATGCTTAAATTTCCAGACAAAGCTCAAAATCAAATCTTTAATATTGGCAACCGCGATAACGAAGTAGATATTGCCGAACTTGCTGAGTTGATGCGTCTTACCTACGCTAAAATTACGGGTGATTTAAGTTATAAAAATCATCCTATTGTTAATACTACCTCGAAGCAATTTTACGGTGAAGGCTATGAAGATTGCGATCGCCGTATGCCCGACTTGAGTAAAGCGCAAACATTACTAGGTTGGACTCCAACAAAACCTTTGGCAGAAGTATTGTTAGAGACAATGAGCTATTATCACCAACAATACGCATCTCCAGCACTAGAAAAAGCTACTGCTTAATATAAAAGACAATAAGAACAGTTAGGACAGTTAGAAAGCTTAGAAATAGTGAGTTTGGAAGTAAATCATTCAGCCATTAACATTTAAAAATAACCCTGAATATCATCCGCTATGAGCCTTATTTTAACTGCCTTAACTGTTAATTAAACCGCAGATGTAATTTTCAAACTTCTTCAGTAATGCTTAGAAATTGCTAAATGAAAGCAAAGTAAAATTGAAATATCACGTCCCGCTTAGGAAATTTAATGAATTAGAACGACAACAGACACGCAGCTTAGAGGCCAAATCTCAAAAATGCCCTCGTAACGATGTCTGGATGCTTGGTCAAAGATTAGATGCCACTTTTTACGAACCAAAATCAGGTTCAGTTTCGTTCCCAGATCAACTTCGTGGCAAGATTACGGGTATAGCACATTATTGGGAATATTCCCGCAGAGTAATTTCTGGACTCGGACAAGACGATTTTATTTTTTGTGAAGGGGAAGGATTAGGGATGGTGATCGCTGCTGTGAGTGGTAGTAAAAAAAATCGACCCAAAATCGCAGTACGCTTTCACAATGTTAATCGACCTCGTGCAAAGTTAGCCTTAAGTTTATATCGCCTCGCCGACAAAATCGATTTATATGTTGCTCATTCCCGCGCTCAACTCGATTTTTTGCGAGACTATTTGCACTTACCAGAATCTAAAATTGGTTATTTTTGGTATACAACAGATTGCAAATTTTTTAAGCCAGGACAGCCATCTGCCAATAAAACTCGCCCCCTGATTGTCAGCGTTGGTTTAGAAAGACGAGATTACCATTTGCTAGCTGCGGCGACTGAAGATTTAGATATTGATGTTAAGATTGCAGGTTTTTCGCAATTTGCATCTGGACTAGCGCGGAATTTCCCCAAAACTATTCCTGCTAATATGTCCAATAGCTATTATGCACTACCCGAATTACTCCAGCTTTATCATGATGCGGATATGATTGTTGTCTGTGTCAAGCCTAGTAATTGGTCTGCTGGGGCCACCAGCTTAGTCGAAGCAATGGCTTGTCGTAAACCAATTGTCGTTACACGAACTGAAGGATTAAAAGAGTATTTGATGGATGCGGATGCGATTCTCACGGTCGAACCAGGAGATGCCAAAGGTTTGCAGCAAGCGATCTCTCATTTGCTAAACAATCCCCAAGAAGCAGAAACAAGAGCAGAAAAAGCTTACCAGCTTGCCATCAAGCGTCATCAAGTCGAACAGCAAATCGAAACCATCGCTACATTGATGGAGAACATTTGAGTAAACATTGTTTGGTGGTAGTGTTATGAAGGAAACACAATATACATTATTTGATAAAGTTTTTTGATCGAGGAATACTGTCAGGAGTGTAGTGAAACTCCAATTTGTCCTAAAATTCGATTAGCTTTGTCACGGTTCAAAAGCTTTGTATAAAGATGCTGTCACCTAAATATTGAGTTGCTCTTGAATTACTCCAATTTTTTCGACCATCGATAACGCTCATCTACTAAATATTTTATCTGATGAGCATAATCGATGGCGATTCGTTGGTTTGTAACTTTGACGTGTCTCCAACCTGTTAATGGCTCTTTCCTATTGGCGTTTGACTACAGGCGATCGCGATTGGATATACTTTTTTTTCCCCGTCTCTTATTTTGCTACGGCGTTGTTGATAAATTGAACTACACTGCGGGATTGAATAATCCTAGATTTTCGTATAGCTTATTCAATTCCGATAGGTATTGTCGATCCAACTGGTTAGCAACACCATCCCAACTAAATTTAGCTTCAACTCTTTCTCTTGCGTTAGTTCCTAATTGTTTATGCCATTGAGGATTAGCAAGAATAGAGTCGATCGCTTGAGCAAATGCTGCTTCATCTTGGGGAGGTACAAGTAATCCAGTAACTTCATCAGCTACAGAAAACTTCAAGCCACCTACCTTTGAAGCAACTACAGGAGTCCGCGAAGCCATAGCTTCAATGGCTACCAAGCCGAAAGGTTCGTAATGACTAGGAACAACGCAAATATCCGCAGCAGCATAATAAGCTGCTAAATCCTCATGTTGAACTCGACCAACAAATGTAGTTATGTTTTCAATGCCCAATTCATGAACGATATTGGCAATACGCTCTTTTTCCAGACCATCTCTTTCTCCTGGAGTAAAACCGCCAACGATCATTAACTTAAGATTTTCGTGGCGTTTAACCTCATCTTTGGCAACTGCTCTAACTAAAGTTTCTACGCCTTTACGTTGATCAAAGCGTCCTGCATACATTACCACCTTATCGTCTGGGTTAATGCCAAGTTTAGCTCTGCCGTCATCGCGATCAATACTACCAAAGCAGTCTATGTTAGTACCACAAGGAATAACTGTGATGTTACCTTGTTGAGATACTAATGTTTCCATATGTTTTTGTTCCTGGGGAGAGGTAGCAATGATCGTATCTGCTGTCTCTAAACATTGCTTTTCAACGCGCAGACGAGTCTTAGCAATTAAAGGAATGGTATTAATTGAGCGATATTTTACTGCTCCCAAAGAATGGTATGTATGCAAATGTCTGACGGTTTGAAGTTTTTTAATCTCCATTCCCACCCAGGCTGAGAGCCAATAGTTAGTGTGAATAAGGGGATAAATAGTTTGATGCTGATGCTGAAAATCAAAAAAGGCAGCTACAAATTCAGGTAAATAATCAAATATTTTTTGTCTGGGTACAAATTTCTGAGGTCCTGCCGTTAAACGTATCGTACGACAATTAGGACTATGGTCGACAATTTCTGCCTGAGACTCATCGCTGCGACGAGTAAACATATCTACCTGCCAACCCTGACGAGCTAAGGCTTCTCCTACTTCTCTAACGTAAACATTTTGTCCGCCAGCTTCTTCTTTGCCAATGTCTATGGCGGGATCCCCATGAACAGAAACCAGAGCAACTTTTCCTCTATTTTTGGATAACATAACCGTGGAGTTATTTTTTTTAATCAAAAAGTATAGTTTGTGTTAACAAACCTATTTTATAAAGATACTTTTTATCAGGCATCTCTCCTACGTTATAAATCCCTAGATATAGTTTTTAGGTTTATCTTAATTATTTTTTAAGAATTACAAGAAATAGCAGAAAAACTTTACTATATATTTTTTTTACCTTGAGCAGTTGCAATACAAATACTAAGAAAAAAACTTTTAGATAAGTTTTGTTAGTTGTTTATGTGTAATATAAGCTTTTTTGCGCCATTTAGAGTAGACAAGCACAAATAAATTTTTCAACACTGAATATATTTTATTATTCCATTCCTCCAGTTGAGCCAAAACCATTATCGCCCCTGGTAGTAACGTTTAGATCATTAGCTATCATTAATTTTGCTTGAATAAATGAAGAAACGACCATTTGTGCGACTTTCATACCTGGAACTACTTTAAATCTGTTTTTTCCATGATTAATTAAAATAATGCCAATTTCTCCTCTATATCCTGCATCAATTGTGCCAGGAGAATTTAAGACCGTAATTGAATGTTTGAGTGCTAATCCACTACGAGGACGTATTTGTGCTTCAGTATTGGGAGGTAGAGCGATCGCAATTCCTGTATTAATTAATTGAGTTTCTCCTGGTAATATTTCTGCTTCTTCAATAGAAAATAAATCTAATCCTGCATCTCCAGGATGACTATAGCTAGGAATGATTGCAGCTTCATTAAGTTTAATAATTTTAATTTCCATTAACAAAATAATAATTTTTTAGAGACTAAATTTCTAACGGCTAACGTTATCAAAAGGCTTTGGATATAATTCTGCCGATAAAACAATCTTTGATTCAGAAGATATAGTTAGTGTCGAAGAAGTCTCACTATAATCGTCTGTTTGAGTGATAGGCGAAGTCAAAACATAGGTAAAATTCTTATTTTTCCAAAAACTGCGACAAATTCCATTGCGACAGATAATTTTGCCTCCAGTCAAATAAATACAGTTACACTTTTGATCGCATCCATAATAGCTAAGGTTTCCTGTTCCATTTCTGCCAGTCCAAGACTGTTCATTGCCTACTGAAATCGTCAATTTTTTATTGCTCAATACTGATCCCTCAACAGGAATTGACCAACTAAAACAGATAAACAAAATACTTAGACAAAATGTGCAGCTTTTTTTGAAGATATTCATTACTTTCTTGGTTTCAATCTCTAATCATATTATTCAATATTCAATTTAATTAGAAAGAAGGGAATGTGTCTCACTTGTCAAAAGCTGGCAAGACTCCAAAATGTATTTTATTTACCAGACAAGTTTTGCTAGAACAAAGTAGTGTTTGTGTAGAAGTAATTTAGGTTCTACAAAAGCTGACGAGGTAACAACACACTTGAATGTAAAGCAAGGCAGGTATTTAACATTTGCAATCACTAAAAAGATTCAAGCAAAATTTTTTATTAATCCTCTAAAGCTGATTTTGTCGTTTTGCGATCGCTTTGAAATTAGACCGAGACACGATTCGCGGTGGTATTTTTGACTACAACGGGATTTTGGTAGGGGCAGCATTAGCAACTTTTGGGCTTTCGGGTAAGGTTGGCTGCAATATCTGGTGGGCGATCTCGCCATTATTATTTTCTCTGCCCTAACTACAGTTATGATCGAGACTTTTGGTGTCTGGTGGGCTATCCTCTGCTACTATGGCAATCAATTGTTAAATATAAAATATCTATGCAATTATCGCCACAAGAAAAAGACAAACTAATGATTTTTACGGCTGGTTTACTTGCTCAACAGCGCAAGGAAAAAGGGCTTAAACTAAATTATCCCGAAGCAGTAGCGTACATTTCTGCTGCTATTTTAGAAGGTGCTAGAGAAGGTAGGGCGGTAGCTGAATTGATGAGTTACGGTAAAACTCTTTTAAAACAGGAGGAGGTAATGGAAGGAATACCAGAAATGGTTGATGAAGTGCAGGTAGAAGCAACCTTTCCTGATGGTACTAAATTGGTGACGGTACACAATCCTATTCAATGAACGGCGTTGCTGATTAGGTAATGTCGTCGTACAAAAGATAACTGTTCGTGGCTGTAAGCTCCAAGCTCTAAGCTCTTAAGAAATCATCACTACTTAATAAATAAGCTAAATATACTTTTAGCATTACACATTCAGCAACGCCCAATGAACAATTATCAATTAATTATCAATTACTAAAATTTCTGCCTTGCAACATAAACACAAAAAATGAGAAAGCTGATAGCCGATAGCTAATAGCCCGAACAGTATTATTGACTATTTTAAACGTTTAACTAACAGCGATACTTATGATTCCAGGTGAAATAATTACCCAATCAGGGGAAATTGAATTAAACGCAGGACGAGAAACAATGCAGGTTCAGGTCGCCAATACAGGCGATCGCCCGATTCAAATAGGTTCTCATTTTCATTTTTATGAAGTAAATCAAGCTTTGCAATTTGCTCGCGAACCAACTAAAGGGATGCGTTTAAATATTCCCGCAGGTACGGCGGTGAGATTTGAACCAGGGGATGAAAAAGAAGTCGAGTTGGTAGCGATTGCAGGTAGTCGGGAAATATACGGTTTTAATGCCTTAGTCGAGCAAAAATTAGATTAAACAAAAACCGAAATTGGGAGATTAAACTATGCCAACAGCAGCAAGACTGGGAATAGGTGGTCCTGTAGGTAGTGGTAAAACTGCTTTAGTAGAGAGTATTGTTCCCCTGTTAAAGAAGCAAGGCATCGAAGTAGCGATCGTCACCAACGACTTGCTAACCACTGAAGATGCAGACCGTCTCAAAAGCGGAGGAATTTTACCAAGCGATCGCATAATCGGCGTAGAAACTGGCAGCTGTCCCCATACGGCGATCAGAGAAGACCCCACCATGAATCTTTTGGCAGTGCAGGATTTGGAAATACTTTATCCTAATTTAGATTTGATTCTGATTGAGAGTGGGGGCGATAATCTTGCCTCTACCTTTAGCTACGATTTAGTAGATGCTTATATTTTTGTAATTGATGTAGGGGCTGGAGATGATATTCCGCGTAAGAATGGCCCTGGTTTCGTTCAGGCTGACTTAGTGGTAATTAATAAAATCGATATTGCCCCTTATGTAGGTGCAGACTTGAATTTAATTCGCCAGCAAGCCCCAGTACACCGCCGAGGTAAAGCGATTGCATATACCAATTGTAAAACGGGTGAGGGATTGGATGAGGTAATTGGTTTTATTGAAGAGGCGGTGCTATTTCGTAGCCCATCGTCGGTAATAAGTATTGCCAACTGATAAAAAGATGGGGAGAGATAATTTAGAAATAAGACTGAAATGCGATCGCCTTGGTAAAACTGTAGTTACTCATCAGTATACGACTTATCCTTGGCGTTTGTCTGGTGTATTTCGTTTGGATGCTGCTGAAAAACAACGCGCTTATCTTTATATTACCAACACATCGCCTGGGTTACTGGCTGGAGATAACTTGGGTTTATCTTTACAGCTAGAAGCGGGGGCTAGTCTCTATCTTACCGATCAAGCTGCTACTAAAGTTCACCCTATGCCCATAACAGGTACGAAGGCGACAGTTGACTTAAACATGGCGGTGGAAGCGGGAGCAAGTTTAGAGTTCGTACCAGAACCACTAATTTTGTTTGCCGATGCTGCATTGGAACAAACTACTCGCATTCAACTTCACGAGGGCGCAGAACTTTTTTGGAGCGAGATTGTTCTTCCAGGACGGCTGGCTAGGGGAGAGTGTTATCAATTCCGCTACTATTTCAGCCGTTTGGAGATTACCACTGCTGTAGGAGAACTATGGTTTAGAGATACTATCCACTTAGAAGGAAAGCATAATCTTTTTAAGCATAGCGATCTATTTGCCTCTAAGCCCGTACTGGCTAATTTAATCATAGTCCAACCACACACAGATCTGGAGCTACTAAGTAAAAATCTTGAAAATCTCAAAGCTGCTAATCCCGACTTGGTTGTAGCTAGTTCTGTCTTACCTGAAAATAAAGGTTTACTGGTTCGCGCTTTGGCTAGTAAAACTCAAGTCATCAAAAAGTACATTAAATATGCCTTAAACTGTGTTCGCTATTCGGGCGATCACTCTAGCTTACCTTATATTCCCAAGTAATAAATGATCAATAAAACTACCGAAATAGCACAAACTTATTTAGGTAATCTCACAGAAGATACTAACCTAGCCCAAAGGGTGAAATCGATTTGCGATCCAAATCAGTGTTTGGAAGTATATTTGAGTCAAACCGATAGCGCAAAAGGCAGAATTCAGGCTCAATCTACCTCTGGTATAACTGTAGGTATTATTAAAAGTCGAGATTGGTCGCTGCGTCAAGAAGATGTATTTGTCACTGAATCTGGTAATTTATTACTGATTCATCTGCAAGAGCAAAGATTGATGGTACTCAGCTTTACCGAACCCGTAGCAGATTGCGCTATAAAACTGGTGCATCTAGGTCACGTTTTGGGCAATCATCACTGGTCAATCACAATCGAAAAAAACAAAATCTATCTTCAACCAGTAGTAGATCCAGCCGTAATTGAAGCAACTATTAAAGATTTTCAAATTCCTGGCTTGAGAATAAATTATGAATCGCGATCGCCCCAACAGCATCTCCATTTTTCCCACCATACCCATCGCCATCACAGCCAATGATTCAATCTCAGATCTCTCAACAACTTGCTTTGATGCAGTTATCTGATTCTTTTTTCCCAACGGGTTCTTTTACCCTCTCTCACGGACTAGAAACCTTGGTTCAAACTGGCAAAATTCAGTCAGCACGAGAATTGCAGATTTTTTTGCAGCTATTGTTACGTAACAAGGTAGGAATGACTGATATAGTAGCACTCATTTACGGTCATCGCGGGAGTAAAAACGGCAATATCGAAGCAGTAAGACAAGCCGATAGGCAACTATTCGTGCAAACTGCGATTGCCAAAAATAGAGAAACTCAGCGTCAAAGCGGACGGGCTTTGCTAATGGTGGCTAGTTCTACTTGGCAAGATAAACGATTAGAAATTCTCACTAGAGAGGCTGCTACGGGGAAAATACACTGTTTGCATCCAGTTGTGTTTGGCGCGATCGCAGCGATCGCCAGTCTGAGCGAACGAGATGCGGTATTGGCTTTTTTGCATGGTTTGGTTACTAGTATCTTGAGCGCAGCTATTCGTTTGAGTCTTGTAGGACACATCCAAACACAGCAAATTTTACTTCAGCTAGCACCAGATATTGAGGCAGTCTGGTCAACTGCTGTATCGATGAAGCTAGAGCAAATGTGGTCTTGTACTCCTTTGATCGATATCGCTCAAATGCAGCATTCAAAATTAGCTCAAAGATTATTTGCCAATTAATTAGCCCTAATACAAAACAGATTGAATTATAAAAATTATAAAGAGGAGTTAAAACTATGAGTTATCGTATGGATCGACGGGCTTATGCCGATACCTTTGGACCCACAGTAGGCGATCGCGTTAGACTGGCAGATACAGAATTGTTTATCGAAGTAGAACGAGATTACACTACCTACGGCGACGAGGTTAAGTTTGGTGGTGGTAAGGTAATCCGCGACGGTATGGGGCAATCACCGATATCCCGTAAAGATGGTGCGGTAGATATAGTAATTACCAACGCTCTAATTCTTGACTGGTGGGGTATTGTTAAAGCCGATATTGGAATCAAAGACGGTAAAATACATAAAATTGGCAAAGCGGGTAATCCCTATATTCAAGATGACGTTGATATTATTATTGGTCCGGCTACCGAAGCGGTTGCAGGAGAAGGACATATTGTTACGGCAGGGGGTATAGATAGCCACATTCACTTTATCTGTCCCCAACAAATCGAAACGGCGATCGCCTCTGGTATAACCACAATGATCGGTGGCGGTACGGGACCGGCTACTGGGACTAATGCTACCACCTGTACTCCTGGCGCGTGGAATATCTGGATGATGCTACAGGCTGCTGATGCTTTCCCGATGAATTTGGGCTTTTTAGGTAAAGGAAACAGTGCTAAACCAGAAGGGTTAGCAGAACAAGTTAAAGCAGGTGCAATGGGTTTAAAACTCCACGAAGATTGGGGAACAACTCCCGCTGCGATCGATACTTGTTTGGATGTGGCAGATGAATATGATGTCCAGGTAGCGATCCATACCGACACCCTTAACGAAGCAGGTTTTGTTGAAAATACCATCGCGGCATTTAAAAACCGAGTTATTCATACCTACCATACCGAAGGTGCAGGAGGTGGACACGCCCCAGACATTATTAAAGTCTGCGCTCTTAATAATGTATTACCCTCTTCGACTAATCCTACTCGTCCCTTTACCGTCAACACCTTGGAAGAACATCTAGATATGTTGATGGTGTGTCACCACCTCGATAAAAGTATTCCCGAAGATGTAGCATTTGCCGAATCAAGAATACGTAAAGAAACAATTGCAGCAGAAGATATTCTGCACGATTTAGGAGCATTTAGCATGATTTCTTCCGATTCTCAAGCAATGGGTAGAGTCGGAGAAACCATTATTCGTACCTGGCAAACGGCACACAAAATGAAAGTACAACGAGGCGTACTTTCTTCTCCTAGTGAACCAAAAGCGGATAACCTCCGCGCCAAACGCTACATTGCTAAATATACAATCAATCCCGCTATTACTCACGGCATCGCCAATCATGTCGGTTCTCTTGAAGAGGGTAAGCTTGCAGATATTTGTCTCTGGAAACCAGCTATGTTTGGGGTTAAACCAGAAATCGTTATCAAGGGTGGCGCGATCGCTTGGGCGCAAATGGGCGATCCCAATGCGAGTATTCCCACTCCCCAACCAGTATATATGCGTCCCATGTTTGGAAGCTTTGGTGGCGCGACTGCTGCGACTTCTTTAACCTTTGTTTCTCAAGCAGCATTAGATGCAGGTATACCCGAACAAATCAGTTTGAAAACTCCTGCGGTAGCTGTTAGCAATACCCGCAAGATCTCTAAAGCAGACATGAAACTTAATGAAGCTACCCCCGAAATAGAAGTAAATCCCGAAACCTATGAGGTAAAAGCAGATGGCGAACTATTAACCTGCGAACCTGCATCAGTTTTACCAATGGCACAGCGTTATTTTTTATTTTGAACGTCTGGTGGGAAATCAAGAATGAGCGATCATGAATAAAGCAACATAATCAAACTAGATAGCAATGCCCAAATTGAGTTTAGGTACGCGTTTATTTATTTCTCATTTATTGGTAATGATGGTGGGATTAGGTAGCTTTATTATTATTGCTAAAGTTTCTTCTCCCAGAATGTTTGTTGTACGCTTAGAGCAACTGGAAAAAAGAGGAATATTTACCGTTCGTTCGGCTCGCACCTATTTAGTGGAAGGATTTCAAAACGCCTGGAATCGTAGTGCTATTTTATCGATGATTGTAGGTACAAGTGCTGCTGGGGGAGTAAGTTACATATTTTCTAAGCGCATTACTCAGCCTGTAAAGCAAATGAAGCAGATTAGTCAAAAATTTGCAGCAGGAGATTTAGCCGAAAGAGTCCCTGAAAGTTCCATACCTGAACTAAACCAACTAAGCCTCAGCTTTAACTCTATGGCAAGTAGCTTAGGGGATGTAGAACAGAGACGACGAGAACTGATCGGCGATTTAACCCATGAACTACGTACCCCCTTAACTGTTATGCGGGGTTATTTAGAAGAATTAGCCGATGGCACAATCGACGGTACTCCAGAACTTTATTTACGTTTAATTAGGGAAATTAGGCGTTTAGAAAGACTAATTCACGATTTACAAGAGCTTTCAAAAGCAGAAGCTGGTTATCTATCGATTGATTCCCAATCCATTAGTTTGCTTCCATTAATTACTTCTTTAGTAGAGCGTTTTGCCGATCAATTATTAGAAGAAGGACCAACTTTAAAGCTAGATTGTGCTAGAGACGTACCTAATGTTTTAGCCGATCGCGATCGCACTGAACAAATTTTGGTCAACTTATTAGGCAATGCCGTTCGCTACACAGAAACAGGCTCAATTATAGTCAAGGCAGAAAAAATAAACCGTTATGTGTGGATTTCGGTGATTGATACAGGAGTGGGTATTGCTTCAGAGGATTTGCCCTACGTATTTGAACGCTTTTGGCGTGCCGATCCCTCTCGCGCTAGTCATTCAGGCGGAACAGGTATTGGTCTGGCGATCGCTCGTCGCTTAGTAGAGTTACAGGGGGGTAATATTGAAGTAGAAAGCGAAGTGGACAAAGGCAGTACTTTTCGTTTCTGTCTTCCTATTGCATAGTAGAAGCGATTCACCTCTACTCGCGTCATGATCTAAATATTGGCAATTCCCTCTAAGAGACTGTTTGTAAAAAGAAAAGAAAATTACCCTGCTATTGGGTAGTAAAGTATTTGGGGTAGTGAGGTGTTTGGAGTGTTTAGGTAGTGAAGTTTTTGCTATATCCTCTCTACATCTCCATCGTCACCACTTCTCTATCTCTCCACCTCCACCACTTCTTCAACCTTAATATTCACTTTACAAACATTTTCTAATTAATTTTATCTATTTATGCCGAACGCTGGATTCAACTGAAAATAAAAATTTTTGGATGAATCTCTCGAAAGACGGAGGGTAATTTTAAGATCTCACGAGACCATGAAATAAGAGATTTCTCGTTCTTGCAAGAGCTAACAACATTAATATTTATAAAACCATGACTGATAAAACAAATCTAGAAACAAAACTTGCAGACCTTAAACTATTTCAAAACGTTCTTATTGATTGCGCTCAAAAGCTAATGGCAGCTACAGATGATAGTACTATCCGCGAACGATTAGAAAAAATCTTGAAAAGCGATCGCGATAACTTAAGCTCGATTGAAAAGGCTATTGCTCAAGTTGGTAGTACCGCAGAATCTCGCGATATTACTCAAAAACACGCCGAAAAAGTCAACCAGATGATGGATGGATCTGAACTGACAACCTATGATAAATTCTTCCAGTTTGAATTGTTAAAACACCAGCAAACGATGACTGGTTTAGTAATACATAAAGTTGCTCAGTCTTTAGATGATGAACTACAAGAGGCGGTAGAACCGTTAAACAAAGTCAACTTTGAAAATCGCGCTCATCAAGAAGTACTCAAAGGTGTACTTTATTTTGTTGGTACAAGAGAACTAGCTGGACAAGAACCTGATATGGGTCTTTGGGCTAGTGTAGAACAAGGTATTGCTGCCCTTAAAGGTGCGGTAGGCAGCGCAGCTAGCTAATAGATATTTTGGCGATCGCTTTGTTTGCAAAGCGATCGCTCTTGCCGAAAAATCAGCTTATAAATAAGCAAAAGTCATCGGGTTAGTGAATAAATTTAAAATTAATTAGAAATTAAAGTTTTGCACTGTGCCTGATTAGATAAAAGGCGATCACATAATACTAAAGCTACCATTGCCTCTACCATCGGCACTGCTCTAGGTAACACGCAAGGATCGTGTCTTCCTTTAGCTGCCAAGAGGGTCTCCTCACCACCTTTGGTAACTGTTTTTTGTTCTTTACCAATAGTTGCAGTCGGTTTAAAAGCTACTCTAATCACGATATTTTCGCCGTTAGAAATGCCTCCTTGAACTCCTCCAGAACGATTGGAAACGGTACGAGTTTCACCATTTTCATCGATATAAAACTCATCATTATGTTCACTTCCCGTCATGTTTGTGCCTGCAAAACCCGAACCAATTTCAAAGCCTTTGGTAGCAGGAAGAGACATAACGCCTTTGGCTAAATCCGCCTCTAGTTTATCGAAGACAGGATCGCCTAAACCTTTGGGTACATGACGCGCTACACATTCTACTACCCCACCCAAAGAATCTTTATCTTTTCTGGCTAAATCAATGCACTCGATCATCATCTGTGCGCACTCAGTATTAGGACAACGAACGATATTACTTTCTACCTGTTCTAAAGTTACGGTGTTGCTATCTACTTCTGCCTCTATGTCTTTAATGCGCTTAACATAGGCGACAATTTCTACTCCTGCAACCTGCTGGAGAATCTTTTTAGCGATCGCACCTGCTGCAACTCGACCGATGGTTTCCCGCGCTGAAGAACGCCCACCACCTTGATAGTTACGGATGCCATACTTAGCATCATAGGTAGCATCTGCGTGAGAAGGACGATATTTTACCGCCATCTCATTATAGTCTTGCGATCGCGCATCTTTATTCCGCACCAGGATCGATATTGGTGTTCCTGTAGTCTTACCTTCAAACACCCCTGATATTATTTCACAGGTATCACTTTCTTTTCTAGGCGTTGTAATTTTACTTTGTCCAGGTCTTCGACGATCTAAATCTACCTGTATTTCCGCTTCACTAATTTCTAAAAGTGGAGGACAACCATCAATAACCACACCGACACCTCCGCCGTGAGATTCACCATAAGTTGTAATGCGAAATAGATGTCCGAATGTGTTACCCATAAATGTTGCTCTAATATTTAGGCGACTTGTATTTTATCGCAACTTTTACCTTTAATTTTCATCATATCAAGAACTGATAGTGACAGTTAAAGTAAGCCCTGTCATTCTCCAGGTAGCAAAGCAGTTCTCAAATAAAATCTCACTAGCTGCGCCTAAATCGCCATCCTCGCCAACATATCCACCCTCAATTAGTTTGCCACCTCTAGTTTCCAAGTTTAGACGTGTTTTGCCATCCTCTTCTTTCAAGATTAATTTTCCCCTAGCCAATACTTGTCCTGCACGGCTGATGATTGCACATTCCATTAATAAGCTTCATAAGTTACAAAGACTATTATCATCTCATATTGCCAGTAGATAAACAGCATGAACTAAGGCTGAATTGATCGTGAACAAGTCAATTACTCCGCCACGTCGGACATGAACGGACGAAGCCTAATTTTTGTCACTTTGCGGGCATTTTCATTTTTGAATCGGAATTTTCGTCAGGCATCATCATATTATGTCCTTCATGTGGCTGTACAATACTCATAGTAGTTCTGCCAAAACTTAGCAATCCCATCGAAACACTTCCTACACTCAGCAAACCCATCGAAACCAAACCAATAGAAACTACACCCATTGGTACAAGACCAATCGAAATGAAGCCGTGAGGAACTGCACCAATCGAGATTATGCCATGAGGGGAGATGCCAATAGTAATAATGCCATTGTGTGGTGCATAACCAATATTAATCAGCCGCCTTTTTCCTTTTCTTTTTTCGCTCGAATGTTCTTGTTCGCCAATAGCCATTTATCTTTACGGTTAGTTTCTGGATTCACTGCGCAGCGATCATAGCTAAAAGTTGTCAACCTAGTCAAAAGACAGGCTGTCACAGTTGAGCAAAACGATTTATAGCAGTACGTTAATTGGTTAATATCCAAAGGCTACTAGTTTAAAAGTGGTAATTTTGACTCATCGACTGTTGATAAGATTTCTATTCTGAACAGGAAACTACTTTTCAATGTACAGCACCCTCAAACTGGCTCGACTGTGGTAACCGATAACTGATGACTGATTATTTACTTAGCGTTCAAACGAGATCTAATATTATTTAATTATACAGAATTACTAACGGGCGATCGCGGTGCTGGTAGTTCAGTATTAGACCAGTTTTGCAGATCGCTACATACACAGTCTAAAGATTGTGTACTCAGCTCAACAATTGGTACTGGCATATTGCATCTAGCACAATTGTTTATATCCCAATTAGAAGAAAATAGATCTTTGATAGTTTCGCTGCTTCCTTCTAAGTAACAGTTTTTTCCATCGACGCTCATTATTTTTTGCCAACAGTCTTCAAACTGAGGTGAAAATTCCTCGCCTCGTATAACTGGCTGGGGTAATAATTCTGCTTCCCCGTTAAGCCAGATTAGCTTTTTGCCCAATTGAAACCAGTGAGCGAGATAAATTCTAACTTGCGTTGCTGATGCCATAAATAAACTGTAGTCTTATATATCCATAATTATAAGAGTTATAGTACGACATGAAAATCGCATTTAAGAGTCAGTCCCTTAGAAATACTCCTGACCTACCCGACTAATTGCCATAAAAATTGCTGCGGGAGGAAAAATAACGGGCTTTACTAAGGTAGCGATATTCCAGTTTGCCGTGGAGCTAGTTACTAAGAAAAATAAGCTACTGCCTATCAGTCCTAAAGATAAAGAAACCGCGATCGCATATGTATATTCTCAAGTATCTCTGAAATATATTCGATCTGAGTTTGCCCATTCCTGCTACTGTATCTCACCATTTTGAGAAGGGCTATATATTTAAGCCAAATAATTTGTTGTTAATTCTTAAAAACAGATTAAAAATCAATATTCGTAGCTTGCTACTATAATCCTTGGAGTTATTTTCCGAAGGTATAGTTACTTACAGTAAATATGGTAGACACATTTCATCCTGAATCAGCCGAGAGGTTTAGAAAGCTACAGAATCAGCTACGAGAATGGACAAAATCTCATGTAGAAGGCGAACTTTGGCAGAGTGTTGATATTTTCGATCAGGATGACTACGATATTTTAGTTATTCCTTCTTTTAGCGTCGATCAGCAGGTTGGGGGTAAGGTAGCAGGCTTTCTGCACTACGAAGAAAGATTACTTTTTTCCTTGATTCGCTTACGCAATCCTTTAACACGGGTAATTTATATTACGGCATTACCCTTATGTCCTATAGTCATTGACTATTATCTGCAACTACTGCCAGGAATACCATTTTCCCATGCTCGCGATCGCCTGTTGTTAATTAGTACCTATGATGGTTCACTTAAGCCTTTAAGCCAAAAAATTTTAGAACGTCCCCGCCTAGTAGCCAAAATACGCCGTGCCTTACGTTCTCATAAATCTTATATGGTTTGCTACAACTCTACGGATTTAGAACAGCAATTATCTTTAAAGTTAGGTATTCCCCTGCTGGCAGCTTCTCCAGAGGTACTTATCTGGGGTTCAAAAAACGGCAGCCGTCAAATATTTGCCGAAGCGGGCATTCCCCATCCAGACGGTAGCTATACTGTCAGAAATGTAGCGGATTTAGTTCAAGAATTATTTAATTTGTGGCAGAGACAATCAGACTTGAAACGAATTGTAGTTAAGCTTAACGAAGGCTTTTCAGGAGAAGGGAATGCTTTACTAGACCTTAGACCAATTTTAGATTACGCTCCCGATCAAGGCGATCGCACTAAAACTATTAATGTTTTGACTAAACAATTAGCCAGTATGAAATTTCAGGGTGCAAAAGAAACCTGGGACACTTTTTCGGCGCGTATTCCCGAATTAGGCGCAATTGTCGAGGCTTTTGTCGAAGGAGAAATAAAGCGATCGCCTAGTGTTCAAGGTTATATTAGACCATCGGGGGAAGTAGAAATTGTTTCAACCCACGATCAAATTTTGGGTGGAGTGCATGGACAAGTATATGAAGGTTGTTATTTTCCTGCTGATGCCGATTATCGTTGTGAGTTACAGGAGCTAGGACTGAGGGTGGGAGAAGCTTTGGCTGCCAAAGGTGCAATAGAGAGATACAGCGTAGATTTTATTACCGTACAGCACCCTGAAACAAAAAAATGGGATATTCAGGCGATCGAAATCAATCTGCGTAAAGGCGGTACAACTCATCCTTTTATGACCCTAAGATTATTAACCAACGGTACTTTTGATTACGATACAGGAAAATTTTTAAGCCAACAAAATCAAGAAAAATATTATATTGCTACGGACAACCTCCAAAAGGAACAGTATCGAGGATTATTACCCGATGACTTGATGGATATTATTGCTCAAAAAAGACTCCATTTTGATAGTAGTAGTCGCACTGGGACAGTGTTTCATCTTATGGGCGCGTTATCTGAATATGGCAAACTTGGCCTAACAAGTATCGGCAATTCCTTAGAAGAAGCTCAGGAAATATACGATCGCGTTGAAGCAGTATTAGATCGAGAAACAGGAATTAATTTTAATAGCGATGATGTCCAAGATACAACCTTACCCATCAATTGGAGTAGTAATCAATGAACAATTATCAATTATCAATTATCAACTTTTCCAGAGCTTAATACCCCCAAGTAACCCCAGTATGTTAGGAATAACCTTGACATTAGCAGGTAAATCAAACTTAATGTTGTCTGTTTCTCCTCCGCCGATATAGAGAACATCATAATTGAACAAATGATCTAAATGGGCGATCGCTTTTTCTAAACGATTATTCCATTTCTTTATGCCCTCTTTGTCCAAGGCTGCTCTACCTAACTGTTCTTCGTAGGTTTCTCCTTTGCGAAAAGGATGATGTCCCATTTCTAAATTAGGTACTAGTCTGCCATCAATAAACAAAGCCGAACCAAATCCTGTTCCCAAGGTAATTACTAGCTCTACACCCCGACCTGAAATTGCCCCAAACCCTTGAATATCCGCGTCATTAGCTACTTTTACGGGCTTAGATAGTAATTGAGTCAAGCTAGCAGCCAAATCATACTGTAGCCAGTCATCATCTAAGTTAACGGCGGTTTTAATCAAACCATTTTGCACAACTCCAGGAAAACCGACCGAAACACGGTCAAATTTTTGCTCTTTTGTCAGAGTAAGGATTGTATCGATTATATCTTTGGGTTTAGCAGGATTGGGTGTTTTTAGGCGTTGGCGATCGCTTATGGGATTACCTTTTGTATCCAATACCATCACTTTAATTCCGCTACCACCGATATCTACAGCCAGGGTACGCAGGGATTCATTGGATTGGTTCATAGTGCTTCTTGAAATTAGGTCTATCCAGATTATAGAAGTTTCCAGGAGTTTAACAAATTAAACAATTGTCAATTGTTTATTTACAGCCACCTTTAATAGTTACTGTTTTGTAAAGTACAAATATTTACTTACAAAGTATAAGTAAAGATCCTATAAAACGTAGTTTCAACTATCGTTGATAAAAATAGAAACTGTTATAAAAGGACTAGTAAACAGCCAAAATAAATGTTTTTAACTGTTTATATTCAACTAATATTAATGCTTTCTAAAAATAAAGATGCAATTCAATTATTTAATTAGTCATTCATATATTTTCAAAAACCTAATTAGTATTGGCTTGGGTTTATCAAGTTTTATATTAATAGCACAACCTGCATTCAGTGCTGAAAAAGTAAAATTAATTTATGGTCCTTTTAACGGCAAAATATCCATAGAATCTTTAGAAAAATATGCAGCCACGGGAGAAATGACCAGCGAATTTCGTATGTATTCTAAGTTTTTAAAGAAAGAAGATTTAGTTCAGCTAAAATCCTGGTTGAGCAATCGTTTCGAGAGCGATCGCGTTGAAATGTATCAGTTTACTAATACTCCTGAAGGCGAAAAGTTTTTGCAAGAACTTGGTACAGCAATTAAAACTCATCCTCAACGGAATGGTTTTTATGCGATTCGTTCTTCTTTAATTGAGGCAGCAGATAACCCCAACCAATCTGATGGTTGGACAGTGATTGAAGCCATGTATAATTTTCCTACAGAAGATTTACAAATAAATACCAAGGACTTATTTGAATTGAGTAAGTTTTGGTCAGCCGATAAGCAAAAGAATCAGGCAGCTTTGGATATGTTTGCTCCTAAAGCCAAAAAATAATTCACCTGTTAAAAATTTATTATTATTAACTTTATTTAAGTAGTGTTTGGTGCAGATACAAAAGGTAGATGCCCTGTTTTTAGCCAAACTTTTGCACCATTTGCACCTGCTTTAGCAACTATCTGACTGTTAATTGGCACTCTTAACCAAGATTGAGGGTGAAAATTATTTTTACCCTCTTTCATACTTCCTTCTAGTACAAATAACTCTGCACCATCAGGCGCATTAATCACAACTTCTGTGTTAGCCTGCCATTTTTCTATGCAAATCTCTTCCCGTTCATCTTTAAACAGTGGCGTTACTAAAACACCAGGACGTTCAGGATCGCTGATGGCAGACATTTGATTAATATTAATTCTTACACTTGTACGATCTTGTAAATCAAACTGCCACAGTTTTACAAAAATTGTACAGCCTGATTCTGAACCAGGAGTATGATTAGATTGTGGCGGGTTACGAATATACGAACCTACGGGATAGTTTCCTTGTTCATCTTGAAATACACCTTCTAAGACGATAAACTCTTCTCCGCCACTATGTACATGAGACGAGAACTTACTATTAGGTGCATAGCGAACAATAGAGGTAGCTCTGGCTACTTCATCGCCAATGCGATCCAGCATTCGACGCTCAACCCCAGCCATAGGTGAAGGTTGCCATTCTAGCTTCTCTCCATGTACCACAACTCGTTTAGTAAAATCGCTGTTTAGTTTCATTGTTTTTTAGCCAGCAACACTGGGACGTTGAGCAACTTTATCACGCCAAGTGATAAGATTATGACATTCGGTGGGAATTGAAACTTTGGCAAAGTCGGCAAAGTCAAGACCTTTAAATACGGTAATATCAGCCATAGAAAATTCTTTACCTGCAACAAAAGGGTTTTCTTCTAACACTCGATCAAAGTAGTGCATTCCTGCGATCGCTTTTTCTTTTTGTTTTTCTCCCCATTCTTTATTTTGGTAAGTTTCTAAGTTTTTACCTAAGCCTGGAGTAGCGTTATGAAAATAAGTTCCTACCGCATCAAGTAAATTTTGTTCGGCGCGACGCTGCATCATATGAATTACAGCCCGTTCTTTAGGAGTTTTACCCGTTAAGGAAACACCAGGAAAACTATGATCGATATATTCGGTAATGGCAGTGCATTCGGCGATAGTCGTCCCGTCATCTAGCTCTAATACTGGCACAGATGCACTAGGATTTTTGGCTTTAAATTCAGGTTGACGATGTTCTCCATTCATTACGTCAACTTCTATAAATTCAATTTGATTTGTCGCTTTTTTTTCCTCTAAAGCGATACGTATACGGGCGGGATTAATAAAACCTGTAGCTTCGTAAATTTTCATGATTTGAATTCCTGGATTAATTTTATCTACCTATTGATAGATAGATAAAATATAATTGAAGGCTCACTTACTTGTCAAGACTTTGATTAATCAGCTTGAATAATTAGACAGGGAATAAATAATAATGGAAGTATGGCAGTCAATCCAACAGCACAAAAAATATTAATCGTAGCCCAAAAAAATGTTCAAACAAAAGGGTTTAATGGCTTTAGTTATCGGGATTTGGCGCAAGAAATTGGCATTAAAACTTCCAGCATTCATTATCATTTTCCTACCAAAAATGACTTGGCTTTAGCGTTGGTTGCTGCTTATCGTCAAGCCTTCAATTTAGAGTTAGCCAAAATTTCTGCTGATAATAATGCGCGATCGCAATTAGCCAAATATATAAAACTATTTGAGAGTAATTTGGCAGTTGATAACAAATTTTGTCTGTGTGGAATGCTGGCATCAGAAATTAATTCTCTTTCAGACAATGTAAAACAGTCAATCCAAGAATTTTTTACCGACAATGAATTGTGGTTAAGCCAGTTAATAGCTAATGGTCAAGCAAATAATAACTTTAAAATAACCAGTTCTCCTGATGTAATTGCGGCACAGTTTTTAGCTACCCTTGAAGGGGCAATGCTGATTGCTCGTTCGGCAAAAAAAGATAGCGTCAGCAAGTTTCAAAAAGTAGCTAAAGGCGCAGTTGAAAGTCTATGCTTAACAGACTAGTATCTGGATGCTGAATATTTGATTCTTGATTCTGCTTAAGAAGACTGTTTCAAGCAATAGTTACCTCATCAGACAAATAAACATCTTGTATGGCATGAAACAACTTGATTCCTTCTACCATGGGACGTTGAAAAGTCTTTCTGCCAGATATCAAACCACAACCGCCAGCTCGCTTATTAATTACGGCAGTACGGACGACATCAGCAAAATCATTATCTCCAGAAGAACCTCCAGAATTGATCAAACCACTGCGCCCTGCATAACAATTAAGTACTTGATAGCGAGTCAAATCAATGGGATGATCGCTGGACAATTCAGTGTAAACTAGATCGCTAGTACGACCATATTTTTTGCCCGTAGCTTTGGCAACCGCTGCATAACCACCGTTACATTCAGGTAGTTTTTGCTTAATAATATCGGCTTCGATGGTTACACCTATGTGATTAGCTTGTCCCGTGAGATCTGCTGCTAGATGATAGTCTTTGTCCTGTTTAAAAGCGTCATTGCGTAGATAGCACCAAAGAATAGTTGCCATACCTAATTCATGTGCCTTAGCAAAGGCTTTGCTAACCTCTTGTATCTGGCGAGATGATTCTGGCGAACCAAAATAAATAGTTGCACCTACGGCAACAGCACCCAAATTCCATGCTTGCTCAACGCTACCAAACATAATTTCATCTGACGGGTTGGGATAGGTAAGCAACTCGTTATGGTTGAGTTTGGCGATAAAAGGAATACGGTAGGCGTATTTGCGAGACATCATTCCTAATACTCCTAAAGTAGTGGCAACAGCATTACAGCCACTTTCTAAAGCCAATTTAATGATGTTTTCGGGGTCGAAATAGATAGGGTTAGGAGCAAAAGATGCTGCTCCAGAATGCTCTATTCCCTGATCTACGGGTAAAATAGATAAATAGCCAGTATTCGCTAGCCTTCCTGAAGAATATAGCTGTTGTAGACTGCGTAGCACCTGAGAATTGCGATCGCTATTGACAAAAATGCGCTCAACAAAATCACCTCCAGGCAGGTGCAGCATATCTTGAGACACTTTTGCCTTATAAGTTAGCAAGTCATCGGTTTCGTTACCTAATATAGACTCAAGATTGGAAGGAGAAAAAGTGGTAGTCATAGCTTTTTTCAAATATTTACTTACTTACAGCTTATTTTTACTACTGCTGATAGTTTTTTTGTTCCTTCGTAAGATAGTTTTATGATTGTTGACTGCGTTTTTTTTACTATCGGCTTACAAAAAGGATGGCTTGAATATCAATTTTATTCTCGCCCATAAATTTAGTTTACGATCGAGTTATTAAAAATATCTACCATCTAAAAAGTATTTAAAATGTCTAACTTAGTTAAGAGCATGAAATCTCTATGAGCGACCCTCTTATAGTACCCTTATTTTTATTAGGCTTAATAGTAATTGCAGCTATATATTTTGCTAATCAAATCTAATGTCAGAAATACGCGGAGTTTGGATTGCTAATCGTCCTCATAGTCAAGTTTTAGAGTCACGAGAAAACATTGCCGAGGCGATGGATTTTTTACAAGCCTATGGATTTAATTTAATTTTTCCTGTAGTTTGGAATCGGGGTTACACTCTATATCCGAGCCAGGTAATGAGTAGATATAATTTACCTGCCATCGAGCCTTTTTACGAACAGCAGCAACGAGATCCTTTAGCAGAGATTGTTATAGAGGCTCATCAGCGCAATATTAAAGTTATTCCTTGGCTGGAATATGGCTTTGCTGCTTCTCATCTTATAGATGGAGGGCATATTTTGCGACAATATCCTCAATGGCAAGCTATAGATAAAGATGGCGCAACAGTAAGACATAGCGGCTTAACCTGGATGAATGCTTTTAACCCCCAAGTGCAGCAGTTTATGCTGTTAATCATCACTGAAATTGTCAGTAATTATAGTGTAGATGGAATCCAAGGATGCGATCGCCTTCCCGCTTCTCCTGTAAATTCTGGTTACGATCGCGATACTATCAAGCAATATCAAACAGCCTTTAGTCAACAACCACCCAGCAATTTTCAAGATCGACTCTGGATACAGTGGCGTGCAGATAAACTTACTGACTTTTTGGCTAGGGTATATCAAGAAGTTAAAGCAATTAAACCCCAAGTAATCGTCTCTTTATCTCCTGCGGTATATCCTTTTTGTTTGAGCAACCTGCTGCAAGATTCTCCAGCTTGGATAGCCAAGGGTTTGGTAGATATTATTCATCCCCAGATATATCGCCCTAATTTCTTGGGCTACAGTCAAGAAGTTAAAAAAATATGTCAGACTTTTAAGGGTGATTCATTAGCCAAATTTGCTCCAGGAATTGCCTTTACTGCTAATGGCAAAGATATAACCACTAAAGATTTAATTAAGTGTATCAAAGCTAATCGCGGTCGCCATTTAAATGGACAAGTATTTTTCCATTATGAAGGCTTGAGGAAAAATAATGATCGAGTTGCGATCGCTTTATCTAATGCTGGTTATGATTCCATAACCAGTTTACCAAAATACTTTAGCTAAAAGTTCGTATACCTGTAAATTTGGGGGATTTAGGGTGGATGGAAATGAGAAAAGACCTCGCGCCAAGGCAAAGCGCAAGACAAAGGCGCATTTTTGCATTTACGCTGACCTAGCAAGAGAATGCTTTTTGATGTTCAACCCTTTAGAGACAGGGCTATTTTATTCTGAATCTAATGTACCAAGAAATCAGCTTGACGAGCGACCCTGCGGATTTTAAATCCGCAAAGGAAAGCGCGAGTTAGCTGAAATCTTAAGTCCGTTTAAACGGACTTTTTTTGTTAGACAGGGAGTCTCTTTTTGATGAAGATTTTACTATAATTGTTCGCAAAAACAGATCTAAAATATCAGCGTTTACATAAACTCAGCCAGGCGTTTTAGATCTAAGCAGTTTTTTTGTCTTTGATTGATAGTGCTATTAATAATTTCCCACTGTTCAGCAGAGATTTTTCTACCATTCCAAACTACTTGAGGATTGGTAGATGTATAACAAAAAGTTATTGAAAAACGTTCGTTTAAAGTAGGAGGTTGAGCGCGATGAAAAACACTAGCAGTATCACTAATGATGACAGTTCCTTTCTTAGCTAAACAGCTAGTCCAATCTGATTTTGCTACTGCCGTTGCCATTTTTTCATCAGATACATAGCCTAAATTATCATAATTTAGTTTTTTAACTGCTTGGGTGGTTAAGCTGCGACTAATGTATTCATAGGGACCACCTCCAGCAACTACATCATTAAGATAAATAATTATTTTGATAGTGCAACGATCTTCAAAATCAATATGCCATCGTCTAACACCTGAGGGTTTACCATCGGCAATGCTTCTACGCATCGCAAAAAACTGATACAGTATCGGCAATCCAACATAATTTTCAATTATATCTAGTAGTTTCGGCTCTAATGCCCAAAATAATATTTCCAGAAATTCTCTTAAATCTTCTTCTTTACTAGAGCCAACTTCACAGCTATTGCTCGAATGTGCATTAGATAGCGGATTTTGAAGATTATTTGCCAAAGACAATGCTGTTCGCATCATTTCCTCTGTTGAAGGTAATGCTAAATCCTCTAAATGAATCATGCAAGAGCCTTCTTCTCGCAAAGTTTTCACAATTGAAAGACCTTGGTCATCAAGTTCAGGTAAAAACTGAGCGTAAGTTTTAAGGGCATTTTGATAGGCTTGTTCCTGTATTGTCTGTAACAGAGGTAATTTATAAAATTCTCGCTTTAGCTTGCGAGGAATGTTTTTTACCTTACCAGAAATAAAAGACAAGTTATTAGCAGATGTTTTCATGAGCGTAAGTCAAGAAGAAAAATAAATCTAAGGGCTAATAGTTTGTGTTTTTTGGACTGTAATTAGTGACCATAAGCTGTTTAAGTAATTACACTACTATATTTGAAAGATTTGTTTGATTTAGCTAATGTTTTACCAACTTAATCTTGAAATAGTGTTATTGTCTTCCAGCTTTTTATCCCAATTATTACATATTTTGTTTTGTAGCAACTGCGACATCTCAAATATACAGATATTTCCTCCAAATTGTGAACCCTTTTACAAAAGCTTTGCCAACATCTTCATCAAGCCTATAAATTTGATTTTGATTTGATTGCTTGTATTTATGGTCAAGTAAATATCTAAATCAGAAAATACAGGTACGTCGTCTTGACGAATCTAGTATTGATCGATTAAAACCTGGAAAAGAAGATTTTCTCGGATTTCACAATCAGTCTATTCTCTGAAGTGACAACTTGCTTGCCAAACAAGACAATTGATCTTTAAAACTAGATTTACATTGCTATTCAACCATTTAAGGTATCAAAATAACTAGTTGAATTAAGCAACACTACAATACCACACTTTCTGAGATTTGGCGGTTATTTAAACTGCTTTTTTAGGTTTAACAAAGTTTAACAATCAATCTATGAAATTTATATCTCTGTCTCAATGCGCCTTCTTCTCCGCCAGCTTTCTTAGTTTGACTACTATTTTTTCTCTAGCACCTGTTTTTGCTGATACAGCCATTAGTCGTGATAGTTTGAATTCAATTGAGATTCCCGTTACTCTGCCTAGAAATGATACTTCAGGTATTTGCTCTAATCAAATTGAGCCAGTAATCAACCAAATTATTGAACGTCCAGACATTGATAAGGGCAAATGGGCTATTTTAGTTCAATCTTTAGGAGGAACAAACATATATAGTCATAATCCCGATTCTTATATGGTTCCTGCTTCAAATATTAAGCTACTGGTTACTGCTGCTGCTTTACAAAAATTTAGTCTCAACGAGCACATTGAATCTACATCAATTCGGGATTGGATTACTGTTACTAACCTAAAAAGTAATAATGATTATGCAAATGTACTACTGGCTCACCTGGGGGGCTTTTCTTCGGTTGAGCAAGCTTTAACAAATTTAGGGATTGATGCTAATGGCTATCGTCTGCGAGATGGGTCTGGTTTATCCCATAATAATTTGGCAACCCCCAGAACTTTAGTGTCTACTCTAAGAGCGATGTCTTATGCAAGAGGTAATGATGTTTTTTTGGCTTCTCTCCCTGTGGCAGGAATTAGCGGTACTTTAAAAAATCGCCTGCGCCATACCACCGCAGAAGGCACAGTAAGAGCAAAAACTGGAACTCTTAGAGGAGTTAGGGCTTTGTCTGGCTATATCGATCTCCCAGAATATGGCACTCTCGTTTTTAGCATCATTACTAATCAATCAACTAGTCAACCTAGTTCTCCTGTAGTTCAGGCAATTGATGATATTGTTCTTAGCTTAAGTACTCTAAATCCAGCTAATTGCCAAGATTAATTCGCTCAAGAGCAGCTTTTATTAAGTTGCGTAACAATATTGCCATCAAACCGTCTTAGCATCTTGACAGAATAATATTAAGTAGGTAAATTGACACATATACCTGGGTAATTATTAAACTTAATGATATGCAAAGTAAGCAGAAAGTAACTCTATATATACCTCCAGAACTGCACAAAAAGTTAAAGATTAAAGCAGCTATAGATACAGAGTCTATGTCTGCGCTCGTAGAAAGAGCGATCGCTTTTTATATGCAGTACCCTGACAAGATAGAGGAGATAGAAGCTTCAAGCCAGGGAAAAACCCACCAGGTTCATTTTTGTCCAGAATGCGAAGAGCCAATGGTAATGCGAAATGGAAAAGTAATGTCTTTAAATAATCAAGAAGCGGTAGTAAATGATGAAATTGCTCTTAAGGTAACTGGTAAAGCAAAAAGTGCTGACGAATCTAATGAAGAGCTAGTCTCCTGTTTGTAGATAAGACTAGTTGGTAGCAGTAGGGAAAGGCTATAAGAAATAAATTTCAGCAGGGTCGAATTATGAAAGAAGAGCTAAATATTCTCGTACAGGCTCAATATCCGTTAATCTACCTCATCACGCCCGAAGAGGAGCGTGCTGAGCAAGCGGTTTCTAAGATCGCAAAGGACAATGCTGAATACAGAAAGGTGTTTGTTTGGACTGTAACTCGCGGAATGGTTGAATATGGTCAGCCACGTCAGGCCACGCAGCATAATACAGTTTCTCCCGAAGCAGCCATTGAATGGACAATCAGACAAAAAGAGGCAGGGGTTTATATATTTAAAGATTTGCATCCATTTATAGATGGACCAGTTATCACCAGATGGCTAAGAGACGCGATCGCCGATTTTAAAGGTTCAGACAAAGCTATTATCTTAATGTCTCCCGTACAGACACTGCCTATAGAGTTAGAGAAAGAAGCTGTAGTATTAGACTACCCCTTGCCTAATTTGGCAGAACTAAACCAGGTACTTTCTGCCAGATTATCTAAAAGCAAGAAAAGCAATATAGACACTGAAACAAGAGAAAAGCTGCTCAAAGCTGCCTTGGGTTTGACTAAAGATGAAGCCGAAAAAGTGTACCGCAAGGCGCAAGTAAAAGCGGGTCGCTTAACCGAAAGCGAGGTTGATATTGTTCTTTCTGAGAAGAAACAGCTAATTCGCCGTAACGGAATTTTAGAATATATCGAAGAAGATGAAACTATCAATTCTGTAGGTGGTTTAGAAGAGCTTAAAGGTTGGCTCAGACAGCGTTCTAATGCTTTTACAGAAAGAGCCAGAGAGTATGGTTTGCCTCAACCTAAAGGAATGTTGATTCTAGGTGTTCCTGGCTGTGGTAAATCTTTAATTGCCAAAACTACCTCGCGTCTTTGGGGTCTACCTTTACTACGTTTAGACATGGGTAGAGTCTATGATGGTTCAACGGTTGGTCGTTCTGAAGCCAATCTTCGCAATGCTCTTAAGACCGCAGAGTCTATTTCTCCTGTGATTCTATTTATTGACGAATTGGATAAAGCTTTTTCAGGTGGTGCAGGTTCAGGTGATTCGGACGGTGGTACTTCTGGACGTATATTTGGCTCTTTTCTAACCTGGATGCAGGAAAAGAAATCGCCTGTATTTGTAATGGCTACCGCGAATAGAGTAGAAAGATTGCCTGGAGAATTTCTCAGAAAAGGAAGATTCGACGAAATATTTTTTGTGGATCTACCTAGTTCTGCTGAAAGAGAAGATATTTTTAAAATTCATCTTGGAAAAAGACGTTCAGATATCACTCGCTTCGATATTGAACAGTTGACCAAGGTATCAGATGGTTTTTCGGGTGCAGAGATTGAGCAAGCGATTATCGCCGCCATGTACGATGCTTTTGCTCAAGACAGGGAGTTTACGCAGCTAGACATTATTGCTGCGGTCAAAGCTACCTTACCTCTGTCTCGAACAATGACTGAGCAGGTAACAGCCCTAAGAGATTGGGCTGGGCAAAGAGCCAGACCTGCATCAGCCTCCGTTGCTGAGTATCAGCGACTGGAGTTCTAAAAGGCTTTCTTCTGTAAGTTACCTTAATTAACTTACAGAAGCAGAGGCTAGCAATTGCTAGCAGTTTATAATAATCCGTCAATGGCGGTTATTGATTTTAAAGTTGTTGTTTACTTCTCTTCTACTGGAGGAAATCTTATGTCTCACTTTAGCACTTTACGCACCAAAATCAGCGATGCTGAAATTTTAGTTAATTCTCTTCGTGATTTAGGTGTTAGCGTTCAAACTAACGCTGACGTTCGCGGTTACAACGGTCAAAGACTACGCGCCGACATTGTCGCTACCTTAGATGGTGAATATGATTTAGGCTGGTCTGAAAATAGTGATGGTACTTTTGACTTGATTGCCGATCTTTGGGGTGTTGCTAAAAAACACAACCAGACTGAACTAATCAACTCAATTAACCAAAAATATGCTGTCAACAAAACTTTGGCAGAAGTAAAACAGCGTGGTCTACAGAATGCAAACGTTAAGTTAGTTCTTCAGTAATAACAAGACAAGAATTTAATTTAAAACGCATTCCCAAGCATTGAGGGTTGAACAGTAGTGTCAACCCTTTTTTTTGCTTAGTTGGATAATTCTGTATTTAGGAAAAGCTGATGAATAACGCTAGATACCACAGTTAAAACAATTGAACCAAATACAGCAGGAAAAAACCCAGCTATGGTCAAGCCTGGAGTTAAATAACTAACTAGCCCTAAAGCGATCGCATTTACTACCAGAAGAAATAATCCCAAGGTCAAAATTGTTAAAGGTAGGGTTAGCAAAATGAGTATCGGTTTGACAATCGCATTCACTAATCCTAGTATCGCTGCTCCAAATATCGCCGAGGAGAAGCTGACGATGGCAAAGCCAGGGACAACAAACGCGGTAATAATCAACGAAACGGCTGTCGCTAGCCACGTTAGCAGAAATTGTAGCATCTTAATTATCCAAAACAGTAAAAGGATCTAATTACTTTCAATACTAATAAATTTTAGTTACCCATTTCTACTAACAATAGTTCGGTATTTCCTTATTACTTTTGTGCGAAAACTCACATTGACACCCCCAGCGTGTTGTTTTCATAACAATAGTTGACTTTATAAAAACAACGAAGTGCTTGATATTTTTTATAATTTGTTTATTTTTGCTTTAAACTAGAACTAATTTAACAACTACGGTAATTAGCGATCGCCTCTATTATTATTCATTAAATAACCTGAAGCTAATTTTTCAGCAAATATAAACAGAGCTAATATTTTCGATTCTTGATAAAATGTCTGCAAAACTGATTTTACAGTGCTTTTGAGACAAAAGGGAAAAAACATAATAGCAAAGCTCAATACGACTCGCTACACTAAAACAGATGATTTAAAAATCCCAATCATAATCAAGATTAATAACATCATTTCGTCATAAATAATTAGCTTATCTATACAAAATACTGATGGAATTCTTATCTGATACTGTAGTATTGTCGCGTTTGCAATTTGCTCTTACCGCCATCTTTCATATGTTATGGCCAGTTTTGACTACGGGCATGGCTATTTATTTAATTGTAGTAGAAGGATTATGGCTAAAAACTAACAACAAAGATTATTACTATCACGCTCGTTTTTGGTCAAAACTTTACGTCCTCAATTTTGGCATTGGCGTAGCATCAGGATTACCAATGGAATTTGAATTTGGTACTAACTGGGCTCCTTTCTCTCAAGCTGTAGGAGATTTCTTTGGCAGTGTTTTGGGATTTGAGGCTTCGATGGCATTTGCTCTAGAAGCGGGCTTTTTAGGCATTATGCTATTTGGCTGGGAACGAGTTCCCCCCGTCATGCACTATTTTGCCACCATCATGGTTGCTGTGGGCGCGAATTTATCTATTTTCTGGATTTTGAGCGCGAACTCTTGGCTACAAACCCCAGCGGGTGGACAGTTTATCGATGGCAATTTTGTAGTCAGCGATTACTTTCAGGCAATTTTTAACCCTTTTATGCTCAATAGTGTTCTCCATATGTTTTTTGCCACTATGGAAACTTCTTTATTTGTAATTGGCGGCATAAGTGCCTGGTATATTCTTAATCAGCGCAATTCAGAATTTTTTACCCTATCTTTTAAAATAGTCTTGGCGATCGCCATTGCCGTTACCCCGCTGCAACTCTACATCGGACACCTTAGTGGCGAACAGGTTTATCATTATCAGCCTACAAAGCTAGCTGCAATGGAAGCTCAATGGGAAACAATTCCCGCTGGAGAGTCTCCATCTTGGAGTGCGATCGCTTTACCCAACGATAAGGCAGAACAAAACGACTGGGAAATCTCCATCCCTGGGTTATTAAGCTATATCCTCGAAATAAAACCTCAGCTATCGGAACCTGTTATCGGTTTGAAAGAATATGCCCCAGAAGATCGACCTCATCAAATTGGCTTAGTTTACTATGCCTTTCGAGTCATGATAGCGATTGGCTTTATTTTAGCTGGCTTGATGGCACTGACAGTTTTACAGTGGTTACGAGGCAAATTGAACGTAGCCAATATTAGCCAACAACGTTGGTTACTCAGAAGCTGGATATTTGCTGCACCTTTAGGCTACATTGCGGTAGAATCAGGCTGGATTGTGCGTTGCGTAGGTAGACAACCCTGGACGGTTTACGGAGAAATTCGCACTGTAGATGCAGCTTCTAAAATCCCTGCTGGGAATGTTTTAGCTTCTTTGAGTGTTTTTGCGATCGTCTATAGCATCTTATTTGTTTTTGCTCTTTACTTCGCTAGTCGTATCATTCGTACTGGTCCTAACTTAGACTTACCCATACCAGGAGAGCAAACAACTGGGGAATTAGACACTACTCCTGCCGAATATATCCCTGATAGTCGTCCCGCAGAAGCACAACAATAAAACTCATTGGTAGTCATAAAGATGTAAGGATGCGTCTTCTGCAATGGACGAAATACCAAATCGCTCCAGCCTGATTTTCAACAGCGCGATTGCTTGAAGACTGATGACTTGAGCTTCCTGGTTTCTGAAAATTGCACAGAATGATGACAAGCGGTTTCTATCTATTGGCAACTGTTCATAAAGCCCTAGCTATTGCTGAATATTAGTTTTAATGATGCAAATATGCGTTGAAGTGAGTGCGATTGTTAACTACTTAATAAAACATTAATATCTTCTAAGTAAATTTATCTAAAATCAGCAGTATAAAGTTATATTTTATACTTTTTTCTTCTCCAAAAACCTTTTAAAATTTTGCCAATGAAATATTTAGCAAGGGATAAACGTTATGGGATATGAGCCAAGAACACAGGCTGTCTATCAAATTACGGAAAGAGAGGCGATCGCGGTCAAGCCCCCTGAAACCCTCGAAAGTATGTGGGCAAAAGATGTCTTTAGTTTAATCAAGATGCAGGCTTGTCTTCCTAAAGCTGTTTACAAATCCTTGAAAAAAACTATTCAATCTGATGCCAAACTAGATCCTTCAGTAGCTGATGTTGTAGCAACAGCCATGAAAGATTGGGCAATGTCTAAAGGCGCACTCTACTATGCCCACGTATTCTATCCCTTAACCAACGCCACAGCAGAAAAGCACGATGGTTTTATCTCGATACAAAATGATGGTACGGTAATTTCTGAATTTTCTGGTAAAACCTTAATTAAAGGCGAACCCGATGGCTCTTCTTTTCCTAACGGTGGTATTCGCTCAACTTTTGAAGCTAGAGGCTATACGGCTTGGGATGTTACTTCTCCAGCATACGTCATGGAAACCGATAATGGCGTGACCTTATGTATACCCACTGTATTTGTTTCTTGGACGGGGGAAGCTCTCGACAAGAAAATTCCCTTATTGCGCTCGATTGAGGCAATGGATAAATCTGCAAGAAAAGTTCTTAAGCAATTGGGCTATAGCGATGTTGCTCCTGTTAGCTCTAGCTGTGGGGCAGAACAAGAATACTTTTTAGTCGATGCTGTTTTTGCTAACAGTCGTCCTGATTTACTGTTGACAGGTAGAACCTTATTTGGCAAAACTCCACCTAAAGGTCAGCAATTTGACGATCATTACTTTGGCGCAATTCCAGAGCGAGTTCAGGTATTTATGCAGGAAGTAGAAAGAAGAATGTACTGCCTGGGCATTCCTGCCAAAACCAGACACAATGAAGTAGCACCAGGTCAATTTGAGCTTGCGCCCTATTTTGAATCGGCTGATGCTGCTGCGGATCATCAGCAGCTAACCATGACCATTTTACGCAATACTGCCAAAAGGCACGGCTTTGTCTGCTTACTGCACGAAAAACCATTTGCAGGCATCAATGGCTCTGGTAAGCACGTCAACTGGTCGGTGAGCAACTCTACTCAGGGCAACCTGCTCGATCCTGGAGATGATCCTCATAAAAACATTCAATTTTTGACCTTCTGCGCTGCGGTCATTCGGGGAGTACATAAGTTTGGTTCTTTACTGCGTGCTGTAGTAGCTACCGCCAGCAACGATCATCGGCTAGGTGCAAACGAAGCTCCTCCAGCAATTATTTCTGTTTACTTAGGTACTCAACTAGAAGATGTATTTGAGCAGATCCAAAAAGGGGAGCTTACTGGCTGCAAACCCAGTGGCATAATGGATTTTGGTGTGCCAACTCTACCTACATTTATTAAAGACTCTGGGGACAGAAACCGAACTTCACCTTTTGCTTTTACGGGCAACCGTTTTGAATTTCGCGCCGTGGGTTCTAACCAGTCTGTTGCAGGACCATTAATTGCCATGAATACAATTTTGGCAGATTCTTTAGATTGGATCTCTAATAAACTTGAAGGCGAATTATCAGCAGGAACTAAATTTGAACCTGCTATCTTCGGCATAATTAAAGAAATTATGGACGACCATGGTGCGGTTGTCTTTGGAGGAGACGGGTATTCAGAAGCATGGCACAAAATGGCTGTAGAAGAACGCGGTTTGCTTAATCTACCTACTACCGCTGATGCTCTACCATATCTAAAGGATAAATCTATTGAAGACTTATTCGAGAAAACTGGCGTTCTTTCACCTAAAGAGTTAGAAAGTCGTTTTGAAGTCTATGCCGAACAATACATACTCTCGATTGAGGTAGAAGCCAATTTGGTAGTTGACATGGCAAAAACCTTAATTTATCCCGCAGCAGTAAAATACGTAACTGAACTATCAGCAGCGATCGCTGGCTTTAAAGAATTAGGACTTAATTTTAATCTCAAAATTGCCAAAAAAGTTGGCGAGCTAACTAATGAAGTAGTAGAACAAACTAGCAAATTGGAACAAGCTTTAGATAAAGAGGATTTTGATTCTACTGAAGAACATATGCAGTATTTTGCTAAAACTATTCGTCCTTTAATGGATGAAATTAGAGAATGTGCAGATGCCCTAGAAGGAGAATTGGCTGATGAACTTTGGCCCTTACCTAAGTATCAAGAAATGTTGTTTATTAAATAACACGTTTGATGTGAAGTAGCATTGTTCCATGTTATACCATCGAGCGGGATAACTATGGAACAGAATCCTTTCGGGCTGATCATCTTGCAGTATGAGTTTTAGCTTATCCCAAATTCACGCTATCCAAGAGCAAGTTTTAATTTACATTAGAAGTTTGACATCAAATACTTTAGCGTTGGTAATTTGATGTAGGAAATAGAAAAGTAATCTCACTTCCATTTAGTAAGGTGGTTTGCGTTCGTTCTTGGATCGTACCAATACCTATTACTAGCTTTGATTAGAAACCCTTATGAGTTAAGTTTCTACCTCTTATCCATCACATATATTGTTTCAGGTTAGTCTCAGAATTAATGAATTTCAAATCATCAAGAGCCAATAAAATATTGCCACCAAAGCATAAAAGTATTCTGCCAAGCTCACAGTCTAATGCTCCAATTCCCCAACCCATAAAAGCAATATTCAGATATTTTCCGCCCTACTGGCTCGCTTGTATTCCTTTAGCAGCATTAATTGTGATTGCCTGGAATGCAGCAGCCTCCGCTCAAGATTTTGAAGCTCCTAAAAACGTTGATGAGCTTAGGGTAATGTTAGACACGGTTTTTATCTTGTCTAGTTCAATTCTGGTAATTTTTATGAATGCTGGATTTGGAATGCTAGAAGCGGGATTTTGTCGCCAAAAGAACGCGGTAAATGTTTTAGCAAAAAATTTAATCGTATTTGCGATCGCAACTCTTGCTTACTGGGCAGTAGGTTATGCTCTCATGTATGGAGAGGGTAATTCTTTGATCGGTACTCAGGGCTTCTTTTTTAATGGCGATCCTGCTCCTTATGGCGACGATCCTTATCCCCAAGCCGTTCCTGCTGCGGTTTCTTTTTTGTTCCAGGTAGCCTTTGCTGCCACGGCTGCAACCATCGTTTCTGGTGCTGTGGCAGAAAGAATTGAGTTTAGTGCTTTTTTGATCTTTAGTACTTTACTGGTGGCTATTTCTTATCCGATTACAGGACATTGGGTGTGGGATGGAGGCTGGTTAAGCGAGATGGGCTTTGCTGACTTTGCTGGCTCTACAGTGGTTCACACTGTTGGTGGCTGGGCTGCTTTAGTCGGTGCTGTATTTTTAGGACCTAGGTTGGGCAAATATCAAGAAGGTAGATCTAGCGCGATACCAGGACACAATATGGGCTTTGCAACTCTAGGTTGTTTAATCCTTTGGATTGGCTGGTTTGGCTTTAATCCTGGTTCAGAACTAGCGGCAGATGCTAACGTTCCTTATATTGCTCTGACAACCAATTTAGCAGCAGCAGCAGGTGGTGTAACTGCTACCTTTACTTCTTGGATCAAAGACAGCAAACCCGATATATCGATGATTATCAACGGTATTTTAGCAGGACTAGTCGGCATTACCGCTAGTTGCAACGATGTTAGTTATGTATCCGCCGTCATCATTGGCGCGATCGCCGGTATTATTGTCGTCTTCTCAGTTGGTTTTTTTGATAACCTCAAAATCGACGATCCTGTTGGTGCGACATCAGTTCATTTAGTTTGTGGTATCTGGGGAACTCTCGCGGTGGGCATCTTTGGTAGCGGTAATATTTTGACTCAGATCGTTGGGATTCTAGCGGTGGGAGGATTTACCGTTGTCTTTAGCGTGATCGTTTGGGGACTACTTAAGGTAACTGTAGGTATTCGAGTTCATGAACCGGCAGAAATCCAAGGTTTAGATATTAGCGAACACGGTATGGAGGCCTACAGTGGCTTTGTTAAAGAGTCTGATGTCTTGACTGGGGGTGTAAAGACGGCGACGATAAATGTAGAGAAAAGCAAAACTTCAAGATAAACCAAACCTAAAAGCTGTAATTTCTTTTAAAGTTTAAGGCTTGTAATAATAGTTATTGGGTAATCAATTAACTACAGAGAAATGGGAAATATGAGTAATAAACATACAAATGGTACTGTCGAAACCGAAAAAAACGGCAAAAAAAGTAAGGAGAAATCTAAAAAACTAAGCAAAAAAAAATATAAAAAAGAATTGGCAAAGCTACAGATAGAGCTAGTTAAACTGCAACGATGGGTGAAAGAAGTAGGTTTACAAGTTGTAGTGCTTTTTGAGGGTAGAGATGCAGCGGGTAAAGGAGGAACAATAAAACGCATTAGTAAATATTTAAATCCCCGTATTTGTAGAGTGGTAGCTTTGGGTACACCAAGCGATCGCGAAAAGGATCAATGGTATTTTCAAAGATACGTGGCTCATCTCCCCGCAGCCGGGGAAATAGTGCTATTTGATCGCAGTTGGTATAATCGCGCTGGGGTAGAAAAGGTAATGGGCTTTTGTACCTATGATGAATACAACGAGTTCATGCGTTCTTGTCCTCAATTTGAAATGATGATTCAGCGAGCGGGTATTATCTTAATTAAATATTGGTTTTCGGTTAGCGACCATGAACAGGAAAAACGTTTTCAAGATCGAATCGAAGATCCGATAAAACGCTGGAAAATTAGCCCCATGGATTTAAAAGCCAGGGAAAAATGGGTAGACTATTCGCGAGCCAAAGATGATATGTTTGCTGCTACAGACGTTCCTGAATCTCCTTGGAATGTAGTTGAGGCTGACGATAAGAAAAAGGCAAGATTAAACTGTATTAGTCATTTTCTAGAGACTATTCCTTACGAAGATTTGCCCGCCAAAAAGATTGAATTGCCACCACGCCAAAAAGCAATAGACTATGAACGCCCACCAATAGATACTCAAAACTTTGTGCCAGCTAAGTTTTGATTAGAATTTAGTTTTTAAGTTGAGGATTTCAACAGCAGTGCGATCGCAAACTCCGACGGTGCCTAAAAGCGATCGCATCTGCTGATACCCTGCTATTATTTCTGCTCTAGTTTGTGAATTAGATAAAAGTTGAATCGCTTCGGTGACAATGTTATCGGCAGTTACATCTTCTTGTTGCAATTCAGGGACTATTTTCTGATTGACGATCAGGTTAGGTGGTGACATCAAAGGAATAGAAAAGCGCAATATCTTACGAGCTATCCAGGCAGTCAGAGGATTAACGCGATAGATAACCACCTGGGGAATATTGAGCAAGGCAATTTCCAAGTTAACCGTACCTGATTTGGCAATAGCTAGATCGGCAGCAGCGATCGCGTCTAGAGTCTTGTCACCCGTTAGAATTTTCGCAGCTAAATTGTATTGTTGGACTGCTGAGGTAATTATGTCTCTGTAGTTAGGCAGAGATACTGGAATCAAAAATTTAATATTAGGTTGCTGCTGCTGAATTTGCCGTGCAGCTTCACACATCACGGGTAGCAGATATTTAATTTCCTGCTGGCGAGAAGCAGGCAAAAGCGTGATAATTTGTTCTTCTAGCTCAATACCTAGATTTAGTCGGGCTTGATTTCTATCTGGTGCAGTTGCCAGGCGATCAAGCAAAGGATGCCCCACCCAGGTAACGTCAATATTCTTATCGCTAAAATACTTAGCTTCGGCAGGAAAAATTGCCAGTAACTTATCTACAACCTGGGCAATTTTGGAGGCATTATTTAACATTGGTACTGCCCAGTCTTGGGGAGCAATGTAATATACCACTGGTATTTGAGGAAAATGTTTTTTTACATAGCTAGCCAGAGCTAAATTAGGAGTAGGATAATCAATCAAAACCAAAATATCAGGGGGATTTGTCTGAATATATTTTTTAGTCAGGCTTTGAATCTTGATCGTTGGTAAAACATAGGGTAGTGCTTCAATAAATCCCATTGAGCCAATAACTGCGGTATTGGCAATAATATTTGCTCCTGTTGCCTGCATGAGATCGCCACCCAATCCAGCAATTTCAAGATCGATATTTTTTTGAGCAGCTATTTTGTACAAGGACTCGATCAACATCGAACCCTGTAAATCTCCAGAAACCTCTCCTGTACCGATAAAAATTTTCATATAAAGATTTTGTTTAAATTAAATTATTGTCAGTACCCTGGTTGATTTTAGTCGTTAATTATTAATAGTTAATAAATCATCACTCATTACTTATTACTTAAAATGTCATGTCTAATAATACGCCAAGTACAAATACCGAATTGGCTAAAGAGCGTAACCGTGCAGCAGCAGAACGCACTCTCATGGCGTGGATTCGTACCTGTTTGTCACTGATTAGCTTTGGATTTGGGGTAGACCGTATTGTAACGACATTGTAAAAAGATTATATGGACGATCCGCTTCATGTAACCCGAATTTTGGGTCTTTCTTTTATCGGCATCGGGACTTGTGCAATTTTCCTAGCAGCCTTTGAACATCGCCAAGAATTACGACATATTCAGCGCGAAAACTATAGATATAAATCTCGTTCTTCTCTGGCTTTTGTTGTTGCTATATCAATATTTGTCACAGGGATATTTGCCTTTGTTGGTATTGTGATTAAGTCTTCTGGAAGCTAATTTTTGCGATCGCAAAAATTAGTCTGTTTACTATCTTGATAACTTCTGTATTAGCGTTCAGTTTAATTTAAGGCTTAACTCATTATCCAGAATTAAATTGTATCCAAGTAAAATTAATTAAACGCAATAATATTAAATCTTTTTTATGAATAAGTTCAGGTGCTTGCAGACAAGCCAAGAACTATAAACAGTAATACTATTTATTTCATATCATCAATCAACAACGCCATGACTATTACCAAAATTACCGCCAAAACTATTCGACCACGATTAGCTACTTTACTTTTGGTAGGAACTGTCTTGGTTGCAGCGGTAATTGCTATTCTTTGGGCAATTGGTATAGGAGTTGTTACAAATATTTTCACCTACTTAAATCTATTGCAGGAACAGCCTCCTGTGTGGGTAGAAGCACCGATGGTTATGAGTCGGTTTTTGCTTCTACCAGCGATCGCAGTATTTATTTTGGTATTTGTAATTACCAAGGTTTCTCCTGAGCCTAAAGCATGGTCAAGATTTATCGTAATTGGAGTTTTGTTGTATTTAACTTTTCGTTATGTACAGTGGCGATCGCTTTCTACTTTAAATTTGAGCAGTCCTTTAGAGGGAACACTTAGCATTAGCTTATTTGTTTTAGAGATGTTTGCTCTATTTAGCAGCAGTCTCCAGCTATTTTTGATGTTAAAAGTTAAAGATAGACGACGAGAAATAGATCATCTGTCTGCACCAGTAATTGCGGGCAATTTCCGCCCCACGGTTGATATTTTTGTACCGACTTTTGATGAGCCAGAATTTATTTTACGGCGGACAATTATTGGCTGCCAAGCGATTGAATATGAACCAAAAACGATTTACCTATTAGACGATACCAGACGCTCAAACGTTGCCCAGCTAGCAGCAGAATTGGGCTGTAAATATCTAACCCGTTCTAATAATCATCATGCAAAAGCAGGAAATATCAATCATGCTATCCCCCTAACTGATGGGAAATTTATTGCTATTTTTGATGCCGACTTTATTCCTACCAAGAATTTTTTAGAGCGGACTTTAGGCTTTTTTCAGGATGATAATTTAGCTTTGGTGCAAACTCCTCAAAGTTTTTATAATACCGATCCTATTGCCCGTAATTTAGGTTTAGAAGATGTATTAACTCCAGAAGAAGAAGTATTCTATCGTCAGCTACAGCCTGTCAAAGATGGTGCGGGAAGCGTAGTTTGCTCTGGAACTTCTTTTGTAGTGCGACGCAAAGCTTTAAAATCTATTGGCGGTTTTGTGACGGATTCTCTGAGTGAAGATTACTTTACGGGTATTCGTTTATCGGCACAGGGTTATCGTTTGGCATATATTGATGAGAAGCTAAGTGCAGGTTTGGCTGCGGAAAATATTGCTGCTCATGCTACCCAAAGGTTGCGTTGGGCAAGAGGAACTTTACAGGCGTTTTTTATCAAATCTAATCCCTTAACTATTCCTGGTTTAAATCCTTTGCAAAGACTGGCACACTTAGAAGGTTTACTTCATTGGTTTACCAGTATCTCCAGCGTGTTTTTCCTGCTAATGCCTTTAGCTTATGCCTTTTTGCATATTATTCCCGTCAGAGCAACTACCGACGAGTTTCTCTTTTTCTTTTTGCCCTATTACATAACCCAAATAACGGTTTTTTCTTGGCTTAACTATCGATCGCGCTCGGCTATTTTATCTGGTATCTATGGTTTAGTCTTGGCATTTCCTTTAGCCGTCACGGTAATTCAGGTAATGCTTAATCCCTTCTCTAAAAGTTTTAAAGTTACCCCTAAAGGTACAAAAAGCGATCGCTTTTCTTTTAACTGGAAGCTAGCTTCTCCTTTACTGATCCTCTTTGTATTTACCGCCGTCAGTTTTTGGTCAAACCTTTATGCCTGTGCTTTTGCTACGATGCACGATTCTCCTGTAATGGCTCAAAAGATGCAGGGCTTAAATTTAGGCTGGATTTGGAGTACCTATAATTTAGTTTCTATTGGCGCAGCATTATTGATTTTATTAGATGTACCAAGACCTGATGTCAATGAATGGTTTAATTTACGGCGATCGATTAAATTGGAGCTAATAGAAGCCAACAAAACTTACTATGGTGTAACGACTCGTATCTCGGAAATAGGAGCGGATATTTCTCTGACTCAAGCAGGAATAGGCAAGCTAATCGAGGGGGAAACCATACCTGTAAACATATCAATTCTCGAAGAGGATATTGCTTTATCGGGAAACATCACCGCAGCAGATATCGGCGAGGATTTTTATACAGTTCACGTAAATTTTAATCCTCCAGCCTTGGAGCATGAAAGAAAGCTGATTGCGCTTTTATTTTGTCGCCCTGGACAATGGAAAAGGAAAAACACCCCAGGAGAATTACATTCTTTATGGCTGCTGTGTAAAATTCTATTACGACCAAAAGTATTATTCGATCGCAATCCGAAAATTAATGCCATAAATGTGGTGCAAAGTTAGTCTTGCAAAGATTACTGGTCAAATTCTTGATTCAAACTTAACCCACACACTCTTGCGTTATATGCAAGGTAAAATGGCGGGAGGCGGATTTGAACCACCGACCTTCGGGTTATGAGCCCGACGAGCTACCAGACTGCTCTATCCCGCGTCGCTTTAGTAACAATAACACAAACAATTCAGAAAAAACAATTTGATTACTAATGTAGGGGCAATTCGCGCCATTTGTGAGCCTTCACGTAGACTATTACCTCTAAGCAATTACTGATAACAAAGTTTCTCCTCCAAAACGAACAACATCACTACAGGGCAATCCTGTTAATTTTGAAGTAAATTTGATTGCTTCTTGGGCTGTGATAGTATCCATTTCAAAAGTGTTAAGCGCGATCGCTTTTACCTTTACTGACCCAAACGTCCCTCCTGCACTGGCTACAGTTTCGTAGAGTTTAATTACCTCTAATATATGAGGAATCATAACATCAGGTAAATCGCGGATATGTTTTGCTCCTGCGCGATGGACTAAAATTAAGCCCGTAGGCTGGCTACCACGAATCAGGGGTAAAGTTGCTGTCGAGCCTGGATGTAAAAGCGAACCCTGACCTTCAATAATTACTAGGTCTCGATCTTTGCCTAATTCCATCACGGTTTTTTCAACTGCCCCCGCAGCAAAGTCTACCCGCACTGCATCTAGAGCAATTCCCTGTCCAGCGATCGCAATACCTGCTTGTCCTGTGGCAACAAACTGAGCTTTAATTCCCTGCCTCAAAGCTGCACGGTATATTTCCAAGCTAGTAGACATCTTGCCGATTGCCATATCTGTACCAACGGTTAAGATTCTCTGGGCAGCAAGAGATTTTGCTTTACCTTGACCAATAGTTAATCCAGGAGGCTCTTGGCGAATATCCCAAATCCATTGTCCTCGAATCAAACTAGGAAACTGAGGTGCAAGTAAAGTATGCAGCCCATTGACAATTGATAAACCTTCTTTGATAGCAACTTCTACCTCTTGCTGAAGCTTCCAAGGTAGTTGACCACCTGAGGGGGCAATGCCTATTAGTAAAGCATCGGGTTTATAAGCCAAAGCTGCTTGGATATCGGCGACGATAGGAATATCATGTTCAATTCCTGTCAAATCTGCTAAAGATTTTCCTGCACAGGCGCGATCGATTACCGCAACTATTTGTGTATTGCTATAGCGCAGAAAAGCTAGTCCAGTTTTACCATGATCGCCTTTAATTCCCCCTTCTAACAAAATTGCTACGCGGTTTTTAGCTGTTAGCACTGTACCTGACTCCTAATCCTGGTTGAGCGTTGGGTAACAAACATCCTGATTTTATAGTTGCTCCATCGAAGGGGTCATCTATTAAGTTTAGATGACTATCTAAGTCTAAATAATCAGCCCAAGGAGCAAGATGCGCCATAGCTGTATTAGCCAAGCTACTATCTGAATAGCAGCCAAACATAACTTTTAAATTACAGGCTTTGGCAACTTGAATTGCCTGCATCGCTTCGCTTAATCCTCCAGTCTTCATAATTTTAAGATTAATTCCTGCCACAGAATTTGCCAGTCGTAGAATGTCTGCACTGGTAAAACAACTTTCATCGACAAATATCGGCAAAGGAGAGCTATCTGATAAAGCTGCTAAAAGATGATCGTCGGCTACAGGCAAAGGCTGTTCAATATATTCCACTCCTTGCTGTGCCAACCAGTCAGACATTTCAACTGCATCATCAAAACTCCAGCCACCATTAGCATCAACCATCAGTCTAGTTTTGGGTGCTACTTGGCGAATTGCGCTCAGCATAGCTTTATCTGCATCTATTCCTTGAGGATTTCCTAGCTTAAGCTTGATCATTTTAACTTCTAAAGTACTTTGCCAGTCTTTGAGTCTAGTAACTGCTGCTTCTGGGGTGCTGATGCCAATAGTTACAGATATAGGTACAATGCGATCGCAATTTAAACCCCAAATTTGCCACAGAGGTAAACCAGCTTTTTTGCCCAACCAGTCATAAAGAGCCATATCTACGGCTGCTTGAATCCCAGAAAGAACCTTTAATTTATCTAGTTTTTCTCTGATTTCTTGTCTTTGTAAAGGATGAAAAGTTTCTAATAATGAAATAAGCTGCTCTAATTGCGACATAAGGGCAGAAGTATTTTGAGGTCGATTATCAATAGAAAACGGCGACGCTTCTCCCCATCCTTCAATATTATCTTGTTGAATACGCAACCAAATATTTGTACTCTGCGCCGTTGTCCCCCGACTAATCTGCAAGGCAAATTTTTTGTGAACAGTAAAAGTTTGAACTATTAATTTCATTACTTTATGGCATGGGCTAAAAGGCTGTTTCCCAATAACAACGCCTAATTTGAAGCTGTCCGCGCCTGTTTAATCATGGCTACCAATGTATGATGAGCATCCTCAGCATTCTTGAGAGTGTGGTCAAACTCTACTCTTACGGGGACGGTTTCCCCTGCAATTTGAGCCGAAATATTCATCCCTTGAGGATCGATGGATTCTAGAGTGGCAATTTCTGTCTGGGGCGCATTGCCAAATGCTTTTGCATATAAAGCGATCGCCTCAGAATGATCTTCGTTCATGTGTTTGCAAATGCGATCGCTAATAGAGGAAGTAATAGATTCAGACATAATGATTTTTTAGCAATAAAATTAAAGTTTGCTTTTATTATTATCTCCGAAGTTTGTCGTTAGTAGTTCGTAGTTTATAGTTAAAGAAAACTACCTACTACCCAACAGTTAACGTCTAGTATGAAGTAAAAATTCCTTTAAAAGACTGTTTGTAAAAAGAAAATTTAGTTTTCTGGCTGTCGGGTAGAGTTTTATTTGGGGTAATTGGGGCGATTGGGGTGTTTGAAGTAGTGAAGTTTCTACGCTTTTCTTCCTTACCTCCATCATCTTCACCATCTCCACTACCTCCCTACCTTTACCACTTGTCCATCCCTAACATTTTCTGCGTAGCTTTTACTAGGCTAATCTTCACCAATACACCAAACAAAGAATAATACAGTTAATAAAGCTAGTCCCCACAAGCTAAAAGAAGTAAAGCGGAACACTAAATTGATCGGCAAAAGCACTAAAGTTTCAGTTATAAACCAGTTGGCGATTAAAAGTACGACAAGAATAACTACAAGTAACATAAAATTAACCAATAATTGCTGAGATGATTTTATTGTTGCTGTTAAAACCAAAGCTAAAGCAGATGCGATCGCTTTAAATTGTTAGAATCGTAATTTAATCATAGTTGTAGCAATCAAATCCCTAAATGATAATTGCTTATGGTCTTAACCTTTATTTTAAACTTACTTAAAACTGCTATAAAAGCAAAACTGGCTAAAAAATGAAGGAAAAACTACCGCAATTTAAAAATCCTGCACTGTTCAATTTAGCATTAACCCACCGCTCTTATACAAATGAACATTCATTACAGGAAGATAATGAACGTCTAGAATTTCTGGGTGATGCTGTTCTAGGTTTTGTTATTGCCCAAATGCTCTATACGATGTATCCTGGCATTAATGAAGCTCAATTAACTCACCTGCGATCGCGCCTGGTAGACGAAAAACAGCTAGGTCAGCTAGGTGCAGAATTTGGTCTTGGGGAACTAATGCTTTTAGGCAAAGGTGCAGCCAAAGGCGGTGGCAGAAATAATCCTTCCTTACTCAACGATACCTTCGAGGCTACTTTGGGTGCCTATTTTCTGGATGCAGGAATTGAACCAGTCCGTCTATATATTATCAAGATTTTTAAACCCCTGGTAGAAAAGCTAGTTAATGATTCATCAACTTCAGACTCAAATACATCAGGCAATGTGACCCAACCTCAAGAGACGTTTATCGATAGCAAAAATCGTTTTCAACAGTGGACATTAGCTCATTATCAGGCAAAACCAATTTATCAAATTATTGCAGAATCGGGTCCAGACCATGCTAAACAATTTACAGCGCAAGTATTAGTTTTAGATCGGGTTTTTGGTATAGGAGTTGGTCATCGCAAACAAGAAGCTGAAAAAAAAGCAGCAGAAGCGGCTTTTGCCAAGGTAAATTCATCCCAAATAGAAAAAATTGAATTTAGATAAATAGGAAGCTGATTTGCTCAAATTAATCTGACAATGGCTTTCTGCGAGAATTCATATTGATAAAGGGAGATACGTGTAGCTCTTCAGGAAATAAATTAGTTAAGAAAAAGTCTAAGGTAGTTGATTTTAAAAATCCTTGAAACACAGCAATTGTACCAAAACGAATTCCTGAATCTCTTTGCACTGCTAGGATTACCTCAATTTGCCCACTATTAAGAATTGCTGCCTGTCGCAAATAATAACCCAAAGCGTTTTTATTTGGTTGCATCACCAAGTTTGACCAATCCTGGACAAAGAAATCCGCAGTTTCAGGTTTAATCAAATCTCGTTGTACCAGTATTTCGCCAATTCTTAAATTGGGATGAGCGACCTGATCTTGCAATGCAGATTGAATTTGATAAGGAGATACGAGATCTGCTTCTTGAAGGATTGTTCCCAAAGCTTTTTTCTTGGTTGGCAAAAAACTACTTAAATCGAAGTATGGATTGGGCGTAAAACGATCAAAAGTCATTAGAAGACGATCTGGATTAGAAATATAAAGATTAAAGGCAAAGTCAGTGAGACTTCTTATCATTAATCTTAAGGTTTATTTCGATAAAAATCGTCCGTATTTTTGACAAACATTGCCTAAAGACTTTAGGTAAGGTGTAATAAGGCAATCGCTATTGCTCAAACACCCAATTTTCATTAATACATGATAACTTATGACAAATAACTGATAATATAAGCGATGCTTCCTGCGGGATAAAGAGAAAAGATTATGGCTTTAGTTGTTCAGAAATACGGCGGAACATCTGTTGGTTCAATAGAACGCATCCAAGCTGTTGCCAATAGAGTGCAAAAAACCGTAAAGCAAGGAAACAGCTTAGTGGTCGTGGTTTCGGCGATGGGTAAAACTACGGATACTTTGGTCAAACTTGCTAAGAGCGTATCAAATAATCCTTGCCGTCGGGAAATGGATATGCTCTTATCTACAGGAGAACAGGTTACTATTGCTCTTTTGAGTATGGCATTACAGGAGTTGGGACAGCCAGCTATTTCTTTGACAGGAGCGCAGGTAGGAATTGTTACCGAAGCTGAACATAATCGTGCCAGAATTTTGCAGGTATCTACAGATCGCCTACAAAGACACCTTGATAAAGGTGAAGTGGTCGTAGTCGCTGGTTTTCAAGGAGTTAGCAGTATCAAGGATTTTGAAATTACAACTTTGGGTAGAGGTGGCTCAGATACTTCAGCCGTGGCTTTAGCAGCTTCACTTAAAGCAGATCGTTGCGAAATATATACTGACGTACCTGGAATCTTGACTACAGATCCCCGTCTTGTTCCCTCTGCACAACTGATGTCAGAAATTACTGCTGATGAGATGTTAGAGTTAGCCAGTTTAGGAGCAAAAGTATTACATCCCCGCGCCGTGGAAATTGCTCGTAACTATGGAATGCCTCTGATAGTTTTATCTAGCTGGAGCGATCAGCCTGGAACCAAAGTAGTATCCCGTTTACCTCAACCTCGTTCTTTACAGGGAATGGAAATTGCCAAGGCAGTTGACGGTGTAGAAGTAGACCGCGATCAGGCAAAAATTGCCTTATTGAGAGTACCAGATTTTCCTGGGGTAGCAGCTAGTCTTTTTGGGGAAATATCCCAGCGTAATATTGACGTAGATTTAATTATTCAATCAATTCATGAGGGTAATAGTAACGACATTGCCTTTACCGTAGTTAATCAAGCACTGCAACAGGCAGAAGCAGTAGCAGAAGCGATCGCCCCTTCTTTACGTACTCATCCCGCTGCCACTACAGAAGCCGAAGTGATGGTTGACCGCAAAATTGCTAAAGTTGCTATTTCTGGTGCGGGGATGATTGGTCGTCCTGGTATTGCTGCGAAGATGTTTAAGATTCTAGCTGATGCCAAGATCAATATTCAGATGATTTCCACTTCTGAAGTTAAAGTTAGCTGCGTCATTAATGAATCAGAATGCGATCGCGCTTTACATTTGCTTTCTCAGGCTTTTGATATCGATCTAAGCTCTCAAAAAGAAATAACTGTTAATAAGTATGCAGGAAAACATCCCCCCGTCAGGGGAGTGGCTCTAGATACCAAACAAGCTCAAATTGGTATCCGCCACGTCCCAGACACCCCAGGAATGGCAGCACAAATATTTTCTCTACTGGCGAAAAAGAATATTAGCGTTGATGCCATTATTCAATCTCAGCGTTGTCATATTGTGAATGATGTGCCGACTCGCGACATTGCCTTTACCGTCGAGCAAACAGATGCAGAGCAAGCCTGCAAGCTAATTAGCGAATTAAATCAACAAATTGGCTGTGGCGCTGTTACAGGAGATACGGCGATCGCCAAATTAAGCGTAGTTGGTGCAGGAATGATCGGGCATCCTGGGGTAGCAGCTAAATTTTTTGCTGCTTTAGCTCAAGAAAAAATCAATATTCAAATGATTACTACCTCTGAGATTAAAATTAGCTGTGTGATTGCCGAATCTGAAGGAATCAAAGCTTTAAGAGCAGTTCACGAGGCTTTTGGTTTAGGAGGAAAAGAAGACGAGTGAATCTGATTATCGCCTATTGTTAACAGAAATTATTTGCACCTTTTACAGTTGAAGGTAGTTGTAATCGAACAGTCTTTGAGACATGGTTAGGAAAATGCTTAACCATCGATTGTCTGTAAGAGAGAGTGCCAGAATTCAAACTTTTCCTGATGACTTTATTTTTTATTATCAAAATCTGAATGCAGGTTACAAAATCATTGGTAATGCTGTCCCTGTAAATTTTAGTTGGGCTTTGGCTACAGCAATTAAAGAACAATTATTATTAAACCAAACCTCTGAAAATCAGCCAATGCAAGAGTTTAGGCAATTAAATCTCCAGACAATCCAGTTAAAACAATTGCTGCTAGATTAATTAGATATCAAACATGACTAAAACAAACTCCATCTCAACTTGGCTTGATCGCGATTCTGTTGCTGCTGGGCTGTTTCTTGCCCCTGCACTAATTCTGCTGGGTATTTTTTTGTTTTATCCTATTGTCTACCTGCTGTATCTCAGCTTTACTACTGGTAGCTTTACAGTATCAGGGATTGAATGGGTAGGAGTGCGTAATTATCTGCGTTTGTTTACTGATGCCGACTTTTGGCAGGTAATTGGCAATACGGCTTATTTTACTATTGCTACAGTTATTCCTGCTATTGTGATTCCTTTAGCATTAGCTGTTTTGCTCAATCGCTCTTTGGCTTTACGGGGAGTTTTGAGAGCAGTATATTTCATACCTTCCATTACATCTTTAGTTGCTGTGGGTTTAGCCTTTCGCTGGCTATTTCAAACCGATGGCCCCGTTAACGATATTTTAATTGACTGGGGATTAGAGCCTATTGCATGGTTAAGCAGTACGTTTTGGGCAATGCCCGTCTTAATTTTATTGAGTAGCTGGAAGCAGCTAGGCTTTAACTTAGTGGTATTTCTAGCAGGATTACAGACTATTCCTCAATCTTACTATGAAGCTGCGGAATTGGATGGTGCTAATGGTTGGGCAAAGTTTAGATATATTACCATTCCTAGCTTAAATCCGACTATTGTTTTTGCCGTTTTGACTACAGCTATCTTTACCTTGAAAAGTTTTGAGCAGGTTTATATTATCACTGGTGGTGGTCCGTTAAACTCAACTAATTTATTGGTTTATTACATTTACGAACAGGCTTTTTCTCGTTTTGAGTTTGGCTATGCAGCAGCAGCAGCAACTATTTTATTGATCATTGCCTTTGTGTTTGTATATTTCTATTTACGTATCTGGAATGAAAAATAGCCAGAATCTTGGCTAAACTGCTGATAATCCTGCTCGATATAATTTTTGAATTTTGCCAATTACTTTATCAAAAGTAGAATTATTAGCTGGGTTATTTGGGTCAAGATTTTGCATCTGAGTTAATAGGGATGCTTCTTCGGTGGCAATATCATCATCGCTATAAATCAAAGTGCTGACAGCAGATAGTAGTTTTTGATAGTCTTCCGCATTGGGATTAGAGCCTAGATATGCTTTTAACAGTTCATAGCACTGTTCGGTAGAAGTAGCCTGATGGGTAGTTAATAGATCTTGTACTACTGCTGATTCTAAATTTTGTTCTGCTGCTATTTTTTCCAGAAATTTTCTTTCTTGGGCTTGAATTTCTCCATCAATCCAAGCAACTGCTACCAAAATTTTAAATAAGTCTTGGTTATCATTTGTTGTTGATTGGCTCATAATTATTTGATTTCCTAGTTGTGTTTCTTGCTCAAATTTTAGAAAAGAAAATGATTTTGCCAACTAAAGTACATATCTTTCTTTGACAAAATTTAATAAACTACTGTTTTCTTCATACATTGACGAGTACTTGAATATTTTAAGTTGAACAAATAACAGCTAACAAGTGACATAATATAAGCGAAATTATTCGGGACATCGAAATTTCCGACAGTTGATTTATGAGTATTATTGATTCTAAAGGAAGACTATTTGGCAAATTGAGCATTCTCGATTTGGCTGCTGCTGCTGTAATTTTACTAATCTTTGTCGGTGTTTTCTTTTTTCCAGGTACGCCTCTAACCACAAATCTTGTTGCTCAAACAAAACAAAAACCTGTTGAAGTAAAGGTTTTTGTCAAGGGCTTGAACGTCGCTGATTTTGATGGCTTGGTTGCAGAATTTAAGCGAGAAAAAAAAGCTGATATTGTGATCCGTAATCAACCAGCAGGAAAAGTAGAAATTATTAACACCGAAACCTTACCGCGAACAACTCCCGTACCTCAACCAGACGGATCTGTAAAAGCTTTGCCAGATCCGCGCCCTGAGATCACAATTACTAGAGATTTAATCATGACTCTCAACAGTAATGCTGAGGTAACTAATAGTGGTGTTATTTTAGATGGGAGTAAAAAAGTAAAAATAGGCTCTTCAATTCAGTTACAGGGTAATCTTTACGACTTTAGCGGTACAGTAATTTCCATAGATACTAATTCTTAAATTTAGCTGTTTAAGTTACTCAAAAATTACTCTTTTGTATGCCTATTCGTATCCGTCAGCACGTTAATCCCCTAGCTCGTAAATTTCAGCAGCCGATAGATTTGCCAGACTGGCAAGATGTATTTGCTCAAAGCAATTATCCTCTCCATCTGGATATTGGCTGTGCGCGGGGTGGTTTCTTGTTGTCAATGGCGCAGCTAGATCCCCAGACAAACTTTTTGGGGATTGAAATTCGCGATCGCTTAGTGAGTGCTGCCAATCAAACTAAAGATGAATTGGGTTTGACAAACCTGCACTATCTTTTTGGCAATATGAATATTTCAGCATCAACGCTATTAAAATCTTTGCCGAGCAATATTTTAAAAACCATCTCAATTCAATTCCCCGATCCTTGGTTCAAAAAGCGACATAACAAACGGCGGGTAGTGCAGTTAGAATTAGTCAAGATTTTGGTTGATTATCTAGCCGAAGGTGGGCAGGTATTTTTGCAGTCAGATATAGAGGAAGTAGCGGTGGAAATGCGCGATCGCTTTACTAACCATCCTTTATTAATTCAGCAGCATACAGCAGCCTGGCTAGATACTAACCCCTTTTTACCAACGGAAAGAGAGCTATATGTGCAAAAGAAAAATCTACCTGTATATCGAGTATTGTTGCAAAAATCCCAGCCAAAATGAGTAGGGGCGAACGGTAAGATAGCGCGGTCTTGTTGGTTTCCTAAGGCGGCTTTTTTAAGGCGGCTTTTGGGTAAGAATCTTCTTACCCAAAACGCGCCGTGTAAGAGTATTCTTACAAAAAACGCGCCGTACAAAGAGCGATTATCGCATCCGAAGGGCCGTTCGCCCCTACTAAACGAATTGACAGTCTTGGAAACAAAAAACGTTTTACAATAATTTATTCTGCAATACATATAAATATATAAATAATGGTAGATTTATACCCCAGTGCTAGCTTTAGCCTAAAGATCGAGATCGAAATTCCCAATCGTCCTGGCGCATTAGCTTCGATTATGAGTACGATCGCCAACCACGGCGGTAGTCTGGGAGATATTGTGCTGCTGCAACGCAATCTTAAATATACTCAGCGAGAATTAACGATTGATGCCTCTAGTACTGAACAAGGGGATAAAATCATTGAGGCGATTAAAAATTTGCCAAAAGTTAAAGTTATTAGCTTTAGCGATCGCACTTTTGCAATTCATCAAGGAGGCAAAATTAGGGTTGAAAGCAAGCTGCCTCTCAAGTCTCAATCAGATTTAGCTATGGCTTATACTCCAGGGGTAGGTAGAATCTGCCGAGCGATCGCCGAATCTCCAGAAAAGGTTTATGAATTAACCATCAAAAGTAATACAGTTGCAGTGGTTACTGATGGCAGTGCTGTTTTAGGGTTGGGTAACTTGGGTGCAGAAGCATCTTTACCCGTCATGGAAGGTAAAGCTTTATTATTCAAAGAGTTTGCTGGGCTGGATGCTTTTCCCATTGCCTTAGATACCCAAGATACGGAAGAAATTATTAAGGCGGTTAAACAGATTGCCCCTGTGTTTGGGGGGATAAATTTAGAAGATATTGCTGCTCCCCGTTGTTTTGAAATTGAACATAGATTGAGACAAGAGCTTGATATTCCTGTCTTTCACGACGATCAGCACGGTACGGCTATTGTGGTTCTAGCAGCTTTATACAATGCGCTTAAATTAGTCGGTAAAGATTTAGCCGAGGTTAAGATTGCGATCAATGGTGCAGGGGCAGCGGGAATTGCGATCGCTCTGCTGCTAAGACAAGCAGGGGCAACTAACATTGTGATTTGCGACTCAAAAGGCATTATTTCCTGCGAACGCCAGGATTTGAACTCTAATAAGCAAGAATTTGCTGTGAAAGATAGTGGTAAATTAGCCGATGCTATGCAAGATGCCGATATCTTTTTGGGGGTAAGTGCGCCAGGGGTTATTACTCCCGAAATGGTGCAGACAATGGCAGAACAGCCGATTGTCTTCGCTATGGCAAATCCTATTCCTGAAATTCAGCCTGAATTAGTCTACGATAGTGTGGCAGTAATGGCAACAGGGCGTAGCGATTACCCTAATCAGATTAATAATGTGTTAGCCTTTCCTGGAGTTTTTCGTGGTGCGTTGGATTGTCGAGCTTCGGCAATTACTACCAATATGTACCTAGAAGCTGCCAAAGCGATCGCTGCTTTAGTTGAAGATGCCGAGCTAGATCGTGAACACATTATTCCTTCTGTGTTTAACCCTCAAGTATCAAAAGCAGTGGCTCAGGCAGTTTACCAAGCTGCTCAACAGGATAACGTTGCCCAAAAACCAATAACTAGCATATAAAACAATAGTTGTTGACTAAATTATGGATGAAATCGAAATTCCAGAGGCTATAAGGGAAGAGAGCGATTTGCCTAAACAAGCAAATTTTGTTTTATCTTTACCCTTAATTATTGGGGTGATTACCTGCCTGGGATTGGCGGGGTTATTATCAATGTTTTTAATTTTGACCGCCAATAAATCTACTCAAACGGCAGTCAAGCCCCACACCAAATTAGTAGCACCAAAGCCTAAAGCCAACAATCAGCAAAGGCAATCTGCAAAAGGTATCTCACCCAAAAATAAACAACCAGAGCTACAAAATTCCTTAAAAACTGGGACAGTAGCAAATCCTGGTCAGGAAACTTTATTGGGGCATTTACCTTATGATGTTGCTCCAGAATCCGAATTAGTACCAATTACCGTTGACGGTAGGTTAAAGTTGCGTCCTGCTGCTGCTGCTAAATTTCAGCAAATGCAGGCAGTTGCCAAAGCCGATGGTGTAAATTTGGTTGCTATTTCTGCTTTTCGGACTGTAAAAGAGCAAGAAAAGCTATTCTTTAAAGTTAAAGAGCAAAGAGTACAAAATACTACTACAAGAGCGGAAGTTAGCGCACCTCCTGGCTATAGCGAACATCATACAGGTTATGCCCTTGATATTGGCGACAGTAACGCCCCTGCAACTAATGTAGAAGAGACATTTGCCCAGACTGCTGCTTTTCGCTGGTTGAAACAAAATGCTTTGAAGTATAGCTTTGAACTATCTTTTCCTCCCAATAATCCTCAAGGAGTTAATTATGAACCTTGGCACTGGCGTTTTGTCGGCGATCGCAATAGCTTAGAAACGTTTTATAAAGCCAGGAATTGATATAAGAAGAGACAAGGCATACCTTTCTGTACAGAGATTGGAGGTTGGGACTGATTTTGTACTACGATAAAAGTCTATAGCCTATAACTTATAGCTGTAAAGATAATGACTAACTTTGAAGTAGAAAAGCAAGAATGGTGGGTAGAGCGATGGTTAGAGCTGCTTGGTTCCTATCGCTTCAAAAAACGCCTAGAAAGAGGCAGAAGCTATGCTAGGGAAGGTAATGTTCTAAGTATGGACTTTAACGACTCCCGTGCCAAGGCAACGGTGCAGGGTAGCGATGCTGAACCTTATAAAGTATCTTTATCCTTACAGTCTTTTAGTAATGAAGACTGGGATTATGTGATCTCGAAAATGTCTGAGAAAGCAATTTTTTCAGCGCAGCTATTAGCAGGGGAGATGCCAGAGACTATTGAAGCGGTATTTACTGCTGGTGGCTTAAGCTTGTTTCCTTTTACCCTCAACGAAGTTCGCTCTCGCTGTAGCTGCCCCGATAAAGCCAATCCTTGCAAGCATATTGCAGCAGTTTATTATCAATTGGGCGATCGCTTTAGTGAAGATCCCTTTATCATTTTTCAATTGCGAGGGCGCACTAAAAACCAAATCATTGAGCGTTTGCGCCAGCTACGTAGCCAAAAAGCAGCCAAGATCGATTCTACGGCGCAATTAGAATCAGCCAAGGTAATTAACTCCGTTACTAACACAGAAAAAGACGCATCTGCGATCATTAAAGGTTTTTGGCAATACGAAGAACCCTTAGAATCAAGTTTAGTGGCGATCGTGCCGCCCACAGAACAAAAAACAGCCTTAGATATTTTAGGCAAAATGCCTTTACCTCCTGCCGATGCCGAAGCAGTTGAGCAGTACCTAAATGAAGTGTATCAAAAAGCAGGGCAACAAGCACTTATGTCGGCATTAAATCGCTAATAACAGTTAGGGTAGTTAGGGCAGTCGGAGAAGAGACAAGGCATGCCTTGTCTGTACTGGGCAGTTAGGACAGTGAAGCGACTTGTCTTTTGTGCCAGCAATAATATTTAGTCTTCATAAAGCTTATAGCGATTGCTATAAGCTTTTAGCTTTTAAAAATTTGTAATTGACATTGGGTGGATAGTATAATTGTAAATTGTGTCTAATTATCAATAGCTAATGCCTAAGTTAAAAACCAAAAAATCTGCTGCCAAGCGTTTTCGTATTACTGGCAGTGGCAAGAAAATTATGCGTCGTAAGGCGTTTAAAAACCACTTATTAGAACGGAAGAGTAAAGAACGTACTCGCCGTCGTTTATCTAGTATGACCGTGGTACATGAGACTGATGAAAAAGCAGTACGCACAATGATGCCCTATAGCTAATTTAGACTGCATATTGTCTTCTTCAACCAGTAGTTGCTACTAAATTTAGTTGTTAACGCCCATTAAACAAGATCTAAAGATTAATTATGAGTAGAGTCAAACGGGGTAATGTCGCCCGCAAACGTCGCAAGAAAATACTGAAGCTAGCTAAAGGCTTCCGTGGTTCACATTCCAAGCTATTTCGTATTGCCAATCAGCAGGTAATGAAGGCATTGCGTAATGCCTATCGCGATCGCCGTAAACGCAAACGTGATTTTCGTCGTCTTTGGATTGCCCGCATCAATGCAGCAGCCAGAATGCACGGCTTAAGCTACAGCAAGTTTACTCATCAGCTAAAAAAAGCTGAGGTAGGTTTAAATCGCAAAATGTTGGCACAGTTAGCAATGGTCGATCCTCAAGCCTTTGAAAAAGTTGTTGAAGTAGCTAAATCAGCAGATTAAATCTGAAATTGATCGGTTACTCGGAAATTACTTAATTCAATTGAATGGCTAAAAATTGTAAGAGACTCGGTTTTTGTGACGAAGCCGAGTTTTACGCTTTTATGTATTTAAAAATGAAAGAGATTAACATTCGTCTGGCAACAAAACAAGATTTACCAATTCTCAATCGTTTTTATGCTGACATGGATGGAAAACCGTTGATGTCTGAGGCAGAAATAACAGCTATTTGGAATCAAATACAGCAAGTTCCAAATCATTATATTTATCTGGCTTGTGTGGAAAATAAGGAGATAGGCACTTTTAGCTTATTGTTTATGCCCACCATGATGCACCGAGGTTTTCATAAATCGGCTATCCTCGACTCAGTTACTATTGCTACTGAATATCGGGGAAAAGGTTTTGGTAAGCAAATGATGCAAAAAGCGTTAAAAATTAGTGCTGATGCAGGATGTTATAAAGTTACTCTTTCTTCTAATTTAAAACGCGATCGCACTTATAAATTCTATGAATCTTTGGGTTTCAAGCAACACGGCTGGAGTTTTAGTTATTTAAATTCAAGATAAATACTCTACATTTATTTTTCTATCTACCAAATATTCATTAAAAATAAAATATCTTAAGCAAAGCTAGACAAGAATAAAAACATTACTTTAGCTATGTTTCGCATACTATTGAACATTTCGGCAATTTCAAAATTCACAATAAAAAAGCAGCCATAGAATAAGCTAGGATTCTTGTCTAATAAACGCATCGGCAGTTTGGTTATTGTGTTGCTGATTTTTCTTCTGTTGACCCAAAGGGATACGCCGATACCGATTAAAGCCCCTGCCAGGATATCAGTTGGATAATGTAACCCCAGATAAATTCTGGGAAGAGAAATAACGAAGATGGCATGAGCGATCGCAATTGTGCCTAAAATACGCGAGACAAAAAATAAACCCGTAGCCAAGGTAAAGAATAAAATAGCATGATCGCTGGGGAAAGAACTCCATCCTTCTAGAAAGTCTCTTTTTAGAGGAAATTCCAGTGCTATTTCAGGATTATGTAGAGGTCTTAGTCGGAAAGGAAGCGACAAAACTAGTAGTCTTGCACCAACAATCCCCACCGAACTAGCTAAAATTGTGATCAAAATATGTTGGCGATTTCTTTGGACGATCTTAAGGCTATCTTCCTTAAACCAGGCATAGCAAAATAAAGCAAGAATGAAACCGCCTTTTAGCAGCACATTGTCACTAATAAGTAACACTAATCTATCAAACTGTATTGATTGCTGAGCAAATTGATTAAAAAAGCTAATAATTGAATAATCAAATATATTCATTTGTACTATAAAATCTCAGTAATTATACATACAATAAATGCCAAAAAAAAACACTTAAACATAAATTAACCATAATTTAAAGTATAATTAACGTCAATATATCAACATTTTTTTCCACATTCAATGCTTTCGTGTTTATGAGTAATAATCAGCATTTTTCTGAATAAAAGTTTAGACTTATAGTTCCCAAAGATGAGGTGATAAGTTGGTTTAAAAAATAGATTTTAAAAAGCTAATAAATAATATTCAAAGGTAAAAAGCCATGTTTACTAAGCTAGCTGCTGTATTGATTCTGCCAATATCACTTTTTGTGATATTTATTGCATTGTTAAAGCAACGGTATCGTCAAGCAGGAGTACAACTGTTGGTTATACAAATGTCCAAGTTTCGGCGGTTTATGTTAATTGGATTAAGCACTATTCTGATTATTTTAGGTTTTTATATTCAGAGTCCTTTAATTAGTGCTGGTTCTATCGGTCTAGCTTCAAGTTACTTGATAGATCTTTTCTGCCCTGAAGAGATGCGAGAAAATGGAATTATAAGCTATGGCTATCTCATTCGATGGTCACTAATTCAGTCTTATGAATGGAAAAGTCCTGAAGAGTTGTTGTTGAAGTTTAAACGTCGTAATTGGTGGTGTAAAAGGTGGAAAATTTGGGTTCCTCAAGCAAAGCAACTACAGGTAGACCAAATTTTGCGCTCAAAATTAGTTTAACTTTACTATAAAAAGTAATGGTTGCTTTTCTCAAGTCCAATCAAGAACGAATAGTGATAATTGGCTCTTGTGGTGCAGGTAAATCTACCTTGGCGAGAAATTTAGGTAAACAGCTTAATTTGCCAGTTATTCATTTGGATGCTTGTTATTGGCAACCAAGATGGCAAGAAACCGATCAAGATAAATGGCAAAAAATACAGCAAGAATTAATTAAAACAAATAGCTGGATCATTGACGGAAATTATTACAATACAATAGATATTCGTTTAACGGCAGCAGGCACTATTATCTGGCTGGATTTCAATCGTTATTTATGTTTATGGCGAGTTATAAGACGATATTTAGAGTATCCTGACAAGGTAAGACCAGATATGGCTGCTGGTTGTCCTGAAAGATTGAACTGGGAATTTTTTCAATATGTCTGGAACTTTCCTAAGCTACATCGTCCCAAAATCCTAGACAAGCTAGCTGAATATCGAGCCAATAAACAAATTATTATTCTGCGAAATCCCCGTCAGGTGTTAAATTTGCTTCAGCAAACAAATGCAATAGCAGAATGAAACAAAGACTTTTAAGTCTGATTACGGCAATATCTAAGATTAGCTTGGCGATCGCTTTTCTGGCAATTACCCCACAATTAATATTCGCAGAGGAATGGTCAGAAATTCAATCAAGAGGAGAATTAAAAGTCGCTGTTAAATATAACTTACGTCCTTTAGGTTTTATCAATACAAAGGGAAATTTAGTTGGGCTAGAAATTGACATTGCTCATAAACTAGCCAAAGAATTATTAGGTGATGCTGAGGCGATAGATTTTTTACCTGTGCCTAATAAAGAACGTTTGCAGGTAGTTCTCAACAATCGAGTAGATATGGCGATCGCCAGAGTTGCCGTTACTTCTTCCCGCAGTAGAATAGTCGATTTTAGCCCTTATTATTATCTTGATGGCACGGGTATCATTACCAAAAACACTAAAATTAAAAATATTAATGGTTTGAATAATAGCAGGATAGCTGTACTAGAAAATTCGGCAACCATTGCCGTAGTCAGAAATAAACTACCCAATGCCACTTTAATTGGTGCAAAGTCTTATCAAGAAGCATTACAGTTAATTGAGACTAAACAAGCTGATGCCTTTGCAGCCGATCGCTCTGTGCTTACAGGTTGGATACAGGAATACCCTGCTTATAAATTACTGCCAGAAAGGCTTTCTGGGGCAGCATTGGCAATTGTTATGCCCAAAGGGTTGCAATACAAGGAACTGCGTAATAAAGTCGATCGGGCGATCGCTCGTTGGCAAAAATCGGGCTGGTTAAAAGAAAGAATTGAGTTTTGGGGGCTGTAAAATAAAGGCTAACAATAACAATCTCACTGTTGAGTTAGGGCGATCGCCTGATTAAACTAGATTATGGTCGTATAGTTCAAACCCGAAACTAAATTAGAAGTTAATTTTTAATTTGTTTCGTTATCCAGTCTTCCTTTCAGCCGTTCTACTTCTTGCTCTATTTTGTTGAGCCTTTCAATAATATTTAGTCGCTCAGAATCAGCAGCTATATGATAGCCATAAAATTGATTAAATTTCTCTCTTTGGTCTACAGTTAATTTAGCAATCTCTTCTACTAAAAGTGCAATATCTGCCCTGGTATCGCTAGCAAATTCTCGAATTAACTCACCTTCTTCTCGGATTGATTGACTATTTCCTCGGATTGACTGACTATTTTCTCGGATTGACTGACTATTTTCTCGGATTGACTGACTATTTTCTCGGATTAATTGACTATTTTCTCGGATTAACTGACCGTTTTCTCGAATTAACTGACTGTTTGACTGAGTTTGGCTTTCCAACCTAGCTATATTGTCTGTGTTTTTAATTTGACTTTCCTGAATCTGTCTTTGAACAGATAGCATTTGTTCAATAGTGCTTTGGATTTCTGCTGGTGTCATTTGAATGACTGTTGACTTTGTAAATATTTCTTATTCTACTTTACTTAATCTAGTTTAAAAAAGCGATCGCTTGTCTAAGCGTCATCGCTTTTTTAAACTAGATTATGGTCGTACAGTTTAAGAAATACCCACCCAGGTTTAGTTCAATTAGGTATAGCTATTTATATCCTCTTGTAACCAAGCCTCAACTGGTTTGCCGTCTTTGCGACGCAACTCAATTTCTCGCATGATGATTAATCCCGATCCTGGTGGCGCAGGTTTTTCGTGAAACAAAATATCGTAATCATCAGGGTTTTCATTTCTTTCTCTCAGCCAGTCTTGGACTTTGATAGCACAGAAAAAAGACTGCCCTTGCTCAAACATACGACTAATTTGCATCGACAAACTATAAATATTTAAACGAGCCATAAGCTGATAATTTTTTTAGTTTTATGAGATATATCTAAAATATTAGCAACTGTGGCAAGGTGGGAACTATTATCTAATCAGCATTTGATAAATGGCATTATGAACAGCAATAATTTAAATAAGCAAGCCATTGTTAATAATCCTCTGAGTATTGCGCCAATGATGAATCGTACAGATCGTCATTATCGTTACTTCATGCGTCAAATTAGTCGTCGCACCTTGCTGTACACAGAGATGATTACTACTCAGGCAATTATTCACGGCGATCGCTATAAGCTATTAGATTTTTCTCCCGAAGAAAAGCCTTTAGTATTACAGCTAGGAGGAGACGATCCTACTCAGTTGGCAGAATGTGCCAAGATAGGCGCAGATTGGGGCTATGACGCTCTTAATTTAAATATTGGTTGTCCTAGTCCCAGGGTGCAAAACGGGAACTTTGGTGCCTGTTTAATGACCCAGCCAGAATTAGTCGCTGCGGGGGTAGAAGCGATGCAAAAGGCAGTAGATATCCCTGTCACTGTAAAACATCGTATCGGCGTGGACGAGTGCGATCGCTATGAAGACATGGTTAACTTTGTGCGTATTATCTCAGAGGCTGGCTGTACCAACTTTTCGATTCACGCGCGTAAAGCTTGGTTACAGGGTTTGAGTCCCAAAGAAAATCGTCATGTTCCCCTATTGCGCTATGAAGATGTCTATCGTCTTAAACAAGATTTTCCCCATCTTTTTATTGAGATTAACGGTGGTATTACTAATATTGAACAAGCGAAAACACACCTTCAGTTTGTAGATGCAGCTATGATTGGCAGGGCTGCTTACGATCGTCCCTATATTTTCGCTACGGTAGATAGAGATATTTATGGAGAAGATACAACTTCTTTAACACGTCAGCAGATTGTTAAGGCAATGATTCCTTATATTGACTATTGGATTAGTAGAGAAACAAGACTTAATTCTATTAGCCGTCATATGTTACAGCTATTTGCTGAGCAGCCTGGGACAAAAGCCTGGAAACGCTATATTAGTCAACACGCTTGTTTGCCTGGGGCAAATTCTTTAACTATTAATGCTGCTTTAGCTAAAGTTGGCTAGGAGAAAATAACAGATAAATAATAATTAACACGCTTGCGTTATTTATTTGATAATCTATTTTTTGCTTTTAATTTGTGAGAAATAAAGCCGTTTCTATCTGATTCTGGCTGCCAGCGATCTAAGATATCTTTAACTATTATTTCTTTGAGCCAAACTTGAGCCACTACAGTAATTGGTAGAGCCAAAAATAAGCCTAGAATACCAAAAAATACGGCAAAAGCCACTTGAGAAAGTAAAGTAATTGCAGGCAATAAAGATACCTGTTTCTTCATTACAATAGGAGTAAGAATATTGCTTTCAACTTGTTGAATAACAATATAAAGAATGACCACGGCTAATGCTTTCCAGGGCGCATCTAATAAAGCCATTGCTGTTGGAGGAACAACACTTAAAACAGGTCCTAAGTTTGGTATAAAGGTTAGCATTCCTGCTAATAAACTGTTTGCCAAAGGTAGCCTAACTCCCAATGCCCATAGCCCAATACCGCTTAAAATAGCAATAACTGCCATGTTAAACAAGATGCCGATTGACCACCCCCCTAAATTTTTTTCACACTTTTTTAAAATAGTTTGAATTCGGCGACGATAAAAAGCAGGAAACATTAATAAGAAAACCTGCTTGTAAGGAGTAGGACTAACCAGCAACATAATTGTTACTACTATTACTAGTAATGAATTAAGAACTACTGTTAATGTGCCAGAAAATAGCTCGAAGAAATTACTAACTAATCCATTCATCCAAGATCTAAGATTTTGCGTTAAAGCTTCTATACCCTGAAAATCTTCAATTAACCTATTTGGTAAAAAGTTACGTAACCATTCATTCCAACCATTAAGCTTTTCTAAACCATCAGGAACTAAAGTAACTAGCTCTTTAAATTGCTCGATAAAAGGAGGTATAACTAAGGCTATAAAGCCAACAATAAAGATTAGTACTCCAGTAACGGAAATGGCGATCGCAGTCTGGCGATTTAATTTAAATTTTGCTTGTAATAGCTTGACAAGTTGATTAATTGCCGTGGCAAATACGACCGCAGCAAAAGCCAGTAGCAAAACCTGTTTAATTCGCCACAAAATATAAAGAGCAATTAAAATAGCCAAAAAGCCGACTAAAGTTCCTAAACGCATAAGATAAATTTATTAATACAAGATTATTGTAATTGAATATAGTTGTCGCATAATAAACCGTTGTCTTTCTTTAGATAATTTTCTCATCTAGTTAATAAAGGTTTACAAAGACATTAAAGCTTTGAAAAATATGCCGATTTGAATGAAGAGCATTAAAAAATTCGATCTAGCTAAAGATATATATTTCTATTTTTATAAGTAGGCAAATTAATTAAATCGATGTAACGATAGAGCCAAAATTATTTCACTAGTGAGAAATAAATACAGGCACATATTTAGATTTGGCTAAATTATTTTATGAACTTAAATTTTCTATTGTGGAAATTATTAAACAACAAACTAGGAGATTATTTGCTAGCTCTAGCAATCTTCTTATCCTGCATTATTATTATTAGAGTAGTCAAGCTCTGGACATTTAAAAACTTAAGCAAATGGGCAGCTAAAACTGAAAATATTTATGATGATGCCATTGTCAGAATTTTAGAAAAAAATTTCATGCCCATTACTTATATTGGTAGTATTTATTTAGCCATTAGCAATTTAACTTTACATCCGATTTTAAGTCGCGTAGTTGAAGTTTTAGTAATTCTCGCCTCAACAATATTGGCTATTAGATTACTAACGGCGATCGCTGAATATGCAGTTAGACTATATTGGATTACCTATCATCGTGATAATGTCAATATAGAGAATAATATTAATGCTTTAGTTCCCGCAATTAAAGTTGTTGTTTGGTTAATTGGAATTATATTTTTATTAGATAATTTAGGCTTTAATATCTCGGCGGTAATAGCTAGTTTGGGAATTGGTGGCGTGGCGATCGCTCTTGCTTCTCAAGGCGTATTACAGGATCTATTTAGCTACTTTTCAATCCTCTTAGATCGCCCTTTTGAGTTAGGAGATTTTATTATTGTGGGCGATTATTTGGGTACAGTCGATTATGTGGGCATCAAAACTACAAGGTTAAAGAGCATCAGTGGCGAAGAAATAGTTATTGCCAATACAGATCTAACTAGTTCTCGGATTCGCAATTTTAAACGGATGCGTCAACGTCGAATAGTATTCAAGTTGGGCGTAGTCTACGAAACCAGCACAGAGCAATTAGAGCAAATTCCTGCTGTATTAGAGCAAGTTATTAATCAAACTCAACATACAGTTTTCGATCGCGCCCACTTTTCGGGCTATGGAGAGTATTGCTTGGAGTTTGAAGTGGTCTACTTTATTGATAGCAGTGATTACAATATCTATATGGATGCTCAACAGCAAATTAATTTAGGCATCAAATCAGAATTTGCTAAACATGATATTGAGTTTGCCTATCCAACTCAAACAAATTACTTGGGCAGTTTATTGACAGATTTACAAGACATTGAATCAGAAATCATAAAGGTACAAACTTAATACCATTTATCGTTTTATCGCTAGTAAATAGCGATCGCACACTTTATTGGATCTTAGACTTCTGCACAATTAAAAAACTTTGATTAATAATGAACCTTAGTCTAGTTGGTTTTTATGGTGATAAACCCGGTCAGTTAATTAACCTAATTCAAAAGTTACAAACCTGTCTGACAAATCAATTAATCAAAAACAAATTTGTCCCCTATCAGCTAGAACAAGTTCACGGGACGATTATTGGCTGCGAAGGCTATAAAACTGAGGTTGGTGTAATTGATAAATGGTTTTATGAACGTAGAGAAGAAACCAGATATATAGATTTTCCTGGTTTAGTCAACTATCTCCAGAATCGAGTTGATTTTCCTTTAAATATAAGGTTTGGAGGGTGCGATCGCCATACCGATTACAATTTTCTCAGTCGCAACCAACATCTTTATGAGCGTTCTTTTCAACTCCAACCAGCAGAGAATCAAACTATCCCCGTCTTGATAGGTTGGTCATGGTCAAATAATAGCGTCTCTTTAGCAGTAGATAATTTGCGCCGTGACTTACAGCAATTTGGTCTGTTGCATAAATATCATACGACTCCTGACGATATAGATAATGACTTTTATCTACGTTTAGGAACTATTAATGCTAATTTATCTGCCGAAGATATAGAAACTGTTGCTAAAGATGTTCGCAATTGGCTGGAAACTCAAACCCCTTTATATATACCAATTACCATCAACGATTTAGCTTTTGCTCAATATCAAGACTTGTTGCTTACCCCAGCAACAACCCAAATATTTCCTGTCGCGGAAATTATCACTAGTCAACTTGAGCAACTGTATCATTCTAAATAAACATTGTAGCGAGTTTTGCAATCAAAAAAATTAGGTTACACCATCACAAATTACTAGCTTTTACTGCTTCAGATAAAACATCATCCATCCAGGCATTAATACTTTTATTGGCTTTTTCTGCTGCCAAATAAATTTGGCGGTGACGTTCTCCAGATGTTCTAAAAGGTAGCTTACCTGAAAAAAATTTATCTGGCTTTTCATTGATTTCAGCGCACCATTCTAAGTAGTCATCTACGGAATTATGAAATTCTTGTTCCAACTCGGCTACGGTATTAGCTTGAAATGTAATTACATCTTTAATATCTAATACTTTGCCAAACAAGATTCCTTCTGTTTCATCTATTTCAGCAGATGCTGTATATCCTTTGTATTTCATAGTTGGTTTTAAGTTAGTAATCGTAATTGCTCACGCCACCATTAATTAAAAATTCCTGTACTGATTTGATCGCACCCTTATTTGTTTCTCTTTCTGGATGAGGATTATGGAACACCGCTTTAACTCCATTTAAAGACACTCGAACTCTTGAGCCTTTTCCCTGAGAAATTGTGCCTCCGAGAGCTTTGAATAAGCTTTCTATATTCATCCATTTAATATCAGAACGAATGGGGGTAGAGAAAATAGCAGCAAGAGTTTGACGTTGCTTGCTATTCATACACTGCTGATTAAATCAGTCATATTAATTACTTTACGTTTTAATTGTAAACAACCTTATGATATCACATTTAGATATCATTCTTGATCAGAGATTTTCTAAATATCCAAGTGATAGAAGAGATCGCAACTGACATTCTCGATATACTTGAAGCTCAAGCATCTTTAGATATTTCGATTAGAGAAAACTTAGCTTTTGCCCAATATCAATATTCAACTCTTATGATCGCGACAACCAAAATATTTCCTATTGCCAAAATAACCGTCAAACAGCTAGAGCAACTATATTCTAATTAATCTAGCTGCAATAATTCCCAGATAAAGAACAACAGAACCCAATACAGCACTACCTAGCCAATATATAAATGCTTCATTTAGCTGAGAATCTCGTATTAGACTAATACTATCAAGCTCATAAGTCGAAAAAGTAGTATAAGAACCCAAAAACCCGACAGCAATTAGTAAACGCATCTCTGGAGAAATTAGTAATGCTCTTTCGAGTACTAAAGTTGTTAATAGCCCCATTGCAAAAGAACCAGTTAGATTAACAAATAAAGTCGCGTAGGGAAAACCTGTGCCAAACCGTTGAGCTAGCCAAATGCTCAAATAATAACGGCTAAGAGAACCAGCGATCGCGCCTAAGCTAACGGCGATGGGATTACGTACTGACGTTTTTTCTAGCACTTCAGAAATAAAATGTGGTGCAACTGTGATTAGATGAACTAGGTTATGCAAAATTATCACTTAGTCTAACGTTATTGACAGATTTATTATCGATGAAAAAACTATTAGTTACAGGTGCAAGTGGTTTTTTAGGCTGGAACTTGTGTCATCATGCCCAAACTAACTGGCAAGTATACGGGACTTATTTTAGTCATGAGCTAAAAATATCTGGAGCGACTTTATATAAGACTGACTTAAAGGATTTTGAGGTACTCAAACAACTATTTAAAGACATTAAGCCTGATGCGGTAATTCATACTGCTGCTGCTTCTAAACCTAATTTTTGTCAAACTAACCCTCATGAATCTTTGGCTATTAACGTTACGGCTGCGGTAAGTATTGCTCGTCTGTGTGACGAAAATAACATTCCTTGTGCCTTTACATCTACAGATTTAGTCTTTGATGGTAAAAAGCCTTTTTATAAAGAAACCGATTCTGTTTGTCCGATTAATTATTACGGCGAACAAAAAGCAACCGCTGAACACAAAATGCGCGAAGTATATCCTGCGATCGCAATTTGTCGAATGCCTTTGATGTTTGGTACGCCTTCTCCCGTCGCTGCTAGCTTTATGCAGGGAATGATTAGTAATCTCAAAGCAGGTAAAGAAATCAACTTGTTTACCGATGAATTTCGTACACCTGCTAGTGCCTCGGCTGCATCTCAAGGATTGTTATTAGCGGTTGAAAAACAGGTGCAGGGGATATTACATTTAGGAGGAAAAGAGCGAATTTCTCGTTATGATTTTGGGTTATTGTTGGCGGATATTTGGCAATTACCAACAGATCTGATTAAAGCTGGTAAACAATCAGATGTAGTTGCCGTAGCATCGCGATCGCCTGATACTTCTTTAGATAGCAGTAAAGCTTTTGCTCTTGGCTATCAGCCTTTATCTTTAAGAGAAGAGTTAACTATTTTACGTAAAGATCTACGCTAATTACTGTGTAAGCTCCATGCCAAAAATCTTTCAGTATAATATAAGGCAAGTTGATTACTTACGCCAGAAAAAACAGTATCAAAGGCGTGATCGGCCCAAGGAATTGTTAACAAGATAACCTTATTATCATTAGCCAGTAGCTCTTCATAAAGTATTTTGCCATATGTAGGCTGAACTATATGATCTTTGCCACCATAGATTAATAAAGACACAGGTAGATTAGGCTGGACGTAGTTAATTGGTGAAGCTTGCTGATAGAGTTTTAATTCTGTTTCAGGAGTACCACCCAAAAAATCTTCTAAAACTTGACGAGTATTAATTGGATCTGGTAGCGGAGGATATCGATATCCATCCACTAAATTTACAGGACCATAATAGTTGACAATAGCTTTAAAGTTAATTGCTGATTGATTTTGATAAGCGATAATTGTAGCCAGTTGCGCTCCTGCCGATCTTCCAATTAAAGCAACCCTTTGGAGATCGATTTCCCAGCGATCGGCGCGATCGCGAATATAATTTAAAGCTGTTTGAACATCTTCTAACTGAGCAGGAAATCTATATTCAGGCGCATGACGATAATCAACAGCAATTACACAATAACCCTGAGCAGCAATATAACGGCTAAAAGTTTCGTGATTACTAGGTTCACCCTGTCTCCAAGCTCCACCATAAATCATAATTAGAGCAGGATGTTTACCAGAAGCTAACGGTTGATAAACGTTGAGCTTTAGCCGTTGACCATCAGGATTAGCAAACTGAATATCACGCTGAATTTGCACTTCTTTGAGAGTAATTCCCCTAAATACATCTGCTAATACAAAAGGTTGAGAACGCATTTGAGCAATTAAAGCTGTCGGCAGTAGCTGAAGATAGTTCTTGCCCAATCTAGTTTCCATCTGTAGCTGAAACCTAGCGCTAGCTGCTTCAAACTGCATTAAAGGTGTAAGACTAAGAGCAAGAGCCATCAAACTTGCTAAGAAAAAAGTGATGTAAAGATAGTTAGGCTGGAATTTGACCAAGATAAAGCTCAAGGCGATTAGATTCAATCCCACTATCCAAGGACTAAGCTCTGGTACACCCACACCAAAAATTAGCAAAGATAAGGTAGGCGCAGGAACTATAGTCCATAAACTAAGAAATAGTCCTAAAGCTACTAGAAATAAAGGAATGAATTTAAAAATTATCTTAATCCCAATCAGTTTAGTTGGGTCATTTAGATTTTTAGCATTGCTGATTTAAGTAATAATATCCAAAATATTACTTTTTATAGCTCTTGTAATTTTATGTTTGTTTTTTAACCCAACTGCGAAAAGCCTTCATGCCTTTATTTCTGCCTTCGGTACGACATTGGTTTAAATATTGGGGAATTACTTCGAGCAAGGAAAATTGAGGAAAAATAGAGCTAGATTGAGATTCAATATATTTGCCATCTACAAGTAACAAAAACTTTAGCTTACCTCTTCTGTATTGCCATAGTTCAGCCACCCCTAAAGCTTGATATATTTCTGGGTGACTACGATTAGTAATGTCTACTTCTAAAGCTAAATCTGGTGGAGGATCTATTGTTAGATCTAATCTGTTTTTACCTCTAACTGCTGCTTCATTCTGGATATAAAAACAGCTATCGGGTTCAATTCCCTTGAACATTGCCTGATTCTTAAAAGTAGTCGAACCCAAGGGACAAAATTCTATGTCTAGTTCTTCGAGCAAAACTTTTACAAAGTCACTAATGTATTCTTTATTAACCTCATGTTCAGGTAAAGGCGTCATTATTTCTAGCTTTCCATTGTCATAAGCTATTCGAGAACCGCGACTTTCTCCCAAATCTTCTAAAATAGCCTCAAATTCGTCCCAGCTAATGTTTTCCAAGACTATTGTTTGTCCTGGTGGAACTATGATTCTTTTAACTTCTAACAGCATGGTTTTTCTTGGTGAGAAGACATTAGCTTAGAAAGAATATTTATTGATTTATCCAAGCCGTAATATTTGAGTGTAGCAATTAGTTTCAAATTAGATTAAAGCCTGGGCAGTATCTGGAGAGCTAGCCAATTCTTCTAATCTATCTTGCTGATCTTGGGAGATACAGGATTGAATCATGACATCGATATCTCCTTCAAGGGAGTTGGCTAAGGCAAAGTTTTGTCCCAGACGATGATCGGTAATGCGATTGTCTTTATAATTGTAGGTGCGAATTTTCTCCGAACGTGCGCCTGTTCCTACCTGGGATAGCCTCATGCCTCGAACTTCCTTCTGCTGTTCAGCTAGCTTAATATCATATAGCTTGGCTCTAAGAATTTGCATTGCTCGCTCACGGTTTTGCAGTTGCGATCGCTCTTCGGTACAAAAGATTCTAATTCCCGTTGGTTTATGAATCAAATCCACGGCAGTTTCAACTTTGTTGACGTTTTGCCCTCCAGCACCCCCAGAACGAGCGGTTTTAAGCTCAATATCTTTGGGATCGATTTGTACTTCAACATCATCTACTTCTGGCATCACCGCTACTGTAGCCGTAGATGTATGAACTCTTCCTCCTGCTTCGGTTTGAGGTACACGCTGTACCCGATGCACTCCTGCTTCAAACTTTAGCTTGCTGTATACTGAGTCTCCTGTAACTTCTAAGATAGCTTCTTTAAAGCCACCCATATCGGCGGACGATTCACTAAGCAAGAATACTTTCCAGTTTTGAGTCTCGGCATATCTAGAGTACATTCTTACTAAATCTCCAGCCCAAATACTAGCTTCATCGCCTCCTGTACCTGCGCGAATTTCTAACATGATATTTTTGTCATCATTAGGATCGCGAGGCAATAAAAGAACTTTAAGTTTGTTTTCTAGCTGCTCAAGTTGTAATTCAAGCTCACTGACTTCCATGCTAGCCATTTCCTTCATCTCAGGATCTTTGGCTTCTTTGAAGATTTCTTTTGCTTCTGCTAACTCTTCTGTTGCCTGCTGCCATTCTTGATAAGCCATGACTGTTTCTTCTAGGGAAGAACGAGCTTTAGCTACTTTTTGTAGTTCATCAGGGTTAGTAGCAATATCGGGATCTGCCAAGCGATGGGTAAGTTCTTGAAAAGTTTGCTCTACGGATTTTAGTTTGTCTAATAAGTATGCTTCAGCCATAATTTTAGTCTCTTAAAAACAAAATGATTTATTAAAAAAATTAATCTAAATACAACAAACCCAGTAGTCAATTTAAGCTAACTACTGGGTCTATACTTTGTCTTAAATGGCTATTTTTTAGCGTCAGACTCAGCATCGCTACTGGCATCGAGCATACCGTATTTACGCAAAAAGCGATCAACTCGACCTTCTGTATCAATAATTTTTTGAGTTCCAGTATAAAAAGGATGATTACCAGACCAAACGTCAACGCTAATCTCAGGTTGAGTTGAACCGACAGTCATGACGACTTCGCCATTACAGATTACCTTGGCATCTGGGTACCAAGTTGGGTGTATATCAGGTTTAGGCATTTTTTTCAGATAATGTTAACTACTATTTTAAATTGATCGACAAGTTCTTAGTTTTTTATTGACTACGTAAGAGCGACCGTCATAGAAAAGAAATACTATCTCAGTTTTCTTTCTTTTGTTCTTGCAGCCTAATTTGAGTTTAAGTCTCAGCCGATCTATTAATCTTCAACTAATGATTAATTACTAACGACTAATTACTACTTGACTCTCTATCGTTTAGAGAACTGAGGAGCTTTACGAGCTTTCTTCAGACCGTATTTCTTCCGTTCTTTACAACGAGGATCGCGAGTTAGGTATCCTTCTGTTTTCAAAGGCTGACGATTATTGGGGTCTTGTTTACACAAAGCCCTAGCAACGCCAAGTTTAACAGCATCTGCTTGACCAGTTAAACCACCACCATGAGCATTAACGAGAATGTCGTACTCATTTTCAAAACCCAAGGTTTCTAAAGGACCTTTGATAGACATTAAATAGCTGGGAATACGATTAAAATAATCATCTCCCGTTTTGCCATTAACGGTAAGATTTCCTTCACCTGGTACTAAACGAACTCTGGCGATCGCTGATTTGCGACGACCCGTACCCCAGTATACTACTTTATCTTTTGTTGCTTCCATGTTTTAGTTCCTCACTGGAATTGTGTTGATATTTAAAGTTTCAGGAATTTGGGCAGCATGGGGATGATCTGCTCCTGTGTAAACTTTGAGTTTGGTAAATAGTTTGCGTCCCATGACGTTTTTGGGCAGCATTCCTTTGACTGCTTTTTCGACAATGCGTTCAGGAATCCTTCTTTGCAGCTGATCGAAAGTCTCAGTCTTCATGCCTCCAGGTCTACCAGAGTGGCGACGATAGAGCTTCTGCTCATTTTTTCTACCTGTAACCACAACTTTCTCAGCGTTGATTACTACCACAAAGTCCCCAGTATCTATATTAGGAGTAAAGCTGGGCTTGTTTTTGCCTCGCAGGATCATAGCAATCTCGGTAGCTAAACGACCTAAGCGTTGTCCTTCGGCATCAACTATATACCACTTATGCTCTATAGTTTGTTGGTTTGGTAAGGGAGTTTTGTTCATTATTAGAGTGATAGTATTTTGTGAATTATTTTAAATAAGAACTTTATTTAAGCTAAAAGAAAATTGGGTTGAGCATCGAACCAGAGGTGTTTAGCAAAAGGAAATTCAGGATAACCAACCCTTAGTAAACATAAGCCCTTAGCAGGAGCCGAATATTTAACCCGATCTCGACGTTGGTTTTGCCAAATCTCAGTAAAGCTTTCAGGCGATCGCTTGCCAGTTCCCACCTCTACCAGCATTCCCACCAAAAGGCGTACCATACCGTACAAAAAGCCGTTTGCCTGAATCTCTAAATACAGGAATGCACCTTGACGATAACATTGTACAGCCTGTACTTCTACTAGAGCATCTGCTCTATCTGAACCTGTACGCTTAAAAGCTGACAGGTCATGCTCTCCAATTAGAGGATATAAAGCTTTTTGGATTAAAGATTCATGCAGAACTGACTGGTAATAATGCCAACAGGTTTGATTGACAAATATATTAGGTTGCTCATCCGTATAAATGATGTAGCGGTAACGCCGCCAAATAGCAGAAAAACGAGCGTGCCAGTTACCGTTTACCTGAGCTGATGCTCTAATTAGTATACCCTCTGGCAGCTTAGCATTAATGATCTTCGCCCATTTATAGGCAGGGATAGGTCCTTCGTACTCAAAATGAGCAACCTGAGCAGCTGCATGGACACCTGAATCGGTTCTACCTGCCCCATGAACACTTACTGAATGACCAACAACTTCAGAAATAGCCTTTTCAATACAGCCCTGAATACTAATGATATTTGGTTGTTTTTGCCAGCCGTGAAAGTTAGTTCCCAAATACTGAATAACTAAGGCTATTCTAGTTGAGGAGTTTCCTTGGGATTGGCATACAACCATTTGTGCAACACCCAGTTAAACTAGCTCGATAATTGCCATTTCTGCATTGTCGCCACGACGACTTTTGGTTCTGACAACGCGTGTATAACCGCCCTGGCGATCGCCATAACGTTCCTGAACAGCTTTAAAAAGCTCACTGACTAAATCTTTATCATAGATATAGCCCAAAGCTCTCCTTCTAGCTGCCAAAGAACCATCTTTAGCCAAGCTAATCATTTTTTCAACTTCACTACGGACTGCTTTAGCGCGAGTTTTGGTAGTTTTAATTTGACCATGACGAATAATTTCAGTTGCCAAGGAACGTAACAAAGCTTTTCTTTGATCGGCTGGCAATCCTAGTCGTGGTACTTTACATCGATGACGCATGATTGATAATGTTTTGTTGATGTTTATTTTGCTGATTTTTCTTGAGATAGAGTAATCCCAAGACGTTGCTGCAAAGCTTCAATTACCTCATCAGCCGATTTTTGCCCAAAGTTTTTAATCTCCAGCAGGTCTTCTTGAGTGTAATCAAGTAAGTCGGATACGGAGTTAATTTGCGCTCGCTTTAGACAGTTATAGGCTCTAACCGACAACTGCAATTCTTCGATGGGTATTTGGCTAGTCGGATCTTCGTCCTCTACATAGTCGGGTTCAATTGCCTCTAAAGTCAGATCTTTTAAGGGATTAAATAATTCCACGACAATTCCAGCAGCTTGAGACAACGCCTCTTCCGGCTTGACGCTACCGTTAGTCCAAATTTCCATAATTAGACGTTCGCGGATTGCTGAACCATCTACACGGGCATCTTCAACGCTATAGTTAACCTTAGTTACAGGCATAAACACAGCGTCAATTTGAAGGAAATCTAGAGAACTGCCTTCTTCTTTGCCTCTTTCTACTGCACGGTAGCCTTTGCCCTTTTCAACCCGAAATTCCATCTCTAAGCTCGTGCCTTCAGCTATAGTAGCCACATACTGATTAGAGTCTACGGTTTCTATCTCAGAAGGTAACTCAAACTGGGCAGCGGTTACAGTTCCTGGTCCAGTAGCAACCAAACGACCTATTTGGGGCTGATTGGTATAACTTTTGAGGACTATTTCCTTCATATTGAGAATAATCTCTAAAACGTCCTCTCTGACTCCTTCAATGGTGGCAAATTCATGAGTAGCAAACCCAAACTTATGTTCTTGTTTGCTGCCATTTTTTGCCATTCCTCCACCAATGCGGATTGCTGTAACAGCCGCACCCTCCAAGTTAGATAATAAAACTCTTCTCAAGGCGTTCCCCAAAGTAATACCTTGACCTCTATCTAGAGGCTCAAGGATAAACTTGCTATATTGGTGTTGATTTTTTAGGGTTTTAGATTCTACACACTCAATTTGAAATTGCGCCACAGGCTATTCTCCCTTCTATTCGACAAGCGATCTGGTAAATCAAGATAGAAATTAAATAAAATGCTCGTATCCAGTCGTAACTTGATAATTGCTAACTAAAGCTATACTCGTCGTCTTTTAGGCGGACGACAGCCATTATGAGGGATCGGTGTGACATCACGGATTAGAGTAATTTCTAGCCCTACACCCTGTAAGGCTCTAATAGCTGTTTCTCTTCCAGCCCCAGGACCGCTTACCATAACCTCAACTTGACGCATTCCTTGATCCATTGCCCGTCTTCCTGCGCTATCTGCTGCTGTTTGTGCTGCAAAAGGAGTGCCTTTTTTTGCTCCTTTAAAACCACTTGCACCAGCAGAAGACCAAGATATTACGTCTCCTCTTGTATCAGAAATTGTTACAATGGTGTTATTAAATGTGGACTGAATATGAGCCACACCGTTGGGAACGTTTTTTTTGTTTTTCTTTGCGCCGCTTCTTCTTTTTGGTTGCGCCATTTTACTTTTCGTGTGATGTGGTTATACTTAGAATTATGATGAACTAGTTGTTTACTTCTTACCTGGAGCTTTCTTCTTACCAGCTACGGTAAGCCTTCTACCTCTTCTGGTACGAGCATTAGTGCGAGTTCTTTGACCTCGAAGAGGTAAACCCATACGGTGACGACGACCGCGATATGTACCAATATCCGCCAGACGCTTAATGTTCATTGATTCCCAACGTCTCAAGTCACCTTCTACTTGGTAGTTGTCTTCAATATATGCTCTAAGCTTCGCTGTATCTTCATCGTTAAGATCGCGAACCCTAGTATCTGGATTAACTCCAGTTTCAGCGATCGCCTTTTGCGCTCGTGATAGACCCACACCAAAAATGTAGGTTAGCGCGATTTCTACACGCTTATCACGAGGAAGGTCTACGCCAGAAATCCTTGCCACGTTTTTATCTCCCTAATCTTTTTAATTTTTTTTGACTGCTTAAATGTAAATATGTTAAGCATCATACATAGTGTAGCGACTGACAATTATCCTTGACGCTGTTTATGCTTAGGATTACTGCTACAAATCACCATTACTCTGCCACGTCTTTTGATTACGCGACATTTTTCACACATTTTTTTTACTGATGGTCTAACTTTCATGCCTTATTTTGGCCACACTGCAAGCCTATTATTATATCTATTAATTTGTTTTTGTGTCAAACACATTTAAATCACCAAAAAAAGCGTTTTACTTATTTTTAAGGCGATAGGTTATTCTACCCTTAGTCAAATCGTAAGGGGTTAATTCAACTTTGACGCGATCGCCTGGTAAAATTTTAATGTAGTTCCGCCGAATTTTACCTGAAATATGAGCTAATACATTAAAGTCGTTATCCAAATCGACGCGAAACATTGCATTAGGCAGAGATTCTGTCACAGTCCCTTCCATTTCAATCAAATCTTGTTTAGCCAATCTTTATATTCTCCGCTATTTTTAGATGAATAGCTAACGGCAACTCTTACTATTCATCGGTTTACTTGGCAAATGCCTTAAGCATTTTTTCAATACAGCAACCTATATATATCTTACATTTTTATCTGTCTTAGACGGTGAAAGCCATAAATTAGCAAGGGTTATCCAAAATTAAACTGCCTAAGATACTGCTTCTTTTAGAGATTTTGTCACCTGTTCCATTTCTTGATTCCCATCAATAGTTTTTAGGGTCTGCCTTTTTTGATAAAAGTCAATTACCGGCACAGTATCTTGATGATAGACTTCTAAACGACGACGAATAGTTTCTTCATTATCATCTTTACGCTGCCTTGCCAGCAGTCTTTCTACCAAAACGCGATCAGGAACTTCTAAATTAAGAACACAGTCAGCATTCTGGTTCAATTCAATCAATAGTTCCTCTAAAAAGGCAGCTTGATTTACATTTCTAGGAAAACCATCAAGTATCCAGCCGTTGGCAGTATCATCATAGGATAGTCGGTCTTGAATCAAGTTGAGAATTAGAGTATCAGGAACTAATTCTCCCCTATCCATATAATCTTTAGCCTGTTTTCCCAAGGAAGTTTGTTGAGCCACAGCTGCTCTTAAGATATCTCCTGTGGACACATGGGGAATTTGATGATGTTCAGATAGTGCTTGGGCTTGAGTTCCCTTTCCTGCACCAGGAGGTCCCAAGAATATTAATCGCTTAACCATACCAATGTATTTATTCAAAAAGTTTTGTTGGAAGTAGCAAGCCTAAAACTACAATTAATGGGCTTAAGCTTACCGCGCGATCGCTCTATTTTTTACTGCTTAACCATACCTTCGTAACGTTGAGAGATTACGTAGGTTTGTATTTGCTTGGCCGTATCAATTGCCACGCCCACCAAAATAAGTAAAGATGTCGCACCAAATCCACTAAATACAGTAGTACCTGCGGGAATAGTACTTTCTACTAAAGTAGGTATAGTTGCCACCAACCCCAAGAAAATTGCGCCCAAAAGTGTTAAACGATTGAGCACCTTTTCTAAATAAGCACTAGTTGCTTTACCTGGTCTAATCCCTGGAATAGATGCGCCCATTTTTTTAAGATTTTGAGACATATCTACAGGATTAACGATCAAAGAAGCATAGAAATAACTAAAGAATAAAATTAGAACTAGATAAACTGCTACATAAGCCCAGTTTCCAGGCTGCACTGCTGCTGCAATCTGATTAAACACATTTTTAACTGTTCCCTGACCAGGTATAAATCCAATCAACTGGGCGGGAAGAAATAGCACTGAAGATGCAAAAATAATTGGCATTACTCCACCCTGATTTAATCTTAAAGGCAGATAATTACTTCTTTCACGGTATACCCTTCTGCCAACCTGACGGCGAGCAGAAATAATGGGAATACGGCGAGTTCCTTCTTGGATAAATACAATGCCGACAATCATTGCCAAAAAGACAAGCAAGAGAACTACCACCTGAGCAATCTCGCTTCTGCCACCGCTTTGAGCAAATTCAATTGTAGTTCCTAAAGTTCTGGGTAATACCGCTACAATATTGACAAAAATTAATAGTGAAGCCCCGTTACCAATGCCCTTTTCGGTGATCAGCTCAGATATCCACATAACGAACATTGAACCAGCGGTTAAAGCCAATACGGTTTCGCCAATGGGAAAAATACTTTTTTCAATAATGCCGTTATTAACCAGCAAACCCAGAGTAATACCAAAACTCTGAATTATAGCTCCGCCCAAAGCAACGTAACGAGTGATCTGGGAAATTTTACGTCTTCCCGCTTCTCCCTCATTTTTTTGCAGATTTTCCAGGCTAGGAATAGCAGTTGCCAACAACTGCATAATAATAGAGGCATTAATAAAGGGTAAAATTCCCAGGGCAAATATTCCCAGAGCAGAAATACCACCACCAGTAAAAATGTCTAAAAATCCAACGATGGAAGAATTTCCTGAACTATTAATAAAATTGCCGAAGACATCGCGGTCAATTCCTGGAACGGGTATAAATACCCCCAGTCTTACCAACACCAGAAGACCAATGGTTACAAGCAGCCTGCCTCGAAGACCAGCAGCTTTTGCCATCTGTAAAAATGTCTCCTGGGCTGATGGAGTTTTTTCTCTAACCATACAGGTTTACCTCTTATATGCTTGGTGCTAAATTAAGTTATTTACGGAGAAATATCATATAAATTTAATTTTCTACCTTAGGTTCTTATAATAGACCAATCGTGATGCTTAGCTGCAATAACCCATAGCTATGCTTGGGAATAAAGTGGAGTAGTTTTTTATCTACTTAGTAATTACTTCGCAGCTACCGCCAGCAGCTTCTATTTTTTGGATTGCACTCTTAGTAAAAGCTGCTGCTTTGACGTTTAAGGCTACTTTTAATTCACCATTCCCCAGAATTTTAAGAAGACCATCGTTGGTAGTAACAATGCCGTTCTTTAATAGAGAGTCTAGGGTCACTTTTGTGTTAGCAGCAAGAGAGCTTAAAGCTTCTACATTAACTGTGGTATAGTGCTTTTGGTTTATAAGAGTAAAGTGCTTTAGTTTGGGAACTCGGCGATAAAGAGGCATTTGTCCCCCTTCAAAGCCAGCCTTTGTTCCTGTACCTGAACGAGACTTCTGACCACGCATACCAAAACCACAGCTAGCTCCCTGACCTGCTGCGATACCGCGACCAACTCTACGTTTACGTCGCTTTGACCCTTCTTTGGGGCTAAGATTTTCTAGCTTCATTTTTTTCTCCTTGATTAGCTTGTAGCTTGTTTAAGCGTATAACTGTTCTAAAGGAATATCTCTTTCTCTTGCAACTTCGGCAAAGGTACGCAAACCTTCTAGGGCATTCATAGCTGCTCTAGCATTGTTAAGGGGGCTGTTAGAACCTAGTTGCTTTGCCAAAATATTTTTTACCCCAGCTAGTTCTAAAACAGTACGGACTGCGCCACCAGCGATTACCCCAGTACCTGGAGCAGCAGGACGCATGAATACTTTTGCTCCACCAGCAACACCGTTAGTTACATGAACAATAGAACTGGCCTTGGTAAGAGAGACTTCAACTGACTGCTTTTTAGCATCAGCAACGCCTTTACGTACTGCGCCGATGACATCAGCAGCCTTACCTACACCTACACCTACTTGTCCCTTTTCATTGCCAACGACGACAATGGCGCGAAAACTAAGTTTTTTACCGCCTTTGACTACCTTACTGACGCGACGAATCTGAACTACTCGTTCTTGCCAATTAGAATCTTTTTCTTTAGAGCGATTTTTTTTACGTGAGTTGGATTTAGCCATAGTTTAGTATTACTGTTTTGATTTAAAAATCTAACCCTGCTTCGCGAGCTGCATCAGCTAGAGCTTTGACTCGACCGTGATAAAGATTTCCCCCTCTATCAAAGACTACTTTAGCAATTCCTTTTTCGATAGCTTTTTGAGCTACAAGTTTGCCGACTTCTGCTGAGACTTCGCAAGTAGCACCACCAGATTTAACGTTAAAGTCCGATGCTGCTGCTAAAGTGTGCTGTGCCACATCATCAATAACTTGAGCATAAATATGATTATTGGAACGGAAAACGCATAAACGGGGGCGTTCAGGCGTACCATTTACTGCTTTGCGCACTCGACGGTGACGACGTTTGACTAATTCTCTACGTGAAAGCTTCATGATTTCTACTTACCTGTCTTACCAGCTTTGCGTTTGACCTGCTCATCAAAGTAGCGTATTCCTTTACCTTTATAAGGCTCTGGAGGTCTTACTCCTCGAATTTGAGCAGCAATGTTGCCCACTATTTCTTTATCGATGCCACTAACTAGAACTTCGGTATTTCTATTTTCTACCGCCACGTCTATACCATCGGGCATTTCCATCTCAACAGGATTACTGTAACCAACGTTAAGAGTAAGCTTTTTACCTTGAGCCTGGGCTCTATAACCTACTCCTTGAATCTGTAAACGCTTTTGGAATCCTTGAGATACTCCATCAACCATGTTGGCAACTAGGGTGCGACAAAGACCATGACGTTGACGACCAATACGGGAACCATCGGTCGGATTTACTATTATGGTGTCACCCTTTTGTTTTACCTCAATAGGTTGAGGAATTTCGCGCTCTAAAGTACCTTTTGGTCCTTTAATTGTGACGTGCTGTCCTGAAATCTGCGCGCTTACTTTTTCGGGAATGGAAATAGGCTGTTTGCCAATACGAGACATAATTTAGTCCTCTTTTTTGATTACCAAACATAACAGAGGATTTCGCCACCAACTCCTTGGCTGCGAGCTTCTCTATCTGTCATTACTCCACGGGAAGTGGAAACGACCGCAATACCAATACCGCCCAGGACACGAGGAATATCTTTTTTACGAGAGTAGACTCTTAGTCCTGGTTTGCTTACCCGCTTTAGGGTGCTGATAATTGGTTGGCGATTTCTGCCTTTGTACTTTAAAGAAATTTCGATAAATTTCTGGGGTAATTCCCCTGTTTCTTCAAAGCTGTCGATAAATCCTTCACTTTGTAAAACTTCAGCGATCGCCTTAGTCATACGAGTTGAAGGAACTTGAGTGGTTTGATGCTTGACCATACAGGCATTACGAATGCGGGTCAGCATATCTGAAATAGTATCGGTTGCTGCCATTATTTCCTATTTTTATATATTAAATACTAAGAACATTAGTTGTCACGGAAAGGCATTCCCATTTCTTTGAGTAAAGCTCGTCCCTCTTCATCATTGTTAGCGGTCGTGACGATTGAAATATCCATCCCTCTAATTTGATCGATGCTATCGTATTCAATTTCGGGAAACATTAGCTGCTCTCTAACGCCTAAGCAGTAGTTACCTCGACCGTCAAAACTTTTGGGGCTAATTCCCCGAAAGTCGCGAATACGAGGTAGAGCCAGACAAATCAGCCGCTCTAGAAAGGCATACATCCGTTCACCACGCAGAGTAACCATCATCCCCACGGGCATTCCTTGACGAATTTTAAAACCAGCGATCGCTTTTTTTGCTCTAGTAACCACGGGTTTTTGCCCTGTAATCACAGATAGTTCGTTCAGGGATGATTCTAGGGCTTTAGCATTCTGCGATGCTTCTCCTAAACCACGGTTGATGACGATTTTGACTACTTTGGGAACTTGATGAACGTTGCCGTAACTAAACTGTTCGCTTAACCTGGGAACAATATCTTCCAAATACTGAGATTTTAACGATTTTGCCATGATGTCTCTCTTTTCCTGGGCTTGGTCAGGAACTATAAATTTAAAATTATTAGCGTCTTAAAATGCCCCAAAAACTAGTCGATAATCTCGCCTGTCTTTTTGAGCATTCGTACTTTACGACCTTCTTCGGTAAAGGTATAGCCAACCCGACTAACGGTTTTCTCTTTATTGGAATAGAGCATGACGTTAGAACTGTGTATGGGAGCTTCAAAAGTCACAATTTGACCTGATTCTCCTTCTTGCTGAGGTTTGACGTGTTTGGTACGTACATTCACGCCTTCGACAACTACTTGACTAGTCTTGGGGATTACTCTGGATATCTCGGCGACCTTGCCTTTATCGCGTCCAGAGATTACCTGGATGGTATCCCCTTTTTTGACATGCATTTTATGGCGGGCAGGTGCTTTTTTTGTTTTTGTCATTTAAATTACCTCAGGAGCTAAAGAGACGATCTTAGTAAAGTTTTTATCTCTCAATTCTCTTGCCACAGGACCAAAGACACGAGTGCCTCTAGGATTATTCTGTTCGTTAATAATTACCGCAGCGTTATCGTCAAAGCGGATGCTCATGCCACTAGGGCGACTGACAGACTGCTTAGTTCTCACAATCACTGCTTTTACAACTTCAGATTTTTTGACCCCCATATTGGGTAAAGCGTCTTTAACTACTGCCACTACGACATCACCAATAAAGGCATAAGGACTATTGCCTTTACCAATTACGCGCAAACACATCAGCTTGCGGGCGCCACTGTTATCAGCGACATTTAAATAGGTCTGTTGTTGAATCATTTTCGATCTCGACCAGAAAAATTGGGTTGATAGAATTTAAGATTTTTGGGATTCAATAATTTCCTCGACCGTCCAGCGTTTGGTTTTGCTGAGAGGACGAGTTTCTTTGATCCGCACGCGATCGCCAATCTTACATTGGTTCTCTGCGTCATGAGCTTTATATTTTTTGGTTCTGACGACAATTTTGCCGTATTTGGGGTGAGGAGAGCGGTTTTCAATGGCAACCACCACGGTTTTATCCATTTTGTCGCTAACTACTTCTCCTACTCTTTCTTTTACTGCCATAATCTATTCTCCTTGTGCAGCAGCGATTTCACGCTCGCGTTCTATGGTGAGTAATTGAGCCATACGATGTTTAGCGTGTTTAAACAAATGAGGTTTTTCTAAACGGCGGGTTGCCTGCTCTAACCTCAACTGAAACAACTGTCGCTTAACTGCTAGAATTTCTTCTGCCAGTTCTTCATCACTGAGTTTTCTGGCTTCGGCAATTTTGGGTAAAGCCATATTACTTATAATCCTCTTCACGAGTAATAAATTTAGTTTTGATCGGTAGCTTTTGAGCCGCTAAACGCATTGCCTCTTTTGCTACCTCTTCAGTTACACCAGCCATTTCAAACATGATTCTGCCTGGTTTGACTACTGCTACCCAAAATTCAGGAGAACCTTTACCAGAACCCATACGGGTTTCGGCTGGACGCATGGTCACGGGCTTATCTGGAAAAATGCGAATCCAGATTTTACCACCCCGTTTGACGTAGCGCGTCATAGCTCGACGAGCAGCCTCAATTTGGCGCGAGGTAATCCAAGAAGGCTCTGTTGCCTGGAGAGCGTAATCACCAAAGTTCAAGGTGCTACCGCGATAAGCCATGCCTCTCATGCGACCGCGATGCTGTTTGCGATATTTCGTTCTTCTGGGACTAAGCATAATAGTATTATTTTGCTAAATAAGTCTTGTTAATGTTACTCTGAGCGATCGTCAAATTTCTGGCGACGACGCTGACGGCGAGGAGCTTGACTAGGAACAGCGGCGGCTGCTTCTTCCTGTCCTGGAATAATTTCGCCTTTAAATACCCAAACCTTAACTCCAAGAATTCCATAAATAGTCAAGGCAGTGCGATAAGAGTAATCAATATCTGCTCTGAGGGTGTGTAAAGGGACTCGACCTTCCCTAACCCATTCTGTACGGGCAATTTCTGCACCGTTTAAACGACCACTGACCTGAATCTTAATGCCCAGAACTTCAGCCCGCTGCGCTCTTTGAACTGCTTGACGAACCACTCGACGAAAAGAAACTCTTCGCTCTAACTGCTGACAAATATACTCAGCAATCAAAGCAGCATCAGCATCCACGCGGGGTACTTCTATGACGTTGATCCGAATTTGGCGAGCGTTGCCCACTTTTGTCTGTAGCTCTGTTCTCAATTTCTCAATCCCTGAACCGCCACGACCAACAACTACACCAGGTCTAGCGGTGTGAATTGCTAAATCAATTTGATCGGCTTTACGCTCAATTTTGACCTGAGAAATGCCCGCATTACTCAGTTCTTTGTTAACGTATTCCCTGATTAAACAATCTTCTAGCAATAATTCTGGATAGCGTTTGGTATCAGCGTACCAGCAAGATTGGTGTTCTTTGGTAATACCCAGACGAAAGCCCGTTGGGTGTATCTTTTGTCCCACAAATGTTTCCTCGTAATAGTAATTAATTAAATTCTGAAATTTAAGGATTCTAATTGGTTACTTCAGGAGCAACAGCCACAGTGATGTGACAGGTTGGCTTACGAATTTGATAAGCTCTACCTTGCGCTCTGGGACGATAACGTTTGAGAACAGGACCCCCATCAGCAAAAGCTTTGCTGATTACTAAAGTTGCGGGATCTAAGCCGTTGTTGTGTTCTGCGTTAGCCACAGCCGATCGCAATGCTTTTAGAATTGGATCGCAGGCTTTATAAGGCATGAATTCGAGAATGATTAATGCTTCTCGATATTGGCGACCACGAATTTGATCTAACACCCGTCTGACCTTAAAAGGAGACATTCGGATGTATTTGGCGATCGCCTTTACTTCGTTATTAGTATCTATTGCCATAGCGGTACTCAATATCTAGCGTCTCCCTTTTTTGTCGCTTTTAGAATGACCCCTAAAAGTACGGGTGGGAGCAAATTCCCCCAGTTTATGTCCGACCATCTGGTCACTAATAAACACAGGAATGTGCTGGCGACCATTGTGGACGGCAACTGTATGTCCCACCATTAGAGGCAAAATAGTTGAAGCTCTCGACCAAGTTTTGATTACTTCTTTTTTGTTACCAGCGTTTAGCCTCTCAATTTTTTTGAGGAGACTGTCGGCGATAAATGGTCCCTTTTTTAAAGAACGACTCATATTTTTTCAATTAATAATGAATTAACGACGACGACGAACAATCAGCCTATTGCTAGGTTTGTTCTTCTTGCGAGTTTTCTTACCCAAAGCTGGTTTACCCCAAGGGGAAACAGGACCGCTTCTACCAATAGGAGCGCGCCCTTCACCACCACCATGAGGGTGATCGCAGGGGTTCATCGCACTACCACGAACTTCAGGTCTTCTACCCAAATGGCGCATTCTACCTGCTTTACCCAACTTGAGGTTACGGTACTCAACGTTACCAACCTGTCCGATAGTGGCATAGCATTCTTTGCGCACCATTCTTACTTCTTTAGAAGGAAGACCAATAGTTACATAATCACCCTCTTTTGCCATCACCTTGGCAGCAGCACCAGCAGCCCGAACAATTTGCCCGCCTTTACCAGCTACAAGCTCAATGTTGTGAACAGTTTCACCCAAAGGCATATTGCTCAGAGGTAAGGCATTACCAACTTCAATTGGCGCATTTTCACTGGCAATAATTGGCGTGCCTACTTTCATCCCTACAGCAGCTAATATGTAGCGTTTTTCGCCGTCTTCATACTGAACTAGAGCAATACGAGCATTGCGGTTGGGATCGTATTCGATCGCAATTACTTCGGCTGGGATATTACGCTTATCACGACGAAAATCAATGATGCGGTAAAGACGCTTGTGTCCTCCGCCACGGCGACGGCTAGTAATTACACCGCGGTTGTTACGTCCTTTTTGACGGTGTTTATATTTGGTTAAAGACTTTTCGGGCTTAGTTTTGGTAATTTCCGAAAAGTCGGGAACTATCGCTTGGCGTGTTCCTGGTGTGTATGGTCTAAATGAACGAGTACCCATAATTTGCTTTTAGATTAGCTTTTTCGAGTTCTATATTTTGGTCTGCGTTTTATACGTCAGGGAATAGAGCAATTGAATCCCCATCTTTTAGCGTCACAATTGCTCTTTTATATTGAGCTTTGTAACCTAAAAATTTACCTACCCGACGCTTTTTACGAGGCAAAGTCAAAGTATTTACTTTAACAACGGTGACATCAAACAGGCTTTCGATCGCTGCTTTAATATCGGGCTTGGTTGCTTTAGGCAATACATCAAAAACGTATTTACCAAGCTCCATCTGCATCGTGCCTTTCTCGGTAATGATCGGCTTGAGGATCAAGTCGGCTAAATCTCTCTCTTGGTATCTAGTCACCGTAAACCTCCTGTATCTGTTCTAAGGCATCTTTTGAAATTACAATTTTATTGACATGAAGCACATCAAAAACGTTGAGGTTAGTTGCCTTAATCAGTTTTACTTTAGCAATATTGCGAGTTGACAAGTTAACGTTGTCTGATACTTCTTTGAGGATTAGCAAGACTTTAGCGTCAGAGTCTACACCCCAACGATCTAAAGCTGCAATAACTTCTTTTGTTTTAGGACGCTCAAGTTCAGCAGTAAAGTTCTCGACGACGATAGTATCTTCTAGACGAGAGCTAAAAGCTGTTCTCAACGCCAAACGTCTCTCTTTGCGATTCATCTTGGTGCTGAAATCTCTAGGTTTTGGTCCAAAAATTACACCACCACCACGCCACAATGGAGAACGAATCGAACCTGCACGAGCGCGTCCAGTTCCTTTTTGTCTCCAAGGTTTGCGTCCACCACCGCGAACTTCTGCGCGAGTTTTGCTAGATGCCGTACCTTGACGAGCATTATTTAGCTGACGTACTAATGCACGATGAACAATATGTTCGGCGTTTTCTGCTTTGGCTACTTTAAGTTCTAGGGTTGCCTCTCCAGCATCTTCCCCCTGCCAATTTTTGACTACACAATTAACCATAGTTATTTGTTATCTATACTCTATGTTCTTAAAATAACAAGCTGTTATTTCTGCCCCACAATGTTGCTGGGAGAAATACTAAGCAAAGATCCAGGCTTACCAGGAATTGCTCCTTTAATAAGCAGCAGATTTTGCTCAACATCAATTTTGACAACTTTTAGTTTGCGGGTGGTTACCTGTTTTCCGCCGTAACGTCCTGCCATTTTCTTACCAGGATAGACACGACCAGGAGTTGTTCCCGCACCAGTTGAACCAGGCGCACGATGGCTTTTGGAACCATGACTCATCAAACCACGCTTAAAGTTGTGTCGCTTATGATAACCAGCAAAACCACGACCCATTGCTTTACCACTAACATCAACGGTAGTATCAGTATTAAAAATTTTAGATATGTCTAAAGCTTTGCCCAGTTCATAATCTCCAGCTTTTTCTAGACGATATTCTTTTAGATGGCGTAGAGGACTAGCACCAACTTTTTTAAGATGACCAAGTTCAGGCTTGGATAAAGCTTTTTCTTTTACCTCTCCATAGCCAATTTGAACCGAACTATAGCCGTCCGTTTCTTTAGTTTTGATTTGAGTTACAACACAAGGTCCAGCTTTAACAACAGTAACGGGAATTGCATTTCCTGTTTCTTTGTCAAAAACTTGGGTCATGCCAACCTTAGTGCCAAGAATACCGATAGACACGAGCTTCAACTCCTCTATAATTGCAACATAATAGACTAAGCTCTATTTATTAAGAGCCTTTGGTTTAGATGTCTTACCGCAGACTACTGCTATCAAAAGGCGGTTTAACATCGACTGACAAAAAACAACCATCTCGCTCGGCACTCCCTCGAATCTCATTCATGTTTTTACATAAAATCGCTCTTGGTTAAACCGCTATTAACAAGACGTACAGCAGCAAATATATAATTTTTTTTCTAAGATTTACGATCGCCTTCAGCTTAATGCCGATGCCAACCTGCAAAGTTACCTTGTACCCTCTAGGACTTAAAGAAAAATTGCTTCTTCAGTATCCCCAATGAGGAGGCAGCAAACCCTATAAATTTCTCACTAACCCCGTAACGAGATTGTTTTCTACGGTGAATAAACACTGTGAAAACTCACTAATTTAGCCTTAGGAGCAAAAGCGAAAATCACTTATCTTCTACGACTGGGGGGATGAACTAGATTTTTATCTATTATGTGAGATTTGCCAGTTTTAACCACAATCACTAATGATACATGATGGGGTAAGTTTCTGACAAGGAATATTTTAATATTTTGGGGAAGTGAGGAAAAAGCGATCGCAAAAAACAAATCATTAAAACATCATGAAACTAAATTTACATATCTCACCATCCGTATTTTAATTTGTCGTACAAACAAGCAACTTTTCTAAAATTAGTTGCATAGTTTGATTGGCTACTAATATAGTGATTTTCATTTTGAACCAGAAAGTTCCATACGATGTCCAAATCAATATTTTCTACAGAAACAAAAGGAATATATTTGGCAGCTTTCTCTGGTGAATATTCTTGAATAATTTCAGATATATTTTTATTTCTACAGTGTTTTTCAAAGTTGTTTCTGTAGTTTTTGTCCTGAAATTTTTTCATGTCTTTAACAATCCATTTATCTAGGTTCAGATTACTTTGTTCGTATGAATTATTGTTTACTATTTTTAACTTATTTAGATAATGAAATAGGGGAAGATAAGTAATATTCTTGCCTATATCCAAGAGGACAGAATCAAGTATTAATTTTGGATCGTAATTTCGGTTTTGGTATAGAAGATCATAAAAGATATCTACTGATTTAATTGGAGTGTATCCAACATCAGCTATATCTTTGTTCTTTTCAGATGCAACTCCAACTCCAACTATAAATTCAATATTTTCTTTCTTAACTATGGTTTCTAAGTCCACAACACACATTTTACTTTCAGGATTGGAAGATTGAACTAACTCATAAAGTTGCTCCTTACATAATCGAAGTAGCTGTGATGGTATTTGTCTTTTCTTTTCTTTGATCGCTCCATATACTTGGCTAAAGTTATTTGTTTTAACAGAAACAATAGGTATTTGTATACTATCTATAGTTATAGATGATTCTGAAATACCATCTTTCTCATTATTTTTTAGCCTTTGAACAAAAATCAAATTATTTCTTAACTTGTTTAGATTATTTTCACCAATACATTGAGAGATCGCTTTTAATAATCCTTGAATATTTTCATCTGTTAGTGAATATCCAATAAAAATAATTGGATGTTCTATAAACAGTGTGATTAGTTTAGCTGCGAGATAAGTATTCTTATAATTAAAATCAGAATAATCATTATCTGTTAAGACTAAGCTTTGTGGATCGCTACAACAACCATGAATTTTGTAAATTTCAGCGATTGCTTGTGGATTAGAAAATAACAGTTGGTTTTGACCAATATAAACTTTGTAATCGGGAAAAAGAATTTCTGGTAACAAATCCCAGTTCGTCGTGATTATCCCATCGATATCTAATTCTTTTAAGCAATGCAACTCCTCAGAATAATCTTTGAAATTTAGTGCTGATTCATTAATTCCTTTAAGATATTCCGATATTTCAATACGTAAAGCAGATGTTTTATCAACTAACTCATATATGTCTTTTTTCTCAAGAGCATTATATTTTGCTTCTTTCCACCAATTTTCATGAAAATCCTCAGCTAACAATTTTGCTACTGTTGGTAAATCGCTATTTGCAGTGGAAAGATAATATTCAAAAGGTCTTCCTGTTACACAAAATCTAGTTAGTAAGCCTTTCCAATCTTCCAAACCCAGGTAACGTCTCGAAAAACCAGAACCAACAAATAAAAATACTCCAGCAGATCGTTTTTGAATAATTTCAGCTAGTCGATCCTTTATATCCACTTATCTATAACCTCAAAACCTATCAAAGAGTAAATTTCAAAAGTCTATTCTCTACGATTTGTTTTGATTTCGCCACTTTCGTCTGTCTGGATATTAATAATAAATATAAATAATTCCCGATATTATAAAGTCGTATACGTGTGCCTGTTTCTTTAGTTTTAAATTTATTAGCAAACGGCAAAACCACTGAAGAAATTATTGCCAATTATCCTTATCCAGAAACAGAAGATATTCAGCAGTCTCTAGCTTATAATGCGTGGTTAGCTAGAGAGCAATATAGCAATATTATCCCAAAACAAAAAAAGATGATGGCTTTAGAGTCAGATTATTGCCTATTGGGTAGTTTCAAAATGCGAGATCGCTTTACTCAAAAAATCTATCCGTCTGTTGGATCTGTCGATAGAGAAAAATCAACTTCTTGATAAACTTCTTCAATCTTTCCCGAAAAATCTACGCTAGTTAATTCAAAGTTTATCTTATCTAGCTCATAAAATTGCAACAACCATAAACCATCATCTGTACGACGAAAACATTCAATCCTGGCTTTTTTGCTATTAATTAAAACGTATTCTTGTAAACTGGGCAAAGACTGATAGTCAGCAAATTTGTCACCGCGGTCAAAAGCTTCTGTAGAATCTGACAGTACTTCAATAATTAGACGAGGAAACTCTTTATAAGTAGTATTTTCTTTATCTTTTGATTCACAAGTCACCATTACGTCAGGGTAGAAAAAACGGTTTTTTGCCTCGATCCTTACTTTCATATCCGATATATATACCCGACATCCCGATCTTCTGAGGTGAGTTAGCAATAAAGCAAAAATATTTCCTGCAATGGTTACATGAGTGTCAGTTGCACCAGCCATAGCAAATATTTCACCGTCGAAATACTCGTGCTTGATATCGCTAGCTGTTTCTAGTTGCAGATATTCTTCGGTTGTTAAATAGGAATTTTGGGGAGAAGCTACCATAAGATTTTCTGGTGTTTATCTGCCATGTTTTAATTCTAGAATATTGACTGATTGTTAAGCTAGATTTTATTGGGAATTAAAGACTATTTTCAATAAGCTTAAGAATTGAAAAGTATTAGCGAAAAATCGATTTTCAATTTAAACAGTTATTTAAGTAATTAAGCGCAAATAACTGCAAAACCTGAAAAACTAAAATTGAACTATCTCATGTTACGCATTTTGTTAATTATTACTTGCTCAGAACAGCTTTAATTATGAATATCGAAGCAGTAATAGCCCTGGTAGATAAAGAAGTTTATCGTCGTACCCAAAAGCATCTAAATGATCTACAGCAGACTATTGTTACTCAAGTTTGGCAACGCCAGAAATATTTAGAAATTGCGGATCAATACGGCTGCACAGAAGGACACGCCAAGGATACAGGATCATTACTCTGGAAGTTGTTATCAGAAGCCTGGGGTAAAAAGGTAACTAAAAGTAATTTTCGCAGCTTGATTAAAAGACAGCTTCAGTCTTTTAATAATACAGACAAGAAAAATATCGAAGACTTGGCTGTGGCTATTGACCAGACTAATGGCGATCCTAGCTTTATTGGTAGACAAAAAGCGATCGCAACTCTGCAAAATTTAGTCAAGCAAAATCACAAAATTATTGTGCTGCAAGGGGAAGGAGGAATAGGCAAAACCACTTTGGCGCAACAATTTTTAGCCAATCAAGGTTTTGAGTTGATTTTAGAAGTTTTGATGGCAAAGGAGACAGCCAATATTATTTCGGTAGATAGCGTGGTGGAAGAATGGTTGCAACGGGATTTGCATCAAGAATCAGGCAAAGAATTTGGCGTTACCCTAGCCAGATTTAAAAGATATTTAGAACAGCAAACGGTAGGAATTTTAATTGACAATCTAGAACCTGCTTTAGATAGGCACGGCAAATTTATTGACGATCATCGTGATTATATTGAATTACTGAGGATCTTAGCAGATCCCAAAGTACGTTCAGTGACTATTATAACCAGTCGCGATCGCCTGTGCGAAGCAGAAATTAACTTAGAACACTATCGTTTATCAGGATTAGATTTGGCTGCTTGGCAGCAATATTTTACGGCACACCACATTGAAACGGACAATCTAGCAATTGCTCAGATTCATCAAACCTACGGTGGCAATGCCAAGGTAATGGGCATTCTGTGTGGCATTGTTCGAGAAGATTATGATGGGAATTTAGAGCAATATTGGCAGGAAAATAGTCACGATCCTTTAGTTGAGACAGATTTAAAAAATTTAGTTGTCAGCCAATTCAATCGTCTGCAAGATTTAGATGCCCAAGCTTATTTGCTGCTTTGCCGTTTAGGTTGTTATCGCTATCAAGATTTAGCCAAAATTACTTTACCAGGATTACTTTGTCTGTTGTGGGATGTAAATACTAAGCAGCAAAGAGTAATAAAATCTCTGCGTAATCGTTCTCTATTAGAATTTACTCAGGGTGAATACTGGCTACATCCAATGGTACAGGCTGAAGCAAAATCGAGGTTGCAGCTATCTCAGCCAGAATGGCAACATACCCATCGTCAGATTGCGCTTTTTCTGACTGAGAGTGTTAAGCGAATCAATAATATTCAGGATGGCTTAACTGCTTTAGAAGCCTACTATCACTACACGGCAATTGAAGATCATGCCAGTGCAGCTAAAGTTATTCTCCACAGTCGAGAAAACCAATGGGGACAATTTCTGACCTTAGGCACAACTCTTAATCGCTTGGGTATTATTCAACCTCTCTTAAATGCTATTAACCAGATTATAGATAGGGTGAAAAATGATCGCCATCGTAGCGAACTAAATAATATTTTAGGAGATTTATATTGGACTGCGGGGAAGGTGCATCAGGCAATTTCTCATCAAAGAAAGACTATCGCCACCAGTCAAAACTGTCTGCAATCAATTCCTGTGACTTTAGCCAATAAACACGACCTATATTACTGGCGGATGCTGGAGGTCGATTCACTGCTAAGCCTGGGACTATATCATATCGACCTTTGGGAACTAACTACCGCAGCAGATTTATTTCAACAGGCGATCGCTCTGGCTAACAATACTCAGCATCATTCTTGGTCAGAAAAGGCAGCTTTAGGATTAGCATTGGTAAATTCTTATATGAGAACTACCGATGAACCCAATCATCTTGTGCGTAAGCTTTATCGATTAATTGTAGATTTAGAAGACCAAACCTACAATACAGGACGCTTTGCTTATTTTATGCAAATTCTCGGACAAATATTTTTTAATCATCAAGAACTAGAGCCAGCTAAGATAATGTGGCAAAAAGCGATCGCCTTTTCTCTATCAAGCCACTATACTCAAATTAAAGCCAAATCCCTAATTGGTTTAGGCTGTATCGAACGCCAAGCGAGTAACTTCAACCTCGCTCATAATTATCATCAGCAGTCTGTAGAATTACTTGATAAAATTACCGCCAAATGCGATCTTGCAGAAGCATATGTTCAATGGGGTATTACCTTAAAAAGCGATCGGCAAGACAAAAGCCAGAAGTGTTTTGAAGCTGCAATCGATCTTTACCAGCAAATTCAAGCTCCCAAACAGGTTCAGAGAGTGAGTTTAATTATACAAAAAAGCGATCGCCAATGGTGACACACCCTAATATAAAGCTTATTAACTAACGTCACGCAAAACAACAAAAAATGAAGAGTCTAAACAAAGATTAAAAAAAGATAAATAAACCTTTTTCCCTTTACCCTTTAACCCTTTCCCAGTCTCAACAGATCAAGAGCGTGCGTAACATCAGTTACTAATAGGTAGAGTTTAGTAACCAATAATTAGTAATTACGCCTAAAATGCCCCTAAATTAATTTCCCAATAATGGGGGACTTTAAGTTATCTTAGATGCACGATTTACAGATAAGCTGCACTTTAGGAAATCGCATTTATGCTAGATGCGAAGGTCGTGTTTTTTCTTCGTGAAGATAAGCGGGGGTGCAAAATCAGATCTGTAATCAGCAACGCCAGTTTTATCTACAGCCGATAGCCATGTCTGAACAAGAAATTGAATCTAATAATCTCTCAGACTCTACAAAAGCAGACCAAGTCAACTTAGAAATTGACAATAAAGCTCAACGCAGAATCTCGGAGTTGGAACATGAACTACAGCAGACTTGCGAAAATCTTGCATTAGTAAAAAAATTGGAAACCATTAACGAAGAACAAGAAGCTTTTAATGAGAGATTGACTATCTCTAATGAAGAACTACACACCGTTAATCTAGAATATCATTCCAAGATTTTAGAACTAACTCAAGTAAATAACGATATTGATAACCTGCTCAAAAGTACGGATATTGGGATAATCTTTTTAGATAAAGAGCTAAAGATTCGCAAGTTTACTCCTGCGGCTACCAAGGCGATCTCTTTACGCAACACAGATATAGAGCGTCCTTTAAAAGAACTTGCCTATAAGATTGAATGTCCTGATTTGATTGAGTTATTAGAAGAGGTAATTAAAACCAAACAAGCCATAAAATTAGAAGTTAGGCTTAAGCACAGCAATTCCTATTTCTTAATGCGCATTAACCTCTATCAAACAGAGAAACGCCAAGACGATGGCATTGTCATTAGCTTTATTCAAATTGACGATCTCAAGCAAGTTCAGCTACAGTTGAACCAAACATTAAAAGAAAAAAATCGTCAGTTAATGGCATTGGAAACCGCCAGCGATGGCATTGCAGTACTCAATGATGATAAATTTATTTATCTCAATCAGGCTTACGCAGAAATTTTTGGCTATGCTAAACCAGAATTAATTGGTAAATTTTGGCGCATTCTCTACGAACCTGAAGAACTAGCTCGATTTGACCGAGAAATATTTCCTCTTCTGATGGAACAAGGAAAATGGCGCGGGGAAACCTTAGCTAAACATTGCTACGGTCATACTTTTTGTGCAGAAGTAACTCTAACCTTTACTCTCCAAGGTGATTTAATTTGTGTTTGTCAGGATATCAGCGAAATAAAACAAGCTCGACAACAGTTAATTCAAGCAAATAGTGATTTAGAACAGCGAGTAAATGAACGTACTCAAACTCTTGCAGATTTTAGTGACAAACTTCGGCAGATCCATTTGATAGCGACAAATCATTATGAACGCCTAGAAGATATATTTGCCGATTATATATCTCTAGGCTGTGATATGTTTGAGCTTTCCACTGGTATTATCAGCCAGGTTAAAAATCAGATCTACACAGTTTTAGCAATACAGTCCCCAATGGAAGAGCTGCACGTTGGATTTGAGACTCCTTGCCAAAATACTTACTGTGCTGAAGTAATAGAAAAGCAGCAAACAGTTGCTTATTTTAATGTAGACAAAATACCTGAAATACAAAATCATCCTGTATATCTCAATTTTAAGTTAGAGACTTTTATCGGTACACCAGTCTTCGTGAACGGGATTTTATACGGAACGTTAAATTTTTCTTCTGTTTCTCCTCGTAGGGCAGATTTCGAGCCTTATGAACATGAAATAATTGAGTTGATGGCTAGGGATATTGGACAGTCTATTGCCACCACACAAACCAAAAAAGCCCTTGAAAAAAGCGAAAATCGCTTTCGCAAGACATTTGAGCAGGCAACCGTTGGTATTACTCATGTCTCTCTAGAAGGAAGATTTCTCAGGGTTAATCAAAAACTATGCGATATTTTAGGCTATACCAGTCAAGAACTAATGAAACTCAGGTTTCAAGATATTACTTATCCTGAAGATTTAGCCTTAGATAAAAAATATGTTCGGCAGATTATAGCTGGGATAGTCGATAGCTGCACTTATGAAAAACGCTATATTCACGCTGATGGTTCAATTATTTGGGCTAATCTAACTTTTGGTCTTGCTATATTAGCCCAAGGAGAATCATCCCATTTTATCGTTATAGTTGAAGATATCGGCGATCGCAAAAAAACGGAACTGGCACTGGCACAAAGTCGCGAGCAGCTAGAGCAAGCAAGTCAAGCTAAAGATGATTTCATTGCCCGCATCAGTCATGAATTACGTACGCCCCTTAATAGCATTCTTGGCTTTAGCAGTGTTTTACAAGATGAACTTAGGCTCGATCCCCAAAAGCTTCATTCGGTAAATATTATTCATCAGTCAGGTCAACATTTACTAACTTTAATTAACAACATTCTGGATTTCTCCAAATTAAACGCCAAAAAATTAACATTAGAACCGCAAGTATTTAATTTAATTCAATTTTTAGAGGAAATTGCCAGTATTTTTCAGCTTCGCGCCCAGCAAAAGGGTTTAAACTTTGAAACCCAAATTTCTCCTTTGTTACCTAAAGCCGTTTGTAGTGATGAGACTAAATTGCGACAGGTTTTATTTAACTTACTTAGCAATGCAGTGAAATTTACAGATACAGGCAGCGTGATGCTAAAAGTCGGTTATGTCGAAGAATTTGAACCTAAGTATCTATCGACTCCTAATAACTCTCAGACGCTCTTGAAAAGAATTCGCTTTCAAGTTGAAGACACGGGCAATGGCATTCCTACCAATGAATTTACCGAAATTTTTGCACCCTTCAGACAAATCAAAAGTAATTCGGAAAATAAAAAAGGAACTGGTTTGGGATTAACTATTAGCCAAGATATTATTCAACTGATGGGTGGAAAAATTGAACTAACAAGTAAAATTTCTCAAGGAACTACTTTTTGGTTTGATTTAGAACTTCCTCTAGCAGAAACAAGTTTGTTACCCACTTTGTCTGGATCTATTTTGACAACGGGAAGGCGATTGAGCTTTCCAGTCAAAATATTGGTAGTGGACGACAGTGATGATAATCGCTTCTTACTAGTAAGTTACCTAGAGCTTTTAGGCTTCACTTTAGCTGAAGCAAGCAACGGCAAAGAAGGCTTAGAAATTGCCAAAACTTTTCAACCAGACGCTATTTTAGCAGATTTGGCTATGCCTGTAATGGATGGCAAAGATATGATTGCTAAAGTCAAACAAGAGCCTGAGCTAGAGAATACAGTGATTATTACTATTTCGGCTAACGGTCAATTTATACTTGAATCTTCTAGCGTTGACTGTCATGCTTTTTTACCCAAGCCAGTCGATCTTGCACAATTGTTAGAATTATTAGATAACTACTTAGAGCTAGATTGGCAAACAGAAGATTTAGCTCTAGAAGCAGATTTATCTACATTAGTTACTCCTTCTCAACAAGAGTTAAACGAATTACTAGAATTAGCCGATCTCGGCGATCTTGAAGCTCTAGAATTACAAATAAATTCTTTAGAGTTACTAAACCCTCAGTATCAAGCTTTTGGTCAAAAGGTGCGACAATTTACTAATAATTTTCAACAGCAGAAGCTAGAAAGTTTTATCCGCAATTTTATTAATCGCTAGGATTAATTCGGATAAAGGATTTCCAAAAAGCTATTATTTGCAATTCACTAGCGTAATTCAGTAATTACCCAAGGTCAAAATCTTAAAATCAGTAATAATAACGAGTTGACTAACTATATAAATTATATTTCTGATAGTTAGTTAATAAATTTAACATTATTATCAGAGCTTACTGAGTGTTTTGACTTAGATCTAACTATTCAATAAAACTTTTAAAAACAGTAAGCTTAGTGTTTTGACCCATTACTATTAGTACAAAATCAGCTACAAATAATATATGTGATCCAAATTACATATAGATATTATTAGATGACTAAATTAATAAATCGTAAATCATCCAAGACTATCTTGATTGTTGATGATACTCCAAACAATTTACAACTTTTATTTAAATATTTAAAAGATATTGGCTATAGACTATTGGTAGCCCAAAATGGAGAGAAGGCTATTAAAACTGCTTTAATTGCTCATCCTGACTTAATTCTATTAGACGGGATGATGCCTGAGATTGATGGTTTTGCTACCTGTCGCAATTTAAAAACTCACCCCGAAACTAAAAATATTCCTATTATCTTTATGACTGCTTTAGCAGAAACTAAGTATAAAATACATGGATTTAAATCAGGCGCAGTAGATTATATAACCAAGCCGATTGAAAAAGAAGAATTATTAGCAAGAATTGAAACTCATCTTTCTTTGCAAAGTCTGAATCAACGTTTAGCTAGAGATGTTGCCCAACAAAAACTATTATTTGAAATTAGCGATCGCATTCGTCAATCTTTAGATTTAAAATCTATATTAAAAACCGCAACTAAAGAGATAAGATCTTTCTTAGATTGTGACTTTGTTTGGTTGGCTCATTTAGATAAAAAAATTGTTTCTTTAGAAGCCTATTCTTCGGCTACAGATATTAAGATCGATCCTCATACAACTATTCCCTGGGATTATCTATGTCCTAGTCAAGAAAAATATCAGCATTATCTCCAGGGAAAGATTCAAGCTATTGAAAATTGTGGTGATTTTGATGCCAATAAAACATCATTTCTCTTTGAATCTCAAGCCAAATTAATCTCACCTATTCTAATCAGTTCTCCTAAGATTGTAGATTGTTGTACCGTTGATAATCCTAATATTTTATGGGGCTGGTTAATTGCCGAACAGCTTGAATGCCGACAATGGCAAGTAGAAGAAATTGAACTGCTCAAAAGATTAACTACTCAGTTAGCTATTGGCATTAAACAAGGACTACTGCACCAGCAACTATCTCTACAGGCCGTTATCGATCCCCTCACCCATATCTACAATCGTCGCTATTTCAATCAACAAATGAATATTGAGTGGCGGAGACTACAACGTAGTTCTGCGCCTATGTCTTTGATTATGTGCGATGTGGACTGTTTCAAAATTTATAACGACACTTATGGTCATCAACAGGGAGATAAATGTCTGCAAAAAGTCGCTCAAGCACTAACTACCGTCTTAAAAAGATCCGCTGATGTTTTAGCTCGTTATGGAGGAGAAGAATTTACGGTGATTTTGCCCCAAACACCTAAGTTTGGAGCAATTCAAGTTGCCGAAGCCATGAGAGTTGCCGTCAAAAAACTAAATATTCCTCATCTTAATTCTACCGTTACCTCTATTGTTACTATTAGCGTTGGCGTAGCTAGTACAGTCCCCAACTCACAAGATGCTCCTCATTTGCTGTTAGAAGCTGCCGATTTAGCCTTGTATAAAGCTAAAGGGCGAGGTCGAGACTGCGTTGCTGTTTATCCAGAAGCTATTTCTCATTCAAAAGATCGGCAAGAGCTGGAGCTTCACTGGGTTCAGCGTCTGCAGTCAGCTATCAAAAATAATTTGTTTAGTCTCTATGCTCAAGCTATAACTCCCTTGGAAACAAACGACCAAAAACGGTATTTTGAAATTCTCTTGCGTCTTACGGATGAAGATGGACAAATTATTAGCCCCAATGTTTTTTTAGATGTTGCCAACCGTAATTTTTTAATGCCTGATATTGATACCTGGGTGATTAATACTTTATTAGAGACGCTGGCAGCTAATAAAGATCCGACACATTGGCAAAATCATCGCTTTGCCGTTAATCTTTCGGGTGCATCTTTAAATCAAGAATCATTTTTAGAATTTCTCTCGCAAAGACTAGCTGATTATCATCTTCCCCCTGACATATTTTGCTTTGAAATTACCGAAACTGTAGCTATTGCTGAACTTAGCAAAGTTGCCAACTTTATTACTTCTCTTAAAAAGTTGGGCTGTAGTTTTGCGTTAGATGACTTTGGTACGGGAATGTCTTCTTTGACTTATTTAAAAAACTTACCTGTAGATTATTTGAAAATAGATGGTTCTTTTATTAGAGAACTAAATAATGATAATTCCTCAAAAGTAATGGTAGAAGCGATTAATCATATAGCAGAGGGAATTGGGTTAAAAACTGTGGCTGAATTTGTAGAAAATCAGCATATTTTGGATACTGTTAGGGACTTGAAAATTGACTATGCACAAGGATTTCACTTAGGTCGTCCAGGAATTTTGATGAGCGTTATTGATTGAGATGAATTTTAGCTTTTCCTTGGGCATTTTACCCTTCATTAACTACGTTCACCTAAGTTTGTATTAAAGCTAAAACCCTTGCCACTTAGTTGATTATAAAATTCTTTTTTCTCAGAAAATTGATTCATCTGACTGGTTAGAAATCTTTTAAAGGCTTACAGCTACCTTAACCGTTTAATTGTCTTGACCCAGACTGATATTATATTACTGTTTAAATCTGGTTTGGGCATTACCCAGTTACTAATGCTTTATAGAGTAAACTCAACAAAGTCGTCTTGAGGACAGACTAAAAATTATTTTAGAGAGTAAGCTTTACAAAACGTTACTTCAGGACAAATTAAATAATAATGCAATCTATCGCCTGTTTTATATTTGCCTTCATTTTTGGTAGCTTTCTGGAGTATTGGGTTCACCGTTTGATGCACATTTCCCCTGTATTTGGCAACAGAATTACCGCTCACTATGGTCATCATCGCAGCAATACAACCAAAGGATTTTTGGGAGATTTTCTAGATTTTAGTCTGGTAGCCTTATTGGTACTGCCAGCTTTTTTTGTTTCTCTTTCGTTTGGAATTATTATGGTTTTAGGAACAGTAGCTTTTGCAGCATTTGCTTCTTATGCTCATCAGATACAGCACTACAATCCCACTCAATGTTTTTGGATGAAGATGCCTATTCACTATGTTCATCACCAGAACAATCAATGGGATAATAACTTCGGATTAGCTGTAGATTGGTGGGATCATATTTTTGGAACTTATCAGCCTGTAGAATGGCTTACTAATTACAAATTAAAAGTGGCAAGTTCAAAACATTCAAAAGTATAGTGATAGTCATGCCTAGCTAAACTTCAAGCTACAGCATGGCGATGATCGATTAAAAAATCAGGTTTAATCACTCCTTTTTCGGTAATAATCGCCGTGATTAAACTGGCAGGGGTGACATCAAAAGCAGGGTTGTAAAACTCTGCACCTTTGGCACAAATATCGATGTCATTAATCTGGTATATTTCTTGAGGATCTCTCTCTTCAATCGGGATTTGACTACCGCTAACCAAGTCAAAATCGATCGTCGAAAAGGGTGCAGCGACGTAAAAAGGAACTTGATGAGCCTGAGCGGCGATCGCCAGTGAATAGGTGCCAATCTTATTTGCAGTATCCCCATTAGCAGCAATTCGATCCGCCCCCACCACCACTAGGTCAATCATCTTTTGTTGCATACAGTGAGCAGCCATACTGTCAGCAATAACCGTTACAGGGATCTGTTCTTGAACACATTCCCAAGCTGTTAATTTTGCTCCCTGTAGACGAGGGCGAGTTTCATCGGCATAAACTCTTTCCAGACGTTGTTCTCGCCAAGCAGAGCGAATTACCCCCAAGGCAGTGCCATAGCCAGCAGTAGCTAAAGAACCAGCATTACAATGGGTCAAAATTTTTGATTTTTCTGGCGTTTGGGGCAAAACCGTCAAACCATGATCGCCGATCGCCTGACAGGTTACCAAGTCTTCGGCTTGAATTGCCTGAGCTGTTTCGAGTAGGGTAATTTTAACCCGATCGATAGTGCCGATCTCTTCATAGGCGGTTCTTAACATTCGGGCGATCGCCCAAAACAAATTAACTGCGGTAGGACGAGTCTGGCGTAATAAATCAGCTACTGCTTCTAAATGTTGCAAAAACTTAGAGCGATCGCTGGTCTCAATTTCTCTTGCTCCCAAATACATTCCATAGGCTGCTGCAACCCCAATAGCTGGCGCACCCCGCACGATCATAGTTTTAATTGCCTGCGCCATATCAGAACTACGGCTAATTTCAACCATAGTATATTCACCTGGCAAACGAGTTTGATCGATTAATAATACTTTGTCTTCTGACCACAAGACAGGATAAATATGATTTGCTGCTAGGTTCATAAAAACATTAACTAATTAAATTACATTACATTTATATATCTCATATTATAAGAAGAAGTCAGCGTTACACCGCCTTCCGCGGTCAGAGGTTAGAAGTTAGAGAACTGATAAGCAGGATAGATTCATGACACTTTATAACTTGCCGATCAATTTAGGGTATATAGTGTGAGATTTTTAAGACAGGCGTAAATGATCGATAGATTTTTAAGAAAATGGTAGAAAAGCAATTAACCGTTGTCGTAACTGGGGCATCTTCTGGAGTGGGTTTGTATGCCGCTAAAGCCCTAGCTGCGAGAGACTGGCACGTAGTTATGGCCTGCCGTAATTTGCCTAAAACCGAACAGGTGGCAAAAGAAGTGGGTATACATAAAGATAAATATAGTATTATTCAGCTTGATTTAGCCTCTTTAGAGAGTGTGCGTCAGTTTGTTAGCGATTTTCGCGCTACTGGTAAATCTCTCGATGCTTTGGTCTGTAATGCTGCTGTTTATCTTCCTTTGGAAAAAGAACCCCAGCGCAGCAAAGAAGGCTATGAGTTAAGCGTTGCTACTAATCATTTAGGACACTTTCTCTTATGTAACTTAATGCTGGAAGACTTACAAAAGTCTTCTGCACCAGAAAAAAGACTGGTAATTTTAGGTACTGTTACCGCAAACCCCAAAGAATTGGGAGGTAAAATTCCCATTCCCGCACCTCCTAACTTGGGGGACTTAAAAGGTATGGAAGAGGGTTTCAAAGCACCTATTACCATGATTGATGGCAAGAAGTTTAAGCCAGGAAAAGCCTATAAAGATAGTAAGCTTTGTAATATGCTGACAATGAGAGAATTACACGATCGCTATTACGAGTCTACAGGAATTATTTTCAATGCTCTTTATCCTGGTTGTGTAGCCGAAACTGGCTTATTCCGCAATCACTATTCCTTGTTTCGGACTATTTTTCCTTGGTTTCAGAAAAACGTTACCAAAGGCTATGTCACAGAGGAGTTAGCTGGAGAAAGAGTCGCTAAAGTTGCTGCCGATTCTGGATTTAATGAGTCTGGGGTCTACTATAGTTGGGGAAATCGTCAGCAAGAAGATCGCGCAGCCTTTAAGCAGGAAATTTCCAATGAAGCAATGGATGAAAATAAAGGCACACGTCTTTGGGAATTAAGCGAAAAACTGGTGGGATTAAACTGATTAGACGGCTAGTTTTTAGCGATCGCGCCAGCCTGATTACACTAAATCCTGTTAGTGTATATGACTTTTTTCTGGTTTTACAGAAAATTTAGTTAATGAGCTTTACAATTACATAGTTTTTCTTACAGTAAACTAGAGACAATAAATAAAAAATAGCTTAAACCCGCCAAAGCGAATTAAAAGCTCGTAATATAGATATTCTGGGGAACGATTCTAGGAGACCATTGCACACATGGGAAAAGTAGTCGGCATAGATTTGGGAACAACCAATTCCGTAGTAGCGGTAATGGAGGGTGGTAAATCCACAGTAATTGCCAATTCAGAAGGAATGAGAACTACCCCCTCTGTAGTTGGCTTTAATAAAGACGGAGAATTGGTAGTAGGTCAACTCGCCAGACGGCAAAGTGTTCTCAATCCAGAAAACACTTTTTATGGTGTTAAAAGATTCATGGGTCGTCAGTATACTGAACTTCAGCCAGAGTCTAAACGAGTGCCGTACACTATCAAGCGAGACGAGTTGGGCAACATCAAAATTCGCTGTCCCAAGCTAAAAAAAGAATTTGCCCCCGAAGAAGTCTCCGCCATGATTCTACGGAAGCTAGCAGAAGAAGCAGAACGTTATTTAGGAGAAGAAATTACTGGTGCAGTAATTACCGTACCCGCTTATTTTAATGACTCCCAACGCCAAGCAACTAGAGATGCTGGTCAAATAGCGGGATTAGAAGTATTGCGAATTATTAATGAACCGACTGCTGCTGCCTTGGCTTATGGCTTAGATGAACGTCGTCCCCAAACCATTATGGTATTTGATTTAGGGGGAGGAACATTTGATGTTTCGATTCTTGATATTGGTGATGGCGTATTTGAAGTTAGAGCTACTAGCGGAGATACTCAACTAGGGGGCAATGACTTTGATCGCCGTATTGTAGACTGGTTAGCTGAAGAATTTCTCAAGCAGGAAGGAGTTGACCTAAGGAAAAGCGATCGTCAGGCTCTCCAAAGGCTTACAGAAGCAGCGGAAAAAGCCAAGATTGAACTATCTGGAGTATCGGTTACAGAAATAAATTTACCCTTTATCACCGCCACAGAAGATGGTCCTAAGCACATTGAAATTAAGCTAAGTCGTGCCAAGTTTGAGGAACTTTGTGGAGATTTGGTTAGTCGTCTGCGTCGTCCTCTCAAGCGGGCAATATCTGATGCGGGTATTGGTCCAATGGAAATTGATGAAGTAGTTCTAGTTGGCGGTTCAACTCGCATTCCTATGGTGCAGGAATTAGTTCGTAGCTACATCGATTTAGAACCCAATCAAAACGTTAACCCTGATGAAGTAGTCGCTATTGGTGCTGCCATCCAGTCGGGTATTATGACTAACGAAATCAAAGATATTCTCCTGCTAGACGTTACGCCCCTCTCCCTTGGTTTAGAAACTATTGGGGGCGTAATGAAAAAGCTGCTGCCCCGCAATACTACTATTCCTGTCCGCCGTTCAGATATTTTTTCCACGGGCGAAAACAATCAAACCGTAGTCGAAATTCATGCCCTTCAAGGAGAACGGGAAATGGCAACTGGCAACAAATCCTTGGGCAAATTTAAGCTGACGGGTATTCCTCCCGCCCCCAGAGGTGTACCTCAAGTTCAGGTGTCTTTCGATATTGATGCCAATGGTATTCTGCAAGTCACCGCGCGAGATAAAACTACTGGTAGAGAACAGGGAATTACGGTTTCTGGTGCTTCAACCCTAAGTAGTTCTGAGATCAAACGCATGATTGACGAGGCAGACAAATTTGCCGAGGAAGACCGCGCTAGAAGAGAGAGGATCGAAAAACGCAATCGCGCCAAAGCTTTAACCGATCAGGCACAAAGAAAGCTAAAAGAAGTAACCCTTGATTTTGGTAGTCAATTTGCTGGCTACTATCGTCGTCGCATTGATGTTTTGTGTGAAGATATCTTGAAAAGCTTAGAACAAGATGATGAACGCAATTTAGATAGGGCAGAAGCCGACTTGCAAGACACTTTGTATGAGCTAAATCGTGAGGTTAGGCTGCAATACGAAGATGAGGAGGACGATGACTTTTTAGGCGCAATTAAAAAGACATTCTTAGGGGATGACGATAAATTGGATGAGGATTATTCCTACGATCCTCGCACCTCTGATTACTACGGTAGCAACGATAGTTATGGCTATTCCCCAGGACGTGGTGCTGCTCGTCCCAACACAGGATACGATAATTATGGTGGAGATTATACTGATGAGCCTCGTCGCCCTGGCTATAACGATAGTCGAGATATAGGCTATGATACGCAGCCCCGTCGTCCTGCTGCAAGATACGATCCTTATGAAGATAGGGGCTATGGTACGCAGCCCCGTCGCCCTGATTATGACGATTCCAACGGCAGTTCAGACCCTTATGCACCTAGAAGAGAACCACCTAGAACTAGCCGTGGTGGTCGTGACAACCTACCGCCCCAAGACCGTTACAATGGTCGCAATGCTACCCGCAGCAATATGCCCTATGAAAATGACTGGGATGATGAGGACGATGAATGGTTTTAAAAACGTTGCCGATTGAAAGTATTGGCTCAAAAGTGTTACTGTTCATAGCTATGAGCTTCAGAGCTATTAGCTATTAGCTAAAGACTAAGAACTAACAACTAACAACTGAAGATATGCCAACAGTGCGTAACTATTATGAAATGCTGGGCGTTGATAAAAATGCCCCTAGTAATGAGATTAAGAAAGCTTATCGCACATTAGCCATTAAATATCATCCCGATCGCAATTTGGGAAATAAAGCTGCTGAAGAAAAATTTAAAGACATCAACGAGGCATACGAGGTACTATCAGACCAAACTAGGCGCGTACAGTACGATCAGTCTATCAGCCGTAAAAACTTTATTAACAAGGGCGCAACCTTTGGTAATTTTGGACGCAATAATCGCTCAGATACCAGAAGCACGATAGATAGTCAAGACTATCGCCCTGAAAGAACCAAACGGGAAAGGGTGGTGCGTTCTACCCAAACTCAGAGTCGAGATATTGAGGCAAAACTAACCTTGGGCTTAGATGAAGCATATCGGGGAGGCAAGAGAAAAATTCGCCTCGAAGACGGCAGGTCTTTAGAAGTAGAAATGCCCGCTGGCATGATTAATGGGCAGCGCATTCGCCTCAAAGGGCAGGGCATTGAAGGGGGCAATCTTTATCTAAAAATTACTGTGGCACGCCATCCCTTCTTTGAGATCCAGGGAGGAAATATATATTGTCAGATTCCGATTACGCCTACAGAAGCAATTTTAGGTAGTGCGATCGAAGTTCCCACTATCGATGGCTTGGTCAAGGTTAGCGTACCTAACGGAGTGCGATCGGGTCAACGTCTGCGCTTGGCAAATAAAGGCTATTTTGATAAATCGGGTAATAGAGGCGATCAGCTAGTAGAAATTCAGATCTTTACCCCTAAAGAAATTAGCCCTGAAGAAAAAGAGCTATATGAAAAACTACGGGAATTAGAACAGTTTAATCCTCGCCAAAACATTATTAAAAATTTATAAGCTTGTTGAATTGAAAAGTTTTATTAGTCAGTATTTTTAACTACATAATGTAATTAATCACAGCATTAGGAACATTATTTAACGCTACTTTCGGGTTAAGACAAGCGAGACTTGCACTTGCTGAAACGAATTCAGCGCGCTTCCTCGCTCAATTAAACGGTTAAGGTAGCTATAAGCTTTAGGCTATAAGCCTTTTGACTAACTGCAATAATTAGTATAAATAAAAATATAGAGATAAAACACATTTTTTTTATCAGCTTACAGTAGGGTTTTAGCTTCAATACGAATTCACGTTATCTAATCTATTTTTTATATAAAGCTCTTTATCAGTCAAAAAAAATAGGACGCGATCGCTGTGTGATTAACAATCTTGAGTAGATAAATGATATACGATTAAAATACTTGAGCGGCTACTGATCGCTAAATTGGGCAGTCTGGGCAAAATTTCCGATAAACTCTAAATTCCCATTAGCGATGCCACATTGCTGTAGGTTAATTTGTCTTCCTTGGGCTGAAGTAGTCAACTCTATTTGCAAATAACTTTCTGGTTTAATCAAAAGACGTTCTGACCATTCTATCGCCGTAATGCCGGGAGTAACTTCAATACCCTCCCAATATATTTCAGGGTAAATACTATCAACCTGACTTGGTTCTAAACGATACAGATCTAAATGATATAGAGGTAAACGACCAGCTAAATATTCATTAATTAAAGTAAATGTCGGACTAACTATAGGTTCAACAATATTTAAACCTCGACCAATTCCCTGAACCAAAGTGGTCTTACCTGCGCCCAAATTACCACAAAGCAGAATATTACTCCCCTCTGGCAGATGTTTACCAAGAAGATAACCAAGATTTTGAGTATCTTGATGGCTTGATAAAAATATGGTCAACATGGCTTGAAAATTTGAATTTAGGGACAAAATAACCAACTAGATCGACGATAAATTGTGATTAGCTTAGTTAAAAAATAAAGTTCATCGAAATTTTACAGTAATCATGAGAACACAATACACTTCCTTTATATTTAGTTGATATATTTATAAATAAGCCAAGTAACTTTAAGTCGGGAGAGCAACTCAAGACAGACTAATTGGACTGTTTTGTTTTGCTACTTCCCTTACCTCTTTTAACGACTACCAATATTTCCCGATTAACTAGAAGTGATATTTACAATCATAACTTCTCAAACGTCAAATTTTGGGTTGCCACTTGCCACTATACCATCGCAGTAAAACTCTAGCTAACTGACTAGAACTGTGGCGCACGTGACCGTGAACGAGATCTTCATCCATAACGTTTGCCATAACTATACGGCGGTTGAGTTCAGCAACTTCTTGGCGGTCTAAATAAACTGGATGAGAATTTTCTAGGGCATAGCGTTGTAAAGATACTGGGGTGGGTGGTTTGCGATGCACCAAAACAGCATCAAATAGTTTAACCTTGCTGACGCGATCAATTTCCTTGATGTGATCGGCAACGCTATAGCCTTCAGTTTCCCCTGGTTGAGTCATAATATTGCACACATATATACGCGGAACATTAGCTTTGGCGATCGCATTTCTAATTTCAGGAACGAGAAGATTGGGAATAATGCTGGTATAAAGGCTACCTGGACCGATAATAATATATTCTGCTTCTTGAATTGCCCTAATTGCTGCGGGAAGCGCGGGAGGATTGGCTGGCATACAGCCAATAGTTTTAATTTTGCCCTTAGCTTCGGGGATATTAGATTCCCCTTCAATTATCCTGCCATCTTCCATTTCTGCCCACAAACTAACATCACTCAGGGTAGAAGGTAAAACTTTACCGCTAATTGCCAACACTTTAGAGCTAGCAATTACAGCCTGTTCTAAGTCACCCGTAATTTTGCTCATAGCGGTCAAAAACAAATTACCAAAACTATGACCAATAAGACCATCTCCCGCTTCAAAACGATACTGGAATAGCTCGGTGAGTAATTCTTCCTCGTCTGCCAATGCTGCTATGCAGTTGCGAATGTCTCCTGGTGGCAGCACGCCTATTTCTCTTCTCAATCTGCCTGAAGAGCCTCCATCATCTGCTACTGTGACGATCGCCGTAATATTGCTGCTATACTCTTTCAGACCCCGTAATAAGGTTGACAAACCAGTCCCTCCACCTACTACCACAATTTTGGGTCCGCGGTTGAGACGGCGACGGTCTAGCAACATATCTACCAGCTTTTTATCTTTACCAACCCCCAAAACGTCCGTAATCGAGTCAACGGTGCGAGATTGCCCCCAAAATATGAGAAAAACCCCCGCAATTAAAACTATGGGTCCTGAAATATAGCTGGGAATAACGGTAGTTAAAAATTCTAAAATTCGAGAAACAAAGGATAAAATGCGATAAATTGGCGTTAGCTTACTCCAAATTGCAGTACCGACCACAGCCAAGCAAAAACCGCCAGCACTCAACAACAGCCAGCGTTTGATAAATAATCCAGGTGCCAGCCACTTAAAGACCCGATTACTGCTGCGAATATTCTTCTTGATGGGAGAAGATGAGTTTTTCATCTCAATTTGGGGATATTATTTATTTACCAAGCCAAAGTAGTTATCATAAACAAACATAAACTATCTAGCTTTAAACGACCCAAGAGATTGAAATAACTATTAACACCTTAATGATTGCCAAGCTGAGAATTGCCAGATTTATCTACTCCAGCCAGTGACAGAAATCAAAATATTAGGATTAGATCCAGGCATAGCTACATTGGGATTTGGCACAATTATTTGTCAACAATCTAACCAAGCTAATTCTACCCTAGTCAAGTTAGATGACTTTGGGATCATTAAAACTCAGGCAAAAACTCCTTTGGATGATCGCCTTTGTATTATATATGACGATCTTCATACTCTAGTTAATGAGATCGAACCCGATTTAGTAGCGATCGAAAAATTATTTTTTTATCGGATGAGTCATACGATTACCGTAGCTCAAGCAAGAGGGGTCTTAATGCTTGTCTTGGGTCAGGCTGGACTTCCCTATGTCGAGTTTACCCCACCAGAAATTAAGCAGGCTCTAACAGGATACGGCAACGCTGCCAAAATAGAGGTTCAAGAAGCCGTTGCCAGAGAATTATCTCTAGACTTTATTCCTCGTCCTGATGATGCTGCTGATGCTTTGGCGATCGCTATAACCGCTTGGTTTCATCAAAATGCTAATAATTAATTTTAATAACTTTATCTAATGCCACATCCTGCCTGAGCAATTTTTTGAGACTGGGGATTTGAGGTGAATTTTAAAACCGCTGCAAAAGCCTCCTTAGCAGCAGCAGGCTGTTTAAGTTGACAGTAGATAACCCCTTGATATAGCCAATTCATTATTTTTTGCTCTGGAGCTAAGTTACTAAGCTGTACAATCTGTTCAAAGATTTCAATTGCCTGATTATATTTACCTAAATTGTAGAGAGAAATGCCTTTTCCCTGTTGAGCCGATATATAGTCAGGAGAGTTTTCTACAGCTTGATTGAAAGCGGTTAGTGCTGATGAATATTGATTGAGTTTAAGCAGACTGTGACCTTTTTGATTAAAAGCGATCGCTAAATTATGCTCTGCGGTTGAATTTGGAGACTGAGATTTTTGAGATTTTACCGCCAAGGCGATCGCCTTTTCACTAGCCTGGATTGCTTTTTCATACTTTTGAAGCTGTGATAAAACTCGACTTTCATTTAGCCAAAAAGTTGTTTCTTTACCATTAAGCGCAGTAGCCTGTTCAAAAGCTACTAATGCTTTTTTATACTGTTTCAAATAATACAAAGCTTCCCCTTGACAGTTCCATCCTAGATCGGCTTTTGGCTCGATTAAAATAGCTGTAGAGCAAGAATCTAACATATTTTGATACTGATTTAGACCCATAAAAGCATAGCCACGATTAACCCATATAGGGTGTCTTTGCCCTATCATCGTTGGCAATAACTTGTCATAAGCATCGATCGCCAAAGAATATTGCTTGAGGTTTAGTAAATTGTTGGCTTGCTTAAATTGTTGTATATGAGTGTACTTATCAATTAGTTTAAAGCTTAGCCAGCCAAGACTGCCAAAACAAAGCATTAGCAGAATAATTTTAATAGAATTATTAGGCTTCACATGCTTAAAACCTTTGGCGTTGCTGAATCCAGACATGGATTTTCTTAATTGAGTTGATTGATGTCCCCTAAATCTTTACTCGAACATTCCTTTTTTGTCACATTATTTATTATCCAGCTTGCCTGTGCAGCGCGTCTGTCCGCCTTGGAACAAAGCGGGTCGAAATTATATTTCACCATGCGCGGGAGTCACCTGATGAAATTAGCAACGCCAAACTTTTTTGCATAATATACATAAAGACAATTCACATCAGAGGTTATGAATAATTGTAAAATTGTCATAGCACCTGCTATTAAAATTACAAAACACTTTTATGACTGCTACTCCTATTAAAGCTTCAGCAAATGTACCAGATGAGCTAGGACGCTTTGGCCCTTATGGGGGGAAATATGTACCTGAAACATTAATGCCCGCTTTAGCTGAATTAGAAACTGCCTATAACAAATACAAAAATGACCCTGAATTTCAAAGAGAGCTACAGGGGTTATTAAAAGATTATGTTGGTAGAGCTAATCCTCTTTATTTTGCTGAACGTCTTAGTCAACATTATGCTCGTCCTGATTTTCAACCTGAAATTTATCTTAAAAGAGAAGACCTAAACCATACGGGAGCGCACAAAATCAATAATGCGATCGCTCAAGCTTTATTAGCAATTCGTATGGGCAAAAAGCGAATTATTGCCGAAACAGGGGCTGGACAACACGGAGTAGCAACAGCCACCGTCTGCGCTCGCTTTGGCTTGGAATGTATTATTTACATGGGCGTAGAAGATATGGAAAGACAAAAGCTGAATGTCTTTCGGATGCGACTTTTAGGAGCTAAGGTTGAACCCGTTTCGGCAGGGACGGGTACGCTCAAGGATGCTACTAGTGAAGCAATTCGAGATTGGGTAACTAACGTTGAAAGCACTCACTATATATTGGGTTCGGTAGCAGGTCCTCATCCTTATCCGATGATGGTGAGAGACTTTCATGCCGTAATTGGTAAAGAAACCCGCGAGCAATGTAGCGAAAAGTGGAACGGACTACCCGATATTATGATCGCCTGTGTGGGTGGTGGTTCAAATGCGATCGGACTTTTTTATGAATTTATCCCCGAAAAGAGCGTGCGTTTAATTGGTGTTGAAGCAGCAGGAGAAAGCGTGGCTTCGGGCAAACACGCCGCTACTTTAACCGAAGGAAAACCAGGGGTGTTACACGGTGCCATGAGCTATCTATTACAAGATACTCAAGGACAAATAATTGAGGCACATTCCATCAGTGCTGGTTTAGATTATCCTGGAGTTGGACCAGAGCATAGTTATTTAAAAGATACCAAAAGGGCGGAATATTATGCCGTTACCGATACCGAAGCGATCGCCGCTTTGCGTCTTTTGTCAGAATTAGAGGGCATTATTCCCGCCTTAGAAACTGCCCATGCTTTTGCCTATTTAGAAAAACTCTGTCCTCAGTTAATAGGAAAACAAAGAATTGTCTTTAATTGTTCAGGCAGAGGTGACAAGGACGTACAAACCGTAGCCAAGTATTTAGGACAGGAATTCTCTTAAAGAACTGATAACTGTGCGGGCGAAAGGCTGTTCGCCCCTATCTGGTAGATGTAGCGGTTGAATTGGGAAGTATAGGAGTAATTGTAATCTTTATTTTTATTACTCCTATCATGTCTTCCAAGCTCAGACAGCGTTGTTTGCTATTGTTTGTTTTTGCCATAGTAGGATTATCGACTAGTTTATCTAACCTCTATCAGATGCCTGCTGTTCTTGCCACAACCTACGATCAAACAGTTGTTACCTCCAAAAGCGCCGAGAAGCTTGAGGCAGAAGGCAAATATTTTTATTCTATTAGCCAGTTTGCCCAAGCTCTTGAGCTATGGCATCAGGCTGAGCTGATTTATATTGATTCTGAAGACTCTTTGAGTCAAGCAAGGATTTTGAGCAATCAAGCTTTAGCTTATAGCCAATTAAATAATTGGGAGCAAAGCACGGCAAAGATAACCGCTAGTTTGCAATTACTCAACCAAGAGCCTGAGATTACTTCTCCAGAACATATTCGCGCTTTGGCACAGGTGTTTAATAACCAAGGAATAATCCAGCTAAGTCAAGGAAAAGCAGAACAGGCGATCGTTACTTGGTCACAGGCAAAAGTTAATTATCAAGAGTCAGGCAATGATCTAGGGGTAATTCGCGCATCTATTAATCAAGCCAGTGCTTTTAAGCAATTAGGGTTTTACCATCGTGCTGTAAAAATCTTAGCTGAGGTAGAAAAGCGTTTGGCACAACAGCCAGATTCTCTCCTCAAAGCTACAGGACTAAGAAGCTATGGCGGTATTTTGCGTCTTGTAGGTCAAAATAACCAGTCAAAACAAATTTTGTCACAAAGTTTGACAATTGCAACTAAAATAAATGCTCCAGAAGAACAGGTTAAAACCCTATTAGCATTGGGTAAGAGCTATCAACCAGAACCACAAAAAGCTCTAAAAAAGTATCAACAGGGGTTAGATATATGTCGGCAGCAGCCTAATTGCTTGAGAACTGATTTACCTCTGCAAATTCATTTGGCTCAGATTGATCTTTTATCAGAAACTCGCTCTTGGCAGCGCGATCAAGAGTTGATTCCTACTATTCAAGCTGAATTTAATCAATTGCCAAATAGTAGAACAAACATCAATCAGAAAATCAATTTTGCCTATAATCTAGTTAAATTAAGACATAGATCGCCATCAAAAGGTATAACGAAAAAAGTTCCTACCCCCTCAGCAATAAAGCAATTTCTTGAGCATACCCTTGGAAAAGCAAAGGAGCTAGACTATACCAAAGCCCAATCCTATATCTTGGGGTTAGAAGGACAGATCGAAGAAAAATCTCAAAATTGGCAGAATGCCCAAAAATACACACAACAGGCTTTAGCTTTAGCTCAAAATCTGGATGCAGCAGAAATTATTTATCTTTGGCAATGGCAATTAGGTAGAATCAATCTGGCTTTAGGAGATCGTACCCAGGCGATCGCTAATTATTCTCAAGCAGTAGAAGTGTTACAATCTCTTAGCCAAGACCTAGTTGCTATTAATCCTGATATTCAATATTCATTTAGCAATAGTGTTGAGCCTGTTTATCGAGAATTGGTTAGTTTGTTGCTAAGAGCCGAACCAGGAAAAGAAGTTAGTCAAGCCAATCTAGAAGAAGGAAGAAAAGTTATTGAGTCTCTTCAGTTAGCTGAATTAAATAACTTTTTTAGAGAGGCGTGTTTAGATGCTCAAGCAGTAAATATAGAAAGCATCGATCCCCAAGCAGCCGTAATTTATCCGATTGTTTTGAGCGATCGCCTAGAAGTAATTCTCAGTTTGCCCCATAAACCACTCCAGCATTATCAAGCAGACATCTCACAAGTTGAATTAGAAAAAATTATTGCCCAACTACGTTATGACATTGTAGTGCGAAGTCGTCGTAATTTCTATAGTCCAGCCAGCAAGCTGTATGATTTGCTAATTCGTCCTGCCTTAGAAGATCTAGCTAACAGTCAAATTAAGACCTTAGTTTTTGTTCCTGATGGAGCTTTTCGTAGCATTCCTTTAGGAGCTTTATACAATGGTCAAAAATTTCTGATTGAAGACTACAGCATTGCTTTGACTCCTGGGTTGCAGTTAGTCGATCCCCATCCTTTAAAACAGGTTAAATTAAAAACAATTACAGCAGGATTAACTAAAAGCAGACAAGGTTTTTCTCCGCTAAATTATGTTGACTCTGAGCTAAAAGAAATAGGGAAGATGGTTGATGGTGTTACTCTGCTGAATCAAAATTTTACAGCTAAAGCCTTGCAGCAAGAAATTAAATTTACCGACTATCCAATTGTCCATATTGCTACCCATGGTCAGTTTAGTTCGACCCTTGAAAATACTTTTCTTCTAACTTGGGATGAGCGTATCAATATTAACGAGCTAGACAGTATTTTACAGACTAGAAATCCTAGTCAAGATAATGCCATTGAACTTTTGGTTTTAAGTGCCTGTGAAACAGCATCAGGAGACAAATGGGCAGCCCTAGGATTAGCAGGAATGGCGGTGCAAGCAGGAGCTAGAAGCACTTTAGCCACTCTTTGGTCAGTCAACGACCATTCAACTTCCAAACTTATGAGCGACTTTTATCATGAATTAGCCGATAAAAAACTTCCCAAGGCAGATGCCGTAAGACAAGCGCAATTATCTTTACTTCATAACTCCTGGTACAAACATCCCTTTTATTGGGCTCCTTATGTACTATTAGGAAATTGGCTCTAAAAGTAGATTTACTACAAAATCAGATTTTATTCCTTTGAATACCTAAGCTTTTTTCAAAAAATACTTCGTATAATCAACAAATAAAATACCATTAAAATATTGTCGAAGTATACTCAAATATTTAAAATTGACAATACTTTTATCAATCATTGTCTAATTTGTATACTCTTTTTTTATTCCCAAAATCTTCAACTCACAAAAAGACGAGAAGATAGTTTTGTTGGTTGAGATTCATTAGGATAAGCTGATAGGCTAAAAATATTGTTTCAGGTCAATCCGATCTGTATACCACCTATCTACAGTTGGCAAGTAGGGAAAGTCTCTTAAGTATTATTATTTAAAACCTCTAAGATAAAAATAGTACTTATTTAACAACTAACTATCATTCAAATGCCAGATTTAGAAAAAATTGCTAGGCAGCTAGAAAGCCCTAATTCTAAGGATCGTTTATTGGCTTTAACTTCCTTGAGACAAGTTGCATCAGAAGATGCTGTTCCCTTAATTAAAAAAGTTTTAAATGATGAAATACTTCCTGTGCGTTCGATGGCGGTATTTGCTTTAGGGATAAAGCAAACCTCTGAATGTTTTCCACTGCTGATAGATCTATTGGCAACCGATCCAGATTATGGCATTCGAGCGGATGCAGCAGGGGCATTAGGCTACTTAAATGATATTCGCGCCTTTGAACATCTGGTGAGGGCATTTTATGAAGATGATAATTGGCTAGTCAGATTTAGTGCTGCGGTATCTCTGGGTAATTTGCAGGATATTCGCGCTAAGGAATTATTAATGGAGGCTTTAGATAGTAAGGAAGTAATTCTTCAGCAGGCAGCGATCGCAGCTTTAGGAGAAATCAACGCCACCGAAGCCGTAGATAAAATCCTTAATTTTGCTGGTTCAGAAGATTGGTTAATTCGCCAAAGGTTAGCCGAAGCACTCGGTAATTTGAAAACAGAGAAAAGCACATCTGCCTTGAAGTTTCTAGCTAAAGATATACACCCCCAAGTAAAAGAAGCAGCAGAAATATCCTTGAAGCGTTTAGAAGAAAATTAAAATTTATTTTGATGATTTTAGATATTCTGTAGATCGATATAATTTGGTTGCTTCAAGCAGGCGATCGCTGATAACTAATTACTGATTACTAACAAGGGGGATTATGAGTTGTCAAAAAAAGAAGCTAAAAATCAGACAGAGTTGAAACAAACGCTTTTTAGCTTTGAAGAAATTACTGCTGAGTTAAATTATCGTCAAGCTCAGAATTCTTTACGGGATGTAATTAGTAATATCGATCTAACTGCCGAAGAACAAGCTGGCTTAGAATCAGAGATTGATCGCTTGAGTTTTATGCTTGATAAGCTAGAGCATTCGGTAGTGCAGATTGCAGCTTTTGGCATGGTAGGTAGAGGCAAATCTTCTGTCCTAAATGCCTTGGTAGGGCAAAATATTTTTCCCACAGGCGCGCTTCATGGAGTAACTCGCAGTATAGATACTATAAATTGGCGGCTAACCCCAGAACAAATTGCCGAAACTTCTGAGAATCTTCAACGCTTGATCGTTTCAGTCAAAGCAGGACAAATTCAACTAATCGATACTCCAGGAATTGATGAGGTTAACGGCGAAGCCAGAGAAGCTTTGGCGTGTGATTTGGCTAAAAGAGTCGATCTAATCTTATTTATGGTTTCAGGGGATATTACCCAGGTGGAATATCGTGCTTTAGCAAAGCTCAGAGAAGCAGGTAAACCAATGCTGTTGGTGTTTAACAAAATCGATCAATATCCTCAAGCCGACAGGCTAGCTATCTACCAAAAAATCAAAGAAGAGAGAGTTAAAGAATTAATTTCTCCCGATGAAATTATTATGGTGGCTGCATCGCCGATTGAAGTTAGAGGGATAAAAGATAAAGCAGGCAAAATTAAAGTGCAGCGGATTCTGGGAAAACCACAGGTAGCATCTTTGCAGCTAAAAATTCTGGAACTATTACACCGTGAAGGAAAATCTCTGGTAGCTCTTAACAGTATGCTGTTTGCTGATGAAGTAAATGAGCAGTTACTACAGCGTAAACTGGCAATTCGCGAGCAGGCTGCTAATGAGCTTATTAATAAGGGAATGATGGTTAAAGCGATGGCGATCGCTCTTAATCCCGTAACGGCGATCGATTTGTTCTCTGGAGCGATTATTGATGTGGGGATAATTATTTCTCTATCCCGTCTGTATGGCATTACCATGACTCAATCAGGAGCAGTAAAACTTTTAAAGAGCATTGCTTTGAGCATGGGGGGAATTAGTGCAAGCGAACTACTTGCCACTCTAGGATTAAGCTCTCTTAAAGGGATTTTAGGCTTGGCTATTCCTGCTACGGGAGGTTTATCCCTTGCTCCCTATTTGTCTGTGGCGATCGCCCAAGGGGGAGTAGGGGGTGTATCTTCTTACGCTATTGGGCAGACAACAAAAACCTATCTAGCCAATGGAGCATCCTGGGGAGAACAAAGTCCCAAGGTAGTAGTCCAGAAAATTCTTGATTCTTTAGATGAAGAATCAATTCTCAATCGTATTAAATCTGAATTGAAAGCAAGGTTAAGCGATCGTTTAAAGTCCAATTAGTTTTCAACCGTTTCGACCTACCGAAAGAGTAAAAAAAAAGGATACAGTATTTACCATATCCCACAAGCCCTAAATATATTTAGCATAGTTTAAGTTTAATGCACAGCTTAAGCTTGTTCATATTTCCAACGGATAATTAGGTCAGCAAGTCCAATAACTATTGAATAGTTGATTTAGACAAGCAATACTTTTCTATACTTTGATAGTTATTTTTTTCCTCATACAGATGACAGTCTTTAGTCACCTTCTGAATTAATTCCCAGTTAAAGGTACAGTCGGGATAAAGATAATCACCCCAGTTTTCTACTAAACTATCGTGAGCCAAACGTAAGTTATACCAAGGAATCCCTGTAGTTAGGTGATGAGGGATATGCACATTAATATCGTGACAAAGAAACTCTACCCACCAAGGATACTTACAGTTCACAGTACCCGATAGTTGAGCGCAAGCTTCATTCCATTCATTTTCTGCTTTGAAAGGAATTTCAGGCATAGTGTGATGAAACATAGTGAAGGTACTCATCCAGAAATGATATACCAACCAAGGCATAAGCCAAAACTTAACTAAGCCAACAAATCCAGTAGTGATAAATAAAGTTGAATAAATAATACCACCGCCAATTAAAACTACCAGTACCGATAAGCGAACCTGTTCTCTTTGTTTACCTTCAAACTTACTCCAAATAAAGTGTAGTTTTGCCCAATGTATAATTGAACCAAACCCCCAAAACCAACCTCGCATTCGACGATATAGCCATTGTATAGTGGGAGAACAATTATCATACGTCTCAGGAGTAAAAGGAGCCCAGGCATTATCCACATCCAACTTATTTGTATGCTTGTGATGATAGTTATGTAAAATACGCCAAGCATGGAAGGGATAAATAATTGGCAGAGTCATAATGTGTCCTACCAAGTCGTTTACCCAGATACGGTTGGAAAAAGAGCGATGACCACAATCATGAGCAATGACAAACAAGCCTTGTAAGCTTGTGCCTAAAAATATCCAAGCAATAGGTAGCAAGTACCAGGGTGAAACTGCAACTGTCCAGTAGCCTACAGCAACACACAAGACATTAATAACTAGCTTTGACCATGCCTTACGAGGATTTTTAATAAAAACTTCTTTAGGTAGTGTATTGATAATATCTCTGAGTTTGATCTTGTCATCTAATTGGTTCGATTCTTTTTGTAGCGATACTGCTGTCATAAAATTTATTAGGCGATTTAAATTGTATTGTTTGGAAGTTTCTGGACGATCTCGCCGAACAAATTGTCCTATAAGAGCGCAGGTGTATGTGCGTAAAAACCTTGCCACTTAAGAAATATAAGCGGAAAAAGTAAATAACGTCAGTTCGGTTAAGGACAATTTAGGAGGTCATTTGACCAAGTAATAGTATTGTTATGACCGAATTCACTTTAAATATAGAATTTTTGATAGCAAAAGCAAGTTAATCCACGATTGTCGAGAAAATGCGACAAAACATTGCTTTTATTTCATAATCCTTAATATTTATAGCATAGTTACGTAACTTATAAAGCAACGGCTTCCATAATTTGAATTTGATACGTTGTTTAGTTTGGGCAATCTACAAGATATAGATAAAATATAGACTTGCATTCCTATCTGTATTTGATTTTTGTCTACCAAAAGAAAGCTTAATGACTGAAGCCACAGCTACTCGTCAGCCACAACCTACTCAAAAAAAAGCAACCTTGTTTTATCAAGTTGCCATGTCCCAACCTGCTTCTCACCTATTTGAAGTTAGCTTACAAATAAAAAATTGGCAGTCTACAAGCCTAGATCTCAAAATGCCAGTTTGGACTCCTGGTTCTTATTTAGTCAGAGAATACGCCAGACATTTACAGGATTTTGTGGCGGAAGATAGCAACAAACAGAATTTAACTTGCCAAAAAATCAGTAAAAATCATTGGCAGGTAGCAACAAAAGACTGTTCGCAAATAACAGTTAGCTATCGTATCTTTGCCAATGATTTAACGGTACGCACTAATCATTTAGATGCTACTCATGGCTATTTTAATGGCGCAGCTTTATTCTTTTATGTACCTGGATTAGAACAACAGCCAATTACAGTTCAGATTGTAACTCCACAGTCAGATTGGCAGGTTACGACAACCTTGCCCAAAATGGAAGGAGAAACCAATACTTTTGTTGCCAAAGATTTTGATACGTTGGTTGATACTCCCGTAGAAGTGGGGACACAGCAAGTATATAATTTTGAGGTGTTAGATAAGCCCCATTCTTTAGCTATTTGGAGTGAAGGTAACGCCAATCCTGAACAAATAATTGCCGATACCAAAAAGATAATTGAAGTAGAAGCAAAGCTGTTTGGTGGTTTGCCCTATGAAAGGTATTTATTTCTGCTGCACCTGTCGGGAAGTGGCTACGGAGGTTTAGAACACAAGGATAGCTGTACTCTAAATTATCCTCGATTTGGGTTTCGCGATCGCGAGAAATACGAACGTTTTATCCAGTTAGTGGCACACGAGTTTTTCCATCTGTGGAACGTAAAACGCATCCGCCCCAAAGCTTTAGAAGTATTTGATTACGACGAGGAAAACTATACTACTTCTCTGTGGTTTTGCGAGGGAACAACTAGCTATTACGATCTTTTAATTCCTCTACGGGCAAAAATATACGACCGTCAAACCTGTTTAAAAAACCTGAGTAAAGATCTTACTAAGTACCTTAATACCTACGGGCGTAAAATACAACCATTGGGAGAGTCTAGCTATGATGCCTGGATTAAGCTTTATCGTCGTGATGCCAATAGCGATAATAATCAGATTTCCTATTACCTTAAAGGGCAATTTGTTTCCCTGCTGCTAGATCTAATAATTCGAGCTAAACATAATAATAAGCGATCGCTTGATAACGTGATGCAGTTAATGTGGCAGCGTTTTGGACAAGATGAAATAGGCTTTAGTGAAACTCAACTGAGAGATGTAATTGCCGAAGTTGCCGACGAAAACCTAGATGATTTTTTCTCTCGCTATATCGAAACCACGGTCGAATTACCTTTTGATGACTACTTTAAACCCTTTGGCTTATACTTAAAAGCTGTTACTGAATTAGACATACCTTATATGGGAATCAGGGTACAGTCGGAGAATAATAGAGAAGTAATTAAATTTGTCGCTGCCGAATCTCCTGCAAGCAAAGCGGGAATTGATGCTGATGATGAACTTTTAGCAATCAATGGAATTAGAGTTACTGCTGAATCTCTCAATGAAAGGTTAAAAGACTACCAGGTCAAGGATACAATCCAAATTACAGTTTTTCATCAAGATCGGTTAAAAACCTTGCCCGTTACCTTAAGCGAACCCCAACCTAGTCGTTATGAAGTGGCAGTTAAAAACAATTTGACAGAAGTACAGCAGCAAAATCTAACTGGGTGGCTTGGGGAACAATGATCGATTATCAATGACCAATAGTAGGGTGGGCAAAAGTATAATTATGTTCGTTATAAAAATTGCTTGTTAATGCCCACTAAATATTTAGTCCCATCTACGTGAGACCAAAATAATCAGTAGTTAGTAAAAAATTAGATTATGCACAATTTTTTAGAAATCGCTTATTTTCAAAACCAGTTTGTTCCTTTTAAAGAAGCAAATATTTCTATTGCCACCCATGCTTTACACTATGGAACTGGAGCTTTTGGTGGGATGAGAGGCATTCCTAATCCAGAGAATCCTGAGCAAATATTATTATTTAGACTCGATCGCCATTGTAAAAGATTGAGCGAAAGTGCCAAACTACTAAATTATGATTTACCCGCAGATAAAATACAACATATAATTATTGATTTTGTCCAAAAGAATAAGCCCAAAAAACCTTTTTACATTCGACCTTTTGTTTATACTTCTGATTTAGGTATCGCCCCTCGACTGCATGAAATTGCCAAAGATTTCTTTGTTTATGGTCTAGAATTGGGAGACTATTTACCCCCTGAAGGAATTAGCTGCCGTATTAGTTCTTGGTATCGCCAGGAAGATCGTAGTTTGCCTTTGCGGGGTAAAATTAGCGGTGCTTATATTACTTCTTCTTTAGCTAAAACTGAAGCCGTAGAATCGGGTTTTGATGAAGCTATTTTAATGAATTCTCAGGGCAAAATATGTGAAGCTTCGGGAATGAATATATTTATGGTACGCAATGGTAAATTGATCACGCCTGGGTTTAATCAAGACATTTTAGAGGGCATTACCAGAGATAGCATATTGACTATCGCTCAAGACATGGGCATAGAAACGGTCGAAAGAGCGATTGACAAAACTGAACTGTTAATTGCTGACGAAGTATTTTTGAGTGGCACAGCAGCCAAGGTAACTCCCGTAAAACAAATTGAAAGCTATCACCTGACAACTGATAGACCAATTACCGAGAAAATTAAGCACAAACTAACAGCAATTACCAAAAATAAAGAGCCGAAATATCAGGATTGGATTTATAAAGTAGATTGTTGAATTAAGTAGCTGGATAAAATTAATAGATGCTTGATGGGAATTTAAAAAGGCTTATTCTTATCTGCCACTTGAACCATAAGTTGTCGTTAGTGGAAGCATAAACTGTCGTAAATAGAGGCTACAATCAATATAATTCCAAACCATCTTCTTTCTATAAAGAGAATCATCTCTTTGTCGCCAAGTAAAAAAAGGAAGCATAAACCGTCTGAAAATCGTAATTACTTTGTTCCAATAATTGTTTACTAAATCGGTTTATGCACACTACTGTTTACAAACATCATAAAAACGATCTATTAGGCACTAATTTATGGCTGTTTTATGGTGTCTATAATCTTATAAATTAAAAGACAATATGCGGAAGTTTTCTAATCTGCCACTGTATTGTGTTTATTAACCCACCGATGCTGCTCTGTTAAAAATCAGTTACGATGTGTTCTCAGCAATCCTGGAAATTGTCTTCCATTACCTTTCACCAATATACTTAGGGATTAATCGATGACTGACTGGAGCAATCCACTAAAAGAAAAAGATAGCGTTACGCTGGAAGAATATCTTGCTACATACGACAAGCAAATTACTCAAGATTCTGAACAGCTATTTGTAAGTGACTTTTTATATCCTCTGCTCGGAGCAAGAAATATTAAGTTTGCTGTTCCACAGCACCCCTTTATCGATTCAGAAGGGCGATGCCGTAGAATCGACTTTGGTTTAGTATACTAAGATTGACCGCCACACCAGATCGGATGGATAGAAAAGATATATTTGAGCTTTTTGATTATCAAAAGGTTTACGAATGTTCTTTGAATCAAGCTATAGAACAAGGGTTTCTTGTTCCGTATACTTACTACGGACTACAAGACAATATCGACTACAACAACATAAAACATAATACGCCTAGTGTGAATTAGGAAAAAAGGAGGAAAAGACAGAAGATGAAAGTTACCAAGCTGTCCATCTAAATATCTTTCCTCATGAATAGCATAGACTTTGAAAGCCTGTTAGTCATAGTTTTTGTCCTTGTAGATGACTGGTATCAGCTAGAGAGAAAATCGTCAAAACCCAGTGTTTCAGGGGCAAAACCAAAAATGAGTAATAGTGAAATTATGACTTTGGCTTTGATGATGGACTATTTACCATTTCCAGGAGAAACTCAGTTTATCGGTTTTATTCGTGCCAATTATGGAGAATGGTTTCCTAATTTGTTAGAGCGGAGTCAATTTAATAGACGCTTACGAAAATTGGGAGATGAAATAGAAACTCTCAGAAGGAGATGGGTCAAACAGCTAGGAGTTGAGGCTGCCAATAGTTTTGTTATTGACACTAAACCGATACCTGTAGTCGGTTACAAAAGAAGCAAAAGACATAGTGACTTTGATGGTAGTGCCAATTATGGCTATTGTGCAGCAAGGAAGATGAAATATTTCGGCTACAAACTAGTAGTTCTTTCAACTCTGGGGGGGATACCTGTGGCTTATGAACTGGTTTCGGCTAACACTGATGAGCGTAAAGCTGTTGAAGGAGTCCTTCAGATGGTTCATGGTAGCGATATCTATGGAGATAAGGGGTTTATTGGTCAAGAGTGGCAATCAGAGATAACTAAGGCTACTGCTAATCGTATTTGGACGATACAGCGAGAAAATCAACATCAACAAGTAAGTTCTGCTTTAAAACATTTGATTAGCCGAGTAAGACAAAGAATTGAAGGAGTTTTCAATGAAATTCAAAATACTGGTCGTAATCCAGAGCGATTACTCAACAAAACTGTTGGTGGACTAGCTACTCATATGGCACTCAAAATGACCTCTCATACTTTGCGACTTTTCCTGCGCCATCATTTTGAGATTGATGTTTTGACTTTTCAATCCTCATTTACTTTCTAAAATTTAATTCACACTAGGCGTATAATGGTACGAAGTATAACATTGCAGATCTTAATAAAACACTGATAATTAAAGAACGCAATGAGAAAATATATGAAGAATATCTTTCAAAGGGAGAAGAAAACAAAGCATTAGGATTTTGTTGTTCCATTAGTCACGCGAAGGCGATGGAGAAATTCTTTAACTCCAAAGGTATTCCCTCAGTTTCTATAACGTCAGAGACGGTTAATAGAGAACAAATCACATCCGACTTCAGAAACAGTAGGTATACAGTTGCATTCACAGTAGATCTATTTAATGAAGGTGTTGACTTTCCTGATCTACGGGTTCTGCTCTTTCTAAGACCTACGGAGTCGAAAACTGTATTCTTACAACAGTTGGGTCGAGGACTCAGACTATGCAATAGTAAAGAAAATGTCGTTGTTATTGACTTTATTGGAAATTACAAGAAAGCTAACAATATTCGTAAATATCTCTCAAAGACATCTAAGGAAAAGATTAATCAGTCAAATGGGCGTGTAGAGAAAATTGAATATGAGTACTCTCCCAAATGTGAAGTTATTTTCGATACGGAAGTAGAAAAAATTCTTGATAAGCAAGACACTTCTGAACATGATATTACAAAAGAAGATCTTATTGCTGCCTATTATGAAGTGGCTGAAGCACTTGAAAGAAAGCCTACTCAGAATGATATAAACAGTAAAGGCGAATTTAAGATTAGTCGCTACTTTTCACTTTTTGGATCGTGGGTAGGATTTCTTAAAGAAATAGGAGAACATACAGAATTTAGTTACCATTTTCCTCAAGGCACACACTTAGGTCATGTGCTGTACATAGTCAACATAATAGGTACTGGACAAACTTCACGAAGCTATATCGATGACAAGTATGTACGATTTTCTGGTAATTACGATGAAGATAAATTAGGAAGCTTTCAGAGGCAAACTAAGTACAAAATACAAGCATGTATGGAATTAGGACTGCTTGTTGACTTTAGAGATGAGTCAAAACAAGACGATCTTGTACTAACTTTTACTAGTGAAGGGAGAGAGGTTTACCAGGCTTTGAAACCAATGCTAGAAGCATTAGATTTCTCATTTAAGCAAGAGGGAGAAGATGATATTTCATGGAGTATGAATTGCGAGAGAAGCATAAATAGAGCGATTAGAAATTATCTTGAAGCTAATCCAAGAGAAAAAAGCATTATACGCAAGCAGTTCTTGAATATGGATGCTGCTTCTCTGTTACTGAGATACCTTTACACTATGCAAGATGGTACGCGAAGAACTACTAATATCAAGAAATCTATTCTCTACAGTAAGTTTTTTGAAGCTCCTTTTGTTAAGGAATACCTAGATAGGCACGGTCTTGAGAACCCCACAGAAAAAGTAAGGAGGCGTAGAGTCCCTTTTTTGATAAACGTACTAGATGCTGTTGGAGTTTTAGATCAAAGCTCAAGTGAAATAAATGTTTGTTGCTTCGTGCCTGCTTTCAAAGTGATGAAGCTTTCTTCTGATGAAAACGACGAAGTAATCTTAAATAGACTTTTCAAATTCTATACATTCCTTTCAACAGGAGAAGTTACATATCATGCTGATGAGATTTCTAAATTAAAAGAAATGTTTGGAATAGAGTTTCTTACAAGCAACTATCATTTAAATATAGAAGGCGTATAGGATTATATGGCAAATAAATCACACTTCAACAGCGGTCATAGAGCATTAAATAAACTTAAAAAAGACGGGAAGACTCACAGCTCGAATGTCGCAGATATAAACATTACGAAGTCGTTACATGGTCTTTGCGTCCAGGACGCTGTTGAATTTCTCAAAACAATGCCTGATTCATCAATACAGCTCATACTGATAGATCCTCCTTATAATCTGGATCTCGATTATTGGGATACACATCACAATTATTTGGATTGGGCTAAAACATGGCTAGATCAAATCTATCGGATTCTAACTAGTACGGGGAATTGTGTCATTTTCGGCGGGTTTCAATATCAAGATCTTAAGAAGGGAGATTTGTTGGAAATTCTCCACTATACGAGACACAAAACCAAGCTTAGATTCGTCAATTTAGTAATTTGGTACTATAAAAACGGCATGAGCGCACATAGATTTTTCGCTAATCGGCATGAAGAGGCAGTCTGGCTATCTAAGACAAAAAAATATTATTTTAATCTAGAAGAAGTAAGAATTCCTTACGATGAAAAAGGTAAGAAAGCAGCTTTACGCGACAAAAGACTGAATCCTGAAAATGTTGAAAAGGGCAAGAACCCGACAAACGTATGGGAGATAGGCAGACTAAACGGTAACTCAAAAGAACGTGTCGGGCATCCTACACAAAAACCTGTTGAGTTGATTAGAAGATTTGTCAAAGGACTTTCGTATAAGGGTAGTATTGTACTCGATTTTTTTGCTGGTTCAGGGACAACAGGTCGCGTGTGTATCGAAGAAGGTCGGCATTCCATAATGGTTGATTCCAACTCAATGATGAAAGAGTATCTAGATAAGCATCTTGAGCAATCAGCTACAGGGTTATTCAGCATTCCTTACGAATTAGTGGCAGTTGAGGATGTTAAGTCATTTTTGAAGTTAGTAGAAGTAGAAAATGCCAAGCAGAAACATTCAGAGATAGAGTCACCTTCATTAGGGTACATCGCACAAAGCAAAGCTGTAGTGTCTGGCTAGACTAGCTTAGGTACGTTTATATACTCAAAGGAAAATTTACAAATGACAGCTTATGCTTTCATTTGCGACGAATATTATGGATTTCAATAAGTTTATAGTAAAGAAATTAATTCACATCAAATTCACATCAGGCGTAATAAGCAAAAAACTCGCTATATTTTGTGTTGCGATCGCTTGCGCTGTGGGTATTTTCTGGCAAGTCACAAAGCCAGCTTTAACTATGCCAAGAACAATGTTACAATCACCAGTTGCTCTTGATATTCCTCAGAAGATAAACTTTGAACAGTATTTTCGGCAATCAGGGGTAGAAGGCTCGATCGCGATCTACGATGCTCAAAGCGATCGCACTTATCAATATAATCAACAGCGTAATGAAAAAGCTGTTTTACCTGCATCGACATTCAAAATTCTCAACTCTCTCATCTCTTTAGAAACTGGAGTCATTGATAATGAATTAGCAATTCTGACTTGGGATGGAATTTATAGACCAACAGTTCCTGAGTGGAATCGAGATTTAAACATGAAAGAGGCTTTTAAGCTTTCAGCCGTTTGGTTTTACCAAGTGTTAGCCCGCCGAGTTGGACACGAGAAGATGCAATCTTATGTTAGTAAATCAAACTATGGCAATCAAAATATTGGTAGCACTGAAGATATCGACACATTCTGGCTAACGGGCAAGCTGCGAATTACACCCCAACAAGAAATTGGGTTTCTACGTCGTTTATATAACAACAATTTGCCTTTTTCAAAGCGATCGCTTTCAATTACCAAAGATATCATGATTGTTGAACAGACTCCAGACTATACTATTCGGGCTAAAACAGGCTTAGTTAGTTTTGAAGACAAAACTAAACCGCAGATTGGCTGGTATGTCGGCTACTTAGAAAAAGGTAAAGATGTTTACTTTTTTGCTACTAATATTGATGTCCGTAACGACAATGATATAGCAGCACGTATTGATTTAACACGCCGTTGTTTTGAAGAGTTGAAATTATTATAAAATTCAAAGAATAATTACTCTAACAGATCATTTACATTTCAATTACAAATATGTGACATTAAACATTTCTAATTCACACCAGATGTTAATTAGAAGCTGAAGTGCTATATGACTTTGGGGATGTCACTTAGCTTTGAGAAAGACGCTTTACTGGTGCGCCTCCAAGTAATTTGTCTGTTTCAACTAAAAGCTTGGGAATTTCTTGAGCATAGGGGCTTAATGCTAAACAGGATTGCAAATCTACCTGCTTGACTCGATCTGCTTTTGCTCCAGGAAACCAATGACCTCCATTGGTAAGCAAATTATATCGCGCCTGACCATATTCAATCATATCGTAAGCCAAAGCTAAATTACGCAACCATAAGATTATTGGCAGATTAATATTGCCTGGAGTCTCTTTGTAGCTTGGTAAACCAACTTGCCAATTATCTAGCCAATCTTTGCCCAATACGGCGATCGCTTCTTGTTCTAAACGCTCTAAAATAGGTGGTAATATTTCATCTGCTTGGTGGAGTAAAGGTAAAATCTTTAGGTGTTCATTAAAATCCTCTGGTTTTGCTGCACCCAAGCTTAGGGTATGCACTTGAGAATGAGATAGGCAAAATAGATCATTAAAGACCATCGGGCTAAGAGGTTGGCACAATTCTACTAGCTTGGGGGGTGGGTTATAAAGATGTCCTCCTTTATCTGATGGGGAAATAATAAATACCCCCATATCGTGCCGTTGTGCTGCTTCTATGGCTGACCAATTCCATTGATTAATGTAATACCAGTGCAGATTTACATAGTCAAATTCACCAGTTTCAATCGCTTTAGTAATAATTTCTGTAGATCCGTGGGTAGAAAAGCCAATGTGTCTGACTTTACCTTCGGCTTTGAGTTTTTTGGCTTCGTCAAGACAGCCCCCAACCCGTATAGTTTGTTGAAATGTTTCTTCATTATTAATCCCGTGGATGCCCAAAAGGTCTACATATTCCAATTGGCAAAAGTTTAAGGATTGCTTAAATTGACGACGAAATTTTAAAGGATCGGGATTTGGTGATACTTTGGTTTGAAAAATCAATTTTTCCCGTGATAGCTGGGGTAGTATTTGACCCAACTGCATCTCAGAACTACCATAACCCCTAGCCGTTTCAATATGATTAATCCCTAGCTCAAGTGAACGCTGAATTGTCGCCTCAAGATTACGCTGATTAGCTGCGGGTATTTGAGACTGGGGCAAATCTTCCCACTTGTATTGATATCTCATGCCTCCACAGGAGAAAATGGGCATCTGTAACTCTGTACGACCAAATCGCCGATATTGCATAATCAAACTATCTTTATTCTTTTAACCTCTATCAGTATTATTTTAGATATTATTTGCAGATGGCAGGGGCAATCAAAGAGGAGAAATGAAAATATTGTTGGTGGATGACGAAACTGAGTTAAGCGATCCTTTAAGTAAAATTTTATTACAGGAAGGATATGAGGTAGATATAGCCAATGATGGAGCTGCGGGAATGAAGCTAGCATTGCAAAATCAGTATGATTTGCTGATTTTAGATTGGATGCTGCCTTATAAGTCAGGGTTAGAAATCTGCCGTGAGGTGCGATCGCAATTTTTAGCAACTCCTGTACTGTTTTTAACGGCTAAAGATACGGTAGACGATCGCGTTGAAGGCTTAGATGCAGGGGCAGATGATTATCTGATGAAGCCTTTTGAGCTTCGGGAATTGCTGGCTAGAGTCCGCGCTTTGCTGCGTCGCTCTAGTTTGGAAACGCATTCAGGTGATTACCCAAGCGATCGTCTAAAAGTAGCAGACATAGAATTGGACACCGCCAATCAGGTAGCATATCGCCAAGGCAAGGCGATCGATCTCTCGGAAAAAGAAATTGAACTGCTTGAATATTTTATGCAGCACCCAGATCGCTTATTAACCCACGCAGAAATCTATAGTTATCTATGGCAAACAGAAGAAGAACCAAGTAGTAATGTTCTGGCTGCTTTAGTGCGACTATTACGACGGAAAATTGAAATCAAAGGACAGGCACACTTAATTCATACCGTTTATGGCAAGGGTTACCGTTTTGGCATTAGCTGAAATTTGCAGCAAGATCGTCTAAGACTGACTAATCAACTGCTCGGCAGATTCACTATCCAATGCTTCAGAGAAAAGATATCCTTGTCCCAACTGACAATTGAAGGTTTGTAAAATTTTTAATTGCTTTAAATTTTCAACTCCCTCAGCAATTACGTCAATTTTTAAAGTTCTGGCTAAAGAAATAATCATCTTGACGATTTCAAAATTTTCCTTGTCTTTCAACATTCCTTTAATAAAGGAACGATCGATTTTGAGGGTGCTAATGGGAAAACGATTTAGGTACTGCAAGGATGAATAGCCAGTCCCAAAATCATCAATATTAAAATTAATTCCTCTAGCTTTGATTTGATTAAATAAAGCAATTGTTTCTGGCTTGTGATCCATCAGGGTACTTTCGGTAATTTCTAAATTTAGACAATCACCAGACAACCGATTTTTCTGTAAAATTGCCTTTAAGTGAGCTAAAAAATTAGGATTTTTGATTTGTTGATTAGTCACATTGACGCTCATTTTCAAATCTGCTGCACCAGGATGTTTAAGCTGCCATCTGTGCATTTGACGACAAGCTTCTTCTAAGACCCATTCGCCAATATTATTGATTAGTCCCGTTTCCTCGGCAATATGAATAAATTTCTCAGGAGACAAGAAACCTTTTGTCGGATGATTCCAGCGCAATAAAGCTTCAAAACCATATAAAACGTTGTTGTCAAAAGAAACGATCGGTTGATAATAGAGGGTTAATTCATTTTGCGATGATGCCCGTCGTAAATCGTTTTCAATCTCTAATAGTTCTTTAGTCTCTGCATACATTTCTTGGTCAAATACCTCATGCCTTGCCTTACCTAAAGACTTAGCGCGATACATAGCAATATCTGAATCACGCAAAATTTCTGAACTATCTTGATATTGATTATTGCCCATAACAATGCCAATGCTGGCACTAGTAAAGACGGTATGCCCTTGAAGAGAAAAAGAGTAAGCAAGCTTAGTTTGAATTCTGTCAGCGATAATATTGCCTTCATCGATGGTTTCAACCTGGTCGAGGAGGATAGTAAATTCATCTCCTCCTAGACGAGCAACAAAATCTCGAGAACGAGAACACTCAAGTAAAATTTCAGCCACAGTTACTAATAATTCATCCCCAACTAAATGTCCCAAACTATCGTTAACGATTTTAAAGCGGTCTAGATCGATAAATAAAACGGCAAACAGATAATTGGGATCTCTTTTACATTGTTTTAACGCTTCTTCAACTCGTTCAATAAAAGCTGCACGGTTGGGCAATTTGGTTAAAGAGTCGTGTTTGGCTTCGTAACTCAATTCAGATTCAACCTGTTTTCTTTTAGTAATGTCACAGATAATTCCGTCTCGGCGATGAGCCTTGCCAGTGTTATCAAAGATTAAGCGACTGCGTTCCCATACCCAGCGCACCTCGCCATTGGGTTGAATAATTCTGTATTCGAGATCGTTGCTATGATTCAAAGAGCTAGCTAAAGATAACTCAACGCGATCGCGATCTTCAGGATGAATTGACTCTAGGCGTAAATCAGGATTATCTAGTAATTCTTCAACTGAACGACCATATACCTGCCGTGCTGCGGGATTGAGAAAAAGCAAATTACTTGTACTCACATCTGCTGACCAAACTACTTCTTCTAAAGAATTAAGAATACTTTCCAATCTGGCTTCACTTGCTTGAAAAAGCTGAGTAATTTGTTCGCGCTCTTGAATTTCGTGTTTTAATTCTTGATTAGCTTGCTCTAATTGTGCCGTTCGCTCTTGAATTCGCTGCTCTAGTTCGGCATTGAGCTTTTGTATTTCTCTTTGAGCAAACTTAAGTTTTAGCTGATTATTGATCCGCAATAGTACTTCATTAATTTGAAAGGGCTTGTCAATAAAGTCTACTCCACCAACACTAAAGGCTTTGACTCGATCGATAGGATCGTTGCTGGCACTTAAGAAAATAATTGGAATATCTTGAGTAATGCTATTGGCTTTAAGCTGTTCACAAACTTGATAGCCATTTAGTCCTGGCATAATCAAATCTAACAAGATTAAATCGGGAATTACCAAATTAGTCACCCTCAATGCCATTTCACCACTGAGCACTCCTTTAGCTTCATAGTTTTCTTTGGTCAAAACCTCTAACAGTAGATGAAGATTTTCAGGCTTGTCATCAACGATTAAAATCTTGGCTCTAGTCTGTTTTAAAGTCGAAACGCTCATTAGTTAACAAATTTAGCTAAATCAATAATTTTGTCACAGCGAAAATGCTCCACTAAAGTTCCTAATTCTTGAGCAAGGGATTCATATTCAGCGGGAATTTCTGCTAAGAGCTGGTAGATTTCTTGGTTATCTACCTTCGTAGCTGCTTCATATAATTGCGATCGCCATTTTACGGACATCACCGCTAAATCTTCAGCGGTTAAATCCCGAAGTGATGACTGCTCATAGGTAGAAAGGCGATCGCCATCTTCATAAAGATACTCAACTTTTAGATACTGTCCTATTTTTGTTAATAATTCATGGTCATGAAATGGTTTACGCATAAAATCATCACATCCAGCAGATAAAACTTCAACTTTTTCTTCTTCAAAAGCACTGGCAGTCAAAGCAATAATAATCGTTTTTTTACCTGAAGGCTGGGTTTTGATTCGCCTTGTTGCTTCATAGCCATCCATTACGGGCATTCTCATATCCATTAAAATTAGATCGGGATGCCACTCCTGCCATTTCGCGATCGCTTCTTGACCATTTCTAGCTTCTTGGACAGCATAGCCAATTGTTGTCAGCAATTTTTTTAATAGCAAGCGACTAGGAGCAACGTCATCTACGGCTAGAATGCGATATTGATGCTGATCTGGAGCTAAACTGATAATTTTTTTCTCAACCGAGCCTATGCTAATTGTTTCAGGGATTTGTACATCCTTGGTTCTCACTAAGATATCAAAGTAGAAAACACTTCCTTTGCCTACAGTACTTTTAACCTTAAGCTCTCCTCCCATCAACTCCACAAATTTATGACAGATAGACAAACCTAAGCCTGTTCCTTCGTTAGAGATACGTCCTATCTCTGTCTGTTCAAAAGGAGAAAACAGCCGACTCATTTCGACTGGTTCAATACCAGGGCCAGTATCTTCAACGGCAAAATACAAGGAATAGGTATCAGAAAAAAGAAAGTCAATTTGATTTTCTTTTGATTTATTACTATCGTTTAGCTTAACTAGCAAAGTAATTGAACCTTTATTAGTAAATTTGATCGCATTACCCAGCAAGTTAATCATAATCTGACGCAACTTTCCTTCATCAGTAAAAATAAACTGGGGAACATGGCGATCTATGTTAAAAACTAAGGCTAAGTTCTTTGCTTTTGCTTTAAGCCTGAGCATTTCCTCTAAGCTACTCAGCATTGTGTATAGATCGAATTTGGTTTCATTGAGGGTAATTTGACCTACTTCAATTTTGGACATTTCTAAAATGTCATTGATTAATCTCAGTAAATGCTCTCCGCTACGGTTAATAATTTTG